>NZ_BLPF01000001.1:735000-3135000 GCF_011764425.1 Phytohabitans houttuyneae
CAGCCCGGCGTCCCGGAAGAGCTCGACCACCAGGAGCGGCGCCGACGGCGGTACCCGGATCATGCCCGCCTCAGCCAGCGCGGCCTGGAGGGTGGCCGGCATGAGCGAGTCCAGCGCGCCCCTCCCGAACAGTGCGTGGCTCGCGGCGATCACGTCGTCGGCCACCTCGGGCCCGTGCACGAGGGCGGTGAGCTCCGCGGCGAGCGCGCGCTGGCCGGCCCGCGCGGCCGGGCGTTCGGCGATCTCCTTCTCCAGCGCGAGCAGCTCCTCCTGCGGCTTGAAGGAGAAGTAGCGCAGGTAGCGGGCGACGTCGCGGTCGTCGACGTTGAACCAGAACTGGTAGAACGCGTACGGACTGGTCAGCTCCGGGTCGATCCAGACCGCCCCGCCCTCGCTCTTGCCGAACTTCGTGCCGTCACTCTTGGTCACCAGCGGTGTGGTGAACGCGTGCACCGGCCCGCCCCCGCGACGCCGGATGTAGTCGACGCCGGCGGTGATGTTGCCCCACTGGTCGGAGCCGCCGAACTGGAGCGCGCACCCGTACCGCCGGTGCAGCTCGAAGTAGTCGTTGGCCTGCAGCAGCTGGTAGCTGAACTCGGTGAAGCTGATGCCGCTCTCCAGCCGCGCCTTGACCACCTCGCGGGCGAGCATGCGGTTGACCGGGAAGTGCTTGCCCACGTCGCGCAGGAACTCGATCACGGACATCGGGCCGGTCCAGTCGAGGTTGTTGACGAGGGTGGCGGCGTTGTCACCGGTGTACGTGACAAAGGGGGCAAGCTGGTCACGGATCCGCTCGACCCAGCCGGCGACCACCTCGGGCGGGTTGAGGGTGCGCTCGCTGCTCTCCTTGGGGTCGCCGATCTGGCCGGTCGCGCCGCCGACAAGCAGCAGCGGGCGGTGCCCGGCCAGCTGCCACCGCCGCGCGGTCAGCACCTGCACCAGGTGACCCACGTGCAGGCTCGCCGCGGTGGGGTCGAAGCCGACGTAGTACGTCAGCGGTCCGGCCGCCACCCGAGCGCGCAGCTCGTCAAGGTCGGTGGAGTCCTGGATGAGGCCCCGCCACTGCAGGTCGTCGATCAGATCCGTCACGGTCGGTATTGTCCCCTATCCCCCGGACCCGTCCGCCACCTGGTTTCAGCCGGGCACGCCGAAGGCCTTGCGCAGGTACTCGGCGACGCGCGCGGTCGCCTCCCGGGCCGCGGCGAGCGTGCCGGTCATGGTGAAGAAGCCGTGCGTCATGCCGTCGTAGCGGGCCGCCTCGACGGGTACGCCGGCGGCGCGCAGGCGCTCGGCGTACTGCTCGCCCTCGTCGCGCAGCGGGTCGTACTCGGCGGTGATCACCAGCGCCGGCGGCAGGCCGCCCAGGTCGGCGGCGCGCAGCGGGGAGGCGAGCGGGTCGGCGCCGTCGCGCGGGTCGGCGAGGTAGTGGCCCCAGTACCAGCCGACGGAGGTGCGGTTGAAGAAGTACGGGTCGGTGTTGTCGCGCATGGAGGGGGTGTCCGAGCCGTACGCCACGTTGGGGTAGATGAGCACCTGGGCGGCGAGCGGCGGGCCGGACTCGCGGGCCTGGAGGGTGACCGCGGCGGCGAGGTTGCCACCCGCGCTGTCGCCGGCCACGGCGAGGCGTGCCGGGTCGCCCCGAGCTCGGCCGCGTGCGCCGCCAGCCAGGTCACCGCGGCGTGGCAGTCGCGGGGCGCGGCCGGGAAGGGGTGCTCGGGGGCGAGGCGGTACGCGACCGAGACGACGAGGCACCCGGCGCTGGCGCAGAGCCGCCGGCAGATGCCGTCGCTGGTCTCCAGGTTGCCAAGGACCCAGCCGCCGCCGAAGAAGTACGCGAGGACGGGCAGCGGCTCGCCGGTGGCGCCTGCCGGGCGGTAGACGCGGGCGTCGAGGTCGCCGTCCGGCCCGGGGATGCGCAGCGGCACCACCTCGCCGACGGGGTGCGGGGTGCCGCGGTCGGCCTTGATGGCGGCGAGGTCGGCGGCGCGCGCCTCGGCCAGCGACATCTCGTAGAGGGGGCGGGCGCCGGTGGCGGCTCGGTGGCCGCGCGCCAGGGCGAGCTGGGGGTGCAGGGGCATCGGGCGTCCTCCTAGCCACTTTCGACGGCTCCTGGAGGCGCCGCCGATACGGTGAGACAACCGAAAACCCAATACCCGCAACGAATCTTCGCATCGAGGTCTACCGACGTGCAACTGACCGACCTGCACGGCTCGTTGAGTGACCCTCTGCTCGACACGATGAACTTTCTGAACGAGGTGACCGCCCGCTTCCCTGACGCGATCTCATTCGCGCCCGGCCGGCCGTACGACGAGCGGTTCGACCCGGGCGTGGTGGCCGGTTACCTGGACGCCTACGCGAAGTACCTGGAGCGTGACCGCGGCCTGTCGCAGCGGCAGGTCGGCGGGCTGCTGTTCCAGTATGGACGGACGAAGGGGCAGATCCACGAGCTCGTCGCGGCCACTGTCGCGGCCGACGAGGGCATCGAGGTGTCGCCGGAGTCCATCGTGGTCACCGTGGGCGCGCAGGAGGGAATGCTGCTGGCGCTGCGGGCGCTGTTCCGCGACTCAGGTGACGTGCTGCTTGTCGCCTCGCCCTGCTACGTGGGCATCACCGGCGCCGCGCGGCTGCTCGACATCGCCGTCGAGCCGGTGCCGGAGGGTCCGTCCGGTGTGGACGCCGCGGCGGTGCGCGCGGCGGTGGCCCGGGTGCGGGCGGGCGGGCGGCGCCCGCGCGCGCTCTACGTGGTGCCCGACTTCGCCAACCCGTCCGGCACGAGCATGCCGGAGAAGGCGCGCCGCGAGCTGCTCGCGGCGGCGGTCGACGACGACCTGTACGTGCTGGAGGACAACCCGTACGGGCTCTTCTCCCGCACCGGCCGGCGGGTGCCGACGCTCAAGCACCTCGACGAGCACCGCCGGGTGGTGTACCTCGGTTCGTTCGCCAAGACGTGCTTCCCCGGGGCCCGGGTGGGTTACGCGATCGCGGACCAGCCGGTGGTGGCGCCGGACGGGAGCGTCACGCTGCTCGCCGACCAGCTCTCGAAGATCAAGAGCATGACCACGGTGAACACCTCTCCCCTGGCCCAGGCGGCGGTCGGCGGGATGCTTGTCACGCACGGCTGCCGGCTGCGCTCGCTCAACGAGGAGCGGATCCGGCGCTACCGGGAGCGGCTGGAGGCGCTGCTCGCCGCGCTCGACCGGCACTTCGGCGGCGTGGCCGGGTTCGGGTGGAACGTGCCGGACGGCGGCTTCTTCCTGGTGCTGACCGTGCCGTTCGTCGCGGACGAGGCGGCGCTGACCCGTTCGGCCCGCGACCACGGTGTGCTGTGGACGCCGATGAGCTACTTCTACGCCGGTGCCGGCGGCGAGCGGCAGATCCGCCTCTCGTGCAGCTACCTGGACGTGGACGAGATCGACGAAGGGGTGCGCAGGCTGCGGAGGTTCGCGCGATCATATAGATGAGCTTGACTACATTGAAACGGTTCGATACGGTGCCGGACACGTCCGGAAAGCCCTTTCCGCTCCCGAAAGGCGGGCACCGTGAAACCACGATGGCTGGTCCTCCTCACCGCGGCCGCGCTGGCCGTCCCCGGCGCCGCCCACGCCGCGACCTCGCCCGAAGACGTCCACACGCTCGCCGCCTGCGGTGACGGGTCGTTCAACGCCGAGGCGGTGCAGAGCGGCAGCACCTGGACCTCCCGCAATGGCAGCCGCACCGTCTACACCGGCTCCGACCTGCGCGCCGCCGTCCAGGCCGCACTCGACAGCCTCACCGCCGGCCGCACCTCGAAACAGTCCGTGGTGGTGCGCGGCTCCGGCACGATGAGCGCCGGCTCGCGCATCTCCGTGCCGAGCTACACGATCCTCGACGTGTGCGGCGCGATCACCGTCAACGGCTCGGGCTCCGGCGACCAGGCGCCTATCTACTCGCGCGGCACCCGCGACATCGAGGTCCGGTACCTGCAGGTGCGCGGGGCGCCGCTGTACGGCATCTTCATGCGCAACGTCAACAACCTCGTGCTCGGCCAGATCGACATGCGCCTGTCCGGCGGGCTCGCGGTCCGGATCGACAACCACGGCGGCGACCGCGCGGTCAAGGTCCGCAACATCCGGATCGACAACGTGTACGTCGAGGGCGCGACAAACCAGGGCGTCGAGACGTACGGCGTCGACGGGCTGACCGTCGGCACCGTCACCGCCCGCCGCGTCGGCTACTCGGGGCTGCTGCTCAACGACACCATCAACGCCACCATCGGTACCGTCGACGCGGAGAACACCGCGACCGGCACCGGCTACGCGGCATTCCGGATGGCCAACCGCAACGGTCGGATCGGCAGCAGCTACCCGACCAACATCCGGGTCGGCAACGTGATCGCGCGCGGCGGCGGGCGTGGCATCTTCTGCGTCTCCGAGAGCGGCGGCGCGGTCATCGACCGGATCACGCTCAGCAACAACGGCAACAACTCGATCCTGGTGGAAAACTGCTACAACGTCGCCGTCGCGGCGCAGTCCGGCACGATCAGCGGCGGCGGCGAGGTGCGCATCGCGGCCCGCACGGAGTTTGGCCCGTCGTCGAACATCACGTTCCAGAACCTGACGGTGAGCAACACGAACATCCGGTGGAGCCCGTGCACGGGCAGCAACAACGTGGTGCGCAACGTGACCCGGAACAGCTCGAACCTCTACTGGTGCTGAGCGGCCAGTAGACGCAGGTCCACATCGGAGAGTCGGGGGCGGCCGGCGAGCACCATCGCCTCCTCCAGCTCGGCCGCGAGGATGTCGAGCACCGCGCGCGCCCCCGACTCCCCGTCCACCGCCAGGCCCCACAGCGCGGGCCGGCCAACCAGCACCGCGCTCGCGCCGAGCGCCAGCGCGCGCAGCACGTCCGTGCCGGTACGGACGCCGCCGTCCAGCAGGACCGGCCCCGGCCACCCACCGCGGCGGCCACCTCGGCCAGCGCGTCCACGCTCGCCACCGCGCCGTCGAGCTGACGGCCGCCGTGGTTGGAGACCACCACCCCGGCCGCGCCGTGTGCCAGCGCCAGCTCCGCGTCCTCCGCGGTGAGCACGCCTTTGACAAGTACCGGCAGCTCTGTCTGACCGCACAGCCAGGCGAGGTCGGCCGGGCCGAGCGAGGGGTCGAACTGCTCGCGGGAGTGCCGGGCCAGCGCCGACTCGCCGTCGACCGCCACGTGGGTACGCGCCATCACCGCCGTCTCCACGTTGGCCGCGACGATACCCGCCGGGATCGCGAAGCCCCGCCGCACGTCCCGCAGCCGCCGCCCCACCCGGGGCGTGTCGAGGGTGAGCACCAGCGCGCGGTACCCGGCCGCCTCGGCCCGCCGGACCAGCCGGGTGACCACCTCGCGCCGGCGAAACCAGTACAGCTGCAGCCACAGCGGACCGTCGGCCGCCGCGGCGATCTCCTCCAGGGTGCGGCTGGCGAAGACGCTCACGACGAGGAACGGGGCCGCGCGCGCCGTCGCCACCTCCCCGTCGGGGTGCGCCAGCTGGTGGTACGCGACCGGAGCCACCCCGATCGGCACCCGCAGCGGGGCACCGAGCAGCGTCGTGGACAGGTCGGGCCGCGAGACGTCCACGAGCACCCTCGGCCGCAGCGCGAGCCGCCCGAACGCCTCCCGGTTGGCGGCGAGCGTGCGCTCCTGGCCGCTGCCGCCGCTGATGTAGTCCCAGATGCCCGCCGGCAGCCGGTCGCGGGCGGCGACCTCGTACTCCGCGACGGTCAGCAAGGCGTCCACATTGCTCTCCTAGCCGGTCTCTAGCGCGGGCGGACAGGATGTGGGCGTGGACCGGGTGCCCGTGGACGAGGTGCGCGTGTGGCTGCTGCGCTCACCGCTGCCCGCCGCGGTCCTCGCCCGCCTCGCCGAGCTGCTCGACGACCGGGAGCGGTCCCGCGCCGGCGCGCTCGACCCGGTCGGGCGGCGCCGCTTCGTCGCGGCGCACGGTGCCGCCCGGGTGCTCGTCGGCGGCTGGGTCGGCACCGCGCCCGAGGCGGTGCGCTGGTCGTACGGCCCGCACGGCAAGCCCGAGGTCGACGGCGTCCAGGTCAGCCTCTCCCACTCCGGCGACCTCGCCGCCGTGGCACTCACGCCGGTGCGGGCGGTGGGCGTCGACGTCCAGCGGCACACGCCCGGCCTCGACACGCGGGCCATGGCGGTCCGGTACTTTCCGCCGCAGGAGGTCCCCCTCGTCACCGGCCCCGCCGCCTTCGCCACGCTGTGGGCGCGCAAGGAGGCGTGTGTGAAGGCGACCGGCGGCCGGCTCACCAAGGGCCTGGCGCTGCCCGTCGCCGCCGGGCCGGTCGTCGACGGCGCGTACCACGTCGTGGACGTGCCCGTGCCGGCCGGCTTTGCCGGCGCGGTCGCGCTGTGCGGCCCGGAGGCGCTCCGCGTCACGACCGCTTGGTGGTCACTCACGGAGTGAGCGGCCGGTCTTGGCCAGGAAGACGTCGTCGAGGCTGGGCCGGTGCAGCTGGATCGAGTCCAGGTCCAGCTGGGCGCCGTCGAGCGCGCGCATCACCTGCGGGATGGCGGTGGCGCCGTCGTCAACATAGAGGCGCAGCCCGGACGCGTCGGCCTCCAGCTTGCGCACGTACGCCACGCCGTCGAGCAGCTCGGCCGCCTTGGGCGTCGACCCGTTGAGGCCCACGACGAGCACGTCGCCGGTGATCTCCCGCTTGAGCTGCTCCGGGGACCCCTCGGTGACGATCTCGCCGTTGTCGATGATGGCGATCCGGTCGCACAGCGCGTCGGCCTCGTCCAGGTAGTGCGTGGTGAGGAAGATGGTCATCCCGCCGTCGCGCAGCCGCCGGATCTCGTCCCACATGTGCGCGCGGCTCTGCGGGTCGAGGCCGGTGGTCGGCTCGTCCAGGAACACGAGCCGCGGCTGGTGGATGATGCCCAGCGCGATGTCGACCCGGCGCCGCTGCCCGCCGGAGTATGTGCGGCAGGGGCGGTCGGCGTACTCGGCCAGCTGGAACGCCGTGAGCGCGTCCGCGGCCCGCCGCCGCGCCTCGGCCTTGCTGAGGCCGTGCATCCGCGCGTGCAGGACCAGCTCCTCGCGTGCGGTCGAGTCGTCCCAGGTGCTGCCGCCCTGTGCCACGTAGCCCACCCGCACGCGCACCTGTGCCGGGTCGGCGCGCAGGTCGACGCCGGCGATCGTCGCCTCGCCGCCGTCCGGCTCGATGAGCGTGGTGAGCATCTGCAGCGTGGTGGTCTTTCCCGCGCCGTTAGGCCCGAGGAAGCCGAAGATCTCGCCCTCTTTGACGTCGAGGTCGACGCCCCGGACCGCTTCCACCACCGTGGCCTTCCGGCCCCGCCCGGACCGGTAGGACTTGCGCAGGCCCCTGGTCACAATCATGGGCCTCACTTTAGGTACCCGCTCTCAAGGACCCGTGGAGGTGGGCTAAAGGGCGCTCCCGCATTGCCCGGCAAGGGGATAACGTGAGACCACTATGGACACTGTGGGCGAGCTCGCCGGCATGCTGCGCCATGTCACCGGCGAGGACGAGCGGTGGGCCGCGGCGGTCACGCCGCAGAGCCGCCTCGAAGACGACCTGCGGCTGGAGAGCGTCGAGGTGGCCGCGCTGGGCGCGGCGATGCACGCGCGGTGGGGCGTGGACCTGCCCGGATACCTCGCCGGCCTCGACCTCGACCAGCTTGTCGACCTGACCGTCGGCGACCTGGCCGGGCTGGTGGCGGCATGAGCCGCTTCCTGTTCGTCGCGCCGCCGCTGGCCGGCCACGTGTACGCGGCCGGCGCCGTCGCGGACGCCCTCACCGCCCGCGGGCACGAGGTCGCCTGGGCCGGCCCGGAGACCGCGCTGCGCCGCATGCTCGGCGACGCCGTCTCCGTTTACTCCACGGGAATGCGCCCCTACCGGGGGCAGCGCGACCGCGGGTTCCGGGCGGTGCGCTCGCTGTGGGAGGGCTTCGTGCTCCCCTACGCGCGGTTTACGCTGCCGGCCGTGGAGAAGGCGGTCGCCGCGTTCGCCCCGGACGTGGTGGCGGCCGACCAGCACGCGCTCGCCGGCGCCGTCGCCGCGCACCGGCACGGCGTGCGCTGGGCCAGCCTCGCCCCGCAGTCGATGGAGCTGACCCGCCCGTTCCGGGCCCTGCCCAAGGTGGAGGAGTGGATCCGGCGCCGGATCGACGGCGCCGGACTGTCCATCGCGGACGGCGCGGACCCGCGCTTCTCGCCACACCTGGTGCTCGCCTTCACCACGCCCGCCCTGACCGGGCCGCACGACTTCCCTGCCCACTACGCGCTGGTCGGGCCCGCGCTCGGCGACCGCGCGGCCGCACCGGACTTCCCGTGGGACGCGCTCGACCCGGCCCGCAGCACGGTGCTGGTCACCATGGGCACCCTCGCCGAGGACGTGGCCCGCGACTTCTACCCGCGGATGGCGGCAGCGCTGCGGGCACACGCCGGCCGCGTGCAGGCGGTCGTCGCCGCACCGCCCGGCACCGTGCCGGACCTGCCGCCGGGCACCGTCGTCCAGCCGCAGGTGCCCGTGCTCGCGCTCATGCCGCGGCTGTCCGCGGTGGTCTGCCACGCCGGGCTCAACACGGTGTGCGAGGCGCTGGCGCACGGCGTGCCGCTGGTCGTCGCGCCCATCAAGCACGACCAGCCGGTCACCGCCGCCCAGGTGGTCGCGGCCGGCGCCGGCGTGCGGGTGCGGTTCGGCCGTTCCGGTGCCGGGGAGCTCGCGGGCGCGCTGGCCGCGGTGCTGGACGAGCCCGGCTACGCGGCGGCGGCCGGGCGGGTGCGGGAGTCGTTCGCCGCGGCCGGGGTGCCCCGGCCGCGGCGTCACACCTGGAACAGCTTGCCGCCCGCTCCTGACGGGCGGACGCGCGCACGTCGGCCGCCCAGGCACGGGCCGCCCGCCACGAGGACGCTGGCGGGCGGCCCATTGGTCACGGCGCCGCAGGAAGTCAGCTCTTGACGACCGCCTGGATCGCCGCGACCAGCTGCGCCCGGCTCGGCTGCACCGCGAGGTCCAGCTCGGGCGCGCATCCCACCACCACGGCCGCGTCCGGCCGGGTGACCCGCTTGGGCGGGGCCAACAGCCGCATCTCCTCGGCCGCGGTGGCAAGCACCTCCGCGCCCACGCCGCAGAACCGGTTTCCGTCGTCGAACACGACCAACCGGCCGGTCCGCTCGACCGACGCGGCCAGGCCGGCCCAGTCGAACGGGTGCAGCGAGCGCGGATCGAACACTTCCACCGACACCTCGCCGGCCAGCTCCTCGGCGACCGCCATGGCCTCGTGCACCAGGTGGCCGACGGCGAGCACGGTCACGTCGGCACCGGAGCGGCAGACCCGCCCCACGCCGAGCGGGATCGGCGCGAGGTCCGCGTAGGACACGTCCTCACGCAGGTTGAGGGCGGGCATCGGGCAGAACACGACGACCGGGTCGTCGTCGCGGATCGCGGACAGGAACAGCCCGTACGCGTCCGCGGGGGTGGCCGGGATCACCGTCTTGACGCCGAGGTGGGCGAAGACGCCGTACGGCTGGTCGGAGTGCTGGGCACCCCACCCCGGCCGCCACCCGGTGCCGGGCAGCAGGTACGTCACCGGCACCTTCACCTGGCCGGCGCTCATCAGCCGGAACTTGTTGGCCTGGTTGGAGATCTGCTCCAGCACGAGCAGCAGCAGGAACGGGATCTGGTACTCCACCACGGGCCGCTTGCCGCCCATCGCCGCGCCGGTGGCGAAGTTGGTGAAGCCCTGCTCGGACAGGGGTGTTTCGAGCACGCGGTCGGGAAACCTGTCGAGCAGGCCGGTGGTGACGCTGTTGAGCGCGAACTTGATGTCCTCGCCGAGCACGAAGACGTCGGGGTCGCGCTCCATCTCGTCGGTGAGCGCCCGGTTGAGGGCCTTGGAGTACGACATCTTAGGCATAAGACCTCATCGGAATATCCGTCCGGCGCCGTCGAGGGCGGCCGCGGCTCCTAGTCCTCCGAAAAGCGAGCCGCGGAGGCGTACCGGCGTGGCGTAGAGGTGGTCGAAGGCGTCGGCCGGGTCGGGCCGGGGGCTCTCCAGCGCGAAGCGGACCGCGGCGTCGAGCACCTCCTCGACCTCGGCGTCGATCGCGTCCCGCACGTCCGCCGGCACGCGGGCGGCCTGGATGGCGAGCGGGTCGCGCTCGCGCCAGCGGGCCACCTCGTCGTCGTCGCGGTAGGCAAGGCGCATCCGCCGCTCGAACGTGTGGTGCCCCTCGAACCGGTAGGTGGTGAACTCCAGCAGCGACGGCCCGCCGCCGCCCCGGGCCCGGTCCACCGCCGCGGCCATCGCGTCGAACACCACCTCGGGATCCTGGCCGTCCACAGTAGACGCAGGGATGCCGAACGCCTCCGCGCGGCCCACCACGGAGCCGGCGATGCCGGCCGGTGCGGGCAGCGTGGTGGCGTACCCGTTGTTTTCGCAGACGAAGACCACCGGCACCTGCCACAGCGACGCCAGGTTGAACGACTCCAGCAGCGCGCCCTGCGTCACCGCGCCGTCGCCGAAGACGCTCACCGCGACCCGGTCGCCGTCCCGGGCCAGCGCCCAGCCCAGGCCGGTGGCGATCGCCGCGCCGTGGCCGACCGTGCCGCTGGCTCCCCAGATGCCGGCGGACAGGTCCGACGGGTGGAACGAGCCGGCCCGTCCGGAGTCGATGCCGCCGACCCGTCCGGTGAGCTCGGCGAGGAACCGGCCCGGGTCGCTGCCCCGGGCCAGGAAGTGTCCGTGGCCGCGGTGGTTGCTCAGCAGGGCGTCGTCGGGGCGCAGCGCGGCGCACAGCCCGGCCGCGACCCCCTCCTGCCCGATGCAGGGGTGGATGCCGCTGCCGATGTCGCCGGAGCGCACAAGGTCGATGCAGCGCTCCTCGAACCGGCGGATCAGCCGGATGGTGCCGTAGAAAGCCTCCGCGGCCGGACGCTGCGCTCTCCGCGCTCCGCCGCTCGGCGCTGATCCGCCGTCGTGGGCAAGGCCCGTAGCCTCGCGACTCCCGCTCACCTTATCCGCCCTACCCGGCCTTGATGGCGGCCAGGATGCCGTCCCAGAACGTGTACCGGGCGGCGAGGGCGTGGTTGACCGTCTCGGCGGCCTCCCGCCACTTCGCGTCGTCGTCGCCGCACAGGTCGGTGACCATCTGCATGGCCATCGGCGTGTGCTCCTCGCCGTCGACCTCGATGTGCCGCTGCAGGTAGTCCACGAACGTGTCCAGCTTCGCGCCGCGCTCCTTGACGGCGACGACCTGGGTGAACATGTCCGGGATCAGGTCCTCCCGGCCGAACGCGAACGCCGCCGCCTGGCAGTGCACCGGCGCGCCGTCGATGAAGCCCCAGGTGGCCCGCACGAACTCGGCCGCCGGGGCCGGCACGCCCGCGCCGTCCAGGGCCGCCTTCGGGTGTACGCCGGAGCGGACCAGGTCGATGAACGTGCCCACGACGGCGGTGTCCGCCCCGGACTCGACCATGCCCTCGACGTAGAGCTCGAAGTGGCTGATGAAGCCGCCGCGCAGCTCGTCGCTCTCCTCCACCAGCACGATGTCGTTGATGAGCCGGCGGCTGCCGGGCGGACCGGTCGGCACCCACGGCACGCGTACGCAGGTGAGGTTGCGCTGCAGCGACTTGAGCAGCGACATGAAGTCCCACACCGCGAAGACGTGGTGCTCCATGAACGTGACGATCGCCGCCTGGCTGTCGAGGTTTCCGTAGAGCGGGTGGGTGACGACCCGGGTGCGGGCCTCCTCGACCGCCTTCTCCAGCTGGGTGATGCCGGGGTGTGTCTGACCCCAGTCGTATCGGGACATGTGGGAACCTCCTCAGCCGTTCGACGTCCAGAGCACCGGGCAGAAGTCGGGATCGCTGTAGTCGGGCATGCCGTCCTCGGCACGGCGGACGAAATGCTCGTGGTTGTACGTGACGGGTGTGCCGTCCGACAGCAGGTGCCGCCGGTAACGGTTGTCGCCGTCCTGCAGGTGGAGCGAGATCGCCCGGCGGGGGCGGCTGGAGCGGTTGGCGCCGCTGCCGTGGTACGTGCGGCAGTGGTGGAAGCTCATGTGCCCCTTGGGTATCACCATCGGCACCGTGCGCAGCTCGACGCCGTTGTACCGGGCGTTCTCCCGGAGCAGCTCGTCGAGCTCGGCCGCGTCCCGGTGCGCGAAGTGCCGGCTGGTGCTGTCGCCGCCGCCGATCTCCTTCCACCGGTGGCTGCCGTCCACCATCGTGATGGTGCCCATCTCCTCGTCGCAGTGGTGAAACGGGATGAACGCCGTCAGCATGTTGTCGGACGTACAGGTCTGCCAGTAGTGCCGGTCGAAGTGCCAGGGCACCAGGTTGCTCGGCTCGTCCGGGCGCGGCGGCTTGTAGATGAGCGTGGACTGGAACAGGCGGATCTCGTCCGTCCGGGCCAGCCGCGCCGCGACCGCGCCGACGATCGGCTTGCGCAGGATCGCCGCGATCGGGTCGCTCTCGTAGTGGATGTAGTCGTTGTGCCGCTGTACCGCCCCGTCGGACGGCTCCCAGTAGGCCAAAGTGGACGGTCGTTTGCCGAGCCGGCGGTCGCGGGCGCCGGCGTAGAACGCCTCGCTCGCGCTCACCAGCGCGTCGACCTCGTCGTCGGTGAACAGCTTCTTGGACAGGTACCAGCCGTGCTCCTCGTACGACCGCACGTCGGCCTCGGACGGCAGGAGGTCCTCCTCCACGGGGATCGTGGTGGTCATCTCGGTCCCTTCCGGACGGTCAGGCCCGCGCTTCGGCGGCGGCCCGCGCCCGTTCCTTGGCCTCGTACAAGGCCTTGATGTTGTTGCTGCCGAACGTGAGCGCCCCGTGCCGCTCGATGAGCTCGAAGAAGAACGTGCGACGCTCCACCGTGGACTCGGTGAAGATCTGGAACATCTCGCCCCAGTGGTCGCGGTCGACAAGGATGTTGCCGGCGCGCAGCGCGGCGACGGAGAGGCTGACCTCGCCGAGCCGCCGCTCGATCGCGTCGTAGTAGCTGTCCGGCGTCCGCAGGAAGCGCACCCCGCGCGCGCCCAGCGTGGCGACCGCGCCGGCGATGTCGCGGGTGCTCAGCGCCAGGTGCTGCACGCCGGCGCCGCCGTTGGCGCGCAGGAAGTCGTCGAGCTGGCCGGGGCGCATCGCCGGGTCGGGCGACACGATCGTGAAGGTGACCTCGCCCGACTCGCTCTGCACCACCTTGGAGTCCATCGCCTGGTCGCCGACCTCCACCCGCTCCTCGAAGATCTCCTTGAACCCGAAGACCTCGGTGTAGAAGCGGACCGTCTCCTCCAGCGCGCCGCCGGCCACGCAGAGCGCGGTGTGGTCGACGACCTCCAGCAGGTCCGGGCCGGTGGCGGGAGCGGGAGCGAGCGGCTCGACGCCGCCGGGCAGGAAGGCGCCGGGCTCGCCGCGCCGCTCGACGAACCGGTGCGCGAGGGCGCCCGGCCCGCCGATCTCGGCGGTCACCACCTCGGCACTCCCCCGGGACCAGACCCGCGGCTCGGCGACCGGTGCCGCGCCGCGGGCGACCGCCTCCGTGTACGCCGCGGTGGCGTCGGCGACCCGCAGGCCGATCCGGGCCACCCCGTCGCCGTGCCGCTCGACGTGCGCGGCGACCGGGTGCGCGGGGTCGGTCGCGGCGGTGACGAGCAGGCGGATGCCGCCCTGGCCGAGCAGGACCGTGCGCTGGCCGGGCAGGCCGGCACCGCTCTCGCCGAGGCGGGTGAACCCGTACGCCGTGCGGAGCAGCCGGGCCGTCTCCTCCGCGTCCGCGGCGTAGAACTCGACGTGGTCGACGGTCGTCATCAGGGACCTCCGGGGTGGGCGAGCGCGAGGCTGACGTTGTGCCCGCCGAACGCGAACGAGTTGGAGAGCGCGACCCGGACGGCCGCCTCGCGGGGTGCCTTGCGGACGTGGTCGAGGTCGCACTCGGGATCGGGGTCGTCGAGGTTGTAAGTGGGCGGCAGCACCCCCCGGCGCAGCGCGAGCGCGGTCGCGGCGGCCTCCACCGCGCCGGCGGCGGCGAGCAGGTGGCCGGTGACGCCCTTGACCGAGCTGACCGCCGGCGTGTGCGCGCCGAAGACGGCCCGGATGGCCAGGGCCTCGGCGGCGTCGCCCCGCGTCGTGCCGGTGCCGTGCGCGTTGACGTAGCCGATGTCGGCCGGTGCCAGCCCGGCGTCGGCCAGGGCCAGGCGCATCGCCGACGCTGCGCCGGTGCCGTCGGCCCGCGGTGCGGTCGGGTGGTACGCGTCGGTGGCCACGCCCCAGCCGGCGACCTCGGCGTACGCCGGGCGGCCGCGGGCGGCGGCGTGCTCGGCCCGCTCGACGACCAGCGCCCCCGCGCCCTCGCCGAGCACGAAGCCGTTGCGCCTCCGGTCGAACGGGCGGCTCGCCTCGGCCGGGTCGGCCCAGCCGCCGGCGAGCGCCCGCGAGTTGCGGAACGTGGTGGCGGCCGTGGGCAGCAGCGGTGCCTCGGCGCCGCCGCAGACGACCACGTCGGCGAGCCCTTCGCGGATGAGCCGCAGCGCCTCGGCGACCGCGTACGCGCCGGAGGCGCAGGCGGTGGAGATGGTCGAGCTGTAGCCGCGCACCCCGTGCTTGATGGCGATCCGGGCGGTGGCCATGTTGGGCAGCATCCCGGCCAGCAGGTACGGGGTGACCGCGGTGTGCCCGCTCCCCTCCCGGGCTCGCTCCGACCGGGCGACCGCCTCCGCCTCGAACATGCCGAGCCCGCCGAACGCGTTGGCCAGCACGACCGCGGTGCGTGCCGGGTCGGCCTCCCGCCCCACCTCGACGCCCGCGTCGGCGAGCGCGATGTCGGCGGCGGCCATGGCGAGCACCACGAACCTGTCGACGCGCCGCGCCTCGGACGGCGGGAGCACGGTGGCCGGGTCGATGTCCGGCGCGAAGCCGGCCGCGTCGAGGATCCCGGCGACCGGGTGGGTGTCCGGCGGCCTGCGCAGCCCGGTCCGGCCGGTGCACACCGCGTCGAAGAACCCGGCGGCGTCGGCACCGAGCGGGGTGAGCAGCCCGATCCCGGTGATGACCGCGCGATGCCGGGCCGCTGCGGTCACTTCGCTACACCGTCCAGAGCGGCCGAGCGGGCGGTGACGTCGGCGGCGAACTCGCCGAGCGTCATGATGGCCACCCGCTCCATGTCCTCCTCGCCGAACTTCACGCCGTACGCGTCCTCGACCCGCAGGGCGAGCTCGGCGACGGCGAGGGAGTCGAGGTCGACGCCGGCCGGCCCGAAGACCGTGTCGGCGCCCGCGCCGTCGACGTCGAAGTTCATCTGGCGTAGGGACTCGATGGTGAACGCGACGACATCAGTGGACATCGGCGGCGTCTCCTTTCAGGCGGGTGGGGTTTGCTGAAGCGCGGAGGTCGGGGACACTGCGGACGAGCTTTCCGGTGGCCGTGCGGGGCAGCTTCGGCACGAGCGTGAGCCGGCGCGGACGCTTGTAGCCGGCCAGCCGCTGGGCGAGGGCCTCCTTCAGCGCCGGCAGCCCGTCCGCGCCCGACTCGTGCACGATGAACGCCTCGACCGCGCCGTCCCACGCGACCACGGCCTCGACCACGCCGGGCAGGGTGGCGAGCACCTGCTCGACCTCGGTCAGGTCGACCTTGAGCCCGCCGACGGAGACCTGGGAGTCGAGGCGGCCGCGGATCGTCACCAGGCCGGTGTGCGGGTCGACCTCGCCGGCGTCCCGGGTGTGCAGCCAGCCGTCCACCCAGCGGGTCGGGTCGCTCAGCCCCACGTACGGGCTCGCCTCGGCCGCCAGCAGGACCTCGCCGCCCTCGGCGCGCAGGGTCATGCCGGGCGCGGGGGCGAGCGCCGGCCGGTTCTGTCCGAAGAGGTCGGTCGCGATGACGCCGGCCTCGGTCATCCCGTACATGTTTCCGAGCGGCACGGACCAGCGGGCCGCGAACGCCTCGCGGACGGCGGGCCGGACCAGCTCGCCGCCGACGGTCATCCGCTTGAGCTGGGGCAGGTGCCGGGCGCGGTCGGCCGCGGCCAGGAACTCGATGTGGAACGGCACGCCGATGACCGTGGCCGGCTCCGGACCGGACGCCACCGCGTCGAGGACGGCGTCGGTGGACAGGAAGCTGGGCACGACGAGGGTCACGCCGGTGTGCAGCCCGTACAGCAGGCCGCCGACCAGGCCGAGCACGTGGACGGTGGAGGCGAGCAGCACGGTCCGCTCGCCCGGCTCGGGCACGCCGTCGATGAGCCGGTAGCGCTCCACCTCGGACACAAGGCTCGCCGAGGTGCGACCGATCACCTTGGACGGTCCGGTGGAGCCGGAGCTGAGCTGCAGCAGCGCGTGCGGGGTCTGCGCGGGGCGGCCCGGGTGCGGGACGGCGACCGGCGCACCGTCCGACATGGACACGACCAGCTGCGGAGCGATCCGGGCGAGGGCCCGGTCGACCTCGTGCTGGGTGAGCCGGTGGTCCAGAAGAGCGACCTGGGCGCCCACGGTCCAGGCGGCGAGCAGGCTCTCGGCGTACAACATCCCGGGTGGCAGCCGCAGCGCGACCGTGCCGCCCGCGCGCAGGCCGGCCGCGCGGAGGTCGGTGGCCCTTGCCGCGACGCGCCGCCGCAGCTCGCGGCGGGTGACCGGCGCGCCAAGCCGGAGGCACTGCTGGTCGTCGCGCCCGGCGAGCAGATAGTCGCCCACCCAATCCCCGTCAAATGGGTCGACAGAGATGCCGGACGGCGCACCTGGAAACACAATGCCCCCAAAGAAAGAATTCACGCCGCGATTTTTCCGCTGTTGTTTGGGCGGCGGTGGGCCCGAACGCTAACAGCGCAATTCTGCAGCGTCAAACAAGCCGAAAGGCCGCCCGGCGGCGACGCTTCGCGGTCGCGCGCCTAAGCGGCCTTCCGGCCCGATCTCCCAAGCTGCGAAAACTTGGCCGACATCGTCGGCGGCCTACTTACTGTTCGTATCTGTGATCCATTCACGAGGCGGCCACTACACAATCGCGAGAGGGGATCTTCCCAGCTTCTAGCGATTGTCGACGTGGCCGCGAGACGGCCTTTTGCCGGGCGCGCGACCACTCACCTGACGGTGATCTGGTCGAGTAGCTGCGCGAGCCCGTCGGTGCGGGGAGCCACCTCGAGCGCGGGGTCGTCGCTGAGGATCGCCTGTTGCAACAGGTGCAGCCGTTTGGACGGCTCCAGCCCGAGCTCCTCGGTCATGGTGGTGCGCAACTGCTGGAAGACCCGCAGCGCCTCCTGCCGGCGACCGCTGCGGTGCAGGGCCACCATGAACTGGGCGTGCAGGTTTTCGTGCAGCCGGTGCTCCGCCATCATGCCGGCCAGGTCGGAGAGCACCTCCTGGTGACGGCCCAGCCGCAGCCGGGCCTCGATGCCCTGCTCGACGGTGGTGAGCCGGGACTCCTCCAGCCGTTTGACCTGCGGTTGCAGGAGCGGTCCGGCCCGCACGTCGGTCAGTGCCGGACCGCGCCAGAGCGACTGTGCCTGGGTCAGCCGCTCGGCCGCGAGGCCGTTTTGTCCGGCGGCGAGCGCCTGGCGGCCCTCGCCGGAGAGCCGCTCGTAGCGCGCCAGGTCGAAGTCGTCGGAGATGCTGCGGAAGAGGTAGCCGCCGGGGGTGGTCACGAGGACGCTCTTGGCAACCTCGGACGCGGGCATCGACAGGGCGGAGCTGAAGAGCTTGCGCAGGTGCAGGACGTACGTCTGGAGAGTGGTCAGAGCACTGGCCGGGGGCTCGTGGCCCCACAGCTCCTGGATGAGGGCGCTCACCGGCACTGTCTGGTTTGCCTGTAGCAGCAGCAGCGCCAGGACTGAGCGCGGCTTGGGTGCGGTAGGGGTGGCAGTGGAATCACCACATGTGAGCATCAATGGTCCCAGGACCCTTATTTCCAGGTCCCTTCCCATGACATAAGACATTGACATGGACCTCCGGGGAAACGTGCGCGCGCTTGGGTGATCAGCAATGTACCCGAGTGCGGGCCTGTTTCTGCCAGAGTAGTGACCCCTCAATCCCGGAGAGTGGGCGGCATTTGTTTGGCTGATCGAGGGACTTGTGCCTAACCCGACCAGTGGCGGGCATCGATCACTAATGCCAGCGCGCCGTAGATATCCGGATTTAGGCTTCGATCACCAGTGATGCAGGTCTATGGCGGCCACCGGATGCAGGATGCAGTGCGCAAGGTCGCTGAAATACTGACCGGCCGGGTGATGTACCCCCGGCCGGTCGGTTACCTGGTCTTATGCGGTCGCGGCGGCGGCGAGGTGACGCTGGCGCATGAGGAACTTGCGCACCTTGCCGGTCGGGCCTACCACGATCTCGCCGTCGGGCACAGCCACCACCCGGCGCAGGGTCGCGGCCGCCGCCGGGGTGAGCGACTCGCGCACCGCGGCGGTCCGGTCGACGTCCGGGTCCGCGCCGGCGGCCAGCATCAACAGCACGTCGGTGACCACCCGCCCGTCCTCGCGGCCGGCGACCACTGTGCAGTCGCGCACGTCAGGGCAGCGCACGAGGATCCGCTCCTCCGACTGTGCCGTGTAGAGCCAGTCGCCGTCGCCGAGATCCACCGCGTCCACGGCCCGGTCGACGTGGTAGTAGAAGCCGTCCGCGTCCCGGTACATCAGGTCGCCGGTCAGGTAGTAGCCGCCGAACCGGGTGCGGTAGGTGGTCACCGAGTCGTTCCAGTAGCCGGGCGCGAGCGTGGGCGACTTCAGGCCCACGTGCCCGACCGAGCCGACCGGCACCTCCGCACCGGTCGCGAGGTCCAGGAGGGCGACCTCGGCGAACGGGTACGGCCGGCCGACGCACCGCCCGTAGCGCTCACTCTCGGACGTGTGTGTGATGTGGAACGCCGAGTGCCCCATCTCGGTCGAGCCGATCCCGTCGATGAACCGCGAGCCGGGCACGCTGAGCGGACCGTCCGGTGTGTACCGCTGGTGGCTGCCGACCGCGACGAGCCGGCGGATGTGCGCCTCGTGCGCCGAGTCGCCCGTGTTGAACCAAACCTTGATCGAGTCCAGATCACGGGCGGCGAGGTCGTGCCGGGCGAGCTCCGCCCACGTGACCGCGAACCCGAACACCCCGGTCGGCCGCCACCGCTCGATCGCGTCCAGCACCGCCGCCCCGCTGCTGGCGAACTCGCCGCCCTGCGCGGACAGGAACAGCAGCTCGTACCGGTTGCACAGCGCCTGGTTGACGGTGATGATGCCGGCGGCGTGCGCGGCCGGCATCACCGACATCTCGCGGACCGCGTAACTGGGGCGAGGCTCGAGCAGGCGCACGCGCCGGATCGCGGCGAACAGGCTGGCGTGCGAGTGCACGACCGCCGCCGGCACCCGCGTGGTGCCGGAGGAGTGCGTGATGGCGACCGGGTCGTCGGCGTGGTGCCGGTAGTACGGCGGCGCCTGCGCCGGGTCCCCGGTGCCGGTCTGCTCCGCGTCGATCGTCCGGAAGCCGGACAGCGTCGCGCGGTGCGCCTCGTCCACGATCACGTACTCGGCCCGCAGCCGCTCGACGAAGCCGGGCGCGACCTCGGCCGGCATGTTGCCGTTCATCAGCGCGGGGATCGCGCCGATGCGCGCGAGCGCGAAAAAGTTCAGGAACACGTCGGCGGCCGAGGTGACGTAGACGGCCACCGGGTCGCGCGGGCGCACGCCGTGCGCGTACAGCCACGCGGCCCGCGCGGCGGCCCGCTCCTCCAGTGCGCCGAGGGTCAGCGGCTCGTACGCCGGCCGCCCGTCCACCGGAGTGTCGAAGGTGATGCCCGGCCCGTCGGGGTCGGCGCCGTGCTCGCGCAGCTTCGGCAGCACGTTGCCGGTGCCCAGCTCCGGGTCGGCGACGAGGGCGGCTCGGATGTTCTTCATGGTGGTCTCCGTCCCGTTACCGGATCGCACGGACTCAGCGGATCGTGCGGGTGAAAAGCCTTGTGGACCAGGCGATGGCGACCGTGGCGAGCACGGTGACGCCGACCAGCCCCTGCCAGATGGCGGTGTCGCCGGTGTTTCCCTCGAAGAGGGATCGCATCCCGTTGGTGACCCAGTAGAACGGGTTCCAGTCGGCGATGGCCTGGATCCACGCGGGCGCCAGCGCCACCGGCAGCAGCACGCCGGCCAGCAGCGCCACCGGCTGCGCCACGGTGTTCATCACCGGGCCCAGCGCGCCCTCCTTGCGCACGATCAGCGTCACCGCGTACGACACGGACGTGGTCATCAGCGCGATGACGCACAGCAGCAGGTACGCCAGCAGCAGGTCGAGCACGCCGACGGAGAGCCCGAACGGCACCGCGATGGCGGTGATGATGAGCGCCTGCACCAGCAGCGACGCGACGTCGCGCAGGGCCCGCCCGAGCAGCAGCGCGGACCGGCTCACCGGCGTCACCCTGGCCCGCTCGATGATGCCGGCGCGCAGCTCGGCGAGCAGGCCGAAGCCGGTGAAAAGGCCGCCGTACAGGCACATAACGACGAGCAGGCCGGGCACGTACACCCGGTACGCGTCGCCGTAGCTGTCGGCGCCCATCGAGGCCAGCGCCGGCTTGAGCATCGGCGCGAAGAGCACGAGGTAGGTGATCGGCTGGGCGAGGCCGAAGATGAGCCACGTGCGGCTGCGCAGCATCAGGGACATCTGGGCCTGGAAGACCAGCCACGTGTCGCGGGCGAGTTTCACGGGAGGGACGGTATGGCCTGTCATCGACCGGCAACAAGCGCCTTGACCGGACGTCGAGCCCACCTCCGCTCGTACTTCGACCGGGAGTCAAGCTCCGTCTACTTAGACTCCTGCCGATGATGAGCCATCGCGTCACGGTGAGGTTCGAGGGCGGCGGCAGCGGTGTCGAGGAGCTGTCGTGGGGCCAGCGCGAGCTGTGGGAGGCCATGCGGCGCCAGCACAGCTGGATGCCGATGGGCTACGCGCTGCCGGTGCCGGCCGGGACCACAGTGGACGATGCGGTCGCTCAGCTGCGCTTCATGATGGGGCGGTACCAGTCGATGCGCACCCGGGTGCGGCGCGACCCGGACGGCCACGACCGCCAGGTGGTCGCCGCGTCCGGCGAGATCGACCTGGAGGTCGTCGACGCCGCCGACGACGAGGATCCCGCCGCCGTGGCCGAGTCGGTGCGGCAGCGGTTCTGCGAGGCCGACCACGACTTCGCCCGCGACTGGCCGGTGCGGATGGCGGTCGTCCGGCACCGCGGCGTCCCCACCCACCAGGTGGTCATCCTCTGCCACCTGGTCAGCGACGGCTTCGGCGCGCTGGTCATCGTCCGCGAGATCGAAGACCTCGACCTCGTGCACGGCCGCAAGCCCGTGCCGCCGGTCACGGCGCTGGAGCCAATGGCGCAGGCACGCTGGGAGGCGTCACCGGCCGGGCAGCGCGAGCACGCCGCCGTGCTGCGCCGCTGGGAAGGCATGCTGCGCACGATCCCCGCGCGCCGCTTCCCCGGGCCGGCCGACCCGCGCGAGCCGCGGTACTGGCAGGTCCGGCTCGACTCCCCCGCCACCCTCCTGGCTGTGCGCGCCATCCGCGAGCGCACCACAGTGGACACTTCGTCGATCCTGCTCGCGCTCTTCGTCGTCGCCTGGGCCCGCGTCGCCCGCGTCAGCCCGGTGGTGACCCGCGTCATCTCCAGCAACCGCTTCCGGCGCGGCATGGCCGACTCGGTCAGCCCGATCACGCACACCGGCCTCTGCGCGATCGACCTCGGCGACATCACGTTCGACGAGGCGCTGACCCGGGTGCACCGGCGGGCGATGGCCGCGTACCGGTACGCCTACTACGACCCGCGGGCGCTCGACGCGCTCGTGGCGGAGGTGTCCGCCGAGCGGGGCGAGGAGATCGACCTGTCCTGCTTCTTCAACGACCGCAGGCTCGGCACCCGCGAGGTCACCGAGGCGCCGCCGCCGTCCGACCCGGCGGAGGTGACGGACGCGCTCGGCCGCAGCCGGCTGCGGTGGGAAAGCCAGGACAAGCCGGTGGAACGGCTCTTCGCCACCATCAACGACGGCGAGGACACCCTCGACTACGAACTCTTCGCCGACACCCACCACGTGTCGCCCGCCGACATGGAGGCGTGCGTCCGCGGCATGGAGGCGCTCGCGGTGGAAGCGGCATTCGATCCCTCGGTGCGGGTCCTGGAGAAGGTGACGTCATGAAGCGGATCACGGTGCCGTTCAAAGCCGACCCACCCGACGGCGACGGCGTGGAGGATCTCGCCTGGGGACAGCGCGAGATCTGGACCGCGATGGTGCGGCAGGAGTGGTGGCTGCCGATCGGCTACGCCCGAGCGGTGCCGGCCGGCACCACCGTCGAGGACCTGGTGGAGGAGGTGCGGTACATGATGGGCCGCTACCCCACCCTCCGCACCACGCTGCGGTACGACCCGGACGGCGTCACCCGGCAGGTCGTCGCCGGCTCCGGCGAGATCGAGGTCGAGGTGGTCGACGCCGCCGACGACGAGGACCCCGCAGCCGTGGCCGACGCGGCGCGCCAGCGGTACTGGGACGGCGAGTACGACCTCGTGCACGGCCTTCCGATCTGGATCGCCATCATCCGCCACCGCGGCGTGCCCACCCACCTCGTCACCGTGATGAGCCACCTCGTGCTGGACGCGTTCGGCGGCCTGGTGATGCTGGACGAGGTCGTCTCCCGGCCCGAGGAGCCCACCGCCATGCCGCCGCGCGAGCAGGTGCGCTGGCAGTCGTCCCCGGCCGGCCAGCGGCAGAACGCGGCCGCGCTGCGGTACTGGGAGAAGGTGCTCTCCACGGTGCCCGCCCGCCGCTTCCCGCACCGCCACGAGCCCCGCTCGCCGCGGCACTGGGAGGCCCGGTTCCGCTCCCCCGCCGCGCACCTCGCACTGCGGGTGCTCGCCGCACGCACCAAAGTGGACGCGTCGCCGCTGCTGCTCGCGACGTTCGCGATCGCGATGGGCCGGCACACCGGCATCAACCCGGTCGCCGTGCAGGTCGTCGTCAACAACCGCTTCCGCCCCGGGCTCGCCCGCTCGATGAGCCCGCTCAGCCAGACCGGAATCTGCGCGATCGACCTCGCCGGCCTCACGATCGACGACGCGGTGCGACTCACCGCGCGGCAGGCCATCGCCGCCTACAAGCACGCGTACTACAACCCGTCCGATGTGGACGACCTCGTCGCCCGCCTGGCCGCCGAGCGCGGCGAGGAGCTCGACCTCGCCTGCTTCTTCAACGACCGCCGCATCGACGTCCGCGACCAGGAGGCCGGGCCGGCACCCACCCCCGAGCAGGTGCGGGCGGCGCTGCCGCACAGCACGTTCGAGTGGAGCCGGCAGCGGGACACCTCGTTCGAGCGGATGTTCGCCCACATCGAGGACGTGCCGGACATGATGGCCATCACGATCGCCGGCGACACCCACTACATGTCACCGGGCGACCTCGAAGCCGTCGTGCGCGGCATGGAGGCGGTCGCGGTCGAGGCGGCCTTCGACCCGGCGGCCACCACGGGGATACCCGCGAGCGGGAGCAGCCGGTGACCGCGCTGGAGGCGGTGGCCACCTACCTGCCGGAGCACCGCGTGCCGATCGAGGAGCTGGCCGGCGAGCTCGACCTGACCGAGATGCAGGTGCGCCTCTTCCGCCGCTTCCACCGGCTCTCGGACGTGTGCCGCGCGCCCGGCACGACCCCCCTCGACCTGCTCCTCGCCGCGGCGTCCAAACTGGACGAGCTGCCCGCCGTGCGGCACCGCGTGCGGTACGTGTTGTGGGCACGCACGTTCCCCGTCGTCGTGCCGTACCCGCTCAACCCGCTGGACACCATGTGCCGGCTGCTCGGGCTCGACCATGCGGTCGCGTTCACCGTCACCCACCACGCCTGCGCCACCGGGCTGCTCGCGATCGACGTCGCCGGGCGGCTGCTGGCCGGCGCGCCGCCCGACTCGCTGGCGCTGGTGGTGGCCGGGGAGAAGGCGTTCACCTACGACGCGCGGGTGGTGCCGGAGACCTCCGTCTTCGGCGAGGGCTCGTCGGCCTGCCTGATCCGGCACGACGGCCCCCGCGACCGCCTCCTCGCGTACGCCGCCAGCCAGCGCGGCGACTTCGACGACGAGGTCACCACCGACATCGGCCGCTTCCAGGACGACTACCAGGAGTCGCTGATGGCGACGATCCGGACCGCCGTGGAGCGGGCCGGGCTGGCACTGGACGACATCGGCCTGATGCTCCCGCACAACGTGAACATCGTCGCCTGGCAGCGGCTCTGCCGCCGGATCGGCTATCCGATCGACCGGGTCCTGCTGGACAACGTGCCGCTCACCGCGCACGTCTTCTGCGCCGACGCGTTCGTCAACTACCAGACCGCCCGCGCGCGGGGACTGCTGCGGCCCGGCGACCGGTACCTGGTCGCCGCGGCCGGCGCGGGGCGGGGAGCGACGTTCTCGGCGATGGTCTTCGAACACTGACTGTGATGAGGTGATGCGCCATGGAGCAGCTTGACACGGACCTGCGGCCGCGGGTCGTCGACAGCATCCGCATGCTGCTGCCGCGGGTACTGCGCAAGGAGATGCCCGAGCCGACCGAGCAGAGCCGGCTGATGGAGGACCTCGGCATGAGCTCCTCCAGCACGCTGGAGCTGATGCTGGAGCTGGAGGAGGACCTCGCGCTCCAGATCGACGTCGAGGACATCGACCGGGAAGACTTCGCGACGGTGGGCACACTCGCCGACTTCGTCGTGCGGCACCTGATTCCGGTGGAGTGAACGATGCTGTGGTTGGCGCGGGCCGCCCGCCGGGTGTTCGACGAGCCCGCGGCGCGGACCGCGCACCCCGAGCACGCCCCGCACTTCGCCAACTACCTGGCCGATCTCCTGGAGCCGTACGGCGTGTCACCGCACCCACCGGCCGGCGGCCAGTCGTACGGCGAGATGGGCGCCGCCCTCATCGCCGACCTGGTGCGGCCGGACGAGCCGGTCGACCTGCTGGTGCTCGCCTTCGCGGTGCCGGACGTGCGACCCGGCCGGGCCACCGCCACCTACCTGAGCCACGTGTGCCCCGGGCAGCCGCTCGCCTTCGCCGTCTGCGACCAGGGCGTCGCGGCGGGCTTCACGGCGCTGCGGATCGCCCAGTCGTACCCGGAGCACCGGCGCTCGCTCGTCATCGTCGTCGAGCAGGCCGCCCTGCACTACGACCCGCCCGCTCCGGCGCCGCTGCCGGCCCGCCACGCCGGGGTCGCGCTGCTGTGCGGCGACTCAGGCGTCGCGCGGATCTCCCCCGTGACGATCGGCCGCGGCGAGCCGGTGGAGTCCACCGTGGACGCCGTGCCCGGCCAGCCGTACACGGGCGTCTGGTGGGCACTCGCCGGCGAGCTCGCCGACCGCACGCCGCGGCGGGTGGTGGTGGCCGCGCGGGACCCGGTGCTCGGCTACGCGTGCTCATCCACTGTGGACTTCGAGGGTCTGGAACCGGACGGGGGTGGCGCGGGTGTCCGAGTGGGACTGGGGGCGGCCTGAGGAGCTGAGCGAGCGGATGGACGCGTTCCTCGTGGACGGCGCGGCCTGCGACAAGCTGGAGGAGGTCGCGCGGCCGCCCTACGACCGCACCACGCTCGGCGACCTGGGCGTGACCGGCGTCGAGTTCGCCGCGTGGAAGAGCCACCACCCCGCGGCCCTGGCCTCAGACGTGGTGCCGCTGCGCTCCCCGGACGCCGCGGCGGTGCCCGGCCGGGTCTACCGGGTGGACGGCGAGGCGCTCTTCGCCGCGCTGGACATCTGCGAGCCGCTCCCCTTCGCCGACGGTTCGGTCGACTGGGTGTACGCCGAGCACCTCATCGAGCACGTCTCGCTGACCGCCGGCACGGCCTGGCTCACCGAGGTGCGGCGGATCCTCGCGCCCGGCGGCGTGCTCCGGCTCACCACCCCCGACCTGGCGACCTATGTGGACGGTTACCGCAGCGGCGACACGTTCTTCTCCCGCCACCGCGGCCGCATGCGCGCCGCCGGCCTGGGACCGCCGATGCCGGCACGGCGGGCCTTCATGTTCAACCAGCTCTTCTACCTGTACGGCCACCGGTGGCTGTACGACTACGAGGAGCTGGCGTACGCGCTGGTCTCCGCCGGCTTCCCCGACACCGCGATCGAGCGCCGGGCCTTCCGGGACGGCGCACGGCCGGACGTCGCCGAACTCGACCGTGTGTTGCGCAATGACGAGAGTATCTACGTGGAGGCCACCGTTCCGGTGTAGAACTGGATCATGAGCTATCCACCGACCCTGTACACGGGCGAGAGCGGCGAGGTCACCGCCACCTACCGGCCCGACGGCCACGAGCCCGAGCTCAGGTACCCGAAGACCGGCGGCGCCGTCCACTACCTGGCCACGCAGGCCTCGACCGCGGGCCAGTTCGGCATGTACCGCTGGGAGATGGGCCCGACGCCGAGCGGTCCCGACCCGCACTTCCACCGCACGATCTCCGAGTCCTTCTACATCCTCACCGGAACGATCCGCATCTACGACGGCACCAAGTGGATCGACTGCACTCCGGGCGACTTCGTGCACGTGCCAGCGGGGGGCGTGCACGGATTCCGCAACGAGTCCGGCGAGCCGGCGTCGATGCTGCTGCACTTCGCGCCGGGAGCGCCCCGCGAGGGCTACTTCGAGGGCCTGCTCGAGCTGGCCGGCAAGTCCGAGGAGGAGAAGGCCGCCTTCTACCTGGAGCACGACAACCACTGGCTCTGATCAGAAGATCGGGTCGTACGGGTTGGAGTAGCCGAGCCGGAGCTCCACTGTGGACCGGCCCGGCTCGACCAGAAACCAGGCGCACAGGCGGTACGGATTCACGATCCGCCCGGCCGGTCGGCAGTGGATGTCCGGCGTGGACGTGAAGTCGTACCAGGTCACCTGCCACCCCTTGGCGTCCCGCAGGTGGTCGCCAACCCGCCGGACGAGGGCCGGCTGCTCCGCGCCGTCACTCGCGGTGAGCGTGAAGCGGCCGGCCTCCTCGCTGACCAGCACGACGCCGGGCGGGAACGGAAGCACGGCGTCCCGGGGCGGTGGCGGCACGCCGTCGAGGAGTCGTCCACGCTCGGCGGCGTGCCGTAGCCGGCGAGCGTGACGGTGCCACCCGCCCACACGCCGACGGCCAGGACGAGGACCGCCCCGACCGCGAGGCCCGGCCGGCGCCGCCCGCCGAGCAGCGCCCAGGCCAGCGGAAACAGCAGCACGATCGGCACGAGGAGGGCCACCTCGGCGGGCGGGAGCAGCTCGTCCGCGACCGGCTCCCCCGGCTGGACGCCCGGCCAGACCGGGAAGGTGGCCAGCAGCGCACCGCCGACCACGGCCGCACGCCCCCGCCACGACCACGTCGCCGCCGGCTTGGGCATCGACCGCCACGAGAAGACCAACACACCGCCTTCGACGCGCGTACCGCCCGGCAGGTGCCACACCCCTAGGGCGTCCTAGGAGGCTAGCCCAACTCGCCGATCCATGTGCGCAAACCACCCGCGTGGCGAACGCTCCCACGAGCCGCGTCGAGCCGCAGACTATGGCGCATGGGCGAGATCGTGACCACGGCCGACCTCGACTACTACGTCGTCATGGAGGGCGGAGGCCGTGCGGCGGCCGTGGTGGTAGAGGAGTTCGTGCTGGCCGGCGACCACACCGCCGCCGGCCTGGCCAGCGCGACCTGGACCACCAGCGGCTGGGGACCATCGCTGAGCCTGCGCATCCGCAAGGACTCCGACCTGCGCTCGCGGGTGACCTACGCGACGCGGCAGGGCGCGGCCGAGGCATTCCGGGTGCTGGGCGGCGGCGAGCTGCCCGACGAGAGCCAGCTACGCCGCCGGCTGCACGACTACGAACCGCTCAACACGGCCCCGCCACTGCGACTCGGCCTCACCGACGCGCCGTACTACCGCATCCTCTTCGCCGGCGAGCCACTCGACAGCGCCGCACACCCGCAGCTGCGGCTGATCGGCCACGGCCTGGCCTGGTGCGTCGACATCTCCGCCCCCGAGGGCGTCAACGTGGGCGCCGACCTCCGCGCCGCCCGCCAGGCGATGCGGCGCAACGGCCTGATCCCGGTCACCGTCGAGCGCTTCTATTAGGAGCATTTTCGAGCTACCGCGACGTCCGCCGTGGTCCGGACCGTTGCTCCCGCGGCCTCACCCTCCGCGGCCAGGCAGCTCACCCCAAACTGCCCGCTCCCCGCAGATCTCGGAAAGTCAGCGCCGGCATAGGGCCCGCGGGCGGCTCTCAAGCTGGGCGCACGGTCCATGACAATCGATCAGGGCAGGCGGCCGGTGAACTTCACACTGAGGGCCGCGTTGCTCCCGCGGCCTCACGATCCACAGTGGCGCACGCCGCCCCCTTTCCTGGACGGCGCGGATGTCCGCCGTGGTCCAGACCCGTTCCCTGACGGCCTCACCGTCCACTGTGGCGCGGCGGTCGCCGGCGCGGCTCCCTTTCGCCCCGGGCGCCCTGCGAGGTCCCCGTGGCCCAGACGTGGCTCCCGGAGTGTCGCTCTGCGCGGTCGGCCAGCTCACCTGCAAACTGCGCGTTTCCCAGATCTTGGAGAGTTAGCGCTGCACGACTTGCGGAGTTCGTCGTCTGGAGTCCTTTCGCGGTCACCGCCTCACCCTCCGTGGCCACCAACTCAGCCCAGGAGCCGGCTCCGGCAGATCTTGGCAAGTTAGCGTCGAAATGGCGCGCTAACTCACCAAGATTGCGAAGCTCACACCGCCTGCGCCTGATCGGCAGTCACTGACCGCGACGACGGTGCCGACCTGCGGGCAGACTTGCGCACTCCCGCCACGAAGATCCGCCGAAGCAGGACATCCTTAATCCGAAAGTCGAGGCGCTGACGTAGCGCACCAACTCGCCTAGATCTCGAAGGTTGCGCCGGCCCGCGGCCGGTGGACTTCGCTGACGGTGACGAAGCTGCGGGGCTTGGCGGCGCAGGTCGGGAGTTCGGCGAGCGCCGGTGCGGCCTCACTGCCCACAGCGGCACATCTGCAGAAGCCAGTCCCACGCTGCCCCGCGGCCGTCGGCGCCGCTCCTTCGCTCTGGACGGCGTGCGGGATCCTCCTTCGTCCGCGCTGCTGCCTTCGCCGCGGACGGGGACGGCCGTCGTGGGCGCATCGGTGCGCCCAGCTTCAGAGCCGCCCGCGCGGCCACCGCCTGCCACCGGCGACGGGGCCGGGGCGCCGGCCTGCCCCGCGACCACGACGGAGCGCGGCGGGGGTGGGGCGAGCTATTGCGGGCGCTTGCGGGGGACGTGGCGGCGGTAAGCGCTGACCGTCGGGTCGTCCGCGATCCAGAAGCGCCACTCGCGGTCGTGGGCGCCGGTCACCCCGACCCGCGGGCCGGCGGCGACCTGCGACTCCGGCACCGGGGCGGTCGGTGGGCTGAGTCGCACCGGCGAGCTGGGGGCGAGCAGGTCTACGCCGTAGGCGGTGCCGTCTATGCCCAGCGCCTGGCACAGACGGGCCGGGCCGCGGGCCAGGTCGCGCGCCACCGTGGAGCGTCGGCGCTCCGCGGCGACGTCCGAGCCGGCCACCACGGAGCCGGCGCGCAGCAGCACCGCGGACGCCTCGCCCTCGATGCCCGTGACCACGTTGGCGCACCAGTGCATGCCGTACGTGAAGTACACGTAGAGGTGGCCGGCCGGGCCGAACATCACCGCGTTCCTCGGCGTCCGTGCGCGGTGCGCGTGTGAGGCGGGGTCGCCGGCGGTACCCGCGTAGGCCTCGACCTCGGTGATCCGGACCGTGACCCCGCCGGCGGACAGCTCGCACCCCAGCAGGCCGCGCGCTGCCGGCAGCACCGGGCCGGCGAGCAGGTCGCGCAGCGCGCTCAGCGGGGTACGACGTGCGCGGTCGCCCACTCGCGCCACCCGTCCAGCTTGTCCACCACGGACGCGAGCTGGTCGGCGACCGGGCCGGGGCCGGTGGAGCCGGGCGTGATGCGGGCGGCCAGCGCGGACCGCACCGACAGCACGTTGCGCACGCTCGGGTCGAGGTGGGGGCTGACCAGCGCCAGCTCGTCGTCGGTGACCTCGTCGAGCTGGCACTCGCGGGCCACGCAGAGCGCCACCAGGCGACCGGTCACCTCGTGCGCCTCGCGGAACGGCACGCCCTTGCGCACCAGCCAGTCGGCGACCTCGGTGGCCAGCGTGTACCCGACGGGTGCGGCGGCGACGAGGCGGTCCACCCGTACCGTCATCGTGGAGATCATGCCGGCGAGCGCCGGCAGCACCAGGTCAAGGGTGTCCACCGCGTCGAAGGCGGGCTCCTTGTCCTCCTGCATGTCACGGTCGTACGTGAGCGGGAGGCCCTTGAGCATGGTCAGCACGGTCACCAGGCCGCCGATGAGGCGGCCGGCCTTGCCGCGGGCCAGCTCGGCGATGTCCGCGTTCTTCTTCTGCGGCATGATCGACGACCCGGTGGCGAAGCCGTCGTCGAGCTCGACCCAGCCGAACTCCTGCGACGTCCACAGCACCACCTCCTCCCCCAGCCGGGACAGGTGCACGCCGACCAGCGAGGTGATGAAAAGGAACTCGGCCACGAAGTCGCGGTCGGCGACCGCGTCCATCGAGTTGGCGGCGGGCGCGTCGAAGCCCAGCTCCTTGGCCACACCGGCCGGGTCGAGCGGCAGCGACGAGCCGGCCAGCGCGCCGGCGCCGAGCGGGCTGATCGCGGCGCGGGCGTCCCAGTCGCGGAGGCGTTCGAGGTCGCGCAGCAGCGGCTGCACGTGGGCGAGCAGCCAGTGCCCGAACGTCACCGGCTGCGCGTGCTGCACGTGCGTCATGCCCGGCGCGGGCGTGTCGATGTGCCGCTCGGCCTGCTCGACCAGCGCGTCGGCGAGCTGCACCAGGTTGGTGGCCACGCCGCGCGCGTGGTCGCGCAGGTAGAGCCGCAGGTCGGTGGCGACCTGGTCGTTGCGCGAGCGGCCGGCGCGCAGCTTGCCGCCCAGCGTGCCGAGCCGCTCCAGCAGGCCGCGTTCGAGCGCGGTGTGCACGTCCTCGTCGTCGACGGTCGGGCGGAACGCACCGGAGGCGCAGGCGGCCTCCAGGTCGTCCAGGGCGGCGAGCATCTGGCCCAGCTCGTCGGCGTCGAGCAGTCCCGCCCCGGCGAGCACGCGGGCGTGCGCGCGGGAGGCGGCCAGGTCGTAGGGCGCGAGGCGCCAGTCGAACTGGACGCTGACGGAGAGCCGGGCCAGGGCCTCGGCGGGGCCGCCGGCGAACCGGCCGCCCCACAGTGACGTACGCGAAGAGGACACGAGTGTTATTTCTACCCGAGCCGCGCGTCGCGGGCAGCGGCGATCCGGCTCGGCAGCCCCCACAGCTGCACGAAGCCCTTGGCCAGGGACTGGTCGAAGGTGTCGCCGGTGTCGTAGGTGGCGAGGTTGAAGTCGTACAGGCTGGCCTCGGAACGCCGCCCGGTGACCACCGCGCGGCCGCCGTGCAGGGTGAGGCGGATGTCGCCGGAGACGTACTTCTGGGTGTCGGCCACGAACGCGTCTAGCGCGACCTTGAGCGGCGAGAACCACAGGCCGTCGTACACGAGCTCGGCCCAGCGCTGGTCGACGCTCTTCTTGAAGCGGGCCAGGTCGCGCTCGACGGTTACCGCCTCCAGCTCCTGGTGTGCGGTGATCAGCGCGATCGCGCCGGGCGCCTCGTACACCTCGCGGCTCTTGATGCCCACGAGCCGGTCCTCGACCATGTCCAGCCGGCCGACTCCCTGGGCACCGGCCCGCCGGTTGAGCTCGGCGACGGCCTGGAACGGGGTGACGGTCTCGCCGTCGATCGCGACCGGCGCGCCGGCCTCGAACGTGATCACGACCTCGTCGGCGTCGCGCGGCTCGGCCGGGTCGGCGGTGTACTCGTACAGGTCCTCGATCGGCGCGTTCCAGATGTCCTCGAGGAAGCCGGTCTCGACCGCGCGGCCCCACAGGTTCTGGTCGATGGAGTACGGCGACTTGTGGCTGACGTCGATCGGCAGGCCCCGCTCCTCGGCGAGGGCGATCGCCTTGTCCCGCGTCCACGCGAAGTCCCGCGCCGGCGCCACGATCTTCAGGTCCGGCGCGAGCGCGCCGATGCCGACCTCGAACCGCACCTGGTCGTTGCCCTTGCCCGTGCAGCCGTGCGAGACCACCGTCCCGCCGTACCGCTTGGCCGCCTCCACGAGGTGCTTGACGATCAGCGGGCGGCTGAGCGAGGACAGCAGCGGATAGCGGTCCATGTACAGCGCGTTGGCCTTGACCGCGGGCAGGCAGTACTCGGCGGCGAACTCCTCCTTGGCGTCGATCACCTCGGACTCCACGGCGCCGCAGTCGAGCGCGCGCTGGCGGATGACGGCCATGTCCTCGCCGCCCTGCCCCAGGTCGACCGCCACCGCGATCACCTCGGCGCCCATCTTGTCCGCCAGGTACGGGATGGCGACCGAGGTGTCCAGGCCGCCGGAGTACGCCAGAACGACGCGCTCAGTCATGATTTGGTCTCCTTGTTCGGTTCTTCGCGCATTTGTTCGTCGCGTCCGGCCCAGGCGCTCAGCTTGTCGGCGAGTGCCGAGCCGGTCAGTGGCTCGCGGGCCACTACGAAAATGGTGTCGTCGCCGGCGATCGTGCCCACGATCTCGGGCAGGCCGGCCCGGTCGAGGGCGCTGGCCAGAAACTGCGCGGCGCCCGGTGGGGTGCGCAGCACGGCGAGGTTGCCGCTCGCGTCGGTGCCGGTGAGCAGCTCGCGCAGCAGCCGCACGAGGCGGGCCGGCGCCTGCTCGGCCAGGCGGGGGCGGGGCAGCCCGTCCTCGGGGATCACGTAGACGGCGGGGCCGCCGTCCGCGCCGCGCACCTTGTAGGCGCCCAGCTCCTCGAGGTCGCGGGAGAGCGTGGCCTGGGTGACCTGCACGCCGTCGGCGCCGAGCAGCTCGGCCAGCTCGGTCTGCGACCGTACCCCCCGGTCGCGGATGAGGTCGACGATGCGCGCGTGCCGCGCGGTGCGGGTGCCCGGCCCGGTCATCGGGCGTCCCCGGCCGAGAGCAGCCAGGCCAGCAGCGCCTTCTGCGCGTGCAGGCGGTTTTCGGCCTGGTCGACCACGGCGCTCTGCGGGCCGTCCATCACGTCGTCGGTGATCTCCTCGCCGCGGTGCGCGGGCAGGCAGTGCAGCACGACCGCGCCGGGCGCGGCCGCCGCGAGGAGGTCCTTGTTGATCTGGTACGGCCAGAAGGGAGTGAGCCGGTCGCGGCCGTCCTTCTCCTGACCCATCGAGGTCCACGTGTCGGTGGCCACCACGTCCGCGCCGTCGACCGCCTCGTGCGGGTCGCGCAGCACCTGCGTCGAGCCGCCGGTCCAGGCGGCGATCTCGTCCGCGCGGGAGACGATCGAGGGCAGCGGGTCGTACCCGGGCGGCCCGGCGACCCGCACGTGCATGCCCGCGGTGACGCCGGCGAGCAGGTACGAGTGGGCCATGTTGTTGCCGGCGTCCCCCACGTACGCGAGGGTGCGCCCGGCCGTGCCGCCGCACCGCTCCCGGACCGTGAGCAGGTCGGCCAGCAGCTGGCAGGGGTGGAAGCCGTCGGTGAGCGCGTTGACGACCGGTACCGTCGCGCCGGCCGCCACCTCCGCGAGCCGCTCGTCGCCGAAGGTGCGCATGACGATCGCGCTCACGTAGCGGGACAGCACGCGCGCGGCGTCGCCGAGGGTCTCGCCGCGCCCGAAGTGGGTGCCCTGCGTGTCGACCACGATCGGATGGCCGCCCAGCTCGGCGATGCCCACGTCGAACGAGAACCGCGTGCGCAGGCTCTGCTTGTCGAACAGCACCGCCACCGAGCGGGGGCCGGCGAGCGGCGTGAACGCGAACCGGTCGGCCTTCATCGCCGCGGCGAGGTCGAGGACCGCCTCCTGCTCACCCGGGCTGAGGTCGTCGTCACGCAGGAAGTGCCGGACGCTCATGATGCCGCGTCCAGTGCTGCCGGCAGGGCGGCGAGAAACGCGTCGACCTGGTCGGCGGTGAGGATCAGCGGCGGCGCCAGGCGGACCACGTCCGGCTGGACCGGGTTGGTCAGGAAGCCGTGGTCGCGCAGCACGCCGGCGACGGCGCCGGAGGCGGGTGCGTTGAGCACGACGCCGAGCAGCAGGCCGGCGCCGCGCACCTCGCGCACGAGTGGGTGGCCGAGGGCCTCGATGCCGGTCTTGAGGCGCTCGCCCACGCGCTTGACGTGGTCGAGCAGGCCCTCGTTGGCGATCGTGGAGATGACCGCGAGCGCGGCCGCGCAGCTGATCGGGTTGCCGCCGAACGTGCTCCCGTGGCTGCCCGGCCCGAAGAGGTCCGCCGCACCGCCGAACGCCAGGCAGGCACCGATCGGCAGCCCTCCCCCGAGGCCCTTGGCGAGCGTGACGACGTCGGGCTCGATGCCGTCGGCCTGGTGGGCGAACCAGTGCCCGGTGCGCCCCACGCCGGTCTGCACCTCGTCGAGCGCGAGCAGGGCGCCCTTGGCCGAGGTGATCTCGCGGGCGGCGGCGAGGTAGCCGGCCGGCGGCACGACCACGCCGGCCTCGCCCTGGATGGGCTCCAGGATGACGATGGCGGTGTCCGTGGTGACCGCGGCGTCGAGGGCGGCCACATCGCCGTACGGCACGTGGGTGACCTCACCCGGCAGCGGGCGGAACGGGTCGGCCTTGGCCGGCTGCCCGGTCAGCGCGAGGCTGCCCATCGTGCGGCCGTGGAAGCCGCCCCGGGTGGCGACCGCGCCGGTGCGTCCGGTCAGCCGGGACAGCTTGAACGCGGCCTCGACCGCCTCGGCACCGGAGTTGCCGAAGAACACCCGCCCCTGCCGGCCGGCCAGCGCCAGCAGCAGCTCGGCGAGCGCCACGGGCGGCTCGGCGACGAAGAGGTTGGAGACGTGGCCGAGGGTGCCGACCTGCTTGGAGACGGCGGCCACGACGGCGGGGTGGGCGTGGCCGAGCACGTTGACCGCGATGCCACCGAGCAGGTCCACATAGGATCGGCCGGCCTCGTCGTACACCACGGCGCCCTCGCCGCGCACGAGCGCCAGCGGTGGGGTGCCGTAGTTGTCCATCATGGACTGCGACCACCGGTCGACGAGGCTAGTCACGTTTCCTCCCCAGGGACGACCATCGTCCCGAAACCTTCGGACGTGAAGACTTCGAGCAGGATGGAGTGCGCCATGCGGCCGTCGACGACGTGCGCGGCCGGCACGCCTCCCTCGACGGCCCGCAGGCACGCCTCCATCTTCGGCACCATGCCGGACTCGAGCCGTGGCAGCAGCGTGGCGAGGTCGGCCGCGGTGATCCGCCGGACCAGGCTCGACGTGTCCGGCCAGTCGGTGTAGAGGCCGGCCACGTCGGTGAGCACGACGAGCTTGCGGGCGCCCAGCGCGACGGCCAGCGCCGAGGCGGCGGTGTCGGCGTTGAGGTTGTGCAGCACGCCCTCGGCGTCCGGCGCGACCGACGAGATGACCGGGATCCGGCCGGCGGCGATGAGGTCGGTGACGGCGGAGACGTTGACGTGCTCCACGTCACCCACCTGACCCACGTCGACCGCCTCGCCGTCCACATAGGCCGGACGGCGCACGGCGGTGAAGAGGCGGGCGTCCTCACCGGACAGTCCGACGGCGAACGGTCCGTACTCGTTGATGAGCCCGACCAGCTCGCGCCCGACCTGGCCGACGAGCACCATCCGCACGACGTCCATCGCCTCGGGCGTGGTGACCCGCAGCCCGCCGCGGAACTCGCTCTCGATGCCCAGCCGCCCCAGCATCGAGGAGATCTGCGGGCCGCCGCCGTGCACGACGACCGGCTTGAGCCCCGCGTACCGCAGGAAGACCATGTCGGCCGCGAACGCCCGCTTCAGCTCGGCGTCGATCATCGCGTTGCCGCCGTACTTGACCACGACGGTGGCGCCGTGGAAGCGGGCCAGCCACGGCAGCGCCTCGATGAGGGTGGCCGCCTTCTCCTGTGCCAGGGACACCGTCACGGTCATGTGGAGTAGGCCGAGTTCTCGTGCACGTACGCGTGGGAGAGGTCGTTGGTCCAGATGGTGGCCTCGTCGGTGCCGGCGTGCAGGTCGATCCGGATCGTCACCGCCCGGCCGGAGAGGTCGACGGCGGAGCGGTCCTCGGCGGCCGCGCCGCCCTTGCAGACCCACACGCCGTTGACCGCGACGTCGAGCGCGTCCGGCTCGAACGCGGCGGCGGTGGTGCCGACCGCGGCGAGGATGCGGCCCCAGTTGGGATCGTTGCCGAACAGGGCGGTCTTGACGAGGTTGTTCCGGGCGACCGAGCGACCCACCTCGACCGCGTCGTCTTCGCCGGCGGCGCCGACCACCTCGATGGCGACCTCCTTGGTGGCGCCCTCGGCGTCGGCGAGCAGCTGCTGGGCCAGGTCGTGGCAGGCGGCGGTGACCGCGGCGGTCAGCTGCTCGGCGGTCGGCTCGACGCCGGAGGCCCCACTGGCCAGCAGCAGCACCGTGTCGTTTGTGGACATGCACCCGTCGGAGTCGACCCGGTCGAACGAGACGCGGGTGGCCGCCCGCAGCGCCGCGTCGAGCACCTCCGGATCGGCGACCGCGTCGGTGGTGAGCACGCTGAGCATCGTGGCCATGCCGGGTGCGAGCATGCCGGCGCCCTTGGCCATGCCGCCGACGCTCCAGCCCGACTGCCGGATCGCCGTGGTCTTCGGCCGGGTGTCGGTGGTCATGATCGCCTCGGCCGCCGCCTGGCCGCCGTCGCCGGTGAGCGCGCCCGCGGCGGCGTCAACGCCGAGCAGAAGCCTGTCCATCGGCAGCAGCTCGCCGATCAGGCCCGTGGAGCAGACCGCGACGTCGGCGGCGCCGATCCCGCCGAGCGCCGCGGCGGCGTGCTCGGCGGTGGTGTGCGTGTCCTGAAAGCCTTTGGGGCCTGTGCAGGCGTTGGCCCCGCCCGAGTTGAGGACGACCGCGCGCGCCGCGCCGGCCCGCAGCACCTGCTGGCTCCAGAGCACGGGCGCGGCCTTGACCCGGTTGGTCGTGAAGACGCCGGCCGCCGCGTCCAGCGGCCCGTCGTTGACCACCAGCGCCACGTCGAGCCCGCTCGTCTTGAGGCCCGCGGCGACGCCGGAGGCCCGGAAACCCTTCGGCGCGGTGACGCCGACGCCCGGCTCTCCGGCCGCCGCGGTCACGGGGCCACTCCGTACACCGGGAGCCCCATGGTCTCCGGCAGGCCGAGCATGAGGTTGGCGCACTGGACGCCCTGTGCGGCGGCGCCCTTGCCGAGGTTGTCGATGGCGCTGGTCACGATCACCCGCCCGGAGTCGACGTCGAGGGTGGCCTGCAGGTGGCAGGAGTTGGACCCGAGCGTCGCGGCCGTGTGCGGCCAGGCGCCTTCGGGGAGGACGTGCACGAAAGGCGCGTCCGCGTATGCCTCGGCGAGCACCTGCCGCGGGTCCGCCGTGGACGCAGGCAGCGCGGTCACGGTGGCGAGGATCCCGCGCGGCATGGGCGCGAGGACCGGCGTGAACGACAGGCTCCGCGCCCCGGTGGCCTGCTTGATCTCCGGGACGTGCTGGTGCCTTCCCACCTTGTACGGCGAGAGGTCGCCCATCACCTCGCTGCCGAGCAGGTGCCCCTTGGCCGACCGGCCCGCGCCGGAGGTGCCGCTGGCGGCGACCACCACGACATCGTCGGCGGAGACCGCGCCCGCCGTGATCAGCGGTGCCAGCGCGAGCGTGATCGTCGTGGCGTAGCAGCCGGGCGCGGCCACCCGGGTCGCGATGGCGATCTCACCCCGCTGCCCCGGAAGCTCGGGCAGGCCGTAGGTCCACGCGCCGGCGTGCTCGCCCCCGTAGTAGCGCGTCCACGCGTCAGCGTCGCGCAGGCGGTGGTCGGCACCGAGGTCGACCACCTTGACGCCACTGGGGAGGGCGGCGGCGAGCACGCCCGACTCGCCATGCGGGAGGGCGAGGAAGACGAGGTCGGCGTCCGCCAGCGCCTCCGGACCGGTCGCGCCGAACGTGATGTCGAGGCCGGTCAGGTGCGGGTGCACGGCGGCGACCGCCGACCCCGCTTGGCTGTGCGCGGTCGCGGCGACCAGGTCGAGCTCCGGGTGCGCGGCGATCAGGCGGAGCAGCTCACCGCCGGCGTAGCCACTCGCGCCCGCCACGGCAACCCGGATCCCCATGTGTACCTCCGCATGTCTATGCATCACACGGTATCACCCAGCGATCCCGCCCTGCAAGGTCATGCACTCGAACGGATAGTGAATCAGCCGAGCGGGAGGCGGGCCAGCACCTGGCGAAGGGCGACGCCGAGCAGGACGCCGGCCACGCAGTCGGTGACCCAGTGGTAGCCGAGGTAGGTGACCGCCACGAAAACGATCACCACGGGCAGGACCAGCACCGCCCGCCGCACGCCCGCCGCGAGGGGCCGGCGCAGCGCCCGCTCGGCGAGGGCGAGCAGCACGGGGTACCAGATCAGGGTGTTGACGACGTGCCCGGAGGGGTACGACCAGCCGGCGTCGTGCGTGAACAGCCGCTCCGCGTCGAACCACGGTGCGTGCGGCGCCGAGCGGTCGGTCAGCATCTTGAGCGGCACGACGACGACGTAGCTGGTGGCCGCCGTGACGAGGACCAGGAGCACGGGCCGGGGCGTACGGTCGCGAACCGCGAGCAGCGCGGCGACGACCAGCAGGATCGAGGCGATGAGGTTGGCGGAGCCGAGGAAGTAGAGCGCCTTGGCGGCGAGGCGGAGCGGCTCCGGGCGGTGGGCGTCGACCCAGTCCCGCACGGCGACGTCGAGGCCGAGCAGCGCGCCGGCGGCCAGCGCCCAGGTCAGCAGCACAAAGCCGGCCGCACACGCCAGGCCGGCGTATCCCCCGCGTCGGTCCACGCATCGAAGTCTCGCACCGCTTGACATGTGACCTTTTGGTCACGTAACTTTGCGTGGTGATCGACGACGACCTGGTCTTCAAGGCGCTCGCCGACCCGACCCGGCGCTTCCTGCTCGACCTGCTCTTCACGCGGGACGGGCGCACGCTCACGGAGCTCGAGTCGGAGCTGGCGATGACGCGCTTCGGCGTCATGAAGCACCTGCGTGTGCTGGAGGACGCGGACCTCGTGATCACCCGCCGCCAAGGCCGGGAGAAGCTGCATTTTCTCAACCCGGTGCCGATCCGGCAGATCCACGACCGGTGGATCGACAAGTACACGGAGCACCGCACGGCGGCGTTGCTGGACCTCAAACGGGAGCTGGAGGGAGATTCATCGTGAGCACGACGACAAGCACGACGACGCAGGTCTACCGGGTCTACATCAAGGCCACGCCGCAGGCGATCTGGGACGCGATCACCCAGCCGGAGTGGACGAACAAGTACGGCTACCAGGGCTTCGCCGAGTTCGACCTGCGGCCGGGCGGCGCCTATCGCAACCGGGCCAGCGAGGAGCTGCAGGCGGCCGGCATGCCGGAGATCGTGGTCGACGGCGAGGTGGTCGAGGTCGACCCGCCGCACAAGCTCGTGCAGACCTGGCGACCCACGTGGCTGGACGAGCCGCCGACCCGGTTGACGTACGAGATTCGCGAGGGGCAGGACGGCGTCTCGTCACTCACGGTGACGCACGAGCTGGACGGTGCTCCCCAGACGGCCGCGCAGACGGCGGGCGCGATCGAGGGTGCGGGCGGCGGCTGGGCCGAGGTCCTCAGCGACCTCAAGACCCTGCTGGAGACCGGCAAGTCCATGCACGCCTGAGCGCACGGACGGCCCGGCGGTGGGCGCGCGCGGGGGGCGCGCCCACCGGGGCGATCAGCGCAGGCGGCTGCAGGGGACGGCGAACGCGCCCCACATCCGTTTGCTGGCCGGACCCGAGCGGAAGGTCACCGCTTTCAGGTCCGGGTCGGCCTTGCAGACCGCGGTGTTTGCGGTGACCTGCTTGCTCCAGCTCGGCACGCTCGTGGTGCGCCACTGGTGGTCGTGGCGGTAGTTGGCGAACGCGACCACCGTGAGCAGGGTGGCGAGGGCGACGATCGGCACGTTGCCGAAGCCCTCGGGCCCGCGCCACGAGGGGCCGCTGGTCCAGGAGCTGGGGCGCAGCAGCGCCACCGTGGCGGTGACCAGCAGCAGCAGCGACGGCAGCAGGTAGCGGCCGGGCACCGCGCCGCGCAGCGCGATCTGGAGGGCGAAGATGCCCACCGCGTGCACGGACGCCGCCGCTGCCAGCACCCACGCCGGGCGGGTGCGGCGCCAGACGGCCAGGGCGACCGCGGCGAGCAGGATCGCCCAGGCGAGCAGGATCAGCGCGCGGTGCTCGTTGGTGTGCACGATCTTCGCGCGGATCCAGGCCTCGCCGAGGAACGTCACCGGCACCTGGAGCTCGACGAACTGCTGGATGTTCCACAGTGGGTCGTAGTTGGGCACCACGCCCACGATCTCGCGCTCGGCCCCGCCGGTGAGGTACGTGTACAGCTGGACGCCGACGCCCAGCGCTATCGCGACGGCCATCAGCACGCCGGCGCGGTCTCGCCGGAGCACCGCGCGGGCCACCGCGAGGGGCAGCAGCGTGAGCGCGAGGGTGGTGGAGAGGGCCACGACCAGCGCGAAGACGGGTGCGGCGACCTTGCCGGCCCGCCGCACCTGCACGGCGAGCAGCACCCAGAACAGCGCGTACAGCGCGGGAAACTGCAGCGTCGCCACGTTGTCGACGATCTCGCCGTTGGTGGCCCACTGTGCGACGACCGGCGCGGCGACGAGCATGCGCAGCACCGGGTGGCGCAGGTGGGCGCCGCTGGCCGCGTACACGATCAGGGCCAGGCCGGCCGTGGAGATCGCGGCCAGCAGCGCGTTGGACACCGCCCACGCGGAGACCGGCAGCAGCGTGGTGATCTCCGCGAGGAGGCGCGGGAAGAAGTGGTAGTAGCCGTTCAGTGGGGTGGTGGACGCGTCCCACGGCGTCATGTTGGCCGCGTCGTGCAGGAAGTTGGCACCGTCTTCGGCCCACACGGTGTCGAGCGCACCGGCGCCCGGACCGCGCACCCGGCCGAGGGAGTAGACGACGCCGAACCCGACGAACGCGGCGGCGAGGGCGATCCGGCGAGGGGTTACCGGGGTGGGTGACGTGTCAGGGAAGAGCGCGTCACGCAGCTTGCCCGGCCAGCCCGCCGGCCGCCGCGGTGCCTCGTCGCCGTCGGGGACGGGCGTGCCGTCCACATCCGGCTTCTGAGGCACAGCGGCGCCGACGGCCGTGGTCACAACCGACCGTCGTGTACGGCTTGGGTCACCCACGGGACGACCTCGTCGAGCATCTCGTCCAGGCTGGTGGTCGCCTCGAACCCGAGGACCTCACGCGCCTTGGTCACGTCCGGCACCCGCTTCTGCACGTCGTACTCGAACGGATCGTCCGACACATACCGGAACGGCACCTCCGGACCCTTGATCTTCGCCCAGATCACCTCAGCCAACTCCAACACCGTCGTCGACTCCGCCGTCGAAAGGTTGAAGTCCTCGTTCAACGCCGCCGGGTGCTCCATCGCCGTCACGATCCCCGCCGCCAGATCACCACCATAGGTGTAATGCCGCACCTGGTTACCCTCACCCAGAATGTGCAACGGATCCTGACCCTTCACAATCTTCTGCACCAGGTCCGGCACCACATGCGACATCGCCAGCTTCACATTCCCGGACAGCACCTCGGCCTCACCCAAAGCACGGCCCTCACCCACACCCACACAGTTGAACGGACGCACGATCGTGTACGGCAACTTGTACTGCTCCCACGCCGCCCGCGCGTAATACTCCACCGCCAACTTCTGAAAACCATACGACGACAACGGCGGCGGCACCCGCCGCTCGTCACCCTCCTTCGACGGCCACGTCTCCGTCGACTCGAACACCATCGACGACGACATGTACGTCACCTTCTGCAACCGGCCATCCCGATGCGCCGCGATCGCCGCGTCACACGACGCCGCCATGATCCGCTCATTCGTCGCCAACAAGTCATACGCATACGCGTGGAAATACGAAATCCCACCAATCATCGCCGCACCAGCGATGAAATGATCACAATCCGCGGCCAACTCCGTCACCAAAGCCGTATCCCGCGCATCACCCTCGACAAACCGGTAACCCGGATTGTCATCGTAGCTGTGCGTCACCGGCCCATACTTCGAGAAGTTGTCCAACCCCACGACCTCGTGGCCGCGGCCCAACAGCTCCTCGACCACGTAACCGCCGATGAACCCGGCCGAACCGGTAACCAGGACCTTAGCCACTAGCGCTGTTCTCCTTTTCCATGGTTGGGTCGGCCGGTGCCGGCGATGCCGGACCGCGACGCGCGACGATCTGATCGGCCGTCAGCCTGCGGCCGTACGCGAAGAAGTACCACTTGAGGTACGAGGGCATAAAACGCCCGAGGTCGAAACGGGACTCGCCGAGCTGCCGGTCGAGCCAGATCGTGGGGATCTCGGCGACGGGCAGGCGCAGCCGGTTGGCCTTCGCCGTCAGCTCCAGGCCGATCTCGAAGCCGGTGCGCGACTCGATGCCCACCGTGCGCACGAAGTCCGTGTCGTACGCCTTGAAGCTGTTAGTCGCGTCCCGCGTGCCCACCCGGGCGAACCAGTGCAGCGTCCGCCCGGCCCAGCGGGACATCATCCGCTTGAACCGGGGGCCGCCGACCTGCTGCCCGCCCGGCATGTACCGCGAGGCGGCCGCCACCACGACACCGCGGTCGACAAGGCGCGCGAGGTCGTCGATCTGGCGCGGGTCGTCGGAGCCGTCGGCCATCGTGACGACGGCGACGGGCGCCACCGCGGAGTCGATGCCGAAGCGGATCGCGTTGGCCGGCCCCCGCCCGTACGTGTTCAGCACGGTGCGCACGCGCGGGTCGGTGCGGGCGACCTCCTGCGCGTACGGCACGGTGGTGTCCTCGGGCATGTCGTGCACGACGAGCACCTCGGCCGGGAGCAGCACCTCGCGCAGGATCCGGTCGAGGCAGCGGACGATCGACTCCCCCTCGTTGTAGACGGGGATGACCACCGACACACGAGGAGTGATCGTCATACCTTCACGCCCTGCCCGGTCAGCCCCCACATGTCCACCACGGGCGTCTCCGTGTCCAGCTTCGTGTACTCCTGGTGCGGGCAGGCGATGACGAGCAGGTCGGCCTTTGCGAGGACCTCGTCGAGCGGCACGAACCGCTCGTCCTTGATGTGCGGGTCGGTGCACAACGTCTCGCGCGCCTTCAACGACAAGATCTTGCGCAGCTTGTACGCCAACGACTCGCGCGGGTCGTCACTACCACCCTTGAACGCCATCCCCAGAATCCCCACCGTCATCGACGACAGGTCGTAACTGTCCTCAAGACGGGACACCAGATACAGCGGCAGACCCTCGTTGATCAACATCGCGGAATGACCCAACACGAAGTTGTTGCGGTTGAACGCCGCCAACTGCATCGTGTCCTTGAACAAACACGGCCCCGCCGCAAACCCCGGCATCGGCAAATCCGCCGCCCGCGGGTAGTCAAACGTGATCGCATGCCGGATCCGCGCGAAATCCAACCCGAAATCGTTCGCCATCATCCAGAACTGGTTAGCCGTCGCAAACTTGATGTACCGCCACGTATTCGTGAACAGCTTCGCCAACTCCGCCTCTTCAGGCTCCAGCGGCACGATCTGGTCCGTGAGGTGGCGGAAGAGCTTTTCCGCGCGGGACAGGGCCTGCGGCGTGCGGGCGGCGACGATCTGCGGGAGGGCGAAGAGCTCGGTCATCGCCTTGCCCTCGGCGATCCGCTCCGGGCAGAAGGCGACGTCGACCGCGATGCCCATGCCGGCGAGCAGCTTTTCGGTCAGCGCTGTCACGCCCGGGTACACCGTCGAGCGGAGCACGACGAGCTGGCCGGGACGCAGGTGCTCGGCGCACCGCTCCAGCGCCCGCGGCACCGCGCCCAGATCGGGGTTGAGGTGCTCGTCGACCGGCGTGCCCACGACGACCACGAGGTTTTCGGCCGCGCCGACCGTGGCCGGCTCGGTGGAGGCGCGCAGCCGCCCGGCCGCGACGACCTCGGCCAGCACCGAGGCCGCACCCTCCTCGTCGAAGGGGAGCGTGCCGGAGTTGACCGTGTCGACGGCCGCCGCGTTGATGTCGTACAGAGTTACGGTCAGGCCGCGCGACGCGAGCGCGATACCCAGGGGCAGGCCGACCCGCCCACAACCACCGACAATGCAGACGTCGGTGGTGAACGCCTCCGTCATGTCAACCCCGTTCGACTCTTCGGATTTTCTGCCCTAGGACCACAGAAACATACGGCCTTCCGGCTACCCGGCGGTTCCCGGGGGTCCGGTACCGCGCAACCATCGCCAAAGCGTTACGCGCCGCGCAGGACGGCACCAAATCGGGTGGCGGCCTCGGCCACCGCGGCGTCACGGGCAGCGACCGCTTCCTCCACGGTGAGCGTCCGGTCGGGCGCGCGGAAGGTCAGCTTGTACGCCAGCGACTTGCGCCCCTCCCCCAGCTGCGCGGACGTGTAGACGTCGAAGAGGCGCACCGCCTCCAGCAGGTCACCGGCGCCGGCCACCAGCGCGGCCTGCACATCGGCGGCGGGCACGGCCTCGTCCACCACGAGCGCCACGTCGATGAGCGCGGGCGGGAAGCCCGACACCCGCGGCGCCGGCGCGACACCCGCCTCGGGCAACGCGTCGAGGTCGAGCTCCATCGCGCTGGTGCGGCGGGGCAGCTCAAGCGCGGCGAGGGCAGACGGGTGCAGCTCGCCCGCGTACCCGACGGTGACGCCGTCGACGGCGATCGCCGCGCAGCGGCCGGGGTGCCACGGCGCCCGCTCGGCGGCGGTGACGGTCACCCGCTCGTCCGCGACGCCGGCCGCGGCGATGGTGACCCGGGCCGCCTCGATCGCGTCGGCCCAGCCGGCCGCGCGCCCGCCGCCCCACCAGCCGGCCGGCTCGACCTCGCCGGCGAGCACGACCGCGGCGTGCCACGGCTGGTGCGGCACGGTCGCGTCGGCGGCCGTGAGCTCCTCGTCGGTCGGGCGCCGCTCGACGCCCATCTCCGGCGGGCTGCCCGCGCCGGGGCGCGGGAGGAAGACGATGCCCATCTCGTACAGCGCGGCGTCGCGGTGGCCGCGGCCGATGTTGCGCCGCAGCGTGCCGAGCAGCGGGGCCAGCAACGAGGTGCGCAGGAACGGCTCCTCGTCGGAGAGCGGGTTGGCGAGGCGCACCGCCGGGCCGTCGACGTCGGCGGCGCTGACGAACGGGTACGACAGCACCTCCACGTACCCCGCCTCGGCGAGCGCGGTGGCCACCGCGCGGCGGCGGCGCTGCGCGGCAGTGAGGCCGTTGCCGGGCGGTGCGACCGGCAGGACGCTGGGCACCTTGTCGTACCCGTCGAGCCGGATCACCTCTTCGACGAGGTCGGCCGGGTCGGTGAGGTCGGGACGCCAGGTCGGCGGCGTCACGGTCAACGTGCCGTCCACTGTGGACACCCCACACCCGACCGCGGTCAGCGTCTCGACGACACGGGCGGCCGTGTACGGCACGCCGGCCCGCCGGCCGGGAAGCGTCGGGTCGATCGAGAGCGAGCGGGGCGGGACCACGTGGTCGATGTCGAGCACGTTGCCGTCGGTGGTGCCCCCGCCGTACTCGACCAGCAGCGCGACCGCCCGGTCGAGCGCGACGAGCGGCACCGCCGGGTCGACGCCCCGCTCCCACCGCTTTGCCGCCTCGCTGAAAAGCTTGTGGCGGCGGGCGGTGCGGCTGACCATCACCGGGTCCCAGTGTGCCGCCTCGAAGAGCACGTCGACGGTGTCCGGCTGCACCTCGCTCGTCTCGCCACCCATGACGGCGGCGAGCGAGATGGGGCCGGTGGCATCGCAGATGACCATGTCTTCGGCGTCGAGCTCGCGGGCGACACCGTCCAATGTGGTCAGCTTCTCGCCCGGCGTGGCCCGGCGCACCACCAGCGGGCCGCGGATGCGCGCCATGTCGAAGGCGTGCATGGGCTGGCCCAGCTCGAGCATCAGGTAGTTGGTGATGTCGACGGCGAGGCCGAGCGTGCGGATACCCGCCGTGGTCAGCCGCCGCCGCATGAACTCCGGCGAGGGGGCGTTGGGATCGATGCCGCGCACCGCCCGCGCCGCGAACCTGTCACAGCCGACCGTGTCCTCGACGACCACCGGGTACGCCGGCTCGGCCGTCGCGCCCGGCGCGTCACCGACCCCCGGATCGCGGAACGGCACGCCGAACGCGTGTGACAGCTCCCGGGCGATGCCGCGCACCGACATCGCGTACCCGCGGTCGGGCGTGATCTCCAGCTCGAAGATCACGTCGTCGAGCCCCACGAACGGCCTGGCGTCCGCACCCGGGCTGGCCGGCGTGTCCGGCGGCAGCACGATGATGCCGGCGTGCTCGTCGCTCACGCCGATCTCGCGGGCCGAGACGATCATGCCGGCGGACATTCGCCCGTACGTCTTGCGGGCGCCGATCTCGAACCCGCCGGGCAGCACGCCGCCGGGCAGGATCACGGCCACCAGGTCGCCGGCGGCGAAGTTGGTCGCGCCGCAGACGATCTCCTGCGGCTGCTCCCGCCCGACGTCGACCGTGCAGAAGCGGATCGGCTTCTTGAAGCCGGTCAGCTCCTCGACCTCGACGACCCGGCCGACGAGCAGGTCGCCGCGCACCGACGCGCGCTGGTCGACGACGCCGTCCACCTCGATGCCGAGGTTGACCAGGGCCTCCTCGACTTGCGCGGCGGTCACGCCGGCCGGCAGGTCGACGTACTCGCGCAGCCAGGAAAGTGGAATACGCACCGTGGCCCCCTAGACCGCCATGCCGAACGCGCGGGTGAACCGCACGTCGCCCTCGACCATGTCCCGCATGTCGCTCACGCCGTGCCGGAACATCAGCGTCCGCTCGATGCCCATGCCGAACGCGAAGCCCGAGTACCGGTCCGGGTCGATGCCGCAGGCGCGCAGCACGCGCGGGTTGACCATGCCGCAGCCGCCCCACTCCACCCACTGTGGACCGTCACGGTGCTGCGGGAACCAGACGTCGAACTCCGCCGACGGCTCGGTGAACGGGAAGTAGTGCGGCCGCCACCGCGTCTTCGCCTCCGCGCCGAACATCGCGCGGGCGAAGTGGTCGAGCGTGCCGCGCAGGTGGGCCATCGTGATGCCCTCGTCGACCACGAGGCCCTCGACCTGGTGGAAGACCGGCGTGTGGGTGGCGTCCAGCTCGTCCGTGCGGTACACCCGGCCGGGCACCACCACGTAGATCGGGGGCTGCCGCGTGAGCATCGTGCGCGCCTGGACGGGCGAGGTGTGGGTGCGCAGCACGAGACCCGGGTCCGTCACGTGGAACGTGTCCATCAGGCCGCGCGCGGGGTGGTCCGGCGGGATGTTGAGCGCGTCGAAGTTGGCCCACTCGAGCTCCAGCTCGGGGCCTTCGGCGATCTCGTACCCCATGCCGACGAAGAGGTCGCCGATCCGCTCCATCAGCGTGGTCAGCGGGTGGCGGGCGCCGCGCGGGCGCCGGCCCCACGGCAGCGTGACGTCGACCCGCTCCTCGGCGAGGATCCGCTCGGCCTGGCTGGCCGCCAGCTGCTCGGCGCGCGCGTCGAAGGCGGCCTGGATCGCGGCGCGGGCCTGGTTGACCCGCTTGCCGGCCTCGGCCTTGGCGGCCGGCGGCAGCGCGCCGATCTCCCGGCGGGCCAGCGAGACCGGTGACCGGTCGCCGAGGTGCAGGTGCTTGAGCCCGGCGAGCGCGTCGGGATCGGCGGCCTCGGCGAACGCCTGCTCCGCCTTCGCGACGGCCTCAGCCAGCGCGTCCGGGTCGAGGAGCGCGACCTGCTTGGGGTCGTACGGATCGTTGCGGTACGTCACAGCCATCAGAGTCTACTGAGCCGTGGGCCCGGCCCCGCGCTCGCTCCGCTCCTCGGTCGCCGGCGCTCTCAACGCCCTCGCCGAGGCGTAGAGGCACACCGCCGCGGCGGCCGCGAGATTGAGGCTCTCCGCGCCCCCGTAGATCGGCACCCGCACCCGCGCGTCCGCGAGCGCGAGCAGCTCCGCTGGCAGGCCGTGCGCCTCGGAGCCGAACAGCCACGCGGTCGGCACGCCCAGCCCGCCACTGTCGGCCAGCTCGTCGAGGTCGGTGTCGCCGTAGCCGGTGGCGGCGAGCACGCGCACGCCCCGCTCGCGGATCGCCGCGACGGCCGCCGCCGGGTCGGGCGCCCGCACCACGTCGACGTGGAAGAGGCTGCCGGCGGAGGCGCGCACGCACTTGCCGTTGTAGGGGTCGACCGCGTCGCCGGCGAAGACCACCGCGCCCGCGCCGGCGGCGTCCGCGGTGCGGAGCACGGTGCCGGCGTTGCCCGGATCGCGGATCTCCGCGAGCACCGCGGTGAGACGGGGTCCGCGTTCCAAGGCCTTCCGCAGGGGTACCGGCTGCTGCGCGCACACCGCCACCAGCCCTTGTGGCTGCACCGTCTCGGCGAGCGCGGCGAGAGCCTCGTCGGTGACCTCGGAGACGCGGGCGCCGCTCCCGCGCGCGCCGGCGATCAGGTCCGCGAAGCGGGTCAGCCCATGGCTGGTACCAAAAATGTCCTGGACCACGCCGGCGGCCGCGGCTTCGCGGACGGCCTGCGGTCCCTCGGCGAGGAAAAGCCCCGCGGCGTCGCGCTCGCGGCGGCGCTGAAGGCGGCGGGCAGCAACGACCCGGGGTGTCCGCACGGTGTACGGACCTTCCCCGGGTCGTGGGTGATGCTGGGTCACGCGGCCTGAGCGCCGCCGGTGCCCTCCGCAGCGACCGCCGCGCGGGCGACCTCGACGAGCGCGGCGAAGGCCGGCGCGTCGTTGACCGCGAGGTCGGCCAGGATCTTGCGGTCGACCTCGACGCCGGCCAGGCGCAGGCCCTGGATCAGCCGGTTGTACGTGAGGCCGTTGGCGCGGGCCCCCGCGTTGATCCGGGTGATCCACAGCTGCCGGAAGTCGCCCTTGCGGTCGCGACGGTCCCGGTAGGCGTACTGCATCGAGTGCAGCACCTGCTCCTTGGCCTTGCGGTACAGCCGCGAGCGCTGGCCGCGGTAACCGCTGGCCTCTTCCAGCAGGGAACGGCGCTTCTTCTGGGCGTTCACAGCCCGCTTGACGCGTGCCATCTCAACTCCTTCTCTCTGTCAAGTGGCGCGCGTCAGCGGCCCAGCAGCTTCTTGACTCGCTTGACGTCAGCCTTGGCTACCAGGACCGTGCCGGACAGCCGGCGGGTGCGGGTGGAGGGCTTGCCCTCGAAGTTGTGGCGCAGACCGGCCTGCTGCTTGATCAGCTTGCCGCTGCCGGTCACCTTGATCCGCTTGCCCGCACCCGAGTGGCTCTTCATCTTCGGCATTTTGGAACGTCTCTCCCCTGCTACTCGCCGGACTGTCCGGCGGGCCCGGCGTCGTCCGCCGGTGGTGCATCAGCACCCGAATCGCGCTCCCGCCCCGGTCCCTTGGCCGCCGTGGCAGCCGCCGTGGCGGCGGCCTTGGTGGCCCGGTGCGGAGCCAAAACCATGATCATGTTGCGGCCGTCCTGCTTAGGCGCGGCCTCCACGTACCCCAGGTCCGAGATCTCGGACTCGAGCCGCCGCAGGAGCCGGTAACCCAGCTCCGGTCGGCTCTGCTCGCGACCCCGGAACATGATCGTCACCTTGACCTTGTCGCCCGCCTTCAGGAACCGCACGACGTGACCCTTTTTGGTCTCGTAGTCGTGTGGATCGATCTTCGGCCGGAGCTTCATCTCCTTGATGACGGTCTGCTGCTGGTTACGCCGCGCTTCGCGCGCCTTCAGTGCGCTCTCGTACTTGAACTTTCCGAAGTCCATGAGCTTGCACACCGGCGGGCGCGCCATCGGCGCAACCTCGACCAGGTCCAGGTCGACGTCCGCGGCCAGCTGCAGGGCGCGCTCGAGTGGGACGATGCCCACCTGCTCACCCTCAGGGCCGACCAGTCGGACCTCACGTGCCCGGATCTGCTCGTTCACGCGTGGTTCGACGCTGATGGGGCCTCCTCATTGCGAATCCTCGTCCGGTCACGGTTTGCGCCGGACGTTGTGTTGCCTCCGCCCTCGCGGGCTCCCGCGCCGGTCCGGAGAACCGCGCCCGCGCGGGGCGCCGACCTCGGTCGGCACGCGTGCCGGGCGGGACTGCTCGTGGCCGCGTGAGCCGGCTCGGCCGGCCCGCCGGCGAGTGCCGTCGGGCCGCCCGGCGGGCGCACGCGCCTCCGCTCGGCGCGTGTGCCGGCCCAAAGCAGAAGGCCCTGGCGAAGATGCCAGGGCCCGCTCGACCGGTCGGGCGCGTCAGGTGACAACGCGCCACCGGACTCGAGGATTCCCCTCGAACCGGCTGACCGGACCCGGACGCCCCCGTGGGTGCGACTCGGGTGGGAGCAGGCGCTCCGCTTCGTGGCTGCCGCCGCACATGCAGTGACAGCTGGTCGACGCCGCAAGGTTACCAGCATGTACTCCGGAACGCGAAGGCGGGCTACCTTTCCCGTCATGGCGACCGACCCCTGGGCGAGCTGGCTGCTGCACCGGCGCGACGGCGGCAGCGCCACGGTACGCGCCCGCCACCGCTCCGACCTGGCGGCCTTCCGCGACGGCGTGCTCGACCGCGCCGCCCTGCGCCCGGACGACGTGCTCCTCGACGTGGGCTGCGGCACCGGCCTGGTGGGCTTCGGCGCGCTGGAGCGCCTCGGCCCGGACGGGCGGGTCGTCTTCTGCGACGTCTCCGCCGAGCTGCTCGACGAGTGCCGCCGCGCGGCCGGTGACGACGGGCGCTGCTCGTTCGTCAACGCGTCCGCCGAAGAACTCGCCGGGGTGCCGGACGCCTCGGTCGACGTGGTCACCACCCGCTCGGTGCTCATCTACTGCGCGCGCAAGGCGGACGCGTTCGCCGAGTTCTTCCGGGTGCTGCGGCCGGGCGGGCGGCTGTCCGTCTTCGAGCCGATCAACGCCTTCCAGCTCCGCGAGCGCCCGGGAGAGATGTTCGGCCTGGCCGCCTCGCCGGTCGGCGACCTGCTCGCCCGCGTCGCGGCCCGCTACGGCGCGAACGCGGCCACCGCCCCGATGTTCGACTTCGACGAACGCGACCTGCTCGGCTGGGCCGTGGACGCCGGCTTCGCCGCGGCGGAGCTCGACTACCACGCCCAGCTCGGCGTGCCGGCCGAGCCGATGCCGCCGTGGTCGACCCTCAAGCGGACGGCACCGAACCCGCTCTCCCCGACGTACGAGGAGGCGATGGCGGCGACGCTGAACGCGGAGGAGCGGGCACGCCTCGACGCGTACCTGGAGGAGCTGTCCGCCGCCGGCGAACCGATCCGCCGCACGCTCGCGGTCGCGTACCTACGTGCGGTCGTCCCCGGCCACGTCGACGGCGTCGGGCTGCCGCTGTGAGGCGTCGAGGAGCGCGCGGAGGGCGCGGACGCCGTCGACCGCGTACTGCTTGTCGGCGGCCTGCAGCGCCATCATCGGCAGCAGGTCCTCGTCACGCAGCTCCAGGCTGGCCCAGGGGGTGCCGCGGTTGAACCGGATCGCGCGCACCATGTCCCACGGGATGTCGTAGCCACCCACGAGGTTGCGCACCCGGATGCCCTTTTCGTCCGCCTCGACGCGCAGTCGCGTGAAGAGCAGGATGCCGAGCGCGAAGAGCACGCCGAGCCCCACCATGGCGAACTGGTCGCCGCGCTGGAACGTGCCGTACCCATCGCCGGTCGAGCCCTTGAGCCCGGTGGCGACCAGCGTGAAGACCACCAGGATGGCGGCCGCGAGGATCCAGGCCACGACCCGGGCCCGCTGGGGCCGCAGACGTACGACAGTGCTGTTCACGTCCCGAGTCTCCCACCCATCCCCCGCCCCCGTCAGGCGGCCTCGCCGCGCGACGCGGTGCGACCCGCGACCACCCGGCGCGGCTCTCTCACAGCCGGGAATTGAGTCGACCCGACTCAAGTTATGCACGGTGTGCCCGGCCGGTCAGGCCCGGTCGGATGGACCTGAGGAGTACAGATGAGCACTTTGTCGCTGTGGACCCGGCGTGACCCGTTCGCCGAGTTCGACGCGCTCGTGCGCCACGCTTTCGGGCCGGCGGCGACCCGGCGCGGCGGCTTCGTGCCGGCCGCCGAGATCGCGCGGGACGGCGACGACGCGGTGGTACGGGTGGAGCTGCCCGGCCTCGACGTCGAGAAGGACGTGACCGTCGAGGTCGAGCGTGGCCAGCTTGTCGTGCGCGGTGAGCGGCGCGACGAGCGGACCGAGGAGCGGGACGGCCGGAGCCTGCGTGAGGTGCGGTACGGCACGTTCCGCCGCTCCTTCGCGCTGCCCCAGCACGTGACCGCCGACGCGGTCAGCGCCTCGTACGACGCGGGCGTGCTGAGCGTGCGGGTGACCGGCGCGTACGCGGGTACCGCCGCCAAGAAGATCGCCGTGACGTCCGGCACCGACGCGCCCGCCATCGAGCAGGCGTAACAAGCACCACTCCACCCCCAGGAAAGGCCCGGCCCTCCCCGTCGCGGGAGGGCCGGGCCTTGCCGTGTGCGGGGGTCAGGCGGCCTGGCCCTCGTCGTACGCCACGCGGGCCGCGCGCACCTCGTCCATGTGCGCCTCGGCCCACGTCTTGATGGCCACCATCACCGGCGCGAGGTCGCGGCCGAGCGGGGTGAGCGCGTAGTCGACGCGGACCGGCACCGTCGGAGTGACCGTGCGTGTCACCAGGCCGTCGCGCTCCAGCGTGCGCAGCGTCTGGGTGAGCATCTTCTGGCTCACGCCGGCGATCTTGCGGGCCAGCTCGCTGTGCCGCATCGGGCCACCGCCCAGCGAGGCGAGCACGAGGCCCATCCACTTGTCGCTCAGCGTCTCCAGCAGCGCGCGCGTGGGGCACTCCGCCAGGAACGCGTCATACGCCTCCTTGGCCCGCTTACGGCGCTGCGCGGCGGTCATCGTGGCCATCGGACCCTCCTGGCGGAGACTAAGGCACTCCCAGGTACCTACTTACCGATAGAGAGTAGGGCTCCATACGCTCGCGCCACAACACCCGAGCGACAAGGAGTAAGCGCCATGCGTGCCGTGACAGTCAGCGAGTACGGCGGCCCCGAGGTCCTGCGCATCACCGACCAGCCGCTCCCCCAGCCCGGCCCCGGCCAGCTGCGCGTGCGGGTACGGGCCACCCCGCTCCAGCCGATCGACGTCGCCGTCCGGGCGGGCAGGTTCGCGGAGGTACTGCCCTTCCAGCCGCCGTTCGTGCCGGGGTGGGACCTCGCCGGCACCGTGGACGCGGTGGGCGAGGGGGTCACCGCTTTTACGCCGGGCGAGGAGGTGGTCGGGCTGCGCCACGGCTTCCGCGGCGGCGGCGCCGGGACCCACGCCGAGTACGCACTGCTGGACGCCACCGCCACCGCCACCGCACCGGCAGGCGTGGAGCCGGCCGCGGCCGCCACCGTGCCCCTGAACGCGCTCACCGCCACCCAGGCACTCGACCTGGCCGCCGCACCGGCTGGCGGCACGATAGCGATCATCGGGGCGGCCGGCGCGGTAGGCGGCTTCGCGGCGCAGCTGGCCGTCCACCGTGGACTCGCCGTCTACGGGGTCGCCGGCACGCAGGATGAGGATTTCGTGCGCGGCCTCGGCGCCACGTTCGTACCCCGCGCCGACGACGTGGCGGCCGCGGTGCGCGCGGCGGCGGGCGGCCCGGTGGACGCGGTGTACGACCCCGCGTTCGTGGGAGCACCCGCACTGGGCGCGGTCCGCGACGGCGGCACGTTCGTCGCCGGCGCCGGCCCGCTTGCTCCCCCGCCCGAACGCGGCATCCGCACGACGGGCGTGGAGGTCGAGCCCGACGCCGGCCAGCTGGCGGACCTCGTCCGCCTGACCGAGCAGGGCGCCCTGACGCTGCGGGTCGCGCAGACCTTCCCGCTGTCCGAGGCCGCGACCGCCCACGCGCTCCTGGAGAAGGGCGCCGTCCGCGGCCGCCTGGTGCTGCTCCCCTGACGGCTCTTTCCCACCAGATTTTGAGCTACCGCGATGTCCGCGGTGGTCCGGACCGTTGCTCCCGCGGCCTCACCCTCCGCGGTTGCGGGAGCCTCTCAAGCTGGGCGCACCAATGCGCCCAGCCTCGACGTGCGGCCGCCGGGCGCGTGCGTGGCTGCCAGCGCTCCCGAGGCTGCCAGCGTCCGCGTGGCGACCGGCTTTCGCGTGTCCGCCAGCCGTTCGCGTGGCAGCCAGCCCTCGCGTGTTACCGGCGTCTCGCGTGGCAGCCAGCCCTACGCGTGGCAGCAGCCCGACGTGGCCACCGGCGTCCGCGTGGCAGCCAGCCCGCGTGGCTACCGGCGTCCGGGGCGGCCAGCCCGCGTGGCTGCGGCGTCACCACGGCTGCCAGCCCTGCGTGGCTACCGGCGTCCGAGTGCTGCCAGTCTCCGCGCGCTGCCGGTGTCCGCGTGGCTTCCCGCGTCCGATGGGTCGAGGGAAGGCGGGCGCCCAGGTCGGCGCTTGCTGGCCGTGGAGCGACCGCAGCCTCTTGATCGGCGCGGGGCTGTCAGGGCAGTGGTCCGTCCACAATGGAGCGCCAGGATGGGCCGCCGTGGCCCCGGCCGTTGCTCCCCGGCACCCCTCGTCGCCGCGACCGCGCGTCACGCTGATCGACCTGTGGCGGCCGGCTGCTGGGGTGCGCCGCTTCAGGCGCTGAGCCGCGCCGGCGGGTAACCCGGCCACGTCGACGGGTCGCCCTCCGGCGGGTCTCCGCTGCCCGACTGCAGCGCGAACCGCGGGTCGCGGCACAGGTCGACCGCCTTGCGGGCCATCCACCTGCTGCCGAGCCACAGAAGCGTTCGGCAAAGCCCGCAGCACCGTCCACACCAGGCCGGCCATCCCTACCCAGGCCCGGCGGTTTCTTTCGGCCTGGACTCGCGAGCTGCGGGCACGCCCGGTTGCTGGGCGCATCGCTGCGCCCAGCTTGAGAGGCTCCCGCAGACCAACCCTGGCCGCCGAGCTACTGGCCGCCCAACCGTGGAAGCGGCGCAGGCTCTCCGGTCACCCAGCCGCGGGCGGCGCGGCCGGTCAGCTGCGGGCGGCGGGTGTGCGGGGGCGGGCGCCGCGGCCGGCTAGGGCTACGGCGGCCACCGTCAGGGCGGCGCCGGCGAGCACGGCGGGAGTGGCGTGTGGGGCGGTGGGGATCACGGCGTCCAGCAGGAGGGCGCCGGTCAGTTGGCCGGCGACTACCGAGAGGCCGGTGCGGAGGACGCCGATCGCGCGGACGCTGATCAGGAGGCAGGCCACGATCACGACGCTCAGCAGCCCGCCGGTGTAGAGGTACCACTCGGTGGGCAGGCGGGCGGACCAGCCGGTGCCGAAGGCGCCCAGCAGCGCGCCGGCCACCAGGACTGTCGGTGTGGCGGTGACGAAGTTGACGGCGGTGCCGGCCGCGTTGGTGGTGGCGGCCGACACGCGGCCGTTGAGGGCGCCCTGCAGTGCCACCGCGACGCCGCCGATAATGCCCAGCGCTAGCATGCCCGCCGCCAGGTCGCCGATCGGGCGGTCCACCTGGGCCAGCACGACCGCCGCGACGCCGAGTACCGCGCCGCCCACTCGTGGGGCGGTCAGTGGCAGGCGGCCGGCGGGGGCGAGGCCGGCCCGGTCGACCGCCAGCCCGCCGAAGCTGCCGCCGGTGACCTGGGCGATGGTGAAGGCGGCGACGCCGACGGCGGGCACCACGTAGGTCGCGATGGTGACGAACAGGGCGCCGCACACCCCGCCCAGGTACGTCCACCACGGCAGCCTCGCGCGCGGGAGAGCGCGCAGGCCGCGGCGCATGGAGGGCATCGCGGCAAGGCCGGCGGCGATCAGGGCGCTGCCGGCGAGCGTGCTCACCACCGCGCCGAAGGAGGCGTTGCCCACCCGCTCGCCCAGCTCGGCGTTGGCCGCGCTCTGCACGGCCGACGACACGCCGCCCACCGACGCGACCGCCAGCGCCACCCCGGTCGGCAGCGCCGACGCGTCCGGCAGCGCGGGCCGCCTCACAGCCGGCAGGCGTGGATGTCTGTCACCAGGATCGCGCGGGCGCCCAGGTCGTAGAGCTCGTCCATGATGTTGTGCACGTCGCCGCGGAGCACCATCGCCTGCACGGCCACCCACCCCTCGCGGTGCAGCGGGGAGATGGTCGGCGACTCGATGCCCGGGGTGAGCGCGGTGGCGCGGTCGAGGAGGTCGGCGCGAACGTCGTACGCCAGCATGACGTAGCGGCGGGCCACCAGCACGCCCTGCAGGCGGCGGACCAGCTGCCCCACCTGCCCGTTTGCCGGGGCGCCGACCCGCCGGATGAGCAGCGCCGACGACTCCAGGATCGGGTCGCCGACGATGACCAGGCCGGCCTGGCGCAGCGTGGCGCCGGTGGAGACCACGTCGGCGACGACGTCGGCGACGCCGAGCCGCACCGCGTTTTCCACGGCGCCGTCGAGGCGGATCACGTCGGCCTTGAGGCCCCGCTCGGCGAGGTGGCGCTCGACCACGCCCGGGTACGCGGTGGCGACCCGCCGGCCGCCGATGTCCTCGACCGAGGTGAGCGTCTCGGGGCGGGCGGCGTAGCGGAAGGTGGCGCCGCCGAAGGCGAGGTCGAGGATCTCCTCGGCCGCGCTGCCGGCGTCGACGAGCAGGTCGCGGCCGGTGATGCCGAGGTCGAGGTCGCCGGAGCCGACGTACGTGGCGATGTCGCGGGGGCGAAGGTAGAAGAACTCGACCGCGTTGCCCTCGTCACGGCAGATCAGGTCGCGGTCGTCGGCGCGCTGGCGGTATCCCGCCTCGCGCAGCATCTCGGTGGCCGGTCGGGACAGGGTGCCTTTGTTGGGAATGGCGATGCGCAGCATCTGGACGTGCTCCTTCGTGAGGCGAGAACGAGGCGGAGGGCACGGTCACAGATGTCGGTACACGTCCTTGAGCTCCAGTCCGGTGGCGAGCATCAGCACCTGGGTCTGGTAGAGCAGCTGGGAGATCTCCTCCGCGGCCCGCTCGCGCCCCTCGTGCTCGGCCGCCATCCAGGCCTCGGCCGCCTCTTCGACGACCTTCTTGCCGATGGCGTGGACGCCGCGCTCCAGCGCCGCGACGGTGCCCGACCCCGGGGTGCGGTCGGCCGCCTTGGCGGACAGCTCGGCGAACAGCTCTTCGAAGGTCTTCACGAGCGCCAATTCTGTCATCCCCGCCGGTCAGCGCACCGTGACCGTGTGGTCGTCCAGATGCTGGACGCTGCCGTCGGCGGCGGAAAGGGCGTAAAGCTCAAGGACGTGCGTGCCGGGCGCGAGCGTGAGCGTGATCCTCGCCTCACCCCGGGCCGGCGCGCCAGCGGAGAGCGTGAGCGTCTCCTCGGTGACCACCGTGCGTCCCTTGCGGACGGTCAGCCGCGCGGTCGCCTCGAACACCGCGCCGGCCGCGTGCACCTCGAACGTGCGGGCCACGGTCGCGCCGTGCTGCGGCTCGATCAGCCAGAGCGCGCCGAGCGTGTCGAGCGCGGCGGCCTTGCGCACCGTGCGCACGTCCCGGCCGTCGTGGCGCAGGCTGACCCGCGGGTCGCCGCCGAGCACCGCGGCCACCGTCCACGTCAGCTGCTGGGCCGCGAGGTCGTCGGGGGGTGCGGCGGTGAGGTCGACGGTGGCGGCGCTCCCGTCGACGCTGACGCCCAGCACGCCTGTGCCGGACGGCCACGCGCTCGTGTAGTCGGGGTCTTCGGCGCTCTCCTGGGCGAGCATCTCGGTGACCGCCGCGCGCACCTTGTCCGCCGGCGAGGAGCCCGCCGGCAGGCGGTGAAACTCCCGGTAGAGCCTCGGCTGGCCCCGATCCTCGCCCACGTAGTAGACGGCCAGGGACGTGATGCCGGTACCCGAGGATGGGCTGGACCTGGTCGGTGGTGGCGCCGCTGGCGCGGAGGTCGGTGGCGCGGAGGCCGCGGGGGTTGGGCTCGGTGTCGTCGCGGGTGCGGTGACCGCGCCCGGGTCGGGTGCGGTGTGGTTGGGCGTGGGGCGTGCGGCGAGGGCGACCACGACGAGGGTCGCGGCCGTCGCGGTGGCGGCGGTGAACGCGATCGCGCCGAACGGCAGCCACCGCGAGCGGCGGGCGGTCCGCGCGCGGATCGCGCCGAGGGCGTCCGGGCGCACCTCCACCTTCGCCGCCTCGACCTCCAGGACCCGGCGGAGTACCTCTTCGTCGCGTCGTTGGCTGCTCATGAGCTGCGCTCCAGCGTCTCCCGCAGGGCGGCCATGCCCCGCGACGTGTGGCTCTTCACGGCGCCTCGGCTGCACCCCATCGTGGCGGCGATGTCGGCTTCGGACAGGTCGAGGTAGTAGCGGAGCACCAGCGCCTCCCGCTGCCGGGTGGGCAGTGCGCGCAGGGCCGCCACCACCGTGTCGTGGGTAAGCGCGTCCAGTGCGCCCGCCTCCGCGCTCGGCGCGTCGGGCGCCGGCCGGGCGAGCGCGAGGTGGCGGTCGACCACCTTGCGGTGCCGCAGCGCCGACCGGGAGCGGTTGACGACGCTGGTCCGCAGGTAGGCGAGGGCTTTGTCGGCGTCGCGGAGGCGGCGCCAGTGGCCGTGCAGCGCCACGTACGCATCCTGGACTATCTCCTCGGCCCGCCCGCTGTCGTGCAGCAGCAGCGTGGCGAGGCGCACCAGCGGCCGGTAATGGGCCGTGAAAAGGTGCGTCACCGCCTCGTCGGCGGCCCATCCCTCCGCCGTCGAGGTCACGGCGACCACGCTCCCGGTCGTTGCCACGGTGTTACGACGCCCGAGCCCATTATCAGGTTTACAAGTCGCGCCTATGCTGACGCGCATGCTTCGCCGCTTACTGCCCCTCGCCGCCCTGCTGGCGCTCGTCGGCTGCGCCCCCGCAGACGATGACACGCCGACCCCGCCCGCGGCGACCGGGCTCACCTCTTGCAGCAAGGACCAGCTCACCACCAAGACCGCCGGCAAGCTGACCATCGGGACGGACGACCCGGCGTACGGGCCGTGGTTCAAGGACAACAAGCCGGAAAACGGGGAAGGCTTCGAGTCGGCCGTCGCCTACGCGGTCGCCGACCGGCTGGGGTACGCGCAGGCCGACGTGACGTGGGTGCGGGTGCCGTTCAACACGGCGGTCGCGCCGGGGCCGAAGGCCTTCGACTTCGACATCAACCAGTTTTCGATCACCGATGAGCGCAAGAAGGCGGTGGACTTCTCCGGGCCGTACTACCTGGTGCGCCAGACCGTGATCGCGCTGAAGTCCTCGAAGATCGCCGGCGCCGCCTCCGTCTCCGCCCTGCAGAGCGCCAAGCTCGGTGCGCAGGTGGGCACGACCAGCTACAAGGCGATCACCGACCTGGTCAAGCCGTCCGGCCAGCCGCAGGTCTACAACACCAACGACGACGCCAAGAAGGCCCTCCAGAACGGCCAGATCGACGGGCTCGTGGTCGACCTGCCGACCGCGTTCTACATGACCGCCGCCGAGCTCGAAGACGCGGTGATCGTGGGGCAGCTGCCGCAGGTGGGGGTGCCGGAGCAGTTCGGGCTGGTGCTCGACAAGGGCTCGTCGCTGACCGGCTGCGTGACCCAGGCCGTCGACCAGCTCCGCTCGTCGGGCGAGCTCACCCGGCTCGAACAGCAGTGGCTGGCCCAGGTAGCCGGCGCCCGCGAATTAACGTGAGCGAGCGAGTTGGCGCGGCGGCGTCTGGACTGAGGGGCCCCGCCGACGAAGTCGGGGTTTCGGGGCCGCGAGGGAAGACGTCGCCATCAGCGCCGCACGAGCGAGCGAACCGGAATCACAGTGAGCCTTAGTTCCGCCCAGCTTGACAGGCTCGCGTACCGGCGGCGGCAGACGCTGCTCTCGGTGTTGGTCGCCGCGGCTTCCACGCTGGTGCTCGGTGTGCTGCTGGTCGTGGCGGTGACCGGTGCGCCGGGGTGGGACCGCGTGCGCGAGTCCTTCCTCGACCCGACGGTGGCCCGGGAGTCGCTGCCCGACGTCCTGCGGGGGCTGTGGCTCAACATCCGGCTGCTCTTCTTCTGCGCGCTCGGCGCACTCGCGCTCGGCCTGGTCGTCGCGCTGCTGCGCACACTGCGCGGGCCGGTCTTCTTCCCGGTGCGGATGCTCGCGACCGGGTACACGTACACCTTCCGCGGCCTGCCCCTCATCATCGTGCTCTACGTGATGACGCTCGGACTGCCCGGCCTGCGGCTGCAGGGCATGCCGAGCACGCTGGTGTTGGGCGGGATCGCGCTGGTCATCACGTACTCCGGCTATCTCGCCGAGGTCTTCCGCGCCGGCATCGAGTCGGTGCACCCGAGCCAGCTGGCGGCGGCGCGGTCGCTGGGGCTGACGTACCGGCAGACGATGCGCTTCGTGGTGCTGCCCCAGGCCGTGCGGCGGGTGGCGCCACCCCTGCTCAACGACACGGTCGCCCTCCAAAAGGACGTGGGCCTCGTCTCGCTGGCCGGCCCGATCGACGCGGTGCGCGCCGCCCAGATCCACACGGCGGAGACGTTCAACTACACGCCGTACATCGTGGCCGGCGTGCTCTTCGTGCTGCTCGCGGCGCCGCTGATCGCGGTGACCGACTGGGTGACACTCCGCGCCGCCCGGAGGCAGTCATGAGCGAGCGCACGCCTCCGGCGCCGCGCGGGCGACCGATGGCGCCGCGCGAGCGGGCGAGCCGGGAGGAGTCGTGAACGTCCTTTCCTGCCGCGGCGTGCGCAAGGACTTCGGCGGCCGTCCGGTCCTGTCCGAGCTGGACCTCGACGTGGCCGAGCACGAGGTGGTGGCGCTGATCGGCGCGTCCGGCTCGGGCAAGTCGACGCTGCTGCGATGCGTCAACCTGCTCGAAGAGCTCGACGACGGCACCATCCACCTCGACGGCGAGCACATCACCGACCCGCGGGTCAACCAGGACAAGGTGCGGCAGCGGATCGGCATCGTGTTTCAGGCGTACAACCTCTTTCCACACATGACCGTCCTGGAAAACGTCGTGCTGGCACCGATCCGCGTGCACCGGGTACCCCGCGCCGCCGCGGTCGCCACCGCCCGGGAGTGGCTTGCGCGGGTGGGGCTGGCCGACAAGGCCGACGCCTACCCGGACCGGCTGTCGGGCGGGCAGCAGCAGCGGGTCGCGATCGTGCGGGCGCTGGTCAACTCGCCGCGGCTGCTCCTGCTGGACGAGGTGACGTCGGCCCTGGATCCCGAGCTGGTCGGCGAGGTGCTCACGATGATCCGCGACCTGAAGTCGGACGGGGTCACGATGGTGCTCGCCACGCACGAGATGACCTTCGCGCGGCAGGTGGCCGACCGGGTGTGCTTTCTGGACGGTGGGCGGGTGCTGGAGCAGGGGCCGCCGGAGAAGGTGTTCGCGGACCCGGCCGAGGCCCGCACGCGCCAGTTTCTCAGCCGCATCATCGAGGCCGGCCGCCTGTAGCGCAGCGTCGTTAGGCTCTGGCGGCCTCGCCGCCCACGGCACCCGGGCCGCGCCACCTTGGGAAAAGAAGCGAGCACGGCGCCGCCAGCCCAAGCCGAAACGAGCGCGGCGCCGCCAGCCCAGGCCGAAACGGGCGCGGCGCCGCCAGCCCAGGCCGAAACGGGCGCGGCGCCGCCACTCCTCGCGGGAGCGGCGGCGCCGTCAAGAGCTCAGACGGACAGCGCGCGGATCGCCAATGCCGCGTCCAAAGCCGCCACCGTCGCGGACCAGCCCTTGTCCTCGGCCGAGCCGGGCAGGCCGGCGCGGTCGCGGGCCTGCTCGATGGTGTTCACCGTCAGCACACCGTGTGCCACGGGTTTCGACGCGTCGAGAGCGACCCGCGTCAGGCCCTCGGTCACCGACTTGCAGACGTAGTCGAAGTGGGCGGTGGCCCCGCGTACGACCACGCCCAGCGCGACCACCACGTCGCAGCTGCGCGCGAGTGCCTGCGCGACCACCGGCAGCTCCACGGAGCCGGCCACCCTGGCCACCACGATGTCGGCCGCGGCGCATGCCTTGGCGGCCTCGATCGCGCGGGCCAGCATGTGGTCGGTGAGGTCGCCGTGCCAGCGCGCGGCGACGATGCCGACGGTCAACCCGCGTGCGTCCACCGTGGACACACCGGGCTCTCCAAAACCTGCCATTTACGCGGAACCCTCCACCACATCTCCCAGGCCATCCAGGATGTGCCCCATGCGATCACGCTTCGTACGCAGGTAGCGCACGTTTTCCGGGTGCGGCCGGATCGGCAGCGACTCGCGGCCCACGATGCGCAGGCCGTGCCCCGACAGCCCGGCACGCTTCGCCGGGTTGTTGGTGATCAGGCGCATCGAGCGCACACCCAGGTCATACAGGATCTGCGCGCCGGTGCCGTAGTCGCGCGCGTCGGCCGGCAGCCCCAGCTCCAGGTTGGCGTCAACGGTGTCGCGACCCAGGTCCTGCAGCTGGTACGCCTGCAGCTTGTGCAGCAGCCCGATCCCCCGGCCCTCGTGCCCGCGCATGTACAGCACCACGCCGCGGCCCTCGGTCGCCACGCGGGCGAGCGCGGCCTGCAGCTGGGGGCCGCAGTCGCAGCGCAGCGAGCCGAAGACGTCGCCGGTGAGGCACTCGGAGTGGACGCGCACCAGCACGTCCTCGCCGTCGCCGAGGTCGCCGTAGACCAGGGCCACGTGCTCGGCCTCCGAGTCCAGCTCGGCCCGGTACCCGACCGCGCGGAAGACGCCGTGCGGCGTGGGTAGGCGGGCCTCGGCGACCCGCTCGACCTGGCTCTCGACGCGGCGGCGGTACGCCACAAGGTCGGCGATCGTGATGATCGTGAGGTGGTGCTCGACCGCGAACTTCTCCAGGTCCGGCAGGCGCATCATCGTGCCGTCGTCGTTGACAAGCTCGCACAGCACGCCGGCGGGGCGCAGGCCGGCGAGCACCGCCATGTCGACGGTGGCCTCGGTGTGGCCGGGTCTGCGCAGCACGCCGCCGTTCTTGGCGCGCAGCGGCACGACGTGGCCGGGCCGGCTGAGCGCGGTGGCGTCGGTGCCCGGGTCGGCGAGCAGCCGCACGGTGCGGGCCCGGTCGGCCGCCGAGATGCCGGTGCTCACGCCCTCGCGCGCGTCGACGGTCACCGTGTACGCTGTGCCCCTTTTGTCCTGGTTGATGTGGTACATCGGGGGCAGCTCGAGCCGGTCCGCGTCCGCCTCCGTGACCGGCGCGCAGATGTACCCGGAGGTGTACCGGACCATGAACGCCATCAGCTCCGGCGTGGCCAGCTCGGCGGCGAAGATCAGGTCGCCCTCGTTTTCGCGGTCCTCGTCGTCCACGACGATCACCGGCCGTCCCGCGGCGAACTCGGCGACGGCCTCCTCGATGGTGTTCATGCCGACACTCCGTCCGCCAGCTCCGCGGCGGGCGTGGCGCCGCTGGGCGCCGGCGGAGCCGCCAGGAGCTTCTCCACGTACTTGCCGATCACGTCGACCTCCAGGTTTACCAGGTCTCCGGCGCCTTTACGCCCGAGAGTGGTGAGCGCGAGCGTGGTGGGTATCAGGCTCACCGCGAACGACGAGTCGTCCACCGCGACGACGGTCAGCGATACCCCGTCCACGGTGATCGACCCCTTTTCCACCACGTAACGGGAAAGACCCGGAGGAAGTTCGATCGTGACGTCTTCCCACCGATCTCCGGGCGTCCGGGACACGATCCGCCCCACCCCGTCGACGTGCCCCTGCACCAGGTGGCCGCCGAGGCGCGTGCCCAGCGTGGCGGCGCGCTCGAGGTTGACCGGGTCGCCCGGCGCGAGCGTGCCGAGCGCGCTACGGTCGAACGTCTCCTTCATCACGTCGACCGTGAACCCCCCGCCGTCCACCTCCACGACCGTGAGACACACGCCGTTGACCGCGATCGAGTCACCGGCGCGCGCGTCCGACGCGACGAGCGGACCGCGCAGCGCGGCGATGCCGCCGTCGCCGTGCCAGTCCAGCCGGACCAGCTCGCCAAGTTCCTCGACAATCCCCGTGAACAACGTTCAGCCCTCCCTTTTTCGCGGTGTGGCGGTGAAGCGCAGATCCGGCCCGACCTGGGCGATCTCGGTGTACTCCAGGTCGATGGCCTCGGCGATGGTGTGCACGCCCGCATCGGCGAGCGCGGGAGATCCGGCGCCGAGGAGCTTCGGCGCCACGTACCCGATGATCTTGTCGATCAGCCCGGCGGCGAGGAAGCCGCCGGCGAGCGTCGGCCCGCCCTCCAGCAGGGCGGCCCGGACTCCGCGCTGGTAGAGCCCCGCGAGCAGCGCCTCCAGGTCGACCCGGCCGTCAGGGCCGGTCCCGACGTCCGCCGTGGTGACCACCCAGGTCGGTGCGGCGCCGTCGCGCACGCGGGCTTTTTCGGGGGTACGACCCGTCGAGTCCACGACCACGCGCAACGGCTGGCGGATGTTGAGGGTGCCGTCGCGCAGGTTGCGCGCGGTCAGGCGCGAGTCGTCGGCGAGGACGGTGCCGACCCCGACGATGACGGCGTCGACGGTGCCGCGCAGCTTGTGCACGTCCATCCGGGCCGCCTCGGACGTGATCCACATGCTGGTGCCGTCGATGGCGGCCGAGCGGCCGTCGAGCGTCGCGGCGTACTTCCAGATCACGTACGGCCAGCCCCGCCGCACCGCGGTCAGCCACGCGATGTTGCCCTGCTCGGCCTCGCTCTCGCGGATGCCGGTGACCACCTCGACGCCGGCCTTGCGCAGCGTCTCCACACCGCCGCCGGCGAGCGGGTTGGGGTCGGCGACGGCGACGGCGACGTTGGCCACGCCGGCGCGGATGAGGGCGGCCGTGCAGGGGCCCGTGCGGCCGGTGTGGTCGCAGGGCTCCAGCGTGACGACAGCGGTACCGCCGCGGGCCCGCTCCCCTGCCTGTGCCAGCGCGACGATCTCGGCGTGCGGACCGCCCGCGTACGCGTGGAAGCCCTCGCCCACGACGTCGCCGCCGGTGTCGAGGATGACGCAGCCCACGACGGGGTTGGGACTTGTGGTGCCGAGCCCGCGGGCGGCCAGCGCTATCGCGCGGGTCATCGCCTCGTCAACGCTCGCCATGGGCGTCCCTCTCCAATGCCGGCCGGGGTGCGCGGGCAGGGAGATGGGGTGGCGTTGGGGCGGCAGATTCCGGTGGCGTCGGCGAACCGACCCCATCCAGGGGTGCCTCCGTCCCGCGCGCTAACTCCCATCCGGACTTTGACCGTCGGCCCTGGACTTACACCAGGTCCACCGGCCGTTGGCTACGACCGGGTCGCGGGCTCTCCGGGCATTGCGCCCCGATTACCGCCGGTTCGGAATTTCACCGAGCCCCGCCAGCGCGTGGTGGGTTACCCATCGAGTCTTACACGCATGTGAGGGCGGCGCACCATGGGACGCGGTCAACATCACAGCTTGGGGCCGTCGTTCCCGCTGTCCGCTTTGCGGCGATCGACCGCGATATACGACCCCGGCTGGTTTTTGGCCACCTTCTTCATTTCCGAGGCGACCGCGATGACCTCGCGCGGGTCGGCGTACTTGCGGCCGGTCGCCGTCGACTGCGCCACGCCGATCGAGAGCGTCACCAGGTGCGCCTTGAGCAGGTTGCCGCGGCGGTCGGGCACCAGCACGTAGCCCCGCTTGGCGTGCTCCGGGTCGTACAGCTCGTCGGCGGCCTGCTCGAAGTCGACCACCGCCTGCTGGGTCAGCGGCAGGATCTGGTCGGGGTGGCAGACGATCACGAAATCGTCGCCGCCGATGTGGCCGAGGAACGCGGGCGGCAGCCCGGCCGATACCACCGCGCGGTGCATGCTGCGGGCCAGCGCCGTGATGAACTCGTCGCCGCGCTCGAACCCGTACACGTCGTTGACGCTCTTGAACCGGTCGATGTCGACGTAACCGACCGCGTAGTCGGTGCCGCTGCGCATCCGGTCGAGGATCTCCCGCCGCACGCGGGTGTTGCCGGGCAGGCCGGTGAGCGGCGAGACCTCGCGGAACTCCTGGTTGCGCCGGAGCGTGGAGCGCACCCGGGCGATCAGCTCCAGCGTGTCGAACGGCTTCACAAGGTAGTCGTCGGCGCCGGCGGTGAGGCCGACCACCTTGTCGACGGTCATGCCCTTGGCGGTAAGCATGATCACGGGGAGTGCGGAGGTCATCGGGTTGGCCCGCAGGCGCCGCGTCAGCTCCAGCCCGTCCATGCGGGGCATCATCAGGTCGACCACGGCCAGGTCGGGGTGGCGCTGCTCGACCAGCTCGAGCGCCTCCATGCCGTCGCCGGCCAGCACCACCTCGAAGCCATGGATCTTGAGGTTGACGCTCACGAAGCGCGCGATGTCCTGGTCGTCGTCGACGACCAGGATCAGGTCGGGCCGCTCGACGGCCGGGTCCACGGTCATGGCCCGGCCATCGCCCGGGCGGCAAGGCCGCGCAGCTTGCGCACCGCCTCGGCCGGGTCCTCCGCGCTGTACACCGCGGTGCCGGCCACGAAGGCGTCCGCACCGGCCGAGGCCGCCTCGGCGATCGTGTCCTCGGCGATCCCGCCGTCGACCTCGATGCGCAGCTCCAGGTGGCCGGCCTTGGCGTGCCGCCGGGCGGCGGAGACCTTGTCGAGCATCGCCGGGAGGAACTTCTGCCCGCCGAAGCCGGCCTTGATTGTCATGATCAGCAGCGTGTCGAAGCTGGGCAGCAGCTCCAGGTACGGCTCGATCGGCGTGTCGCGGTCGATCGCCAGCCCCGCCTTCGCGCCCGCGGCGCGCAGGTCCTTGGCCAGCGAGACCGGGTTGTCCGACGCCTCGACGTGGAAGGTCACGTTGTACGCCCCCGCGTCCGCGTAGCCCGGCGCCCACCGCCGCGGGTCCTCGATCATCAGGTGCACGTCGAACGGGAGCGTGGTCGCCGCCCGCAGGCTCTGCACCACCGGCAGGCCGATGGTCAGGTTGGGCACGAAGTGGTTGTCCATGACATCGACGTGGAGCCAGTCTGCGGCGCCCTCGACGGCGCGGACCTCGTCGGCGAGGTGGGCGAAGTCGGCGGCGAGGATGCTCGGCGCGACGACCGGCGAAGGTGCGCTCACCCCCGACAGTGTACGGAGCCGGGCACAGCGGTTGGCAATGTCTGGTGCGACAACCGCGTCCGTGGTGGACGTTCGGCGGGTCCGGCGGGCCGGTGCCGGGTCGCGCGGCGAAACGCGCAGGTCCAGGCGTGCGGCGGCGCGTCACGGCCCGGGAGCGGGACGGGACGGTGGCGCGTGTGCCGTATGCTGCGGCCGGGCGCGGGACCCTGGGGAGGGCAGCTGTATGCGACGCGTGGTGGGCGTAGCGGTTCTGGGTGGTCTGTTGGCGGCTTTACTCGCCGGCTGCGGCAATCCGGCCGGAGTCGACGGCAAGCTTGTGGACGACTGGAAGGCGCAGCCCGAGGCGACACCGTTCGTGCCCGAGGTGGGCGTGTGCCACCTTTCGCTGCCGGACGAGCTGTACATATCGCGTGCCAACTACAACCCGATCGACTGTGCGACCGAGCACCACTTCGAAACGGTGTTCGTCGGTCAGGTCAGCGGCACCGCGGCCGACGCGACTGAGCCGCCGAAGGCGTCGACCGAGGCCGCACGCGCCGCCTTCAAAGAGTGCAACACGAAGGTCAACGAGTACCTGGGCGGCGACTGGCGCGGCGGCCGCCTCGACCTGTACATCTACTACCCCGCCACGCAGGCGTGGGAGGGCGGCAGCCGCTGGTTCCGCTGCGACGTCGCCGAGATCGAGTCGCTCGACGTCAACGAGGTCAAGCGCCGCTCGGGCAACCTCAAGGACGTGCTGAAGGCGGCCGCACCGATCGCGTACGGCTGCTTCCGCGCGATCATCAGCGGCGGCACCTCGATCAGCGCGATGAACGCGGTCACCTGCGGCACCGCGCACGGCGCCGAGTTCGCCGGCGTGTGGACCGCGCCGGACACGTCGTACGCGGACTTCGAGAAGAACACGCAGCGCGCCCACGACGGCTGCCGCGGCGTGGTCGCGAAGTGGGCCAAGGTGCCCAACGACGGCAACATCAAGTTCCGCACCGGGACGATCATCTACTTCCCGGACGAGGACGAGTGGGCCAACGGCGACCGCGGCGTGCAGTGCTTCATGTGGATCAGCGACCAGGACCTGCGCCGCTCGATGAAGGGCGCCGGACCGGGCGCGCTGCGCATCCGCTGACCGCGGCGTCCCGGCAGGCGACGGGACAGGATCCAAACCGAGAAGCAGATCCGGGCTACCGCGACGTCCGCGGTGGTCCGGACCGCTGCTCCCGCGGCCTCACCCTGCGCGATCCACGGCCTCACCCCAAAGACCGGCCGAAGGCGACCCTCCGGGCCACCGCGGGCGTCGCGGTAGCAGGGCCTAGCCGCGGCGGAGCAGCGCGAGAAACATCGCGTCCGTGCCGTGGCGGTGGGGCCACAGCTGGACCGTCGGGCCGGCGCCGAGGCCGGGCATCCCCGCCGGCAGGAACGGGCGGGCGTCGACGAGGTCGACCGGCAGGCCGCTGCGGCGCGCCGCCTCGGTGACCGTCACGTGGGTCTCGACGAGGTGCGGCGAGCAGGTCACGTAGGCGACGAGGCCGCCCGGCCGCACCGCCGTGAACGCCGCCACGAGCAGCTCGCGCTGCAGCCGGGTCAGCGGTGGCAGGTCGGACGGCTGGCGGCGCCACCGCGACTCGGGGCGGCGGCGCAGCGAGCCGAGGCCGGTACAGGGCGCGTCGACGAGCACCCTGTCGAAGGCGGGACCGGGCAGCTCCTCCCGGCCGTCCTGGTGCAGCACGGTCACCGGGAGGCCGCGGGTGGCCAGCGAGACGAGGCGGGCGCGGTGCTCGGCCACCTCGACCGCGGTCACCTCGGCGCCGCGCTCGACGGCCAGCGCGCCGAGCAGCCCGGCCTTGCCGCCCGGGCCGGCGCACAGGTCGAGCCACCGGGCGTCCGGCCCCTCCAGCGGCGCGTTGGTGAGCGCGGCGGCGACGAGCTGCGAGCCTTCGTCCTGCACGTGCGCGCGCCCCTCGACCACCGCTTGCAGGTCGCCGGGTGCGCCGCCGGGCAGGTACACCGCGTAGGGCGAGAACGCGCCGGGCGCGCCACCCACCTCGTCGGCGAGCTCGACCGCGTCGGCGCGGCCGGGGCGGGCGCACAGGTGCACCGGCGGCCGCTGGTTGTCTTCGATCAGCAGGCGGGTGGTCTCGTCCAGGTCGCCGCCGAGCGCCTCGCTGAACGCCCGCACGATCCACTGTGGATGGCTGTCGGCGACCGCGAGGTGCGCGACCGGGTCCTGCTCGTACGGGGGCGCGACCTTGCCGATCCACGTGTCCAGGTCGTGGGTGGCGATCTCGCGCAGCACCGCGTTGGCGAAGCCTGTCGCGCCGGCCGCCACCGACCGCACCAGGTCGACGGTCGCGGAGACGGCGGCGTGCGCGGGCACGCGGGTGTGCAGCAACTGGTACGCCCCGAGGCGCAGCGCGTCGCGGGCCGGCGGGTCGATCCGGGCCACGTCGCGCCCGGCCGCCGAGCCGATGATCGCATCCAGCGTGCCCTCGTGGCGCAGCGTGCCGTACGTCAGCTCGGTGGCGAACGCCGCGTCCCGCCCGTACAGCCGCAGGTCGCGCAGGATGTGCGGCAGCACGATGTTGGCGTACGCGCCGTCGCGGTTCACGGCCGCCACCGCCTCGTACGCCGCGCGGCGGGGCAGGTCGGCGCGCTGGGTGCGGACCCCGCCCCTCACGCGAACCGCTCCGCGGTGTCCAGGCGCAACCCGCGCGCCCAGTCGAGCGCCGGCATCGACTTCTTCCCGGCGGCCTTCACCTCGCCGAGGGCCACCGGATCGGTCGCGGTGCCCACCAGCACGCGCTCCTTTTCCACGAGCAGGTCGCCGGGCTGGAGCTCCGGCCCGTACCGGATGGGGCGGACCGGGCCGAGCTTGAGGCGGTCGCCGCGGAACGTGGTCCAGGCCCCCGGCGCCGGCGTGCACGCGCGGACCCGGCGGTCGACCGCGAAGGCCGGCTCCGACCACCGCACCTCGGCGTCGTCGACGGTGATCTTCGGGGCGAGCGAGACGCCGTCGGCGGGCTGCGGCACGGCGCGGGCGGCGCCCGACTCGATCGCGTCGAGCACCGCGACGAGCAGGCCGGCGCCCGAGACGGCCAGCCGTTCGAGCAGGTCACCGGAGGTGTCGATGGGCTTGATCTCCTCAGTCAGCGTGCCGTACACCGGCCCGGTGTCCATGCCCTCCTCCAACTGGAAGACGCTCGCCCCGGTGACGGTGTCGCCGTGCAGCACGGCGTGCTGGACCGGCGCGGCGCCGCGCCAGGCGGGCAGCAGCGAGAAGTGCAGGTTGATCCAGCCGCGCTTCGGGATCTCCAGGGCCTCCTTGGGCACCAGCGCGCCGTACGCCACGACGGGTACGCAGTCCGGGGCCAGCTCGCGGAGGCGGGCCTGAAACTCGGGCTCGCGCGGCCGGGCCGGTGTGAGCACCTCGATGCCCCGCTCGTCGGCCCAGGCACCGGCGGGCGAGCGCACCAGGCGGCGGCCCCGCCCGGCGGGAGCGTCGGGCCGCGTCACCACGGCGACGAGGTCATGGCCGGACGCGGCGATGGCGTCCAGCGCGGGCAGCGTGACGGCCGGGGTACCGGCGAAGACAAGGCGCACGCGTCACCGACCCAGACCGAAGGGGCTGCTGGACGACGCGTGCGGGCTCAGCTTGACCGTGGGCGGCGCGGCGTCGTTGTACCACTCGGCGGCCCGGATCGCCTTCATCGCCTCCTTGCGCGCCTCCGGGTCGAGGCGGTCGATGAAGAGCACGCCGTCGAGGTGGTCGGTCTCGTGCTGTGCGCAGCGGGCCATCAGCTCGCTGCCGACGATGCGCACCGGGTCGCCGTACATGTTGAAGCCCTTGGCCACCACGTTCATCCGGCGCTTGGTGTCGAAGTAGAGGCCGGGGATGGACAGGCACCCCTCCTGGCCGTCCTGTTCCTCCTCGTCGGGAAAGCTGAGCTCCGGGTTGATCAGGTGCCCGAGCACGTCGTCGACGTCGAAGGTGAACACGCGCAGCCCCACGCCGAGCTGGGGCGCGGCAAGCCCCACCCGCTGGCCTCCTGCATGGTCTCGGTGAGATCGGCGACGAGCCGCCGCAGCTCCGCGTCGAAGTCGACGACCGGCTCGGCGGGCGTCCTGAGCACGGGGTCGCCGAACACTCGGATGGGCTGGACGGTCACGGGAAGACTCCCTCGTACGGAAAAGGGGTGGCGTACCAGTCTACGGAGTCCGGTGTGCGGTGCTGCGCAACCGGGCGTTCATCCGGTGCACCTACCGTCCGCGCTCATGCGATCAATCGCCATCCGGGTGGGTACCGCCGCCGGTGTCGCCGCGCTCACGCTCGGCCTCGCCGCCTCCCCCACCCCGGCACACGACCACGACGACGTACGCACGCCCACGCTCACCGGGTTCGCGTCGCTGCCGGCGCAGACGTACGTGCCGGCCAGCGACCCGTCCGGCGCCGCGCTCGGCACCGCGCCGATCAACGGCGTGGTACCGCCCTTCGCCGACCAGCCGGTCCAGGGCTTCTCCGGCATCGTCCGGGGCGGCGGGGGCGCGTACGAGGTGCTGTCCGACAACGGCTTCGGCGCGAAGGCGAACAGCGCCGACTACGCGCTGCGGGTACAGCGGCTCGCCCCGGTCTTCCGCACCGGCGCGATCGACGTGCTCGGCGGCTTCCACCTGACCGACCCGGACGGCAAGGTGCCCTTCCCGCTCACCCGCCCCGACCGCGTCCTGACCGGCGCCGACTTCGACGTGGAGTCGATCACGCGGGCGGTGGACGGCACGTACTGGATCGGCGACGAGTTCGGCCCGTTCCTGCTCCACTTCGACCGCACCGGCCGGCTGCTGTCCGCACCGGTGTCGCTGCCGGGCGTCTTCGCGCCGGAAAACCCGTACCTGGCCGGCGGCACCCCGAACCTGGGCGGCAGCAAGGGCTTCGAGGGCATGGCCATCTCGCCCGACGGCCGCTACCTGTACCCGCTGCTGGAAGGCACGGTGACCGGCGACCCGGCCGGCGCCCTGCGGATGTACGAGTTCGACCTGCGGGCCGGCGCGTACTCCGGCAAGCGCTGGACCTACCAGCTGGACTCCCCGGCGCACGCCATCGGCGACGCGATCGCGGTCGACGCCAACCGCTTCCTGGTCATCGAACGCGACGGCGGTCAGGGCGACGCCGCGCTGGTCAAGAAGATCTACCTGGCCGACCGCCGCGACCGCGACCGTGACGGCGCGCTCGACAAGACGCTCGTCGTCGACCTGCTGAACATCGCCAACCCGAAGCGCCTGGGCGGTTTCGGCCCGGTGTTCCGTTTCCCGTTCACGACGATCGAGGACGTGATCGTGCTGGACGACAAGACGATCGCCGTGCTCAACGACAACAACTACCCGTCCTCGTCGGGCCGCACGCCGGGCCTGCCGGACAACAACGAGTTCATCACCATCCGGCTCCCCAAGTCCCTGCACCCCGACGGCCGTACGCTCCGCTGACCCGGTGCCGGGAGGCCGCGCACCCGCGGCCTCCCGGCCGCCGTGGGTTGCTCTCGACCTGGGCGCCACCAAGTCCGTCCACGGCGCAGCGCCGTCATGGGGAGCTCTACTACCGTCAGCGACCATCCGTCGGGCGCAAGCGGCACCGCAATCGAGATCTTGGTGAGTTAGCGCGTTATTTCGACGCTAACTTGCCAAGATCTGCCGGAGCGGGCTCGTGGGTTGAGCCGGGCGACTGCGGAGGGTGAGGCGGCAACCGCGGGCACAGCCGCAGCTCACGTCCAACTCGGGTCGGACTTCAAGAAGGCTCACCCCTGACCGCGAAAGCGCCTAGATCTGCGTGCGGTGGCTGTTGGGGGCGAGCTGGCCCACCGCGGAGGGTGAGGCCGCGGGAGCAACGGTCCGGACCACGGCGGACGCCGCGGTAGCTCAAATCCTCAAATCCACTGAAAGGCACGGAGGCCGCCACCCCGGCTGCGTGAGCGGCTAGAGCAGGTCGAGCGGGTCCATCTGGACGCGGACCGGCTGGGCTGCCTTGCGGGCCGTACGGACGCCGGCCGCCTCGTGCAGTGAGCGGGCCAGCGCGGCCTGGTTGGCGCGGCGGACGCGGACCAGCATGCGTTCCTGGCCCTGTGGGGCGGGCACCGGGCCGAGCAGCTCGGCGCCCTCGGGCAGGTGGGCGGTGGCGAGGAGGTCGGCGACGGCGTCGGGGGTGCCGGTGAGGCTGGCCATGCGGGCGGCGGGTGGGAAGCCCAGCTCGCGGCGTTCGGCGAGCTCGCGGGAGGCGTACCAGGCGGAGTCCCAGCGGATGAGGGCCTGCACCGCGGGCAGTGAGCCGTCGGCGGCGACCACCACGCGGCCGCGGGGGTTGGCGAGGGCGGCGGCGTTCATCCAGCGGCGCAGGGTCTCCTCGGTGGCTCGCAGGTCGGCGCGGGTGAGCAGCGCCCAGGTGTCGAGCAGGAGCACGGCGCCGTACCCGCCGGCGGCGACCGGCTCGGCGCCCGGTGTGGCCACCACCACGGAGGGCTCGTCGGGCACGCCGGCCAGCACCTCGTCGCGGCCGGAGGTGCGGATCGGCACGCCCGGAAACGCCCGGCCCAGCTCCTCCGCCGTGCGCCGGGCGCCGACCACCGCGGCGCGCAGGCGGCGGCCGCCGCAGGAGGGGCAGGCGTAGGCGGCCGCGACCCGGCCGCACCACTGGCAGCCGGGCACCGCGTGCGAGGAGCGCAGCGCGAGCGGGCCGGCGCAGTGCGGGCACCGCGCCGGGGTGCGGCAGTCGGCGCACGCCATCGACGGCAGGTAGCCGCGGCGTGGCACCTGCACCAGCACCGGCGCGCCGCCCTTGAGCGCCTGCTTCGCGGCCTCCCACGCCACGGAGGGCAGCCGCGCCGTCGCGGCCGCCGGGTCGCGGGCCATGTGCGGGTCGTCGCCGGTCGGGCTGATGGCGGGGGTACGCGCCCGCGCGTGCTCACGCGGCGCCACGATCTCCTTCGCCCAGCCGGTCTCGATCAGCAGCTGGGCCTCGCCGGTGCGGGCGTAGCCCCCGAGCAGGGCGGCCGCGCCGGCGAGCTGGGCGCGGGTGAGCAGCACCTCGCGGGCGTGCGGGTACGGCGCACGGGGCTCGGCGTGCAGGTCGTCGCCGTCGTCCCAGAGGGCGACCAGCCCCAGGTCGGTGACCGGCGCGAACATCGCCGCCCGGGTGCCCACCACCACCGGCACCCGGCCGCGGCTGGCGGCGAGGAACGCGCGGTACCGCTTGGCCGGCCCCAGCGCGGCGGAGAGCGCGACGTGCCGTCCCGGCCCGAGCACGGCGGTGAGCGCGGCGTCGAGGCGGTCGAGGTCGCGCGCGTCGGCGACGACGGCGACCGCTCCCTTGCCGGCGCGCACGGTGGCGGCGGCGGCCTCGGCGAACCGCGCCGGCCAGTCCTCGCCGGGCAGCGCGGACCAGACCGCGCGGGCGGGGCGGGCCTCGCTGAGGGCGGTGAGGAAGCCGGTCGCGGCGTACGCGCCCCAGCCGCTCTCGTCGAGCTTCGCCTCGGCCGGCTCCACCGGGTCGTCGGGGGCGCGGCCTGCTCGGCGCGGGCGTGGCGGGGCGGGACGGCGAGGCGGAGGACGTCGGCGAGGTTGCCCGCGTAGCGGTCGGCGACGGCCCGGGCCAGCCGCGCCACCTCGGGCGTGAGCACGACCTCCGGCGAGACGACCTTTTCGACGTAGAGCAGCTTCTTCTCGAGCGCCGTCTCCTCGGCCCGCTCCAGCAGCCAGCCGTCGACGAGCTGGCCGGAGAAGCGCACCTTGACCCGCGTGCCCGGCTGGGCGCCCTCGTCGAGCTGGGCCGGCACCAGGTAGTCGAACGGGCGGTCGAGGTGCGCGAGCGGGACGTCCACGCAAACGCGAGCGACCGGCAACCGTGGAGCCGGCTGCCGGTCGCTCGTCGTCTTGCGGGTCGTCACCGCGCCATTCTGCCCGCCGTCACGCTCCGGCGGCGGACTTGAGGTCGGCGGCGCGGTCGGTGTTTTCCCACGTGAGGTCGGGCAGCTCGCGGCCGAAGTGCCCGTACGCCGCGGTCTGCCGGTAGATCGGGCGCAGCAGGTCAAGGTCGCGGATGATCGCGGCCGGACGCAGGTCGAACACCTCGTTGATGGCCTTTTCGATGCGGTCGACGGGCACGTTCTCCGTGCCGAACGTCTCCACGAACAGGCTCACCGGCTGCGCCTTGCCGATCGCGTACGCCACCTGGGTCTCGCACCGCTCCGCCAGACCGGCCGCCACCACGTTCTTGGCCACCCACCGCATCGCGTACGCCGCCGACCGGTCCACCTTCGACGGGTCCTTACCCGAGAACGCGCCACCACCGTGCCGCGCGTACCCGCCGTAGGTGTCCACGATGATCTTCCGGCCGGTCAGACCCGCGTCACCCATCGGACCACCGATCTCGAACCGGCCCGTCGGGTTGACCAGCAGCCGGTACCCCTCGGTCTCCAGGCCCAGGCCCTCGAGCTCCGGCGCGATCACGTGCTCGCGCACGTCCGGCGTCAGCAGCGACTCCAGCGAGATGTCCGCCGCGTGCTGGCTGGAGACGACCACCGTGTCGAGGCGGATCGGGCGCAGCCCGTCGTACTCCACCGTGACCTGGGTCTTGCCGTCCGGCCGCAGGTACGGAATCGTGCCGTCCTTGCGGGCGGCCGACAGCCGGCGGGCCAGGCGGTGGGCCAGCGCGATCGGCAGCGGCATCAGCTCCGGCGTCTCCGAGCACGCGAAGCCGAACATCATGCCCTGGTCACCGGCACCCTGCGCGTCAAGCGCGGACTCCGACGCACCCGAGCGCAGCTCGAAGGCGTTGTCGACGCCCTGCGCGATGTCCGGCGACTGCGAACCGATGCTGATGCTCACACCACAGGACGCACCGTCGAAACCCTTCTTCGACGAGTCGTACCCGATCCCCAGGATCGTCTCCCGCACAATCGTCGGGATGTCCGCATAGGCCTTGGTGGTGACCTCACCGGCCACGTGCACCTGACCGGTCGTGATCAGCGTCTCGACCGCAACCCGGCTGCGCGGGTCCTGGGCGAGCAGCGCGTCGAGAATGCCGTCGCTGATCTGGTCAGCGATCTTGTCCGGGTGGCCCTCCGTGACCGACTCGGAGGTGAACAGGCGGCGTGCCACGGTGCTCCTCACGTTTGTGTCTTCATAATTTCGCGGCGACTGGTTTCGCGGCAGTGTAGCCATCGCCGCTTGAACCTCAACCCTGACTATCCCTTATGACAGGTCGGTTAAGTGGGGTACTACCAGGTCCAGGACCGCGTCGGCCAGCTCGTCCTTCGGCCGTTCGGCCAGGTCGGTCGTCGAACCGTCGGCGCCGAAGACCACCGCCGTGTTGGCATCGGCACCGAACACCCGGTCGACGCCGACCCGGTTGAGCACGATCAGGTCGGCGCGCTTGCGGGCCAGTTTGGTGCGGGCGTTGGCGACCGCGTCGTCGCCGTCACCGGTCTCCGCCGCGAACGCGACAAGCACCTGACCAGGCCGCTTGCGCTCGCCCAGCTCGGCGGCGATGTCGGGGTTGGTGACCAGCTCGATCACCGGCGCGCCGCCGCCGGCCGGCTTTTTGATCTTCGAGGGTGAGTACTCCGCCGGGCGGAAGTCGGCGGGTGCGGCGGCCATCACCACGACGTCCGCGCTCGCGGCGACCTCGACGGTGACCTTGCGCAGCTCCTCGGTCGAGCCGACCCGCACGATGTCGACGCCCGCGGGGTCGGGCAGCGCGACGTTGGCGCTGACGAGCGTGACGCGGGCACCGCGGGCGGCGGCGGCGCGGGCGAACGCGTACCCCTGTTTGCCGGACGATCGGTTGCCCAGGAAGCGGACCGGGTCGAGCGGCTCGCGGGTGCCGCCGGCGGTGACCACCACGTGGCGGCTGGCCAGGTCGGTGGCGGGCAGGCCGCCGCGGGCCAGCACGCGCCGGCACAGCGCGAAGATCTCGGCCGGGTCGGGCAGGCGGCCCTTGCCGGTGTCGACGCCGGTGAGGCGCCCCACCGCGGGCTCGACCACGATCGCCCCGCGGGCGCGGAGGGTGGCCACGTTGGCGGTGGTGGCGGCGTGCTCCCACATCTCGGTGTGCATGGCCGGCGCGAACACGACCGGACACCGCGCGGTGAGCAGCGTGTTGGTCAGCAGGTCGTCGGCGAGCCCGTGCGCGGCCTTGGCCAGCAGGTCGGCGGTGGCGGGTGCGACGACCACCAGATCGGCGCTCTGCCCGATCCGCACGTGTGGCACCTCGTGCACCTGGGACCACACGTCGTCGGCGACGGGCTGCCCGGAGAGGGCGGCCCAGGTCGGAGCGCCGACGAAGCGCAGGGCCGACGCGGTCGGCACGACCCGGACCGTGTGGCCGGACTCGGTGAAGAGCCGCAGCAGCTCGCAGGCTTTGTAGGCGGCGATGCCACCGCCTACGCCGAGGACGACCGCGGCCACCGGCTACGGGTTGTCGGTGGGCTCGGCCGTCAGCAGGCCGGCGTTGATCTCACGCATCGCGATGGAGAGCGGCTTCTCCTGGGGGGTGGTCTCCACCAGCGGCCCCACGTACTCCAGCAGGCCCTCGCCGAGCTGGCTGTAGTAGGCGTTGACCTGGCGCGCGCGCTTGGCGGCGAAGATGACCAACGCGTACTTCGACGTGGTCTTCTCGAGCAGCTCGTCGATCGGCGGGTTGGTGATGCCTTCAGGATTGGCGACGGAGCCCACGTGGATCCTTCTCTTTTCGGTCAAGGATGGTCATCAACTAGCTCTGCGACCCCGGCCGCGCCGGGGCGAGAAATGATGAACCGAGCAAGCTTACCAGCTCGTCCGCGGCCCTCTCGACGTAGTCGTTGACCACCGTCACGTCGAACTCCCGCTCGGCGGCCAGCTCCTCGTCGGCGTGGACCAGGCGGCGACGGATGGTCTCCTCGTCGTCCGTGCCCCGGCCGATGAGGCGCCGCTTGAGCTCCTCGACGCTCGGCGGGGCGAGGAACACCAGCTGGGCGTCGGGCATCGCCGCACGCACCTGCCGCGCGCCCTGCAGGTCGATCTTCAGCAGGACCGGCTCGCCGGAGCGGAGCTTGTCCTCGACGGGACCGCGGGGCGTGCCGTACAGGTTGCCGGCGAACTCGGCCCACTCCAGGAACTGACCGGTGGCGATCATCCGCTCGAACTCCGGCCGGTCGACGAAGAAATAGTGCACGCCGTCGACTTCGTAATCACGCATCTTCCGCGTGGTGGCGGACACCGAAAGCCAGACCCACGGCGAGCGCGCCCGGATCAGCTCGATCACGCTGTCCTTCCCGACTCCTGAGGGGCCGGACAGGACGGTGAGGCGAGCCGCTTCCGGGCGCGCGTCGTCTTCCATGCTCACTGCTTGTTTCTACACGGTGCAGCGGATCAGTTTGAAGCGAACTCCCCAAGCAGCGCCTTACGCTGCTGCTCGCCGAGTCCGCGCAGGCGCCGGCTGTCGGCAATCTTGAGCTTCTCCATGATCTGGGTCGCTCGAATCTTGCCGATACCCGGGAGCGCCTGAAGCACGGCCGAGACCTTGAGTTTTCCTACGACGTCGTCGGTCTCGGCACGTTCGAGCACGGCGGCGAGGGTGGTCTTGCCCTGCTTGAGCTGCTCCTTCAGCTCAGCGCGGGCCTTGCGGATCTCCGCAGCCTTCTCCAGCGCAGCAGCGCGCTGTTCGGGGCTCAGTGACGGGAGCGGCACCAGTTCTCCTCAGGTCCCTATCGCGGCGGCGAAACCACCACCGCATCTGTGAAACATGGTGTGGCCCGGAACCAAAGGGGCATGTGATTCCCGGCGCCGGGAAAACTAGCGGGCAGCGACGTTTTCGGCAACGTCGGCGCGCCATGATCACTGAATCGTGACTGCGGCATCACCCTGCGGCGCCGTCCAGCACCGCCCGGCACTCGGCCTGAGCCCGCTCCACGGCCGCACGCAGGGCGGCGGTGTCCGGGCCGTGTTGGAGGACCTCCCGGGAGTACGACGGGAGCACTGCCGAAACGTTCCCGGAAAAGACCCGACGAAGATCATCCGGCGTCGCGCCCTGGGCACCGAGCCCCGGCGCGAGCATGGGTCCGCCCACCCCGGACAGGTCGTGGCCTGTCACGCCTACGGTCGCCCCGACCACCAATCCGAAGCTGCCAAGTGGCTCCGCACCCCTGTTGAGCTGGGAAATCTCGTCGATGACGGCCTGCGCTACGGTCCGGCCGTCCTCCGCGACCGCGTGTTGCACGTACGGTCCTTCCGGGTTGGACGTCAGCGCGAGCACGAACACGCCGCCGCCATGCGCGGCCGCCAACTCGAACATCGGCGCCAGCGAACCTACTCCCAGGTAGGGGCTCGCGGTGATCGCATCGACATACAGAGGACTGGATGGATCCAGGTACGCCTCGGCGTACGCGCGGACCGTGGAACCGATATCTCCCCGCTTGACGTCAAGCAGAACGAGCGTACCGGCATCTTTAAACTGTCGGATAGTTGACTCAAGGGTGGCGATTCCTCGCGATCCATGCCTCTCGAAAAAAGCGGACTGCGGCTTCACGATCGCCACCCGGTCGCCGGCCGCCTCCACGACCCGGCCGCAGAAGGTCGCTAGGCCGTCCGGGTCGTCCCGCAGCCCCCACGCCGTCAGCAGCGACGGGTGGGGATCGACGCCCACGCAGAGCGGCCCCCGCTCGTCCATCGCCCGGCGCAGCCGCGCCCCGAAGGTCTCCATCCGCACACCCTCCTGTAACCGCTAAGCCGCCCGAACGGCGGCGGTGATCGCGCGAGTGATCCGCGCCACATCCAGGTCGCCCGCCACGTACGGCGGCATCGTGTAGATCAGGTCGCGGAACGGCCGGAGCCACACCCCGGTGCCCACCGCCGCGGCCGTCGCCGCCGCCATGTCCACCGGGCGGTCCAGCTGCACCACGCCGATCGCGCCCAGGACCCGCACGTCGAGGACCCCCGGAGCGCCCTCCAGAGGCGCCAGGCCGGCCCGGAGCGCCGTCTCGATCCTGCTGACCTCCCCCCGCCAGTCACCGTCGCGCAGGAGGCCGATGGAGGCGCTCGCGACGGCGCAGGCGAGCGGGTTGCCCATGAAGGTCGGCCCGTGCGCCAGCACCGGCACCGCGCCCCGCGAGATGCCGGCGGCGACCTCCGCCGTGCACAGCGCCGCGGCCAGGCTCAGGTATCCGCCGGTCAGGGCCTTGCCCACGCACATGATGTCCGGGGTAACGCCGGCGTGGTCGGCGGCGAAGAGCGCGCCGGTACGGCCGAAGCCGGTCGCGATCTCGTCGAGGATCAGCAGGACGTCGTGCTCCCGGGTCAGCTCGCGCAGCGCCCGCACGTAGGCCGGGCTGTGGAAGCGCATGCCGCCCGCGCCCTGCACCACCGGCTCCACGATCACGGCGGCGAGCTGGTCGGCGTGGGCCGCCAGCTCCGCCTTGAGCGTGCGCAGGTAGCCCTCGTCCGGCGGCGTCTCGAAGCCGTCCGGCGGCGCCGGCGCGAACACCTGCCGCGGCAGCACGTCCGTCCACAGCTGGTGCATGCCGCCCACCGGGTCGCACACGCTCATCGGGTGGAACGTGTCACCGTGGTACCCGCCGCGCCAGGTGGCGAGCCGGTGCTTCTGGGGCCGCCCGCGGGAGCGCTGGTACTGCAGCGCCATCTTCACGGCGACCTCGACGCTGACCGAGCCGGAGTCGCACAGGAACACGTGCTCCAGCCCGTCCGGCGTGATGTCGACGAGCGTGCGCGACAGCGCCACCGCCGGCTCGTGCGTCAGCCCGCCGAACATCACGTGGCTCATCCGCCCGAGCTGCCCCACGACCGCCGCGTCGAGGACCGGATGCCGGTACCCGTGGATCGCCGCCCACCACGACGACATCCCGTCGACAAGCTCCCGCCCGTCCGCCAGCCGCAGGGTCACGCCGTCCGCGCTCTCCACGACGTACGGGTCGGTGGTGCCCGGCATCGGCCCGTACGGGTGCCACACGTGCGCCCGGTCCAATGCCACGATCTCGTCCGGCCTCACCTTGGCACTCCCCCATCGATGCCCAGCCCTACGGCACGCCGACCGCCCGCGCCGACCTCGCCCGCGCGGCGCGCGCCACCGACCGCACCAGCGCCGGGCCACGGTAGATGAAGCCCGTGTAGAGCTGCACCAGGCTGGCGCCGGCGTCGAAGAGTCGGGTGGCGTCGTCCGGGTCGAGGATGCCGCCGACGCCGATCACCGGCAGCGCTCCGCCGGTCTCGCGGCATACGAATTCGACCACCGCCCGGGCCCGCGCGGTCAGTGGCCGACCGGACAGGCCGCCGGCCTCCGCGGCCAGGGCGGAGTCGGTGGCGGCCACGCCGTCCCGGGACAGGGTGGTGTTCGTCGCGATCACGCCGGCCGCGCCCCGGTCCGCGCAGACCTGGAGCAGCTCGGCGATCGCCTGCTCGGTCAGGTCCGGGGCGATCTTCACGAGCACCGGCGGACCGCCGACCAGAGCTTCCAGGAGCGCGTCGAGGTGCTCGCGGTCCTGCAGCGAGCGCAGGCCCGGCGTGTTGGGCGAGGAGACGTTGACGGCCACGTACGAGGCGTGGTCGCGCAGCAGGTCGTACGAGGCGCGGTAGTCGGCCACCGCCTCGCCCAGCGGGGTCGCCTTCGACTTGCCCAGCGAGACGCCCAGCGGTACCGGCAGCGTCCCCAGGTCGGTCAGGCGGGAGGCGAGCGCGGCGGCGCCGTCGTTGTTGAAGCCCATCCGGTTGACCACCGCCTCGCTGTCGCGCAGGCGGAAGAGCCGGGGGCGCGGGTTGCCCGGCTGTGAGTACGCCGTCACCGTCCCGACCTCGACGAAGCCGAAGCCGAGCGCGGGCCACGCGGGCAGCGCGAGTCCGTTTTTGTCCATGCCCGCGGCCAGGCCCACCGGGTTGGGGAAGTCCACCCCGAAGACCCGCACCGGTGCCCGGACCGCGTACCGGCGGCGGAGCACCGCCAGCACGCCCGGCGACAGGCGGGACAGGCGGCGCAGCGTCCACTCGTGCGCCGCCTCCGCGTCACCGCCGCCGATCCGAAACAGCGCCGCCCGGGCGAGCGCGTAGCTCACGAGTCTTTCCGCAGTGCCGCGTGGAGCTCCTGCAGCGGGCGTACCGACATGTCCCCCGGATCAGCGCCTCGATGCCCATCACCGCGGCGGTCACCCCGGGCACCGTCGTGATGCAGGGGATGTCGGCGGTGACGGCGGCGCTGCGGATCTCGTACCCGTCGGAGCGCGCGCTCGCCCCCGAGCCCTGCGGCGTGTTGATGACCAGCGCCACCTCGCCCGCCGCGATGAGCGAGACCGCGTCGCCGAGCGAGACCTCGAAGTGCTTGGGCACGACGGAGACCGCGATGCCGTACCGGCGCAGCACCTCGCCCGTCCCGGCCGTCGCCACGATCTCGAAGCCGAGGTCGGCCAGGCGCTTGACCGGAAACACCATCGCCCGCTTGTCGCGGTTGGCGACCGTGACGAGGATGCGGCCGGCGGTGGGCAGCGAGCCGTAGGCGGCGGCCTGCGACTTCGCGAACGCCTGCCCGAAGCCGACGTCGATGCCCATCACCTCGCCGGTCGACTTCATCTCCGGGCCGAGCAGGTTGTCCACGCCCTTGCCGGCGGGCGTGCGGAACCGCTTGAACGGCAGCACCGCCTCCTTGACCGCGATCGGCGCGCCGTCCGGCATTTCTCCCCCGTCGCCGGAGGCCGGCAGCAGGCCCTCGACCCGCAGGTCGGCGATCGTGGCGCCGAGCATGATGCGGCTCGCCGCCTTGGCCAGCGGCACCGCCGTGGCCTTGGAGACGAACGGCACGGTCCGCGAGGCGCGCGGGTTGGCCTCCAGGACGTACAGGGTGTCGTCCTTGAGCGCGTACTGCACGTTGAGCAGGCCGCGCACGCCGACCCCGCGGGCGATCTCCTCGGTGTACCGGCGCACCTGCGCTATGTGCGAGCCGGCCAGCGTGATCGGCGGCAGCGCGCACGACGAGTCGCCGGAGTGAATGCCGGCCTCCTCGATGTGCTCCATCACGCCGCCGATGAACACCTCGCCGGTGGCGTCGCAGAGCGCGTCCACGTCGATCTCGATCGCGTCGTCGAGGAAGCGGTCGACCAGCACGGGATGATCCGGCGAGATCTGCGTGGCGCGGCCGATGTAGTCGCGCAGGGTCGGCTCGTCGTACACGATCTCCATGCCCCGCCCGCCGAGCACGTAGGAGGGGCGGACGAGCACCGGGTACCCGATGGTGTCCGCGATCTCGCGGGCCTCCTCGAACGAGGTGGCCGTGCCGTGCTCGGGCGCCCGCAGCCCGGCCTTGGCCAGCACCGCGCCGAACGCGCCCCGGTGCTCGGCCAGGTGGATGGACTCCGGGGTGGTACCGACGATCGGCACCCCGCGTCCTTGAGCCGCTGGGCCAGGCCGAGCGGGGTCTGCCCGCCCAGCTGCACCACCACGCCGACCACGCCGGGGCCGCCCGCCTCCGTGCCGGACGAGTGCTCGGCGTGCCACACCTCAAGCACGTCCTCGAACGTGAGCGGCTCGAAGTACAGCCGGTCGGCGGTGTCGTAGTCGGTGGAGACGGTCTCCGGGTTGCAGTTGACCATCACGGTCTCAAAGCCGGCGCCTCCGGCCCCGGAACCGGACGCAGCGACTGCGCTCGACGGCGCGCTTCGCAGCGCCTGAACCGCGTGCACGCACGAGTAGTCGAACTCGATGCCCTGCCCGATCCGGTTGGGCCCGGAGCCGAGGATCAGCACCTTGGGCCGGCCGGAGGGGGCGACCTCGGTCTCCTCGTCGTACGAGGAGTAGTGGTAGGGCGTCTTGGCGGCGAACTCGGCCGCGCACGTGTCCACCGTCTTGTAAACCGGGCGCAGCCCGAGCCGGTGGCGCAGCGTGCGGATGCCGTCCTCGCCGGCGTACTCCGGGCGCAGGGCGGCCAGCTGCCGGTCGGACAGGCCCGCGCGCTTGGCCCGGCGCAGCAGCGACGCGTCCAGCACCGGCGCGTCGACGATCTCCGCGCGCAGCGCGACGAGCGAGGCGATCTGGTCCAGGAACCACGGGTCCATCCCGCCGGTCGCCTCCGCCACCCGCTCCACGCTCGCGCCGAGCCGCAGCGCCCGCTCGACCGTGTAGAGCCGGCCGTCGTGCGGCGTGCGCAGCGCCTCCAGAGTGGACTCGACGGTGGCCTCGGCCGGGTCGGGCGCGGTCCAGAAGCCGGCCGCCGTCGACTCCAGCGAGCGCATCGCCTTGTTCAGCGCCTCGGTGAAGTTGCGTCCCAGCGACATCGCCTCGCCGACCGACTTCATCGTGGTGGTCAGCTCGGGGTCGGCGCCGGGAAACTTCTCGAACGCGAAGCGCGGGATCTTCACGACCACGTAGTCGAGCGTCGGCTCGAAGGCGGCCGGCGTCTCCTGGGTGACGTCGTTGGGTATCTCGTCCAGCGTGTACCCGATGGCCAGCTTGGCGGCGATCTTCGCGATCGGGAAGCCGGTGGCCTTGGAGGCGAGCGCGGAGGAGCGGGACACCCGCGGGTTCATCTCGATCACGACGAGGCGCCCGTTGTCGGGGTTCACCGCGAACTGGATGTTGCACCCGCCGGTGTCCACCCCGACCTCGCGGAGCACCGCGATGCCGAGGTCGCGCATCTTCTGGTACTCCCGGTCGGTGAGCGTCATGGCCGGCGCGACCGTGACGCTGTCGCCGGTGTGCACGCCCATCGGGTCGACGTTTTCGATCGAGCAGACGACGACCACGTTGTCCTTGCGGTCGCGCATCAGCTCCAGCTCGTACTCCTTCCAGCCGAGCACGCTCTCCTCGATGAGCACCTCGTGCACCGGGGAGGCGGCGAGGCCGGCGCCGGCGATCCGCTCCAGGTCCTCGCCGGTGTGCGCCATGCCCGAGCCGAGCCCGCCCATCGTGAACGACGGCCGGATCACCACCGGCAGCCCCAGCTCGACGGCGGTCTGCCGCACCTCGTCCATCGACTTGCACACCCGGCTGCGCGGGGTCTCACCGCCGGCCTTCGCCACGATCTCCTTGAAGAGCTGGCGGTCCTCGCCGCGCCGGATCGCGTCGATGCGGGCGCCGATCAGCTCGACGCCGTACTTGTCGAGCACGCCCGAGTCGTGCAGCGCGACCGCCGTGTTCAGCGCGGTCTGGCCGCCGAGCGTGGGCAGCAGCGCGTCCGGCTTCTCCCGGGCGATGACAAGCTCGACGAACTCGGGGGTGATCGGCTCCACGTACGTGGCGTCGGCGAACTCCGGGTCGGTCATGATGGTCGCCGGGTTGCTGTTGACCAGGCTGACCCGCAGCCCTTCGGCGCGCAGCACCCGGCACGCCTGGGTGCCGGAGTAGTCGAACTCGCACGCCTGCCCGATGACGATCGGCCCGGAGCCGATCACGAGGACGTGCTGGATGTCGGTCCGCTTAGGCATTGTCGGTCAACTCCACGCCCTGCTTGCTGGTTCGTGTCGCAAGCTCCACACCCTGCTTGCTGGTTCGTGTCGCAAGCTCCACACCCTGCTTGCTGGTTCGTGTCGCAAGCTCCACGAAGCGATCGAAAAGGTAGTCCGCGTCGTGTGGGCCCGCGGCCGCCTCAGGGTGGTACTGGACGGTGAACGCGGGCACGTCCAGCGCCCGCAGCCCTTCGACGACGTTGTCGTTGAGGCACACGTGTGAGACCTCGACCCGGCCGAACTCGGTGTCCACCGTCGTCTCATGTGGAGCGTCGACGGCGAAGCCGTGGTTGTGCGAGGTCACCTCGACCTTTCCGGTCGTGCGGTCGAGCACCGGCTGGTTGATGCCGCGGTGGCCGTAGCGCAGCTTGTACGTGCCGAAGCCCAGCGCCCGCCCCAGGATCTGGCTGCCGAAGCAGATGCCGAACAGTGGCACCCGCCGGCGCAGGACCTCGCGGGCGAGACCGACCGCGTGGTCGGCGGTCGCCGGGTCGCCGGGGCCGGGCGAGAAGAAGACCGCGTCGGCGCCGAGCCCGAGCAGGTCGTCCACCGTGGACGTGGCCGGCAGCACGTGGGTGGTGACGCCGCGGGCGGCCAGCCGCCGCGGCACGTTGCGCTTGATCCCCAGATCAAGAGCGGCGACGGTGTACCGGTGCTCGCCCTCGGCCGCGACCGTGTACCGCTCGGGGGTCGTCACCTCGGCGGAGAGGTCGGCGCCGACCATCTCGGGCGAGGCGAGCACCCGCTCGCGCAGCGCGGCCGGGTCGGTCTCCACAGTGGACACTCCGACCCGCATCGCGCCCCGCTCGCGCAGGTGCCGGGTGAGCGCACGGGTGTCGACGCCGCTGATGCCGACGATCCCCTCGGCCGCGAGCCGGTCCTCGAGGCCGCCGGTGGCGCGCCAGTTGGAGCCGACGCGGGTGGGGTCGCGCACCACGTAGCCGGCGACCCAGATCCGCCCCGACTCGTCGTCCTCGCCGTTGACGCCGGTGTTGCCGATGTGCGGAGCGGTCTGCACGACGACCTGGCGGTGGTACGACGGGTCGGTCAGCGTCTCCTGGTACCCGGTCATGCCGGTGGTGAAGACGGCCTCGCCGAAGGTCTCCCCCTCCGCGCCGTACGCCTCGCCGTGGAACGCGCGCCCGTCTTCGAGCACCAGGATCGCGGGCTTGCGGGTCACTTGACTGCCTTTCCGTCGAGCACCGTGGCTTCTCCGCGCAGGAACGTCGCGACGACCCGGCCGGGCAGCGTCATCCCGGCGAACGGGGTGTTGCGGCTGCGGCTGGCCGACTCGCCCGGGTCGACGACGCGGCGGGCGGCGGGGTCCACGAGCGTGAGGTTGGCCTTTTCTCCCGGGGCGAGGGCGTTGCCGTGCTCGGCCAGCCCGGCGATCCGCGCCGGCGCGCGGGACATCCGCTCGGCGATCATGTCCCAGTCGTCGCCGAGCACGTCGATCACGATCGAGAGCGCCGTCTCCAGGCCGAGCATGCCCGGCCGGGCGTACGCCCACTCGCACTCCTTGTCCTCCACCGCGTGCGGCGCGTGGTCGGTGGCGACGATGTCGATGACACCCTCGCGCAGCGCCGCGCGGAGCGCCTCGACGTCGGCCTGGGTGCGCAGCGGCGGGTTCACCTTGAAGACCGGGTCGTAGCTGACCGCCCGCTCGTCGGTCAGCAGCAGGTGGTGCGGGGTGACCTCGGCGGTGACCTTCACGCCCCGCGCCTTGGCGTGGCGCAGCACCTCGACGCTGCCCGCAGTGGAGACGTGGCAGACGTGCAGGCGGCTGCCCACGTGCTCGGCGAGCAGCACGTCGCGCGCGATGATCGCCTCCTCGGCGACGGCCGGCCAGCCGGTGAGCCCGAGGCGGGTGGCGACCTCTCCCTCGTGCATCTGCGCGCCCTCGGTCAGCCGGGGCTCCTCGGCGTGCTGGGCGATGACGCCGTCGAACGCCTTCACGTACTCCAGCGCCCGCCGCATCAGCCGGGGGTCGGCGACGCAGTGGCCGTCGTCGGAGAAGATCCGCACCTGGGCGGCGGAGGTGGCCATCGCGCCCAGCTCGGCCAGGCGCTCGCCGGCCAGCCCCACGGTCACCGCGCCGATCGGCTGCACGTCGACGAGCCCCGCCTCGCGGCCGAGGCGGTAGACCTGCTCGACCACGCCGGCGGTGTCCGCGACCGGCGAGGTGTTGGCCATCGCGCAGACCGCCGTGTACCCGCCGAGGGCCGCCGCCCGCGACCCGGTCTCCACGGTCTCGGCGTCCTCGCGGCCCGGCTCGCGCAGGTGGGTGTGCAGGTCGACGAGGCCGGGCAGCGCGACGAGCCCGTCGGCGTCGATCACCTGGGCGCCCTTCGCGCCGCCTTCGGCGATCACGCCGTCCTTGACGAGCAGGTCCTGCTTCGCCCTGCCCAGGACCGAGACGCCTTTGATCAGGTATTGAGTCACGACTTGCCTCCGAGCAGCAGGTAGAGGACGGCCATCCGCACGGAGACCCCGTTGGCGACCTGTTCGACGATGGTGGATCGGGCGGAGTCGGCCACCTCGGGTGCGATCTCCATGCCCCTGTTCATCGGGCCGGGGTGCATGACGATCGCGTGCTCGGGCAGGCGGCGCATGCGCGGCCCGTCCAGCCCGTAGCGGCGGGCGTACTCGCGGGCGCTCGGGAAGTAGGACGCCGCCATCCGCTCACGCTGCACCCGCAGCATCATCACGACGTCGGCGTCGGGCAGGACGGCGTCGAGGTCGTACGACACCTCGGTGCGCAGGTCCGGCGGGATCAGCGTGGGCGGGCCGACGAGCGTCACCTTCGCGCCGAGCGTGGCGAGCAGGTGGACGTTGGAGCGGGCCACCCGGCTGTGCAGCACGTCGCCCACGATCGCGACGCTGAGCCCGGCGAGGCGGCCGAGGCGCGAGCGCATCGTGTACGCGTCGAGCAGCGCCTGGGTCGGGTGCTCGTGGGTGCCGTCGCCGGCGTTCAGGACCGAGCCCTCCACCCAGGTCGCCAGGCGGTGCGGCGCGCCCGAGGCGGGGTGGCGGATGACGACGGCGTCGGCGCCCATCGCCTGCAGCGTGAGCGCGGTGTCCTTGAGGCTCTCCCCCTTGGACACGCTCGACCCCTTGGCCGAAAAGTTGATCACGTCCGCGGACAGGCGCTTGGCTGCCGCTTCGAAGGAGATCCGGGTACGGGTCGAGTCCTCGTAGAAGAGGTTGACGACCGTGCGCCCGCGCAGGGTGGGCAGCTTCTTGACCTCGCGGCCGGCGAGCGTGGCCATCTCTGAGGCGGTGTCGAGGACCAGCGTCGCCGTGTGCGCGTCCAGGTCCGCGGCGGAGAGCAGATGCTTCATTGCGCTGCCTATCTTTCGTTCACGACTGCGGGGCTCGGTCGCTGGCGCTCCCTCACTCCTCGCGCTCACGGGACAACCCCAGAAGCTTGACCTCGTCGGCGCCGTCCGTCTCGTCCAGCGCGACCTTGACGCTCTCGCTGAGCGCGGTGGGGATGTTCTTGCCGACGTAGTCGGCGCGGATCGGCAGCTCGCGGTGGCCGCGGTCGACCAGCACCGCGAGCTGCACCGTGCGCGGGCGGCCGATGTCGCTGAGCGCGTCGAGGGCGGCTCGCACGGTGCGGCCGGAGAAGAGCACGTCGTCGACGAGGATCACGCGGCGACCGTCCACACCGGCCGGCGGCACCTCGGTCGGGCCGACCGCTCGGGTGGCCTGGCTCCGGAGGTCGTCGCGGTAAAGCGTGATGTCCAACACACCGACCGGCACGTCGATGCCTTCGAAAGTGCGGATGCGGTCGGCGAGGCGGCGGGCGAGCGGAACGCCCCGCGTCGGGATGCCGAAGAGAACGGTGTCCGCCGCTCCCTGTGTCTTCTCGAGGATCTGGTGCGCGATGCGGTCGACTATCCGTTTGACGTCGTCGGCGCTGAGAATGGACTTCGCGAGGGCAGCCTGCGGTAACGCCACTGGCGGTCACTCCTTCCCCGCCTCACTGGACGGGCCTTAAAGGGTGTCGATGTCCAGCGCGACCCGTCGGAGACGGGCCGGCCGGTGGCCGCACGCAACGTTACCAGTGGACCTTGCGAACCCCATGAAGCCACTCCTGACCTACGAATCAGTACCAGCGCAAAACCGGACAAGTGAACGCTTATCTCGCGGCAGCGTGTTTAGAGGCACTTGACGCTGTGTCTCAATCCCCGTACCGTCACGCTCCGTAGCGATCCGCTGGGGAGAACCCCGGGCAGAGCACTGGGAGTGTCGGAATGCCCTCTGAGTACGCCAAGTCCTTGGGCGCCCGCCTGCGCTCCATCCGCCAGCAGCAGGGGCTGTCCCTGCAGGGGGTGGAGGAGAAGTCGAACGGGCGCTGGAAGGCCGTCGTCGTCGGCTCGTACGAGCGCGGCGACCGGGCGGTCACCGTGTCCCGCCTCGCCGAGCTGGCGGACTTCTACCGCGTGCCCGTCTCGGAGCTGCTGCCCGACGGCAGCGGTGTCCGGCACGAGCCCACCAACAAGATCGTGCTCGACCTCGAGCGGCTGTACGACGAGGTCTCCGACGAGCTCGCCTACGTCGCCCGGTACGCGCGCGCGATCCAGCAGCAGCGCGGCGACTACAACGGCCGCGTGCTCTCCATCCGCGCCGACGACCTGCGCGCGCTCGCGATCGTGTACGACATCTCGCCCTCCGGCCTCATCGAGCGCCTGACGGAGGCCGGGGTGCTGGTGGCCGACCCGCGGGCGTTCTTCGCCTCCTGACCGGCCCCCGCTAGACGGGCGGCGCGGCGCCTCCTCCCCGGCGCTGCGCGCAAGCCCGCGGTACGCCCCGAAGGCACGCGGTTCATCGAACCGCGTGCCTTTCTCGTTGCCCCATCGACCCGTTTCTCTTTCACGGAGAGAGAACCTCTACCGAGCGTCCCCACCCGTCCGACGACACCGAGTCACCCCCTCCATGAGGAGCCTCTGGAGAAGGTCCAACCCCGTCGCGAGCGGCCGACCGGTCCAGGCTCGTCCGCGGGAGCGGGGGCGGCCCGTCCCGGTGAAGCTGGCCGGCCGCGCAGGGTGAGGCCATGGCGGATGGCGTGGTCGCCGGGAGACGTAAAGCTTGATCATTGTCCCGAAACCCGCGCGACACGCCGTAGGGAGCGCAGTTTTCGGGGCAACGATCATGCGCGGCATCGCGACGCAGACCGAGCACGCGGTCGCGACGGGGCCGAGCACGCGGTCGCGACGGGGGCCGAGCACGCGGTCGCGACGGGGGCCGAGCTCGCGGCGCCACGGGGGGTGAGGTCACGCGAGCGCGGCCCGCCGCAGGCGCGGGCCCCCGACCCACCGAGCGAGGCCGCGGCCGGCGAAGCCCAACGGTCACCGCTCCAGCGACCACTCCGACGGTGTCCCATCAGACATGGAGCCGTCGTCGAAGCGGGCGGAAGCGGGCGGCGGCCAGGCGCCGTCGGGGAAGGCCTCGTGGTCGGCCAGGCGGTGGCGGATCGTGGTGATGGCGTCGCTGACCCACTCGACCAGGGCGGCCAGCGCGGCCGCGCCGCCCGCGACCGCGGCGCAGGCCGTCGCGACGCTCGTGGTGGCCAGGATGAGGGCGGCGGGGGTGCCGACCCCGGTGGCGGCGGCGAGTGCGGCGCCGAAGAGCTGGATCACAGCGGAGCAGAGCGCGGCCGCGATCGCCGCCCACAGGCCGCAGATGCCGATCGCCAGGCGGGCGAGGGCAGTGTCGAGGTCGCCGCCGATGGACTGGAGCGCGGTCAGTGCGGCGCGCTGGCGGGCGGCGGCGTCCAGGTAGGCGTCGGCGGCGCGGCCCTCCCACTCGTAGGCGGCGGCGAGGTGGTCGGGGTCGATTTTGCCGACGTGGTCGCTGAGCGGGCTCGCGAAGTCTTCGATCCAGCGGCGGCCGACCTCCCACACGCGCACCGGGTTGCCCGCCGGGGCGATGAGGCGGCCGACCAGCGCGAAGAGGCGGCGGACCATCGCGAGGAGCTCCTCCAGCAGCCGCACCACCTGCCCGGCCAGGAACGCGGGCAGCGCGCGGGCCACCCGCAGCGCCTCGTCGACGAGGCGGTCGGTGGCGTCGGCGACGCGCTCCAGCAGGCGGCGCACGCGCTCGATGAGGTCGTCGAAGCCGGTGACGTCGACCGGCAGCGGGACGGTGAGCGGGGTGGTCACGGTCACCACTGCCCGCGCAGGCGGTGGACGGCGTCGCGCTCGTCCTGCTCGTATCCCGCGGCGGCGCCGGCCAGCGCGTCGGCGATCTCGGTGAAGCGCAGCGCGCCGTGCGCGGCGAGGATCTGGGCGCGGTGGCGGATCGTCGCATACGTCTCCGGGAGGGCGACCACGCCGCTCAGCGCGCACATGTCGTTGACCGACAGGTCGAGCTGATCGACCACAGTGGACGCTCTAGCCAGGGTGGCGGCCCACTCGCGCCACTCGTGGGCGTCGGAGCGGAGGGCCGCTATCGCGACCCGGATCTCCTCCTCTGTGGGCGGCACGCGACGACGCTACAAACCGCGCCCCCGCCCGGCAACCCCATCGACGCCGATCAAGGGATCAGTGTGTGGTGAACTCCGCGATACGGGCCAGCATGCCGTTGAGAAAGCGGGGCGAGTCGTCCGTGGACATCTGCCGCGCCAGCTCGACCGCCTCGGTGATGGCCACCGCGTCGTCGATCTCGTCGACATAAAGCATCTCGTACACCGCGATGCGCGCCAGGTTGCGGTCGACCACGGGCATGCGGTCGAGCGTCCACCCCTCGGCGTAGCTGGCGATCAGCTCGTCGATGCGGTCGAGGTGGGCGTCGACCCCCTCGATCAGCCCGATCGCGTAGCCAAGGTGCTCGGGGCGGGGCTGCTCCAGCCGCTGGATGTACGCCCGGAGGACGCCCTCCACCGGCAGGTCGCGCAGGTCGGCCTCGAAGAGCACGTCGAGCGCCCGCTTGCGGGCCTTGCGGCGCGCGGGCATCTGCGACTTGGGTGCCTCAGCCATGCCGGACACCCGCCGCGACGCGACAAGCGGACGGCATCACGCCCGGCCGAGGTAGCGGCCGTCGCGCGTGTCGACCTTGATCTTTTCGCCGGTGGTGATGAAGAGCGGCACCTGCACGGTCGCGCCGGTCTCCACGGTCGCCGGCTTGTTGCCGCCGGTGGAGCGGTCGCCCTGCAGGCCTGGCTCCGTGTACGTCACCTCGAGCACGACGCTGGTCGGCAGCTCGATGTACAGCGGGACACCCTCGTGCGTCGCCACCGTGGCCTCGGCCTCGGGAAGCAGGTAGTTGGCCGCCTCGCCGACCGTGCCGCCGGCGACGTGGATCTGGTCGTAGGTGTCCAGGTCCATGAAGACGTAGTCTTCGCCGTCCGCGTAGAGGTACTGCATCGTGCGCTTGTCGACGGTCGCGGTGTCGACCTTGGTGCCCGCGTTGAACGTCTTGTCGACCACCTTGCCGGAGAGCACGTTCTTCAGCGTGGTGCGCACGAACGCGCCGCCCTTGCCGGGCTTGACGTGCTGGAACTCCACGACGGCCCAGAGCTCGCCGTCGAGGTTGAGCACCAGTCCGTTCTTCAGGTCGTTCGTGGTGGCCATGTCCTGCCTTGATCTTCACTCGAGTGATTGACCTATCGAGTCTACCGGTACCCCGCGCGTGCGGCAGACCACGCCCGGCGGGACACCACCAAGCGGGAGACGTCACGAAGACGTCAGCCGATGTCCTCCTGCCGGACATCAATCGCTGACACCCTGCACCCGTGTTGACCAACTGCCGCGCGCTGGGTTTGGGGGGCTCGGTTCTCCTCGCGGTTGGTGGCCTGGCGGCCGGCGCGATGCCCGCGCAGGTGCCGTTCGGCCTGGCGATCCTGCGGCGCCATCCGGGGTGGGGCATCGTGCTCGCGTACACCGGGCTCGTCCTGCTCATCGCCGCCTGGTGGCGCCTGGGCCACCTGGTGCGGTCGGCGACCGGCGAGCGGCCGACCCCGAAGCAGCTGATGGTCACGCTCGCCGTCTGGTCGGCGCCGCTGCTGCTGGCTCCCCCGCTGTTCAGCCGCGACGTGTACAGCTACCTCGCCCAAGGCGCGATGGTCGGCGCCGGCCTCGACGTGTACGAGCACGGGCCGGCCTACTACGGCGGCCCGGTGGCGGCCGAGGTGCCGGCGATCTGGCAGCACACGCCCACGCCGTACGGGCCGCTGTTCCTGCTGGTCGCCACCGGCGTGGCCGCCGCGGCGGGGGCGCACCTGGCGGCCGGCGTGCTCGGCATGCGACTTGTCGCGGTGCTCGGCGTGGTGCTGCTGACCGCGGCGCTGCCCGGCCTCGCCCGCCGCTGCGGCGTCGACCCGGCCGCCGCGCTGTGGCTCGGCGCGCTCAACCCGCTCGTGCTCGCGCACCTCGTCGCCGGCGCGCACAACGACGCGATCATGGTGGGCCTCCTCGTCGCCGGCCTCGCCGCCGCGGTCGCCCGGCGCCCGGCCGTGGGCGCCGCCCTCGTCGCCCTCGCCGCGCTGGTCAAGGCCCCGGCCGCGGTCGCGCTCCTCTTCGTGGCGTCGATCTGGGCGGAGCAGGGCCCGCGGCGCGACGCTGCGGGCGCCCCGGGGCGCTGGCGGCGGGTCCGCACGATGCTCTACTCGGCCGCCGTCGCCGCGGCGACCACCGTCGTGGTCACGGCGGTCGCCGGCACGGGGTACGGGTGGGTCCGCGCCCTCGACACCCCCGTCTCGACGGGCAACTGGTCGCCGATGAGCGTGCTCGGCCGCCTGACCGGCGAGCTGCTGGGCACCGCGCACGCGGTACCCATGTGGCGCTGGATCGGCCTCGGCGCGGCGGTGCTGGCGGGTGCGGTGCTGTGGCTGCGCCGCGCCCACCTCGGCCCGGTGTACGCGGTGGGGCTCGGCCTCGGCGCGATCGTCCTTTTCGGACCGGCGCTGCGCCCCTGGTACCTCCTCTGGGGCCTGGTCCCCCTCGCCGCCGCGGCGCCGGACGGGCGGGTGCGGAAGGTGGCGGCGGCGGCCTGCGCGGCGCTCGCGGTGGTGGTGCTGCCGAGCGGGTTCGCGTTCGGCGCGGAGCAGGTGGCACAGGCGATCTTCGGGTGCGTGCTCGCCGCCGGCCTGGCCGCCGCGATCCTCACGCCCAGCCGGGTGCCGGCGGTCGCCCGGTGAAGGATCTCGACCGCCGGTGGTACCTGATCGCCGGGCTGGCCGCCGCGACGGCGGTCTTCCTCGCGTACGTGCCCGCGCACCGCGGCTTCTTCGACGTCGGCGTCTACCACGGTGCCGTGCACTACTGGCTGCGCGACGGCGGCCAGCTCTACGACTTCCTGCGCCCGCCGACGAACTACGGCTTCACCTACCCGCCCTTCGCCGCGCTGGTGCTCAGCCCGCTCGCGCTGCTGCCGTGGCATCCCGCGATCGCGTTCAGCATCGTGGTCAACACGGCCGCCGGCGCGGCGCTGCTCGGCATGCTCGTCGACCCGGTCGCCAAGCGGCAGGGTTGGCACCGCGGCCTCACGTTCGGGCTGGCGGCGTGCGCGGTGGCGGTGTTCGAGCCGGTCCGCGACACGTTCAGCTTCGGTCAGGTCAACCTCGTGCTGCTCGCGCTCGTCGTGGCCGACACCCGGCTGCTGCGCCAGACCCGGTGGTCGGGTGTGGGCATCGGCCTCGCCACCGCCATCAAGCTGACGCCCGGCATCTTCATCCTGTACCTGCTGGTTTCCGGCCAGCGCCGCGCCGCCGCCGTGGCGGGTGCCACCGCGGGCGCGGCGACGCTGGTGGCGTTCGCGATCGCGCCGGACGCGTCGCGCACCTTCTGGACCGAGGCGCTGTGGGACACCGACCGGATCGGCAACCTCGCCTACGTCTCCAACCAGTCGCTGCAGGGCGTGGTCGCCCGCCTCGACCCGACCGAGCCGAGCAGGCTGGGGTGGCTGCTGCTGGTCGCGGCCGCCATGGCGGTGTGGGTGTACCGCGTGCGCCGCGTCGACCCGCTCACCGGCGCCGCGCTCACCGGCGTCGTGGGGTGCCTGGTCAGCCCGATCACGTGGGTGCACCACCTGGTGTGGGTGCTGCCCGCGCTGCTGCTGCTCGCCGACTCGCGGGCGCGGCGGTGGGCCGCCGTCGCGTACGTCCTGCTGTGCAGCAGCGTCGTCTGGCTGTGGTGGGACGGGCGGGCGCCGGGCGAGTTCATCGGCGCCAACGCCTACGTGTGGATCTGCGTCGCGCTACTGGTCGGCCTGCCGGCGCGCCAGGTGGTGGAGGGCGAGCCGGTAGCCGTCGACGCCCAGGCCGCAGATGACCCCGGCCGCGATGGCGGACACGACCGAGTGGTGACGAAACTCCTCGCGCGCGTGGATGTTCGAGATGTGGACCTCGATGAGCGGCGCGCGCAGGAGCGCGCAGGCGTCGCGCACCGCGTACGAGTAATGTGACCACGCCGCCGGGTTGAGCACCACGGCCGCCTGCTCGTCGGCGGCGGCGTGCAGCCAGGCCAGCATCTCGTGCTCGACGTCGGTCTGCCGCACCTCCACGTCGAGGCCCAGCTCCTTGCCGGTCGCCTCGCAGAGCTCGACGAGTCCCGCGTACGACGTCACCCCGTACACGTCGACCTGCCGCGTACCGAGCCGCCCCAGGTTGGGTCCATTGAGGACATAGACCTTGCTCACTGTGCCCCCTGGTTCGCTCGCTCGTGCGGCGCCAAAGGCGACGTCTTCCTCCGCCACCCCGAAACCCCGACTCCGTCGGCGGGCCGACTCCGTCCAGACGCCGCCGCGCCAACTCGCTCGCTCACTGTGCCCCCCGGTTCGCTCGCTCGTGCGGCGCCAAAGGCGACGTCTTCCTCCGCCACCCCGAAACCCCGACTCCGTCGGCGCTCACGCCGCCACCTCCTCGTACGCCGCCCGCAGCAGTTCGTCGTCCGGACCGTCCAGGATGGACGGCTTGGCGAGCCCGTCCAGCACCACGAAGCGCAGCCGCGAGCCGCGCGCCTTCTTGTCCACCCGCATGGTGGCGAGCAGGTCCGGCCAGGCCCGCCCCGGGTATGCCGTCGGGAGTCCGAGCGCCTCCAGCACCGCGCGGTGCCGCGCGGCCGTGGCGTCGTCGAGGCGGCCGGCGAGGCGCCCGAGCGCCGCCGCGTAGACCAGGCCCACCGAGACGGCGTGGCCGTGACGCCACGAGTAACCCTCGACCTTTTCGATCGCGTGGGCGAGCGTGTGCCCGTAGTTGAGCACCTCCCGCAGCCCACCCTCGCGCAGGTCGGCGCCGACCACGTCGGCCTTGACCCGCACGGCCCGCTCGACAAGCTCGCGGATGCTGCCCTCGTCGGCGCCCTTCGCCTCGATGAGGTCGAGGATCGCGGGGTCGGCGATGAACCCGCACTTGACCACCTCGGCCAGCCCCGCCACCAGGTCGACCGGCGGCAGCGTGTCGAGCATGGCGAGGTCGCAGAGCACGCCGGCCGGCGGGTGGAACGCACCCACGAGGTTTTTGCCGGCGGCGGTGTTGACGCCGGTCTTGCCGCCCACGGCCGCGTCGACCATGCCGAGCAGGCTTGTGGAGACCGGCACCCAGCGCACCCCGCGCAGCCAGCACGCCGCGACGAACCCGGCGAGGTCGGTCACCGCGCCCCCGCCGACGCCGACGACCGCGTCGGTGCGCGTGAAGCCCGCCGCACCCAGCTGGTCCCAGCAGTGCGCGGCGACGTCGATGCTCTTACCCGCCTCCGCGTCCGGCACGTCGATGGCGAGCGGCGCGATGCCGGCGTCGGCGACGCGCGCGGCGATGGCGTCGGCGTGCGCCCGCAGGGGCGGTGCGTAGAGAATCGCGGCGCGCGCGGCCCCGTCGAGCAGGCGCGGCAGCTCGTCGAGCAGGTCGCGCCCCACGAGCACGTCGTAGGGCCGCTCACCCCCGACCCCGATCGTGGTCACGTCATCCATCGCCGTGCAGCCTAGCCCGTCCGCGTCACGCGACGCTCGGCCGCCACCCGGCCGGTGGGTCCTCGCCGACCCGCCCGTCGACCGCCTCCCGGATGAGGTCCGCGTGGCCGGTGTGCCGCCCCGAGCCGCGCCCGCGGGGGTCAGCGGAGGCGGACCACCGCCGGGTGGCGGGTGGCCATCTCGGCCAGGTGCTTCGCGTACTCCCCCACCGCCTCGCGCAGGTCGTCCGGGCGCAGGACGGTGAACGGCCAGCCCAGGCCGGCGAGCATGTGTGCCATGCCGTCCAGGCGGTTGGCGCGGCACCGCAGCAGCACGCCGTCTTCGGTCTCGGTCAGCTCGGCCACGCTCGGCGGGATGCGGCGGCGGGCCTGGTCCAGGTCGGTCTCGAGCAGGACCTCGACCTCCCACGTGTACGGCACGCCGGCCAGCGACCGCGTCACATGTCCCACCGCGTCGAAGCCCTCCGGCACCGCGAACGTCTCCGTGCCGGACTCCACCGCGCTGATCCGGTCCAGGCGGAACGTGCGGATCTCGCCGCGGCGGTGGTCGTGCCCGGTCAGGTACCAGCGGCCGGCGTGGAAGACGAGGCCGTACGGGTCGACCTGGCGCAGTGACACGCCGCCGCGCCAGGAGCGGTACGTCAGGCTCACGCGGTGGCGCGACCGGGTGGCGGCGCCGAGTGCGAGCAGTGTGGCGGTCGCGGGGCGGGCGACGCCCTCCTGGCGGGGACGCAGCGTGAAGCCGAGCGACTCGCGGACCGCGCCCAGCCGCTCGGCGAGGGCGCGGGGCAGCACGCGCTCGATCTTCGCGAGCGCGATCCCGGTCGCCGGGGCCTCGGTGCTGAGGCCCAGCTGGTCGGCGGCGAGGAGGCCGAGCACCACGGCCACCGCCTCGTCGTCGGTGAGCATCAGCGGCGGCAGCTTGTAGCCGGGGCTGAGCCGGTAGCCGCCGTAGCGCCCGCGGTTGGCCGTGACGGGGATGCCGAGGTCGGCGAGGGTGCCCGCGTACCGCCGCACGGTGCGCTCGTCCACCCCGAGGCGCGCGCCGAGGTCGGCGCCGGTCAGGCGGTGGTGGGTCTGGAGGAGCTCCAGCATGCCCAGTACGCGTGAGGCAGGATGTGACACAGGTCACGCTCCTTAATCGGGCGGGATGCGTCCGGATTCGATCCTAACGTTGCGCTCATGACGACATTTGTGCTGGTACCCGGGTTCTGGATCGGTGGATGGGCGTGGGACGAGGTTGCCGCCTCACTACGCGCCGCGGGTCACCGCGTCCACCCCGTCACTTTGACCGGTGTCGCGGAGAATGCGCACCTCGCCACGCCAGAGACCAACCTCGACACCCACACGGACGACGTGGTGCGGCTGATCGAGGAGGAGGACCTGCGCGACGTGGTGCTCGTCGGCCACTCGGGCGGCGGCATGCCGGTCACCCAGGCGGCCGACCGGATCCCGCAGCGGATCAAGCGCGTCGTGTACGTGGACAGCGGGCCGCTGCCGGACGGCGTGTCGCAGTTCGACACCAACCCGCCGGAGGAGCAGGAGCGGCTGCGCGCGCAGATCGGCGACGGCCACCTGCTGCCGGTGCGGGACTGGGACGCGCAGGCCGACCCCGCGCTGCTGGCCGGGCTAGACGAGGCCACGCTGGCGACGCTGCGGGAGCGGTCGACGCCGCACCCGCTCGGCGCGGCCACGCAGCCGGTGCGGCGCACGGCCGGCGGCGACGACCTGCCGGTCGCGCTGGTGGCGTGCCTCTTCCCGGTCGAGCAGGTGGAGGCGATGGTGGCCGAGGGACACCCGTTCTTCGCGGCGTTTCGGGGCGGCGAGATCCGCGGGCTGCCGACCGGCCACTGGCCGATGTTCAGCGAGCCGAAGCGCCTCGCCGAGATCCTCGACGAGCTGAGCTGACGCCTACGGCTTGAGGAGCGTCACGATCTCGTCGGCGATCTCCACCGGGTCGCGGCCGTCGGTCGCCACGGTGAACGTCGCGACCTCCTCGTACAGCGGGCGGCGCTGGTCCATCAGGTGCTTCAGCGTCGCCCGCGGGTTGATGGCCAGCAGCGGCCGGCCCGCGCCCAGCCCGACGCGGCTGACCGCGTCGGAGAGGCCGACGGAGAGGAAGACCACCGAGTGGCCGGCCAGCACGGCCCGCGTGCGCTCCGAGAGGACCGCACCGCCGCCGAGGGCGAGCACGCCACCGAAGGAGGCCAGCGCCGACTTCACGGCGGCTTCCTCGAGGGTACGGAAGTGGGCCTCGCCCTCGTCGATGAAGATTTCGGAGATCGGCTTGCCCGCGTCGGCCTCGATGTCGGCGTCGGTGTCCCGGAAGGCGGTGCCCAGCCGCTCGGCGAGCAGCTCGCCGACGGTCGTCTTGCCGGCGCCCATCACGCCGACGAGCACGCAGGCCGGTCTCACCGCACGACCTCGATCGCCCGCTCGCCGCCGGCGGCCGGCCGCGACAGCTCGCTCACCGGATGACCAGGTTGTCGATGTAGCCGGCGAGGTTGCGCCGGATCTCCACGACCGAGTCGCCGCCGAACTTTTCCGTCGCCGCCTCGGCCAGCACCAGCGCCACCATCGCCTCGGCCACCACGGCCGCGGCCGGGACGGCGCACACGTCGGAGCGCTGGTTGATGGCGGTGGCCGGCTCGCCGGTGGCGACGTCCACGGTGGACAGCGCGCGGTTGAGCGAGGAGATCGGCTTCATCGCGGCCTTGACCCGCAGCGGCTCGCCCGTGGTGATGCCGCCCTCCAGCCCGCCGGCGCGGTCGGTGACCCGCTTGACGCCGCTCGCCGTCGGGATGATCTCGTCGTGCGCCACCGACCCGCGGGAACGGGCCTGCAGCCACGCGTCGCCGACCTCCACGCCCTTGATGGCCTGGATCGACATCAGCGCCGTGGCGAGGCGGGCGTCGAGCTTGCGGTCCCACTGCACGTGGCTGCCCAGCCCCGGCGGCACGCCGTAGGCGAGCACCTCGACGATGCCGCCCAGCGTGTCGGCGTCCTTCTTCGCGGCGTCGACCTCGGCGACCATGCGCGCGCTCGCCTCCGGGTCCAGGCAGCGCAGCGGGTCGGCGTCGACCCGCTCGGCGTCCTCGGGGCGGGGGCGAGGCCGGGCTTGGCGGCCACCGAGCCGAGCTCCACGACGTGCGAGACGATCTCGATGCCGAGCGCCTGCTTGACCAGCGCCTTGGCGACCGTGCCGACGGCGACCCGCGCGGCGGTCTCCCGGGCGCTGGCCCGCTCGAGGATGGGGCGGGCGTCGGTGTGCCCGTACTTCTGCATGCCGGCCAGGTCGGCGTGCCCGGGGCGGGGCCGGGTCAGCGGCGCGTTGCGCGCCTGCGCGGCCAGCACGTCCGGGTCGACCGGGTCGGCGGCCATGACGGTCTCCCACTTGGGCCACTCGGAGTTGCCCACGCGGACGGCCACCGGGCTGCCGAGCGTCACGCCGTGGCGGATGCCGCCGATGATGTCGACGACGTCCTGCTCGAACGCCATCCGGGCACCCCGGCCGTAACCGAGCCTCCGCCGAGCCAGCTCCCGCCCGATATCGGCGCTCGTCACCAGGACCCCGGCCGGAACACCTTCGAGGACAGCGACCAGCGCGGGGCCGTGCGACTCACCCGCGGTCAACCAGCGCAACACCGGAACAGTCTGTCACGCGCCACTCCAGCGCCGCCCCGAGGGCGCGCTCAGGGGAGTTGATCAGGGAGTTGGTGGTGCGACACGCCGCACGGCACGCCCACGAAGTCCCTGATCAACGCCGGAGGGCGGCGGCGAACAGGGCCGCTCGCATGGGCGCTCGGGGGCTGGGGAGATGCCGGTGAACTGTTGCCACTGGTCTATCGCCTGGGCCAGGAGGAGGTCCAGGCCGGAGACTATGCGGCAGCCGGCCGCCGTGGCTGCCGCCGCCAACGGGGTGGGCCACGGGTCGTAGAGGGCGTCGAAGAGCACAGTGGACGGTCGCCAGGCCACCTCGGCGGCGAGGGAGTCGGCGACGCCCTTCGGCACGGTGGAGATCACCACGTCGGCGGTCGCGTGCGCCGCGGCGTCGGCCCACCCCGCCCCGGCGAACGGCACACCCACCGCCTCGGCCACCGGGCGCAGCTCGGCGACCGCCTCGGGCCGCCGCGCCACCACCGTCACGCCCGCGGCACCGCAGCGCGCGGCCGCCGCGATCGCGGCACGCGCCGTGCCACCCGCCCCGAGCACCGTGAACGACGCGCCGCCGGGCACCTCGCCCAGCGCGTCGACCATGCCCGGGATGTCAGTGTTGTCCGCGTGCCAGCCGTCGATGGCCCGTACCAAAGTGTTGGCGGCACCGACCGCGGCCGCGACCGGGGAGACCTGGGTGGCCACCGACAGGGCCACCTCTTTGAGCGGCATCGTGAGCGACAGGCCGGCCCACTGCGGGCCGAGGCCGTCGACGAGGGTGGCCAGCTCGGACTCGGCGCACTCGATCGCGGTGTACGCCCACCCGGTGAGGCCGGCGGCCGCGTAGCCCGCGTTGTGGATGACGGGCGAGAGCGAGTGGGCGACCGGCTTACCCAGCACGGCCGCCCGGTGAATCGTCTCGGTCAAAGGACGCCGTTCTCCCGCGCGATCTGCTTGTTTCGCTCATGCTGGGCGTTGTCGTTGGTAAATGCCGACTTGCCCGACTTGTCGATCGCGACGAAGAAAAGCCAATTGCCCTGCGGCGGTGCCATCGCGCCTTCGAGAGCGTGCTTGCCCGGGTTGTTGATCGGCGACGGGATGAGGCCCTTGAGCTTGCGGTTGTACGGGTTTTTCGGGTCGTCGAGCTCGGAGACCGTCATGTCCTTGGACGCCTTGATCGGCAGGCCGCGCAGCTCGCGCCAGTAGTTGACCGTCACGTCCATTTCGAGGCAGTTGCACGGGAACTCGCCGTAGAGCCGGTTGTACGCCACGCGCGCGACCTTGCCCAGATCCTCCTGGATGCCCGCCTCCGCCTGGGCGAGCGACGCCACGATCAGCACGTCGTAGGGCGTGAGGTTGAGCGCCTGCGCCTTCTCGTCGAACTTCAGCTCGCCCGTCACCGTGAGAAAGCGGTCGACCATCGTGCGCACGATGTCCGCGGCCGTCCACTTAGGATCGATCTCGTACGTGTCCGGGAAGAGGAAGCCCTCGATCGACGGCGTCACCTTCTTGCCGTCGCTCCGCTTGAACCACCAGTCCGGGATGCCGAGCTCGATCGGGTCCTTGGCCGCCTTTTCGAACTCGGCCACCGGGATCTTCGTCTTCTCCGACAGGAGCTTGAAGGTCGCCTTGGCCGACAGCCCTTCGCGGACCAGCACGCCGTTGACAATCTTGTTCTTCAGGTCGAGCAGCATGTTGACCGCCTCGGCACCGCTCATCTGCAGACGCAGCTTGTACGTGCCGGGCTGGATGTTCTGGCTGCGCGAGTTTGCCTGCGCCGCCTCGGTGAACGCCTTGGCGCTCTTGACCACGTCGGCCGTCACCAGCGTGTTGGCGATGTCGGTCGCCGTCTCGCCCTGTTTGATGGTGATGGTGACCTCGCCCTGGCCGGCGCCCTCGTAGTCGGCGGTGGTGAAGAAGCCCTGCACGCGGTCGAAGCCGTACCACACGCCGGCACCGAGGCCGCCGAGCATCACGACCACCACGAGCAACGCGATCACGCTCTTGCCCGCGCCGCCACGCCGCTTCTTCTGGCCACGCTTGCGGCCCCGACGATGTCGCCACCGTTCGACGGGTTCATCGTCGAACGCAAGCTCCAACTCGTCGATCATCACGCTCGCCTCCGCTGCGCGTCTAGCCAGCCCTGCAGGATCTCCACAGCGGCCGCTTGGTCGACAACCGCACGTTGGCGCTTTCCCCGCACGCCACGTTCGGCCAGCCTACGGGTTGCCGCGACGGTGGACATCCTCTCGTCGGCCAACCGCACCGGAACCGGCGCGATCGCCTTGCTCAAGCGCTCGGCATATGCCCTGGCCTGCACCGCCGCTGGTCCTTCTTTCCCGGCGAGTGTCACCGGCAACCCGACCACGACCTCTACGGTTTGATACGCATCTACGAGTCGTGCAAGTTCAAAGATATCGGAAGGAATAGCATCAACTTCCGCATTCAGGTCGCGACGCAGAGTGCTCAATGGGGTGGCGAGAATCCCGTCCGGGTCACTCAAGGAGACACCGACACGCACCTGGCCAACGTCGACGCCGAGGCGTGTGCCGCGTACAAACTCGCCCATATGCTCCCTTACTCCCGCGCGCATCTCCACCAATGTTCCCGCACGCGCCCGCGCTCGCACCGCCGGCGCCCGTGAAGCAGCAAAATCCCTGCCTTTGCTGCCTCACACCGCGCGGGAGGCAGCAAAAACAGGGATTTTGTCCCCACGCGGCGAAGCGGGCCTCGTGGCCCGCTTCGGCTGGGCTACACAGTCGTCAGGGCGTGCTCCACCGCGGCCAGCAGGCGGGGCGCCTCGTCGGCCGGCAGGCCGCCGCCCTGGGCCAGGTCGGGGCTGCCGCCGCCACGGCCGGACAGTGCGCCCTTGACCAGGTCGGACGCCGACACACCGCGGCCGCGCGCGGCCTGGTTGACCGCCACGACGAGCGACGCCTTGCCGCCCGACCGCGCCGCCACCGCGACCACCGCCGGGCGGGCCGGGTCGACCTTGCCGCGGATCTCCTGGGCCAGCGTGCGCACGTCGTTGCCGCCCGCGCCCTCCGGCGCCTCGGTGCCCACGTAGGCGATGCCGCCCACGTCGCGCGCCGACGACGCCAGCGACGCCGCACCGCCGAGCACGAGCTGGGCGCGGAGCTTCTCCAGCTCCTTCTCCGCGTCGCGCAGCTGGGTCACGGTCTGCTCGACCCGCTCGGCGACCTGCTCGTTGGGCACGCGGTAGAGCTCGGCAAGCCGCGACACCAGCAGGTGCTCGCGCGCCAGGTAGCCGAACGCGTCGATGCCGACGAGCGCCTCGACGCGGCGTACCCCGGAGCCGATCGACGCCTCGGACAAGATCTTGACGAGGCCGAGCTGGCCGGAGCGGGCCACGTGGGTGCCGCCGCACAGCTCCCGGGCGTAGTCCCCGACCTCGACGACGCGCACCTCGTCGCCGTACTTCTCGCCGAACAGCGCCATCGCGCCCAGCCGCCGCGCTTCCTCCTGGGAGGTGATGAACGCGTGCACCTCCAGGTCGCCGAGAAGCACCTCGTTGACCTGCTGCTCCACGTCGTGCAGCACGCTCGGCGACACCGCGCCCGGTGTGTTGAAGTCGAAGCGCAGCCGGCCGGGCGCGTTCAACGAGCCCGCCTGGGTCGCCGACTCGCCGAGGAAGTTGCGCATCGTCTGGTGCACGAGGTGGGTGGCGGTGTGTGACCGCGAGATCGCCTTACGCCGCGTGACGTCGATCTCCGCGTACCCCGTGTCGCCGGCGCGGACCTCGCCGCGCACGACGCGCGCCTTGTGAACGATCAGGCCGGGGACGGGCTGCTGGACGTCGATGACCTCCACCTGGCCGTCGCCGACGGTGATCAGCCCATGGTCGGCCTGCTGCCCGCCGCCCTCGGCGTAGAACGGGGTCGCGTCGAGCACCAGCTCGATCTGCTCGCCCTCGCCTGCCGCCGCCAGCGCCACGCCGCCCGCGCCGAGCACCGAACGCACCCGCGACTCGCGCGTCACCTCGTGGTAGCCCGTGAACTCCACGGGGCCACCGGCGTCGAGCGCCGAGCGGTACGACGAGAGGTCCGCGTGGCCGGTCTTGCGCGCCTTCGCGTCCGCCTTCGCCCGCGCCCGCTGGTCCGCCATCAGCCGGCGGAAGCCGTCGGCGTCGACGGTGAGGCCCTGCTCCGCCGCGATCTCCAGGGTGAGGTCGATCGGGAAGCCGTACGTGTCGTGCAGCTGGAACGCCTGGTCGCCGGAGAGCGTGGGGCTCCCCTGCTGCTTGGCGGTCGAGATCGCCGTGTCGAGGATCGTGGTGCCCGCGCGCAGCGTGGACAGGAACGCGTCCTCCTCCGCGTACGCGTACTGCGAGATGCGGTCGAAGTCGGTCGCCAGCTCCGGGTACGACGGGGCCATGCAGTCGCGGGCCACCGGCAGCAGCAGCGGCAGTGCCGGCTCCTGCCAGCCCAGCAGCCGCATCGCGCGGATCGCGCGGCGCATGATGCGACGCAGCACGTACCCCCGGCCCTCGTTGGAGGGGGTGACGCCGTCGCCGATCAGCATCAGCGCGGTGCGCACGTGGTCGGCGATCACCCGCAGCCGCACGTCGTCGGGGTGCGACTCGCCCGCCACGTGGCCGGACTTCGCGCCGTACTCCTTGCCGGTCAGCTCCGCGGCGAGCGCGAGGATCGGGCGGACCTCGTCGATCTCGTACAGGTTGTCGACGCCCTGCAGGATCGACGCGATCCGCTCCAGGCCCATGCCGGTGTCGATGTTTTTGCTCGGCAGCTCGCGGACGACGCGGAAGTCCTCCTTCGACGTCACGTCCGCGATCTCGTACTGCATGAAGACGAGGTTCCAGAACTCCAGGAACCGGTCCTCGTCGACGTCGGGGCCGCCCTCCGGCCCGTACGCCGGGCCGCGGTCGTAGTAGAGCTCCGAGCACGGGCCGGCCGGCCCGGGGATGCCCATCGACCAGTAGTTGTCCCGCTTGCCGCGGCGCACGATGCGGTCCAGCGGCAGGCCGACCGTCTTGTGCCAGATCTCGATGGCCTCGTCGTCGTCGAGGTACACCGTCGCCCAGATCCGGTCGGCGTCGAGGCCGAAGCCGCCCTCGGACACCGGCTTGGTCGACAGCTCCCACGCCAGCGGGATCGCGCCCGCCTTGAAGTAGTCGCCGAACGAGAAGTTGCCGTTCATCTGGAAGAACGTGCCGTGCCGCGACGTCTTGCCGACCTCGTCGATGTCCGGCGTGCGGATGCACTTCTGCACGCTTGCCGCGCGGTCGTAGGGCGGGGTGCGCTGGCCGAGGAAGAACGGCACGAACTGCACCATGCCCGCGTTGATGAACAGCAGGTTGGGATCGTCGATGGCGGGCAGCGGAGCGGAGGGCACCACCGTGTGCCCATTGGCCGCGAAGTGGGCCAGGAACCGCCGCTTGATCTCCGCCGTCTTCATCGATCGCCTCTCCGTGTCATCAGTTCCTCGTCGACGTCACCCTCGAAGTGGACGCCCGCCTCGATCGCCTCGTGGATCTCCTGCTCGCGCTCGGCCATCCCCTCACGGACGTCGTCCATGAAGCTACGCACGGACTCGACGAGCCCGCCAGCGGATTCCGAGAGCGACGCGGCGATGCCGCCCGGTGTGTACGACTGGGCTTTCTGCGAGACCTTGCGCACGACCAGCGCGCCCACCGCCAGCCCGACACCCAACCAGAGCAACCGCCTCATGGCCTTCATCCTTCCCGTACCGCCGGTCACGCCCGCCTCCGGGGTCGGCGCTCGACCCCGGGTCGGCGGAGCGTGTCAGCCGGCGACCTGTCCTGCCTTGCGTGCCGCTCGGGCCGCCTTGCGCCGCTGCTTGAGGGTGGTGCGCACCTCGCGCTCGTCGTCCGCGTGGCGGCGCGCGGCGGCGGCGCGGCGCACCCCGTAACCGAACGCGGCGACCTTCACCAGAGGGTTGGCCGCGGCGGCGGACACGACGGTGGCCAGGTTGGCCACGTTCGCCGTGACGCTCTGCGCGTGGCCGGTGATGGTGTCCACCTTGGCCAGCTGGACGTTCACACCGTCCAACGTGGTGTGCACCTGCCCCAACGCCTCGTTGACACCCAGAATCGTGGTGTTGACGTTACCCAGCAGCGGTGCGGTGCGGTCGTTGATGTCGTTGATGGCGCGGGTCGCCGCGTCCACTGTGTGCCGCAGGCGCAGGATCGGCACCGCCAGCACCAGTACGAGCATCAGGAACGCACCGGCCGCCACCAGCGCCGCGATCTCTCCACCTGTCACGCCCGTCCTCCTCCGCCCGGAGCCACCCAATCGCCAACGTGCAGACCCTACCGTCAGTGACGGGCGGCCGCCGGGTCAGGAGGCCGTTGGCGCCGGATCGTCCAGCAACGGGTCGTCGGTGAACACCGGATCCGGGTCCTCACCGGTCAGTGACGGGTCCGTGCTCGGCGCCGGCTTGACGCGGTCGTCGTCGATGGCGTTGCGCACCTTCACCGACACCACGGAACCCTCACACGAGCCACCCGGCGCGGCCGGCGGCGGTGTCGCCGGCGGGGTGCCCCCGTCCTGCGGCGCGGCGGCGCACGAGGGCGGCCGCACCCACAGGTCGAGCGTGAGCTCGTCGCGCGTCCAGCACGTGTAGTGGCCCGGCACCGGCTGCTCGGGGCACATCTTCGCGGCTTCCCACCGCCGCCAGCCGGCCTCCGCGAGCGCCGCCTCGTACACGTCCGTGGTCTGCTCCGGCCCCTGCTGCGACTGCGCCGTCCGCTCCCGGAAGCGGCAGTCCACAAGGCACCATCGGCTGCCGCTGACCGCGTCCTGCACGTTCTGCGCGGCCCAGCCGGGCACGTTGAGGGCGTCGAGCGAGTTGAGGACGGGGTCGCGCGTGGCGGTGCGGATGCCGAAGTAGAGCGGCAGCGCACCGAGCACCAGCAGGCTCGCGACGACAAGGGCGACGAGGCGCCAGGTCCGCTGCTCCCGGGCCTCCGCCGGCCCGGGACCACCATCGCGGTCCAGCGCATCATCGGGTACGGATTCCGGTCCGTCACCGGGACCGTTGAACGGCACCGCCGGACGCGTCGGCCGTACACCCGGCTCGGCCGGCGGCGCGACGGACGCGCGCGCGACGGCGACCGGCTCACCCTCTCCGGCGACCGGGCTGCCGGGCGGTCCGATGGGACTGCCCGCGAACCCGACGGGGCTCCCCGTCGGCGCCACGGGACTGCCCGGCGGCGCCACGCGCCCCTCGACCGGCGCCGCCGCCCGCGCGGCCCTCGGTCCCGAACCCGGCGCCGGCACACCCGCCCGCCCCGGTTCGGCAGCTCCCACGGCTCCCGGTGGTACCACCGGCGCGGCCGCGGCCGCCCGAGCGGTCACCACGCCATCCGCGCCCATGCCACCCGGCGCCCGCGCGGCTCCCCGCGCGCCACCCGCGCCGTGTCCGTCAGGTCCCGGCCCGCCTACGCCCCGCGCCTCCGGCCCCGGGCCACCCGGCCCGCGCCCGCCAGGGCCGCGCCCGGGGACACTGGCCACGCCCGCGCCGTTGGGCCCTCGACCGGGTCCGCCGTTCGGCCCGGTGGGTGCACCACCGGCGCGCGGGTCGTCGAGGTCATGCATCTCACCGCGGCCGAGCGGGCCGCCGTGTACCGGTCCGGCACCGGGCGTCCTGGCCCGGCCCGCCGCTCCGCCCGGCACGCCGGGGCCGTCCGCCATGCTCTGGCCGTCGGGCGCCGCACGCCCACCCGCCCGGCCGGCGCGTGCGCCCGGTCCCCCGGGTCCGCCCGGTCCCCCAGGTCCGCCCGGTCCCCCAGGTCCCCCAGGTCCCCGGGTCCGCCGGCTGCGCCCGGTCCACCTGGGATGCCAGGTCCGCCAGGTCCGCCAGGTCCGCCCGGTCGCCCTGGTCCGTTTTGTCCGCCGGGTCCGCCCGGTCGTCCAGGTCCGTTTTGTCCGCCAGGTCCGCCCGTGGCGCCGGGTCCAGCGGGGATGCCAGGTCCGCCCGGTCCACCAGGAATGCCCGGTCCACCGGGAATGCCGGGGCCACCGGCCGAGCCGCGGCCACCGGGCACCGCGGGGCTGCCGGGTGTGCCGCCGGCTCGGGGGCCGGCGGGTCGTCCTGGGCCGGCGGGGACCCGCGAGCCGCCCGGCATGCCGGGACCGTCCGCCATGCCCGGCCCGTCAGGTCCGTGCGCCCCACGTGCGCCTGGGGCGTCCGGCGCGAAGGGCGTGTGCGGGCGGGGCTGCCCGTCAGGTCCACGCGGTCCTGGAGCGTCCGGCGGGAAGGGTGTGTGCGGGCGCTGCCCGTCAGGTCCATGTGCCCCACGCGGGCCTGGAGCGTCCGGCGCGAAAGGCCCGTGCGGGCCCGGCTGCCCGTCCGGCCCGAAACGGGCGGCGGGTCCGCCACCCGGACGGGCGCCGCCGCGACCGCGCGAGCCGCCCGGCAGGATCGCACCCTGCCGGCCCGGCACCACGGGCGGAGCCACCGGCGCGGCGCGACCCGAGGGTGCGCCCGGGCCGCCGTCCGAGACAGGCGCGGGGCCAGGACCGCGACGCGGGTCGGGACCGGCCTGTCCGATCGGCGGGCGTGGCCGCCCCATCCCCCGGCCGCCACGGGGTCGGCCCCCGGGTCCGGCGAAGCCTTCGAGGTCGTCGTCCACGGGCGGCCGAGGCCCGCGCTCACCCATGCCCGGTGCGGCGGCCCGGCGGTGCGCTTCGTCGGGTTCGCCGGTGTCGTAGCCGCCGGCCCCCCGCGCCCGGCGGCGACCGCCGTCGGGTTCGGCGATGTCGCCCGTGTCATAGCCCGCAGGCCCACCCGCACCACGCCCACGACGGCGACCACCATCCGGGTCAGCGACGTCGCCCGTGTCATAGCCCGCAGGCCCACCCGCACCACGCCCACGACGGCGACCACCGTCCGGGTCAGCGACGTCGCCCGTGTCGTAGCCCGCAGGCCCACCCGCACCACGCCCACGACGGCGAGCACCGTCCGGGTCAGCGATGTCACCGGTGTCGGGGCCGCTCCGGACACGGCGGCGCGAGCCGTCCGGCCCGTCGGTGTAACCGGGCGGCGGCAGGTCCGGTCTCGGCGGCCCGGCCGGTGCCGCACCGCGCCCGTCGGGGTCGGCCCAACTCTCGGGCGACGCCTGGTCAGACACGCGCGGCCCGCTGCCGGTCGTCTCCTGGTCGACCCAGCGGGAGCGGGCGCCACCGCCAGTGCGCTCACCCCGGGGGACCGTCCGCTGCCCGCTGGTGCGGGAGCGCGTCCGCGGCAGCGGCTCGTCGGGCACGCCCGGCGCGGCGACCGCCGGCGCGGCGGGGTCGGGCTCGGCGTGCCGGGAGGCACGGGCACCGGGCAGCGGCACCTGCGGACCACCGTCGCGGGGCTCCCCCACGCCATCACGGCGCCCAAACGCGCCATCGTGCCGCTCGGGTCCGCCGTCGTGCCGGCCCGGCGCGCCGTCGTGGCGGCCTGGTGTGCCGGCACGCGGGAGATCGGGTCCCGGCGCGCCGCCACGCGGAAGGTCGGGTGCGCCGTCGTGGCGGCCGGGCACGCCACCGCGCGGGAGATCGAGTCCCGGCGCGCCGCCACGCGGAAGGTCGGGTGCGCCGTCGTGCCGGCCGGGCACGCCACCGCGCGGGAGATCGAGTCCCGGCGCGCCGCCACGCGGAAGGTCGGGTGCGCCGTCGTGCCGGCCGGGCACGCCACCGCGCGGGAGATCGAGTCCCGGCGCACCACCGCGTGGAAGGTCGGGTGCGCCGTCATGCCGGCCCGGCGCGCCGCCGCGTGGCAGATCTGGCCCCGGCGCGCCACCGCGTGGCAGATCGGCTCCCGGCGCGCCGCCGCGCGGGAGGTCGGGGGGTGGCGGGACGTCGGGTGCGTTGCCGGAGGCGGGCACGACGCTGTCCGCGGGGCGACCGAAGGCCGGCGCCGGAGCCGCCATGGCCTGGAAGCCGCCGGTGTTGGGCTCCGCGTGCGGCGGCGGGCTCGGCCGGACCGGGGTCGGCTCGCCGTGCCGTCCGGGCGTGGCGCCGCCGTGGCGGGGCTCGCCGGGGTGGGCGGCGTCGCCGTGGCGGAGCGGCGGGAAGTCCTGACTGGGCGCGGCCGGGTCGAAGCGGCCACGCGGGCCGCCGTCGGTGTGGCGCGGATCGGGCTCGCCGCGGCGGGCTCCCGGCGGAACGGCCGCGAAGCCACCCGTGTCACCCGGACGCCCGGGCGCGGTAACACCGCCGTGCCTTCCGGGGCCCGCGTCGCCGTGCCGCCCGATGTCGCCGGTGTCGCCGTGGCGACCGGCGGGGCCGCCGTGCCTGCCGCCCGTCACGTCGCCCGTGTCACCGTGCCGGCCACCGCCATGCCGGCCGGACGCCATCACGTCGCCGGTGTCGCCGTGCCGGCCCGCACGGCCGCGACCGGTGATGTCACCCGTGTCGCCGTGCCGGCCGGGGGCGTCACCCGGCTCGCCGTGCCGGCCCGGACCGCCCGCGCCGTCGAAGCGGCCGGGCGGGGGCGCGCCGCCGAACCCGCCGCCGTCGCCCATCGGCACGACCTGGTCGAAGCCGCCGCTGTCCGGACCGCGCCGTGGCGGGCCGGCTGGCTCGAAGCCGCCGGCCGGGCCACCCCGCGGTGCACCGGGTTCGTCGAAACCGCCGCCGGGCGCACCGCGCCGCGCTGGGCCGCCAGGCTCGTCAAAGCCGCCCGGGCCGCGTCGCGGCGGCGCCGCGGGGTCGTCGAAGCCGCCGCCGGCCGGACCGCGCCGTGGCGGCGCACCCGGGTCGTCGAAACCGCCGCCGGCGGCGCCGCCCCGCGGTGGGCCACCGGGCTCGTCAAAGGCGCCGCGCCGGGGTGGGCCGCCAGGCTCGTCGAAGCGGGTGCGGGCGGCGGCGTCGCCGCGGCGGGTCGGGTCGGGGTATCCGGGTGGGGGCATCGCGTCGGGGTGGCGGCCGTGCGGGGGCTCGCCGCCGGGGCCGGCCACCACGGGAGGGCCGGCGGGCGGTGGTGCCTCGCGACCGCCCGGGCCGCCGGGCCGGCGTGCTGTGGGGCGGTCGCCGCGTGGCGGCGCGCCCGCTCCCGGGGCCTCCGGGGCGAACGGGACGGGCTGCCCCCGCTGCGCGCTCGGCAGCGGCACGACTGGCTCCTCGGGGCGGCGGGGCGCGGCGGTGGGCCAGCCGTCCTCGTCGCCCTCCTCCTCGTCGCCGGTGGGCAGCTTCGCGTACGCCGAGGCGCCCGCGGCACCCGGCCCGATCGCGGCGCCCTGCTCCTTCGCGGTGCGCAGGTCGTCGAGCCAGCCGGTCTCCTCGCCGCTCACCGGCTCGTCGACGGGCTCCTCGCCCTTGCCACGCCCCCACCGCTTAGGCATCGTCACCTCGCACGATCCGGCGGAGCGCGGACAGGCGCGCGGCCACCGCGCGCTCCGCACCGTGCTCGCCAGGCCGGTAGTAGTCGGTGCCCGCCAGGTCGTCCGGCGCGTACTGCTGGGTGACCACGCCGCGCGGGTCGTCGTGCGGGTACCGGTAGCCAATGCCATGACCGAGCCCGCGCGAGCCCGAGTAGTGGGCGTCCCGCAGGTGGCGGGGAACGGAGCCGCCGCGCCCCGCTCGTACGTCGGCCATCGCCTTGCCGATCGCCACCGTCGCCGAGTTCGACTTGGGTGCGGTGGCGAGGTGGATCACTGCGTGGGCGAGGTTGAGCTGCGCCTCGGGCAGCCCCACGTACTCCACGGCGTGCGCGGCCGCCGTCGCCACCGAGAGCGCGGTGGGGTCGGCCATGCCCACGTCCTCGCTTGCGAAGATCACCATGCGGCGGGCGATGAAGCGCGCGTCCTCCCCGGCCACCAGCATGCGGGCCAGCCAGTGCAGCGCCGCGTCGGGATCCGAGCCGCGCATGCTCTTGATGAACGCGCTGGTCACGTCGTAGTGCGCGTCGCCGTCCCGGTCGTACCGCACCGCGGCCACGTCGACCGCCTGCTCGGCCGTGGCGAGGTCGATGACCTTGGCGTCGAGGGCGGCGGCGGACGAGGCGGCCGCTTCGAGGGCGGTCAGGGCCTTGCGCACGTCGCCGCCCGCCAGCCGTACCAGATGGTCTTCGGCCTCTTGATCAAGAGTGACCGCCCCACCCAGCCCGCGCTCGTCGGTGGTCGCGCGTCGGACGAGGCCGCGCACGGCGTCGTCGTCGAGCGGCTGGAGGGTGAGCAGCACACATCGGGACAGGAGCGGCGAGATCACGGAAAAATACGGGTTTTCCGTGGTGGCCGCGAGTAGCGTGACCGTGCGGTCTTCCACGGCCGCGAGCAGCGAGTCCTGCTGAGTCTTGCTGAAGCGGTGCACCTCGTCGATGAACAGCACGGTGGGCGGCCCGCCGGACCGCCGCTCGCGCCGCGCCGTGTCGATCACCGCGCGCACGTCCTTGACGCCGGCCGAGAGGGCCGACATCGCCACGAACCGCCGGTCGGTGGCCGCCGCCACCAGGTGCGCGATCGTGGTCTTGCCGCTGCCCGGCGGCCCCCACAGGATCACCGACATCGGCGTCGAACCGCCGACCAGCTGCCGCAGGGGCGCGCCGGGTGCCAGCAGGTGATCCTGACCGACAAGCTCGTCGAGCGTCGCCGGCCGCATCCGCACCGGCAACGGGGAGTCGGCGCCGGGTGGGGTGAACCCACCCGTGGCGCCACCCCCCACCGGCGCGCCGCGCGCGCCGGTGGCCGTGAGGGGGAACAGGCCGTCGGTCTCCATCACCCAGAGACAGTACCGGCCGATCGTCAGCCGCGGCCGGGCCGCCGTCCCCGGTACCACCGACCGCCACCGCCGCCGGAGGGGCCGCGGCCGAGGCCAGCGAAGTACAGGGCCAGCAGGAACAGGCCGATCAGGACAAGGGTGTTCCAGTTGAACAGGTCCGGCGCACCCAGGTCGGAGTCGAGCAGGTCGAGCAACAGCGCGAAGCCGAACACCGCGGCAGCAGCGATGGCGAACATGAATCCTCCTTGAGGGGGGTTTGGTGCACGCCTCATGTACCCCGCGCCACATCCCGCCAAGCGTCCACCGTGGACATTTCTGGCGCGGCCTAGGCTGCGAACGTGGAGGTGGTCACGGGGCGGGAGGCGGTCGTGGCGGCGGCCGGCGACTCCCCGTATGCCAGGCTGAACACGCAGGGTGAGGTGACCGGCTATCTCGTTGCCGGTACCACCGCTTGGGTCGACCGGACCCCCGCGGGCCCGCTCGCCTGCGCGGTGGGTGAGCCCGCGCGGGCCGTGGAACTGCTGGCCGCCTCCGGCGCGTCGTGGCTGCATCTGCCGCGCGCCGTGGCCGGCGAGGTGGACCACCTGCCGGTGGCGCACCGCGACGACTGGGACTTCCTGTGGACGGCCTCGCCGCCGCCACCGCGGCCCGGCGAGGAGGCCGTGACGCAGCTCACTCCCGCCGACGAGCCGGACATCGAGGCGTTGCTCGCCGCGGCCTTCCCCGAGACGACCACCCGTCCGGGTGACCCGCGGGTGCGGGCGTGGTTCGGCATCCGTGCGCGGGGCCGCCTCGTCGCCTGCGGCGCCGACCGCAGCCGCGGTGGTGTCGGCTTTCTCGCCGGCCTCACGGTCCACCCCGACCAGCGCGGTCGCGGCCTGGGCGCCGCCCTCACCGCGGCCGTCGTCCGCCGCCACCTGACGGGGTACGGCGTGTCGTCGCTCGGCGTCCTCTCCAGCAACGCGCCGGCCCTGCGCCTCTACCGCGCGGTCGGCTTCACGGACTCGCTGGCCCGCACGTCGGTCCGCATCACTTAGGTCGTGCGCGTTGATCAGGGAGTGCCGAGTCCCTGATCAACCGCGAGAGGAGACGTAGGTCAGCTGCCGTGCTCGACCGGGGCGGCCACGCCGGCGGTACCGGGCTTGTCGGCGGGAGCCTTCGGCTTGGCGTCCACGCCCGCCTCGGCGCGCTGCTGCGGCGTGATCGGCGTGGGGGCGCCGGTCAGCGGGTCGTAGCCGCCGCGCGTCTTCGGGAACGCGATCACCTCGCGGATCGAGTCGGCCCCGGACAGCAGCATGCAGACGCGGTCCCAGCCGAACGCGATGCCGGCGTGCGGCGGCGGCCCGTACTTGAAGGCCTCCAGCAGGAAGCCGAACTTGTCGCCCGCCTCCTCCGGCGTGATGCCGAGCAGGTCGAAGACGCGGCGCTGCACGTCGGCCCGGTGGATACGGACCGAGCCGCCGCCGATCTCGTTGCCGTTGCACACGATGTCGTACGCGTACGCCAGCGCGCGGTCGGGCGCCTCCTCGAAGCTCGCCTCCCAGGACGAGTTCGGCGAGGTGAACGGGTGGTGCACCGCGGTCCAGCCACCCTCGTCCGTCCGCTCGAACATCGGCGCGTCGACCACCCAGCAGAACGCCCACGCGTCCTCGTCGACGAGCCCGGAGCGGCGGGCGATCTCGACGCGCGCGGCACCGAGCAGCTCCTGCGCCTCGCGGCGGTCGGTGGCGGCGGCGAAGAAGATCGCGTCGCCGGGCTTGGCGCCGACCGCGTCGGCAAGGCCGGCGAGGTGGGCCTCGCTCAGGTTTTTGGCGACCGGGCCGCGGGCCTCGCCGGTCTCGGCGTCGAGCACCACGTACGCCAAACCGCGAGCGCCCCGCGCCTTGGCCCAGTCCTGCCAGCCGTCGAGCTCCTTGCGGGTCTGCGCGGCGCCGCCGGGCATGACCACGGCGCCCACGTACCCACCGGCGTCGATCGCACCGGCGAACACCCGGAACTGCGTGCCCCGCAGGTAGTCGGTCAGCTCGGTCAGCTCCACGCCGTAGCGGAGGTCGGGCTTGTCCGAGCCGTACCGCGCCATCGCGTCGTGCCAGGTGATCCGCGGGATCGGGCCGGTGATCTCGTGGCCGGCCAGCTCGCGCCACAGCGCCCCGACGATCGCCTCGCCCAGGTCGATCACGTCGTCCTGGGTCACGAACGACATCTCGATGTCCAGCTGCGTGAACTCCGGCTGCCGGTCGGCCCGGAAGTCCTCGTCGCGGTAGCAGCGGGCGATCTGGTAGTACCGCTCCATCCCGCCGACCATCAGCAGCTGCTTGAAGAGCTGGGGCGACTGGGGCAGCGCGTACCACGTGCCGGGCTGCAGCCGCACCGGCACCAGGAAGTCGCGGGCGCCCTCGGGCGTCGAGCGGGTCAGCGTCGGCGTCTCGATCTCGACGAACTCGCGGTCGTGCAGCACCGTGCGCGCGATCTGGTTGGCCCGCGAGCGCAGCCGGATCGCCCGCGCCGGCCCGCTGCGGCGCAGGTCGAGGTAGCGGTACTTGAGGCGGATGTCATCGCCCGCGTCGACGTGGTCGTCGACCGGCAGCGGCAGCGGCGCCGCCTCGGAGAGGATCTCGAGCACCGCGACGTTGACCTCGATCTCGCCGGTGGGCAGCTCGGGGTTGTCGTTGCCCTCCGGGCGGCGCTCGACCGCGCCGGTCACCTTGACGCAGTACTCGTTGCGCAGCGCGTGCGCGAGCTCCATCTCCTCGCGGAACACCACCTGCACCACGCCCGACGCGTCGCGCAGGTCGACGAAGATGACACCCCCGTGGTCGCGCCGGCGGGCCACCCAGCCGGCGAGCGTCACCGTCGTGCCGGCGTCTGCGGCGCGCAGGCTCCCGGCGTCATGGGTACGGATCACGGGTACATCTCCTTCGCAATGGGTATCCGCGGACATTCTGTCAGGGATACCCGGAGTGACCCGAGGCCACCCGCCCGTCAGCGCGGGATGTTCCACGCGGTGAGCTCGACGACCACCGCGTTGTCGGACCGGACGCCGGTGATCTCGATCCGCGCCAGGCGCCACGGGGCGCCGCTGCTCTGGGCGGCGGTGAACGAGGTGAGCACGCAGAGGACCACGCCCTGCCGGGGTGGCACCCTCGCCTCCTGGGGAAGCGGCGCGGTGCGGATCTTCTCGTGGCAGTCGATGGGGCTCATGCCCTCCACGCCGTCCGCGCTGGCCTGCACTCCGTCACCCATCGTGAAGTACCGCTGGGCGTTGTAGTCGGCGTGGAGGGACAGGTCGGCGTCCTGGCTCGGCGCCTGCGCCCGCGGCTCGTCGACGTCGAGCGACATCGCGCTGTCCGTGGTCGCGAGAAGGATGAGGTTCTCCTTCTCGTACTTGACGTCGTAGTCGGTCCGCTCGTTGAGCTCCGGCGGCTCGGACGAGGTCGGGTCGACGATCGGCGGTGCCTCGGTCGTCGGCGGGGGCGCGTCGCCGGCCGCGCGGGTGCTGGTCCGGGTGTCCGGGGCGGGCTCGACGCCGCCGGCGCCGGTGGCGGCCGCGTTCTTGGCGTCGTTGGCCCGCCCGACGGCGCTCACCGCCACGCCCAGCGACACGAGCGCGATGAACACGGCGACAGCGGAGATCACGATGGGCAGGAGGCCCTTCCACCCACCACCGCCGCCGCCCGGCGTCGCGCGCGGCGGCACCGGACCGCCCGGCGGGAAAGGCCCCGGAGGCGGCGGGGACGCGGGCCCCGGAACGCCCGGGGCGGGGGCGGGCTCGATGCGGTCACGATGCCTCCTCCTCGGGCTCGACGGAGCGTTAGCATACGCCAGAGCCGCCACAATGGACGCGCCCGTAGATCCACAGTGGAAGATCAGGAATGCCCTTGAAGATCGGCAATAGCGAGTCCGCGATGCTCAAGCTGACCATCGTCGGTACCGTCGTCGCCGTGCTCGGGCTGCTCCTGCTTCGCGGCCTGGCAGTTTCCCACGTCGGGCGACGGGACGCCGGACCGCGCCACCGCGACGACGGGCGGCGGGTCGGGCCAGACCGGCACCGCGGCGACGACCCCGCCCGGGCCCGGCCCTGCCGCCGAGCCGGTCACCTACATCGACTCGCTCAGCCCGCTCACCGGCGCGGGCAACCTGGTGCCGACGCGAGGGCGGCCCACCGCGGTCGCCGGCGCCGGATATCCGCATCCGGTGGTGATCGACTGCCCCACGAACCAGTCGGACGACAAGGTCCGCGAGGTGACGTACGAGCTGCGCGGCAGGTACCGCACGCTGTCCGCGACCGTGCGCCCCCACTATGAGGAGTACCCCGACTCGGTCACGTACGTGACGGCCGTCGGCGGCTTCCCGCAGCGCGACGGCGTGCTGAGCCGGCGGGAGGTGGGGCGGCAGCAGTTCGCGACGATGGCGAGTCCGCAGGCGCTCACCGCCGAGGTGCACGGCGCCGCCGAGGTCACGATCCAGATCCGGTGCGAGTCGCCCGACGGCGTCGTGGTCCTGGAGAGCGCGCGGCTCACGCGGGGCTGAGGAGTTCCGTGCGTAACATGTCCGCAACGCAAGGGTGGCACGATCTCTACGCCCTGTAGCCGCCCGGAGGTGTGTCCCTTGTTCCTGACCCGGCACGAGCAGGACCGGCTGCTGATCCACGTCGCGGCCGACGTGGCGTGGCGGCGGCGCGAGCGCGGCCTGCGGCTCAACCACCCCGAGGCGACCGCGGTGATCACCGCGTTCCTGCTGGAGGCGGCGCGGGACGGGCGCACGGTCGGCGAGCTCATGGAGGCCGGGCGGCAGGTGCTCACCCGCGAGGACGTGCTCGACGGCGTGCCGGAGATGCTGGCGGAGGTGCAGGTGGAGGCGACGTTTCCGGACGGCACCAAGCTGGTCACCGTCCACGAGCCGATCCCATGACCGGCATCGTCCCGGGCGAGGTCATTCCGGGCGACGGTGATGTGGAGATCAACGTCGGGCGGCCGGTGCTGACCCTCGCCGTGACCAACACCGGCGACCGCCCGGTCCAGGTCGGCTCGCACTACCACTTCGCCGAGGCCAACCCGGCACTCGACTTCGACCGCGCGGCCGCGCGCGGGCACCGGCTCGCGGTACCGGCCGGGACCAGCGTGCGCTTCGAGCCGGGCATCCCGCGCGACGTCGACCTGGTGCCACTGGGCGGCAACCGGATCGTGCCCGGCCTCCGCGGCGAGGTCGGAGGACCCCTTTGAACAGGCAGCGGTACATCTCCCTCTACGGGCCGACGGCCGGGGACCGCATCCGGCTCGCGGACACCAACCTGCTCATCGAGGTCGAGGAGGACCGCTGCGCGGGCGGCGACGAGGCGGTCTTCGGCGGCGGCAAGGTGATCCGCGAGTCGATGGGCCAGTCGCGGGCGACCCGCGCGGAGGGCACCCCGGACACCGTGATCACCGGCGCGGTGGTGCTCGACCACTGGGGCGTGGTGAAGGCGGACGTCGGCATCCGCGACGGGCGGATCGTCGCGCTGGGCAAGGCGGGCAACCCGGACACGATGGACGGCGTACACCCCGACCTGGTCATCGGGCCGGGCACCGAGGTGATCGCCGGCAACGGCAAGATCCTCACGGCCGGCGCGATCGACTCGCACGTCCACTTCATCTGCCCGCAGATCCTCGAAGAGGCGCTGGCCAGCGGCATCACCACGGTGATCGGCGGCGGCACCGGCCCGGCCGAGGGCACCAAGGCCACCACCGTCACGCCGAACGCGTGGCACCTGGCCCGCATGTTCGAGGCGATCGACCCGTGGCCGGTCAACGTGATGCTGCTCGGCAAGGGCAACACGGTCAGCGCCGAGTCGATGTGGGAGCAGCTGCGGGCCGGCGCGGGCGGCTTCAAGCTGCATGAGGACTGGGGCACCACGCCGGCCGCGATCGACGCCTGCCTCACCGTCGCCGACGCCGCCGGCGTGCAGGTCAACATCCACACCGACACGCTGAACGAGGCCGGCTTCGTCGAGGACACCCTCCTCGCGATCGGCGGGCGGTCGATCCACGCGTACCACACCGAGGGTGCGGGCGGCGGCCACGCGCCGGACATCATCACCGTCGCCTCCCACCCGAACGTGCTGCCGTCCTCGACCAACCCCACCCGGCCGTACACGCGCAACACGCTCGACGAGCACCTCGACATGCTGATGGTCTGCCACCACCTGAACCCGTCGGTGCCGGAAGACCTCGCGTTCGCGGAGAGCCGCATCCGGCCGAGCACGATGGCGGCCGAGGACGTTCTGCACGACCTCGGTGCGATCTCCATGATCGGCTCGGACTCGCAGGCGATGGGGCGGGTCGGCGAGGTGGTGCTCCGCACGTGGCAGACCGCGCACGTGATGAAGGACCGTCGCGGCGCGCTGCCCGGCGACGGCGCGGCCGACAACCAGCGGGCCCGCCGCTACGTGGCCAAGTACACGATCTGCCCCGCCGTCGCGCACGGCATCGAGGGCGACGTGGGCTCGGTCGAGGCGGGCAAGCTGGCCGACCTGGTGCTGTGGGACCCGGCGTTCTTCGGCGTGCGGCCGCACCTGGTGATCAAGGGCGGCATGATCGCGTGGGCGCAGATGGGCGACGCGAACGCCTCGATCCCCACACCCCAGCCGGTCCTGCCCCGCCCGATGTTCGGCGCGTACGGCGCGGTGCCCGCCGCCACGAGCCTCGCGTTCGTGGCGCCGGCCGCGATCGAGGACGGGCTGGCCGAGCGGCTCGCGGTGGCGCGGCGGCTGGCGCCGGTCGCCGGGGTACGCGCCCGCGGCAAGGCCGACCTCCCGCTCAACGACGCCACCCCGCGCATCGAGGTGGAGCCGGACACGTTCACGGTGCGGATCGACGGCGAGGTGGTCGAGCCGCGGCCGGTGACCGAGCTGCCGATGGCCCAGCGCTACTTCCTCTTCTGACGGCGACGATGTCCACCACTCTGCTCCTGCTCGCCGACGGCCGGTTTCCGGCCGGCGGCCACGCGCACTCCGGCGGCCTGGAGGCGGCGGTCACCGCCGGCCGGGTACGCGACCTCGACGACCTCGACGCCTTCCTGCGCGGCCGGCTGGCGACGGCCGGCGTGGTGGCCGCGGCGTTCGCGGCGGCCGCGTGCGGGGGCGGCGACGTGCACACGCTCGAAGGCGAGCTCGACGCGCGCACCCCCTCCCCCGCGCTGCGCAGAGCGTCGCGGGCGCAGGGGCGGGCGCTGCTGCGCGCCGGCCGTACACTGTGGACTCTCTCCACAGTGGAGCGCGAGCTGCACCACCCGGTCGCGCTCGGCGTGGTGGCCGCCGCCGCGGGGCTGACGCCGCGCGAGGCCGCGCTCACCGCGGCGTACGGCACGGTGACCGGCCCGGCCAGCGCGGCCGTGCGGCTGCTGGGGCTGGACCCGTACGCGACGCACGCGCTCGTCGCCCGCCTCGCCGCTGACTGCGACGCCGTCGCCGCGCGAGCGGCCACAGTGGACGACCTGCCCGCCTGTTCCGCGCCGTTGCTGGACGTCATGGCCGAAGCACACGCCACCTGGGAGGTGCGTCTCTTTGCCAGCTGAGACCGAACACACGCATCCGCACCCGCACGGGGACCCGCACGCGCCGCGAGCGGCAGGCGGGCGGGCGCTGCGGATCGGCATCGGCGGCCCGGTCGGCTCCGGCAAGACCGCCCTCGTCGCCGCGCTGTGCCGCACGCTCGCCGCCGACGTGCGGCTCGCGGTGGTGACAAACGACATCTACACGACCGAGGACGCCGACTTCCTGCTCCGCAACGGGGTGCTGCCGGCCGACCGGATCCGCGCGGTGGAGACCGGCTGCTGCCCGCACACCGCGATCCGCGACGACATCTCCGCCAACCTCGACGCCTGCGAGGACCTGGAGGCCGACCTCGGCCCGCTCGACCTCGTGCTCGTGGAGAGCGGCGGCGACAACCTGACCGCCACGTTCAGCAAGGGCCTCGTCGACCGGCAGATCTTCGTGGTCGACGTGGCCGGCGGCGACAAGGTGCCGCGCAAGGGCGGGCCCGGCGTCACCACCGCCGACCTGCTGGTCGTCAACAAGACCGACCTCGCCCCGCTGGTCGGCGCCGACCTGTCCGTCATGGCCCGGGACGCCGGCGCCCGCCGCGGCGCCCTGCCGACCGTGTTCCTCTCCCTTGTGGAGGATCCGGCCGCCACACCGGTCGCCGACTGGGTGCGCGGCCTCCTCAAGGGATGAAAGCCACCGCCCGGATCACCGCGGTCGCGGAGGCCGGGCGCACGCGGCTGGTCACCCTCAGGTCGCAAACCCCGCTTCTGGTACGCAGGACGGGGTACCGCCTCGCGGACGGTGAAGCCGAGGTGCACCTTGTCGGCGGGGCGGCCGGCCCGCTGGGCGGTGACCGGCTGCGCATCGAGGTGACCGTCGAGCGCGGCGCGCGGCTGTGCGTGCGCAGCGTCGCGGCCTCGCTCGCCCTCCCCGGCCCGCCCGGCGCACAGTCCATCCTGGACATCCACGCGCGGGTGGCCGCCGGCGGCGCGCTGCGCTGGCTGCCCGAGCCGCTCATCGCGGCAAAGGGCTGCGACCACGTGTCCAGGTCCCTTGTGGAGCTGGACGGCGACGCCCGCCTCACCTGGCGGGAGGAGGTCGTGTGCGGTCGCCACGGCGAGGAGCCCGGCGACGCGCGGCTGGAGAGCGCGGTGCGCCGCGACGGCCGTACCCTCATGCGCCAGGAACTCGCAGTCGGACCGCGCGCCCCCGGCTGGGCCGGCCCTTCGGTGCTGGGCGGCGGCCGCGCCACCGGCACCCTGCTGATAGTGGATCCTCTGTGGACGGACAAGCCGCCGGAAGCGGCGGTCCTCGGGCCCGGCGCGGCGCTGATGCCGCTCGCCGGCGGTCCCGCCGCGCTCGCCACCGCGGTCGGTGGTGACCTGCGCGAGGTGCGCGCGGCGCTCGACAAGGCGTTCCCGCAAGCCGCCACAGACATAGACAAGTATTGATTGAACGCGCTACGATCTCCTGGCCGTGGGGACCAGCCTCTACAGGAGCTCTTCGTATGAACCCTGCACGCATCCCAGACCTCGTCACCTCGCTGTTCCGCATCGTGCTCGGGCTGCTGTTCGCCCTGCACGGCGCCTCGTCGCTGTTCGGCGTCTTCGGCGGCAACCGCGGCTCGGGCGAGGCGATCGCCGTCGGCACCTGGCCCGGGTGGTACGCGGCGGTGATCCAGCTCGCCGGCGGCCTGCTGGTGCTGTCCGGCCTCGCCACCCGCGTCTCCGCCCTCGTCTGCTCCGGCTCGATGGCGTACGCGTACTTCACGGTCCACCAGCCCGACGGCCTCCTGCCGATGAACAACGGCGGCGAGCGCGCCGCCCTGTTCTGCTGGTGCTTCCTGCTGATCGCGGCGCTCGGCCCGGGCCGGTGGTCGGTCGACCACATGCTGACCCGGCGGCGCGCGTCCGTGCCCGAGCCGGCGGTCGCCTCGTGAGGGCCCGGCGCGTCCTCGGCGCGCTCGCGCTGGCCGGCGCGCTGAGCCTGGCCGGCGCGCAGGGCGCGGCGGCGGGCGCGGACGGCGTGACCGAGTTCGAGATCTACACGGTCAACGGCGTCAAGACGCTCACCTGCGCCCCCGACGGCGGCACCCACCCCCACGCCAAGGCAGCCTGCGCCGAGATCGACGCGGCACGCGGCAACATCGCCGCCGTGCCCCGCCTGCCCGGCTACGGCTGCCTGGACGAGTGGGACCCCGTGCTGATCGGCGTGACCGGCACGTGGCGCGGCCAGGAGGTGCTGTTCAGCTCGTTCGAGTCGAACAAGGGCTGCGCGGCCATCCGCCACGGCCACATCTTCTGGTACTGACGATCTTTAAAGACACACAGTCGCAACAAACGGGCAAAGCACGGGCAACGGGCGGCGGTTCTACTGCGTCTGACTCACCACCGGTGAGGCGCGCCTAGGGTTCCGCCGCTCGTTCGCGCGGGCGGGGCTGGACCGAGAGACGCAGGCGCGCGTGTCGCGACGTCGCGGTGCGCGCGTTCCACGGCGGGACAAAAGCCCGGGAGACAGCCAAGTCCTGGCTGTGCCGTCCCAGCCAGGCCCCTCTCCCGGAGGTGCCCGTGGCCCACATCCACGACAACTACGGTCCCGAAGCGCGCTACGCCGTGGAGCGCGAGGCCGAACTGCCCACCACCAAGTGGGACGAGGAGGTCGCCCGCGGCCTCGAGCTCGGCCTCCCCGGCGCGGACTCCATCGTGGACCGCCGCATCCCCACGTTCAGCCGCGGCGAGCTGCCCCACTTCGCCGGCATCAACACGTTCCTCAAGGCGCCGTACCTGGAGGACGTGCGCCGCTGCGGCGAGTACGACGTGGCGGTGCTCGGCGCGCCCTTCGACGGCGGCACCACCTACCGGTCCGGCACCCGCTTCGGCCCGCAGGGCATCCGCAAGATCTCCGCACTCTACGGCCCGTACTCGTTCGAGCTCGGCGTCGACCTCCGCGAGTCGATCACGATCGCCGACCTGGGCGACGTCTTCACGATCCCGGCGAACATCGAGAAGACGTTCGACCAGATCTCCAAGGCGGTCGGCCACGTGTACGCCTCGGGCGCCTTCCCGGTCGTGCTGGGCGGCGACCACTCGATCGGCTACCCCACCGTGCGCGGCGTGGCCGAGCACCTCGACGGCAACCTCGGGATCATCCACTTCGACCGCCACGTCGACACCCAGGAAACCGACCTCGACGAGCGGATGCACACCACACCGTGGTTCCACGCCACCGACATCCCGAACGTGCCGCCGAAAAACCTCGTGCAGATCGGCATCGGCGGGTGGCAGGCGCCCCGCCCGGGGTCAAGGTCGGGCGCGAGCGCGGCACGACGATCATGACCGTCACCGACTGCGTCGAGATGGGCATCGAGGCGGCCGCCGCCAGGGCCCTGGAGGTGGCCTGGGACGGCGCCGACGCGGTGTGGCTCTCGTTCGACGTCGACTGCCTCGACGCCGCGTTCGTACCCGGAACCGGATGGCCCGAGCCCGGCGGCTTCCTCCCCCGCGAGGTGCTCAAGTTCATCCAGCTCATCGCCGAGCGGCCGCTCGCCGGCATCGAGGTCGTGGAGTGCTCGCCGCCCTACGACAACGCCGAGATCACCTCGCTCATCGCCACCCGGGTCATCTGCGACACGCTCGGCTGCCTCGTGCGCGCCGGTCACCTTCCCTTGAGAAGCGCGTAACTCGTTAGGAGCATGCAATGAGAAGAGTTCTCGCCGCCGCCGCGGCGTTCGTGTTGCTGTCCGCCGCCGCCTGCTCCGAGGGCGGCGACGACGCCGAGGCGGGCGCGCCCACCACCGTCCGGCTCGGGTTCAGCGCGTGGCCCGGCTGGTTTCCCTGGCAGGTCGCGCAGGAGCAGGGCCTGTTCGCCAAGAACGGCGTGACCGTCGACCTGAAGTACTTCGACAGCTACACCGACAGCCTCACCGCCCTGTCCACCGGAAACCTGGACGCCAACAGCCAGACGCTGAACGACACGCTCTCCTCCGTGAGCGGCGGAGCCAAGCAGACGATCGTGCTGGTCAACGACAACTCGACCGGCAACGACCAGATCATCGCCCGCGCCGGCATCGACACCGTGGCCGACCTCAAGGGCCGTACGGTGGCGGTCGAGCAGGGCACGGTCGACCACTATCTGCTGCTGCTCGCCCTGCGCAAGGCCGGACTGTCCGAAGGGGACATCACGGTGAAGGCGCTGCTGACCGACGCGGCCGCGGCGGCGTTCGTGGCCGGGCAGGTCGACGCGGTGGGCGCGTTCGCCCCGTTCACCACCACGGCGCTCGGGCTCGCCGGCAGCAAGGCGATCGCCACCTCCGCCGACTTCCCCGGCGCGATCCCGGACCACCTCGTCTTCGACGCCGACTTCGTCAAGGACCACCCGAAGGAGGTGCAGGCCATGGTGGACACCTGGTTCGACACGATCGCCTGGATCGCGGCCAACAAGGACGCGGCCATCGCCATCATGGCCAAGAAGGGCGGCGTCAGCGACGCCGACTACAAGACCTACGACGCCGGTACCACGATCTTCACGCACGAGCAGAACCTCGCCGCGTTCACGCCCGGCCAGAGCGCCGCCAACCTCGACTTCCAGGCCCGGTCCATCGCCACGTTCCTGGTCGACGCCAAGCTCGTGGACGAGGAGCCGCCGCTCGACGGTCTCTTCGACCCGACGTTCGTCAAAGCGGCGACGCCATGAGCGAGCGGGCCGGCACGGCGGCCTCCCTCGCGGCGGAGCCCTCGGCCGTGCCCGAACCCGCGCCGCCGCGCTCCCTCCCGCGCCGCCGCCCGGCCCGCGGTGGCGGGCTGTGGGCCATCCGAACGCCACCGTCCCGCCCCGCCCGCTGGACCCTGACCGTGGTGTCGGTGGCGGTACCGGTGGTCGGCTGGCAGGTGCTGAGCATGGTGATCGACGGACGGCCGGACTACCTGCCCGGTCCGGTCGACGCGGTGGCGGCGGGCATCGAGATGGCCCGCTCGGGGCAGCTCGCCACCGACGCCTGGGCGACCGTCGCCCGGGTGCTGCAGGGCTTCGGGCTGGCCGTGCTCGTGTCGGTGCCGCTCGGCATCCTCATGGGCAGCTTCCCCGCCGGTCAGGCCCTGCTGGAACCGCTCGTGGGGCTGCTGCGCTACCTGCCGGCGAGCGCGTTCATCCCGCTGCTGATCATCTGGCTGGGCCTGGGCGAGCCGTCGAAGGTGGCCCTGCTGTTCCTCGCCGCGTTCTTCTTCAACACGCTGATGACCGCCGACGCGGTACGGCAGGTGCCGCTCGGCCTCATCGACGTGTCGTACACGCTGGGCGCGCGCCGGGGCGAGGTGCTCCGCAAGGTGATCGTCCCGTACGCCCTGCCCGGCATGATCGACTCGGTCCGGGTGAATGCGGCGGCCTCCTGGAGCTTCGTCGTGGTCGCGGAGCTGATCGCGTCCGAGTCGGGGCTCGGCTACCGGATCGTGCGGGCGCAGCGGTTCAACCAGATCGACCGGATCTTCGCGGTACTCGTCGTCATCGCCCTGATCGGCCTCACGATCGACCTCCTCCTCCGGCTCACCCGCGACCGGGTCGGGCGGTGGGTCTGATGCTGGATCTCGTCTCCCTGGGCAAGCACTTCCCCCGGCGTGGCGGCGCCGTGCAGGCCCTGGAAGCCATCGACCTGTCCGTCCCGGCCGGGCAGTTCGTCTGCGTGGTCGGCGCCAGCGGCTCGGGCAAGTCCACGCTGCTGTCGCTGATCGCCGGGCTGGCCGCGCCCACCGCCGGCGAGGTACGCCTCGACGGCGCGCCGGTCACCGGCCCGGGACCGGATCGGGGGCTGGTCTTCCAGCAGGGCTGGGTCTACCCGTGGCGGACGGTGGAGCGCAACGTCGCGTTCGGCCTCGAGCTGCTGCCCCTGCCCCGGGCCGAGCGCGAGCGGCGCGTGGCCTGGTACCTGGCCGAGACCGGGCTCACCGCCCTGCGCCACGCCCTGCCCAAGCAGCTCTCCGGCGGCCAGCGCCAGCGGGTGGCGATCGCCCGGGCGCTGGCCTGTGAGCCGGACGTGCTGCTGCTGGACGAGCCGTTCGGAGCGCTCGACGTGCAGACAAAGGAGGACATGCAGCTGCTCATCCGGCGGGTGTGGCAGGACACCGGTACGACCGTGCTGATGGTCACCCACGACGTGGAGGAGGCCATCTTCCTGGGCCAACGGGTGATCGTGCTCGCCAGCGACCCGGGGCGGGTGGCGGCGGATCTGCCCGTCAAGCTTCCCGCCGAACGGGAACTGTCGGTAAAACGACTGCCCGACTTTCTCGCGATGCGGGCGCAGGTGGAGGACCTCGTCCGCGCTTACCACCGGCGCCACCAGCAAAAACGGGCCATCTGAACGGCGGTAATCGGAGCATCGGCCGATGGGTCCCCGTACGGATCTGGGATGGCTCGCCTCCCTAACAGGTGCTGAAGTGTTCATGCTGCGGTAGCACGGGAGGATCAGGCGTGGCGTCGTCGGGGCACGTCGTTGGGGGACGGTACCGGCTCGACTCGGTGCTGGGCTCCGGTGGAATGGGAGTGGTGTGGCGCGCGTTCGATGAGCGCCTCGCCCGATGGGTGGCGGTCAAAGAGCTTCGCCTCACCCAGCCCATGACTCCGGAGGAGCGTGAAGAGGTCAAATATCGGGCGATGGTGGAGGCGCTGAGCGCCGGCCGCCTCGTCCATCCGAACGTGGTCGCGATCTACGACGCGGTGGATGACGCCGACCAGCCGTGGGTGGTGATGCGGCTGGTCGAAGGGCGCTCGCTGCGCGAGGTCGTGGCGCAGGATGGCCCCTCGACCCGGTCGCCGCCGCCAAGCTCGGGCTGGGGTTGCTGGACGCGCTGGACGCGGCCCACGGGGCCGGTGTGGTGCACCGGGACGTCAAGCCGTCAAACGTGCTGATCGCCGGCGGCCGCCCGCTGCTCACCGACTTCTCCATCGCCACGGTGGCCGGCGCGCCGGTCCCGCTGCGCGGTGCGACGGTCATGGGCAGCCCGGGGTACGTGGCGCCGGAGCGGCTGCACGGCGAGGAGGGCGGGGTCCCGGCCGACCTGTTCGGGCTGGGTGCGACGCTGTTCTACGCGGTGGAGGGCTACGGCCCGTTCGCCCGGGACGACGCGATGGCCTGCCTGATCGCCACGGTCTGCGACCCGCACCCCCGCCCGGTGCGGGGGATGGCGCTCGCCGCGGTGATCGACGGCCTGCTGGCCAAGGACGTGGCGGACCGCATGGACTCGGCCGCCGTCCGCGACGCACTGATCGCGGCGGCCCGGCCGAAGACCCGCACGGTGTACCGGGTGCCGCTCACGTCCCGCCGCGCGTACACCGGCCACCGCAGCGTGGCCGTGCTGCCCACGGCCGCCGTGACGGCCCCTCCGGACCCGGCCGCTCCCCCGGCGGCGCCGGGCGGTCGCACCACCCGCCCGCCCCGCAGGCGGCGGGTCACCGTCCTCACCGCGGGAGCCGCGCTGCTGGTGCCCGTGGTGGCCACCTTCGCCAGCGCGGCCGGCGGGCCGAACAGCGCGGGCCTCGCCGGGCGCGCCGACGCCGCCGTGCGGCCCGCACCCCTGGTGTCGACCCCTCGGCCGGCCCACCCGGCGGGGCGCGGGCGCTGGGCATCCCGGGCGTCCTGCTGTCACCCTCGGGAAACCTGTACACCCCGTACAGCACGGACGGCCCCGACCCCGCCGGCGGCGTGATCACCGACCCGGTCTCCGGCACCACCCGGCCGGGCGTGGTGACAAAGCCCGGCACCGGGCCGGGCAGCGAGCCCAGCGGCGGTGGCGGCGGCGAGACCGGGGGCACCACGGCTCCGCCGGCGCCCGCGGTGACCGGCCTGACGGTGGCCGTGACGGTCGACCCGACCGCCTGCACGTACTCGGCCTCGGCCCTGGTCACCGTCTCCGCCGCGACCACCGTCACCTACCGGGTGACCTGGTCGGACGGCGGGGGCGGGACGTCGAGCGCCGAGTTCACCGGCGCGGGCGGGGGCACGCTCAGCACGCCGTCGTCCGTCTCGCACGGCGCCGGCCCGGTGTGGGTACAGGTGGACGTCCTGACCCCGACGGCGGTCAGCCAGCGCGGCAGCGGCGAGCTGCCCGCGTCCTGCTCACCGACCACCCCGTCCCCGGAGCCCGAACCGTCGCCGATGACCTCCCCGTCATCGCCCAACCCGGCCCCGGGCGCCGACCAGAACAACCCGGCCAGCGAGCCGACGCTCAGCCAGCCGCCGCAGGGGCCGGCCAGCACGACCCCGTAACCGCTTCTCGCGCGGGCGGGCCTGCCGGCCCGCCCGCCTGCCCTGCCGTCACCGCCGGCGGGCACCCTTTCCCGGCGCGGAGGCCACCTCGCGCGGCTTGAGGGCGTCGTGGCCGGACGCGCAGCGCATCACGGACTGCACCTCCTGCCCGCACTCGCGGTGGACGATCGCCACGGGCGGGCCCTCGGGATCGGCGAGGTAGCGGTTGCCCCACTCGGCGACGGCCGCGAGCACCGGATAGAGGTCGAAGCCCTTGTCCGTGAGCCGGTACTCGTCGCGCGGCCGGGCGCCCGGCTCGCGGTACGGCACGCGGCGCAGCACACCGTTGTCGACGAGCATCGCCAACCGGTTGGCAAGCACCTGCCGCGGGATGCCGGAGCGCTGGCGCATGTCGTCGAAGCGGCGGATGCCGGCGAAGATGTCGCGCAGCACGACGAACGTCCACCGCTCGCCGAGGATCGCCATCGCGCGGGCGATCGTGCAGTTTTCCACCGACCATTCCAGTGCTTGAGGTCTCACAACCGCGAGCCTAAGTCTCGTTGACAGACCCAGCAAACGGGTGGGAGTCTGCGTCCATGACACAGACTCAGGCCGTGCCCGGCGAGGAAGCCCTGCGCACGCGGAGCCGGACCTTCGAGTGGGCCGACCCCGCGGGCAACGCGGCGCTGATCGGCCAGCGCTCCGGCCTGGACCTGCTGCGCGCGATGATCGCGGGCGAGCTCCCGGTGCCCCCGGTGATGCAGCTGATCGGCGCCTCCCGCCTGGAAGCCGAAGAGGGCCGGGTGTCGGTGGAGATGACCGCGCAGGAGTTCCACTACAACCCGTTGGGCTCGGTCCACGGCGGCGTACTCTCCACGCTGCTGGACACCGCCGCCGGGTGCGCGGTCCACTCGACCCTCCCGGCCGGCGTCGGCTACACCACGCTGGACCTGAGCGTAAAGTTCCTCCGCCCGGTCACCACCGACTCCGGCCTCCTACGCTGCGAGGGCACCGTCCTGTCACGCGGCCGCCGCACCGCCCTGGCCGAGGCCCGCCTGACCGACGGCCGCGGCCGCCTCGCCGCACACGCCACGTCGAGCTGCCTCATCTTCGAGGTCCCGTAAGAGCCGCGGGCACGGCCGCGTAGCAGTTAGGGGCCGCCGCGCGGCCGTGCCCGCCCACCTCCACCGCCGCCCGGTCGGCACAGGCCAACAGGAGGCGCCCTTCGCGACCCGCGCGCGCCGGACGGCTTCCATGATCAGCACGGGCCGTCCAAGCGGCTGCATTACCCGATCGCCCTACCGGCGGCGCCTTTCGCCGTCCCCGTGACGACGGCCGATTAGCTCCCATGGTCGACGCGGTCTGTCCGAGCGGTTGCGCTACTTGGTCGCTCCCACGGGCATCCTTCACGGCCCGCGCGAAAGCGGCGGAAGGGGCCTCCACGGTCAGCGCGGGCCGTCTGAGCGGCTGCATTACCCGGTCGCCATACGGGGGCCGTCCTTTCTCCGCAGAGGCCAGCCCTCCGTGATCAGAGCAGTGGCCGGTTCGTGGGCGCATTGCTGCGCCCAGCTTGAGAGCCACTCCACGCCGAACCGCCTCCGAACCGCCGCCATGCGCACCGTGGTCCGGACCCCCGCGCCCGTGGCGGCCGGGGATCCCGACTCGCGGGTCGAGGCAAGGTCTGGCGGTGACAAAAGCCCGGGCCGCCCGCGGGCCCCGCACCGACCCACGGTCGCGCGAAGGTGGCTTGCGCACCGCGGAGGGTGAGGCCGCGGGAGCAACGGTCCGGACCACCACGGACATCGCGGTAGCTCGCTGTCTTCTCTCGAGTTAGACGGCCAGCGCCTGCCGCACGTCGCGCTCCGCCTCCTGGCCGCCGGAGCCGGATGAGGTGACGCGGCCCGATTCCAGGACGTAGTAGCGTTCGGCGGCCCGCAGTGCGAAGCCGACGTGCTGCTCCACCAGCAGCACTGACAGCCCGCCGCGGCGGGTGAGGGACAGGATCGTCTCCTGGATTTCGGCGACCACCGATGGCTGGATGCCCTCGGTCGGCTCGTCCAGGAGCAGGAGGCGGGGTGAGGTGATCAGCGCGCGGGCGATCGCCAGCTGCTGTCGCTGCCCGCCGGAGAGCAGGCCGGCGCGCCGGCTCATCAGGCCGCGCAGGGCGGGGAAGAGGTCCAGCGCGTCGGCCATCGCCGCCTTGGCGTTGGGGCGGGAGTCGGCGATCAGCTGGAGGTTTTCGGCGGTGGTGAGGTGGGGGAAGCACTGCTGGCCCTGCGGCACGTAGGCCATCCCGCGCGCGACCCGCTCGTGCGGCGCGAGCCGGGTCACGTCCTCGCCGGCGAAGAGTACGCGCCCGGACCTCGGCTTGAGCAGCCCGATCGCCGCGCGCAGGAGCGTGCTCTTGCCGGCGCCGTTGTGGCCCATCACCGCCGCTACGCCGTCGTCGGGCACGGACAGCGAGACGCCGTGCAGGACCAGGCTGCGGCCGTAGCCGGCCTGGACGCCGTCGATCTCCAGCATCACGACACCCCCAGGTACACCTGCTGCACGGCCGGGTCGGCCTGGACCTGCGCGACGGTCCCCTCGCTGAGCACCTTGCCGGCGTGCAGCACCGTCACCGTGTTGGCGAAGCTGCGCATGAAGTCCATGTCGTGCTCGATCACCACCACCGTGCGGTCGGCGCTCACCACCCGCAGCAGCTCGCCCGTGGCGTCGCGCTCGTCGTGGCTCATGCCGGCCACCGGCTCGTCGAGCAGCAGCAGCTTCACGTCCTGCACGAGCAGCATGCCGATCTCCAGCCACTGCTTCTGCCCGTGCGCGAGCGCTCCCGCGGGCTTGTCGCGCAGGTCGGCCAGGCCGATTGTCTCCAGCGCCGTCGAGACCGCTTCCGGCACCCCGCGCCGGCGGCGCGCGAGCGTCCAGAAGGAGCGGCCCGAGCCGGCCGCGATGTCGAGGTTCTGCAGCACGCTCAGCTCCTCGAACACCGTCGCCGTCTGGAACGTGCGCCCCACGCCCATCCGCGCGATCCGGTGCACCGGCCGGCCCAGCAGCTCGGTGTCGCCGAAGCGGGCCGAGCCGGTGGCCTTCACGAGCCCGGTCACGGCGTCGACGAGGGTGGTCTTGCCCGCGCCGTTGGGGCCGATGAGAAACCTGATGTCGCCCGGCGCCACCTCGAGGCTGACGCCGTCCACGGCCACAAACCCGTCGAACACCACCCGCAGGTCGCGCACCGAAAGCCCGCCGCTCATGCCGTCACCTGCTGTGGTGTGACCGTGGGCGCGGGCGAGACCGGAGCGGGATCGGGTGGCGGCCTTCGTCGCCGCCGGACCAGGCGCGCGACAGACGCCAGGCCGCCCGGCAGGAACGCCACGACCAGCACGAACAGCAGCCCTTGCAGGTACGTCCACGCGGCCGGGAACTCCTCGGACAGTGTGGTCTTCGCCCAGGCCACCGCGACCGCGCCGAGCACCGGCCCGAGCAGCGAGGCGCGACCGCCGACCGCGACGCCGATCACGAACTCGATCGACGGCACGATCCCGATCAGGGCGGGGTTGATGATGCCCACGGCCGGTACGAACAGCGCGCCGGCGAGGCCGGCCATGCCGGCGGCGGTCACGTACGCGACGAGCTTGACGTTGGCCGGGTTGTACCCGAGGAAGCGCACCCGCTCCTCGCTGTCCCGCACCGCCACGAGCAGCTCCCGTAGCGGGACCGCATCAGCTGCCGCGCGATGGCCAGCAGCAGGAGCAGCACGCCGGCGACGATGAAGTACACCATCCGCTGGTTGACCGGGTCGTCCAGGTCGTACCCGAAGAAGCCCTGGAAGTCGGTGAGCCCGTTCGTGCCGCCCGTCGTGCCCTGCTGTCCGATGAGGAGGATCGCCATCGCGGCGGCGAGGGCCTGGCTGAGGATCGCGAAGTACGCGCCGCGCACCCGCCGCCGGAAGACCAGCGAACCGAGCAGGAACGCCACGAGCATCGGCAGCAGCACAGTGGCCGGCAGCGCGAAGGCCGGGTTGGCGAACGGCCGCCACCACCACGGCAGGGAGTCGAGCTGCCCGTACAGCTGCATGAAGTCGGGCATCTGACCGGGACCGGCGTCCGCGAGCTTCATGTGCATGGCCATCGCGTAGCCGCCGAGCCCGAAGAACACGCCCTGGCCGAGCGTGAGCAGCCCGCCCCTCCCCCAGGCCAGCCCGATGCCGACGGCGACCATCGCCAGGCACAGGTACTTGGCGAGCAGGCTGAGCCGGAAGTCGGAGAGCGCGAAGGGTGCGACGGCGAAAAGGAGAACCGCGCCGAAGGCGAAGCCGGCGCCGGCGCGCCAGGAAAATCTCATGCCAAGCTCCGCGTACGCAACGTGAACAGCCCCTGCGGCCGCCACTGGAGGAAGGCCACGATCGCCACGAAGACACCGACCTTCGCGACGCTGACCGTGGTGGAGTACTCGACGAGCGACTGGAGCGTGCCGAGCGCGAACGCCACGATCACGCTGCCCTTGAGGTGCCCGATGCCGCCGGCCACCACGACGAGGAACGCGTCGATGATGACGTTGGTGCCCATCGTCGGCCCGATCGGTCCGAGCAGGGTGAGCGCGACACCGGCCACCCCGGCCAGCCCCGAGCCGATGAGGAAGGTGAGCCGGTCGACCCGCCCGGTCGGTATGCCCGAGACGGCGGCCAGGTCGCGGTTTTGCACCACCGCCCGGATCCGCCGGCCGAGCGAGCTGAAGCGCAGCACCAGCGTGAGCGCCACGACGGCCAGCAGCGCGAGCGTCAGGATGAAGAGGCGGTTGTTGCTGAGTACCAGATCGTCTGTGATCTTGATGTTTCCGGTGAGGAAGTCGGGCGCCCGCGTCTGCACGTTGGGCGCGCCGAAGATGTCCCGCGCGAGCTGCTGGAGGATCAGCGACACACCCCACGTGACGAGGAGGGTGTCCAGGGGCCGCGCGTAGAGCCGCCGGATGAGCAGGAACTCCAGCAGCACCCCCATCAGCCCGGCCACGGCGAACGCGAGCGGCAGCGCCACGAGCAGCGACAGGCCGGCGTCGGTGATCACGTTCTGGAGGACGTACACGGTGTAGGCGCCGGCCATGATGAACTCGCCGTGCGCCATGTTGATGACGCCCATCTGGCCGAACGTGAGCGACAGGCCGAGGGCGATGAGCAGCAGTACCGCGCCGATGCTGACGCCGGTGAAGAGCTGGCTGACGATGACGGTCATGGCGGACCTCCGCGGTGGGGGGTGCCCGCCCGAAGGCGGGCACCCGACGTCAGCTGAGGCCGGTGGCCCACGGGTAGCCCTTGAGGTACGGGTCCGGCTTGACGGGCTGGCCGGAGTTCCACACCTCGGTGATCAGGCCGTCGGAGCCGACCTTGCCGATGCGCGCGGTCTTGTAGATGTGCTGCGTCGCGCCGTCGATCGTGACGAGCCCCTCGGGCGCTTCGAACGTCACGCCGTCCGACGCGGCCTTGACCTTCTCCACCTCGAAGCCGCCGGCCTTCTCGACCATGGCCTTCCACAGGTAGACCGACACGTACGCGGCCTCCATCGGGTCGCTGGTCGGCTTGTCCTGCCCGTACTTGGCCTTGTACGCCTTCACGAACTTGTCGTTGGCCGCGCCGGGCGTGGTCTGGTAGTAGTTCCAGGCGGTGAGCTGGCCGTCGAGGTACTGCGTGCCGATGCTCTTGACCTCCTCCTCGGCGATCGACACGGAGACGACCGGCATCGACGTCGCGGTGAGCCCGGCCGACTTGTACTCCTTGAAGAAGGCGACGTTGCTGTCACCGTTCAACGTATTGAAGACGGCCGAAGCCTTGGACGCCTTCACCTTGTTGACGATCGTGCCGAACTCGGTCGAGCCGAGTGGCGCGTAGTCCTCGCCGAGGACGGTCATCCCGTTCGCCTGCGCATATGCCTTTATGATCTTGTTGGCGGTACGCGGGAAGACGTAGTCGCTGCCGACGAGGTAGACGGAGGTCTTTCCCTGCGACTTGAGGTACTCCAGGCCCGGCACGATCTGCTGGTTGGTGGTGGCGCCGGTGTAGAAGATGTACGGCGACTGCTCCAGCCCCTCGTACTGCACCGGGTAGAACAGCAGCGCCTTGTTCTCCTCGAAGACCGGCTTGACCGCCTTGCGGCTGGCCGAGGTCCAGCAGCCGAAGACCGCGGCGACCTTGTCCTCCTTGATGAGCTTCTCGGCCTTCTCGGCGAACGTGGGCCAGTCCGAGGCACCGTCCTCGCTGATCGGCTCGAGCTTCTTGCCGAGTACGCCGCCGGCCGCGTTGATCTCCTCCACCGCGAGCTTGATGGAGTCGCGCACGGTGACCTCGCTGATCGCCATCGTGCCGGACAGCGAGTTGAGCAGGCCGACCTTGACGGTGTCGCCGGAGGTGTCCGCGACCGCACCCGCCACCGAGTCGTTCTCACCCGTCTTGCTGCCGCACGCCGACAGCGCAACTACCGCCGCCAGCGGTATAAGGGCAGCCTTCCAGCGCCCACGAAAATCCAACATCGAAACCTCCGCACCAGGGGATTCGGCGCCACGACAGCGGGGGCCGGAATGCAGGTCAGCGTCTGCGAGTTTCGTTGCGGAGGCATTTCCCGGCCCTTAAGAGCCTGTTTCCGAAACAGCACATCCCCTGCATAAAGAAATGCCCGCACAAAGGTCTCCCAGACCTTGGCACGGGCAATTAAGAATGCGGGTTACTTCCCACAGGAAGTATCACGGCGGCCGTCCACAGTGTCAAGAGGTCAGCTCGGCCACCACGTTGAGGTCCAGCGCGTCGGCCTCGGCCAGGTAGATGCGCTGGCACAGGTGGCGGTCGCGCATCCACAGCCGGCCGCGCGGCCCCTCGTACGACACGGACTCGGCGCTCGCCCCGATCGCCCGCACGTCGAGCGAGCCGGCCCGCGAGATCAGCGCGGCGAGCAGCCGTACCCCTCGTAGCAGGACTCCCCAGGCTGCCCAGCGGCGGCGCCTCCACGCCGAAGCGGGCCGCGTACCGCCCGTGGAAGTCGAGGTTTTCCCGCGTGACGAGGCCGGCGAAGAACCCGGCCGTGCTGTAGAGGCCCGCCGTCGCGCCCGCCCCGCTGGCCAGCAGCATGTTTTCGTCCATGAGCGTGGACAGGCGCAGGCAGCGGGCGTCCAGGTTGGACCTGGCGAACGCGCGGTTGAAGCGCACCGCGTCGCTGCCCACGAGCAGCATCACCACGGCGTCCGCGCCGGTCTGCTCGATGCGGCGCAGCACGTCGCGGTAGTCGTGGGTGCCGAGCGGCAGGTACGTCTCGCCGGCCACCGACCCTCCACAGTCGACCGCGTACCGCCGGGCCTCGCGGGCGGTGCGGCGGGGCCACACGTAGTCGTTGCCCACCACGTACCACCGGCGGACGCGGCGCTCGCGTGCCAGCAGGCGCATCGCCGGCAGCAGCTGGTCGGCCGGGGTCTCGCTGGTCATGAAGACGCCCTCGGTGCGCTCGCCGCCCTCGTACAGCGCGGTGTACACATAGGGCACCCGGTGCGCGATCCGCGGCGCGACGGCCTGCCGCACCGAGGAGATGTGCCAGCCGGTGACGCCGTCGACCGCTCCCATCCGCACCAGCGACTCGACCTCGGCGGCCACCTGCTCGGGCGGCGTGCCCCCGTCGACCGGCACGAGCCGCAGCTCGCGGCCGAGCACCCCACCCGCCTCGTTGATCTCCTCGGCGGCGAGCCGGGCGCACAGCTCGCAGGTCGGCCCGAAGATGCCGGCCGGCCCTCGCATCGGGTAGACCAGCGCGACATTGAGCGTCGCGTGGTCGACAATCGACATGACCCGCATGATTCCCGGCGTACGGCGGCGAAACCAGAGCCTGCCGCTACCTGCGGCCGATCTGTAGCATGAGCCGATGCCGAGTCTCCCGCAGATGCCGGTGACATCCGCGCCGCGGAACGCGGCGACGATGACGGTCGAGGCCGGCGAGCGCCCGTTCGGGCAGGTGGAGTCGCCGCAGCGGCAGGCTCATGCGCCCGAAGACATCGTGCTCCTGGTGACCCGCGCCGAGCGGCTGCTGTCCCGGCGCCTGCGCGAGGTGCTCGACACGCACGGGCGCACGCCCGACGAGTGGCGGGTGCTGTCGATCCTCGCCGACGGCGCGGGACACCCGATGACCGAGGTGGCGGAGCACGCGTTCCTCCCGCCGGGCTCGCTGACCAAGCTCGTCGACCACCTCGTCGACGAGGGCCTTGTCTACCGCCGCGTCGACCCGATGGACCGCCGCCGCATCCGCGCCTACCTGACCGCCCGCGGCCGCACGACCCACGGCCGCGTCACCGGCGACATCCGCGCCGTCTGGAGCGAGCTGCCGATGGCGGGCCCGGAGAGCGCGCTCCTCGGCGACCTCCTGCGCGGGCTTGTCGCGGCGCTGGACCGCCCGCCTCGCTAGAGACCTTTCACGGTTGAGGTGCGCATCCGTCCACAGTGCAGCACCGCCCGACGCGGCCCGGTGCGGGCGGCGCTCACCGTCGAGATCTCGACGGTCATCCCAGGAGATGTGGGCTACCGCGACGACCGACGTGGTCCAGACCGTTGCTCCCGCGGCCTCACCCTCCGCAGTCGCCCAGCTCACCCCCACAAGCGTGCTCCCGCAGACCCACGGGAGTTAGTGCTGTAACAGCGCACCAACCCACCCCTAGATCGCGACCCTCACAACGCCTGCCCTTGATCGATGGTCACGGACCGCCAGCACAGTGCTGCCTCACTCACGGGTTCGCCCTCACGGGCGCCCCCCTTTCTGCCCACCGACGGACCGGCTACCCACGGACCAAGGACCGGCATGGCCGGCCCGGGGTCCCAGGTCCGCGACGAACCCCGCAGGGCCAGGCCCGCACGGCCCCGCCCTCTGGACCCCAGCCCGCGGCAGCGCGTAGCTAACGGCGCTGGTCCATCGGCGCGCCGCTGGTTCCTGGGCGCATTCGTGCGCCCAGCTTCAGAGCCGCCGGCGGCAACCCCATGGGACCGGTCTGCCGGAGCTGGCTCTTCGGGGTGACCGCAACCGAACGCGGAGGATGAGGCCGCGGGAGCAACGGTCCAGACCACCACGGACATCGCGGTAGCCCGGAACTATCTCAATGTGAATCTGACGTTCGCACTCACCCTGACCGCGAAAGGTGTCCAGCGTTCACCGCAGTAGGCGCCGCCGGTGCGTGTGCCGGCCGCCTTTGATCAGCCCCCGGCGGCCGTGACCGCGGGTCGGAGGTCTTCCGCGGGTGGGCTCCACGTGGCGGGGTCGGCCTCGACCTGGTCGCCGGAGCGGATGTCCTTGACCGTGTCGGCCTCGCCCTCCGCGCCCGGAAACCACACGAACGGGATGCCGCGCCGCTCGGCGAAGCGGATCTGCTTGCCGTACTTCGCCGCGGTCGGCGCCACCTCGGTGGCGATCCCCCGCCCGCGCAGGGCCGCCGCGACGCGGTCGCAGCCGGCGCGCCGCTCCTCGGACGGGAGCGCGACGAGCACGGCCGTCGGCACCGAGCGGCTCACGGTGAGCGCGCCCGCACCGAAGAGCAGGCCCAGGATGCGGGTGATGCCGAGGGAGATGCCGACGCCCGGGTAGCGGTCGGCGCCGGCGCTGGCCAGGTTGTCGTACCGGCCGCCGGCCAGCACCGAGCCGAACCGCTCGAAGCCCCGCAGCGTGCCCTCGTAGACGGTGCCGGTGTAGTAGTCGAGGCCGCGGGCGATCTTCATGTCGGCGACGCACAGGCCGGGCGAGTGCGCGGCGGCGACCTCCATCACCCGCACCAGCTCGTCGATGCCCTCGTCGAGGAGGGGGTCGGTGACGCCCAGCGCGCGGATCTGGTCGGCGAACGACGCGTCCGGCGACGAGATCTCCGCCAGCCGGAGGCACGCCTTGGCCTGCGCGTCGCTCGCGCCCGCGGTCTCCGCCAGCAGCTCGGTCACCTTGCCCGGACCGATCTTGGCGAGCTTGTCGATGGCGCGGAGGGCGGCCTGCGGGTCGTCCAGGCCGATGCCCCGGTAGAAGCCCTCGGACACCTTGCGGTTGTTGACGTGGATCAGGACCGGCGGGAGCGGCAGGCCGCCGAGCGCGTCGCCGAGCACGAGCGGCATCTCCGCCTCGTACTGGAACGGCAGCTCGTCACGGTCGACCACGTCGATGTCCGCCTGCAGGAACTCCCGGTACCGCCCCTCCTGCGGCCGCTCGCCCCGCCACACCTTCTGTATCTGGTAGCGCCGGAAGGGGAAGTGGAGCTTGCCCGCGTTTTCCAGGACGAAGCGGGCGAACGGGACGGTCAGGTCGAAGTGCAGCCCCAGCGTGTCCTCGTCCGTCTCACCTTCGGCGGCCTGGAGGCGGCGCAGCAGGTACACCTCCTTGGAGGTCTCCCCCTTGCGCAGCAGCTGGTCGAGCGGCTCGACGGCGCGCGTCTCCAGCGGGGCGAAGCCGTACAGCTCGAAGGTGCGGCGGATGTGGTCGATCATGCGCTGCTCGATCATCCGCTGCGGCGGGAGCCACTCGGGAAAGCCGGAGATCGACTTGGGCCGGCTCATGCCCGTCCCCGCTCTCCGCGCGCGCTGACCTCGATGATTCGCTCGCTTCGCTCACTCATGAAACGGTTCCAGCCTCGGCGACTTGTAGAAGGTACGGGTTGGTGGCGCGCTCGCGCCCGATCGTGGTGGCCGGCCCGTGGCCGGGCAGCACGACGGTCTCGTCGGCGAGCGGCAGGATCTTGTCACGCAGGCTGGCGATCATCGCGTCCATGCTGCCGCCGGGCAGGTCGACGCGGCCGACCGAACCGGCGAAGAGCACGTCTCCGGAGAGGCAGACCTCGACGGCGTCCGGCCCGGGCACCCGGAAGATCGCGGAGCCGCGGGTGTGGCCCGGCGCGTGGTCGACCGTGAACTCCAGCCCCGCGAGGCTGACCACTCCGCCGTCGGTGAGCTCGGCGACGTCGTCCGGCTCGCTCCACTCCAGCCCGCCCAGCAGCTGGCGCGGGTCGATCGAGTTGATCGCCTTGCTGGGGTCTTTGAGCAGCTCACGGTCGTCCGGATGGATGTACGCCGGGACGCCCCGCGCCCCGCACACCGGGGTCACGGAGAAGGTGTGGTCGAGGTGCCCGTGGGTCAGCAACACAGCCACCGGGTGCAGGCGATGCTCCTCGATCAGCGCGTCGAGCCGGTCGATAACGCCGATACCGGGATCGACCACCACACACTGCTCGCCCGGCCCTGTTGCGACCACGTAACAGTTGGTGCCGAACACGTCCGACGGGAACCCCTTCACCAACATGTGCACAAGCCTATCGGTGTTGATGACGGCCGATTGAGAACGGGCAACCTCGCCCAACACTTTCCCAGGTGATACCCGTACACTCTGGCGGGCGTTGTGTGGCGTGCGCTACACAGTTTCGGGCACCACGGCGTGTCGCGGTGCCGTGCGTCGCAGCGTGTGCGGCGTTGGCGGAATGAGGAGGGGAGCGCGGGTGGCTTCCAGCAAGACTCGGCAGCGCAAGCTGGCCCGGGCCAAGTACGACCGGCAGATGGCGCGCAAGGCCGCGCAGACCCGCCGCAAGCGGCGCGTCCAGGCCGGCGTCGGCGCGGCGGTCGCACTTGCGCTCATCGTGGTGGGCACCGTCTGGGTGCTGGGTGGCTTCGACTCGGAGCCGACCGACACCGCCGCCGCCGACATCTGCAGCTGGACCGAGGCTGACGCCGCCAACAACCCCAACCTCAAGGACGTCGGCAAGCCGCCCACCAAGGACCTGCCGACCACCGGTACGCGGCCGATGACGATCACGACCGACCAGGGTGCCCCGATCACCGTCTCGCTCGACGTGGGCAGCGCCCCGTGCGCGAGCACGAGCTTCGCCCACCTGGCGTCCAACGGCTTCTACGACAACACCAAGTGCACGGAGATCACCGCGGACGGCGCGCTGCGCTGCGGCGACCCGGGCGGCACCGGCACGGGCGGCCCCACGTATTCGTTCTACAACGAAAACGTGCCCTCCGCGCCCGAGGCGACGCCCAGCCCCGGCACCGAGCAGCCCCCGGCGTACCCCAAGGGCACGGTCGCGCTGATCGGCAACCCGCCCGGCTCCAACGGCAGCCAGTTCCTGATCTTCTTCAAGGACTTCAGCCCGACCGACACCCCCTCCTACCCGATCGTCGGCCGTGTCACCTCCGGCCTCGACGTCGTGGAGACGATCGGCAAGATCAAGACCGTCGACAACGGCACGGGTGCCCAGGTCAAGCCGGAAAAGGACATCACCATCCAGAGCCTGACCGTCGGCGAGATGGACCCGGTCTCGCCCGAGCCGTCGGCGCCCGCGTCCGGCGCGCCGTCCGGTTCGCCGGCGGCTACGCCGACCCCCTCGGCGACGGCCAGCCAGTCCTGAGAAGCTTAGGTAGGAGCGAGCACCACACCCCAGGAGGAAGAGCGTGACGTCCACAAGGGAGCGGCAGCGCGCCGCGGCGCGGGCCAAACTCGAAAGGGAGATGGCAGAGCGCGCCGCAGCGGCCAGAAAGCGCCGCCAGTGGCAGGTGAGCCTCGGCGCGGGTGTGGCGGTGATCGTGCTCGCGGTCGGCGTGGTGCTGCTGGTCAACCTCGCCGGCGACGACGATTCCACAAACACCGCGGCCGACCCGTCGGCCGGCCCGGTGAGCTGCGTGTGGAACGAGGTGCCCAAGGAAGAGCGCACCCCGACCACCAAGGACGTGGGCGTGCCGCCGACCACCACCCCGGCCAACACCGGCAACAAGACCATGACCGTCGACACCAACTTCGGCAAGGTCAACATCAACATGGACCTGTCGAAGTCCCCGTGCGCGGCCGAGAGCTTCTCGTTCCTGGCGGGTAAGAAGTTCTTCGACGGCACCAAGTGCCACCGGATGTTCCCCGGCATGCTCCAGTGCGGCGACCCGAGCGCCAAGGGCAAGGGCTACCGCGAGAGCGACGGCACCGGCGGCCCGTCCTACCGGTACGCCAACGAGTACCTGCCGGCCAACGAGCGCCCCGCCTACCCCGCGGGCGTGGTCGCCCTGGCCAACAGCGGCCCGGACTCCAACGGCAGCCAGTTCTTCTTCATCTACCAGGACGTCGAGCTGCAGCCCGACTACACCATCATCGGCAAGGTCGACGCGGCCAGCCTCGAGGTCATCAAGAAGGCCACCGAGAAGGGCCACGACGGCGCGTTCGACCCCTCGCCGGGCGGCGGCCACCCCAAAAACGACATCAACATCAACGCGGTGACCGTCTCTTAGCGGTTCGGGTCGGGGGCCAGGTCGCGGTTTGACCTGGCCCCGATTTTTTGAGCTACCGCGACGTCCGCCGTGGTCCAGACCGTTGCTCCCGCGGCCTCACCCTCCGCGGTGGTCCATCTCCCCCGCGACCCCCGCGATCGTGGACGTACGCCGCCCCTGACAGGGCAGGAAACGTCCACGATCCGCTGGCTCGCTCCGTGCGCGGACTGCGGCGCCTTCAGAGAAGGGCTTGTCGCGCGGGGCTGGCAGCGGAGGTCGGGGCTTTCGGCGAGCCCTGGCGAGCCGCCGACCTCCGCGGTGCCCGCGGGAGCGAACGGTCCGCAGCTGACGCGGACGCGGGCAAATAGATCCCCTACGCCCCTGAGGTGACCCGGTAGGCGTCGAAGACGCCGTCGACCTTGCGCACGGCGGCCAGCAGGTGGCCGAGGTGCTTGGGGTCGGCCATCTCGAACGAGAAGCGGCTCACCGCCACCCTGTCGCGGGTCGTGGTGACCGTCGCGGACAGGATGTTGACGCGCTCGTCGGACAGTACGCGGGTGACGTCGGCGAGCAGCTTGTGCCGGTCCAAGGCCTCGACCTGGATCGCGACCAGGAACGTGGAGGCCGACGTCGGCTTCCAGGTCACCTCGACGATGCGGTCGGTCTGTGCCTGGAGGTCCTCGGCGTTGGCGCAGTCGTCGCGGTGGACGCTGATGCCGCCCGAGCGGGTGACGAAGCCGAACACCGCGTCGCCCGGCACCGGCGTGCAGCAGCGCGCGAGCTTGATCCAGACGTCGCTCACGCCGCGGACCACCACGCCCGGGTCCTGTGCGGCCTGGCGTGCCCTCGGCGGGCGGGTGGCGACGGCGGTCTCGGCGATGTCCTCGACCGCGCCCTCCTCGCCGCCGTAGCCGGCGACCAGGCGCTGCACCACCGACTGCGCGGACACCTGCGACTCGCCGACGGCCGCGTAGAGCGAGGCGACGTCGGCCAGGTGCAGGTCGCGGGCGATCGCCATCAGCGCTTCGGTGGTGAGCATCCGCGTCAGCGGGAGGCCCTGCCGGCGCATCGCCTTGACGATCGACTCCTTGCCGGCCTCGATCGCCTCCTCGCGGCGCTCCTTGTTGAAGTACTGCCGGATCTTCGTGCGCGCGCGGGGGCTCTTGACGAAGCCCAGCCAGTCCTGCGAAGGTCCGGCCGTCTCGGACTTGGACGTGAAGATCTCGATCACGTCGCCGTTGGACAGCGTCGACTCCAGCGGCACCAGCTTGCCGTTGACCCGCGCGCCGATGCACTTGTGGCCGACCTCGGTGTGCACCGCGTACGCGAAGTCGACCGGCGTCGAGCCCGTCGGCAGCGGTATCACGTCGCCCTTGGGCGTGAAGACGTAGACCTCCTGGCTGGAGAGGTCGAACCGCAGCGCGTCCAGGAACTCGCTCGGGTCGCTCGCCTCCCGCTGCCAGTCCAGCAGCTGCCGCAGCCACGTCATCTCGTCGATGTGCGCCGGCGGCCCGACGATCGTGGCGCCCTTCTGCTCCTTGTACTTCCAGTGCGCGGCGATGCCGAACTCCGCCGTGCGGTGCATGCCCAGCGTGCGGATCTGCATCTCCACCGGCTTGCCGGTGGGGCCGATCACGGTGGTGTGCAGCGACTGGTACATGTTGAACTTCGGCATCGCGATGTAGTCCTTGAAGCGCCCCGGCACCGGCTGCCAGTTGGCGTGGATGACTCCCAACGCCGCGTAGCAGTCGCGCACCGTGTCGACAAGGATCCGCACGCCGATCAGGTCGTAGATGTCGTTGAAGTCGCGACCCCGCACGATCATCTTCTGGTAGATCGAGTACAGGTGCTTGGGCCGGCCGGTCGTCTCGGCCTTGATCTTCGCGGCCTTGAGATCCGTCTGGACCTTCTGCGTGACCTGGCGCAGCAGCGTGTCACGCTGCGGCTGGTGCTCGCCGATCAGCCGGTTGATCTCCTCGAACCGCTTGGGGAACAGCGTGCCGAACGCGAGGTCCTCGAGCTCCCACTTGATCGTGTTCATACCCAGGCGGTGGGCCAGCGGGGCGAGGATCTCCAGCGTCTCCTTGGCCTTCTGCTCCTGCTTGGGACGCGGGAGGAAGGTCAGCGTGCGCATGTTGTGCAGGCGGTCGGCGAGCTTGATGACCAGCACCCGCGGGTCCTTGGCCATCGCGACGACCATCTTGCGGATCGTCTCGGCCTTGGCCGCGTCGCCGAGCTTGACCTTGTCGAGCTTGGTCACGCCGTCGACGAGCAGCGCCACCTCGCCGCCGAAGTCGGTGCGCATCTGGTCGAGGTTGTAGTCGGTGTCCTCGATCGTGTCGTGCAGCAGCGCGGCCACCAGCGTCGTGGTGTCCATGCCGAGGTTGGCCAGGATGGTCGCCACCGCGAGCGGATGCGTGATGTACGGGTCGCCGGACTTGCGGTACTGCCCCGAATGCCACTCGGCGGCCACGTCGAAGGCGCGCTGCAGCAGCCGCGCGTCCGCCTTGGGGTGGCACGCGCGGTGAGTGGCGATCAGTGGCTCCAGCACCTCGCTCACCTGCGGTGTCTGCCAGGGCGCGTTGAAGCGGGCCAGCCGCGCGCGCACCCGGCGCCCGGTCGGCGCACCGGCCCAACCCGATGGGCTCGCCTGGTCGGCTGACTCGTCATCGTGGACGTGGTCGTCATGGTTGGCGGCCTCGACCTGCGGAAAGGGCACGACCACGGCGGCGCTGTCCGCACGGCCTTCGACGGCCTCGACGGGTGCGCTGCCAGCAGCGGTCGCCGTCTCCTCAGGCGCGGTCCGCGCCTCGCCAGTCGGATGCACGCTGCCCTCCACTGAATGGGCGACGTCCTGAGACACCGGCCTCCTCACCCTCGCCGGGGAATGCACCGACCGTATCCGGCCGGCGCCAACCTGCGCTACCCACGCCGGACCGTTCCTGGCCGGTCGCGGAAGGCAATCCTACCCGTCACGCCCGCTGAGCAGCCCATTCGGGCCACCGGGCGGTTGGTGACTAGACGGTCAGGAGGGCATGAACCTCGCGCGGCGCCAGCCTGTCCCGCCCGGGCAGGAACGACAGTTCCAACAACACGGTGAAGCCGGCGACCGTTCCCCCGGCGCGCTCCACGAGGTCGAGCGTCGTGGCCGCGGTGCCCCCGGTGGCCAGCACGTCGTCGACCACCAGCACCCGCTCCCCCGGCTTGAACGCGTCGGTGTGCACCTCCAGCGCGGCCTCGCCGTACTCGAGCTCGTAGGACGCGCGGTGCGTCTCGCGGGGCAGCTTGCCGGCCTTGCGGACCGGGACGACGCCGAGACCTGTCGCGTACGCGATGGCGGCGGCGAGCACGAACCCCCGCGCCTCGATGCCGGCCACCACGTCGAAGGAGCCTGCGCCGTGGTACGCCACGATCCCGTCGATGACCTCGCGGAACACCGGGCCGTCCGCGAACAGCGGCGTCAGGTCCTTGAAGAGGATGCCCGGCTTGGGAAAGTCCGGCACGTCGACGATGTGGCTCGCCACCAGTTCCGCGAGATCAGCCACGCAAGCCCCCTTACTCATGGTTCAGGGCGCCCCTCAAGTGGCTTGGGGGACGCCCTGATCGCTGAATGAACCTCAGTGACGCTTGCCGCCACGCGGCCGGCTGCCGGAGCGGCCGCCGCGGTTGCCGGACGGGCGCTTGGCGGTCGGGCGCGCGCCCACCTTCGGCGCGGCACCGGCCATCGCGGCCACCTCGGCGTCGTCGCGCTGCTCGGCCGGCGTCGCCTGCTTCGGCGAGCGGGTCGCCTTGGGCGCGACCTCGCCGCGGGCGATCGCCGCGCGCCGGGCCAGCACCCGCTGGGTGTGCGCCTGGTACTTCGGCTCGTAGCCCTTGAGCGTGGTCAGCACCGGCGTGGCGAAGAAGATCGACGAGTACACCGCGATGCCCATACCCACGAAGAGCACGAGGCCGAGGTCGCGGAGGGTACCCGCGCCGAGGAGGCCGGCACCGATGAACAGCAGGCCGCCGACGGGCAGCAGCGCGACGAGACCGGTGTTGATCGACCGCATCAGCGTCTGGTTGACCGCCAGGTTGGCCGCCTCCGCGTAGGTCTGCGTGCTGCTCGCGGTGATGCCTCTGGTGTTTTCCTGCACCTTGTCGAACACCACGACCACGTCGTACAGCGCGAAGCCGAGGATCGTGAGGAAGCCGATGATCGTCGACGGGGTGATCTCGAAGCCGACCAGCGAGTACACGCCGGCGGTGAGCACCAGGTCGAACAGCAGCGAGGAGACGGCGGCCACGGCCATCCGCCACTCGAAGCGGACGATCAGGTACAGCATCACGACCGCGATGAAGATGATCAGGCCGAGCAGCGCGCGCTCGGTCACCTGGGCACCCCACGCGCCGCTCACCCGGCTGTTGCTGATCTCGTTGGCCGGGATGCCGAACGCCTCGACGAGATGTTCCTTGACCGCCTCGGACTGCTCCGGCTCCATCTCGGAGGTGCGGATCAGGTAGGTGCCGTCGCCGCCGCCGACCTGCTGGGTGGACGCCACGCGCAGCGGGTCACCGCCGGGGTTGGGCACATCGCCGAGCGCCTCGTCGACCGTCTCCTCCGCGTGCTGCAGCGTGCCCACCGAGGCCGGCACCTGAAACTCGTTGCCACCGGAGAACTCGATGCCCAGCGTGAAGCCGCGCGCGAAGAAGCTGATCACGGCGATCAGCACCGCCACCGCCGCCACGGTGAACCAGATCTTCCGCTTGGCGACGATGTTGAGGTCTGCCTGGCCCTTGTAGAGCCGCGTAGCGAGCCCACTCATGGGGTCACGCCTCCTTCACGCGCGGGTTGCTGGGCTTGGCCGGCGGGTCGGTGGGTTCCTTTTCCAGGACGCGGCCGAGGCCGCTCACCCGTGGCGAGAGGAACGCGCGGGTGCGCGCGAACATCGTCATGATCGGATGCCGGAAGAGGAACACGACCACGAGGTCCAGGATGGTCGCGAGGCCGAGAGCGAACGCGAAGCCCTTCACCGTGCCGACCGACACGATGTAGAGCACCACGGCCGCCATGATGGTGATCGCGTTGGCCGAGATGATCGTGCGGCGGGCGCGGGCCCACGCGCGCGGCACCGCGCTACGCGGACTTCGACCATCGCGGATCTCGTCCTTGAGCCGCTCGAAGTAGATGACGAACGAGTCCGCCGCCACACCGAGTGACACGATGAAGCCCGCGATGCCGGCGAGGTTGAGCGTGTACCCGATCTGCCGCCCCAGCACGATGAGCGCGCCGAAGACCAGCAGGCCGGACAGGATCAAGCTCAGGAAGATGACCGTGCCGAGCAGGCGGTAGTAGAAGAACGAATAGATGATGACCAGCAGCATGCCGATGCCGGCGGCCAGGAGGCCGGCCTTGAGGTGCTCGGTGCCGAGCGTCGCGGAGACGTTCTGCACCTCCTGCTGGGTGAAGGTCAGCGGCAGCGCGCCGTAGCGGAGCTTGCCGGCCAGCTCGTTGGCCGTCTTGGAGTTGAAGCTGCCGGTGATCTGCGAGTCGCCGGTCAGCACGCCCTGGATCTCCGGCGAGGAGATCACCTGGTTGTCGAGCACCACAGCGACGCGGCACTTGCCCTGGTCGCCGAGGGCCGAGGCGTCACAGGTGCCGCCCGTGTTCTCGTACGCCTCGCGGGTCAGCGCGGTCCACTTCTTCTGGCCGTCGCCGGTGAAGTCGAGCGAGACGACCCAGTCGCCGCCCTGCTGGTCGAGCACGCCGCTGGCGTCCGAGACGTCGGTGCCGAGCACCTTGGCCACGTCGAGGAAGAGCTTCTGCGGGCCCTCACAGGAGACCGCCTGCTTGCTCGGGTCCTGGATCGAGCCCGGCGGCCGGCTGTCGAGCTGGGCGCAGCTGATCGTGGGCACGCTGTACTGCATCTTGGGGTCGAGCGCGGCCACCTCGGGCCCGTCGAGCTTGCTGAACGCCGCGAACTGCTGCACCGCCGTGGGGTCGGCGCTGAGGTCCGGCGGGTTTTCCAGGGCGCTCGCCGCGGCCCAGGCCGCGTCGCCGACCTTGCGCTTGGCGTCGGCCAGCGCCTGCTCCTGCGTGCGCGTGCCGGTCTCGCCGCCGGCCGGTGCGGAGCTCGTCGCGCTCGGGGTGGGCGTCGGGGTCGCCGAGGGGGACGCCGACGGGGCCGGCGCGCCGCCGCCCTGGCCGCCGGTCGCCGAGGCGCTCGGGGCCGGCGTCGCGGCCGCGCCCGTCGCCGAGGCGGACGGTGCGGGCGAAGCCGTGCCGGACGGGGTCGCGCTCGCCGTGGGCGCCACCGCGGCCGCCGAGCTGTCCGCCGTGATCTTGAGGACCTTACGGAACCGCAGCTCGGCAGCCTGCCCGAGGTTGGCCAGGGCGTCGTCGCTCTCGCCGGCCAGCGAGACCACGATGTTCTTGTCGCCCTCGGTCACCACCTCGGCCTCGGAGACGCCGTAGGCGTTGGCCCGGCTCTCGATGATCTGGCGGGCCTCTTCGAGCTGGTCGGCCTGGGGTGCCTGCCCGTTGGCCGTGGTGGCCGTATAGGTCACCCGGCTGCCGCCGATCAGGTCGAGACCGAGCTTGGGCTCGAGCCGGTCTTTGATACTGCCGCTACCGCCGAGAAAGACCAGGAGGTAGAGGACGACGAAGAGCAGGGCGAGCACGGCCAGCTGCCGCCCTGGGCGCATCTGTCCCTGAGGTGGTGCCACGGCTGTCGGATCTCCTGTGCGGTCTCGGTGTGGGCCCGCCGGCGAGCCGGCGGCTTCTGGGCATGGTCGAACGGGTGGTGTGGGGGCGCCGCCCGCTCAAGCGTTTCAGTCCTTGACGTCGGCCTCGTCGACGACCTTCTCGGCCGCGGGCGCGTCCTGCGGCGTCGCGCCGCTCACGACGCGGGCGATGGCGGGACGGGCGTACCGGTTGTGCACGCCGGGCGCGACCTCGAGCGTGACCGTCTCGTCGTCGACGCTGACGACGTGGCCGTAGAGGCCGCCGATCGTCACCACCTCGGCGCCGGGGCCGAGCGTCGACTGCATCTGCTCCGCTTCGCGACGGCGCTTCTGCTGCGGGCGAATCATCATGAAGTACATGACGCCGAACAGCAGGACGATCATGAGAATCGGCATGAAGCTGCCGGCGCCGCCGGAGTTTGCTGCCAAAGGCACGATAGATGACCTTCCAAGTGGACCCGCACCCGGCGCGGGGGCGTCGGAGCGCAGGCGTGATCTCACATCCTGTACGGATCGCGGCGAAGTCTAGTCCCTGTCCCTGTGAACACCGAACTTGGCACAGATCACGTTCAGATCACGGGATATCCAGGGACGACTATGGCTCGGCCGAGAACAGGTCGGGTACCGGGCCGGCACCCGTACCGAACGTACCATTTGGTGGCGTTCGTCCGAGATGGTGCCATGCCGCTTCCGTGGCGACACGACCACGCGGGGTACGCGCGAGCAGGCCAGCACGCACGAGGAAGGGCTCGCAGACCTCCTCCACCGTGTCGGGTTGCTCACCCACCGCGACCGCGAGGGTCGACAGGCCCACCGGCCCGCCCCGGAACGAGTCGACCAACGCGGTCAGCACCGCCCGGTCGAGGCGGTCGAGGCCGATCTCGTCGACGTCGTACACCTGCAGGGCCGCCCGGGCCGTCTCCAGGCTGACCACGCCGTCGGCCCGGACCTCGGCGAAGTCCCGCACCCGGCGCAGCAGCCGGTTGGCGATGCGCGGCGTCCCCCGCGACCGCCCGGCGATCTCCACGGCACCGTCCTCGGTGATCGGCACGCCGAGGATGCGCGCCGACCGGTGCAGCAGCGTGCGCAGGTCTTCGGCCGAGTAGAAGTCGAGGTGCGCGACGAACCCGAACCTGTCGCGCATCGGCCCGGTCAGCAGCCCCGATCGCGTGGTCGCCCCCACCAGCGTGAACGGCTCCACGTCGAGCGGGATCGCGGTGGCGCCCGGCCCCTTGCCCACGACCACGTCGACCCGGAAGTCCTCCATGGCGCTGTAGAGCAGCTCCTCGGCCGGCTTCGCGATCCGGTGGATCTCGTCGATGAAGAGGACGTCCCCCTCGGCCAGGCTGGTCACGATCGCGGCCAGGTCGCCGGAGCGCTCGATCGCCGGCCCGCTCGTCACCCGGATCCCCACGCCCAGCTCAGCCGCGACGATGTTGGCCAGGGTCGTCTTACCGAGGCCGGGCGGGCCGGACAGGAGGATGTGGTCGGGTGGGGTGCCGCGGCCCATGGCGCCGCGCAGCAGCAGGTCGAGCTGGTCGCGCACCCGGTGCTGGGCGATGAAGTCGGCCAGGCGCTTCGGGCGGACGCTGACCTCGGCGTCGCGCTCGGCGTCGCTCGCGTACGCGGAGACCAGGGCGTTGCCCTCGGGGGCGTCCATCAGCGGGTCTTGCCGAGCAGGCGGATGGCCTGCTTGAGCAGCACCGGCACGGGCGACGTGGTGCCGTCGACGGTCTCGGCCACCGCGGCCACGGCCTGCTCCGCCTGCGACGCGGTCCAGCCGAGCCCGATCAGGCCCTGCCGCACCTGCTCCTGCCAGGCGCCGACGAGCACGCCGGCGGTCTCGTCGTTGCCCACCACGACCGGGCCGATGCGGTCGCGCAGCTCCAGTACCAAGCGCTCCGCGCCCTTCTTGCCGATGCCGGGCACGCGGGTGAGCGTCGCGGTGTCGGCGGTGGCGATGGCCCGCCGCACCGTCTCGGGCGAATGCACGGCCAGCACCGCCTGCGCGAGCCGGGGCCCGACGCCGCTCGCGGTCTGCAGCAGCTCGAAGAGCTGCTTCTCCTCGTCGTCGGCGAAGCCGTAGAGCGTGAGCGAGTCCTCCCGCACGATCAGGCTTGTCGCGAGCCTCGCCTCCGCGCCCAGCCGCAGCCCGGCGAGCGTGCCGGGCGCGCACTGCACGGCGAGGCCGACCCCGCCGACCTCGATGACGGCGCCGTCAGGCGACACCGCCGCGACCACCCCGCGCACGCTGGCGATCATCTTGCCCCTCCCCGGTGCTTGGACGCGGCGGCCTCCAGCTTCGAGCGCGTGCCGCCGCGCCAGATGTGACAGATGGCCAGCGCGAGGGCGTCGGCGGCGTCGGCCGGCCGGGGCGGCTCGTCGAGCCGGAGCAGGCGGGTCACCATCGACGTGATCTGCGCCTTGTCGGCCTGGCCCGAGCCGGTGATGGCCGCCTTGACCTCGCTCGGCGTGTACGTCCTGACGGGCAGCCCGGCCCGCGCCCCGGCGAGCACCGCGACGGCGCTTGCCTGGGCGGTGCCCATCACGGTGCGCACGTTGTGCTGGCTGAACACCCGCTCCACGGCCACGCTGCGCGGCCGGTGCTCGGCGACGAGGTCGTTGAGCGAGCGGTCGAGGTGGAGCAGGCGCAGGGCGAGGTCGTCGGCGGGGTCTGTGTAGATCACGTAGTAGGCGACAAGGGTGCACGGCCGGCCGGGCACGCCCTCGACGACGCCGACTCCGCACCGGGTCAGCCCCGGGTCGACGCCGAGCACGCGCACGCGACGACCCCCTCCCGCTGCACACACACCACGTACGTGTGTTCGACACCCTAGCGGGTGGCCGCCTCAGCGCGGTGTAAGGCCCGCCAGCAGCGTGTCGACGACCCGCTCGGGCAGGTCCTTCTCGTCGATGTCGGGGCTCCATCTGAGGATCTTCTGCATCAGCACCGGCCCGGTCAGCATCGCCATGGCCAGCTCGATGTCGAGGTCGGCCCGGAGCTCACCGGTCTGCACGCCGCGGCGCAGGACCTCCCGGGTCATTTCGCGGCGGGGCTGGATCAGCTCCTGGTACACCGCGTACTGCTCGGGGCTGCGGTGCACCTCCGGCACGAGGCACGGCATGATCTTGGAGGCGCGGGGGTCGGGGTTGCGCCCGACGCCGCGCAGCAGCAGCACGAGGTCTTCGCGGACCGACTCACCCTTCGGCGCGGGCGGCTGCCCCTTGAGGGTGCGGAGCGCGTCGACGAGGAGGGCCTGCTTGCCCGACCACCGCCGGTAGATGGTCGCCTTGCCCACCCCGGCCTTGGCCGCGATCGCCTCGATGGACAGCGACTCGATCGTGCTGCCCTCGGCGAGCAGGTCGAGCACCGCCTCGATGATCGCCTCATCTGCGCGGGTGCTCCGCGGTCGACCGGGCGACCGCGGAGCACTTTCAACAGCGGAGCTCATACCAATGCATCCTCGCCGATCTAGGACGCGGCTGCTAGTTCCGCCGCCGCTGGCGCGTCGACCGGCTGCGGCTCCGGCTCCGACTTGCCCGGCATCCACCGCACCACCATGAGCACACCGAGCGCGGCCACGATCGCACCGATCGCGGCGGTCCAGTGCATGGCGGTGACGAAGGCGCCGTTGGCCGCGTCGATCACCGCACCGCCGGCCGGGCCGAGCCGGTCGGCCACGCCGTACGCACCGGAGATCGACTCCTCCACCGCGTCCCGGGCCGGGGCGGGCAGCGCCTGGGCGGCGCCGTCGACCTGACCCCGGTACACGCCGGCCAGCACCGAGCCGAGCACCGCGACGCCGAGCGCGCCGGCCACCTGGCGGACGGTGTTGGAGACCGCGGAGCCGACGCCGGCCTTCTCGCGCGGCAGCGACGACATGATCGACTCCATCGCCGGCGGCATGATGTTGGCCATCCCGACGCCCTGGATGAAGAAGAGCGCCAGCACCGCGATGATCGGCGTGTCCACGCCGAGGAAGGCGAAGCCGCCCATCCCGACCGCGGTGAGGGTCAGGCCCACGGCGGAGACGGCCTTGCCGCCGTACCGCTTGACCATGGCCGCGCTCCGCGGCGCGAACGCCATCTGCGCCACCGCGAACGGCAGCATCATCAGGCCGGTCTGCAGCGGGCTGAAGCCGCGCACCAGCTGCAGGTAGAAGGCGCTGAAGAAGAACACGCCCATCGCGGCGAAGAAGACGAGGCCGATCAGCGCCACCGGGGCCGCGAACCGCGGCACCTTGAACAGGCTCACGTCCAGCGACGGGAACTCGATGCGCCGCTCGTAGGCGATGAAGGCCGCGAGGACCGCGAGGCCACCCACGACGGACACCCAGACGACCGGCCGGCCGAAGCCGTGCTCGCCGCCGTCGATGATGCCGTACGACAGGGCGACCAGGCCCACGACGGACAGCAGCACGCCGATGACGTCGATCTTTCCGGGGCGCGGGTCGCGCGACTCCGGCACCATCACCGCGACCGCGATGAGACCGGCGATCACGACGGGCACGTTGATCAGGAAGACCGAGCCCCACCAGAAGCTTTCCAGCAGCGCGCCACCGAGGATCGGGCCGATCGCGATCGCGAGGCCGACCGAGCCGGACCAGATCGCGATGGCGCGGGCACGCTCGCGCGGGTCGAAGACGTTCGAGATGATCGACAGCGTTACCGGCATGATCGCGGCGCCGCCGAGGCCCATCAGCGCGCGGGCCCAGATCAGCTGGTCTGCGGACTGCGCGTTCGCCGACAGCAGCGACGCCAGCCCGAAGATCGCCAGGCCGACGCTCAGCATGCGCTTGCGACCGAACCGGTCGCCGAGCACGCCGGCGGTGAAGAGCAGGCCCGCGAAGACCAGCGTGTACGAGTTGATGGACCACTCCAGCTCACCCTGGCTGGCCCCGAGGCCGTGCACCGGATCCGCGAGCGTACGCAGCGCGACGTTGAGCACGGTGTTGTCGAGGACGACCACGAGCAGGCTGATGACGAGGACACCCAGGATGGCCCAGCGCCGTGGGTGTCCGGTGTTGAGTTGCGGTTGCACCTTTGCGTGCTCCCCCCGATACGGAACAGTCTCGTATTTGTACGCGGTTGACGCTACGCCGGAACGAAGCGATACGGAACCGTCTCGTATCTAAAAGTGGGGGCGGTCACACAAGGGCGTTCAGGGCCAGGTCGACGTCGGCCTCGGTGGAGTACACGTGGAAGGACGCCCGCACCCGCCCGGCCCGCACCGCCGCGCGGACGCCGGCCCGCTCGAGCCGCTCCTGCGCCCCCGGCACGTCCACGGTCACGATCGCGCTGGCGCCCGGCGGGCGCCCGAGACCGCCCAGGAAGCGGTTGGCCAGCGCGATGTTGTGCGCGCCGATCTCCGCGACCCCGATCCGCTCGATGAGGTCGAGCGCCGGCACCGCGCCCACGCAGCTGAACCACGCCGGCGAGATGTCGAACCGCCGGGCGTCGGCGGCCAGCCGCAGCGGCGGACCGTAGTAAGAGTCGTGCACGTCCTCCCCCGCGAACCACCCCGCCGCGTCCGGCCGCAGCCGCTCGCGCAGCGCCGGCGCGAGGTAGGCGAACGCGAGGCCGCGCGGCCCCATCAGCCACTTGTACGTCGAGATCGCCACCGCGTCGGCCAGCCCCGCCTCGAACGGCAGCCACCCGCACGCCTGCGTGGCGTCGACCACGACGAGTGCGCCGTGCGCGCGGGCGGCGGCCACGATCTCGTGGTACTCGGCGACCGTGCCGTCCGACGACTGCACCAGGCTGAACGCGACGAGGTCGGTGTCACCGTCGATCGAGGCGGCGAGCTTGCCGGCGGGCACGGTGCGCACCCGCACGCCGCGCGCCTCCTGGGCCAGCCACGGGAAGAGGTTCGAGGTGAACTCGACCTCCGGCGCCACCACCCGCGCACCGTCCGGCAGCGCGGCGGCGACCGGCGCGAGGACCTGCGACACCGTCGCGCCCGCGGCCACGTCGGTGGCGGGCACGGCCATGATGCGGGCGACAGCTTCGCGGGCCGCACCGGTCGCCTCACCCCAGCCTTCCCACGAGGTACGCCCGGCGCGCCACTCGCCGAGCGCACGCTGCAACGCGTCCCACGCGGGTCGGGGCGGTAACCCGAAGCTCGCGGTGTTGAGCCAGCCCGGCTCGGCGTCCCACAACCCCTGCGCCTCCGCAAGATCCATGCGTTCCAGCCTAGTTCGTTTCCGGCATGCTGCATTCATGACTATCGACTTCTACTCTGTGCCGTACAGCGCCGATTTCTCGCTTATAGATGTCGAAACGACTTCGAAGCGCTTCGATGCGTGGTTTCGACCCCGTCCGAGAGGGCACGCCATGCGCATCGCCGCCCTCACCGCCGCCGCACTCGCGCCCGTCGTGGGCCTGACCGTGGCGCCCGCGCAGGCGGCCGTCCGGGGCTCGTCCGACCCGTGGGCCACCTGGAACAACGGCGGCTACAGCCTCTACAACAACATCTGGGGCGGCGCCGGTCCACAGTCGATCTGGGCCAACTCGTACGGCAGCGTGCGCAGCAGCTTCAACGTCACCGTGCCGAACGCCGGCGCCTACACCAGCGCGTACGACATCTGGGCCGACGGGCACACGTACGAGATCATGCTGTGGATGAACAAGGTGGGTCCGATCGGCTCGTTCCAGACAAACAGCTAGCCCTCCCCCGCTTGCGGTTGATCAGGGAGTTGGTGGGCGTGTCGGCCGGCGTTTCCACGCACGAACTCCCTGATCAACCGCGAGGAGGGTCAGCGGATGTTGCCGGTGTGGCCGAGCGAGTAGCGGCCGGGCTGCGGCCAGATCGTCAGGCCGTGCGGGCCGGCGCCGACCGGGATGCGGGCCAGGAGCTTGCCGTCCTTCGTCCTTATCGCGTAGACCTCGCCGTCGTACCGGCCGGACAGCCACAACACCGTGCCGTCCGCGGAGACGCCACCCATATCCGGACTGCCCCCGCCCGGAATCCGCCACTTGGTGAGCGGCTTCAGCGTGGCCGTGTCCAGCACGGTGACGGATCCTTCGCCGCGGTTGGAGATGTACGCGCGGGCGCCGTCCCGGCTGAAGTAGATGCCGTGCGTCCCCTTGCCGGTGGGGATGAAGCCGGTGCGTGTGGTGGCCGCGCCGTCGAAGACGTACACCCCGTCGGCGTGCATGTCCGCGACGAGGAAGTGCTTTCCGTCCGGCGTGAGCCGGGTGTCCTGCGGCATGCCGTGCGGCACCACGTCGAGGTCGAACTGGCGCAGCTTCTTGTGCGACACCCCGTCCAGCACGAGCATGCGGTTGGCGAACTCGCAGCTGACCAGCATCGTCTTCGCGTCCGCCGAGTAGTCCATGTGGTTGATGCCCGCGCACTCCGGGAAGCTCAGCGACTTGGTGCGCTTCCAGGTGGTCGGGTCGTAGAAGTCCAGCCGCTTGTACGCCTCGGCGACCACGATCCCCTGCTTGCCGTCCGGCGTGAAGTACAGGTTGTACACGTCCTGCACGTTGATCAGCTTGCCCGACTTGCCGGTGCGCGGGTCGATCGGCACCAGCCCGCCGGTCGGCACCCGGCTTGAGGCGACGTAGAGGGTGCCCAGGTCGTACGCCGGCACGACGTGCTGCGGCTCCGGCCCGCCGTAGAAGCGGTCCACCACCTTGTACGTCTTCGGGTCGATGACCGTGACGTCGTCGCTCTGGGTGTTGGGCACATAGACGAGCTCGCGGTGGCCGCGGACCGCCTCGCTGAGCATGCCGGGCCCGGCGGCGGCATAGACATTGGTACCGGTGGCGGCGCCGGCGGTGGCGGACGGGCTGGCCACGGCCGTGGCGGTTTCGGCCTCCCTGGGGGCGGCGTCACCGTTGTCACCGCACGCGGCGAGGAGGGCGAGCACGAGGCATCCGGCCACTGCCGGCCTGATCGTCGACACCCTTCCAACCCTAGCCGTTTCGCCCCTTTTGTCCGGCGGAGTTTCGCCAAATCGGCGCCCTTGTATTTAAGAACATGGATGGATACGGTCCTGGAAAGCGTTTCCCCCCGTGCCTGGGAGTCGCCATGGCAAAGCTCCGCTCCGTCCTCGTCGCGGCCGCGACCGCGCTGTTCGGCACCGGCCTGCTCGTGACCGCCGTCGCCGAGCCCGCCTCCGCCGCGGTCGGCGCGATCCGCGGCGCCCCCTCCGGCCGCTGCGTCGACGTGCCCAGCGCGAGCAAGGCCAACGGCACGCAGGTGAAGCTCTACGACTGCAACGGCGGCAGCAACCAGCAGTGGAACCTCACCTCCGGCCGGCAGCTGCGCGTGTACGCGGGGACCAAGTGCCTGGAGGCGGCGGGCAACGGCACCTCGGCCGGCACCCAGGTGGTCATCGGGGACTGCGCCGGCGGCGCCAACCAGCAGTGGAACGTGATCAGCGGCGGCACCATCACCAACGCGCTGTCCGGGCTCTGCCTGGACGCCAACGGCGGCGGTACCGCCAACGGCACGGCGATCATCCTGTGGAGCTGCAACGGCGGCGCCAACCAGCGGTGGAACAGCACGACCGGCGGCGCCGGCTGCCCGGCCTCCGGCGGCATCACCTACACGCTGAACCGGGCCTCCGCGCCGACCGCCGACCAGACCGACTCGTACAACCGCATCACCGAGGCGATGAACCTCGCGCTGACGGTCTACAACTGCTACCTCAACGTCAGCAAGGCGCTGTCGGTCCACTATGTACCGAGCGTGCCCACCGCGGACGGCAACTACAACGGGACGATCCGCTTCGGCGCCAAGTCGACGATGGTGCAGGCCACCGCCATGCACGAGATCGCGCACACGCTGGGCGTCGGCACGTACAGCGGCTGGGCACCCCGCGTGTCCGGCGGCCGGTGGACCGGCGGCAACGCGATCAACCAGCTCCGCACGCTGGACGGCAACCCGTCGGCCGTGCTCTACGGGGACGGGGCCCACTTCTGGCCGCACGGACTCAACCAGGCCAGCGAGGCCACGTCCGCCGACGAGTACATCCGCAACGTCAGGATGGTCGCCGCGCTCCGCCAGGACATGGGCCTCTGAGGAGACCCGTTAGCCGACGGCCGCCATGACCTCGTCGGAGACGTCGAAGTTGGCGTAGACGTTCTGCACGTCGTCGCAGTCTTCGAGGACGTCGATCAGCTTGAAGATCTTGCGCGCGCCGTCCTCGTCCAGCGGCACGTTGACCGACGGCACGAAGGAGGACTCGGCCGACTCGTACTCGATGGAGGCTTCCTGCAGGGCGGTGCGGACGGCGAGCAGGTCGGTCGGCTCGCTGACCACCTCGAACGCCTCACCCAGGTCGTTGACCTCCTCGGCGCCCGCGTCCAGCACGGCCGTGAGCACGTCGTCCTCGCCCGGGCCGCCGGTCGCCTTCGGGACGATGACCACGCCCTTGCGACTGAACATGTACGACACGGAGCCGGCGTCGGCGAGCGAGCCGCCGTTGCGCGTCAGGGCGGTGCGGACCTCGGTGGCCGCGCGGTTGCGGTTGTCCGTCAGGCACTCGATGAGGATGGCCACGCCGTTCGGCCCGTACCCCTCGTACATGACCGTCTGCCAGTCGGCGCCGCCGGCCTCCAGGCCGGAGCCGCGCTTGACGGCGCGGTCGATGTTGTCGTTGGGTACCGAGTTTTTCTTCGCCTTCTGGATGGCGTCGAACAGCGTGGGGTTGCCGGCCGGGTCGCCGCCGCCGGTGCGCGCCGCCACCTCGACGTTTTTGATGAGGCGGGCGAAGAGCTTTCCGCGCTTGGCGTCGATGACCGCTTTCTTGTGCTTGGTCGTCGCCCACTTTGAGTGGCCGGACATTACCCCTCCGTCACGTTAAGCCCCGCGCGCACCATTTCCACGAAGTGGCGGTGGACCCTGAGGTCGCCGGTCAGCTCCGGGTGGAAGGCGGTGGCGAGCAGACTGCCCTGCCGAACCGCGACAATCCTACCGGCGGCGTGCCCCAGCACCTCCACCCCCTCGCCGACGCTCTCCACCCACGGCGCGCGGATGAAGACCGCGTGGAAGGGCTCCTCGAACGGGCGGAGCGTGACCGGCCCCTCGAACGAGTCGACCTGGCGGCCGAAAGCGTTGCGGCGCACGGTCATGTCGATGCCGCCGAACGACTGCTGGTCGGGGCGGCCGTCGAGCACGCGCTCGGCGAGCATGATCATGCCGGCGCAGGAGCCGTAGACGGGCATGCCGCCGGCGATGCGCTTGCGGATCGGCTCGAGCAGGCCGAACTCGATCGACAGCTTGCTCATCGTCGTCGACTCGCCGCCGGGGACGACGAGGGCGTCGACGGCGTCCAGTTCGGACGGACGGCGCACGGCCGACGCGGAAGCACCGCACGACTCGAGTGCGCGCAGGTGCTCCCGGACGTCGCCCTGTAGAGCGAAGACCCCGATCTGGGTCACCAGCCGCGCTCCGCGAGGCGGTGCGGCTGCGGGATGTCGTCGACGTTGATGCCGACCATCGCCTCGCCGAGACCGCGCGAGACCTTGGCGAGCACGTCGGGGTCGTCGTGGAAGGTGGTGGCCTTGACGATCGCGGCCGCGCGCTGGGCCGGGTTGCCGGACTTGAAGATGCCCGACCCGACGAAGACGCCCTCGGCGCCGAGCTGCATCATCATCGCCGCGTCGGCGGGGGTGGCGATGCCGCCCGCGGTGAAGAGCACCACCGGCAGCTTGCCTGCCTGAGCGACCTCGCGGACCAGCTCGAACGGCGCCTGCAGCTCCTTGGCCGCCACGTACAGCTCGTCTTCGGGCAGCGAGGTGAGCCGCTTGATCTCGCCGCGGATCTTGCGCATGTGCGTGGTCGCGTTCGAGACGTCGCCGGTGCCCGCCTCACCCTTGGAGCGGATCATCGCGGCGCCCTCGGTGATGCGGCGCAGCGCCTCGCCGAGGTTGGTGGCGCCGCACACGAACGGCACCGTGAACGCCCACTTGTCGATGTGGTTGGCGTAGTCGGCGGGCGTGAGCACCTCGGACTCGTCGACGTAGTCGACGCCGAGGGCCTGCAGCACCTGCGCCTCGACGAAGTGCCCGATGCGGGCCTTGGCCATGACGGGGATCGAGACGGCGCTGATGATGCCGTCGATCATGTCGGGGTCGCTCATCCGGGAGACGCCGCCCTGGGCGCGGATGTCGGCGGGCACGCGCTCCAGCGCCATGACCGCGACCGCGCCGGCGTCCTCCGCGATCTTGGCCTGCTCCGGGGTGACCACGTCCATGATGACGCCGCCCTTGAGCATCTCGGCCATGCCGCGCTTGACGCGGGCGGTGCCGGTGGCGGGCGCGCTTGCTGTACCACTGGAATGCATCGAGGCAGTGATCTCGGCCATGACCTGCAGTTTAGTTGTGTCTCAGGCCGGCTCCCACGTCCAATCGCACCCCAGGTGGCCTGCTTAGGTAACGGGCGAGGCGGGCGTCACCACTGACGGCGCGAGGATCGGGTCGTCGATGTCGAAGTACTCCGGCTCGGGGTGCCGCCGGGTCATCCGCAGCAGCCGCACCACCCGCCGCCGGCGCAACGACAGCGCGTCGCGTACCAGGTCGGTGTGCACCTGCCGGGCCACCGCGAGCCGCCGGCTCACCGCGACCAGCGCCTCGGCCTCCCCGTCGAGGGGCACGGCCCGCAGCTGGCGCGTCAGGTCGTTTTCCGCGGCCCCGCGCTCTTCCGGCGCGGCGTCCAGCGCGATCCGGGCCGCCGCGTAGAGCTCGACCGTCGAGTGCTCCTCGGCGAACACCGCCGCCGCGGCCGCCCGCCGCAGCAGGTGCGCGTCGAGCGCCTTGGCCGCGGCCGCCGCCCGCGCGTGGAGCCGGTCGACCCGGCTGGCCGTCCAGGTCAGGTACGTCGACACGAGCACCACGACGGTGACGACGCCGACCACCCACCACATGAGCGCATGGTAGAGGGGTCAGACGGGCTGGTCGTCGATCGCCCTTCCGTCGGTAGCCTCGATCGCCGTCGCGTATACCTCGAGAACACGCTCCGCCACCACCGGCCAGTCGAACTCGGTGACGACCTGCCGCGCCGCCTCCGCGAACGCCCCTCGCCGCGCGGGGTCGTCCAGCAGCTCGCCGACCGCGGTCCGGAGCGCGGCGACGTCGCCGACCGGAAAGAGCGAGCCGGCCCGCCCGCCGTCCAGGACCCGCCGGAACGCGTCCAGGTCGCTGGCGACGATCGGGGTACCGGCCGCCATCGCCTCGGTGAGGATCATGCCGAACGACTCGCCGCCGGTGTTGGGCGCCACGTACACGTCGACGCTGCGCAGCATCCGCGCCTTGTCCTCCTCGGAGACCTTGCCCAGGTACGTGACGCGCTCGTGCAGCCCCGCCGGCAGCCCGTCGAGCAGCTCCTCCCGCTCCCCGGCCCGGCGACGAGCAGGCGCAGTCCGGGACGGGTGGCGGCGAGGTCGGCGTACGCGGCGCGGAGCAGCCCGAATCCCTTGCGCGGCTCGGTGAACCGCCCCAGGAAGCCCAGCGCGCCGCCCTCGCCGGGCCAGTCCGGCAGCGGCGCGGCGGAGGCGAACCTGGCGACCGCGACACCGTTCGGGATCTCGACCGCGCCGCCGCCCACGTGCTCGACCTGTACCTTGCGGGCCAGCGCGCTGACCGCGATCCGCGCGGTGATCCGCTCCAGCACGAGCTGGAGCAGGCCCTGCGCGGCGGCCATCGCCCGCGACCGGGTCATCGCTGTGTGGAACGTGGCCACCACCGGCCCCCGCGCCGACAGCACCGCGAGCATCGACAGGCTCAGCGTGAACGGCTCGTGGACGTGCAGCACGTCGAACTCACCCCGGGCCAGCCACCGCCGCACGCGCGCGGTCGAGACCGGGCCGAAGCTGATCCGGGCCACCGAGCCGTTGTACGGCAGGGGCACCGAGCGGCCGGCCGGCACCACGTACGGCGGGAGGGGTGCGTCGTCGTCGGCCGGCGCGAGCACGCTCACCTCGTGCCCGAGCGTGATCAGCGCCTCGGCGAGGTCCATGACGTGGTTCTGCACACCACCCGGGACGTCGAAGGAGTACGGGCACACGATGCCGACGCGCACGCCGCCCCCTCCCTACACCCGCTGTGCTGTCGCCGGGCTGTCCAGCCAGAGCCGCTGCAACATGTGCCAGTCTTCCGGATGACGGGCGATCCCCGCGGCCAGCCCGTCGGCCACCCGCTGCGTCAGCTCGCGCACCCGCTGGTCGAGCGGGCCCTCGGTGGGCGGCTCCAGCGGCTCGGAGAGGGCGCAGCGGGCACGCTCCGGCTCGTACCACGCGGTGACGGTGTAGAGCGGCGCCCCGGTGCGGAGCGCGAGCAGCGCGGGCCCGGCCGGCATCCGCGCGCGGCCGCCGAAAAAGGACACCTCGACGCCGCGGGCGGAAAGGTCGCGATCGGCCAGCAGCGGCACGATGAAACCCTGGCCCAGGCGGTCGACAAGATGATCGAAGGGAGGCCGCTCACCGCCGCCGGTGGGGATGATCTCCATTCCCAGACCGCGCCGGTACGCGAGGAAGCGCTGGTACATGCTCTCCGGCTTGAGCCGCTCGGCGACCGTGACGATCGGCCAGCCCTTTGCGGCAACCCACGCGCCGGCCGCGTCCCAGTTGCCGCCGTGCGGCAGCGCGACCACCGCGCCCCGCCCCGAGGCCACGTCGGCGGCGAGCCGCTCCTCGCCGTCGAGCGCGAAGTCGTCAAGGATCTGCGCCTTCGAGCGGGACGGCAGCCGGAACGCCTCCATCCAGTAGCGGGCGTACGAGCGCAGCCCGCGGCGTACCAGATCGTCGAGCTCGTCCTCCGGCATGTCCGGACCCACGACGCGGCGCAGGTTGCCGGCCAGGCGGGTGGCGCCCTTTCCGCGCTTGCGGGCCGCCCAGTCGGCGCCGGTCCGGAAAGCCGCCGCCGCGACCGGCCGGGGCAGGGCCCGGACCAGCCGCCAGCCCGCCGCGTACCCGAGCTCGGCCGCGTTCATGCCTGGGCTTGCTTGTACACGTGTGCGATGCGCTGCCCCACGGTGATCACCGAGAGCACCGCGAGGATCCACAGCGCCGCCGGCAGCGCCCACTCCAGGCCGATGATGGTGAGCAGCCCGCCCACACCGACGCTCAGCAGCCGCTCGGGCCGCTCGGCGATGCCGACGTTGCAGGTCATGCCGAGGCCCTCGGCGCGCGCCTTGACGTACGACACGATCTGCCCCACGCCCAGGCACAGCAGCGCGGCGACCATGCCCCAGCGGTCGCCCTCGGTGGCAAGGTAGTAGGCGACGGAGCCGAAGATGCCGGCGTCGGCCACCCGGTCCATCGACGAGTCGAGGAACGCGCCGAAGCGGGTCGAGCCGCCCTTCATGCGCGCCATCGTGCCGTCGAGAAAGTCGGTGAGCGCGAAGACCACGACCAGCACGAGCGCGATCAGCAGGTGGCCGCGCGCGGCGAACCCGACGGCGCCGACCAGCACGCCGACGGTGCCGGCCACCGTCACGGTGTTCGGCGAGATGCCCATCCTGAGGAGGGCGCGGGCGATGGGCTCGACGACGGAACTGAGGGCCGTCCGAGCGGATACACGGAAGATCTTCGCCATGGCGGCTCTCACGATACGGCGTGGCGCCCCGATGCCGGGCGCGGGCCGTGTTGGGTTACTTCTCGCGTCGGGGTTGTGTACGGCGTGTTGCGGGTGTGGGATCGAAGGGCGAACGTGACGTTGCTCACGGGTGCTGGTTCGGCGCGGAGCGGGCACGCGACGCGGCGAACAGCGCCCTAATAGAGAGAGCAGCTCACGCCCTGATTCGCTCTCTTGAGGGAGGTTCTGGCGATGGCGCAGAAGAGTCAGGAGAAGGGAGTCACCGGCCCCGCGCCGGTGGTGGACGCGCCCGGCAGGGTACGCAACGTGGTGCTCGTCGGCCATTCCGGCGCCGGGAAGACGACTCTGGTCGAGGCGCTGCTCGCCGCGACCGGCACGATCCCCCGGACGGGTGTCGTGACCGAGGGCACCACGGTCTGCGACCACGACCCGGCAGCGGTGAAACAGCAGCGGTCGGTGAGCCTTGCCTGCGCCCCGTTCATGCACGACGGCATCAAGGTCAACCTCCTCGACACCCCCGGATACGCGGACTTCGTCGGCGAGCTGCGCGCCGGGCTGCGCGCCGCCGACGCCGCCCTCTTCGTGGTCTCCTCGGTCGACGGCATGGACGCCGCGACCGCGACCCTGTGGGAGGAGTGCGCCTCGGTCGGCATGCCGCGCGCGGTCGCCGTCACCCGGCTCGACCACCAGCGGGCCGACTTCGACGAGACGGTCGCGCTGTGCCAGCGCGTGTTCGGCGACAACGTGCTGCCCCTGTACCTGCCGATGCTGGGCGACGACGGCGAGTCCACCGTGGGCCTGATGGGCCTGATCACCAAGCGGGTCTTCGACTACAGCGGCGGGTACCCGCCGGAGGTCCGCGACCCGGACCCGGAGCACCTGCCGGCGATCGAGGAGGCGCGCAACGAGCTGATCGAGGGCATCATCGCGGAGAGCGAAGACGAGACGCTCATGGACCGCTACCTCAGCGGCGAGGACATCGAGGTCGAGGTGCTGATCGCCGACCTGGAGAAAGCGGTCGCGCGCGGCCACTTCTACCCGGTCGTGCCCGTGTGCGCCGAGACCAAGGTCGGCCTCGACGCGCTGCTGGAGCTTCTCACCGCCGCCTTCCCCACGCCGCAGGAGCACGACCTGCCCGCGGTGACCGGCGTCGACGGCTCGCCGCAGCAGCCGCTGACCTGCGACCCCAACGGCCCGCTGGTCGCCGAGGTGGTCAAGACCACCATCGACCGGCACGTCGGGCGGGTCTCGCTGGTGCGGGTCTTCTCCGGCACGCTGCGCCCCGAGGCCACGGTGCACGTGTCCGGGCACGGCATGGAGGACCGCGGCCACCCGGACCACGACGCGGACGAGCGGATCGCGCACATCTACTCCCCGCTGGGCGCGACGTTGCGCGAGGTGCCCGCGGCGGTCGCCGGCGACATCTGCGCGATCACCAAGTCGGGCAGCGCGGAGACCGGCGACACGATCTCGGCCAAGGACCACCCGCTGCTCGTCGAGCCGTGGGAGATGCCCGAGCCGCTGCTGCCGGTGGCGATCGTGGCCAAGAGCCGCGCCGACGAGGACGCGCTGGCGAAAAACCTCGGCCGCCTCGTCGCCGGCGACCCCACCATGCGGCTCGAGCGCAACCCGGAGACCCACCAGCTCGTCCTCTGGTGCATGGGCGAGGCGCACGCCGACGTGGTGCTGGACCGCCTGCGGGCCGGCGGCGTCGACCTGGAGACCGAGCCGGTGCGGGTGGCGCTGCGGGAGACGTTCAGCAGCGAGTCGTCCGGGCACGGGCGGCACGTCAAGCAGTCCGGCGGCCACGGCCAGTACGCGGTCTGCGACATCAAGGTGGAGCCCTTGCCGCGCGGCAGCGGCTTCGAGTTCGTCGACAAGATCGTCGGCGGCGTGGTGCCGCACAACTACATCCCGTCCGTGGAAAAGGGCGTCCGGGCCCAGATGGAGCGCGGCATCGTCGCCGGCTACCCGGTGGTCGACCTGCGGATCACCCTCTTCGACGGCAAGGCGCACAGCGTCGACTCCTCGGACGCGGCCTTCCAGACGGCCGGCTCGATGGCGCTGAAGGACGCCGCCGAAAAGGGCCACCTGACGCTCCTGGAGCCGGTCGACGAGATCGTCATCCGCGTGCCCGACTCGTTCGTCGGCGCCGTCATGTCAGACATGTCCAGCCGCCGGGGCCGCGTGCTCGGCACCGAGCCCGACCAGGCCGGCACCGAGCGCACGCTGGTCCGCGCCGAGGTGCCGGCCACCGAGCTCGTGCGGTACGCGGTGGAGCTGAGGTCCATGACCAGCGGCGCCGGCACCTTCACCCGGAGGTTCGCGAGGCACGACCCCATGCCCGCCCACCTGGCCGACCAGGTCAAGAAGGAACACACCTCCAGCTAGACCCCTGTTGCGGTTGATCAGGGAGTCGGTCGGGCGTGTGCCGGCGCGGCACCCCACCAACTCCCTGATCAACGCCCCCGGCCCGGCGGTCACCGCTCCAGCCAGGCGGTCACCGCTCGAGCCAGGCGGTGACCGCCGCGACGGCGTCCGGCGACAGCGGGCCCTTGGCCAGCGCGCCGGCGTTCTCCTCGACCTGGGCCACCGTGCGGCAGCCGGGGATGGGGACCGTGCGAGGGCTCCTCGCCCAGAGCCAGGCCAGGGCGCCCTGTGCCAGGGTGCGGCCGTCCGAGGTCAGCGCGTCGCGGACCGCGGAGACCCGGTCCAGCCACGCCGGCGCCGGCCGCCCGTCCTGGAAGAAGGAGAGCCAGTCCGGCGCGACGCCGCGCACGTCGTCCGGGCCCAACGTCGACGACCGGGTGAACTTACCGGTCAGCAGGCCCATCGCCAGCGGCCCCCGGTTGATGCTGGCCAGGTCGTACTTCTCCACGACCTCGAGCACGTCCGGCGAGTCCTCCAGCACCGACATCGCGTGCTGGATCGCGGTCACGTGCGCGCCCGCCGCGGCGATGGCCGAGGCGCGGTCGGCGAAGTCCGTGCTCCACCCGTACGACCGGATCTTCCCGGCGGCGACAAGCTCCTCAAGGGTCTCCACGAGGTCGAGCGCGACCGGGATGTCGAGGTCGTTCAGGTGCAGCTGGTACAGGTCGATGTAGTCGGTGCCCAGCCGCCGCAGCGAGCCCTCGACGGCCGTGCGCAGGTACCCCGGCGTGCCGTCGCTGCCGGTCAGCTGGCGGGTGGCCTCGTCGAAGGTGTTGCCCCACTTGGTGGCGATCACCACCTCGTCGCGCCGGCCGGCGAAGGCGCGGGCGAGCATCCGCTCGCTGTGCCCCGTGCCGTACACGTCGGCGGTGTCGAAGAAGGTCACGCCCAGCTCCAGCGCCCGGCGCAGCGCGCGGACCGACTCCTCGTCGTCGACCTCGCCCCACCCCAGGGGCTGCGTGCCCTGCCAGAAGGGCCCGCCGATCGCCCAGCAGCCCACGCCCAGCGCGGACACCTCGATGCCGCTACGTCCCAAAGTCCGTGTCAAGGAAGCCATGCGGCAACGCTCTCAATTCGAGCGCGCTATAAGTCAAGCCATGCCGAGGCGAAAAGGTCGCGGGTCTCGGACAGCAGCTGCGGCAGCACCTTCGTGTGGCCGATCACGGGCATGAAGTTGCCGTCGCCGCCCCACCTCGGCACCACGTGCTGGTGCAGGTGTGCGGCGATGCCCGCGCCGGCCACCGCGCCCTGGTTCATCCCGATGTTGAACCCGTGCGCCCCGCTCACGGCCCGCACGACCCGCATCGCCGTCTGCGTGAACGCGGCCAGCTCGGCCGTCTCCTCCGCGTCGATCTCGGTGTAGTCGGCCACGTGGCGGTAGGGGCAGAGCAGCAGGTGCCCCGGGTTGTACGGGTACAGGTTGAGCACCGCGTAGACGAGCTTGCCCCGCGCGACGACGAGGCTGCCCTCCTCCATGCCGGGCGCGACGCAGAAGGGGCAGCCGGGCGGCTGGTCCTTCCCCGCGATGTACGTCATGCGGTGCGGCGCCCAGAGCCGCTCCAACCCGTCCGTCACGGCTGAGATCCTAGGCTGCCGACGGACCCGAGTTCGTCCGCGAGCGGACCACCTCGACCACGTGCGCGACCGCCTCGGCCAGCGGTACTCCGTTGCGCTGCGACCCGTCCCGGTACCGGAAGGAGACCGTGCCCGCCTCGACGTCCGCGTCGCCGGCGATCGCCATGAACGGGATCTTCTGCTGCTGCGCCGTACGGATCTTCTTCTGCATCCGGTCGTCGGACGTGTCCACCTCGGCCCGGATGCCCTCCGCGCGGAGCAGGTCCACAAAGGACGCGAGGTACTCGGCGTGGTCGTCCCGGATCGGGATGCCGACCACCTGCACCGGCGCCAGCCACGCCGGGAACGCGCCCGCGTAGTGCTCGGTCAGGATGCCGAAGAACCGCTCGATCGACCCGAAGAGCGCCCGGTGGATCATGATGGGCTGCTGGCGCGTGCCGTCGGCGGCCTGGTACTCGAGCCCAAAGCGCTTGGGCTGGTTGAAGTCGAGCTGGATCGTCGACATCTGCCAGGTGCGGCCGATCGCGTCGCGCGCCTGCACCGAGATCTTCGGCCCGTAGAACGCCGCGCCGCCCGGGTCCGGCACCAGCTCCAGACCCGAGTCCTCGGCCGCCTGCCGCAGGATCTCGGTCGCCTCCGCCCACTCCTCGTCCGAGCCGATGAACTTCTCCGAGTCGCCCCGCGTCGACAACTCCAGGTAGAAGTCCTCCAGGCCGTAGTCCTTGAGCAGGTCCAGCACGAACGCGAGCAGGTCGCGCAGCTCGCCCGGCATCTGCTCACGGGTGCAGTAGATGTGCGAGTCGTCCATGGTGAGGCCGCGCACGCGGGTCAGGCCGTGCACGACGCCCGACTTCTCGTACCGGTACACCGTGCCGAACTCGAACAGCCGCAGCGGCAGCTCCCGGTACGACCGCCCGCGCGCCCGGAAGACAAGGTTGTGCATCGGGCAGTTCATGGCCTTCAGGTAGTACTGCGCGCCTTCGAGCTCCATCGGCGGAAACATCGTGTCCGCGTAGTACGGCAGGTGGCCGGAGGTCTCGAACAGGTGCGCCTTGGTGATGTGCGGGGTGTTGACGAACTCGTACCCCGCCCGCTCGTGCCGCCCCCGCGAGTAGGCCTCCATCTCGCGGCGGATGATGCCGCCCTTGGGGTGGAAGACCGCGAGGCCCGAGCCGATCTCGTCCGGGAAGGAGAAGAGGTCCAGCTCCGCGCCGAGCTTGCGGTGGTCGCGGCGGGCGGCCTCCTCGAGCAGCCGCAGGTACGCCTTCAGCGCGTCGCGGGTCGGCCACGCCGTGCCGTAAACCCGCTGCAGCTGGGGGTTCTTCTCCGAGCCGCGCCAGTACGCCGCGGCGCTGCGCATGAGCTTGAACGCGCCGATCAGCCGCGTGCTCGGCAGGTGCGGGCCGCGGCACAGGTCCGACCAGCACACCTTTTCCGACGAAGCGTCCACGTTGTCGTAGATCGTCAGCTCGCCCTCGCCGAGCTCCATGATCTCCGAGGCGTCGAAGCCGCCCGCTCCCGACGCGTCGACCAGCTCCAGCTTGAACGGCTCGTCGGCCAGCTCGGCGCGCGCCTCCTCGACGCTGTCGAAGCGCCGCCGGCGGAAGCGCTGCCCCGACTTGACGATCTCCTGCATGCGCTTTTCGAGCTTGTCGAGGTCGTCCGGCTGGAACGGCTTCGGCACCGCGAAGTCGTAGTAGAACCCGTTGTCGATCGGCGGGCCGATGCCGAGCTTCGCCTCCGGGAAGATGTCCTGCACCGCCTGGGCGAGCACGTGTGCGGTGGAGTGGCGCAGCACGTTGAGCCCGTCCGGCTCGTCGAGCGCCACCGGCGTCACCGTCTCGTCGGCCGCCGGCGCCCAGTCGAGGTCACGGAGGTGGCCGGCGCTGTCGCGTACCACGACGATCGCCTTGGGCCCCGCGGCCGGAAGGCCGGCGGCGGACACCGCCTCGGCCGCCGTCGTCCCGGCCGGGACGACGAGGTCGGCCACAGCGGGGGTACGGGGTGCGGACACGGTGATCTCCTCAAGGTGGGCTCGTCGGTAACCGGTGCAATGCTATAGAGCCGAGCCGTCGCGCCCGCGCAGCGGTAGATTGCCGGTGTGGCAGTCTCGGATCTGATCAACGCGCTCCAGCGCAGGTACCAGGAGTTTTCCGCCTCCCGGACGGCTGTGCCGTTCGCGGTGGCCACCGCGGGCGGGCCGGCACACCGGTTCGGCGCGGGCGATCCCGTGTTCACCATCACCGTCAAGGACGAGCGCGGGGCCAAGGCGCTCGCCGGCCTCGACCAGTTCGGCGTGGCCGTGGCCTATCTCAAGGGCTGGCTGGACGTCGACGGCGACCTCGCCGAAGCGCTGAAGATGCGCGCTTTCTTCAAGGACTTCCACCCGATCGCGTTCCTGTCCCGCTTCACCCCCGCCGCCATCTGGCGCGGCCGCAAGGAGGACGACCGTCGGGCGATCTCGCAGCACTACGACGAGGACTCCGAGTTCTTCCTGACGTTCCTCGACGAGCGGCACCGCTGCTACACCGAGGGCGTCTTCGCCAGCGACGACGAGCTGCTCGAAGACGCGATGACCCGCAAGATGGACCTCGCGATCGACGCGATCGGCGTCAAGCCCGGCGACCGCGTGCTGGAGGTCGGCGGCGGCTGGGGCGCGTTCTCGGAGCACGCCGCCCGCCGCGGCATCGACGTCACCACCACGACGTTGTCGAAGGAGTCCGAGCGCTACCTGCTGGACCTCTTCGAGCGCGAAAAGCTCCCGGTCAAGGTCGTCCGCCAGCACATCTTCGGCTACAAGGACCCGGACCGCTTCGACGCGATCGTCAACATGGGCGTGACCGAACACCTGCCCGACTACCGCACGACACTCGCCAAGTACGCCGAGCTCCTACGCCCGGGCGGCCGCGTCTACCTGGACGCGCTCGCGATGCGCCGCAAGCACATGGTCTCCACCTTCATGAAGCGGTACATCTACCCCGGCAACAGCGCGCCGCTGCTGCTCCACCAGTACCTGCGCCACGTCGCGAGGTCACCCTTCGAGCTGCTCAGCGTCACCGACGACCGCCACAACTACTTCCTGACCTGCCGCGAGTGGGCCAAACGCCTCGACGACGCCCGCGAGGACGTGATCGCCCGCTGGGGCGAGCCGCTGTACCGCCGCTTCCGCCTCTTCCTGTGGGGCTCCGCGGCCGGCTTCGACACCGGGCTCGTACAGGCGTACCGCTGGGTCCTCCAACTCCCCGCCCGCCCCGCCACCTGACGCGCACGCCCTGGACCTCGCGCTTGCCGCGGCGAGGTCCAGGGCCTCCTACGCGCCGGTCCGTCCAGGGCTTCATACGCCCCGGGTCAGTCCAGGGCCTTTACGTCCCGGTCCCTCCAGGACCTTTACCCCCGGTCCGTCCAGGGCCTTTATGCCCCGGTCCGCGCCAGTGACGGACCGCTCGCTCCCGCGGGCACCGCTCCGGTCGGCGGCTCGCAGGGCTCGCCGAGTGCCCCGACCTCCGCTGCCAGGCCCGCGGGTCAAGCCCACCCCGCCGCGGCCGCCCCCTTGCGGAACCCGCTCCGCACCGCCCTCATTCGGGCGCGTTCGCACCTAATCCCCTGATCTGGCTGCACTGGTGAATCGCTCGCTCCCCAGGCCGCCGGGACACATCCGACCAGCACGCCGAGCCGACCGCACCGGGCCGCTCGAACAGCGCCCGGCAGGAGCGACGGCATCGTCTCCGGCCAAGCCGGGCTGACCGAAGCCAGTCGCGCCCCGCCCGATCGCCGGTCCCCCGGCCGCCTCCGTCGTCGTCCGGAACTGGGCGCACCCATGCGCCCAGCCCGAGAGGACGTCCAGCCGCACCCACAGAACCCGCTCCACGAGGCCCTCGTCCCGGGGCGTTCGCCTCCGCCCCTGTTCTGGCTGCAATAACGGACCGCTCGCTCCCGCCTGGCCGCCGAGACACATCCAACCCGCACCCCGAGCCGACCGCACCATCGTCCGAAACCGGGCGCACCAGTGCGCCCAGCCCGAGAGGACGCCAAGCCGCACCCGCGGAACCCGCTCCACGCCGCCGCCTCGTCCCCGGGAGCGTTCGCACTTGCCCTGGTCCGGCCACGCAGACGGACCGCTCACTCCCACCAGCCGCCGGGACACATCCGACCGGCGCCCCAAGCCGACCGCACCGTCGTCCCAAGCTGGGCGCACCAATGCGCCCAGCCCGAGAGGACGTCCAGCCGCACCCGCGGATCCGCTCGGCGCCGGCCCTGGCAGCACCCACAACGCCGCCCCGCCCCAGCCCGGTCCGGGCTACCTGTTCCCCAGCGGAGGGTGAGGCCGCGGGAGCAACGGTCCGGACCACGACGGACGCCGCGGTAGCCCAAATCCGCAAAGACCACCACGGAGGGCGAGGCCCGGAAGACACGCTCCGTTCCGCGGCAACCCCGCGCAGGTCCGGCCGCGACAGACGCCGCTGTAGGCCAAACCGGTCTCCCCCGCGCAGGGTGAGGCCGCGAGAGCAAAAGTCCGGACCGCGACCGACGCCGCGGGTTAGGGGGTCGCGGCCATCAGGTCGAGGGCGAGGGCCGCGGTCCAGCTGAAGGCGGCCGCGCCGATGCCGTGGCCGGTGACCGGGTCGAAGTACTCGTGGCAGCCGCCGCGGCGGATGACGCCGAGCATCGCGGCGCGCAGGGCGGCGGCCTCGTGCTCGTGGCCGTGGGCGCGCAGGCCCTGCCAGAGCAGCCAGTTGACGTTGATCCAGACCGGGCCGCGCCAGTAGCGGAGGCGGTCGAAGTCGGGGGCCGTGCGGTCGTACGACGGCAGCGGGAGCTCGCCGCCCAGGCCGAACGCCTCCGAGCGGGCCACCTCCAGCAGCGACGATCGGTGCGCCTCGGGCAGGCCGGGCAGCACCAGCGGGATCAGGCCGCTCACGCAGCGTGCGGTGCTCAGCTGGCCGGTGCGCACGTCGCGCGCGTGGAACATGCCGGTCGACGGGTTGAACAGGCGGTCAACCAGCACCTTCGTGATGTGCTCTGCCCGGTCACGGTGGGGCGCGGCGTCGGCGCCGATCACCTCGGCGATGCCGGCCAGGGCAAGCTCGGCCAGCGCGAGCAGCGCGTTGAAGGACGGGCACTCCACCAGGAACGGGTGGCGCTCCAGCAGCCCCTCGTCCAGGTAGCCGCCGTCGCGGTAGGCGGCGGCGATCGCGATGTACCGCGCGTAGTCGGTGTCCGTCGGCCGGTGCGAGTGGACGGACACCTGCGTGTCCTGGCGGCGGTGGCTGCGCAGCAGCGAGAGGTCCACGGGGACGGCGGCGAGCGCGTTGTCCCAGGCCGGGCTGTTGTCCAGACCGGACTCCCAGGGGTGCACGATGCTGGCGAGCCCGTCGCCGGCGACGTCGCGGCCCTCGAAGAGGTACGTCTGCTGCTTGACCAGCCGCGGGTACAGCCACTCCAGCTCGTGCCGCGCGGCGTCGCGGTCGAGGCAGCGCAGGTAGACGTCGCGGGCGGCGACCGCGTGTACCGGCGGCTGCACGATTCCCGTGGTCAGACCGCCGAGGCGGCCCGGTGACGCCGGCGCGTCCCAGAAGGCGGGACCCGGGAAGTAGTCGCGCTCGGACACGTCCGGGTCGAACACGATGTGCGGGACACGCCCGTCGTACCACTGCGCGGCGAACAGGCTGCGCAGGTCGCGCCAGGCCCGCTCCGGCCGGTGGTGCGCGAGTCCGACCGCGATGAAGGCGGCGTCCCAGCTCCACTGATGCGGGTACAGGGCGCGCGATGGCACCGTGTGGTCCCGTTCCCAGTTGGCGTCCAGGACCTCGACGGCCTGGCGCCGGAGCTCTTCCTCGCTCATGACAGCGCCGGCCTCAGGGGCCGGCGCGAGGGGCGTATCCGTGGCGCTCACGCAACCTATATTGGCAGGTCACTGCTCGTATCGCAGGATCATCTGGATTGTGTCTCGATTATCGGTACGGCGTGAGATCAGCAATCCGGGATCGTCCGTGGCTTGCCAAGGGCAGTACCGTCTTCGCATGGCCACCGTCCTCCTGGTCGAAGATGACCATGTCGTGCGCAGCGCGATGCTGCGTTCGCTGGCTGATCGGGGCCACGCCGTCCACGCCGTCGGCACCGCGCTGGACGCGTTGCGCCGGGTCGCCTCCGAGACGCCTGACCTGGTCGTCCTGGACCTCGGCCTGCCCGACCTCGACGGCGCCGACGCCCTGCGCATGCTGCGCGGCATCACCGACATCCCGATCATCATCGCGACCGCGCGAGACGACGAGCAGGCGATCGTGCGGCTGCTGCGGGCCGGCGCCGACGACTACATGGTGAAGCCGTTCACCGGCGCCCACCTCGACGCGCGCATCACCAGCGTGCTGCGCCGCGCGGGCCGCGCGAGCCGCACCGTGCAGCCGGCCGTGCACGAGGTCGGCGGCCTCAAGGTCGACGTCGGCGAGCGGAGCGCCCATCTCGACGGGGTGCCGCTGGCACTGACCCGCAAGGAGTTTGACCTGCTGGCATACCTGGCGGCGCGTCCCGGCCGCGTGGTGTCCCGACGCGAGCTGTTGGAGGAGGTATGGCGGCAACCGTCGGTCGGCGAGGACCAGACCATCGACGTGCATCTGTACTGGCTGCGCCGCAAGCTGGGCGAGTCCGCGGCGAAACCCCGCTACCTGCGCACCGTGCGGGGGTCGGATTCCGGTTGGTGGCACCGGACTAAGGCAGGCCCACGCGTACGTCACGGCGGCCCTCACCACGATCGCCGCGCTCGCCTTCATGATCCCGCTCGGCCTCGAGCAGCGGGCGGACGCGCACGACGAGGCGGTGGCCGAGGCGCAGCGGCGTGCGGCCGCCGTGGCCGGCGCGCTCACCATCGCGGCCGGCGACGACCAGCTACGCCGCGCCTCACTCGCCGCGGGTGAGGGTGACCCGGTCGTGGTGCACGGACTCACGGCGCCCGCCGAGGGTTCGCACGCCGAGCAGGAAGACGTGACCCGGGCGGCGCGCGGCACCGAGGCGGTGCTCGCGGACGCGGAGGGGGCAAGGTCTACCTCCAGCCGGTACCGATGGCGGGCACCGTCGCCGTGGTGGAGGTCTTCCTGTCCGACGGCGCTTTCGGCGGTGCCAACTGGTGGCTCCTGATCGGTCTCACCCTCGGCCTGGTGGCCGCGTCGGTGATCGTGGTCGACCGCCTCGCCGCCGTCGCCGTCAACTCCGCGCGCAACCTCGTCAACGCCGCGATGGCGGTCGGTGACGGCGACCTGGCCGTGCGCGTGCAGCCCAGCGGCCCGCGCGAGCTGGCCGAGGCGGGGTACGCGTTCAACCGCATGGCCGACAAGCTCGTCGCCGCCCGCAGCAACGAGCGCGAGCTGGTGGCCGACCTCTCCCACCGCCTGCGTACCCCGCTGACGGTGCTGCGCCTGGACGCGGACGCGCTCGACTCGGACGACACGAGCGTGGGGCAGTTCAGCGCGGCGGAGCTGGACCGGCGGCGCACGATCCGCCGCATCCGGCAGGCGATCGTGACGCTGGAGGGCGAGGTCGACGTGCTCATCAAGACCAGCCGCAAGGTGGTCGAGCAGGCCGAGCAGCCCGAGGAGAGCATCTGCGACGCGGCCGAGGTGGTGCGCGACCGCATGGTCTTCTGGTCCGCGCTCGCCAGCGACCAGCAGCGTCCCAACCAGGTCACCGGCGCGCACACCCGCATCCCCGTGCCGCTGCCCCGCGCCGAGCTGGCCGCCGCGCTGGACGCGGTGCTGGGCAACGTCTTCCGGTACACGCCGCAGGGCACCGCCTTCGAGGTGGCCATCTCCCGCCGCGACGGCTACGTGGCGGTCCGCGTCGACGACGCCGGCCCGGGCATCGCCAACCCCGACCGCGCCCTCCGCCGCGGCGCCAGCGACCGCGGCTCGACCGGCCTGGGCCTGGACATCGCCCGGCGCGCGGCCCAGCAGGCCCGCGGCTCGGTGAGCATCGACCGCGCCCGCCTGGGCGGCGCCAGCGTGGTCATGCTGCTCGCCGACGCCGAGGCCGTCCCCAAGCAGGTGAGCCGCTTCGGCCTGGTCGGCCGCCTGGCCCGCGAGCCCGGCGCCCGCCGCTGGCCCCGCCAGCGCTCCAGCCGCGACTGAACCCGCGCATCTGATCGCCCAGGTCCGGTGCCGCCGCGCTCCGGCTGGCCGGCGCGCGGCACGTCGCCCGGCTCCGGGCCTGCCGCCCTCGGTTGGCAGGCGCGGCACATCGCCCAGGTCCGGGGCCGACGGGCCTCGGGTTGGGTGGCGCGCTCCACAGGGGACCGGCAAGTTCTCCTTAGGTCTGAATTAACCGGACGGTTCACAGGGTGGCCGGATGGCAGCATCAACGTCGATCCCATCCTGGTTCCACCGGACCACCACCCGCAGTAGGTCCACCCACCCCGGTCCGGTGGGACCTTTTGCGCGCGCGGCGGGAAATGGTCCCCAACCCTGATCCCGCCGCGCGCCCACCTAGGAGGAGGGCACATGAGCGAGCGCAGCCGCGCGTCGACGCCCTCACCGTGGCGCCGCCCCGGGCCGTCGGTGGTCCAGCCGGCACCCGACTTCCTGCTGCCCAGCCCGGCGGCGAGCGCTCCGGAAGCCACGCCGCCCGAGGAGCCGGAACACCGCCACCCACCCCGCGGCCGCCGCCGCCTCATCCGGTGGGTCGCCATCATCGCCGGCGTCATCCTCGCGGTGCTCGCCTGCTGGCAGGACCCGCTCTACGCCCTCTAGAGCTCCCTCCGCCGGCACCGGGAACGCACCCCAAGGAAACGCTCAGCTGCGCTCCACGTTTCCCGGGGGCCCCGCGCAGGGGTCCGGACCACGACGGGCGTCGCGGTAGCTCGCATCCAAAGGTCGCTGGGCGCATTGGTGCGCCCAGCTTGGGAGCAACGTGCGCGCGGCAGGTCGACCCGGCGCGGAGGGCGACGCGCTAAGCGCGGTGCGCGGCCACGTACGCGTCGATCTCCGCGGCGATGCGGGCCTTCTCCGGCGCCGGCAGGAACGATGCCGCCACCGCCTCGCGGGCCAGCTCGCCCAGGCCCTCCTCGTCGAGGTCGAGCAGGCGCGCGGCCACCGCGTACTCGTCGTTCAGCGTCGTGCCGAACATCGGCGGGTCGTCGGAGTTGATCGTCACGGGTACGCCGGCCGCGCGCAGCACCGGCAGCGGGTGCTCGTCGAGCGAGGCCACCGCGCGGGTGCGCACATTGGACGTCGGCGAGATCTCCAGCGGGATGCGGTGCTCGGCCAGGTACGCCATCAGGCGCTCGTCCCGCGCCGCCGAGATGCCGTGCCCGATCCGCTCGGCGCCGAGCTCGCGGATCGCGTCCCAGATCGTCTCCGGGCCGGTGGTCTCGCCCGCGTGCGGTACCGAGTGGAGGCCCGCCGCACGTGCCTTGTCGAAGTACGGCTTGAACTGCGGGCGCGGCACCCCGACCTCCGGCCCGCCCAGCCCGAAGCTGACCAGCCCGTCCGGCCGCTGGTCGAGCGCGATAGCGAGCGTCTCCTCCGCCGAGGGCAGCCCCGCCTCGCCGGGGATGTCGAAGCACCAGCGCAGCACGATGCCGAGCTCGGCCTCGGCCCGCACCCGCGCGTCCTCGATCGCCGCGCAGAACGCCTCGGCCGGGATGCCGCGCGACACATGCGAATATGGCGTCACCGTCAGCTCCGCGTACCGCACCTGCTGGCGGGCCAGCTCGCGCCCCACCTCGAAGGTCAGGATGCGCACGTCCTCGGGGTCGCGGATCAGGTCGACCACGCTCAGGTAGATCTCGATGAAGTGCGCGAAGTCGCGGAACTCGAAGTACTTCGCCACCGCCTCGGGATCGGCGGGCACCGGCGTGCGCCCCTCGTGCCGGGCGGCCAGCTCGGCCACGATGCGGGGCGACGCGGACCCGACGTGGTGCACGTGCAGCTCCACCTTGGGCAGTCCGGCGATGAACGACTCCAGCATCAGTCCCCTGCGTACGCGCTACGAAGAAGATCCGTCGGAACGGAAACGACACGACCGTACCCCGCACCGGGTAGGCCGCCGCGAGGCGTTTTTCCAGCGTGTCCCGGAACACGTCCCACGCCGGCGGGTCCAGCGCCGCCTTCACCGGCCGCAGCGCGGTGCCCTCCATCCAGGTGAGGACCGGGTGGGCGGCTCCGGGGACCACCGGCAGCCGGTGCAGGTACGTCGTCTCCCACGCGTCCACCGCGCACCCGGCGCCGGCCAGCACGTCGGCGTAGCCGGCCGGGTCGAGCACCGGCGCGTCGCGCGCGAGGTCGCCCAGGCCGGCCTCCGCTGCCAGCGAGCGGAGCGCGAGGTGGGACGGCGCGTCGAAGTTGCCCGGCACCTGCACGGCCAGCCACGCACCGGCCGGCAGCGCCGCCACCCACCGTGGCAGCAGGTGCTCGTGGCCGGGCACCCACTGCAGCGCGGCGTTGGAGACGACCACGTCGTGGTCACCCTCCGGGGTCCACTCGCGCAGGTCGCCCACCGCGAATTCCACCGGGTACCCGCCGGCGCGCGCCTTTTCGATCATCTCGGCGGAGGAGTCGACTCCTGACAGGCGCGCGCCAGGCCACCGCGCGGCGAGAGTGGCGGTGAGGTTGCCCGGCCCGCAGCCGAGGTCGACCACGGCACGCGGCTTCTCGGCCCCGACCCGGGCGACGAGGTCGAAGAACGGGCGCGACCGCTCGTCGCCGAAGCGCAGGTAAGTGGCTGGATTCCACACGACAGACCTCCAAACCGTACGTACGTCTTGTGAAGAATACCGCTAGGGTGTCCGCGTGGAGAAGCGCAGCTTCGGCCGGTTGGGCCGTGACGCGGGAGTGATCGGACTCGGTGCCTGGCAGCTGGGCGCGGACTGGGGCGAGGTGAGCGAGGACGCCGCCTTCGCGACGCTCGGCGCCGCGGTCGACGCCGGCGTCACGTTCCTGGACACCGCCGACGTGTACGGCGACGGCCGCAGCGAGCAGATCATCGGCCGCTTCCTGCGGCAGCACCCCGCCGGGCCGCGCCTGACCGTGGCCACCAAGATGGGGCGGCGGGTGGCGCAGGAGCCCTCGGCGTACAACATCGACAACTTCCGCGCGTGGAACGACCGGTCCCGCGCCAACCTCGGTGTCGACACGCTCGACCTGGTGCAGCTGCACTGCCCACCCACCCCGGTGTACTCGACGGACGCCGTCTTCGACGCCCTCGACACGCTCGTGCAGGAGAAGCGCATCAGGGCGTACGGCGTGAGCGTCGAGCGGGTCGAGGAGGCCCTCACCGCCATCGCCCGCCCCGGCGTCGCGTCCGTACAGATCATCCTCAACGCGCTGCGCCTCAAGCCCGTCGACACCGTGCTCCCCGCGGCGGCGGCCGCCGGCGTGGGCATCATCGCGCGGGTGCCGCTGGCCAGCGGGCTGCTGTCCGGGCGGTACGACGAGCGCACGACGTTCGGCGCGGACGACCACCGCAACTACAACCGGCACGGCGAGTCGTTCGACGTGGGTGAGACGTTCTCCGGCGTGCCCTACGAGGTGGGTCTGGAGGCCGTCCGCCGGCTGAAGGCGCTGGTCCCGCCCGGTGCGACGATGGCGCAGTGGGCGCTGCGGTGGATCGCCGACCAGCCCGGCGTCACGGTGGTGATCCCGGGTGCGCGTGGCCCGGAGCAGGCAAGGGCCAACGCGGCGGCCGCGGACCTGGCACCCTTGTCCCCTGAGGCGCACGCCGCCGTCGCCGAGGTGTACGACGAACTCATCCGCCCCCTTGTGCACGACCGCTGGTAAGGGAGGCACGTCCGTGAAGGCGTGGTTGCCGCTCGCCCTGGGGATGCTCGCCATCGTGGTGGGCGCTGTATGGACCCTCCAGGGACTGGGATACCTGTCCGGCAGTGTGATGACCGACGACCGCACCTGGGCGGTCGTCGGCCCGATCGTGGCCCTCGTCGGCCTGATCCTCGTCGCGGTGGGCCTACGGGTCCGCCGCCGCGGTCAGGCCGGCAACGGCCCAGCCGGAGACTGACAGCAAGGAGCCCCCGCGAACGTTGGTGATCGCGGGGGCTCTGTGCTGTCGCGGCTGATCAGATGGGGCGGACCTGCTCGGCCTGCGGGCCCTTCTGGCCCTGGGCGATCTCGAACTCCACCCGCTGGTTTTCCTCCAGCGTCCGGTATCCGCTGGTCTGGATCGCCGAGAAGTGGACGAAGACGTCGGAACCCCCGCCGTCAACGGTGATGAAGCCGAAGCCCTTGTCTGCGTTGAACCACTTCACGGTTCCCTGCGCCATGCTGTATCTCCTTCTGAAACTGGCGGCCGAGCACACCGTGCGGCGGCCGGTTGGCCGTTTTCGAGCACTGGCGCCGAGGCGGCCTCCGGTGAAGGAGTCTTCCCAACCACGCCATCTCTAGAACAGCGTGGAACAGCAAACCACGTACGCAAAAACTTCGCACAGTCTACCGGAGGAAATTCTCCGACATGTGACCTGATTCGCCGTTAACAAGGGTAAACGCGAGTCTGTTTCAGGCCGGCCAGCGGCCCGTCAAGCGCCGCACGCCGGTAGCCCCGCCACGGTCGACAGCGGCCTTGACCACGGCGAATATGGCGCCCTGCAGGGCCGCGGCGGCCAGGATCTCGCCCCAGCCCCGCTCCTCGTCGGTGGCGTCCGGCGCATCGTCGTCACCGGCCGCGACCTTCCACAGCTGCTTGAAGATCGCGCCAGCCACGATGCCGGCCCCGATGCCCAGCAGCATCCCGACCGGCTTGTACGCCACCTTGCTCACGACCTTGGCCACCGCATCCTCCCCCTCGATACTCGAAAAAGATGCTCAGCGGGAACGCTTTCGCATCACCATCAGCACAACGATCGCCGCCAGCACGCCGGTGACAGCGGTGGCGGCGGCCACGAGCGGCACCCGGTTTTCCCGCGCCCGCTCGGTGGTTTGCGCGACCGACTGCCGTACCCGCGCCTTGACATCGGCCTTGGCGGCCAGGGCCTGGACCGTCTCCCCCAGCTCGGCCCGCGTCTGCCGGATCTCCGCCCGCAGCGCCTCGGTGTCCACCTTGCCGTTGGTGGACACCTTGCCGTTCGTCGCAACCATCTACGCCCCCTCGCCGTGGCCGTTGGCCCGCGCCCGCACGGCCCCCTTGACCGTGTCGACGTCGGCCTTCAGCCCGGAGGCGGCCGCCTCGGGCATGGGCGGCACAGCCTGCTTGACCTGCCGCTTGCCGACGAGCGCCATTATCCCAGCGGAGACGAACAGCAGGACGGTCACGATGAGCGCGGCGAGCCACGCCGGCATCACCAGCGCGAGCAGGAGGATGCCGGTCGCGATGAGCGCGCCGACGCCGTACAGCGCGAATGCGCCCGCGCCGCCGAAGAGGCCGATGCCGACGCCGGCGTGCTTGCCCTTCTCGGCGAGCTCGGCCTTGGCGAGCGCCAGCTCGTCGCGGACCAGCAGGGAGATCTGTTCACTTGCGCGCTGCACCAGCTCGGCGGTTGACTGCTCACTCAACGGGCGGGCCGGACCGCGTTCGAGAACATCGGCCATGGCGTCCTCCTTCACCCTCTCTCGGGGACTATGCCCAGCTTATGAGCGCTCCAATCCCCGTGGCGTCAGGTTCGGGACTCGTCCGGGTCCGAACGTTCGGGCGGACCTTCGAACTCGGCCGCGCGGGCCTCCCCTTCGGGGCTGCCGCCGAAGACCCGGGCGTCGTCGTCCGGTTCGGTGGGCACGTCCCGGCGGCCCGGGCGGACGTCATGCGCGGTCGAGGGGCGCACCCACTGCCACGCGAGCCGGTTTGCCCCGTCGCCGACCTCGGCGCGCACCCGGGGAAGCGAGGTGGGCTGGCGGTCGCGGATCCAGCCGACGAAGTGCTCGCGGACCAGGCAGCGCAGGTCCCAGAGGGTCGGCGCGTCATTGGCGCTGACGAGTGCGCGCACCCTGATCATGCCGCCCACCGCGTCGGTCACCTGCAGCACGCAGACCCGGCCGTCCCACAGCTGGCTGCCTTCGAGCAGGGTGCGCAGCTCCTCCCGCATGTCCTGCACCGGCACCGCCCAGTCCAGGTCGAACTCGGCCGTGCCGAGCACGGCTGAGCCCGTGCGGGTCCAGTTCTGGAACGGTCGGGTGGTGAAGTACGTGGTCGGCATGATCAGCCGCCGGTCGTCCCAGATCTGCACGACCACCGTGGTGAGCGTGAGCTCCTCGATGCGGCCCCACTCGTCCTCGACCACGACCACGTCGTCGAGCCGGAGCGCGTCGCTGAACGTGAGCTGCAGCCCCGCGAAGATGTTGCCCAGCGTGCTCTGCGCCGCCAGCGCGGCCACCACGCCGATGATGCCGGCCGAGGCGAGCAGGCTGGCGCCCACGGCGCGGACGTGCGGGAAGGTCATCAGCATGATGCCGAACGTCACCACGACGACGGCCGCGACCGTGACCCGGCGCAGCAGCCGCACCTGCGTCTGCACCTTGCGGGCGCGCAGGTTGTCCGGCACGTCGGTGCGTACCCGCGACACGGCGACGTCCTCGACCACCAGGGCCAGCGCGGCGAGCAGCCACGCGAACGCCGCGATCACCGCGAGCACGAGCAGGTGCAGGACCACGTCACGACCGGCGAACTCACCGCCGGTGGCCCGGACCCCCACCTCGATGGCGAGGACGGTCATCGCCACCTGGAACGGGCGGTGCGCGTGGTCGGACAGCTCCCTGAGCAGGACGGATCGCCGGCCGAGCCGCCGCGCGACGCGGTGCACGACCGCCACCACCGCGAGGGCGAGCACGGCGGCGCCGAGCGTCACCGAAATCGCCCAAAGCACGGTATCCACGTCCCAATCCCCTCGAATCAGGCGAACGAACAACCTTGCCCGATCAAACAGGGACCAACCGCCTAAGCGCGGGCGATCTTCACCACGACGTTACTATCCGTGACGCTCTCAAGCGTCACGTTCATCCCGGCGACCTCCGTGCCGCCCTGCCCCACAGTCAGGCTGAGCTGCTCGCCGGCCACTTCCAAGGTGACCCGGTCGCCTTCCGCGCTCACCAGCTTGGCGTCGACCCCCAGCACGCTGGCCTGCGCCTCCACGCCTCTGTCGAACGTCACCGTGCACTGGTCGAGGCCACAGTTGGTATCGGCGCCTTCAGAACTACACCCCGTCAGCACCGCGGCTGCGAGGGCCAGGCCGATCGCCACGCGGGCGGTCAGTCGCTTCGTCACGCCGCCCAGCCTACGTGGTCGCGGCGATCCCGGCCTGGCGTCAGACCGCGTGCTCGGGCGCGGGCAGGTCGTCGAAGGGAAACCGGCGGGCGAACGCCGGCCACGGGATCGTGAGGCGCACCCGGTCGCGAGCGGCGAACGGCGGGGGTGGACGTGGACGCCGGCGACCTCGACGAGGCGGGCCAGCGACCGGCGCACCTCGCCCTCCGGCATGCGCAGCGCCGCGGCGAAAGCGCGCAGGTCGGTGGTGACCTGCCGGCGCCGCCACCGCGGCCGGGTGCGCTCGGCGAGCGCCCGCACGGTGATCGCGACGAGCACCGTGCGGTCGTCCTGCTGGGCCCGCTCCTCGTCGACGATCTCGTTGCCGGCGAGCGGCAGCACCTCGATCGGGTTTTGCTCCAGGCGGGGCGTCAGCCACTCACCGTCCATCTCGAACAGTCCGAACCCGACAAGGCAGGAAAGCAGCTCCTCCAACGTGTGCGGCACCGGCAGCCCGCGCCGGCGGCACATCTCGGTGAACAGCTCCACCCGCGCGGCCCGCACCCGCACCACCCGGTCGTAGTGCTCGCGCGCCTGCAGCTCGGCGTGGTCGGCCTCGCGACGCGGGTGGTGGCTCTGCGCCTGCGCCACCCAGTCGTCGACCGAGCCCGGGTCGCACCACACGGCCTTGTCCCAGGGCAGCATCGACCACGCCTTGCGGGAGAAGCCGTGCTGGTCGGGCACGACCGTCAGGTACGCGAACGAGCATGGCAGCCAACGGATCCACGACGGCACCATGACCGCGCGCTGCCATTGGTTGGCCACGCAAGGACGATAGCGCCACTACGCGTGTCCGTGGGGGCACCCTCCGCTGTGGACAGTGATCCACTGGAGCGCCTTCCCTCAGCGGCCGGCGAGCACCTCGGCGGCGGCCTCGCCGTTGGCGCGGGTCGCGCCGTACGTGGCCACGTGCGTCGCGCCCACCACCGAGGCGGGCACGCCCATCTCCACGACGATCGCGTCCGGACGCGCGGCGAGGGCGGTCGCGACCGCGCGCCCCATCCACTCGTACCGGTGGACGTCGCGGACGACGAGGACCAGCGGCCGGCCGGCGGCCGCGGTGTGGAAGTCGCCCGCGGCCTCGGCGGCGGAGAGCCGCGCGGCGGTGGTGCCGGGCAGTCGGGCGGCGAGTGGCACGGCAACGCCCCACGGCGTCTCCGGGCCGATCGCGAAGTTGCGCGGCGGCTCGAACTCCACCACGTGCGGCGCGGCGGCCAGCGGCAGCGCGGACGCGGCGCCGGTGACCCGGACCGCGCGGCGGGCGCCGGCGAGCCCGACCGGGATCCCGTCCAGCCGATCGGGCACCGCCGCGGCCCTCGCCTGCGCCGTCCACGCGGCCAGCTGCTCGACCCGCTTGGCCGCCTCGGCCAGCCGCTCCTCGGGCAGCTCGCCCGCCGCCACCGCGGCCACGATCGCGTCCCGCAGGCGGGTGGCGGTCGCCTCGTCGGCGTGGTCGCCGCCCACGCAGATCGCGTCGACGCCGGCGGCGAGGGCCAGCACGGCCGCGCCCTCCAGGCCGTACCGCGTGGCGATGGCCTTCATCTCGATGCCGTCGGTGATCACCGCGCCGTCGAAGCCCAGCTCGTCGCGGAGCAGGTCGGTGAGCACGATCCGGCTCAGCGTGGCCGGGCGTTCCGGATCGATGGCCGGCACGAGCAGGTGGCCGGTCATGATCGCCTGCACTCCCGCGGCGATCGCGGCCCGGAACGGCGGCAGCTCGCACCCGTCCAGCTCGGCCCGGGTGGCCGCGATCCGCGGCACGTCCACGTGCGAGTCCACGCTGGTGTCGCCGTGGCCGGGGAAGTGCTTGGCGCAGGCCGCGACGCCGGCCGACTGCAGACCCGTGATCCACGCGGCGGTGTGCCGCGCGACAAGCTCAGGATCGGCGCCGAAGGCCCGCACGCCGATGACCGGGTTGTCCGGGTTGTTGTTGACGTCGGCGTCCGGCGCGTAGTCCAGCGTGATCCCCGCCGTGGCCAGGTCGTGGCCCAGGTCGCGGGCGACCGCCTCGGTGAGCGCCACGTCGTCGACCGCGCCGAGGGCGAGGTTTCCGGGGCGCGAGCTGCCCTGCCAGGTCTCGAAGCGGGTGACGTCGCCGGCCTCCTCGTCGACCGCGACGATCACGTCGGGACGCTCCGCGCGCAGCGCGGCGGTCAGGTCGGCGACCTGGGCGGGGCTGGCGAAGTTGCGGCCGAAGAGGGCCACGCCGCCCAGTCCCTCGCCCAGCCAGCGCCGTACCCAGGTCGGTGGGAGCGTCCCCTCGAAACCCGGCTGCAATACGGCACCCGCGAGGCGAAGCAAGTCCCGGCTGGTCTCCGACATGTGGCCCCCGTACTCCATAGTGGACAGTCCCCACCGGTCCGGCGGGTAGATGCCATGGTCACACCGGATCCGGGAAATAGTCAATAAACCTTTCTATTAAGTCTCACTAGACGGGCAGGCCTTTGTGCCGGTATGCCCACGAACGGGTGTCACGGGGCGGCGACTTCTTGCCTCACCGTGAAAGAGTGCGGGGATGGACGCGTTGCTCTCGGCTGCCACCATCGCTGCCGAGGACCGGAGCTGGTTCGACATACCGGCCGTCCGCGTCGTCGGGTCGATCCTCGGCGCGCTCCTGCTGCTGGCCGCGATCCGGTCGATGTTCGGCAAAGGCAAGGGAAAGTAGCGACGCGCTGTTCAGCAGGGGTGGACACTCCTGCCCGGTTAAGGAACCGCTGAGGAAGCCGCCGCCCATCTGTGACTGTTTCCGCACGTACCGCAGGAGTAACGTGACGCGCGGTACGAACGGTGTACCCCTCCCCCCGAATCGTTACCAACCAGGGATAAATACGCGTGGACCTGGAAACCTCTACCCGCCAGCTAGCCACGGGCCTGACCCGCGTGGCGGTGGCCGTGCAGGCCGCCGAGAGCCCGCTCCAGCTGGAGCGCACGATCGCGCAGCAGCAGGTGCTGCTCCTGCTCAGCCGCCGCAGCGAGGTCTACCCGCTGTCCGAGCTCTCGGCCGACCTCAACATGACCACCCACGCGACGATGTCGGCGATAGCGACGCTGGCCCGCGAGGGCCTGGTGTCGGTAGACCCCTCCCCGTCGTACGCACCACACGCCGTCCGCATCGCCCTGACCGACGCCGGCCGCGCCCAGTCGCCCGAGCTGCTCAACTGGGCCGCCGACCTGCTCGCCGAGCTGCACAATCTGGACCACGAGGGCCAGCACCAGCTGCTCGGCGTGGTGGCCAGCCAGATCCGCCGCATGCAGCGCGAGGGCCGCATCCCGGTCACGAAGATGTGCGTGAGCTGCCGCTTCTTCGACGGCTACGCCCACCCCGGCACCGACGAGCCACACCACTGCTGGCTGATCGACAAGCCGTTCGGCCACCAGTACCTGCGCCTCCGCTGCCCCGAAGGCCAGCCCGGCGAAGGCCCCGTCCGCCCCGACGAGGCGGCCTAGCGGTCACCCTCTTTTGAGCTACCGCGACGTCCGCGGTGGTCCGGACCGTTGCTCCCGCGGCCTCACCCTCCGCGGTCGCCAGGCTCAACCCCAAGGGGGGCGGCACCTGCGCGGCGATCCCTGTGAGCCGCCGACCGGAGCGGTGCCCGCGGGAGCATGCGGTCCGCAGCTGACGCGGACGGGGGCATATCTGCCGATAAAGCGTCACGACGGCGCCGGCGGGGCGGAGGGCGGCCCGGCTGTTTGCGGGTGGCGCGTGGGGGGCACGATGGCGGCGCCATGAGACTGCCTCTTCCCCTCTCCCGGCGGCTGCGCCGCGCCGCCCGCACCCACTTCGGATGGCGCCGTCTGCGCCCGGGCCAGCTCAACCCCATGCGCGCGGTGATGCGCGGGCGGGATGCGCTGGTCGTGTTGCCTACCGGTGGCGGCAAGTCCGCCATCTACCAGGTGCCCGCGATGATGCTGCCCGGGCCGACCGTGGTGATCTCGCCGCTGCTCGCGTTGCAGCAGGACCAGATCAACGCCATCAACGACCGCCCGGGGATGGCGGCCGTCCGGGTCAGCTCGGCCGAGACGCCGGGTCAGCGGGCGGCGGCGCTCGATGCGGTCGGCAAGGGGTTGGCGCGGTTTCTCTTCATCACGCCCGAGCAGCTCACCGACCCCGAGCGGCTCGCCCAGGTGAAGGCGCTCCGGCCGGCGCTGGTCGCGGTCGACGAGGCGCACTGCATCTCGGCCTGGGGGTACGACTTCCGGCCGGACTACCTCGCGCTCGGCCACCTCATCGAGGGCATCGGCCGCCCGCCCGTGGTCGCGTTGACCGCCACCGCGTCGCCGCCGGTGCGCGACGACATCGTCGAGCGGCTGCGGCTGCGCAGCCCGCTCGTCGGCGTGTCCGGCCTGGACCGCTCCAACCTCTTCCTCGAGGTCGCGCACTGCCCCGACGAGGACTACCGGTGGCGCCGCCTGCTCACGCTGCTGCAGGACGGCGAGCGGCCCGGGATCGTGTACGTGCCGACCCGCCGCGCCGCCGAGGAGCTGGGCGAGCGGCTGTCCGCGGCCGGGTACGCGGCGGAGGCCTACCACGGCGGCATGGCCGCGGGCCTGCGCGAGCGGCGGCACGAGGACTTCCTCGCCGGGCGGGTGCCGGTGATGGTGGCGACCTCCGCGTTCGGCATGGGCATCGACAAGCCGGACATCCGGTGGGTGGCCCACATGGCGCTGCCCGACTCGCCGGACAGCTACCAGCAGGAGATCGGCCGGGCGGGGCGGGACGGCGCGCCGGCCCGCGGGCTGCTGCTGTGGCGGGCCGAAGACGTGGGGCTGCAGCGCTTCTTCACCGGTGGCGCGCCGGACGAGACCGAGCTGCGCGACCTCGCCGCTGTGCTGCGTACCGGCCCGCTGGCCCGCACCGCCCTGCGCGAGCGCACCGGCCTCGGCGCCCGCAAGCTCGGCCAGCTGATCGGGCTGCTGGAGCAGGTGGGCGCCGCCGCGACGGTGGGCCAGAAGCTGACGTCGCCCCGGTACGCGCCCGAGCCGGTCGAGGCCGCCCGCGCCGCCCTGGCCGAGGCCGAGCGGCAGCAGGCGGTGCAGCGCTCGCGCACGGACATGATGCGCGCGTACGCGGAGAGTGAGTCCTGCCGCGGCCAGGTGCTGCTCGCGTACTTCGGCGAGCACCTCGCCCACCCCTGCGGGCACTGCGACAACTGCGCCGGCGGGCGGGCCAAGCCGGCGCCGAAAGCGCAACGCGGCCCGTTTCCGCTGCACAGCACCGTTCGACACGCCGAGTGGGGGGTCGGCTTGGTGCTCGCATACGAGTCCGACAAGATGACGGTTCTGTTCGACGACGTGGGGTACAAGACTCTGTCCGTGCCAGTCGTTCGTGACCAGAAGCTGCTGGTGGTGGAGACAGGATGAAAGGCGGTCCCGTGACCGAACAACCGGTGTACTCGACGCTGGGCTTCTCCGACGAGGAGTGGGGCCTGCTCACCGGCCTGCCGCTCGCGGTGCTCACCGCCGCCAGCGCGGCCGAGTCCGACGGCACCCGCCGCACGCTCGCCGAGGGCGCGGCAGGGCTGGAGGCCGTGTCCGCCGGGCGGGAGGGCGCGAGCCCGCTGGTGACCCTGGTGGCCCAGGAGGTGGTGTCGCGGGCCGGCGACCCGGAGGCCGGCGAGGAGCTGCCGCTGATCAGCCCGGAGGACCCGGAGGCGTACACCGCCGACGTGCTCGGCCGGGCCACCCAGGCGGCCGCACTGCTGCGCGGCAAGGTGGACGAGGGCGAGGCCGGGGCGTACGGCCACTGGCTCGTCAGCATCGCCGAGCAGGTGGTCACCGCGGCCCCCTCCGGCGGCATGCTGGGCATCGGCGGCGACCTGGTGACCGAGCCGGAGCGGCGCTTCCGGGACGCACTGGCGAAGGCACTGCAAGACTAATCGATAGCCATGGATGCGCGGGGGCGTGCTCTCGATCCTCTACCAGCGCCGGTCGAGCGGCACGACCCCGTCAGCCGTGCGGGTGGTGGACTTCCGCTTGGGCTAGTGTGCTGCTGGTGTTGGGCGGCGAGTCTTTCCTGAGCTTCTGGCGCGAGCGCCACCTCTGCACGCTGACCACCCTGCGCCGGGACGGTTCGCCGCACGTCACCCCGGTCGGCGTCACGCTCGACCCGGAGGCCGGCCTCGCCCGCGTGATCACCTCGCGCGACTCCCGCAAGGCGCGCAACGCCGCGGCCACCGGCCGCGTCGCCGTCTGCCAGATCGACGGCCGCCGCTGGTCGACGCTCGAAGGCCGCGCGGTGGTCCGCGACGACCCGGCCGCGGTGGCCGAGGCCGAGCGCCGCTACGCCGAGCGGTACCGCGTCCCCCGCGCCAACCCCCAGCGCGTCGTCATCGAGATCAGCATCACCCGTGTGCTCGGCAATGCCTGACGCGTCCGTCGTCGGCATCGGCGCCGACGGCTGGTCCGGCCTGTCGCCCGCCGCCCAGGCCGCGGTGCGGGCCGCCGACGTCATCCTCGGCAGCCACCGCCAGCTCGACCTGGTCCCCGAGTCGTGCGCCGCCGAGCGCGTCCCCTGGCCCACCCCGCTCATGCCCGCCCTGCCCGCCCTGCTGGAGGCGCACCGCGGCCGGCGCGTCTGCGTCCTGGCCAGCGGCGACCCCATGCACCACGGCATCGGCGCGGCGATCGTCCGCCTCCTCGGCGCCGAACGGGTCACCGTGCTCCCGCACGCCTCGTCGATGTCGCTGGCCTGCGCGCGCCTCGGCTGGGCGATGGAGGAGGTCGAGGTGGTCGGCCTGGTCGGCCGCCCGCCCGAGCTGCTGCACGCATACATCACCCCGGGCCGCCGCCTGCTGGTCCTGGGGGCGGGCGCGGCCACCGTCGCGGGCATCCTCACCAAGATGGGGTACGAGCAGAGTCGGTTGACGCTCCTCGGACAGCTGGGCGGCCCCGCCGAGCGGGTCACCCGCGGCACGCCGCTCTCGGCCTGGGCGGCCGCCGACCCACTGTCCATCGTGGCGGTCGAGTGTGTGGGATCCGGCTTCCTGCCGCAAGTGCCCGGCCTTCCCGACGACGCGTACGTCCACGATGGACAGTTGACGAAGCGCGAGGTGCGCGCCATCACGCTGTCACGTCTCGCGCCGGCACCCGGCCACCTGCTGTGGGACGTCGGCGCCGGCGCGGGCAGCATCGCGATCGAGTGGATGCGCACCCACCGCGCCTGCCGCGCCGTGGCCGTCGAGGCCGACCTGGCACGCGCGGCCCGCGTCCGCACGAACGCGGCGGCGCTCGGCGTACCCCATCTGTCCATCGTGGAGGGCCGCGCACCCGCCGCACTGGCCGGCCTCCCGGACCCGGACGCGGTCTTCGTCGGCGGCGGCGTCACCGAAGCGGGCATGCTCGAAGCCTGCTGGTCGGCCCTCTCCCCCGGCGGCCGCCTGGTCGCGAACGCGGTGACCCTGGAGTCCGAGGCGGTCCTCGCGGCGTGGCACGCCAGGCTCGGCGGCGACCTCACCCGCGTCGAGGTGAGCCGCGCCGGCGCGGTGGGCGGCTTCACCGCGTGGCGCCCGGCCCTGCCCGTCGTCCAGTGGTCGGCGGTCCACCCGTGACCGTCCACTTCATCGGCGCGGGCCCGGGGGCGGCGGACCTCATCACCGTGCGCGGCCGCGACCTGATCGCGGCAAGCGCGGTCTGCCTCTACGCCGGCAGCCTCGTCCCCGCCGCCCTGCTCGACGCCTGCCCACCCGGCGCCCGCAAGGTCGACACCGCCAACCTCACGCTCGACGAGATCCTCGCCGAGATGGTCGCGGCGCAGGAGTCCGGGCACGACGTGGCCCGCCTCCACTCCGGCGACCCGTCCATCTTCAGCGCGATGGCCGAGCAGATGCGCCGCCTCGACGCGGCCGGCATCCCCTACGACGTCACCCCGGGCGTCCCCGCCTTCGCCGCCGCGGCCGCGTCCCTGGGCCGCGAGCTCACCGTGCCGGGCGTCGGCCAGACCGTGATCCTCACCCGCGTGACCGGCCAGGCCACCCCGATGCCGCCGGGCGAAGACCTGGCGACGCTGGCCGCGAGCCGCGCGGTGCTGGTGCTCCACCTGGCGGTACAGCGCGTCGACGACGTAGCGGCCGCCCTCGTCCCGCACTACGGCCGAGACTGCCCGGCGGCCGTCGTCGCGTACGCCTCCCGCGCCGACGAGGTCATCCTCCGCGGCACCCTCGACACGATCGCCGGCCAGGTGGCGGACGCCCGGGTCACGCGCACGGCCGTGATCGTGGTCGGCCGCACCCTCACGGCGACGGAGTTCCCGGACAGCCACCTGTACTCGGCGGCGCGTACCCGCTGACCCGCTCCGGCATCCCGGAATCGGGTGGACGTCCGGCGCGGCCAGGCCTTGATCGGCGGATGCGCGGCCGGCTGGAGATCTACTTCGGATCGACCTTGCGCGGGCGAAGGGTGCCCGTCGGCCCGCGATGACCAGATCGATGACCGACGGTGATCAACGTCGTACCGGATGTACCGTACGGGCCCTCACATCTACGGAGGGTCGGAACATGAGGGTGCAAAAGGTACTCATCCGCGTCGCGGCGGCCGTCTGCGTCGCGGGCCTGTCGTTCGCGTGCGCGCCGGCCGACAGGGAGCAGGTCGCGGCCGAGACGGACGTGACCGCCGTCGAGGAGACGCCGAGCGCCGAGCCGACGCCCACGGCCGAGGCGACGCCGACGCCGACGCCGACGCCGGAGGTCACGCCCACGCCGGCCGTCGAGGTCAAGACGGTCACCGTCACGCAGGCGGTCCCGTTCAGGCGGACCACGGTCAAGGACTCCACCCTCACCGAGGGCACCCGCAGGGTACGGACCAAGGGCGTGGCCGGCGTGAAGACGCTGACCTACGAGGTGACGTACACGGACGGGAAGGAGACCGCGCGCAAGCTGGTCAGCCAGGCCGTCACCAAGCAGCCGGTCACCGAGGTGGTCGTCGTCGGCACGAAGAAGAAGGCGCCGACCCGGCAGTGCGACCCCAACTACAGCGGCTGTGTCCCGATCGCCAGCGACGTCGACTGCGCCGGCGGCAGCGGAAACGGTCCGGCCTACGTCAGCGGACCCATCCGGGTGACCGGCAGCGACATCTATGGCCTGGACAGCGACGACGACGGCATCGCCTGCGAATAACCCGGCAGCGGGCGTCAGCGGCTTCCAAACAGGCGGCTCTCTACACGGGAGCGCGGCCCACGACGGTGCCGGCGCGGTCGATCACCAGGACGTCGACCGTGACCGGCGCCTCGCGGAGCACCCCGACGGCGGTCCGCCGCGCGCGCTCCGCGATCAGGTCGCCCAGCGGCAGCCCGGCGGCCTGGCAGTGGCCGAGCGCCTCCAGCGCGGTGTTCGCGGCGGCGACGCGGGCGACCAGCTCGCCGTCGCCGCCCGCCGCGCGCACCGTCTCGGCCATCGCGCGCAGGTCCACCTGGGAACGTCCAGAGTGGAGGTCGAGGTGCCCCTCGGCCAGTTTGGACAGCTTGCCGATGCCGCCGGCGATCGTGAGGCGGGACACCGGGTGGCGGCGCAGGTGCTTGAGCACCGCGCCGACGAAGTCGCCCATGTCCAGCAGCGCGTCCTCGGGCAGCCCGTACAGCTCGGCGGCCACCCGCTCGGACGTGCTGCCCGTGCACCCGGCCACGTGCTCGCGTCCGGCCGCCCGAGCCACGTCGATGCCGCGGCGGATGCTGTCGATCCAGGCGGAGCAGGAGTAGGGCACCACGATGCCGGTGGTGCCCAATATGGAGAGTCCGCCGACGATGCCGAGGCGCGGGTTCCACGTGCGCCTGGCGAGCTCTTCGCCGTTGTCGACGGAGATCTCCACGACCGCGTCGCCGGTGCCGCCCAGCCGGGTGGCCACCTCGGTGACCGCGGCGCGCATCATGCGGCGGGGCACCGGGTTGATGGCCGGCTCGCCGACCGGGAGCGGGAGGCCGGGCTTGGTGACCGTGCCGACGCCGCTCCCGGCCCGGAAGAGCACGCCGCTGCCGGCGGGCCCGGGCGTGACCGTGGCCCGCACGAGCGCACCGTGCGTGACGTCGGGGTCGTCGCCGGCGTCCTTGACGACGCCCGCGGTCGCTGACTGCGCGGTCAGCTCCTCGACGGCGAGCGCGAAGGTGGGCCGCTGCCCCTTCGGCAGCACGATCTCCACCGGGTCCGGAAACGCCCCGGTGAGCAGCGCCGTGTACGCGGCGGTCGTCGCCGCGGTCGCGCAGGCCCCGGTGGTCCAGCCGTAGCGCAGAGTCACCGCACCAGCATGCCCCACCCTCCGTGACGGCGGCCCGGCAGGGTCGGGAGACTGGAGCCGTGCGAACCCTGCTCATCCTCGGCGGCACGGGCGAGGCCCGCGCGCTGGCGGCGCGCGCGGCCGGATGGCGGGTGGTCACGTCGCTCGCCGGGCGGGTACGCGACCCGGCACTCCCCGAGGGTGAGGTGCGGGTGGGCGGCTTCGGCGGGCCGGACGGGCTCGCCGCGTGGCTGGTGGCCGAGGGCGTGGGCGCGGTGGTGGACGCCACGCACCCGTTCGCGAGCCGGATCAGCGCTTCGGCCGTCTCCGCCGCCCGGGCCACGGGCGTGCCGCTGCTCGCGCTGCACCGGCCCGGCTGGAGCGAGCGGCCCGGCGACGACTGGCGGCGCGTGCCCGGCATCGCCGAGGCGGCCGCCACACTGCCCGGCCTCGGCGCGCGGGTCATGCTCACGACCGGCCGCCAGAGCCTCGCCGCCTTCGCCGGACTGCCGCTCTTCTTCCTCGTGCGCACCGTCGACCCGCCGTCGCCCCCGCTGCCGGCGCGGCATCACCTGCTGCTGGACCGCGGGCCGTACACGGTGGACGGCGAAGCGGCACTCATGCGCGAGCACGCGATCGACGTGCTCGTCACGAAGGACAGCGGCGGTGAGATGACGGCGGCGAAGCTGACCGCGGCCCGCGAGCGGGGAATCCCGGTGGTGATGGTGGATCGGCCCGCGCGGGCGGCCGGCGTACCGACGGTGTCCACCGTGGACGATGCCGTCGCGTGGCTCAGGGGTATCGGCGCGGCGTGAACACCGCTCCTCCGCTGCCCTGGCGCGTCGTCGACGAGCCGACGATGAGCAGGCACCGCATGTCCACCGTGGACGGGTCGAGGTCGGCGAGGCGCACGACCCGAACGAGCTCCTCCGGCCCGCCCACGTCCCGCCCGACGACCACCGGCGTGTCCGGCGCGCGGTGCTTCAGGAGCACGTCGCGGGCCTTCTCCACCTGCCAGGTGCGGGTGCGCGAAGCCGGGTTGTAGATGGCGATGACGAGGTCGGTGCCGGCGGCGGCGTCGAGCCGCTCGACGATCACGTCCCACGGCTTGAGCCGGTCCGAAAGGGACAGCACGCAGTAGTCGTGGCCGAGCGGCGCGCCGACCCGGCTCGCCACGGCCTGCGCGGCGGTGAGCCCGGGCACGACGCGCACCGGCACCTCCGCGTACCTGGGCTGGGCGGCCACCTCGATCACCGCGCTCGCCATCGCGAAGACGCCCGGGTCGCCCGAGGACACCACCGCGACGCGGGAGCCGGCGACGGCCAGGTCGAGCGCGTACTCCGCGCGCGCCGCCTCCTCGGTGTTGCCTGAGGCGTGGCGCCGCTGGCGCGGGTTCGGCGGCACCCGGTCGAGGTACGGCCCGTAGCCCACCAGATCGTCGGCCGCACCGAGCACGGCCTGCGCCTCCGGCGTCGTCCAGTCGCGACCGGCGGGGCCGAGGCCGACGACCGAGACCTCTCCGGGGCCCGAGCGCGCGGCGGGCTCGGGCACGCGTGCGGCCGCCACCCCGCTGGGCAGTACCGCGAGCGAAAAGTACGGCACGGACTCGGGATCCACACCGGACAGTGGGACCGTGCGCTGGCGGCCGGTGGTGGCGCGCTCGACGTACCACGCCTCGTCCAGCCGGCCCGCCGTGGCCAGCGCCTCGCGCACCGCCGGAAACGTGCGGCCCAGCTTGAGGATCGCCGCCGGCCCGGAGCCGTCCAGGCGGCGGGCCAGCTCCTCCGGCGGCAGGGTGCCGGGCAGCACGGTGAGCACCTCGTCGCGCTCCACGAGCGGGCGCCCCAGCACCGCCGACGCGCCGCTGACCGAGGTGACGCCGGGCACCACCTCCGTCGTGTACCGGTGCGACAGTCGCTTGTGGAGGTGCATGTACGAGCCGTAGAAGAACGGGTCGCCCTCACACAGCACCACCACGTCCCGACCGGCGTCGAGGTGTGCGGCGAGGCGCGCGGCGCACTCGGCGTAGAACTCGTCGATCGCGGCGCGGTAGCCGCCCGGGTGCGCGGTCGTCTCGGTCGTCACCGGGTAGACAAGCGCCTCCTCGACCTGCCCGTCGCGCAGGTACGGCTCCGCGACCGTCCGCGCGATGCTGCGGCCGTGGCGGGCGCTGTGGTACGCGACCACGTCGGCCCGCTCCACCAGCCGGGCGGCCTTCACCGTCACCAGCTCGGGGTCGCCCGGCCCGAGCCCCACGCCGTACAGCCGCCCCGCACCCATCACTCCTCCTCGCTGGCGATGGCGTTGATGGCCGCCGCCGTCATCGCGCTGCCGCCGCGGCGGCCGTGCACCACAAGGTGTTCGAGGTCGCTGGCCGCGAGCGCGCGCTTGGACTCCGCCGCCCCGATGAAGCCGACCGGGATGCCCAGCACCGCCGCGGGCCTCCCGGCACCCTCGGCGACAAGCTCCAGCAGGCGGAAGAGCGCGGTCGGCGCGTTGCCCACCGCGACGAGCGCGCCGTCGAGGCGGTCGCGCCACAGCTCCAGGGCCGCCGCGCTGCGGGTGGTGCCCAGCCGCTCGGCGAGCGCCGGCACGCGGGGGTCGCCGAGCGTGCAGACCACGTCGTTGTCAGCGGGCAGGCGGCGGCGGGTCACCCCGGCGGCCACCATCGTGGCGTCACAGAGGATCGGCGCGCCGGCCCGCAGCGCCGCCCGGCCGGCCGCGACCGCCCCCGCCGACCAGGCGAGGTCTTCGACGAGGTCGACCATCCCGCACGAGTGGATCATCCGGACGGCCACCCGCGCCACGTCGTCCGGCAGGCCCGACAGGTCGGCCTCCGCGCGGATCGTCGCGAACGAACGCCGGTAGATCTCCGCGCCATCCGTCAGGTAGTCGCTCATGCCCGTCCTCGCTTCGCTCCGGGCGGCCACGAGACTCCAAACGCACTGCGCCAAATGATTCGCTCGCTACGCTCGCTCATGCCGTCACGTAGCCGTCCGGGGTGGCTTCCATCCGCAGGTGCTCGCCGGCCGGGCTGCCGCAGGCCCGCTCGCAGCCGACCCAGTGCACGGGCAGGCCGTGCGACGGGTGTCCACTGTGGTGGTCGAGCGCGTCGGCGCGCACGTCGGCGTGCCCGCGGGCGCATCCGGGCGAGCCGACGCACGCGGTCACCCCCACCCACGGCGAATCGGGATCGGTGGCGAGACCCGCCTCGTCGAGGCGGGCGAGGAAGCCGTCGTCGGGCAGGTCCGGCAGCACCACGCCGCGCCACGGGGTGACGATGACGCCCGGCGCGGAGCGGAGCACGTCCGCCTGCGCCGCGGAGAGCCGCCCCAGCGGCACCGCCGCCGCCACCGCGACCCGGCCGTCCACCTGCGGCACCGCACCGATCGGGCCCCACGAGACGGGACGCGCGGCGGGCAGCCCGGGCGGCGTCGCACCGAGGCGCGCCGCCACCCGGTGCACACCATCGTCCAGTTCGGACAGTCGCCAGTGCTCGTCCCGCTCGGCGAGGAAGGCGTGCGCGGCGGCCAGCAGCGCCGCCACCGCCTCGCCGGGCGCCACCCGCAGCCCGCTGTCCCGGCCGGCGAGCAGGAGGGTACGCCCGCGCAGCGCCACGTCGGCGCCGAGCCCGGCCACGTCGCCGCGACCGTCGTCGAGGGCGAAGAGGAAGCGGCCGGGCAGGTCGGCGAGCGCGGGGTCGGCGCACAGGGCCGCGTCGAGCGCGGCGACCAGCGGGCGCACGTCGATCACGCCTCGTCCATCGCGGCCGCTGAGCGGGGAGGCGACGATGTTCCGTACCCGATCATGGGTGAGGGACGGCAGCAGGCCGGCCGCCGACAGCCGGTCGGCGAGCGCCGCCTCCGCCCCGGCCGCCAGTCCGCGGACCTGGAGGTTGCCCCGCGAGGTCAGCTCCAGCCCGCCGGCGCCCAGCTCAGCCGACGCGTCGACGACGGCCCGCCACTGGTCGGCGGAGAGAACGCCGCCGGGCACCCGGATCCGGGCGAGCCCGCCGTCGCGGGCCTGGTGCACCTGGATGGCGCCGGGACAGGCGTCGGGTCCGGAACGCGGTTTCTCGTGCCCCCCACGACTCGGGGGGTGGGGCAGGTCGGGCACGCGCCGGATACTACGGGCAGCTACGCTGGTGTCCGCAACCCGCGGCGACAAGCGGAGGAAGCCGGTGCGAGTCCGGCGCGGTCCCGCCACTGTCACCGGGCAGCACGTCTCGTCGAGCGCTGCCCGGGAGCCAGACACTCCGGTCGCCGTGACCTTCGACCCGGGACGCGGATCCCGAGGGAGGCCGTGGCCATGTTCCTGCTGCTGTCGACGTCCGACACCGACCTGTTGAGCGCGCGGGCGAGCGGCGCGCCGTTCCGGCTGGCAAACCCGGCACGCACGGCGGTGGCCGACCTTCCCGACCTGGTCGAGGGCGCGGACCTCGTGATCGTCCGCCTGCTCGGCGGCCGCCGCGCGTGGCAGGAAGGGCTCGACGCGCTGCTGGCCGGCCCCCGCCCGGTGGTGGTGCTCGGCGGCGAGCAGGCGCCGGACGCGGAGCTCATGCGCCTGTCGACAGTGCCGAGCGGGGTCTGCGCGGAGGCCCATGCCTACCTCGCGCACGGCGGCCCGCACAACCTCGCCGAGCTGCACCACTTCCTGTCCGACACCGTGCTGCTGACCGGGCACGGCTTCGCGCCGCCCGAGCCGACGCCGGTGTGGGGCGCCGGTGAGCTGCCCGAAGGTGCCGGTCCGGTCGTCGCCGTGCTGTACTACCGGGCGCACCACGTGGCCGGCAACACGGCGTTCGTCGACGCGCTGTGCGAGGCGGTCACGCGGGCCGGCGGGCGGCCGCTGCCCGTGTACTGCGCCTCGCTGCGCACCCCCGACCCGGCGCTGCTGGCCGCGCTCGGGCAGGCCGACGCGCTGGTGGTGACCGTGCTCGCGGCCGGCGGCACGCGTCCCGCCGAGGTGGGCGCGGGCGGCGACGACGAGGCGTGGGACGTGGGTGCGCTCGCCGCGCTCGACGTGCCGATCCTGCAGGGACTCTGCCTCACCGGCGGGCGCGACGCGTGGGCCACCGGAGACGACGGACTGTCCCCGCTGGACGCGGCGACGCAGGTGGCGATCCCCGAGTTCGACGGGCGCATCATCACGGTGCCGTTCTCCTTCAAGGAGATCGACCCGGACGGCCTCACGGTGTACGTGGCCGACCCCGAGCGCGCCGCCCGCGTCGCCGGCATCGCGGTCGCACACGCCCGCCTCCGCCACGTGCCGGCGACCGAGAAGCGGGTGGCGCTGATGCTCTCCGCGTACCCGACCAAGCACTCCCGCATCGGCAACGCGGTCGGCCTCGACACCCCGGCGAGCACCGTGCGGCTGCTGGACGCGCTGCGCGAGCGGGGGTACGACGTCGGCGACCTGCCGGACGACGGCGACGCGCTCATGCACACGCTCATCGCCGCGGGCGGGCAGGACCCGGACTGGCTCAGCGAGGAGCAGCTCGAAGGCAATCCGGTCCGCATCCCGGCGGCCACCTACATCGCGTACTACGAGACGCTCCCGGCCGCCCTGCGCGAGCGGATCGAGCGGCACTGGGGGCCGCCACCGGGCGAGCTCTACGTCGACGCGTCGGGTGACATCGTGCTGGCCGCCCTCCGCGCCGGCAACGTGGTCGTGATGGTGCAGCCGCCGCGCGGCTTCGGTGCCAACCCGATCGCCATCTACCACGACCCCGACCTGCCGCCGAGCCACCACTACCTTGCCGCGTACCGATGGGTGGCGGACACGTTCGGCGCGCACGCGATCGTCCACATCGGAAAGCACGGCAACCTGGAGTGGCTGCCCGGCAAGACGGTCGGCATGTCCGCCGCGTGCGGGCCGGACGCCGCGCTGGGCGACCTCCCGCTGGTGTACCCCTTCCTGGTCAACGACCCCGGCGAGGGCACGCAGGCCAAGCGGCGGGCGCACGCCACACTGATCGACCACCTCGTGCCGCCGATGGCGCGCGCCGAGTCGTACGGCGACATCGCCCGCCTGGAGCAGCTCCTCGACGAGCACGCCACGATCGCCGCGCTCGACCCGGCCAAGCTGCCGGCGATCCGGGCGCAGATCTGGACCCTCATCCAGGCCGCGCGGCTCGACCACGACCTGGGTGTGGACGACCGGCCGCACGACGCCGAGTTCGACGACTTCCTGCTGCACGTCGACGGGTGGCTGTGCGAGGTGAAGGACGCGCAGATCCGCGACGGCCTGCACGTGCTCGGCGTGGCACCGGTGGGCGAGGCGCGGGTCAACCTCGTGCTCGCCATGCTCCGCGCCCGGCAGATGTGGGGCGGGCGGGTGGCCGCGCTGCCCGGGTTGCGCGAGGCCCTGGGCGTGGGCGAGTCACTCAAGGACGTCGACCGCGTCGAGGCCGAAGCGCGCGCCCTCGTCGAGGCGATGGAGCGCGCCGGCTGGGACGCCGAAGCCGTGCCCGACGGTCCGGCCGCGGAGGTGCTCCGCTTCGCCGCCACCGAGATCGTGCCGCGCCTGGCGCGCACCACCGACGAGCTGACAAACGTGCTGCGCGCGCTCGACGGGCGGTACATCCCGGCCGGGCCGAGCGGCTCACCCCTGCGCGGCCTCGTCAACGTGCTGCCCACCGGCCGCAACTTCTACTCCGTCGACCCGAAGGCGGTGCCGAGCCGGCTCGCCTGGGAGACGGGGCAGGCGATGGCCGACTCGCTGCTGGCCAGGTACCGCGCGGACACCGGCGAGTGGCCCCGCTCGGTGGGGCTGTCGGTGTGGGGCACGAGCGCGATGCGCACCGCCGGCGACGACGTGGCCGAGGTGCTCGCGCTGCTCGGCGTCCGTCCACAGTGGGACGAGGCTTCCCGCCGGGTGAACGGCCTCGCGCCCATCCCCCTCGCCGAGCTCGGCCGGCCCCGGATCGACGTGACGGTGCGGATCAGCGGGTTCTTCCGCGACGCGTTCCCCCATGTGGTCGTGATGCTCGACGACGCGGTCCGGATGGTGGCCGACCTCGACGAGCCCGCGGCGGAAAACTTCGTCCGCGCCCACGTGAGCGCGGACCTGGCCGAGCACGGCGACGTGCGGCGGGCGACCGCGCGGGTGTTCGGCTCCAAGCCCGGTGCGTACGGCGCGGGCCTGCTCCCGCTCATCGACAGCCGCAACTGGCGAGACGACGCCGACCTGGCCGAGGTGTACGCGGCGTGGGGAGGCTTCGCCTACGGGCGCGACCTCGACGGCGTGCCGGCCCGCGCCGACATGGAGTCGGCCTACCGCAGGATCGCCGTCGCCGCCAAAAACGTGGACACCCGCGAGCACGACATCGCCGACTCCGACGACTACTTCCAGTACCACGGCGGCATGATCGCAACGGTGCGCGCGCTGACCGGCGCGGCGCCGGCCGCGTACATCGGCGACAGCACCCAGCCCGAAGCCGTGCGCACGCGCAGCCTCCACGAGGAGACGGCCCGCGTGTTCCGCGCCCGCGTGGTCAACCCGCGGTGGCTCGCGGCCATGCGGCGGCACGGGTACAAGGGTGCCTTCGAGCTGGCGGCCACAGTGGACTACCTGTTCGGCTACGACGCGACGGCCGGCGTGGTGGCCGGCTGGATGTACGACAAGCTCGGCGAGACCTACGTGCTGGACGAGGAAAACCGCGCCTTCCTGGAGCGGTCGAACCCGTGGGCCCTGCACGCCATCGCCGAACGCCTGCTGGAAGCCGCCGAGCGCAAGCTGTGGGAGTACCCCGACCCGGCGGTGCTGGAGGGCCTCCGCGAGGCGTACCTGGCCACGGAGGGTGACCTGGAGGGCCGCTAGCCTTCTTCGACGTCGAGGTACTGCGTGCCCGCCTCCAGCGCCACCCGAGCCAGCTCGTCGCACTGCTCGGGCGTGAGGGTGAGGCCCAGCTCGTGGGCACGCCGCGCCACCGCGACCGCGCCCACGGAGATGGCGACATCGGGCAGCCGTTCTGAAAACTCGCTCACGGAGCTCGTCCTCCTCGCTGGGAGCGTGTCGCAATATGCCCAACGCGAAGTCTCCCGCGTACCACAGGTTGGTACAAGCACCCCAATCAATCGGAGGACCAGGGGAAATTTATCCAGCGGTCGGTGTGCTTCCAGACGTACTCGCAGCGGACGCTCGTGTGGGGCTTCTCGTAGAGGACGGCGCACCGCACCTCGGCCACGTGGTCGCGGCAGAAGTCGTGCACCAGCTTCAACGTGGCGCCGGTGTCGGCCACGTCGTCGGCGATCAGCACCCGCGCGCCGGCGAGGTCGACGACCTGCGGCACGGGCGGGAGCATGACCGGCATGTCCAGGCGCTCGTCGATGCCCGTGTAGAACTCCACGTTCATCACGTGGAGGTTCTTCACCTCCAGCGCGTACCCGAGCGCGCCGGCCAGGAACAGGCCGCCGCGCGCGATGGCGAGGATCAGGTCGGGACGGTAGCCGTCGTCCGACACGCGTTTTGCCAGCTCGCGGCTGGCGCGGCCGAACATGGCCCAGTCCAGCACCTCACGATCTTCCGTCATGCCGCCACCATATGCGGGCCGGCCTTTTTGTCGTACCTGTCTGTTTGGCTCCAGGGCATGAGTAAAGACGCGATACTCGTGCTCGGCGCGACCGGCACCACCGGCCGGCGGTTGACCGGGCGCCTGCGCTCAGCGGGCGCCACCGTGCGGGCGGCGTCGCGCCACGGCGACGTGCGGTTCGACTGGTCCGACCCGGGCACCTGGGACTCCGCGCTCTCCGGCGCCGTCCGGCTCTACCTGATGGCGCCCCACGAGCTGCCCGTCGACCCCCGCTTCGTCGAGCGCGCCGTCACGCGGGGCGTGCGGCACATCGTGCTGCTGTCCAGCCGGGGCATCGAGGTCATGGGCGACGAGCGGCTGATGAGCGCGGAGCGCACGGTGCGCGGGTCGGGCGCCGACTGGACGATCCTGCGAGCGGACTGGTTCGACCAAAACTTCGACGAGGGCTTCTTCCAGCCCGCGGTGGTGGCCGGCGCGCTCGCCGTGCCGCTGGGCGACGCGCGGCAGGCGTTCGTCGACGCGGACGACATCGCCGCCGTCGCGGCCGCCGTGCTCACCGGCGACGGGCACGCCGGCCACAGCTACGAGGTGACCGGCCCGGACGCGCTGTCGTTCGCCGAGGCGGTGCGCATCGTCGGCGAGGCGGCCGGGCGCCCGGTCCGGTTCGGCGGCACCGACGGTGACTACCTGGCCCAGCAGGCCGCGCTCGGCCTGCCCGAGGAGCAGACCCGGCAGGAGATCGCGGCGTTCACCGCGCTGCGCGAGCAGGGCGACCAGAGCGCCACCGACACCGTGCGCCGGATCACCGGTCACCCGCCGAAGAGCTTCCACACCTACGCGACCGAGGCCGCCGCCCGCGGCGCCTGGAAGGAATGAGAGACAGCAGATGTGAGCTACCGCGACGTCCGCCGTGGTCCGGACCGTTGCTCCCGCGGCCTCACCCTCCGCGGGGGTCGGGCGGCGCCCACCGCGAGCTGCCTCTCAAGCTGGGCGCACCGATGCGCCCAGCTGCTCGCGACTGTTGCCGGGACTTCAGCCAAGCATCACGGCCACCCGGTGGCGGGCTTGTCGCGCGGAGCCGGCAGCGGAGGTCGGGGTTTCGGCGAGCCCTGGCGAGCCGCCGACCGCAGCGGTGCCCGCGGGAGCGTGCGGTCCGCAGGTGACGCGGACGGGGGCACGTCTGTCTGGAAGGAACGTCACGACGCGGCGGCGACAAGGCGGTGGGCGATCTCGGGGTGGGCGGCCCAGTGGAGGTGGAGGTAGGAGGCGTGCACGCCGCCCACCACGAAGCCCTCCGGCCCGGCGCCGCGCCAGGCCCACGCGGGTGCGCCGCCCGCCCGCGGGGTGACCGCCGTGCGGTGAAACTCGTGGCCGGTGACCCGCGTGCCGGCCGGCGCGACTGAGCTGTCGCTCAGCGCGACGGCGTCGCGGTAGCCGAGAGTGAGGCGGTCGGTCATCGTGGCGTCGGCGTCCAGCACGCCGCACATCTCGGCGCCGTCGAGCGTGCGGCACAGCCACAGCAGGCCCGCGCACTCGGCCGCGATCGGGGCGCCGCGCGCGGCCATCGCGGCCACCGCGGCGCGCAGTGGCGCGTTGGCGGCCAAGCGGTCCGCGTACACCTCGGGAAAGCCGCCACCCACCACCAGCGCCCGCGCCCCCTCGGGCAGCGCCTCGTCGCGCAGCGGATCCACTGTGGACACCTCGGCGCCGGCCGCGCGCAGCAGCTCGACCGTCTCCGGGTAGCCGAAACTGAAGGCCGGGCCGCCCGCGACCGCGACCACCGGGCGGCCCGGCATCGGCTCCACAGAGGAGGGTGTCCACGCCGCGGAGGCCAGCGGCGGCGCGGCCCGGGCCACCGCGAGCACCGCGTCGAGGTCGACGCCGGCGGTCACGAGGTCGGCGAGCGCGGACACCGACGCGGTGGCGTCGGCGGAACGCTCCACCACGGGCACCAGGCCCAGGTGCCGTGACGGCGCGGCGACCGCTGAGTGGCGGCGCAGCACGCCGAGCACCGGCGTGCCGACCTCCTCGCACGCGTCCCGCAGCAGCGCCTCGTGCCGGTCGGAGCCGACCCGGTTGAGGACCACGCCGGCCAGCCGCACGCTGCCGAACGACCGGAACCCGTGCACCAGCGCCGCCACCGACCGCCCCTGCGCGGACGCGTCGACGACGAGCAGGACCGGCGCGGCGAGCAGTGCGGCAACGTGCGCGGTGGAGCCGAAGTCGCCGGCGCCCACGCGCCCGTCGTACAGGCCCATCACGCCCTCGACCACCGCCAGCTCGGCACCCGCGGCGCCGTACGCGAAGAGCGGGCCGATCCGCTCCTCACCCACCAGCACCGGGTCGAGGTTGCGGCCGGGGCGGCCGGCGGCGAGCGTGTGGTAGCCCGGGTCGATGTAGTCGGGGCCCACCTTGAAACCGGCCACCCGCGTGCCCCGCGCGGCGAACGCGGCCAGCAGCCCCGTCGCGACCGTCGTCTTGCCGTGCCCGGAGGCGGGCGCCGCGATGACCAGGCGTGGGACGGTCACCACTCGATGCCCTGCTGCCCCTTGCGCCCCGCGTCCATCGGATGCTTGACCTTCGTCATGTCGGTCACCAGGTCGGCCGCGGCGACGAGGTCGGGGTGCGCCTCGCGCCCGGTGACCACCACGTGCTGCGAGCCGGGCCGGTCGCGCAGCGCCGCCACGACGTCCGCGACGTCGACCCAACCCCACTTCATCGGGTACGTGAACTCGTCGAGCACATAGAACCGGTAGGCTTCCGCGGCCAGGTCGCGTTTGACCTGCGCCCACCCCTCGGCCGCCTCCGCCGCGTGGTCGCGCTCCGTGCCGGGGCGCTGGATCCACGACCAGCCCTCGCCCATCTTGTGCCAGGTGACCGCGCCGCCCTCGCCGGTGCGGCCGAGCGCGCGGAGCGCCGCCTCCTCACCGACCTTCCACTTCGGACTCTTCACGAACTGGTACACCACGATCGGCCAGCCGGCACTCCACGCCCGCAGCGCCATCCCGAACGCGGCCGTGGACTTGCCCTTGCCCTGTCCGGTGTGGACGGCCAGGACGGGCTGGCGCCGCCGCTCGCGCGTGGTGAGCCCGTCGTCTGGCACGGTGTCCGGCTTGCCCTGCGGCATCAGGCCGCCCTCCCCAACCGGTTGGTGGCTGACAGCTGCGCGAGCGGCACGCACGGCGCGTCGAGCGCCACGGCCAGCCGCCGCGCGAGGCCCAGCCGCACCGGCCCGGCCTCGCAGTCGACCACAACGGACGTGGTGCCGGCCAGTGACGGCACCACGCCCAGCGGGTCGGGTCCCGCCGTGTTGCGGCCGTCGGTGACGAGCACGAGCAGCGGGCGGCGGCGTGGATCCCGGCGGCGCTCGGCGCGCAGCGTGCGCGCGGCCGCCTCCAGCCCGGCGGCCAGCGGTGTGCGACCGCCGGTGCGCAGGCGGGCGAGCTTCTGCACGCCCACCTCGTGGCTGGAGGTCGGCGGCAGCACCTCGTCCGCGCCGGCGCCCCGAAATGTGATCATGCCGACCCGGTCGCGCCGCTGGTAGGCGTCGCGCAGCAGTGACAGCACCGCCGCCTTGACGGTCGTCATCCGCTGCCGCGCGGCCATCGAGCCGGACGCGTCGACGACAAAGAGCACGAGGTTGGACTCCTTGCCCACGTGCACCGCCTCGCGCAGGTCGGCCGGCTCGACAGTGCGGCTGCCCCGCGCGGCCGCCGCCAGCAGCGTGGCGGGCAGGTGCGGCGCACCGGCGCCCTGCGGCAGGCGCGCGCCGACCACGCGGCCGCGCCGGGCGTACGCGAGTGAGCGCCGGCCCGCGTGTGCCCGCTCCCCGGTCTTGGGCAGCGTCAGCACACGCGGCCGGTACGGCTGTCCGGGCGCGGCGGCCGCCTGCTCCGCCGCGTCATCGCCCGCACTGTCCTCACCGTCCTCATCGGACCGCGTGCCACGGCCGCCCGGCGGGTCCGGCTCCGGCTGCGGGTCCTCATTGGACAGTGTTTCCTCCAGCCGCTCCTCGTCGGTGCCGGGCGGGTCGAGCGGGTCGCGGCGGCGCCGGTGCGGCAGCGCCAGCCGGGCGGCGTCCCGGATGTCGCCGGCGCTCACCTCGTCCCGCCCGTGCCACGCCGCGAGCGTCAGCGCCGCCCGCGCCACGACGATGTCGGCGCGCAGGCCGTCCACTCCGTACGCCAAGCAGATGCGGGCGATCCGGTCCAGCTCGCCGTCCGGCAGCCGCACCGAAGCCAGCCTCTCCCGCGCGGCCACGATCCGCCCGGCCAGCTCGGCATCCTCGGCCGCCCAGCGCGCGGCGAAGCCGTCCGGGTCCGCGTCGTACGCCAGGCGCCGCCGCACCACCTCGGCCCGCGGCGCGGGCTCGTCCGGCGAGGTCACCGACACCACGAGGCCGAAGCGGTCGACGAGCTGCGGGCGCGGCTCGCCCTCCTCCGGGTTCATCGTGCCGACGAGCAGGAAGCGCGCCGCGTGCTTGACCGACACACCGTCCCGCTCCACGTGCGCGCGGCCCATCGCCGCCGCGTCGAGCAGCAGGTCGACCAGGTGGTCGGGAAGGAGGTTGACCTCGTCCACATAGAGCAGTCCACGGTGGGCGGTGGCCAGAATCCCTGGCTCGTAAGCCTTTACGCCGTCGGCGAGCGCGCGCTGGATGTCGAGCGTACCGACCACGCGGTCCTCCGTCGCGCCCACCGGAAGCTCCACAAGGGACGATCGGCGCCGGGTGACCGGCGGGTCGGCGGCGTGCGGCCCGTCGGGGCACTCGGCGTCGGGCGCGGCCGGATCACAGGCGAAGCGGCAGCCGCGGACCGCGTCGATCTCGGGCAGCAGCGCGGCGAGCGCGCGCACGACTGTCGACTTCGCGGTGCCCTTCTCGCCGCGGACGAGCACGCCGCCGATCGCCGGGTTGACGGCGGTGAGCAGCAGTGCGAGCCGCAGGTCGGCGAGGCCGACGATCGCGGAGAACGGGTAGGCCGCGGGCATGCCGGCCATGCTGGCCCAGCCGGAGGGCTGGCGTCAAACACCTGTCCGGAGTTACGCTGCCCACGCCACGGTGCTCGGGAAGCCGGTGAGATTCCGGCGTGGTCCTCGCCACTGTGACCGGGGAGTGCTCCCCCGCTGCACCACTGGACCGGCGACGGTCTGGGAAGGTCGTGGGAGCGCGTTGATCCGGGAGCCAGGAGACCGGCCGTGGCAGTTGGACCGCATCGCCACGAGGCATGGACGAGAGGAACACCTGGCATGGCCGCACCCTCGCCACCCACCGCATCCGTCACCCAGATCCGCGTGCCCGTCGCCGCTTGGCTGCTCGTGGCGTTCGCACTGCTCGCGGTGTTCGTGTTGTTGCAGCTCAACGGCACAGCGTTCGCGGAGCAGATCCACGAGTTCACACACGACGGGCGGCACGCGCTCGGCGTTCCCTGCCACTAGCGCCATGTCCTCCCTCACCCTCGGCGCCGTGCTGCGCCGGGCGGCTCTGGCCGGGCTGTTCGCCGGCGTGGCCGCCGCGCTCGTCGCGCTGCTCGTCGTCGAGCCGCAGATCGACAAGGCGCTCGTGATCGAGGAGACCCGTTCCGGAGCGGGAGCGCATGAGGAGCCGGTCTTCGGCCGCGCGACACAGGTGTTCGGCGGCATGCTCGCGGCGGTCGCCGTCGCCGTGTGCCTCGCGCTCGTGGTGGGCGTGGTCTTCGCCCGGGTGCGGCACCGGCTGCCGGCCACCACCGACTTTGGACGGTCGGCGCTGCTGGCGTTGATCGGCTTCACGACGGTCGTGCTGCTGCCCGCGCTCAAGTACCCGCCAAACCCGCCCGGCGTCGGCGACCCGGACACCGTCACCGAGCGCACCGTGCAGTACCTGACGCTGATCGCGGCCGCGGTCGCCGTGACGTGGCTCGCCTTCCTCGTGCACGACCGCTTGGCCGCCCGCCCGTGGCCGCCGGCCCACCGCGCGGCGCTCGCGGTGTCGGTCGCCGCCGTCGGATACATCGCGCTGCTCATGACGTGGCCGGCCAGCCCCGACAGCGTGCCCTCGGACATCCCGGCCGCCCTGCTGTGGGACTTCCGGCTGGCGTCGCTGGGCGAGCTGGCGACACTGTGGACGGTGCTGGGGCTGGGCTTCGGCCTGCTGCTGACGCCCCGCACGGTCGCGGCGCCCGCGCCGGCGTGAGCGCGGTCACGGTCACGGTGTGCCGCGGCTGCTGCTGCGGCACCGCCCGCAAACACCCGGGCGTCGACCACGACGGCCAGGTGGGTCGCCTGCGCGCCGCGGCGGGCCACCACCATCGGGTGCGGACCAGCGGCTGCCTCAACGTCTGCGGCGAGTCCAACGTGGTCGTCGTGCAGCCCGCACCCGAGGCGCGGCGCGGTGGCGCCCGCCCGGTGTGGCTGGGCACCGTGCTCGACGGCGACGTGGAGTCGCGCATCGCCGAGTGGGTGCGCGCCGGCGGTCCCGGCGTGGCGCCGATGCCGCCCGCTCTTCGGGCACTGGCCTTCCCGGCGCCGCGGTGGAAGGCACACTGAGATCATGACTGTGCGACAGCTGCGACTGGCCGTGACGGCCGACGACTACGAGGCCGCGCTCCGCTTCTACCGCGACGTGCTCGGGCTGACCGAGCAGGCGACCTACCACCGCCCTGACGGGGACGGGCGGGTCACGATCCTGGAGGCGGGCCGGGCGACGCTGGAGCTGATCGAGCCGTCCTACGCCGAGTACATCGACGACGTCGAGGTGGGGCGCCGGGTGGCCGGGCACGTGCGGGTGGCCTTCGAGGTGGAGGACTCGGCGGCGGCGACCGCGCGGGCCGCCGAGGCGGGCCTCGAGGTGATCGCCGAGCCGCGGCGCACCCCGTGGGACTCGCTCAACGCCCGCGTCGACGGCCCGGCCCACCTGCAGCTGACGATCTTTCAGGAGCTGGGCGAGTCAGCGCAGTGACGCCTCGTACTCCGCGATGACCTTCTTGGGCACGCACATCCGCCAGGCGTCGGTGACGAGCTCGCGCATCTCCGCCTCGTCGATCTTCGCGAGCCAGACCTGCACCCAGTTGTAGCGCTCGTCCGACTTGATCGGCATGAAGAACTTGTCCGGCTCGGCAGCGATCAGCGCGGCGCGCTCCTCCTTCGGGTAGCCGAAGCCCATCTCGGTCTCGTCCCGGGAGAGCGCCACGAAAACGATCTGGCCGACCCGGAACTTCACGCGGTCGCGCACCATCGCCTCGTACGCGCGCGGGAGCGAGAGCGCCACCGCGCGGATGTCGTCCGCGGTCACCATCGGCCTACCGTACCTCCGGCGCCCGTGCTATGGTCGGCCCGTAACTAGACAGTGGCTAGATCGAGATGGGACAAGATCATGTTGCTGAGCGACGAAAGCCGGTACGTCGCCGGCGTGCTGCTGATCACGATCGTGACGATCGAGTTCGGCGGCTGGTTCATGACGAAGATCGTCCGCGGCCAGGTGCCGATGACCGACTTCCAGAAGGCGTTCGCGCGGGCCGGCCACGCCCACGCCGGGGTGCTCGTGACGCTCGGCCTGATCTGCCAGGTGCTCGCCGACGCCACCACCTTGAGCGGCGCGGCCGACTGGGTCGCGCGCCTCGGCGTTCCGGCGGCCGCGATCCTCATGTCGGGCGGCTTCTTCGCCTCCTCCGCCGGGCGCGGCATCACCCAGCCCAACCGCTTCTTCTGGGTCCTCTGGCTCGGCGCGGCCGCCCTCGCCGCCGGCACGGTCACCCTCGGCGTCGGTCTTCTCATAGCCTGAGGGGCATGACGTGGGATGAGCTGCTGGCGTACTGCCTGGCCAAGCCGGGTGCGTGGCAGGACGAGCCCTGGGAGGGCGACGTCGTGGTGAAGGTCGGCAGCAAGATCTTCGCGTTCCTCGGGTCCGGCGAGGGCGTCGGCGTCAAGTGCGGGCCCAACCGCGAGGTCGCCGACGAGTGGCTGCTCCGCTACCCCGAGGACGCGTCGGCGTCGGCCTACATCGGCCGCTCCGGGTGGAACTCCCTCCGCATCGGCGGCAAGATCCCCGACGACGAGATCCGCGAGGCGGTCGACGGCTCGTACGACGCGGTGCTCGCCAAACTACCCAAACGCGAGCGCCCTACCTGACACCGGTTGTCAGGGTCGTGCGGCATGCTGTGGCACATGACGGAGTACGCCAAGGGCACGTTCACCATCGACGGCTGGGACCAGGAAACCTTCGACGAGGCCGAGGCCGAGGGCGCGACGCTGGCGCAGGCGACGGTGACGAAGACCTTCACCGGTGACCTGACCGGCACGAGCAGCACCCGCATCCTGATGTGCACGACGCAGGTCGAGACCTCCGCGGCCTACGTGGGGTTCGAGCGCTTCAGCGGCACGGCCGGCGGGCGGACCGGCACGTTCGTCCTGCACCACAGTGCCACCGCCGACGCGGACGCCGGCCAGGCACTGCACTGGGCCATCGTGCCCGACTCCGGCACCGGCGACCTCCGCACCATCCGCGGCACCGGCCAGATCACCGTCGACGCCGACGGTGGCCACGCATACACCCTGGAGTACACGCTCTAGCTCTGGTCCGGACCCCACGACCTTGAAAGATCCAACCCAAAGAGATCCGGGCTACCGCGACGTCCGCCGTGGTCTAGACCGTTGCTCCCGCGGCCTCACCCTCCGCGGTCGCCAGGCGCCGGGAGTGCGCGAGTCAGCCCGCAGTTCGGCACCGTCGTCGCAGTCTGTGACTGTCGATCAGTTGGGGTCGGTGTCAGCCTCGAATCTTGGTGAGTTAGCGCGTTATTTCGACGCTAACTTGCCAAGATCTGCCGGAGCGGGCTCCTGGGTTGAGCTGAGCGACCGCGGAGGGTGAGGTCGATCTGCTCTCCAGGGGCCGCAACCGACCACGATCCGCTCCGTGGGGCCCTCTTGTCGACGCCGATCAAGGAGCCAGTGCGGTCCAGATCGCCCCGGGCGGCCGGCTACGACAGATCTGTAGAGACTTCGAGCGCGCATCCTTCCCTGCGACGCCGTTCTGCTGTGGACGGATCGCCCACCTCGGCCCCAAAGCTCAGATCGTGGTGCGGATCCGCCCCTGACGGGGCGGATCCGCGTACTGCCTCGCGCGAACGAACCAGCCTCAGCGGCGGATCGCGCGGATCACGAGCCAGGTGAGGACCGCGGCGCCGGCGCTCAGTGCGATCAGCCCCGCGTAGCGGGCGGCGGCCGTGCCCACCGACAGCTTGAGCACGTCGATCGGCTCGATCTCGGCCTCCGGCTGCGTCTCCGGCGCCACCACGGCGGAGGCCGGGTCCGGGGGCGCGGCCTCCTCAGCCGGCGGGTCGGGCACCTCGGACAGCTTGCCCGCGAGGCAGTCGGCGAACTGGCCGATCAGGCGCCCGCCCACGTCGGCGAGCATGCCGCGGCCGAACTGCGCCGGTTTGCCGGTCACCGTCAGGTCGGTCGACACCTCGACGCGGGTGCCGTCGCCGTCGGGCAGGAGTGTGGCCGTGACCGTCGCAGCGGCGGTGCCGGCGGCGCGGGTGTCCCGGCCGGTGGCCTCGACCACCACGCGGCGGGCCGCCTCGTCGCGCTCGACGAAGCGACCCTTTCCGGTGTACGTGAGCACAATCGGCCCGACCTTCACCTTCACCGTGCCGTCGAACTGCTCCCCGTCGAAGTCCTTCAGCGTGGCGCCCGGCATGCACGGTGCGACCCGCGGCACGTCCAGCAGCACACTCCACGCCTCTTCGACGGGGACCGGCACGGTGAAGGAATGGTCGAGCTTCATGCTGCTCCCTTTCCGGTCCGGCGTCGGCCGGCGGCCGGCCCTCCGAGCCCGCTCACCCGATACCCCCGGCCGCGAGCACCGCCCGCTTCGTCAACACGGTCACCAGGTGTCCCCGGTATTCGGCGGAGGCGAAGACGTCGGAGGGTGGGTCGGTGCCCTCCGCGGCCCGGCCGGCGGCCGACGCCACCGCGTCCACAGTGGCCGACGCGCCGGCGAGTGCCTGCTCCACGCCGCCGGCCCGCAGTGGCGTGGCGCCCATGTTGGTGAGCGCCACCCGCGCCTCGGCGATGCTGCCGTTTTCGCGCCGCACCGCCGCGGCCACGCCGCAGATCGCCCACGCCTGTGCCACCCGGGTGAACTTCTCGTAGTGCGTCGTCCAGCCCGGAAGCTTCGGCACCCGCACCGAGACGAGCACCTCGTCGGGTGCCAGCGCGGTGGTGAGGAAGTCCACGAAGAACTCCCCCGCACCCACGGTGCGCCGCCCACCCGGGCCGGCGATCTCGAACGACGCGTCCAGCGCCACCGCCACGCCCGGCAGGTCGCCGGCCGGGTCGGCGTGCGAGAGCGAGCCGCCGAGGGTGCCCAGGTGGCGCACCTGCCGGTCGCCGACCATCGCCGCCGCCTGGGCGAGCAGCGGTGCGTGCTCGGCCACCAGCGGGTCGCGCACGAGGTCGGCGTGGCGGGTGGTGGCGCCGATGACCAGGGCGTCGCCGTCGTCGCGTACGCCGCGCAGGTCGCCCACCCCGCCGAGGTCGACGAGGACGGTCGGTGCGGCGAGGCGCAGCCGCAGTACGGGGATCAGGCTCTGCCCGCCGGCGAGCACCTTGGCGTCCTCGCCGCCGGCGGCGAGCGCGGCGACCGCCTCGTCCACCGTGGACGGTCTGGTGTAGTCGAACGCGGCCGGGATCACGACCGGTCACCCCCTTGGACGGCCCGCCACACGCGCTCCGGCGTGCACGGCATGCGGATGTCGTCTACCCCGTACGGCCGCAGCGCGTCGACGATCGCGTTGACCACGGCCGGCGTGGAGGCGATCGTGCCGGCCTCGCCGACGCCCTTGGTGCCGAGCGGGTGGTCCGGCGCGGGCGTCTCGGTGCGCTCGCTCACGATGTCCGGCAGGTCGGCCGAGCTCGGCGGCGTGTAGTCGACGAACGTACCGGTGAGCAGGTTGCCCTCCGCGTCGTACACGGCCTCTTCGAACAGCGCCTGCGCGATGCCCTGCGCCACGCCGCCGTGCACCTGACCCTCGACGATCATCGGGTTGATCACCCGGCCGACGTCGTCGACGGCCACATAGGACCGGATCGTGACCCGCCCCGTCTCGGTGTCCACCTCGGTCGCGCACAGGTGGGTGCCGTGCGGGAACGAGAAGTTGGCCGGGTCATAGGTCGCTTCGGCGTCCAACGACGGCTCGACACCGTCCGGCAGGTCGTGCGCCGCGAACACGGCGAGCGAGCAGTCGGCGAGCGTCTTGCCGGCCGCGTCCTCGGGCGCCCCGCGCACCCGGAAGGCCCCGCCCTTGAACTCCAGGTCGGACACGTCGCACTCGAGCAGGTGCGCGGCGATCGGCTTGGCCTTGTCGACCACCCGCGTGCACGCGTTGACGAGCGCGAAGCCGCCGACCGCGAGCGAGCGGGACCCGTACGTGTCCAGGCCCTTGTGCGAGGTGCGCGTGTCGCCGTGCAGCACCTCGACGTCCTCGAACGCGACCCCGAGCTGGTCGGCCACGATCTGGCTCCACGCCGTCTCGTGACCCTGCCCGTGCGGCGACGTGCCGGTGACCACCTCGACCTTGCCGGTGGGCAGCACCCGCACGGTGGCGGTCTCCCACCCGCCCGCGCCGTACCGCAGCGCGCCCAGCACCCGGGACGGCGCGAGCCCGCACATCTCCGTGTACGTGGAGACGCCGATGCCCAGCTGCACCGGGTCGTTCGACTCGCGCCGGGCGGCCTGCTCGCGCCGCAGCTCGTCGTACCCGAAAAGGCTCATCGCCTTGTCGGTGGCGGCCTCGTAGTTGCCTGAGTCGTAGGTCAGCCCGGCGACGGTGTCGAACGGGAACTCCTCATGCTTGATCCAGTTGCGCCGGCGCACCTCGATCGGGTCCAGGTCCAGCTCGACCGCGAGCTCGTCCATGATCCGCTCGATCGCGAACGTGGCCTCCGGCCGCCCCGCCCCCCGGTACGCGTCGGTGATCGTCGTGTTCGTGAACACGCCCACGCACTCGAAGCGGTAGCTGGGGAACTTGTAGATCGCGTTGTACATGAACGCACCCAGCAGCGGCACGCCCGGCGTGACAAGCCCCATGTACGCGCCCATGTTGGCCAGCAGCTTCACCCGCAGCCCGAGCACCGTGCCGTCGCGCCTGGCGGCAAGCTCCAGCTCCTGGATCTGGTCGCGGCCGTGGTGCGCGGAGACGATGCTGTCCGAACGGGACTCGGTGTACTTGACCGGCTTGCCGACCCGCTGCGCGGCCAGGAACGTGATCAGCTCCTCGGCCGTGACCTGGAGCTTGCCGCCGAACCCGCCGCCCACGTCCGGCGCGACCACGCGCACCTTGTGCTCGGGCGTGCCGGTGACGACGGCCAGCAGGAAGCGCAGGATGTGCGGGATCTGCGTGGCGGACCAGAGCGTGTGCTGGTCACCGGTGGGGTCGGCGACCACGCTGCGCGGCTCCATGAAGGCGGGGATCAGCCGCTGCTGGATGTACCGCCGCTTGATCACGACCTCCGCGTCCGCGAAAGCGGTGTCCGTGGGCTGGCCGGTGCCCGCGTCGCCGGAGTCGAAGATCCAGGTGTACGCCTTGTTGGTGCCCTTGTCGGAGTGCACCAGGTCGGCGCCCTCCTCGAGCGCGGCCGGCATGTCCAGCACGACCGGCAGCGGCTCGTAGTCGACCTCGATCGCCGCTAGCGCGTCGACCGCGCTGGCCCGGTCGCGGGCCACGACGACGGCGACCGCCTCGCCCACGTGCCGCACCTCGGTGACCGCGATCGGCGGGTGGTCGGGCAGCAGCATGTCTTCGGTGACCGGCCACGCGCACGGCAGGCTGCCCTGCACGTCGGCCACGTCGGCGCCGCTGAACGCCGCCACGACGCCCGGCTCGCTCCGCGCGGCCGAGACGTCCACGCGGGTGATCCGGGCGTGCGCCATGGGACTGCGCAGGATCGCCAGGTGCAGCATGCCCGGCAGCGTGACGTTTTCCGTCCACATGGTGCGGCCGGTGATGAGGCGGGCGTCTTCCTTGCGCCGCCGCGCCGCGCCCACCTCGGTGGCCGGGCGCTCCTCCATGATCGTCATCAGCCGACCTCCTACGGGACCGGCCGGGGCACGGCCTCGGCGGGGACGGGTGTGGGCTCCGACTCGGCCGCGGGCTCCGCGTCCGGGGTGCCCGGCATCGGCCCGTCGGCGACGGAGGCCGGCTCGGGCGTCGCGCCGGTGGCGCGGATCGTGGCCGCCGCGTCGTGGACGGCCCGGATGATGTTCTGGTAACCCGTGCAGCGGCACAGGTTGCCCTCCAGCCCCTCCCGTATCTCCGCGTCGGTGGGGTCGGGGTTTTCGGCGAGCAGGTCGACCGCCGCCATGATCATGCCGGGTGTGCAGAAGCCGCACTGGAGCGCGTGGCGGTCGTGAAAGGCCTGCTGCACGGGGTGCAGGTCACCCGACGCGCCGGCCAGGCCCTCAACTGTGGTGATCTCCAGGCCGTCGGCCTGGACCGCCAGCACGGTACAGCTCTTCACGGACTCGCCGGCCATGAGCACTGTGCAGGAGCCGCAGTTGCTCGTGTCGCAGCCGACCACGGTGCCCACCTTGCCTAGCTGCTCACGCAGGTGGTGGACGAGCAGCGTGCGAGGTTGGACGTCGTCGTCGTAGCGGACGCCATCGACGGTGATGCTGATACGGGTCATCATCCCTCCCGTCAGGAGCGGGAACCTACCCTCAGACAAGTCCTCCGGACGCCCCGCCGCAAGGGGTTCGGCGTAACACGCCGGAAACATCATGATCGACTGATAACGCGAACCAGTTCTTCCAAGGCCGCGAGGCTGTGCCCGGCGACGAAGTCGTCCAGGTACGGAAGGGCGGCGGCCATACCGGCGACCAGCGGCTCGTACCCTGGCTTGCCGCGGTGCGGGTTGACCCAGACCACCCGGTGGGCGAGCCGGGACAGGCGGGCCATCTGCGCGGCGAGCAGCGCCGGGTCTCCCCGCTCCCAACCGTCGCTGAAGAGCACCACCACCGCGCCCCGCGCCGTGCCCCGCTGCCCCCACCGGTCGAGGAACGCCTTCAGCGAGTCGGCCAGCCGGGTGCCGCCGTGCCAGTCCGGTATCGCCTCGCCGGCGGCGCGCAGCGCACCGTCCGGGTCGCGGTGGCGCAGCGCGCGGGTCACCCTGGTCAGCCGGGTGCCGAGCGTGAACGCCTCGGTCAGCGTGGGCCGCCGCCGCACCGCCGCGTGCGAAAAGCGCAGGAGCGCGTCCGCGTACGGCGCCATCGAGCCGGACACGTCGAGCAGCAGCACCAGCCGGCGAGGCTTGTCGCGCCGCTCCCGCCTGGCCAGCCGGGCAGGTTCGCCGAGCTGGCGGAGCATCCGGCGGACGGTGCGGGGCGGGTCGACGGTGCCGCCGCGTGCCGGGCGGTGGCGGCGACCGGGCCGTGCGGCGGTGGCCGGGGCGAGGAGGGCCACGAGGCGGCGCACCTCGTCGCGCTCGGCCGCGGAGAGCACGCCGAGGTCGCGATGGCGCAGTACCTCGGCGGTGCTGGCCGCCACCGCGAGGTCGTCGCCGGCCTGCTCGCCGCCGCTGCCGTTGGGGTCGGCCTGCGCGAACAGCGCCACCGCCCGCCGCTTGGCCGGCACGGACGCCGCGGGTGGCGACGGCGCGCGTCCGCCGAAGTAGGCGGCGAACGCGGCGTCATAGACCGGCAGGTCGTCGGGCTCGCCGCAGAGCGTGAGCCGGCCGGCCCAGTACGCGTCCTGCGGCCGGCTCACGTCGAGCGCGTCCACCGCCGCGACCATCGCCTCGACCCGCTCCCCCGTCGCGTGCACGCCCGCGTTGCGCAGGGTGCGGGCGAAGCCGACGAGGACCGAGGTCAGGTCCGAGCTCATCCCGATCGCCACGGCTGGGCCGTCTTGACCCGCTCCGCGTCCTCCCGGTATTTGAGGACGGCGCCGAGCGTGGCCGCGGCCAGGTCGGGATCGATCTCCCGGGCGCCGAGGGCGGCGAGCGCGCTGGTCCAGTCGATGGCCTCGGCGACGCCGGGCGCCTTGATCAGGTCGAGCTGGCGCATCCGCTGCACCGCGCCGGCGACGTCCGCGGCCAGCCTCTCGGTCACCTCGGGCAGCCGGGACCGGATGATCGCCACCTCTTGCGCGAAGCTCGGGTGCTCGACCCAGTGGTACAGGCAGCGACGCTTGAGCGCGTCGTGCACCTCGCGGGTGCGGTTGCTCGTCAGCACGGTAAGCGGCGGGGTCGTCGCGGCGATGCGGCCCAGCTCGGGAATCGTGATCGCGGCGTCCGCGAGGATCTCCAGCAGGAACGCCTCGAACTCGTCGTCGGCCCGGTCGATCTCGTCGACCAGCAGCACGCACGGGCTCAGCTCCAGCGCCTGCAGCAGCGGGCGGGCGATGAGGAAGCGACGGTCGTAGAGGCTCGCCTCCAGCGCCGCCGTGTCCGGTCTGTCACCCGCCGCCGCGGCCGCCGCCTCGACGGTGCGCAGGTGCAGGATCTGCCGCGGAAAGTCCCAGTCGTAGAGCGCCTGCGCCGCGTCCAGCCCCTCGTAGCACTGCAGCCGCACGAAGTGCGCGCCGGTCGCCGACGCCAGGGCCTGCGCGAACGCCGTCTTGCCCACCCCCGCGTCGCCCTCCAGGAAAAGCGGGCGGCCCAACTTGAGGGCCAGGTGGCCGGCGGTGGCGAGGCCGTCGTCGGCCAGGTAACCCACGCCGGCGAGCGCTTCGGCCAGCGCGGCGGGAGTGGCGGGGATCACCCGATCAACTATGCCACCGCCACGGTGAGGGGTATCACGCCTGGTGGTAACTCCCTCGTAGCGAATACGCAGTGTCATGGGGGTGGGAGGTACATCAAATGCTTTACGACTGCCCGGAGTGTGGGCTACCCGCGGAGGTGACCACGGTCGGTGACGCCCGCGGGACGGACGGGCCCGTCGAAGTCGTGCGGGTGCGGTGCGCCGCCGCGCACTGGTTTCTCGGGCCGGGCGAGGCCCTGCGGCGGCTGCTGCCCGACCCGCGATCGAGCAGCAGCCGCCGCTGAGCTGTGGCGCGGTCCGTTCGGGTCGGACGGCGCCCCTTCCCCGTGGAGGCTCGTGGACAAGCCAGCGGAGAATAGGGCCCGTCGATGCGTGTACGCGACCCCGTCCGGCGACTTTCGAGCGTCTACTGGTTGTCGTCGGCCGGCGGCGCGCTCACGCCCTTGCCCTTGGCCGGCGTGCTCACGCCCTTGCCCTGCGTGGTCGAGCTGACGCCCTTGCCATCCGGGTCGGAGCTGACGCCCTTGCCCTGCGCACTGACGTCCGCGGGCTCCAGCGGGTCGGTCATGGGATCCCCCTTTGTGGACGGAAAACAGCTCCTTGCACCGTAGTGTCCAAAGTCGGCGCACCGCTGTCTCCTCTTCGACAGGCAACGTTACCGTTTCCCTGACGCACCTTGGCCCAGCGGGCACGACCTGCGAGGATGGTCGCGGGATGGGCGACGAAACGGAGCAGCGCGACACACAGCGCGTGTGTCTGAAGTGCGACGCCCCGGCCAACCCCGAGCACCACTTCTGCGGCCGGTGCGGCGCCCCGCTGCACATCCGGTGTGGATCGTGCCTGGCGCTGGTCGCGCCCGAGTTCATGTTCTGCACCAGCTGCGGCAGCCCGCTCACCCGCGAGCTGCAGGCGACAAGCGCGCACCGCGAGGAGCGGCGCACGGTCAACGTGCTCTTCGTTGATCTCAAAGGCTTCACCGCGATGGCCGAGCGCCTCGACCCCGAAGACCTGCGCCGCCTGCAGGTGGACTACTTCAACACCGCGCGCGAGGTGATCCGGCGGTACGGCGGGGTGGTCGAGAAGTTCATCGGCGACGCGGTCATGGCCGTCTTCGGCGTGCCGGTGGAGACCGAGCACGACGGGTACCGGGCGGTGCTGGCCGGCCTCGACATGCAGCGGGCGCTCGACGGCAAGCCCCTCGCGGGGCGCTACCCGATGCGCGCGCGGGTGGGCATCGCCACCGGCGAGGCGCTTGTGGACCTTGCCGCCGCCCGCAACGGCGGTGAGGCACTGCTCTCCGGCGACGTGGTGGCCACGGCCGCGCGGCTGCAGACCCACGCGCCGCCGGGCGGCGTCCTCGTCTCGGCCGCCACCCACCGCGCCACCGCCGGCTCGATCCGCTACGCCGAAGAGCCGCTCCACCTCGAGCTCGCCGGCAAGTCGCGGTCCGTCGAGGCATGGCTCGCCCAGGCTTCGGTACGCCGCCCGCCGGTCGTCGACGACGAAGGCACCCCGCTGGTCGGGCGCGCCGCCGAGCTCGACCTGCTCATGGCGGCGGTGCGGCGGTGCGTCTCCGAGCGCCGCGCCCACCTCGTGTCGGTGGTCGGCGCGCACGGCATGGGCAAGAGCCGCCTGGTGCGCGAGCTGTCCCGCCGCATCCACGACGACGGCGACCTGCTGGTGCGGTGGCGGGTCGGCCGCTGCCTGCCGTACGGGGCGGGAGGCACCTACGACGCCCTCGCCGAGATCGTCAAGGCCGAGGCGGACGTGCTCGACACCGACGACCCGGCCAGCACCCGCGAGCGGCTGACGGTCGCGCTGGCCGAGGTGCTGCCCGGCCCGGAGGTGTACCGCCTGGTGGGGCTGCTCGGCCCCCTCGCCGGCCTGCCCGGCCGCGCGGTGCGACCCGGCGAGATCGAGGCCGCCTGGCGCGACGCGCTGCTCGCGCTGGCCCGCCACATCCCCACCGTGCTGGTGATCGAAGACCTGCACTTCGCCGACCAGGCCATGCTCCGCTTCCTCGCCGACCTCGTGGAGGCCGGAGGCGATGTGCCGCTGCTCGTGCTGTGCACGTACCGGCCGGAGCTGCTCGACGAGCAGCCGGCCTGGCCGTCCGCGCTGCCCGGCATGCTCACCGTGTCGCTGGCCCGCCTGCGCAACGCGGAGATGCGCGCGCTGCTGTCCGGGCTGCTCCTCCAGCAGGACATGACCACCGACCACGCCGACCGCCTCACGATGATCACCGGCGGCAACCCGATGTACGCCGTCGAGTACGTGCGCATGCTCGCCGAGCGCGGCACCGGCTCGGTGCTCGGGCGCGACGGCGAGGTCGACGTGCCGGAAAGCGTCCACGGCGTGATCGCAAACCGCATCGACCTGCTCGACAACGCCGAGCGCACCGTGCTCAACGCCGCCGCCGTCCTCGGCGACCGCCTCTGGAGCGGCGCGATCGCCGACATGCTCGCGCTCGACGCGGTCGGCGTGGCCGGCGTCCTGCGCCGCCTGCAGCGCCGCGACCTCCTCGTCGCCGGCAGCGTGTCCACTGTGGCCGGTGAGGCGGAGCTGACCTTCCAGCACCAGCTCGTGCGCGACGTGGCGTACCGCCGCCTGCCCCGAGCGAGCCGCGCGGCGCTGCACCGGCGCGCGGCGGCCTGGCTGGAGCGAGTCTCCATCGACGGCCGCAACGACCTCGCCACCGCCGTGGCCCGCCACCGCATCCAGGCCCTCGACCTCACCCAGAGCCTCGGCGAAGACACCACCACCGACGCCGAGGCCGCCCGCACCGCGCTGCTCGCCGCCGCCGAGGCCGCCTTCGCCGTGTACGCGGTGGACGCCGCGCGCGGCTACACCGAGGGCGCGCTCAACGCCTGGCCCGCCGACCACGAGCCGGACGCGCGGCGCCGCACCGAGCTGTTCCACCACCGGCTGCAGTTCCTGGCCGACTCCGACAGCTTCTACCGCGACCGGGTCAAGCAGGTCGCCCGCCTCGCCGACCGCATGCGCGAGGCCGGCGACCGCACCGGCGAGGCCCGCGCCGAGACCCTCCTCGGCCTCACCGAGCTCATGCGCGCCGAGCGCGACAAGGCCCGCGAACACCTCGACCGCGCCATCACCCTCTTCCGCGAGCTGCCCGACGACGCCGCCAAGACCGAGGCGTACGCGGAGCTGGCCCGCCTGCACCTGCTCGAGTTCCGCACCGACCTCGCCCTGCCCGCCGCCCGCGCCGCCCGCGACCTCGCAAACCGCCTGGGCCTGGCCGACGCCGAGGTGCACGCGCTGGTCACCGAGCATGCCACCCGCTACGTGGCCGGCGACCTCGCCGCCCTCGACGACCTGGAGCAGGTCATCGAGACCTGCCGCGCGCAGGGCCTGCCCACGCTGCGGCGCGCGCTGCACAACCTCGCCACGTTCCGCCAGGAGGAGGGCGACCTGTCCGGCGCCGCCGACCTCGAACGCGAGAGCCGCACCGTCCACGGTGGACAGATCAGCCTCGTGCTCGACCACTCGGAGGAGGCCGAGCTGGCCTACTTCAGCGGCGACTGGGTGGCCCTGCTGCGCGCCGCCGACGAATACCTCGACCACGAGGCCGAGGGCGCCGGCACCGCCGACTGGGACCTGCAGCTGCGCGGCCGCCGCGCCTGGATCGGCGCCCTCTGCGGCCGCCCCGACGGCGAAGACATCGCCCGCAGCCTCGACGTCGCACACCGCTCCGGCTTCGTCCGCCTGCGCTACAACGCCTACGCACACGGCGCCCTGGCCCGCGCCCTCGACGGCAACGTGGACGGCGCCACCACCCTGCTGGCCGACCTGGCCAGCCTGTGGCGCGAGGCACCGACCGCCCTCACCCTGGAGTGGCTCTCCGCCGCAGCCCACGCCACCGTCCTCACCCCGGCCGCCGCGCCCGCGATGGCCGAGGTCGTCCGCACCAGCCTGCGCCGCACCCGCTGGGTCGAAGCCGCCGAAGCCCTGATCGCCGGCAACCCGGCCGCCGCGGTCACCCTCTACGACGACATCGGCTGCGCCAGCGACGCCGCCCTGTCCGCCGTGTGGGCCGCCCGCACCGCGCCCACCGAGCCGCACCTGGACCGCATCCGCACCTTCTCCGCCCGCAACCACGCCGGTCGACTCCTGGACCTCGCAGCTCTCCGCTGACGGCACCCAGCAGCCTCCGCCCGCAACCACGCCTATCGACTCCTGGACCTCGCCGCGCTCCGCTGACAGCACCCAGCAGCTCCGCCCGCAACCACGCCGGTCGCCTCCAGGACCTCGCCGCGCTCCGCTGACGGCATGGCAGCAGTCTCGGGCCGGCGGGATCTGGGCGGCTCCCCATCTCAGGGCGGTGCCGGTCCGACTGTGTAGGTGTGTCCGAGCCGGGTCCGCCAGACGAAGGTGCCCGGGGTCGGCTGGCTCAACCTGACGCCTTTACTGTGCTTGTAGCCATGGCAGTGCCGACACAACACGCCCAGATTGGCCGGTGTGGTGGATCCGCCGCTCTCCCAGGCGACCGTGTGGTCCAGATCTGACCGGCCCGCCGGGACCCGGCAGCCGGGCGCGCGGCAGGTGCGGTCGCGGGCCTGGACGAACGCGGCGAGACCGGCCGCGGGGCGCCGGCGCAGGGGACCGTGCGCCATGACGGCGCCCCGGCCGTCAACCACGGTGAACCGCCACGACCGGTCGCGCTGCTGGTCGGCGACCTTGGCGGCGATCTCGGCGAGGACCGGGCCCCAGCCCTTGATCTCACCGGGATGCGCGCCGAGGCCGGCCAGGGTGGCGAACGGGACGACCAGCTCCACGCCGCCGACGCGCGGGGCGGGCGCGGTCGCCGCGTGGTGGCCATTGAGAATTTCCAGGAACAGGTCGGCGCGCAGCTCGTCAAGGGACCGCGTGTCGCCGGACCGCTTGGCCGCGCGGGCGAGCGCGTCGATCCGGGCTGCCGCCGCCGCGGCCCGCTCGGGCGGCAGGTGACAACCGGCGAGCGTCGCGGTGCCGTCCTGGTCCAGACCGTGCTCGATCCGGCGCCGGGTCAGGGCTTCACGCTGCCGCTGCGCGGCGGCCTCGGGATCGGCGGCGATGACCAGCTTGCGCAGCCGGGCGCGCAACTGCCCGGTGGTCCACCCGCCGGCCGCGGGCAGCACGAGGTCGACCAGCTGCCGGGCCAGCGGCGGCGGCAGGGCGGCGGTCTCCTCGTCGAGGACGCGGGCCCTGGCCAGATCGATCCGGCCGGACCGGAGCGCTGCGTGCGCGGCCGGAAGGCGCTCGACCAGTTGGCATGCCGTGCCCATCAGCGTGTCGGCGGCCCGCCGGGTCAGGGCCAGCGCGAACCGGACCTCGTCGGCGGCGAACTCCTCCGGGCGGTCGGTCCGCTCGGGCGGGCTGGTCTCGTCGCCCGGCGGGCAGAATGCGGACTCCCATGCCGCGGCCAACAGCGCGGCCTGGTAGTGGGCGATCTGCCGGGAGATGGCCTTGACCACCTCCACCACCTCGAACCCATTCAGCGCCGCCAGGTCGATGCGGTCGAGGACGGCGGCCAGCTCCGCCCCCGGCGGCAGCTGGACCAGCTTGCCGGCAACACCCTCTTCGAACACGCGTCCGAGTCTAGTCAACCCACCCACCGCGCACCATCCACGATGGACGCATAACCACAACATCGTGCATCTGTTCAGGTGGAGAGCGAGATCCAGGCACCGGTGCGGAAGGATTCGGCCATGGCGGCGGTCGCGCGGGCGGCGTGGACCGCGTCGATGAGCACGGGGCCGTGCGCTGCACCGTCCACTATGGAGCGCAGAAAGCCGGCCGCCTCGATGACCTTCAGGTCGTCGTAGCTCATCGCTATGCCGGCGCCCGGCTGGAAGGCGGCGAACTCGCCGGCGCCGGGGCCCACGTGCTCCGCGGCCAGCGACAGGTTCTGGTAGCCGCCGCCCGTCGACACGCGCAGCTCGCCCATGCGGCGGAAGTCCCAGGCAAGCGCGCCCTCCGTGCCGTGGATCTCGAAGCCGTAGTTGTTCTGGTCGGTGACGCTGACCCGGCTCGCCTCCAGCGAACCCCGCGCGCCCGAAGCGAAACGGACCAGGCATGCGGCCCAGTCCTCGTTTTCCACCGGGCCGAGCGCGCCGCTCGCGATCGCGTAGTGGCTGGTGGCGCCGGACGGCGTGGGGCGTTCCGGGATGAACGTGGCCTGGTCGGCGACCACCGCGTCCAGCGGTCCGAGCAGGTGGCGGGCGAGGTCGGCGGCGTGCGACATGAGGTCGCCGAGCACGCCGGAGCCGCTCGTGGCGCGGACGAAGCGCCACGACAGCGCGCCCATGGGGTGGGCCGCGTAGTCGCCCAGGAAGCGGAACCTCGCGTGGGTCACGGTGCCCAGGTGGCCGGCGGCGATCAGCTCGCGGGCGCGGGCCACGGCGGGCGCGCTCCGGTAGTTGAAGCCGACGGTGCCGCGGACTCCGGCCTCGGCCGCCGCGCTTTGGACGGCGGCGGCCTCGGCGGCGTCGCGGCCGACCGGCTTCTCGATCCAGATGTGCTTGCCGGCGCGGGCGGCGGCGACCCCCACCTCGACGTGCAGGTCCGTCGGTGTGGTGATGCTGACCGCCTCGACCTCCGCGTCGGCGAGCACGCCGGCCCAGTCCACTGTGGTGCGCGCGAAGCCGTAGCGGCGTGCGGCGTCCTCCCGCAGGGCCGCGACCGGGTCCGCGGCGGTCACCAGCCGCGGCGCCAGCGCCAGGTCGGGGAAGTGGTGGCCGACCCGCAGGTACGACTGGGAGTGCACCCGCCCCATCCAGCCCAGGCCGATGACGCCCACGCCGATCGTCCTCACCGCGCCACCAGGGTCAGCTCGAAGGAGTACAGCGACGCGCGGTACGCGTGCTGCCCGAACTCGACCGCCCGCCCGGCGTCGTCGTAGGCCGTCCGCGCCATCGTCAGCAGCGGGGCGCCGCGCGGCTCCCCCAGCGCCTTGGCCTCGGCGGCGGTGGCGCGGCGGGCGCCGATGGTCTGCTCGGCGAGGCGGAGGTTGACGCCGGCGGCGCGCATCAGCTGGTACAGGCCGCGGTCGCGCAGGTCGTCGGCGCTGATCCGGAGCAGGCCGGCCGGCAGGTAGTTGCGCATGAGCGCGAGTGGCTCACCCTGCGCGTACCGCAGCCGCTCGACCGCGAGGACCGAGGCGCCGCTGGGCAGCACGAGCGCGACCGCCACCTCGTCCGGCGCGGTCACCGAGGCGAGGGAGAGCACGTCGGTGCGCGGCTGCTGGTGCGTGCGGTCCAGGTCCTCGTACAGGCTGGTCAGCTCGACCGTGCGGCGGACCCGGGCGTGCACGACCTGGGTGCCCACCCCGCGCTTGCGCACGAGCATGCCCTTGTCCACGAGGTACTGGATGGCCTGCCGCATGGTCGGGCGGGACAGGCCGAGCTGGTCGGCGAGCGCGACCTCGTTTTCTAGGCGCGTGCCCGGCGTGAGGTGGCCGGTCGCGATCAGCTCCTCCAGCCGCCGCGCGACCTGGAAGTACAGCGGCACGGGGCTGGACCGGTCGATGCGGATGAGCTCACTCACCGGGGTCACGGTGACGATTCTCCAGAGTAGAGCGCTGGCCGTTCGGCCAGGTCCACCATCGTCCGGCTGCCGCGGGACGCCACGGCGGCCTCGGCGACGGCGGTGGCCGCGTACCCGTCCCAGGCGCTCGGCCCCGTCGCCGTCCCGCGGTGCACGGCGTCGACCCAGTCCTGCAGCTCGTCCACGTAGGCCTGGGCGAAGCGGGCCTGCCAGTCCATCGGCAGCGCCTGCACCCGCCCGCCGTCGAGGGCGACGGCGCCGGTGGTGGGCGCCTCCAGCGCGACGGTGCCGGTGGTGCCGACGACCTCGCAGCGCACGTCGTACCCGTAGCGGGCGTTGACGAAGACCTCCGCGTCGATGACGATCCCCGCTCGCTCTCCAGCAGCACGAGCCGGGGGTCGCGCAGCTGCGGCGAGGCGAGCGGGCTGTGCGGCACCTCGACCACGGTCGCGGCGACGATCTCCTGGCCGAGCAGCCAGCGGGAGGCGTCGACCTCGTGTACGAGCGAGTCGGTCAGCGACATGTCGCCGGTGAAGGCCGGCGGGACGCTCACGTTGCGGTGGACACAGTGGACGAGCAGCGGCTCGCCCACCCGCCCGGCGGCGAGCGCGCTCTTCACGGTGAGGTAGCCGACGTCGTACCGGCGCATGAAGCCCACCTGCACCAGCCGCCGCCCGTACGTCATCTCGGCCTCGACCACCTTGAGCGCCGCGCCGGACGTGGTGGCGAGCGGCTTTTCGCACAGCACCGGCTTGCCGGTGGCGACGCAGGCGAGCACGAGGTCGGCATGGGTGTCTCCGGGCGAGGCGATGAGCACCGCGTCGACCGCCGGATCGTCGATGACGTCGTGCCCCTCGCGATGGACGGCCGCCCCGGCGACGGCGGCGACGCCGGCGGCGCGGTCGGTGTCCACATCGAACACGGCGGTCACCCGCGCACCCGCCACCCGGCTCGTCAGCCGGCGCACGTGCTCGGTGCCGATCATTCCCGTGCCGATGACCCCAACGTTCATCGCGTGCTCCCTCAGTTTCGCTGCAGCTCGTGCGTGAGCGCGGTCAGCTCGTCTCCCCCGGCCATCTCGCGGGTCAGGTCGTCGAGGCTGATCTGGTCGCGCTTGCGGTCCAGCCGCATCCGGCCCCGGTTGAGCAGGATGAAGTGGTCGCCGACCAGGTACGCGTGGTGCGGGTTGTGGGTGATGAACACGACGCCGATCCCCGCGTCCCGCGCCGCCGCGACGTACTTGAGCACGACGCCGGACTGCTTGACGCCCAGCGCCGCGGTCGGCTCGTCGAGGATGAGGACCCGCGCTCCGAAGTGGATGGCCCGGGCGATGGCCACGCACTGCCGCTCGCCGCCGGAGAGCTGGCCGATGGGCTGCTCCACGTCGTTGAGGTTGATCCCCATCCGGGCCAGCTCGTCCCGGGTGGTGCGGCGCATGGCGTCGGCGTCGAGGCGGCGCAGCGGACCAAGGCCTTTCGTCTGCTCGGAGCCGAGGAAGAAGTTGCGCCACACCGGCATCAGGGCCACGACCGCCAGGTCCTGGTACACGGTGGCGATGCCCCGGTCGAGCGCGGCGCGCGGCGATCCGAAGCGCGCCGGCTCACCGTCGACCAGCATCTCGCCCTCGTCGTGCTGGTGCAGCCCGGACATTATCTTGATGAGCGTGGACTTGCCGGCGCCGTTGTCGCCCAGCACGCACGTGATCTCGCCGGCGTTGACCCGCAGCGACACGTCCTGCAGCGCGACGATCGTGCCGTACCGCTTGCCCACGCCGGTCATCTCGATGAGCGGCATCGTCACCTCCGTACCGCGAGTCGCCGGACCCACATGTTCAGGACCGTGGCGAAGAGAAGCATCACGCCGAGGAAGAACTTGAACCAGTCGGCGTCCCACCCGGCGTACACGATCCCCTGGTTGGTCATGCCGAAGATGAGCGCACCGAACGCGGCGCCGATCGCCGAGCCGTAGCCGCCGGTGAGCAGGCACCCGCCGATGACGGCCGCGATGATGTAGATGAACTCGTTGCCGACGCCCTCGCCGGACTGCACGGTGCTGAACGCGAAGAGCCGGTGCATGCCCATGAACCACGCGCACAGGCCGACGCCCATGAACAGCGCGATCTTCGTCTGGCGCACCGGCACGCCGACCGCCCGCGCGCTGTCCTCGTTGCCACCCACCGCGAAGATCCAGTTTCCGGCGCGGGTGCGCAGCAGGATCCAGGTGCCGACCGCGACGAACAGTAGCCACCACAGCACGGTGATCCGGATCGTCACGCTGCCGATGTCGAACGAGGACGCGAAGATCGCCTTGGCGGCGCCGAAGCCGTCCATGTCGGAGATGTTGTCCGTGGCCACCTGGCCGCTCACCTGCTTGGTGACCGCGATGTTCGCACCTTGGAGCATGAGGAACGTGCCGAGCGTGACAAGGAAGCTCGGTATCCGCGTCGTCGTCACCAGAAAGCCGTTGAAGAAGCCCACGCCGAGCGCGAAGAGCAGCGAGACGAACACGCCGACCCACACGTTGAGGCTCAGCTGGTAGCTGAGCATCGACGCGGTGAGCGCGGACGCGGTGACGTTGACGCCGGCCGAGAGGTCGAACTCGCCGCCGATCATCAGCAGCGCCACCGGCACCGCCATGATGCCGATCGTCGAGCTGACGTAGAGCACCGTGCCCATCGAGGTCGCCTGCCGGAACGGGTCGGCGATCGCGAAGAAGAACACGAAGATCGCGATGACACCCACCACCGAGCCGAGCTCGGGTCTGGCGAGCAACCGATGAGTCATCGGGTGCCCTTCTCCGCGTACTGCGCGACGCTCTCGATGTTCTTCTGGTCGATGAAGGACGGTCCGGTCAGGACGGTCTGGCCGCCGCCGATGACGTTGCCGTTGGTCAGGTACAGCCAGAGCGAGTCGACCGCGAGGTAGCCCTGCAGGTACGGCTGCTGGTCGATGGCCCACTGCACGTCGCCGGAGCGGATCGAGCCGACGAGCTCCTTGTTGGTGTCGAACGTGACGATCTTCGCGGCGGAACCGGCCTCCTTGGCCGACTCGACGGCGGTGATGGCGATCGGGGCGCCGAGCGTGATGACCCGGTCGACGCTCTTGTCCTGCTGCAGCTTCGCGGTGATGGTCGACTTGACCGACGGCATGTCCTTGCTGTTCACGTTCAGGTTTTCCACGACACCGGCACCGCCGAAGCCCTTCTTCACGCCCGCGCACCGGGCCTCCAGCGCGACGTGGCCCTGCTCGTGGATGACGCACAGCACCTTCTTCGCGCCGTCCTGCGCCAGCCGCTGCCCGGCCGCCTCGCCGGCGATCGACTCGTCCTGCCCGAAGAACTCGGTGACGCCCATCGCCTTCCACTGCTCGAGGCCGGCGTTGAGGGCCACGACCGGGATGCCGGCGGCCACCGCCTTCTGCACGGCGCCCTGCAGCGCGTCCGGCTTGGCGAGCGTGACCGCGATGCCGTTCACCTTGCTGTCGATCGCGGTCTGGATCAGGTTTGCCTGCTCGGGGCCGTCGGCGTTGTTGGAGTAGCGCAGCTCGATGTTGTCCTTCTTGGCCGCGGCCTCGGCACCCTTGCGGACCAGGTCCCAGAACGTGTCGCCGGGCACCTCGTGCGTGATCATCGCGATCGTGTACCGCGGGGTGTCGGCCACGCCGGTGTTGCCGGAGTCGCTCTTCTCCTCCTCCTGCTTGCCGCCCTCGCTGCTGCAGCCGGCCGCGGCGAGGGTCAGGACAGCGGCGATGGCGAGCATTCTGCTGGCAGTGCGGTGCGTGGTCACGGGTGTTCCCTCCTCAGCGTCGGGGTGGGGGTGCCAGATACGGCCGCTGGTTGCCCTTCGCGGCCTCGTACGACTTGCGGGCCTGGCGCGTCGCGTCCAGGGTGGACACCTCGGCGACGGGCACGTCCCACCAGGCTCCGCCGTCCGGCGCGGGCACGAGCGGGTCGGTCTCGACGTGCACGAGGATCGGGCCGTCGTGGGCTTTCGCGTCCCGCAGGGCGGCGCGCAGGTCCTCGATGGTCCTGGCCCGCAGCACGGGCACGCCGAGGCTGGCCGCGTTGGCCGCGAGGTCCACCGGGAGGACGTCGCCGTCGAGGCGGCCGGTGTCCGGGTTTCGGTAGCGGTAGCGGGTGCCGAAGCGCGGTGCGCCGACCGTCTCGGAGAGCGCGCCGATGGAGGCGAAGCCGTGGTTCTGCACGAGGACCACGATGAGCTTGACGCCTTCCTGCACGGCGGTGACAAGCTCGGAGGACATCATCAGGTACGAGCCGTCGCCGACGAGCACGAAGACGTCCCGGTCCGGGGCCGCCATTTTCGCGCCGAGGCCTCCCGCGATCTCGTAGCCCATGCAGGAGTACCCGTACTCCACGTGGTAGCCCTTCGGGTCCCGGCTGCGCCACAGCTTGTGCAGATCGCCGGGCATCGAGCCGGCCGCGCAGACGACCACGTCGCGGGGCGCGGAGACCTCGTTGACCGCGCCGATCACCTCCGACTGGGCGGGCAGCGGGCCGTGGCCGAGGTGGTACGCCCGCTCGACCGTCCCGTCCCACTCGGCGGCGAGCCGGCGGGCCTCCTCGCGGTACCCGTCGCCGACCGACCATCCGGTCAGCGCGCCGGTGAGGGCCCGCAGCGCCTGCCGGGCGTCGGCGACGACGCTCAGGCCGGCGTGCTTGGCGGCGTCGAAGGCGGCCACGTTCACGTTGACGAAGGCCGCCTGCCCGAACGCGCTCCGCGACGCGGTGGTGAAGTCGCTGTACCGGGTGCCGACGCCGATGACGAGGTCGGCCTCGCGGGCCATGTGCACGGCGGCGGTGGTGCCGGTCGCGCCGGCGGCGCCGAGGGCGAGCGGATGGTCGTACGGCAGCGCGCCCTTGCCCGCCTGGGTCTCCGCGACCGGGATGCCGGTGGCCTCGGCGAGCGAGCGCAGCGCGTCCGTCGCGCCGGAGTAGATGACGCCGCCGCCGGCGACAAGCAGTGGCCGGCGGGCGCCGCGGATGGCCGCGACCGCGCGGGCGAGCGCGGCCGGCTCGGGCACCGGCCGGGGCACGTGCCACACCCGGTGTGCGAACAGCTCCTCGGGCCAGTCGAACGCCTCGGCCTGCACGTCCTGCGGCAGCGCGAGCGTGACCGCGCCGGTCTCCGCCGGGTCGGTCAGCACCCGCATCGCGCCGAGCAGTGCGGACGGCAGCTGCTCGGGCCGCCACACCCGGTCGAAGAAGCGGGACACCGGCCGGAGCGCGTCGTTGACCGACACGTCCCCGGCGCGCGGGTCCTCCAGCTGCTGGAGCACGGGGTCGGCGACGCGGGTGGCGAAGACGTCGCCGGGCAGCAGCAGGACGGGCAGCCGGTTGATGGTGGCGAGCGCCGCGCCGGTCACCATGTTGGTGGCGCCGGGCCCGATCGACGAGGTACAGGCGAGCGTGCTGAGCCGGTCGCGCATCCGGGCGAACGCGGCGGCCGCGTGCACCATGGCCTGCTCGTTGCGGGACTGGTAGTACGGCAGCGCGCCCGGCTCGCGCTGCTCCGCCTCGTAGAGCGCCTGGCCGATGCCGGCGACGTTGCCGTGGCCGAAGATGCCGAAGCAGCCGGCGAAAAGCCTGTGCTCCACGCCGTCCCGCTCGGTGTGCTGGGCGGCGAGGAAGCGCACGAGCGCCTGGGCGACGGTGAGCCTCATGTGGTCACTCCACTTCGGAACGGCAGCCTGGGGTCGACGGCCTGGGAAGCCCAGGTGTCCCGGATCCAGGCGTGTGCCGGGTCGTCGCAGATCTCCCAGGCGCGGCGGGGGCCGGCCATCACGTTGAGGTAGTAGAGGTCGTAGCCGGGCGCGGCCATCGACGGCCCGTGCCAGCCCCGCGGGATCAGCACCACGTCGCCGCCGCGGACCTCGGCGAGCACGTCGACGTCCGGGCCGTAGACGCGCTGGTACGCCATGCCGGAGCCGCGCACCTCGAAGTAGTAGATCTCCTCCAGCACGGACTCGCCGGGCCGGTCCTCGTCGTGCTTGTGCGGCGGGTACGACGACCAGTTGCCGCCGGGTGTCAGCACCTCGCAGGCGATCAGCCGGTCGGCCTCGAAGACGCCGGGCGTGCAGAAGTTGTTGACCTGCCGCGAGCAGCTGCCCGCCCCGCGCAGCTCGACGGGGACGCCGGCGGCCGGTCCGTAGCGAGGCGGGAGGCGCCGCGAGGCCCGTGCGGTGGGTACCGCGAAACGCCCCTGCCCGGTCACGGTGACGGCGGCGTCGCGGGGCGCGTACGCGAAGTCGGTCACCCCGGCGAAGACGTCCTCCCGACCGTCCAGAGTGAACACCTCGCCGTCACACTCCACAGTGCACGATCCGGACAGCGGCACGACGAGCACCTCGTCCTCGCCGGTCTCGAAGGTGACCGCCCCGTCGAGGTCGAGCACGCGCAGGCCGGAGTACCGCCAGCCGGCCGACTCGGGGGTCACGGAGGTCACAGCAGGCTCACCGCCGTGTCGACCGCGCCGGCCACGTCGTCGTCGGCCGGGTAGAGCAGCGAACGGCCGGCCACGATCCCCTTGACGGTCGGCAGGCGCAGCGCCTTCTGCCAGCCCTCGAACGCGGCGTCGCGGTCGGCCGGCACCTCGCCGCCGAGCAGCAGCGCGGGGAGCGTGGACGCGGCCATCACGCGCTCCATGTCGTCGACGACCGGCACCTTCAGCCACGTGTACGCCGAGGTCCCGCCCAGCCCGGACGCGACCGAGATGGCGCGCACCATCGCGTCGGGGGTCAGCTCGTTTGTCGAGCGGCCGTCGACGCGGCGGCTGACGAACGGCTCCACCATCGCCATCAGCCGCCGCCCGGCGAGCGCGTCGACCGCCCGCGCGCACGCCTCCATCGTGGACACCGTGGCCGCGTCGTCCGGGTCGATGCGCAGGAGCATCTTGCCGCCGTCGAAGCCGGCCGCGGCGATCGCCTCCGCGCCGTACCCCGTGAAGCGGTCGTCGATCTCGAACGCGCTGCCGGAGAGCCCTCCCCGGTTCATCGAGCCGACCACCACCTTGCCGTCGAGCGCGCCGAGCAGCAGCAGGTCCTCCAGCACGTCGGCGGTGCCGAGGACGCCGTCGACGCCGGGGCGGGCGAGCGCCACGCAGAGCCGCTCGAGCAGGTCGGCGCGGTCCGCCATCGCGGTCGGGCGGCGGCCGGCGCCGAGCGAGCCGCGCGCCGGGTGGTCGGCGGCGACAAGGACCAGCCGGTCGTGGCCGCCGCCGGTGAACAGCAGGGCCCGGTGCCGCGCGGCGGCCGCCTCGGCGATGGCCCGCGGGCGGTGCACCCGGGCGTCGATGACGGCGGCGAGCCGCTCAGCGAACATGCTCTTCGACCTCGTCCACAGTGGGCATCGCGTCGGAGCACGCGAGGCGCCCGGCGACGATCGCGCCGGCGGCGTTGGCGAAGCGCATGACCCGGGCGGTCTCCCACCCGGCGAGCAGGCCGTGGCAGAGGGCACCGCCGAACGCGTCGCCCGCGCCCAGCCCGTTCACCACCTCGACGGGCACCGGCGGCACCTCGACCGCGCCGGAGGCGTCGACGGCCAGTACCCCTCGCGGGCCCTGCTTGACGACGGCGAGCTCGGCGCCCCGGTCGCGGAGCGCCTTCGCCGCGGCGGCCGGGTCCCGCTCGGCGACGGCGGTGTGGCACTCGTCGAGGTTGCCGACGGCGACCGTGGCGTAGGGCAGCGCCTGCTGGAGCCAGCGCCGCGCCTCCTCGCGCGACGGCCAGAACATCTCCCGGTAGTCGAGGTCGAGCACCGTGATCCCGGCCCGGTCGCGCAGGCGCAACGCGGCGAGCGTGGCGGATCGGCTCGGCTCCTCGCACAGCCCGGTGCCGGTCACCCAGAAGACGCCCGCGCCGCGGATCGCCTCGGCGTCCAGCTCGTCGGCTCTGATCTGCAGGTCAGGGGCGCTGGGCAGGCGGTAGAAGTAGAGCGGGAAGTCGTCCGGCGGGAAGATCTCGCAGAACGTCACGGGCGTCGGCAGGTGCGGGACCGCCGTCACGTACCGGTCGTCCACGCCGTAGCCGCGCAGTGCGCTGTGGACGAAGTCGCCGAACGGGTCGGCGCCGGTGCGGGTGATGACCGCGACCCGCCGCCCGTAGCGGGCGGCGGCGACCGCGACGTTGGTGGGGCTGCCTCCCAGGTACTTGCCGAACGTCTCCACCTCCGCCAGCCCGACGCCCACCTGGAGCGGGTAGATGTCCACACCGACCCGGCCCATCGTGAGAACGTCAAGGTTTTCTGGACGCTTCTCGTCGTTTCGCGGGCCCGCGAAACGACGGCCAGCGCCGGGAGGGTTGCCCATCAGAGGCTCCGCAGGTATTCCACGCTCGCGGCCACGTCCGGCAGCGGGTCGGCGTCGGGCCCGGTGAGCACGACGTCCTGCTCCAGCACGAACCACCCGTCGTAGCCGGCGGCGTCGAGCGAGCGCACGATGCCGGCGATGTCGACGTCGCCCTTGCCCAGCGGGCGGAACATGCCCGCGCGCACCGCCTCCGTGTACGACACGTCGCCGCCCCGCACCCGCGCGGCGAGCCCGGCGTCGACGTCCTTGAGGTGCACGTGCGCGACCCGCCCCGGGTGCTCGGCGGCGATCCCGGCCGGGTCGGCGCCGCCGACCGTGAGGTGGCCGGTGTCCAGGCAGAGCGGGACCGCGCAGCCGGCGAGGACCCGCTCGACGTCGTCCGCCGTCTCCACCATCGTGCCGACGTGCGGGTGGAGCGTGGGTGTGAGGCCGGCGGCGGTCACCGCGGCCGCGGCACCGTCCAGGTTGGACAGCAGCGTGGCCCAGCCGGCCGTGTCGAGCTGCGGACGTGCGTCGTACCCCTGGCGGCCGGTGTCCGCGGCGAGCACCACGGTGTCGGCGCCGGCGGCCGCGTAGCGCGTGGCGACCGCGCCCACTTCCGGCCGGGGATCGTGGCCGGGCTCGTGCAGGACGGCCGGCACGAAACCGCCGACCGCGCGCAGGCCGTGCGCGGCGAGCAGGCCGGCGGGATCATCGGGGAGGTATCCCACCGGCCCGAACTCGGTGGCCGCGAGGCCCAGGGAGTGCATCTCGCCGAGCACGCGCCCGGCCGGCAGCTGGAAGCCCCAGCCGGGCACCTCACACACGCCCCAGGAGATGGGTGCGCCCGCGATGCGCAACTCCACGTAGTCCCTCCCCAGGATTAGCAGAAAGTGACACCCGTGTTACGGGTCACACTCCCCGGGTCGGAGACTTTGTCAATACATTCTGACTAAGTGCCAGCCAGCTGGCGCTGCAGCTCGCGCCGCCTTGTCCACCAGCGGACGGCAAACCAGCAGCTCGTGGTCAGTGCGGCACCGGCGACCGCATCGACGATGTAGTGGTTCGCGGTGAGCACGACCGCGAGTGTCATCGCCACCGGCATCGCCACGCCGAGCACCTTCACCCACAGCCGCCTCGCGGCGACCGCGATCGCGATGCCCATCAGCAGGTCCCAGCCGACGTGGAGGCTGGGCACGGCCGCGTACTGGTTGGTGAACATGGGCGGCTGCAGCACCCGGTACGCGTGGGAGCTGACCGTCACGGTGTCGACCATGCCCATCGGCGCCAGCCGCGGCGGCGCGACCGGAAACGTCGCGAAGATCACCATGCCGATCGCCCCGGAGAGGATCATCGCGTTGCGCGTGCGGAGGTAGATGACCGGGTGCCGCCGGGCCAGCCAGATGAGCGTGACCGCGATGACCGGCCAGTGGCCCCAGATGTAGATCCAGTTGAACACGGTGCTGACCCGCGAGGAGCTCGCGAACGTGTCCTGCAGCCACTGCTCGTGGTGCAGCCCGAGCGCCGCCTCGAGGTCGACCACGCGGGCCGCGTTCGCGACCGCCGTCGTGACTGAGCCCTCAGTCAGGTGCCGGACGCCGAAGTAGATGACAATGGCTCCCAGCAAGATGATGATCTGCTGCCCGAGCCGGACCGGTGGATGCGTGCGCGCGGTGCCGGTATCCACCGTGGTCTCGGCCCGCGCCCTCGTCATGGGCGGTGCGCCGGCACCCGGCCGGACCTGCCCCGTCCCCGTAATGACCGCCATGAGCACAGCCTCCAACCTGATCTTCACACTTCCATCCGGGCCCGGCACCGACTTCCCCTGATTCCGGAATGGGACTGGAGGGTGAGAACGCCCTAGGGGTTACGTGGTTTGCTGGTGCGCATGAAGATCCGGCGGATCAATGGAGACGAGCGGCTCACACACGCTTTCCCCCTTCAGGCGTACGCCTTCGAGGCGAGCCCGGCTCCCCTGGAAGACGCAGCCAAGTACCGCGGCTATCTCCCCTTCCAGGAGGACAGCGTCACCCTGGTGGCGGAGGAGGACGGCACCTCCCTCGCCGCCGTCTCCGCCGTCCCGATGCGGCAGAACGTGCGCGGCACGCTCCACCCCATGGCCGGGGTCGCGAGCGTGGCCGTGCACCCCCTCGCCCGCCGCCGCGGCCACGTCCGCACATTGCTCACCCGCCTGCTCGGCGACATGCGTGACGGCGGTCACGCGGTCAGCGCGCTGTACCCGTTCCGGCCCTCGTTCTACGAGCGCTTCGGGTACGTCGGGCTGCCGAAGCGGCGCCGGGTCACGTTCGCGCCACGCGACCTCGCCTCCCTCGTCCGCGCCGACCTGCCCGGCGAGGTCACGTGGGAGCGGATCGGCACGGGGTACGACGCGTACCGCGCGTTCACGCTGCGGCTGGCCGAGCGGCGGCACGGGTTCGCGGTGTTTCCCGACTCCCGCGCCGAGCGGCTACGCGCGGACGACGCGCACTGGGTCCTCACCGCTCGGGTGGATGGCGAGGTGGCCGCCGCGGCGACGTACCGGATCACCGGCTTCGGCGCCGAGATGGAGGTGGACGACCTGCTCACCACCACGCCGCTGAGCCGCACGCTGCTGCTGCAGTTCTTCGCGCGGCACGTCGACCAGGTCGAGAAGGTCACCGCCCGCGTGGCGGCGGACGAGTTGCCCGAGCTGTGGGCCACCGACCTGGAGGTGGTCACCGAGTCACGCACGCGGATACCCAACATGAACGCGCCGATGGCGCGCGTCCTGGCCGTCGCACCACTCGCCGGCACCGCGGTGGGGCCGGGCCGCGTGGTGGTCGAGGTGGTCGACGACCCCTTCATCGCCGGTACGTACCTGCTGGACGGCCACGGCGGCCGGCTGGAGGTGGGCGGCGACGCGTCCGGCGTGCCCCGGGCGACGCTGCGGGCGGCCGGCCTTTCCGCGCTCGTGTACGGCGTGCTGGACCCGGACGAGCTGCCGCTACGCGGGTTCGGCGCCGTGCCCGCCGACGCCGGCGCCGAGCTGCGGACGCTCTTCCCGCGCGCCGTCCCCTACGTCTTCGCCGACTTCTGACCGGCCTCCCCGTGACCGACCGGTCAGTCGGCGTGTGACGAGCGCGGCGGCGAGCAGCACGGCGAACACGCCCGCCACCACCTCGACGCCGGCCGCGCTGAGCGCGGACGAGAGCGAGTGCTGTATCTGCCCGGCGGCACCCACCACCGGATCGTCCACTGTGGAGCGGTCGGCGCTGAGCCGGATCTCGTACCAGCCGTAGTACGCGACGTAGGCGCCGGCGAGCAGCAGCAGGACGCCGCCCAGCCGGGAGATCGCCGTGCCGGCCCGCCGCACGAACCGGATCAGCGAGGTGCGCAGCAGCCCGACGGCGAGCGCGGCGGCGCCGACGGCCAGTCCCATGCCGGCCGCGTACGCCAGGAAGAGCCCGACCCCGGCGCCGGTCGAGCCGGCCCGCATGCTGGCCACGACGATGGCCAGGAACGGCCCGATCGTGCAGCTCAGCGACGCCGCGGCGTAGGCGGCGCCGAACATGGCCATCGACGGCAGCGTGCGGCGCAGCTCCGGTGCGCGCGGACCGCGCCACGGCGCCGGCAGCGTCCGGCCGGCGGCCAGCCACGCGCCCATCGCCACCAGCAGTGCGCCGAGGCCGACGGTCACCCACGGCAGCCGCTCCTGGATCCAGCCGGCGGCCGGTGCGACCGCGAGGCCGAACGCGCCGAACACGAGGACGAACCCCGCGGTCATGGCCGCCGTCGAGGCCAGGGCCCGCCGGACGGTGTCGCCTGTGGACTCACCGGCGACGAGCAGCGACAGGTACGCCGGCAGGAGCGCGAACCCGCACGGGTTGACCGCCGCGAGCATGCCCGCGGTCAGCGCAAGGACCACTGTGGTCTGTGTCATCGCTCAGCCGGCCAGCTCGGCGACCTTGCCCTCGAAGTCGACGCTGTCCATCCACCCCTTGCTGAGCACCTTGCCGTCCCGGTCGAGGAAGACATACGTGCTCTGCTCGGTGATTTTGAACTTCTTCCACACCGCGCCGGCCTGGTCGTTGAGGTGGGTGACGTCGCCGACCTGCCCATCGGTGACAAACTCTTTCATCTCGTCGGCGTTTCCCAACCCCGCGACGCCCAACAGGTTGACCTTGGTACCGAACTCGTCCTGCATGTCCGACACGGACGCCGCCTGCCCGAAGCACGTGGCGCACCACGGCGCCCAGAACCACAGCACGGTCGGCTTGCCGGCAAAGCTGGCCGCGTCGAACGCCTTGCCGTCGAGCGTGGTCCCGCTGAACTTCAGCGTGGCGGGAACGGGACCGGCCGCCTGGTCGGCCGCGGCCTGCTGGTCGGCGGCCGGCGCGGCGCCAGCGGCGGGCGGCCGGCCGGCACCCCGGTCCGCACTCGGCACGTCACCCCCGGTGCAGCCGCCACCCGCGACAACGACAGCGGCGGCGGCCATGGCCGCCACGACCAGCCGGACACGCATGCGAAACCTCCCCGGGAGTGGGCTGCGCCCGTGAGTACGGCGCCCAACCCCGTAAGGTTCAAAACCACAGGACCATCCATCCGCCTCGTCGTTGGGTGCCACCGACCAAGAGAACTTCTTCTACCGTCCCCACCCATGCCAAGCGCGGAACACGAGTCGCAGGTGGCTCTGACCAAGCAGGACCATGAACTCGTCGCGTTCCTGCTGATGAACGTTTTCGAAATGAAGGTGCCCTTCTACGCCCACGCACACCCCCACGCCAGCGATGTGCGCGCTCAGCGGCCGGTGTTAGCAACGGTGATGGAGGTCCAGCGCGGCTGGGATCCCAGCAAGCGGCGGACCTGGAAGCTCTACGTCGCCGCGATCGAGGCGGAGCTCAACGTCGACACCGCACTGCTCGCCTACTGCCCCGACCCGCGGCTGGCCCGCCGCTACCGCGACATGTTCGACGCCCCAGGCTGGAGCCTCTCCATGCGGCCATTCATCTTCACGCCCGACGATGTGCCGCTCGTCGTCAACGTGGACGAGGCGAGAAAGAATCCTTCGCTGGCCGTGCTCGCGGCCATCTGCCACGGAAGCCGGACCGACGTGGACGAGGCCTTTCCGGCGCTGATCGCGGCGATGCGAGCGGCCGGCGCTCGCCAGGCAACCTTGTACGATGACATCGTGCTGGCCGGGCTGCCCGCGGCGGCCCGGGCCCGTCGGGAGGCGTTCATGATCACCACCGTGGGTTACGAATACCGCAGCGAGCTGTTCCGTAACCTTGCGGCTCAGGCTGAGGCACGAGCGATCCTGACCCTGCTCAAGGCACGTGGCATCGCGGTGCCGGACGACGTCCGCGAGGAGATCCTCGGGTGCACCGATCTCACGCAGCTTGACGCCTGGCTGCTCCGCGCGGCCAGCGCGTCCACGATCGAGGATGTCACCCGCGCGTAGGGTTCCAAATCTGGTCGTGGGTGGGACCCCTGGCGTGGCAGGCTCGGTCAATGCCCCTACGCCCCTCCCGGCCGTGCTGGAGCGGAACGTCGTCGGGGTCTGGGGTGCCGAAGGCGCGGCCTGGCTGGCCGGGCTGCCGGCGCTGCGTGACCGCGTGGCGCGGACCTGGGGGCTGACCCTCGGCGAGCCGTACCCGCTCAGCTACCACTGGGTGGCGCCGGCCACCCGTCCCGACGGCACGGCCGCCGTGCTCAAGCTCGGCGTGCCCGGAGCCGACCACCTGCCGGTCGAGGCGGCCACGCTGGAGTGCTGGGACGGTGCGGGCGCGGTGCGGCTGCTGGCCTACGAGCCGGCGTGGGGTGCGCTGCTGCTGGAGCGGGCCGACCCCGGCACGGCGGCCAGCGCGCTCGTGCCCGGCCGGGACGCGGAGGCCACCGCGGCGATCATCGCGGTGATGCGGCGGCTGCACGCGGTGCCGGTACCCGATGGGGGTCTGCCGCCGCTGGAGTCGCAGGGTGAGGCGTTCGCGCGGCATCTGCGCGTCTATCCGGGCGACCACCCGCTGCCGCGCGCGCTGGTCGAGCGGGCGGGTCGGCTCTTCGACGAGCTCTGCGCCTCGGCGACCGCGCGGGTGTTGCTCCACGGCGACCTGCACCACGACAACGTGCTGCGCGCGAAGCGCGAGCCGTGGCTGGCCATCGACCCGCACGGCGTGGTGGGCGACCCGGGGTACGAGGCCGGCTCGATGGTGCACAACCCCGACCCCGACCGCCGCGAGGACGAGCTGCTCGCACTGGTACCGGCCCGGATCGAGCAGCTGGCCGACGGGATGGGGCTGCCGGTCGAGCGGGTCACGGCGTGGGCGTTCGTGAAGGCGGTCCTCTCCGAGGTGTGGAGCGGCGAGTCAGGCCCCGAGATGGTGGGCAGCCGTGCGCTCGACGTCGCCCTGCGGTTATTGCCGCGACTGTGAGGGCGCCCACCCGTTATCGTCGGGCGCCATGAGCGATGACTGGCTCATCGACAACCAGGCCTACTGGGACGAGCGGGCGCCGCTGCACACCACGAGCGACTTCTACGCGATGGCCCGGTTCCGGGAGGGTGCGACGTCGCTGCGGCCGTTCGAGATCGCGGAGCTGGGCGACGTGGCCGGGCGGCGGCTGCTGCACCTGCAGTGCCACTTCGGGCAGGACACGCTTTCGTGGGCCCGCCTCGGCGCGCAGGTGACCGGCCTCGACTTCGCGCCCGCGGCGGTCGAGGCGGCCCGCGCGCTCGCGACCGAGCTCGGCGTTAGCGGCGCGCGGTTCGTGGAGTCCAATGTGTACGATGCGCCGGCCGCGCTGGGCGAGCGGTTCGACGTCGTCTACACGGGACTCGGCGTGCTCGGCTGGCTGCCGGACATCGACGCGTGGGCGCGCGTGGTGGCCGACCTGCTGGAGCCGGGCGGGGTCTTCTACATCGCCGAGTTCCACCCGTTCATGGGCGTGCTCGACGACGAGACCGGCACCACCGTGACGCGCGACTACCTTCCGGACAAGCCCACGACGTTCGACGAGCCGGGCAGCTACGCCGACTGGCACCTGCCCACCGTCCACAATCGAGCGACGGTGTGGCGGCACACACTCGGCGAGATCGTGAGCGCGCTGTGCGCGGCGGGGCTGCGGATCGAGTTTCTGCACGAGCACCAGGTCACCTACTTCGACCAGTTCTACAACCTCGTCCGCGACGAGGACGGCACGTTCCACCGTCCCGACGGCCTGCCCCGCCTGCCGCTGATGTTCTCCATCCGGGCTACCCGCTCGTAGCCGGGCTACTTGTCGTACCGGTAGAGGTTGTACTTCTTCATCAGGTCGATGAGGTTCTGCGCGTAGGTGGGCGACGTGGCGTACCCCGCCTTGTGGATCTCGATGGCGAAGCGGTTCGGGTCCCGGCTGTACGCGAACGCCTTCTTGTACCGGGGGTTGACCGTCAGGAAGCGGCCGTGGTCGGCGAACGAGCCGGTCGCGTTGCGGTACGCGCGGAACGACGCGCTCGTGCGGTAGCACTTGTTGCCGTCGCACTCGGTCGTCGCGTACGTGCGGCATCCCACCGCGATCCCGCCGGGGCTGCCGAAGCACTTGATGCCGAAGTAGCTGTGGTCGCGGCGGGTCAGCCAGCTGCCGCCCCACCCGGACTCCAGGATGGCCTGCGCGATCGTCACCGAGGCGGGCACCTTGTACTGCCGGAAGCCGGCCTGGGCCGGACCCACGGTACGGGCGATGAACTGGCCCGCGTTGGCCGGCGGCACGGTCGGCGCCGCCTGGCCGCACCATGGGAGCGTGGGCGAGTTGCCGCGCCAGTCCACGTTGGCGTCGGCGACGTACCGGTTGCCGGTGATCCTGTTCCACGCGGCGGAGCGGCGCATCTTGCCGCTCACCAGCTCGCCCCACACCTGGCACTCGACCGGCAGCACGCTGCCCTCGGCGAGGGTGCCGGCGCGGGCGAAGCGGGTGCTCGGGCCGGTGCGCACGTTGACCGGGCCGGTGCCGGTGCGCACGGCCGGCCGCGCGGCGCCCTTGGGGCCGCACCAGTGCACCCAGGGGCGCGCGGGGCGCCAGCGCACGTACGCGTCGGAGACGTAGCGGCCGTTCGACAGGCGGTTCCAGCCCGGCGTGCGGCGTTCGGTGCCGACGATGAACTGCCCGTACACCTGGCACACCACGACGAGGCGGCTGCCTTCCGCCAGGCGGCCGACCGAGGCGTCGGCCGTGGAGGGGCCGGCGCGCAGGTTGAGGCCGGTACCGCCGGAACGCACGCTGGCGGTGGTGCCGGCGGCGACCGCCGGCGTTGGCACGAGGAGGGACACGACCACGACCGTCAGGCTCATTCGGGCGTACCTCATGCACTACACGGTATTTGCCCGAATTGCTACTCAGGAGAAAATTGTGAAAAAAGTCCTGAGAAGACACCGGCGTGCCTACGGGACAAGGCGGCGGCGCCCCGACTCAGAAGGAGAGGCACTCGCAGCCGGTCATCAGGGCGCGGACGTTTTCCACGTACCGCGGGTTGGGGATCACCAGCCCCGCGTCGGTGTCGACGGCGCCGAACCCGAAGTTGTACGACGCGATGACCGCGTTGACGAGGCACGGCGCGGTGTGGCTCGCGCAGCCACCGCTCGTGTCGAGTGTGTAGTCGCCCTCGAAGTAGACGTCGCCGAAGTACTTGATGAGCCAGGCAAGGTAGTTGGCGCCCAGCGAGGCGTTGTCGGTGTACGTGCGGATGTCGTACGACTTGCCGAAGCGCTGGTTGACGAACGCGGCAGTGTCCGGCATCACCTGCATCAGCCCGATCCCGCCGTCGCACGCGATAATGTTCGACTGCCAGCCGCTCTCCTGCCACGCCGTGGCCTTGACGAGGTTGACCGGCACCTTGATGCTCGGCGCCGAGGTCGGCCAGTACGTGCGGCCGGCCGCCGCGGTCAGGGCCTCCTTGACCTGGGCGCGGGTGGCCGCGGTCCCCTCGTACTTCGGGCTGGTGCACCCGGACACCGGCGGCTTCGGCGGCGTGGGCGGCGGCAGCTGGGTCTCCACCGGCGGCTTGCGCTTGGGCTTCGGCTTGGCCGGCGGGCGCGTGGTCGGCGACTTCTTCGGCGTGGGCGAGGCCGACGCGCTCGGCGTGGGCGCGGCACCCCACTCCTGCGCCAGGGGCTCGACCTGCGTCCCCTCGGTGGTGACCGCGGAGTCGGGCGGCGCACCGCCCGTCGCGCTCGGCGTCTGCTCCAGGCAACCCGCCATCGCGAACAACGTAAGAACCGCGACGACCCCCGTGCGCACCCTCACCGTGCCTACCTCTCGCTTGCGGCCGCGAGGCTCGCACCATGGCCGATCGGGCCGTGGCAGCTGACGCCCCCGCGTAGCACGCTGCGCACCATAACAGCTCGTCGTGGGGCTACCGGGGGCTGAACCCGACATGTCTGGCACATCGGGCGACCGGTTTTCGACGCGGCCCCGCGTGGCCCAAGCGACCATGAAGACGGCCGTCCACAGCACGCCGAGCAGCACCGACGTGACGAGCTGGCTGGCCGTGTTCCAGCCGACGTAGAGGCGCGCGGCCGTGACCGTCACCACGGCGACGACCGCCGCGGTCCACACGGCCACACCGATCATCCACCGGGTGCGGCGCGCGAACAGCCAGGCCAGCGTGCAGAGGCTCGCGGTGACGACCGCGTGCTGGGTCAGGAAGAACCGCTCGGCGAGGGCCCGCTCCGCGACGGCGAGCAGCAACAGCGGCAGGAACGCGCCGGCCGTCGCCACGAGCGTGACAAGGTCGCCCCGCCACGACCGGCGGCGCCAGCCGAGCAGGAGCGCGGCCAGCGCCACGACGACCACGAGGCTCTTGGGTCCGAACACGTCGACCACCACGTCCGCCGCGTGGGCGAAGCCGTCGGTGCGCCGCGCGGCGAGCCAGTTGGCGATCGCGTCGTCCACCACGGACAGTCCACTGTGGCGCACCACGGCGTTGACGACGAAAGCCATCGCGAACGCGAACAGCAGCAGCAGGGCCAGGCCGAAGACGAGGTTGGCCACGAACGCCCAGCCCGGTCCGAAGCGCATGGAGAGCAGGAAGAACAGCAGCCCGTACCGCTGGGTGACCCACCGCATCGGCGGGAGTGCCCCCGCCCTGCGGGCCAGCGCGAACGCCGGGTCCGGGTTGCGGCCCAGCCACCGTCCAAGTAGGACAATGGCGATGACGGCGACGAGCAGGATCAGCACCGCGCCGGTGGCCTTGCCGAGGTAGCGGGAGACCGTCTCGTAGGACTCGCCGGCCAGGAAACCGACGGCGACGGAGGTGCCGACCCAGGTGACCACGCCCAGTGCGTTCCACGGGGCGAAGCGCCGGTACGGCATGCCCGCGCCGCCGGCAAGGCGCGGGGCGAGCGTGCGCACGAACGCCACCCACCGCGCGCCGAACATCGCCCGCCCGCCGAGCCGCTCCAGCATCGCGTCGGCCTTACGCCAGCGCTCGTGCCCGATCCGCGCACCCCAGCGCCCGGAGCGCAGCTTGGGTCCGTAGCGGCGGCCGCTGCGGAAGGCGAGCGCGTCGCCGGTCAGCGCGGCGACGATCATGACGGCCACGGCCGGGCCGAGGCGGAGCGTGCCGAGGTAGGCCAGGAAGCCGACGGTGAGCAGCGTGGCCTCGGCCGGCACCATCAAACCGACGATGACCGCAGTCTCGCCCGCGACGAGGACCGCCGCGACGATGTAGACGAGCAGCGGCGGTAGGTCGGTCAGGAGGTTTACCAGCTCTTGCACGCGTGCCCCGGTACACGTACGACAGCATGCCAGGCCAATGTGACAGCTTGGGCGCGTGTCCCACGGGCGCCAACCCCCGGCGCTGGCCGATGATCACAGGTTCGGGACAATGGACGGTATGCAGACCCGCTCGGACCTCCGGAACGTCGCGATCATCGCCCACGTCGACCACGGCAAGACGACCTTGGTCGACGCCATGCTGCGGCAAGCCGGGGCCATCCACAGCCGCGGCGAGATGGCCGACCGGGTGATGGACTCGATGGACCTTGAGCGGGAAAAGGGCATCACGATCCTCGCCAAGAACACCGCCGTCCGTTATGTACCGGCTGACGGCACCCCCGTCACCATCAACATCATCGACACGCCTGGCCACGCCGACTTCGGCGGCGAGGTCGAGCGCGGCCTCACGATGGTCGACGGCGTGCTGCTGCTTGTCGACGCGAGCGAGGGGCCGCTGCCGCAGACGCGCTTCGTGCTGCGCAAGGCGCTCAAGGCCCGCCTGCCGATCATCCTGGTGATCAACAAGGTCGACCGGCCGGACGCGCGGATCAAAGAAGTGGTCGACGACACGTACGAGCTCTTCCTCGACCTCGACGCCGACGAGGCCCAGATCGACTTCCCGATCGTGTACGCGTGCGCCCGCGACGGCCTCGCCTCCCTCAGCCAGCCGGCCGACGGGGCGATGCCCGACTCCACCGACCTCCAGCCGCTCTTCCAGACGCTGCTCGACACGATCCCCGCCCCGGCGTACGACGAGGAGGCGCCACTGCAGGCGCACGTCACCAACCTCGACGCCTCGCCGTTCCTGGGCCGGCTCGCGCTGTGCCGGGTGCGGCAGGGCACGATCCGCAAGGGGCAGACGGTGGTCTGGTGCCGCGAGGGCGGCGCCGAGGAGAAGGTGCGCATCTCCGAGCTGCTGATGACCGACGGGCTGGAGCGCAAGCCGGCCGACGAGGCCGGGCCGGGCGACATCATCGCGGTCGCCGGCATCCCCGAGATCATGATCGGTGACACGCTCGCCGACGCGGAAAACCCCATCGCGCTCCCCCGCATCACCGTCGACGAGCCGGCCATCTCGATGACCATCGGCACCAACACCTCGCCGCTGGTCGGCCGGGTCAAGGGCGCGAAGGTCACCGCCCGCATGGTCAAGGACCGCCTCGACCGCGAGCTGGTCGGCAACGTCTCGCTCCGCGTCCTGCCCACCGAACGCCCGGACACCTGGGAGGTGCAGGGCCGCGGCGAGCTGGCCCTCGCCATCCTGGTCGAGCAGATGCGCCGCGAGCAGTACGAGCTGACCGTCGGCAAGCCACAGGTGGTGACCCGGGTGGTCGACGGCAAGATCTACGAGCCGGTGGAGCGCCTCACCATCGACGCGCCCGACGAGCACCTCGGCGCGATCACCCAGCTCCTGGCCACCCGCAAGGGCCGCATGGAGCAGCTCGTCAACCACGGCACCGGCTGGATCCGGATGGAGTGGCTGGTGCCGGCGCGCGGCCTGATCGGCTTCCGCACCGAGTTCCTGACCGACACCCGCGGCACCGGCATCCTGCACCACGTCTTCGAGTCGTACGAGCCGTGGGCCGGCGAGCTGCGCACCCGCAACACCGGGTCGCTTGTCGCCGACCGGTCGGGCGCGGTCACCGCGTTCGCGATGCTCAACCTCCAGGAGCGGGGCACGCTGTTCGTCGAGCCGTCCACCGAGGTGTACGAGGGCATGATCGTCGGGGAAAACTCGCGCTCCGACGACATGGACGTCAACATCACCAAGGAGAAGAAGCTCACCAACATGCGCGCCTCCACGTCCGAGGAGACGGAGAAGGTGATCCCGCCGCGCAAGCTCTCGCTGGAACAGGCGCTGGAGTTCTGCCGCGAGGACGAGTGCGTCGAGGTGACGCCGGCCGCGGTGCGCCTGCGGAAGGTCGTGCTCGAGGCCACCCAGCGGGCCCGGGAGACCGCCCGGCGCAAGCATGCTGGATAGCCTGCCACCAGGCGTGTCTGTCTACATCGGACCATTGGACGGACCGGCGCGCCGCACGCGGCTGCCGGACGAGACCCACTACGCCGCGAGCACGATGAAGGTCGCCGTGCTCGCGGCGCTGCACCGCTCGGGCGCGGACCTCGACGCCGCGGTGCCGGTACACAACGTGTTCAGGTCGGCGGCGGGCGGGCTGTTCGGCTGCACCCGCGACTACGACAGCGACAAGGGCGTGTGGGAGCGGATCGGCGGCACCGCCCCGCTCGGCTGGCTGGCCGACCGCATGATCACGAAGTCGAGCAACCTCGCCACCAACATCGTGCTCGGCCACGTCGGGCTGGACGCGGTCGCCGAGGTGTGGGCGCTGGCCGGCGCGCGGCACAGCGTGACCGCCCGCGGCATCGAAGACTACGCGGCGCGCGAGGCCGGCCTCACCAACCTGGTCACCGCCGCCGACCTCGCCGCGCTGTTCACCGCGATCGTGGCGGGCACGCTCGGGCCGCCGGACGCGATGCTGGACACGCTGCTGCGGCAGGAACGCACCGAGGACCTCGCCGCCGGCCTGCCCGCCGGCACCCGCGTCGCGCACAAGAACGGCTGGGTCGACGGCGTGCGCCACGGTGCCGGCGTGGTCTTCCCGGACGACGCGCCGCCGTACGCGATCGCCGTCTGCACCACCACGGACCTGCCCGACGCCGACGCCTGCGGGGTCATCGCGCGGGTCTCCGCCTGGGCCTGGGAGCACCGATGATCGCGGCCGTGCGCACCCACCGGCTCTCGGCGCCGCTGCACACGCCGTTCGTGACCGCGCTGCGCCGCGCGACGACCGTCGAGACGCTGGTGGTCGAGGTCGTCGATGCCGACGGGCGGTCGGGCTTCGGCGAGGCGCCGCAGGTGTGGCAGGTCACCGGCGCCTCGGTGCCTGGCAGCGAGGCGTGCGTGCGCGAGATCCTCGCGCCGCTGCTCACCGGCCGCGACCCGGACGACCTGCGGGCCAGGCTCGCCGAGGTGGGGCGCGCGGTCGCCGGCAACGAGGCGGCCAAGGCAGCCGTCGACACCGCACTGCACGACCTCGCCGCGCGCCGGCTCGGCGTACCCCTGGCGCGTTTTCTGGGTGGGACGGCGCCGCGGGTTCCCACGGACGTCACGCTCTCCGCCGGCGAGGCCGGCGCCCTCGCCGCGGCGGCCCGGGACCGGGTGGCCGAGGGGTTCGCGGTGCTCAAGCTCAAGGTCGGGCTCGATGCCGCGGGCGACATTTCGCGGGTACGGGAGGTGCGCGCGGCCGGCGGTCCCGCGGTGCGCATCCGGCTCGACGCCAACCAGGGGTGGACGCCGCGCGAGGCGGTGCGGGTGATCCGGGGCATCGAGGACGCGGGGCTCGACGTCGAGCTCGTGGAGCAGCCGGTGCCCGCGTGGGACCTCGCCGGGCTGGCCTGGGTGAGCGAGCGGGTGTCGCTGCCGATCCTGGCCGACGAGGCGGTGTACGGCGTGCGCGACCTCGTCGAGGTGATCCGCCGGCGGGCCGCCGACATGGTCAACGTGAAGCTCGCCAAGTGCGGCGGCCTCGGCCCCGCCCGCACGCTGCTGGAGCTGGCCGCCGCGCACGGCATGGGCACTGTCGTCGGCTCGATGATGGAGAGCCAGGTGGGCATCGGGGCGGCGGCGAGCCTCGTCGCGGCGTACGGCACCACGGCCGTGCCGGACCTGGACGCCGCGTGGTGGCTCGCCTCGTCGCCGGTGGAGGGCGGCATCCGGTACGAGGGCGCGGAGGTCGTCCTGCCGGAGGCGCCGGGACTGGGCTTGAAGATAATATCCACGGATGGTATCTGAGCCGGCAGTTGGTTTCATAGCGACCGCGGTGGCGACACTGTGGTCGGATCCGGCCGCGGTCCGCCCGGTCGACGCGCCCGCCCTGGCGCCCCGCGCCGATGTCGCGGCCTGGGTGTCCAGGTTGGACCGTGACCAGCGCGTGGGTGACTGTGTCGTCAGTCAGCTGCTGCTGGGCGAGCGGGTGCTCGTCGAGCAGGTACGCCCGGACGGCTGGGCCCGCGTCGTCGCGGTCGAGCAGCCCGCCGCGCCGCTGGACGCGCGTGGCTACCCGGGTTGGCTGCCGGCGTCGCAGCTCGCCTTCGGCGCGCTCCCCGAGCCGTCACTCGTCGTCGACGCCGTCGAGACCGCGCTGCTGGACGCGCCCGGCGGGGAGGTCGCGCTGCCCGGCGTGGTCCTCGGCACCCGCCTCGCCCCGGCCGGCGCACCGGTCGACGGCTTCGCGCCGGTGCACGTGCCGGGTCAGGACCGTCCGCTGTGGGTGGAGTCGGGCGCGGTGCTGCCCCTGCCGTACGCGGCGCCCGCCACCGACGTGCTCGTGCAGGCGCGCCGGCTGCTCGACTCCGTGTACGTGTGGGGCGGCATGTCCGGTCACGGCATCGACTGCTCCGGGCTGGTCCACCTGGCGTGGCGGCGCCTCGGCGTGCGGCTGCCCCGCGACGCGAGCGACCAGGCGGACGCGACCGAGCCGGTGCCGCCGGGCGAGGAGCAGCCAGGTGACCTGTACTTTTTCGCCCACCCCGGCCGGCCCGCGCACCATGTGGGCTTCGTGTCCGACCGAGGGCCCGGCCACGTGCTGCACGCCTGCTCCGAGCGGCGCCTCGTGGTCGAGGAGCCGATGCCCCCGCAGCGGGTCGCCACGCTGGCGGCGACCCACCGCGTCGTCAGTGGTCGGCGCTGACCAGCTCTTTCTTGCTGTCCCGCGACGACTTGACGAGGCTGGCCACGGTCGCGATCACCAGCGTGCCAATGATGACGGTCAGCGACAGCCAGATCGGGATGTGCGGCGCCCAGCCGACGTGCTCGCCGCCGTTGATGAACGGCACGTTGTTGTCGGCGAGCGCCTCGAGCACCAGCTTGACGCCGATGAAGCCGAGGATCACCGAGAGCCCCAGCGACAGGTAGACAAGCCGCTCCAGGAGGCCGCCGAGCAGGAAGTACAGCTGGCGCAGGCCCATCAGCGCGAACACGTTGGCGGTGAAGACCAGGTACGGCTCGTCGGTGATGCCGAAGATCGCCGGGATCGAGTCGAGCGCGAAGATGAGGTCGGTCGTGCCGATCGCGATCATCACGAGCAGCAGCGGCGTGAACATGCGCCGTCCGGCGCTGTTTGTCGTCGTGAAGCGGCCGGTGCCGTAGTCGTTGGAGACCCGCAGAGCCCTCCGCGCGTAGCGGATGACGACGTTTTCCTTGTAGTCCTCGGCGTCCATCTCGCCCTCGCGTGCGAGGTTGATGGCCGTGTAGATCAGGAACGCCCCGAAGATGTAGAACACCCAGGCGAACTGCGAGATCAGCGCCGCGCCCGCCGCGATGAAGCCACCCCGCATCACCAGCGCCAGGATGATGCCGATGAGCAGCACTTCCTGCTGGAACTTACGGGGCACCGCGAAGCGGCTCATGATGATCACGAAGACGAACAGGTTGTCGACCGAAAGGCTGTACTCCGTGAGCCAGCCAGCGTAGAACTCGCCCGCGATCGTGCCGCCGGTGGTCACCCAGACCCCGACGCCGAAGAGCAGCGCGAGGGCGACGTAGAAGCTCACCCAGATGCTGGACTCTTTGATGCTGGGCTCGTGTGGGCGGCGACCGATGATGAGCAGGTCGACAGCGAGCACCGCGCCGAGAACGACGAGGGTGACGACCCACACCCCGGTGGACACGTCCAAAAGAAACCTCCGGCAGACATACGACATCGCCCCGTCATGGACGAAGCGATGTGAACTCTGTCGGAGGTCTCTTCCGCCGCCCGCGGGAGAACCCCGGTGGACTGGCGACCGACAATGCCGGGTCCTCGGCCGGCTTGCACCGGTGACGACCGTGTTGACGACAAAGTCGCGGGGGAATACTCCCCTCCTACAGCCCCCATCATCCACCATCGGCGCGGGTTTTGGCACACCCACGCCCTGCGACTCCTAGCACAGCCACTCAAGCTTCCTAGGAGGCTAGGTCCGGTAGGCTGCCCGCATGGTGCTCGAAGTCGCGTTGATCGACGTCAACCCAGGTCAGGAGGACGACTTCGCGGCTGCGTACGCGAAGGGTCACCCGGTCCTCGCCAGCACGCCCGGCTGCCGTTCCGTCCGCATGACCCGCGGCGTCGAGTCGCCCTCACGCTTCGTGCTCCTCGTGGAGTGGGACTCGATCGAAGCGCACACGCAAAACTTCCGGGAGAGCGAGCGCTTCACGACGTGGCGCTCGCACATCGGGCCGTATTTCGCGTCGCCGCCGGTGGTGGAGCACTTCTTCGACGTGCCCGCCTGACCCAGGCATCTCTCTCCCCTCGGCGGGTTTCGTGACAGCGGCGCGGTCGCTCGGCTTGGCGCTCATCAGGGCCGCGTCAAGGCGGAGGGGTCGGTTCGGCGCGCGCTGCGTGGCCTCCCGCGGCAGCAGCGTGCGGTGCTCTAAGCGCGCTCCCCGATACCGCCGCGACGGACGCGCCGGGGGCCACTTGGCTTGGGTCGTGGCGCCGAGAGGGCACACCTCCGGCCTGTCGGTGCTGATGCTGCGCGAGACCGAGGGGATACCGGCAGCCTGACTCACCCCTCGCGCCCAGGCTCGCGGGCTGACCATGACCGTGGCGGCCGCGGCGGGTGACGGCGACACTGGTGGTGGCCGGCGGCTTCCGATCGCGCAGCGCAGCTCGCGTCGCCGGCATCGGGCGACCCCGGCGACGCGGGACCCGGTCCGCCAAGTGGTCTCCCGGACCGCCGCGACGGTGGCCCGGGAGGACAGGACCCATCACGGTGCACGCCAGTTCGCGGGGCGCGGAACCAACCGAGCTGACCAGATCTGGATCAAGGTGAACCAGCCGGTCGTGCTCGGGTCGGGCGCGCATGTGGCGACCTGGAACCTCGGACCGCACAAACGCAGACCGAACCAACCAGGTCCCCCACGCCGGCGGCAGGCGGTGTCCGTGAGCGGCTCGCGCGCCGCTACAACGTCCGCTGGTGCTTCGCGGCCGCCTCGGCCAACCCCTTGGCGCACCCCTGGATGAAGTAGGCCAGGAAGCGCCGGTAAAAGCCGCCCATCCACGGCCGCCTCGCCGTGAACGTCGAGTGCCACCGGATCAGCGTCCCGTCGCCGTCCGGGGTGAGGTCGACGTCGGCGCGGTAGCCGTCGAGTGCCATGCCCGACAGCAGCCGGTAGCTGAAGCGGCGGCCCGGCACCGCCTCGACGATCTCCTCGCGGTTGGTGAACGGCCAGGTCCGGAAGATCCGCACCGCGCCGACCCCCTCGCCGCCCGTCGCGTCGGGCCGCTCCAGCGTGAACGAGCCCAACCCCGACCACGTCGGCCAGGTCGCGCCGTCCTGAAGCAGCCGGTACACCACATCGGCGCCCGCCGTCGAGCGCGCCGTCACATCGATGTCCTGCACACGCATGTACCATATGGTACATGCCCGATCCCCGGCAGCGCCTCCTCGACGCCGCCATCGACCACCTCGCCGCGCACGGCCTCAGCGACCTGAGCCTGCGGCAGCTCGCGGCGGCGCTCGGCACCAGCCACCGCATGCTCATCTACCACTTCGGCAGCAAGGAAGGGCTGCTGGTCGAGGTGATCCGGGCGGTCGAGCGGCGCCAGCGCGAGGCCTTCGGCGACCTCGGCCTGGACGAGGCGGTCACGCCCGGCGACGCGATCCGGCGCATGTGGCGCCGCTTCGCCGACCCCGCGCTCGCGCCGCACGAGCGGCTGTTCTTCGAGGTGTACGGGCAGGCGCTGCAGGGCCGCACCCACGCGCTGCCGCTGCTGGACGGCATCGTCGAGTCGTGGCTCGCGCCGGCGGTCGAGTTCGCCCGCGCCCGCGGGGTGCCGGAGGAGGTGGCCCGTGCCGACGCGCGGCTGGGCGTGGCGGTCATGCGCGGGCTGCTGCTCGACCTGCTCGCCACCGGCGACCGGGCCGGCGTGGACGCGGCGGCCGAGCGCTTCGCGGCGGCCTACGAGGCGCTCACCGCCGAAACTTCGCCCGCCGACCCAGCGTCGTGAAGCCGAGCCGCCGGTAGAGGTGCGCGGCCGGGTTGTCCACGTGGACGTCGAGCAGCGCGTGCCCCGCGCCCTCGGCCCGCATGCGGCGCAGCGCCTCGGTCACCAGCGCGCCGCCGACGCCCCGGCCGCGCCACGACGGCACCACGCCGACCTGGACGATCCAGCCCTCGCTGCTGGTGACGAAGCCGGCATCGCCGCCCGGCCCGGCCGCCAGCAGTGACCACTGTGGACGAAACTCGTCGTCGCCGGCGGTCCAGGCCACCCACCGCTCGGCCGGCCAGCCGGGATAGCCGGGGCGCTCACGGAAGGCCGCCTCGTACGCGGTGAAGAAGCGGACGGCCAGGTCGGGCGTCCACTCGTGCAGGACGAGGTCCGCCGGGAGCGGCGCGGCCGGCGGGTCGGCGGCGAGGTCGACGCGCATCACGTCTTCGGCGAAGACCTGGCGCAGCCCCCGGCTGGCGAAGAGCCGCTCGCCCTCCGCCGTGAGCGCCTCGGTCTCCACCGTCAGGTCCGGACCCGCCGTGCCGATGCCCCAGTCGAGCAGGGCGGCGCCGGCGCCGCGCCCGCGGTGCTCCGGGTCGACGAGGCCGATGAACGCCGCGCCCGGCGACAGCGGGCGGACGGCGGCCGCCGCGACCAGCACCCCCGTAGCCGTGCGGCCGCCGGTCGTGGTCACGCCGTCGGCCGCGAACCGGCTGGTGGTGACCTCCGGCATCCCGCCGTCCGCCGCGTGGCACCGCTCCGCCAGCGCGGCCACCGCGTCCCGGTCACCGGCACGGTCGAGCGGGCCCCAGGTCAACTCTCCGTCGCGCACGCCATGACCCTACGGCGCATCGAGGCTCATGCGCGCCGGATTTTCCGCCGGCCGGTGCGCTCAGGGGCGGTAGGTACCGAACGACCAGCAGTTGCCCTCCAGGTCGCGGGCACCGTACTCGCGGGAGCCGTACGGCTGGTCGGTCAGCGGCATGATCACCTCGGCGCCGGCCGCGACCGCTCGGGCGTGGTGGGCATCGACGTCGTCCACCGCGAGGTACACGCGCCAGTCGTCCGCGTCCGGCACCGCCGGAACCGGCCCCTGCCGCTGGCTGACCATGACCATGCCCGTGCCGTGGGTCAGCTCGGCGTGTGCCACTGTGCCGTCGGGCCCTTCGCTGACCGAGGTCCGTTCGAACCCGAACGCGTCGACAAGCCAGTCGATCGCGGACTTGGCGTCGGTGTACCGGAAGACCGGGTAGATGCTTCGCATGCGGCTCAGTCTGCGCCGGCAAGCTCCAGCGCGATTGGACGAATGTGACCCGGCGTCGCCCCGGTGAACTCGCGGAAGTCGCGGATCAGGTGCGCCTGGTCGTAGTAGCCACAAGCGGCGGCGACCTCGGCCCACCCGCCCGCCGGGTGCGAGCGCGCGTGCTGGAAACGCACCACCCGGGCGGCGGTCTTCGGCGTCAGGCCGATCTCCCGGCGGAACGTCGCGGCGAGGTGCCGGCGGCTCCAGCCCAGCTCGGCCGCCAGCTCGCCGATCGCGACCCCGCCCCGCGCGCGCAGCAGGCGCCGCCACGCCCATGCCACCCGCGACTCCGGCGGTGGCGCGCCGGCCAGCCGCGCGCCGAGCACCTCGTCCAGCACCGCGAAGCGGCTCGGCCAGTCGGGCTGGGCGGCGAGGCGGTCGGGCAGGTCCGCCCAGCCGCCGGGCAGCGCGTCGAGCGGGACCGCGCGGTTGGTCAGCTCGCCCGCCGGCAGGCCGAAGAGGCGGCCGGCGTCGAGCGGGTCGAGCATCAGCTGCACGCCGCGGCCGGTGCCGGTGAGGGTGGTCTCGGCGTACGTGTCGAAGAGGCCGCTGGCGAACGACGCCACCCCGGCCGCCCCGCCGTCCGTCGCGCGCGGGTGCGCCACGTCGAGCGGGTCGCCCCACCCGACGACGAGCACCACCCGCGAACCGGGCAGCTCCCGCCGGCGCAGCACGCCGCCGGCGCGCTCCACGTAGCCGGTGTACTCACCCACGTACGGCCGGAGCCGGGGGTGCGGACGGCCACGCGTGAACGCCAGCGCCACGGCCTACTTCACCCCGGCCGCGTCCATCCCGCGCAGCTCCTTCTTCAGCTCGTGCACCTCGTCGCGGATCCGGGCCGCCAGCTCGAACTGCAGCTCGCGCGCGGCGGCCAGCATCTGGTCGTTGAGGTCCTGGATGAGCTGGGCCAGGTCGGCGCGGGCCATGCCCTCGCGGGACGGGGTGGCCGCCTTGCCCCGCGAACGCGTCTGCGGCACCGGCGCCTTGCCCCGCGACATCTGCCGCCCCGAGCCGCCGATCACGTGACCGCCCGGGCCGTGGCCGCCGAGCGCGCCCTCGGTGTCGTCGGCCTCGCGGTAGATGTCGTCGAGGATGTCGTGGATCTTCTTGCGGAGTGGCTCCGGGGAGATCCCGTTCGCCTCGTTGTACGCCACCTGCTTGGCGCGCCGCCGGTTGGTCTCGTCGATCGCGGTGGCCATCGACGGCGTGATCTTGTCCGCGTACATGTGGACCTCGCCGGACACGTTTCGCGCGGCACGGCCGATCGTCTGGATCAGCGACGTGCCGCTGCGCAGGAAGCCCTCCTTGTCGGCGTCGAGGATCGCGACCAGCGACACCTCGGGCAGGTCGAGGCCCTCCCGCAGCAGGTTGATGCCGACCAGCACGTCGTAGTCGCCCTTGCGCAGCTCGCGCAGCAGCTCCACCCGACGCAGCGTGTCCACTTCGGAGTGCAGGTAGCGCACCCGGATGCCGTGCTCCAGCAGGTAGTCCGTGAGATCCTCGGCCATCTTCTTGGTGAGCGTGGTGACCAGCACCCGCTCGTCGCGCTCGGTGCGCAGCTGGATCTCGTGCATGAGGTCGTCGATCTGGCCCTTGGTCGGCTTGATCAGCACCTGGGGGTCGACGAGGCCGGTCGGGCGGATCACCTGCTCGACGAACTCGCCGCCGGAGTGCTGCAGCTCCCACGGGCCCGGCGTGGCGGACAGGAACACCATCTGCCCCACGCGCTCCAGGAACTCGTCGAACCGCAGCGGCCTGTTGTCGGCGGCGCTCGGCAGCCGGAAGCCGTGCTCGATCAGCAGCCGCTTGCGCGAGGCGTCGCCCTCGTACATCGCGCCGATCTGCGGGATCGTCTGGTGCGACTCGTCGATGACGGTCATGAAGTCGTCGGGGAAGTAGTCGAGGAGGCAGTGCGGCGGGTCGCCGTGGGTGCGGCCGTCGATGTGCATCGAGTAGTTTTCGATGCCGTTGCAGAAGCCGACCTGGCGCATCATCTCCACGTCGTACGTCGTGCGCATGCGCAGCCGCTGTGCCTCCAGCAGCTTGCCCTGCCCCTCCAGCTCGGCGAGGCGCTCGGCCAGCTCGGCCTCGATGCCACGCAGCGCCCGCTCCATCCGCTCCGGCCCGGCCGTGTAGTGGGTGGCCGGGAAGATGAGCAGCTGGTCGACCTCCTTGACCACGTCGCCGGTGAGCGGGTGCAGGTAGTAGAGCTTTTCCACCTCGTCGCCGAAGAGCTCGACGCGGACGGCCAGCTCCTCGTACGCCGGGATGATCTCGAGCGTGTCGCCGCGTACCCGGAACGTGCCGCGGGAGAACGACATGTCGTTGCGCGTGTACTGGATTTCGACGAGGCGGCGCAGCAGCTTGTCGCGGTCGACCTCCTCGCCGACGCGCACGCGCACCGACCGGTCGAGGTACTCCGACGGGGTGCCCAGGCCGTAGATCGCCGAGACGGTGGCCACCACGATCACGTCGCGCCGGGTGAGCAGCGACATCGTGGCCGAGTGGCGCAGCCGCTCGACCTCTTCGTTGACCGAGGAGTCCTTCTCGATGTACGTGTCCGTCTGCGGGATGTACGCCTCGGGCTGGTAGTAGTCGTAGTACGAGACGAAATACTCCACCGCGTTGTTGGGCATCAGCTCCCGGAACTCCTTGGCGAGCTGCGCACACAGCGTCTTGTTGTGGGCGAGCACCAGCGTGGGACGCTGCATGCGCTCCACCAGCCAGGCGGTGGTCGCGCTCTTGCCCGTGCCGGTGGCGCCCATGAGCACCGTGTGGCGGTCGCCGCGGCGCACTCGACGCTCAAGGTCGTCGATGGCCGTCGGCTGGTCGCCGGAAGGTTTGAAGTCGCTCACGACCGCGAAGCGGCCGTCGAGTCGCGGGATGTCGAGACCCATGCGCTAAACCGTACGCCGCCGGTGTGACAACATCCTCCGCACGGCGTTCCCCATGCGATCAACTTCGATATTGGCGTTGTGTGGGAAAGATCACCGCGCTACCGTTCTACGTGTAGGCCGCTCGCGGCGGCCGACCGGGATCACGATCGGGCCTCCACACCGGCCGATCAGCCCGGCGCAGGGTCGCAGCCCCGGCACCACGCCGGTGAGCGCACCCGACGCGGTCGCGCAGGACGCGCTGACCGGCCGCCGCGAGCGCCCCATCTTTTCCAGGGCCTGCCCGCCACCCATCCGACCCGCAGCGCGTTCAACCTCGCGTGAAGGCAAGCTTCGAACGGCGACGGATCATCGCGCTCGCTGCCCTGGTCTGCGTGGCCGCCGGATCGGCCGCCGGGCTCACCACCGGACTCGTCTCCTGCACCCCGGCCGACAAGCTGGTGGAGGCCCGCCCGCTGTCCGCGTCCGAGGCGGAGCGGCTGGCCGGCATGCGCGCCCGCAACTTCAAGGACGGGCGGGTCGGCGTGCGGGCCACGCTGGGCAAGCCGGGCGCGGAGATCAAGCTCGCCGGGTGGATCGACTGGCGGCGGCCGCTGGCGTACCTCGCGGCCACGGCGCCCGCGCCGGGTCCGGACGACGGGCTGCTCCAGGCGGTACCCGGAATAATCGCGACAAGGCCGGGTCGCGCGGACGGCGGCCTTCCGCCGCAGGCGCCGCCCGGAAAGGATTGGCGGGTACGCCCGTCGACCGCGACGAGCGCCCACCCCGCGCCGATCGACTCCTTCGTGGCGCTGCTCTTCGCGATCGCGAGCGACAAGCCCGACCAGGCCGAACTGCTCGCCCGGAGCGACTCGCGCTGGCTGGGCACCGACCGCATCGCCGACAGGACGGTGGACGTGCTGCTCGGCCCGGCGGTGCCGCCGCAGCCCAAGCCGACCGCGACGCCCACCCGGAGCCTGCGCCCCAGCCCGTCGCCGAAGCGCAGCGCGGTCGGGCCGGCCTCCCCCACCCCCGGGCCGAACTCGCTGGCCGCGATGGGCGGGGCGGTGCGGTACTGGCTGGACGGCGACGGGCGCCTGCACCGCTTCGAGGCGCTGCTGACCAAGGACCTGCCCGTCAAGGTCGACCTCACCCGCGAGGAGCGGCCGGAGCTCGTGGCGATCGACGCGCTGGGCGGCCGCTCCACCAAGCCGCGCCAGGTGACCCCCGACGAGGCGGCCGCGCTCGCCCTGATGCGGCAGCGCAACCGCGCCGCGGGCGGCGGCCGGATCACGCTCACGGTGCCGATGCTGCCCGCCGGCATGCTGCTCGCGACCGGGTGGCTGGACTGGCGCGAGACGGTGGCGTACATCGGCGCGTACGACATGGACAAGAAGGACGAACGCGTCCTCATGCGCGCCAACCGCACCGGCGTGACCGTGCGGAACGACGGCTTCACCGCCGGAAAGCTCCCGCCGCTGCCACCACCGTCCGGTGGCTGGCAGGCGATCCCGTGGTCGGCGCGCGGCGACGCGCTCGGCGGTCTCGACCTCGACCTGCTGCTCAACGAGGCGCTCGCGGTCAGCGGCACCGGGAAGGACGACGCCCAGGCGCTGCGCGAGGCGGCGCTGTGGCTGCGCCGGGACACGCTCGGCGGCGGGCCGGTCAACGTGTACGAGATCGCAAAGGGTGCCGACGTCGGCGGTGCGCGCGGCGCGGCCCGGATCCGCTACTGGATGGACCGCGCCGGCGTGCTGCGGCGGCTGGAGCTTCGGACGCGGACCGGGGCGTTCGCCCAGCTGGACATCACGCCGGGCGACGTACCGACGCTCAGCCGCCCGCGCCTGTGATGGCGATGCGGGCCGGACGGCCGGGGTCGGCGCTGCCGTGGCCCCGGCCGTCGGGCAGCGGGGGGAAGCCGGCGGGACCGAGCGCCTCCGCCCGGTCGGTCTCCACCCGCACCACCCCACCGTCGAGCGACACACTGTCGGTGCCGAGCACGTGCGCCAGGCGGGCGGCGATCCGCGGGTAGTCCTCCGGCGAGGTCGACGCGCCGGGGCAGGGGACGCGCTGGAGCCGGACGTTCTCCTCGAAGGGCGCGAGCCGCTCGTGCCAGAGCGCGTCCACGCGGGTGCGCAGGTCGTCGAGGCTGGAGTCGTTGCGCAGCAGCGAGTCGGCGGCCGCCCGCCGCTCGGCGTCGCCCACCTGGGCGCGGATGCGCGCGTACGCCTGATCGGGTGTCATGCCCCGGTCGCGCACCAGCCGCTGCACGCGGGTCTCCTCGGACGCGTCGACCACGATCACGAGGTGGTACGTCGGCGCGAGCCCCACCTCCACCAGCAGCGGCACGTCGTTGATCACGACGGCGTCGGGTGCCGCGGCGGCGATGAGCGCGGTCGAGCGCTGCCGGACCCGCGGGTGGATGATCCCCTCCAGCCGCCGGCGGGCCTCCTCGTCGCCGAAGACCCGCGCGCCGAGCGCCGGCCGGTCCAGCGCGCCGTCGGCACCCAGGACCCCGTCGCCGAACGCCGAGACGATCTCCGCCAGCCCCTCGGTGCCCGGCGCGACCACCTCCCGCGCCAGCCGATCCGAGTCCACGACGGTGGCCCCATGCGAGGCGAGGCGGGCCGCGACGGCACTCTTGCCCGCCCCGATCCCCCCGGTCAGCCCGATCAGCAGCACGCTCTCATCCTCCCCCGTCCCGCGGTTGATCAGGGAGTTGGTGGGCGTGTCGGTCGGCGCGTCGCGCCACCAGGTCCTGATCAACCGCCGGGGGAGTTGTGGCGCCGCACAAAGACGGGCCCCGCCGCGCTTCGCGCGGCGGGGCCCGTCCTGTCGATCCTTACTTGCCGCCGGCCAGCTTCTCGCGCAGCGCGGCGAGCGCCTCGTCCGTGGCCAGGGTGCCCGAGGGCTCCTCGGCCTGGCGGGCCGGCGCGGCCGAAGCCTGCGGGGCACCGCCACCACTCGCGCCACCCGCCGGAGCGGGGGCCGCGGCGGCCTCGACGTCGGCGGCACGCGCCGTCTGCACCTGCTTGGTGTGGGCCTCCCAGCGCTGGCGGGCCTCGGCGTACTGCCGCTCCCACTCCTCACGCTGCTTTTCGAAGCCCTCGAGCCACTCGCCCGTCTCCGGGTCGAAGCCCTCGGGGTAGATGTAGTTGCCCTCGGTGTCGTAGGTCGCGGCCATGCCGTACTGCGTCGGGTCGAAGTGCTCCTCGCCCTCGACGAAGCCCTCGTTGGCCTGCTTCAGCGACAGCGAGATCCGGCGACGCTCCAGATCGATGTCGATGACCTTGACCATCACGTCGGAACCGACCTGCACCACCTGCTCCGGGATCTCCACGTGGCGCTCGGCCAGCTCGGAGATGTGGACCAGGCCCTCGATGCCGTCGTCGACCCGCACGAACGCGCCGAACGGCACCAGCTTGGTCACCTTGCCCGGCACGATCTGCTGGATCGCGTGGGTGCGGGCGAACTGCCGCCACGGGTCCTCCTGCGTCGCCTTCAGCGACAGCGAGACCCGCTCGCGGTCGAGGTCGACGTCGAGAACCTCGACCTCCACCTCCTGGCCCACCTCGACGACCTCGGACGGGTGGTCGATGTGCTTCCAGGACAGCTCGGAGACGTGCACCAGGCCGTCCACGCCGCCAAGGTCGACGAATGCGCCGAAGTTGACGATCGAGGACACGACGCCCTTGCGGACCTGGCCCTTCTGCAGCTTGTTGAGGAACTCGGTGCGCACCTCGGACTGGGTCTGCTCCAGCCACGCGCGGCGGGACAGAACCACGTTGTTGCGGTTCTTGTCCAGCTCGATGATCTTCGCCTCGAGCTCACGACCCACATAAGGCTGCAGGTCGCGCACGCGCCGCATCTCCACCAGCGAAGCCGGCAGGAAGCCGCGCAGCCCGATGTCGAGGATCAGACCGCCCTTGACCACCTCGATGACGGAGCCGCGCACGACACCGTCCTCGTCCTTGATCTTCTCGATCGTGCCCCAGGCGCGCTCGTACTGCGCCCGCTTCTTCGAGAGGATCAGGCGGCCCTCCTTGTCCTCCTTCTGGAGGACCAGGGCCTCGATGTGGTCACCGACCGACACCACCTCAGCGGGGTCCACGTCATGCTTGATCGACAACTCGCGCGAGGGGATGACGCCCTCGGTCTTGTAGCCGATGTCGAGCAGGACCTCGTCCCGATCGACCTTGACGACGGTGCCTTCGACAATGTCGCCGTCGTTGAAGTACTTGATGGTCTCGTCGATCGCGGCGAGGAACGCCTCCTCGGACCCGAGGTCGTCGACGGTGACCTTGTTGGCGCTCGAGGTGGCCTCGATGCTGCTCGTCATGTGGACTGTTGCTCCGAACGGATGGTGTCGCGGGGACCCTGCTGCGCCCACGGACCCGCCGCCGGGCACAGCTCAGCATCGTTGATGATCTGCAAGATGTGTCCGCCGACCGCGGACCTGCTCCCTGCCGAGGTCACGATCCGCGAGTGCATCGACTAGCTTACCGTGCGCATTACCACAGCGTGCAAGCCCTACCGGGGCCAGATGTGTGCGTGTCGCCAATCGCCGAAAATGTCCCACTCGCCGGGGCCGTACTAATGTTGCGCCCGTGATCGAGGAGGACGCCCGGGTCGCCCGCCACCCGGTGACCGACGCCGAGGCCCGCCGCGCCAACCGCGGCTGGTGGGACGGCGACGCGGACAACTACCAGGCCGAACACGGTGCCTTCCTCGGCGAGGTGGACTTCGTCTGGTGCCCCGAGGGCCTCCGCGAGGCCGACGCCCGCCTGCTCGGCGACGTGGCCGGGCGCCGCGTGCTCGAGGTGGGCTGCGGCGCGGCCTCCGCCGCCCGCTGGCTGGCAAAAGAGGGCGCCGACACCGTCGCCATGGACCTGTCCGCCGGCATGTTGCGGCACGCGGTGGCCGCCGCCGAGGCTTCGGGGGTACGGGTACCGCTGCTCCAGGCCGACGGGCTGGCCCTGCCGTTCCGGGACGGGGTGTTCGACGTGGCGTGTACCGCGTTCGGCGCCGTCCCGTTCGTGGCCGACTCGGGGCCCTGATGCGCGAGGTGGCCCGCGTTTTGCGCCCCGGCGGGAGATGGGTGTTTTCGGTCACTCACCCGATGCGGTGGATATTTCTCGACGACCCGGGTGAGCGGGGCCTGCTCGCCGTCCACTCGTACTTCGACCGCTCCCCCTACGTCGAGCGGGACGCGGACGGCGAGGCCACGTACGTCGAGCAGCACCGCACCCTCGGCGACCGGCTGCGCGAGCTTGTCGCCGCGGGGTTCGTGCTGCGCGATCTGGTGGAGCCGGAGTGGCCGGCCGGCCACGAGCAGCTCTGGGGTCAGTGGAGCCCGCTGCGCGGCCGGCTCTTCCCCGGCACCGCCATCTTCTGCTGCGAGAAGGCCTAGGGCACTAGCCTCGGCCGACTGGTGGGTGTTCGGTGACCTGCTCGACGCCGTTCGCGGTCTGGCCGTTCGGCGCGGGCTGGTCGGTGCGGTGCTGGCCGGCCGGGCGGTTGGTGGGCCACCGGTCCGGCGCCGGGCGGGGTTCGCCGCCGGCGTTGCTGTAGTAGCCGGAACGCTCGCCCGTGATCGAGTCGTCGAACCGGTCCGTGCGTGCGGTGGCCATCGACCAGATGACGAAGACCGCGAGCGCGATCATGGCCAGCGACCACAGCGGGTAGTACGGCAGGAAGATGAAGTTGTTGATCGCGACAAGGGCGGCCAGGCCGATGCCGACTGCCCGTGCCCAGGTGGCGCCGGTGAACAGGAAGAACCCGGCGAGGGCCGCGAGCGCGCCGAGGATGAGGTGGATCCAGCCCCAGGCGGTTGTGTCGATGTCGTAGGTGTAGTTGGGTCCCACGACGAAGAACTCGTCGTTGACGATCGCGGCGATGCCGACAAAGACCTCCCAGATCCCCAACATGATCATCATGGTGGCGGCGAAGACAAGCCCCCCGACCGCCCAGGAGCGGGACGCGCTTGATTTAGCCATGACTTCCTCGCTTCCTCCTCGATCCCCTCACCATAGATACGCAGACCGGGGTAATAAGGGCGAAAGGCAAACTAGGCTGCGATCATGGTCCGTCCGCGTGGCCGCCGGGGGTCGCGGTTGGTCGCGCAGGCGTCCGTTCACCCGTTCCGGTTCGGGCTGCTGGCCGGCGCCGGAGCGCTGGTGGCGTACCTCGGGTACCGCGCGCTCGCCGAGATCACCTCGATCATCGTCATCCTGCTCGCCTCCGCCCTGCTCGCCGTCGCCCAGAACCGCGCGGTGCTCGCCCTCCGCCGCCGCGGGATGCCCCGCCGCGCCGCGGTCGCGGTGGTGCTGGTGGTGGCGCTGGGGCTCGTGGTGGTGGCGATGCTCACGTTCGTGCCGTTTGTGGTCGACCAGGTGGACGGCCTGCTGAACGCGCTCTCCGGCTACCTCGACGGCCTGAAGGGCACCCAGCAGGACGACCTCGTCGACTCGCTCCAGCAGGTGCTCACGCCCGACCGGATCCGCGACGTGGCGAGCGGCGTCTTCGGCGGTGCCAGCGCGGTCGCGGGCGTGGCGGTGGGCGTGTTCAGCACCCTCGCGCTGACGCTCTACCTGCTCGCCGACTTCGACCACCTGAGCCGCGCGTGGCTCCGCCTGCTCCCCCGCAGCCAGCGCGGGCGCGCCGCCGAGATCGGCGACGAGATCCTCACCAAGATCGGCGCCTACGTCGTCGGGGTACTCGCCGTGGCCGCCTGCGCCGGCACGACCGCGCTGCTGTTCATGCTTGTCACCGGCGTCCCGTACCCACTCGTGCTCGCCCTCGTGGTGGCCGCGCTCGACATGATCCCCAGGTCGGCGCGACGCTGGCCGCCACGGTGGTGGCGCTGGTCGCGCTCTCGGAGAGCCTGGCGCTGGCGCTGGCCGCGGTGGCGTTCTTCCTCGTGTACCAGCAGATCGAGAACTGGCTCATCTACCCCCGGGTCATGCGCCAGGCGGTGCGCGTCTCCGGCCTCGCCGCGATCTTGAGCGTGCTGGTGGGTACCGCGATCGCTGGCGTGTTCGGCGCGCTGGTGGCCGTCCCGGTGTACGCGGCCGCCCAGATCGTGGTCCGCCAGGTGTGGCTGCCCCGGCAGGACGCGCGTTGAAGTTCGCTACCCAAATTCCGTATACCGGTGCGTAACTAGCAAGTCGGACGCCAGGATACGGGAGGAATGCTCACGAAAGGGTGATCGCATGAGTGACCTCATCGCCGTTGGCTACCCCGACCCGCAGGCGGCCAAGGCCGCGCTGGCCAAGCTCGGCGAACTACAGAAACAGATGCTCATCCAGCTCGACGACGCCGTCGTGGTCGAACGCAAGGCCGACGGCAAGATCAAGCTGCACCAGACCAGCGGCACGGTCGGCACGGCCGCGGCCGGCGGCGCGCTGTGGGGCGGCCTGATCGGCCTGCTCTTCCTCGCCCCGCTCCTCGGCATGGCGATCGGCGCCGGCACCGGCGCGCTGGCCGGCAAGGCCGTGGACACCGGCGTGGACGACGGCTTCATGCGGCGCCTGGGCGAGCAGCTCCCCCAGGGCGGCGCCGCGCTGGTGCTGCTGGTCCGCACCGTCACCACCGACAAGGTGCTGGAGCAGATGCGCGGGCAGTACGGCGGCGAACTGCTGCAGACCTCCCTCAGCGCGGAAGCGGAAGCCCAGCTCAAGGCGGCGATCGAGGCTTCCCGCCCGGCCACCTCGGTGGCATAGACCCCAGCGGACTGCGGGGGCGCGCGGCCAGCGCGCCCCCTTCGCTTTCCACCCGCCGCCCTCGCGCCGGACGGGTGAGGCCCGCGGAGGGTGAGGCCGCGGGAGCAACGGTCCGGACCACGACGGACGCCGCGGTAGCTCACCGCAATCAGGACAAGAACCGTCCTGTAACCCGGCTCCCGCCGGCGGGCGCCGCGGTGCGTCAGTGGTCGGCGCTGTTCCAGTCCTGGCCGACGCCGACCGAGACCTCCAGCGGCACTGACAGCGGATGCGCGTTGCCCATCTCGCGGCGGACCAGGCCCTCCATCGCCTCGCGCTCCCCCGTCGCGACCTCGAAGACCAGCTCGTCGTGGACCTGCAGCAGCATCCGCGACCGCAGCCCCTCCTCGCGGATCGCCCGGTCGACGTGGAGCATCGCGACCTTGATGATGTCGGCGGCCGAGCCCTGGATGGGCGCGTTGAGCGCCATCCGCTCGGCCATCTCGCGGCGCTGCCGGTTGTCGCTGATCAGGTCGGGCAGGTAGCGGCGGCGGCCCAGGATCGTCTGCGTGTATCCGTCCTGCCGCGCCTGCCCCACGACAGCCTGCAGGTAGTCGCGGACGCCGCCGAAGCGCTCGAAGTACTCGTCCATCAGCGCGCGGGCCTCGTCGGTGGGGATGTTGAGCTGCTGGGAGAGGCCGTAGACGGAGAGGCCGTAGGCGAGGCCGTAGTTCATCGCCTTGATCTTGCGGCGGTGGTCGGCGGTGACCTCCTCCAGCGGGATCGAGAAGACCGACGAGGCGGTCGCGGCGTGGAAGTCGGCGCCGGAGTTGAACGCCTGGATCAGCGCCTCGTCCTTTGACAGGTCGGCCATGATGCGCATCTCGATCTGGCTGTAGTCGGCGCTCATCAGGCACTCGAACCCCGCGCCGACCACGAACGCGCGCCGGATGCGCCGCCCCTCGGCGGTGCGGATCGGGATGTTTTGCAGGTTGGGGTCGGTGGACGAGAGGCGCCCGGTGGCCGCGACCGTCTGGAAGTACGTCGTGTGGATGCGGCCGTCGTCGGAGACCGACTTGAGCAGACCGTCCACCGTGGACTTGAGCTTGGCCACGTCGCGGTGGCGCAGCAGGTGCTCCAGCAGCGGGTGGCCGGTCTGCGCGAAGAGGCCCTGCAGCGCGTCGGCGTCGGTCGTGTACCCGCTCTTGATGCGCTTGGTCTTCGGCAGGTCGAGCTCGCCGAAGAGGATCTCCTGCAGCTGCTTGGGCGAGCCGAGGTTGAACTCGCGCCCCACCACCGAATACGCCGCCTGGGCGGCCGCCTTCACCTCGGCCGCGAAGTTGCTCTCCAGGTCGGAGAGGTATTCCGTGTCGGCCGTGATGCCGGTGCGCTCCATCTCGGCGAGCACCTCGACAAGCGGCAGCTCCACGTCGGCCATCAGCCGAGAGGACAGCTCGCCGTCGCGGGACAGCTCGGCGTCGATCGCGCCGGCGAGGTCGAGCGTCGCGCGCGCCCGCAGCATCAGGTTTTGCTCGACCGCCTCGCCGTCGTCGCCGAGCCCTTCGAGCGTGAGCTGGCCGTTGTCCGGGGCGTCGACCTTGAGCTCGCGGTGCAGGTAGCGCAGGGCGAGGTCGGTCAGGTCGTAGGTGCGCTGGTCGGGACGGGCCAGGTAGGCCGCGATCGCGGTGTCGCGGGTGACGCCGCGCAGCTGCCAGCCGCGGGCCCGGAAGGCGAGCAGCGCCGGCTTGCTGTCGTGGATCACCTTGGGACGCTTTTCGTCGGCGAGCCAGGCGCCCACCGCCGCCTCGTCGCCCTCGTCGAGCTCGGCCGGATCGAACCAGGCGGCCGCCCCCTCGCCGTTTGCCAGGGCGACGCCGGTCAGCTCGCCGGTGCCGCGGCCGAAGCGGCCGGAGACGGCGACGCCGAGCGGCACACCGGCCGCCGCGTAGGTCTCCAGCCAGCCCGACACCTCGCCGCCGCCCAGGACCGAGCCGTCGAGCTCGAACCCCGCCTCGGCCTCCGGCTCGACGGCGTCAAGGTACTGGTACAGCCGCTCGCGCAGCACCCGGAACTCGAGCGCGTCGAAGACCTGGTGCACGGCCTCGCGGTCCCACCCCTGCCAGCGGGCGTCCTCGGGGCGCAGCGGCAGCTCGAGGTCGCACACGAGCTGGTTGATCTCGTAGTTGCGCATCACGTCGGCCAGGTGCGCGCGGAGGTTGTCGCCGGCCTTGCCCTTGATCTTGTCGGCGTTGGCGATGACGCCCTCCAGCCCGCCGTACTCCTTGATCCACTTGGCGGCGGTCTTGTCGCCCACGCCGGGCACGCCGGGCAGGTTGTCGCTGGTCTCGCCGACCAGCGCGGCCTTGTCGCGGTACTGCGAGGGGGCACGAAGTACTTCGCCTCGACCGCGGCCGCGTCCATCCGCCAGACCTCGGAGACGCCGCGCACCGGGTAGAGCACCGTCACGTGATCCTCGACAAGCTGGAACGCGTCGCGGTCGCCGGTGCTGATCACCACCTCCATGCCGGCCTCGCGGCCCTGCTTGGTCAGCGTGCCGATCACGTCGTCGGCCTCGTAGCCCGGCTTTTCCACGATCGGGATGCGCAGCGCGCCGAGCACCTCCTTGACCAGGCTCACCTGGCCCTGGAACGGCGCGGGTGTCTCCGAGCGCCCCGCCTTGTACTCCGTGTACTTCTCTGTCCGAAACGACTGCCGTGACACGTCGAACGACACGATGATGTGCGTGGGCCGCTCGTCGCGCAGCATGTTGATCAGCATCGACGTGAAGCCGAAGACCGCGTTGGTCGGCTGCCCCGTGGCCGTCGAGAAGTTTTCCACGGGCAGGGCGAAGAACGCCCGGTATGCGAGTGAATGCCCGTCGAGCAGGAGCAGGCGCGGCGTGGACTCTGTCACAGAAAGCGACTCTAGTCCGCACCCCCGACACTCCTTCGGCGGGCACGCGCGGGCGGCTGCGAACCCCGTAAGGTGAAGCGCCGACGGTGGCACGAGCGAGCTATGGCCACGGCCACGACGGCGGACGAGCGCAGTGGGCACAGCGAGGAGGCGACGCGATGGACCGGCCGGCTTGGGCGCCACCCGAGGTCGACCTGGAGCGTCCGAGCACCGCTCGGATCTACGACTACATGCTCGGTGGCCTGCACAACTTCGCGATCGACCGGCAGATGGCCGAGCAGGTGCTCGCGGTCGGCCCCCAGATCCGCCTGGCCGCGCACGCCAACCGCGGCTTCCTGCGCCGCGCGGTGGAGTACCTGGCGGGTGCGGGCATCCGGCAGTTCCTCGACCTGGGCTCCGGCATCCCCACGGTCGGTAACGTCCACGAGGCGGCACACCACGTCGCGCCGGACGCGAAGGTGGTCTACGTCGACGCCGACCCGGTGGCGGTGGCACACAGCGTGGCGATCGTCGAGGGGGACGAGCGCGTCACGGTGGTGCAGGCCGACATCCGCGACCCCGACGCCATCCTCAAAGACCCGCGCGTCACCGCCGCGCTCGACTTCACCCAGCCGGTCGCCGTGCTGATCGTGGCCGTCCTGCACTTCGTGCCGGACGCCGACAACCCGGCCGGCATCGTGGCCCGCCTGCGCGACGCGATCGTGCCGGGCAGCTACATCGGGATCTCGCAGGTGGCCACCATCCCGAATGTGACGCCCGAGCAGCAGGAGGTCGCCAACCGGTACACGCAGGCCAATGCGGTGGCACTGCGCGACCGCGAGCAGATCGCGACCTTTTTCGATGGGCTGGAGCTCGTGGAGCCGGGCCTTGTTGACCCGGCGAAGTGGCGCGCCGACGATGACGTCACGGAGATGGTGCCTTCGTTTGCGGGTGTGGGCCGCAAGCCCTGACCCTCGGCCGCCTGCGGCGGTGGTGGGTTGTTCGCGGTGCGCGGCTGGCACGGGAGCGGTTGGCCCGCGCAGCGCTCGGCCCGGTAGACCCGGCGCTCGGTCCGCAGGACGCTCCGCCCGCCGGCCCTTGCACTCACCGCTCGCGGCTGTCCAGGTCTGGTCGCCAAGCACGAGCGCCGCAGAGCGCGACGGGCCCGCGAAACGCGAAAGGGCCTGCCCGCAAGCCCCCGCCGGTAGCTACCGGCAGAACTCCCGCGAACAGGCCCCTGCGCAACAAGCGTCAGGCGACGCCCAGGTACGCCTCCTTGACCGCCGGGTCGTGGAGGAGCTCCTGCCCGCTGCCCTCCTTCACGATCGACCCGGTCTCCAGCACGTAGCCGCGGTGGGCCCGAGAGAGCGCCTGCTGGGCGTTCTGCTCCACCAGCAGCACCGTGGTGCCCTGCTCGTTGATCCGGGTAATGATCTCGAAGATCTGCTGGATCAGCATCGGCGCCAGACCCATCGAAGGCTCGTCGAGCAGTAGCAGCTTGGGCCGGGTCATCATCGCCCGCCCCACGGCCAGCATCTGCTGCTCGCCGCCGGAAAGCGTGCCGCCGGCCTGCCGCTGCCGCTCCCTGAGCCGCGGAAACAGGTCGAACACCATCGCCAGGTCCTGCGCGATGCCTCCCCGGTCGCGCCGGGTGTACGCGCCCATCTCCAGGTTTTCCTGCACCGACATGCCCGGGAACACTCCCCGGCCCTCGGGCGCCTGCCCGATGCCACGGATCACGCGCAGATCGGCCCGCATCTTCGTGACGTCCTGGCCGGCGAAGAGGATCTTTCCGCTCGCCACCGGGCGGAGGCCGGAGATGGCCCGCATGGTGGTGGTCTTGCCGGCACCGTTGGCCCCGATGAGCGCGACGACCTCGCCCTCGTTGACGTGCAGGCTGATCCCGTGCAGGGCCTGGATCCGCCCGTACAGCAGGGTCAGGTTTTCGATCTCAAGCAGCATCGGTCGGCACTCCCAGGTACGCGGCGATGACGGCGGGGTTGTCCCGAACCTCGGCGGGCAGGCCCTCGGCGATCTTCTTGCCGAACTCCAGCACCACGATCCGGTCGGTGACGCCCATGACCAGCCGCATGTCGTGCTCGATCAGCAGCACCGTGACGCCCGTGTCGCGGATCTTGCGGATGAGCTTGAGCAGCGAGTCCTTTTCCGCCGGGTTGAAGCCGGCGGCCGGCTCGTCGAGGCACAGCAGCGTCGGGCTGGTCGCCAGTGCCCGGGCGATCTCCAGCCGCCGCTGCTCGCCGTACGACAGGTTGCGCGCCAGCTCGCCCGGCCGCTCGATGCCCACGAAGCGGAGCAGGTCGTGTGCCCTGTCGCGCCCGCTGCGCTCCTCCTTCCAAAACCGCGGCAGCCGGAAGAGCGCCGAGATCACGCTGGCCTTGTGGTGCGCGTCGGCACCGACCATGACGTTTTCGAGGGCGGTCATCTCGGGGAAGAGCCGGATGTTCTGGAACGTGCGGGCGATGCCCATCCGCGTGATCCGGTGCCGAGCACGGCCGCTGACCCGCTCGCCCTTGAACCGGATCTCGCCCTGCGTCGGCGTGTACACACCCGTCATCGCGTTGAAGCAGGTGGTCTTGCCGGCGCCGTTGGGTCCGATCAGGCCGAGGATCTCGCCCTTGTAAAGCGTGAAGTCGACGTCGTTGAGGGCGACCACGCCACCGAAGCGGAGCGTGACGTGATCGACCTCGAGCAGCGCCTCCCGCTGTGGTGTGGCAGCCGGCGTCGTCGTGTCCGGAGCGGTGTCGCTCATGTGCTCGCCTCCGTCGGTGCCGCCTCCTGACGCCGGTCGGCGAACTCCGCCGCCCGCCGTCTGCTCGGCAGGATGCCTTGCGGCCGGAAGATCATCATGATGATCAGCACGGCCCCGAAGATCAGGATTCGGTACTCCGCGACGTTGATCTCAAGGCCGATCACACCGCCGATGCCGCGCACCCACTCCGGCAGGTACCAGGTGATGAACGCGCCGACCACCGCGCCGTAGATGTTGCCCGCGCCACCCAGGATGACGGCGGCCAGCACCAGGATCGAGTTGGTCAGCTGGAAGCTGTCGGAGTTGATGAAGCTCTGCTTCCCGGCGAAGAGCGCACCGGAGAGGCCGCCCACCGCCGCGCCGATCGCGAACGCCCACAGCTTGTACTTGAACGTGGGCACGCCCATGATCTGCGCCGCGTCCTCGTCCTCGCGGATCGCCACCCAGGCCCGCCCGACCCGGCTGCGGGCGAGGTTTCGCACGCCGAGGATCACGAAGATGATGATCGTGAGCGTCAGCCAGTAGTACGGCCGCGCGTCGACCACCCCGAACAGCGACTGCCCGTCGCTGCCCTTCACGCCCGGCACCGGGTGCGGGATCTCCGGGATGCCGCGCTGCCCGTTCGCGATGCCTTCGTTGCGCGCCGCGTACAGGCGGATCATCTCGGCGAAGCCGAGCGTCACGATCGCCAGATAGTCGCCGCGCAATCGAAGTGTCGGACCGCCGAGTATGACGCCGGAGAGCATCGTGACCGCGATCGCCACCGGCACCGCCGCCAGCCAGGGCCACCCGATGTCGAAGCGGCTCTCCGGTGAGGTGAGGAGGGCCACCGTGTACGCGCCGACCGCGAAGAAGCCGAAGTATCCAAGGTCGAGCAGGCCGGCGAAGCCGACCACGACGTTGAGTCCGACCGCCAGCAGGACGAAGAACGAGGTCTCGAACAGGACCGTGGCCATGTCCGATTCCATCGTGCGGAAGTACCAGAGGTTGATGTAGAACCAGCGGTTGGGCAGCAGGTACAGGAAGACGAGCAACGCGATGATCGCGACCCAGCGCACCTGGCGCGGCATGTTGTCCCAGCGCGCACGCATCCGGGCTCCGCGGGACCTGACCTTTTCGACGTGTGCGTTCATGCCCGAGCCCTCCCGAGCGACTCGCCCAGCAGGCCCGTGGGCCGGAACATCAGCAGCACGATGAGCACGACGAAGCCGGTGAAGTCCTTCCACTCGCCGCCGAACAATCCGGATGCGTAGTTTTCCACCACGCCGAGGAGCAGGCCGCCGACCAGCGCGCCGCGCAGGTTGCCGATGCCGCCCAGGACCGCCGCGGAGAACGCCTTCAGGCCGATCAGGAAGCCGACGTCGAAGCGGCTGAAGGCGTAGGTGACGTTCCAGAGCAGGGCGGCGGCGCCGGCCATGATGCCGCCGAGCACGAAGACGAGCAGGATCACCCGGTCCTTGTTGACGCCCATCAGCGCCGCGGTGTCCGGGTCCTGAGCCACCGCGCGGATGCCCCGGCCGAGCCGGCTGCGGTTGATGAAGAGGTCGAGGGCGACCAGCATGCCGACCGCGGAGAGGATCACCAGCAGCTGCGTGTTGGTGATGTGCCACGCGCCAATATTGATCACGTCTTTGGAGGCGATGACGTCCACCATCCCGAACGGTCCCCGCTCACCGCCGATGCCGAGGTCGTCGCTGAAGAGGCCGACCGCCTCGAAGAGGACGAACGACGCGCCGATCGCGGTGATCAGGAACGCCAGAGGTGGGGCGTTGCGGCGGCGGAGCGGCCGGTAGGCCACCCGTTCCACCGCGACCGCGGTCAGTGTGGAGGCCACCACGGCGGCTAGGAGGCCGGCGAGGAGGAGGAGCAGGACGGTCCCGATCCCGCTGACAGATGAGTTTTGGTTGTAGCCAATCGCCTGCCAGGTCCCCAGAGCGGCAACCGTGCCGATCATGAAGACCTCGGAGTGCGCGAAGTTGATGAGGCGCAGGACACCGTACACCAGCGTGTAGCCAAGAGCGACGAGCGCGTAGATGGCGCCCTGCTCGAGGCCTGTGGTGGTCAGGTCGGGGAAGTCCCGCAGCAAGCCGTCGAAGTCCAAGTAGTGCTCCAGGGGAAAGAGTATGCATAGTCAGGTGCGGCCGGGAGCGCCTGCTCCCGGCCGCACCCACTTGACTCGGTGACCCGATCGGCCGTCAGGCCTTCGGGATCTCCACGTCCGGAACAACCTTTCCGGCCTGCACCTTGAACGCCCAGACGATGACCTGGGTGGGGTCAAGCTCGCCGTTGCTCTCGAACTTGTAGGTCACACCCGTGGCCGTACCCGCCTTGTTGTAGGCCTTGATCCAGGACAGCATGTCGGCACGCGTCGCCTTGCCGTCCTTCAGGCCCTCGAGCACGATCTTGGTGATGTCGAACGACACGTCCGCGTAGGTGCCCGGCTCGGCGTTGTCGAACGCGGCCTTGTAGTCGGTCACGAACGTGCCCTTGGCGGCCGTGGCCGGCGCGCAGGGGCAGGTCAGGATCGTGCCCTCGGCCACCGCCTGGCCGGCGACCGTGATGAAGTTGGCGTCGTTGACGCCGTCACCAGCGATCATCGTGCCCTGCCAGCCCGCACCCTTGAGCTGCTTGAGCAGCAGGCCCGCCTCGGTGTAGTAGCCACCGAAGAACAGCGCCGTGGCGCCGGAGTTACGGATCTTGGTCACGACCGCGGAGAAGTTGGTCTGCTTGACCTGGACCTTGTCCTCGCCGACCGGGGTGCCGATGACCTTCTTGACCTCGTCGGCAAGACCAGCGCCGTACGCCGACTGGTCGTCCACGACGTAGACCTTCTCGGCCTTCAGCACGTTCTTGATGTACCGACCGGCGGCCGGGCCCTGCGACTCGTCGTTACCCACGCCGCGGTGGAAGACGCTCCAGCCCTTGGTGCTCAGGCTCGGGCGGGTCGCGGACGGGGTGATGGTCGGCAGGTTGCCCGACTGGAAGATCGGGTCGGCGACCTCGGACTCACCCGAGAACGCGGGGCCGATGACCGCGATGACCTTCTGGTCGCCGACGGCCTGCGTCGCGAGGGCCGGCGCCTTGGCCGGGTCGCCCTGCGAGTCGTACTCCACCAGCTCCGCGGTGCAGTCTGCGTTTTCCTTGTTGTACTGGTCAATGGCGAGCTTGGTGCCATTGCGCATGTGAATACCCAAGCCGGCCGCGTCACCGGTCAGCGCGCCGAAGAAGCCGATCTTCATGCCACACGCGGCGTTGCTACCGCTACCGCTGTCCCCGCCGTCGTCTTCCCCGGCCTGGCACGCGGCGCCACCGAATACGAGCGCGGCGATGGCGATGCCACCGAACGCCCGCGCGAGCTTCTGCCTCAAGGCTCGAACCCTCCTCCATCAAATGGCCCGAACCACCCGCTGCCGATTGGCTCTTGCGGGACAGACGAGCCCGACCGCTATCTCGGTCTGCGCGGGGACGTTATCCCACCAGGCGGGCAGCCCGTAAGGGCTTGGCGGAGCAGTTGACGAAACCGTTACGTAGCGTGCTCGGTCTGACGATAACGCTGTCATAAAGCTTTACTGTTTTGGCTGCTCAGAGCCCTCGCTCGGGGTCTCGGTCAAAATCCGCTCAGCCACCTCACGCATGGTCATCCGGTGGTCCATCGCGGTGCGCTGAATCCACTTGAAAGCCTGTGGCTCCGTCATCCCGTATGTGGTCATGAGTGTCCCCTTGGCCCGCTCCACGGCCTTTCGGGTCTCCAGGCGGTCGGTCAGCCCGGCCACCTCGGACTCAAGGGCGGCGATCTCCTGGTACCGGGAGAGGGCGATCTCGATCGCCGGCACAAGGTCGCTCTTCTGGAACGGCTTCACCAGGTAGGCCATCGCGCCGGCTGCACGGGCCCGCTCCACAAGGTCGCGCTGGCTGAACGCGGTGAGGATGACGACCGGCGCCACCCGCTCCCCCGCGATCCGCTCGGCGGCGGCCAGTCCATCCATGATCGGCATTTTGATGTCGAGGATGACGAGGTCGGGCTTGAGATCGAGGGCCAGGCGCACGGCCGTCTCGCCGTCGCCGGCCTCGCCGACCACGTCGTAGCCCTCTTCGACCAGCATCTCGGCCAGATCCAGGCGGATCAGCGCCTCGTCCTCGGCGATCAGCACCCGCCTGCGCTCGGCACCCGCCTGCGTGTCGGCCACGAACCCCTACCCCTCACCTTGCCCCGACACTCCGACCGGTCGGGTGCCGCCGCCATCAGCGTAGTGGGTAGTCTGGTCGCGGTCAGTTCCCGACCCGACCGTCGTCCCCGTATCCCAACCGGCAGAGGAACGGAGCTCAAACCTCCGACAGTGTGGGTTCGAATCCCACCGGGGGCACGACTTACCAGGGAAAACCCGGCCGCAGGGCCGGGACAGCCCGGGTCGCGCGGGACGACTTTTGTCCGCTTCCCGACCGTTCGCCGCCTTCTCACTATCGGAAAAGCAAGCTCGGAGTGGAAGGGGCCCCTCGCCAGCCGCGACGATTGTGCGCAGTCAAGACCCGCTGGCGACGGGAGAGGCGTGTACTCGACGGTGAGCCCGACGGCACCCGCGGCGCGGCATGCGATCGACGAGGTGTTCGGGCCCTCCCCTGCACCGGCTGGCCGACGCCGCGCTGTCCCGCGCCCGCGCGCTCGGCGGCGGGTACGCGAGCTGCCGCATCCAGCGCGTCCGCTCGGCCCGCCTGGAGGTCGCGGACGGCGCGGTGCGCGGCAGCGAGGACACCACCCGCACCGGGCTTGGCGTACGCGTCTTCTGGGGCGGCGGCTGGGGCTTCGCGGCGGTACCCGAGCTCACCCCGCGGGCCGCCGCGGCCGCGGTCGACCGGGCGGTCACGCTCGCCAAGGCCTGCCCCGGCGGCGACGCCGACCTGGCCGCCGAGCCGGTGTACCCCGAAGCGACCTGGGTCTCGCCGTACCGGACGAACCCCTTCGATCTGCCGGAGGCCGACCGCGTCGCGGTGCTCGCCGGCTGGAGCGCCCGGCTGCTGCGCGCCCCGCACGTGCGCACCGTCGTGGCGTACCTCTCGACCGTCCAGGACAACACCTTCTACGCCGACCTCGCCGGCACCACCGCGCTGCAGCAGCGGGTACGCGTGCACCCGGTGCTGTTCGCGTTCGGCGAGGACCCCCGCACCGGCGCACGGGCCGCGCTGCGCACGCTCGGCCCGCCCACCGCCCGCGGCTGGGAGTACCTGGAAGGCGACGGCTGGGACTGGGACGCCGAGCTCGCCTCGGTCCCCGAGGAGCTGGCCGCCAAGCTGCGCGCCACCCCTGTCGAGCCGGGCCGGTACGACCTGGTGATGGACCCCTCCCACCTGTGGCTGACGATCCACGAGACGGTCGGGCACGCGACCGAGGCGGACCGGGCGCTCGGGCACGAGATGTCGTACGCGGGCGGCACGTTCGTGCGGCCGGAGGACGTCGGCTCGCTCCGCTTCGGCTCCCCGCTCATGCACGTCACCGCGGACCGCACGTCGGCGCACGGGCTGGCCACCGTCGGGTACGACGACGAGGGTGTCGCGGCGCGATCCTGGGACCTGGTCCGGGACGGCGTCCTCACCGGGCTGCAGCACGACCGGCGCACCGCGGCGCGGACCGGCGCCGGCCGCTCCACCGGCTGCGCCTACGCGGAGTCCGCCACGCACGTGCCGCTGCCCCGCATGCCGAACGTCTCACTCCGCCCGGCCACCGGCGGCCCCGGCACCGGCGCGCTGATCGCCGGCGTCGAGGACGGCATCTACCTCGTCGGCTCCGACGCGTGGTCGATCGACACCCGGCGGCACAGCTTCCAGTTCACCGCCCAGCGCTGCTACCGGATCCGCCACGGCCGGCTGGCCGGCCAGCTCGCCGGCGTGGCGTACCAGGGCGACACCACCGGCTTCTGGGGCGCGCTGCGCGGCGTCGGCGGGCCGGACACGTACGGGGTCTTCGGCGCCGACCAGTGCGGCAAGGGACAGCCCCTCCAGCTCGCCGCGACCAGCCACGGCTGCCCGGCCACGCTCTTCGGCGGCGTGCGCGTGGTCAACACCGGGACGGCCGCGCCGTGACCCCCGGGAGGTGGTCGAGACCGCCCTGGCCGCCGCCGGGGCCCGGGGCACCGAGGTCGTGGCGATCCTCGACGAGGTCTCCTCCGCGCACGTCCGGTGGGCGCGGAACGCGTTCACCACCAACGGCATCGCGGACGACCGCCGGCTGACCGTGGTGGCTCTCGGCGCGGGCCGGCCGCCCGGCGTGGCCACCGTCTCCGGCGCCCTGACCGGCGAGGCGGTCACCGCGATCGTCGCCGCCGCGGACGCCGCGCGCGGCCGTGGGGACGAGCCGGAACCCCCGCCGCCGGTCACCACGGACGAGGGTGACGGCTGGGCCCGGCCACCGGCCGCACCGGCCGCGGGCGGGCTGCCCACGTTCGCCGCACGGCTCGCGGCCTCCTTCAGGTCCGCGGCGGCCGCCAGCCATTCCCTCCATGGGTACGCCGAGCAGCGCACCCGCACCACGTACGTGGCCTCGTCGGCGGGGCTGCGCCGCCGGCACGAGGAGTCCAGCGCGCTGCTGGACCACACCGTCCGGTCCACGGACGGGACGGCGTCGACCTGGACGGGCACCACCGCCCGCGAACTGTCCCAGCTGGACCTCGACGCGGCGTACGACGGGGCGCGCCGCCGGCTCGGCTGGTGGCGCCGGCGGGTGGCGCTGCCCACCGGCGAGTACGAGGTGCTGCTGACGCCCTCCTGCGTCGCCGACCTGATGCTCCGCCTCTACAAGGCCGCCGACGCGCGGGCGACCCTGGACGGGCGGACCGTGTTCGCGGCGGACGGCGGCGGCACCCGGGCCGGCGAGCGGCTGGCACCGGCGCCGCTCACGCTGCACAGCGACCCGCGCAAGCCGGGGCTCGAGTGCGCGCCGTTCACGGTCGCGCGGGGCACCGGCGCCGCCTCCGTGTACGACAACGGGCTGCCGCTGACCCGGACCGGCTGGATCGACCGCGGCGTCCTCTCCACCCTCGTGGGCGGCAGGCAGGTCGCCGCGGGCGGCGTGCCGGCGGCTCCGGAGATCGGCAACCTCGTGCTCTCCGCCGAGGGCGGCGGCGTGGGCACGCTGGACGAGCTCGTCGCCCGGACCGCGCGCGGCCTGCTGGTCACCTCGCTCTGGTACCTGCGCGAGGTCGACCCCCGCTCGCTGCTGCTGACCGGGCTCACCCGGGACGGCGTCTACCTTGTCGAGGACGGCGAGGTACGCGCCGCGACAAACCCGTTCCGCTTCAACGCGAGCCCGCTCGACGTGCTCGCCCGGGTGCGCGAGGCCGGCCGTACCGAACCGACGCTGCCCCGCGAGCACGACGAAAGCACGCCGCGCACCGCGATGCCACCGTTGCGGGTGGCCGGGTTCGCCATGTCGGCGGTCAGCGATGCCGTGTAGCTGCCGCTACTCCCGCCCCGCCGCCGCGGACAGCGGCCGCATCGCGCCGGCCTCCAGCCCGAGCAGCTCGCAGCAGCGCAGCACCGCCTCGATGTCGCCCTCCATCTTCAGCCGGCCGGTCACCATCGCGGCGAGGGGCGTCTGCTGCCCGGCGCCGATCTCGATGAATGTGGCGGCGTCGACTCGGACGATCATCGCGGGCGACTCGGCCGGACCCTTGAGCGCCCTGGCATCGCCGTCGCGCACGTCGATGTGGAAGATCTCGTCGTCCACCTCGAACTGGTACGCCTCGTCGAAACCGGGGACCCGCTCCTGGTCGAGCATCGCCTCGACGGCGAGGAAGCCCCAGTGCGGGCGGACGACCTCGTTCGGCGAATACGCCCCGACGAACTCCATGCCCCACTTGGCCAGCCCGAGCACCATCGGGCGGAGCTCCTGCCCCACCTCGGTCAGCTCGTACGCCAAGCGGGCACCGCCGCTGGGCAGGTGGACCTGCCGGGCCACCCCCCGGTCGACCAGGGACTTGAGCCGCTCGGCGAGCAGGTTGGTCCCGAGACCGGGGAGGTCGTTCAGCAGGTCGATGTAGCGCCTGGGGCCCATCAGGAGCTCCCGGACGATCAGCAGGGTCCAGCGTTCGCCCAGAACATCGAGGGCGGACGCGAGCCCGCAGTACTGGTTGTAGGTACGTCGCGTACCCGTGCTGGTTTTGCTCACCCAGCTATCGTAACTAATAGTGTTCGGTCTCGCCTACCGCATCCCTCACGCGGCGTTGCGATGGCCGAATAGCCCACGCATAAGTACCGGTTTGGCCGTCTCCTGGAAGTCCATGTCGGGGTCCAGCTCGCGGACGGTCCCTTCAATCACCAGTAGGGACAGCAGGGGAAAGATCAGCTCGGGAGCGGCGTGGACGCCGAACTTGCGCTGCAGGTCGAACATCTCGCTCGCGAACGCGATCAGGCTGAACTCCTTGGCCGGCACCTTGTGGTTGCGGTGCACGAGGTCGGCCATCCGCACCTGGAAGCCCTCCGGGTCGGCGTTGTCGCGCAGCCCTTCCGCGCTCTCCAGCACGATCTCGGCGCACCGGTCGCCGCGCCCGATCGACATGTTCATGAAGAACTCGGCGAAGAGGCGGCGCAGCCGCTCGGTCAGCTGCACGCTGAAGCCGGCGTCGAGCACGACCACCTGGGCGCGCTCGGTGAAGTACAGGTTGCCCGGATGCATGTCGCAGTGCACGAACCCGTCCACGAACAGCATCTGGTAGATGGACGTGAGTCCGGAGGCGGCGAACCGGCGCCGCGCGGCCGGGCTGCAGCGCCGGGGGGCGTCGACGTCGAGCCCGGGGATGAACTCCATGACGATGCACCGCGGCCGCGACTGCTCGAGGTGGACAAGCGGCACCCACACGCGGGGTACGACCGCGAGGTTGGCGCGCAGCCGCCGCAGGCTCGCCGCCTCGCGCGCGAAGTCGAGCTGCCCCAGCACGGCACCGCCCATGTGCCGCATCACGTCGTTGACCGGCAGGTCCCGCATGACCGGCAGGCGGGCCATCACCGCGGCGACCCGCTGGATGACCGTGACGTCGAGCGTCATCAGGCGCTCCACGTCCGGCCGGCGCAGCTTCACCGCGACCTCGCGTCCGGAGTGGAGCTTCGCCTTGTACACGCAGGCGACGCTGCCGCTGGCCACCGGCTCGGTGTCGAACTCGGCGAAGACGGCGTCCGGGTCGTCGTACGCCTCGCGCAGCGCCCGCGCGGTCTCCGCCGGGCGCAGCGGCGGCACGCTGTCCTGCAGCACCGAGAGCTCGTCGCAGAGCGCGGCGGGCAGCACGTCGCGGCGGGTGCCGAGCACCTGGCCGGCCTTGACGAACGTCGGCCCCAGGACGGTGACCAGGTGCACGAGCCGGCGGTACAGGTGACGGCGGCCGGCGGCCCGGCCCCGGAACACTGTCCGGGCCAGGGCGCCGAAGGTGGCGGGGATGAGGACGGCGGCGGCGACCGCGCAGACGTACACCGCCCGGACGGCTAGCGCTCTCCTGGTCGGCACGGCACTCAACCCTTCGTTATGCCCGGTACCTCGATCGCTCTGAGCTGGAGTGTCGTGAAGTCGCAGTACCAGATCCGGCGCCCGTCCCAGGTGACGCCGGTGGGGTTGCCGGCCACCGAGTACGAGGCCACGTCGCGCCGCGCGTCGAGGTCGAGGATGTTGACCGTGCCGGCGTGGTGGTCGGCGTAGACGACGTAGCTGTCCGAGACCGTGAGGCCGGCGATGGGGTGCCGCACCCGGTACGTCTCCAGCAGCTCGAACGTCCGCTTGTCACGCAGGTCGACGATGCGCAGGTCCTCGTACCCCATCCAGATCCCGTGTCCGGTGGCCTCCAGGCCGCAGAGCAGGTTGCCCGGCCGGGGGTTGGGCAGCTCGGCCATCACCTGCCCGTCCTCGGGGTCGATGACCCGCAGCGCGCGCTCCTTGCCGACAACCTGGACGAGGTTTCCATCCACAGTGGTCAGATCGGTGCGCACGCCGGTGCAGGACACCCGGTGCTCCACCTTCCCGGTGTACGGGTCGAGCGCCATGATCTGGTTGGACACGGCCTCGGAGAACCAGAGGAACTGGCCGGTCCAGGTGAGCCCGCACAGCTTCAACGCGCGGACCGGGATGTCACGCACGGAGCCTGCCGAGAAGTGCATTGCCTACCTCCCCTGGCGGTTGATGCCGCAGTCGAGCCGCCACTGCGTGGCCAGGCGCGCCTGCCCGCGCGCCGGCGGCCGGATCTGCATGCGGACCTCGTCGCCGGCCTCCACAGTGGTGTGTCGCAGCGGCCAGACCCACACCGCCCAGTTGCATCCCGGGTACGACGGGAAGTTGGCGAGCGTCTCGTCGCCGAGGTCGGCGCTGAAGTAGCCGAGGATGGCGTCCAGCCGCCCGGACCGGGTCACCGGGACGCGCGCGAGCCGCGGCGGGTCGGCCGGCGGGCCGCCGAGCCTGCTGTCCACCACCGCCACGGGGTCGGCGAGCAGCGCCGGCTCCCGCTGGAAAAAGTGCATGTGTGCCTCGGCGAGCGCGTCCTCGGCGACGGCGTCCAGCCGGTACCCGAAGAAGTCGTCCTGCCACAGGCCCCAGCCCTCGTTGTCGAACTGGACCGGCACCAGCCAGGTGCGCAGCCGGCTCGGCACCACCCGGCCCTCGGGCCGCAGGTTGCGCCGGGCGACCGCGCCGACCACCTCGGACATCGCCTCCTCCGGGCCGAGGTTGCCCATCAGCTCGGCGACGAGGACGTCCGCGCGCTCCGGCAGCCGCACCGCGCGGGCGTCGCCCTGGATCAGCGTGACCCGGCCGGTGAGGTCGTTGGCCTTGACCACGCGCTCGGCCACCTCGGCCATCTGCGGGTCGGCCTCGATCGCGTACACGTGGCCGGCGCCGTGCCGGAGGGCGAGCAGCGACAGGGCGAGCGTGCCCGCGCCCACGTCGATGACCACGTCGTCCGGCTTGACCGCCTGCTCCAAGGCGCGGTCGTACGCCCTTAGCCGGGGTCGGTCGCCGAGCATCACTTGGTGCATGAGAAGAAGGCGTTGATCCACGTGGCGTCCCCCAGTTACGGGCATCCCTCCCGGACGCGAGGACCGGGAGGGATGCCGTCACGAGCGCGGCACTACTGGAAATTCCAGTAAACCTGCTGCTCCGAGTGCCGTCAAGCGTCAGACGGCGACGGTCGCGTGCTCGCCCACGAGGGCGTCGCGCATGACCAGGTTGACGCCCGTGATGCGGGCCTTGACCTCGTCGTTGGTGGTGACGAGGGCGGTGTCCCCGCCGTCGAGCTTGAGCTCGGTGCCGGTCGCGTCCATGTCGCTCAGCTTGCCGGCCACGTGGACGGCGTTCGTCGCGTACAGGGTGTGCGCCGGGGTGACGAGCTCGAACTCGGCGTCGATGTGCAGCTCGCTCGGGAACTTGACGCGGCTGATGCTGTCCTCGTTGCCCTCGCCCAGCGTGCCGCCGGAAACCCGCGGCCAGCTCGCGCGCAACATGACCCGGCCGCCCAGCTCGGCGCACTCGCCCACGACGGCCACGCGGGCCATCTGGGCCAGCACACCGGAGCCGCCGTCGTGCTTGTCCGGGCCGAACAGCAGGATCTCGGTGCCCGCGGCCTGCCGGTAGTCACCGGCCAGCTCGATGCGCGCCGTCTTGCCGTTGACCTCGACCTCAAGCTGGCCCTCGAGCGAGACCTGCATGATCATCGAGGGGTCCACCAGCATCGACATGCACGGACCCGCGCTGGGCGCGAAGAACATGCTCGGGGTGATGCCCACGGGCTCGTTCTCGTCGTTGGCCGGGTACCACGCCTCGGGCAGCGTCGTGCCCTTGACGACGTTCGGGGCCTGCGCGACGTCGAACGGACCGTCGCCGCGCGGCTTGCCGAGGTAGGGACCGGTCAGCGGCTTCTTGAACGGCGGCACCGCGTCGACCACGCCGTAGATGTCGATGACGTTGCGGTGCGCCAGCCGGAGCGTGCTCGACTCCAGGATGCCGAACCGGCGGATGTAGAACTCGGCCGGGAAGTTCTTGCCCGGCACGATCTGGCGGACGTGCCCGCTGTTGGGCAGGAACGGGTTCGACAGCACCTGGATGCGGTCGTTCAGCTCGTAGCTGAAGCCCTTGATGCCGACCTCGGGGGCACTGATGAGCTCGGTCGCAAACTCGGCGTACCCCTTCTCGTCGACCTTGTGCTCGAAGCCGGGCATCGGCCACTTGTTGAGCTGCACGAAGCCGGACAGGTTGATCGTCTCACGGCGGCCGTTGTAGTAGTCGTCACCGAAGACGACCGTGCTGGCGGCCAGGATGTGCGGGCGGATCGGCTTGGGCTCGAGGTTGAGCGACTCGTAGGTCTCCCTGATCGACAAGGCAGACACCTCCAACATGGGGTTGAGCGATGGACGAGGATCGCCGACGCCCCAGGCGTACGACGGTGGAGCGCGCCCCACGACCATACGCTATATATTTTTAAACTAAGTCGTCAACCGGCTGGGCCTTATATACGCTGCACCATTTGAAATGAATGGCCCGTCAGCGCAGCAGACCGCGGGCGACACCCCACCCCGCGGCCAGGTCGCTCTCCAGCTGCCGCAGCCGCGCGGTGACCACCTGGTCGAAGCCGTCCAGGAACAGCTCGTCGCCCGGCTCGGCCTCGATCCGCCGCCCCGAGGCGACGAACTCCTCGATGACCTGGCCCAGCCCGACGGCCGGCGAAACCCGCCCGGCGACGTACCGGTCGGTCCGGGCCAGCCCGGGGAAGGCCGCCTCGCGGTACAAAAACACGTTGCCTAGCGGGTCGACCTGGAGAGCCACCTGCGGGTGCGCGCCGGGCCGCAGCTCGGCGTGCCCGAGCCGGGGCAGCACCGCTGGCGTCCCCTCGCGCAGGGCGTGCAGCGCGTACCCGTAGTCGACGCGCAGGCCGGGCGCGCGCTCGCGGACCCGCCGCTCGAACGCGCCCAGCGCCACGCGCAGCTCCTCGCGGTCCTCGGTGGACAGTCCGCCGGCGCCGGGACGCCCGCTGTACTCCTCGCGCAGGTTGAGGAAGGCCACCGGCCGCTCCGGGCAGGCCTCGTTCAGCTCCGCGACGAGGTCCACGAGCCGGGTGATCCGGTGCACCTGCTCCGGCAGGATCACGTAGTTGAAGCCGAGCGCCGGCCCGTGCCCGCGCCGCCGGACCGCCCGCTGGTACTCGAGCAGGTTCGCCCGCACCCGGGTGAAGGCGCCGGCCCGGCCGGTCGTGCCGGTGTACTCCCCCTCGTCGGTGCCGTAGAGGGAGACCCGCAGCGCGCCGAGGTCCCACAGCCCCGGCTGGCGCCGCAGCGTGCCCGGTGTCAGCGCGAACGCGTTGGTGTAGCAGGTGACGTTGAAGCCGCGGGCGGCCGCGCGGCGCACCAGCTCGCCCGTGCCGGGGTTGGTCAGCGGCTCCAGCCCGCCGGAGATGTGCAGCCGCTCCGGGTCGTCGGTGGGCAGCTCGTCGATGATCGCGGCGAACGTGTCGTTGCCGGACGCGATGGCCGGCGTCTCGTACCGCACGCCGGTCAGCCGGCCGCAGAAGCCGCACCGCAGCATGCAGGTCGGCCCCGGGTAGAACCCGATCATCTGCGGGTACCGGGGCAGGCCGCGCAGGACCGCGTCGAGGCTGCCGGACTGCTCCAGCGGCAGCACGGTCTTGGCCCAGTACTTCTGCGTCGGTCCGGTGAGCACCGCCTCCCGCAGCTGCGGCACCTCGTGGAACGCGCGCAGCAGAGCGGCAAGGCGCGTACGGTCCACGCCAAGCCGGCGGCGCGCCTCCTCCAGCGTGAGGAAGGGCTCCGCGACGTACATTCCGGTGAGCCTCACCAGCTCGGTCGCGGTGCGGGCCGGGTCGTCGGGCAGGTCCGGCTCGTAGGGCGGGCGGACCGGCCGGCGCCGCAGCGCGGCGAGCACCCGGTCCCGGAGGTCACGACTCTGGACGTCGGTGGTCACGTGCGAATCTCCCTTCGGTTCGTCCGCCCCCGGGGGCTGGCGGGATCCGGGTCCGAGGAGCGCAGCGACGAGGCCGGATGGCGCCGGCCCCGGGCGCGCCCAGCGAGCGAAGCGAGCGCAACAAGCACAGCCCCGCCGCACCGGTTCACCCCGCCAGGTACGCCTCCGCGCGGTTGGCGAGGGTCGGCGCGTGCGCGACGGCGAACCGGATGAGGTCGCAGATCCGGCGCACGTCCTCAAGGGAGACCGACGGCCCGGTGGGGAGCGCGAGGACCCGCGCGGCGAGGGCGTCGGCGTGCGGCAGCGACACCGCGGCCCGGTCCCGGTACGGCGGCAGCCGGTGGCAGCCGGGCGAGAAGTACTTCTGGACGATCACGTTTTCGGCGGTGAGCACCTCGGCGAGCGTGTCGCGGCCCAGCCCGGCGCCCGGGTCGACGGCCACGACCTCGTAGTGGTAGTTGTTGCGCTGCCGCTCGTCGAAGCGGAGCAGCCGGACGCCGTCGACGCCGGCCAGCTCCCGCGCGTACCGCCGGTGGTTGGCGAGGTTGTGCGCGGCCGACGCGTCGTACGCCTCCAGCGAGGTCAGCCCCATCGCGGCCGCCGCCTCGCTCATCTTCGCGTTGGTGCCGGGGCCGAGCACATCGCGGGACCCGTTCATCCCGAAGTTGCACATGGCCCGGAGCCGCTCGGCCAGGTCGGCGTCGTCGGTCACCACGCAGCCGCCCTCGAACGCGTTCACCACCTTGGTGGCGTGGAAGCTGAACACCTCCGCGGCGCCGAACCCGCCGACCGGACGGCCCCGGTACGACGCCCCGAACGCCTGCGCGGCGTCGAAGACGAGCGTGAGCCCGTGCCGGTCGGCCAGCGCCTCCAGCTCCTCCGCCGCGCACGGCCGGCCCCACAGGTGCACGGCCAGGATCGCTGTCGTGCGCGGCGTGATGGCGGCCGCGACGGTGGCGGCGTCCGCGTTGCCCGTGCGCGGGTCGACGTCGCAGAAGACCGGTCGCAGGCCCAGCCACTGCAGCGCGTGCGGTGTGGCCACGAACGTCAGCGCCGGAACGACCACGTCGCCCCGCATGCCGGTGGCCCGCGCGAGCAGCTGCAGCGCGGCCGTGCCGTTGCAGGTCGCGACGCAGTACCGCACACCCGCGCGCTCGGCCACCCGCCGCTCGAACTCGCGCACCAGCGGGCCGCCGTTGGTGAGCCAGTTGCGGTCCAGCACACCCTGGAGCCGTGCGAACAGCCGCGCGGTGTCGCCGACGTTCGGCCGGCCGACGAACAGCGGCTCGGCGAACTCCGGTGTCCCGCCCAGAACGGCGAGATCGGCGGCCTGAAGCTTCACGCGCGTGGCCTTCCCCAAACGGGCGAGCGCCGGGCCGACCAGCCCGGCTTGCCGTTAGCTTCTAAAACATATAGCGTACGCCTATCCGGGGTCAACGACGCCGAGTACGCCAGCCGGCCTGCACCGAGTGGGGTGGTCGACATGTTCGAGCGGTTCACCGACCGAGCGCGACGGGTTGTCGTCCTGGCTCAGGAAGAAGCCCGGATGCTCAACCACAACTACATCGGTACGGAGCACATCCTGCTGGGTTTGATCCATGAGGGTGAAGGCGTCGCGGCGAAGGCTTTGGAGAGTCTGGGTATTTCGTTGGAGGGCGTCCGCCAGCAGGTGGAGGAGATCATCGGGCAGGGTCAGCAGGCGCCGAGCGGGCATATTCCGTTCACGCCGCGGGCCAAGAAGGTGTTGGAGCTGTCGCTGCGTGAGGCGTTGCAGCTTGGTCACAACTACATCGGTACTGAGCACATCCTGCTGGGGTTGATCCGGGAGGGTGAGGGTGTCGCGGCTCAGGTGCTGGTGAAGTTGGGTGCTGATTTGAACCGGGTGCGGCAGCAGGTGATCCAGTTGCTGTCCGGCTACCAGGGCAAGGAGCCCGCTGCGGCGGGTGCTGCCGCCGGTGAGGCCGCCCCGTCGACGAGTTTGGTGTTGGACCAGTTTGGTCGGAACCTGACCCAGGCTGCCCGGGAGGGCAAGCTGGACCCGGTGATCGGGCGGGAGAAGGAGATCGAGCGGGTCATGCAGGTGCTGTCCCGCCGGACGAAGAACAACCCGGTCCTGATCGGTGAGCCCGGTGTGGGTAAGACCGCCGTGGTGGAGGGGCTGTCTCAGCGGATCGTCAAGGGTGAGGTCCCGGAGACGTTGAAGGACAAGCAGCTGTACACCCTGGATTTGGGTGCGTTGGTGGCGGGGTCCCGGTACCGCGGTGACTTCGAGGAGCGGTTGAAGAAGGTCCTCAAGGAGATCCGCACCCGCGGCGACATCATCTTGTTCATCGACGAGATCCACACCCTGGTGGGTGCGGGTGCGGCGGAGGGTGCGATCGACGCCGCCTCGATTTTGAAGCCGATGCTGGCCCGGGGTGAGTTGCAGACGATCGGCGCGACCACGCTGGATGAGTACCGTAAGCATTTGGAGAAGGACGCGGCGTTGGAGCGGCGGTTCCAGCCGATCCAGGTCGGTGAGCCCTCGTTGGCGCACACGATCGAGATTTTGAAGGGGTTGCGGGACCGGTACGAGGCCCATCACCGGGTGTCGATCACCGACGCCGCGCTGGTCGCCGCGGCCACCCTCGCCGACCGCTACATTTCGGATCGGTATCTGCCGGACAAGGCGATCGACTTGATCGATGAGGCGGGTGCGCGGATGCGGATCCGTCGGATGACCGCGCCGCCGGACCTGCGGGACTTCGATGAGCGGATCGCTCAGGTGCGCAGGGACAAGGAGTCCGCGATCGACGCGCAGGACTTCGAGCGGGCGGCGCAGCTGCGGGACAAGGAGAAGCAGCTGCTGGGTCAGAAGGCGCAGCGGGAGAAGGAGTGGAAGGCCGGCGACCTCGACGTGGTCTCCGAGGTTGATGACGAGCAGATCGCTGAGGTGTTGGCGAACTGGACCGGTATTCCGGTGTACAAGCTGACCGAGGAGGAGACCTCGCGGCTGCTGCGGATGGAAGACGAGCTGCACAAGCGGGTCGTCGGGCAGGAAGACGCGGTCAAGGCGGTGTCCAAGGCGATCCGCCGCACGAGGGCCGGGTTGAAGGACCCGAAGCGGCCTTCTGGTTCGTTCATCTTCGCCGGGCCGTCGGGTGTGGGTAAGACCGAGTTGTCCAAAGCCCTGGCCGAGTTCCTGTTCGGGTCCGAGGACGCGTTGATTCAGCTGGACATGTCGGAGTTCCACGACCGGTACACGGTGTCCCGGCTGGTCGGTGCCCCACCCGGGTACGTCGGCTACGACGAGGGTGGTCAGCTGACCGAGAAGGTCCGCCGGCGGCCGTTCTCGGTGGTGCTGTTCGACGAGATCGAAAAGGCCCACCCGGACGTGTTCAACACGCTGCTGCAGATCCTGGAGGACGGGCGGCTGACCGATGGTCAGGGCCGGATCGTCGACTTCAAGAACACGGTGATCATCCTGACCACCAACCTCGGCACCCGCGACGTCGCCAAAGCCGTCAGCTTGGGGTTCCAGGCTTCGGAGGACTCCGAGTCGAACTACGAGCGGATGAAGCAGAAGGTCAACGACGAGCTCAAGCAGCACTTCCGGCCCGAGTTCCTGAACCGGATCGACGACACGATCGTGTTCCACCAGCTGCAAGAAGACGAAATCCTGGAGATCGTGGACATCATGATCGCCCGGATCGAAACCCAGCTGCGGAACAAGGACATGTCCATGGAGCTGACCGACAACGCCAAAAAGTATTTGGCGAAGAAGGGCTTCGACCCCGTCCTGGGCGCCCGCCCACTACGCCGCACCATCCAACGCGACATCGAAGACAACCTCTCCGAGCGGATCCTGTTCAACGAACTCAAACCCGGCCAGATCGTCGTCGTCGACTGCGAAGGCGACCCGGAGGACGTGTTCCGGTCGACGCTGCTCTTCCGCAGCGCCGCCAAGCCGGAGCCCGCTCCCGCGCACGTGCCCGCCGACCTGCTGGCCCGCGGTACCGATCAGGAGTAGCCGTAGGCGGCCGCGCCCAGTGCTTCAAGGCGTCGCCGGGTCACCTCGTCGCAGAGGGCCCCGGCGACGCCCGCTTCGTAGGCGGCCGAGGGCGGGACGCCCAGCCGCTCCGCGACCGTCCACTCGCGACCCAGGTCGGTGTCGAACATCGCCGGGTCGTCGGTACCGACCGAGCAGCGGACACCGGCCGCGTGCAGCGCCGGCAGCGGGTGGTCGTCGAGCGTCTCCACGACCCGGGTGCGCAGGTTGGAGGTCGGGCAGACGTCGAGCACGATCCCCCGGTCCACGATCTCCTTCAGCAGGCCGGGATCGTCGACCACGCGCAGGCCGTGCCGCACCCGCGCCGGGTCGAAGCCGAGCACCTCCCGCACCGAGTCGCTGCCGCCGGCCTCCCCCGCGTGCGGCACCAGCGCCAGCCCACCCTCGCGGGCGATGGCGAACGCGCGCGCGTACCGCGACGCCGGCGCCGCCAGCTCCGGACCGCCGATGCCGAACCCGACCACCCCGCGGTCGCGGTAGCGGACGACCTGCCGGGCACACTCCTGCGCCAGCTCGGGATCCAGCTCGCGGTCGATGTCCGGGGTCAGGCGCACCACGACACCGTGCTCCTGCTCGGCCGCCGCGGCGCCGTCCGCGTACCCCTCGAGGATCTCCGCCCAGCCGACGCCGCGCATCACCCGCTCCGCCGGCGAGAAGATCCCCTCCAGGTACACGGCGCCGTGCCCCGCCGCCTCCGCCGCGTAGTCCACCACGACCTGCCGGAAGTCGTCCGCGGTGCGCAGGCAGTTCGTGGTCATGCTCCACACGCGGATGAAGTTGGCGAAGTCGGTGAACTCGTAGAGCCTGCGCAGCTCGTCCACCGTGTCCACCGGCAGGCGCTGCCCGTTGCGCCGGGCGATCGCCAGGAGCGTGTCCGGGCGGACCGTCCCTTCCAGATGCACATGAAGCTCGATCTTCGGCGCCGGACTGCCGGCCGCCCTCGTCGTCACGCCGTCCCGCTCGAGCACGCCTGCTCACGATACGCGCTCGGCGACAGCCCGACCCTCAGCTTGAACCGCGAGCTGAACGTGCCCACGCTCGCGTACCCGACCCGCTGGCTGATCTCGGCCACGCTCAGGTCGGTGGCGAGCAGCAGGCGCTGGGCCTCCTGGATCCGCAGCGCGGCCAGAAACCGGCCCGGCGTCACGCCCGTCGTCTGCCGGAAGAGCCGGATGAAGTGGTACTTGCTGAACACCGCCGTGCGGGCCATGTCGTCGGCCGTGAACGAGTCGCCCAGGTTGTCGTGCATCGCTTCGACCACGCGCCGGACAGCATCTTCGGCAACGGTCCCCATGTGTCGCCCCCCAGCCACGGAAGCTTTTAAAAAGGCTAGCATTGAGATCGCTTGCTCCACCATAGCCAGCCTTCGAGCCAAGTGGTCTTTACCTTAGCTTCAGAACCACATAGCATTTTGTATCGTGACCAACCCTCTCCACACGGCCCTCGGCCGCACCGGCCTGCAGGTGAGCAGGCTGGGCCTGGGCACGGTCAACTTCGGTGGCCGGGTCGAGGAACCGGAGGCCCGCCTGCTGCTCGACGCGGCGGTGGACCGGGGGATCAACCTGGTCGACACGGCCAACATCTACGGCTGGCGGGTCCACAAGGGATACACCGAGGAGCTGCTCGGGCGCTGGCTGTCCAGCCGCCCCCGGCGCCGCGACGACCTCGTGCTGGCGACCAAGGTGGGCTGGCCGATGACCGACCGGGTCAACGACCGCGGCCTCTCCGCCCGCAACATCATCGCGGCCTGCGAGGCCTCCCTGCGCCGGCTCCGGACCGACTGGATCGACCTGTACCAGATGCACGAGGTCGACCGCGCGGTCGGCTGGGTGGAGATCTGGGAGGCGATGGAGACGCTGATCCGCCAGGGCAAGGTGCGGTACGTCGGGTCGTCCAACTTCGCCGGCTGGGACATCGCCTCCGCGCAGGAGGTCGCGGAGCGGCGCGGGCTGCTCGGCCTCGCCGCCGAGCAGTGCTGCTACAACCTGGTCACCCGGCACACGGAGCTGGAGGTGATCCCGGCGGCCGCGGCCCGCGGGCTCGGCGTGCTGGCGTGGTCGCCCCTGCACGGCGGGCTGCTCGGCGGGGTGCTGCGCAAGCTGGGGGAAGGCACGGCGGTCAAGTCCGCGCAGGGCCGCGCGGTGCCGGCGCTGGAGCGCGACCGGGCCACGATCGCCGAGTTCGAGCGCTACTGCGCCAAGGTCGAACGGGATCCCGCGGAGGTCGCCATGGCCTGGGTGCTCGCCCAGCCGCACGTCACCGGCATCATCACCGGCCCGCGCACACCGTCCCATCTGGACGCCGCGTTCGCGGCGCTCGAACGCGGGCTCTCCGGCGAGGAGCTGGCCCAGCTCGACGAGCTGTTCCCGCCGATCGGCAACGGTGGACCGGCACCGCAGGCGTGGATGTCATGACCAGCAACAGCTACCGCGACCCGAGCCACCTTCCGCACGAGTCCTCCCGCGAGCGGGACGTCCGGGAGCGGCTGAGCCACCTGCTCGGCACGACGCCGATCCGCTCCGAGTACCTGATCGACAACCTCGCGCTCTACATGCGCCGGCACCAGCTCACCGACCTGCTCTCGATGGACGAGCTGTACCGGATGATCCTCGACGTCCCCGGCGTGATCATGGAGTTCGGCGTGCTGCACGGCCGCCACCTGGCCACGCTGACCGCGCTGCGCGGCATGTACGAGCACTACGACACGGCACGCCGCATCATCGGCTTCGACACGTTCAACGGCTTTCCCGACATCGCCGACGTCGACGAGGTCAGCCCCAGCGCGGTCGTCGGCCGGTTCGCGACGCCGCCCGGATACCCCGAGCACCTGCGCGAGGTGCTGGCGGCGCACGAGGCCGGCGAGGCCAGCGGCCACGTGCGGCGCACGTTCGCGATCGAGGGTGACGTGCGGGAGACACTTCCCAAGTACCTGGCCGACCACCCGGAGACGGTGATCGCCCTCGCATACTTCGACCTCGACCTGTACGAGCCGACCCGGCACGCGCTCGAGGCGATCCAGCCGTACCTGACCCGCGGCAGCGTCATCGCCTTCGACGAGATCGGCTACCCCCGGTGGCCCGGCGAGACGGTCGCGGTGCGGGAAACCATGGGCCTGGCCGGGTCGGCCCTGCGCAAGCTCGCGACTCCGCGCGACCCCCGGTCGTGTACCTGCGCTGGGGTCTCTGACGAAAGGCAGCGTGTCATGACCAACGTAGAGGCGCGCCCCCGCCCCGGTACGGCGCCGGCGACCCCCACCGACCTGCCCGAGCGGCTCGCCGCCTCGGCCGCACAGGCACCGCGCTCCGCGGCCGAGATCGCCGGCTGGCTCGACGAGCGGCGCCGCGGCAACCCGTCCACTGTGGAGCGGGTACCGTTCGCGGACCTGACCGGCTGGGAGTTCGCCGCCGGCAGCGGCGACCTCGTGCACAGCACCGGCCGCTTCTTCAGCGTGCACGGCCTGCGGGTGCGTACCGACTACGGCCACCGCCCAGAGTGGGAGCAGCCCATCATCGACCAGCGGGACGTCGCGATCCTCGGCATCGTCGCCCGCGAGATCGACGGTGTGCTGCACTTCCTGATGCAGGCGAAGATGGAGCCGGGCAACGTCAACACCGTCCAGCTCTCCCCCACCGTGCAGGCCACGTCGAGCAACTACCTGCGCGCGCACAAGGGCGCCGCGTCGCGGTACGTCGAGTACTTCATCGACCGCACCCGCGGCCGCGCGCTCGTCGACGTGCTCCAGTCGGAGCAGGGCTCCTGGTTCGTCGGCAAGCGCAACCGCAACGTCGTGGTCGAGGCCCTCGGCCCGGTCGAGCCGCACGACGACTTCATCTGGCTCACGCTGGGCGAGATCTTCGCGCTGCTGCGGGAGCCGCACCTGGTCAACATGGACGCCCGTACCGTGCTGTCCTGCCTGCCGATCCCCACACCCGGGGGCGCGAGCAGCACGTCGTGGCGGACCATGCCCGAGGTGCGCAGCTGGCTCACCGAGCGCAAGGCCAACTACGCGCTCGCCGCGGACTACGCGCCGCTGGCGTCGGTGTCCGGCTGGCGGCGCACGGCCGACGAGATCGTGCACGACGAGGAGCGTTACTTCCGGGTCATCGGCGTACGCGTGTCGGCCTCCAACCGCGAGGTGCCCGGCTGGTGCCAGCCGCTGCTGGCACCGTGCAGCACGGGCCTCGCCGCGTTCGTCATGCGCCGCATCGGCGGTACCCCGCACGTCCTGGCCCGCGCCGACCTGCGCCCCGGCTACCGCGACGTGGTCGAGGTGGGCCCCACGGTGCAGTGCACGCCGGACAACTACACCGGCCGCCCCGCCGACGAGTGGCCCGCCTACCTCGACCTGGTCCTGTCCCGCCGGGTACGCCCCATCTTCGACGTGGTGCAGTCCGAGGAGGGCGGCCGCTTCCATCACGCCCTCACCCGGCACCTGATCGTCGAGGTCGGCGGCGGCTTCCCGCTGGGCACCCCGCCGGACTTCGCGTGGCTCACCCTCGACCAGCTCGGCGAGCTCACCCGCCACAGCTACCAGCTCGACATGGAGGCGCGCAGCCTGCTGCTCTGCCTGCGCGGCCTGGCCACCTACCGCTAGCGACCCTTCGGGGTCGGGGGCGGGGTGGGTGGGACCTCCGCGGCCTTCAGTAAATCCAACCCAAACGAGACGCGAGCTACCGCGACGCCCGCGGTGGTCCGGACCGTCGCTCCCGCGGCCTCACCCTCCGCGGTCGCCCCGCTCCACCCAGGAGCCCACTCCGGCAGATCTTGGCAAGTTAGCGTCGAAATGGCGGGGCTAACTCACCAAGATCTCGAAGCTCACACCGACCCAACAGATCGACAGTCACAGACCGCGACGACGGTGCCGAACCGCGGCGGCCCCAGACAGGTGGATCTTGCATCTTGCCTTGTCAATGCCATACCCCGTAACCGGCCAACGCGGCGCGGACACACCGTGAGCTGGGAAGACGCCGGAAGCTGTCCGACGGCGCAGGGCGAGGCCCGCAACCGCGAAAGGTCGCTAGCGGATGCGGCCGCGGAAGAGGTCCATGCTCAGGGCGGCGAGCACGATGGTCATCAGCGGCAACGTCAGCAGGTGTCCCACGACGATGACGTTGGTGATCTCGCTCATCGACGGGATGGTGGCGTAGATGATGTCCTGTCGCATGGCGGCTCCCGGCCGGCTCCAGCGCGGGCGTCAGGAGGCGACCGCGGCCCACTTCTTCTTGGCGTTCTTCCAGGTGGAGGAGTTGATTTCGCTCCAGGCGCGACTGCGCATCTCCTCGAGGACGTCCGGGGGCACGAGGGTGCCGCTCATGTTCGCGTTGTAGATGTTCATCGTGTCCGGGTCGAAGTCCTCGCTGATGTGACCGCCGGCGACCGCCTGGTCGAAGAGCGGGGAGCCGGGCAGCGGCACGACGAGGAAGAAGTTCGCGGCGTCCAGGCCGTACGACACGTGCTCGCGGGCGAGGTCCAGCGTGCGTTCGATCTCCTCGAGCGTCTCGTCCGGGTACCCCATCATGTAGTTGCCGTAGATCTTGAAGCCGTACTCCTTCATCGCGATGATCAGGCCCTTGATGTCCGCCATCTCGATGTTGAGCTTGTTGCTCGCGTACTTGCGCATGATGCGCAGGTTGCCCGTCTCGAACGGCATGTTGATCTGGGTGAAACCGGCGTTCGCCAGCGCCTCGAGGACCTCGTGGTCCGGCTTCCACTTCTTCAGCAGGTGGATGATGTTGATGCCGTTGAGGTCGCAGATGGTCACGCCGGCGCCCTGGATCTTGCGCAGCAGCCGCAGTCCCCGCCGCTTGTCGCCCAGCAGCGAGTCGTCCTCGATGAACACGTCGGTCACGCCGAGGCCCTTGAGCGTGTCGATCTCGGCCAGCACCCGGTCGTCGGACTTGACGCGGAACTTGCCGATCGGGCCGCTCAGGCTGCCCTCCTGCTCGCCCGCGATGTGGCAGTACGCGCAGTGGAAGGGGCAGCCGAGCGAGGTCATCATCTGCGCGTACCGCAGCTCGACGCCGGGCTCGAACATGCCCGAGTGCGGCCGGGCGATCTTCCAGTACCGCGCGTTGGGCATCAGGTCCCAGGCGGGCATCGGCAGCTTGTCCAGGTCCCAGACGACGTCCTGCGCGCGGGCGGGGTTGGCCAGGATCCGGCCCTCGCCGGGCAGCGCGACCCCGTGTATCCCGCTGAAGTCGGGGTTCGGCGAGCGCCGGGCCGCGTCGACGATCTCGACGATCGCCTGCTCGCCCTCGGAAAGGGCGATCGCGTCGAACCCGGCCGCGAAGAAGCGCGGCATGCGCGACCGCGCGTTCACGCCGCCGGTGATGAGGAGCTTCTCGGGGTACGCCGCGCGGATCAGCCGCGCGCAGTGCAGGACCATCGTCTCCTGGTCCGTGAAGATCGAGGTGATGCCGACGATGTCGTAGTCGGCGGCGACCTCGAGGATGCGCTCGTCGCTCACGCCGGTGCGCAGGAAGCCGCTGGGCAGTGGCACGGGCTTCGCGAACATCTCCTCCAGCGGGTCGCCGTCGCTGCCCACGCACGCGTCGAAGATCCGCACGTCGACGCCGTGCTCGCGCAGGGCGCCGGCGAGGTTGGGGTAGGCGAGCGACCCGTTCGGCTTGCACACCGCCCCCGGGGCGGTCTGGGCCGGCGGGTACAGGAGCAGCACGCGTACATCACGAAGACCCATGCCCACAAGACTATCTAATTTTCAAGCTATGGCAAGGGCGTCCTAGCGCAGCACATGACCGCTGCGGCCGTACGGCGGCCACTGTGGAATCCCCGCGTGCGAGGGGTCTCCGGTGTGGACGAACGCCGCGACCGTCCGGAGCACCCCGCCGGCCAGTGCGCCCGCCGCGGCGCCGTCGATGCCGGCGAGCATCGGCGCTTCCGCGAAGGCGGGCAGCGAGTCGAAAGCGTAGGCGGATTCGGCCGCGTCGCCCAGGAAGTTGTCGCAGATCCGCACGGCTCCGGCGTGGTCGGCGGCGCGGACCCGCTCGTCCACGGGTGCCCACGCGGCGGCCTCGTGCCGCGTGTACCCGAGCATCCGGCTCGCGACCGCACCGCTCGCGGCGGCGACCGGGTCTCGGACCGACGACGCTCGACAGGCGGCCGGCGGCTGTGGCGCGCCCGGCCCTCGGGTCGTCGCGTCCCGCACGCCGGACCACGGCGGCGGCTCCCGCGGCGCGGCGAAGCGCAGCGGTCCCACCGGCGCCGCGGCGTACGGGACGGCGAAGAACGCGGTGGTCGTGCCGGCCCGCCGGCCACGCACCGCGCCGCCCGCCGTGCGCACCACGACGTCCGAAGTGGACATCAATCTCCGGTGCGGCGGTAGAAGTCCTCGATGTACTTCGTGAACGGCTCGCGGTCGAGGTAACCGTCGCCGTTTTCGTCCAGGCGCTGAAACGCCTCCAGGCTCGCGACCTGCGGATAGTCCGAGACCGACTGGGTGGTCATCCAGACCTGCAGCGAGACCCGGCCCTCGCCGTCGGCGCCCATGTCGAAGACGGACACGGCCCACGGCATCGCGACCCGCTCCACGAAGTCCCAGTCGTCGTGCGCGGCCACCCAGTCGTCGAGGCTCACCACCTTGTCGCCGGCCTCGTCGATCCGGCCCGGAAGGTGCTGCCAAAGGCGGTTGGAGTGCGTGGTGATCGCGTACCACTGTGGACAGCCGGGAGCCACGTGCAGTGCCACGCACCAGCGCTGGTTGAGAAGGTCCAGATCGGACTGCCGGATCAGGCCGTCACCGTTGTGGTCGTACCGCTTGAAAAGCCCTTCGTACTCGGCCCTCGTGGCCATGGGTCACCCTCCAAACCGGTTGCCGATGCGCTCCGCCACCACTGGCAGCAGGCGCCGCTCCAGCAGGTCGCGCCAGGCCGACTCGTGGCCGGCTCTCGTCTCGTCGTCGGGAAAGCCGCTGTGGGTGAGGCGCTGCGCGCTGCCGTCGCCGTCCGGCCACAGCTCGACCCGGAGCACGGTCTCGTGCCCGCGGGTGCCGGCCTCGTTGACCCAGGTCAGCACCAGCAGCCGGTCGCGCTCGACGCCGAGGAAGCGCCCGTAGTGCGGATGGCGCCGTCCATCGTGGAACGTCTCGAAGAAGTACGGCGCGTTGACCTCGGGGGTCAGCACCATCGCGCCCGGCTCGGCGAACCAGCGGTCGAAGCCCGCCGTCCAGGCGTGGAAGAGCACCGGCGGCGGTGCGGGGAACGTGCGCTCGACGACCAGCTCGTGCGGCCGGGCCGACAGGTCCGGCGGGCAGATCGGCTCAGTCAAGGCGGCGCCTCCAGGTATATGAGCACTTGCAATTGATATAGTAATGTAGATCCTGCTCGCACGGAACACCGGCCGGGCCCGAGAGCGCCGGCCACGGTCTGCCGAGAGGATCCCGCGATGCGCGTGCTGCTGACCTCCGTCCCCGCAGTCGGACACTTCTTCCCCCTCGTCCCGCTGGCGCACGCGTTCCGCGCCGCCGGGCACGAGGTGCTCGTGGCGCTCGCCGAGCACCCCGAGTGGGCCGCCAGCGCCGGCCTGCCGGTCGTCGACCCCGCACCGGGCTACGAGGCGGTGGCCCTCGCGATGGGGACCCTCGAAGCGGACCCGGCATTCCGCGACGAGTGGTTCAAGCCGATCGGACCGGACCGCGACATCTCCCCGCGGGCGAAGATGTTCGCCGGCTTCAACGGCCCGCTCGTCGCCGGCACGCTGGAGCTCGCCGAGCAGTGGAAGCCGCACCTGGTGGTGCACGAGCAGACCACGAGCGTCGGCGCGATGGTGGCGGCGAAGCTCGGCGTGCCGGCCGTGCAGCGCAACATCGGGCCGGTCGTCACCAACAACACCCACCGGCTCACCGCCGAGCTGCTGGCCGATCTCAACGAGAAGTACGACATCCCGCCGGTGCCGGCGACCGCGGAGATCGTCGAGCTGCTGCCGCCGAGCATGCTGACCGCGCCGGCCGAGGGCATCTTCATGGGCGGCGCGCCGTACAACGGCGGTGGCCTGCTCGGCCACAGCCTGCCGCGCCGCTCGGAGCGGCCGCAGGTCGTGCTCTCGATGGGCGGCGGCTTCTCGGCGCGGTTCTTCGGCCTCGGCGCGATGCACCCGCTGCTCGCCTCCGCCGCCGAGGTCGACGCGGACTTCGTGCTGGCGCTCGGCAGCGCCGACATCAGCAGCCTCGGCACGCTCCCGCCGAACGTGCGGCCCAGCGGCTGGATCCCCTTCGGCGAGCTGTTCCGCACCTGCACGGCCGTCGTGCACCACGGCGGCGGCAGCACCGCTCTCGCCGCGATCGACGCGGGCATCCCCCAGCTCGTCGCGCTCGACCCGATGGACGTGGGTTCCGGCCCGCTGGCCGCGTCGGTGCAGGAGCGCGGGGTGGGCCTGGTGGCCGCGCCCGACGACGTGACCCCGGCTGTGCTGGAGCGCCTGATCGGCGACGACACCCTCCGCACGGCCACTGCCGAGGTCCGCATGGAGATCGCCGCCCTCCCCTCGCCCTCCCAGGTCGCCACCCGCCTCGCCGACCTGGCCGCGCGCATCTGAGCGCACACCCCCTAGGCGTTGATCAGGGACTTGGTGGAGCGAAACGCCGTACGGCACGCCCACCAAGTCCCTGATCAACGGCATCAACGGGGTTCAGTCGGGTCCGTCCAGCCAGATGTTGGCGGCGTCCAGCCAGCGGTCGATCTGGGGCATGGGCATCGCGTTGCGGACGCGGGGGCTGGTCATGTGGGGGATCGTGGGCTCGCAGGCCAGGATGGGCACGATGGCCACGTCTTCCAGGACCTGGCGGTCGACCTGGTGCCACAGCTCCTCGGCGCGCGCGGGGTCGGGCTCAGCTAGGGCCTCCGAGATCAGCCGGTCGACCACCGGGTTGCGGTAGTCGCCGTAGTTGGCGGTACCGGCCGCGAAGTTGGACTGGAACATCGGCTGCACGTACGCGCGGCCGTTGTTGCCGAACCAGTCCGGCGTCCACGCCGCCGCGGTGATGTCCCACTCCCCCGCCTCGGCCCTGGCCGGGTTCTGCAGCAGCCGGTAGTACTCGTCGGCCGAGCCGGCGAACACGAGCTCGACCGTGATCCCGACCGCCTCCAGGTCCTCCGCGTACGACTTGGCGATCGAGTCGTGCGGCGCGTCCTCGCGGTACAGGGCCTTCAGGGTGAGGCCGCCGGCGTACCCCGCCTCCGCGAGCAGCTCCCGGGCGCGGCGCGGGTCGCCCCGGTCGCCGAGCGTGGGGTACCGGTCGTACTCGCGGTGCCCCACGTTCCCGTACGGGATCGCGGTGTGCGCGGTGACCGTCACGGTGCCCACGTTCATCTCGTCGAGGAAGCGCACCATCGCGGCCTTGTCCACGGCGTACGCGATGGCCCGCCGCACGTTCAGGTCGCGCACCGCGCCGCCCTGGTTCGGGCTGCGCATGTTGAACACGAGGTACGGGTTGAGCGCGTACCCGAGGTGCCGGTCGGCGTCGAGCACCCGCCGGTCCGGGCTGATCACCGGCGCGCCCCAGGAAAGGTCGGCCGCGCCGCTGGCGATCTCCTGGCGCACCGCCTCGTCGCTGGCCCGGGCCATGCGCACCTCGATACGCTCCACGTACTGGTGGCGGACCGGGTCGGTCTCCTGCCGCCAGGCCGGGTTGCGCTCCATCGTGAGCGAGCGCGCCGCCTCGTAGCCGGTCAGCCGGTACGGGCCGAGCGAGCGCAGGTTTCGGATCAGCTCGGGGCTGTCCGGCACGTACGCGTCGTACTCCACCGGCGCCGGCGACGCGAACATCATCGCCAGGATGTTCAGCATGTCGTTGGCCGGCCGGACCAGGTCGATCACGAGCACGTCGTCGCCCTCGGCGGTGAGCCCGGAAATCTCGTGCCGGTTCTGGTAGTCGGCCAGCTCCTCGGCCGTCGCGGACCTGCCGTCGAAGGCGCGGCGGTACCCCTCGGCGAACTCCGCCATGCCGCGGATCGTGCTCGTGTAGTACGTGATCGCGCCGGCGCCGGCGATCGGGTTGCACATCCGCTTGAAGCCGCGCACGAAGTCCGCCGCCGTCACCGGACGCGGCGGGTCCGTGTCCCACAGCACACCCGGGCGCAGCCGGATCCGGTAGCGCCGGCCGTCCGGGCTGAGGCCGCCGCCCGCGACCGTCGGCACCTCGGCGGCGACGTCCGGCACCGGTACCAGGGCCGACTCGTCCAATGTGGTCCGATAGCTGAACAGCTGCCGGGTGAACAGCCGGGTGATCTGGTGCGAGAACGCGTAGTACGCGCACGCCGGGTCCACGTGGTCCATGCCACCGGGGCCGTAGTAGCGCAGGGTGCCGCCGTACCGCGGGTCCGTACCCATCGTCGTCGCCTCCGGTCAGAGGAATCGCTCGGTCGGGTGCTCGTGCGTCCAGAAGCCGGGCTCCACGGTACGCAGCGCGTCCCGCACCTGCCGCATCTCGGCCTCGGTGTTGTAGACGGCGAAGGACATCCGCACGGTGCCCACCAGACCGAGCTCGTCGACGAACGTGTTGGCGCACTGCACGCCGCTGCGCACCGCGATGCCGAACTTGTCCAGGTGACCGCCGACGTCGTACGGGTGGATGCCCGGCATGGTGATCGAGACGATGCCGGCCGGGTCGCCCGCGGGGTCGCCGAGTACCTGTACCGCGGGCAGCTCGGTGAGCAGCTCGACCGCGGTGCGCACGAGCGCGTCGTTGTGCGCCTGGACGTTCTGCCAGCCGAGCTTCTCGACGTATTCGAGGGCGGCGGCGAGGCCCACCGCGGCGGCCACGTTCGGCGTGCCGGCTTCGAGGCGGGCGGGCACCGGCACGTACTTCACCGGCGCGGTGTGCGTCACGCCCTTCACGGTGCCGCCGCCGACCTGGTACGGCTCCAGCTCGCTGAGCAGCTCGCGGCGGCCGTAGAGCACGCCGATGCCCATCGGGCCGTACACCTTGTGGCCGGAGAAGACGTAGAAGTCGGCGCCGACGTCGCGCAGGTCGACCTGCCAGTGCGGCACGGCCTGCGCACCGTCCACCACGACCGGTACGCCGTGCCGGTGTGACTCGGCGACCAGCTCGCGGATCGGGTTCACGGTGCCGAGGACGTTGGAGACGTGGGTGAGGGCGACGAGTCGCACCCGCTCGTCCAGCGCGGCCGCCAGCCGCGCCGGGGAGATCCGGCCGGTCGCGTCCCCGGAGACCACGACGAGCTCGGCGCCGGTCGTCTCGCAGAGCCGCCGCCAGGGCAGGAGGTTGGAGTTGTGCTCCATCCCGCTGACCACGACCCGGTCCCCCTCGTGCACCACCGAGCGGCCGAACGTGTCGGCGACGAGGTTGAGGGCGGCGGTGGTGCCGGGCGTGAAGACGATCTCGTCCGCGTGCTCGGCGTTGAGCGCACGCTGCACGACCCCGCGGCTGTGCTCGTACGCGTCCGTCGCGGCGAAGCTCAGCCGGTAGTACCCGCGGCCGATGTTGCTGTTGGTCGTCTCGTAGTAGTCCCGCATCGCGTCCAGCACCGCGACCGGCTTCTGCGTGGTCGCCGCGTTGTCCAGGTACACCAGCGGCCTGCCGTCGATCCGGCGGCGCAGGATGGGGAAGTCGTCGCGGATCGAATCGTCCAGTGTGGACATCGTGGTCCCCTATCCGTCGGTCGGGGCCGGCCCGGTGGCGACCCCGGCGAACATGCCTTTGAACTGATCGAGGAAGAACCGCGGGAACTCGAAGACCTTCTGCTCCGGGTACCGCCGGTCGCCGTCCGTCAGGTGCGGGCCGAAGTAGTACCAGCAGATCTGCGCCACCTGCTCGGTGAACAGCACCGGGTGCACGTCCTCGGAGTACATCTCCATGTGGCAGAAGGTGGCGCGGAACTCGCCGCGGGCGGAGAAGGAGTTGCCGTACATGACGTGGCCGAAGATGTCGTGCACCGCCCGGAAGAGGTCGTTGTGCGCCAGCTCGACGCCGTCCACAGTGACGCCCGAGGGCTGCCGCAGCGGGTGGAAGCCGGGCGTCGGCGTCGACCCGTGGCCCTCGCTGGTCAGGTACACGTAGAGGGTGCCGGTCGCGCGGACCGACGCGCACAGCTCGGCCGAGCTGGCGTACGGCTGGCCGGGCCGCAGCCAGGGCGCCACCCGCAGCCCCGCGTCGACGATCGCGTGAAACTGCCGCACGGTCTCCCACTTGAACCGGTCGTAGAGCTGGCTCAGCCGGGCGTCGTACGCCAGCGCCGGCCCCCGGTCGTACCACGCCGCGACGCGGCGGCAGTACCCCTCGTCCCAGCGTGGCACCGCGCCCGCCATCGGTCCCGCGGTGCGCCGGCCAGGGAACCACCGGTCGAGGTAAGCCTGCGCGAGCCGGGTCAGCACGATGTCCGGCGCCGCCTTCCCCGCATCCATGTCCGCTCCAGACCGCTACAGGTTTGCTATATATCTTTCTAGCAACTCAAGCCGCTCACGTCCATCGGAGACTCGTCCGCTTCACTTCGATATAGTTATGCCGATTGCCAGGATTCGAGCGAGGGGGCCGCCGTGGTACAGCCGACGATCGATCCGGTCCGGATCAAGCAGCAGCAGCGGGTGACCTGGGACGCGGTCAGCGTCGGGTGGGAGGCGTCCACGGACCTCTTCGAGCGGTACGCCGCGCAGGTCACCCGGCACCTGCTGGCCGCCGGCGGTGTCGGGCCGGGCCAAGCGGTGCTGGACGTCGGCACGGGGCTCGGCGAGCCGGCGCTGAGCGCGGCCCGCCTGGTCGGCCCGCGCGGCCGGGTGCTCGGCATAGACCTCGCGCCCGCGATGGTCGAGGCGGCCCGCCGGCGCGCGGCCGGGATGCCCAATGTGGAGTACGCGGTGGCCGACGTCGAGGACGGCGACCGGCTGCCCGCCGGCCCGTTCGACGTCGCGCTCAGCCGCTGGGGCCTGATGTTCGCGGTCGACCACGTGGCCGCGTTCCGCGCGATCGCCCGGCTGCTCGTGCCCGGCGGCGTCCTCGCGGCGGCCGTGTGGGGCCCGCCACCGGCCGCGCCGATCGTGGCCTTCAGCTTCGCCGCGGTGAGCCAGCGCCTCCAGCTGCCGCCACCGCCGCCCGGCCTGCCGGGCCCGTTCAGCATGGCCGACCCGGCGCAGCTGGCGGCGGAGGTGCGCGCGGCCGGCTTCGTCGACGTGACGGTCGAGGAGGTCATGGTCCCGTTCCGCTTCGCGTCCGTGGCGGAGTACACCGGCTTCAGCCGCGCGATCACCCCGCCCGGCCTGCTCGACACGATCCGCGAGCGCACCGGCGACGCCGGCGACCCGGCCACCTGGCGCGCGGTCGGCGAGGCGGCCCGCGAGCGGTTCGCCGACGGCGACGGCCTGCTGCTCCGGTCGACCGCGCTCTGCCTGCGCGCCACCACCCCGCGCGCGGCCTCACCCGCCGCCTGAGCACATTCCGGATCCGGGCTACCGCGACGTCCGCGGCGGTCCGGACCGTCGCGCGCGGCCTCGCCCGCCGCGGTGGCCAAGCTCAGATCGTGGTACGCACCTGCCCCTCTGAGGCGTATGCGTACCACGATCCGTTCCGCGCCCACAGGCGCGGCTCAGTCCTTGACGAGGCGCGACATGGCGGCGATGTGTTCGGGAGTGGCGCCGCAGCAGCCGCCGACCATCGCCAGCCCGTAGTCCTGGCGCCACCGGGCCATCAGCTCGCCGAACGCCTCCGGCTCCAGCGCGGCCGGCAGCTCGCCGTCGAAGTGGGTCCAGCGGGGCAGGCTGCTGCGGTCCTCGACGTTGGGGTACGCGCCGATCGGGCCGGAGCAGGCCTCGCGCAGCGCCCGCAGGCAGTCCTCGGTGTCCGCCAGCGCGGTGCAGTTGACAAGCACCGCCTCGGCACCGTCGGCCTCCACGGCCTTGGCGACCCGGTCGAGCGGTTCGCCGGACAGCAGCCGGGCGCCGCTGTCGCAGATGAAGCTCACCCACGCGCGGCGGCCGCCGGCCAGCGCCGCCTCGAGGGCGATCCGGGCCTCGCGCTCGCTGTTCATGGTCTCGATCAGCGTGAGGTCGACGACGGTGGAGCGGCTCAGCTCGGTGGCCAGCCACGCGTGCTCGGTGCGCAGCTCCTCGTCGCTCGGCACCAGGTCCGGCCGGTAGCAGTCCTCGACGGGCGCGACCGAGGCGGCGATCTGCGTCCGCGGCGTACCCGCGGCGTTGCGGGCGGCGAAGGCCACGCCGACCGCGGCGTGGACCATCCAGGCCAGCCCGGCGTCCTGCAGGCCGGCCCGGCTCAGCGCGCGGAGGTTGCACCGGAACGTGTTCGCGGTGATCACGTCCGCGCCGGCGCTCAGGAAGCGCTCGTGCGTGTCGCGCAGCACCGTGCGGCGCGCATCCGTGAGCACCGCGCGGGTCGTCCACCAGGGTGCGCTCAGCGGGACGCCGGCGCGGCGAAGCTCGGTGGCCGTGCCCCCGTCGAGGCGCAGTGTCGCGGGACCGTTGTCGGCTCGGCTCATGTCTGTGTGCTCCTCCCAGCGGGTTGGTCACTCCTCGGCGCGGAGGGCGGCGAGAAGGTCGTCCACGAGATCGACGGGGTCCTCGATGCCGATGGACAGGCGGACGAGGCTGTCGGTGATGCCCAGGCGGTCCCGCTGGTCCTTCGGCACGCCCCAGTGGGTCATCGTGGCCGGGCACTCCACAAGCGACTGCACCGCGCCGAGGCTGACCGCGCAGATGAAGATCCGCAGGCGGTCCATCAGCTTCTGCGGGTCGCCGCGGTACTCGAAGGAGATCATCGAACCGGGCGCGGTCATCTGGCGGGCGACCACCTCGCGCTGCGGGTGGTCCGGCAGGCCGGGGTAGTACAGCGCGCCGACGGACGGCTCGGCACGCAACGCCGCCACCACCCGCTGCGCGCTCTCCACCTGCCGCTGGATCCGCACGGACAGCGTCTTGAGGCCGCGGTGGATCAGGAAGCAGTCGAGGCCGCCGGGCACGTTGCCCGCGGTGGTGCGGTAGCGCAGGAAACCCTCGTGCAGCGCGGCCTCGTCGGTGACCAGCGCGCCGCCGACCGCGTCGAGGTGGCCGGCGATGAACTTCGTGGTGCTGTACAGCGACACGTCCGCGCCATGCGCGAGCGGCTGCTGCAACGCGGGGCTCGCGAACGTGTTGTCCACGACCACGTACGCGCCGAGGGCGTGCGCCCGGCGGCTGACCTCCGCGATGTCGGTGACCTTCAGCATCGGGTTGGTGGGCGTCTCGACCCACACCGCGCCCAGGTCGGGCCCGGCGGCGTCGAACGCCGCGTCGCGGGCGGCCGGGTCGGCCAGGTCGACCTGCGTGATCCGGATCCCGTAGCCGGCGAGCAGGGCGAACAGCGAATACGTGCCGCCGTACACGTCGTCGGAGGCGAGCACGGTCTGCCCGGGCGACAGCACGGAGAGCGCGGTCATGCCGGCCGCCTGCCCGGAGGCGTAGACGGTGGCGAACCGGGCGTCCTCGAGCGCCGCAAGGCAGCTCTCCAGGTCCTCCCGGGTGGGTTGCTCGCCGCGCGCGTAGAAGTAGCGGGGCGGATCCTGGACCCGCCGTTCGTAGGTGGTGGCGACGTGGATTGGCGGGACGGCCGCACCGGTACCGGGCGACGCTTGCTGTCCTATGTGGACGAGCCTGGTGTCGAAACGCATCTGCCCCTCGCAAAGCGCCGCGGATCGAACGGAGGCGTTTGAGTTTAACATGACATAGTCTCTTGGAGACCAGCCACGCCCTCAGCAGCTTGGCAACCTCGCTCCCCCGATCACATGCTTTAATGAAGCATAGCGATCAGGAGCCCCGCGCAGGCCGGCATCGCCGCCGGCGGTCGAGAAGGGTGGTGCGCAGCCGTCATGCGTTTTCTCCCCGATTCACACGCTCCCTCGGTCACGGTCGTCGGCTTCGGCTACGTCGGGTCCTGCCTGGGCGTGACCCTCGCCGAGCGGGGCCTCCGCGTCACCGGCGTCGACAGCAACCGCGCGCTCGTCGACGAGCTGCGCGACGGGCGCTGCCCCATCCCCGAGCCCGGGCTCGCCGATGCCGTCGCCCGGCTGGCCGGCTCGGGGCGGTTCACCTGCACCACGGGGTACGAGGACGCCGGCGCGACCGACGTCGTGGTCATCACCGTCGGCACGCCCGTCGGCCCGGACCACCGGATCGTCACCGACCAGCTCGAGGAGGCGTGCAAGCGGCTCGCCACCCGGCTGCGCCGCGGGCAGCTCGTCGTCGTCAAGAGCACCGTCCCGCCAGGCACCACCCGCGAGCTGGTCCTGCCCCTGCTGGAGCGCAGCGGGCTGGTCGCCGGGCGCGACTTCGGGCTGGCGTACTGCCCCGAGCGGCTGGCGCAGGGCAGCGCGCTGCGCCAGCTCGCCGAGCTTCCCGTGGTCGTCGGCGGCTACGACCCGGAGAGCACCGCGGCCGCCGTGCAGTTCTGGAAGCAGGCGCTCGACGTACCGGTCCAGACGCTGCCCGGCCTGGAGACCGCCGAGGTGGTCAAGCTGGCCTCCAACTGGTGGATCGACGTGAACGTGGCGCTCGCCAACGAGCTGGCCCAGTTCTGCGCCCCGCACGGCGTGGACGTGCTGGACGTGATCGCCGCGGCGAACGCGCTGCCCAAGGGCGAGGGCCGGGTCAACATCCTGCTGCCCAGCGTCGGCGTGGGCGGCTCCTGCCTCACCAAGGACCCGTGGATGGCCTGGCGGGCGGCCGCCGACCGGGGCATCGCCCTGGAGACCGTCGAGACCGCGCGCCGGGTAAACGACGCCATGCCCACCCGGGCCGGCCAGCTCATCGCGGACGAGCTGGCCGCGCTGGGCAAGGCGCCGGCGGAGTGCACGGTGGCGGTGCTCGGCGTCGCGTTCAAGAGCAACACCGGCGACCTGCGGGACACCCCGGTCGTCGGGGTGGTCGACGCGCTGCGCGCCACCGGCGCCGCGGTGCGCCTCTTCGACCCGCTCGCGGACCCGGCCGACGTGGAGGCGCGCTTCGGCGCCCGGCCGGTCGCGTCGGTCGAGGCCGCGGTGTCCGGTGTGGACGCGATCGCCATCCTCGCGGGCCACCAGGAGTTCCACCGGCTCGACTTCGCGCGGCTGCGCGCCGAGGTGGCCATGCCGTGCCTCATCTTCGACGGCCGGATGTACTACCCGCCGGACACCATCGCCGACCTGACGTCGCTCGGCTACCGGTACCGGGGAGTCGGCCGATGACCGCGGTCGTGACCGGTGGCAGCGGCTTCATCGGCAGCCACCTCGTGGAGCGGCTTGCCGTGGAGGGCGGCCAGGTCCGCACGTTCGACCTCGGCCCTCCCCCGCCCGACGCGGGCGCGCACACCGCCGGCGTGGAGCACGTCGTCGGGGACATCCGCGACGAGGCCGCACTGCGCAGTGCGATCCGGCCGGGCGTCGAGGTGGTATACCACCTGTCGGCGGTGGTCGGCGTCGACCGGTACCTCGCCTCCCCGCTGGACGTCATCGAGGTCAACCTGCTCGGCACCCGCAACGTGCTGCGGCTCGCGCACGAGGTGGGCGCGAAGGTGGTGGTCGCCAGCACCAGCGAGATCTACGGCAAGAACCCCCAGGTGCCGTGGGCCGAGGACGGCGACCGCGTGCTCGGGCCGACGAACACCGACCGCTGGTCGTACTCGTCGAGCAAGGCGCTGGCCGAGCACCTCACGTTCGCGTACGCGCGCGGCACCGGCCTGCGCGCCTGCGTCGTGCGGTACTTCAACGTGTACGGCCCGCGCCAGCGCCCCGCCTACGTGGTCAGCCGCACCATCCACCGGGTGCTGCGCGGCGAGCGCCCGCTCGTGTACGACGGCGGCCTGCAGACCCGCGCGTTCACGTACGTCGCGGACGCGGTCGCCGGCACGCTGCTGGCCGGCGCCGACCCCGCCGTCGACGGCGAGATCGTCAACCTCGGCAGCGACCGGGAGAGCACCGTCGCCGAGGTGGTGGAGCTCGTCTGCGCGCTGTCCGGCACCGGGCTCTCACCGAAGCCGCTGGCGACCGGCGAGGCGTTCGGCGCCGCGTACGAGGACATCCCCCGCCGCGTGCCCGACGTGGCCAAGGCGCGGCGGCTGCTCGGCTGGAAGTGCGAGACCCCGCTGCGCGAGGGCATCGACCGGACGATCCGGTGGGCTCGGGCGAACCCGTGGTGGATGGCGCCCGGCCTGCGCACCTGAACCCCTACCGAGGAAAGGGCCGAACCATGATCCCCTTGTTCAAGGTCGCGATGTCGCCGGCGGCGATGGGCCGGATCGCGGACGTGTTCAGCAGCGGCATGATGGTGCACGGTCCCACCGTGGGCGCGTTCGAGGAGGCACTGCGCCGGGTCGTCGGCAACCCGCACCTGGCCGCGGTCAACAACGGCACCAGCGCGCTGCACCTGGCCATGCGGCTGGCCGCCGACCCCGGTCCGGGCGCCGAGCCGCGGCCGGCGGGGCGGGACGAGGTGCTGGCGACGCCGCTCACCTTCGAGGCGGCCAACTTCGCGGTGCTGGCCAACGGGCTGCGCCTGCGGTGGGTCGACGTCGACCCGGGGACGTTCACCATCGACCTCGACGACCTGGCCCGCAAGATCTCGCCGGCCACCGCCGCGATCTCGCTGGTGCACTGGGCCGGCTACCCGGTGGACCTGGACCGGCTCAGCCGCATCCTGGACGACGCCGAGGCCGCGCACGGCCACCGGCCGCTGGTCGTCGAGGACTGCGCGCACGCCTGGGGCACCACGCTGCGCGGCCGCCGGCTGGGCAACCACGGCAACGTGTGCATCTTCAGCTTCCACGCGCTCAAGCACCTGACCTGCGGTACCGGCGGCATGATCACGCTGCCCGACCAGCGGATGCACGAGCGGGTGCAGCTGCTGCGCTGGCTCGGCATCGACCGGCGGGCCGACCGGATCAACGCGAGCTACGACGTGCCGGAGTGGGGGTACAACTTCCAGCTCAACGACATCGCCGCCGCGATGGGGCTGGCCAACTTGGAGATCGTCGACGAAAACCTGCGCCGGCACCGGGCCAACGCCGCCTACTACGACGAGGAGCTGGCCGGCGTGACCGGGCTGGAGCTCACCGACCGCGCGCCCGGCCACGACTCGTCGTTCTGGCTGTACCCGCTCAAGGTCCGCGACCGGGACGCGTTCATGCGGAAGATGACCGAGGCCGGCATCGCGGTGACCCGCTTCGTGCGGCGCAACGACTGGCACTCCGCCGTGCGCGAGTTCCGGGTCCCGCTGCCGGGCCTCGACGGCGTCTACGACCAGATGGTGTACATCCCGGTCGGGTGGTGGCTCACCGAGGAGGACCGGGCGTACGTCGCGAAGACCATCCGGGCCGGTTGGTGACCGCGTCCGGCCGAGCGCTACAGGAGGGGCAGAACATGACGACCGTCGAGCAGCCGGCGGAGCGCGTGGACTACGGCGGCTACTACGGGCCGCTGAGCCAGTGGTACGACATGGTCTACATCGGACGGGGCAAGGACTTCACCAGTGAGGCCAAGGACGTGGCCGCCATCATCCGGGCCCGCCGCCCCGACGCGACGTCCCTGCTCGACGTCGGCTGCGGTACCGGCGAGCACCTGCTCCGCTGGCGCACGATGTTCGCTCTGGTCGAAGGCGTCGACATCTCGCCCGACATGCGCGCCGTCGCGCAGGCCAAGGTGCCCGACGTGCGGATCCACCTCGGCGACATGCGCGACTTCGACCTGGGCCGTACGTTCGACGGCATCTGCTCGCTGTTCAGCACGATCGGCTACATGACGTCGACGGCCGAGCTCGACGCCGCGATCGCCAACCTCGCCCGCCACCTGACCCCCGGCGGCGTGCTCGTGGCGGAGCCGTGGTGGTTTCCCGAGCAGTTCCTCGACGGCTACATCGGGCACGACGTCGTCGTGAGGGAGGGCGCCACGGTCGCCCGGGTGGTCCGCACGACGATGGTCGACGGCACCGCGCACCTGGAGGCCCACTACGCCGCCGCGGACGCGGACGGCATCCGCAGCTTCGTGCACGTTCAGCGGTTCACCCTGTTCGAGTACACCGACTACCGCGACGCCTTCGTGCGCGCCGGCTGCGACGTCGAGTACCTGCGCGACCCGGGCGCCAACATGACCAGCACCGGCCGCGGCCTCTTCGTCGGCGTGAAGCGCGGTTAGGGCCCGTCTCCCGGAGACGGGCCCTGACCAGGGGGTCTGGCTCTATTTCGTGGCCGTCTGCCGCTTCTTCTCGACGTACCAGGGCCTGTTGATCTCCTCCCACGCACGGTGCCGGATCTCCTCGAGCTTGTCGGCCGGCACGAGGGTTCCGCTCATGTTGGCGTGGTAGATGTTCATGTTGTCCGGATCGAAGTCCGGGGAGAAGTGCCCTTCGGCGATCGACAGGTCGTAGAGGGCGGAGCCGGGCAGCGGCACCACGACGAAGAAGCTCGCGGCGTCCATGCCGTACGACATGTGTTCGCGGGCGAGCTGGAGGGTCGTCTCGATCTCCTCCATCGTCTCGTCCGGGTACCCGATCATGTAGTTGCCGGTGATCCTGAAGTTGTACTCCTTCATCGCGACGATCAGCGACTCGATGTCGGCCATCTCGATGTTCAGCTTGTTGCTGGCGTACTTGCGCATGACCCGCAGGTTGCCCGTCTCGAACGGCAGGTTGATCTGGGTGAAACCCGCGTTCGCCAGCGCCTCCAGGACCTCGTGGTCCGCCTTCCACTTCTTCAGCAGGTGGATGATGTTGATGCCGTTCAGGTCGCAGATCGTGAAGCCGGCACCCTGGATCTTCCGCAGCAGCCGCAGCCCCCGCCGCTTGTCACCCAACAGCGAGTCGTCCTCGATGAAGACGTCCGTCACGCCGAGGTCCTTGAGGAAGTCGAGCTCGGCCAGCACCCGGTCGTCCGACTTCACGCGGAACTTGCCGATCGGCCCGGCGATGCTGCCCTCCTGCTCGCCGGAGATGTGGCAGTACGCGCAGTGGAACGGGCAGCCCAGCGAGGTCATCAACTGCGCGTACCGCAGCTCGACACCCGGCTCGAACATGCCCGAGTGCGGCCGGGCAATCTTCCAGTACCGCTTGTTGGGCAGGAGGTCCCAGGCCGGCATCGGCAGCTTGTCCAGGTCCCACACCACGTCCTTGGACCGGGCGGGGTTGATCCGGGTGACTCCGCTGGAGTCGACGAACGCCACCCCGTGGATGGACGAGTAGTCCGGGCGGCTCGACTGCCGGACCGCGTCGATGATCTCCACGATGGTGAACTCGGCCTCCGACAGGCAGACCACGTCGAACCCCGCATCGAAGAACCGTGGCAGGCGGGACCGCGCGTTCACTCCCCCGGAGATGAGGATCTTGTCCGGGTACGCCTCGCGGATCTGCCGCGCGCAGTGCAGGACCCTCGTCTCCTGGTCCGTGAAGATCGACGAGATGCCGATGATGTCGTAGTCCGCCGCCACCTCCAGGACCCGCTCGTCGCTGACTCCGGTGCGCATGTAGCCGCTGGGCAGCATCGTGGGGTTGTCGAACATCTCCTGGAGCGGGTCGTCCCCGTCACCGACGCAGGCGTCGAAGATCCGCACGTCCACGCCGTGGGCGCGCACCGCACCGGCCAGGTTCGGGTAGGCGAGCGACGCGTTCGGCTTGTTCGTCGTCCCCACGGGGGACTGGACCGGCGGAGAGAGCAACAGCACCCTGACATCGCGAAGAGCCATAGCAAAATACTATCAGTATTTAAAGCGTTCACAAGACCGCGATGCTGGCGGCAGAGGGCATGACCAGCAACCTTCGACCGTGACCGTCCACAGTGCAGCGCGCCCCCACCTGGGCAGCGGTCCGGGCCACGGCGGACGTCGCGGCAGCTCGCCTCTTCAGCCCACCGCCACCGGGAAGAGGTCGAGCCCGCGGCCGATCCAGGTGTCGCGCCGGACCGGTTCGCCGGCGACCGCCATGTCCGGGAAACGGCGCAGCAGGCGGGGAAGCGCGATCCGCGCCTCCATCCTGGACAGTGGCGCGCCGAGGCAGAAGTGGCCGCCGGCGCCGAGGCTCAGCGGGACGAACGGCGGCCGGTCCGGGTCGAACCGGTCCGGGTGGGCGAAGCGGCGGGGGTCGCGGTTGCCGGCGGCGAGCATGATGACCAGCTTGGTACCGGCCGGCACCAGCTGGCCGGCGAGCGGGACATCGCTCCCGGCCCACCGGCTCGTCGCCTGCACCGGCGGCTCGAAGCGCAGCGTCTCCTCGACGTACCCGGTGGCGAAGCCCGGCTCGCCGCGCAGGCGGGCGGCGTGCGCCGGCGTGCGCAGGGCGATCAGCAGCGCGTGGCCGAGCAGGAAGCTCGTCGTCTCGAAGCCGGCCGTGAGCATCAGCATCATGTTGCCGATCAGCTCGTCGCGGCTGAGCCGCTCCCCTTCGGTGTCGTGCGCCTGGACCAGCGCGCTGGCAACGTCGTCCGCCGGCGCCGCACGGCGCCGCGCGACGAGGTCGTCGAAGTAGGCGGCCAGCTCGTCCATCGCCGTGTCGGCCACAGCCAGGCGATCCACATTGGTGATCCCCTCCAGTGCGATCGTGATCCGTGCCGCCACGTCGCGGAACCACGCCTGGTCCCGCTCGGGAACGCCGAGCAGCTCGCTGATCACGGCGATCGGCAGGCGCGAGGCGAACTCGGCGATGAAGTCGACCGGCCCGTCCGCGCCCAGCTCGGCCATCCGGTCCAGCAGCCGGTCGGTGACCCGCTCGATCGGTCCGCGCAGGGCCTCCACCCGCCGCGGCGCGAACCCGTGGCTGACCAGCCGCCGCATCCGCGTGTGGTCCGGCGGGTTCCGGTAGAGCATCGAGTCGGTGTACGCGCGCAGCGACGAGTGCGCCCGCCAGGCGGGGTAGATCTGGTCGTAGCTCTCCCCGTCCTGCACCCGCAGCCGCGTCTCGCGCAGCGCCTCGTCGCACTCGGCGTACCCGACGGCCACCATGAGGCCGGGCTTGACCGCGACAAGCCCGCCGTGGGCGCGGATCACCTCGTACAGCGGGTACGGGTCGCGCCGACCCTCGGGTGACACCAGGGCGGCCACCGCCTCGCGGGGGCCCATCGTGCGCGTGCCGGCCGGCATCAGCGGGCCGCGCTGAGCTGGACGACGGACAGCTGCCGGGCCGGGTGCACGGCCCTCACCGCGAGCCCCACCCGCGCGGCCAGCTCGCCGATCTCGGCGACGCCGCGCGACTTGCCCGCGGTGAGCGTGAGCATCCGCAGGTCCATGCCGCGCATCGGGGAGGCGCCGTCCGGGCCCACGTTCTCCGCCACGAAGACGGAGCCGGTGGCGCCCGCGGCGGCCGCGCACGCGCGCAGGATCCGCAGCGCCATGTGGTCCGGCCAGTTGTGCAGCACCCGGAAGACGAGGTACCCGCCCGCGCCCGCCGGCACCGACTCGAAGAAGTCACCGGTCACCACGTCGGCCCGGTCCGCCACACCGGCGGCCGCCAGCGCCTTGCGCGCCGTCTCCGCCGTGTCCGGCCGGTCGAAGACGGTGCCGCGCAGCGACGGGTACGCGGTCAGCAGCTCGGCCAGCGCCGCGCCGTTGCCGCCGCCCACGTCCACGACGTGCCCCAGCGCGCCCCAGTCGTAGCCGGTCGACACGAGCGCCCGCGCCCGCTCCGGCACCTGCCCGCCGAGCAGGTCGTGGAACGAACCCGACCGCTCCTCGTCGTCGTTGACGTCGTCCCAGAACGAGCGGCCGAACAGCAGCGGGAACGCCGGCTCGCCGGTCCGTACACTGTGGAGCAGATGGACGAAGGCGAGCTCGCCCCGTCCGGCCCCCTCGATGTCCAGCCAGCCGCGGACCGCGGCCGGGTGGTCGTCGCGCAGCGCCTCGCCCAGCGCGGTCAGACCGTACCCGCCGTCGCCCTCGGCGACCAGCACGCCGCGGGCGGCCAGGTACCGCATCAGGCGCTCGAGCGCGTCGGGGTCGCAGCGGGTCAGCGGCGCCAGCTCCGCCGCCGTGCGGTGACCGGCGGCGAGGTGGTCGGCGATGCGCAGGGTGGCCGCCACCCGCACCGCCATCGGCAGGGCGAGCTGCGCCATCGACCAGAGCGCCGCGCCGGCCTGCCGCTCGTCGGGTACGGGCATCGCTGCTCCCATCCGTGCCTGCCGGCTCACTCGAACCGGTCGGGGAAGATCGCCTTGAGCCCGGTCAGGCCGGAGAGCATCGTCGCGAAGTCGATCTCGGCGGAGCGGGTACCGTCCGGGCCGATCGTCTGCTGCGCCTTGGCCCGGTAGTCGTCGCGGGAGCGGTCGCGGTGGTAGAAGTAGCGGACGAAGGAGAGCAGCGAGTCGAGAAACTCGCGGTACGCCTTCTCGTAGCGGTCCAGCTCCAGCTCCTCGGCGTCCGGTTCGCGCAGTGCCCGGTCCACGGCGGCGGCCGCGCCGTGCGCCGCGCGCAGCGCCAGCGTCACGCCGGTGGACAGCAGCGGGTCGATGAACGCGGCGGCGTCGCCGATGAGCGCCCAGCCCGGCCCGTGGAAGCGGGTGCAGGTGTACGACCAGTCCTTGATGGTGCGGAAGCCGCTGGCCCGGAACGCTCCGTCGGTGAGGACCCGGACCTCCTCGCTGCTTGCCATCTGCCGCGCGTACAGGTCCTCCAGGCTGAGCCCCGACTCCTGGTACGCGGCGATCGGCGTCACGTAGCCGATGCTGACGGTGCCGTCGTGCAGCGGGATGAACCAGAACCAGCCCGGCGGGCGGCTCTCGGTGAGGATGTCGCCGAAGCGCTCACCCTCGTACCGCTGGCAGCCCTGGTAGTAGGCCCAGATCGCGATGTTGCGCAGGTCCTCGTGCCACTCGACCAGGTCGAGGTGGCGGCCGAGCAGGTGGGTCTGCCCCGAGGCGTCGACAAGCATCCGGCAGCGCGCGACCCGCGCCCCGTCCTCGCCCTTGCGCTGGTACCGCACGCCGACCGCGCGGTCGCCGTCGAAGAGCGGCTCGCGGACCGTGGCCTCCTCGATGACGCGCGCGCCGAGCTCCCGCGCCCGGCCCAGCAGGATCGCGTCGAAGTCGGCCCGCCGCACCTGGTACGAGTGCTCGTAGTTGGACGCCTGCGCGAAGCGGAAGCCCCACCGCCGGCTGTCGGCGCCGCCGCGCGGGCCGAGTGCGCGCCACCCCTGGGCCGGGCGGGTGTCCTCCTTGCCCCACACAAGGGTGCCGCCGTACTTCTTGGTGAAGCCGGCACCGTCGAGCCGCTCGCGCAGGCCGAGTTCCTCCAGGACCGGGAGCACGCCGGTGATCAGCGACTCGCCGATGTGGTACCGCGGGAACTTCTCCCGTTCGAGCACCAGCACGCTGTGGCCGCGCGCGGCGAGCAGCCCCGCCGTCGCCGCGCCGCCCGGGCCACCGCCGATGACGACGGCGTCGAAATGCTCCACGGGTTCGACCATTGCTGTCCTCCGTCCGGCACCGCACCTGGCCTCGGGCCAGGGGGCCGCGCGTCGACTGATCGCGACTCACGAAAAGTGAAGTCACGCTGAGGCCCAGTCTCCCGCCGGTTCCGCGGGCGCCGCATCTCCCGGGTTGCGCTACCGCGAAGACGCCGGTGGCACGCCGGCGCGAAGCCGGCGTGCCACTGCTCGGTGCGGACTCGCGTCAGATGTGGCCGGCGGCGCGGAGGCGGTCGGACGGGACGGCGAGCAGCTGCTCGATCTCCGCGGGCGAGGCGGCGCAGGCCTCGACGTACACGTTCTCGACCGCCGCGTAGGCGACGTACTGCTCGGTGGTGATGTCCATCCGCTCTTGCGAGACGGGCGCGTGCTCGACGCACTCCTTGGCGACCGTCTCGAAGGACCCGAGCTCCGGGCCGGGCTCGATCGGGCAGGACTCGATGGGTTCGATCTCGGCTTGGGTGACGTTTGTGAACTTCATCGTTGACTTGTACGCGAACGTGCTCATGCCCTTGACGGCCGGCGCGGGGACCTCGGACAGGCTGATCGACGCGGTCAGCTTCTTCTCCGGCCAGCTGATCGTGCCGGACGAGCACGTGCCCACGGCTTCGCGAAGCTTGGCCAGGTCGAGGCCGCCCTTCACGATGCCCACCGCGCTCTGGAAGGGCGTACGGCCGGACTTGGTCGGCCGCGAACCGGCCTGCATCCACCCGGTCGCCTGCGCGTCTCCGAGGGCGATCTGCAGCGCGCCCAGGCAGCTCTGCGGCGTGACGACCATGCCGCCCTGGTTCACTGCCTGGTTGGCGGCGCTGATGGGCGCCTCCTGGTACTCGGTTCCCTCCGGGTGTTCGGCCTGCGTCAGCAGGAACGGTTGGATCTGCTCAGCGGTCATTGCCGGCGTCCCGGCTGCGGACGCCATCGACACCCCCGTGGACCGCGCGGTGTAGAGGTAGACGGCGGCTGCGGCGACTGCCACGGCAAGCAGCGCCGCTAGCACCGTGATCCGACGGCCCGTACTGGTCATGTTTCACTCCTAACCGGATGTTGGAGATCCTTGTCACAAGAATCCCATGATCAGGTCGCTGATCGCTATATAAGACTGAAGCTATATTTGCGGATGATGCGATACTCCATCCTCCGATCGGGCATCATGGCACGCCGTGCGGCCAGCGAAAACGACGGCAAATCAACCCATTGCCAGCAGACCCTGGCGGAGTAGACGTCCGGGTTGACGCCCGACTTATCCGCAGCTAGCTTCTAAAAGCGATAGCGTGCCGGTTATCCGCCGGAACGCTGTCCTCCTGCGCGCCGGAGACCTTCCTGTCCAACCCGGACAGACCCTGCTCAATCAGGTATTGGAGGGCACTACAGTGCGTTCAAACAGCAGGATTCGTCGGGCGGTTCGCCTCGCCCTGGTGCCGGTCGCGGTGCTGGCGATGGCCCTCGCCGGCCAGTCCGCGGCGCAGGCGGCCGAGCCGGAGGCCGCCGCGGCGAGCATCAGCGTCTCGCCGTCCACCGGCCTGACCGACGGCCAGAGCGTGACCGCGTCGGTCACCGGCCTCTCACCCGAGGCCGCCGTCGGACAGTGCACGTTCGTCAGCAACGACGTGGTCTGCGACCCGGGCAGCTGGGTCCAGTTCCCGACCAGCGGTGGCAACGGGTCGTCCGCGCTCACCGTGCACCAGTCGTTCGAGGGGTTCACCGTGGCGGAGGACGGGACGTTCGCCTACTGGGGCACCGTCGACTGCACGGTCCTGCCGTGCGTCGTCGGCGGCACCGACGGTCTGGTGGTAGTCACCGCCGCGATCTCGTTCTAGCGGCGGCCGCTCGGATCAGCTGATGGCCGTGTGAGGTGCCGGACCCGCCCCGCGGGTCCGGCACCGTCCACTCCTGACTGTTTGTATCCGGACTACTCGTACGCGATGGCCCGCAGCACGTCGAGCCGCGCGGCCCGCCAGGCCGGCCAGACCGCCGCGAGCACCCCGGCCACGGCGGCGACCGCCACGAAGACGAGCAAATTGGTCCAGGGGATCGCGACGGTATTGAGCAGGTCGATGTTGCCCAGGGCGAGCGTGAGCACCACACCCAGCCCGACGCCCAGCGCGATGCCGAGCAGGCAGCCGAAGACCGACAGCACCACCGACTCGGTGACGATCATCCAGGTGACGCCGCGCCGGCTCATGCCGACCGCACGCAGCATCCCGAGCTCGCGGGTGCGCTCGTAGATGCTCAGCAGCAGTGTGTTGATGATGCCCAGCAGCGCGATCAGGATGGCGACGCCGAGCAGGACCGAGATGATGGCCAGCGCGGTGTCGACGAGGGTGGAGAGCTCGTCCACGAGGCTGGCCCGGTCGCCGACCCGGACCAGCGGGAAGTCGTTCATGATCTGCTCGATCCGGGCGATGGCCGCGTCCGCGTCGGCGCCCTCGTCGAGGCTGGCGTACCCCTGGTACACGAGCGGGCCGGCGAAGTACTGGATCGCCGACTTGGACACGAACATCGTGTCGGTCAGGATCGGCGTCGCCTCGTAGATGCCCACGAGGAGGTACGGCTGCGCGTCGCCCTTGTCAGCCTTGAGCCGCACCGTGTCGCCGACCTGCCAGCCGTGCGTCTTCGCGGTGTTTTCGTCGGTGGCGAGCTCGCCGGGGCCGAGCGCGCGCAGCGTGCCGGCGACCGTCTCCATGGCGAACATGTCCCGGACCACCGTCAGGTCCTCGACCGCGAACGTGCCGCCGAACGGTGGCGTCGAGCCCTCGGCGCGGGTCTGGCGGGACACCCAGAACGGGACCATCCGCTCCACCTCGGGGAGCTCGCGCACCTGCCGCAGCGCCTCCTCGGAGTAGCCGGTCTCGCCCGGTACGCCGGACAGGTCGGTCTGGATGACCACCTCGGCGCCGAGCGTGGCGGTCACCGTGCGGTCGATCGAGGTGGTGAACGAGTGGCCCACCACGCTGGCGGCGCTCACCAGCGCCACGCCGATCATCAGCGCCGCGGCGGTGACGGAGGTACGGCGCGGGTTGCGCAGCACATTGGCGACGCCGAGCCGGCCGCTCACGCCCCACGCCACCGCGCGGCCGACAAGGCCGGCCACGGGCCGGGTGAGCAGCGGGGACAGCAGCCCGAGACCGGCGAAGACGAGGGCCATCCCGATCCAGATGCCCGCGATGACGTAGCCGCTGCTGGTGCCGACCGCCAGCGAGACGGCCAGCATCGCCGCGCCGGGCAGCGCGATCGAGGCGGCCACCAGCGAGAGGGTGCGCAGCGGCTTGTCGGGGGCGGCGACGTCACGCATCGCGGCCAGCGGCGGCACCGAGGAGGCGCGCATCGCCGGCAGGAACGCGGCGGCGACGGTCACCAGCACGCCCACCGTGTACGCCAGCACGACCGGCACGACGCCGACCCGGACGCCGGCGTCGGGGAGCTGGCTGCCGCCGAACGAGCCGACCGCGGCGCTGCCCGCGTAGCCGAGCCCGATGCCGCCGAGCAGGCCGAGGGTCGCACCGACGAGGCCGATCAGCACCGCTTCCACGAGCACCGAGCCGGTGACCTGGCCCCAGCTGGCCCCCATGGCCCGAAACAGCGCGAGCTCCCGGGTGCGCTGGGCGACAAGGATGTTGAACGTGTTGAAGATCAGGAAGATGCCGACGAGCAGCGCCACGATGGCGAACGGGCCGAAGAAGTAGGTGGCGAGCTGGGACAGTCCCTCTTGGACCTCGCTCGCCCCGTCGGCGTTGGCCTGCACGCCGGTCTTCGCCTCGAAGCCGGCCGGCACCACCGCTGCCATCCGGTCGCGCAGCTCCTGCTGTGACAGCTCGGGAGCGGCCCGGAAGGACGCACCGGAGTACTGGCCGGTCTGCCCGTAGAAGAGCCGCTGCGCGTCGGCCAGCGGGAAGGCCACGAGCGTCTCGCCGGCCAGCGACGGCCGGTCGCCACTGTAGACGGCGATGCCGACCACAGTGGACTCCGTGGCCGCGGGGGCGCCGGGAAGGTAGACCTTGATCCGGTCGCCGAGGCCCGCGTGCGCCTGCTCCGCCGTGTACCGGCTCAGCGCCACCTCGCTCCCGGCGCTCGGCCACCGCCCCTCGGCGATCTCGATCAGGCGCAACGGGTCGTCCTGGCCGCTCACGCCGACGCCGAGCTGCGGCGTTCCCGACGTACGCACCGGCTCGCCGTCGCGCAGGTCGAACGGCACCACGCCGAGCGCGCTGACGTCGCCGGAAACCCCGTCGACCCCCTCGACGGCGGCCAGCCGGTCCAGGTCCTGCTGGGTCAGCCGCGGCTGGGGGTGGTCGTTTTCCGCGTCGTCGGTGAGCGTCACCTGCACGTCGACGTTCTGGTTGATCGACGAGTACAGCCGCTCGAAGCGGGCACCGAGCGAGTCGGTGAGCACGAACGCGCCGGACAGGAAGGAGACGCCCAGCACGATCGCCACGACGGCGAAGGTGAGACGGAGCTTGCGCGACAGAAGGCCCCTCAGGCTGGCCCGCAGCATACCGCTCTCCCTCGTCGATCGGAGCTCGCCGATTGCCGGGCTACACGATACTGAAGTGTGTTGTCGCTGGCTACTTCAGGCACGGCAACGCGTCCGGGCCCGCCGGTCGGCGGACCCGGACGCGTACAGGCGTCAGCCGCCCTGACGGGACACCGGCGCCAGGCGGTCAGCCTGAGCCGGGTCGTACTCGGCGGGGCGCGCCACCTCGACGCTCAGCTGCGCCGGAGCCTTGCCCAGCCATGGCCGCAGCTTGTGGAACGGCCGCTCGAACGCGTAGTAGCTGAAGATCGCCATCCCGATGGCGACCGCGAGCTCCGCCGCGTACACGATGAAGAAGTTGGTCGGCTCCGCACCGAAGATCGGCACCAGGAAGAGCAGGTAGACGATGACGTGCCAGAGGAAGAGGCTGTACGAGATCTTCCCCAGGAAGCGCATCGGTGCGTTGGCCAGCAGCCCTTCGATGAACCGGGACTTCATGCCCGGCACGATCAGCGGCGTGACGATCAGCATCGCGAACGCGATGAACAGCCAGTAGTCGACGATCCCCGCGGTCATGCCCGGGTAGTCGAGCTTGTGGTTCTCGGAGAACGGCGACACGCAGGCGAGCACGTACACGACCAGCGCGCCCGTCCAGAGCACGAGCGGCCGGCGGCCGGCGAACCTGAAGATGCCCGGCGACGAGCCCGGCTGCACCTCTTCGGCGGCCGACCACGCGGCGAGGATCATGCCGGCGGCAAGCCAGCCGATGTAGCTGGTCGGCCACAGGTACTGCATCGGCCACAGCGCCATCGGGTCGTTCATGAACTGGCCGGTGTGGGTCCACATCGTGAAGCCGAGGCCCACGAAGATCAGCCCGACCAGCGGGAGGACGATGCGGAGCAGGCGGGTGCGCAGGTCGGAGGCGCGCTTGGCCCACAGTCCGAGAAGGACGGCGAACACCGGCATCGCCAGGTAGTACGCGAAGTCGACCGCGTTGCTCCAGGTGTGCTCCATGCCGACCGGGATGACGAACGGCTCGTAGATGTGCAGCAGCAGCACGGGCCGCAGGACGTCCCAGATCCCGCCGATGCTGCCCCAGTCGACCTTGGCCGTCGTGCCGACGACCCCGCTCAGGAAGAGCGCCACCGCTGTCAGCACCCAGTACGCCGGCAGGATGCGCAGCGCGCGCCGCCAGAAGTACCGCTTGGTGTCCGGCCTCTTGCCACCGGTGAGGGTGGCCAGCGCGAAGGAACGGTAGAGCAGGTATCCGGTCATGATGAAGAAGATCGGGAAGGCGACCGCGGTGCGGTGCAGGATCGCCCCCAGAACGGGTCGCCCGGGTACATCTCGGTCCAGCCGACGAGGCCGACGGCCTGGCCGGTGTGCCCGGTGACGACGAGCAGCGCGACGGCTCCACGGAGCCCTTCCAGCGCCGGGATGAACATGCGTTGCGGGCGGGCCGGTGGGCCGGCGTCATTGCCGACTGTCCCACCCTGTCTCGCGTCCGCGTCCCGCACGGTATCGGTCATGGCGGTCCCCAATCACTTTGTCCGTCGCGAACTCTTTATGGGCATCCTTCGATCTGACCCGCACAGTTGTTCGGCGTGTTGCTCTTGATCGTGGTGTTGGTGGAGACGAACAACCCACCGGCCGCGTTGGAGATGCCACCACCGCTCGTGGCCGTGTTGCCGGTGATGGTCGAGTTGATGACGCGGGTCGTACCGCCGAAGTGGTTGTCGACCCCGCCGCCGACCGCGTCGGACTTGTTGCCGGTGATCGTCGTGTTCGTCACCGTCAGCAGGCCGCCGCCGGCGTTCAGCACACCGGCACCCGGTCCGGTGAACGTGTTGTCGGTGATCTGGCTGTCGGTGACCAGCACCGTGCCGCCGCCCTGGCTGGCGATGCCGCCACCGGCGTTGCGGGAGATCCGCGTCTTGATCACGTTCAGCGTCCCGGTGGTGACCAGGCCGCCGCCGTCCGGAGACGTGTTGTCCACGACGTCGCTGCCGATGATGGTCACCGTGCCGGCGCTGTTGACGTACGCACCGCCGGAGTCGGCCGTGTTCTTCGACAGCAGGGTGTTGATGACCAGGACCGTGCCGGTGTTGTTGGCCATCCCGCCGCCGAACATCGCCTTGTTTCCGGTCACCTTGCTGTTGGAGACCGTCATCGTCGCGGTCACGCCGCTGTTGCCGAGCCCACCGCTGTTGCCCGAGGCGGTGTTCCCGCTGATCTCGCTGTCGTGCACCGACATCGTCCCGCCGGCGTTCGCCAGCCCACCGCCGAAGTAGGCGCTGTTGCCGACGATCTTCGACTTGGTGATCGTGACCCGACCACCGGTGTTGTTGCGCACCGCCGCGTTCGTCGAACCCGTCAACGTCAGGCCCGTCAGCGCCAGCACGCCACGGTCGCGCACGTCGAAGATCGGTGCGCCGCCGCGCAGTACCACCGAGCCCGGCGTCGCCGACAGGCTCAGCTTGCCGGTCAACGGGGTCAGGCCCTTGGCACCGATCGCGATCTCACACGCGCGGCCGCGACCCAGGCTCTCCGACACGTCCCGACCGGAGTTCGCCTGGCCGATCCACCGGTTCAATGTGGATTCGGACAGGCCCTTGCAGGCCGGCAGGCTCCCGCCGGCCGCACCCGCGACTGTGGACGGTGGCTTGGCCGCGGCCGAAGCCGGCAGCACCAGGCCGATCGCCACCAGGAGCATCACCGCGACCGAAGCCCGTCGCCCCGGCACAGACCAGACTCGCATCCGAGATCCTTCCCCGAGCAGACACCGATCGTTACTGTCCGCAAACACTTCGGAAAAGGCTAGCATTATGATCCGCTGGGACACCATAGCCGAGTGATCGACTTCGACTTCGAGGCTGCTATAACAAGCCGATCGGGCGGATCTGGGTGGCGCGGCAGCCGGTCGACACGCGCCAACCCAACTTCATAATTAACTAGCTCGGTACGGCCTCGACGACGGACATCACCGACGGCGTGGGGATCAGCCTCGCCGGGCGCAGGCCGGCCTCGGCCAGCAGCGGCGCCAGCTCGGCCTCGGTGCGCTCCTGGCCGGTCATCGCGGCGAGCATCATGAAGTCCATCGCCCTGCTCTGGTGCGGGTCCCGGCCGGCCGGGACGATCGCGTCGACGACCAGCACCGCTCCGCCCGGGCGCAGCGCCGCGCGGCAGTTGCGCAGCAGCCGCACGGTGTCGCCGTCGTCGAGGTTGTGCACGATCCGCTTGAGCACGATCACGTCCGCCGGCGGTACGGCCTCGAAGAAGTCCCCGCCGACCGCCTCCCACCGCCCGGCGACCTCGGGCGCGTCGAGGCGGTGCTTGGCGACCTCCTCCGGCTTGTCGAGCAGGACGCCGCGCAGTCCGGGATTGGCGCGCAGCACCTCCAGCAGCAGGCCGCCGTACCGGCCGCCGACATCCGCGACCGTGCCCTCCGGCGGAAACTCGTAGCTGGCGGCGATGAGCGGGTTTTCGGCGTCGGAGACCCGCTCCATGCCGTCGTAGAAGAGCGCCTCCTTGTCGGCGTTCCGCTCGAAGTACTCCCCAGCGGCATGCCGAACACCTCGGCGAAGGTGGCGCCGTCCCGGCGCATGGTGGTGGCCAGCTCGTACGACGTGTTCCAGAACATCGCGTCGGTGAACATCAGGATGCCGGACCGGGCTGGCACCGCCGCGTCCGAGCGCAGCGCCTCGCCGGCTTCCGCCAGCCGGAACCGGCCGTCCGCCTCCTCGGCGAAGATGCCCCGCCCGGCGAGCAGCCGGAGGATCCGCCCCAGCGCGCCGGCGTCCACGCCCACCTCGGCCGCCACCTCGGCGACCGCGCGCGGTCCGTCACCGAACGTGTCGGCGACCCGGAGGGCGGCGACCGCCCGCAGCGCGGCCGAGTACGTGAACGCCATCGCCTCCTCGTAAAGGAACAGCGCCGACTGCCTGCCGTCCGACATGACCGTGTACTCCCTCCGAAGTGGACTCAGCGGACCGTCGTCGCGGCGAGCGCGGCCGCGGCGACGAGGATCGCGGCGGCGGCCGCGAACGCGACGACGAAGCCGCTCGCGGCCGCGCCGGCGCCGCCGTGGACACCGGCGAGGGTGACCAGGATCGCGGCGGCGAAGGCGGTGCCCACCTGGGTCGCGGTGTTGACCAGCCCGGCGGCGATGCCCTGCTGCCCGGGTGCCACCCCGGCCGTGCCGGCGAGCGTGAAGAGCGTGTAGAAGACGCCGAAGCCGGCGGCCACCACGAGCATCGCGAGCAGCACCGCGGCGAGGTGGCCGTCGCCGGCCGCCACGACGCTGAGCGCCCCCGCGCCGGCGGCCATCAGCAGCGCGGCGGTCGCCAGCGCGCCGCGCAGCCCGAGCCGCGCGGTGAGCCACGGCGCCGCCTGCGCCGCGACCGCGATGGCCACGCCGAACGGCAGGAAGAAGACGCCGGCCCAGAGCGCGGACAGCTCCCGCACCTCCTGCAGGTAAAGGGAGAGCAGCAGGGTCGCGGTGCCGAGCACGCCGGCGCCCAGCGCGCCGACGCCGAGGGCGGCGGCGAGGTTGGGGAGCCGGAACAGGCCGAGGGGCAGCAGCGGGTCGCGGGCCTTCCGCTCCACCAGCAGCAGGACACCGAGCAGCACCGCGCCGGCGGCGACGAATGCCACCCCGCGGCCGAGCAGGCCCGGCCGGGGCGCCACGGTGAGGCCGTAGCTCACCATGGTCAGCCCGGCGACGCCGAGCACCGCACCGGCCACGTCGTAGCCGCGCCGCGGCGGTGACAGCCGGCCCGGCTCGCGCAGCAGCAGGTACGCGACCGGGATGGCGACCGCGATGAGCGGCACGTTCATCAGGAAGATCGCCCGCCAGCCCAGCGCCGAGGTCAGCACGCCGCCGGCCAGCACGCCGAGGCCGAAGCCGCTGGCCGAGGCGGCGGTGAACCAGCCGACCGCGCGGTCCCGCTCGGGCCCCTCCGGGTACAGGGTGGTGATCAGCGAGAGCAGCGCCGGTGCGATCAGCGCGGCGCCACCGCCCTGGATGGCGCGCATCACCACGAGGACCTCGCTGCTCTGTGCGAGCCCGCCGACGAGCGAGGCGAGTCCGAAGAGGACGAGCCCCGCGACGAAGAGCCGGCGCCGGCCGAGCAGGTCGGCGAGGCGGCCGCCGAGGAGCAGGAACCCGCCGAACGTCAACGCGTACGCGCTGACCACCCAGGCGAGACCGGACGGGCTGAAGCCCAGGGCCTGGCGGATGTCCGGAAGTGCGATGTTGACGATCGAGAAGTCGACGAGCAGGAGCAGCTGGGTGCCGCAGAGCAGGACCAGCGCGGCACCCCGGCGCTCGGTCTCCACCCGGACTGCCGTGCGCGCATCGCTATACATATTGAAAGTCTAGGACATCGTGGGGCGCGCCAGACCCGGCGGAATTGCTCTACCGCCAGCGCTTGAGGTACTGGCTGGCGGTCAGCGGCACGAACACCGCCACCAGCACGGCACAGGTCACCAGGCCCGCGGTGAGCTGCCCGGAGGTGAGCGTGCCGTCCATCAGCCCGCGCACGGTCGTCGTCGCGTACGTGACCGGGTTGACGTCGACCACGACGCGCAGCCAGCCGGGCATCGTCTCCTGCGGCACGTAGATGTTGCTGAGCAGCGAGAGCAACAGCTGGATCATCCAGCTGACGCTCTGCACGGTCGTGGGGTTTTTGACCGAGACGCCGAACAGCGTCCACACCCACACCATGCTGAACGCGAAGACCTGCAGGTAGAGCAGGGCGAACAGCACGCCGGTGAACCCGCCGCCGGGCCGGTAGCCGAGCGCCAGGCCGAGCAGGAGCGGGATGATCGAGACGGTCGCGTAGCGCACGACGTCGCCGACCATCGCGCCCACGATCACCGACGACCGCCAGATCGGCAGCGTGCGGAGCCGGTCGAAGGTGCCCCGGCTGATGTCGAGGTTGAGCGCGATCCCGGTGTAGGTCGTCGTGAGCGACACGGTCAGCACGATCACGCCGGGCAGGAAGTAGTCCAGGTACTCCTGGGGGGAGCCGGAGATCGCGCCGCCGAGCAGGTAGGTCAGCCAGACCGTGAAGATGATCGGCATGATCAGCGCGCTGGACAGCTCGTCCGGCGAGTGCTTGATCTTCAGCAGGGTGCGCCAGGCGAACGTGCGCGTCGCGAACAGCGCCGTCGCCCGCCGTGGCGGGGCCGGTGCGAGCAGGACCTCGCGCACGCCGGTCAGATCACTCGGGCCAGATGCCCGCGCTGCCATCTCCACCGCGACCCTCCTTCACCCACGACGCACCGGCCACGTTAAAGCAGCGGCTTATATAGGTCAAGCCATAAGTATGGAGCGGTGCGCCGTCCACATGGTACCCAGATTCACTTGAATATCATATGGTGAGCAAGGAGCGAGATCGACCGGGAGGGCCGATGGAAGAGGTCGTGCGCGACTACCTGAAGCTCGGCCTGCGGCTCGGCCGCGCCATCGACGGGTTCGTCGACTGCTGGTTCGGCGACCCGGCGATCGCCGCCGAGTTGGCGGCCGAACCGGTGCCGGCGGCCGCCGACCTGGTGGCCCAGGCGGTGGCCACCCGCGCGGCGCTCGCCGGCAGCGGCCTCGCCGCACCGCGGCAGCGGTTCCTCGCCGCGCAGCTGCGCGCGCTGGAGTGCTCCGCCCGGCGGCTGGCCGGCGAGCCGATGCCGTTCCTCGCCGAGGTCGAGGAGTACTTCGAGGTCGGCGTGGAGCTGGGCGACCCCGGGCTGTACGCGGAGCTCCACGACACGATCGCCGGCTTGCTGCCCGGAAGCGGCGACCTGGCCACCCGCGTCGACGCCTTCTACGAGCGCAACGCCATACCGCCGGACAAGCTGCTGCCCGGCATCCGCGCGGTCTCCGAGCGGCTGCGCGAGCTGGCCCGGCCCGCGTTCGCGCTGCCGGACGGCGAGCGGGTCGACTACGAGGTGGTCGAGGACGCGCCGTGGAACGCGTACAACCGGTACCTCGGCGGCTTCCGCTCGTCGGTCGCGCTCAACGCCGGCGCCGGCCGCACGATCGCGGCGCTGCCGCTGCTGGCCACCCACGAGTCGTACGCGGGGCACCACACCGAGCGCTGCCTGAAGGAAGCCGGCCTGGTGCGCGCCCGGGGTGAGGCGGAGCACACGCTCGCGCTGGTGAACACGCCGCAGTGCCTGATGGCCGAAGGCACCGCCGAGCTGGCCGTCGAGGTGGTGCTCGGCGAAGGCTGGGGACGCTGGACGGAGGAGCTGCTGGCCGACGAGCTCGGCCTGCGCATCGAGGGCGAGCTGGTGGAGCGGATGCTCGGCCTGGTGCGCCGCCTGCTGCCGGCCCGGCAGGACGCGGCCATCCTGGCACACGACCGCGGCGCGGGACCGGACGAGGTCACCGACTACCTGCGCCGGTGGCTGCTGCTTCCGCGCGACCGGGCCGAGCACATGACGACGTTCCTCACCGACCCGCTGTGGCGGGCGTACTCGGTGACCTATGTGGAGGGTCACCGGCTCGTCGCGGCGTGGCTCTCCGCGCGGCCGGCCGGCCAGCCGGTGGCCGACCGGTACCGCGTACTGCTGGAGGAGCAGCTGGTCCCCTCCGACCTCCTCGCGGAGGCCGTGGGCTGACAAAGCCTTAGAACAGCTCCCGCTCGATGCGGGCCACGGTCGCCGCCGGGGTCGGCAGGGCCAGCATCTCGGCGCGCACCTCGGCGGTGCGCGCGCGCAGCACCGGGTCGGACACCAGCCGGTCGAGCAACACGCCGTCCACGGTGGACCGGTCCTGCTGGAAGCCGATGCCGGACGCCTCGATCGCCTGGCAGATCCCGTACTGCATCGGGTCCATCGGGTTGCGGGCGACGAGCTGCGGGATGCCCACCTCCAGCGCGGTCATGGTGGTGGCCGGCCCGCCGTGGTGCACGACCCCGGCGCAGGTGCGCAGCAGCGCGTACATCGGGGTCCAGCCGGCCAGCCGCACGTTCGGCGGGAGCGCGCCGAGCGGCCCGAGGTCGATGTCGCCGACCGCGAGGACGAACTCGGCGTCGACCGTGCCCGCCGCGGCGACCAGCGGGCGCAGCGACTCCACGCCGAGCGCCTGCAGCTCGGCGGTGCCGAAGGTGACCGCCACCCGCGGCCGGTCCGGCGGTGGCTGGGGCAGCCGGTCGCCGAGGACTCCGCCGCCGCTGTAGCTCACCCAGCGCATGAACCAGCCCTCCGGCTCGAACAGCAGCATGCTGGGGGGAAACAGCTCTAGCGTCAGCGCCGGCTCGGGCAGCGCGACCTCGTACCGGTCGACGAAGTCCGCGAGGTAGCCGGCTATGGCCTGGTGCATCTTCTTCGTCCGGTTGGAACCGAGGTTGCGCTGCACCGCCGGCACGCCGAGCCGCCCGGCGACGAAGAGTCCGACAGTTGTCGGCTGGTCGTAGACCACGAGGTCGGGCCGCCAGTCGTCGGCGAGCGCGACCGTCCGTTCCATCAGCTCGCGGTTGACCGCCGCGAGCCCGGCGGCGAAGGCTTCCACGTTGTTGTCCAGCGGCCGGCTCATCGCCTCGATCATCTCCGGGTGGTCCCGGTTGACCCGCTCGGCGATCGTGGGCAGGTCGAAGTCCGGCGCGACGTCGACGACCTCGAGGCCCGCCTTCGCGGCGGTCTCGGCGTAGTCGGCGATCGCGACGATCACGTCGTGACCGGCCGCGCGGAACCCCCAGGCGAGCTGGACGAGCTGGAAGTAGTGCCCCACCGCGGGGTGGGAGCAGAACAGCACCCTCATCGCCGCCGCCCTAGCCCGCCACGCGCCGCAGGTACGCCTCGACCCCGTCGGCGGCGGCCACCGCGCCACCCGCCGTCCGGGTGTCGGTCCGCATCCGGTCGACCCGCTCCCGGACGCCGGGGTCGGCCACCAGCCGCTCCACGAGGTCGGGCAGGCCGCCGGAGTCGAAGGTCTCGCGGCTCATCTCGTATCCGAGGCCCAGCTCCAGCGCCCGCGTGGCGGTCGGTCCGGCCTCGGCGGCGAACTCACTGAAGATGAGCAGCGGCACGCCGTGGTACATCGCGTCCATCGTCGCGCCGACCGACCCCTGCATCAGGAACGCGGTGGTGTGCGGGAGCACCTCCACGAAGGAGATCCACGGGTGGGCCTCGACGTTGTCCGGCAGTTCGCCCAGCTCCGCGAGGTCGGTCCTCCCGGTCGCCATGACCACGTGCCAGCGCGTACCGGCGAACGACCGCGCGCAGGTGCGGAAGAAGTCCGGCTGGTCGTTGAAGTCGTCGCCGAGCGAGACGAGCAGCAGCGGCCGGCCGTCCGCCGGCGGCTGCCATTCGCCGCGCCGTCGCTTGCCGTGGAAGATCGGCCCGACGAAGTGGAAGCGGTCGTCGAACGTCTCGCCGCGGGCCTGGTAGGAGCGGGGGATGGAGGCGACCGTGTACGCCTCCGGCTCGCGGAAGATGTCCGCCACCGACCCGCCGAGCCCGTACTCCGCCATCAGCTCCTCCACGGCGGTGCGGAACGTGTCGTTGTCCGCCCACGGCCGGTGCCCCTGCGTGTCGACGAGCTCCTGCCAGAGGTTGTAGTGCTCGTTGGAGCAGGGGCCGCCGACGAAGCAGAGCGCGGGACGGCCCCACTTCGCCGCGAGGAGCCGGCCGGCGATGATCGGGAAGATCTCGTACGCCACGACGTCCGGCACGTCGCCGGCGAGGTGCTCCTCCGCCGCCCGCAGCATCGCCAGGTTCTCGTCGAGGAAGAGCATGCGGGAGAAGGTCTCGGAGTCCTCGTGCGCGACGACCTCCGGCAGCGTGATGTCGTCGAACACCGACTTGTACGGCGCGAACCGGGCACCGGCCGCCTGCACGTTCTCGGCGAACTGCTCGGTCGTCACGTAGGTCACCCGGTGACCCCGCGCGACCAGCTCGCTCACCAGGCCCAGCGTCGGGAAGATGTGCCCGCCGCCCCCGATGGCGACGAAGAGGAAGTGCTGTGGCATCGCGCCCCCACCCCTGTGTGTCAAATAGCTTGAGGAAGATATAGTATCGTAGCCGCTACCGTCCGAATAGGAGGCTGCGATGACACCCCGCCAGGACACGGCGCTCGCCGAGGTCATCAGAACGATTCCCGCGCCCTCTGCGTACATGTGCGGGCTCACGTGGGACGGCACAAGGTTGTGGCACTCTGACCAGGACGTCGAGACGATCTACGCGGTCGACCCTCGCGACGGCACCGTCACGCTTGAGTTTCCGTGCCCGCACGTCCGGGCCGACCTCGCCTTCGACGGCGCCAGCCTGCTCCAGGTCGGCGGCCGCCCCAAGCAGCTGGTGCTCGTCGACCCCACCACGGGAGAGGTCACCGGCATGAAGCCGGTGCCACCGGCCAGCGGCCGGCTCACCGGCGTCGAGATGGGCCCGGAAGGGATCTGGATGCTGATGCGCGCGCCCACGGTCGTCCAGCTCCGCGACTACGCGACGATGGACGTGATCCGCGAGTTCCCGGCCTTCGGCGAGTCCCCGTCCGGCCTCACGTACGCCGCCGGCACCGTGGTCTACGGCGACTTCGACGACGGCGTCCTGCGCGCCATGGACCCGCGCACGGGCACGCCCCTCGGCGAGGCGCCCGTGCCCGGCCGTCCCACCGGCCTCACGTGGGACGGCGAGCGGCTCTGGTACTGCGACTTTCCCGGGCGCAGCTTCCGTGCGATCGCGCTGGGTTCGCTGGTCGGGGCGGGCTGAGCGGGCCACAACGCGGGGCGCCGGCGACCTGGGTCGCCGGCGCCCCTTTCCGTACCGCTCAGCGGCGTCCCCGCCGGTAGTAGAAGTACACCGTCGCCGGCGCGAAGAGCGCGATCAGGACCGCGCAGGCCAGGATGCCCGCGGTGGCCTGCTCGCCGGTCAGCGTGCCGTGCATCAGGCCACGGACCATCGTGGTGGCGTGGGTGACCGGGTTGGCACTGATGACGGCCTGGAGCCAGCCGGGCATGCTCTCACTGGGCGCCACCACGTTGCTGGTGAAGACCACCATCGTGTTGAGCATGACGATCATCGTCTGTGCCGCGACGTGGCTGCGCACGATGGCACCGACCAGGGTCCAGATCCAGGCCACGCTGAACGCCAGCAGCTGCAGGTACAGCAGGGCCAGCAGCACGCCGCCGAAGCCGCCGTCGGGCCGGAACCCCAGCGCCAGGCCGAGCAGCAGCGGCGCCACCGTGGCGAATGCGTACCGCACGGCGTCGCCGGCCATCCGGCCCGCGATGGCGGCCGGGCGCCACACCGGCAGCGACCGGATCCGGTCGTAGGTGCCCCGGTCGAAGTCCATGTTGAGCCCGATGCCGGCGTCCATCGTGGTGATGACGATGCCGAGCACGAGCACGCCGGGCATGAAGAACTGGAGGTACTCCCCGTCGAGCCGGAGATCGCCCCACCGAACAGGTACGTGAACAGGACGGTGAAGATGATCGGCTGCATGACGGCCGTGGCGACCGAGTCGGGCACCCGCTTGATCCGGACGAGCGAGCGCCACGCGAAGGTGCGCGAAGCCGCGAGCGCGCTGGCCGTGCCGCGGCGCGGGGGCTGGTCGAAGAGCGCCGTCCGCACCTCGTCGACGGCGGGCTCGGCCGGGCTGACCGCGGCGGTCACGCCGGCGCTCCGTCCGATCCGCCCCGGGACGCGCCCGCGGTGACACCGGCGCCATTCGGCGAGGGCTCGGCGTCGCTGTCCGATGTGGACGGCGGGCGGCCGGTCAACGCCAGGAAAGCCTCGTTGAGGCTCGGCCGGCCGAGGGAGAAGTCGACGACGCCGATCCCCGACGCGGTCAGGTCGCTGAGCGCCCGCGTGGCCCGCTCGGGGTCGAAGACCTGGGCGGTCAGGTGTGAGGGGTCGCCGTCGATCCGGACCGGCGCCTGCACGGCGCGGGCGAGCACCTCGCGCGCCGCGTCGACCTGCGTGGGGTCGGCCAGCCGCACCTGGAGAGCGCTCGTGCCGGTGCGGGACTTGAGCTCCGCCGGCGTCCCCTCGGCCACCACGACACCGTGGTCGATCACGGCCACGCGGTCGGCGAGCTGGTCGGCCTCGTCCAGGTGCTGGGTGGTCAGCACGATGGTCGTGCCCTCTTCGACGAGCACGCGCACGATGTGCCACACCTGCTGCCGGCTGAGCGGGTCGAGCCCGGTGGTGGGCTCGTCGAGGAAGAGCAGCTTGGGCGTGACCACGAGGCTGGCCGCGATGTCCACGCGCCGCTTCTGCCCGCCCGAGTACGTCTTCACCTGCCGGTCTTTCTCGTCGACCACGTCGAAGGCGGTCAGCAGCTGCATCGCCCGCCGGCGCGCGTCGGCCGGCGTGTAGCCCCACAGCCGGCTCACCATGATGAGGTTTTCCAGCCCGCTCAGGTCGTCGTCGATCGACGTGGACTGCCCGGTCACGCTCACCAGCGAACGCACGGTGGCCGCCTCGCGGACCACGTCGTGCCCGAACACCTCGGCGGTCCCCGCGTCCGGCCGCCACAGCGTGGCGAGCATCCTGATCAGCGTGGTCTTGCCCGCGCCGTTGGGCCCGAGCACGCCGTAAACCTGGCCGGCCGCGACGGAAAGGTCGATGCCGTCAACCGCCCGGACGTCGCCGAAGGTCTTGACCAGACCGGCCGTCCGCACCGCTTCAGTCACTGCGCCCACCCCCTCCTACACCCGCTCGTCGTCCGCCACGTTAAAGCACGCCCTTATATAGGTCAACCGTTAAGTAAGGGCCCTCCCCGGCCGCCATCGAGCCAGGGCAACACTTGAATATTATATGGTAATCTCGCCGGGAAGTCGCTACTCGGTACGGGAGGCACCGTGACCCAGACCGCGATCCCCGAGACCCTCGCCGACTCCGCCGCACCGGACTTGCGCGACGCGTCGTGGGATCAGATCCGCGAGCTGTTCATGCTGACGCCGAACTCGATCCACCTGAACACCGGCACGATCGGCGCCATGCCCTACGAGGTACTGGACACAATGGACCAGGTGACCCGGGCGTGGACCGGCGGGCTGATGGACGTATACCCGCCGGGCATGTACACCGAGCACCGGGCCAACATCGCGCGGTCGTACGGCGTCGACCAGGACGAGATCGTCATCACCCACAACGCGACCGAGGGCGTGGCCCGCATCATCAACGGCCTCGACCTCCACGAGGGCGACGAGGTCGTCACCACCACGCACGAGTGCTACTCGGTGCTGTCCAACTTCAACCTCGTCCGCAACCGCCACGGCATCACGGTCAAGACGATCACGCTGCCGTCCGGGTACGACGTGCGGGCCGAGGAGATCGTCGAGCTGTTCGAGCAGGCGATCGGCCCGCGCACCAAGGTGCTGGCGTTCGCCGGGGTCACGCTCTTCACCGGCACGATGATGCCGATCCGGGCGCTCTGCGAGCTGGCGCAGCGGCACGGCCTCATCACGGTCATCGACGGCGCGCTGCTGCCCGGCATGCTCGACTGCGACATGCGCGCGCTCGGCGCCGACTTCATCTCCTGCTCCGGCTCGAAGTTCCAATGTGGACCGCTCGGCACCGGCCTGCTGTACGTGCGCAACAAGGTGGTGCCGGAGTACAACCCGCTGCCGCTGCCGACCCTGTGGCCGATCATCTCCACCTGGTACCCGATGCAGGGCAGCCCTCCCCCGCGCAGCCACACCGCGATCGAGAGCGACAACATCGGCGACTACCTGCAGAGCGCGGGCAGCGCCAGCATCGCCCGCGGCGCCGGACTCGCCAAGGCCTGCGAGATCTTCGACCGGATCGGCCGCAAGCGGATCGAGCGGAGGGCCATCGAGCTGGCCGACCACGGCCGCAGGCTCATCGCGGAGCACTTCGGCGAGCAGGCCATGTACTCCCCGGCGCGGACACCCGGCTGCGGTCGCCGCTGGTCGCGTTCCACCCCTTCCGCGACAAGCGCGACGCGTGGAACGTCAAGAAGGTCCACGAGTTCGTGATGCGGATGGAGCAGGAGCACCGGATCTGGATCCGGTGGACCGAGTTCGACGTGCCCGGCTCGCCGCACCAGCACTACGCCGCCCGCTTCACCGCGCACCTGTTCAACAACCACGAGGAGGTCGAGCGCGCCGTCGCCACGATGGTCCGCCTCGCGGAGGAGATGTCCTGATGTTCACCGAGACCGAGCCGGTCCGGGTCGACCTCACCGGCGTCCGCACCGGCGGCACCCTGCGGCTGCGCGGCCCCGGCGACCCGGCCGCCCTCGACCCCTCGTGCGTCGACGACGTGGCGTCCGCGCGGCTGACCCGGCTGTACGCGCGCCAGCTGTTCACCTACCGCGCCGAGCCGGACGCGCGCAGCTGGCAGGCGATCGCGCCGGTACCCGACCTGGCCGCGCGCATCCCCTCCATCTACAACGCCGGCCTGGGCGCCAGCGGCACCACGTACGTGGTGCACCTGCGGCCCGGCGCGCGCTGGGACACGCCGGACCTGCGCCCGGTCACCGCGCACGACGTGGTGCGCGGCATCAAGCGGCTGGCCAACCCGGTCCGCCCGCCCGCCGTCCTGCCGTACTTCACGAGCACGATCCGCGGAATGGCCGAGTTCCACGCCGAGTTCGTGGCCGCGGCCGGCGCCGACCCGACCGCCGCGGAGCTGGCCGCGTTCCAGGACAGCCACGAGATCGCCGGCGTCTTCGCGCTCGACGACGAGTCACTCGTGTTCGAGCTGGTCCGGCCGACGCTCGACTTCATCAGCATGCTCGCGCTGCCGGCCGTGGCGCCGGCGCCCGCAGAGTACGACGCGTACCTGCCGGACAGCCCCGAGCTGCGCCAGCACCTGCGCGCCAACGGCCCGTACCGGGTGGCCTCCTACGTGCCGGGCCGCCAGCTGGTGCTGGAGCCGAACCCGGCGTGGAGCCAGGAGACCGACCCCGTGCGCCGGCAGCACCTGGACCGCGTCGAGGTCGGCCTCGGCGCCGCGTCCGACCCGGTGCGGCTGGCCGGCCTGGTGCGCTCCGGCGATGCTGACCTGACGTGGGGCACGCGGGTGGCGGAGCCGTACACCGGCGTGCCGGCCACCCCGCTCGCACCGCTCGGCTGGCGGCTCGATCCTTATATGATTTTCAATCTCCGCGGGGACGGCCCGCTCCGCGACCGCCGCGTGCGGGAGGCCCTCGCGTGCGCGGTCGACAAGGCCGCCGTCGCGGAGGCTGTCGCCGGACTGCGCACCGGCACGGTCATCCGGGTCGCCGGCGCCGCGGTCCCGCCGGACAACGAGGGCCACCTCGGCGCCGACCTCCACCCCGCGCACTCGCCCGACCGGGCCCGCGCGCTGCTCGCCGAGGCGGGGCACGCGGGCGGCCTGGCGCTCACCGCGATGCACCTCGACACGCCGGAGGCCACCGCGGTGGCGCGTACCCTCGCGACCGACCTGTCCCGGGTCGGCGTGGCGGTGCGGCTCGAGGCCCTCTCGCCGGCGCGGCACCGCGCCCGCCTCGCGGACCCGGCCGGCGCGTGGGACCTGGCCACGCTGTCCTGGTCGCCGGGCTGGCTGCACGGCAACGCCCGCGTGTTCCCGCAGGCCCTCTTCCAGAGCGGCAACCCGGCGGGTACGTCGAGCCCGAGGTCGACCGGCTCATCGAACGGGCGCTGGGCAGCATCGACCCGCGCCGCGCGACGCCGCTGTGGCAGGAGGTCGAGCGCCGCGCGCTGGCCGACCTGCCCGTGGTGCCGCTGCTCTTCCAGACCCCGGCCGTGCCGTCGCCGCGCGGCTCGCGGGTGCGCGACGCGATCCCGCTGCCCGCGCTCGGCTTCGAGGACGACCTCTGCGTGGTCTGGCTGGACTGACCACTGCGATTTCGATGCCCCGGTCCGCCTCAGCTGTGGGCCGTTTGCTCCCGCGGGCACCGCGGAGGTCGGCGGCTCGCCAGGGCTCGCCGAGTGCCCCGACCTCCGCTGCCGGGTCCGCGCCTCAAGCCCGACACCCACGCCCGCGCGGGGCTCGGGTAACGGCAACGCGCTCGGCGGTGACCCACGCGAACAACATCGCGGCCCGCACGGCTACGGCAACGCGGACAGTGAGCCACGGAGAGCAGGGTCGCGGCCCGCGTGCTCAAGCTGGGCGCACCGGTGCGCCCAGCTTGAAAGTCTCCGTGGCAAGATCGCCAGGTCGCCGGGCGGGAGGTCGCATACCGGGCGTGCGCACCCGATCGGCAGTCACAGACCGCGACGAGGGCGGACTCGCGCACTCCCGCCTGGTTCCTTGATCGGTGTCAACAAAGGCCCCCACAGAGCAGATCGTGGTCGTTTACTGCCGCTATAGGGGCAGTAGACGACCACGATCTCAACGGGACCCCGGGGTGAGCTTGCCCACCGCGGAGGGTAAGGCCGCGGGAGCAACGGTCTGGACCACGGCGGACGTCGCGGTAGCCCAAATCGCTTGGACAGATCGGCTAGGGCAGCTGGATGGACAGGCCGTGGCGGAAGACGTTCAGCGGGTCCCAGCGCTTCTTGACCTGCTGCAGCCGGGCGTAGTTGCCCTTGTAGTAGAGCTGGTGCCAGGGCACGCCGGACGTGTTCCACGCCGGGTCGGCCAGGTCGACGTCGGCGTAGTTGATGTAGGCGCCGTCGTTGACGTCGTTCGGCACCGGTACGCCGCCCGTGTCGGCGTAGATGTCGCGGTACAGCTCGCGGACCCACTTCAGGTGCGTCTCGTCCTCGACCGGCTCCCGCCAGGCCGCCCCGCAGATCATCTTGACCACCGAGTCGCGCTGGGCGGTCGCCGTCGCGTCGGGGGCCACGGCGCTCACCTGCCCGCCGTACGAGAGCAGGAGCACGAGCGCGTTCGGGTTGGCGTACGTGGGGCTGGTCAGGTAGCGGTACATGGTGGAGACCTGCCGATCGCTGTACCGCTTGCGCAGGTAGGCGGACTTCGCCTTGTACCGCCGCGTCTCCCGGTCACCCCACTTGCCGCCACCGGGGTACGTCATCCAGTACAGCCACGGCTGGATGTCCTGCCGCTGGACGACCGGCTCCACACCGGTACCGGCGTTGAGCTCCCGCAGGTGCGCGGTCATCAGCCGCTCCGCGCCCGGCGTCGACTCGTCCATCATGGCCGCGAGCACGAGGGCGCCGCGCGACTTGTGCGGCACGACGAACCAGCTGGCCAGGTTGGCGTACGGCGAGTCGGGCGAGCTGTTCTGCTCGTACCAGCGGCCGTGGTTGCGGATGATGCGGGTGAAGGACTCCTCGTTCAGCATGTCCCAGGCCCAGATGAGCGTGCCCACCCGGAATGACGAGGGCGCCTTCGGCAGCAGCCCGGCCGGGTCCCAGCCCTGCGCCCCGGGGCTGCGCAGCCAGTAGCGGGTCGCGATGCCGATGTTGCCGCCGCCCGCGCCCGTGTACGCCCACCACAGGTCGCGGTTGGGGTCCCGACTGTCCCTTGTGGCCACCACGGCGCGCGCCCGGCCGCTGCGGTCCACGACGACCACCTCGAGGCCGAGGAGGTGGTCGGAGACGGTGCCGTACCGCCGGGACAGCGGGCCGTAGCCACCGCCCGGGATGTGGCCGCCGACCCCGACGTCGGGGCAGTCGCCGCCGGGGAAGGCCACGCCCCAGCGCTTGAACAGCACGTCGTACGCCTGCCCGAGCGTCGCGCCGGGCTCGATGGCGAACGCGCGGCGGTGGCGGTCGAAGCCGACCGAGTCCAACTGCGACAGATCGATGAGGACGCGCGCGTCGGGCGCGGTGGTGAAGTCCTCCCAGCAGTGCCCGCCGCTGCGTACGACCGGCCGCCGGCCGGTGGCGAGAGCCTGGTTGACCGCGGCGACGACCTGGGCCGTCGACTCCGGCAGCCACACCTTGTCGGGGCTGCCCACGAAGCGGTGGTTGTCGCCGCGCAGCAGGCTGGCGTACCGCGGGTCGCGGGGGGTGATCGGCGCCGGCAGCGCCTCGGGATGCCAGTCGGGAACGGCGAGCGCCGGTGGGGCGGCGGCGCCCGCCCCGACCACGGCACCGGACAGAGCGGCTCCGGCAAGGACACTGCGGCGCTTGACACCGGCCATCGTCGTGCTCCCATCCTGGAATATTTGTTCGCTAACAGATAGTCTCGGTAGATCATCCTCCCGCCCTAGGTCGACGGTCTTCTTCGAGGCTGCCTGATATACCAGGGCAATGGTCAACTTGATGGTCTCGACCATGGTGTGGCGCCAACATGTATTGCTACTCTTTTTCGCAGCTTCTGGGTGCCAGGTGCACGGGTTGGAGGGTCCACATGGGAATCTGGTCGGCACCACGAAGGCGCATGGCGACCGGGATGGTGGCCGTGTTGGCCGTCGTCACGGTCGCGCCCGCGTCAGCCTCGGCGCGGGTGCCAGAGAGGGCAGGCGGCGCGAGCCAGGCGGCGCCGGCGTGCAAGGGCGTCACCGAGGCGACGCTGAACCAATGGATACGCAACGCGAACGCCGGCGCCGACGTGCGCCAGGTCGTGACCGCCCGGCCCGCCGGCTGCCAGGTGACGATCGGGGCGCAGGGCCTGGACCAGCTGTTCGGGCGGCTGACGCTGTCGACGACGGGCGGGCGGGTGATCCTGCACGGCGGTGACTCGATCTTCGACGTGCAGGCGCGCGCGGTGCTGTCGGTCACCGGCTTCACGCTCAGCGGCGCCACCAACTCGGCGGTCAGCACCACGTACAGCACCCGCACGACGCTTTCCGACTGCACGATCAGTGGCAACAGCGCGTTCTTCGGCGGCGGGATCGCGAACAGCGGCGGCGCCATCACGATCAACAACTGCCTGATCACCGGCAACACGTCGCAGGGCGCGGGCGGCGGCATCGCCAACAGCGGCGCCACGAGCACGCTGAAGGTCGTGGACAGCAAGATCAACGCCAACAACGGGCTGTACGGCGCCGGCCTCTACAACGCGGCCGGCACGATCACGCTGATCAACACCGAGATCAACGAGAACTCCGCACAGGGTGCGGCGGCCGGCTTCGTCAACAGCTCCGGTACCGCCACCGTCATCAGCAGCGACATCAGCCGCAACATCATGGCGATCGACAACGCGGGCGGGTTCTCCAACGCCGGCACGCTCAACATCATCAACAGCACCGTGACCGACAACCGCGGCACCGCCTTCTTCAACGGCGGCATCCTGCTCGTGAGCGGCAGCCGGATCTCCGGCAACACCGGCGGGGCGCCGGCGGCGCGATCAACAACGGCGGCGGTGGCACCGCGACGGTCGCCGACAGCGAGATCACCGGCAACAAGGCCGGCGGCGCGGGCGGCGGCATCGCCAACGTGGACGGCGGCGCGGTCGAGCTCATCAACACCGAGGTCACCGGCAACACCGCCGGCGAACCCGGCGGCGGCCTCGCCAACACCGGCGGCGGCCTGGTCATCGTCAGCGGCGGCACGGTCACCGGCAACACCCCGGACCAGTGCAGCCAGGTGACGGGCTGCGGCTGACGGCCCCATCCGGCGGCTTCCGGCCCGCCGCGCCTTCTCACGTGCCCGGTCCGCGCCTGTCGCGGGCCGGGCGTTTCCGGGCGATGGCCGGCACACGCTAGATCAATTCGTAGCGTGGCCGGGTCTCGGCGGCCCACAGAGCGGGACGCGGCGCACACGAAACCGGCTCGCCCGTCCCCCGTCCGGGGGCGGGCGAGCCGGTCGCGCGACGTGGTCGGCTCAGCGGTTGCGCCAGGCGTTGGCGACCTCGGTCCACTCCTTGCCGGCGAGCTCCCAGAGCTGCTGGGCCTCGGGCGACAGGTCGTTGGGCGAGTCGTCCTCGGCCAGCTCACCGTGCAGGTACGCGTCCAGGCGGCTGAAGCCGTGGTCCCAGCCGGGCGCGAACTGGCCCAGGCCGGCGGCCCAGGTCTCGTCGTCGAAGGGCAGCACGGCGGTGTGCCGGAGGTCGACCACGGTGGCGCCGTCGCCGTCGGGCGAGAGGCGGACCTCCAGGTCGGACGAGCCGCCGCCGTCGTACTCCCAGGTCAGCACGAGCGAGTTGGGCTGGTCGCACTCGCGGATCTCGCCGCCCGCGTTGCCCTCGAGCTGGTACTTGCCGCCGACGCGAAGGTCCCCGGTGATCGGGTAGAACCACCGCTTGAGCCGGGTCGGGTTCGTCAGCGCATCCCAGACGTCCTCAATGGGCGCGGCGAAGGACCGGCGCAGCACGACCGTGCGGGAGCGACCCGCGTCGGTGTCCTCGGCTTCCACCTCACGGTGAATGGTCTTCAGCCAACTTGCGGTGTCGGTCATGACTCCCGAATCCTTTCCTGGCAGATATGTCTGCAGTGGACAACACCCCGCGGGTCCGGCGCCGCCCGGCCTCGGTGACCAGTGCACCGTACTCGCACAGGGTCACCGTACCAGACTGCCGGCCTTATATAAGCAGCGCCTAAGCTTCTCTATCAGGTGAAAGTGAAGAGCCGCCGATCCCGCGTGAAACGCCTCGCCAACTTCAATCACGCATAGTAGATCCTGCCGGTTCACGGCGTGTACCCGGCCGGTCTAGCGGACCATCGCGTATGCCGCACTGTCACGCAGCACAGCCCTTTGCACCTTTCCGGTGGTGGTCCTGGGCAGCGCGGCGACGAACTCGATCTCCCGCGGGCACTTGTACGGCGCGATCGAGGCCCGTACGAGTGCGCGCAGCTCGCCGGCCAGCTCCTCGCCAGCGGCCGCGGGGTCGGCCGGGACGACGAACGCCTTGACCACGGTGCCGCGCTCGGCGTGCGGGACGCCGACCACCGCCGCTTCCCGGACACCGGCGTGCTCCAGCAGCACCGCCTCCACCTCCGGGCCCGCGATCTTGTATCCGGACGCGACGATGATGTCGTCCGCGCGGGCCTGGAACCAGTAGTACCCGTCGGCGTCGCGCACGAACACGTCGCCGGTGAGGTTCCAGCCGTCCCGCACGTACTCGTGCTGCCGCTGGTCGTCCAGGTAGCGGCAGCCGGTCGGCCCCTGCACGGCCAGCAGGCCGGCAACGCCGTCCGGCACGGGCGCGCCGGCGGCGTCGACGATCTTCGCGCGGTAGCCGGGCACGGCGCGGCCGGTGGCGCCGGGCCGGATGTCGTCGCCGGACGAGGCGATGAAGATGTGCAGCATCTCCGTCGAGCCGATGCCGTCGATCACCCGGATCCCGGTCTGGCGGTACACCTCGTCCCACACCGACTTGGGCAGATGCTCGCCGGCGGACACGCACTTGCGCAGCCGGGACAGGGCCGGCGCCTTGCCCGCGGCGAGCATCGCCCGGTACGCCGCAGGCGCGGTGAACAGCACCGTGGCACCGTGCGCGGCTGCGGCGTCGGCCAGCTCGGGCGGGGTGGCCTTCTCCAGCAGCAGCGTCGACGCGCCGACCCGCATGGGAAAGACGACAAGGCCGCCGAGCCCGAACGTGAAGCCCAGCGGCGGCGTACCGGTGAACACGTCGTCCGGCTCCGGTTGCAGCACGTGGCGGGAGAAGGTGTCGGCGTTGGCGAGCACATCACGGTGGAAATGCATCGTGATCTTCGGGCGCCCGGTGGTGCCCGAGGTGGGCGCCAGCAGTGCCACGTCGTCGGCCGCGGTGTCCACCGCCGTGAAGTCGCCGTCGCGGTCGGCGCAGCGCGCGAGCAGGTCGTCGCCCGTGGAGGCGCCGTACCCGAGCACGCGCATCCCGGGCGCGTCGCAGGCGAGCAGGTCGTCCATGAACCGGTGGTCGCAGAGGGCGAGCGACGGCTGGGTCAGGCCGGCCAGCATGGTCAGCTCGCGGTCGCGCAGCAGCGGCATCGTGGTGACCGCGACGCAGCCCGCCTTCAGCACGCCGAACCACGCGGCCACCAGCCACGGCGTGTTGGGGCCGCGCAGCAGCACGCGGTTGCCGGGTACCAGGTCGAAGTCCTCGACGAGCACCCGCGCCACCTGGTTGGCCCGGCGGAGCAGGTCGCCGTAGGTCCAGGTCTCGGTGGGGGTGCGCAGGCACACCCGGTCCGGGCCGAACGCGGCCACGGTGTCGTCCAGCAGCGACCGCGCGCAGTTGAGCCGCTCGGGATAGGCCAGGTCGGACGGGAGCTCGGGCCACAGCGCGGCATCCGGCAGCCGGTCCCGGCAGAACGTGTCGACGTGCGCGGACACCGAGGGTCGCGTCATTGAAACCCACCTCCCTGTCGATCCCTGAGTACGCGGGCGCTACGTTCCTGGGGCAGCCCGGGGCCGTGCCTCTCGCGCTCGCTTCGCTCGCTGGGTGCCCCGGGAAGCCTGCGCCATCCGGCCTCGTCGCTGCGCTCCTCGGACCGGATCCCGCCGGCCCCGGGGCCGTGCCTCTCGCGCTCGCTTCGCTCGCTGGGTGCCCCGGGAAGCCTGCGCCATCCGGCCTCGTCGCTGCGCTCCTCGGACCGGATCCCGCCGGCCCCGGGGCGGGTCGGCGCCAGCCACGCCACGTCGACCACGTCGGGGTTGGCGTGCGCCCAGTGCGCCACCGGCCGCCAGCCGCGGGCGCGCATGAAGTCGGCGATGCTCTTCAGCGTGGAGCCGCCGCTGTACCGGGCACCCGTGCTCCCCTCGACCACGGCGAGTTGGAGGCGGCGCAGGTCGGCACCGGCCAGCACGTCGAGCTCGGTGCCCTGGGCGTCCACGACCAGCACGTTGCAGCCGTGCTGGACATCGCGCACCGGAACCACGGCGATGGTCTCCTGCCGCACCACGGCCATCGGTGGCAGCGGCGGGAGCGGGCTCGCCTGCTGGTCGTACTCGGTGATGTAGAGCGTGGCGCGGCCGTGCTCGCGCCCGGCGGCGGCCAGCACGATCTCGCGCGGTGGCCGCCCGTCCGGTGGCGGCGGCAGGCCCGCGGCGGCATGGTGCCGGGACAGCTCGCGGTCGAGCGCGCCGATGTGCTCCGGGTTCGGCTCGATCAACACCATCCGCCGGAACCCGCACCGGGTGAGCGCCGCCACCTCCTGCCCGGTGTGCGCGCCGACCTGCACGATCCCCTCGGCCGGCACCCGCAGCTCGCTGAGCAGCCAGGGAAGCCGCTGCTCCCAGCGGACGTAGGAGCTGACGAGCGCGCTCATCGCGCGGCCCGCGTGGCCAGCCACCGCTCGTGTGCCACGCGCACCCGGTGCCACAGCGCGGCCCGCCGCGCGGGCTCCACGTCGTCGAGGTCCAGCCCGAAGATGTCGACGAGGGCGCCGTACCAGTCGGACATCGTGGACAGCTCCCGCTCGGTGCGCCCGCCCGCCTCCACCCGGCGCAGCAGGCAGCCCATCAGCCCGTCGGCACCGGTGCCGTCCCGCCGCATCACCGCGACGGCGCGCACGAGCCGCGACTCCGGGGAGGTGGCGAGGTACGGGTGCCACTCGGCGAAGTCGGCGGTACCCGCGGTCGCCGTCGAGATGTCGAGGCCGGCGATGGAGCCGCGGGTCGCCCGGTCGAACCGCCACCCGCCCGGCTCGACGGTGGAGGGCGAGAGCGTGAAGGTGAACGGCCCCTGCTGGTACGTGCCGGCGCGCAGCGGCAGCGGCTCGTGCAGGCCGTCGCCCAGCCCCACGTCGACGAACCACTCCTGCCCCTCCAGCAGTACCGTCAGCGCCAGGTGCGGCGCCGGCGCGGCCGGGCTGACCGGTGGCGTGGCCGGGTTGGCGTGCACGCCGGCGCGGTGGTAGCGCACGTCGTAGCCGAGGCCCGCCAGCAGCGTGGAGAAGGCGCCGTTGAGCTGGACGCAGTACCCGCCGCGGCGGCGCAGCACCCGGCCCGCGCAGTCCCGCGGATCCACTGTGGTCGGTCGGTCGAGCTGGATGTCGAGGACCTCGTACGGCACCCGCTCGACGTGCGCGCGGTGCAACGCCCGCAGCGCCGCGAGGCTCGGCTCGCCGGGATGGTCGACGCCCAGCCGCCGCAGGTAGCCCGCCACCAGCCGGACGCCGCCGGCCGGGACCGGCCCGGGCGGGTCAGTGGTCTGGCCGGCCGCTCGCTCTCCTGGCATAAGCCCTCCCGCCGTACTGCCTGCCGAGGCCGGCGCGGGTGCCTGGCCCAAACTCCATCGTTGACGGCGGGGCACCGGTGCGGCATCTCCCAGATTGCGGCGCTACGGCCGGAACAGCAGCGGGTCCATGATGGACACTTGCGGTGCGGTGCGGATCGGGAAGCCGATCCGCTCGACCACGTCGCGCCGCACGTCGACGCCGGGCGCCACCTCCGTGAGCACGAGGCCGGACGGGGTCACCTCGAAGACGGCCCGCTCGGTCACCACCTGGGCCCGCTGGCCGCGCCGCACGCCGTCGGCCACCCGGTACGTCACGTGGTCGACCTCGGGCACGAACTTGGCGATCGTGCCCTCCTGGAGCACCCGCAGCTCGCCCCGGTCGCAGATCACCTTCAGGCCGCCGGTGGTGAGCGTGCCCGCGAACACCAGGCGGCGGGCGTTCTGCGCGATGTCCACGAAGCCACCGGCGCCGGGGTTGGCCGAGGCGAAGCGGCTGACGTTGACGTTTCCGGCGGCGTCGAACTGCGCGAAGGAGAGCGCCGCGAACGGGCAGCCGCCGCCGTCGATGAAGTCGAACTGGTACACCCCGTCGAGCAGCGCCTCGGGACCGTAGTTGGCCGAGAACTGCCACTCGGACATCACCACGCCGCCGAAGGGGCCGTGCTCGGTCGTGAACAGGTGGCCGTCGTCGAGCACGCCGTCCTCGGCCATCGCCAGGGCGACGTCGGCGGAGGCGCCGAAGCCGAAGATCGCGGTGTCGCCGGCCCGTACCTCGCGGGCGACCCGCCGGGCGACGACCTTCTCAGGGCCGGTGGCGAGCCGCGGCAGCCGGGCGCGCAGGTCCGGCAGGGGCCGCAGGTATCCCGGGTCGGCGCGCACGCCGTTGCCGACGGGCTCGTCCGGCGCCACCACCACGCGGTCGACGAGCACGCCGGGCACGCGCACGTCGTGGGCCGGCCGCGAGCGGCGGGGCACCATGCGGGCCACCTGCGCGATCACGGTACCGCCGCACGCCTTGACCGCGAGCGCGACGGCCAGCGCGCTGGTGGTCAGCGGAAGGTCCTCGAACGAGAGGTTGCCGTGCTCGTCGGCGCTGCTGGCCCGGATGATCCCGACGTCGAGCGGCCAGGTCGGGTAGAACAGGTACTCCTCGCCCCGGAACTCGACGACCTCGACAAGATCCTCGGTGGTCCGCGGGCTGAGCCGGCCGCCGCCGTACCGCGGGTCGGTGAACGTGCCGAGCCCCACGCGGGTCAGGTAGCCGGGGCCGCGGCGGGCCACCTCGCGCAGCCAGTGCATCGTCGCGCCGATCGGCCAGTTGTACGCCTCGACGCGGTCGCCCTGGATCAGCCGCATCAGCGCCGGCCGCTGGCCGGTCTCCGGGTGCCGGGGGTTGATGTAGGAGCCGGCCACGACCCGCCGCAGGAGCCCTTCGCGCGCCAGGTGGTCCATGCCCGGTATCCCCATCGCGTCGCCGGTGGCGACCGGGAAGTAGCCGGTCAGCCCGCGCGGCGCACCGGTGGCGTCGAACCGCTCGCCGATCGCGCGCAGCACCACGTCCGGCGTGACCCAGCCGATGACGCCGCTGACCGCGACGGACTGCCCGTCGCGCACCAGCGAGGCGGCCTGCGCCGGGGTGCAGAGCTTCATGCGCGGTACCGCTCGAACGTGGCCCGCGCGGCGGGCGTACCGATGTCGTCGCCGAACTGCCGGGCGGCCCGCGCGTCCAGCGCCTCGGCGGGACCGGCGGCGGCGTCCGCCAGCGCCCGCTTCGTCGCCGCCACGGCGTGCGGCGGGAGCGCGGACAGCCGCGCCGCCAGGTCGAGCGCGTGCGCCTCGGCCGTGCCGGGCGGTGCCAGCTCGTCCACCGCGCCGAGCCGGTGCAGCTCGCGCACCGGCAGCGGGTCGGCGCCCCAGACGAGGCGCCGGGCGGCGACCGGTCCGACCCGCGCGACGAGGGCCTGCAGCCCCCACGGCGGCACCCAGCCCAGGGGTACCTCGGGCAGGTGCCAGCGGGCGTCGCCGGCGCTGACGACGAGGTCGCAGCTCGCGGCGAGGAAGAAGCCGCCGCCGATCGCGAACCCCTCGACGGCGGCGACGACCGGCTTCGAGAGCCACTGGAGGCGGCGGGCGACAAGCCCGGTGCGCTCCTCGTGCCGCACAATGCCGGCCCGCGGCAGGCCGGCCAGCTCGCGCAGGTCGGAGCCGGCGCAGAAGCCCGGCGGGGCGCCGGTCAGGACCGCCGCGTGCACCTCCGGGTCGCCGTCCGCCGCGGCGAGGGCGGCGTCGAGCTCCTCGACGAGGGCCGCGTCGAGGGCGTTGCGCCGGTCGGGCCGGTGCAGGCGCAGCACCGCCACGGGCCCACGCCGCTCCACACCGAGAACGCCCACGAGCGTCAGCTCGCTTCGAACCGCACCGTGAGCGGTACGCCGCGGCGCAGGCTCTCCCCCACCGGCGAGTCGACCTCGCAGGCGCGGTGCAGCGAGTCGAGCTGCTCGGCCGTGGCGCCGTCGGTCTTGAGCCGCACCGTGTACGTGATCTTCTCGTAGCCGGCACCGAGATCGCCGCCGAGCCCGAGGTACCGGTGGATGTCGAAGTCGCCGGTCGCCTCGACGGTGAGGCTCTCGATCCGCACGCCGAGCAGCGCCGCCCGGACCGCGATCAACTCGACCTCGCAGGCGGCGAGCGAGGCGAGCAGCATCTTCATCCCGCCGACGTTGCCGTCCACCGCCGAGAGGATCGGCCGCTCGCCCGAGGCGAAGGTGACCTCTGACGAGAGCCCGCCGCGCCAGTGGGCCACGACCGACGCGTCGCGTGCCGCGGTGGCGGGCTCCTGCTCGATCTGGCCGATGAAGCCCCGCAGGGCGGTCATGTCGACACCGTTGGACATTCGTGCCTCCCTCCACACGTATGGTGCCGGGCCGTACCCCGATACGGCGCACCACAGGTGGAAGTCAGCAATGTGCGAGAAACCCGTCCTCATCCACAGTGGACCGGGTCAGTCGCGGCGGCGGCGCTCCCGCTTGCCGCGGGCCAGCTCGGTGGCGAGGGCGTCCAGCCGCTGGCTCCAGAAGCCGCGGAACTGGTCGAGCCAGGCGTCGACCTCGCGCAGGGGGCCCGGGTCGACCGCGTAGAGCCGGCGGGTGCCCTCGGGCCGGACGGACGCGAACCCGCTGTCGCGCAACACGCGGAGGTGCTGCGAGACAGCGGGCTGCGAGATCCCGAACTCGGCCTGGATCACCTCGGTGACCGCGCCGGAGCTCTGCTCGCCCGAGGCGAGCAGCTCCAGGATGCGGCGGCGCACCGGGTCACCGAGAACGTCGAACGCGTGCACCCCACCACTATACGCGCAGGTTATATAAGCCCCGATCGGTAAGATCCCGTCGAGGCCGGCCAAACCGGACCGGTCCGGCCCGGTTTGGCGACCTCACTGCTCACCGGCGCACGCCGGACCTACGAGCCGGACTGCGGCGACTCCGGCACCGGCGGCTCCCAGACCGCCGTGGGCTTGCGGAAGAACTCGTTGGACGGCGGGAGCGCCAGCAGGATCAACGCGACCACCAGGGCGAGGAGCCCGATGAGCGCGGTGGCCAGCGACAGCGGGAAGTACCAGCCGGGCAGCGCGTCCTCCAGGCGCCGCTGGATCTCCGCCGCGTCCGGGACGCCCTCCTGGCTGCCGAAGTTCATGGAGCCGCTGAACAGGGTGCCGACCACCCCGAAGCCCCCGCAGCACAGCGAGATGCCACCCAGGACCCAGGTGACGATGCGGGACGCGTTCTTGCCGCGGTTGTTGAAGATCGCCAGCACGACGAAGGCGGCGGCGAGCAGCAGGCCGATGACGCCCGTGATGACCGAGGTGACCGCGATCGTCCCTTCGGTCCCCTCGGCCGACGTGCCCTCGTACGCGTCGCGGTACACGTCGGTCATCTTGCCGATGATCGAGAGGTTGGCGATCCCCCCGATCACGCTGAGCGCCGCGTAGACGTAGAGCAGGTAACTCGATGTAGTGACACTGCCCGGGCGCGCGGCCGCGGCCGGGGCTGTGTGATCAGCCACGAGGCTCCTTCCGTAGATAACGATCGGTACGTATGCATACCCTGTCAGTCTGTTTGTCGCAATCGGTGCCCGATAACGGGTCCACAAAGGAGTGACACGTGCTGACGATCTACACGACCAGCCACTGCCGCTTTTGCCGCCGCCTCCGGACCAACCTCGACCGCGCCGGCATCCCCTACACGGACGTCGACGTCGAGCAGGACGCCGCGGCGGCCGACTTCGTCACCAGCGTCAACGGCGGCAACCGGATCACGCCCACGGTGCGCTTCGCGGACGGGACGACGCTGACAAACCCGACGCTGGCCGAGGTCAAGAAGCAGCTGGCCGCGTGACACCGGTCAGCCCTCGTCACCGGGCTCGGGCTGGGCGCGCCGCCGCTGGGAGCGCCCCCGGTCCAGCTCGACCGCGAGGGCTTCCATGGACTGCGACCACAGCCACCGGAAGCGGTCGAGCCACAGGTCGACGTCGCGGAGTGGGCCCTCGCGCACGGCGTAGAGCCGCCGCGTCCCTTCCCGCCGCACGCTCGCGAACCCGGCGTCGCGCAGGACCCGCAGGTGCTGCGAGACGGCCGACTGCGTGATCCCGAACTCGGCCTGGATGACCGCGCACACCTCGCCCGAGGACGACTCCCGCACCGCGAGCAGCTCCAGAATCCGCCGACGCACCGGGTCGGACAGAACCTCGAACTCGTGCACGGACACACACTATCAGATCTTGCTTATATAAGTACTAGCTGATCACGTGGTGGTCGCGGTGAGCCGGCGCGCCTACCGTACGTCCCACACACCCCAGCCGAGGCGGTAGCGCACCTGGGCGGCCGTCCCCGGTGGCGGCGCCCCCTCCACCCCGGCCAGCGCGGGCAGCAGCTTCGCGAGCTCGACCTCGAAGTGGACGCCGGCGGCGCCGGCCGGCATGCCGAGGTAGCCGAAGACCTCGGCCGCGACAAGACCGTATACGGCCGCCCACGCGCCGAGGCAGCCGGCGTCGCCGGAGGCGCCGAAAAGGGTTCCGATGTGGACGGTACCGGCGCCGCCGCGCGGGTCGCCGAGGACCAGCCCGAACTCGTGCGGGTTGCGGCGGGCCCAGCCGCGGAACGCGCGCGCCACCGCCCGGACGCGGGCGGCCGGCTCGACCGGGGCGGCATCCCGGGCGGCGGCGATCTCGCCGCTCAGCTCGCCGGCGATGTCGGCCGCGATCGCGTCGACGAGGGCGTCGTGGCTGGGAAAGTACCGGTAGATGGCGGCCGCGCTGAGCCCCACCTTCCGGGCGATCTCCCGGGTGGAGAGCGCCGGCCGGCCGCCCGCGAGCAGCAGCCTGCGGGCGGCCTCCTTGATCTCGCCGGCCGTGGCCGAGCGGCGCCGCTCCCGCCGGCCGGCGGAAGTGTGGCCCGGCGCGAGCTCAACCACGGTATGTCCAGGATCTCCCCCGCCGTTGCGCGCCGTCGCGACCCCCGCGCCGGCGGGACCGGTACGCGATGACGACGAGCGTCACCACGTTGGCGAGCAGCACCACCCCGGTCACCGGGTCGGGTCCGGCCGAGCCGTGCGCGTGGCCACCGGCGGTGGCGCCGTCGGGCAACGGTCGCAACATCACCGCGACGCCGACGGCGGTCACCACCACGGCCACGGCCACGACCCGGCGGGCTACCGGGCTCATCAGGCCGTGCCGACCGCCAGCCGCGGACCGGCGCAGTTGCACCGCATCTGCTCGCGATCAGCGGGACTGGGCCGGAGGTGCAGGTACATCGCTATGACCATCGGCAGGAACACGATCGCGTTGTAGAACAGGTGCAGCTCGACCCGGGGGGCGACGAGCTGCACGATGCTCGTGGGCGCGGCCCGGCCGGCCAGGTACGTGCCGGACATCGCCTGGATCAGGAGCAGCAGGTGCTCGCCGTGGTGCCACACCTGGATCCACATCGACGCGCTCCACCACGCACGGGCCGACCCGGTGAAGCCCGGTCGGAGCGCGATGAGGCCCGCCAGCATGACCAGCGCGTACGTGTAGTGCAGCCACTCCTCGCGGACGAGCCAGGGAAACCACAGGCCGAGGACGCCACGCGCCTCCGGCGGCTTCCACCCCAGGCCCCAGATCTGCACGGCTTGGACCACGTGCTCCGCCCAGTGCGCCAGGACGATGAGGAGGAAGACCATGAGGGCGGGACGGTGATATTTGGTGTTGAGCTGAGTGAGGAAGCCACTGTCGACGCGGCCGGCGGACTGCGGGTTGGCGGTCACGAGACCTCCTTCTGAAAGGTCCTATGTGGATATCCGGGATCGGACCCGGTCTCACCCTAGGATCGGCACACCGGGGCATGTTCTTCGACATTGCTTTTTCGCTCGTCGGAGCCGCTTTACCGGCATGGTCCGGTGTTAGCTTGGCGCATGGCCATGACCGTCAGCGACGAGCAGTGGTGGGCCGCCCGCGGCGCGCTGAAGGCGGCCGGTGACCGGTTCGCCGACCTGGTGGCACGCGCGCCGTACCCGGACCGGGCGATGGCCACGGCGGACTGGTCGGTGGCCGTGACGGCCGCGCACGTCAGCTCCATCGCGTGGCTCTACACCTCCCTGCTGGACACCGGCGCGCCGCCGGCCTCCATACCCGGGTTCGACGGGCAGATCCGCTCGACCACTGTGGACACGGTGGACGCGCTGAACGAGATGACACTGGCTCACTACACCGAGCGCGACATCCGGCGCGTCGCGGAGCGGCTGCGTACCGACGTCGACTACCTGCTGCGGGTCAGTGAGCAGCGCGACCCGAGCGAGCCGTTCAGCTGGCTCGGTGGCGCGCAGGTGCCCCTCGCCGGCCTCTTCGCCCACCTCGTCAACGAGCTGCTCATCCACGGCTTCGACGTCGCGCGCACGGTCGGCCTGCCGTGGGAGGTGCCGTCCCGGGACGCCGGGCTCTTCTTCGACCTGCTGCTGGTGGGCGTGGCCCGCAACGGCTACGGCCGGCTCCTCGACGGCGGCGGGCCGCCGCGCGAGCGCCGCATCGCCATCGAGTTCCGCTCGCGGTACACCGTGCCGGTCACGCTGGTCCTCCACAGGGGACTGGTGACGGCGCAGGAGCCGGGCGGGCCGGTCGACGCGCGGGTCACCTTCGACCCGGCCGTGCTCAACCTGATGCTCTTCGGCCGGGTCAGCCGGGTGCGCGCCGCGCTCAGCGGCAAGATCTCCGTGCGCGGGCGGCGCCCGTGGGTCCTGCCCGTCTTCCTGCGCACGGTGCGGGTGCCGGACACCGCCCGGACTCAGTCGCTCGCGTCCCGCACGTAGTCGTTGCCGGCGTACCACGAGCCGCGACCGGCGGGCAGCAGGTCGAGCAGGTTCCACACCGGGGAGAGCAGGTCGATGCCGCGCTCGGTGTTGTCGATCAGGTTGGCCGGCAGCGTGTAGAAGTGGCGCACCGCGCCGCCGTCGCGGACGAAGACGCTGACCATCGGCCGCTGCGCGCCGTCGGCGTGCTCGGCCCGCAGGTCGGTGCCGAACGTGGTGCCGTGGCTGGACAGCACCCGCACCCGGTCCCACCCGCGCCGCGCGGCCCACGCCCGCAGCTTGGGCAGCGGCGCCTTGGCGACGACGGCGAAGCCGAAGTGCTGCGTGAGGTGCGCGGCGACGCCGTTGAACCCGTCGACCCACATCGAACACATCGGACACGCCTCGCTGTCTTCGGGCGCGAACATCAGGTGGTACACCACGAGCGTCGAGTGCCCGCCGAAGAGCTCCGACAGCCGGGTCGAGCGGACCGGACCGTCCACGCCCGGATCCGCCGGCCCTTCGGCGAGCACGTAGTCCTCCACAAGGGTGCCCTCCGGCAGCGCGCGGCGCGCGGCGGCCACCGCCTCGACCTGGTCGCGCAGGACCCGCTCGGCCCGCGCGAGCTCCAGGCGGGCCGCGATGTACTCCTCGCTGGCACCGACCGGCCACATGGGCACGACCTCGGCATCGTCCATGACGGCGCTGACCTCCTCCGGGCACACGGTCACGGGCGAGCTACACGATACTGAACTACCTACCGGGCGCGGGACCGAGGCTGGCGTTGGCGGCGCGGATCTCCGCCGCGAGGTGCTGCACCACGCCGAGAATGCGGTAGATCGGACCGCTGGGCCGGTTGATGAATGACAGCAGCGACTTGTCCACGAGCTTGTCGATGATGCCCTGCTCGTCGACCTCGGGCGACTCGGCGTCGCGGTCACCGCGGACCGCGTCCAGATCGAACTCGGAGGGCACGTCGGCCAGCCGCTCGAAGAACCGGCGCTCGTCGGTGCTCAGCCCGTCGACGCTGCGCTTGAGGGCGTCGTGCAGCGACCGGTGGTGCGACGGGAGGCCGCGGCGGGCCGGCCGGATCCCGCGCAGCGGGTCCTCGAGCCGGCGCACGATGCCGTCGAGCGTGTCGGTCGCCAGGTGGGCCGCCGCCAGCTCCAGGGCGAGCGGCAGCCCGTCGAGCTGGCGGCAGATGGTGGCCACGGCGGCGGCGTTGTTGCGGTGCAGCCGGAAGCCGGGCTGCACCTGCATCGCGCGCTGGGTGAACAGGGCCGCCGCGGGGTTGTTGACCAGGGCGTGCAGCTCAAGGCCGGCGGGCACGGCCAGCGGGTGCACCCGCCACACCGCCTCGGTGGGCAGGCCGAGCCGCTCGCGCGAGGTCACGATCACGCAGGCGTGCGGGCAGGCCCGGACGATCTGGTCGACGACGAGCGCGCACGCGTCGACGATGTGCTCGGCGTTGTCGAGCACCAGCAGCAGCTGCTGCTCGCCGAGCGTCTCAGCGACGTCACCGCTGCTCGGGTCGGCGTCCAGCAGGTCGAGCACGCGCCGGACCAGCTGGGGACCGTCGGTCACGTCGGAGACCTCCGCCACGACGACGCCGCCGGTGAAGGCGTCCCGGATGCGCGCCGCCGTGTGCAGCGCCAGCGCCGACTTGCCACAGCCCGGCGGCCCGGCGACGGTGACCAGCCGGTGCTCGGCGAGGATCTCGACGAGCGCGTCGACGTCGACGTCACGGTGGATGAGCGCGCCGTTCATCGGCCCGCGCCCCCGCCACGGCGGCCGCACCGGGCCGACGTCGAGCGGCACCCGCTCCACCGCCGGCAGGTCGGCCTCGTCGAGGTCGTCGCCGGTGTGGTCGCCGTCGAGCAGCCGGCGGTGCGCGGCGGCCAGCGAGGGCCCCGGCGAGACGCCCAGCTGCTCGCGCAGGCGCGCCCGGATGTCGGCGAACCGCGCCAGCGCCAGTGCCCGCTGGCCGGAGCGCTCCAGCACCGACAGGTACAGCGCCTGGATGTCCTCGTGCAGCGGCTCGGCGGCGGCCATCCGCTCGGCTGTTCCCAGCACGGTGGACGCCGCGTCGGTGCGCAGGCCGGCGGTCACGTACTCGAGCGCGGCCCGCGCCCAGCGGTGGCGCAGCGCCTCGATCTCCTCGGAGTTGTGCAGCAGCCCTTCGAGGTCGGTGAGCGCCGGGTCGCGCCAGAGCCGGATCGCCTCGCCGAGCAGGTCGAACGCGCGACGGTGCCGGTCTGCGGCCGCCTGTAAGCGGGCCTGCGCCACGAGGTCTTGAAACCGGCAAACGTCGATATATCCACTGTCTACCGCGAGCCGGTAGCCCGACGGCGCCGGCGCGATCACGTTCAGCCGGCGCCGCCGCGGCACGGCCGGCTCGAACGCCTGCCGCAGCCGTGCGATGTACGTGTGCACGAGGTGCCGCCCGCTCAACGGCGGCCGTGGCCCCCAGACCGCCTCCTGCAGCTCCTCCGCCGTTACCGCCTGGCCGGCCCGCAGGGCGAGGCACGCCAGGACGGCCCGTTGCTTGCTCGGACCGACATCCACGACGGATGGCCCCCGCCGTGCTTGCACCTTTCCCAAAGCCTCGATGTACAGCGACGTCTGTGCACCTGACACATCCCCACCCCGTCAGGTCGGCCCCACGCCCTTGATCCGCGCCGATGATCGCGCCCATGGTCTGGCGCAGCCCGGACCATCGCGCACTCAACTTGACATTGGTCACGATCAGTGTCAAGGAATCTACAGAGAGTGTCTAGGGGTGTCCGACTCCCGCCGCTTGCATTGACAGGGGTGGGGTGGGATGCACTCTCCAGGCCGTGCCCTGCGGACGCACGGCACCCAGCCGGTCGCCGACCTGCGCCGCACTGGCAAGCAAATCATTTCCGCCGTCCCACACTCCGGACGGCAGGCCGGCGAGCCACCGCAGCGGCGCGCTGGAGAGCACCGGCGGGTCGGTGGCGCGCGGCGGGCGCAGCGCGATCTCCGCCGGACCGCCGAGCTGGCCGCTCGACGAGAGCCGGAGCGTGGCACCACCGGTCAGGTAGCTTCCCGCGACGTCGTCCACCAGGGCGTCGGTGGGCGTCGCCCGGGCGTCGATGAGCAGGACGCGTGCCTCGTACTCCCCCACGGCCGGGGTGCGGTCGAGCCACATCGCGCGCGACCGGGCGGCCACGCACCAGGACTTGGGCACGCCGGCGTCGTCCTCGCGGCGCAGCTCGACGACCGTCAGCCCGTACGGGTGGGTTGCGGACGCGGGTGCGGCGAAGCCGGCGGCGGCGAGCATCTCGCCGATCGGGCGGTCGCCGAGCCCGCGCACCAGCTCGCGGAAGCGCAGCGGTGACTCACCGACCAGCCTGGTGAACTGCGTGGTGAACGTGCCGATGCTCGTGTAGCCGACACGGCTGCCGATCGCCGCGACGGTCAGTCCGGAATGCAGCAGCAGGCGTCTGGCCTGGGCCATCCGCAGCGCGGCGAGGAAGCGGGCGGGCGTCATCGTGGTCGCGAGACGAAACATGCGGTGGAAGTGGAACGGGCTGAACAGACCTGTGGTCGCGAGGTCCGACAGCGACAGCGGGCTGGCGAGCTCACCTCTCATGCGCTCGATGGCGCGTACGACGGCAGCGGTGTGATTGTCGGTTTCCTGGGGACAGGAGAGGAGACATCGATCATGGTTCCCCCACGCGTAGATCGCTTGCGTGCCGGCCACCATTCTTAGAACCGCCTCTTGAACAACTCTTGATTTCCGTATAGATGCTGCCGGGCCCAGGTGGGCGCGACCGGTGCCCGGACCTGCGCCGCCACCACTGAAGATATTGACACGTGACCTAACTACACATGGAGCTACGCGAATCTTCTCTCGGCGCAAAGCTTTTACTTCAGATAGCGAAGCGCGGACACTAAAGGGCATATGTCCCGACTTGACGCAACCAACCGACCACGCTCCGTGGTCCGACACACCTCCCAGTGGCTATCGAGCAAGCTCGGAGTAGAACCGGCGCTCCCCACGGGCAACGATGGTCCGCAACCCGCTGTGACGGGGTGGTAACAAGTCCCGAACTGCCGACGGAGGGGTGGCCTGTGCCTGGCACATGGCGAACACTGCGACGACGGATCCTTACCCCGATGACTCGGAGACGAGTCTGGCCAGGCGCGGCTTCCACGAGAAGGACGCGACCAGCCGTGACCTGCTGGAAAAGGTCGGGCGCACGTTCCTGACCGGCTTCGGCCACGCCGTGCAGGCGCGCGACCCGCTCGACGCGGAGGAGCGTCTCGAGGCGATCGAGCGCGAGTTCCGGGGCTTCGCGTACGAGGGCGCCGCGATGGGCCTCGGCATCCTCGACGGGCTCGGCGTCACGAAGGGTCGCCGGGTCGAGCGTTTCTTGAGCGGCCGGGCCGCCGACCACGTTTACATGGTCTACGTCGGCGTCGGCTGGGCACTGGCCCGGCTGCCCCGGTTCCGCTGGCGGGCGGTGCTCCCCGGCGACCCTGTGCTGCGCTGGCTGGCCCTCGACGGGTACGGCTTCCACCAGGCCTACTTCCACACCGACCGGTACGTGCGGGGCCACTACCGCGACGCCGTGCCGGGCTGGCCGGTCGAGTCCGGCCGCTCCTACGCGGCACACGCCGTCGACCAGGGCATCGGCCGCGCGCTGTGGTTCGTCGAGGGGACCGCGGTGGACCGCATCGTGGCGACGATCGAGGGCTTTCCCGCCGAACGCCGCGACGACCTGTACAGCGGCGCGGGCCTGGCCGCGACGTACGCCGGCGGCGTGACCGACGCCGAGCTGGAGACATTCTGGCAGCGGGCCGGTGACCACCGCCCCGCGGTCGCGCAGGCTTCGGCCTTCGCGGCGAAGGCACGCCTGCGCGCCGGCCTCGCGACGCCGCACACCGCGCGCGCCACGGCCGCCTTCTGCGGCGGCTCGCCAGAAGACGCCGCGGCGGTGACCGACACGGCGATGCGCGACCTGCCGGCCGACGGGCCGGAGCCGGGCTACGCGGTGTGGCGGCGGCGCGTGGCCAGCGAGTTCGTATCCCTGGGGAGGTGCTGAGCTTGTCCAAGATCGCAGGTTGGGGACGCCGGCAGCTGGCCGGCGTGGTCGCGCTGGTCCTGCTCGTCGGCATGTTCGTCGCGTCGCGGCTGCCGGAGGCGTCGGCGGACGAACGCGCGGAGATGGCCAGCGGCTACCGCTTCACGCCGCTGTCCATCGACATACCTGGCGGTTTCCCGCAGCAGACGATCCGCCGGGTCAACAAGGACTACGAGCACATCCGGGCGTGGATATCGTCCGTCGGCGCCGGCATCGCGATGAACGACCTCGACGGTGACGGGCTGGCCAACGACCTGTGCGTCACCGACGTGCGGATCGACCGGGTCGTCGTGACACCGACGCCGGGCGCCGGCGCCAGCCGGTACGCGGCGTTCGCGCTCGACCCGAGCCCGCTGCCGATGAACCCCTACATCGCGCCGATGGGCTGCGTGCCGGGCGACTACAACGAGGACGGCCGCAACGACCTGCTCGTGTACTGGTGGGGCCGCACCCCCGTGATCTACCTCGCCAAACCCGGCGCCACCGGCCTGTCCATGGCCACGTACCAACCGGTGGAGCTGGTGCCGCGGGCCGGGACCGCCACCAGCGTGTACGACGGTCCACAGTGGAACACCAATGCGGTGGCGGTCGCCGACTTCGACGGCGACGGGCACGACGACATCTACGTCGGCAACTACTTCCCGGACGGGCCGGTCATCAACGACACCGTCGCCGGTGGCGTGGCGATGAACGACTCGATGTCCCTGGCCTACAACGGTGGTCTCGACCACGTCTTCCGCTGGACCGGCGGTACGACCGGTGACCGCCCGGGCGCCACGTACGCCGAGGCGGAAGGGGTCTTCCCCGAAGACGTCTCGCGCGGCTGGGTACTCGCCGCCGGCGGCAACGACCTCGACGGTGACCTGCTCCCCGAGCTGTACATGGCCAACGACTTCGGCCCCGACCGGCTGATGCACAACCGTTCCACCCCGGGCAAGGTCCGCTTCACCCTCGTCGAGGGCACCGGCAGCCGCGCGGTGGTGCCCAAGTCGAAGCTGCTGGGACACGACTCGTTCAAGGGCATGGGCGTCGACTTCGGCGACATCGACGGCGACGGCCTCTACGACATGTACGTCGGCAACATCACCACCACCTTCGGGCTCCAGGAGAGCAACTTCGCCTTCGTCAACACCGCGGACGACCAGGCGCACGTGCGGGCCCAGCTGGGTGACGGCAAGGCGCCGTTCGCCGACCGGAGCGCTCCGCTCGGACTGGCCTGGAGCGGCTGGAGCTGGGACGTGAAGTTCGGCGACTTCGACAACAGCGGCGAGGCGGACATCGTGCAGACGGCCGGCTTCGTCAAGGGCGAGGTCAACCGGTGGGCCCAGCTGCAGGAGCTGGCCACGGCCAACGACGGCCTGCTCAAGCACCCGCTCTGGTGGCCGAAGGTCGAGCAGGGCGACGACATCGCCGGCGGCCAGGCGCTCGCCTTCCACGTCAAGGGCCCGAGCGGCCGGTTCGAGGACCTGAGCGCGGAGCTGGACCTGGACGAGCGCATCCCCACCCGTGGCATCGCGACCGGCGACGCCGACGGCGACGGCCGGCTGGACTTCGCGGTCGCCCGGCAGTGGGACGCGCCGGTCTTCTACCGCAACGAGAGCCCGCAGGTGGGCGCGTTCCTGGGGCTCCGGCTCGTCCACGAGGCCGGTGGGTCGGCGGCCACGGGCGCCCAGGTGACGGTCACCGGGCCGGACGGGCGCCGGCACGTCGGCCGGGTGGACGCCGGCAGCGGCCACTCCGGCAAGCGGAGCTTCGAGGTGCACGTCGGACTCGGCGAGACCAGCGGTCCCCTGACGGTCGACCTGGCCTGGCGGGACCGGACCGGTGCGCCACGCCAGCAGCGGCTCCAACTCACACCCGGCTGGCACACGGTCCGGGTCGGCACGCAGGCGCAGGAGGTAGCGTCATGAGCGAGACTCCCACGGCGAAGCCCCCGCGCGACCCGCGGGTGGTGGCGCTCCGGCGGTTCGCGATCTCGATCACGATCTTCAACATCGTCGGGTACACGCTGCTCGGCTTCGAGCAGCCGTGGACCTGGCCGATCATCGCGATCGCCACGGCGTACACGATGGAGCTCCTCCTGGAGGTGATCGGCGCCTACGCCGAACGGCGGCCTGTCCGCTTCCGCGGCGGTGGCGTGCGCGGCTTCGTCGAGTTCCTCTTCCCCGCGCACATCACCGGCATCGCGGTCAACATGCTGCTCTACCTCAACGACCAGGTGCTGGTCATGATGTTCGGCGTCATGGTCGGGATCAGCGGCAAGTGGCTGCTGCGCGCCCCGGTCCGCGGCCGGCTGCGGCACTACATGAACCCGTCGAACTTCGGCATCGTCGTCGTGCTGCTGCTCTTCCCGTGGGTGAGCGTCGTACCGCCGTACCACTTCACCGAGTACGTCGGCGGTCCCGTCGACTGGCTCATCCCGGCGGCGATCATCATGACCGGCACGATGCTGAACGCCAAGCTCACCAAGCGGATGTGGCTGATCGCCGGATGGCTGAGCATCTTCGTCCTGCAGTCGGTCGTCCGCGGCCTGCTGCTGGACACCTCGATCCTCGGCGCCCTCGGCACGATGACCGGCGTCGCGTTCGTCCTCTTCACCAACTACATGATCACGGACCCGGGTACCACGCCGACGAGCCCGCTGTCGCAGTTCGCGTTCGGCGGTGGGGTCGCGGTCGCGTACGGCATCCTCACCGGTGCGTCCATCGTGTACGGCCTGTTCTTCGCGACCTGCATCGTGTGCCTGGTGCGCGGCGGCTTCCTGTGGTCGATGCACCTCGTGCAGGTGGCCCAGCGCCGGCGCGAGCTGGCGGCGTCCGAAGCCGAGGCAGAAGCCGCGGTACCCGTCTCGCCGGCACCGGCCCGGGAAGCCGTACGCGCATGACCGAGGGAGTGGCAGTCGTCGGGATGGCGTGCCGGTACCCGGACGCGAACTCCCCCCGCGACCTGTGGGAGAACGCGATCGCCGGGCGGCGCGCGTTCCGGCGGCTGCCCGACGAGCGGATGCGCCTGGACGACTACTGGTCGCCCGATCCGGCCGCCGACGACCGCTTCTACTCCCGCATGGCGGCGGTCATCGAAGGCTACGAGTTCGACCGGGTGGCGTACAAGGTGCCGGGCAGCACGTACCGCTCGACCGACCTGACCCACTGGCTCGCGCTGGACGTGGCCGCCGCCGCGCTCGCCGACGCGGGCTTCCCGGACGGCGACGGGCTGCCGCGCGAGCGGACCGGCGTGGTGATCGGCAACACCCTGACCGGCGAGTTCACCCGGGCGAACGTGATGCGGTTGCGCTGGCCGTACGTGCGCCGCGCGGTCGGCGCCACGCTGGCCGGCCGAGGCTGGCCGGAGGACGAGCTGGCCGACCTGCTGGACGAGCTGGAGCAGGTCTACAAGAGCCCGTTCCCGGCGTCCAATGAGGACAGCCTGGCGGGCGGGCTGGCGAACACGATCGCCGGCCGGATCTGCAACCACTTCGACCTCAACGGCGGCGGGTACACCGTCGACGGCGCCTGCTCCTCCTCGCTGCTGTCCCTGCTCACCGCCGCGAACAGCCTCGTCGACGGCGACCTCGACGTCGCGGTGGCCGGCGGCGTCGACCTGTCCATCGACCCGTTCGAGCTTGTCGGGTTCGCCAAGACCGGCGCGCTCGCGCGGCGCGAGATGCGGGTGTACGACCGCGACTCCAACGGCTTCTGGCCGGGCGAGGGCTGCGGCATGGTCGTGCTGATGCGGGAGCGGGACGCGCGGGCGGCCGGGCACCGGGCGTACGCGATCCTGCGGGGCTGGGGCATGTCCTCCGACGGCCGCGGCGGGATCACCCGGCCCGAGGAGGCCGGCTACCGGCTCGCGCTGCGCCGCGCGTACACCCGCGCGGGGATCGGGATCGAAACGGTGAGCCTCTTCGAGGGGCACGGCACGGGTACCGCGGTCGGCGACGCCACCGAGCTGCGGTCGCTGTCGCGGGCCCGGCGGGAGGCCGACCCGGACGCGCCGCCGGCCGCCATCGGCAGCGTCAAGGCGATGATCGGCCACACCAAGGCGGCGGCCGGGGTGGCCGGGCTGATCAAGGCGGCGATGGCGGTGCACCACGAGGTGCTGCCGCCGACCGTCGGCTCGCTCGACCCGCACCCGGAGCTCACCGGAGAGGCGCCCGCGCTGCGCGTGCTGCGTACGGCCGAGCCGTGGCCGGAGGGGCGGCCGGTGCGAGCCGGCGTCACCGCGATGGGCTTCGGCGGGATCAACACGCACATCGTGCTCGAACGGCCGGAAGGGCCGCGCCGCCCGCCGGACCACCGCGCCCGCGCGCTCGCCGCGACCGTGCAGGACGCCGAGCTGCTGCTCGTGGACGCGGCGAGCGCTTCGGACCTGCGCGCGCGCCTCGACGAACTGGCCCGGCTCGCGCCGCGGCTCTCGTACGCCGAGCTCGCCGACCTGGCCGCCACCCTCCAGCGCGAGCTGCGCGACCGGGCGTACCGCGCGGCGGCGGTGGTGCGCTCCCCCGAGGACGCCGAGCGCCAGCTCACCGCGCTGCGGGGCGCGCTGGACGCCGGCCGGACCGCGATGCTCGCCGAGGCCGGCGACGCGTTCCTGGGCCACGTCACCCGCCCGGCCAGGATCGGCTACCTCTTCCCCGGCCAGGGCTCCGGCCGGGGCACCAGCGGCGGCGCGCTGCGGCGGCGCTTTCCCTCCGCCGGCGACGTGTACGCGGGCGCGGCCCTGCCCACCGGCGGGGACACGGTCGCCACCGCCGTCGCCCAGCCACGCATCGTCGTCGGGTCCATGGCGGGCCTGCGCGTGCTCACGGCGCTCGGCGTCGAGGCGTCCGTCGCGCTCGGGCACAGCCTCGGCGAGCTGACCACGCTCTGCTGGGCCGGCGCGCTCGACGAGCCGACCCTGCTGCGGATGGCCACCGTGCGCGGCGCGACGATGGCGGCCAACAGCGAGCCCGGCACGATGGCCGGCGTGGCCGCGGGGCCGGAGCGGGTGGCCCGGCTGATCGACGGGGAGCCGGTGGTCGTCGCCGGGTACAACGGCCCGCGCCAGACCGTGGTCGCCGGCCCCGTGGACGCGGTGCGCCGGGTCTGCCGCGCGGCCGGCGACGCCGGGCTCGTCTGGGCCGAGCTGCCGGTCTCGCACGCCTTCCACTCCCCGCTGATGGTCTCGTCGGCGGCGGCGTTCGGCGAGTGGCTGTCGGAGGTCGGCTTCCGCCCTGTCTCCCGGCGCGTGGTGTCCACAGTGACCGGTGAGCTGCTCGACCCGCACGCCGACCTGCCTTCCCTGCTGCGGCAGCAGATCGTGCAGCCGGTGCGGTTCGACGCGGCGGTGGCGGCGGCCGCGCCGGAGGTGGACCTCTTCATCGAGGTCGGCCCCGGGCACGTGCTGACCCGCATGGTCCGCGACCTCACCCGGGTACCGGCCGTCGCGATCGACACCGACAGCGAGTCGATCGCCTCCCTGCTGGCGGTGCTCGGCGCGGCGTACGTGAGCGGCGCTCCCGTGGCGCACCGGGCCCTCTTCGACGGCCGCCTCACCCGCCCGCTGCCGGCCGGCGACCGGTTCTCGTTCTTCGCCAACCCGTGCGAGGCCGCGCCGGACCTCTCGCCCGCGCCGGCCCGTACCGCCGCGCCACCGCCGCCGAGCGAGGAGGTGGCCGCGCCGGACGGAGACGCGCTCAGCGTGCTGCGCCGCCTCGTCGCCGAACGCGCCGAGCTTCCGCCCAACCTCGTCGGTGACGGCAGCCGCCTCCTCGACGACCTGCACCTGAGCTCCATCACCGTCGGGCAGGTGGTCAGCCAGGCCACGCGCGAGCTGGGCCTGTCCGCGGTGCGGGCGCCGACCAACTTCGCCACGGCCACCGTCGGCCAGCTCGCCGACGCGCTCGACGAGCTGGCCCGCACCGGAGCCGGCAACGCGCCGGCGCCGTCGGTCGAGGGCATCGACACCTGGGTACGGCCGTTCGCCGTGCACCTGGTACCGGCGATCCGACCCGAGCCCGCGGTCGTCGAGCCGGACGGGGCCTGGCAGGTCCACGCCCCGGCGGGCCATCCGCTGGCCCAGCCGCTGCGCGCGGCGCTGGAAGAGAGCGGCGTCGGCGGTGGCGTGCTCATCTGCCTGCCCGAGGAGACCACCGAGGCGGCGCTGGCCACCGCCCTTGCGGGCGTGCAGGCGGCGATCCGCCAGCCGGACGGCGGCCGCCTGGTGCTGCTGCAGCACGGCCGCGGCGCCGCCGGGCTGGCCCGGACCGCGCGGCTGGAGGCGGCGGCCCTGCGCACCACCGTGGTACGGGCGCCGCTCGAGCGGTCCATTGTGGACCAGGTCGTCGCCGACGTCGCCGCCACCACCGGGTACAGCGAGGTCGAGTACGGCGCGGGTGGCGAGCGCCGCGTGCCGGTGCTGCGCCCCGTGCCCGCGCCCCAGCAGCCGGGGCAGCTCCCGCTCGGCAGCGGCGACGTGCTCCTGGTGACCGGCGGCGGCAAGGGCATCACCGCCGAGTGCGCGCGGGTCCTCGCCGCCGAGACGGGCGCCGCGCTGGCCATCCTCGGCCGCTCCGACCCCGCCTCGGACGAGGAGCTCGCCGGCAACCTCGCGCGGCTGCGCGCCGCCGTGCCGAAGGTGCGCTACCTGCGGGCCGACGTGACCGACGAGGCCGCGGTGCGTACCGCCGTCGCCCGGGTCCGCACCGAGCTGGGTCCGGTCACGGCCGTGCTGCACGGCGCCGGGCGCAACGAGCCGGCCAGCCTCGCCGACCTCGACCCCGACGACCTGCGCCGCACGCTCGCCCCGAAGGTCGGCGGGCTGCGCGCGGTGCTCGACGCCGTCGAGCCGGGTGACCTGCGGCTGCTTGTCACGTTCGGCAGCATCATCGGGCGGGCCGGGCTGGCCGGGGAGGGCCACTACGCGCTCGCAAACGAGTGGCTCGCCGAGCTGACCGCCGAGGCCCGGGACACCCATCCCGGCTGCCGCGCCGTCTGCCTGGAGTGGTCGGTCTGGTCCGGGGTCGGGATGGGCGAGCGGCTCTCGGTCGTGGAGTCGCTGCTCCGCTCCGGCGTCACGCCGATCACCACCGACCAGGGCGTACGCGTGCTCCGCGAGGTCCTCGCCACGCCCGACCTCCCGCCGGCCCTCGTGGTCACCGGCCGCACCGGCGCGCTGGACACCCTCACGTACGACCGGCCGGAGCTGCCGCTGCTGCGCTTCATCGACCGGGTGCTCGTGCACTACCCCGGCGTGGAGCTGGTCACCGAGCTGGACCTGTCCCCGGGCGGCGACCCGTACCTGGACGACCACCTGCTCGACGGCGACCTGCTCTTCCCGGCGGTGCTGGGCATGGAGGCGATGGCGCAGGTCGCGGCCGCGCTGACCGGTGACACCGATCCCCCGCTGATCGAGGAGGCGGTCTTCGCCCGGCCGATCGTGGTGCCCCGCGACGGCGCGACGACGGTCCGGATCGCCGCGCTCGCCACGGCGCCGGGCATGGTGCGGCTGGCGATCCGCAGCGCGGAGACCGGCTTCGGCGTCGACCACTTCCGGGCCACGCTGCGGTGCTGGACCGGCGAGGTGCCCGAGGGCGGGCCGGAGCCGGCCGCCGACCTGCCGTGGGTGCCGCTCGACCCGCCCCGCGACCTGTACGGCGACGTGCTCTTCCAGGGCCGGCGCTTCCAGCGGCTGCGCCGGTACCGCCGGGTCGCCGCCCGCCACGCCGAGGCGGACGTGGCGACCGACCAGGGCACGGCGTGGTTCAGCGCGTTCCTGCCCGGGCAGCTGCTGCTCGGCGACCCGGGCGCGCGGGACGCGTTCATGCACGGCATCCAGGTGTGCGTACCGGACGCGACGCTGCTGCCGATGGGCGTCGAGCGGCTGTACCCGGCCGGCCCGAAGCTTGCCTCGGCGGGCGAGGTCACGTTCGCCGCGGTGGAGCGGGAGCACAGCGGCGACACCTACGTGTACGACGTGGCGGTGCGGGACCGGGCCGGCACGGTGGTGGAGCGGTGGGAGGGCTTGCGGCTGCGCGCGGTACGCAAGCGGGACGGCTCCGGACCGTGGGCGCCCGCCCTGCTCGGGCCATTTCTGCAGCGGCGGCTGGAGGGCGTGCTCGCCGGCGAGGTGGCGGTGGCGGTCGACCCGCGCAACGGGGCCCGACCGGCGTCGACCGCGGTGCTGTCCCGCGCGCTCGGGCGGCCGGTGCGCCTGCGGCACCGCCCCGACGGCCGCCCCGAGCTGGCCGGCGAGTCCGATGTGGACAGCTCCTCGACGGTGTCCACGGCGCACGGTACCGCCGCCAGCCTCGCGGTCGCCGGCGACGGCGACGTGGCCTGCGACGTGGAGACCGTGACGCCGCGCGACCGCGCCACGTGGGACGACCTGCTGGGCACGCACGCCCGGCTGGCCGACGTGATCGTGGCCGAGACGGCGGAACCGTTCGACGTCGCGGCGACCCGCGTGTGGTGCGCCGTCGAGTGCCTGCAGAAGGCCGGCCGCCCCACCGCGGCGCCGATCGTCCTGCAGCCCGGAGCCGGCCCGGGCTGGAGCGTACTGGCCGCCGGCGAGGTCCGGATCGCCACGCTCGCGACGTCGCTTCGCGGTGCTGACGAGCCGGTGGTCATAGCCGTCCTGGGCGAGCGGAAGGATTAAGGTGGAGCGCTACTACGAGTACCGCCACACGGTCGGGTTCGAGGAGACCAACCTCGTCGGAAACGTCTACTACACCAACTACCTGCGCTGGCAGGGACGGTGCCGGGAGATGTTCCTCAAGGAACGGGTCCCGGGGATGCTGGCCGAGCTGCGCGACGACCTGAAGCTGTTCACGCTCAAGGTGGACTGCGAGTTCTTCGCCGAGCTGACCGCCTTCGACGACCTGGCGATCCGGATGCGCCTCGCCGAGCTGGGCCAGACCCAGCTCGAGTTCGTCTTCGACTATCTGCGGCTGGCCGGCGACAGCGAGTTCCTGGTGGCCCGCGGCCGGCAGCGGGTGGCGTGCATGCGCGGTCCGAACGGGCGGACGGTGCCGGCGCGGGTGCCGGCGGCGCTGGCCCGCGCGCTCGTGCCGTACGCGCCGACACCGCTGGTGAGCGGCCGTGCCTGAACGGCCGGCCGGCACGGTCACGCCGCCGCTGGCCAGCGACCAGCGGCTGCTGCGCACCGCGTTCGCGGCGTTCGCGACCGGGGTGACGGTGGTGACCGTCGGCGGCCAGCAGCCGCACGGGATGACGGCGAACTCGTTCACGTCGGTCTCCCTCGACCCGCCGCTCGTGCTTGTCTGCGTCGACCGCGACGCGGTCATGCACGAGCGGCTGGGCCAGGCCGGCGGGTTCGCGGTGTCGGTGCTGTCCGCGCACCAGGACGGGATCGCCCGCCACTTCGCCGACCGGACGCGCCGCCGCGGCCTCGCGGGCTTCGAAGGCGTCGCCTGGTCGCCCGGCCCGCGCAGCGGCGCACCGCTGATCGACGGCGCGATCGTGTGGCTCGAATGTGGACTGTGGCGCATGTACGAGGCCGGCGACCACTCCATCTTCATCGGCCAGGTGCGCGCGGTGTGCCGCCACGACCAGGAGGCCGCCCTGCTCTTCTTCGACGGCCGCTTCGACCGCCTCCCCGCCGACCGGACCCGCTCACCCTTCTGGCGCGTCCTCTGAACGCCCGGTCGCATGCCGCGCCGAGCCGGCGTAGCCGGGCACCCGTGGCGGACCGGCGGGTGCGGCGATCCGCTGCCGCGCGCGGGGCGGGAGCAGCGCGCCGGCGACCGCGCCGGCCAGGGTGAGCGCCGACGCGCAGGCGAGCGCCACCGCGTACCCGTCGGTGAAGGCGCGCGGTGACGCGTAGCCGCCGGCGGCCGCGAAGGCCGCGCCCAGGATCGCGATGCCGAACGCCCCACCCAGCTGGCGGGTCGTGCTGAACGTCCCGGACGCGCGCCCGATGTCCGGTGGCGCGACCCGGCTGACCACCGCCATCGTGGCCGCCGGTACCGCGAGCGAGAAACCGAGGCCGCCGAGGGCCATCGGCACCACCATCGACAGGTACCCGGCTTCTGGGTCGGCAAGCAGCGCGAGCCAGCCCATGCCGGCGGTCATCAGCAGGTTGCCGGCGACGATCAGCGGCCGCTCGCCGATGCGGTCCGCGAGCGCGCCCGCCCGCGGCGCGATCAGAAACGGCACGATCCCCCACGGCAGCAGCCGCAGCCCCGCCTCCAGCGGGCCGGCGCCGAGCGCGACCTGGTGCAGCTGCGCGGTGAAGAAGATCGCGCCGGTGAGCGCGGCGTTGAGGAAGAAGATCACGGCGTTCCCGGCCGAGAACGCGCGCGACCGGAACAGCCGCAGCGGCAGCATCGGCGCCTTCGCGCGCAACGCCCACGCCACGAACGCCACCCCCAGCACCGCGCCGGCCGCGAGCGCCGTGAGGGTCTCCGCGCTCCCCCAGCCGGCCGTGCCGGCGCGGACCAGGCCCCAGGTCAGGCCGAAGGCCGCGCCCGCCGCCAGGGCGAGGCCGGGCAGGTCGAGCGCCGCCGCCGGGCCGCGGCTCTCCGCGACCCGGGTGAGCACCAGGGGTACCGCGAGCAGCCCGACCGGCACGTTAAGCCAGAAGATCCACTGCCAGGTGGCCGCCTCGGTGACCGCGCCGCCCAGCACCGGCCCGAGGATCGCGGCGAGCCCGGTGACGCTGCCGTAGATGCCGGTCGCCCAGCCCCGCCGCTCCGGCGGGAAGGCGCCGTTGAGCAGCGCCAGCGCGAGCGGCATGATCATGGCGGCGGCGGCGCCCTGCACCGTGCGGGCGGCGACAAGCGTGCCCACGCCGGTGGCCAGCGCGCAGGCGGCCGAGGCCACCGCGAAGAGCGCGAGGCCGGCGGCGAACATCCGGACCCGCCCGTACCGGTCGCCCAGCGCCGCGCCGGTCATCAGCAGCACCGCGAAGCTGAGCGTGTACGCGTTGACCGTCCACTCCAGGTCGGCCAGGGAGGCGCCCAGGTCACGCTGGATGGCGCTCAGCGCGGTCGCCACCACCAGCATGTCGAGCACCACGATGAACGACGCCAGCGCGCTCAGCGCGAGCGTCCAGCGCTGCGCGGGCGTGGCCCGCCACCGCTCCTGCGAGATCGTCATACCTGTGCCGACACGCGGCGGGTCGGAAAGTGGGCGCCCACTTCGCGCCGCCCGCCGTGTCTACATTTCTGGAGGGGGTGATCTCGGTGACGGACGTGCTGGTCCGCGCGCGGGCGGGTGACGGCGAGGCCTTCCGGGAGCTGGTCGAGCCGTACCGGCGCGAGCTGCAGGTGCACTGCTACCGGATGCTCGGCTCGGTGCAGGACGCCGAGGACCTGCTGCAGGAGACGCTGCTGGCCGCGTGGCGAGGGCTGGGCGGCTTCGCCGGGCGCTCGACGCTGCGCACCTGGCTGTACCGGATCGCCACCAACCGCTGCCTCAACGCGCTCCGCGCCGGCGACCGGCGCATCCGGGAGGCGCAGCCGCGCATCGAGGTCGACCTGCCCCAGCCGACGCTGTGGGCGGAGCCGTCCTGGCTCGAGCCGTACCCCGACGCGCTGCTCGACGGCGTACCGGACACCGCGCCCGGGCCGGACGCCCGCTACGAGCGCAAGGAGGCGATCTCGCTCGCGTTCGTGGCGGCGATGCAGTCGCTGCCGCCCCGGCAGCGGGCGGTGCTCGTGCTCCGGGACGTGCTCGGCTTCCGGGCCAGCGAGGTCGCCGAGACGCTCGGTACCACCGAGGACTCCGTGACGAGTGCGCTCAAGCGGGCCCGCGCCGCGCTCGCCACCGCGTTGCCGGCACCCTCCGGCCTCCCGGACGACCAGCGGGAACGGGAGGTGGCCGCCCGCTTCGCCGAGGCGTTCGAGGGCGGCGACGTGGACGCGATCGTCGGGATGCTCACCGACGACGCGTGGCTGCGGATGCCGCCGCTGCCGCTGGAGTACCAGGGCCACGCGGCCATCCACGAGCTGCTGCGCACCGTCGCGTTCCGCGGCATCCGCCGGTACCGGCTGGTACCCACCCGGGCGAACGGGCAGCCCGCGTTCGGCTCGTACCTCTACGACGCGCACTCGCCCACCGGCCGGGCGCACGGCCTGCTCGTGGTGACCGTGGCCGGCGACCGCGTGTCCGAGTTCACCCGATTTGTCAACAACAGCCTGCTGGGCCGCTTCGGGCTGCCGCGGACCCTGCCGTGAGCGCTTGTCCAGTTCTTGTCCAGTGGCGTGGTCCAGGATGGCCGCCATGAGTGACAGCTGAGCGTTCACTCACCGGAAGGCTCCGGCGGCCTGTGGGGCGCCGCCGGAGCCCGGGCGCCGGCGGTCCGCGGTCGCCCGCCGGACGGGACCCCGGCGGGCGGCCCGGGCGTCTATCCTCGGTCGGTCTTGGCGCTCCCCGGCGGCACGGTCGGGGGCGCCGCAACGGGGGCGACACGGGGGAGGCGACGGGGCTTGACCGGCGGCGAGGGCGGCTGGGCGCGGATGGGCTACCGGTCCTGGGGAGACCTCACGCAGGTGCGCGCCCGGCTCGCCGCCGGCGCCGACCCCGAGGCGGAGCTGGGGAGCCGCTGGCGGCCGCTGCACCTGGCGGCCGAGTGGGGCACCGCCGAGGTCGTGGCAGCGCTCATCGCGGCCGGCGCCGACGTGGAGGCCGACCACGAGGGGCGCAGTCCACTGTGGATCGCCGTGCAGGCGGGCCAGGCCGGCAGCGCCCGCGCCCTCGCCGCCGCCGGTGCCGACCCGTGGCGGCCGATGATGGCCGGCTGGTCGCCGGGGCGGCTGAGCCTGGCCGGCCGCACGCCCGACCTCTTCGACCGCCCACCCGGCGCGCCCGGCCTCACCGATGCCGAGCGCGCGGCGGCCGCGGAGGGGCACCGCCTCGTCGACGCGATCGGCACGCCGCACTACGACGGCCTGAGCCTGTGCTGCGCGGCCGGCATCGACGCGACCGAGGCGGTGCGCCGCCTGGACGCCGCCGAGGTGCCCGGCGACCCCGACGAGCTCGTCCGGCGGCTGAGCGACGACCCGATGGGCGAGGAGACGCTGCTCACGGTCGGCGTCACGGACGTCGAGGGCGGCTGCGTGGTGACCCAGCCCTGGGCGTACGGCGCGGCCACCCCCGTCGTGTGCCGCCGGCTGTCGGAGGGCACGTTCAGCTACGGCATGTACGCCAACCCGAAGAGCGGCAACCAGGGCCGGGCCACCCGCGACGGCGAGGTGGTGGCCTGGGACCTGCACCCGGGCGGCGGCTGGTCGAGCGCGGACGACACGGCCGGCGAGATCCTGCACACGTTCCTGTACCGGTTTCGCGCGCTGGCCTCCTGCTGCGCCCACGCGGGGCTGCGGCTCACCGACGCCCGCCCGATCGTCGGCCCGCCCGACCGCTGGGTCCGCCTCCCGCCGGGCGACTACTGGGCGCGCTGACCTTCAGGCCGCGAGCGAAAAGCGCGCCGCGAGGGCGTTCAGCTGCTTGCGCCGGCCGGCCGGGTCCTCGGCCGTGGCGCCGACGACGAGCTGGGTCACGCCCTCGGCAGCGAGCGCCTCGACCCGCTCCGGGGTGACGTCGACGGAGGCCCAGCGGGTGTACTCCAGCGCCGCCGGGTCGCGCCCCGCCTCGGCCGCCTCGGCGCGGGCGAGGTCGAGCTGGGCACGGCGCTCGTCCGGGGCGATCAGGCCGCCGGGAAACCAGCCGTCGCCACGGCTGCCCGCCCGCCGGGCGGCCGCGCGGCTCGACCCTCCGATGTGGATCGGCAGGTGCCGCACGCCGTACGGCTTGGGGTAGCAGGTCAGCTCCGCGAAGTCGAAGAACTCGCCGTGGTGGCTCACCCCCTCCTCGCCGCCGCCCCACAGCAGGCGGAGCACGTCGATCGCCTCGTCGGCGCGGCGGCCGCGGGTGGCGAAGTCGACGCCGGTCGCCCGCGCCTCGCCGGGCAGCGTGCCGATGCCCACGGTGAGCAGCCGCATCCGCCCCCGCGACAGCACGTCGATGGTGGCCAGGCGCTTGGCGAGCACGACCGGGTGGTGGTACGGCAGCAGCAGCACCCCGGTGCCGAGCAGGATCCGCGAGGTGGCGGCCGCCACGAAGGCGAGCGTGTCGAGCGGGTCGGGGCTTTCCAGCGCGGGCGGGATCGGCATCTCGCCGATGGCGGCGCCCGGGTAGAGCGCGATGTGCTCGGGCAGGTAGATGGCCTCGAAGCCGGCCTCCTCCGCGTCCCGCGCGTAGCCGACAAGCGTCTGCGGGTCCATGCCGTGGTACGCCGGGCTGTAGCTGACCGCGAACCTCAACGCGCCCCGCCCAGCTGCTCCCGGAGCTGGCCACGGACGGCTTCGAGCCGCTCGATGTACGCCTCCACCTCGGCGAGCTTGCGCCGCAGCACGCTCACCGAGTCGGGGCAGACGTCGCCGCTGGGGTTGCCGGCCCGCAGGCACGCCACGAACGGGCGGATCTCATCCAGCGCGAACCCGGTGGCGAGCAGCGCGCGGATCTCGCGCACGACCCGCAGCTCCGCCTCGTCGTAGTCGCGGTAGCCGTTGGCCGCGCGCCGCGGGCGCACCAGCCCGTGCGCCTCGTAGTAGCGCAGCGCCCGCGTCGTGGTGCCGGCCTGCCCCGCCAGCTCGCCAATCCGCATGCGCCAACGCTAAACCTTGCCGCCGGCGTCAAGGCAAGCACCGCACGACCCCCTCCCCGTTGATCAGGGAGTTGGTGGGCGTGGCGCGGCATCAACTCCCTGATCAACCGCACGGGGCGCGCGGGAGGCTAGATCCAGCCTTGCTCCCACGCGTGGTGGGCGGCGGCGTGGCGGCTCGTGACACCGAGCTTGGTGATCGCCGACGAAAGGTAGTTGCGGACGGTCCCGGGTGCGAGGTGCACCTCGGCGGCGATCTGCTGTACCGAGGCGCCGGTGCGGGAGGCGCGCAGCACCTCCAGCTCGCGCTCGCTCAACGGGCAGGCGCCCTCGGTGAGGGCCGAGGCGGCGATCTCCGGGTCCACGTACCGCCGGCCGGCCGCGACGTCCCGGATGATCTCGGCGAGCCGGGTGGCCTCGGTGGTCTTCGGCACGAAGCCGCTCACCCCCGCGGCCAGCGCCCGGCGCAGCACCGCCGGACGGGCGTGGCGGGTGACCAGCACCACGCGGGTGGGCAGCGCGGCCCGTATCTCGCCGGCCGCGCGCAGGCCGTCGGTGGGCGGCATCTCCAGGTCGAGTACCGCGATGTCCGGCCGGTGTTCCAGCGCCAACGCCACCGCGCCGGTCGACGTCGACGCCTCGGCCACGACCTCGATGTCGTCTTCCAGGCCGAGCAGCGCGCCGAGCGCCCCGCGCAGGAGGTCCTCGTCGTCGGCGAGCAGGACGCGGATCACGGCAGCGCCACCGGCAGGGTCGCGGCGACCTCGAAGCGGTCACCGTCGTGCCGCCAGGTCAGGTCGCCGCCGGCAGCCTCCAGCCGCTCGGCGAGCGTCGACAGCCCCGTGCCCGCGCGATCCGCGGGCGGTGCCGCGCCGTCGTTGCTCACGAGCAGGCGGGCCCGGCCGCCATCCACGCGGTACGCGACGTCGGCGCGGGCGGCGCGGCTGTGGCGCAGCACGTTCGTGGTGGCCTCGCGCACGACAAGCCCGAGAAGGTGGCGGCCGGCGGTGGACAGGCCGGCCGGCGCGGGCGCGACGTCCATGCGCGCGTCGATGTCCGCGGCGGCGAGCACCCGGGTCGCGTTGGCGATCTCGTCCTCCAGCGTCGTGCGCCGCAGCCCCTGCACCAGCTCCCGCGTCTCCCGCAGCGCGTCCGCCGCGAGCCGCCGCACCTCGCGCATCTCACCGGCCGCGCGTGCCGGGTTGGCCTCGGCGAGCCGTGCGGCGAGCTCGCTCTTCAGCGCGATGACCTGGAGGTGGTGGCCCTGGATGTCGTGCAGGTCGCCGGCGAAGCGCAGCCGCTCGTCCTTGACCGCCAGCTCGGCCGAAAGCCGCCGCGCGGCGTGCAGGCGGCTGGCGACGTCCCACGCCCAGAGCGGCCCGAGCACGGTCCACCCGGCGAAGAGGACGAGGCCCGCGGGGAAGAGTGCCGCGTAGAGCTCGCCGCCGTCTCCCGCGGCCCGCGCCACGACCGGTCCGGGTACGGCCGCCGCCGCGCTCGCCGCGCCCAGCAGCCACCACTGCCCGCGCACCGGCAGGAAGGTCGCGGCGATGGCGACGACGACCGAGGGTGCGAGGGCCCAGCGCCCGTACTCGCCGGACCCGAGCTCGACCGCGCCCAGCACCGCCGCGCCCGCCGCCCCGGCGACCAGCCAACCGGTCGGCGGGCGACCTGGCCCCTCGGCCGGCCAACCGGTCGGCGGGCGACCTGGCCCTCGGCCGGCCAACCGGTCGGCGGGTGGCCGGGCGCCGTGCCGAGCCGGCGGTGGAGCAGCGCGACGCTCGCCGCGACGGTGACGGCCAGCGCCGCCCCGCCGAGGGCCCGCGCCCACGCCGGCGCGTCACCGGCCACGAGCCAGCCGGCGGCGAAGAGGACGAGCACGGTCACGACCGCGCCGGTCAGCGTCCACCACGTGTACCGGCGCAGGCTCGCCAAGCCCGTCGCGTCCGCCACGCCGCCATTGTCGCAGGCCGGCCGCATGACATGTGTCATGAGATCACGTGTGGATTAAGCACTGGTGTTCCCGGTCGATGTCCTCCAGTATGGACGACGGGTACCCCCACCGGGTATCCGTATCCCGAAGGAGACACTCCCGTGAAACGCTTCCTCTGGCACTACGTGGAAATGATCATTGCGATGGTCGTGGGCATGCTCGTGCTGGGCCTCGCCCGCGCCGGGCTGCTCGGCCTGCTCGACGTCGAGCTTTCCAGCCAGACGCAGCCCGAGACCGCAGCCCTGCTCATGGCCTTCGACATGTCCGTGGGCATGGTGGTCTGGATGCGGTACCGCGGCCACGGCTGGGCCGGCACGATGGAGATGGTGGCGGTGATGTTCGCGCCGGTGGTGCTGCTCGCGCCGTTTACGCTCACCGGCCTCATGTCCGGCCACGCGCTGATGATGGTCATGCACATCGCGATGCTGCCGCTCATGCTCGCCGTCATGCTCCGCCGCCGGGACGAGTACACGCACGGCCACAAGGACCACGGCCAGCAGGAGCGCGCGCACGAGGAGGTGGCCCGGTGACCGGCGCGACGGTACCGGCCGAGCGCGGCACCCCGTACCGGATGGTCCGCGCTCTGGCCCGGCGGTGGCCGACCGCCCTCGGCATCCTCACGGCCGTCGTGACCCTGGGCGGCGGCACCGTGGCCGCCCAGGTCAGCGGCCTCGGCGAGACGCTGCTCTTCCTCCCCTGATCTACCTGGTCGCGGCGCGCAGCGGCCGGCGCGGCCTCGCGTGGCCGGCGCTGGGCGTGACGTTCGCGCTGCTCATCGCCCTGCGCGCGGTGGATGTCCCGGTGGTCGCGGTCGTGGTGCCGCTCGCGGCGGCGGCCCTCGCCTGGAGCGTCATCGGGCACGTGCCGCACCCCACCACCGTGCGCGTACAGGCGCTCGGCATGGTCGCCTTCGGCGGGCTCGGGCTGGCGGCACTGGCCGTCGACCCCGACCTCGGGCTCTACCTCGTCGCGGCCGGGTGGTTCTTCCACGGCGTGTGGGACTTCGTGCACCTCAGGCTCGACCGCGCGGTGTCCCGCTCGTACGCGGAGTGGTGCGGCGTCCTCGACGTGCTGACCGCGGGCCAGCTCCTGCTGCTGGCGTGGTGACGTGGCCGGGCCGCTACCGCTCCTGGAGCAGCGCGAGCATCGCGTCGGCCGCGTCGTCGAACATCTTCTGGCCCACATCGGGCTTGAGCGGCTTGATGCTCGCGATCGTGGTGCCGGTCTGGTCGCCGCCGAGCAGGTCCATGCTCATGATGATGTTGCTCTTGAGCAGGCCGACCACGCTCTGGCTGTAGTGGATGCGCGCGACCTCCACGTCCGCGTAGAACGCGTAGTACGCCTCGTCGTACTGCTCGCCCTTCTTGGCGCCGCCGACCTGGAGCACCTCCGAGCGCTGGGTCGGCGGCCCGGTGAAGGCGGAGTGCCCCTTGCGCCAGTCGGCGTCCTTCTGCGTGTCGTAGAAGGTACGCGTGCGCTCCGGCGTGCCCCAGTCCTCGAAGCGGACGCGCAGCGTGTACGGGCTGTCGGGCCGCTTGGACTTCACCGAGATCTCGCAGCCGGCGTCGAGGCCCTCCTTTTCCGGCTTGGTCTTGACGACCGCGAGCTTGCTGCGCTTGGCCGCGGCGCACACGTCCGCCGACGCGGGCCGCTGGTACACCGGAAGCGCCTGCGCGGTCGGCGTCGTCGACGGGGACGGGGTGGCACCCGCCCCGGTGTCCGCCGTCCCGCTGTCGTCGTCACCGCCCCCGACGATGCCGCATCCCGTCACCGAGAGCGACAGACCAAGCACCAATGCCAGCAATCCACCGCGAGCCGGCGGCAACCCCCGTATGCCATCCACGCCGGACATAGTGCCACGGCTCCGCACACACCGCAGGGCTCGTGGGCTCGCGAATCCCGCACTCGGACGATGCCGGCGATCGATGTACGTCTCTACGATCCATTGACATGAGACTCTCCGCCGCTCCCCTCCCCCGCACCGTGCGCCTCGCCGCCGCGGTCGTCGTGGGTCTGGGAGCGATCACCGTCCTACCCGCGCCGGCGCACGCGGCGACCGCGGCCTTCGCCAAGGAAAGCCAGTGGTCCACCGGCTACATCGGCAAGATGACCGTCCACAACAACACCACCACCGCGATCACGTCGTGGCGGGTCGAGTTCGACCTGCCGGCGGGCACGACGCTCGGCTCCTACTGGAACGCCGCGATGACGCGGTCGGGCAGCCGGTTCGTCTTCACCAACCACCCGTGGAACGGCACGATCGCCGCCGGCGCTTCGACGAGCTTCGGGTGGGTGGCCAGCGGCAGCGGTGAGCCCCAGGGCTGCACGGTCAACGGTTCGCCCTGCTCCGGCGCCCCCACGACGCCGGACGTGACCCCGCCGACCGCGCCCACCAACGCCCGCTACACCGCCGGCAGCACCACGACCCTCAGCTGGGACGCGGCCACCGACGACACGGGCGTGGTCGAGTACCAGGTCTTCCACCGCACGACCCAGATCGCCACCACCACGGCCACGAGCATCTCCATCCCGACCCCGCCGCCGATGGTCACCACCTTCGGGGTACGCGCGGTGGACGCGGCCGGCAACCTCTCCCCGTTCGCCCCGATCTTCTTCGGCCAGCTGCCGGACACGACCCCGCCGACCGCGCCGGCCAACCTGCGCATCAGCGGGATCACGCAGACCACCATGACGGTGCGCTGGGACCACGCGACCGACGAGACCTTCCTCGTGGGCTACGAGGTCTACCTGAACGGCGTACTGATCAGCAAGACCAGCGGCACCGTCGGGTACGTGCCGTTCCGCGGGTTCGGCACCTACTGGGTGCGGGTGCGCGCGTGGGACAGCTCGGGCAACTTCGGCCCGTACTCCCAGGTCGGCATCGCTGTCGACCCGCCACCGCCGACCCCGCCGGTCACGCCGCCGGCGCGCTGAGCCTCATCGGAAGCGGGCATGGCGTTCGCCCCCGCGCGTGAACGCCATGCCCGTCCACCGTCGCCCTCTCCGGCTGCCGGAGCCGTCAGGGCGCGTAGATCTCGGGGATGCCGGCCCTGATCCGCGCCACGGTGGCGGCCACGTCGAGGTCTGTGGTGTCGATGCCGAGGTACCGGTAGTCGGCGCCGGCCGCCTCCCGGATGCTCGTGTCCTCCGGGATGAGGTCGACCCGCTCCCGCCACTCCCGCGTGGTCCGCTTCGCGCGGGTCAGGCGCCGCTGGTCCCGCACGTCCCTGGCCACGCGCAGGTCGACCAGGTACACCGCCGCCGCCGGCTCGGCGAGCACCTCGCGGAAAGCCAGGTAGTCCGGGTAGGTGCGCAGGAAACTGCCCGCGACGACGTTTGTGTAGCCGGCGCGCCAGAAGCTCTCGACGAGCAGGGCCACGTTGCGGCGCAGCAGGGCGAAGAAGTCGTCGTCCATCGGGCAGGGGTTGGTCTGCCCGATGTCCTCGGCGTCGATGCGCGCGCCGCCCGGCGTGTGCGGCAGCAGGGCGCGGACGATCGTGGACTTGCCCGCGCCTTCCTCGCCGTTGACGATGACCAGCCGCCGTAAAGACATCCAGCAAGTATCGCCGCGCGTGCCTACGCGGGAAGTGGGGCGCGGGGGTCGAGCAGTCCCTCGGCGCGCAGGTCGGACCACACGCCCGGCGGGATGGTGGCGGCCAGCGACGCGAGGTTGTGCCGTACCTCGCCGGCCGAGCGCATCCCCACCACGATGCCCGCGACCACCGGATGGGCCTGCGGAAACGCCATGGCCGCCTGCGGGACGGTCACGCCGTGCGCCTCGCACACGTCGGCGATGCGCTCCACCCGCCGCCGGACGTCGGCCGGGGCGGGCGCGTAGTCGAAGGTGGCACCCGAGGTCGGGCGCGGCGTGGCCAGCACACCGGAGTTGAAGACGGCCGCGGCCCACAGCGACACCCCGCGCTCCGCGCAGGCGGGCAGCAGCGTGTCCAGAGCGGACTGGTCGAGAAGCGTGTACCGGCCGGCCAGCATCACCACGTCGATGTCCGCCTCGCGGACCAGCCGGGTCAGCAGCGCCGCGTCGTGCATGCCGGCGCCGATGCCGCGCACCAGCCCTTCGGACCGCAGCTGCGCCAGGGCCGGGTAGCCGTCACGCAGCGCCTCCTCGAAGTGGGACTCGGCGTCGTGCAGGTACAGCACGTCGACGCGGTCGAGGCCCATCCGGGCGAGCGAGTCCTCCAGGCTGCGACGCACGCCGCCGCTGCTGAAGTCCCACACCCGGCGGTGCGTGGCCGGCACGGCGAAGGACTCGTCCTCGCGCCCGCGCGGGTCCTGCGGCACGAGCAGCCGCCCCACCTTGGTGGACACGGTGAACTCGCCGGCCGGCCTGGTGCGCAGGAACGCGCCGATGCGGCGTTCGGACAGGCCGATGCCGTAGTGGGGGGCGGTGTCGAAGTAGCGGACACCGCCCTCCCACGCCGCGTCGAGCGCACCGGCGGCGGTCTCGTCGGACAGCGGCGCGAAGAGGCCGCCGAGCGGTCCACCGCCGAAGGCGAGGCGTGAGGCTGGCACGGAGCGGCTCAGGCCTGCGTGATGTTGACCATCCACTGGATGCCGAACCTGTCGACGCACTGCCCGAACTCGTCGCCCCACATCTGCTTCTCCAGCGGGACCGTGACGGTGCCGCCTTCGGCGAGCTTGTCCCAGTAGCCGCGCAGCTCGTCGGCGTCGTCACCGCTGAGGCTGATCGTGATGTGGTTGCCGGGCTTGACCTCCAAGTCCGGCGGGGTGTCGGAGGCCATCAGCGTGTACCCAACGGGCGTCTCCAGCTGGCCGTGCATGACCTTCTCCGCGATGGCCGGGTCGGCGCCCGGAAACTCGCCGAACGTGTTCAGCTTCAGCTCGCCGCCGAACACGCTCTTGTAGAACTCGAGCGCCTCGCGCGCGCTGCCGTCGAAGTTGATGTACGGGTTGAGCCGAGAGCTCATGATGCGCTCCTGCCGCGAAGTGGACGGTCGAAAGCAGGCTAGCCCCGTTCACCCGATGAGGGTGGGAAACCGCCGTATCGTGGCCGTGTGGCGACCCGCTGGTGGCTGTTGCACGTCGACCTCGACCAGTTTGTGGCCGCGGTCGAGCTGTTGCGCCGCCCGGAGCTGCGCGGCCGCCCGGTCGTGGTCGGCGGCAGCGGCGATCCGACACGCGCGCGCCAGGTGGTGGCCACCGCGTCGTACGAGGCGCGCGCCCACGGCGTCCACTCCGGCATGCCGCTGCGCGCGGCCGCCCGCCGCTGCCCGGACGCCGTGTTCCTCCCGTCCGACCCGCCCGCGTACGAGGCCGCCTCCGCGCGGGTGATGGCGGCGCTGCGGGGCTTCCCGGTGCGCGTGGAGGTGTTCGGGTGGGACGAGGCGTTCGTGGGTGCCGAGGTCGAGGACCCGATGGCCCTCGCCGCCGACCTGCAGAAGGCGGTGTTCGCGCAGACCGGGCTGACCTGCGCGGTCGGCGTGGGCGACAACAAGAGCACGGCGAAGATCGCGGCCCGCTTCGGCAAGCCCGGCGGCGTCTTCCAGCTCACGGCCGGCAACTGGATGGACGTGATGGGCGCGCGGCCGGCCGCCGAGCTGTGGGGCGTCGGCCCCAAGACCGCGAAGAAGCTTGCCGACCTCGGCCTGCACACGGTCGCCGACCTCGCCGCCGCCGACCCCGAGCCGCTGCTGGCCCGCTTCGGCGCCCGGATGGCGGGGTGGCTGCGGGCGACCGCGCGCGGCGGCGGCGACACGGAGGTGGTGACCGAGCCGTGGGTCGCCCGCTCACGCAGCCGGGAGACGACGTACCCGCGCGACCTCACCGACCCGGAGCAGATCGCCGGCCAGGTGGCGGTGCTGGCCCGCGAGCTCGGCGCCGACGTGGTGGGCGAGGGCCGCCGCGTCACCCACGTCGCGGTCAAGGTGCGCTTCGCGTCCTTCTACACGCCGACCAGGGAGATGAAGCTCCGCGACGGCCCCACCACCGACCTCGACGTGATCGAGCGGGCCGCGCTCACGGTGCTGGAGAAGTTTCGCCTCGACCGCCCGGTCCGCCTGCTCGGCGTCCGCACCGACCTGGAGCTGGACCGCTAGGCCCGGATCGTCATGCGGGAGATCTTGTCGCCGGCGACCTCGAACGTGAAGTGGCTCGGCCCGTTGAACCCCTCGCCGCCCACCTGCGCGGTCACCACGGTCTCGGCGCCGTGGTGCTCGACGTCCTCGATCGCGAGGCTCACCCGCTTGCCGATGAACTCCGCGTCGCTCCACGCCTTGATCTGCTCGCTGCCGCGGAACTCGCGGCCCCAGTCGTCGACCACGCCGTCTTCGGTGAAACCCGCGAGGAAGCGCGGCAGGTCGCCGCCGTTCGCCGCGTCGAGCATCCCCTGCACCGGCGGTGCGAGATCGTCTCCACCCATGCGGCCACCCTACGGCGCGGGGACGGCCAGTTCGGCCAGGATCCCCCAAGTGGCCTCGTCGTCCTCGTCGCCGGCGTGCGGCGCGCGGAAGCGGCTCGCCGCGGACGCGAGGTCGGCCACTTCCCACCGCACCCGGAAGAGCTCCAGCATGTCCGTGCGCGGGGTCACGCCGGTCGCCGCGGCGTACGCGGCCAGGACGGAGCCGTCGCCCGGGTCCAGGCTCCACAGGTCGCGCTCGGGCGCCGCCCGCAGCACCGTGTCCCAGTCGATCAGCCGCCACCCGCCGGCCTCGCGCATCGTGTTGCCCGGGTGCGGCTCGCCGTGGGTGAGCACCGCCCGCGCGGGGTCGACCCCGGCCGCCAGCGCGTCGTACCGCGCGATCAGCTCCCGCACCCGCTGCGGGCGCGCCGCGAGCAGGTCGCGCATCCGCAACGCGAACGGACCGGCGTCCGGCACGTCACCCGCGAGCGCCGCCTCCAGGTCGGAACGGCCGGGCACGACCAGGTCGTCCGCCGCGGCGTCCACACCCGCCGCCGGGGCGCGCCATGAAGAGCCACCACCATTTCGAGTACGCGCCATCGGTGCTCGCCCGCCCCGAAGTCACCCCACGGGAAGCTCTCCCCATCGACGAACCGGTGGAGCGCGACGGTGAACCAGCTGTCCACACGAGACAATGGCGCACCGTCTACTGTGGGCTCGGGTGCGACGACGAAGTCCAGCCCGTGGGCGCGCAGCGCGACCGCCGTGCCGAGCGCGGCGCGCAGCCTCTCGTACGCCCGGTCGAGCGGCTCCTCCGCCGTGTACCGCTTGGCGCGCAGGTCGTCCACCGTCGCGAACCACCGCGTGCCACCGCCGTCGACGAGCTCCCAGTGGTGGCTGCCGAACCCCACCGGTCGGTAGGTCAGCGACGTCACGGCCAGTCCCCAGCCGGCGGTGAGCGCGGACGCGAGCCGCTCTTCGGTCAGCTCCGGCGGCGGCGTGTTCACTCCGGCCTCCCTGCGGGCGATCTGCGGGCGATCTGCGGACGGTGTGCGGGCGATCTGCGGGCGGGCCGCGACCGTACAACGCCGCCCGCCCGTCGCGCATCCGAGTTACCCGAACGGCCGAGTGGCAGGACATCACGCGTCTCAGTACGTTGTGCCGGTGACCGGCCCGCCGCCCCGCCCGGCGACGACATATCGCACCGATCTGGTGACCGCGCTGCTGAGCGGGTGGTTCACGGTCGGGCTCCTGCTCGATGCCTGGGCGCACAACAACGTGCCCGAGCTGGAGACCTTCTTCACGCCGTGGCACGCGGTCTTCTACTGGGGCTTCGTCGCCACCGCCGCCTGGATCGGGTGGACCTGCCGTGGCGCGCTCCGCTCCGGCCGCCCCGACCTCTCCGCGGTGCCGGCCGGCTACCGCCCGGCGGTCTTCGCCGTGGCCGGCTTCGCGGTGGCCGGGATCGCGGACTTCAGCTGGCACTCCGCGTTCGGCATCGAGCAGGACATCGACATCCTCTTCAGCCCCAGCCACCTCGGCCTCGCCGCCGCCATGCTGGTCATCATCACCACGCCGCTGCGCGCCGCGTGGGCGGCACCGGGCCTGCCCGCAGCCGGCCTGCGCCCGCTGCTGCCCGCCGTGCTCTCCGTCGCGTTCGCGAGCACGCTCGTGCTGCTCTTCCTCCAGTACGCCAACGCGTTCTCGTACGTCGCCGGCGACATCGTGTTCGGACTGTCCAATGTAAACGAGGACTGGACCGCCGAGCTGGTCTCCGCGATCCTCGTCACCAACCTCGTGCTCGTGGTGCCGCTGCTCGCGCTGGCCCGCCGCTGGGTGCTGCCGCCGGGCGCCGCCACGGTCCTGTACGCGTTCGCCGCCGTCCTCTCCGCGGCCGTGAGCGGCTTCGCGAACACCGCCCTCGTCGTCGGCCTGGCCGGCGCGGGCGTGGTCGTCGACCTGCTCGCCGCGTGGCTCCGCCCGGGCCCCGAGCGGCCGGCGCGGGTCCGCGTGTTCGCCGCCCTCACGCCGCTCGTCGTCTGGACCGTCTACCTCGTCGTGGCGTACGTGGCGAGCGGCGACACCGGGACGACCGGCGTGATCGAGCTGTACACCGGGCTTCCGGTCGTCCAGTCGCTGCTCAGCCTGCTGATCGCCATGCTGCTCACGGCGGCGCGCCCCGCGGTGGTGGTGCCGACTCGCTAGCTTCGGGAGCCGATGTCCCGGCCCGTCCCGAAGGAGTAGCGATGTCCCAGCCGCCCGCACCCGTCGCCGCACCGTTCGCGCCACCTCCACCCGGGCCGCCGCCGGGCCGCTCCCGCGGGATCCTCGTGCACGTGGGCTGGGAGGCGGTCCTCCTGGTCCTGGTCCTGCTCACGGCCGCGATCGTGGCCGCCACCGGCACGCTGTTCCGGGGCGGCTCGCCCTGGTTCAACCTGGCCGCGGCCGGCCTGCTCGCCAGCGCGTTCGCCCTGTCGCTGCGCACCGCCACGCCCAACCTCGCGGTCGGCGCGATCGCCGTGCTGGCCGGCGCGACCTACGCGAAGCTCGTGCAGAACGACGTCACGGGCATCCTCGCCGGCGTCGTGGCCGTCCTCGTCGCGCTGCTGCTCGGCGCCGCGCTCGGCCTGGTCGCCGGCCTCACCTCGGTGCCCGGCTGGGCCGTATCGCTGGGCGGCCTCGGCCTGGCGCAGGGCATCGCGTTCGGGCTGCTCGACGGGCTGACCGTGCCCACCGGCGCCAACCCGGGCGGCACCGGCCGGGCCATCCTCTGGACGCTCGTCTTCGTCGCCGTCTCGGTGGGCGGCGGCGTGCTGTGGCAGCTCCCCGGCGTACGCGCGGCGCTCGGCGCCAACCGCGTGCCGGACGACCCGGTGCGCTTCCGCTCCGCCAAGCTGACCGGCGCGCTCGCCGGGCTCGGCGGGTCAAGCGCGCTCGCCGGTCTGAGCGGGGTGACCCTTGTGACGTGGGTCGGCGCGGCCAGCCCGGCCACCGGCGACAACCTGCTGCTCGCGGCGGGTGCGGCGCTGCTGGGCGGGGTGAGCGCCTTCGGCGGGCGGGGCGGCATCGCGGGCACCGCCCTCGCGACCGCGCTGCTTGTCTTCGCCAACCACGGCCTGATCCAGACGGAGGCGCCGCGCTGGGTGACGTTCTACGTGCCGGCGACGATCGCCATCCTGCTCGGCGTCGCGGTGAGCCGGCTGACCGAGGCGCTCGCCGGGCCGTACGCGCCGGTGCAGGCACCGCCGCCCACGACGGGCTGGGCGCCGCCGCGGCACTGACGCCCGAGCCTCCTCCGCACGGCGACCCCCTGCCGCCACGGCGGTCCTCGGCGCACGCCGCGTCCTCCGCCCCGGGTGGACGCGGTAGAACGGGCGTATGCCGCTGCGAAACCGGGTGACGCCCGAAGGAGAGATCGTCGTGCACCCCGCGCGCGGGCTGATGATGGGCAACCGGGGCTGCCTGCACGGGCTCGGCCGCGACCTGGGCGTCTCGCGGTGGCGGTCGAAGCTGTGGATCTGTTGCGTGCTGTCGTGGAAAGGCGTGCGCCGCGACCCCATGCCGCCGGGCCGCTGGACCGCGCTTTTCTTCCTCGACGAGGCGACCGCGCTCGCCGCCGGGCACCGGCCGTGCGCGTACTGCCGGCGCGCCGACTACCGCGACTTCACCGGGCGGTGGCAGGTGGCGCACGGCCTTGCCGGGCGGCCGAGGGCCGGCGAGATGGACGCCCGCCTGCACGCCGAGCGGGTCGACTCGCGCACCCGCCGCCAGCGCACCCGTCCGGCCCGCCTCGGCGACCTGCCCGACGCCGCGATGGTGCGCCACGGGGACGCGGTGTGCCTGGTCCGCGCCGGATCGCTGCTGCCGTGGACCTTCGCCGGCTACGGCACGCCGCGCCACCTGCCGGCCGGCACGGCGGTCGAGCTGCTCACGCCACCCGCGATAACCGCGGTGCTCGGCGCCGGGTACCGGCCGCGCCTGCACCCCAGCGCCCTGGCCTGAGGACGGCGTGGTCCAGCCCGATCCGCGTTGGCCAGGTCACATGATCTTGGGTCGCCCCGGGCCGGCTGGCAGACTCGGAAACGTGCTGCCAGCCGACAACCACGTGCATTCGGAGTGGTCGTTCGACACCGGCGCACAGGCGTCGATGGTCCGGGCGTGCGCGCGGGCGGTCGAGGTGGGCGTGCCGGCGGTCGCCTTCACCGAGCACGTCGAGTTCACCGACTGGGTCGACGGCGACGCGATCTCGGCCGACGGGCTCCGGCTGGGCTGGTGGTCGCTGATCCGCCCGCTCGACGTCACCGGCTACCTGGCGAGCGTCGCCGAGTGCCGCGAGCGCTTTCCCGACCTGCGCATCCGCACCGGCGTGGAGGCCGGCGAGCCGCACCTGTTCGGAGCGAGCGTGGCGCGCGTGCTGGCGAGCGGGCCGTTCGAGCGGGTGCTGGGCTCGCTGCACGCGATCCCCTACGAGGGCCGCCTGATCGCGCCGGACAAGCTCTTCCGCACGCTGGGCACGCGCGAGGTGATGCGGCGGTACTTCACCGAGATGGTCCGCATGATCAAGGAGAGCGACGCCTTCGAGGTGCTGGCCCACCTCGACTACCCGAGGCGGTACTGGCCGCCGGACGCCCCGCCCTACCGCGAGGCGGACTACGAGGAGGGGTACCGGGCGGTGCTGAGCGCCCTCGCCGGCTCCGATCGGGCCCTCGAGGTGAACACCCGCAGCCCGATGGCCTCCGTCGAGCTGCTGCGCTGGTGGCGCGAGGAGGGCGGCCGCGCCATCTCGTTCGGCAGCGACGCGCACCTGCCGTGGATCGTGGGCGACAAGTTCGACGTGGCGGTCGACGTGGCCGCGGCGGCCGGCTTCACCCGCGGCCGCGACGCGCACGACTTCTGGCGCCGCTAGTGCGGTGACCACTGACGTTTCCGGGTCCGCCCGCTGCGCGGCAGACCCGGAAACTCTGCGCCCGGCGGGGCCTGGTTCGCCGGGGAACCCCGGCGAACCAGAGTGGTCACCGCACCAGAGCCTGCCTCGACCGCCGAAAAACGGGCGGTGGGAGCGCGCCCATCGATCGGTAGGATCGTGCGCGTGGATCTGGACGACATCGCCGCCCGCCTCGGCGCGCCGGTCGAGGAGATCGAGCGCGTGCAGCGGCTCGCCGCCGACCGGCCCTCGGCTCCGCTGCCCGCCAAGGCCGACGCGCCCGCGATCCTCGACCGCCTCGCCGTGCGGCCGGACGACGTCGCCGAGATCATGGAGGGCTGGCCCGACCCAGACTCTCCACTGTGGACCCCCGAGCTGCACTGGCTGCTCGACCGCTCGATCGCCCTCGTCCGCGCCGACCTCGGCGGCCACGAGTGGCTGCCGCCCGGCCCCGAGCTGCCCCGCGACCGCGGCCCCGCCTGGCGCCACCTCTACGTGTACGCCTACCTGGCCCTGGTCGAGGTCACCATGGCGTACCACCGCGACCACGGCGTCCCCGACACGGTGTCGTGGACGACCCTCGCCGACCTCGGCCGCAACCTGGCGATCGACCGCCGCATGCGCCGCGAGGGCTGGCCGGTCATGCAGGCCTGGCTGACGCTGCACGCCCGCGGCGCCATCTACGAGCTGGGCCGCCTGCAGTTCCACCGCGGCGGCACCGCCATCGACCTGCACATCCCCGAGTCGGGCCCGATGACCCCGGAAGCGGTCACGGCATCACTCGACGAGGCACGCGCGTTCTTCCCGCGCCACTTCCCCGACGAGCACTACTCCGCGTTCACCTGCGGCTCGTGGCTGCTCGACCCGCAGCTGCTGGAGTACCTGCCCGAAGACTCCAACATCGTCCGTTTCCAGCGCCGGTTCGTGCTCGAGCCGTACGAAAAGCTCGAATACCTGGACGGCGACGTCGAGGTGCGGCGCTTCGTGTTCCGCACCCTGACCACGCCGCTGGACCAGCTGCCGCGCCGCACCGTGCTCGAGCGCGCCATCATCGACCACCTCAAGGCCGGCCGCAACTGGCACATCCGCCGCGGCAGCTTCCCCATCTAGACCTTCGCCGTCAGGGTGCGGCGCGACCGCGGTAGCCGTCCAGAAGATCCAGTTCGAAACAGATCCGGGCTACCGCGACGCCCGTCGTGGTCCGGACCGTCGCTCCCGCGGCCTCACCCTGCGCGGTTGCCAGGCTCAACCCAGGAGCCCGCTGCGGCAGATCTTGGCAAGTTAGCGTCGAAATGGCGGGGTTACTCACCAAGATTTCGAAGCTCACACCGCCTGCACCTGATCGACAGTCACAGACCGCGACGACGTGCCGAAGCACGGGTAGGGACGATCAGAGCTACTGCGGCGCGGACCCCGGGAGCTGGGAAGAGACCGGGAGCTGTCGCACGGGAAGTAGCCCCAACTCCGAAGTCGAGAACGTTGAGTCTCCAAGATTTGCGGAGCGGGGTGAGCTGGGCGACCGCGGAGGGTGAGGCCGCGGGAGCAACGGTCCGGACCACGACGGGCGTCGCGGTAGCTCACATCTGGCCGAAACGCTGCCCACTAGCCGGCGGGGATCTCCACCGAGATCTCCGTGCCGAGGGTGAAGCCGCCGGACAGCGCGAGGTCGTCGCCGCTCCAGAAGCGGCCCGGGTCGTACCAGTTCGGGTCGCGGCCGGCCGGGAGCAGGCCCATCGCCTCGTACGTGACCGCGACGACCTCCGCGCAGTACGCGCTCTCCAGCCCCTCCTGCCGCAGCCGCCGCGACCGCAGCGGCACCCTTCCGCGCGCCCACCGCATGGCGAGCTGCGCGCTCGACGGGAACGGCGTGCCGTCCAGGCGCGCGACCGTGCGCAGCACCGCGTCTTCCTGCGCCCGCGTCGGCGGTGGTTCGAGCTGGCGCAGCCAGGCCCGCTGCCCGTACCGCCGGGCCCAGACCAGCACCGCCGCGCGCAGGTCGTGCAGCTGGACGCCGCGGTGGTGGCCGCCGGACCACAGGTCGCGCAGCGACTTGCCCAGCTCGGCGTGCCACATCATCGGCGGCATGTCCTCGATCACCACGGCCATGCCCACGTGGTTGACCGGGCTGTTGGTGGTCACCTGGATCGCCCGGTCGGCGCCCGACCGCCCGCGGAAGAGCCACAGGTCACCGGTGCGCGTGAGGTCGACGGCTTGGTCCAACCCGAGAATTGGCACGGCATTACCCTAGGCGGATGCGTTGGTGGAAGGTACTCGGGCTCGCCGCGTTCGTCGGCGTCGCCGCGACAGGCGTAGTGGTGGCACGGGCCGAGCGGCGTCGCCGCGCCTACACCCCGGAGGAGATCCGCGGCCGGCTGCGCGAGCGCGTGGCGACCTCGGCCGAGGAGCAGCCCGGCTGAGCGGCGCGCTGCTCGCAAACGCTTTCCGCGATCCGACGACCATGACCGCACCAGTGCGATCACGATACCTCCGATGTTTGTAGCGTGCTTACGCATTCGAGAATGCGGAACCGGGTCTTGACGCGCGAAGACATCCAATGTTAACTGCACATCACGAACGTGGATCGATGACGGTCCACGTTCGTAAAAGCCTCGTCACGGCAGCCCGTTTTCGGCGGATGGGCGCCGGTCCACCCTGATCCAGAGGGGATCGTGCCCATGAGACCCATCCGCCGAAGTATGCCCTTTGCCGCCGCGGGCCTCCTCGCCCTCTCCCTCGCGGCAGTCGTGGGCCCCTCGGGCCCGGCATCGGCCGCACCGACGGACGCCGCGTTCAACAACGGCACCGGTGCGCTCAACGTCAACTACGCCGGCTACATGTCCAAACACGACATCGTCTACAACCGGCCGAACACCAACCCGCTGCACGGGCTGACCGTCGGCAACGGCCGCACCGGCGCCATGGTGTGGCAGCAGAACGGCCTCTCGATGCAGGTGTCCGGTGTGGACCTGGCACAGCAGTCCACGTACGCGGCCGGCATCGTCAACCTCTTCAGCAACCCGCAGCTGGACTCCGGCTACACCACGTACCAGCAGCGCCTGTCACTCTACGACGGCACGCTGACGACCAGGTACGACGGCAACCGCACGGTGACCATCATGGGCTCGCCCAACTCCGAGGTGATGGGCATCCACGTGGAGGACACCCGTCCCGGTGTGAGCAGCGTCGGGCTGGACCTGAGCCTGTGGGACCCCAACACCGTGCAGAACATCGCGGACGTGCCCAACCTGCAGACGTGGCGCACGGTCAGCACGTTCGCCGACGCGGCGGGCGTGGGGCTGAGCCGCGGCCAGGCCGACCCCAACAACTTCGGGTACACGCTCGCGGCCACTGTGGAAGGTGCGAGCTACACCTCGCAGGTGGTCAACGGCACCCGCGTGCGGCTGAACATCACGCCCACGTCGAGCTACACGATCTGGTTCACCGCGGCCAGCCGCATCAACTCCCCCGGCCTCAACTCGGTGACGCAGGCCCGCAACCAGCTCGCCGCCGTCAAGAGCACCGGGTACAACACGACGCTCAACAACTACCGCAACTGGTGGCACAACTTCTGGGCCAGGTCGTTCGTGCAGTACTCCAACGCGGGCGGCGACGCCGACTACCTGGAGAACGCCTACTACCTGGCCACGTACATGATCGCGGCGGGTGGCCACGGCAACTACCCGCTGCACTTCATCAACGGCGTCTTCCGCGCCACCCAGGACAACTCCAAGTGGAGCAACGGGTACTGGTACTGGAACCAGCGGGACGTCTACAACTCGTTCCTGGCGTCCAACCACGTCGACCTGATATCCACGTTCAACCGCCTCTACAGCCGCAACTACAACGCGCTCAAGGCGTACACGCAGACGCGGTACGGCATCGACGGGCTGTGGGTACCGGAGACGATGGGCTGGGACGGCAACGCCCGCGGCACCATCAACAGCGACTACGTCAACGACACGATGTCGACCGGCACCGAGGCCGCGTACAACATGTACCTGCAGTACCGGTACACCAACGACACCGCCTACCTGCGTGACGTGGCGTACCCGTACATGCGTGAAGCGGTCAAGTTCTACCAGCGCAAGCTCTCCGTCGACGGCAGCGGCCGCTACTACATGGCCAGCTCGAACGCGCACGAGACGTACTGGGACGTGCGCAACGCCATCACCGACCTCGCCGCCGTGCGGCTGCTCTTCCCGCTGACCATCCAGGTGAGCACGCAGCTCGGGCTCGACAGTGGACTGCGCGCCGGCTGGCAGAACGTGGTGAACAACCTCGCGCCGTACCAGATCCAGAACGGCGCGTACCTGCCGCACGACCCGCCCTCGTCGCCGACCCGCAACGGCGAGAACGTGGCGCTCGAGCTCGTCTGGCCGTACGACCAGACCGGCATCGGCTACCCCGACTACCAGACCGCGGTGAACACCTGGAACGTGCGGCCCTTCCCGTACGGCAACGTGTGGGCCAACGACCACGTGCACGCCGCCCGGCTCGGTCTCGGGCAGCAGGCGTTCCAGGGCATGCGGACGATGCTCCAGAAGTACCAGAACTACCCCAACGGCATGACCAACAACACCAACGGGGTCTTCGAGTACCTGGGCATCCACCTCGCCGCGATGAACGAGTCGCTGATGCAGTCGTACAACGACAAGATCCGGGTCTTCCCCGCGATCCCGAGCGACTCCTCGTTCAACGGCAAGTTCACGCTCCTGGCCAAGGACGGCTTCCTCGTCAGCTCGGAGCGGGAGGCGAGCGAGACCAAGTACGTCGGGCTGCGCAGCCTGCACGGCAAGCAGGCGCGGGTGGTCAACCCGTGGGGCACCCAGGAGATCCGGGTGCGCCGCACGTCGGACAACGCGATCCTCGCCACCACCACGGCCAACGAGGTGACCTTCGCGACAGCGGCCAACACCGTGTACGTGGTCGAGCGCACCGCCAAGCCGCTGACCAGCTACTCAGCCACGACGCTGAGCGGCTCGGCCAACCAGGGCGTCAAGTCCCTCAGCGGTACCGCCTCCACGCTCGGCATCGGCACGCCGGGCGGCGGCGGCCCCGGACCGTCCACTCAGGTCAGTCTCCGCTCACGGGCGAACAACATGTACGTGCAGGCGGGAAGTGGCGGCGCCGGCCCGCTGCAGGCCAGCGTGACCGCGATCGGGCTCTGGGAGCAGTTCGACATGATGGACCTCGGTGGCGGCAACATCGCGCTCCGGGCCCGGGTCAACAACCAGCTCGTCAGCGCGGACAACGCCGGCGCCAACCCGCTGATCGCCAACAAGGCGGCGGTCGGGTCGTGGGAAACGTTCGCCCTGATCCGCAACTCGGACGGCACGGTCAGCCTGCGCGCGCAGGTCAACAACATGTACGTCTGCGCCGAGAACGCAGGTGCCGCCCCGCTCATCGCGAACCGGACGGCCATCGGGCCGTGGGAGAAGTTCGACCTCATCACGAGCTGACCACCGCACCCCACCAGCCCGGCCGGCCGCTGTGCCCAGCGGCCGGCCGGGCCCCCAAGCCTGGAGTACGCCATGCCCTTCACGCGTCGATGGCGCGCGCTCGCGATGGCCGCACTGACCGCGCTGGTCGTCGTCCCGGCACAGCCCGCGGCCGCCGCACCACCCCCGACGAGCGGCTTCGAGAAGGTACGCCTGGACGGCGGCCTGTCGATGGGCGAGCCGATCGAGCTCGCCGTCCTCCCCGACCACAAGGTCCTCTACATCAACCGCGGCACGAGCGCCGGCGGCGGCCAGGTGCGCCTGTACAACCCGGCCACCCGCACCACATCCGTCGCGCTGACCCTGCAGCTGGACGCCCGCTTCGAGGACGGGCTGATCGGCATCACGATCCACCCGCAGTTCGCCACCAACCGGTGGGTCTACATCTTCTACTCCCCCGCCGTGACGCCGCTGGTGAACCGGATCTCGCGGTTCACCTTCAACCCGAGCACCAACACGCTCGGCGCCGAAGACATGATCATCGAGTGGCCGACCGAGCGGCGGCTGTGCTGCCACTCAGCCGGTTCGATGAGCTGGGACAGCAGCAACAACCTGTACGTCGCGGTCGGCGACAACACGAACTCCGGCGGCGACTCGGCCGGCATGGCGCCGATCGACGAGCGCACCAGCCGGGACGCGCAGTACGACGCGCAGCGCACCTCGGGCAACACCAACGACCTGCGTGGGAAGATCAACCGGATCCACCCGGAGGCGAACGGCACGTACACGGTCCCCGCCGGCAACCTCTTCCCGCAGGGCACGGCGAACACCCGCCCCGAGATCTACGTGATGGGCGTGCGCAACCCGTACCGCATCTTCGTCGACCGCAAGGCCGGCAACACCCTCTACTGGGGCGAGGTCGGCCCGGACGCCGGCGCGACGATCGCCAACCGCGGCCCGGCCGCCTACGACGAGTTCAACCGCGCCACCGCGCCGGGCAACTACGGCTGGCCGTACTGCGGCGGGCCGAACGTGGCGTACAACGACTGGGACTTCGCGACCAACGCGCCGCGGGGCTGGTTCCCCTGTGGAGGGTCGACCGGTCCGGTCAACAACTCGCCGCGCAACACCGGCCTGCAGCAGCTGCCGCCGACCAGGCCGGCGCTGGTGTGGGAGCAGCACGGCGGCAGCCGCGAGTGGCCCCAGCTGGACAACCCGGGTGGCTGCGGCTCGCCCAACCACGTCGAGGTGTACCACTACGACCCCAACCTCGTCTCGGACGTGAAGTGGCCGCAGTACTACGACAACAAGTGGCTGATCTCCGAGTACTGCCGCAACTGGGTCAAAGAGGTGCAGTTCAACAACGGCAACCCGGCCACGGGTACGCCGACGGTGATCGAGCCGGTGCTCGCCGGCATGAGCTTCGTGCACCCGATCGACTGGGAGTTCGGGCCCGACGGCTCGCTCTACATGCTGGAGTACGGCAGCGGCTACTTCTCCGGCGCGCCGGACGCGGGGCTGTACAAAATCAACTACATCTCCGGCGGCCGCTCGCCGATCGCGAAGCTGACCGCCAACCCGGACAGCGGCACCACCCCGCTCCAGGTGAGCTTCTCCAGCGCCGGAAGCAGTGACCCGGACGGCAACCCGCTCGCCTACGCGTGGGACTTCACCGACAACGGCAGCGTCGACTCGACGGCGGCCAACCCCACGTTCACGTACCCGTCGGCCGGCTCCTACCTGGCCCGGCTGACCGTGAACGACGGCACCGGGCGCTCCGGCACGGCGACCCTGCCGATCGTCGTCGGCAACACGAGGCCGACCGTCACGATCGGCGGGCTGCCCAACGGCGGCCTCTTCTCGTGGCAGGACAACCTCGCCGTGACCGCGTCCGCGACCGACCCGCAGGACGGCGCGATCGCCTGCGGCAGCGTCGTGGTGCGGGCCGCGCTCGGCCACCAGGAGCACGCGCACGAGGAGGGCGAGGGCACCGGCTGCGGTGCCACGTTCAACACCGGCCCGGTGCACGCCGGACCGGACTCGGTGCTGTTCTTCGTGATCCGGGGCAGCTACACCGACCGGGGCGCGTCCGGCACCGTGCCGCTGACCGGCGAGCGGGAGATCACCCTGTGGCCCAAGCAGTGGCAGGCGGAGCACTACGTCTCACTCAACGGCCCGCAGGTGATCGCGGCCGCCGGCGCCGAGGGCGGCTTCCGGCTCGGCGACATCCAAAATGGAGAGTACGTGCGGCACCACGGCGTGAGCCTCAAGGGCATCACCCAGGTGCGGGCGCGGGTGTCGTCGGGTGACGCGGGCGGCACGATCTCCTTCCGCCTCGACTCGCCGACCGGCACCGAGGTGGCCCGCGTGACCGTCCCGAGCACCGGCGGCTGGGACACGTACCGGGACATCACCGCGAACATCACCAAGCCGGACGACAACACGCACGACCTGTACATCGTCTTCAACGGCCCGGCCGGCGCGGCGTTCCTCGACCTGGACAGCTACACGTTCGTCGGTCCCGGCGTCGGCACGCCCGGCACGCCGACCGGCCCGCGCACCGGCCCGATCCGGGCGCTCGGCAAGTGCGCGGACGTCAACGGCGGGGCGACCGCCGACGGTACCCGGATCCAGATCTGGGACTGCAACGGCGCCGCGCAGCAGAGCTGGACCGTCGGCACCGACGGCACGATCCGCGCGCTCGGCAAGTGCATGGACGTGCAGGCGAGCGGGACGGCCAACGGCACGAAGATCCACCTGTACACCTGCAACGGCACCGGCGCCCAGCAGTGGGCGGCCCAGCCGAACGGCGCGCTCCGCAACCCCCAGTCCGGGCGCTGCCTGGACATCCCCGCGTCGAACGTCACAAACGGAACCCAACTCCAGATCTACGACTGCAACGGCACCGGGGCGCAGACCTGGACGGTGCCCTGACCGGTATTGGACCTGATCCGGTATTGGACCTGACCCGGTATTGGACCCGATCCGGTATTGGACCTGACCCGGTGCGGATGAGCCGTGGGGGTCCGCTCAATGGCACGGCGGACCCCCACGCCCCCGCTTCCCGCAAGGAGCTCTCATGCGCAGACTCGCTCTAGCCGTCGCGGCCGCGGTGGCCGTGGTGTCGGGTGCCGTCGTGATAAGCCCGGCACAGGCCGCGCCCCTCACCCGCGTGCTCGTCTTCTCCAAGACCGCCGGCTTCCGCCACTCCTCCATCCCGCACGGCATCGCCGCGATCCAGCAGTTGGGCGCCGCCAACGGATTCTCCGTGACGGCCACCGAGGACGCGGCTCAGTTCACGACCGCCAGCCTCGCCCAGTACCAGGCCGTCGTCTGGCTCTCCACGACCGGTGACGTGCTCAATGCCAGCCAGCAGACCGCGTTCCAGTCGTACATCGCGGGCGGTGGCGGCTACGCCGGCGTGCACGCGGCCGCGGACACCGAGTACGACTGGGCGTGGTACGGCGACCTCGTCGGCGCGTACTTCGCCTCGCACCCCGCCAACCAGACGGCCACGATCCGGGTCGAGGACCGGGGCAACGCCTCGACCGCCCACCTGCCGCCCACCTGGAGCCGCCTCGACGAGTGGTACAACTACCGCACCAACCCGCGCTCCACGGCGAAGGTGCTCGCCAGCCTGGACGAGTCGACGTACAGCGGCGGCTCGATGGGCGGCGACCACCCGATCACCTGGTGCAAGTCGGTCGGCAGTGGACGGTCCTGGTACACCGGGCTCGGCCACACCGACGAGTCCTACTCGGACCCCAACTTCACCCGCATGCTGCTGGGCGGCATCCAGATCGCCGCCGGCAACCGGCCCGCCGACTGCCGTCCGGAGACCGGGTATACGCCGCTGTTCGACGGCACGCAGGCGAGCCTCAACCAGTGGCGGCAGGCCGGGCCGGGCGGCTTCACGCTGGCTAATGGCACGCTCACCTCGTTCGGCGGGATGGGCCTGCTCTGGTACCCGGTCCGCACGTTCTCGAACTACTCGCTGAAGCTCGACTGGATGATGCCGGGTGACGACAACGGCGGCGTCTTCATCGGCTTCCCCGACCCGCAGGGCGACCCGTGGCGGCCGGTGGACACCGGGCACGAGATCCAGATCGACGCCACCGACGCCGACCCGACGCGGACCACCGGCAGCGTCTACAGCTTCAAGGGTCCGGACGCCGCCGTGCGCGACGCGGCGCTGAACCCGCCCGGCTCGTGGAACGCCTACGAGATCCGGGTGACCGGCCAGCGGGTCGAGATCTGGCTCAACGGTGTGAAGATAAACGACTACACGAGCGGCCGGGCGATCGCCAACGGCCACATCGGCGTGCAGAACGACGGCGACGGCCTCGACATCAACTACCGCAACATCCGGATCAAGGCTGACGGCGGACCGCCGCCCGCCACCGACCTCGCCCGCGGCCGGCCGGTGACGGCGTCCAGTGTGGAGTCCGGCAGCCCGCACGCGGCCGCGAACGCGGTCGACGGCAACACCGCGACCCGCTGGGGCAGCGCGTACACCGATCCACAGTGGATCAGCGTCGACCTCGGGGCGACGTACGCGCTCACCCGGGTGCGGCTGTCGTGGGAGGCCGCCTACGCGCGGGCGTACCAGATACAGACCTCGCCGGACGGCAGCGCCTGGACCACCGTCCACTCGACCACCACCGGCGACGGCGGCGTCGACGACGTCGCGGTCACCGGCAGCGGCCGGTACCTGCGCGTGCTGGGCACGCAGCGCGCCCTCACCTCCTACGGCTACTCCCTCTGGGAGTTGGACATATACGGCACCTGACCCCTCGACCGGGCCCCGGCGCGCGTTGCGTGCCGGGGCCTTTCCACCTCCGGAAGGACCCCCCATGAGGACGGAAAGAAGAGTGCGAAGAAGAGCGGGGCTGCTCGCCGCGGCCCTCGTCGGCGCCACCCTCCCGGTGCTCGCCGAGACACCCGCGCAGGCGATCGTCATCCCCGCCACGGACTACCAGACGGTGGTGCTCGCCACCGGCGGCGCCGAGCTGGGCGAGGCGATGTCGCTCGCCGTCATGCCCAACCGTTCGGTCATCCACACCGCCCGCGACGGCACGGTCCGGGTCACCGACGTGGCCGGCAACACCACGGTCGCCGGCAAGCTCTCCGTGTACACGCACGACGAGGAAGGGCTGCAGGGCGTCGCCGTCGACCCGGCGTTCGCCACCAACCGGTTCGTCTACCTCTACTACTCCCCGACGCTGACCACCCCGTCCGGCGACGCACCGGCGACCGGCACCGAGTCGACGTGGGCGGCGTGGAAGGGCCACCTGCGGCTGTCCCGGTTTACGCTCAACACCAACAACACGCTGAACCTGTCGAGCGAGCGGATCGTCCTTTCGGTGCCCAACGACCGCGGGCTCTGCTGCCACGTCGGCGGCGACATCGACTTCGACGCGGCCGGCAACCTGTACCTGTCCACAGGGGACGACACCAACCCGTTCGAGTCGGCCGGGTACTCGCCGCTGGACGAGCGCACCAATCGCAACCCGCAGTACGACGCGCAGCGCTCCTCCGGCAACACCAACGACCTGCGCGGCAAGATCCTGCGCATCAAGGTGAACGCGGACGGCTCGTACGCGATCCCCTCGGGCAACCTCTTCCCGCAGGGCACCGCGAACACGCGGCCGGAGATCTACGCGATGGGCTTCCGCAACCCGTTCCGGATGAGCGTCGACAAGGCGACCGGCGCCGTCTACGTCGGCGACTACGGCCCGGATGCGGGCGTCACCGACGCGAACCGGGGGCCGGGCGGGCAGGTCGAGTTCGACCGGATCACGTCTGCGGGCAACTACGGCTGGCCGTACTGCACGGGCTCGAACAGCACGAGCGAGACGTACAACGAGTGGAACTTCGCGACCGGCTCGACCGGGCCGAAGTACAACTGCGCGGGCGGGGCGACCAACAACTCCTTCCGCAACACCGGACAGGGCACGCTGCCGCCGGCGCGGGGCGCCTGGATCAAGTACGGCGACGCCGGCTCGCCACCCGAGTTCGGCGGCGGCTCGGAGTCCCCGATGGGCGGCCCGGTCTACCGGTTCGACGCGGGACTCAGCTCGTCCGTCAAGTTCCCGTCGGCGCTCAACGGGCAGTTCTTCGCCGGCGAGTACGGCCGCCGCTGGATCAAGGCGATCGCGGTGAACGCGGACGGCTCCCGCGGCGAGATCTCGAACTTCCCGTGGACCGGCACGCAGGTCATGGACATGGCCTTCGGCCCGGACGGCGCGCTCTACGTGCTCGACTACGGCACCGGCTCGAACAACCAGGCCCTGGTCCGCGTGGAGTACATCGGCGGCGGCAACCGCAACCCGATCGCCGTGGCGAACGCCAACCGCCTCTCCGGCCCGGCGCCGCTGACCATCAACTTCTCCTCGGCCGGCTCGTCCGACCCGGAGGGTGGCGCGCTGAGCTACCTGTGGACATTCGGCGACGGCACCACGTCGACGGCGGCGAACCCGACGAAGACGTACACGGCCAACGGCCGGTACACGCCGACGCTGCGGGTCACCGACCCGGCCGGGCTCACCGGCACCGCGAGCCTGGTGGTCAACGTGGGCAACACGGCGCCGGCGGTCACCCTCACCTCGCCCGGCGACGGGCGGCTGTTCAACTTCGGCGACAGCGTGCCCTTCCAGGTGACGGTCAGCGACCCGGAGGACGGCACGATCGACTGCTCGCGGGTGAGCGTCACGTACCTGCTCGGCCACGACAGCCACTCGCACCAGATCACCTCCTCGACCGGCTGCACGGGGCAGATCACGATCCCGGTCGACGGTGAGCACGACGCGGCGGCGAACATCTACGGTGTCTTCGACGCGGCGTACACCGACAACGGCGGGCTGACCACGCACAGCCTGCGCACGCTGCAGCCGCGGCACCGGCAGGGCGAGCACTTCAGCGCGCAGTCCGGCGTCCAGCTCGCCGACCACGCGGCCGCCGAGGGCGGGCGCACGGCCGGCCACATCGAAAACAACGACTGGATCTCGTACACGCCGTACAACCTGTCGAACGTCAACGGCATCACCGCCCGGGTCTCGTCGGCCGGCGCCGGCGGCACGATCGAGGTGCGTACCGGCTCGGCCACCGGCACGCTTCTGGGCAGCGTCACCGTACCCGTGACCGGCAGCTGGGAGACGTTCACAAACGTCTCCGCCAGCCTCAACGCGGGCCCGGCGGCGGCGACCTCGCTCTACCTTGTCTTCAAGGGCGGCGCGGGCAACCTCTTCGACGTCGACGCGTTCACGCTCAACACCGGCACCGGGGGCACGCTCGTGAGCCTCCGCGCGCAGGCCAACAACCAGTACGTCAGCGCCGCGGACGCGGGCGCCCAGCCGCTCATCGCCAACCGGGCGACGATCGGGCAGTGGGAGCAGTTCGACCTGGTCAGCCTCGGCGGCGCGAACGTGGCGCTGCGGTCCCGGGCCAACGGCCTCTACGTCTGCGCGGACAACGCCGGCGCCAACCCGCTCATCGCCAACCGCACCGCGGCCGGACCGTGGGAGACGTTCACGCTGATCCGCAACTCGGACGGTACGGAGAGCCTGCGGGCCAACGTGAACAGCATGTACGTGGTCGCCGAGAACGCCGGCGCCGCGCCGCTCATCGCCAACCGCACGGCGATCGGGCCGTGGGAGAAGTTCGAGCTGATCGGAGCATGATGCGACTCTTACGCTCCGCCGTCGCCGCCATGCTCGTGGTGGCGGCGGCGTGGGCGGCCAACCCGCCGCCCGCGCAGGCCGCACAGGCCGCGCTCCCGCCGGGGGCGCTCGCCTCCAACGTGCACATCTTCTACTACCCCTGGTACGGCAGTCCCGCCGTCAACGGCAGCTACCGGCACTGGCAGCAGGGCGGGCACACCCCGCCACAGGCGGTGGGGGCCGACCTCTACCCCACCCTCGGCGCGTACGACTCCGGCGACACCCGGGTCGTCGACCAGCACATGGCCTGGATCGCCCGGGCCGGGGTCGGCGTCCTCGTGTACAGCTGGTGGGGCCAGGGCTCGTACGAGGACACGCTGGTCACGCGGGTCATGGACGCCGCCAACCGCCAGGGCGTCAAGGTGGCCTGGCACCTGGAGCCGTACGGCACCCGCACCGCCGCCTCCACGGTCGCCGACATCAACTACATCAACAGCCGGTACGGCGGTCACCCCGCCTTCTACCGGGACGCGGCGCACGGCAACCGGGCCGCGTTCTATGTGTTCGAGAGCCTGCGGGTCACCGACTGGAGTCCCCTGGCGCAGGTGCGGGCCGGCAACATCGTGCTCGCGCAGACCACCGACACGACCAAGGTGGCCCATTTCGGCGGGATGTACACGTACGACGGCATCGCCGGGGCCACCGCGCCGGGGTGGGCCAACGCGAGCGCGTTCTGCAAGGCGAACGGGCTCGTGTGGGCGCCGTCGATCGCGCCCGGCTACATCGACGACCGGGCGGTGCCGGGCAACACCACGCCGACTCTCGCGCGGGACAACGGGGCCGCGTACGACCGGCAGTGGAACAACGCCCTCGGCACGGCCACCGGCGGCCCGCCGACCTGGGTGTCGATCACGTCGTTCAACGAGTGGCACGAGGGCTCGGTGATCGAGCCGGCGAGCTACACACCGCCGGCCGGGCACGGGTACCAGACCTTCAACGGCGCGTACGGCCTGACCGGCGCGGCGGCGGAGACGGCGTACCTGGACCGCACCCGCTACTGGGCGGACCGCTTCAACCCGACGCCGGGCGAGTCCGGCACCGGGCTGCGGGCGGTGGCCAACGGCCGGTTCGTGACCGCCGGCGCCAGCCCGTTGGTCGCGAGCGCGACGGCATTCGGTACCGCCGAGCGGTTCGACGTCGTGGACGCGGGCGGCGGTCAGGTGGCGCTCCGGGCGCGGGTGAACGGCCGGTACGTGGCGGCCGAGGACGCCGGCGCCGCGCCACTCATCGCCAACCGCACGGCGATCGGGTCATGGGAGCGCTTCACCATGATCCGCAACTCGGACGGCACGGTGAGCTTCCGCGCGGCGGTCAACAGCCGGTACGTCGCCGCGGAGAACGCCGGTGCCGCCCCGCTCGTGGCAAACCGCACCACAATCGGCCCATGGGAGAAGTTCAACCTGGTCACAAGCTAGCCGCGACCCGTTGATCAAGGGGCTCCTCATAACGATTTGGGGGGTCCCTTGATCATGTCTGAGCCGCTAAGATACCTCCGATCTTTGCCGCACTTGTTCCCATTCGAGCGAAAGGCTCGCCCCCGGACTTCACAAGAAACCGAAACATCCGATGTTCTTGGGGTTGACCGCCCGAGATGGTCTTGTTTCCGGGCGACGTCGGCCGTAATCTCACGACAAACATCGGATGCATGCCGGTCGAGGCCGGCGGCGCCGCCTTCCACCCGTCAACGCCCGCGACACCCCACCTGAATCGAGGGCATCGATGAGACATATCAGCAGACCAGTCACGGCCATCTTCATGGCCGCCGCGCTCGCGGCCGGCTTGACCGCGTGCGGCGACGATGCCGGCACCGGGACCGGCAGCACGGGCAGCGGATCCGGCAGCGGCCAGATCGGCATCGACCTGCCGCGCGCCGACTCGGACTTCTGGAACTCGTACGCCAAGTACGTGCCCCAGTTCGCCACCGAGCTCGGCATCAACCTGATGACACCGACCAACTCGCAGAACGACGTGGCCAAGCTCGTCGCCAACGCGCAGGCCTTGCAGAGCCAGGGCGCCAAGGCGATCGTGATGGCACCGCAGGACACCGGCGCGATCGCCACCACGCTCAGCACGCTGGAGTCGAAGAAGATCCCGGTGGTCACTGTGGACACCCGCCCGGACAAGGGCAAGGTCTTCATGGTCGTGCGCGCGGACAACCGGGCGTACGGGCAGAAGGCGTGCGAGTTCCTCGGCGAGAAGCTGGGCGGCAAGGGCAAGGTGATCGAGTTCCAGGGCTCGCTCTCCTCCATCAACGGCCGGGACCGGTCCGAGGCCTTCATCGAGTGCATGAAGAGCAAGTACCCCGGGATCACGGTCTTCGAGGAGCCCACCGAGTGGGAGGGCACCAAGGCCGCGGCGGCGCTGCAGACCCGGCTCGCCCAGCACCCCGACATCAAGGGCGTCTACATGCAGGCCGGCGGCGTCTTCCTCGCGCCGACCCTGCAGGTGCTCAAGTCGAAGAACCTGCTCGTGCCGCCGGAGGACCCGAAGCACATCTTCATCGTCTCCAACGACGGCATCCCGCAGGAGTTCGAGGCCATCCGCAAGGGTGAGATCGACGCGACCGTCTCCCAGCCCGCCGACCTGTACGCCAAGTACGCCCTCTTCTACGCGAAGGCGGCCGTGGAGGGCAAGACGTTCCAGCCCGGCCCGACGGACCACGGCAGCAACATCATCGACGTGGGCAACGGCACGCTGGAGGACCAGCTGCCCGCGCCGCTCGTCACCAAGGAAAACGTGGACGATCAGGCCCTCTGGGGCAACCAGATCGGCAAGTGATGACCGCACCGGCACCACACACCGCCGCCACGGCCGGAACCCCCCTCCCGGCCGTGGCGGCGCGTGACATCACCAAGCGGTACGGCGCGACGACCGCGCTGCTGGACGCCGGCATCACGGTCGCGCCCGGCGAGACGCACGCGCTCGTCGGGCGCAACGGCGCCGGCAAGTCCACGCTCGTCTCGATCCTGACCGGCCTGCAGCGGGCCGACGCCGGCGAGGTGCGCTTCGCCGGCGAGCCCGCTCCCCCGCTGTCCGACCGGGACGCGTGGCGGCGGCTCGTCGCCTGCGTGTACCAGAAGTCCACGATCATCCCGACCCTCACCGTCGCCGAAAACCTCTTCTTGAACAGGCAGGGCGGCGGCCTGATCAGCTGGCGGTCGCTGCGGCGCCGCGCGGCGGACCTCCTCGACGGGTACGGCGTGGACGTCGACCCGGCGCGGGTGGCCGGCGACCTGACGGTGGAGCAGCGGCAGCTTCTTGAGATCGCGCGGGCGCTCTCGTTCGGCGCGCGGTTCATCATCCTCGACGAGCCCACCGCGCAGCTCGACGCGGCCGCGATCGAGCGGCTCTTCGACCGGATGCGGCAGCTGCGCGAGGGCGGCGTGACGTTCCTGTTCATCTCGCACCACCTCCAGGAGGTGTACGAGGTCTGCCAGACCGTCACGGTCTTCCGCGACGCGCGGCACGTGCTCACCGCGCCGGTCGCCACCCTGCCGCACGACGAGCTCGTCGGCGCGATGACCGGCGACGCGGGTCCGCTGCTCTCGTCCGGTGCCGTACGCCCGCCCGTCGGCGACGCGGCGGCCGTGCTGTCGGTGGAGGGCCTGCGCCTGTCCGGCTTCTACGAGGACATCGACCTCACCGTGCGCGCCGGCGAGCTGGTCGGGCTGATCGGCTCGGGCAGCAGCGGCAAGGTGGCGCTCGCCGAGACGATCGCGGGGCTGCGCAAGGCGGACGGCGGCACGGTCACCGTCGCCGGCGGCCGCCCCAAGCCCGGCAGCGTGCCGTCCGCACTCGCCGCCGGCCTCGGCTACCTGCCGCAGGACCGGCACCGTGAGGGCCTGGTACCCCTGCTGTCGGTGGCGGAAAACGCGACCTTGCCGATCGCCGGAAAGCTCGGCCCCGCGGGCGTCATCGCGCCCGCCCGCCGGCGGGCGGCGGCGCAGCGGATGATCGACGCGTACGACATCAAGACGTCCGGCCCCGACCAGCCGGTCAGTGCGCTGTCCGGCGGCAACGCGCAGAAGGTCGTGCTCGCCCGGGCGCTCAGCAACGAACCCAAGGCGCTCGTGATGGTCAGCCCGACCGCGGGCGTCGACGTGCGTTCCAAGGAATCCCTGCTCGGCGCGGTGGCGTCCGCCGCGACCGGTGGCACCGGCGTGCTGGTGGTCTCCGACGAGCTCGACGACCTGCGCTCGTGCGACCGGGTGCTGGTCATGTTTCACGGACGGGTGGTCCGCGAGGTGCCGCGCGGCTGGGCCGACGCGGACCTGATCGCGGCGGTGGAGGGAGTAGAACGGTGACCAACTCGCGGACCGTGGCGAAACCGCCCTCGGTCATCCCACCGCTGCCGGGCGGGCGCCGCGTGCAGCTGGCCAGGTTCCGGGACCTCGCCCTGGTACCGGCCATCCTGCTGCTCGTGATCGTCGGTGCCATCATCGACCCGGTCTTCCTCACCAAGGCCAACATCACCAACGTCCTCCAGCAGCAGACAGAGCTCTCCCTGCTGGTGCTCGCCGAGGCGATCATCCTGATCGCGGGCAAGTTCGACCTGTCGCTGGAGTCGACGATCGGCCTGGCGCCCGCGCTCGCGGTCGGCCTGGTCATCCCGGTCGCCAGCAACGGCCTCGGCACCGAGCTGCCGGTCGCGCTCGCCATCCCGCTCTGCCTGCTGGTCGGCCTGGCGATCGGCGCGTTCAACGGCCTGCTCATCCTGCGCTTCAAGCTGTCCGCGTTCATCGTGACGCTGGGCATGCTGATCGTCCTACGTGGACTGCAGATCGGCCTGACCGGCGGCCAGAACCTCTTCGACATCCCGCAGTCCGTGCTCTACCTCGGCAACGCCGTGTGGCTGGGCCTGCCCGCGTCGATCTGGATCTGCGGCGTCCTCTTCGCCGCGGGCATCCTGGCGCTGGGCTTCCTGCGCCACGGCCGCGCCGTGTACGCGATCGGCGGCAACGTCGACGCCGCCCGCGCCGCCGGCATCCGCACCGACCGCGTGGTGTGGATCGTCCTGATGATCGGCGGCCTGCTCGCCGCGCTGGCCGGCCTGCTGATGACCGGCCGCCTGGGCTCCGTGGCCTCGGCACAGGGCGACGGCATGATCTTCACGGTCTTCGCGGCCGCGGTGATCGGCGGCGTGAGCCTGGACGGCGGCAAGGGCACGCTCTTCGGCGCCCTGTGCGGCGTGATCGTGCTCGGCCTGATCAACAACATCCTCACGCTGGGCGGCGTGTCCGCACAGTGGATCCAGGCCATCTACGGCGCCATCATCCTGGTCGCCCTGATCCTGGCCCGCGTCACCTCCGGCAAAGCCCAGGACTAGCTAGTGGTACGGATCGGCCCGGCCAAGGGCTGATCCGTACCACGATCTCCCGCAGCCGGTCACGGTCTAGACCAACCCGAATCTGATGCGGGCTACCGCGACGTCCGCCGTGGGGTGCGTTCCCGCTCCCGCAGATCTTGGTGAGTTGGCGCCGCTCGACTTTCGGAGTTGGGATTGCTTGCCGTGCGACAGCCTCCCGTGCCCTCCATCTCAAGGTGTCCGCGCCGCAGTGGCCGGTTTACGGCGTAAGGCATAGACCAGGCAAGATGCAAGATCCACCTATCTGGTCTTCCCCTACCCGTGCTTCTGCAGATCTTCGAGGCGGGAGTGCGCGGGTCCGCCTTCGTTGCGGTCTGTGACTGTCGATCAGGTGCCGGCGGTGTGAGCTTCGAAATCTTGGTGAGTTAGCGCGTTATTCGACGCAAACTTGCCAAGATCTGCCGGAGCAGGCTCCTGGGCTGAGCTGGGCGACCGCAGAGAGTGAGGCGCTGACGCGCATGGACTCCAGACGACGAAAACTCCGAAAGCGGATCCGAGATCGGCGCAGGTTGTCCGGGAGTGCCATCGCGGCCATCGAGCCGGGTCCGCGGGCTGAGCCTGCGCGCCGCGGAGCGCCATCGCCGCGACCGGCCCGCGGGCCGGGGTCTGAGCCTGCGCGGACATCAGGCCGCAGCAGCCTCGCGCATCCCCGACCGGTGCGGGTCGTCCGGAAGCGTCACCGCGGCGGCCGGGCCGGGTTCGCGGGGAGCTTGCGGGTCGCGGAGGGTGAGGCCGCGGGAGCAACGGTCCGGACCACCGCGGACATCGCGGTAGCCCAATGAATCATGTCGGTCGGAACGAGCAGGGGTTGAAATCTGCAGCAGCGGGTATAGAATTTCTGCGTCTGCCAGGCCAGGTCGGACTGGCACCGATCTTGGAGGTGTGTTGGTCATGCTGCTGCGTTTCGATCCGTTCCGTGACTTCGACCGGCTCGCCGGCGAGATGCTCGGCGCCGCGCGCACGCCGGCGCCCATGCCGATGGACTGCCTGCGGGTGGGCGACAGGTTCGTCCTGCGCTTCGACCTTCCCGGCATCGACGCCGACTCGCTCGATGTGTCGGCGGAAAACAACACGCTGACCGTGCGGGCCGAGCGGCGTCGCGACGACCCGGAGGGGGCGACCTACCTTGTGTCGGAGCGGCCCTCGGGGGTCTACAGCCGCCAGCTCGTGCTCGGTGACGGCCTCGCGGTCGACAGCGTCCAGGCCCACTACAGCGACGGCGTGCTGACGCTGACCATCCCGCTCGCCGAGCAGGCCAAGCCGCGGAAGATTTCGATCAGCCGCGCCGGCGAGTCCTCGCTCGGTTCGCACGAGGGCCACAAGATGATCGCCGGCGAGACCGGACGGGACCGTGCCACCGCTTCCGCCGCGTCCTGACGGCACTGACCCGGGTGGCCCGGCCGGTGCGGCCGGGCCACCGCCGCGGGCACACGCCGCCGCGCTCGGGGATGCCGGCTTCCCCGGGTTCGCGATGGGTGCGGCCGCGGAGGCGATCGGGGTGACGCCCGCCTTCCTGCGCGCGGCCGAGGCCGCCGGGCTCTTCGCCGCGCACCGTTCCGGCGGTGGGCACCGGAGGTACAGCCGCGACGACCTGGAGCGGGCCGACCGGGCGCGCCAGCTCGTCGACGACGGCACCCGCATGAACGACGCGGTCCGGATCGTCAGCTTGGAGTACCAGCTCGCGGCCGCCCAAGCGATGATCGAGATCCTGCGCCGAGACTCCGGCGGGTGAGCGCGACCGCGAGCAGCACCACGGCCATGCCGGCCAGGACGCGCGGGCCGAGGCGTTCGTCCAGCACGGCGGCGCCGAGGGCCACCGACACCACCGGCAGCAGGTAGCCCACCGTCGCGGCGCTGGTCGGCCCCTCGTCGGCGATGAGGCGGTAGCTGAGGTAGAAGGTGACGCCGGTGGCGAGGACGCCGAGCACGAGCACGGCCGCCACGCCGGTCGCGTCGGTGTCCAGCGGGCCCGCCGCGGGCAGGGCCAGCGCGCTCCAGCCCGTCGCGGCGAGGAGCTGGGCCGCGGACAGCGCGGCCGGCGCGGTGCCCCGCCCGGTCAGCGACCGTCCCATGTAGACGAAGCCGGCACCGTAGCTGGCCGCCGCCGCCAGCAGCGCCGCGGCGCCCCACGAGGCGTGCGCGTGCCACGGCGCGAAGATGAGCAGCACGCCGCCGAAGCCGAGCAGCAGGCCGGCCACGGGGGCGGCGCCGGCGCGTTCGACGCCGGTGGCCAGCCCGATCAAGAGCGTCCACAAGGGAGTCGTGGCGTTCAGCACGCCGGCGAGGCCCGAGTCGACGGTGCGCTCGCCGACCGCGAACAAGGCGAACGGCAGCGCGTTGCAGAGCAGGGCGGCCACGGCCAGGCGGCGCCACACGGCGGGCTCGCGCGGGAGGCGCTGCCGGGCGGCCACGGCCAGCGCGAGGAGCACGGCGGTGCCGAGCACGCAGCGGGCGACGGTGATCTGCACGGGCGAGAGGCCGTGGTTGAGCGCCACCTTGATCCAGAGGAAGCCCGAGCCCCAGAGGAGGGCGAGCGTGCCGATGCGTACCACTCCCCCACCGTGCCGTTCGCGACCTGGCAGGACAAGTGAAAGATGTGGTACCTATCGTTAAGCTGAGCTACATGCTCGACGTGCGCCGCATGCTTGTCCTCCGTGCCGTGGTCACCAGCGGCTCGGTGACCGCGGCCGCGTCAAACCTCGGCTACACCCCGTCCGCGGTGAGCCAGCAGGTCGCGGCCCTGGAGCGGCAGGCCGGCACGCCGCTGCTGGAAAGGGTCGGCCGTGGCGTGCGCCCGACCGCGGCGGGGCGGCTGCTGACCGAGGCCGCGGGCGCGATCGGCGAGCGGGTGGCCGAGGCCGAGACCGCGCTGGCGGATCTGCGGACCGGGCGCACCGGGCGGCTGGTCGTGCGCTACTTCGCCACCGCCGGCGCCGCGCTCGTGCCGCCCGCGCTGGCCCGCTTCCGCCGCGCGCACCCGGGCGTCGCCGTCGACCTGCGCCTCGCCGACCCGGACGACCCGCTGCCCGAGGTGGAGCGGGCCGAGGCCGACCTCGCGATCGTCGTGGTGAGGCCCGGGCGGGCGAGCGCCCTGCCCGGCATCCGGCTGGTGCACCTGCTCGACGACCCGTACCGCGCGGTGCTCCCCAAGGGCCACCCGCTCGCGGCCCAGCGCGTCCTCGACCTGGCCGACCTCGCGGCCGAGCCGTGGGTCGACTGCGAAGGGCCGGCCGGCCCGTGCCGCGAGATCGTGCGGGACGCGTGCGCGGCGGCGGGGTTCACGCCGAGCGTCGCCGTGGAGAGCGACGACTACGCCACCGCTCAGGGGTTCGTCGCGGCCGGGCTCGGTGTCGCGCTCATGCCGGAGACGGGGCTGGGCAACCGCCACCCGTCGGTGGTCGCCCGCCGCCTGCGCCGGCCGGAGCCGTCGCGGTCCATCCATGCCGCGGTACGGGAGTCCACACTGGACCAGCCCGCGCTGCGCGCCCTGCTGGCCGCGCTCAGTCCGCCGCCGGCATGACGCCGCGCAGCCGCACCTGCGCCCGCACCATGTGATCGCCCTCGATGGCGAGGGCCGGGTCGACCAGCGACTGGAAGCGCAGCCCGTCGAACAGTGCCAGCGCCAGCCCGGCGCGTCGGCGCCGAGCCCGCGCACGCTCCCATGCTCATCGCCACCGCCGCCGTCACGCTGCCGCTCACCGCCCTGCTCCCCGTCACCGCGCTCGGTAAGCTGGGCCACCGCCCGGATGTCGTCGCGACGTACACGCGCGTCGGCGTGCCCGAAGACCGGCTCAACCTGCTCGCGGGCGCGGCCGGCCTCGTGGTCGGCCTGTTCCTCACGCCGGTGGGCATCGCGGCCGCGGCGGCCCTGGTCGTGTACTTCGCCCTCGCGATCGCCGCCCACCTGCGCGCCCGCGATGCCGCCAACACGCCGATGCCCGCCCTCTACCTGCTGCTCGCCGCCGCGGTGCCGACCCTCCACGCGCTCTGAGAAACCATCACGCGGCGAGGGGCGGGTTGAGGCGGGCGAATCCCTCCTGGCGGTGGTACGGGAAGTAGGGGTACGGCGCGGTCCGCGCGCTCGCGGCGTCGAGGCGGGCCACCTGGTCCGGCGTGAGGCTCCAGCCGACGGCGCCGAGGTTCTGCCGGAGCTGGGCCTCGTCGCGGGCGCCGACGATGACCGAGGCGACCGTGGGGCGCTGGAGCAGCCAGTTGATCGCGACCTGTGGCACCGCGCGCCCGGTCTCCTCGGCCACCGCGTCGAGGGCGTCGACCACGCGGAAGAGGTGCTCGTCGTCGACGGGCGGTCCGAAGTCGGCGGTGCGGTGCAGGCGGCTGCCCGCCGGCAGCGGGCGCCCGCGGCGCAGCTTGCCGGTGAGCCGGCCCCAGCCGAGCGGGCTCCACACGAGCGCGCCGACGCCCTGGTCGTGGCCGAGCGGCATGAGCTCCCACTCGTAGTCGCGGCCGACGAGCGAGTAGTAGACCTGGTGCGCGACGTACCGCGGCAGGTGGTGCCGCTCGGCCGCCGCGAGCGACTTCATCAGCTGCCAGCCGGCGAAGTTGGAGACACCGACGTAGCGCACCTTGCCCGCGCGCACCAGGCCGTCCAGTGTGGACAACACCTCCTCGACCGGCGTACCGGCGTCGAAGGCGTGCAGCTGAAACAGGTCGATGTGGTCCGTGCCGAGCCGCCGCAGCGCCGCCTCGCACGCCTCGATCAGGCGGGTGCGGGACGAGCCGGCCTCGTTGGGGCCGTCGCCCACGGGCAGGCCGGTCTTGGTGGAGATCAGCACCTTGTCCCGCCTCCCCTTGATCGCCCGGCCGAGCACCTCCTCGGAGGCTCCCGCCGAGTACACGTCGGCGGTGTCGAACAGCGTCACCCCCGCTTCCAGGCAGATGTCCACGAGCCGGCGGGCCTCCGCCGCGTCCGTGCTGCCCCACGCCCCGAAGAGCGGCCCGCTCCCGCCGAACGTCCCCGCCCCGAACGCCAGCGCCGGCACCTTCAACCCCGACGCGCCCAGCCGCCGATACTCCATTACGACCTCCTTAACGGTACTATTGTTCCGTTAATGTAACACGGCTAATGGAACTGGAGTACCGTTTATGACGCACGACATGGTGCGGCCGGGCGGGCGCACGGCGCGGGTGCGCGAGTCGGTGCTCCGCGCGGCCGGTGACCTGCTCGCCGAGGGCGGCCTCGAGCTGCTCGACCTGGGCGAGGTCGCGCGCCGCGCCGGCGTGGGCCGCACCACCGTGTACCGGCGATGGGGCACCCCCGCCTCGCTCGTCGCCGACCTGCTGGCCGAGATGGCCGAGTCCTCGCTGCCGCGCACCGACACCGGCACGCTGCTCGGCGACCTCACCGCCAACGCGCGGCTGGTCCGCCGCACGCTCGCCGACGCCCGCCAGGGTGCGCTCTTCAAGGCGCTGATCGCCGCCGCCACCTACGACCCGCGCACCGCCGAGGCACTGCACCGCTTCTACGAGATCCGGGTCGACGAGTGGACGCCCTGCGTGGCGGCGGCCGTGGAGCGGGGCGAGCTACCCGCCGGCACCGACGCCCGCGAGGTGGTGCGCGCCGTCTCCGCACCGCTGTACTACCGGCTGCTCACCAGCGGCGATCCCCTCGACGAGGCCGCCGCGGACCGGGCCGCGCGCGCCGCCTCGGCCGCCGCGGCCGCCGGGGTGTACGTGGCCTGAAAATGATCCTGGCCGGTTGTCCAGAACCCGGCGGACCCGTTCGTCCCTAGAGTGGAAGCCGGCGAGCGGCGCCGGCACCGACCATAGGAGCGAGCGATGCCCAAGTACGCGGCACTCATCTACACGGCCGACGTCGACTGGAGCCGGCCCGAGTTCGCCGAGACGAGCAAGGAGTACAACGAGTTCGGCGAGGCGGCCGCCGCCGTGCTGCGCGGCGGCTCGGCGCTGTACCCGACATCCAGCGCCACCACCGTCCGGGTGACCGGCGGCAAGGGTGGCGACGTGGTCACCACCGACGGGCCGTACGCGGAGACGAAGGAGGCGCTGACCGGCTTCTACCTGCTGGAGTGCGCCGACCTCGACGAGGCGGTGTCGGTCGCCGCGAAGATCCCGGCGGCCTGGGACGGCGCCGTCGAGGTGCGGCCGGTGCTCGAGTTCGACGAATAGGGGCGCGATGCTCACCGGTGACGCGGTCGCACGGCTGATCCGCGAGGAGGGCACCCGCGTGCTCGCCACGCTCGCCCGCGTCACCGGCAGCATCGACCTCGCGGAGGACGCGGCGCAGGACGCCGTCGTGCGGGCGCTGGAGACCTGGCCGCGCGACGGCGTGCCGGAAAACCCGCGCGCCTGGCTGCTGGTCACGGCGCGGCGGCGGGCCGTCGACATCATCCGGCGGGAGGCGCGGCGGGCCGGAAAGGAGGCCGAGGCCACGATGTTCGCCGGCCCGGTGCCCGAGCCGCCCGAGACGGTACGCGACGACCTGCTGCGCCTCGTGTTCACCTGCTGCCACCCGGCGCTGTCGATGGAGGCGCAGGTGGCCCTCGCGCTGCGCACCCTCGGCGGCCTGTCCACCGCGGAGGTGGCGCGCGGCCTGCTCGTGCCCGAGGCGACCATGGCCAAGCGCCTCACCCGCGCCAAACAGAAGATCACCCAGGCCGGCATCCCGTACCGGGTGCCGCCCGCCGAGCAGCTTCCGGCCCGCCTGACCGGGGTCGCGGCGACGATCTACCTGATCTTCAACGAGGGGTACGCGGCCGGCGCCGGCGCCGACCTCGTGCGGGTCGCGCTCACCGCCGAAGCGGTCCGCCTGGGTCGCCTCCTGGCCGAGCTGATGCCCGACGAGCCGACCGCGCTGGGCCTGCTCGCGCTGCTGTTGCTGCACGACGCGCGGCGCGGCGCCCGCCTCGACGGTGCGGGCGGGCAGGTGCTGCTCGCCGACCAGGACCGGGCGCGGTGGGACCAGGCGGCCATCAAGGAGGGGGTCGAGCTGGTCGGCCGGGCGCTGCGCCGCACGCCGGACCGGCCCGACGGGTACGCGGTGCAGGCCGCGATAGCCGCCTGCCACGCGCTCGCGCCCAGCTACACCGAGACCAACTGGGACGCGGTCATCTCCTGGTACGACGTGCTGCTCGCCGTCCGTGACAGCCCGGTCGTGCGGCTCAACCGGGCGGTGGCGGTGGCCGAACGCGACGGCGCGGCGGCGGGGCTCGCGCTGGTCGACGGCATCGACGGGCTCGGCGGGTACCCGTGGTGGCACGCCACCCGCGCCGAACTGCTGCGCCGCGACGGCCGGGCGGGCGAGGCGAAGGGCGCGTACGAGAGGGCGATCGCGCTCGGCCTGAGCGCACCGCAGATGGAGCACCTGCGCCGCCGGCTCGCCGAACTGCCCGGGTGAGTCGGGCCAGCTTTTCGAACATGTGTGCGATAGGGTTGGCGTGTGCCCGACACCCGTACGCAGAATCGGCAGGCCACCGTCGACCGGCTGCACCGCATCGCCGACGATCACGCCGGTGGCTACCGGCCGGGCCTCACCCGCGCCGACGCGCTGACCGAGCTCAGCGCCACCTCGTCCGACCCCGACCTGCTGGCGGAGGCCGCGGCCGCGCACGCGATGGCCGACAACTGGTACGCGATAGTGGCCGTCGACCTGCTCATCGAGGCCGGCGCCGACGAGGAGCTGATCCAGCACCACATCGCCGAGCTGGGCTGACCCACCACCCCACTTGTCGCTCAGGGAGTTGGTGCGGCGACACGCCCACCAGCTCCCTGATCAACCGCAGGCGTGGGATCAGGTGTCCACGAAGGACGGTCCGGCCAGCACGCGCAGCGCGTTGGGCAGCAGGCGGATCCGCACCGGGGTGCGGCCGTGCACCTCGCCGTCCACGTCCAGCGGCAGGGGCGGGTCGGTCTCGACCAGCAGGTCGTCGGTCGCCAGGAAGGGCGGTGCCGTCGCCCGGCGGTGGCCCGCGACCGCCTGCCGCAGGCTCGCCGACAGCAGCTGCCGCCGCCGCCCGCCGCCGAGCGGATAGACGTGCAGCAGCCGATCGTCCACTGTGGCGTCGCGGGTGATGGGCTGCCCGGCCTGAAAGCGGCCGTTGACGACGTTGAGCTGGTGGGTCACCACCTCGTACTCCGTGCCGGCCGCCGTGATGCGGGCCCGGAAGGGCCGGTGCCAGGCCAGCCGCGCGACCGCCGTGAGCGGGTAGGCGGACTTGCCGATGTGCCGCTTCAGCCGCGCCGGCACGCGGAGGCCGACCTGCGCGGAGAGCCCGACGTTCGCGTGGTTGGCGAAGATGGTGTCGCCGGCCTGCCCCAGGTCGACATCGGCCACGGTGGCGGCGGCCAGCACGCCGAGCGCGCCCGAGGGGCGGGGCGGGATGGCGAGCGCGCGGGCGAAGTTGTTGGTGGTGCCGAGCGGCAGCACGCCGAGCGCGATGTCGCGGTGCGCCAGGTGCCGCGCGGCCTCGCTGACCGTGCCGTCGCCGCCGCCGGCCACCAGCAGGTCGGGGCCGAGCGCGATCGCCTCCGCCAGCGCGCCGGGCAGCTGGCCGGGACGCTCGACCGGAAACGCGCCGAGGAGGTTGAAGCCGTCGAGCCGCTCGCGGACCAGCTCGTAGAGCCGCCGCCCGCGGCGGGAACGCGCGTTGACGACGAGGACGGCGCGCCGCTCGCTGCGGATCGCCTCCTGGAGCTCGGTCTTGCTGCGCATGCACTCCGCCGGTTCGGGTCTCAAGGTCGCGTTGCGCAACGGTACAGGGCCGCGCGACCTGGGTACTGAGCGGACATGACTACGGAGGAACACCGCCCCGGAATCGACGAGGAGCTGCGCGAGCAGGTCGCCGTCGAACACGTGAAGCAGGCCCTCACCAGCGACTTCGACGACCGCCCCGCCGGCGAGGTCGAGCAGGTCGTGGAAGAGGCCCGCGAACAGTACTCGGACGCGACGGTCCGGGACTTCGTACCCAACCTTGTCGAGCGCGACGCCCGCGACCGGCTCAAGGAGTCGGAGTAGCGGCCACGTCGGAGTCGGCGGGCGCGCGCTGGGCGCGGGAGCGGGCCACGAAGGGCAGCGCCAGCACCTGCACGGCCGACGAGAACAGGAACGAGGCCGGGTAGCCCCACACGTCCGCCGCCCGGCCGAGCAGCGGCTGCGTCACGATCCCGCCGGAGCTTCCCATCAGCGAGTCGAAGGACAGGATCGTGGCGCGCTGCTGCGACGGGATCAGCCCGTTGAGGTACGCCTGCCGGATCGGCATCGCGGCCGCGAACAGCAGCCCCCACACCGCGACCAGCACGAGTGCCGCCCAGAAGCTGGTGAGCAGGCCGAGCAGCAGGATCACCACCACCGACGCGCCCTCGATCGCGAGCAGCGCGGACGTGCGGCGCCGGAAGAGGCGGCGGATGCGGGGCGTGACCAGGCCGCCGACGATCTGCGCGCCGGCCACGAGGGCGGCGGCGAGGCCGGCGACACCGTACGCCTCCGGGTTGCCGTAGAGGTCGAGCAGGTGCGGCTGCAGCGCGTAGAAGACGTAGACGCCCACCCCGCCGGTGAACGGCGCCGCGAGCATCAGGTACTTCACCGCGGGGACGCGCCAGCCGTACTCGACCGAGCTGGCCACGATCTCGCGGATCTCCGCCAGCGGGCGCAGGTCGCGCCGCGGGGTGAAGCCGAGGTCGCGCATGAGCAGCGACGCCGCCACGAACATCAGCGCGAGGATCGCCGCCCGCAGCACGAACGGCGCGCCGAGGTTGATCAGCTGGGCGATGTACCCACCGGCGACCGAGCCGACGAGCATGCCGGCGCCGCTGATCGCCTGCCCGCGCGCGAAGACCGCCTCCAGCTGCCCCTGGTATCCGGTGGCGGTGAGCGCGTCGACAAGCCACGCTTCGACGGCGCCGGAGAAGAACGTGAAGCCGAGGCCGAGCAGCAGCGAGACCACCGCCCACTGCCAGAACGGCGCCTCGATCTGCCACAGCAGCACGTAGAGCGCGGTGGTCACGGCCAGCGTGACGGTGCCGAGCAGGAACGAGGCGCGCCGCCCCCACATGTCGGCCACCACCCCGGTCGGCACCTCGAAGAGCACCATGCCGGCGGTGAAGAACGCATTGGCGGCGAAGGCCTCCAAGTTGGACAGGCCCGCGTCGAGCAGGAAGATCGTGTTGATCCCCCAGATCAGCGAGGCGGCGAGCGTGTTGCCCAACTCGAGGACGTAGTACGTGCGGCGGACACCGGCGGAGGTACTGATCACGCCTCCCACCTCACCACGCGGGTACGTCAAACTTGCTTCATGGACCTGGTCGACCTGTCGCGCCGGGTCGCGCGACTCGACGCCGCCCTCCGCCCGATCGCCACGCAGGAGGTGCCGCTCGACGATCTGGCGGGCTGGATGGAGCGGATGCGGGCGGCGCCGCCGGCGGTCGAGCAGGCCGGCGTCGCCGAGGAGTCGGCGGTTGTCCTCCGCGCTTTGATACAGGTGTACGCGGAGGGTGGCGAGGCCGAGCGTGCGGCGGTCCGCGCGCTTTTCGACCGGTACACCTCGTTCCGCTGGGCGGCGCACCTGCCCGAGCGGCCGGACTCGGCGGCCGGCCTGCGCACCCAGCTGCTGCACCTCTCGGCCCGCGACCACGACGGCGACACGCGCGACGAACTGCTCAGACTGCGCGACCTGCTGGCGGAGGCAAGAGCGGCGGGCGTCGATGCCGACACCGTGCTCGCCGAGGTCGCGGCCCTTTCCAGCGACGTCGATAGGTATGGCATGGGATCGATCCGGAGCATCCTTATCGGCTGCCTGCGCACACCCCACCACCCAGGCCAGCGAGGCAGACCAGATATTTGATACAACTACCCGGCGAGCCTGGCGCCCGAGGGAGGGAGGGACGTGACCGACCTCGTACCCGTTGAGGCGCTCTCCGCCCTTGTGGCACGGCTATTCGCGGCGGCCGGCCTGCCGGCGGACGCCGCCGGCACCGTCGCCGAGGCCCTTGTCGACGCCGACCTGCGGGGCCTGCCGTCGCACGGCAGCCACCTCGTCCCGATGTACGTCGAGCGCCTCCGCCAGGGCTCGGTCAGCACCCGCACCGACCCGAAGGTGCTGATCGACGCCGGCGGCATCGCGGTCCTCGACGCCGGGCACGCGCTCGGGGTGCTCACCGCCGACCAGGCGATGTCGCTGGCCACGGCCAAGGCGAGGCAGTTCGGCATCGGCGCCGTGGCTGTGCGGCACGCGTTCCACTTCGGCGCCGCCGGGCGGTACGCGCGGGCCGCCGCACGCGAGGGCTTCATCGGCATCGCGACCGCCAACACCCGCCCGCTGATGCCGGCGCCCGGCGGCGGGCACCCGGTGGTGGGCAACAACCCGATCGCGATCGGCGTGCCCGCCCCTCGGTCCGGCGCCCGTCCGGACGGGCCGAGCGCGGACCTGGACGAGCCGCTGGTGCTGGACATCGCGCTCTCCGCCGCGAACATCGGCCGCATCCGCCTGGCCGCCGGCAACGGCAAGGGCATCCCGGACGGCTGGGCCACCGACGCGGAGGGCCGCCCCACCACGGACCCGGCCGCCGCGCTCGCCGGCATGCTGCTGCCGGCCGCGGGCCACAAGGGGTTCGGGCTGGCGCTCATGGTCGACGTGCTCGCCGGGGTCCTGGCCGGCGGCGGCTACGGCGAGCGGGTCAACGGGCTGTACGCGGACACCGCCCTACCCAACGAATGCGGGCATTTCTTCCTCGCCCTGGACGTGGCGGCCTTCGGCGACCTCGACGGGTTTGCCAGCCGCCTGGCCGATCTGGAAGCCTCGGTGACCGCGCCGCCGTACGCGCCGGGCGTCGACCGGGTGCTCCTGCCCGGCCAGCGTTCGGCCGAGCGGCTGCGCGACGCCGCCCGGCGGGGCGTCCAGGTGGACCAGGGTGTGCTGGCCCGGCTGCGCGACCTCGCCGCGGACCTTGACGTTCCGCTACCGGAAGGACTGCCGAGGTGAACCTCTCCGAACCCGCCGCCTACTCCGGTGAGCTGCCCGACCGGGCCGCGGTCGGCGACCAGGGCGAGGCGCTGCGCCGGTTCCGCGAGATCATGGTGCAGACCGACGACCTGACCTGGGTGGACAAGACGCTCGCCGGCCTCTCCCACAAGATGCTGTGGCGCGACGACGAGAGCGGCGCGTCGATCGCGCTGGTCCGCTTCGAAAAGGGCTCGGGCATCCCGTCCGAGCACGCGCACGCCTCCAACCAGTTCATGTTCTGCCTGAGCGGCCGGTACACGTACGAGCCCACCGGCATCACGCTCACGCCGGGCTCGTTCTACTGGAACCCCAAGGGGAGCATGCACGGCCCGACGCGGGCCGAGGAGGAGTCGGTGCTGCTCGAGGTCTACGACGGGCCGCACTACCCGACCCAGCCCGACTGGTACACGAGCGCGGAAGACGCCCGCTGACATGCCCAAGGAGCCGCTGGTCGCACCCGGCCTGGCCCCGCCCAACGGTCACTTCTCGCAGGCCACCGTCGCCGGGCCGGGCCGGTTCGTGTTCATCTCCGGGATGACCGCGCGCCGGGCGGACGGCACGATCGCGGGCATCGGCGACATCACCGAGCAGACCCACCAGGTGTGCCGCAACCTGGCCGCCGCGGTCGAGGCGGCCGGCGGCACGCTGGACGACATCGCGCGGGTGGACGTGTACGTGCGGGACATCGGCGACTTCGCGGCGATCCACGCGGTGCGCCGGCGGTACTTCACGGGCGAGCCGCCAGCATCCACAATGGTCGAGGTGTCGAGGTTCGTGCACGACGAGTACCTGATCGAGATCAACGCGATTGCCGTGCTGGGGGTCGAGGCGTGAGCGGGGTGGACGTCCACACGCACCTCGCGCCCGCGCTCGACCGGGTGTACACGGTGGACGGTCCGCCCGACCTCGCCGAACCGGAGCGGCTCGAGTCCTACCTGGACACCGCCGGCCTGTCCGGCGCGATCGTGTCCGTCCCCCCGCCGTACTACCGCCAGGACCTCACCGGCGGCGACGCCGTCGAGTGGGCCGCCGCAGTCAACGCCGGCCTCACCCGGCGCCTGTCCGGCCACTCCCGCCTGCGCGGCCTCGCGTACCTCCCGCTGCACGACCCGGCCGCGGCGCTCGACGCGTACCAGGCGGCCGGCGACTCCGCGTGGGTGGGCGTGGTGGCCGGCGCGGGTGGCCGCTGCCCGTCGCTCGCCGACCCGGCGTACGAGCCGCTGTGGCGGGCCCTGGAGGCCGACGGCCGCGCGCTGATGCTGCACCCGGCCCAGTCCGCCGACCACCGCCTGGCCGACTTCTACCTGCACAACCTGCTGGGCAACCCGGTCGAGACCGCGGTCGCCGCCGCCCAGCTCGTCTTCGGCAACGTCCTGGCCCACCACCCGGGCCTGCGCGTCGTCCTCGTGCACGGCGGTGGCGTGGTGCCCGCGCTGGCCGGCCGTTGGGCGCGCGGCGTCGAGACCTCCCGGCCCGGCGTGCCCGAGCAGGACCTGGGGGTACGCGACGCGCTGCGCCGCTTCTGGGTGGACGGCCTGACGCACGACGCCACGATGGCGCGGGCCCTCGTCGAGGTCTTCGGCGCCGACAAGGTCCTGCTCGGCAGCGACTGGCCCTTTCCGATGGGCACCCCCGACCCGGCCGCCGCGCTCAACGCCTGCCCCGCGCTGGCCGGCGCCGGCATCGCCACGAAGGCCGCCACCGTCAACGCGGCCGCGGCCTTCGGCTGGTCAGCCGAGTAGCTCGGCCGCGCGGGCGAGCGTCTCGCGAAGGTTGTCCGGCCCGGCGAGCTCCTGGGCGTCCGGGATGGTGAGCCAGCGCAGATCGGCGCCGGGCTTCTCCGGCCGGGCCGCGTCGGGCGTGCCGGTGGCCAGCACGAAGCGCAGGTCTGCGTGCTCGTGCGCGGGCTCGGTCGCCGACGGGGTCACCGACACCACCGCCACGTGCACGAGCCGCTCGTCGGGCCACGGCGTGAGGTCGGTGAGCCCGGTCTCCTCCTCACCCTCGCGGAGCGCGACCGCCAGCGGCGCGGTCTCGCCCGGGTCGCCGTGCCCGCCCACCTGCAGCCAGGCGCGCTGCCGGGCATGCCATCGCAGCAGCACGCGGCGGGTGGGCGGATGGACGATGACGGCGGACGCGGTGACGTGCAGCGGCGTGTCCCGTGACCACGGATCTCCGCCGTGCGGCAGGTCGCGGACGCGGGCCACGTCGGCGGCCTCGGCGTCGGTGCGGGGCTTGTAACTGTCGAGCAGATCGGCGAGCGACTCCACCCGACCACCCTAGAAGACGCGTTGATCAGGGACCTGGTGGGCGTGGCGGCCGGCGCGCCGCCACACGAACTCCCTGATCAACCCCGGTGGGCCGGGCGCCGGGAACCGACCGCCTCGCGCGCGACTCGGAACCGGCATGAGACGCATCGCGGCGCTCGCCGCTGTCCTGGTCCTGGCGGCGTGCGACTCCGGAAAGCCGGCGGCCGAGCCCGCACCCGCGGCTCCGGCCACCTCGGCCGCGTCCGGCGCGGCCGCGGCCGCCACCCCGCCCACCTGCGCCGCGGACGTGCCGAGCCGGGTGCTGCCGGAGTGGGCGCGGACCGGGTTCAGCGAGGCCGAGCCGAAGATGCCGTTCGTGCTCGGCGACCGCGGCGACATCGTGGCGATCGTCTTCGGCTACCCGCTCTACGCGCCGACCCTGCCCGACCGCAGCAACAAGATCCTGTGGGTGTCCCGGGTCGAGCAGCAGGCGGGCGAGCCGCTGGAGATCGAGGCGCGGCTCGGCGGCACGGGCGACCCGGTCACCGAGAAGGTCTCTGGCGGCGCCGGCCCGTCGATCATCGACCTCCCGAAGGCCGGCTGCTGGCACCTGCGGCTGAGCTGGTCCGGCCACACCGACACGATGCGCCTCACATACGAGGCGAATTAGCTCACATACGAGGCGAAGTAGGAAGAAACCCGGGGAGGGCGGGGTTGCACGATCTTGTGATCGACGTACCCCTGTCCGTCCTCGACGTCGCGCCCGTCGCCGCCAGCGCCTCCTCCGGTGACGCCCTGCGCGCCACCACCGACCTGGCCCGTGCCGTCGAGCGGATGGGCTACCACCGCTTCTGGGTCGCCGAGCACCACAACATGCCGGCGATCGCGAGCTCCGCGCCCGCCGTGCTGATCGCCCACCTCGCCGCCGCCACCTCGACGATGCGGATCGGCTCGGGCGGCGTGATGCTCCCCAACCACGCGCCGCTGGTGGTGGCCGAGCAGTTCGGCACGCTGGCCGCGCTCCACCCGGGCCGCATCGACCTGGGCATCGGGCGGGCGCCCGGCACCGACCAGGCGACCGCGCTCGCGCTGCGCCGGACTGTTGAAGGGCTGTCGGCGGAGCAGTTCCCGCAGGAGCTGGCCGAGCTGATCAACATGTTCACCGGCGAGCAGCCGCGGCGGATCGTGGCCACGCCCGGCCTCGGCGAGAGCCCGGCGGTGTGGCTGCTCGGTTCGAGCGGGTTCAGCGCCCAGCTGGCCGGGATCCTGGGGCTGCCGTTCGCGTTCGCGCACCACTTCAGCGCCACGAACACCATCCCCGCGATGGCCCTGTACCGGGAGAGCTTCCGCCCCTCGCGCTGGCTGGACGAGCCGTACGCGATGGTCGCCGTCGCCACCGTCTGCGCCGACACCGACGAGCGGGCCCAGTGGCTGGCCCGGCCGAGCGCGCTGTCGTTCCTGCGCCTGCGCCAGGGGCGGCCGGAGGCGCTCGCCTCGCCCGAGGAGGCGGCCGCGTACCCGTACACGGACATCGAGCGGGACTTCATGGCCGAGCGCTGGGAGGGGCAGGCGATCGGCTCGCCCGAGACGGTCCGCGGCGCGCTGGAGGACCTGATGGCGAAGACCCGCGCTGACGAGCTGATGCTCACCGCGCTGGTCTACGACGTCGAGGACCGGATCCGCTCGTTCGAGCTGGCGAAGAAGGCGATCACCGAGAGCTGAGGGCCGCCGGCCGCCCTGACAACGATGGTCATCACCGAAACAACAACGTCATCGATACGTCACCGGCCCGCACCAGGGAAGGCTCTACTCTTCTACATGTGGGCGCGGGGCCGCCGGAATCGTGGGGCCGGCGATACGCGAACACGGTGCGTAAAGCACCGCAGTGCCGGCGGGGATAGGTGCCCATCCCCGCCGGCACATTCGCGTCCGGCACCTACCTCAGGTAGACGTTCGGCTGGGGCGGCGTCGCCATCCCGTTCCCGATGAAGAAGCTCGGGTGCGGCGGCTGGTTGTACGCGGTGTTCTGCCACGCGATGGCGACCCGGTACTGCGCGTCGTGCATCAGCGTGTGGATTCGCCGGTCGGTGACGGTCGGCGTCGAGTAGATCCGCAGCGCGGTGTTGCCGGAGGTGCGCCAGATGACCTCCTCGCGCCAGTCGCCGAGGATGTCGCCGGAGAGCGCCGGCGTGGCCTTCGTGCCGTTGTTCGACGCCACGCCCGAGCCGTCGAGCAGCCGCGTGTCCGACGACGTGCCGTACTTGTCGATCCGGGTCTGGTCGAGCAGCTCGCGCACCGGGTCGCCGTCCCACCAGATCAGGAAGTTGGCCGACGACGGCTTGCGCCCGACGTTCGCGCCGCTGGTGCTGCGCAGGCCGTCGACGCCCGAGGACCACAGCTCGGCGCCCGCGTTGCCGGCGTACACGTCACCGGCCACGCCACGGCCGTTGTCGCAGCCGCAGACCGGCGCGGTCCAGATGTTCTGCCCGGTACCGGCGTGGATGTCCATCGCCGGCGAAGTGGTGGGCTCGTGCACGGTGAAGATCTCGACGCCGGCGCGCGAGGGGACGAGGTCGCCGACGTGCAGCGCGTCGCCGTGCCCGAACCCGGTGCGGTACATGAACGCGCCGTTGTCGTCGATGGTCGCCGAGCCGTACACGACCTCCTGGCGGTTGTCGCCGTCGACGTCCGCGATCGACAGGTTGTGGTTGCCCTGGCCGTACGCGCCGACGTTGCTGTTGCCGGAGTCGTACGTCCAGCGCCGCACAAGGCTGCCGTTGCGGAAGTCCCACGCCACCACGACCGCGCGGGTGTAGTAGCCGCGCGCCATGATCAGCGAAGGCCGGGTCCCGTCGAGGTAGGCGGTACCGGCCAGGAAGCGGTCCACGCGGTTGCCGTACGAGTCGCCCCACGAGGAGACGGTGCCGCGGGCCGGCTCGTAGTTGACCGTGGAGAGCGCGGCGCCGGTGCGCCCGTCGAACATCGTGAGGAACTCCGGACCGCTCAGGATGTACCCGTCGCCGTTGCGGTGGTTCGCCGACGCGCTGCCGATCACCTGGCCGGTGCCGGAGCGGGTGCCGTCGGCGGTCTTCATGGCCACCTCGGCGTCGCCGTCACCGTCGTAGTCGTACACCTGGAACTGGGTGTAGTGCGCGCCCGCGCGGATGTTGACGCCCAGGTCGATCCGCCACATCCGCGAGCCGTTCAGCCGGTACGCGTCGATGTAGACGTTGCCGGTCACGCCGGCCTGCGAGTTGTCCTTGGCGTTGTCCGGGTCCCACTTGAGCACGATCTCGTACTGCCCGTCGCCGTCCAGGTCGCCGACCGACGCGTCGTTCGCCGAGTAGCCGCTGGCCGGGGACTGGATCGGCACGTCGAGGTACCCGTTGGCGAACGAGAGGGAGGCCTCGGAGGCGTCCTGCTCGGTGCCGTTCACGACCGCCCGGACGGTGTACGACGCGTTCGCCGCCGCCCCGCTGTCCAGGTAGTTGGTCGAGTTGGTGATCGGGGTCGAGTTCACCTTCGTGCCGGCCCGGTACACGTTGAACCCGGTGCTCGCCGACTCGGTGCCCAGCAGGCGCCACGACACGAGGTTGGCCGACCCGGAACGCACGCTGATCAGGCCCCGGTTGAGGTCCTCCATCTGCTTGGCGTTGCCGGACGGCGGCGGCGGGCTGGTCGGGGGCGGTGTCGTGGGAGGCGGAGCCGTGGTCGGCGGCGCGGTGGTCGGCGGCGCCGTGGTCGGGTTGCCCGTGGTCGGCGGGGCGCCGGTGGTCGGGCCGACCGCGCCGGTGCAGGTCGTGCCGTTGAGCGCGAACGACGCCGGCACCGGGTTGGAGCTGTTGTTCCACGAGCCGTTGAAGCCGAACGACGCGGTCGCGTTCGTCGCGATCGCACCGTTGTAGCCCACGTTTGTCGCGGTGACCTGCGACCCGCTCTGCGTCACGGTGGCGTTCCACGCCTGGGTGACGGTCTGGCCGGCGGTGTACGACCAGACCAGCGACCAGCCGTTGACCGGGTCGCCGAGGTTGGTGATTGTCACGTTGGCACCGAAGCCGCCCTGCCACTGGCTGGCGACGGCGTAGTCGACCCGGCAGCCCGCGGCGGCGGACGCGGAGGTCGCGACCACGGCGGCGAGCACGCCGGCGCCGGCCACCGATCCGGCGAGGGTGGCGGAAAGCAGCGCGACGCGCCGCCTGGAAGTAAGCATGCAGAGACTCCATTGAGGACGGGCGGCGTGCCCAGCGCCGCCGCGAAAGGGGTGAACCGGTTCAACCCGGCCCCGTACCGCTCCCTGCGTACCGCCGATCGTAGGGCAAGCCCTTTCCTCAGACAATATCGAAAGGTTTCAGTTTGTCTCGCGGATCACCGCCCACCCGCCGGCCGGCACTTCCACGGCGCCGTCCACGGGCTTGCCGGTCACCAGGTCGGTCCCCTGCGCCGGCACCGCGCGCGCCTCGGCACCGTGGTTGAACGCGAAGAGCCAGCCCGCGTGCCGGGCCCGGCGGCGCACCAGCTCCAGCTCGGCCGCCCCCTCGCGCACCGGGATGCCGGCCGCCTCGGCGAGCAGCTCGCCGTACGCGCCGCCGTCGAGCGGGGTCGAGAGGTACCAGGCCGTGCCCGCGCCGAAGCGGTGCCGGGTGACGCCGGGGCGGACCTGCACCGCCCCGGCCAGGCGCACGTCCTCGGCCCAGCCGGACGGCGTCGGGCGGAACTCCTCCACCCGCACCCCCAGCACCTCGCGCAACGCGCCCGGATAGCCGCCGAGCCGCACCCGCCCGTACTCGTCGGCGACCCCGGACAGGTACGTCGCGACGAGCCGCCCGCCACCGTCCACATAGGTCCGCACCGCCGCGGCCGCCGCGTCGGACATCAGGTAGTGGGCGGGCAGGACCAGCAGCTGGTACGGCAGCGGCCCGCCCCGGTCGAGCGACACGAAGTCGGCCGTGACGCCCACCCGCCACAGTGCCCGGTGCGCGGTCCGCACCTCGGCCAGGTAGTCGATGCCGTCCCAGGGCAGGCCGGGACCCGAAAGCGCCCACCACGACGCGGCGTCCCAGGCGACCGCCACGGACGCCTCGACCGCGCCGGCGTCCACCTCGGAGAGCCGCCCGAGCGCCGCACCGAGCTCGACGGTCTCGCGGTACACCCTGCTGTCCGGTCCGGCGTGCGGCACCAGCGCGGAGTGGAAGCGCTCGGCGCCGCCGCGCGGCGCCCGCCACTGGAAGAACATCGCACCGCGCGAGCCGCGTGCCACGTGCGACAGGCTGTGCCGGGCCATCCGGCCGGGCTCCTTGGCGTGCATGCGGCCGCCCTCGTAGATCAGGTTGGGCGCGCTCTCCATCAGCAGCCACGGGCGCCCGCCGGACCAGCAACGGGCGAGGTCGGCGGCGAACGCGGTCTCCTCCTCGGCGCCCGGCCCGGAGTCGGACGGGTAGTGGTCGACCGCCACCACGTCCACCTCGCGAGACCAGCGCGCGTGGTCGACCGGCACCCAGCCGCCGAAGACGTAGTTCGTGGTGATCGGCACGTCCGGAGTGGCGGTGCGCAGGATGTCCCGCTGCTCGGTGTACGCGGCCAGCAGCTCGTCCGACCAGAACCGCTTGAAGTCGAGCACCTGACCGGGGTTGGGCAGGTACTGGGTGGCGCGCGGCGGGAAGACGTACGCCCAGTCGGCGTAGTGCTGGCTCCAGAACGCCGTGGTCCACGCGTCGTTGAGCGCGTCGAGCGTGCGGTAGCGCTCGCGCAGCCAGCCCCGGAACGCGGCCGCCGCGTGGTCGCAGTGGCAGGTCGTGCCGTACTCGTTGTGCACGTGCCAGAGCGCGAGGGCCGGGTGGTCCGCGTACCGGCGGGCCAGCTCCCGCGCGATCCGCCGGGCGGCCTCGCGGTAGGCCGGTGCGCTCGCGCAGTACGTGTCCCGGCTGCCGTGCAGCAGGCGGGTGCCGTCCGCGCGTACCGGCAGCGCTTCGGGGTGGGCCAGGCTGAACCACGGCGGTGGCGAGGCGGTCGGCGTGGCCAGCGCGACCTTGACCCCGCCGGCCTCGAGCAGGTCGAGCACCCGGTCCAGCCAGCCGAACGTGTACCGCCCCTCCTCCGGCTCCAGCCGCGACCAGGCGAAGACTCCGACGCTGACCAGGTTGACGCCGGCCCGCCGCATGAGCGCCACGTCCTCGCGCCAGACGTCCTCGGTCCACTGCTCGGGTTGTAGTCCCCGCCGTAGCACAGCCCCTCGACCCCGCGCGGCCATCTCATCGGCGCTCCTCGTTCGCTGCCGGGTCGCGCCCGAAGCGCGGCCCTCATTGACAGTTTGTTGGGTTAGACGAAAAACTAACCCACATGCCGTACCGACCGCCGCTGGTGCCGTACGAGACGTTCGTCGCCGACCCGCCAGACCTGCCCGTCCGCGCCCCCGGCGAGCAGGGGCTCTCGGCCGTGACCAGAGCCGAGCTCGTCACGACCGACGGCTCCGGCGTGTCCGTGAAGGCCACGACGTCCGACGGCGGGACGCTGGCTATCCAGATCGGCGCGGCCGGCGAGGGCATCCTGCGGGTACGGCTGAGCGAGGCACCCGACGCCCGCGGCCGGGCCGCCCGCGCGCTCACGCTGGTGCGGCCCGAGGCACACCCGGCGACCGTGACAGTGGTCGGCCCGGTCGTGCGGGTCAGCGCCGGCCCGGTCACCGCCGAGCTGACGCTCGACCCGTGGCACCTGCGCTTCGTCGACCCGGCCGGCCGCGTGCTGCTGGAGGAAAACCCGGGCGAGCGGGACATCAGCGGCCGCATGCGGACGCTCCCGTTCGGCCGCTCGCTGGCCGACGGCACCGTCGCGGCGTACCACGAGAGCTTCACCGCGCCGGCCGACGAGCGCTTCGTGGGCTTCGGGGAAAAGTTCACCCCGCTCGACAAGCGCGGGCAGCGCGCGCTGATGTGGAACTTCGACGCGTTCGGCACCGAGTCCGACCGCTCGCACAAGACCGTGCCCCTCTACCTGTCCAGCCGCGGCTACGGGGTGCTGGTCGACAGCGGCATGCCGGTCGAGTTCGACATGTGCCAGTCCACCCACAGCTGCGTGCAGATCCTTGTCCCGGACGACGTGCTCGACTACTACGTCATCGCCGGGCCGGCGCCGGCGGACGTGCTCGACCGGTACAACCGGCTCACCTGCCGGCCGCTGCTGCCGCCGAAGTGGGCGTTCGGCGCGTGGATGTCGTCCGGGTTCTTCGTCGACACCCAGGAGCAGGTGCTGGAGCGGGCGCGGAGGCTGCGCGAGCGCGGCATCCCCTCCGACGTGCTGCACCTGGACTGCTACTGGCAGGTGGCCGGGCACTGGTCCGACCTGCGGTGGGACGCGGAGCACTTCCCCGACCCCGCCGGCATGCTGCGGACGCTGGCCGAGCAGGACTTCAAGGTCTGCCTGTGGATCAACCCGTACATCAGCCGGCACGCCCCCGCCTTCGCCGAGGCCGCCGAGGCCGGCTACTTCCTGCGCCGGGCTAACGGCGCCACGTACGTGGCGGACGTGTGGCACGGCTCGCACCCCGCCTCCGGCATCGTCGACTTCACCAACCCGGCCGCGGTCGCCTGGTTCGTGGGGCTGCTGCGGCCGCTGCTGGAGCAGGGCGTGGCCGCGTTCAAGACGGACTTCGCCGAGGGTGTGCCGGCCGACGCGGTGGCGCACAACGGGATGAACGGCGCCGAGCTGCACAACGTGTACACGCTGCTGTTCAACGACACCGTCTCGGCGGTGACCCGCGAGGTGGCCGGGCACGGGCTGGTGTGGGCCCGCTCGTCGTACCTGGGTGGGCAGCGGCACTCGGCGCAGTGGGGCGGCGACGTCAACGCCACGTACCCGGCGATGGGCAGCACCCTGCGCGGCGGCCTCTCGCACGGCCTCTCCGGCGTGCCGTTCTGGAGCCACGACGCGGGCGGCTTCCACGGCACGCCAACACCCGACCTGTACGTGCGGTGGGCCCAGTTCGCCGCGCTCTCGCCGCTGGTCCGCTTCCACGGCACCACGAGCCGCCTGCCGTGGGACTTCCCGGCCGACGCCGAGCGCCTGGTGGTCGAGGCGCTGCGGCTGCGGTACCGGCTGATGCCGTACATCTACTCCGCCGCCGTCGAGTCCGCCCGCACCGGCATCCCGCTGATGCGCGCGCTGCTCGTCGACTCCCCCGCCGACCCGGCCGCGTGGGGCGCCGAGCTGGAGTACCTGCTCGGCCCCGACCTGCTGGTCGCGCCGATGCACGACCCGTCCGGCGAGCGCGACGCCTACCTGCCCGCCGGGCGGTGGGTCGACTACTGGACCGGCGAGACCCACGACGGCGGGCGGCACATCCGCGTGTCGGCGCCGCTGGAGCGCATCCCGCTGTTCGTGCGCCACGGCGCGCTGCTTCCGGTACTGTCCGATCAGGACAGTGTCGGCGACGGCCCGTTCGACGCGGTGACGATCGTCAGCTGGGGCGGCACGGACGCCCGCACCGTCGTGCGGGACGTGGATGGCGACACCGTCGTGGTCGCCGTCCGCGAGGGCGACACCCTCCGCGTGACCTATGAGGGTCCTTTGCGGGTACGGGAGGCGACCCTCGCGTTTGGACGTGGTCAGGGCGTTCCACATGTGGAGCTCTCGCCCTGATCGCTGTGCGCAGGCGTGGTGCCATGGTGGGGGTGCCACGCCTGCGCTCCCATAGCCACTTGGTAGTCGTAACCTCCATAGTCCCCTGGTAGTCGTAACCTCCATAGTCCCTTGGTAGTAGTAAATCGGTATTGGTGGATGTGATGGCGGTCGCCTAGCCTGCGGGGAACCCCCTTCGGTCGTCCCAAAAGGAGTCCGTAGTGCGCATCCGCCTGCTCCTGGCCACCACGGCCACCGCTCTCGTCGGCGCGCTCGTCGCGCCCGCCGCCGCCTCCGCCGAACCGGCGCAGCCCTACATCATCGGCGGCGGCACCGTCTCCTCCGCCCCGTGGGCCGCGGCCGTCTTCAGCGGTGGCTCGTTCACCTGCTCCGGCTCGATCGTCGCCGCACAGTGGGTGCTCACCGCGCGCCACTGCCTGGGTGGCAGCATGTCCGTGCGCGTCGGCAGCGTGTACTACGCCTCCGGCGGCCAGACCCGCACGGTGAGCTCGACCGCCGCGCAGAACGACCTCGCGCTGCTGCGGCTCAGCTCCGCCGTCTCGACGACGTACGTGACGCTGGCCAGCAGCAACCCGCCGATCGGCTCGACAAACAACATCTACGGCTGGGGCCGCACGTGCACCAACTGCCCCGCCTCCAGCCAGCTGAAGACCGCGACCGTGACGGTCTCCAGCAACAGCGCGACCGACGCGTACGGCGGTCCCGCGATCCGCAGCACACGCGGCAACGGCGTGGCCTGGCGCGGCGACTCCGGCGGCCCGCAGTTCTACAATGGACAGCAGGTCGGCGTCTGCTCGACCGGCAACGGCTCCACGTACCAGAACTACGGCAGCGTGGCCGCCAACCGCTCCTGGATCCGCTCGGTGGCCGGCGTCTGACCCGGTGCCCTTGACGCCCGCGGGATCCGGCCCGGTGCCGGGTCCCGCGGCTACGGCACCAGCCAGTGGCGGCTGCGGGCGTCCTCGTAGACGTCCACGAACGGGTTGGGCTTGCGCAGGTAGAACCGGCGCGAGCGGTTGAACAGCCGGGTCGCGGGCAGCCAGAACGCCACCCACACCAGCGCGGTCGTGCCGATCAGGAAGGCCACGAGCGAGTCGTCCATCAGCGGAAGTGCCGCCAGGACGTACGGCAGGCCGACGAGTACCCCGAAGAGCCAGGTCAGCATCGTGTCCCGGTCGAACCAGACCTCGCCGTCATAGTCGACGCCGTTGAAATTGACGTAGGTGAGCATGTTGTTCGGCGGCGGCGACTCGCGGTGCACCGAGCGGGGACTGACGTAGACAAGGCAGAGGGCCGCCACACCGGTCTTCTTGACTCGGAAGGCCGTCCTGGAGTAGCCGAACGCCGACAGGGCGAAAGCCACCGACACCGCGACCGCCGCGGGTACCAGCGCCAGCGCCGGGGTCCACCAGCCGTGTGCGCGCGTGAGCAGCCCCGGGTCGGTGACCACGTTGTAGGCGCCGGCGAGCAGCGCGGCGCCGAGCACGGTCAGGAAGAGGAACCGGACCGGCCGGAACGGCGCGATAGACAGGGTCCAGCGGCGGTCCTGCTCGATCCGGCCGAGCATCCCGGCCTCCTTCGCCTCGAAGAACCGGTTGGTGGGCTCCTCCGGCACGACCTCGAGCTCCTCCGCCCAGGCCAGCAGCGTCACGATGTTGGAGTCGCGGTCGAGCCCGGCGTCGAACGGGTAGGCGCGGCGGAGCAGGGCCGGCCCGGTGACGGGCGTGGTGACCAGCGCGGGCCGGTGCGGCGGCGCCTGCTCCAGCGCCGCGAAGGACAGCGGGTCCATCGCGAGGCTCAGCAGCTTCAGGACGATGATGCGCGCCGCCTCGGCCTGCCGGTCGACCATGTCCGGGGTCGACAGGGCGCTCCACAGCGGACCGACGAGCCGGTGCTCGTCCTCGGCGACGAGGTCGGCCAGCAGCACGACCTGCGCGGCGATCGACGGCACGTTCGTGGTGGCGAGCGCCTGGATGAGACGCATCGTCCCCTCGCGGTCGTCGGCGATCAACGTACCGCGATGCTCCCGCACGACCGGGCTGGTCAGCGCCTCGGAGACCTTGCGCGCCGCGTAGTCGCGCACCGACTCGCGCGGGGCGCGCACGGCGGCGACAAGCGCCGCGAGCCGGTCGGCGGTCACCTCGCGCAGCACGGACGCGAGCAGCTCGTCGAGGATCGGCCGGGCGACCTCGTCGGAGACGAGCCCGGCGGACAGGCAGTTGCCGGCCAGCTCGGGGTTGCGCTCGCCCACGCTGCGCACGAAGGACTCGGTGTGGTCGTGGTCGAACGCCGCGAAGAAGAGCACCACCTGCCGCCAGTCGGAGTCGCCGACCCGCTCCAACAGGAACGCGGCGCCGGCGGCGGGGTCGCGGGCGAGCTGATCGGCCGCGAGGTGCTCCTGGATGGACCGGTGGCTGAACGCGTACTCCTCCGCGTCAGAGACCCGGCTGAACAGCCCGGTGTTGTCGATGATCTCGTTGACGAAGTCCTTCGACTCGGCGTCCGGCACCCGCGCCAGGCGCCGGGTGAGCCGCTCGGCGAACTCAAGCATCTCGTCGAAGACGAAGTCGCCGAACCTGTCGTCGCGGCTCGCCATGGCCAGCGCGAACTCGCGGATGAACCGCTCCTTGTCCTCCGCGTCGTACCGGTTCTTGCGGTCGGTGCTGCCGGGGAAGTCGTGCCGTCGCACCAGGTGACTGATCATCGTGCGGTAGAACTCCCGCACCGAGCGGGGGATCTGGTACGCGGGGCGGCTCAGGTACAGGCCGACGGACATCGTGAGCACCAGCGGTACCCGGTGCAGGTCGGCGGTCTCCGAGGCCATCGCCGCGTCGAAGAAGTCCTTCGGCGTGCGCGGGGCCGCGGCCCGGTCCTCGGAGAGCGCGTTGACCCGGACGAACTCCGACTCCCGGTGCCGCAGGAACATGAAGATCTCCGCGTCCTGCAGCGGCGCGAGTGCATGCGCCTGTACCGCGAAGGCGGGGATCCAGTCCGGCTGGATCCGCTTGAAGTTCTGCCGCCGGCAGGTGAGCACGACGCGGGCACGCTGGGTGGGCAGGCCGGCCGAGCCGCCGTCGTCGCAGAACTCGAAGATGGCGTCGCGGACCGCGCCGTACCGGTGGTCGGGCACCTCGTCCAGCCCGTCCAGCAGCAGCAGGCAGCGGTCGTCGTCGAGCGCCTGGCGCAGGAACTCCCGCGCGCCCGCCACGCCCGCCTTGGCCAGCACCTCCGACTCCAGGTAGCGGACCAGCCCGTCCGGCCGGCCGTCGAGATGGCGGGCCAGAAACCGCAGCGGCACGAACAGCGGGATGTCGCGGCTGCGCCCGATCAGCTTGAGGTCGGCGCCGCCGCGCTCGCCGCGGGGCCGCAGGATCGCCGTACCGTACGCCTTGAGCAGCGTCGACTTGCCGGTACCCGGGTCGCCGGTCACCAGGATCCGCCGCGCGGCGCGGTCGGCGAGCACGGTGGTGGCAGCCTCGGTCCGCTCGCTCGACTCGCCCTGGCCGGCGCCCTGCTCGCCGCCGTCGGCACGCCGCTGGAACGACAGGGAGATGTAGGTGGCGCTGAGGTCGAGCACCTCGTCGCGGTCCAGGTAGATGTTGCGCACCTTGCCGTACCGCGCGCGGAACCACCTGCCGTACCGCCGCCGGTCGCTCCCCGACACCCGGCCGAACAGGTGCGCGCCGGACGTCAGCTTCCGGCGGTGCCGCCAGCAGAAGCCGAGGAACGCGATCGCGATTGTCGCCAACGCGAGAATGAGCCCGGCCTCGTCGGCCGAGAGGCCGAGCTCACGCTGCAGCCAACTGTCCACAAGCCACTCCTGGCATCGGCAATCGTCTGATTACTGTGCCAGCAGCTGTCCACCGCGCCTACCGTCGTACGGTCAGCCCTTGATGGCGCCGACAATGACCCCCTTCACGAAATGGCGCTGGATGAACGGGTAGATGAGCACGATCGGCGCGACTGTCACCATCACGACAGCCATCTTGATCGCCTGGGTGGGTGGGAGCGAGCCGACCGACTGGCCCGAGAAGTTCGGTGACTGGCCCTGCAGGATCATGCTCTGCAGGATGCGCTGGATCGGAAACTTGTCGTTGCTGTCGATGTAGAGCAGCGCGCTGAACCAGACGTTCCAGTACCCCACCGCGTAGAAGAGGCCCACGACCGCGATCACCGGCCGGCTCAACGGAAGCACGATGCGCCACAGGATGCGGAACTCGCCCGCGCCGTCGATGCGCGCGCTGTCCAGCAGCTCGTTCGGCAGGCCCTGGAAGAAGCCGCGGACGACGACGAGGTTGAAGACGCTGATCGCGGTCGGCAGGATCAGCGCCCACAGGCTGTCCTTGAGGCCGACGCCGGTGACCACGAGGTAGCTGGGCACCAGTCCGGGATAGAGCAGGAAGGTGAGCAGGAAGTAGAACAGCAGTGTGCGGTGGCCGACCGAGCCGGGGCGGGACAGGCCGTACGCGGCGAGCACGGTGAGCGTGAGGCTCAGGATCGTGCCCGCGACGGTGACCAGCGTCGTGACCCAGAGGGCCCGGGTGACGATGCCGCCGGAGAAGATGGTCACGTAGGCGGAGGCGTCGATGCCCCTCGGCACCATCACCATGCCGCCCGCGTCGTTGATGGTCTTGCGTGAGGAGAGGCTCGTCACCAGCACCGACCACAGTGGAACCAGCACGATCAGCACCATCACCGACAGTGCGACGCCCTTGCCGGCCAGCCCCACCGGGGTCGGCTTCTCCTCCCACGCGGCTCGCCTGGCGCTCATTCCCGTCCTCGCTTCGCTGCGGGCGGCCAGGACGCTCCACGCGCGACGATTCGCTCGTTCATTGCTTGGAGATCAACCCCCGCTCGCCGATCATGTGGGCGACCCGGTTGGCGACCAGGATCAGCACCAGCCCGACGGCGGCCTTGAAGAGGCCGGCGGCGGCACCGAAGCCGAAGTTGCCCGTGGTGATGGACTGGTGGTACACGAACGTGTCGAGCACCTCGGCCGCGTCCCGCCCCACGGCGTCGCGCTGGAGGAGGAACTGCTCGAAGCCGACCGAGAGCGCGTCGCCGAGGCGCAGGATGAGCAGCAGCACGATGACCGGCCGCAGCCCGGGGAGCGTCACGTGCCACAGGCGGCGCCAGCGTCCGGCACCGTCCACGGCGGACTGCTCGTACAGGTTGGGGTCGATCATCGCGAGCGCGGCCAGGAAGACGATCATGCCCCAGCCGGCGTCCTTCCACACGGACTCGGCGGTGACCAGCACGATGAACGTGTCCGGGTTGGTCATGATGTTCGGCGGCTCGATGCCCGCCTGGCGCAGCTCCTGGGCGAGCAGCCCGGCACCGCCCAGCATCTGCACGAAGAACGTGACCACCAGCACCCAGCTGAAGAAGTGCGGCAGGTACACGATCGTCTGGATGAACCCGCGCAGCTTGCCCGAGATCACGCTGTTGAGCAGGATCGCCATCGCGATCGGCAGCGGGAAGAAGAAGACGAGCTGGAACGCGGTGATGCTGAGCGTGTTCCAGAGCGCGTCCCAGAAGGCCGGGTCGCCGAAGAGCGTGTTGAAGTTGCCGAACCCGATCCACTCGCTGGCCAGGAAGGCGGACAGCGGCCCGTCGCCGGCGTACGGGTTGTAGTCCTGGAACGCGACCACGTTGCCGAGCGTCGGCAGGTAGTGGAAGACCAGCAGCAGCAGCGCGGCCGGCGCGGTCATCAGCAGCAGCGGCCAGTCCCGCCGCAGCCGCGCCCGCAGCGGTACCCGGGGGCGGCGCCGCTTCTCCGGCGGCCGCGCCGCGTCCGGCGGCCGGGTCAGCTCCTCGCTGCGCCCGGCCGCCACGGGTGTTTCCGTGCTACTCATTTGCCGGCGTCGCTCCGCGCCTTGGCGAGGAAGTCGCGGGCCTCGTTGCCGCCGCCGGCGGTGCGCCACTCGTTGACGAGCCCGTCGAACTCGGTCAGCGCCCGGCGGCCGCGCACGATGTCAGTGATCTTGTCCTCGTACGGCACCGTCTGCGACTTGTACGTCGCCGGGAACTCCAGCTTGATCCCGTCCCACGGGTTGGTCTCCATGAACTTGACCATCGCGTTGGAGTAGCCCAGCAGGTCGCTCACGTAGTTCGGCGTCTCCGGCCACGGCTGCACCACGGGGCTGCGGCCGCTGATGAAGAAGTACTGGTTGGCGATCTCCTTGAAGCCCAGGTCGGTCTTGACCGGGCCGTCCGGACCCATCGTGTGGTGCTTGCCCTCCACGCCGTACTCGCGCACGTGGTACTCCCTCGTGCCGAACGGTGCCGAGCACCAGTTGATCACGCGGAGAAGCTCCTCGATCCGCTCCTTGCCGACGCCCTTCTTGATGAAGGTGTACGAGATCGGCTTGTCGTCGCCCCACACGAGCGGGTCGCCGCCGGTCGCGGAGAAGATGGGCACCGGCTGGAGGTTGAACGTCGGCGTGACCTTCTGCTGCTGGGCCTGCATGCCCTGCCACGCGCCGATGCCGTCCTGCATGAAGATGATGCGCCCGCTCTCCATGAGCTTCTTCATGTCGCCGCCCTTGCTGGCCGCGAGGTCGGGGTGCACCAGGCCGTCCTTGTAGATCCGCGCCATGACCTCGAGCGCCGCCTTGAACTCGGCCGTCTCGTACTTGTGCTCCGGCGTACCGTCCGACTTCAGCCGCCACCCCGTCTCCGAGGCGGGCGCCTTGTGGAACATCTGCACCATCGCGAAGATGTCGCTGAACGCCCACACGCCGGCCTTGGTGTCGGTCACCTGCTTGCCGATGGCCAGCAGCTCGTCGATCGTCTTGGGGTAGGTCAGCCCCTTCGCGTCGAGCAGGTCCTTGCGGTAGAAGAGCGCCCAGGGGAACGGGCCGTCGGTCGGGTTGGGCACCGCCATGAGGCGCTGGTTCCACAGCGCGTTCTGCCACGCGCCGGTGGGGAAGGTCGCGAGCATCGGGTACGCGTTGACCTTGTCGCCGGACAGGTGGTCGGTGAGGTCCTCGAAGAGCACCTTGACCGCGTCGGCGAAGCGGGGCAGCTTCTCCACCTCCCACTGCGGGACGCAGAGCAGCTCGGGCACGTCGCGGGCGCCGAGCATCGCGTTGAGCTTGTCGGCGTAGGTGAGGCCGTCCTGCATCGAGAAGTTGACCGGTATGCCCAGCTCCTCGTTGAGGGCGGTCAGGTACGCGTTCTGCCCCAGCCCGGGCGGCGCCGGCCCCCACGCGGGCGCCATCGCGCTGATCTCCTTGCCGCTCTTGCCCGGCTTGTCGGTGATCGCGTCGACGAGGCTCGTCGGGTACTTCTTGTAGCCGTCGGCGATGGGCCGGGTGCTGGCGATGTCGGGCGCGGGGATGCCGTCCGGAAGCTTGCCTTGCGCCGGCAGCACTCCGGAGACCTTGTTGGTATCGGTCGCGGCGCCCTTGCTCCCGCCCCCTTCCCCACAGGCGCTGAGCAGGCCGCCACCTGCGACGGCAACGGCACCGAGGCCCGTGAGCCCGAGGAATTTTCTGCGGTTGGTCGCCGCGCCCGCGAGGGGTGGAGTCACGGCGCACTCCCTTCTACTGGCAAAAAGTGGTATGACTGTAGTTAGTTCGTCTACCGACTAAACAAAGTCTCGCGAATCACAAACTAGACCAACGGTGACCGCCGCCACAAGGGCGGACCCGGTACGGCATGATGGTCAAGCCAGCCCGGGGCACCATCTGACCAACGCCGGGAACGGGGCTGACTTGATCACGATGCAGAGCGGGCCGCAGCCGGCCGACTTCGCCGACGTGCGAGCCACCAACCTCGCCGTCGTCCTCCGCCATGTGCGCACCCACGCGCCGTGCTCGCGGGCCGACATCGCCGCCGCCACCGGGCTCAACAAGGCCACCGTCTCCAGCCTCGTCGCCGACCTGATCGAGCGGCGCCTGCTGCGCGAGACCGGGCTCACCGAGCACCGGATCGGGCGCCCGGCCACGATGCTGGTGCTGGACGGCCAGCCGTACGCGGCGATCGGCATGGAGGTCGCCGCTGACCACCTCACCGCCGTGGCGGTCGACCTCGCGGGCGAGCAGCTGCTGTCGTGGCGGCGCGCGTTCACCGGCACGGAGACGGCGGCCGGCAAGGCGGTCAGCACGATCGCCGCGCTCGCCTCGCGCGCCGCGTCCCGGGTGGCCGCGCAGGGCCGGCAGGTGCTGGGCGTGACGGTGGGCGTGCCCGGCCTCGTCGACGCCGACGGCGCGGTGCGGCTGGCGGCGGGGCTCGGCTGGCGCGACGTGGACCTGCGCGCCGACCTGGTGCGCGCGCTGCGCGACCCCAAGTACGACGTGGCCGTCGACAATGACGCCAACCTGTCCGCGCTGGCCGAGCACCGCTACGGCGCCTTCGCCGGCACGTCCAACCTCGTGTACCTCACCGGCGAGCTGGGCATCGGCGCCGGCGTGGTGGTCGACGGCCGGCTGCTGCGCGGCGGGCGGGGCTTCAGCGGCGAGATCGGACACCTGCAGCTCGACCCGAGCGGTCCACAGTGTCCCTGCGGCCGCGTGGGCTGCCTGGAGGCCCTGGCTGGGGTACGCGCCATCATCGCCCGCGTCCTGCCGGACGCCGAGGCCGACGGCCCGGTGACCGACTTCGCCCCGGAGATCGACGAGGTCGTCCGCCGCGCCCGCCGCGCCGACCAGCCCACCCTCGCCGCCCTGGCCGCGGTCGGGCGCCACCTGGGGCACGGCGTGAGCATCCTGGCCAACCTGGTCAACCCGGACGTGGTCGTCCTTGGCGGCAACTTCGTCCCCCTGTCACCCTGGCTCCTCCCCGCCGCCGAGGCCGAGCTGGCCGCCCGCGCCGTCGCCCCCGACGCCGGCGGCTGCCGCATCGTCGCCTCCGCCCTAGGCCCAGGCGCCGCAGCCACCGGCGGCGCCGCCCGCGCCCTGGCCGCCGTCGACGCCGGCCACCTCCCGCCCTTGCCCGCCTGACCCCACGCTCGCGTCTGGTCACGGCGCGCCCGAATCACCGCCCCGACGGCGGGTGGTCACGGTCCGCCCGAACCTGCCCTTGACGTGCGCGTTGGCCACGGTGCGCCCGGACCGCCGCCCCGACACACGTGTGGTCACGGCGCGCCCGAATCACCGCCAGGCCCGCGCCGTGCGTGTGGTCGCGGTGCGCCCGATTGCCCGCCGGGTCCGCGCCCTGCATGTGGTCACGGCGCGCCCGATTCGCCGCCGGGTCCGCGCCGGGTAGGGATCTCTGGGCTACCGCGATGTCCGCGGTGGTCCGGACCGTCGCTCCCGCGGCCTCACCCTGCGCGGTCCAGGACCTCACCCCACCGGCTGTCTGGGAATCCCCCTGTGCCCCGCGTCCGACGCAGCTCTTCTCGCCGCCGGCCACGCCCGCAAGCCCCTCCGGGCGTGCCGGACCTGGAGCAAGCCGGACCTGGGCGCGTCGCCGAGCGAGTCAGACCTGGAGCGATCCGGGCCAGGAGCAAGCCGGACTTGGAGCAAGCTGGGCAGGCCGGGCGAGCCAGACCTGGAGCGAGCCGGGCCCAGAGCGAGCCGGGCGGACCGAGCCCGACGGGCCGGGCAGCCGGGGACAACCGAGCGCGAGGGGCGGGCGGGCCCGGCGGGAGGGACCAGGCGGGCGGAGAGGGCAGGCCGGGCGAGGGCGGGTGAGCCGGAGGTCCGGCTGGCGTCCATCGTGACCCCAGGCGGAGCGCCACACACCGCGCCGGACGCTCGATCTTGGCGAGCTCGAAGCTTCTGGGTGGCGTGGGCAAGTCCGTCCACGGCGGCCGTGCCGTCGTGGAGAGCTTCACTACCGGCAGTGACCATCCGTCGGGCACAAGCGGCACCGCAATCGAGATCCAGGCGGGTTAGTGCGCCATATCGACGCCTCGACTTCGGAGTTTCGTCGCCTGGAGTCCTTTCGCGGTCACCGCCTCACCCTCCGTGGTCGCCAGCTCAACCCGGGAGCCCGCTCCGGCAGATCTTGGCAAGTTGGCGTCGAAATATCGCGCTAACTCACCAAGATCTCGAAGCGCACACCGCCTCCACCAGATCGGCAGTCACCGACCGCGACGACGGCGCCGAACTGCGGGCGGACTCGCGCACTCCCCGCCTCGAAAGATCTGCAGAAGCACGTGCGGGGAAGATCGGGCAGGTGAATCTCGCATCTTGCCTGGTCAATGCCTTGCCCCGTAAGCCGGCCGCTGCGGCGCGGACACCGTGAGCTGGGAAAACCCCGGAAGCTCTCGCACGGCAAGCGATCCCAAACTCCGAAAGTCGAGCGACGCCAACTCACCAAGATCTGCGGGAGCGGGGTGAGCTGGACCGACGCGGAGGGTGAGGCCGCGGGAGCAACGGTCCGGACCACGACGGGCGTCGCGGTAGCTCGCGTCTGCTTCGGGTTGCGGTCCAGCTCCCATGCCTCTCAGGTTGACTTGATCAAGGCGGTTGCCTATCCGCTGGCGCGGCTCATGTCCGCGATCGGGCAGTCTGACCGAGCCGCTCCCCGCGGTCAGCCGAGCTCGCGGGTGCAACGCTCTGACCTGCGGGTTAGCGCTTTCCTCGCAATTCGTGGGAGCGCTCCTATTGACCTGGGCCGCTATGTGGTGCGAGTCTCAGAGGGCTCCGGGCGTTAACACAGCCGAAACCCGTTAACGCGGCGGAGTTTTCTTCGACGGCTTGTCGAAGCGCTTCGAGCAGACAGACCTCCGCGGATCTCCCCCGCGACGTTGGCTCCTCGAAGCGCTTCGAAGTCCATAGAGGACGGGTGATGGCGATGACAGAGGCGTTTCGCGACCCCGACCGGCCACTCGCGACGCGGGTGGCCGACCTGCTGGGCCGCCTCAGCCTGGCCGAAAAGGTCGCACTGCTCCACCAGTACCAAGCGCCGATCCCCCGCCTGGGGATCGGCGCCTTCCGCACCGGCACGGAGGCGCTGCACGGCCTCGCGCGCGTCGGTCCTGCCACCGTGTTTCCGCAGGCCGTGGGGCTGGCCAGTACGTGGGACACCGACCTGGTCCGCGCGGTCGGCGCGGCCGTCGGTGACGAGGTGCGCGGGTTCCACCACAAGGATCCGGCCCGGGTCGGGCTCAACGTGTGGGCGCCCGTGGTCAACCCGCTGCGCGACCCGCGCTGGGGCCGCAACGAGGAGGGGTTCGCCGAAGACCCCTGGCTCACCGGCGTGATGGGCACGGCCTACGCGTCCGGACTGCGCGGAGACCACCCCGCCTACCTGCGCACCGCGCCGACGCTCAAGCACTTCCTGGGGTACAACAACGAGACCGACCGCCACCTCACCTCCAGCAACCTGCCGCCGCGAGTGCTGCACGAGTACGAGCTACCGGCGTTCCGCGCGCCGATCGAGGCGGGCGCGGCGGTGGCGGCGATGGCCTCGTACAACCTGGTGAACGGGCGACCGGCCCACCTCAGCCCGCTCATCAACAGCGAGCTGCGCCGGTGGACCGGCGGCGAGGTGCTGGTCGTCAGCGACGCCTCGGCCGCCTCGAACATCGCCGGCGACCAGGGTTACCACGCCGACCACGTGGCGGGGTACGCGGCGGCGGTGCGGGCCGGCATCGACAGCTTCACCGAGGACGACGACGACTCGGGGCCTACCGTCACGCGGCTCACCGAGGCGCTGGCGCGCGGACTGCTCGACGAGTCCGATGTGGACCTGGCCGTGCGGCGGGTGCTGACCACGCGGTTCCGACTCGGTGAGTTCGACCCGGCCGAGCGCAACCCGTACGCGGCGGTGACCGCCGACGTCATCAACTGTGCCGCGCATCAGGAGCTGGCGCGGGAGGCGGCGCGGCAGTCGATGGTCCTGCTGAAGAACGAGGACGGGCTCCTCCCCCTGCACGGCGGCACCGTCGCGGTCATCGGGCCGCTCGCCGACACGCTGCACGAAGACTGGTACAGCGGCACGCTTCCCTACGCGGTCACCGCCTACGGCGGGCTGGCCGCGCGCGTGCACGCCACCTTCCACGAGGGCGTGGACCGCGTCGCGCTGCGCGGGCCGGACGGCTACGCGTGGGCGGACGACGGGCAGGCCCTGCGGGCGGACGGCGACGCGCCCGGCCGCCACGCGTGGTTCGACCTCTTCGACTGGGGCGATGGCGTCGTCGCGCTGCGGGCCGTGGCCAACTCCATGCACGTGGGCGCCGACGACAACGGGGTACTCGTGAACGACCGCGCCCAGCCCGGCGGCTGGGTGGTGCGCGAGACGTTCCGCTTCGTCGAGCGGGGTGCGGGCCAGGTCGTGCTGCACCACCTCGCGACCGGGCGGTACGTGGCGACCGGCGCCGACGGCGTGCTGCGGGCCACCGCGGAGGAGGCGGAGGGCGGTACCCCGTTCACCGTCGAGCTCGTGGCGGACGGCGCGCGCGACGCCGCGGCGGCCGCCGCCGACGCGGACGTGGCGGTCGTGGTGGTCGGCAACCACCCGATGATCAATGGGCGGGAGACCGAAGACCGCGCGAGCCTCGCGCTGCCGCCCGCGCAGGAGGCGCTGATCCGCGCGGTGTACGCCGCCAACCCCCGCACGGTGCTCGTGGTGAGCAGCAGCTACCCGTACGGGATCGGCTGGGCGGACGAGCACGTGCCGGCGGTGCTGTGGTCCTCGCACGGCGGCCAGGAGTACGGCAACGCGCTCGCCGACGTGCTCCTCGGCGCGGCCGACCCGGGCGGGCGGCTGACCCAGACGTGGTACCGGGACGCGGCCGAGCTGCCCGACCTGCTCGACTACGACGTGATCGCCTGCGACGCCACGTACCTGTACTACCGCGGCGCGCCGCTGTACCCGTTCGGGCACGGGCTGAGCTACACGACGTTCGCGTACGACGACCTCCAGCTGTCCACTGTGGAGGTCGACGCGGACGGCACGGTCGAGGTGTCGGTCGGCGTCACCAACACCGGCGACCGGGCGGGTGCTGAGGTCGTGCAGCTGTACACGCGGCAGCGCCGCTCCTCCGTCAAGCAGCCGCTGCGCCAGCTCCGCGGGTTCCAGAAGATCGCGCTGGAGCCCGGCGAGCGTGCCACCGTCAGCTTCACGCTGCGGGCCGCGGACCTCTCGTTCTGGGATGTCACGCGCGGCGCGCGGGTGGTGGAGACCGCTCGCCACACCGTCCAGATCGGACGGTCCAGTGCGGACATCGCGCTTACCGCGACGCTCGCGGTGCGCGGCGAGGAGGTCGGCCCCCACCGCCCGCTCGACCGTCCCCTGTGGGCGGTTGACCACGACGACTACGCCGGCACCGTGCTGCTCGACGACGAGCCGCGCCGCGTGGACGCGGTGGGCGCGTCCGAGCCGGCCGGCTGGATCGGCTTCCAGCGGGTCGACTTCGGTGCGGGCGCGGAGACGGTCGCGGCGCGGGTCACGAGCCGCACGCGGGAGGCGGCCGGCGCCCGCGTCACGCTGCGCCTCGACGACCCCCTGTCTGGGCCGGTGGCCGGCAGCATCGTCGTGCCCACCGCAAACGGCCGCCACGACTGGGTCGAGGTGCGCGCGCCGGTGAGCGGCGCGCGTGGCGTGCGGGACCTCTACCTGTCGTTCGAGGCACCAGGCGCTACGGTGAGCTGTCTGACGTTCACCAGTGGCGGGATGGAGGCGTCGAGTGACTGAACACGGTGGCGCCAAGCGCGCCGACATGGTCACCATCACCGATGTGGCCAGGCACGCGGGCGTCGCGGTGAGCACCGTGTCGTACGTGTTGAGTGGCAAGCGGGCCATCTCCGCGACCACGCGGCAGCGCGTGCTGGCCAGCATCCGCGCGCTCGGCTACCACCCGAACGCGGGCGCGCGGGCCCTCGCCAGCAAGCGGGCCAACGTGATCGCGCTCGTGCTGCCGCTGCGCTCGGGCATGCACCTGCCGGTGCTGATGCAGTTCGCGACGGCGGTGGTGACGACGGCCCGCCAGTTCGACCACGACGTGCTGCTGGTGACCGCCGACGAGGGCCCGGCCGGGCTGCGGCGGATCGCGGCCAGCGCGATGGTCGACGGCATCGTGCTGATGGACGTGGAGATGCACGACCCGCGCGTGCCGCTGCTGCGCGACCTGGAGCGGCCGAGCGTGCTCATCGGCTTTCCCGCCGAGGCGGAAAACCTCACCTGCGTCGACCTCGACTTCTACCGTGCCGGCGCCTCCTGCGTCGACCACCTCGCCTCGCTGGGCCACCGCGAGATCGCGCTGCTGGGCGCGCCCGCGGTGGTGTACGAGCGGGACACCGGCTTCGCGCACCGCACGCGGGCCGGCTTCACCGAGACCGCCGAGCGGTACGGGATCACGGCGACCGCCCAGCCGTGCGAGGAGAGCTTCGACGCGGTGCGGCAGGAGCTCGCCGGCCTGCTCGACCGCCAACCCCGCCTCACCGGCATCGTGGTGCACAACGAGGCGGCCGTGGCGCACCTGCTCGCCGCGCTCCCGCTGCTCGGGCGGCAGGTGCCGCACGACATCTCGGTGATGGCGATCTGCCCGGACGAGGTGGCCGAGCGGGCCAGCCCCGCGCTCACGTCGGTGCTCATCCCCGCCGAAGACGTGGGGCACCAGGCGGTCACGCTGCTCATGCGCAAGCTGGAGGGTCAGCAGGTGCCGGCCGCTACGCTGCTCGACCCGCGGCTGACCGTGCGCGCATCCACCTCAGCCGTAGATCCCGATTCAACCCCAATCGGTGCAAACACTGCTGTAATGGGGTAATGGAAGACGCGCGTTCGCTGGTACCCCGAGCCCCTTGGTGGCTGTTTCTGGTCACCGGCATCCTGTGGATCGTCTTCGCCTGGATCGTGCTCCGCTTTGACAACGCCTCGGTGGCGGCGGTCTCGGTCCTGGCCGGCCTTGTCGTGCTCTTCGCGGCCGCGTCGGAGCTGATGATGGCCTTCCTCGCGCCCGGCTGGCGGTGGCTGCACGCGCTGCTCGCCGTGCTCTTCGCCATCACCGGCATCGTCATCCTCTTCCGCCCCGGCACCGGCTTCGCGTGGCTGGCCGCGTTCGTCGGCTGGTACCTGCTCATCAAGGGCTTCTTCGACGTCGTGACGGGCTTCGCCACCAAGTCGGAAAACGAGGCCTGGTGGCTGTCCGTCCTGGTCGGCGTCGTGGAGATCCTGCTCGGCTTCTGGGCGGCCGGCAGCTGGGTACGGTCGGCGTTTCTGCTTGTCGCGCTGGTAGCCGGGGTGGCACTCGCGCACGGCGTCGCGGACATCGTGCTCGCCTTCCGCCTGCGCGGCAACACCTCCCGATTCACCGGCCGAGGTGCGGCGGCGCCCGGCCCGGCGGCCCCCTAATCCCGCCAGGCGCGGCCGGTCACGCACCTGACCAACGCCGCGGCGGTCCGCGATTCGATCTCCGGACCGCCGCGGCCTCCATTCCGCGCCAGCGGCTGACCGCATGCTCCCGCGGGCACCGCTGCGGTCCGCGGCCCAAGCCCGAGCCATCCGGTGTTGATCAGGGACCGGGTGGGCGTGTCGCACGGCGCGCCGCCCCATCTACTCCCTGATCAACCGCCGGGGGTCAGCGCGCCAGCTGCCAGCAGGCGTCGCGCGTGATGGCCAGGTGGTCCGGGTCCAGGCCGGCGAAGAGCCAGGTGTAGCGGTCGGCGGGCGGGCGCACCGGCGCGTCGCGGATCTCGGTGAGCGGGCCGCCGACGGCCGGGCCGACCTTGACCAGCGCGAGGCCGGCTTCGAACGCGGGCAGGGAGTCGGCGTCGATCACCTCCCGCGCACGGGCCCGGAGGTCGGCGGCGTGCAGGAGCCCCTCGCCGTCCGGCACGAGCGTGAGGCCGTCGGGGCGGCCGCGGCGGCCGGAGGCCATGAGGTTGGCGAAAAGGGTCAGGCAGGTGTGCCGGACGATGTCCGCGTGGCCGGCCGGCAGCTGTGCGAACACCGGGACCAGCCGGCTCGCCACCTCGACGGGCCGGGGGCGGCCGCCCGCGTCGGGCGCCTTGTCGAGCAGGCCGCGCAGGCGTTCGGCGGCGATGGTCACGCCGATGAGCGCCTCACAACCCGTGACGAGCGGCGTGGGCACCAGGAACTCGACCGCCGCGCGCGCCGCCTCCCGGCCCTCGGGCACCGGGCGGGTGTCGGGCGCCCCGTCCGGCCGGACGGGTGCGGCGGGCGGCTCGGCGTGTGGGTGCCAGACCACGCTCGCGTACCACTCTCGCGGCTCGCCCTCACCCGGCCTGGACGTGAACAGCGTGACGCTGCCGCCGCCACCGTCGCGCCACAGCGTGTACCGCACGACGCCCGGCGGGCCGTCGAAGGTCAGCGAGCGGGGCACCGACCCGAACACGCAGCCGTAGTCGCCCAGCTGGCCCAGGTAGCCCGTGAGCGGGCCGCCCGAGCGCCGCCAGGCCGCGTGCTCGGCCACGCCGTCGCGCTGCCGCTGGGCCAGGACGAGCGTGGCGTCCTCGGGCACCGGAAAGCCTTCCGGGAAGCCGGGAGGCAGTCCACGATCGTCCAGCTTGGACAGTTGCTCCATTCCACTGTAGAGGTCGGCGGCCCCGTCGTAGGGGAACGGTGGCTCGGGCCGCCGCCGGGGGCTCAGCCGCCCGTCGACCCCGGCCTGCGCCAGCCGGTCCAGGATGATGCGGACGACCAGCGCCGAATACCGGACCTCGTCCCGCATGTCGAGGTGCAGCACCGCCACGCCGTCCTCGTCGAGCACCGCGCACCAGGCGGCCATCGACGCGTCCGGCTCGTACGGGCTGCGGATGTCACCGATCTCCGCCGCGGCGGCGCGCAGTGCTCCGGCGGCCGCGGCCGGGTCGCTCGCGTCGTACACGGCGAGGGCGGTCGCGGATGCGTTGGCGGCCACGTACTCGACAAGCGATGGCTCGTCCGCGTGCGGCATGGCGCCGATGCTCCCACAGATCGCCGGCGCCCGACGTCCCGCCCGGGCCGGGCGGCGGGATCACAGGATGTCGCGGCGCCGGCCCACGACCGCGGCCACCGTGGCGAGCGCCAGTGCGTACCCCGTCCACAGCAGCACCGCCAACCACGCCGGCGGCAGCCCGCCCGCGGCGGTGCCCGCGCTCTCGGCCGCTCCCCCGCTGATCGCCACGCGCAGGCCGGTCAGCGAATACCGCTGGTATCCGTCGACGAGGCTCGTCACGACCGGCTCGATGACGAAGAGCACGAACAGCGCGGCCGACACCGCGACCACCTGGCTGCGGATCAGCGCGCCGAACGCCGCGCCCAGCATCGCCGACAGCGCCGCGAAGCAGACGCCGCCCACGAGGATGCCGGCCACCCGCGCGGCGGACAGGGTCACCGGCACGTCGCGCGCGGCGAGCAGCGGGAAGCTCACCGCGGCGGTGGCGGCCACGCTCGCGACGCCCATCAGCGCGCCGGCCGCGGTGTTCGCGAGGATCTGGGCGACCGTCACGCGCAGCCGGTCGGGGTTGGTGAGCAGGGTGGGGAGGATCGTGCCGTGCCGGTACTCCCCGCGGTCGTCACGATGCCCAGCAGCAGTGCCAAAATGCCGGCCACGATGCCGCCCGAGGAGAGCACGAGCCGGCCACCGACGTCGCCGCCGATGTCCGATGTGGAGCTGAGCAGCACGATCAGCGCGGCCATCAGCACGCTGAGCCCGACCGAGACGGCCAGCAGCGCCGGAACGACCCGGGTGGTGCGCAGCTTGAGCAGCTCCGCGGCGACCTGCCTGCTCATCGGTCGGCCTCCCCCGTGACGTGCAGGAAGATGTCCTCCAGCGTGCGGGGATGCGCGGCCATCTCGTAGATGGCGATGCGGTGCTCCGCCGCCGTCGCGCCGACCGACTCGGCGGTCGTCCGGTGCGCGACGAGCCACCCGGGCCCGTCCCCCGTCGCCGTCACGCCGCGCGCCGCCAGTGCCTCGGACAACCGCCCGGGGTCGGCGCTGCGCACCCGCACCGGGGCGCCGGCCGCGGCGGTCAGCTCGGCCACCGGACCCTGCGCGACAAGCCGCCCCTTGTGCAGCACCAGGACCTCGTCGACCACCTGGGCGACCTCGGACAGCACGTGGCTGGAGACGAGGACGGTGCGCCCCTCGTCGCGGCGGTCGCGCAGAAAGTCGCGGAGCCAGCGGATGCCCTGCGGGTCCAGGCCGTTGGCGGGCTCGTCGAGGACGAGGACGCGCGGGTCGCCGAGCAGCGCCGTGGCGAGGCTGAGGCGCTGCCGCATGCCCAGCGAATAGCCACGAACCCGCCGGCCGGCCGCCTCGCCGAGCCCGACCAGGCGCAGCAGCGCGTCGACACGGCTCCGCGCCACGCCCGCGGCCCGGGCGAAGACCCGCAGGTGGTCGCGGCCGGTGCGGCCGGGGTGGAACTGCGCCGCGTCGAGCACCGCGCCGATCACGCGGGCCGGGTCGGGCAGAGCCGCGTACGGCCGGCCCTCCACCGTCGCGCGTCCCGCAGTCGGCGTGGTGAGGCCGAGCAGGGTGCGCAGCGTGGTGGTCTTTCCGGAGCCGTTGGGCCCGAGGAACCCGACGATGCTTCCCCGCGGCACCGCGAAGCTCAGCCCGTCGACGGCGACCGTCCGGCCGAACCGCTTGGTGAGCGAGTCGACCTCGATCACCGCGTCCACGGCTCTTCCACCTCCTTGAGGAGCCGCTCCAGCGCGCCCGTGCGCTCGCGCAGCTCCGCCAGGTCGGCCTGCATCGTCTCCAGCCGCTGCGCGGTCTCGCGCTGGGTGGCGGCGGCCTGCTCGGCGAGCGTCCGGTACGCCTGCTCGCGCGCCACCGACTGGCGCGCCCGCCACGTGGCACCGAGCTGGACGATCACCACGACGAGGATGACCAGCAGGAAAATGATCGCCAGGGCGCCCATCACCGTTTCTTGCCAGGTCATGACGGCTCCTTCGAATTGTCAGGTACGGTCAGCGTCCGCACGGCCGCGGCGATCGACTCCGGCGTCAGCACCAACGCGAACGGGGTCGCCTCGACGTAGCGGATCGCGTGCCCCTCCTCGGCCAGCTCCATGTGGCTGGTCACCAGCCCGGCGGCGGTGAGCTTGCCGAGGTGGGCGTGCACGAGAGGGCGGCTGAGGCCGACCTGCCGGGCCAGCTCCGTGACGTATCGCCGCCCGCCGGCCAGCTCGGCGAGGATGCGCAGCCGCTGTGGACTGGCCAGCGCGGCCATCAGCCGCACCAGCTCGTCACCGTTCGGTCTCAACTCCTCATTACCCATGTCAACAACAATTTACGCACCAAAGCGCACGCTGTCCAGCCCGCGCGGGCCCGCGCTCTGCGGGCCCGGGGCCGTTGATCAGGGAGTTGGTGGGCGTGTCGGCCGGCGTGTCCCCCCACGAAGTCCCTGATCAACAGGGAGGGGGCGGGGCGGAGGGGGCGGGTGGGAGGCTCAGGCCGCGTCGAGGGCTGGCACGCGCTCCTCGGCCGCGGGAGCGGCAGCGGAGGCGGCGCGGGTGCGGCGCAGGATGCGGACGGCCAGGTACAGCGCGCCGGCCCAGGCGGCCACGATCGCCAGGTACACGACGGGGCGCAGGGCGGACGGCGCGTCGACGGCACGCATGATGGTGCGGGAGTTGGTCAGCACGATCAGCCCGCCCACCGCCGCGCCGAGCAGCTGGGCCGGCACGATGCGGATCAGCCAGGCGGCCAGCGGCGCGGCGATCAGGCCGCCCACCAGCAGCGCGGCCACGGTCGGCAGCACGAAGCCCTCCGAGCCGAGCCCGATCAGGAAGCCGACGCTGGCCGCGCCCGCCACCACGAACTCCGAGGTGTCGACGGAGCCGATCACCTTGCGCGGCTCCATCCGCCCGGAGACCAGCAGCGACGGGGTGGCGACCGGGCCCCAGCCACCGCCGCCGGTGGCGTCGACGAAGCCCGCCACCAGGCCCAGCGGGGTCAGGAAGCGGGAGCGCAGCGGACGCCGGGAGCGGCGCTCGGCCAGCGGGCGGGTGAAGCGGATCAGCAGGTAGACACCGAGGGCGAGCAGGATGCCGGCCATCCACGGTGCGGCCGCCTCGGTGGAGATCGAGCTCAGGAACGTCGCGCCGACGAAGGCGCCGACGCCGCCGGGCAGCGCGATGCGGCGCACCACGCGCCAGTCGACGTTGCCGAAGCGCCAGTGGGCCGCGCCCGAGGCGAGGGTGGTGCCCAGCTCGGCCAGGTGCACCGAGGCGGAGGCGGACGCGGGGGCGAGGCCGGCGACCAGGAGGAGCGAGGAGGAGGTGACGCCGTACGCCATACCGAGGGCGCCGTCGACGAGCTGCGCGGCCAGCCCCACCAGGGCGAGGACGATCAGCTTCCGCACTTGTCCACCTCCTCGGTAATTCCGGTCAACTTAGTCGAGAATCAAGGAAATGGAGGGCGGCGTCAAGCCGGTACCGGAAAATGGGAGCTGGTCAGGCCCAGGCGCTCGGGTCCGCGACAAGCTCGCGCACCCGCTCGGGGAGCTTGGCGGTCGCCACGTCGGCGACCGTGACGAGCTCGAGGATCTGCCGCTCGCTGGCCCGCAGCGCGATCCACACCTCCTGCAGCGCGGCGGCCGCGCCGTGGTAGCCGAGATCCTCGGGGCGCTGCCCGCGCACGTGCGCGAGCGGGCCGTCGATGATGCGGATCACGTCGGCGAGGGTGATCTCGCCGGCCGGGCGGGCCAGCCAGTAGCCACCCTCCGGGCCGCGCTGGGCGTGCACCACCCCGCCGCGGCGCAGCTGCAGCAGGATGCTCTCGAGAAACTTGGGCGGGATCTCCTGCGCCTTCGCGATGCGCTCGGCGGTCAGCGGGCCCTCGACGGCGGTGGCGAGCTCGACGACGGCGCGCAGCGCGTAGTCGACCCGGGCAGACAGTCGCATGTTTCCCATTATCCCGGTCGAGATTAAGGAACGGGTACGCCGGGGGTCACTCTCCCACGCGGCGCAGCAGTCCCTCCTGCACGGCGGTCGCGACGTGCCGCCCCTCCTCGGTGAACATCCGCCCGGTGGCAAGCCCTCGGGCGCCGGAGGCGGAAGGGCTCCAGCAGTCGTAGAGGAACCACTCGTCGGCGCGGAATGTCCGGTGGAACCAGAGCGCGTGGTCGAGGCTCGCCCCCACCACTCCCCCCGGGCCCCACACCTCGCCGTGCACCGAGAGCACGGAGTCCAGGAGCGTCAGGTCGGACGCGTACGTGAGCGCGCACGCGTGCAGCAGCGGGTCGTCCGGGAGCTGGCCGTCGATGCGCATCCACACCCGCTGGTGCGGGTCGGGTGGCCGGTCGCCGGGTGCCACCCAGCCGGGCTCGCCGACGTACCGCACGTCGATCGGGCGCGGGATGGCCGCCCAGATGCCGGCGCGGTCGGGGTAGCGGGCGAGGCGGTCGGCCATCGTCGGCACGTCGTCCGGCGCGGGCACGCCGGGCGGGACGGGCGCGTGGTGGTCGAGCCCCTCCTCCTGGCGGTGGAAGGACGCCGACATGAAGAAGATCGTGCGCCCGCCCTGCAGCGCCACCGAGCGGCGGACGGAGAAGGAGCGGCCGTCGCGGATGCTCTCCACCTGGTACTCGATCGGCTCGGTCGGGTCGCCCGGCCGCACGAAGTAGCCGTGCAGCGAGTGGACCAGCCGCGCCGGGTCGACGGTGCGGCCGGCCGCGACGAGGGCCTGGCCGGCGACCTGGCCGCCGAAGACCCGCTGGGGGCCGACCCGCGGGCTGACCCCCCGGAAGCGGAACGGACCCAGCTCCTTCAGGTCGAGCACCTCAAGGAGCTGGTCGACCGCTACCTGCCCGACGACCGCGTCACTCACGGCCGCCGCCGGGAGAGGTCACCGACCGCTGCTTCGGGCCGCCGTCGCCGCGTCGACCAAGGAACCGAGCTGGTGCACGCGCAGCGTGTTGGTGGAGCCGGGCGCGTTGGGCGGGCTGCCGGCGACGATCACCACGTAGTCACCCGGGTTGGCCCGGCCGATGCCCAGCAGCGCCAGGTCGACCTGCCGGAACATGTCGTCGGTGTGCTGCACGAACGGCACCAGGAACGTCTCCACACCCCACGAGAGGGCCAGCTGGCTGCGCACCTCGGGCACCGGCGTGAAGGCGAGCAGCGGCAGCTCGCAGTGCAGCCGGGAGAGGCGGCGGACGGTGTCGCCGGTCTGCGAGAACGCGACGAGCGCCTTGGCGCCGATGTTGCGGGCGATCTGCGAGGCCGCCACGGTGAGCGCGCCGCCGTGGGTGCGGGGGTCGTGCTGGAGGCGGGGGACGCCGATCGAGCCGGACTCGGTGGTCGTCACGATCTTGGCCATCGTGCTGACGGTGAGCACCGGGTACTTACCCACGCTTGTCTCGCCCGAGAGCATGACCGCGTCGGCGCCGTCGAGCACCGCGTTGGCCACGTCCGACGCCTCGGCGCGGGTGGGGCGCGAATTTTCGATCATCGAGTCGAGCATCTGGGTGGCGACGATGACCGGCTTGGCGTTTTCCCGGCAGAGCTGCACGGCCCGCTTCTGCACCAGCGGCACCTGGTCGAGCGGCAGCTCCACGCCGAGGTCTCCGCGGGCCACCATCACGCCGTCGAACGCGTCGACGATCGCCTCCAGGTGGGTCACCGCCTCCGGCTTTTCCACCTTGGCGAGGACCGGGCGGCGCAGGCCCTCCTCGTCCATGATCGCGTGGACAAGCTTGATGTCGTCGGGCGAACGCACGAACGACAGCGCCACCAGGTCGACACCGAGGCCGAGCGCGAAGCGCAGGTCTGCGCTGTCCTTTTCGGACAGTGCCGGCACGCTCACCGCCACGTTGGGCAGGGAGACGCCCTTGTGGTTGGAGACCTGGCCGCCCTCGACCACGAGGCAGCGGATGTCGTTGCCGTGGACGGCGGTGACCTCGACCGCGACCTTGCCGTCGTCGATCAGCAGGCGGTCGCCGACCTTCACCTCGTGGGGCAGCTTGCGGTACGTGCAGGAGACGCGGTCGGCCGTGCCCATGACGTCGTCACCGGTGATCACCACGGTGTCGCCGGTGCGCCAGTCGACCGGGCTCTCGGCGAACTTGCCGAGGCGGATCTTGGGGCCCTGCAGGTCGGCGAGGATGGCGACGGCGCGCCCCGCGGCCTCGGCCGCCTCGCGCACCCGCAGGTACACCGACTCGTGGTCCTCGTGGCTGCCGTGGCTGAAGTTGAGGCGGGCCACGTCCATTCCTGCGTCTACGAGGCCCCGGATGCGCTCCGGAGAAGCAGTGGCGGGGCCGAGAGTGCAGACAATCTTTGCGCGGCGTGTCACGGTCATCAGGCTAGTCCCTCCGCCGGATCGGCTGTCCGGCCGACCCCTGTCGGACGTTTGGTGGCGGCGGGCGTCAGCGACCGTCACCGCGCAGCTTAGTACCGCCGCTCCCACGATGACGCCCGGCACCAAAGGGGCGCACGAGTCCTCCTAAAGATGCCCTGAAGCCCCTGCTCAACGCGCCTCCGTGAGCACCGCGGCCACAGCGTCCACGGCCTCGGCCGCGTCCGGCCCGGTGGCGCGCAGGGTGACGGTGGTGCCGGCCGTGGCACCCAGCGCCATCACGGCGAGCACGCCGCGGGCGTTGGCGACCTTCCCCGCGTACTCGATCTCGACCTGCGCCTGGAACCGCGCCGCCGCCTGGACCACCTGGCCGGCCGGGCGCGCGTGCAGGTGGGCCGGGAGCACGACGGCGGCCTCAGAGCTTGCGGACATCCCGCGCCTCCTCCGCCGCCGCGACGGCGGTCGCCAGGTCGGCGCCGGTGGCCGCGATGACCGCGGCGGCCATCGCGCCCTCCACGAACGGCGCGTCGACGATCACGGCGCCGGGCACGGGGTGGTCGTCGAGCACCGCGCGCGTGGTCAGGACAGAGCTGCCCAGGTCGGGGAGCACGAGCACGCCCGCTCCGCCGTCCGCCTTTTCGATCGCGGCGCGCACCAGGTCGTAGCTGGTGCCGATGCCGCCCTCGTCGGTGCCGCCCGCCGTCTCGATCGTGAGCGAACCCCCACCCACCTGCAGCAGCAGCTCCCGCAGTCCAGCGGCGAGCTGGGCGCTGTGCGAGACGAGTACGATGCCCACGGTTCCCGTCATGACCGAAAATGGTATGTTCAGAAACACCGTTCGGCAATAGCGAACCGCCCCGATGCGTCGGGGGTGAAGGGCGGCACGATGGTCCAGTCGGTAGCGCGCGCGATCGAGATCCTGCGCGTGCTCGGCACGGCCGCGCGGGGCGCCGGCGTGACCGAGGTGGCCGAGCGGATCGGCGTCGCCAAGCCGACCGCCCACGCGCTGCTGCGCACCCTCGAGGCCGGCCAGCTCGTCGCGCAGGACAGCGAGACCGGCAAGTACCGGCTCGGTCCCGCCCTCCTCGAGCTCGGCAACGCCTACCTGGAGACGCACGAGCTGCGGGTGCGCTCGGTGGCCTGGGCCGACGGCCTGGCCACCCGGGCCAACGAGGCCGTGTGGGTGGGCGTGCTCTCCGCGGACCACGTGCTGGTCGTGCACCACGCGTTCCGCCCCGAGGGCGCCGTGCAGATCCTCGAGGTGGGCGCGGTCATCCCCTGGCACACCTGCGCGCTGGGCAAGGCCATCGTCGCCCACCTGCCCGAGGCCGACCGCGCCGCCTTGCTGCGGGGACCCTTGGCCGCGCTCACCGGCGCCACGCGGACGGAGCCGTCCGCGCTGGTCCAGGACCTTGAGGGGGTACGGGCGACGGGTTACGCCGTCGAGGACGGCGAGGCGGCCATCGGCGACGCCGGCATCGCCGCACCGGTCTTCGACCACACCGGAGAGGTCGTGGGCGCGATCGGGGCGATCGGTCCGGTCGAGCGGCTGCTGGACGAGCAGACCCGGGACGGGCTGGCCGTGGCGGTGCGCGAGACCGCTCGCCACCTCTCCCGCGACCTCGGCGCCGGCCGCCCCGCGACCCGCCGCTGGGTCGCCGCGGCGTCCTGAGCCGAGTGCTTGACACGCGGTTGTGAGCCGGACTACGTTCCGAACACACTTCAGCAATGCTGAACAGCGTCTCAGCCCTCCGGAAGGAGTGCGGCGGTGAAGAAGTTCATCAATGATCCCGCGGCGGTCGTCCGCGAAGCGCTGGCCGGCGTCGCGGCCGCCCACCCCGACCTCCGCGTCGACATCGAGCAGCAGATCGTCGTCCGGGCGGACGCGCCCGTCGCCGGCAAGGTCGGCGTGCTCTCCGGCGGCGGCTCGGGACACGAGCCACTCCACGGTGGATTCGTCGGGCTGGGCATGCTCGACGCCGCCGTGCCCGGCGAGGTGTTCACGTCGCCTGTGCCCGACCAGATCCTCGCCGCGACCCAGGCCGTCAACGCCGGCGCGGGCGTGGTCCACATCGTGAAGAACTACACCGGCGACGTCATGAACTTCCAGATGGCCGCCGAGCTCGCCGGTGACGAGGGCATCGAGGTGCAGACGGTGCTCGTCGACGACGACGTCGCGGTCGAGGACTCCACGTGGACCGCCGGCCGCCGCGGCACCGGCGCCACCGTGATCGTCGAGAAGGTGGCCGGCGCGCTGGCCGAGACCGGCGCCTCCGCCGCCGCGGTGGCGGCCGCCGGCTCGCGGGTCAACGAGCAGTCCGCCTCGTTCGCGGTCGCGCTCACGGCCTGCACCACGCCGGCCGCCGGCAAGCCCGGCTTCGAACTGCCGGACGACGAGATCGAGGTCGGCGTCGGCATCCACGGCGAGCCGGGGCGGCGGCGGGAGAAGCTGCGCCCGGCCCGCGAGATCGCGGCGATGACCGTCGAGGCGATCCTGGGCGCCAAGCCGCTGTCCGCCGGTAGCGAGGCGATCGTGCTGGTCAACGGCCTCGGCGGCACCCCGCTCATCGAGCTGTACCTGCTGTACGGCGAGGTCGCCGCGCTGCTCGACAAGGCCGGCGTCCGCGTCGCGCGCAACCTCGTGGGCAACTACGTGACCAGCCTGGACATGGCCGGCATGTCCGTTACCGTGTGTCGGGCGGACCCGGAGATCCTGCGGCTGTGGGACGCGCCGGTCCGCACCCCGGCGCTGCGCTGGGGCGTGTAGGTCTGGCCCGCTCCGCAGGGAGGTAACCGTGGACGTCGCGCTCGCCCGCTCGTGGATCATCGAGGTCTCCGCCGCGGTGACCGAGCAGGCCGACTACCTGACCCAGCTGGACTCCGCGATCGGCGACGCCGACCACGGTGTCAACCTCAAGCGCGGCTTCACCGCGGCGGTGGCGGCGCTGGAGGGCGCCGACCCCAAGACCGTCGGCGACGTCCTGGTAAAGACCGGCACGACGCTGGTGTCCAAGGTGGGAGGTGCGGCCGGACCGCTGTACGGCACGGCGTTCCGCGCCATCGGCAAGGCGCTCCCCGCCGACAGCTCCACAGTGGACGCCGCCGAGCTCGGCGCGGCGCTGCGGGCGGGCCTCGCCGCCGTGCAGAAGCTCGGCGCGGCGGTGCCCGGCGACAAGACGATCGTCGACGCGTACGGGCCGGCCGTCGCCGCGTTCGAGAAGGCGGCCGACGACGGCCTGACGGCGGCCGCGCGGGCCGCGGCGGACGCTGCCGCCGAGGGCATGCGCGCCACGACCGAGCTGCACGCCCGCAAGGGCCGCGCCTCCTACCTGGGGCCCCGCAGCGTCGGGCACCAGGACCCCGGCGCGACCTCCACCTGGCTGATCTTCCAGGCGCTGGCGGACGTCACGTCGTGAACGCACCCCGCGGCTACACCGGCGTGCTGGGGGCGCCCGGGGTCGGACTGGGACGGATCCGGTGGGCAGCCACCGCACCGTCCGAAGTAGACGGGGGGAATGGGTACGCCGGTGCCGGCTTGTCTTCCGGGGTGGGGGGCGGCACCGGCCTCCCCGCTGACCTGGGTGCGGCCTTCGACGCGGTGGCGGCGCGGCTGCGCGAGCGGGCCGAGGCGCTGCGTGCCGGCGGGCACACCGAGCCGGCCGACATCGTGGAGACGATGGCGCTGATCGCCGACGACCCGGACCTGCGTGGCGCGGCGGCGACCGGGCTGGCCGCCGGGCAGGCGCCCGTGGACGCGGTGACGGCGGCGGCCTCGACGTACGCCGACCTGCTGGCCGCCCTCCCCGACCCGACGCTGGCCGGCCGCGCGGCCGACGTACGCCAGGTGGGTCGCCGCGTCGCGGCCGTCCTGCGCGGCGATCCGGCGGCCACATTGGACGGTCCGGTCATCCTCGCCGGTCACGAGCTCGGCGCCGACGACCTGCTGGAGGTCGCGGACGACCTGGCCGGCGCCGCCTCGCTGCTCGGCGGGCCCAACGCGCACGTCGCGATCGTCGCCCGCGCGCTGGGCGTACCGCTGGTCTTCGGCGTTACCCCGGACGCACCCGACGGCACGCCGGCGGTACTGGACGGCGCGACGCTCATCGTGGACCCCACGCCCGAGCAGGAGCACGCCGCCCGCGAGGCCGTGCGCGCGGCCGAGCGGCACCGCGCCGACCTGGCCGCCGGCCGCGCCCTGCCCGCCGTCACGCGCGACGGCCGGACCGTCACCCTGCTGGCCAACGTCGCGACCGCCGAGGAGTCCCGCGCGGCCGTCGCCGCCGGTGCGGAGGGCGCCGGGCTGGTCCGGACCGAGCTGCCGTTCCTCACCGCGGCGGACTGGCCGGACGAGGCCGCGCACGCCGCCGCGCTCCGCCCGGTGCTGGACCCCCTCGCCGGTCTGGTGGCGACCGTGCGGACGCTGGACTTCGCGCCTGACAAGCTGCCGCCGTTTCTCACCGCGGCGGGCGCCCGCCAGCTCCCGCCGGAGGCGCTCGCCACCCAGCTTCGCGCGGTCGTCGCCGCCGGCGCCGCCACCCGCCTGCGGGTGATGCTCCCGATGGTCGAGTCCGCGGATCAGGTCGAGGCGGCCCGCGCGCTGCTGCCCGGCGCCGTGCCGTGCGGCGCGATGGTCGAGACGGCGGCGGCGGTGGAGGGCATCGACGGCATCGCGGCCGCCGCCGACTTCCTCTCCATCGGCACCAACGACCTCACCGCGTCCCTGCTCGGCCTGGACCGCCTGGACCCCGCGCTGACCCCGGCCCGCGCCGCCGACCGCCCGGTACTGCGCGCCATCGCCGCGACGGTGGCCGCCGCCGGGCGCCACGACCGTCCGCTCTCCGTCTGCGGTGACGCGGCCGCCGACCCGCACGCCGTCCCGCTGCTGATCGGGGTCGGCTGCCGCATCCTGTCCGTGACGCCGTCCGCGTTGGACGCCGTCCGCGCGCGGATCCGCACCCTCGACACGGCCGAGTGCGCCAAAGCCGCGGCGGCCGTGCTGGGCTGAGGGTCCACGCCGGGGTCACTGCATCTGCGCCACCACGTCGTCGGCGGTCAGGCGGCCGCGGTCCTCCGCCGGCGCGGCCGAGCGCAGTGCCGTCGCCGCCGGTGGGTTCGGCGGGCGGCGCCAGTGCCAGTCGGTCACCGCCTGGTAGGCGGCCACGACCGAGAGCAGGCGGTCCTCGGCGTACGGCGCGCCGCCCAGGATCGTGCCGATCGGCACGCCGGCCGCGGTGAAGCCGATCGGGAAGCCGATCTCCGGCAGGCCGAGGATGTCGAAGGGTACCGGGCCGGTCTGCACCACCACGTCGCAGCGCTCGAAGACCTGGTCCAGCACCCGCTCCAGCAGCAGGAGCTTGGCCCGCTGCCCGGTGACGAACTCGTTGGCGCCCAGCAGCGCGCCCTGCAGCCAGCCGGTCACGGACACGCCGAAGCCGCGCAGGTCGGCGCGGAGGTACGGCATGAACGGCTCGCTGCGCTCGGGCAGGCGGACGTTGTTGAACGCGTTGCCGGTCAGCAGGTCCCACTCGTCGGGGAGCGGCACGTCGACGAGCCGTACCCCGTCGATCTTGTCCACAGTGGAGAGGAACGCCTGCCGGGCCAGCGCGGTCGCCGACGTGCCGTCCGCGTAGCCGGGCAGCACGCCGACGCGCGTGCTCCACCGCGCGCGGAGCCGGCGCCCCGAGTACACCGGCGTCGCGGCCTCGACGAGGTCCGGCACCCTCGGCAGCCCCTGCGTGCGCGGGTCGGCCGGGTCCTCCCCCGCCATCGCGGTCAGCATGATGGCCGCGTCCCTCGCGTCGCGGGCGAGCGGGCCCGGGTGGTCGCGCGTATAGCTGAGCGGGATGATCCCGGCCAGCGACACGCGACCCATCGTGGGCTTGAGACCGGTCAGGTTCTGCGCGTTCGACGGCGCCGTGATCGACCCGCCGGTCTGCGTGCCGGTACCCGACGTCGCCAGCCGCCCGGCCACCGACGTGGCCGTGCCGGTCGACGAACCGCCCGGGTCCGTGCCGGGGATCGTGGGCGTCCAGGCGTTGACCGTCGTGATGCGACCGTCCGGTGTGGTCGCCCGCGTGGTGGCCAGCGGACCCATCTGCGTCTTGCCGAGCACGATCGCGCCGTTCGCCTTGAGGCGGGCCACGGCGGTCGCGTCGTACGGCGGCACGAAGTCCTGGAAGAGGTGCGAGTTGGCGGTGGTCCGCACGCCGGCTGTCCAGTAGTTGTCCTTGATGGCGAGCGGGATGCCGTGCAGCGGCCCGGTGTGCCGCCGCCGGCCGGCCGCCTTCGCCGCCGCCCGCGCCTGGTCGGCGAGCACGGTGTTGAAGGCCTGGTACACCGGCTCGTACGTGTCGATGCGTGCCAGGTACGCCTCGACGAGGTCGAGCGGGGTGAGCCTGCCGTTTTTGATCATCCAGGCAGCTTCGGCGAGCGTCAGCTCGGTGGGGTCGGCCAGCGCCTCCGGCCTCGGCCGGACGTACGCGCCGGAGCCGAAGCGGGCGGGTCCACCGGCCCAGGCGACCCGGGGATGGCGGAAGCTCCCGCGGCGGCGACCGCGGCGACGGCGGCGGTGCGGGCGAGGAAGGCACGTCTGTCCACTGTGGTCATCTGCGCCACTCCGAACTGATCGAGGGGTAGAGCATCGGGGCGGGCTGCTGCGACAGCGCGGCGGCGTGTGCCGGGTCGCTGCCCGCGGGTGCCGGCAGCTGGTACGCCGCCAGCGCGGTGACGCTGCCCCGGACGAACGAGCGCAGCGAGGCGAACACCGAGTCGCGGCCGGGCGCGCCGGTCGCCGGGTCGGACACGGTGCCGGGCGGCAGCTGGTCCAGGTCGATTCCGAGAGAGGCGAGGCGAGCCCGGATCATCACGTCGAGCTCGGCATCCGTGGGTGGTGTGGGAGCCATGGTTGATCACTTTCGGAGGGCGCTGTGTCGCGCCGGTATCCCCAAGATCACGCGGACGTGTCTTATCAAATCCGGCCGTTCGGCTGTCGGGTACCCGCCATATCAATGCATCGATACTCCCCTCTGTTTGTCGTCCCCATTCCCACCCACGAAGGAGCGCGATGGGAACATTTCGAAAGCTCGCCGCGGCCTGCGCCGCGGCAGCCCTGGCCACCGCCGGACTCGCCGCACCGGCGCGGGCGGCAGTCCCTGACGGGCACGGCTTCGTGCTGTGGAACGGCGCGGCGACCGTGCCGGGCGGCACCTGGCCCCCCGCGACCATCGTCACGCCGGGCGGCTCCGGCCTCTACCGGATCATCTTCCCGGGACAGGCCGCGCGGGGCGGCGTCGTACACGTCACCGCCGTCAACGGCGGCCCGGCGTGGTGCCAGGCGCTGCGCTGGGGCCCGACCGGCGCGGACGAGGTCGTCTACGTCCGCTGCTACAAGCCGGGCGGCACCCCGGCCGACACGCCCTTCAGCGCCGTCTTCGCCAGCAGCACGCCGCCGGACGGCCTGCCCGGGCAATACGGGTACGTCCACGCGGACCTCGCCGGCACCGTCATCAGCCAGTACAACTCGGCGTCGGCGCTGAACTCCGTCGTGCCGCTCGGCCCGCCCGGCCAGTACCGCGTGCGCCTGCCCGGCCTCGCCACGCCCGGCCCGGTCGACGGCAGCGTCCAGGTGACCGCCGCACACCCGAACGTCGGCGCGCACTGCGAGGTGGCCCGGCTGGCCTCGAGCCCGGCCGGCCAGGACGTGATCGTGCTCTGCTTCGACGGGACGGGCACGCCGCTCAACACCTGGTTCACGCTCAGCTACCAGTACGAGAGGTCGCTCTTCGGCTCGGCCGTCCCGCCGAAGTACTTCGGCTACCTCTGGAACATGCCGCCGCCCCCGGCGCCCAACGTCGGACCGCCGCCGACGAACTTCAACTCGCAGCTCGGCCCGGGCGCCAACGCCGCCGCCCCCGCCGGCCTGGGGCTGACGCTCGTCGGCTTCCGCGCGCTCGCGCAGCGGCCGGACAACGTGCAGGCGACACCGTTCGGGCGCGCGGGTGAGTTCTGCAACCTGCAGGCGGCCTGGGGATACAGCGGCACGACCGTGCTGGTCCGCAACGTGGCCTGCTACACCCCGGCCGGCGCCCGCGCCGACTCGGGCTCGTTCACCAGCTACAACTCCGAGTTCTAGGAGCGTCATGGGAACTCTTCGAAGGCTGGCCGCCGTCTGCCTCGCGGCGGCCCTGGCCACCGCCGGATTCGCCGCGCCGGCGCAGGCGGCCGTACCCGACGGGCACGGCTTCGTGCAGTGGGACGGCGCCGCGACGGTGCCCTCCGGCACCTGGCCCCCGACCACGGCGGTCACCGCGTTCGGCGGTGGCTTCTACGAGATCGTCTTCCCCGGCCAGGCGGCCAAGGGCGGCGTCGTGCACGTCACCGCGATCAACGGGCGCCCGGTGTGGTGCCAGGCGCTGAAGTGGGGCTTCTCCGGCTCCGACCAGATCGTCTACATCGGCTGCTTCCGGCCGGGCGGCTTCGGGATCGACACGCCGTTCACCGCGGTCTTCACCAGCAGCTCGCCGCCGGACAGCGTGCGCGGCCTCTACGGGTACGTGCACGCGGACGACACCGCGACGATCGTGAGCGAGTACAACTCGGTGCTCGGCGGCGGAAACGTGGTGGCGCCGGCGGGTGCAACGGGCGCGTACATCGTGCGCTTCCCCGCGCTGGGCACGGCCGGTCCCAACGACGGCAGCCTCCAGGTCACCGCGGTCAACAGCAGCACCGGCGCGCACTGCCAGATCGCGAAGTGGGACTCCAACCCGGCCTCGCAGGACGTGCTCGTGCTCTGTGTCGACGGGACGGGCACACCGCTCAAGACCGGCTTCACGCTGAGCTACCAGCGGGACCGGTCGCTGCTCGGTTCGGCGTACCCGCCGAAGTTCTTCGGCTACGTGTGGAACATGCAGCCGCCCCCGGCGCCGAACCTCGGCCCGCCGTCGACGAACTTCAACTCGCAGGTCGGCAGCGGCGCCAACCTGCTCAACTTCGCCGGTACGGGCCTCACGCTGGCCCGCTTCCCCGCGCTGGCCCAGCCGCCGGACACGGTACAGGTGTCGGCGAACGGGCAGCGTGGCGAGTTCTGCAACCTGCAGGCCCCGTGGGGGTACAACGGCACGACGGTGATGGTGCGCAACGTCGCGTGCTACACGCCGCTCGGGTCACGCCTCGACACCGGCTCGTTCACCAGCTACAACTCCGAGTTCTGACCGCACGCACGTCGGGGGCCGCTTGCCGGCGGCCCCCGACCCCGCCTAGGCCCTGTTTGAAAAGGATTGTCGAGGCGAGCCGGAGGCCAGGCGGCGGTCCGGCAAGTCGGGCGCAAGGTCGCATACCGGTGTTGTATGCGGCCTTACGCCCGGCGCCGCCGGGCGTCGTCTGGGCCCGGCGCAGCCCGGCAAGGATTTTCCAAACAGGGCCTAGACCGCCAGCGGCTGGGCCGCGGGTGTGACCGGCGCCGGGAGCGAGCCCTGCCCGCCGAGGTACGAGTGGATGGCGGCCGCCGCGGCGCGCCCCTCGGCGATCGCCCACACGATGAGCGAGGCGCCGCGGTGCATGTCGCCGGCCACGAAGACGCCGTCGCTGCCGGTGGCCTGCCAGTCGGGGCTGGTTTCGACCGCGCCGCGCCTGTTGCGGGCGACGCCGAGCTGGTCGAGCAGCGGCTGCTCCTCGGTGCCGTCGAAGCCGATCGCCAGCAGCACCAGGTCGGCCGGGAGCTCGCGCTCCGAGCCGGGCACGAAGGTCAGGATCCGCCGGCCGTCGACCTTTTCCACGGCGACCTCGGCGACCCGGACCGCGCGCACGTTGCCCGCGCCGTCGTCGACGAACTCCTGGACCGCGACCGCGAACACGCGCTCGCCGCCCTCCTCGTGCGCCGGGTAGTCACGCAGGATCCACGGCCACGTGGGCCACGGGTCGCGCTCCTCGTCGCGGGCGCCCGGCGGCTGCGGGTACAGGTCGAGCTGGATGATCCCGGCCGCGCCTTGGCGGTGGGCGACGCCCAGGCAGTCGGCCGCGGTGTCGCCGCCGCCGATGATGACGACGTGCTTGCCCGCCGCGTCGATCGGCGTCGAGTCGGCCAGGCCCGCCACCACACGGTTGGCCGGCACGAGGTGCTCCATCGCCAGGTGTACGCCGCGCAGCTCCCGCCCCGGCGTCTCCGGCGTGTCCCGCCCGGCCAGCGCACCGCAGGCGAGCAGCACCGCGTCGTGGGACTCGCGCAGCGAGGAAGCCGTCACATCGACGCCCACGTTGACCCCGGTGCGGAAGGCGACGCCCTCGGCCTCCATCTGCGCGAGGCGGCGGTCGATGTGCTGCTTTTCCAGCTTGAAGTCCGGGATGCCGTACCGCATCAGGCCGCCGATCGCGTCGTCCCGCTCGTACACCGTCACCTGGTGTCCGGCGCGGGCCAGCTGCTGCGCGGCGGCGAGCCCGGCGGGGCCGGAGCCCACGACCGCGACCCGCTTGCCCGACGGCGGCGGCACGGCCTGCGGTGTCACGTAACCCAGCTCGAAGGCCCGGTTGATGATCTCGACCTCGACCTGCTTGATCGTGACCGGCTCGCCGCCCGCGATGCCGAGCACGCACGCCGCCTCGCACGGCGCCGGGCACAGCCGCCCGGTGAACTCCGGGAAGTTGTTTGTGGCGTGCAGCGACTCGATCGCCGAGGCCCAGCCGCCGGTGCGGACCAGGTCGTTCCAGTCGGGGATGCGGTTGCCCAGCGGGCAGCCGTCGTGGCAGAACGGGATGCCGCAGTCCATGCACCGCGTCGCCTGCTCGCGGATCAGCCCGTCTTCGGCGACCGGGTAGACCTCGCGCCAGTCCTGGATGCGGACCGGGACCGGGCGCCGGCTCGGCAGCCGGCGCCCGTACCGCAGAAAGCCCTGAGGGTCAGGCACGTGCGACCTCCATCACCGCTTCGTCGATGTCGCGACCGGCGGCTTCGGCGGTGCGGATGGCTTCCATGACGCGCTTGTAGTCGCGCGGCACCACGGCGGTGAACTCCTCGACCGCCTCGGACCAGCGCTTGAGCAGGTACTCGGCGACGGCCGAGTCGGTCTCCGCGAAGTGCCGCTCGACGAGCGTGCGGAGCGTGGTCTGCTCCTCGTCGCTGAGCGGCTCCAGCTCGACCAGCTCGGGGTTGACCCGGCTCTTGTCGAGCCGCCACACGAACGCGGTGCCGCCCGACATGCCGGCCGCGAAGTTGCGCCCCGTGTCGCCGAGGACGACGACGGTGCCGCCGGTCATGTACTCGCAGCCGTGGTCGCCGACACCCTCCACAATGGCCACCGCGCCGGAGTTGCGGACGGCGAACCGCTCGCCGACCCGCCCGCGGAGGAAGACCTCGCCGTCCGTCGCTCCATAGAGGATGGTGTTGCCGGCGATGATCTGCTCCTCGGCCACGAACGGCGCGGTGCTGAACGGCCGCACCACGATCCGGCCGCCGGACAGGCCCTTGCCCACGTAGTCGTTGGCGTCGCCGAACAGGCGCAGCGTCACGCCGCGCGGCAGGAACGCGCCGAACGACTGGCCGGCCGTGCCGTGCAGCGTCACGTCGATGGTGTCGTCGGGCAGGCCTGCACCGCCGTACCTGCGGGCGACCTCGCCGCCCAGCATGGCGCCGACGCTGCGGTGCTCGTTGCGCACCGACACCACGGCCCGCACCTGCTCGCGCCGCTCCAGCGCGGGCGCGGCGAGCGTGATCAGCTCGTTGTCGAGCGCGCGGTCGAGGCCGTGGTCCTGGCCGCGGATGCGGCGCCGTGCCGCGCCCTCGGGCAGCTGGGGCACGTGCAGCACCGGGCCGAGGTCGAGGCCGCGCGCCTTCCAGTGGTCGACGGCGGGCGCGATGTCGAGCATCTCGGCGTGGCCGATCGCCTCGTCGAGCGAGCGGAAGCCCAGCTCGGCCAGGTAGCCGCGGACCTCTTCGGCGAGGTAGAGGAAGAAGGTCTCCACGAACTCGGGCTTGCCCGTGTACCGCTCGCGCAGCACCGGGTTTTGCGTGGCGATGCCGACCGGGCAGGTGTCCAGGTGGCAGACCCGCATCATGATGCAGCCGGAGACGATAAGCGGCGCGGTGGCGAACCCGTACTCCTCGGCGCCGAGCAGCGCGGCAACGATCACGTCACGGCCGGTCTTGAGCTGGCCGTCGACCTGCACGGTGACGCGGTCGCGCAGGCGGTTGAGCAGCAGCGTCTGCTGCGCCTCGGCCAGCCCCAGCTCCCACGGCGTGCCGGCGTGCTTGAGCGAGTTGAGCGGGGACGCGCCGGTGCCGCCGTCGTGGCCGGAGATCAGGATCACGTCCGCCTTGAGCTTGGCGACGCCCGCGGCGACGGTGCCGACACCGACCTCCGAGACGAGCTTCACGTGTACCCGCGCCGCGGGGTTGACGCACTTGAGGTCGTGCACCAGCTGCGCGAGGTCTTCGATGGAGTAGATGTCGTGGTGCGGCGGCGGCGAGATGAGGCCGACGCCCGGCGTGGCGTACCGCGTCTTGGCGATCCACGGCCACACCTTGTTGCCCGGCAGCTGGCCGCCCTCACCCGGCTTGGCGCCCTGCGCCATCTTGATCTGCAGGTCGTCGGCGTTTACCAGGTATTCGCTGGTGACGCCGAACCGTCCACTCGCGACCTGCTTGACGGACGAGCGCCGGGCCGGGTCGTAGAGGCGCTCGACGTCCTCGCCGCCCTCGCCGGTGTTGGACTTGCCACCCAGGCTGTTCATCGCGATGGCGAGCGTCTCGTGCGCCTCGGCGGAGATCGACCCGTACGACATCGCGCCGGTGGCGAAGCGCTTGACGATCTCGCTCGCCGGCTCGACCTCGTCCAGCGGCACCGCCGGGCGGACACCGGTGCGCAGCGTGAAGAGCCCGCGCAGCGAGCCCGCCTCGGCCGCCAGCTTGTCTACTGTGGACGTGTACTTCTGGAAGACGCTGTACTGCCGGCTCCGGGTCGAATGCTGCAGCAGGAACACCGTCTCTGGGTTGAAAAGGTGCAGCTCGCCCTCGCGGCGCCACTGGTACTCCCCGCCGACCTCCAGCCGGCGGTGGGTGCGCTCGGCCTGGTTGGCCGGGTACGCCCGGGCGTGGCGGGCCTTGACCTCGTCGTGGATCCCGGCGAGCGTGACACCGCCGATCTTGCCGGGCGTGCCGGCGAAGTACCGCTCGACGAGCCGCGAGTCGAGGCCGACCGCCTCGAAGACCTGCGCGCCGCAGTACGACGAGACCGTCGAGATGCCCATCTTCGACATGATCTTCAGGACGCCCTTGCCGAGCGCCTTGACGTAGTTGCGCACCGCCGTGGCCGGCTCCAGGCCGGGCAGTGCGCCGGTCGCGATGAGGTCCTCGACCGACTCGAAGGCCAGGTACGGGTTGACGGCCGCCGCACCGTATCCGATGAGGACGGCCGCGTGGTGCACCTCGCGGCAGTCTCCACTCTCGACGATCAGCGCCACCTGGGTGCGGGTCTGCTCCCGCACCAGGTGCTGGTGCACGGCGGCGGTCAGCAGCAGCGACGGGATCGGCGCGAGCGTGGCGTTGGAGTCGCGGTCGGAGAGGACCAGGATGCGCACGCCGTCTTCGATCGCCTCGGAGACGTGGCGGCAGATCTGGGTGAGCCGCGCCTTGATGCCGGCGGCGCCGTCGCGCAGCGGGTACAGCCCGGAGACCCGCACCGCCTTGAAGCCGGGCAGGTCGCCGTCTTCGTCGACGGAGAGGATCTTCGCGAGCTCGTCGTTGTCGATGACGGGGTACGGCAGGACGATCTGCCGGCAGCTGGCCGGGCCCGGGTCGAGCAGGTTGCCCTCCGGGCCGATCGTGGACTGCAGGCTGGTGACCAGCTCTTCCCGGATCGCGTCCAGCGGCGGGTTGGTGACCTGGGCGAAGAGCTGGTGGAAGTAGTCGTACAGCAGGCGCGGCCGGGTCGACAGCGGCGAGATCGGCGTGTCGGTGCCCATCGAGCCCAGCGGCTCGGCGCCGGTGCGGGCCATCGGCGCGAGCAGGATCTTCAGCTCTTCCTCGGTGTACCCGAAGGTCTGCTGCCGCCGCTGCACCGAGTCGTGGGTGTAGACGATGTGCTCGCGCTCGGGCAGGTCGGCGAGGTCGATGAGGCCGGCGTGCAGCCAGTCGTCGTAGGGCTGCGCCGCGGCCAGCTCGGCCTTGATCTCGTCGTCCTGCACGATACGGCCGGCGGCGGTGTCGACGAGGAACATCCGGCCGGGCTGCAGGCGGCCCTTGGCCACCACGGTCGACGGGTCGAGGTCGAGCACGCCCGCCTCGCTGCCCAGCACCACCAGGCCGTCACTGGTCTGCCACCAGCGGCCCGGGCGCAGACCGTTGCGGTCCAGGACCGCGCCGACCACCGTGCCGTCGGTGAACGCCACCGCGGCCGGGCCGTCCCACGGCTCCATCAGGCTGGCGTGGAAGCGGTAGAACGCCCGCCGCGCCGGCTCCATGTCCTGGTCGTTTTCCCACGCCTCCGGAACCATCATCAGCATCGCGTGCGGCAAGCTGCGCCCGGCCAGGTGCAACAGCTCCAGCACCTCGTCGACGTTTGCCGCGTCGGACGCGTCCGGCGTGCAGATCGGGAAGAGCCGCTTGAGGTTGCCCGGGATCACGGCGGAAGCCAGCAGCGCCTCGCGCGCGTTCATCCAGTTTTTGTTGCCACGGATGGTGTTGATCTCGCCGTTGTGCGCGATGAACCGGTACGGATGCGCCAGCGGCCACGACGGAAACGTGTTCGTCGAGAAACGCGAGTGCACCAGCGCGATCGCACTGGCGACCCGCTCGTCGGTCAGGTCGGGGAAGAACGACGGCACCTGCGCGGGCGTGAGCATGCCCTTGTACGTGATCGTGCGCGACGACAGCGACGGGAAGTAGGCCCCCACGCCGCGCTCGGCGCTCTCCCGCTCGGTCTGCTTGCGCACGCAGAACGCGACCCGGTCCAGGTCGAGCCCGCCCAGTGGGCTCCCCGCCGGGCCGCCCGGCGTGTCGGTGAGGCGGTGCGCGGCAAGGAACACCTGCCGGATCCGCGGCCGCGCCGCCTCGGCCGTCTCGCCCAGGTCGTCCGGGTCGACCGGCACGTCGCGCCAGCCCAGCAGGTCGGCGCCTTCCACCAGCGCGTACTTTTCCAGCACCCGCACCGCGCGGGCCGCCGCCTCCTCGTCGTGCGGGAGGAAGACCAGGCCGGTCGCGTACTGCCCGGGGGGCGGGAGGGGGAAGTCGACGACGGCCCGGAAGAACTCGTCCGGCACCTGCAGCATGATGCCGGCGCCGTCACCCGTGTTGGGCTCCGCGCCGCGGGCGCCCCGGTGGTCGAGCCGGCAGAGCGCCGACAGGCCCTTGGCGACGACGTCGTGGGATCGATGGCCCGACAGATCCGCCACGAAGGCCACGCCACAGGCGTCGTGCTCGTACGCCGGGTCGTAGAGCCCTTCGGAGGTGCGATGAGGGTGCGGATGAACCACCGGGCCTCCTGTCGTCGCTCGCGCTACGTGGAATAGGTCGGGACGACGTCGGCCCTGCTGAGTCATTCGAGTCTACGTTAGGGGTTCCTGAACTCCACCAGCGGAGATTGATCACACGTGGCTGAACTGTTCGAGCGGTTGGAACGCTTCTACGACGCTGTCCCCCGCGACGGCGCCCACACCGAAAACTTCGGTGGACTCGTGCTCTTCGTCCGTGACGGACCGGGCTGGCCGTTCTACGCGCGCCCCCGCCTGGACGCGGGAGAACCGCCCTCCGCCGCTGACATTACATCGGTTCGGGCCAGACAGCGGGCGATCGGTGCGCCGGAGGCCCTCGAGTGGGTACACGAAGTGACGCCGGACCTACTGGCTGTGGCCCGTTCCGCGGGCTTGGCGGTGCTGGAGGCGCCGCTGCTGGTGCTGGAGCCGTCGGCGCTGGTCACACCCCCGGGCGTGGATGTCCGGTTTCTCGACCCGGCGGCGCCGTCGTTCGCCGTCGACGTGGCGGTGCGGCGGGCTGTCGGCGCCGTCGGGTTCGGTACGCCCGGCACCTCGACGGGCACCGCCGGTCCCACGGAACGGGACGCCGCGGTGCTCCCGGTCTCGGCCGAGGAGCTGGCGGACGAGCGCCGAATGATGGAAAGCGGCCGTCGCGCTTCGGTTCTGGGATATTTGTCACCGTCCGCGGACGGGTCGTCGGCCGAGGACCCGGACCTCGAAGGCGTCCTGGCCAGTGGGATCCTCCAGCGCGTCGACGACGTCGCCGAGATCGCCGGCGTGGCGACCCTGCCGACGGCACGGCGCCGGGGGCTGGGCGCCGCGGTGACGGCCGCCCTCGCGAAACACGCGCTGGACACCGGTGTGGACCTCGTCTTCCTCTCGGCGGGCAGCGACGACATCGCCCGGGTCTACGCGCGGGTCGGCTTCCAGCGCGTCGGGACGGCCTGCATAGCCACCCCCTCCCTCTTCCCGACGGCCTGACCGGTGTGCCCGCCGCCATCCGGTGGCGGCGGGCACGCCCCGCGTCTCTTGCCGGTCTGAGCTCCCGCACCGCGGGGGTGAGGCCGCGGGAGCAACGGTCCGGACCACCGCGGACATCGCGGTAGCTCAATGTCTGGCTTTGTCGTTCTTTGGGATTTCGATCGGCGAGCGCGCTCAGACCGGGGGGATCAAGGCCCGGACGGGCAGTGGGCTGCGGTCGGCCAGCGCCGCGCGGAGGGCGGCGGCGGTCGCCTCGGTGTCGGGGCGTTCGCAGGCCGGGACGGGTGCGCCGATCTCCTCGCGGATGCGGCCGGCGTCGGCCAGGAGCTCCGCGGCGCGCGTGGGGTCGTCGCGGCGATGGACCTCGGCGAGGGCCTCCAGCACGCTCGCGGTGCGCCAGCGGTCGCCGACCTTGCGGTGGGTGGCGAGGCTCAGCGCGAGGTGCTCCTCGGCGCGGTCGGCCCGGCCGGTGCGCAGCTCGACAAGGCCGCGCAGGTTGTGCGCCCACCCGACGCCCTCGGGGAAGCCGAGCGCCGCGTACCGCTCCAGGGCCGCGTCGAGCAGGCTCGTGGCGCGGTCGGTGTCGCCGCGGTAGAGGGCGACGGCGCCGAGGTTCATGAGGGCGGAGGCGGCGGCCTCGGCGTCGCCCAGGCGCTCGAACCAGCGGCGGCAGGCGCGCAGGCGCAGCTCGGCGCGATCGAAGTCGCCGGCAAGCCAGGCGGTGAAGCCGCGCAGCTGCACGGCGCGCGCCTCGCCCAGCTCGTCGCCGCACTCGACGTAGATGGCGGCGGCCTTGTCGAGGTGGGCGGCGGATGCTTCGTACTGCGCGCGCTCGCGGGCCACCGAGCCCAGGATCATCTCGACGCGCGCCTCCGCCCGGCGGTCGCCGAGGGCGCGGTAGGCGGCGCGGGCGGTGCCGGCGTACTCAGCGGCGGCGGGGTAGTCGCACAGCAGCATCGCGAGCATGGCGGCGTCGGCCGCCGCGGCGCCGCGCAGCAGGGCGGGGGCGCGGGGGTGGCGGGCGAGCGCGGCGGCGAGCCAGCCGCGGGCCTCGCGGTAGTGGCCCTCGACCCGGCAGAACATCGCGAGGGCGGTGGCCAGGCGCAGGTCGCCGTAGGGCACGGCGGTCGGGCGGGCCTCGGCCAGCCACGCCATCGCCGCCCGCAGGTTGGCCGCGTCGGCGCGGAGGCGGGACAGCCCGGCCTCCTGGGCGTGGCCGCGCAGGTCGGCGTCGGCCGACTCGGCCACGCGCAGGTAGTGGGCGGCGTGCGCGGTGCGCGCGGCGGGAACCTCGGCGTGCAGCCGGGCGAGGGCGTGGCGGCGGATGGGCATCAGCAGCCGGTACCGCCCCGCGTTGGCCTCCACGAGCGACGCGTTGACGACCTGGTCGAGCGCTGTGGGATCGGCCCCGGTGCCGGCGCGCACGGCGTCGGCCGCCGCGGCGTCGAAGCTGCCCGCGAAGACCGCCAGCCGGTCGAAGAACCGCTGCACGTCGGGCGTGAGCTGCTCCAGGCTGGACTCGACGGCGGCGGCCACGGTGCGGTGGCGGGGCGGTGTCGTGGGGTCCGGGCTGTGCAGCAGCCGCTGGTCGGTGCGGATGCGGGCGACGATCTCGGACACGCTCAGCAACGGTGTGCGCGCGGCGGCCAGCTCGATCGCGAGCGGCAGCCCGTCGAGCTCGGCGCAGAGCTGCGCCACCGCGTCGGCACTGCCCTCCGGCACCGGACGCCCGGACCGCGCCTGCGCCCGCTCCAGGAACAGGCGGGTCGCGGCGTGGGTGGCCAGATCGGCGAGCGTGAGACCGGCGGCGGTCGCGGGCAGCGGCAGCGGCGGCACGGGCACGACCGACTCGTCCTCGGCCCGCAGCGGCGCCCGGCTCGTGGCGAGGATCCGCAGCCCCGGGCAGCGGGCCAGCAGCTCGCGGGCCATCTCGCCGCACCCGGTGACGAGGTGCTCGCAGTTGTCCAGCACGAGCAGGACATCGTGCGTGCCGATCTCCTCGGCGATGGCGTCGAGCGGGTCGAGGCCCGGGTCCTCGCGCAGGCCGAGGGTCTCCGCGACGGTGCTCGGCACCAGCCCCGGCCGCTCGACGACGCTGAGGTCGACGAACCACGCCACCGGCCCGTCTTCCGCCCGCGCCGCGGCGATGGCCAGCCGGGTCTTGCCCGCGCCGCCGGGGCCGACGAGCGTGACGAGCCGGTGCGCGGCCAGCCGCGCGCCGATGTCGTCCAGCAGCGCCTCGCGGCCGAGCAGGCTGGTCAGTGGCACCGGTAGTGCCACCCGCCGCGGTGCGCGGGGCTCGGGGCGGGGCGCCTCGGGCAGCTCGGCGATGTCGCCCCGCTCGGCCGCCGCGGCGAGGGCGCGCAGCCGCTCGCCGGGCTCGACGCCGAGCTGGTCGGCGAAGGTGCGCACGGCGCGCTGGAACACCGACCGGGCGGCGGCCCGCCCGTGGCTCAGCAGCGTCGCGGTCAGCAGCAGCTCCCACCGGCGCTCGCGCAGCGGGTGCCGAGCCACGCCGGCCTCGAGCTCGGCGGCCGCCACCTCGGCAGCCGCCGTGGCCTGGATGCCGGCCAGCACCGCGGCACGGTCGGCAACCGGCGCGCCGCTGGCCCGGATCGCGTCGGCGGCCCGCCTCAGCAGGCAGTCCCACCGCTCCTCGCGGGCCCGGGTGCGGCTGTCGCGCAGACGCTTGGCCTCCGTGGCGGCCCAGCCGGCGAGCGTGACGCCGTCGAGCGGCACCTCGGAACGCCACCGGGCCAGCGCGCGGTCGTAGTGGGCGACGGCGGCGGACAGGTCGCCGGCTGCGCGGCGGGAGCGGGCGCGGCGCAGCTCGTCCTGGTAGCGCAGAGCGTCCACGTACCGCCCGGCGACGCGCATGCCGGAGGCACGGGTCTGCAGCGCGCCGCGGAGGCCGGCCCGGGCCAGCCCACCGGCGAGCGCGGCCGCGTCGCGGTCGAGGGTCACCGGGTCGATGCCGGCCTCGCTCAGCTGGGCCCAGCCGACGATCTCGCCGCCGCGCAGGCCGAGGACGGCGAGCAGCCGGCGCGCGCCGGTGGCAAGCGGCACCGGCCCGCCCTGACCGGCGAGCTCAACCGGCCCCAGCAGGCGCACCTGCCCTTGGCGTACGCGAAGGCCATCCGTCATTGCGCGTAGTGTGCTCCTCGCGCGCAGCGACGGTCAGCATCCGTTCGGTCCGACTTCAGCCCCCGGCGCGTGCGGCCCTGGTTGTCCGCCCGGCCACGTGACTGCCCCCTTCGGGCAGATTCGGCGTGGCCGCGTCAGGACGGTGGTTTCCACGCCGCCGCGGCGGTGGCGGCGCTGCCCATCAATCGAGGGCTGATGGTACCCAGAGCGGCGTCGCGGGCACGCAGCGCGAGCCGGCCGCGGGCCTGCAGCACCGCGGACATCCGCCGGGTCTGCCGCACGACGGTGGCGGCACGGGGGCGGCGCAGCCGGGAGTACGCGGCGATCGCCTCCCGCGCCTGCCGGCCGGGCGTCGCGTCGCGCAGCACCGAGCGGAGCGTCGCCGCGTCCTCCAGCGCGAGGCAGGCGCCCTGCCCGAGGTGGTGCGGCATGGCGTGCGCGGCGTCGCCGAGCAGCGCGAAGCCGCCCGGTCCGGAGGCGAACCCGTACTCGCGGGGCAGCGGCCGCAGCTCCCGCACCTCCTGCTGCACGAGGTCGTCGGGCTCGGTGGCGGCGAGCAGGTCGCCGATCGGCGCGTGCCACGCCGAGAGCCACCGCCGCAGCAACGCGAGCTGCGTGGCGGGCGGCTCCGGCCGCGGTGCGCCGGCGGCGGTGGCGACCCAGTAGATCCCGCCGCGCGTGGAGCCGCCGGACGAGCCGCGCTGGCCGAGCTGCGCGGCGATGAATCGGTAGCCCGCGCCGAGCGTCTCCCCCACCACCGGGCGGCCCTCGTTGAGCAGGGGCACGCGGTACCAGGGGATGACCGCGCGCCAGGCCGCGCACCCCGAACTGACCACAGTGGACTCAGGCGCCAGCTGCCGCCGCACCGCGCTGTCGACGCCGTCGGCCGCGACGACGACGTCGCCCTCCCACACGGTGCGGCCGTCACCCACGGCGGGCCGCTCCCGCTCGCCGGCGCGGGCGGTGCGGACGGCCACGCCGGTGCGCAGGTCGACCTGGTCGCCGAGCCCGGCAACGAGCGCGTCGTGCAGGTCTTCGCGGTGCACGATCACCGGGCCGCGCCCGCTCGCCCCGCGCGGCTGCACGAGCCACTGCCCGTCCGGCCGCCGGATGCCGCTGTCCGGCAGCGGGGTGGCGATCGCGTCGAGACCGTCGGCGAGGCCGAGGGCGCCGAGGGCGCGCACCGCGTTCGGCCAGAGGATCAGGGCGGTGCGCTCGGCCCGGACCCGGTCGTCGCGCTCCAGGACCGTCACCTGCCAGCCGGACCTGGCAAGCGCGCCCGCCACGGCCAGGCCGCCGATGCCCGCTCCGACGACCACAGCCGTACGCATGGGTGACGCCCCTTAGCTCTCGTGCCTCAGCGGTCGTCGGTGGATCGGACCGCGCGGTCCGGCGGGTCGGAGTCGCCGTCGCCGGCCGCGCCATTGTCACCGCCGGTCGAGGCGCCGGAGTCGGACGTGCCGTCCGCCTTCGCGCCGTCCGCGTCGTCGTCCGCGCCGTCCAGGTCGTCGTCCGCGCCGCTGTCCTCGCTGACCGCCACGTCGCCGGTCTGCTCGGCCGGCTCGTCGTCCGCGAAGTCGTCGAGCAGGTCGCCCGAGTCTCCCGGCACCTCGTCGTCGGGCGGCAACTCGCCGGTCTCCTGGTATCTCAGGTACTGCTCCTCGGTGACCATGCGGTAGCCGCTCGGCTTGGCCGCCGCCCGCTCGGCCGCGCTGTCCGACACGTCGCGCTGGGAGACGTCGCCGCCGCCCGCGCCCACCGGCGCCAGCGCGGGCGCGTCCTTCGGCACGAGGAACTCCTGCGGCCCGCGGGTGCGCACGAAGTACAGCAGGGCGCCGAGGAAGACCAGCACCGAGACCCACACGTTGACCCGCGCCCCGGCGATCACGTTGGCCTCGTCGGTGCGCATGAGCTCGATCCAGAACCGCCCGGCCGTGTAGCCCATCACGTAGAGCGCGAACGCGCGGCCCTTGCCGAGCTTGAACCGGCGGTCGACGAGCAGCACCATCGCCGCGACCCCGACGTTCCACAGCGCCTCGTAGAGGAACGTGGGGTGGTACAGGTCGGGCTCGAGGATGGGGTCGCCGTTTTGGTCCTTGAGGGCGTGGCCCGGGTTTTCCGGGTCCATCTGGTGGATCTTGAGGCCCCAGGGCAGGGTGGTGACACCGCCGTACAGCTCGTTGTTGAACCAGTTGCCGACCCGTCCCACGGCCTGCGCGAGCGGCAGGCCCGGCGCGACCGCGTCGGCGACGACCGTCAGCGGGATGCCCAGCTGGCGGCAGGCGATCCAGCCGCCCAGCACGCCACCGGCGACCGCGCCCCAGACGCCGAGGCCGCCCTCCCAGATCTTGAACGCGTCGGCCGGGCTGCCACCCTCGCCGAAGTAGTCCCCGGCGAGGTGATCACGTGGTAGAGCCGCGCGCCGACGATGCCGAACGGCACCGCCCACACCGCGATGTCGAGGACCGCCCAGGGCGGCCCGCCGCGGCGGCGCAGCCGGAACTCGGTCACCACGCAGGCGACGGCGATGCCGAGGACGATGCAGAGCGCGTATGCCCGGATCGGGACCGGACCGAGCTCCCAGACCGCTGAGCTGGGGCTCGGGATGGCGGCGATTGTCACGGGTGCACACGCTACCGCCGTGGGCCGCGCTCGCGTTAGCCCGGTCACGCCCAAATCGGGCACAGTACGACGTGAACGACGGCTGACTTCTCCGTTATGCAGTCGTACGCTCTTTTGACATGAGCTCTTTGACCTCCGCGGTGGCCGCCGTCATCACCGACGCCGCCGGCCGCGTGCTGCTCTGCCAGCAAAGTCAGGGGCACCGGTTGTGGTGCCTGCCCGGCGGTCGCATCCGCCAGGCCGAGAGCCCGGTCCACGCGGCGATCCGCGACATCCGCGAAGAGACCGGACTGGAAACCCACATGGTCGACCTTGTCGGCGTCTACGAGCTGACCGGCAACACGTGTGGGGAAGACCTGCCCGACGTGCTCAAGTACGTCTTCCGCGGCCAGATCGACGGCGGCGAGGCGAGCGTCAACTCGCCCGGCCGGATCTGCTGGCTGTCGTGGCACGACCCCGCGGCCCTGCCCGCTCCGATGACGCCCGTCGCCCGTGCGGCGATCGCGGACGCCGTGGCCGGCATGTCCGGGGTGCTCCGCCAGGTCCAGCGCGACAGCGAGCCGGACATCCCCGACGCGGCCGAGCCTGAGCCCGCTTCGCTCGCCGCGGCGGCCATCTGAGAGATTTGGTAGACTAAGCCTCCTAGCTAAGGAGGTTTGGATGTCACGTGAGCCCGCGGCGCAGTTCAATATCCACGATGCCAAGACGAACCTCTCCCGCATCATCGAGCGGGTCGAGCGCGGCGAAGAAGTGATCATCAGCCGCGCCGGCACGCCTGTGGCGAAGCTGGTCCCGCTGACCCGCGGAGTTCACCGCATCGGCCGTGGCTCGCTGCGCGACCGGCTGGTCCTGGCCGAGGACTGGGACTCCGACTCCGTCAACAGGGCGGTCGCCGACGAGTTCGAGACATCTCGATGAGAGTGCTGCTCGACACGCACGTCGTTCTCTGGTGGCTGGCCGACGACCCGACCCTCTCCGACGAGATCAAGCACCTCCTCGACACCGAGCCGGATGCCTACGTGAGCACGGCGACGCTGTGGGAGGTCTCCATCAAGCAGACGCTCGGCAAGCTGGCCCCCGCCGACCTGCCCGAGCGCGTGCGCGACGCCGGCTTCCGGCCGCTCCCGATCACCGTCGACCACGCCATCGCCGCCGGCCGGCTGCCGGAGATCCACCGGGATCCCTTCGACCGGATGCTGGTGGCGCAGGCCCGTTGCGAAGACCTGACGCTGGTGACCCGCGACCCCTACATCCACAAGTACGACGTGGCGCTGCTCAGCGCCTGACCGCCCGCACACCGCGGGCCAGGTCCGTGCCGAGCGCACGCAGCTACGACGGGGCGCCGCTCAGCGCTTGACCGCCCGCACGCCGCGGGCCAGGTCGGCGCTGAGCGCGCGCAGCGACGCCAGGCCAGCGGCCTCGTCGGGCGCGTCCAGCACGCACCGGACCAGCGCGCTGCCCACGATGACCCCGTCGGCGAAGGAGCCGACCTCGGCGGCCTGCGCCCCGTCTCGTACCCCCAGGCCCACGCCGACAGGGATGTCGGAGACCGCCCGGACGCGGGCGACCAGCGCGGGCGCCGCGGTCGACGTCGTCTCACGCGCGCCGGTCACGCCCATGACCGCGGTCGCGTAGACGAAGCCGCGGCAGTGGGCGACCGTCATCGCCAGCCGCTCGTCGGTCGACGAGGGCGAGACAAGAAACGTGCGGTCGAGCTGGTGCGCGTCCGAGGCCGCCAGCCACTCCTGCGCCTCGTCCGGGATGAGGTCGGGCGTGACAAGCCCGGCGCCGCCCGCGGCGGCGAAGTCGCGGGCGAAGGCGTCGACGCCGTACCGCTCGATCGGGTTCCAGTACGTCATCAGCACGACCGGCACGCCGGTGCGCGCGACCGCCTCGATCGCGCGGAGCGTGTCCTTCGTGCGGACACCACCGGCTAGCGCGATCTCGCTCGCCCGCTGGATCACCGGGCCGTCCATGACCGGGTCCGAGTACGGCAGCTCGACCTCGATCACGTCGATGCCCGCCTCGGCCATCGCGATCATGGCGGCGATGCTGCCCTCGACCGTCGGGAAGCCCGCCGGCATGCAGCCCACCGAGACGGCCCGGCCCTCGGCGCGGGCCTTCTCGAAGACCTCGCTGATGCTCATTTGCCGAGGATCCCGAAGTAGGAACCGGCGGTCTCCACGTCCTTGTCCCCCCGACCAGACAGGTTGACGATGATGGTCGGCTCGCGGCCGAGCTCCTCGGCGAGCGCGGGCGCGATGGCCAGCGCACCGCCCAGGCCGTGCGCGCTCTCGATCGCCGGGATGATGCCCTCGGTGCGGCAGAGCAGCTGGAACGCGTCCATCGCCTCGGCGTCGGTGACCGGCAGGTAGCGCGCCCGCCCGGTCTCGTGCAGCCAGGCGTGCTCAGGCCCCACGCTGGGGTAGTCGAGGCCGGCGGAGATCGAGTACGACTCGACCGTCTGCCCGTCCTCGTCCTGCAGCACGTACGTCCGGGCGCCGTGCAGCACGCCCGGCGAGCCGCCGCTGAACCGGGCCGAGTGCCGGTCGGTGGTGACGCCCTCGCCGCCGCCCTCGAACCCGTACAGCCGGACGCTCTCGTCACCCACGAACGCGTGGAAGATGCCGATCGCGTTGGACCCGCCGCCCACGCACGCGGCGACCGCGTCGGGCAGCGCGCCGGTCTGGTCGAGGCACTGCTGGCGGGCCTCCACGCCGATGCCGCGCACGAAGTCGCGCACCATCCCCGGGAACGGGTGCGGGCCGGCCGCCGTGCCCAGCAGGTAGTGCGTGCTGTCCACACTGGACACCCAGTCGCGGAGCGCCTCGTTGATCGCGTCCTTGAGCGTGCGCGAGCCGGTCTTCACCGGGATGACGGTGGCGCCGAGCATCTGCATGCGGGCGACGTTGAGCGCCTGGCGCTCGGTGTCGACCTCGCCCATGTAGACGACGCACTCCAGGTCGAAGAGCGCCGCCGCGGTGGCGGTGGCGACCCCGTGCTGCCCGGCCCCGGTCTCGGCGATCACGCGCGTCTTGCCCATCCGCTTGGTGAGCAGCGCCTGGCCGAGCACGTTGCGCACCTTGTGCGCGCCGGTGTGGTTGAGGTCTTCGCGCTTGAGGAAGATCCGCGCGCCGGCCGCGGCCGAGAAGCGGTCGGCGCGGTAGAGCATCGACGGCACGCCCGCGTAGTCGCGCAGCAGCCGCCCGAACTCCGCCTGGAACGCCTCGTCCGCCATCGCGTGCCGGTACGCCGCGTCGAGCTGGTCCAGTGCCGCGATCAGCGCCTCGGGCACGAAACGCCCGCCGTACCGCCCGAAGTGGCCGCTGACGTCGGGCAGCAGGCCGGCCGCCGACGCGTTCACCGGACCGGCCTTGGGGTGGCGGGGTGGTTGCCCGCGTTGACCAGAGCGGCCACCGCGTCGCGGGGGCTCTTCTGGGTGACCAGGCCCTCACCGACGAGGACCGCGTCGGCGCCGGCCGACGCGTACCGGATCAGGTCGTGCGGCCCGCGCACACCCGACTCGGCGATCTTGACGATGCTGCTGGGCAGGCCGGGCGCGATCCGCTCGAAGACGGAGCGGTCGACCTCGAGCGTGCGCAGGTTGCGCGCGTTGACACCGATCACCTGGGCGCCGGCCTCGAGCGCGCGGTCGGCCTCCTCTTCGGTGTGCACCTCGACCAGCGCGGTCATGCCGAGCGACTCGATCCGCTCCAGCAGGCCGGTCAGCACCTTCTGCTCCAGCGCCGCCACGATGAGCAGCACGAGGTCGGCGCCGTGCGCGCGGGCCTCGTGGACCTGGTAGCTGGAGACGACGAAGTCCTTGCGCAGCACCGGCACACCGACCGCGGCTCGCACCGAGACGAGGTCGTCCAGCGAGCCGCCGAACCAGCGCCCCTCGGTGAGCACGCTGATGCAACGGGCGCCGCCCGCCGCGTACTCCGTGGCCAGGTCGGCCGGGTCCGGGATCTCGGCCAGCTGCCCCTTGGACGGGGACGAGCGCTTGACCTCGGCGATCACGCCGACGCCGGGGCGGCGCAGGGCCGCGTAGGCGTCGAGCGGTGGCGGCGCGGCGGCCGCGAGCTCCTTGATCCGCTCCAGCGACACCCGCTGTTGTCGCAGCTCGACGTCCTCCCGCACACCGGCGAGGATTTCGTCGAGCACACTCGCGGGTCCCCCGACGGCCGGCTTGCCGCCCTCGTCTTCCGCGTTCGCATGCTCAGCAGTCACCAACGGACTCCCCTTTCCGGGTGTCATTCGCCCGATGCTAGGGGGCGCCACGGACGTGGCGGAGTCCGGGGTATGGCACGCCTCACGGGTTGGACTGGGGCATAATGCCCGAGCCGGTCGGCAAGATCCGCCCCGAGGAGCGCAGCGACGAGGGCGGATCGCGCTGAGCGCGGGGCATCAGCGAGCGAAGCGAGCGCGGCCAACACAGCCCGAGCCGGTCGGCAAGATCCGCCCCGAGGAGCGCAGCGACGAGGGCGGATCGCGCTGAGCGCGGGGCATCAGCGAGCGAAGCGAGCGCGGCCAACACAGCCCGAGCCGGTCGGCAAGATCCGCCCCGAGGAGCGCAGCGACGAGGGCGGATCGCGCTGAGCGCGGGGCATCAGCGAGCGAAGCGAGCGCAGCCAACACAGCCCGAGCCGGTCGGCAAGATCCGCCCCGAGGAGCGCAGCGACGAGGGCGGATCGCGCTGAGCGCGGGGCATCAGCGAGCGAAGCGAGCGCAGCCAACACAGCCCGAGCCGGTCGGCAAGATCCGCCCCGAGGAGCGCAGCGACGAGGGCGGATCGCGCTGAGCGCGGGGCATCAGCGAGCGAAGCGAGCGCAGCCAACACAGCCCGAGCCGGTCGGCAAGATCCGCCCCGAGGAGCGCAGCGACGAGGGCGGATCGCGCTGAGCGCGGGGCATCAGCGAGCGAAGCGAGCGCGGCCAACACAGCCCGAGCCGGTCCGCCCTCCCGTGCGGATGATCAGGGAGTTGGTGGGCGTGGCGGGCGGCGTGGCGGCCCACGGGGTCCCTGATCAACCGCCGGCGGGCGTGGTGGTGTCGCATGTTCGCCGCGTCACGTTCCGGCCATGCGATGACCATCTGCCGGGATGGTTCGTGGACACTTGATCGGCGGGTCACAGACCCGAAACAGACCTCCCGCACGATCATCTTCAGGCAGACTGTTCGACGGTGCCCGTCACCTGAACCCGGAGCGCGACCATGAGCACACAGTCCACAAACGGCCTCGTCGAGATTCCTCGTTCGGTCCTTTCAATGGCTGTCGGCATGATCGACACGGTGGAGCGGGTGGTGATCGGCGACGCCAAGGTGCGCACCGCCCGCCGCAACGCGTGGGAGGCCATCTGCGCCGACCGCGCCCGCGCCCTCCACCACGACGAGGTGCGCCGCCTGGTGAGTCAGCTCAGCGTCGGGTCCTCGCCGCGGTCCAAGGCGTCCCAGGCCGCCGTCGGCCCGTCCGCCGGCCGCCGCGCCGCGCGCTCGTAACGCGTCCCCAGCCCGGGCCACGACGGCCCGCGCGCCGCGGTCAGCGCGCCGCCCGCGGCCAGCGCCAGCCCACCCGCCACGCACGCAAGGGCCCACGTCGTGGTCCGGCTGAGACCGTAAGCGCCACCCACCGCAACACCAAGACCGACAAACAGCAGCAGTACGCCGATCCACCGTCGCGCCCACCGACGAGTGGCCACGACCGCGCCCGACCCGGCAAGACCAACCACTGCCAGCGGCGGCAGCCACGGCAGCAGGTCGCCCCCGGTGCGCGGGGTGCGCAGCGGCGGCAGCGGCTCCGGCCGGGTCACCACGTCGACCACCCAGGTGCGGGTCGCCGCGAAGAGCGCCAGGCCCGCGCCGGCGAGGCACAGGATGACGGTGTACGCCAGCTGGCGTCGCTCGTTCATCGTGCGGCTTTCAACGTCTCCGCGGCGGCGATGGCCGCGAGGACGGCGGCTGCCTTGCTCTGGGTCTCCCGCTCCTCCGCCGCGGGGTCGGAGTCGGCGACGATGCCGGCACCGGCCTGCACGTAGGCCCGCCCGCGCCGGATCAGCGCGGTGCGGATGGCGATCGCCATGTCCATGTCGCCGCCGAAGCCGAAGTAGCCGACCGTCCCCCGTACAGGCCGCGGCGGGTCGGCTCCAGCTCCTCGATGATCTCCATCGCCCGCACCTTGGGCGCGCCGGAGAGGGTGCCGGCCGGGAAGGTGGCGGCCAGCGCGTCGAACGCGGTCTGGTCCTCGCGCAGCTCGCCGACCACGGTGGAGACGATGTGCATCACGTGGCTGTACCGCTCGATGGTCGCGAACTCCGGCACCTCCACCGTGCCCGGGCGGCACACGCGGCCCAGGTCGTTGCGGCCGAGGTCGACGAGCATCACGTGCTCGGCCCGCTCCTTGGGGTCGCCGATCAGCTCGGCGGCGAGGCCACCGTCCTCCTCGGGGGTGGTGCCGCGCGGCCGCGTGCCGGCGATCGGATGGAGCAGTGCCCGCCGCCCCTTGACTTTGAGGTGCGCCTCCGGCGAGGAGCCGACGATGTCGAAGTCGTCGAAGCGCAGCAGGTACATGTAAGGGCTGGGGTTTGTCGTGCGCAGCACGCGGTAGACGTCGAGCGGGTCGGCGGTGGTCTCGCGCTCGAAGCGCTGCGCCACCACGATCTGGAAGCACTCGCCCGCGCGGATCGCCTCCTTGGCCACCTCGACCGCCTTGGGGTACGCGCCCGCCTCCGTGCGGCTGCGCACCTCCCCGATCGGCGGACTGTCCACTGTGGAGATCATCGGCGGGATGGGGCGGGACAGCGCCGTGGTCATCGCGTCGAGGCGGCCGACCGCGTGGTGGTACGCGGCGTCGTGCTCGCCCTCCTCGATGATCGCGTTGGCGACGAGGATCGCCGCGCCCTCGTAGTGGTCGAGCACCACCAGGTCGGTGGCGAGCATCATGCCGAGCTCGGGCAGCTCCAGGTCGTCCTCGGTGAGGGTGGGGAGGCGCTCGAAGCGGCGCACCAGGTCGTACCCCAGATAGCCCACCATGCCCCCGGTGAGCGGTGGGAGGCCGGCGGGCATCTCGTTGTTGGTGAGCGCGGCCACGGTCCGCTGGAGGACGTCGACCACCCCGCCCTCGGTGGGCACGCCGGCGGGCGGTGTGCCCAGCCACGCGGCGCGCCCGTCCCGCTCGACGAGGGTGGCCGCGCTCCGCACACCGATGAACGAGTACCGCGACCACGCCGTCCCCGCCGAGCCGGCACCCTGCTCCGCCGACTCCAGCAGGAAGGTGCCGGGTCCGCCGGCAAGCTTGCGGTACACCCCGATGGGCGTCTCCCCGTCGGCCAGCAGCCGCCGCGTGACCGGGACGACGCGGCGCGTAGCGGCGAGGGTGCGAAAGGTGGCAAGGTCCGGACTGACCGCTCCGGTCGTCATGTGGTCTCCCCCGTCTCGGTCTGTGGCTCTGCCGGCGGCTGCCTTACCGGAAGCTCGTCGAAGAAGCAGGTGTGGTTGCCGGTGTGGCAGGCGGCGCCCACCTGCTCGACGGTGACCAGCACGGTGTCGCCGTCACAGTCCAGCGAAACACCTTTCACGTACTGGTGGTGGCCCGACGTCTCCCCCTTCACCCAGTACTCCTGGCGGCTGCGGGACCAGTAGGTGGCCCGGCCGGTGGTGAGGGTGCGGTGCAGCGCCTCGTCGTCCATCCACGCCATCATCAGCACGTCGCCGGTGCCGTGCTCGCGCACGACGGCGGCGACGAGACCCGCCTCGTTTCGGCGCAGGCGCGCGGCAATCACCGGGTCGAGGGAGGACGGTCGGGCGGGCCGGGTAGGCGGTTCAGGTACGGGCACGGTGTCCAATTGTTCCGCAAGGGATTTGGTGCTCTTCGAGGGGCTGTGCGAAGGACCTCTGGACGGTAGGTTGTCGGTGCGCCGCCAGGGTCTACGGCGGGGTGCCCGGTTGTCAGGCCGGGCCAGAATCGCAACGATTCGGCGCGACGTTCGCCTTGCCGTGGACTGCGCACGCCGAAGATCACGTACGGGCGCACCGGGCACCCCGGCATCCGCTCGCCGGGGCGCAGCCGAGCGGACGGAGGACACCACAGTCATGCAGCCCACCCCGATGCCAGGTTCCGAGCACTCCGACACCGAGACGACAGCCGCGATCCCCGTAGTTCCGTCCGGGCTCCTGCCCGGGCAGCGGCAGCCCTCCGAGCAGACCTCCGCCATCAACGAAGCCACGACCGAGATCCCCATCATCGTCCCGCGCGACCGGGCCGAGGACGCGCCCCTCCCCCGCTAGCCAGCCAGCTGATCGACGCCTCCGCACCCGCTCCGGCCACGCCCGGCCCGTACGACGCCCCTACGGCCCCTGACGCCGTCGCCACCCAGACCCCGTACGCCACCACCCCGTCGGACGCCTCACCCTCCGAGGCCCTCGCCGACGCGGACGCCTCCGCTGACGCCTCCATTGACGTGGACGCCTCCGTTGACGCGGACGCCTCCGTTGACGCGGACGCCTCGGTCGATGCGGAGGCCCCGGTGGAGACTGACGCCTCTGCCGACGCGGACGCCGCCGTTGACACCGACGCCACGACGGACGCCGAGGCCGCGGAGCTTGATGCCGTAGGTGACACGGTCGCCGCGGACGAAGCCGAGGCGACGGATGCCGCCGGTGACGCGGTCGATGCGGAGGCCGAAGCTTCTCCGGAGGCGGAGGCTCCCGTGGAGGCGGCGCCGGACCTGGAGGCCGACTCCGACGCGGACCCCGAGCTCGACGCGGTGACCCAGGACGATGCCGAGGCGGACGCTGACGCGGAGCCCGAGGCGGCGGTAGCGCCCGCCGTCGAGCCCGACGCGGTGACCGAAGACGATGCCGAGGCGGACGCTGAGCCCGAGACGGTGGTAGAGCCCGACGCCGCGGCCGAAGGCGACCTGGAAGCCGATAGTGAAGCCACGCCCGACGCAGCGGCCGAGACCGAGCCCGACGCTACGACGGACGCCGAAGCTGCTTTCGACCCGGAGGCGGACGTCGCTACCGAGCCGGACGCCGCCATTGAGCCGGACGCCGGCGCCGAGCCAGACGCCGAGGCCGAGGCCGATAGCGACGCCGTGCTCGACGCGGGTGCGGACGCGACGGACATCGACACCCCCGAAGCCGACGCGGAAGACACGGGCAGTCCGGCAGCCACGACGGAAGTCGAGGCGGACGCGGCGCCCGACGCCTCGGATGACGCGCTCACCGCGCCGCCGGTCGACTTCGAGCCCGACGCCGAGTCAGGCGAGACAGGCGAGACCCCCGACGCCGAGGCAGCCGCGGTCGAGGCCGACGAGGTCGACGCCGCCGGCGACGAGGCCGGGACCGCCGCGGAGCCGGACGCCGACGTGTCGTCAGACACCGAGCCCGGCACCGACGCGGAGGCCGACACCGACTCCCTCGCGGAGGCCGGTGCGGCCCCAGACGCCGACGTGGATTCGGCGGACGAGCCGACCGCGGTCCTCACGACCGACGCTGAGTCCACAGAGGACGCCGCTCCCGACGCAGAAGGTGCGGTCGAAGCCGACGGCGACGCCGTGCTCGACACGGACGCAGAAGCCGCCGGCGACGCCGACGGTGCGCCCGACGAGGATGCCGAAGCCGCGCTCGACGCGGACGCCGAGGCTCCAGGCGAGACGGACGCCGAGGCTGCAAGCGACACGGACGCCGAGGCTGCAGGCGACGCGGACGCCGAGGCTGCAGGCGACGCGGACGCCGAGGCTGCAGGCGACGCGGACGCCGAGGCTGTAGGTGACGCGGACGTGGACGGCGCTGGCGACGCGGACGCTGAGGGTGTCGGCGACGCCGACGCGACGGTCGAGCCGGCCGAGTCGGAGGCCGCCTCGTCCGATGACGAGGTGACCGCGGACGAGGAGCAAGCGGAGCCGGAGGCCGTGGCCGCCGCTGCGCCTGAGGCTGAGATCAGCGCCGAGCCGGAGTTGGAAGTCGCCACCGTGGGCGAGGCCGCCGAGGCGCAGGAGGCCGGCGAGGCGGAGCCGTCGGGTGATGTGGCCCCAGAGGCCGCCGACGCGACCGAGCCGGACGCCGAGGCTCTGGTCGACGACGAGCCCGATGCTGCCGCTGAGCCCGAGGCCGAGACCGTGCCAGAGGCCGAGACAGCGGTCGAGCTTGAGGACGCCGGAGCGACCACCGACGCTGCCCCCGAGGCTGAGGCCGAAACGGACGCCAGCGTGGAGGAGCCGGACGCCGCAGCGGAGGAGGAGCCGGAAGCCGCTGTGGAGCCGGAGCCCGAAGCCGTGACGGAGGCCGCCGCTGAGGACGAGACGGAGGCCGACGCTGAGGGAGAGTCCGCAACGGACGCTGCCGCCGGCGAGGAGGCCGAGGTCGAAGCCGCCGCTGACGATGAGCCTGCGGCCGAGGTGGGTGACGGGGACACCGTCGCCGAGGACGAGACCGACGCGGCCTCTGATGACGAGGCCGACGCGGTCGCGGGCGACGACGCCATTGAGGCCGCCGACGCGGACGCCCTGGTCGCAGCCGAGGCCGGCCCGACGGACGACACGGTCGCAGCCGAGACGGCAGGCACCGAGACGGCACTGGACGCGGACGCCGACCAAGTCGACGACGACCCAGCAGCAGACAGCCTGGAGGCCGAAGCCGGCTTCGAGCCAGCGGCGGACGCCGACGCAACCGGCGACGACACCGCAGCCGACAGCCTCGATGCCGAAGCCGGCGAGGTGGTCGTAGCCGGCAGCCCGCAGGCCGAAGGCGACGACGACGCCGGGGACGCGACCGAGGCCACCGACACGCCCGCAGCCGGCGGGCTGGACGACGACTACGTGCCCGTGGCCGACGGGCTGGAGGCTGACGCTTACCCCGGCGATGGCGGCGGTGAGGCCGCGGGTGATGGTGTTGGCGCCGATTCGGACCTGGACCTCGACCAGCCGGCCGAGGTTGGCGCGTACGCCGCGCTGTCCGGGCCGCTCTCGCCTGCTGATGCTCCCGCCGAGGCCGTTCCCAGCATCAACGGGGCGGCCGTCACCGACGCGTGGGGTGAGCCGGCGGAGCGGGTGGCTGAGGAGACACTCAACGAGGAGGAAGTCATTCAACCTACAGATGCCGCCGCCGAGCGGGAGGTTAGCCCGTCCACGGGGGTCGTGGACAAGGATTGGTCCAACCCGGAGCCGGTCGTCGCGACGTTGACGCCCCCGGTGCCGCCGGTTGGTGACGACCATGACTGGACCAGCCCGCCGCCGGACGGCGTTCCCGCGGTCGGCATTCTCGCGGCACCCGACGCGGAGACCGACGCCGCAGAAAGCGACGCCGCGACGACCGACGCCGACGAAAGCGACGCCGTAGAGACCGACGCCGCAGAGAGCGGCGCAGAGAGCGATGCCGCGGAGAGCGACGCCGTAGAGATCGACGCAGAGAGCGACGCCGCAGAAACGGACGCCGACGAGAGCGGCGACGCTCAGCCTGCCGAGGTCTCGGCGGCCGCCGCGCTCGCCGTGCTCGGTGAGGGTGAGGCGCACACCGGCGAGATCCAGGAGACCACCCAGCTCAGGCCGGGTGATCTGGTGGAGACGCAGATCGCGGTGTGGAGCGAGGAAGCGGCCCTGCGGTTCCGCGAGGACTGGCAGCTGATCAAGTCGAACTTCGTCGACGATCCGGTCGCCGCCGTCGCCCAGGCGCAGGCCCTCGTCGCCAGCGCGGTGCACGCGCTGGGTGAGCGGCTGCTCGCCGAGCAGGTCGACCTCGACCCGAGCCGGCAGTCGGACGCGCCCGACACAGAGGCGTTGCGGGTGGCCATGCGCCAGTACCGCGACTTCCTCGACCGGGTGCTCGCTCTCTGACCGAAACAGAACCAGAGCTCTTTGACCGAAACAGAAACAGCAGAAAGGGGGCCAGCCACAACGGCTGGCCCCCTTTTCGAATCCGCCTCAGTGGCCGACGAACCGCATCGCGCCCTCGGCGTACCGGGCGCCGGCGACCGCGTCGCGCGGTACCGCCTCCGTCAGGCGGGTCACCTGCTCGGGCGTGAGCGCGAGGTCGGCGGCCGCGGTGTTCTCCTCCAGGTAGCGCAGCCGCTTCGTGCCCGGGATGGCCACCACGTCCTCGCCCCGCGCGAGCACCCACGCCAGCGCGGCCTGCGCCGGTGTACAGCCGATCTCGGCGGCCACCTTGCGCACCTCGTCGGCGAGCGCGAGGTTCGTCGGCAGCGCCTCGGCGGAGAAGCGGGGCGCGCCCGTGGCGCGGTAGTCGCCCTCCTGCCGCAGCTGCTCGGTGCCGCTGATCGTGCCGGTCAGCATGCCGCGACCCACCGGGGAGTACGCGACAAGCGTCACCCCCAGCTCCCGGCAGACCGCCAGCATCTCGTCCTCGACCTCGCGGCTGAACAGCGAGTACTCCATCTGCACCGCCGCGATCGGGTGCACCGCGTGCGCGGCCCGCAGCGTCGCCGGGCTCACCTCGGACAGGCCGAGATGGCGCACCTTGCCGTCCGCCACCAGCGCGGCCATCGCGCCGACCGTGTCCTCGATCGGCGTCGCGGGGTCGCGGCGGTGCAGGTAGTACAGGTCGATCGTGTCGACGCCCAGCCGCGAGAGCGACGCCTCACAAGCCGCGCGGGCCCACGACGGGCTGCTGTCCACGCGCGTGCCCGGCGTGGCCGAGTGGGACGCGCCCTCGGGCAGCCGGATGCCGAACTTCGTCGCCAGGAACACCTCGTCCCGCCGCGCCCGCACCACCGGCCCGAGGAGCCGCTCGTTGGCGCCCGCGCCGTACGCGTCCGAGGTGTCGAGATGGTTGACGCCCAGGTCGAGCGCGCGGTGCAGGACGCGGGTGGACTCGGCGTCGTCGGCCGGACCGTACGCCATGCTCATGCCCATGCAGCCGAGCCCGATCGCGGCCACCGGCGCGCCGGCGATGTGGCGGGTCAGCACAGTCCCTGCTCCATCTTCCCGTACACCTCAATCTTGTAGTTGAGGACCTTCAGGTCCTCCTCCAGCTCCGCGATGCGGGCCTGCACGCGGTCGCGGTGCTCCTCGAAGATGTGGCGGCGGTCGGCGAGCGTGGCGTCTCCCTCGCGCGCGAGCTCCGCGTACCGCCGCATGTCCCGCACCGGCATACCCGTGCGCCGCAGGCGGGTCAGCAGGATCAGCCAGTCGAGGTCCTGCTGGGTGTACCGCCGGCGCCCGGCCGAGTCGCGCCCCACCGGCTCGACGAGGCCTTCCTGCTCGTACCACCGCAGCGTGTAGGTGGTGAGGCCGACCTGTTCAGCGGCCTCGCTGACCGTCATCGTCATGCCTCCAGACTTCCAGTTAGAGCCCACTCGAAGTCAAGGCGACTTGAGTTAGCGCACGATTTCATCTAGCGTTGAGTTCATCAGATGATGAAATCTTGGGAGGCATCATGGCCAGCGCGATCGAGGTTCAGGACCTCGTCGTGGAGCGCGGAAAGCGGCGGGTGCTGCACGGGCTCACGTGCACGATCCCGCGCGGCAGCGTCACGGGACTCCTCGGTCCCAGCGGCAGCGGCAAGACCACCCTCATGCGGGCGATCGTCGGCGTCCAGATCGTCAGGTCGGGCTCGATCACCGTGCTCGGCGAGCCGGCCGGCGCGCCCCCGTTGCGCCGCAAGGTCGGCTACCTCACCCAGGCCCCGAGTGTGTACGCGGACCTGACCGTCCGGGAAAACGCCCGCTACTTCGCCTCGCTGTACGGGTACGACGCGGCCACCGCCGACCGCGCGATCACCGACGTCGGGCTGGCCAAGGCGGCGGGCCAGCTTGTCGCCACCCTCTCCGGCGGGCAGCGCAGCCGCGCGTCGCTGGCCTGCGCGATCATGGGTGAGCCCGAGCTGCTGGTGCTCGACGAGCCCACGGTCGGGCAGGATCCCGTGCTCCGCGACGAGCTGTGGAAGCAGTTTCACGACCTCGCCGGCCGGGGCGCCACGATCCTCGTCTCCAGCCACGTGATGGACGAGGCGGGGCGGTGCGAGCGGCTCCTGCTCATCCGCGAGGGCGCGCTGATCGCCGACGACACCCCGGCGGCGGTGCGCGAGCGGGCCGGCACCGACGACCTCGACGAGGCTTTCCTCCGCCTGATCAAGGCGCAGGGTGAGACACCGGCACCGGCACAGGAGGAGACGGCATGAGCCCGCGCATTCTCGGCGCCACGATCGTGCGCATCCTGCGCCAACTGCTGCACGACCCGCGCACCATCGGCATGCTCATCCTCGTGCCGGCACTGCTGCTCGCGCTGCTCTACTTCATGTACGACGACCAGCCCGCCGTCTTCGACCGCGTCGCGCTGGTGATGCTCGGCGTGTTCCCGTTCGTCATCATGTTCCTGGTGACCAGCATCGCGATGCTCCGCGAGCGCACGACCGGCACGCTCGAGCGGCTGCTCACCACCCCGCTGGGCAAGCTCGACCTGCTGTTCGGCTACGGGATCGCGTTCGGCCTCGCGGCCGCGGTGCAGGCCTCGGTCGCCGCCGCATTGGCGTACTGGCTCTTCGACCTCGACACCGCCGGCAGCACCTGGCTGGTCATCCTCATCGCGGTCGTCAACGCGGTGCTCGGCGTGGCGCTCGGCTTGTTCTGCAGCGCTTTCGCCCGCACCGAGTTCCAGGCCGTACAGTTCATGCCAGTCGTGGCGGTCCCGCAGATACTTCTGTGTGGACTGTTCGTGTCCCGGGAACAGATGGCGGGTTGGCTGGAGGCGATCAGCAACGTGCTGCCACTGTCGTACGCGGTGGAGGCGCTCCAGGAGGTCGGCGCCAGCTCCGATCCCACCGCCACGCTCTGGCGCGACCTCGGCGTCGTCAGCGGTTGTGTGGTGGTGGCCCTCGTGCTGGCGGCGGCCACGCTGCGGCGGCGCACGGCCTGATACGTACCGAAGTAAGGATGCACATGGCACGACGGACCGGACGCCGTCCCGGCAACCCGGACACCCGCGAGTCGATCCTCGGCGCCGCGCGGGAGGCGTTCGCCGAGCGCGGGTTCGAGTCCGCGTCCATCAGAGGCATCGCGACCAGCGCCGGCGTGGATCCGGCGCTGGTCCACCACTACTTCGGCACCAAGGAACAGCTCTTCAAGGCGTGCATGAACTTCCCGATCGACCCGGCCGAGGTGCTCCCGCAGGTGCTCTCCGGCGGGCCGGACGAGGTCGGCGAGCGGCTGGTGCGGTTCTTCCTGCGCATCTGGGACTCACCGGCCGGGGCGGCGGGCGTGGCGCTGATGCGGTCGGCGGTCTCCAACGACTGGACGGCGCGGCTGCTGCGCGAGTTCGTGACCACGCAGATGATCCGCCACGTGCTGCCCAGCCTCACCACGATCGACCAGGCGGACGCGCCGCTGCGCGCCAGCCTGGTCGCGACCCAGATGGCCGGGCTGGCCATGGTCCGGTACGTGCTGAAGCTCGAGCCGCTCGCCTCCGCCCCGCACGAGGTCGTCGTCGCGGCGATCGGCCCCAACGTGCAGCGGTACGTGACCGGTGACCTCGGCGCGGCGGCGGCCGCCGCTCAGCGCGAGTAGAACTCCACGACCAGCTGCTCGTCGCAGATCACCGGCACCTCGCGGCGCGCCGGCTCGCGCAGCAGCGTGGTGGTGAGCGCGGCGATGTCGGTCGACAGGTAGGGCGCGGTGGGGCCGTCCACGTGCGCGCCCGCGGCCGCGATCTCAAACGGCGGCTTCTGGCGGCTCGACTCGCGCACCTGGACGACCTGGCCGGGCCTCACCCGGTACGAGGGGCGGTCGACCTTGGCACCGTCGACGGTGATGTGGCCGTGCGCGACGACCTGGCGCGCCTGGTAGATCGTGCGAGCCAGCCCGGCGCGGAAGACCACCGCGTCGAGCCGGCGTTCGAGCAGCGAGACGAGCATGTCGCCGGTCTTGGCGGTGCCGCGGTGCGCCTCCTCGAAGGTGCGCCGCATCTGCTTCTCGCTGATGTTGTACTGGAAGCGCAGCCGCTGCTTCTCCAGCAGCCGCACCTGGTAGTCCGATGTCTTGCGGCGCGACCGTCCGTGCACACCCGGCGGGTAGGGACGGCGCTCGAAGTACTTGGTGTCTTTACGCGTGAGCGGGAAGCCGAGCGCCCGCGAGATGCGCGCCTTGGGTCGTGCCTGGTTCACGTAGACGTCTCCGTTCCAGTAGGTTAGCCTGCCCTTACTAAGCCTAACCTAACCGCCGGAGGTCCCCGCCATGCAGCCCAGCCCCGCCGAGGTCGCCCGCACCCTGGCCGCCGGCCGGCTCCCCGGCAACGCCCACATCGCCTGCCGCCCCAGCCCACACCGGGTGCGGCACGCCACCGACGCGGCCGGCCGGGTGCTGATGCTGGTACCGGCGGGCGGCGACCTCGCCGAGTCGCTGCGGCCCGGCGAGGGCGCCGACGACGTGGCCGTGGTGCTCGACGTACAGGACGCACCCCCGGTGGCCGGCTCCCCTCGCTGGGGCGGGTGTGGGTCTCGGGCTGGGCGGCGCCGCTAGCGGGCGTCGAGGCACGCCAGGCCGCGCAGGACTTCGTCGACATCGACCCGCTCGGCGACCTGCTCGACGTGGGGCGCGGCCAGGTCATCTTCCGCATGGAGCCGGCCGAGGTCCGCCTTGAGACCGGCGGTCGCATGAGGGACATCGACCCGGACGAGTACGCCGCGGCCGAGCCCGACCCCCTCCAGGCCGTCGAGTGGGACCTGCTGACCGACCTGGCCGACCACCACGTGCCGGAGATGGCCGACTTCATCCGGCGCCAGCTGGCCGACAGCGGCCACATCAGCCCGTCCGGCCCGCCACCGCGCGTGGTCCGCCTCGACCGCTACGGCTTCGTGGTCGCCCTGGGCGCGCCCGGCCGCGAGTACCGCGCCCGCCTCGCCTTCCCCCGCGCGGTCGCGGACCGCGCCGACCTGGCCCGCCTGCTCCACCCGGTGCTCTGCCGCCGCTGCTCCGAACGCACCGCCGCCGCGTAAGGCCGCCGAAGCCCGCGACCGGGGCGCCCGGCAAGCTTGGGAGGGCCGTGCCGGGCACCCCGGTCGCGATCAAAAAGCTCATCTGCCCGCGTCCGCGTCAGCTGCGGACCGCATGCTCCCGCGGGCACCGCTGCGGTCGGCGGCTCGCTGGCGCTCGCCGAACCCCCGACCTCCACTGCCAGGCCCACGCGCCAAGCCCACCAGCCGCGCGCCGCCCCTCGCACTCCGGCCAGGCGTGATCATCTGTCCCCAGCCGTGACCACGATTTGAGCAGCAGGATTTGGGCGATTTGTCGCTGCACCACCATGATCACCACGAGGCGGGTGGTTCCTTACCCAGTTCGGGGCAGTGAAGGGTGTTGAAGATCGGTGCCGGCCGGTCGGTCACCGCGACTGTCCAATGCGGAGTTGTTGAGCTGTCGCACAGGTGCCCCTCGGAGTCCAGTCCGAGGCCCTTGGCTGCGACCTCGTGCCCGTCACCCGCCCGGCGCGTTTCCCGGACCTGCCCGGCCAATCCGGCATCGGACACGCAGAAGGACGACGAACGACGACGTCCTGACCACGACCCTGACATATCCACCGAACCGCCGGGCTGATCACCGCGGACAAGGCTACGTATCAGCTTGACTGGTGGCTCGCCGAGCGGCGCGTGCGGCCACTGCGACCATCCAACCGCGACCGAGCCACCCAGCCCTTGGCTAAACCGACTTCGTCGCGGTCGGTGACTGCCGATCAGGGGCGGGCGGTGTGCGCTTCACGATCTTGGTGAGTTAGCCCGCCATTTCGACGCCAACTTGCCAAGATCTGGCGGAGCGGCAACAGCGGGCCACAGCGGCGGCTCACATCCAACTCGGGGCGAACTACGCCATATCTACGCCAACTCACCACGATCTGCGGGAGCGAGGTTTGCTGGGCCACCGCGGAGGGTGAGGCCGCGGGAGCAACGGTCCGGACCACGACGGGCATCGCGGTAGCTCGCATCTGGTTCGGGTTTGGAGCTACTGAAGGTGGCAGCGGGCCGCGCTAGCGGGTTTGTTCCAGCCAGGAGGCGTAGAGGCGGGCGTAGACGGAGTCGCGGTCCTGGAGCAGCTTCGTGTGGGGGCCGCGCTGCACGATGCGGCCCTTGTCGACCACGATGACCTCGTCGGCCGCCTGGGCCGTGGAGAGGCGGTGGGCGATCGCCACCGTCGTGCGGCCGCGGGTGACGGCGTCGAGCGTGCGCTGCAGGCGGACCTCCGTCGCCGGGTCGACGGCGCTGGTCGCCTCGTCGAGGACGAGTAGGTCGGGGTCGGCCACGTACGCGCGGGCCAGCGCCACCAGCTGCCGCTCCCCCACGCTCAGCGCCTCGCCCCGCTCGCCGACCTGGGTGGCAAGGCCGGTCGGGAGGCCCTCGACCCAGTCGGCGAGGCCCAGCTCGGCGAAGGCCAGCGCCAAGCCGTCGGATCCCAGGCCGGGGCGGCCGAACCGGACGTTGTCGGCGACCGTGGCGTCGAAGAGGAAGCCGTCCTGCGGCACCATGACCACGCGGCTGCGCAGGGAGTCGAAGCGTACGCGGTCCAGCGGTACGTCCGACAGGAGCACCTCGCCCGTCGACGGGTCCATCAGCCGGGTGAGCAGCTTCGCGAACGTGGTCTTGCCGCTGCCCGTCTCGCCCACCACCGCGACGCGCGACTTGGGGGCGATCTCGATGTCCACATCGGACAGGACGGTGGGGCCGCCGGGGTAGGCGTACGAGACGTTGGCGAAGCGGATGCCGAGCGGGCCGGGCGGCAGCTCGACGCCGTCGGTCGCCGGGTCGGCGACGTCCGGTTCGAGGTCGAGCACGTCGAGGACGCGGCGCCAGCCGGCGATCGCGTTCTGCGCCTCGTTGAGCACCTCGGTGGCGATCTGCACCGGCTGCACGAAGAGGGCGACCAGGAAGAGGAACGCGGTCAGCTGCCCCACCGTCAGCGTGCCGTCGGCGCCGAGCAGCACGCCGACCACCACCACCGCGCCGAGCGCAAGGCCGGAGGCCAGCTCGCCGGTGGAGAAGCTGGTCACGCTCAGCGTCATCGCGCGGCTCTGCGCCCGCCGCTGGGCGTCGATCGTCGCGTCGAGCTTGACGGCGGTACGGCCGGAGACGCCGTACGCGCGGATGACCGCCGCACCCACCACGCTCTCCGAGATGGCGGCGAGCATGGCGCCCATGCGCTGGCGCACGACGCCGTACGCACCGGCGAGGCGCTTCTGGAAGCCCCTGATCACCGCGACCGCGGGCAGGAACGCGACGAAGACGACGAGCGTGAGCTGCCAGGAGTACACGGCCATGACGACCGTGGTGACCACGACCTGGCCGGTGCTGATCAGCAGGATCACGCCGCCCCACTGGAGGAACTGGGTGATCTGGTCGACGTCGCTGGTCACCCGGGATACGAGTGAGCCGCGCCGCTCCGACTGCTGGTGCAGCATCGACAGGTCGTGGACGTGGCGGAAGGTGCGCACCCGCACGTTGGCCAGCGCGGTCTCGCTGACCGTGAAGAGGCGGCGCATCATCAGGTACCCGCAGATGGTGGTGACGACGAGGACCGCGGCGGTGAGCCCGACGACGGTGGCCACCACGCCGATGTCGGGGCCGCCTGGCGCGCGGAGCCCGCGGTCGATGCCCTGCTGGATCGCGACGGGCACCGCTGCCCGGCCCACCATCGAGACGACGGCGAGGGCGAGCGTGCCGGCGAGGCCCGTGCGCAGCTCGGGCGAGAGCGCCAGCCCGCGCCGCATCGTCGCCCAGGTGGAGGCGGAGTCGCTCACGACGCCTCCCGGTTCGCTCGCTCGCGCGGCGCCAAAGGCGACGCCTTCCCTCGCCACCCCGAAACCCCGACTACGTCGGCGGGGCGACTCAGTCCAGACGCCGCCGCGCAAGCTCGCTCGCTCACGGCACGACCTCCTCGAAGGCCCGCTCGCGCTCCCGCTCCGCCTCGGCCTTCTCGTAGGCGGTGACCAGGTCGGCGTACCCGGCGACGGTGGCCAGCAGCTCCGTGTGCGTGCCGGTGGCGACCACCCGGCCGTGCTCGATGTAGACCACCTCGTCGGCGAGTGCGATGGTGGCGCGGCGGTACGCCACCACGAGGATCGTGGCCGGCGGGTCGGCCGAGCGCAGCGAGCCGAGGATCGCGGCCTCCACGCGCGGGTCGACGGCGCTCGTGGCGTCGTCGAGCACGAGCAGCGCGGGGCGGCCGGCGAGCGCGCGGGTGAGCGTGAGCCGCTGCCGCTGCCCGCCGGAGAGGGTGGCGCCGCGCTCGCCCACATGAGTGACGAGCCCTTCGGGCAGGCGGGCCACGAAGCCGTCGGCCTGCGCCATCCGCAGCGCGGCCCACACGTCCTCGTCGGCGACGCCGGGGCGGTCGAGCGTGACGTTGGCCCGCACGGTGTCGTCGAAGACGAACGGCACCTGCGGCACCAGCGCGATCGTCTCGGCCAGCGACGCGGCGGTCAGCGTGGTCAGCGGGGTGTCGTCGAGCCGCACGGTGCCGGAGGCGGGGTCGACGAGGCGCGCGGCCAGCGACGCGATCGTGGACTTGCCGGAGCCGGTGGGGCCGACGAGCGCGACGGTGCGCCCCGCGGGCACCGTGAAGCTCACGTCGTGCAGGACCTGGCTCTCCTCGTACCCGAAGGAAACGGACTCGAAGCGCAGGGTCGCGGGCGTGCCGCGGGCGGCGCGGACGCCGGTGCCGTAGGGCATCTCGCCCTCGGCCCGCAGCACGCGCTGCACCCGGTCCCACCCCGCGACGCTGCGCGGCAGCTCAGCCAGGACCCAGCCGATCGCCCGCACCGGAAAGGCCAGGACGGTGAACAGGAACGCGACGCTCACCAGCTCGGTGACCGTCACCGCGCCCTGCCGCAGCCGCCAGGCGCCGACCAGCAGGACCGCGAGCGTGCCGAGGCTGGGCAGCGTCTCCAGCATCGGGTCGAAGACGCCGCGCAGCCGCCCCACCGCGATCAGCGAGTCGCGCAGCTCGGCGGCGCGGCCGGCGAAGCGGGCGGTCTCCTCGGCCTCGCGTCCCATCGTCTTGACCACCAGCGCGCCGTCGAAGCTCTCGTGCGCGATCGCGCTCACCTCGCCGCGCAGCGCCTGAGCCCGCGTCTGGCGGGGTGCCATGCGGCGGGAGTAGACGACGTTGAGGGCGAAGAGCGCGGGGAAGATGGCCGCGCCGACCAGCGCGAGGACCCAGTCGGTGGCGAAGAGCGACACGAACGCGCCGGCCAGCATGATGAGCGTGCCCACCGCGAACGGCAGCGGCGCGATCGGAAACCAGGTGGCCTCGACGTCGGAGTTGGCGTTGGACAGCAGCGTGCCGGTGGCGTTGCGCTGGTGCCACGCGACCGGCAGGTCGAGGTAGCGGCGGGTGACCTGGCGGCGGTACGAGGCCTGGAGGCGGTACTGCATGAAGGCGGCGCCCAGCCGTCGACCGAAGATCGCGGCCACCTTGAGCACGCTGAGCGCGATCAGCGCCGCCGCGACGAGGAAGAGCAGGCCGGTGTCCGCGCGCCCGTCCTCCAGCGAGGGCACCACGACGTCGCCGACGATCGCGCCGACGATGTACGCCCCGGCGATCGTGAGCAGGCCGAACGTGCCGCTGCCGACCACGGATATGGCGAAGATGCGGGGCTCCACGCGGATCGCGTGCCCCAGGATGCGCAGGCCCTTGGCCAACACATCCCGGCTGGTACTGTCCGCCACCACTCCCCCGTAAGCCCTATTTGGTCTTCTCTATCCTTACCGGAGGAAACGCCTGGTGGCGACCGGTTATGCGCTGTGTCAGCGGTCACACGTGGGCGGACGGCGCCGGCCGCGCCACCAGACGACCTCGGCTAGCTTGGGGCACATGGCCCGCTATGCCCAGAGTGAACGGCGGCTCCTCGCCGACCTGCTCCTCGCGGTCGGTCCCGACGCACCGACCCTGTGCCAGGGGTGGACCACGCGTGACCTCGCCGCCCACCTCGTGATGCGGGAACGCCGCCCCGACGCCGCCGCCGGAATCCTGCTCGGCCCGCTGCGCGGCCACTCCGAGCGGGTGCGCGAGGCACTGGCGGCGCGCTCGTACCCGGAGCTGGTGGGCATGGTGCGGGCCGCGCCGTGGTGGAGCCCGGTGAGCAACCCGCTCGCCGACGCCGCCGCGAACACGCTCGAGTTCTTCATCCACCACGAGGACGTCCGCCGGGGCCAGCCGGGGTGGCGGCCGCGCGAGCTTCCCCGCGAGCAGCAGGAAGCCCTGTGGCGGCGGGCGCGGGGGACGGCCCGGCTCGCGCTGCGCCGGGTGCGCGCCGCGGTGCGCATCCAGGCTCCGGGGTACGGGAGGCGACGGCCGGCAGCGGCGGCGACCAGGTACGGCTGGTGGGGTCGCCGGGCGAGCTGGCGATCTTCCTGAGCGGCCGGCAGCGGGCCGCGCGCGTGCAGGTGGACGGGGCGCCGGAGCTGGCCGCGTTCCTGCGCACGGCCAAGCTGGGCGTGTGAGGCTCAGTCGTCGTCGAGCGTGGCCTGCGGCCTGCCGCCGGCGCAGGTGACGTGCACTTCGACCCGACCGCTGCCCTGCCCCTTGCCGCCCCGGTCGAACCGCACCTCGGCCTCGTCGGTCAGCTCCCGGTCGTAGTCGACGGTCGCGTAACCCTGCGGCGGTGCCACCGAATCGATCTTGACCAGCCCACCCTCGCAGTGCGCCGTGATCGTGCTGCCGGCCGGGCGCAGGACCGTCGCGGGCGGGGCGGTGCGGCTCGGCCGCGTGCTCGCGCTCCGCGACGGGCTGAGGCTCGCGGACGGCACCGGCGAGGCCAGGGCCTCCGCGACCTCCTCCTGCGTGAGGGTGGCCGCGGCCGTGCCGCTGATGCCCTCGCCGATCACCCGCACCGCGCCGAGGCCGACCACCGTCGCGGCGGCGGCCGCGACGAGCCAACCCACCATGGCGAACGCGGTACGGCTTCCCACGCACACGACTATGCCGTGCCGCGCGTTAAGGCGAGCGCCGGGCGACGCTAAAGGACGGTTAACGCCACTCCTGTGCCACGCGGGTGAGGGATAGGTTGCTTGACGTGGCCCGCCTGCTGCTCATCGAGGACGATCTCGCCATCCGCACGCCGCTGATCCGGGCGCTGCGCGAGCGCGGGCACGCGGTGGCCGCCGCACACACCGCCATGGACGGCCTGCAGACCACGCTGCAGGAGCGCCCCGACCTCGTGGTGCTCGACCTCGGGCTGCCCGACCTCGACGGCCTCGAGCTGCTGCGGATGCTGCGCGGCGTGAGCACGGTGCCCGTCATCATCGCCACCGCCCGCGACGACGAGGCCGAGATCGTGCGCGGCCTCGACGCGGGTGCCGACGACTACGTGGTCAAGCCGTTCACCGCGGCCCAGCTCGACGCGCGGGTACGGGCCGTGCTCCGCCGCGGCGCCGGCGACCCGGGCGAGTCCGCAGTGGTCGTCGGCGAGCTGCGGGTCGACCCGCGCTCCCGGGAGGCGACGCTGGGCGGGACGGCGCTGGACCTGACCCCGCGCGAGTTCGACCTGCTGCACCACCTCGCGGCGCGCGCCGGGCAGGTGGTCACGAAGCGGGAGCTGCTGACCGAGGTGTGGCAGGTGCCGTACGGCGGGGCCGACAAGACCGTCGACGTGCACCTCTCGTGGCTGCGCCGCAAGCTCGGCGAGACCGCGCTGGAGCCTCGGTACCTGCACACGGTGCGCGGCGTGGGCGTGCGCCTGTCACCGCCGGCGGCTCCATGAGGCGCCGGCTGGCCCTGCTGGTCACGGCGACGGCGTGCCTTGTGCTGGTGGCGTTCCTCGTACCGCTGGCGGTGCTGATCCGCGCGGTGGCGGAGGACCGCGCGCTGGTCGCCGCCACCGCCGACCTGCAGGGCCTGGTGCCGCTCGCCGCCACGACCGCGACCCCGGACCTGGCGACGCTCGCGTCGGGCGCCGACCGCCCGGTCACCGTGTACCTGCCGGACGGTACGCCGGTGGGCGCGCCCGCGCCGCGTACCCCCGCGGTGGAGCTCGCCGCCCGCGGCCGCAGCCTGACCGCGGAGGCCGAGGGCGGTCGCGAGATCGTGGTGGGTGTGCAGGGTCGGGCGGACGGCACGGTGGTGCTGCGCACGTTCGTGCCGGACGAGGAGCTGAGCCGCGGCGTGACCCGCGCGTGGCTGCTGCTGGCGGGGCTGGGCATGGCGCTGCTGCTGGTCGGCCTCTTCGTCGCCGACCGCCTGGCCCGCACGCTGGTCACCTCGATCACCGAACTGTCCACTGTGTCCCACCGCCTCGCCGGTGCCGAGCTCGACGCCCGCGCCACCCCCTCCGGCCCGGCCGAGCTGCGCGACGTGGCCGGCGCGCTCAACCATCTCGCCGGCCGCATCCAGGACCTGCTGCGCGAGGAGCGCGAGCAGGTGGCCGACCTTTCGCACCGCCTGCGTACCCCGCTCACGGCACTGCGCCTGGAGGCCGAGGCGCTGGGCGACCCCGCCGAGGCGGCCCGCGTGACGGCCGGCGTCGACGCGGTGGAACGCGCGGTGAGCGGCCTCATCATCGCCGCCCGCCGGGCCACGCCGAGCCCGTTCCCGGCCGAGTGCGACGCGGCGGCGGTGGTGCGCGAGCGCGTGGCGTTCTGGTCGGTGCTCGCCGAGGACACCGGCCGCGAGGTGCGGCTCGACCTCGTCGACGGCCCGCTCCCGGTCCCGGTCGCCGCGGAGGACCTGGCCGCCGCGGTGGACGCCTTACTGGGCAATGTCTTCGCCCACACGCCGGACGGCACGCCCTTCGCGGTGAGCCTCCGCCAGGACGGCGTGCTGTCGATCGCCGACGAAGGCCCCGGCCTGCCCGCCGGCGCCGGTGAACGCGGTGAGAGCACCGCCGGCTCCACCGGCCTCGGCCTGGACATCGCCCGCCGGGCCGGCCACACCCTCCGGCTGTCCACGTCGCACACCGGCGGCGCGCTGGTGACGCTGGAGCTCTTAGCGCGCCCTTAGGGTTCTCACAGCGCGCCCCTAGCAAGCAACGCGCGAACCTCCATGTCAAGGAGGTGCGTCATGGCACGCAAGTCATTGCTGGTAGTGGTCGCCGGAGCGGCGGCCGTGGGCATCATCGCGACGGGGGCGGCCGCGGGCGCGGCGCTCACGGGCGGTTCGGACGACGGCTTCGGCGCGTCGGTCTCGTCGTCGCCGTCGGACGACTTCACCACGCCGTCCGACGACAGTTCGACGCCGTCCGATGATAGTTCGACGCCGTCCGATGACAGTTCGACGCCGTCCGACGACAGCTCGACACCGTCCGATGACAGCTCGACGCCGTCGGACGACTTCACGACGGCGCCCTCGGACGACCCGACCTCGGGCGGCCCTACCTCGAAGGCGCCGGCCGCGGACGCGGTCAGCCGCGACCGGGCGATCGACATCGCGCTCGCCACGACCGGCGGCGGCACTGTCGTCGACACCGAACGGGAGTGGGAGCACGGCCGGCCGGCCTGGAAGATCGAGATTGTGAAGGGCGGCGTGGAGCACAAGGTCTACGTCGACCGCGCGACCGGCGGCATCGTCAAGTACGACCGTGACGACGACAGCAGCGGCAGCGGTGGCGACGACGACAGCAGCGGCAAGGGCCGCGGCGGGGACGACGACTGACAACCGGGCACATATCGGCCGCGCCTCCCTGTGGGGCGCGGCCGAAAGCCGCAGAACGGCAGGACACGCCGGGGTGTGAGGCAGCCGGGACTTGGCGAGAAGGCGCCGCGTCAATACTCTTCAGTAACACTACCTTAACGTGACGGCGGTCACGTCGTAGACCTGTGAGGCGGCCCCCGCTATGTCTCTTGAGATCCCGTACCGGTCTATACCGGACATGTTCCTGAAACGCATCGCGTCCACCCCCGACCGCGATGCGCTCGCCCACCCCGCGCCCGACGACTCCGGTCCGGTGTGGCTCAAGTGGTCCGAGATCGGTCGCCGCGCCAAGGCGATCGCGGCCGGGCTGGTCGGGCTCGGCGTCGGCACCGAAGACCGCGTCGCGATCATCAGCAACACGCGGCTGGAATGGGTGCTGGCCGACCTCGGCGTGATGTGCGCCGGCGGCGCGACCACCACCGTGTACCCGACGACGGAGCCGGAAGACGTCGCCTACATCATCGGCGACTCCGGCTCGATCGTCGTCATCGCCGAAAACGCCACCCAGGCGGGCAAGCTCGCCGGTGCCAGCGTGCCAGCCGTCAAGCACGTCGTGCTGATCGACGGGGCCGCCGACCCGGCCGCCTCGCCGCCGCAGACCACGCTCGCCGACCTGGAGGCCGCGGGCGCGGAGCGGCTGGCGAGCGAGCCCGACCTGATCGAGAAGATCACCGAGGGCATCACCCACGACCACCTGGCGACCCTGATCTACACGTCGGGCACCACCGGGCGCCCGAAGGGCGTCGAGCTGCTGCACGGCGGCTGGTGCTGGGAGGCGGTGGCGCAGGCGGGACCGGGCCTGATGGAGCCGGACGACCTTCAGTACCTGTGGCTGCCCCTGTCCCACTCCTTCGGCAAGACGCTGATCACGGGGATCATCCACGTCGGCATGCCCACGTACGTGGACGGGCGGCTCGACAAGCTCGTCGACAACCTCGCCGTGGTCAAGCCCACGCTGATGTGCGGCGCGCCGCGCATCTTCGAGAAGGTGTACAACCGCGCGGTGTCGTCGGCGCAGGACGCGGGCGGCGCCAAGGCCAAGATCTTCGCGTGGGCGGTGCGCACCGGCAAGCAGAAGGTGGCGCTGGAGCAGGCCGGCAAGCCGGTGCCGCGAGGGCTCGAGATCAAGTACAGCCTCGCCAACCGCCTCGTCTTCAGCAAGCTCCAGGCCCGCCTCGGCGGCCGCATCCGCAAGCTTGTCTCCGGCGCGGCGCCGCTGTCGGTGCCGATCGCGGAGTTCTTCGCGGCGGCGGGGCTGCCGATCGGCGAGGGGTACGGGCTGACCGAGACGAGCGCGGGCAACTTCGTCAACCGGCGTGACTGGGTGAAGATCGGCACGTGCGGCCCCGCCCTGGGCGACCTCGAATGCAAGATCGCCGAGGACGGCGAGGTGCTCCTGCGCGGCAAGCCGGTCATGCGCGGCTACCACAACCTGCCCGAGGAGACGGCCGCCGCGTTCACCGAGGACGGCTTCTTCCGCACCGGCGACATCGGCGAGCTCGACGCGGACGGCTTCCTGCGCATCACCGACCGCAAGAAGGACCTGGTCAAGACGTCCGGCGGCAAGTACATCGCGCCGTCGCACATCGAGGGCATGTTCAAGGCGCTGTGCCCGTACACGTCGCAGGTGGTCGTGATCACCCAGGGCCGCAACTTCTGCACGATGCTCGTCACCCTCGACCCCGACGCGATCGTGGGCTGGGCGGCGGGCGGGCCGCTGGCCGGCAAGCCGTACGGGGAGATCTCCGGCTCGCCCGAGGCGCAGGCGATGGTGGCCGGCTACGTCGAGGAGCTGAACACCAAGCTCAACCGGTGGGAGACGGTCAAGAAGTTTACGATCCTGCACCGCGACCTGACGATCGAGGACGGCGAGATGACCCCGTCCATGAAGATCAAGCGCCGCGTGGTGGAGGCCAACTTCGCCGGCGAGATCGAGAAGATGTACGAAGGCACGCTCGCCGAGATCTGATCCGCCGGCGGGCTTGCACGGTGGAGCCGGCAGCGGAGGTCGGGGAAGTCGGCGAGCGCCAGCTCGCCGCCGACCTCCGCGTTGCCCGCGGGAGCATGCGGTCCGCAGGTGACGCGTGCCGGGGCACATCTTCCTTGAGGATCTTTGTGGTCGTCAGGTGAGGATGGCCGGCTCGCGCCACTGCGGGCGGCGCGTGCGCTCCAGGTCGTAGCGGACGGCGGCAAGCCGCTTGACGGCGTCTTCGAGGTCGGACGCGGGCAGTGTGAAGGGCAGCCGCACGAAGCGCTCCAGCGTGCCGTCGACCCCGAAGCGCGGCCCCGGCGCGAGCCGCACGCCGACCTCCTCGGCCGCGCGGGACAGCGCGCTCGAGACCGGGCCGTCGAGCTCGGCCCAGAGCGTGACGCCGCCGTGCGGCACGCGGATCTGCCACTCGGGCAGCTCGCGCCGCAGCGCGGTGACCAGCGCGTCGCGCTGCTCGGTCAGCTGGCGGCGGCGCTCGGGCACGATCGTGCCGGCGCGGTCCAGCAGCTGCACGGCGACGAGCTGGTCGAGCACCGGGCTGGCCATGTCGACGCCGACCCGCAGCGCGGCCAGCCGCTGCACCAGCGGGGCCGAGGCGCGCACCCAGCCGATGCGCAGGCCACCCCAGTAGGGCTTGCTCATCCCGCCGATCGACACCACGCGCGAGTGGCGGTCGTAGCAGGCGACCGGCGGCGGCACCTCGACGCCGTCCAGCGGAAGCTCCACAAAGGACTCGTCGATGACCAGGTCGGTGCCGGCGGCGTGCGCGGCCGCCACGACGCGCTCGCGCAGCGGGGCCGGCATGAGGTGGCCGGTGGGGTTCTGGAACTCGGGGATCAGGTACGCCAGGCGCGGCCGCGTCTGCCGCAGCCCGTCCAGCAGCAGGTCGGCGTCCCAGCCCTCGTCGTTGTCCAGGCCGTGGGTGGCGATCCGCGCGCGCCGCGCGGCGAGCGCGGCCAACGCGTTGGGATAGGTGGGTGACTCCAGGAGTACCGGCGCGCCCGGCGGCGCCATCAGCCGCAGCACCAGGTCGAGCGCGTGCTGCGTGCCGCTGGTCACCATGATCTGGTCGGGGCTGGTGGTGAGGCCCCGGTCGGTGTAACCCTGCGCGACCGCCTCGCGCAGCTCGATGATGCCGGTGGGGTGGTAGCCGGCGCCCGAGAGGTAACGGTGGAGGCCCTGCGCGGCGGCCGCGGCGGCCGGCATCAGCTCCGGCGGGGCGGAGAGCGCGGCGCAGCCGAGGTCGATCATGTCGAGGTCGTCCTGCGGGGTCCACAGGCCGGAACTGGCCACCTTGTGGCCGCCGGGGAGGGTCGTCCAGCTGCCCGCGCCGCGCCGGCTGGTCAGATGGCCCGACTCGCGCAGCTCGCGGTAGGCGGCGGTCACGGTGGTGCGGCTCACCTTGAGCGCGTCGGCGAGCTCCCGCTCGGCCGGCAGCCGCACCCCCAGCGGCAGGCGGCCGTCGGAGAGCAGCCCGCGGATCGCGCCCGCCAGCGCGGCGTAGTCGGGGTTGCGGCGGCGGCCCGGCAGCGCGTGCCAATGGCCGAGCAGGCGAGCGAGCTGGCTACCCCTGACGGTGCTGGTCATGCCACCCTCCCAAGATTGGCCATTGGAGAGAATACCAATCCGGCACGAGAGTGGACACCATGTTCGTGATCGAAAGGGCCACTCGACGGCTGACGCAACTTTTCGCCGGCCTGGTGCTGTACGGCGCCAGCATGGCCCTGATGATCGAATCGCGACTCGGCCTCGACCCGTGGGACGTCTTCCATCAGGGGTTGTCCGAGGTCACGGGGCTGCGCTTCGGGCTGGTCGTGATCCTCGTGGGCGCGGCCGTGCTGCTGCTGTGGATCCCGCTGCGCCAACGCCCCGGCATCGGCACGGTGGCCAATGTGGTGGTGATCGGCCTCGCCGTGGACGCCGTACTCCTCGTGCTCCCCACCGCCGGCCCGCTCGCCGCGCGGATCGCGTACCTGGTCGGCGGCGTGGTACTCAACGGCGTCGCCACCGGCCTCTACATCGGCGCCCGGCTGGGCCCGGGGCCGCGGGACGGGCTGATGACCGGCTTCGTCGCACGCCGGCAGCAGGGCTGGCGGGGTCCGGCAGGGCCTCCGTCATCGAACTCCCGGCCGCGCGGCTCGATCCGCGTGGTGCGTACGGTCATTGAAGTGACAGTGCTGGCGGTGGGGTGGCTGCTCGGCGGCACGGTCGGGATCGGCACGGTGCTCTATGCGGTGGCGATCGGGCCGCTCGCGCACGTGTTCATCCCGCTGTTCACCGTGCCGGAGCGCCCGGGCCCGGACAGTGCCCGCCTCTCCGCCCGCGAAGGGGCCGGCACCGCGAGGCGGCGCTCTCCGCCTGCGGAGCGGGCCAGCACCGCGAGGCAGGCGAGGCGGCGCGGCCCACGGCTATGCCGGTGCCCTTCGGCCGCGAAGCGGGCTAGCCGGCGCCCCTCCGCGTTGCGAAGCGGGCCAGGACCGCGAGGCGGCGCTCTCCACGTGCGGAGCGGGCCTGCGCCGTGAAGCGGGCGGGGCGGCGAGGCCCACAGCTATGACGGTGCCCTTCGTCCGGGGGCGGGCTAGCCGGCGCCCTCCGCTTGCGAAGCGGGCCTACGCCGTGAAGCGGGCGAGGCCGCGCGGCCCGCGGCTGCCGGTGCACTCCGCCCGCGAAGCGGGCCAACTCCGCGAAGCAGGCGTGCCGGCGCGGTCCGCGCTCGAACCCACTAAGCGGGCAAGCCGGCACCCCCTCCGCCCGCGAAGCGGGCCAGCCCTGCGAGGCCGCGCTCTCCGCCCGCGAAGCGGGCCAGCCTCGCGAAACAGGCGTGCCGGCGCGGTCCGCGCTCGAACCCCCGCGGAGCGCGCCGGCCTCGCGAGGCGGTGCCCTTTGCCCGCGGAGCTGGCCAGCACTGCGAGGCGGCCCCCTTTCGCCCCACGAGAGGCGCCAGCACCGCGAAACGGACGAGCCGGGCACGGTCCGCGGCTACGCCGGCGCCCTCCGCCCGCGGAGCGGCCCAGCCCGCGGAGCAGGCGTGCCGGAGTCCGCGCCCGGAGCGGGCCAGCCCGCGGAGCAGGCGTGCCGGGGTCCGCGCCCGGAGCGGGCCGGCACCGCGAAGCAAGCGAGCCGGCGCGGCCCGCGAGCGAAACGCGCGAGCCGGTGTCGTCAGAGCGGGCGGTACCGGACCCCGGCGCGGTCCAATCGGCCGAGGTGGCCTGCCAGCCGCTGCCGGAACTCGCCGAAGTCGCCACCCGGCCCGCTCCACCCCAGCTCGGCCAGCGCCGCCAGCCGCGGGAAGGCGCGCCATTCGACGAGGTCGGTCGTCGGCAGGTACTCGCTCCACAGCTGCCCCTGCACCCCGATCACGCCGTCGTCCGGGCGGTAGCCGTAGACCTTTTCCAGCGGCAGCGGGCCGTTGATGGCCAGCGGCTCGCCCGGGTCGTCGACCGTCTCGGCCCAGTCGAGGTACGTGTGGCTCTGGGGCGCGGCGACCACGGGGTGGCCGGCGTCGAGCGCCGCGCGTACCCGGTGCTCGGCCTGCCACGCGAAGACCGTGGCGCCCGCCGGCGCCGCGCGGTCGATCAGCTCGTCCCAGATTCCCACCTTGCGCCCCCGGGCGGCCAGGTGGTCGGCGAGCCGCCCGGCGAACCACCCCTGCAGCTCGCGCACGTCGCCCAGCCCGAGCGCGGCCGCCTTGGCCACCACCTCCGCGCTGGCCCGCCACTCCTCGGTGGGCACCTCGTCGCCGCCGATGTGCACGTACTCGAACGGGAACACGTCCACCACCTCGTCGAGCACGTCCAGCACGAACGAGATCGTGGCGTCGGAGAGGTTGAGGATGTGGCTGGAGATGCCCCAGGTGGTACGCGTCTCGAGCTGCCGTGACGGGACGTTGCCGAGCTCGGGGTAGGCGGCGATCACGGACTGGGTGTGGCCGGGCAGGTCGATCTCCGGCATGACCCGCACGCCGCGGCGGGCGGCGTACGCGACGAGGTCGCTCAGCTCGCGCTGGGTGTAGAAACCCCCGTGGGGCGTGCCGTCGGAGCGTCCTTCCCGCGCGTGCCCGGCCGGCGACTCGCGGCGGAAGCCGCCGACCTCGGTGAGCCGCGGGTACTTGCGCACCTCGAAACGCCACCCCTGGTCGTCGGTCAGGTGCAGGTGGAGCGTGTTGAGCTTGTGCATGGCGAGCAGGTCGACGTACTTGTACAGGAACGGCATCGGATGGCACCACCGCGCCACGTCGAGGAGCGAGCCGCGCCAGGGGTACACGGGGCGGTCGGTGACCTCGACGCAGGGCAGGCGCCGGGGCGCGCCGTCCGGTACCAGCTGGAGGAGCGACTGCACCGCCCACCGCAACCCGTCCTCGGTCGCGGCGGTGGCGGTTACCCCGCTCGGGGTGACCGAAAGGTGGTATCCCTCGGCGCCGAGCGTCTGATCGGGCCTCGTCTGGAAGGTGAGAGTCGCACCGTCGGTGGTGGGCAGTGGCAGCAGCTCACGCACCAGGTCGACGATCGCCGGAGGGCCGCTGAGTCCAGCCCCCTCGACCAGCTCGAAGTGTCCATTATGGACAGTAGCGTCCGCGGATCGAGGAAGCAGCATACTGATCAGCAAATCACATGGACTTCCGGGAGGCGGGCCCGCCAAGGCAAGATGTCGCCATGGCGGAGGCGGATTGGAATAGGAGCGACGCTTGGATCTTCGTCTCGGTGGTCATCGGCGGCGGCGCCGGTCGGCACCTGAGATCGCCGAACACCCGCCGGCCTGAAGGGGTTCCGCTGGCAGGTGTCCTCGCCACCGCCGAGCATTTGCAAGATGCAATCCCCGCCCGCGACGAGGTGGAGAGCGCGATCCAGCGGTTGTGCGGCACCGATCTGGTGATGGTGCAGGACGGGTTCTTCAGGCTGACGCAGTCCGGCGAGCGGCTGTGGCGCACACGCCCCCGCTCCGGCCTCTCCAGCACCGTGGACACCATGCACGGCATCCTGACCCGCAACCAGCCACCCGCCACAGATCCCACATGGACATTGACCGAGGCCGACTACGCCGCCGCGGTCCGCGCCGCCTTCGCTCCCTGACCGGCGGATCAGCCTGACCGCTCAGTCAGCGTGGGAGCGTGCTCAGCGGACCGGGTTGCCCGCCTCGCGCAGCGTGTCCTTGACCTCGCCGATCGTCAGCTCTCCGAAGTGGAACACGCTCGCCGCGAGCACCGCGTCCGCGCCCGCCTCGACCGCCGGCGGAAAGTGCGCCAGAGCACCGGCGCCGCCACTGGCGATGACCGGGATCTCCACCACCTCGCGGACCGCGCGGATCAGCGGGAGGTCAAAGCCATTCTTGGTACCGTCGGCGTCCATCGAGTTGAGCAGGATCTCGCCGGCGCCGAGCTCGGCACCGCGCCGCGCCCACTCCACCGCGTCGATGCCGGTGCCCTTGCGGCCGCCGTGGGTGGTGACCTCCCACCCGCTCGGCGCGTCCGGCGTGGCGCGCACGTCGAGCGAGAGCACCAGCACCTGGTTGCCGAACCGGTCGGCGATCTCGCTGATGAGCGACGGGCGCGCGATTGCCGCGGTGTTGACGCCCACCTTGTCGGCGCCGGCCCGCAGCAGCGTGTCCACGTTTTCCACCGAGCGGATGCCACCGCCCACCGTCAGCGGGATGAAGACCGTCTCCGCCGTGCGCCGCACCACGTCGAGCATCGTGCCGCGGTCGTCGGAGGACGCGGTCACGTCGAGGAACGTCAGCTCGTCGGCGCCGGCCCCGTCGTACGCGGCGGCCAGCTCCACCGGGTCGCCGGCGTCACGCAGGTCGACGAAGTTGACCCCCTTGACCACGCGACCGGCGTCGACGTCCAGGCAGGGAATGACCCGCACCGCCACGCTCATGGCCGACCTCGCTTCGCCGCGGGCGGCCGCGAGGCTCCGTCCGCACCGTGCTCGATGGTCCGCTCGCTCACGACAGGACCGCCAGCGCCTCCGGCACCGTGAACGCGCCCGCGTACAGCGCCTTGCCCACGATCACGCCCTCGACGCCGTCACCCTCCAGGCCGGCCAGCGCACGCAGATCGTCCAGTGTGGACACGCCACCGCTCGCGATGACCGGGCGGTCGGTACGGGCGCACACCTCGCGCAGCAGGTCGAGGTTGGGGCCGGTGAGCGTACCGTCGCGGTGCACGTCGGTGACCACGTAGCGCTGGCAGCCGGCCTTCTCCAACCGTTCCAAAACCTCGAAGAGGTCGCCCCCGTCCTTGGTCCACCCACGCGCGGACAGCGTGTGGCCGCGGACGTCGAGCCCTATCGCCACGCGGTCGCCGAACTCGGCGACGACCCTGTCGCACCACTCAGGATTTTCCAGCGCGGCGGTGCCGATGTTGACCCGGGCCGCGCCGGTGTCCAGCGCGCGGCGCAGCGACTCGTCGTCGCGGATGCCGCCGGAGAGCTCCACGTGCACGTCGAGGCGGCGGACCACGTCGGCGAGCTGCTCCGCGTTCGACCCGCGGCCGAACGCGGCGTCGAGGTCGACGAGGTGCACCCACGAGGCGCCGTCGCGCTGCCAGGCGAGGGCGGCGTCGAGCGGGTCGCCGTACACGGTCTCGCTGCCGGCGGCGCCCTGCACGAGTCGGACGGCCTGGCCGCTGGCGACGTCGACGGCGGGGAGAAGGACGAGGCTCACGTTGGAACTCCTAGGTGCGGCGGCCGAGCGCGATCACCACGACGGCCGGTAGGGCGAGCACGAGCAACGCGATCAGCAGCAGGCGCAGGCCCAGCGGATCGACGAGGAACCAGGCGGCGGCGACCAGCACCAGCGTGAGGGCGGCGATGCCGGCACGCTCGACCCGGGTGCGGCGGGCGAGCAGGGTACCGGTGCGGCGGCGGCGCGGCAGCGTGGGCTTGAGGCGGCGCAGCGCCTCGCGGCGGCCGCGGCGGCGGGCGGCTTTCGCCTTCTCCCGCGCGGCCAGCGCCTCCCGCTCCGCGCGGCGCCTGGCCCGCTCCTTAGACAAGCGACCCCACCCAGTTGCGCAGCAGCGCCGCACCCGCGTCGCCGGACTTTTCCGGGTGGAACTGCGTCGCCGACAGCGACCCCCGCTCCACCGCCGCCACGAACGGCACGTCGTGGGTGCAGGTGGTCACACCGGGGCCGAACTGGCTGCGCTCGCTCCGCTCGCCGGAGGCTCCCGCAGTCCGGAGCGCTCCGGCCACGTCGCTTCGCGCCTCAGGCCGAAGCTTGCCGGCCTCGCCGCCGGACTGGCTGCGCCCGCTCCGCTCGCCGGAGGCGCCCAGAGCGGCGTACGAGTGGACGAAGTAGAACCGCGTGCCCTCCGGCAGCCCGGCGAAGAGCACGGAGCCTTCGGCCGGCACGACTGTGTTCCACCCCATGTGCGGCACGCGGGCGGCCGGCAGCCGGGTCACGCCGCCCGGGATCAGGCCGAGGCCCTGGGTGAGGGTGCCGTGCTCCTCCCCGAACTCGAAGAGGATCTGCGCGCCGACGCAGATGCCGAGCACCGGCCGCCCGGCGGCGACCCGCTCGGCGATGACCGGGCCCGCGCCCAGCTTGTCGACCCCGGCCATGCACGCCGCGAACGCGCCGACGCCCGGCACCACGAGCCCGTCGGCCGCCGCGGCCGCGTCGAGGTCGGGGGTGACCGTCACGTCGCCGCCCGCACGGGCGAGGGCCCGCTCGGCGGAACGCAGGTTGCCCGAGCCGTAGTCGAGGATCACCACGCTGGGAGCCACGTCAGCCCTCCCCGGGGATCAACCACAGAACGCCGCCGCCGGCCGCGAGCGCGGCGAGCACGGCGACGAGGCCGATCGCGCCGCGCGCGGCACCTTGCTTGTGCAGCGACCACGCACCCCCGGCCAGCACGCCGGCGAGCGCGAACAGCGCTACCGGAAGGGCCGAGCTCATAGCGTGCCCTTGGTGCTCGGCACCGCGCCGGCCGCGCGGGGGTCGATCGAGGTCGCCTCGCGCAGTGCCCGCGCGACCGCCTTGAACTGCCCCTCCACCACGTGGTGCGCGTCCGGGTGGCCGCCGGGACGGGCGGCGCGCAGCACGGTCACGTGCAGCGTCACCCGCGCCGCCTGGCCGAACGACTCCCACACGTGGCGGGTCATGCTCGTCGGGTAGACCGGCCCGATGTACGGCGCGAGCGCGGGCTCGTCGTGCACCACGTACGGCCTGCCGGACAGGTCGACCGCGGCCTGCACGAGCACCTCGTCCATCGGCACGACCGCCGAGCCGTACCGCCGGATGCCCGCCTTGTCGCCGAGCGCCTCCGCGAACGCCGCGCCCAGCGCGAGCGCGGTGTCCTCCATCGTGTGATGCGCGTCGATCTCCAGGTCGCCCACCGTGTTGACGGTCAGGTCGAAGCCGCCGTGGCGGGCGATCTGGTTGAGCATGTGGTCGTAGAAGCCGACCCCGGTGCTGATCTCGCCCTTGCCGGTGCCGTCGAGGTCGATCTCGACCAGCACCTTGGTCTCCTTGGTGACCCGCTCGATGCGGGCGGTGCGACTCACGAGAGAGCCTCCAGGAACGCGTCGGTTTCAGCAGCGGTACCGGCGGTGACGCGCAGCCAGCCCGGCAGGCCGACGTCGCGCACGAGCACACCACGGTCGAGCAGGTCGCGCCATGCCTTTTTCTGGTCGCCGCCCGTCTCGTACAAGACGAAGTTGGCGTCGCTGTCGGCGACCCGGAACCCGCGCGACCGGAGGGTCGCGACGATGCGGTCGCGCTGCTCCTTGATCGCCTCGACCGTCGCCAGCAGCGCGCCGCGGTGGGCGAGCGCCGCGCGGGCGGCGGCCTGGGTGAGCGAGGAGAGGTGGTACGGCAGGCGCACGAGCTGCACCGCGTCGACCACCTCCGGGTCGGCCGCGAGGTAGCCCAGCCGCCCGCCGGCGAAGCCGAACGCCTTGCTCATCGTGCGGGTCACCACCAGCCGCGGGTGCCCCGGCAGGACGCCGAGCGCGCTCGGGGTGCCCTCCCGCGCGAACTCCGCGTACGCCTCGTCGACCACCACCATGCCGGGCGCCGCGTCCAGCACGGCGGCGATCACGGCGGGGTCGAGGGCGGTGCCGGTGGGGTTGTTGGGCGAGCAGAGGAAGACGACGTCGGGCCGGTGGCGCTCGACCTGCTCGACCGCGTGTGCCGCGCTCAGCCCGAAGTCCTCGGCCCGGTACCCGTCGACCCACGCGGTGCCGGTGCCCTTGGCCAGCAGCGGGTGCATCGAGTACGCCGGGGTGAAGCCCAGCGCCGTGCGCCCCGGCCCCGCGAACACCTGCAGCAGCTGCTGCTGGATCTCGTTGGACCCGTTGGCCGCCCACACCTGCTCGACGCTCAGCCCGTGCCCCAGGTAGGCCGCGAGGTCCGCACGCAGCGCGACCGCGTCCCGGTCCGGGTAGCGGTTGAGGTCGCGCAGCTCGGCCTGCACCGCCTTGCCGATCGCCTCGACCACGGAGTCGGGCACCGGGTATGAGTTTTCGTTCGTGTTCAGGCGCACGGGCACGTCGAGCTGCGGCGCGCCGTAGGGCGTGAGACCGCGCAGGTCGTCACGGATGGGCAGGCTCACCGCGAGAACCTCGCCGTCACCGCTTGGCCGTGTGCCGGCAGGTCTTCCACCGTGGCGAGCGTGACCACGTGGCCGGCCACGTCGCGGAGGGCCTCCTCGCCGTACTCGATCACGTGGATGCCGCGCAGGAACGACTGCACCGACAGCCCCGAGGAGTGGCGCGCGCACCCACCGGTGGGGAGCACGTGGTTGGAGCCGGCGAGGTAGTCACCCAGCGAGACGGGCGACCACGCGCCGACGAAGACCGCGCCGGCGTTGCGCACCCGCATGGCCCACTCGCGCGCGTCCTCGGTCTGGATCTCCAGGTGCTCCGCCGCGTACGCGTCGACCACCCGCAACCCCTGCTCGAGGTCGTCGACGAGCACGGCACCGGACTGGGGGCCGGTCAGCGCCTCGGTGATGCGGCCGGTGTGCTTGGTGGCGGCCACCTGGCGGGTCAGCTCCGCCTCGACCGCCTCGACCAGCGCCGTCGAGGGCGTGACAAGCACGCTCGCGGCCAGCGGGTCGTGCTCGGCCTGGCTGATCAGGTCGGCGGCGACGTGCACCGGGTCGGCCGTGTCGTCGGCGAGGATCGCGATCTCGGTCGGCCCCGCCTCGGCGTCGATGCCCACCACGCCCCGCAGCAGCCGCTTGGCCGCGGTGACCCAGATGTTGCCCGGGCCCGTGATCATGTCGACGGGCTCGCACTCGCCGGGGACGCCGTAGGCGAGCATCGCGATGGCCTGCGCGCCTCCCACCGCGTACACCTCGTCGACGCCGAGCAGCGCGCACGCCGCCAGCACCCGAGCGTCCGGCAGGCCACCGTTGTCGACCTGAGGCGGGCTCGTGATCACCAGGCCCTCGACGCCGGCGACCTGTGCGGGCACCACGTTCATGACCACGGTCGACGGGTACATGGCGAGGCCACCCGGCACGTACAGCCCGACGCGGGACACCGGCACCCACCGCTCGGTGACGGTGCCACCCGGCACCACCTGCGTGGTCACGTCGGTGCGCCGCTGGTCGGTGTGCACCTTGCGGGCCCGCGCGATCGCCTCGGTCAGCGCCGCCCGCACCTCGGGGTCGAGCGCCTCCACGGCCGCCGCAATCGCCTCGGTGGGCACCCGCAGCCGCTCCAGCCGCACCCCGTCGAAGCGCTCGGTCGCCTCCCGGACCGCGGCGAACCCATGCTCCCGCACCGCCTCCACGACCGGGCGGATGGCGTCGACCGCGGCGGCGACGTCGAGCTGGGCACGGGGCAGCAGGCCACGCGGGTCGGTGGCACTGCCGCGCAGGTCGATCCGGTTGAGCACGTACCGAGTCTATTCGGCCGCCGATGGTATCCCAGCGCGCCCGTCCGGCCGGTCCAGGCACTGGGAATCCTCCGTTAGTCTTCTTGGATGAGCCCGCGGTTGCCGGTCTTTCCGTTGGGGACTGTGCTCTTCCCCGGCCTCGTGCTCCCCCTGCACATCTTCGAGGACCGCTACCGCCAGCTCGTCCGCCACCTGGTCGCGCTGCCCGACGGCACCCCTCGCGAGTTCGGCGTGGTCGCGATCCGCCGCGGGTGGGAGGCCCCGCTCTCGACCGCGCCCGGCGCGAGCGCACCCGTCGCCGACGTGAGCCTCCACGAGGTGGGCTGCACGGCCGAGCTGCGCCAGGTGACCGAGCTGCCCGACGGGCGGTACGACATCGTCACCGTCGGCCGCCGCCGCTTCCGCCTCACGGACGTCGACGCCGACTCCCGGCCGTACCTGACCGGCGAGGTCGAGTGGCTCCCCGAGCCGGGCGGCCAGGAAGACCTCGCCGACCTGCTGGCCCCGCGCGTGCTGTCGGTGTTTCGCCGCTACCTGCGGCTGATGCGGGCCGAGGGTGACACCGACGACACGGCCGACCTCGCCGAGGTGACCGAGCAGCTGCCCGAGGACCCGACCGTGCTGTCCCACCTGGTCGCCGCCACGGCCGCCCTCACGGTCGAAGACCGCCAGCGCCTCCTGGCCGCCGACGACACCGCCGCCCGCCTGCGCGCCGAGCTCCGCCTCCTGCACCGCGAGGCCGCGCTGCTCGGCCGCGTGCGCGCCGTGCCGGTCCCGCTCGCCGAGCTCGCGGTCCCGATCAGCGCCAACTGACCCGGGACAGGCTCGGGCTACCGCGACCGCTCCGGTGGAGTGGTCAGGTCGGTGGCGCGGCGGGGCCGTGTGGCGGCGAGGCCCACGGGCCGGCACCGGGCATGGTCTCGTGGGTGGGGCCGCCGCCGTCGATGCCCATGCCGCCCGCGGCCTGCGGGCGCCAGTCGGGCCGAGCGGCGGGCGGGCCAGCTCCGCCGGCGGGTGCCAGGGGCCGGAAAGGCCGCCGTCGGGCGCGGGGTGCGGGGCCGCCTCCAGCGCCAAGGGGGCCGCCGGCTCGGCGTCGGGAACCAGCGACGGGTAGCGGGACCAGCCGGCCAGCAGCGTGTACGTGACCACGGCGGCGAAGGCCGGCAGCAGAACGTCGCCCTGGAGCGTGGGGATGACGCCCCACAGCCACTCGAACCCGCCGGCGCGCAGCTCGGCCGGCTGGCTCAGCGGGGTGCCGACCGGCGCGCTGGCCAGCAGCTTGTCGAAGTCGCCCTGGCCCAGGAGCGTGCCGAGGCCCCAGGCGACAAGCGCGGCACCCACCGTGCCCACCGCCACGCCCAGCAGCACGAACGGGCCCCGGTGGCGGCGCAACAGCACCCACACCAGGATCGCGGCGAGCAGGCCGAAGCCGAGCCCGAGCAGCGTGAACCACCCGTCTGCCGCGACGAACTCCTCCGGCTGGGGCTCGGTCAGCCGCGCGCCACCCTCTGTCTTGATCAGGGGAACGGCGGGCGCCAGCACCGACCACAGCCACCCGAGCGGCGCACCGAGCCCCGCGAGCACGACCGCCACGGTGAGACCGACCAGCGGCGTGGGCCAACCCCTGCGCCGCGGCTCCGGCTCGCCAACCGCGACGGCGAACTCCCGCTGCGGCGCCTCCGCCTCGCCGCCCTCCACCGCCGCGCTCACGCCGGCTCCGGGCCGCGCGGGGCGCTCGCATGCTCGCTCACGAACCGATCCTCTCAGGCCCCACCACCACCGGGCGAGACCGACCCGCAGCGGATACCACGTCACGACGGTATATGGCGAAACCGAGAGACGGCCGCCAGTCCATGACTACGGTCAGCGGTATGGGCACCTCCGGCGCGGACGGCCCGGCGAGAACATCGCGGCAGGTGCTCCTCCCGCTGGCGCTCGCCCAGTTCATCTGCAGCTTCGCCGGCTCCAACATGAACGTGATGATCAATGACATCAGCCGCGACCTGGACACCACCGTCCAAGGCGTGCAGATCGCCATCACGATCTTCCTGCTGGTGATGGCGGCGCTGATGATCCCGGGCGGCAAGCTCACCGACCGGTACGGCCGCAAAAGGTGCTTCCGGGCCGGTCTGGCGCTTTACGGCGTCGGTGCGCTGCTCAGCGCCGCCGCGCCGGGCCTCGGGGTACTCATCCTCGGCAACTCCATCCTCGAAGGCATCGGTACCGCGCTGCTGATCCCACCCGTCTACATCCTCACCACGCTGCTGTTCACCGGCGTCGCCGCACGGGCCCGTGCGTTCGGCGCGATCAGCGCGATGGGTGGCGTCGGCGCGGCGGCCGGCCCGTTGATCGGCGGCCTGATCACGTCGGCGCTGAGCTGGCGGCTCGCGTTCGTCTTCCAGGCGCTCGTCATCGCCGCGATCCTGTGGCTCAGCCGCAAAGTGCCCGACCCGCTGCCGCCCGACCCGTCGCGACGCTTCGACACCCGCGGCGCGATCCTCTCCGCCGCCGGCCTCATCCTCGTCGTCACCGGCATCATGGCGGCCGACGAGAGCCTCTGGCTGACGCTCGGCCTGATCGCGGCCGGCGGGCTCGTGCTGCTGCTGTTCTTCCGCTCGGTACAGGCACAGGAGCGAGCCGGCCGCGAACCGCTGCTGTCGATGGCGCTCTTCCGCGACCGCACCGCCAACCTCGGCCTCGTCACGCAGAACACGCAGTGGCTGCTGCTCCTCGGAGTGTCCTTTGTGGTCTCCGCGTTCCTGCAGGTGGTGCGCGGCTACGACGCCATCCGTACCGGCGTCATCTTCACCGCCGCCACCGTCGGCCTGCTCATCTCCTCGCTCGCGGCCGAGCGCCTGGCGAAGCGGCGCGCGCAGCGGACGCTCATCCTGGCCGGCTACGTGGTGACGATCGCGGGGATCGGCGCCCTGCTCGCGATGGTGATCGGCTCGCCGAGCGTGTGGGCGTTCACGCCGGGGCTGTTCCTCATCGGACTTGGCCTCGGGGCCATGCTGACCCCCTCGGTCAACGTGGTGCAGTCCAGCTTCGGCGACGACCTGCAGGGCGAGATCTCCGGCCTGTCGCGGAGCGTCTCCAACCTCGGCTCGTCGCTCGGCACCGCAATCGCCGGCACGGTCATCGTCGCCGGGATCACCGCGACGCCGGAGCGCTCCTACGGGCTGGCGATGCTGGTGCTCGCGGTGGTCGGGCTGATCGGCCTCGGCGCCGCCGCGCTGCTCCCCCGCCGTCCGGCACCCGCCTGAGCCCTCGGGACGCTCCCGCCCCGCCGGCCTTCGCCTCGGTGAGTGGTCAGCCGGCGACCGCGGCGGGACCGAGCAGGGCCTTGAGGTCGGCCATCAGCGCGGTGCTCGGCGCCACCCGCGTCGGGCCCAGCCGCAGCACCGTGGCCCGCGAGCCGTTGACGAGCTTGACGTGCACCTCGGCCGAACCCGGATGGCTGCTCAGCACCTCACGCAGCCGCTCCACCAGCGGCGGCGTGCACCGCGACGGGGGCAGCGCCAGCACCACCGGCTTGACCTCGTCGGCGGCCGTGATGTCCGGCAGCGACATGTCCATCGCCATCAGCCGCGGCTGGTCGTCGCGCCGGTCGACCCGCCCCTTGACCACCACGATCGCGTCCTCGGCGATGTACTGGCCGACGATCTCGTACGTGTTCGGGAAGAACAGCACCTCGACCGCGCCGCCCAGGTCTTCCAGCGTCGCCGACGCCCAGGCCCGCCCCTGCTTGGTGATCCGCCGCTGCACCCCGGAGAGGATGCCGGCGAGCGTGATGACCGCGCCGTCGGCGACCGAGCCCTCCTCGGCGAGCGCCGAGATCGACATGTCGGCCGCGTCGCGCAGCACGTGCTCGACGCCGAAGAGCGGGTGGTCCGACACGTACAGGCCGAGCATCTCGCGCTCGAACGTGAGCAGGTCGCCCTTGTCCCACTCCCCGCCGGGATCTGCGGCGTGACCACCATGCCGGCGCCGGCCGCGTCGTCGCCACCGCCGAACGCGTCGCCGAACAGGTCGTACTGCCCGATCGCCTCGTTTTTCTTGATGTCGAGGAACGAGTCGATCGCGTCGGCGTGCACCGCGAGCAGGCCCTTGCGCGGGTGCCCCATCGAGTCGAACGCGCCCGCCTTGATCAGCGATTCAATCGTCTTCTTGTTGCAGGCCACCGCGTCGACCTTGCGCAGGAAGTCGTAGAAGTCGGTGTACGCGCCCTTCTCCTTGCGGCACCGCATGATCGCCTCGACCACGTTGGTGCCGACGTTGCGCACCGCGGCCAGGCCGAAGCGGATGTCCTGGCCGACGGCCGCGAAGCGGGCCATCGACTCGTTGACGTCCGGCGGCAGCACCTTGATGCCCATGCGCCGGCACTCGGCGAGGTAGACGGCCGACTTGTCCTTGTCGTCGCCGACGGAGGTGAGCAGGCCGCTCATGTACTCGGCCGGGTAGTTGGCCTTGAGGTACGCCGTCCAGTACGACACCACGCCGTACGCCGCGGAGTGCGCCTTGTTGAAGGCGTAGTCGGAGAACGGAACGAGGATGTCCCACAGCGTCTTGATCGCCGCGTCCGTGTACCCGTTCGCCTTCATGCCGGCGGAGAACGGCTGGAACTCCTTGTCCAGGATCTCCTTCTTCTTCTTGCCCATCGCACGCCGCAGCAGGTCGGCGGCGCCGAGCGTGTAGCCGGCCACCTTCTGCGCGATCGCCATGACCTGCTCCTGGTACACGATCAGCCCGTAGGTGTCGCCCAGGATCTCCTTCAGCGGCTCGGCAAGCTCGGGATGGATCGGCACGACCGGCTTGCGCTTGTTCTTCCGGTCGGCGTAGTCGTTGTGCGCGTTGGCGCCCATCGGACCGGGGCGGTAGAGCGCGCCCACGGCGGAGATGTCCTCGAAGTTGTCGGGAATCATCGAGCGCAGCAGCGCCCGCATCGGACCGCCGTCGAACTGGAAGACGCCGAGCGTGTCGCCGCGGGCCAGCAGCTCGTACGTGGCCTTGTCGTCCAGCGGCAGATCCTCCAGCACGACGTCGATGCCGCGGTTGTCGCGGATCGCGTCGAGGCAGTCGTCGAGGATCGTGAGGTTGCGCAGGCCGAGGAAGTCCATCTTCAGCAGGCCGATGGACTCGCACGCGCCCATGTCCCACTGCGTGATGATCGCGCCGTCCTGCTCGCGCTTGTGGATCGGCAGCACGTCGACGAGCGGGTCACGGGACAGGATCACGCCGGCCGCGTGCACGCCCCACTGCCGCTTCAGGCCCTCCAGGCCCTTGGCGGTGTCGACGATCTTCTGCACCTCGGCGTCGCTGTCGTACAGCTGGCGGAACTCGACCGCCTCCGGGTAGCGCGGGTGGCTCGAGTCAAAGATGCCGCCGAGCGGGATGTCCTTGCCCATCACGGCCGGTGGCATCGCCTTGGTGATCTTGTCGCCCATCGCGAACGGGTACCCGAGCACCCGGGCCGCATCCTTGATCGCGGCCTTCGCCTTGATCGTGCCGTACGTGATGATCTGCGCGACCCGCTCCTCGCCGTACTTCTCCGTCGCGTACCGGATCATGTCGCCGCGCCGGCGCTCGTCGAAGTCCATGTCGATGTCGGGCATCGAGATGCGGTCGGGGTTGAGGAACCGCTCGAACAGCAGGCCGTGCTGCATCGGGTCGAGCTCGGTGATGCCCAGCGCGTACGCGATGAGCGCGCCCGCCGCCGAGCCACGCCCCGGCCCCACCCGGATGCCCTCCCGCTTCGCGTACGCCACAAGGTCGGCGGTCACCAGGAAGTAGCCCGGGAAGCCCATCTTGATGATGACGCTCAACTCGTACTCCGCCTGGGCGCGCCGGTCCTCGGGCACGCCGTTGGGGAAGCGCCGCTCCAGCCCGCGCAGGACCTCCTTGCGCAGGAACGACTCCTCGGTCTCCCCCGCCGGCACCGGGAACTGCGGCATGAGGTTGCGCGCGGCGAAGAGCGAAGAGTAGTCACCGATCTTCTCGGCGATCTCCAGCGTGTTGTCGCAGGCGCCCGGCACCTCGGAGTCCCACAGCTTGCGCATCTCGGCGGGTGACTTGAGGTAGAAGTCGCGGGCGTCGAACTTGAACCGCTTGGGGTCGGCCATCGTCGAGCCGGACTGCACGCAGAGCAGCACCTCGTGCGCGTCGGCGTCGCGGTCGAACGTGTAGTGCAGGTCGTTTGTCGCGACCGGCTTCAGGTTGAGCCGCTTGCCGAGCCGGATCAGGTCTTCCCGGATGCGGGTCTCGATGTCGAGCCCGTGGTCCATCAGCTCCAGGTAGAAGTTGTCCGGCCCGAAGATGTCGCGGAACTCGGCCGCCGACGCGCACGCCTTTTCGAAGTCGCCGATGCGCAGCCAGGTCTGGATCTCACCGGACGGGCAGCCGGTGGTGGCGATGATGCCCTTCGCGTACCGGTGGAGCAGCTCGCGGTCCGCGCGCGGCTTGTAGAAGTACCCCTCGATGCTCGCGAACGACCCGAGCCGGAAGAGGTTCTGCAGCCCTTCCCCGTCGGCGGCGAGCATCGTCATGTGCGTGTACGCACCACCGCCGGAGACGTCGTTCTCCCCGCCGTCCGCCCACCGAACCCGCGTCCGATCCCGCCGGTCGCTGTTGGGCGTCAAGTACATCTCACACCCGATTATGGGTTTTACGCCGGCGCCGGTGGCCTGCTTGAAGAAGTCGTACGCCCCGAAGAGGTTGCCGTGGTCGGTCATCGCGAGAGCCGGCATCTCCAGCCGCTTCGCCTCGCTGAACAGATCCTTGAGCCGCGCGGCGCCGTCGAGCATCGAGTACTCCGTATGCACGTGAAGATGCACAAACGACGGCTCAGACACCCCCGCGCCCCCTCCCGCTCACAGTGCCAACTCGAAGCCCGAGCCTAGCCCCCGGGAGGCCGTCCCTCGATTGCCTCAGCGCGTGTCGGTGTGCCATCTGGATCACGCCGCCGGGGACTTGCGGAGCTATCGGACGAACGGCTCCAGCATCACCGAAGCGGCCTTGAGCCAGGCGGCCCGGGTCTCCGGCTGGAGCTGGTTGTACTCGATCGAGGAGCCCGTCTCCAGCGCCTGGTCGTACGGCACGACGGCCACCGCGCGGGTGCGGGTGGAGAAGTGCCGGGCCAGGTCTTCCAGCAGCGGCGAGTGGCCGGGCGTGGGGCAGGACAGCAGCGTCACCGCGTTGGCGGCGAGCTCACCCATGCCCACCTCGTCGAGCAGGTCGAGCATCCAGTCGGCGGTGAACGCGGCGTCCTCGCGCGGCACGGTCGTGATCACGAGCTGGTCGGCGGCCTGCAGCACGGTCTGCCAGTTGGCGCTTTCCACGTTGTTGCCGGTGTCGACGCAGATCACGTCGTGCGTGCGGCGCAGCAGCTCCAGGACCCGGCGCACCGTGTACTGGTCGAGCCGCTGGGCGAAGCGCGGGCTCTCCTCGCCGGCCAGCACGTCGTACGACCCGTCGGAGGCGTGCCGCAGGTAGTCGTCGAGCTCCTCCTTGAGCTCCAGGCCATGGCGGGCCTCGACGTCGGCGAGGTCGGCGATCAGGTGGCGAATCGTGCGGGCGTGCCGCGCGCTGCCGGCGCGCAGGCCGAGGGTGCCGCGCAGCTCGTTGTCGTCCCAGGCGAGCACGCCGCGGCCGCGCACGCTGCCGACGGTGGCGGCGGCCAGCACGGTGGCGGTGGTCTTGTGGACGCCGCCCTTGGGGTTGGCGAACGCGAGCACCTTCGGCATGCCCAGGTCGCGCCGGAGCACGCTGACCGCCCGCTCCACCTCCGCGTCGGGCCGGGTCTGCCGGAACTCAAGCTGTGGCATGTACCCGTTGTCCTGCTGCTGCGGCGGCGGCTGGACGGGGGGCGGGGGCGGTGCGGTGGGGCGCGGCGGCGCGGGTGGCTGCCACCCGCCCTCGAGCTCGGCCCACCGGCTGTATCCACCGGGTGAGGAGACGGGCTGGTCGCGGCGGGCGGCCTCGCGCGATGCCTGCTCGCGGGGAGCCGGCTCGCGCACGACCGCGGGGCCGGGTCGGGCCGCCATGCGCGGGTCGGGCGCGGAGTAGCCGGGCTCGGCGGGGTAGCGCGGCGGCTCGGGGCGGCGCCCGTCGCCGTAACGCCCGTCGGGGTACCGCTGGTCCGGGTATCCCTGCTGGTCGGCGTAGCGGGCGTCCGGCGGGTAGCCGTCGTCGGGGTAGTCGACCGGACTGCCGTAGGCGACCGGGCTGCCGTAACCACCGGGGGCGCGTAGCCGCCGCCGGAGCGCGGGCGGCCGTTTGCGCCGTTGGCCGTGCCGTTCACGCCGCGCGGCCGTGGTGGCGGGCCGTCGAAGCCGCGTCCGCCGTCGTAGCCGCGGCCACCGCCGCCCCGTGGCTCTTCCCACCGGTCGTCGTAGCCGCCGTCGAGCGGGCGGGGCGGTGGCAGGTCAAAGGCGGGCCCGTCGTCGTCGCGGCCGTCCAGCGGGCTCGGCGCCCGCCGGCCGCGAGGATCAAAGTCAAGGTCTGGGTCATTGGTACGGCCGCCTCCACGGGCACGGTCGAGCAGCGCACGCCATCGCGGCGCTGGTTCCCCAGGCCGGCCCCAGCCGGTCTCGGTGCCCTCCACGGCTCGCCCCTCCCAGCGCCATCGGTCCCGCCTGACAGGCTACGAACAAATCCCTATTCAGACCACACCATGGATCCAACGAGCGAAGCACACACAGTGCGTCACTGTGTCTCCCTCCGGGCTCGCGCGGTGCCCCTATCTGGGCATCCGGTCAGGACACGAGCCTCACAGGCCAACGGTTCAACGTGCGGATTGTGATACGAGATGCTGCCGCGGGAAGTGACCGCGGCGGCACATGCGGTCACAGGCTTGCCGTCGGTGAGCCTACGGGCTCGCTCGGTGGTGGCGGTGAGGCGGGCGGGGAGGTCTCGCCGGGCGCCGGGGTGGTCGCCGGCGGGGAGGCCGGCGCCTCGCTGGTCGCGGCCGGCTCCGGCGGGACTGTGGTGGCGGCGGGAGCCGGCTCGGCGGGGACGGTGGCCGGCGCGGACGGGTCGGGCGACGGGAGGGACGTGTCGGCCGGCGGCCGCACGACGTCGGTCTGCTCGGGCAGGGGCGGCAGGAACACGGCGCGGTCGAGGCGGCGCACCTCGGGGGCCGGGTCGACCGCGCGCACCTCGGAGCGGCCGGAGATCTGCTTCAGCGCGGTGGGTGTGGCGCGAATCACCGCCGCGTACACGCACGAGCACGAGGAGCGGTAGGCGGTCGCCTCGGCGGCGGCCACCGCGGCCCCGCTGTCGTACACCTGGCGCAGCTGCCGCTCCCGCTCGCTGTCGCCGGTCAGCGTGCCGCTCAGCGTGCGGTACTCGGCGGCCTCGGCCTCCTTGCGCTCGGCCACCTGCGCCATGCCGTCGACGACGTCGGTGGGGATGCGCGCCGCCGGGATGTGGACGATCTGGGTCTGGGTGTCGGCCAGCGGCACCCGCCCGAAGACCTGTGCGACGGCGACGTCCCGCAGCACCGGGGTCAGCCGCTCGGGCGCCAGGTAGTTCGTCAGGGTGACCAGCGCGTAGGTGTCTCCCGTGGACGGTGGGGTGGCGACGAGCTTGGCCAGCTCCTCGCGGCTCGACGCCACGTACCCCGGGATGGACTGGCCCTCGACCACGCCGACCCGCACGACCTCGCCGACCGTCGGGTCGCCGCCGGGCGCGCCCCGGTCGGCGGCCCACACCGCGGTGAGCAGGACGGCGGTGGAGGAGAGCAGCGCGACGCCGGTCAGCACCCGCATGCGGAGCCGTCCCTGAGCCAGCCGCGACATCGCTCGTGCCAGCGGCGGCAACAACCGGCTGTCCAACCGGCGCAGCAAGTCGCCAGTGCGCACGGCGTAGCTCTCCCTCGACTGTGTGAGGCCCCAGGGCCTGGACCTGGATGGTCAGGCGGCGTCACGGAGCGTGTTCAACGCGTGCGCCAGGTCATCAGGGTAGTCGCTGTCGAACCGAACTTCTTCCCCCGTACGGGGTGCAGGAAGCTGAGCGCACGGGCGTGTAACCACTGCCTGGACAGCCCCAACCGGGCCGCGAGTGTCGGGTCCGCACCGTACGTCAGGTCACCCACGCATGGGTGCCGCATGGCCGAGAAGTGGACCCGGATCTGGTGCGTACGGCCGGTTTCCAGGCGCACGTCGGCGAGGCTTGCCGCCGGAAACGCCTCCAATGTGTCATAGTGCGTGACGCTCGGTTTACCGCCCGACATGACCGCCCACCTGTAGTCGTGGGTGGGGTGGCGGTCGATCGGCGCGTCGATCGTGCCGCGCAGCGGGTCGAGGTGCCCCTGCACCAAGGCGTGGTACCGCTTTTCGACCTCGCGCTCCTTGAAGGCGCGCTTCAACACCGTGTACGCGTGCTCGCTCTTGGCCACCACCATCACGCCGGTCGTACCGACGTCGAGGCGGTGCACGATGCCCTGCCGCTCGGCCGCGCCGCTCGTGGAGATGCGGTGGCCGATCGCGGCGAGACCGCCGATGACGGTCGGGCCGGTCCATCCTGGACTCGGGTGCGCGGCCACGCCGACCGGCTTGTCCACGACCACGATGTCGTCGTCCGCGTAGATCACCCGCAGGCCGGGCACCGCCTGGGGCACCACCTCAACGGCGACCGGCGGCGCGGGCAGGTGCACCTCCAGCCACGAACCCGCGGTCACCTTGTCGGCCTTGGGCCGCGGCACGCCGTCGACCAGCGCGTCACCGGCCTCCACGAGGGCGGCGGCGGCACTGCGGGACAGTCCGAAAAGACGGGAAACGGCCTGGTCGAGGCGCAGGCCGTCGAGACCGTCCGGCACGGGGACGGATCGGGTGGTCATTCCTCTTCTGCCGCCTTTGGCTTTTTGGCCGCCTTGGCGCGCACCCGGCTCCCGTCGCGCTGGCGGCCGGTGAACTCCAGCCCGACCGCGAGCACCACGCCGCAGATCAGCGACATGTCGGCCACGTTGAAGATCGGCCAGTACTCACCGTTGGGCCCGAACAGGCTGAACATGTCGACCACGTGCCCGCGCAGCGGCCCGGGGGCCCGGAAGATGCGGTCACTGGCGTTGCCGAGCGCGCCGCCGAGCACGAAGCCCAGCGCGACGCCCCAGGGCACCGACCGCAGCCGCAGCGCCATCCACACGATCCACGCGATCACCCCGCAGGTGATCAGCGGGAACACGAATGTGTAGTCACTGCCGAGGCTGAACGCCGCGCCGCTGTTGCGGGTCAGGCTCAGATAGACGAGCCCGCCGAGCGCGCGCACCGACTCGTCGTCGTCGAGGTTGGCGAGCGCGAGGTGTTTGGTGACCTGATCGATGAGCACCGAGACGGCGGCGGTGGCGAGCAGCACCAGCACCGCCGCCCGTCGGACCGGCGGGGCCGGCCGCTCGCCTACCGTTTCTTCCGTCTCGGTGCTCAGCGCCGCTCCTCCAACTGCTTGCACGTCACGCACAGCGTCGCTGAGGGGAACGCGGCGAGCCGCTCCACGGGGATCGGGTTGCCGCACCGCTCGCACCAGCCGTAGTTGCCCGCGTCGAGCCGCTCCAGCGCACGCTCCACCTGACTGATCCGGTCGAGAATGCCGTTGGCGAGGGAGATCTCCTGCTCCCGCTCGAACGTCTTCGTGCCCGTGTCGGCCTGGTCATCGCCGGCCGAGTCGGTGAGCCGCTCGCGCTGAAGCTCGGTGATCTCGCTCAGCGTCTGATCGTACTCGGCCTGCAACTCGTCCCGGCGCCCCGCCAGGGCGGCCCGGATCTTCTCGGTCTCCGCGGCACTGCGGGTCCCCTTCGCCGGCTTGCGGCTGGTGGCGGTCTTGGTGTCAGCTGGCTTCGCCATCGTCGCTCCCTTGGCCGCGGTGTCCGCGGCGATAGGCGGGGCCTGGGTGGCCGCGGTCGGTGTTGTGGTGTTCGCAGCGCTGCCGGCCTGGTGGGCCGGAGCCACGGCCTGCACCGGCGCCGGGTCGGACGCCGATGTCTGTGGTGGTGCGTCCGCGGCGGTCACCGAGGTCGGTCCGCTCGCGGTGTCGGGAGTGGCTTCCAAGGGTACGGCCGACGCGGTGCTCTTACGCGCGGTCGCCTTCTTCCTGGTGGCGGTTTTCTTCGCCGCGCCTGTCGCGGTTTTCGTGCTCGTCGCGGCTTCGGTGCTCGTCGCGGTCTCGGTGCGCGTCGCGGCGTCCGTGCTCTTCGTGGCTCGCGTCGCCGGGGTGCGGGCGGCACCCTGCGCGCTCTTCGCGGCCTCCGTCGCCTTCGTGGCTTTCATGGTCTTCGTAGCTTCTGTGGCCTTCGTGCGGGTGGTGCTGCTTGTCTTTTTGGTCACGGCCTGCGCGCGCTTCGCCGCCGTCGTGGTGTCCGCGGTCGCGCTCTTCGCCAGCGACTTCCTCGCCGTGGCGGCTTTGCCCGCGGTGGCCTTCGGCGTCGTGGCCTTGGCTGGCACCTTCTTCGCCGGGGCGGCGGCCTTCGTCGCCGCCTTCGCGACTGGCACGGCCTTCGTCGCCTTTGCGGACTTAGTGGCCTTCGCCGCCGGTGCGGACTTGGTCGCCTTCGCGGTTGATGCGGCCTTGGTCGGGGCCTTCTTCGCCGGGGCAGCCGCGGTGGTCGCCTTCGCCGCCGCCGGGGTGGCTGCGGTGGTCGCCCTCTTAGCCGCGCTCCCAGCCTTCTTCGCCGCGGTCGCAGCCTTCTTCGCCGGCGGGGCAGCCACGGTGGTCGCCTTCTTCGCCGCCGGGGCAGCCGCGGTCGCAGCCCTCGCCGAGGCCGGAGCGGCCGTGGTCGTCACCTTCGCCGGCCCGGAAGCCTTCCCCGAAGCCGAAGCCGAAGCCGAGGCCGCAACCGAAGCCGCGGCGGCCTTCTTGCTCATGGAGGTGGTGGCGCGGGCGCCCGTCGCCGTCGCGTTCGCGCTGGTCCGGGAGCTTTTTGCCGCGCCGCGTGCGGGACCCGCGGCCGCCTTCTTGGCAGCCGGTGCCTTGGGCGTGGACGCGCTCGCGGTACGCTGCGCCGCGGCCCGAGTGCCTCCGGTGCGGGTGCTCGCACCGCCCTTCGATGCCGCCTTGCGTGCGGCATTCGCCCGCTCGGCCATCGCTGTCCCCCACTTGCAAAACGGGCGCGCGGCGGACGCCGCGCACTCCGGTGGCTGGCAAGAATACGGAACGTGAAGACGTCCGACAACATGCCGCACCGCTCGTACCCAATTCAGAGGCCGCCAAACCCACAAACCGGGCAAAGGACACTCTAGTCGATCAATCGTCGCGATCGTCGCCGTACTCGGAGAACCATCTCGCCAACCTGCCCCGGCGGCTCACCGCGCGCAGACGCCGCTCGGCGGCGTCGCGCACCTGGGCGGTGGCGACGATCAGCAGGCTGTCCCCCACCTTGAGGCGGGTGTCCGGGCCAGGCACGAAGCCGACCCCGTCGCGGAGCACGAGCGTGACCGAGGCGCCGACCGGCAGGCGCAGCTCGTCCAGGTGCACGCCGGCCAGGCGCGAGCCCGGCGGCACCTCCATCTGGAGCAGGTCGGCGCGCATGTGCTCCAGCGGCGCGCTGTCCACGTGTATCTCTGTGGCCTCGGCCGGCGCGGAGACCCGCAGCAGGCGGGCGACCGGGGCGAGCGTGCCGCCCTGTACCAGGGTGAAGATCACGACCAGCACGAACACCACGTCGAACAGCTGGGCCGCGCCTTCGACGCCGGCGGACAGCGGCACGGTCGCGAGGACGATCGGCACGGCGCCGCGCAGCCCGGCCCAGGACAGGAAGGTCTGGTCGCGCACGCCGATCCGGAACGGCGTCGCGGACAGCACCACCGACAGCGGCCTGGCCAGCAGCACGAGGGCGAGGCCGGTGACGATCGCCGGTACCAGCGCGTCGGCCAGCCGCGCCGGCGAGGCGAGCAGGCCGAGCAGGACGAACAGGCCGATCTGGGCGAGCCAGGCCAGCCCGTCGGCGAACCCGAGGATCGCCTGGCGGTGCGGCAGGCGGGCGTTGCCCAGCACCACGCCGGCCACGTACACGGCGAGGAAGCCGGAGGCGTGCGCGACCGCGCCGGCCGCGTACGCGAGGACGGTCAGGCCCACCGCCGCGATCGGGTAGAGCCCGGCCGACGGGAGCGCGGCCCGGCGCAGCGCCCACCGGCCGCCGAACCCGACCAGGTACCCGATGGCCGCGCCGGCCGCCAGCTCGTACACGACGACCAGCACCTCGTACCACCAGGGGTGGCCGCCGCCGACCGGGTCCATGGAGAGAAGGAGGACGAGGAGGACGGCCGGGGCGTCGTTCATGCCGGACTCGGCCTCGAGCGTGGCGACAAGCCGGGGTGGCAGCCGCAGCCTGCGCAGGGTGGCGAAAACGGCCGCCGCGTCCGTCGAGGAGAGCACCGCACCATAGAGGAGGGCGAGCCGCCAGTCGAGGTCGAGCACCAGGTGTACGGCCACGCCGACGACGACCGAGCTGGCCATCACGCCCAGCGTGGCGAGCGTGGCCGAGACGCCGAGCACCGGGCGCAGCTGTCCCCACCGCGCGGTCAGCCCGCCCTCCGCAATGATCACGATGAGCGCGCAGAAGCCGAGGGTCCGCGTGAGCTCGGCGTTTTCGAACTCGATGCCCAGCCCGGACTCGCCGAGCGCGACGCCGATCGCCAGGTAGACCAGGAGGCTCGGCAGGCCCAGTCGGGTGGAGAGGCGCACCGCGCCGACGGCCACGAGCAGGACGACCGCCCCCATGAGGAGGGCGACCTCCATCCGGTCCGTCACCAGGAGGTCTCGCGGAGCGCGTCGAGGCGGCCGGCGAGATCGACCGAGCTGCCGGCGCCGCTCACCTCGAAGAGCTTGTCCCGGCTGGCGGCGCCGGAGCGGAGGGTGACCTGTGCGGGCCGCACGCCCAGCGCCTCGGCCAGTGCCCGTCGAGCCGCCTCGGTGGCCCGCCCGTCGACCGGCGGCGCGTGCACCGCGATCACCAGCGCCGGCCCGAACGGCCCGTCGTGCCGCCCACCCACCCGCGCGCGTGCGGCGCCGGGCTTGACCCGGACCGGCACGGCGAGAGCGTCAGGCGGCGTGACCATGCCTCATTTTGCCGGTAGGACGGTCGGCGCGGGATGGTATGCCGCTGGAGAAAACTACACGCGGCGGGCGTCGGCGAGCAGCGCGCTGTCGGGCTCGCACCGGCCGCACGGGCTGAAGCCGAGCTCGACCGCCTCGCCCACGGGCAGCGGCTCGCTCTCCCGGCCGAGCAGGTGCACGCACCCGGCCAGGTGGTACCGCGGGCGGCCGTCGATCACCAGCACGTCGGCCGTCATCCGGGCGACCCGGGCGGCGTCGGCGGGCGACACGTACTGCGCGGCGGGCTCGTCCGGCGGGTCGTCCTCGTCGAGGATGTCCGCCGTGGTCTCCTCTGCCGCGACGTCGGCCGGCGGGTAGTCGAGCGTCTGGCGAGCCGGGTACTCGACCTCCGGCTCGGCCACCGCGACCGGCGACTCGAAGACCATGGTGCTGTCGGACTGCCGGGCTGGCGCGTAGACCGGACCGGACCGGCGAGCGAGCGGCTCGGTCGCGCGGGCCGCGGTCAGCGCCCTGCGCTCCCGCTCGCCCTCTCCGACCTCGTCGCCGGCACGCTCCCGCTCGTCGTCGTCGGCAAAGCCGGCGTCCGCACGGGCGGCGGCTGCCTGGCGGGCACCGACGACCAATGCGACGGCGGCCAGAAGGCTCGCCGCGATGGAGCTGATCAGCAGCGCGCTCGACCCGTTGGCCAGGCCGATCACGAGCAGCGTGACGGCGACGAGGATGAGCAGCAGACTTCCGACGATCACGGCTCACCCCCGCCGCATGAAACGGCTTTTCTCGAATGTGTTGTGCGTTTAGCGGCCGGACTCGAGCGCGCCCGAACGGCCACCGCCGTACGAACCGGCCAGACCAGCGGTCGCCAGGCCACCGCTGCCACTCTGGACGCGGTTGCTGTCGGCGCGGGTCATCTCCGCTTCGAGGCCCTGCCCCCGACCGTCGAGGTCCCGCAGCTGGCTCTCCAGGTACGCCTTGAGCCGGGTGCGGTACTCGCGCTCGAACTGCTTGAGCTCCTCGATGTGCTTCTGGAGAGCGGTGCGCTTGGCGTCGAGCCCGCCCATCGCCTCCTGGTGGCGCTGCCGGGCGTCCCGCTCCAGGGCGTCGGCCTTGGCCCGCGCCTCGCGGGTGACCTCCTCCGCCTTGGAACGCGCGTCGGACAGCAGCTTGTCGGCTTCCCGACGGGCGTCTGCCACGTGGTCGTCGGCGGTGCGCTGGGCCATCATCAGGACCCGCAGGGCCTGCTGCTCGCCGTCGCCACCGACAACCGGACCGCCCTGTGAGCGCACCTGCTCGAGCTCCGCCTGCATGGCCCGTGCCGCCTGCTCGGCGGCCGCCTTGTCCCGCTGGACGCGGTCAAGCTGGGCCTTCATGTCGTTGAGCTCGGCGGCCAGTCGCGGGTCGGCACCCGGGCCGGCTGGAGCGCCGCCACGACCGCCACCACCGCGCTCGACCTGAGCTCGGAGCTCGTTGTTCTCTTCGATCAGACGGGCGAGTTCGCGCTCAACCTCGTCAAGGAAGGCGTCGACCTCCTCCTCGTCGTACCCCCGCTTGCCGATCGGAGGCTTCTTGAAGGCGACGTTGTGAACGTCGGCCGGGGTGAGCGGCATCGAAACTCCTCGGGTCAGTTGAGGCCGCGTAGCGGCTGGTCACCAGCTGTTCAGCTAGTGATCAACCGCCCTACCACGTACATCAGCACGAACAGAATAACCAGCAACACAAGGGAGGCTAGGTCGAAGCTGACAGTACCAATTCGCAGTGGTGGGATCACACGCCTCAACGCCCGCAGGGGTGGATCGGTGACGGTCCACACGGACTCCAGTGCCGCCGCGGCCCCCGGCTGGGCTGCCAGCGACGGCCGTACTGGAGCACCGCACCTAGGACAAACCGGGCAAGAAGGGTCAAGAAGAAACCGTAAAGTACCAGGTAGATGACTTGTAGGGTGATCGACAGCACGGCAGGCGGTTCCCTCGGTCGGGTTAGTCAGCTCAGGTTGAAAAACCCGCCCTCTGCGATCTTGGCCTTGTCCTCCGCAGTGACCTGGACGTTGGCCGGAGAGAGCAGGAACACCCGGTTGGTCACGCGCTCGATCGTACCGCGCAGTCCGAAAGCCAAACCGGCGGCGAAATCGACCAGTCGGCGGGCGTCCGCCTCATCCATCTCGGTGAGATTAATAATCACTGGTACACCGTCGCGGAAGTGTTCGCCGATGGTCCGCGCTTCCCGATAGGTCGTCGGGTGGAGCGTCGTGATCTGGTACCGCTGGTCCTCGTCCGCCACGACCGCGCGCTCGCGGAGCTGCACCTGGGGCGCGAGGGCAAGGTTTTCCCGAGTCGGGTACGAGACGGGCTCCGGCGCACTCGGCCGGGTGATCGACCGGACGCTGGCCCGCTCACCGTCGCGGTCCAGGTCCCCCGACCCGACTCGCGCGACAGCTCGCTGCGGGACGGTGAACGCTCCAGCGGGACGCGCTCGCCCAGCCGCGACCGCGTCCGCGGCGGCGGCTGCTCGTCGAGCTCCTCGTCCTCGTCCGCGAACTCCTCCGCGTACCGGCTCGTCCGGCTCTCCCACCCGTCCCGCGAGTCGCGGTCCCGGTCGCGGTAGCCGCTCTCCCGGTACCGCCCCTTGCTCTCGTAGCCGTCGTCGTAGGAGCGGTCGTCGTCCTCTTCCTCGACGAGACCGAGCCAAACCCCCGCCTTGCGCAGTGCACTCATACCCGTCCTCGCTTCGCTGCGGGCGGGCATGAGGCTCCCGATGCGCTGAGCCCAACGATTCGCTCGCTTCGCTCACTCATGCCGCTCACCTCCCTCCGCCGGGTGACACACACCCCCTGGCGTGCCACGTCGCGTTCCCGCACACCGGCCTGAGGCCCCACTGAGGAACCACGAATAACAATGGTGTAGTTCGGTGCCCGGCCGCCAGGCTACCGCAGCTTGGGGCGGGTTCCGAGCACCGCGCTGCCGATCCTTACGTGTGTCGCGCCGGACGCGATCGCCGGTTCCAGATCGGCACTCATGCCCGCCGAGACGGTGGTCGCCTCCGGATACGCCGCGCGCAGCCGCGCCGCCACCTCGGCCAACTTTTCGAAGGCCGCCTCCGCGGCCCAGTGCTGCGGCGCGACCGCCATGACGCCGGCGAGCCGCAGCGGACCCGCCTCGGCCACCGTCAGCGCCACCCGGTCGAAGTCGCGGTCGGGCTCCACGGTGGACCCGACCACCGCGCCGCCCCGTGCCGGGTCGCCGTCGATGCTCACCTGTACGAGGACGTCCAGCGGACGCTCCCGGTGCCGCTCCGCCGCGCCGTGCAGCGCGCGGGCCAGCCGCACGCTGTCGACCGAGTGGACGACATCGGCGTACTCCACCACCGAGCGGCACTTGTTGCGCTGGAGCTGGCCGACGTAGTGCCACCGCACCTGCGCACCGGAGGCGGCGACCGCCTCGGCCTTGGGCGCGGCCTCCTGGTCGCGGTTTTCCCCCACGTCGGTGACGCCCAGCTTGGCGAGCACCTGCACGTCGGTCGCCGGGTAGGTCTTGGTGACCACCACCAGCGTCACCCCGGCCGGGTCCCGGCCGGCGGTCGCACAGGCAGCGCCTATGCGTTCACGTACGGCCGCGAGCCCGGCCGCTATCTCCTCTTCACGCACCGTGAAAGTGAATCAGGAGCCGTTCTTGAGGAAGTCGGGCACGTCCACGTCGTCGAAGAGCACCCGGCGGGCCGGCGGCGGCGCGGCCGGCGAGACCGGCGGTGCGCTGGTCGGCAGCGGGGTCTCCACCCGGGGCACCACCTTGCGGGGGGCCTCGGCCGGCTTGTACGCGGGCGCGCCACCGTCGAAGCCGGCGGCGATCACGGTCACCCGCACCTCGTCGCCGAGCGCGTCGTCGATGACCGCGCCGAAGATGATGTTGGCGTCCGGGTGGGCGGCGTCGGTGACCAGCTGGGCCGCGTCGTTGATCTCGAACAGGCCGAGGTCGGATCCGCCGGCGATGGACAGCAGCACGCCGCGCGCGCCGTCCATGCTCTGCTCCAGCAGCGGGCTGGAGATCGCCTTCTCGGCCGCCTCCACCGCGCGGCTGTCGCCGCGGGCGCTGCCGATGCCCATGAGCGCGCTGCCCGCGCCGCTCATGACGCTCTTGACGTCGGCGAAGTCGAGGTTGATCAGGCCGGGCGTGGTGATCAGGTCGGTGATGCCCTGGACACCGGAGAGCAGCACCTGGTCGGCCTGCCGGAAGGCGTCCATCATGGAGATCCCGCGGTCGCCGAGCGCCAGCAGCCGGTCGTTCGGGATCACGATGAGCGTGTCGCACTGGTTGCGCAGCTCGTCGATGCCCGACTCGGCCTGCACCTGCCGCCGCTTGCCCTCGAAGGAGAACGGGCGGGTCACGACGCCGATGGTGAGCGCGCCGAGCTTGCGGGCGATCTGCGCCACGACCGGCGCGCCGCCGGTGCCGGTGCCGCCGCCCTCGCCGCAGGTCACGAAGACCATGTCGGCGCCCTTGAGCACCTCTTCGATCTCGTCGCGGTGGTCTTCGGCGGCGTTCTTGCCGACGTCGGGGTTGGCGCCCGCGCCGAGCCCCCGGGTCAGCTCGCGACCGACGTCGAGCTTTACGTCGGCGTCGCTCATCAGCAGCGCCTGGGCGTCGGTGTTGATCGCGATGAACTCGACGCCCTTCAGGCCCACCTCGATCATGCGGTTGACCGCGTTGACGCCGCCTCCGCCGATGCCGACGACCTTGATGACCGCGAGGTAGTTGTGCGGTGGTGTCATCAGGTGGCCTTCCCTCCCAGGTTGGTGCCAGGGTCCGATGAGCGAAGGCGTAACCCTCACCCTCTACTAGAGGCTTAGAGTTATGTCAACTACTGATCCTCTCCGGCAACGTATGCGGAGGTACGGCGTGATCCAAGGACCGACACGCCGACTCGTTTACCGGATAGTGACGACTTCTGGCGCGCTGACGTCGATCCGGTCGCCTTTTTCCCGCAGCAGCGCGGTCGCGACCTGAGATTTCGTGTCGCTCTGGCTGGAGTCGCCCCACACGATCAGGCGCCCGCCGCGCAGCTCCAGCTCGATCTCCGCGGGGCCCTTCACGACAACGGCGGCGACCTGCTTGGCCAGCTGCGGGCTGAGCGAGGTGAGCACCTCCAGCGCGGACCGGGTGGCCGGGTCGTCCGGGCCCGGCTTGGCCACGCGGGCCACCGGCAGTCCCCCGGGCTTGGCGCTGACGGTGTGGAACGCGACGCCGTGCCGGTCGACGAGCACGTACCTGCGGCCCTGCGGCACCACCGCCACCGGCGTGCGCTCCACCACGTCGATCGCGATCGTGCCGGGCCAGTCGCGGGAGGCGATCACGTGGTCGACCGGCGCGAGGGTGGCCAGCCGCTCCTCGATGCCGCCGAGGTCGACGCGGGCCAGCGCGGTGCCGTCGCGCACGCCGGCCGCCTCCCGCACCTCCTCGGCGGAGAGGATCTCGGTGCCCGAGACGCGCACCTCGCGGACGCCGAAGACGCCCGTGCCGTACACGATCCAGGTGACCAGACCGACCAGCGCGAGCACGGCGCCGACGGTGGCCCACGGCATCGCCGCCCGCAGCCGCCGCCTGCGCGCCCGCGCCATGAAGCGCCGCACCGAGGCCGGTACCGCGTCGCTGTGCGCCCGGACAAGCCGCCAGCGCCGGGCCCCACCGCGCCGACTCCCCGGCGCGGTCACGCCGCCCCCCGGCCGCGTTGATCAGGGACCTCGTGGCGGGGCGCGCCGCGCGACACGCCCACCAGCTCCCTGATCAACGGGTGAGTCACGCGGTGGGCTCCAGCGCGGCGAGCAGCTCGTCGCCCATGAGGGAGATGGGCGGGGCGCCCATCGTTACCACCACGTCGCCGGCCTTGGCGCGGCGGACCACCTCGGCCGGCACGTCCTCCCAGGACGGTGCGAACACCTTGGACTCGGCCGGCAGGTTCACTGCGGCGGTGAGGGCGGCGCCGCCCTCGCCGGGCTGGCGCACCTCGCCGGGGCCGAAGACCTCCAGGATGATCACCTCGTCGGCGATCGCCAGTGCGGCGGCGAGCTCGTCCTGCAGGTCGCGGGTGCGGTACACCCGGTAGGGCTGGAATACCACCACCAGCCGGCCGCCGGCGGCCACCTCGCGGAGCGTGTGCAGCGCGGCGGTCATCGAGGTCGGGTGGTACGCGTACTCGTCGTAGACGGCCACGCCGGCCGCGACGCCCTTGCGCTCGAAGCGCCGCCGCACGCCCGGAAACGCCTCGAGCGCGCGCACCGCCGCCTCCAGCGGCAGGTCCAGCCGGATCGCGGCGAGCACCGCGGCGGCGCTGTTGAGGCCGAGGTGGCGGCCGGGCACCGGCAGCGACACCGTGCCGAGCGGCTTACCGTCCAATGTGGCCTGGTACCGCACGCCGTCCACAGAGGACACCACGTCGGTCAGGCGCAGGTCCGCGTCCTCCGCCTCGCCGTACGTGTACACGGTGCGCCCTTCGCCGCGCAGCAGGTCGGCCAGCGCGCGGGTGCCCGGGTTGTCGGCGCAGGTGACCACGAACCCGCCAGGCTGCACGAGCCGCGCGAACTCGGCGAACGCGGCGGAGAGCCCAGCCAGGTCGCCGTACGTGTTGAGGTGGTCGGCGTCGATGTTCGTGATGATGGCGACGTACGGCCGGTACAGCAGGAACGAGCGGTCGCTCTCGTCGGCCTCCACCACGAAGTACGAACCCGTGCCGTGGTGGCCGTTGGACCCCGCCTCGGAGATCTCGCCGCCGATCACGAACGACGGGTCCTCACCGGCCTGCTGCAGGATCAGCGTCGCCATCGAGGTCGTGGTGGTCTTGCCGTGCGTGCCGGCCACCGCGATCGCCCGCCGGCCGGTCATCGCCGCGGCGAGCGCCTCGGAGCGGTGCAGCACGCGCAGCCCGCGCCGCCGCGCCTCGACAAGCTCCAGGTGGTCCTGCGGGATCGCGGTGGAGAAGACGACGGTGTCCACACCGTCCAGGTTGGACGCTTCGTGTGTCATGTGGACGGTGCCGCCGAGCGCGCGCAGTCCGGCCAGCGACGGCCACTCGCGCAGCTCGCTGCCGGAGACCGGGATGCCGCGGGTGAGCAGGAGCCGGGCCAGGCCGCTCATGCCCACGCCGCCGATGCCGATCAGGTGCACGGAGCCCAGATCCTCGGCGGTGAGCTCTTCGCTCATTGAGCCGCCACCGCCTCGTACACGAAGTCGAGCAGCGCCTCGTCGCCGTCGCGCCGGCCGTATGCGGCCGCGGCGGCGCCCATCGCCGCCAGCCGCTGCGGATCGCGTGCCAGCGGGACCACCGTCCTTTCGATCCAGTCCGGACTCAGCTCGGCGTCGTCGACGAGCAGCCCTCCGCCGGCCTCCACGACCGGCAACGCGTTGCGCTTCTGCTCCTGGTTGCTGTGCGGGTACGGCACGTACACCGCGGGCAGCCCGAGCGCGGCCACCTCGGCGCAGGTCATCGCACCGCCGCGGCACAGCATCAGGTCGGCCGCCGCGTACCCGAGCTCCATCTCGGACAGGTACGGCAGCGTCACGTACGGAACCGGCAGGTCGCTCGGCGGCGACACCGCCTCGTTGCGGGCGCCGATCACGTGCAGCACCTGCACGCCTGCGCGGGCCAGCTCCTTGGCGGCGCCGATGACCGCGAGGTTGATCGAGCGGGCGCCCTGCGAGCCGCCGGAGACGAACAGCACCGGCAGGTCGGGGCGGAGCCCGAAGTGCGCCCGGGCCGCGTCGCGGGCCGCCGAGCGGTCCAGCGCGGTGATCGAGCGGCGCAGCGGCACGCCCACGACCCGCGCGCCGCGCAGCGACTCGGACTGCACCGGCTGGTGCGGGAAGCCCACCGCGACGTGCTTGGTGAACTTCATGCCCATGCGGTTGGCCACGCCGGGCGGCACGTTCACCTCGTGGATCACGATCGGCAGCTCGCGGCGCCAGGCGGCGAGGTAGGCCGGCACCGACACGTACCCACCGAATCCGATGACCGCGTCGGCCCGCACGTCCTCGAGCACCTTGCCCGCCGCGCGGGCCGAGCGCCACATGCGGTCCGGGGTGCGCAACAGGTTCATGTTGAGCGACCGCGGGAGCTGGTAGGCCGGGATCTGCCGAAGGTCGTAACCGTGCGGCGGGATCAGCTCGTTTTCCAGGCCCTTCGGTGTGCCGACACAGGTGATCCGCACGTGCGGGTCGTGGCGCCGCAGGCAGTCCGCGAACGCCAGCAACGGGTAGATGTGGCCCCCGGTCCCGCCTCCCGCCAGGACAACCGACCGCAGCACACCCATCACCGTCTCCTCTCGCTCTCCGCACCGGCCCGTGCCCCCGCCGCGGGCGCCTTGGTGGCCGCCGCGGGCTTCGCCGCCGGCTTGGCGGCCGGCGGCAACGGCGGCAACGGGGCCCAGAGTAGCCGTACCCATTTCGCGGGCGGACGGGCGTGCAGGGCTCGCGCCGCGTCGGGCTCGGCGCGGGCGAAAGAGGCGAGCATGCCTACCGCGGCGAGGGTGACCACGAGGGCGCTCCCGCCGTCGGAGATGAACGGCAGCGGCAGGCCGGTGATGGGCAGCAGCCCCACCACCCCGCCGATGTTGATGATGGCCTGGCTGACCAGCCAGGTGGTCACGGCCGCGGCGGCCAGCCGGCGGAACGGGTCGTCGACGCGGCGGGCGATGCGCAGCCCGGTGTACGTCAGCACGGCGAACAGCGCCAGCACCACGACGCACCCGACGACGCCCAGCTCCTCGGCGAGCACCGCGAAGATGAAGTCGTTGTGCTCGGCCGGCAGCCAGCCCCACTTGAGGCTGCTCTTGCCGAGCCCGACGCCGAACCAGCCGCCGTGGTCGATCGCGTACCGCGCCTGCAGCGCCTGGTAGCAGGAGAGCTGCTCGCAGTCGGCGGGCGGGGCGAAGAAGGTGGTGAGCCGCTCGAGGCGGTAGTTGACGCTGCCCTCCTCGCCGGAGCCGCCGCCGACCGAGGCGGCCGCGATCAGCAGGCCGATGCCGGCCAGGCCGAGCGCGGAGAGCGTGGCGAAGACCCGCAGCCGCACGCCGACCGCCCACAGCAGACCGACCACGACCGCGAGCAGGCAGAGCATGGTGCCCAGGTCGTTGTAGCCGACGAGCACGAACAGCAGCCCCACGACGGGGAAGAGCGGCGTGGCCAGCTCGCGCCACCAGCCGAGCGCCTCACCCTTGCGGACCAGCAGGTCGGCGCCCCACATGACGAGGCCGAACTTGGCCAGCTCGGAGGGCTGCACCTGGATCGGGCCGAGCCACAGCCACAGCAGGTCGGCCTTGACCGGCCCGAGCGAGACGGTGCCTTCGACCTCGGCCATCCGCCCGTAGACCACGAGCATGTCGAGGACCACCAGCAGCACGATCGCCACGCCGAGCACGGGCTTGCCGAGCGCCCGGAACGTGCGGGCGGGCAGCCGCTGGCAGGCCCAGAACGCGACCAGCCCGATCGCCGCGAACACCGCCTGCTTGGTGATCATCGTGAACGCGTTGCCGTTTGTCGCGTACGCCTTCACGCTCGTCGCCGAGAAGACCATCGTGAGGCCGATGACCAGCAGCAGGGCGGCGCTGGAGATCAGCAGGTAGTACGACGCGAGGGGACGCTGGAGGAGCCCGCGGAGCACCGCGAGCGGGCCGGCCCCGGCCTTGTCGTCCTCCGCCACGCCCTTATCATCGGCGCTCCAACACGCACAGCCGCGCTAATGGCCGGGCGTGTCGCGTGCCGTTAGGTGGGCTATCCCACGGCGGTGAGGAACTCGGAGTAGAACAGGCCGAGCCCGATCGCCACACCGATGCCCGCGATGATCCAGAAGCGGACCACGATATTGACTTCGCTCCACCCCGCCAGCTCGAAGTGGTGCTGCAGCGGCGACATCCGGAAGACCCGCCTGCCGGTGGTGCGGAACGAGATCACCTGGATCACGACCGACATCGTGATGATGACGAACAGGCCGCCGACGATGAGCAGCAGCAGCATCGTGCGGCTCGCCATCGCCAGGCCGCCGATCAGGCCACCCAGGCCCAGCGCGCCGGTGTCGCCCATGAAGATCCGCGCCGGCGACGTGTTCCACCACAGGAAGCCGACACACGCGCCGGCCGCGGCGCCGGCGATCAGCGCTATCTCCAGCGGATCCCGCACCGCGTAGCAGTAGTCCACGCTGTAGTTGGGGTCGGCGCACCAGTGCCGGTACTGCCAGAAGGCGATCAGGCCGTACGCGGCGAGCACCATCACCGACGCACCGGTGGCGAGGCCGTCCAGGCCGTCGGTGAGGTTGACGCCGTTGCTGGCCGCCATCACCACGAAGATGAAGAGGATGACCGAGCCGACCTTGCCGACGTCGAGCCAGTCGACGTCGCGGATGAACGAGATGTTCGTGCTGCCGACCGTCTCGGTGTTGGTGCTCGGGAAGTAGAGGGCGATCACGCCGAAGACGCCGCCGACGATGGCCTGGCCGACCAGCTTGTACCGGCCGCTGAGCCCACCGCTGTTGCGCCGCCGCACCTTCAGGTAGTCGTCGATGAAGCCGACCGCGCCGCAGAAGACGAAGAGGCCGAGCAGCACCAGCGCGGTGATCGTCGGACCCACCTGCGCGATCTGCTGCTCGGGCAGGGTGGTGAGGGCGGCGTGCCCGGCGACGTACGCGATGACGGTGGCGATGATGAACACCACGCCACCCATCGTCGGCGTGCCCTTCTTGCCCTGGTGGGTCGAGGGGCCGATGGAGCGGATGGGCTGGCCCGCCTTGAGCGCGGTGAAGACCTTGATGCCGATGGGGGTGCCGAACAGCGACACCAGAAACGCGACCGCGGCCGCGACGATGACGGCTCTCACGAAGTGGCTCCGTCGGCGCGGAGCGCGTCCACCACGTCCCACGTGCGGTAGCGCGAGCCCTTCACCAGCACGACGTCGCCGGGACGCAGCTCGTGCCGCAGCGTCGCGACCGCCGCACCCTGATCGGTTACCAGCACCGACTCTCCTCCCCACGTCGCCACCGCCGCCGCACCCGCGTGGATGGGCGCGGCGGTATCGCCAACCACGATCAGCCGGTCGACGCCCAGCTCCGCGGCGAGGCGGCCGACCTCCTCGTGGCCTTCCCGCTCGTACTCGCCGAGCTCGGCCATGTAGCCGAGCACCGCCACCGTCCGGCGGCCCACGCCGGTGCCGACCAGCGCCCGCAGCGCGGCCGCCATCGAGGCGGGGTTGGCGTTGTACGAGTCGTCGATGACCGTGACACCGTCGGCACGGTCGAAGACGTCCATCCGGCGGGCGGAGACCACCCGCAGCTCCGAGAGGGCGGCGCCCAGCTCCTCCGCCGGGAAGCCGAGCGTGTGCGCGACCGCCGCGGCCAGCAGCGTGTTGCCCACCTGGTGGCGCCCGGCGATGCCGAGCCGCACCGGCGCCCGCCCGTCCGGCGTGACCAACGTGTACGCGGCGCGCCCACCGGAAAGCGCCACGTCCTCCGCGCGCACCGCCGCGTCCGGAGCCTCGCCGGCCAGCACGACCCGGGCCCCGGTCCGGCCGGCCATCGCGCGCACCCGGGGGTCGTCGGCGTTGAGCACCGCGACACCGTCCGCCGGCAGCGCCTCGACAAGCTCGCCCTTGGCGGTGGCGATCGCGTCGACCGAGCCGAACTCGCCGATGTGCGCCACGCCCACGTTGATCACCACGCCGATCGTCGGCGGGGCGACCTGGCAGAGGTGCGTGATGTGTCCGGCGCCCCGCGCTCCCATCTCCAGCACCAGGAAGCGGGTCTTCTCGTCGGCGCGCAGCACCGTGTACGGATGGCCCAGCTCGTTGTTGAACGAGCCCGCCGGCGCCACCGTCGGGCCGAGGCGGGTGAGCAGCTGGGCGATGAGGTCCTTGGTGGTGGTCTTGCCGGACGAGCCGGTCAGGCCGACCACCACGAGCGACGGCAGGCGGTCGACCACGTGGCGGGCCAGGGCGGCCATCGCGGCGAGCTGGTCCTCGACGAGCACCGCGGGCACCGGCACGGGCCGGGACGCGAGCACCGCGACGGCGCCGGCCGCGACCGCGGACTCCGCGTAGTCGTGCCCGTCGACCTTCTCCCCGGGAACGCGACGAACAGCCCGCCCGGCGTCACCTTGCGGGAGTCGAACTCGACCGTGCCGGTCACCTGCGCCGACGGGTCAGCGCCCGCCAGCCGGCCACCGACGGCGTCCGCGATCTCGGCGAGCGTCAGCGTGATCACGCGGGGCCCCCGGGGAGACGTGGAGCGAAGCGGAACGTTTTTTTGGGGTGCTTCATCGGCCCACCTCCGCGAGCGCCTCGGCCAGCTCCACCCGGTCGTCGAACGGCAGCACCTCGCCACCGACCTCCTGCCCGCGTTCGTGTCCCTTGCCCAGCACCGCGACGATGTCGCCGGGCGCCGCCTTGCCGGCCGCGAAGTCGATCGCCGCGCGGCGGCCGGCGATCTCGAAGACCTCGGCACCGGCGGTGACGCCGTCCATGAGTCCGCGCCGGATCGCCGCCGGATCCTCGGTACGCGGATTGTCGTCGGTGACCACCACGACGTCGGCGCCTTCCGCGGCGGCGCGCCCCATCAGCGGGCGCTTGGCCTTGTCGCGGTCGCCGCCGGCCCCGATCACGCAGAAGACCCGCCCGCCCCGGTCGGCGGCGAGCTCGCGCAGCGCGGTGAGCGCGGCGACGATCGCGTCCGGCTTGTGCGCGTAGTCGACGACGCCGAGCACCGGCCCGGGGGACGTGACGCGCTCCAGCCGCCCGGGCACGCCGGGGCAGTCCGCCACGCCGCGCGCGGCGGTGGCCGGATCGGCGCCGGTCGCGACCAGCGCCGCGATGGCCAGCAGCGCGTTGGCGATGTTGTGCCGTCCGGGCAGCGAGACGCCCGCCTCGACGGGCCCGTCAGGTCCGACGGCGGTGAAACGCTGCGAATAGGACGAACCAGCCACAGCGGACGCGTACCACGTCGCGGACGGCGCGCCCGCCGCCGAGTACGTCACGGTCGCGGGCTTGCGCAGCGGCGCGAGCGCCTCGTCGTCGAGGTTGAGGATCTCCACCCGGCAGCGGCCGTCGAAGAGCTTCGCCTTTGCCGCGAAGTAGTCCGCCGCGTCCGCGTGGAAGTCGAGGTGGTCGAGGCCGAAGTTCGTGTACCCGCCGACGTCGAAGCGCACCCCGCCGACCCGCCCCATCGCGAGGGCGTGGCTGGAGACCTCCATGACCACGGCGGTCACGCCCCGCTCGCGGGCCACGGCGAGCAGCGCGTGCAGGTCGGTCGCCTCGGGCGTGGTGCGGACGCTGTCCACCACCAGGTCGCCCAGGCGCGTCTCCACGGTGCCGATCAGCCCCGTCACGTGGCCGGCGGCGCGCAGCCCGCTCTCCACCAGGTACGCGGTCGAGGTCTTGCCCGCGGTGCCGGTGATGCCGATGACCGTGAGGTGCTCGGTGGGGTCGCCGTAGACCGCGGCGGCGATCACGCCGAGCGCGTCGCGCGGGTCGGCCACCACGATCGCGGGAAGCCCCGCCGCGGCGGCGGCGTCAGCGCCCGCCGGGTCGGTCAGCACCGCCACGGCACCGGCCGCCGCGGCGGCGGGCACGAACTCGGCGCCGTGCCGCCGCGCGCCGGGCAGCGCCGCGTAGAGGTCGCCGGGGCGTACGTCGCCGCTCGCATGGGTCACCCCACTGACCAGCGGCTCAGCCGACGCGGGCCTTTGCGGGGCGGCACCGGCCAACGCCGCGAGGCCGTCCAGGGACCGCAGTGTCACCGTATGCGGACGGAGATTGCCAGGCACGGCGTCAGACCCTACCGGTTGGTGGCGCGCCGGCCGTACAGCACGTCCGGCGGTTCAGGGGTAGACGACAAACTTCGGCGGCTTCCCGCTGCTCAGCGGTACCCCGAAGTGGGTGAGCGCGTACCCCATCATGTCGTGGAACGCCGGCGCGGTGACCTCGCCGCCCCCGCCGCCCGGCGTGTGCGCGAAGACCGCGATGACGTAGCGGGGGTTGTCCGCCGGCGCCATGCCGACGAACGACGCGACCGCGCCGGAGACGTACTTGCCGTTGACCACCCGCGAGCCGGTGCCGGTCTTGCCGGCCACCCGGTACCCGTCGACGGCCGCGTGCACGCCGGTGGCGCCCTTGACGGTGGTGACCGCCTCCAGCATCAGGCGCAGCTCGCGGGCGTGCTCCGCGCTGATCACCTGCCGTGTGGTGGGCTGCGCGGACGGCGTGCGCTTGCCGTCCGGCGCGATCGTCTCCTTCACCAGGTGCGGCTGCACCCAGGTGCCGTCGTTGGCGATCGCCGCGTACGCCGCGGCCATCTGCAGCGGGGTCACCGCGACGCTGTGGCCGATCGGCACCGACCCGTACGCCGAGCCGCTCCAGTCGTCGGGCGGCAGCAGTGCTCCGGCCGCCTCGCCGGGCACGCCGACGCCGGTCGCGGTGCCGAGCCCGAACCTCTTCTGGTACTCGTACAGCTTCTCCTTGCCAAGCTTGTCGGCGATGGCGATCGTGCCCACGTTGGACGAGTACGCGAGGATGCCCGGGATGCTCATCCGCCGGGGCGTCCAGTTGGTGTGCGAGTCCTTGAACCGCTGGTCGCCCTTTGTCACGTTCGGCCCCACCATGAACGTGTCCTCCGGCTTGACCGCGCCCTCCTGCAGCGCCGCGCCGATGGTGATCGCCTTGTGCACCGAGCCCGGGTCGACCACGAAGCTCGTGGCGGTGTCCTCGCGGCTCTCCGGCTTGCTCTTGAGCGGCTGCGCCGCGTTGTACGTCGGGTAGCTGGCCTGCGCGAGCACCTCGCCGGTGCGCACGTCGAGCACGACAGCCGCGCCCGTGTACGCCTTGGCCTGCTCCATCCGCGCGCCGAGCGTCTTCTGCACCATGTACTGCAGGTCGCGGTCGATGGTCAGGCGCAGCGAGGAGCCCGGCTGCGCCTTGGTCTCCCGGTTGTAGCCGCCCGGGATCTCCGCGTCGAGCGAGCCCTGCCCCACCTCGAAGACCCGCTTGCCGTCGACGCCGCGCAGCAGCTCGTCGTAGCGCGCCTCCAGTCCTTCCAGGCCGTTGAGGTCCGGGCTGGTGAAGCCGATGATGCTGGCCGCGAGGTCCTGGCCGGGCACCTCGCGCCGCTCGTCGCGGTGCACGATGACGCCGGGCAGCTTGAGCGCCTCGACCCGCTGGCCGACCGCGATGTCGACACCGCGGGCCAGGTACTCGAAGCGGGACGCGCCGCCGCCGGGCTGCTTGCGCTTGGCCATCTTGGCGAGCAGCTCCGACTTGGGCACGGCGATCAGCGGCTCCAGCGCGGCGGCCGTCTTCGGCAGGTCGCTGACCAGCTCGGGGTCGACCGCCACGTAGCGCGCCTCGACGCTGTGGGCGAGCACCGCGCCGCCGCGGTCGTAGATGGCACCGCGCGGCGCGGGCAGGTCGACCCGGTCCAGCCGCGTCTCCAGGCCCCGCTCGGCGAACGCCGGCGACTCGGTGAACTGCATCGTCACGAGCCGGATGCCGATCGTGGCGAAGACCGTGAGGGCGAGCACCGTACCCAGGCGCAGCCGCCGCCGCTGGTCCACCAGCTTCGGCGGGCGCCGCGGCGCCCTCTTCCGCGGCGGGGGCGGGCCGCCGTGCCGGCGCGGGTCGTCGCGCCGCGTGCCCGCTCCGCGACGGGCGGTTCGCACAGGGCGGTCGGCCGCCGCGGCCGCCTTCGCCGCCGTCGTGCGCTTTCGCGGCGGGGGTACCGGCGGTGGGGTGCCCTTCCGCATGACCCTGGGCGGGGTTTCGGTGCGGTTCGCGCCGCGCGGCTGGCCGCCGCCGCTAGCGCGGCCCGCGGTGCCGCCCGGCTCCCGCTCGGGCTCGGCGGCGGCGGGTCGCCGGGCGCGCGGCTTGCCACCCTCGACCACCTGGAGCGCCGGCCGGAAGGGGTCGGCGGTGCGCCCGGTGCGCGGGGTGCGCTCGCGCATGGTGCGGCCGCGCGGCGTGTAGGCCCGCGCCTCCGAGATCCCGAAGCCGCGCTCCGCGGGCGGGTCCTCATCGGGCTTTCCACCACGGCGCGCGGCGTCGGCGCCACGGGTGGAGCCGCGCCGGGGCTCGTCGCTCCCCCGGCGCGGCGCCATCTCCTCTGGGCGCTGGTCCTCGCGTCGCGTGCCCGCTCCGCGAGGACCAGACCCGGAAGAACCCGTTGGCCGCTGCGGCATGCTGACCTACTCCGTCGGCTGCTGGTCGGTACCGGTCTCCTGCTGTGTGCCGGCGGCCGGCTGCCCGGCCGTGCCCGTCCCGGTCTGCCCGGTCCCGGTCCCTGTCTGGCCCGTCCCGGTCTGCCCGGTGCCGGTACCCGTCTGGCCCGTCCCGTTCGGGCCGGTGCCGTTCTGAGCCGGGCCGTTCTGGCCGGTGCCCTGCTGGCTGGTGATCGACGGCTCCTCGGTCGCGGGCACCATCATCCCGGTCAGCCGCCCGTCGGGCAGCTGGATCTGCACCGGCCGGCCCTGCACGAGGCCCTGCTTACGGGCCGCCGCGGTCAGGTTGCCCGGGTCCTCGGCACGCGCGATCTCCTGCTTGAGCTGCTGCTCCTGCACGTCCAGCGACGCCTGCTGCTCGCGCAGCTCGCTGAGCCGGAACGCGTTCTCGTTGATCTTCGTGTTGACCACCAGGATCCCCAGGACGCCGCCGACCACGACGACAAGGATCAGTGCGATGAACGGTGCCCGCGGCACCACCACCGGAAGCGGCGGCGCCACCCGCAGCCAAGGAACCCCCACCTTGCGCTCGCGCGTGGTGCCCCCGGCTCCGTCGCGAGCTGCTCCCCCTTGGCGGGCGTTGCCTTGATCGGCTGGCTCTCGGCAGGCTCTGCCTTGAGCGCCGTGTTTCCTGCCGTCTGGTGCTGCTCCGCGGCCCGGCCCCCGACCGCGGCGTGTAGCGCTTGCTGACGTTCATTTCCCCTCCCCCTCTTCGATCCGGGCCGCGGCCCGCAGCCGCACCGATGCGGCACGCGGGTTGGCCGCGACCTCCTCGTCGCTCGGGAGCTCGGCGCCACGGCTGAGCAGCCGCAGCGTCGGCCCGGTGCCGGGCAGCTCGACCGGCAGGTCGATCGGCCCGGTGCTCCGCGCCCGGGCGGCGAACGCCCGCTTCGCGATCCGGTCCTCCAGCGAGTGGTAGGACAGGACCACCATGCGGCCGCCCGGCGCGAGGGCGTCGAGCGCGGCCGGCAGCGCTGATTCGAGCGCGGCCAGCTCGCCATTTACCTCGATGCGGAGTGCCTGAAAAGTCCTCTTGGCCGGGTGTCCACCCGTCCGTCTCGCCGGCGCGGGTATCGCGTCCCGCACCAGCTCCGCCAACCGTGCCGACGAGGTGATGGGCGCCTTCGCCCGCTCGCGCACGATCGTCGCGGCGATCCGTGCGGCGAACTTCTCCTCGCCGTACACCCGCAGCACCCGAGCCAGCTCGGGCACCTCGTACGTGTTCACGACCTCCGCGGCGGTGCGGCCGCGGGTCTGGTCCATGCGCATGTCCAGCGGCGCGTCCTGCGCGTAGGCGAACCCGCGGTCGGGCGCGTCGAGCTGCAGTGACGAGACGCCGAGGTCGAAGAGCACCCCGTCGACCCGCTCGTAACCGAGCTGGTCGAGCACCTCGGGCAGCTCGTCGTAGACCGCGTGCACCAGGTGGACGCGGTCACCGAACCGCTCCAGCCGTGCCCGCGCGTGCGCGAGTGCCTCCGTGTCCCGGTCGAGTCCGATGAGGACGGTCCGGGGGTGTGCCCGGAGCACCGCCTCCGCGTGCCCGCCGAGGCCCAGGGTCGCGTCCACGTGCAGGGTGGTGCGGTCGTCCCGGTCGAGCGCGGGCGCGAGCAGCGCGAGGCACCGCTCCAGCAGCACCGGCACGTGCGTGCCGCGCAGCTCCCCCATCTCGACCCCCAGTGACCCGCCCGTGTGCGCATGCGCCCGGTGCCCGAAGAACCGTGCGCCGTACTGCCAGATCCCCATCCGCCCTTCCTGAGCCTCCTTCGCGGGGAGGCCGGGACGCGCCTGACATCGGGGAAGAGACGTCAGGTGCAGGAGCGGCTGGAGATCTCGCAGTACGGCGTCTGCCAGCCCTTACAGTCCTCCGGGCAGCACCCCCTCCTCGATGCCCGCGAAGTCGTCTTCGCTCTCGGAGAGATACGTGTCCCACGCTTGCTTGTCCCAGATCTCCACCCGGGTGCTCGCGCCGATCACGACGAGCTCGCGGCTCAGCCCGGCGTACTCCCGCAGGTGGCCCGGTATCGTCACCCGGCCCTGCTTGTCGGGCACCTCGTCGTGGGCGCTCGCGAAGAACACCCGGCTGTAGGCCCGAGCCGCCTTGTGCGTCATCGGCGTCTCGCGCAGCTGGCCGGCGATCCGCTGGAACTCCGGCGTCGGAAAGACGTAGAGGCAGCGCTCCTGCCCTTTAGTGATCACGACACCTCCCGCCAGCTCGTCCCGAAACTTCGCCGGAAGGATCAACCGGCCCTTTTCGTCCAGGCGCGGGGTGTGGGTGCCGAGAAACATCGGCCCACCCCCTCGCCTCTGGCGGCTTTCGCGGAGCCGCTGTCCCCGGGGCCGGCGGGTCCCTCCGGTGAGTAACCCTGCCACTGCGCCCCACTGTACTCCACTTCCCTCCACTCGCAACCGGAATCGCAGCGTTCCTCGGGTGACCCCCTTGACAAAACAGCACGTCAAATGCGGTGGAGGCCGGTGGAGGGTCCGGATCGCGACAGGACTGATCCACTACCGGGACCCAGAGACGATCCAGGGCAAACCCGGATGGGCTTGCCCTGGATCGTTGGGGGATGGGGGATGTAGAGGTACCGGGGAGGGAAGTGGAGAGGTTAGGCGGCGAGCCGCCGTACCACGTAGTTGCTCGACCAGATCTTGTGCTTGCCGACCCGCACGCCCGGGCGGGGCGCGTCGTACATGTAGCCGCCGCCGGCGTAGATGCCGACGTGCGTGCCGTACGAGCCGGAGCGGATCACGATCAGGTCGCCGGGCAGCACCTTGTTCTTGGCGACACCAATGCCGGCGCGCTGCTGGTCGTTCGCCTTGTGTGGCAGTACCCGCCCGGTCGCCACCCGGTACACGTACTTGGTGAAGCCCGAGCAGTCGAAGGACGAGGGCCCCACCGCGCCGTACACGTAGGGCTTGCCAAGGTGCTTGCGCGCCTCGGCCAGCACCTTCGCGCGGCCGGCGACGACCGTCACCTTGGCACGGCCGGTGACCGTTCCCTTGTAGGCGCCTCGCCCGCTGTAGACCGCCCGGTAGAGGCGGGTCGTGGACGGCTTGATGGAGAGGGTCGCCTTGCCGCTGGAGTAGACGGGGCGGGTGCCGGTGCTGACCCACTTCCCCTTCCACACCTGAAACTGGACGGTGCCGCCCCAGATGCCCTTGCGGGTGTTGGGGTCGGCGACGGTGGCGGTGAGGGTGAGCGTCGAGCCCAGCGAGAGGTTCGTCGTGTTCGGCTTGATCGTGACGTAGGGCGTGATCGACGCGGTGGCCGGCGCGGTGGCGGCCGTGGCCGGCGCGGGAGCCGCGTCGGCGAGGGCCGGGCCGGCCATGAGCTGACCGGCGCAGACGCAGAGCCCGACGGCGAGCGCGAGCTTGCCGCCCCGCCGTTTCGCGGGCAGCCTGTGCCGGCCCGAACGGAGTTCGTGCACGTAGTGTCCCTCCGGCACGCCTGCGAGGTGAGCTGTCGGGTTCGGGCGGGAAGGATTGCCCGGCCGCGCAAGTGGCGGCTTCACCCCAAGGCCTCGGCCCTGCCGGGTCTCCCCGGCCGGGTTCGGGACCGCAGATCCTGGGTCCCCCGTCCCTGCCCGCTATGCCGTTGTGTGCCTCCAGGGTCCGCACCGGACGGGTGGGCAGGGCTCGGCGTGTCCCGGCGGTGCGGCCGGGCTTGGACCCGGCCCAACGTTTCTAGCGGATGCCCCGATCCACACGGCGTGACGGTGATCTTGCGGAGCGAATTTGGCACGCCAGCAAATGAGCGGTCGTTAAGTACGCTGTCCAAAATGTCGCCACACTGCGTGAATCCACGCCTCACGGTGCGTCTACCGATCACCGTGAGTATCACCACACACTTCGCGCCGTGCCTGGCCGTGATCGACGGTTTTCCGACGCCCAGGTGGAGATCCAACGGTCGTTGGTAACCTCGCCTCCGTGACGGACGGCAAGATGCCCCTGCGGGCGAAGGTCGCCAGCTCGGTCTCCCGCACGGCGGCCGCCCTGTCGCGAGCGGCGGGGCGCGGCGACGGTTCGGTGATCGGCGGCTGGATCGGCCTCAAGATCGACCCTGACCTGCTCGCCCACCTGGCGTCGGGGCGCGCGATCGCCCTGATCTCGGGCACCAACGGCAAGACGACCACGACCCGCCTGGCCGCGGCCGCGGTGGGCGTGCTCGGGCCGGTGGCGACCAACGGCTTCGGTGCCAACATGCCGACCGGCCACACCTCGGCGCTCGCCAAGGCCGGCCAGACGCCGTACGCGGTGCTGGAGGTCGACGAGCACTACCTGGCGAAGGTGCTGGTCGCGACCGAGCCACGGGTGGTGGCGCTGCTCAACCTCTCCCGCGACCAGCTCGACCGGGCCAAAGAGGTCGCGATGATGGCCCAGATGTGGCGCACCGCGCTCGCCAACCACCCGGGCGTGCACGTGGTGGCCAACGCGGACGACCCGATGGTCGTCTGGGCCGCGGCCGGATCGCCGGCCGTCACGTGGTTTAGCGCCGGCCAGCGGTGGCATGACGACTCGTGGGTTTGTCCCGAGTGCGGCTCGCCGATCGAGCGCCAGGCCGACCAGTGGTGGTGCACCGGCTGCTCGCTGCGCCGGCCGGTACCGCAGTGGGTGGTCGAGGACGAAGGCGTGGTCGACCCCCGCGGCGCGTGGCACAAGGTCTCCCTCCAGCTCCCCGGCCGGGTCAACCTCGGCAACGCGGCCACGGCGCTCGCGGTGGCGGCCCAGTTCGGCGTCCGCCCGACCGACGCGGTCTCCCGGCTGTCCACGGTGGCCTCGGTCGCCGGCCGGTACGCCCAGGTGGTCCGCGACGGCCGCAACATCCGGCTGCTGCTGGCGAAAAACCCGGCGAGCTGGCTGGAGGCCTTCGACATGGCTGACGAGGCGCCCACCCTGCTGTCCATCAACGCCCGCGACCCCGACGGCCTCGACACGTCGTGGCTGTTCGACGTCGACTTCAGCCCCCTGCGCGGCCGCCAGGTCCTCATCACCGGCGACCGGGCGTACGACCTGGCGGTGCGCCTCGAGGTGAACGAGGTGCCCTTCCAGCACGTACGTACCTTCGGCGAGGCGGTGAAGCTCGTGCCGCCCGGCCGGCTGGAAGTGATCGCCAACTACACCGCGTTCCAAGACATCCGAGCGGAGCTCGACCGTGTCCTCTGACAGCACGATCAGCATCGTCTGGATCTATCCGGACCTGCTGTCCACGTACGGCGACCGGGGCAACATGCTCATCCTCGCCCGGCGGGCCGCACTGCGCGGGCTGCCGGTGCGGACGATGGAGGTCCGCTCCGACCAGCCGATGCCCACCACCGCCGACATCTACCTGATCGGCGGCGGCGAGGACGGCCCACAGGCGCTCGCGGCCCAGCGGCTGATCGCGGACGGTGGCCTGCACCGCGCGGTGGCGCAGGGCTCGGTGGTGTTCGCGGTGTGCGCCGGGTACCAGCTGCTCGGCGGCTCCTTCTTCGCCAAGGGCGCCCAGTACGCCGGCCTCGACCTGCTCGACTTCCGCTCCGACCGCGGACCCACCCGCGCGGTCGGCGAGCTCGGCGGCCCGATCGACCCGCGGCTCGGCCTGCCCCCACTCACCGGCTTCGAAAACCACGGCGGCCGCACCCACCTGGGCCCCGGCGTCTCACCGCTGGCCCGCGTGACCACCGGTGTCGGCAACGACGGCTCGACCGAGGGCGCGTGGCGGGGCAAGCTGCTCGGCACGTACTCGCACGGTCCCGCCCTCTCCCGCAACCCGGCCATCGCCGACCTGCTGCTGCGCTGGGCCACCGGCTACGACTCGCTGCCCCCGCTCGACGACACCTGGTCCGACCGCCTGCGCGCGGAACGCATCGCCGCGACGGCCGCCTCGTGATCGCCCGCGTACGCCGCCTGGCACCCCTGCTCCGGCAGCGGTCGGTGGCCCGCTTCACGCTGCTGCTCGGCATCCTCGCGCTGTTCGGCCTCACCGTGCTCCTGCTCCCCCAGCCCGACCTGGCCGACGCGCCCCGCCTGGTCGACCGCCTGGGCCCGCTCGCACCCCCCGCCGCCATCCTGCTGGGCGCGCTGATGATGGTGGTCCTCGTCCCCCGCACGCTGGTCTCCTTCGCGTGGGGCGCGCTCTTCGGCACGGTGGGCGGCGCCAGCTACGCCCTCGGCGCCGCGCTGATCGCCGCCGCCCTCGGCTTCGCGGTCGGCCGCACGCTGGGCCGCGACTTCGTCGCCGAACGCGTCCGCGGCCGCCTGGCCCGCCTGGACGGCTGGTTCGCCCGGCAGAGCGTGCTCGGCGTGGTCACGGTCCGCCTGCTCCCGGTGGGCGGCTTCGGCCTGATCAGCTACGGCTACGGCACGACCGGCGCCCGCGTCCGCCCGTTCCTGGTCGGCAGCGTGCTCGCCTCGGTCCCCTCCGCCTTCGGCTACGCGGCGATGGGCGCCGCCGTGGCCTCCCCCGGCGACATCAACTGGTTCGCGATCGCCCCGGCCGGGCTGGGCCTGGTGGCCAGCACCATCATCGTCACCAAGTGGCGCCGCTCCCGCCGCGCCGCCCTCGCCGCCGCGTCCGCCTGACCCGCTTCGTCACCGCCCGCTTCGTCGCTCACCGTCCGCTTCGGTGCGCACCGTCCACTTCGTCACTTACCGTTCGCTTTGGGGCGGGGCTCGCTTTCGGTCGCGTCTCAACTTGGGCGCGGCTCGCTTTGGGCGCGGCTCGGTTTCGGATGTGGCCCGCTTTGTGGCGCGGCTCCGTCGGGGGCACGGCTCGGTCGGGGGCACGGCCGCTTGGGCGCGGCCGCTTGGGCGCGGCCGCTTGGGGCGCGGCCGCAGTCACGCGGCGATTTGGCTGGTATGCCCCCGTCCGCGCCACCTGCGGACCGTATGCTCCCGCGGGCACCGCTCCGGTCGGCGGCTCGCCAGGGCTCGCCGAAACCCCCGACCTCCGCTGCCGGGCGCGCGCGCCAAGGTCCAGCACGCTCTCGCCGATCGAGCGGACCGGTTCCAACACCCAGTCGCGTCGTGGCCGGAGCACTGCTCGGCCCCGCGAGCGCACCGCCGCCGGATGGGGTGGCACGGACCGTCGCCGTGGGCGGCCTCTCCCGTGATGCGCCGCCTGCGGTCCCCCGCGGACTCTGACGCCGTTACCGCAGGCCCCGGGGATGCAGCCGACTCCGACACCATCACCACCAACGGACCCAGCGGCGGGCGATGGCCCGGCGGGTACCCGGGCAGGTTAGGCGCATCGGTGCGCCCAGGTCGCGAGCCACACAGGCCGCGACACACCTCGCATCCCAGCAGCCAAACCGCCGACTCCGACATCGCCACCGTCCACCGACCCAGCGGCGGATGGCGGCCGGGCACCGGGATAGCCAGCCAACTGGGCACACCGGTGCACCAGATCGAAAGCACGCACAGGGCGACACCCGCCTCGCATCCCGTCAGCCAGACCGGCCACTCCAGCGCCATCACCGCCCGCCGGCCCAGCAGCGGGCGGTAGCCGGGCAGCGGGGTAGCCGGGGCAGTTGGGCGCACCGGTGCGCCCAGCTTGAGAGCGACGCACACCGCGACACCGCCTCGCACCCCATCAGCAAACCGGCGACCCCAGCGCCATCGCCGCCCGCCGGCCCAGCAGCGGGCGGTAGCCGGGCACCGGAGTAGCCGGGGCAGTTGGGCGCACCGGTGCGCCCAGGTCGAGAGCCCACGAACGCCGCGACACCTCCCATCAGCCAGGCCCTTGAGTAGGTCCAAGGGAGTTGACGTGCGATAACAGCCCTGCTCGGTCCGGCCCACGACCAGCCGCGCCGGCGTGCCGTGCGGGACATCGCGGTCGCCCGCATCAGTTCGGGGCATCAACGGCCCACCGGACATCCAACCCACATCCGCGCGGGCATATCCCGCTGGCGGGCGGCGTTGGACGGGGGCCGCGCCCCACCCGGGGCTCGCTCGTTTTACCTGCCGTGCGGGCCGTCAGCCCGCATCGCCGGGGCCCCCTGCGCCGGCCACGACCGCACGAACAACGGGAGTGGTACGTGAGTGGGGGCACAAGGTTTCTCTGGGCCGTCGTCATCGGGTTCTTCGCGTTGGCCATCGCCGCGGCGATTTTGCCACCGTTTGTCGCCATCCTGGGCGCTGTGGTGGCGGTTGCCGGGTTTTGGCACGTGACAAAGAAGCCGGACGGGCCAGTCCAGTGACCTGACCGGCCCCACCGGGTCGGCCTGCCGGGCCGACCGCACCCCGGCCCCGAGGCCACGTCCACATGGCCCGCCAGGCTGGTGTGGGCGGCCCGGTGGGTTCGCATGACGGGCCTGGCGGGCCAGGCACACCGGGTCGCGGGTCCCAGACCCGTGGGCCCGAACGACCCCCGCGTGACGGGCCGACCGGGTGCGCGCGCATGGGGCCTGCGGGCCATGCCGGCAAGTGGCCTGGGACACGTACGTAGCCTGGGAATGGATCGGGTTACCGGCCAGTTGAAATCCCCGGCACGCCGGACCCCACCGCGCGTGCCGCTGCGTATGCGGCTTGTACCAACAGATGCCGCAGCGCACCGCGGCCCTCAGCCAGAGCGGCCCGCGCGAGACATGAGCCGCGCCACAGACGGAAGCGTGTGCTCGCGAGTGGCCCCCGCCCCCGGGGTTGCCGCTCATCCCCAGCAAACGAAAGGGTTCCCCCTGATGAAGCACGTCCTCGATCGATGGATCGCGTCCATCGACAGGAACCGGCTCCAGCGTCCGGCGATGTTCGCCGCTGGGTTGGCACTCGCCGTCGGCACCGTCGGCGGCCCGGCCGCCATTCAGGCCGCGAACACCCCGGCCAGCGCGGCGCCCCCGCCGCCGCTGCCACCGTCGCCGGCAACGGTGACGCGCCCGCGGGCAAGGCGGCGAGCGCCGCCAAGAAGCCCGTCGCCAAGAAGGCGGCGGACACCAAGAAGGCTGACGCCAAGAAGGCTGACGCCAAGAAGGCTGAAACCAAGAAGGTGGCTGCCAAGAAGGCGGCTCAGGTCCGCTTCGGCTACCAGGAGCAGAGCACGTACTACTTCTGCGCCCCGGCCGCGACCCGCATCGCGCTGACCGCGCGCGGGCACGTGGTGAGCCAGTACGACCTGGCCAAGAGCCTGGGCACCACGGAAAACGGCACCAACTCGGCGCACGAGACCACGCGCGTGCTCAACAAGGTGAACGGTACGGACTTCTACCGCACGCGGGAGATCCCCGGCCCGTCCGCCAAGCCCGCGGAGATGGACCGCCTCCAGGCGGACGCGGTGCGTGCCCTGGGCAGCGGCTACCCGATCGTCGCCAACATCAAGGGCACGGCGCTCGACGTGAACGGCAAGGCGCACTCGTACGAGGGTGGGCACTACCTGACCGTCGTGGCGTACCGCGACCAGGGCCGCACGGTCCAGATCGCGGACCCGTTCGACCCGTCGAACGGTGGCACCTACTGGATGAGCACCATCTCGCTCGCCAACTGGATCGCCGAGCGCGGCTACAGCGCCTGACGATCCACAAGGGACAAGCAACAACTGGCCGCGGCCGGCGCGAAGCCGGCCGCGGCCGCATAGTCTGTGGGTATGGCAGCCGTCCCGACCCTCACCGCGGAAGGCGTCGAGCGGGCCACGCCGCCCGACGGCGCGCCGGTCGCCGAGGTGGCCGCCGGCATCACCCGCGCGGGCCACGCGCTCGCCGAGCGGGCGACCACCACAAACTGGGTGTGTTCGCCGCTCTCCCTCGCGTTCGCCTTCGCGATGGCGCGGGCCGGCGCGGGCGGCGAGACGGCCGCGGAGATCGACGGCGTGTTCGGCTTTCCGGAGCATGGCACGCACGAGGCGTTCAACTCGATCACGCGGCAGACGGCCACCGAGCACGTCCACCTGGCCAACGGCCTGTTCACGCAGTTCGACCTGCCGGTCGGCGCCCCGTTCCTGCGTACGCTCGCCACCCACTACGGCACCGGCGTGCACCCGGTCGACTTCGCACGCGACGGCGCCGAGATCGTCAACGCGTGGGTGCACGAGGCCACCGCGGGCCGCATCCCCCGCCTCTTCGACGCCCTCTCGCCCGCCACCCGCCTGGTCATCGCCAACGCGATCCACCTCAAGGCCGAGTGGCGCCACCCGTTCGAGGAGGCGGCCACCACCCACGAGCACTTCGCCGCCGCCGGCGGTCCGGTGCGGGTGCCGATGATGCACCTCACCGCCGACCTCGCCCACGCCGCGGGCGCCGGCTGGCAGGCGGTCGAGCTGCCCTACAAGGGCGCCGACCTCGCCATGCGGATCGTCGTGCCGGCGGACGACCAGGCGCCGGACGCGCTGCTCGCGCCCGACCTGCTGGCCGACGTCGCACGATCACTCGCGCCGGCCTACGTCCGCCTGGCCATGCCGCGGTTCGATTACGGTTCGCACATTGATCTGGTACCGCCGATGAAGGCACTCGGTCTCCGGACGGTCTTCGAGGCCGGGGCCGACCTGACCGGCATCCACCCCGGGCTCCGCGTCGACGGCGCCGTGCAGCGAGCCACGATCACCGTGGACGAGTGGGGCACGGAGGCGGCCGCCGCCACGGGGCTGATGTCGCTCACCTCGATGCGCCAGCCGCCGACGATCACGGTCAGCGCGGATCTCCCGTTCGCCTTCGTGATCGTGCACCCACCCACCGGCGTGCCCCTCTTCGCCGGCATCGTCGGCGACCCGAGCGACACGGCGGGCGGCCGCTCCGGCTGAGGTCACCCCCAGCCGTAGCCGGTGCGCAGCTCCTGCGCCACCGCCTCGAAGCGCACGCGGTCGAGCACCGCGCCCTCGCGGCGGATGCCGTCCTCGTCGACGGTGAGCACCCGGTCGAGCCGCACCCAGCTGGGACGGTGCTCGCGGTCCCACGCCCCGGGGCCCAGCGCGTACCAGTGGCGCTGCCCGTCCCGGTCGGCGTTGCTGGAGAGCATCAGCCCCAGCAGCGTGCGCCCGTCCCGCCCCACCACCAGCACGGGGCGGTCCTTGCCCCGCCGCGGGTCGTCCTCGTACGCCACCCAGGTCCACACGATTTCCCCGGGTCGGCGTCACCGTCCAAGTTGGGGGCGTACACGAGCGTGCGGCCGGAAATGCTGACCGCCGCCGGGCGGCGCGGGCGCTTGCGGAGCTTGGCCGCGACGCTCTTGAGGAGGTTGCTCACGGCGAGCACCATATCCGGAATTCGATCTCGATCGGGTGAGTTGGTTGACAACATGACTACTTCTACGGCTTCCACCGCCGCCCGCGGCCGGGTACGCGTGGAGCAGGGCGCCAAGCGGGTCCGCGTGGTCTTCAACGGCCAGGTGATCGCCGACACGACCAAGCCGGCCTACGTGTGGGAGAGCCCCTACTACCCCACCTACTACCTGCCGCTGGCCGACGTGCGGGAGGGCGTGCTCGAGCCCACCGGCCGTACCAAACATTCCCCCAGCCGCGGTGACGGCCAGCTCTACACCGTGCGTGTCGGTGACCGCGAAGCCGTCGACGCCGCCGCGCGCCACGAGGACTCGCCGATCGACGAGTTGCGCGGCATGGTCCGCTTCGACTGGGACGCGATGGACGAGTGGCTGGAGGAGGACGAGCCGGTCTACGTGCACGTGCGCAGCCCGTACACGCGCGTGGACATCCTGGCCAGCTCCCGCCACGTGCGCGTCGAGGTGGACGGCGTGACCGTGGCCGAGTCGACCCGGCCGCACGTGCTCTTCGAGACCGGGCTGCCGCCCCGCTACTACCTGCCGATGACCGACGTGCGCCTCGACCTGCTCCAGCCCAGCGACACCGAGTCGCACTGCCCGTACAAGGGCAAGGCGACGTACTGGTCCGTCCGCGCGGGCGACACGGTCCGCGACGACATCGTGTGGACCTACCGCACGCCGCTCCCCGAGAGCCAGAAGGTGGCCGGCCTGCTCTCCTTCTGGACCGGCAAGCCCGGCGTCACCGTCTACGTCGACGGCGAGCCCGTCAGCTAGCCAGCACCACCACCGCTTCGCCTCGCCATCCGGCACTGTCGTGACTGAGCGGGACCACCACCGGCCCGTCCGTGGGCATGACCGTGGCGGGTGGCGAGCCGAAGCCGAAGACCATCGTCACCTCGTACCGCAGGTCGCGGTGGTCGATCCGCACGTGGATGTGCGCCGCCGGCGCGTTCGGCTCGGGGTACTGCGCCGGCCGGATCGTCTCCAGCCGAAACCGTCCACTGTGGTCCGACGTGCCGAGCGCCTCGTAGAAACAGCAGTCGTCCCCGCCCTTCGGCCCGTACAGCCCGCGCGCGTCGGTGTGCCAGATCCGCAGCGCCGCCCCCGCGGCCGGCGCGCACGCCTCGCCGAGCACTAGCGCGTCGACGACCAGCGCCTCACCTGCCGCGGTGGCTTTCGGCTTCCCCTCGGACGGCCCCGGCCTGAGCGTCGCCGCCGCGTCCGCCCGTCCCGCCGCGACCCGCGCACACCCCGCTGTGCTGGCGCTGGGACTCGGACTCGCGTCGGGCCTGGGCGCGCCCCCGTCACAGCCGGCCACCACCAGGCCCGCCGCCAGCACACCCACGGCCCACATCCGCACACCCGTGACGAGCCCCGAGCCGGCCACGGCGTTCCCGGCGCCCGTACACAGGCGCCACACCGGGCAGAATGGGGTGATGACCTGGCGGGACACGCCGCTGGCGCGGCGGCTCGGGCTGCGGGTGCCGATCATCCAGGCGCCCATGGCCGGTGGCATATCCACGCCGCGCCTCGCGGCCGCCGTCGCCGGTGCGGGCGGGCTTGGCTCGATCGCCGGCGCCATGCTCGGACCCGACGCGATCCGCGCGGCCGTCGCCGAGGCGCGCGCGGGCGGTGGCGGGCCGCTCGCGGTCAACCTCTTCGCGCCGCTTCCCCGCCCCACCGCCGACCGGGTCGCGGAGTGGGCGGCCCTCACCGGCGTCGCCCCGCCGGCCCGCTTTCCCAGCCCGCCGGACTTCGCGGAGCAGCTCGCCGCCGTGGTGGGTACGGGCGTGCCGGTGTTCAGTTTCACGTTCGGCATCCCGCCGCTGGACGGCGTGGAGGCGTTCACGATCGGCACGGCGACCACCGTCGAGGAGGCGGTCGCGCTGGAGCGGGCCGGCGTGGACGCCGTGGTGGCGCAGGGCTTCGAGGCGGGCGGGCACCGCGGCACGTTCCTGGCGCCGGTGGAGCGGTCGCTGGTCGGCACGCTCGCCCTCGTGCCGCAGGTGGTCGACGCCGTCTCAGTGCCGGTCATCGCGTCCGGCGGGATCATGGACGGCCGCGGAGTGGCGGCGGCGCTGCGGCTGGGCGCCCAGGCGGTACAGCTCGGCACCTGCTTCATCCGCTGCACCGAGTCCGGGGCGAGCGACGCGCACAAGCGGGCGCTGGCCGGGGCGGAGACGGCCGTCACGAAGGTGCTGACCGGGCGCCACGCGCGGGCCGTGCGCACCCCGCTGGTCGACCGGCTGGAGGCGTCCGGGCTGGAGCCGCCGGACTACCCGCTGCCCCGTTCGCTCAGCCCCGAGCCGCCGATGCTCGCCGGCCAGGGCGCGCGGTTCGCCCGGGAGCTGCCGGCCGCCGAGCTGATGGCCGCGCTGGAGGAAGAGACGTCCGCCGGCTTTTGGAAGGTGGCTGTGCCGGACCACCGCGGAGGGTGAGGCCGCGGGAGCAACGGTCCGGACCACCGCGGACATCGCGGTAGCCCGGATCCGTCTTTGAATTGGTCTAGGTGGAGCCGCCGAGCAGCTCCGAAAACGGCGTCGGCTCGTCGAAGGGGTCGACCACGACGGGCGGCTCGCGCCGCTCGATCTCGACCGCAAGCTCCGCGGCCGCGCGCTCGATGCGGGCGGCGAGCGGGCCCTGCGCGGTGGCGCCGCCCCAGTCCTCCGGCGCGGCGAACACCGGCGTCGGCACCACCACCGCGCGCAGGTGGGCGAAGAGCGGACGCATCGCGTGCTCCAGCGCCAGCGAGTGGCGTGCGGTGCCGCCGGTCGCGGCGATCAGCACCGGCTTGTCCACCAGCGTCTCCTCGGGCAGGACGTCCACGAAGGACTTGAACAGGCCGCTGTACGACGCGTTGAAGATCGGTGTGACCGCGATCAGGCCGTCGGCGCGGGCGACCGCGTCGAGTACCCGCTCCAGCTCGGGCGCGGGAAAGCCGGTCAGCATGTGGTTGGTCAGGTCGTGCGCGTGGTCGCGGAGGTCGACCGGCACGGCGTCCGCGTCCAGCCGGCGGCGGGTGGCCGCCGCCAGCTGGTCGGCGAGCAGCCGCGTGGAGGACGGCTGGCTCAGGCCCGCGGAGATCACGACCAGGGAGCGCCGGCTCATGCCTCCACCTTCGCGGCCTTGAGCGACTCGTGGGTCGGCGCGTCCGGCACGTGCGCGGGGCGGAGGGCGGCCATCTCCCGGCGCAGTACCGGCACGACCTCCTCGCCCAGCATGTCCATCTGCTCCAGCACGGTCTTGAGCGGCAGTCCCGCGTGGTCCATCAGAAACAGCTGCCGCTGGTAGTCGCCGAAGTGCTCGCGGAACGTCATCGTCCGGTCGATCACCTGCTGCGGGCTGCCCACGGTCAGCGGCGTCTGCTCGGTGAACTCCTCCAGCGACGGGCCGTGCCCGTACACCGGGGCGTTGTCGAAGTAGGGCCGGAACTCGCGGACCGCGTCCTGCGAGTTGCGCCGCATGAACACCTGGCCGCCGAGGCCCACGATCGCCTGGTCGGCGGCGCCGTGGCCGTAGTGCTCGAAACGGCGGCGGTACAGCTCGATCATGCGCTTGGTGTGCTCGACCGGCCAGAAGATGTTGTTGTGGAAGAAGCCGTCACCGTAGTACGCGGCCTGCTCGGCGATCTGCGGGCTGCGGATCGAGCCGTGCCACACGAACGGGGGTACCCCGTCGAGGGGGCGGGGCGTCGCGGTGAAGGACTGGAGCGGCGTGCGGTACTTGCCCTCCCAGTCGACGACGTCCTCGCGCCACAGGCGGTGCAGCAACGCGTAGTTTTCGACCGCGAGCGCGATGCCGTCGCGGATGTCCTTGCCAAACCACGGGTACACCGGGCCGGTGTTGCCGCGCCCCATCATCAGGTCGACGCGGCCGTCGGCGAGATGCTGGAGGTACGCGAAGTCCTCAGCGATCTTCACCGGGTCGTTCGTGGTGATGAGCGTGGTCGCCGTGGAGAGGATCAGGCGCTCGGTACGCGCCGCGATGTACCCGAGAAAGGTGGTCGGCGACGACGGGACGAAAGGCGGGTTGTGGTGCTCGCCGGTCGCGAAGACGTCCAGGCCCACCTCCTCGGCCTTGAGCGCGATCGTCACCATCGCCTTGATCCGCTCGTGCTCCGTCGGAACGGTGCCGTCTGTCGGGTCGGGCGTGACGTCGCCGACGGAGAAGATCCCGAACTGCATGTCACCCATCCTGCCTCTAGTCCTGCTTTCGTTCAACTTTGAACTAGATGCCGGGGGTCAGTATTCCTTCCCTCCGCGCCAGGGTTTCCCGCCGCGCGCGCCACTAACGCCGAGCCGGCCGTGGTGAGGCAGGTCACGCACACGCCGCCCGGCCCGCCGACCAGGAGGGCCGGGCGCGCGGTGCTTGATCGGCTTTGGCCGGCAAATGTCGAATAGAATTCGGCTGTGGACGAGGTTGATCGTGCGATCGTCAAGCACCTCCAGCAGGACGCCCGGCAGACCAACCGAGAGCTCGCCCGCAAGCTCGGCATAGCGCCGTCCACCTGCCTGGAGCGGGTGCGGGCCCTGCGCGAGCGGGGAGTGATCACCGGCTACCACGCCGAGATCAGCCTCGCCGCGCTCAACCGCCACGTGCAGGCCCTGCTACACGTCCAGATCAGGCCGCTGAGCCGGGCGGTCATCCAGGACTTCAAGGCCTTCGTGGCGGAGCAGCCCGAGGTGATCTCGGTGTTCGTCGTCTCCGGCGGCGACGACCTGATCGTTCACGTGGCGGTGCCGAGCGTCGACGGGCTGCACGCCTTCCTGATGGACCGGCTCAGCAAGCGCCGCGAGATCGTCGGCTTCCGCAGCTCGGTGATCTTCCAGCACGCGCACAACCAGGTGATCGACCCGCTGTGAATCACGGGATGGCGCCGGCGGCCTCGGTGCGCCCGGAGTTGAGGTAGAGCACGTACGCCACGAGGGCGGGCGCGCGCGACGGCGAGGTGGCCGCGCCGACAAGCTCGACCCGCTCGTAGCTCAGCAGCCGTCCGGCGCCCGGGTCGAAGATGGCCACGTCGCGGGTGGCTCCGCCGTCGCTGTCGACGCTGACCGCGACGCCAGGGCGCCCGCTGCGGTCCACGACCGTCCCCCGGTAGTCGACGCCGTCGGTGTCGGCGAGCACCTGGAGGGCGGCCGCGCGCTGGGCCGGGTCCAGGTGGTGGGTGCGGTAGAGGTCGGCCACCGCGCGCAGCATCCCGCGCGGGCCCTCGCTGAGCGGATGCCGGTCGGCGAGCTGGAACGCGAGGACTGGGGCCTGTACGGACGGCGCGTCAACCACGACGGACACCTTCCCTGGCTCGTAGGTGGTGGTAGTGATGTCCGAAGTGGACACTCCCGGCGCGGCGGGCACCGGGACGGGGGGCGGCTGCGGCAACGCGGTGGTGTCCCGCCGGCCGGACCGGTCGGCGGCCCACCAGAGCCGCTCGTCACGGGAGATCGGGTGGGCCCCCCGGCTCCGCCCGGCCGCCCATGTCTGCACGTGCACGTACATGTAGTCGCCCTCCCCGCCTCCTCCGGCGCGCCTGCCGCCGCCTTCGCGAGGGCCGCGAGGTGGGGGCGCGCCGCGGGCGGGTCCGCCGCCGTCGACAGGGCCAGAGGCGTGGGGGTACCGGCGGGAGCGCTCGCCGGTGCCGTCGCCGGCGCCTCCTCGGGGGCGCCACCGGAGGCCACCAGCCCGGCGCCGGCGGCTGCCAGCACGGCGACCGCCACGACCGTGCCGCCGGCCAGTGCGGGGAGGGCCCAGATGCGGGTCTTCGCGACCGGGCGGGCGACGTGGCGGGCCTCGACGCGGGCGCGCAGCTCGGCCGAGGTCGCGCGGGCGGCGGCACCGGGAGATCACGGACGGGGTTGGCACCCAGGACGACCTGGCGCACCACCTCGTCGACGTGCTCCTCCTCGATGTGTCCCATCACTTTCCCTTCCGGGCGCCGGCGGGTGCCAGCGCTCCGGCCCTGCCCACCGGCAGGGCAGCACCCGCTGGAAGATCGCTGTCCATTTCCTCGATGACCTTGCGCAGGCGGCCGCGCGCCCGCTGCACGCGCTTGCGGGCCGCCGCCGGCTGGATGCTCAACACCGCCGCGATCTGCTCGTCGCTCATCTCGTGCAGGTAGCGCAGCTGCAGCAGCTCGCGGTCGTCGTCGCTGATCGCCCGCCACGCGGGCGCGAAGTCGTACCGGCGCTCCCAGGCGCGCAGGCCACCGTCGTGCGGCGGGCTCGGCTCCCCCAGCCTGACCAGCGCACGCAGCAGTCGCGCGCGGAGCCGCTGCCGGTTGTAGACGTGGTTGCGTGCGGTCACGTAAAGCCAGGGCCACGGGTCGTCACCCAGGGTCTCCCGCTTCTCCCACGCCGTCATGAACGTCTCCTGCGCAACCTCCTCCGCCTCGTCTCGCTGCTGATATCCAAAGAACGACGCCGCCACCTTCATCACCGGCTGCCGGTAACGCCGGTAGAGGTCGTCGTGCCACGCTTCGTCGTGCACCCTTTCGGTGCCCACTGTGGACTCCTTGATGGACAGCCTGCATAGCCCCCCGCTGCCGATCATCCACTTGGTACATGTCGCCAAGCGCCTTCGCGTGACCCACCATTTCGCAATTCCCCGGCGCGGGTGGCCCCGGAGCGCCTGTGCCTTTGCCCATTTGGCGACAACAGTCTGGCATTGACGGTAATCTCACGCTTACCTTGGGTGACATGTTGCTCTCTGCATTTGCACGAGCACGACTAGTAGCGGCACTGCTGACCGCTGCCACCACCACCGTGGCGATCGTCGCCACCGCCGCGCCCGCCCGCGCGGCCGACGTCCAAGCCAAGGTCGACGCCTACATGAAGGCCCATCCGGGCGGCGTCCAGGTCGGTGCGGCCGACATCGCGTACAGCGGCGGGACGTTCGTCGTCACCGTCGTGCGCACCAACGCCCTCACCGCCGCCACGCCCGACTGCCCCTCCGGCTGGTACTGCTTCTACGACGGCACCAACTACACGTACCCGCGCGGCAAGCTCAGCGACTGCGGCGCTCAGGACCTGGGCACGTGGGGGTGGCGCAACCGCACGGCCTCGGTGCACTACCGCAGCGCGACCGGCTCGGTGACGTTCATCAACGAGACCGGCGCCACGGACACGGCGCTGTTCACGGCGAGCACCACCCGCCGCACCATCCCGGACGTCGCGCCGTACCGCGACATGGCCGACTACGTCTACCGCACCTGCTGACGCCGCCCTGTCGGGCCAGCAGGGTCGTCCGCAGCGCGTCCAGCGGTCGGTAGGGCGCCTGCGGGCGACCCCGTGTGCGAGCTTTCGGCGGTCACGGCGCGCCCAGGGCGGGCGCGGCCCGGCCGAGACCATCCAGAGACCGCACCACTCTTTTAAGGGACAACTAATGGTGTTCACGCGGTGACCGCTCATAGGCTCCCCTCGAACGAATCTGGGGGGAGACGATCGTGCGAAGGTCCACAATGGGGCGTGCCCTCGGGTGCGCGGCCCTGCTCGCCACCGCGCTCATCGCGGGCTCCAGCTCCAGCGCCGCCGCCGTGCCCGCGCTCAAGCCGGCGCCACCGGCGCTCGCGCCGCCGGCCGGGCACGTGCTCACCGCGGTCTTCGCCGCGCGGGGCGTGCAGGTCTACCAGTGCGCGGCGGGTGCGTGGGCGTTCGTCGAGCCGGCGGCCACGTTGAGCGGGGTGTCGTGGCGGCCGCGCGGACACCATGACGTGATCCACTTCCGGGGGCCGAGCTGGGAGTCCACGGAGGACGGTTCGCTGGTCGAGGCCCGCGCGGTGGCCAACTCACCGGTGCCGGGGGCGATCCCCGAGCTGCTGCTGCAGTCCACCCGCAACCGCGGCGACGGGGTCTTCGGGCGTACGGCGTACATCCAGCGCCTGGCCACACAGGGCGGCGTCGCACCGGCCGGCGCCTGCGTGGACGGCGCGACGACCGGCGTGCCCTACCGCGCGGAGTACCGCTTCTACTCGCCGGTGTCCTCGGGGTCGTAGCCGCGCGCGGCGACGGCGAGCCAGGTCTGGAAGGGAAACGCGATCCCGTCGTCGTCCGTGTACGGCGCGAGCGTGCGCTCCAGCTCCGCCGTCATCTCCGCGTGCCGGGCCTCGTCGATCCCGCTCACCGGCTCGGCCAGCGGCGTGCTCGCCACCTCGCGGCGCAGAAACTCGCGCGCCGACGGAAAGCGCACGTCGACGATGCCGATCCGCACCCGCACCGCGCGAAACCCGGCCGCGGTGAGCAGGCGGTGCAGGTCGGCGCGGTCCGGGCCGGCGAAGGGCTCGCGCAGGATCATGCCGGCGTCCGTGCCGACGTAGCGGTCGAGGACGTCGACCACCGCCACGAACGCGGGGTTGACCTCGATGCCTCGCCACACCGCGAGCGCCACGCGCCCCTCGGGCGCGAGCACCCGCCGCATCTCGTGCAGCGCCGCCGGGCGGTCGGTCACGAACTGCAGCCCCTGCTGGCAGGTGACCAGGTCGACGCTCCCGTCCGCCGCCGGGAGCGAGGTCGCGTCCGCCTGCCGCCACTCCACCGCCGCCGGGCCGGCCGCCGACGCCGCGGCGAGCATGCCCTCGTTCACATCGGTACCGGTGACCTTGCCCTCCGGTCCGACCCGCTCGGCGGCCAGGCGGGCGACGATGCCGGTGCCGGTGGCGACGTCGAGCACCCGCTCGCCCGGCTTGACCGCGGCCAACTCCAGCAGCTGCTCAGCGCACCCGCTGAAGAACGCGGGCACCAGGTACTTCTCGTACGCGCTCGCCGGGCCTTCCCCGGCGACCTGCCATCGTGGACCGCCCATGAAGCCGCACCCTACCCCTGGCCGGCGGTCGGTGGGCGGCCACAGGTACCGCCGCGGTGTCGATGACCGCGAGGCGGGCCGGGCGTACCACCGCGAGCAGCACGGCGGTCGCCGCCAGCATGCCGGCGAGCACCACCACCGCCATCGCCACCCGGCCGTTGCCGAGCACGCCGACCATCGGTGCGGCCACCGCGCCGACGCCGAACTGGATCGCGCCGAGCAGCGCGGCCGCCGTGCCCGCCGCCTCGCCGTGCCGGCTCATCGCCAGCGCGGGCGCGTTGGGCAGCGCGAGGCCGGCGGCCGCGAGCACGAGCCACAGCGACGCGAGGAGCGTGGCGAGCCCGCCGAAGCCGGTACTGGCGAACACGAGCAGCACCGCGCCGCCGGCCGTGCCGATGGCGAGCGCCGTGGTGAGGATCGCCTGCGGGGTGTAGCGGCGCAGCAGCCGCACGTTCAGCTGGCTGGCTCCGATCAGGCCGACCGCGCCGGCGCCGAACGCGAACGCGAACTCCTGCTCGCTCAGCCCGTACTCGTCCTGCATGACGAAGGACGTGCCGGCCACGTACGCGAACAGGGCCGCCATGCTCAGCCCCGCGACAAGGACCAGCCCCACGAACGTGCGGTCCTTCGAGAGCTGGCCGTAGCCGCGCATCGTGGCGCGCACACCGGCCGGGCGGCGCCGCTCGGGCGGGAGCGTCTCCGGCAGCCGCAGCGCGGCCACGCCGAGCAGCACCAGGCCGACCGCGGCCAGCGCGACGAACACGCCCCGCCACTCGGTCCAGCGCAGCACCGCCCCGCCGAGTGTGGGCGCGAGGATCGGCGCCGCGCCCATCACGAGCATCAGGCGGGACAGCAGGCTGGCGAAGGCGGTACCGGTGAAGAGGTCGCGCACGACGGCGAGCGCCACCACCGACGAGGCCGCGACGCCGAGGCCCTGTAGCACCCGGAGGGCGCCGAGCACGGCGATGTTCGGCGCGATGACGCACAGCACCGAGGCGACCACGTGCAGCGCGAGGCCGGCGATGAGGGGGCCGCGGCGGCCGTACGCGTCGGAGAGCGGCCCGATCACAAGCTGGCCGAGCGCCAGGCCGATGAGCGTGCCGGTCAGCGTGAGCTGTACCGCGGTGTCGGTCGTCTCCAGACCGGCGGTGATCGAGGGCAGGGCCGGGAGGTACATGTCGATGGTCAGGGGGCCGATAGCGATCAGCGAGCCGAGTACGAGCACCAACCGCAGCCGGTCCCGCCGGCTCATGAGTTCACCGTTGATCACACCTGCGACCAACCGCCCCAGCCGCGACGCATTCCCGCACAGTCCCGAGGTGCGCCAGCTCACACGCCCCCACCGACCTAGGCTGTGGACCATGACGCAGGACGACTCGCGCGACGACATCCGGCAGGGCGACGAGATCGAGGACGACGGCGTACTCGACACGTCCGACACCCTCGACGACGACCGGGTGGACGACCCCCTGGACACCGGCATCGCCCCCGCCGACCGGTGGAGCGGCGCAGACCGGTACGGCACGACCGCGGCCGAGGAGCGGGCGGGTGAGTCGCTGGAGCAGTACCTCGCGCAGGAGGTGCCGGACATCGACCCGTACGCCGAGGCCGCCGATGTCGACGAGGACGAGCTGACCCGCCGCGGCTACGAGCGGGAGCCGCGCGCCGGCCGGCTGGTCGCCGACGACGAGGGCTTCGGCGAGGACGAGGAGCCCGACTCGGTCGGGTGGGACCGCGGCATCGACGGCGGCGGCGCGAGCGCGGAGGAGGCCGCGATCCACGTGGTCGACGACCCCAACGGCCCTGGCGACGGGCCGCTGCGCTGACCACGGCCTCGCTGCCACCACGGCCCGGCCCCCGGCCACGGGTCAGGATCCCCGTCCCGCACGTCTCCCAGCCGCTGCAGCGCTTCCTGGCCACCGAGGCGGGCGGCGCGATGCTGCTGCTCGTCGCCGCGGTGGCGGCCCTCGTCTGGGCCAACCTGCCGGGCGGCAGCTACGAGGACTTCTGGCACACCGAGGCGTCGATCCGGGTCGGCGACGCCTCGCTCTCGCTCGACCTGCGGCACTGGGTCAACGACGGCGCGATGGCGCTCTTCTTCCTCGCCGTCGGGTTGGAGATCAGCCGGGAGGTCACGGTCGGCGAGCTGCGCAACCCGCGCGCCGTCTTCGTACCCGTGCTGGGCGCCATCGGCGGCCTCGCCCTGCCCGCGGTGATCTACCTGGCCTTCAACCCCTCGGGCCCGGCCGCGCACGGCTGGGGCGTGCCGGTCTCGACGGACACCGCGTTCGTCGTCGGCATCCTCGCCCTCTTCGGCCCGCGCTGCCCCGACCAGCTGCGGCTCTTCCTGCTCACCCTGGCCATCGCCGACGACATCGGCGCGATCACCATCATGGCCGTCTTCTACACCGACGGCGTATCGGTGGTCGCGCTCGTGCTGGCCGCCATGTTCGTCGCGGTGCTCATCGCGCTGCGCTGGGTCGGCGTGTGGCAGCTGCGCCTCTACGTGGTGGCCGGCATCGGGCTGTGGCTCGCCGTCTTCGCCTCGGGGGTGCACGCCACGCTCGCCGGGGTACTCCTCGGCCTGCTCGTGCCGGCCACACCTGTCGACCCGCGGCAGCGCGAGTGGCTGCGCTTCTACGGCCGCGCGGTCATCGAACGCGCCGACGCCGCCCGCGCCCGCCTGGCCGTGCTGGCGACCCGCGCGACCGTGCCGGCCAACGACCGCCTGCAGGACGCGCTGCACCCGATCAGCGCGTACGCGGTGGTGCCGGTCTTCGGCCTGGCCAACGCCGGCGTGCGGCTGGACGCGGAGACCCTGCGCGGCGCCGCGACCTCACCGGTCACGATCGGCATCGTCGTGGCCCTGCTGGCCGGCAAGACGATCGGCATCAGCGCCGGCAGCGCGCTGGCCCTCCGCACCCGCCTCGGCGACCTGCCCGGCCAGGTCCGCTACGGCCACCTCATCGGCGGCGGCCTGCTGGCCGGCATCGGCTTCACGATCTCGCTGTTCATCACCGACCTGGCCTTCGAGGACGAGACGCTGCGCGACCAGGCGAAGATCGGCGTGCTGGCGGGCTCGCTGCTGGCCGCCGTCCTGGGCTCGCTGGCCCTGCGCTACCTCGGCGAACGCCTCCCGCTGTGCACCATCGACGACTCCGGCGGCCCACCACCCCTGCCCGCCGGCGCCTGGCGCGACCCCACCCTCTAGCCGCGCCGTCCCCCGCCGCCTCCCGCAGTGGTTACGCGGCGTTGATCAGCGGTAAAAGGTCCGGCCACCCTTCAAAGATCCAACCCAAAAAACCAGACGCGAGCTACCGCGATGCCCGTCGTGGTCCGGACCGCTGCTCCCGCGGCCTCACCCTCCGCGTCCGGCCAGCCCACCCCAGCAGCCGCGCCCCACAGATCTAGGCAACTTACGGCTGCCATGGCGCACCTCGGTTTTTCGGAGTTGGGATTGCTTGCCGTGCGACAGCTTCCGGTGTCTCCCCAGCTCACGGTGTCCGTGCCGCAGCGGCCGCCTTAACGGGGCAAGGCATTGACCAGGCAAAGATGCAAGATCCACCGGTCCGATCTTCCCCCACCCGTGCTTCTGTAGATCTTCGGGCGGGAGTGCGCGAGTCCGCCGTCGTCGCGGTCTGTGACTGTCGATCAGGCGCCGGCGGTGTGAGCTTCGAAATCTTGGTGAGTTAGCGCGCCATTTCGACGCCAACTTGCCAAGATCTGCCGGAGCAGCCTCCTGGGTTGAGCTGGGCGACCACGGAGGGTGAGGCGGCAACCGCGGGCACAGCTGCGGCTCACAGCTAAATCGAGTCGGACTCTAAGAAGGCTCACCCCGACCGCGAGAGGACTCCAGACGACGAAAACTCCGAAAGTCGAGGCGCACCAACCCACCGAGATCTCGACTGTGATGCCGCTTATGACCGACAGGTGGTCGCTGACGGTAACCGCGCGATCCTGGGGATGGACTCGCCTGCCCCCGGGAGCTCTCTAGCCAGGCCCGCACGCGCACTCCGACGCTGGGCGCATTGCTGCGCCCAACTCCAGAGCCTCCCGCAGCCACACCCCACGCCAGACCGTGCGCGCCGGTTAGGCCAGGCACCCGCGGAGGGGTGAGGCCGCGAAAAAGCGCGGTTCCGGGCCCGAGGGCTGTCGCGCCACGCATGCCTCGATCGGCGAAACGGCCCGGCCGTCCGTGGCGAAAAGACCCAAACCGCCCGCCCTGCTCAAGCCAAGCGGCAAGGCGTCACGCCCCGCAACGCCGCCAGCAGCCACGCCCGTAGGCGCCCCCGACGGTGGGCGCATTGCTGCGCCCAGCTCCAGAGCCTCCCGCAGCCACACCCCACTCCGGACCGTGCACGCCAGTTCGGCCGGGTCACCCCGCACGGGCCTTGATCGGCGGAACACCCTGGCTTTCCATAGCGCGAAAGACCCGAGCCGCCCGCCCTACATCAAGCCCCAGCGACAACGGCGTCAGCGCCCGCGGCCAACAAACGACCGGCTCCCGCGCAGCGCACCTCACCTGGGATCGGGCACGGCAGTCGGCCGGACCACCCGCGGAGGGTGAGGCCGCGGGAGCAACGGTCTGGACCACGGCGGACATCGCGGTAGCCCAAAGCTCTTTGAACCGCGCCCTTCAGGGACGAAAGCCCCCGCGAGCGACGGACGGGCTCAGCGGTGCAGGCCCAGGGCGCTGCGGAGCGCGTTGAGCTCGACCCGTCCCTGGTAGAGGCGGCCGTTGATGAAGAGCGTCGGCGTGCCGCGCACCCCGTCGGCGATACCGGCGTTGTAGTCGGCCTCCACCGCCTCGCGTTGGGCCTGCGCGGCGTCGCCGGTCACCTCGCCCTCGACGCCGGCCGCCTGCGCGTAGCCGGCCAGGTCGGCGTCGGTCAGCTTGTCCTGGTGGGCGAAGAGCAGGTCGTGCATCGCCCAGAACCGGTCGCCGGACGCCTCGGCGGCCAGCGCGGCGGTGAGCGCGAACGGGTGCTTGGCGAAGACCGGGAAGTGCCGGAAGACCAGCCGCACCGCGCCGTCCGAGCCGTCGACAAGCTTGCGCAGGACGGGCTTGGCGGCGCCGCAGTACGGGCACTCGAAGTCGCCGTACTCGAGGATGGTGGTGGGTGCGTCGGGCGCGCCGTACACGTGTCGGTCGAGATCGACTGTCACACCACCCAGCGTAGACATTGTCGGGGTTGAGGAACCGCACGTTCCGCAAGGGCCGATACCGTGATCGTCATGAGCCTTCGCGGATTTGCCACCCTCAACTTCTGGGCCGACGACCTCGCCGCCGCCGCGGACTGGTACACGGAGTTTCTCGGCGTCGCGCCGTACTTCAACCGGCCCGGGCCGGACGGCCGCCCGGTGTACGTCGAGTTTCGGCTCGGCGACCACCAGGCCGAGCTGGGCATCATCGACCGGCGGTACGCGCCGCCCGGAGCCAAGGGTGAGCCGGGTGGCGCGATCATGTACTGGCACGTCGACGACCTGGCCGCCACCGTGGAGCGGCTGATCGCGCTCGGCGCCACGGAGTACGAGCCGATCACCCCGCGCGGCGACAGCGGCTTCGTGACCGCCTCGGTGGTCGACCCGTTCGGCAACGTGCTCGGCGTCATGCGCAACCCGCACTACCTGCAAGTGCTGGCCGCCTGATGGAGGTGCTCGATTTTCCCGACGCCGCCGCGTGGGACGCCTGGCTGGCGCGGGAGCACGCGACAAGCGCCGAGGCGTGGCTGCGCATCGCCAAGAAGGGCAAGGGCCTCACCTCGATCGCCATCGCCGACGCGCTCGACGTGGCGCTGTGCTGGGGCTGGATCGACGGGCAGCGGCGCTCGCTGGACGAGGTGTCGTTCCTGCAGCGGTACTGCCCGCGCCGAGCGCGCAGCAGCTGGTCCCAGGTGAACGTCGCCAAGGTCGCCGCCCTCACCGCCGCCGGGCGGATGCGGCCACCCGGGATCGCCGAGGTGGAGGCGGCCAGGGCGGACGGGCGCTGGGAGGCGGCGTACGAGCCGCAGCGCACCGCCGAGGTCCCACCCGATCTCGCGGCCGCGCTGGCCGGCGATCCGGAGGCGGCGGCCGCGTTCGAGCGACTCAGCCGCTCCGACCGGTACTGGATCATCCTCCAGCTCCTCAAGACCCGCACGCCGGAGGGGCGCGCCAAAAACGTGGCCCGCACCGTCGAGCGGCTCAAGGCCTAGCGTGCTGGAGACCTCGGTACGGCTGCTGCGCCTCATGGCCCTGCTCCAGTCCCGGCGCGACTGGTCCGGCGCCGACCTCGCCGAGCGGCTCGGCGTCACCACGCGCACGGTGCGCAACGACGTCGAGCGGCTGCGCATCCTCGGGTACCGGATCGACTCCAGCACCGGCACCACCGGCGGCTACCGCCTCGGCGCGGGGCGGGCGCTGCCGCCGCTGGTGCTCGACGACGACGAGGCGGTGGCGGTCGCGGTGGGGCTGCGCGCCGCGGCCGCCGGCTCGGTCACCGGCATCGAGGACCCGTCACTGCGCGCGCTCACCAAGCTGGAACAGACGCTGCCGCCCCGCCTCCGCGGCCGCCTCGACGCCTTCCGCGCGGCGACGGTCTCGGCCTCGCGCGGCGGCCCCACGGTCGACGCCGAGATCCTGACCACCATCGCCGGCACGGTCCGCGACCAGCTGCGACTCCGCTTCGACTACATCGGACGAGGGGTACCGGCTCCGTGCGCCGCGTCGAGCCGCACCGCCTTGTCTACACGGGCCGGCGCTGGTACCTGCTGGCCTGGGACCTGGACCGCGACGACTGGCGGACCTTCCGCGCGGACCGCATCCAACCGCTGCCGCCGGCCGGCCCCCGGTTCACCCCGCGCGAGCCGCCGGGCGGTGACGCGGCCGCACACGTGCTGCGTGGCGTGGGCCAGCGGGCGTGGCGGCACCAGGCCCGCATCCGCTTCCACGCGCCCCTCGCCACCCTGGCCGAGCTGATCGAGCCGGAAGGCGGCATCCTGACGCCGGACGGCGACGACGCGTGCGTACTGGAGACCGGCACCGATTCGCTGCGCGACCTGGTGACCTATCTGACCAGGACAGACGTCGCCTTCACCGTGCTCGACCCGCCCGAGCTGCGCGAGGTGCTCAGCGAGCTGGCGCGGCGCTACCTGTCGGCGGCAGGTGCGCCTCCGCCCACTCCGCGAGCTGGTGGAGAGCCGGCATGAGCGCCTCACCCCGCTCGGTCAGCGCGTAGGAGACGGAGACCGGCGGCCCGGGGTCGACGGTGCGGGAGATCAGGCCGCTCTCGGTCAGCTCGCCCAGCCGGTCGGAGAGCACCGAGTCGCTCACTCCCCCGATCGCGCGGGCCAGCTCGCGGAAGCCGGCCGGCCCCGGGCGCAGGCTGCCCAGCACCACACCTGTCCAGCGCTTGCCGAGCAGCGTGAACGCCCGCGCCAACGCCTCGTCGCCCCGCTCACAGGCGGCGGCGTCGACGTGTTGCGCGGATCTCACTGCCACCGGTCCATACTAGCGACTTCGTTGGTGCTAGCTTTTTCGAAGTGACTATGCCATCCGGCGTAGCATCTCGATGACAAGTGGAGTCCCCATGAGCCCCAGCGTGGTTGTCCTCGGCGGCGGGTACGGCGGTTACAAGGTCGCCAAGGCCCTCGACGGCGTCGCCGACGTGACGCTCGTCGACCCGTCCGACGCGTTCCTGCACAACGTCGCGTCCTGGCGCGCGCTGGTCGAGCCGCAGTGGCTGGACCGCATCTTCTTCCCGTACGACCGGCTCCTGCGGCACGGCCGCTTCCTGCGCGACCGGGCCGTCGAGGTCGACGGGCGCCAGGTCACGCTCGCCTCCGGCACCCGCCTGGAGCCCGACTACCTCGTGCTGGCCACCGGCTCGCACTACCCGTCGCCGGCCAAGTGGGGCGAGGCGGACGCGGCGACCGCCAAGGCCGGCTTCCTGGCTGCCCACGATGCGCTGCGCGGCGCCGAGCGGGTGCTCGTCGTCGGCGCCGGCCCGGCCGGGCTTGAGCTGGCCGGCGAGGTCAAGAGCGCGTTCCCGGGCAAGCGGGTGATCGTCGCGGACCGGGCGGCGGACGTGCTGCCCGGCCCGTTCGACCAGGACCTGCGCGAGGAGCTGCGGCGCCAGCTCGACAAGCTCGGCGTCGAGCTCGTGCTGGGCAGCCCGTTGCGCGGGCTGCCGGCGGTCGACGCGGGCATCGCCGCGCCCGTCTCGGTGACGACCGAGGCCGGCGAGGAGCTGAGCGCGGACATCTGGTTCCGCTGCTTCGGCGTGGTGCCGGAGACCGGGTACCTGCGCGGCGCGCTCGCCGAAGCCCGCGACGAGGCTGGCTACCTGCGGGTGGACGACCAGCTACGGGTACGCGGCCAGGAGCGGGTCTTCGCCATCGGCGACATCTCGGACGCCGAGCGAAACATGGCGGGCATGGCCGGCATCCAGGCCGCCTTCCTGTCCGCCAACCTGAAGGCGCTCATCACCGGCGAGGGTGAGCCGGGCCGGTACCAGATCAACCCGCCGATGATCGCGGTGCCGCTGGGCCCCGAGGGCGGCGCCGGCCAGCTACCCGGCGTCGAGGGCGTCGCCGGCGCCGAGCTCGTCTCGAACGTCAAGGGCCGCGCGATGCTCGTCGAGCTGCACACGGACAGCTTCGCCTGAGCCGGTCAGCGCGCCGCCAGGCTGCTGAGCAGCTCCGGCAGCCGCCCCCGGGCGCGAGCGCTGGCGACGTGGTCGATGTAGTCGCGCGACTCGACGATCTCCCCGTCGCGCACCCGCAGCACGAACACGCACGGCACGGCGGCCGGCTCACCCGTCCCGGCCGCCGTGCTCCGGTACTCGAACTCGGCCACGATCACCTCGGGATCGGCCGTCTCGTGGACCCTGATGTTGACCGGCCGCCGGTCGAACGACGCCGTCGAGCCGGCCGCGAAGTGCTCCCGCACCTCGTCGCGGCTGCGCAGCGCCGGCGCACCGAGCGGGTGGAAGGGGTGGGTGACGTGGGTGCGCTCCGCGTACAGCTCGGGCAGCTCGTCCCACCGCCCCTCGCACACGCCGTGCACGAGCCGGAGGAAGACCTCACGCGGGCCGGGTGACGTGGTCATGAGAACCTCACTGGTGGACGCGGCGGTTATCCGAAGTCGATACTCCGACTATACGGAGTGGTGACTTCGGCAGTCAACGGAAGGCGGGACGTGGACGGTTCGCTTCGGCGGCGGGCACCGCGCGCGGACGCACAGGTCAACCGCACCCGCATCCTCGACGTGGCCGAGGACGTCTTCGGCGCCGGCGGCGAGGCCGCGTCGACCGAGGAGGTGGCGCGGCTGGCGGGCGTGGGCATCGCCACGGTCTTCCGCCACTTCCCGACGAAGGCCGCGCTGCTGGAGGCGGTGCTGGTCCGCCGCTTCACCCGCCTGCGCGAGCGCGCCGAGTCCCTGCGCGACGCCGAGGACCCGGGCCGCGCGTTCTTCGACTTCTTCGGCGCCCTGGTGGACGACGCCGCCACGAAGATCGCGATCGGCGACGCCCTGCTCGACGCCGGCGGCGACCGCGAGTCGGTGTCCGAGGCCGCGCAGGGCCTGCGCCGCGCGGTCGGCACCCTGCTCGACCGGGCCCAGCGCGCCGGCGCGGTCCGCGACGACGTCGAGCTGCCCGAGGTGTACGCCCTGCTCGTCGGCACCTCCCGCGCCGCCGCACACGCCGCCCTGGACGACGAGGTACGCGCCCGCGTGCTCGCCATCGTCTTCGACGGCCTCGCCCCCGCCTAGCGACCGTCCACGACCACTCTTCGCGGTCAGGGTGAGCCCTTTTTGGGAACCTTCAATCCGAACGAGATGTGAGCTACCGCGACGCCCGCGGTGGTCCGGACCGTCGCGCGGGGCCCCCGGGGAAACGTGGAGCGCAGCGGAGCGTTTTCTTGGGGTGCTTTCCCGCGGCCTCACCGTCCGCGGTCGCCAGGCTCAACCCCATGGGCGCGCTCCTTATCGACAGTCACGCACCGATGCGGCACGCTCCAGCAGATCTTGGCAAGTTAGCGTCGAAATAACGCGCAAACTCACCAAGATTTCGAAGCTCACACCGCCCGCGCCTGATCGACAGTCACAGACCGCGACGACGGTGCCGAACTGCGGGCGGACTCGCGCACTCCCGTCTCGAAAGATCTGCAGACCAGGATCTGCGGGAGCGGGGTGAGCTGGGCTACCGCGGAGGGTGAGGCCGCGGGAAAGCACCCCAAGAAAACGCTCCGCTGCGCTCCACGTTTCCCCGGGGGCCCCGCGCGACGGTCCGGACCACCGCGGGCGTCGCGGTAGCTCGCGTCTCCTTGGGGTTGAATTCACTGAAGGCCGCGGAGGTGCCACCCACCCCGGCCCCGAAATGGTCTCTAGCCCTGGTGCCGGGACGGGCTGGCTTCCAGGAGCGTCATGTCGACGAGCAGGTCCGCGCGGCCGCGGGTGGCGGCGACGAGCGCCGCGTTGGGGTCGTCCACTGTGGAGACCCAGCTTGCCGCCTCGTCCGGGAGCTTGCCGAAGTGGACGTGGCGGGCGATCAGGCGTTCGCGGCGGGTGGGCTCGTCCAGCTCGACGAACCAGGTCTCGGTCAGCTCGGCGCGCACGTCCGGCCAGGGCGTGGCGTCGGCCAGCAGGTAGTTGCCCTCGGTGACCACGATGCGCGCGTCCGGGTCGACGCCGATCGCGCCGGCGATCGGCTGCTCCAGGTCGCGCGCGAAGCCCGGCGCCCACACCGTGCGCCGGCGGTCGGTGCGCAGGCGGCGTAGCAGGGCCAGGTAGCCGTCGCCGTCGAAGGTGTCGATCGCGCCCTTGCGCGCGCGCCGGCCGAGGCGTTCCAGCGCCACGTCGGCCAGGTGGAAGCCGTCCATCGGGACGAGCGCTGCCGCCACGCCCGCCGCGGCCAGGCCACCCACCAGGAGCTCGGCCAGCGTGGACTTGCCGGCCGCGGGGCAACCGGCGATGCCCAGGATCGCGCGCTCGCCACCGGGGCGGGCGCCGGCGAGGGCCGCGGCGCGGGCCACCAGGTCGTCGAGCACGACGCTACGTTACGCGGCCACCAGGACGGCCGGACGAGACGCCGGCGGCGCGGGCTGGCGTGCGGTGCGGGCGGCCCAGCCGGCGACGATCATGGCCTGGCCGAGCAGGTACGTGGCCATCACCAGTGCGGCGCGTCCCGGCACACCGGCGGCCCCGGCCAGGCCGACGCCGATCAGCGTGTCCGACACGAGAAGCAGGCCACCGCCGACGCCGACCCGCCGGCCCCACGCGGTCGAGGTGGCCGCCATCAGGGCCATCAGCGCGGCGTACCCGGCCATCGGCCAGGCCACCCCCTGCGCGTGCAGGCCCGGCCACAGCCAGGCGAGCGCGCCGGTGGCGGCGGCACCGTACCCGGCGAGGTAGAGCCACCGGCGACGGCGGCGGAAGGCGCCGGTGCGGATGAACTCGGCGGCGTAGATGCCGTACGCCACGGCGAAGAAGAGCATCCCGACGATCAGCGCGACCGTGCCACCCAGCTCGAGCGTCACGTCGCCGGCCCACGCGAACGCGAGCGACAGCAGCAGCCGCCGGTCGACCCGGGCACCGCGCTCCCGGTGTGCGGCCACCGCGTACAGGGCGAGCAGCGGCATCAACAACGGCTTGGTGAGGTCGTCGACAAGGTCGTTGTGCACGGCCGCGCCGGCCACGTGGACGGCGCCGGCCGCCGCGTAGAGCACCGCCGCGTGCCGGGAACGGAACATCACCACACTATGACAGCCGCGCGCCTGTGATCATGGTGCTTCGATCGCACCGTCCGGGCGGCGTACCCGCGCGGCCCACCGCTCGTGGCCGTACCGCTTCGGCGGATGCTTGGCGGCCTGCGCCTCGTCGAGGTCGATCCCCCAGCCGGGCGCGGCCGGCGGCTCGATGTACCCGTCGCGCGGCCGCGGCGTACCCGGGAAGACCTCGTGCACGACGTCCGGGTACACGTGGCCTTCCTGGATCCCGAACGCGGGGCTTGTCACGTCCAGCGCGAGGTTGGCGGCGAGCCCGATCGGCGACACGTCGGCCGGACCGTGCCACGCCGTCTGTACCCCGGTCAGCTCGCACAGTGCGGTCAGCTTGCGCGCCGGCGTGAGGCCGCCGACCGCGGACACGTGCAGCCGCAACAGGTCCACCCCGCCGCCGGTGACCAGGCGGGCCGACTCGGCGACCGAGCCGAGCTGCTCCCCCGCCGCGATCGGCACCGGCGACGCCGCGCGCACCTCGGGCAGCCGGTCGTAGTGCTCGGGCGCCACCGGGTCCTCGACGAAGAAGAGGCGGTACGGCTCCAGCGCGCGGCACAGCGCAATGGCCTGCTTCGGCGTGAGCCGGCTGTGCACGTCGTGCAGCAGCGACACCTCGGTGCCCAGCTCCTGCCTGGCGGTCGCGAAGAGCTCGGGCGTGACCGCCAGGTACCGCTGGACGTCCCAACCGTCGGGGTACGGCGCGCGCGGGTAGCCGCCGGGCGTGCCGGGTGCGCCGTACGTGCCGAGGCCGGGTCCGCCGGTCTGCAGCCGGATGTACCGGTAGCCCTGGTCGATCAGCGACCGCGCGTGCGCGATCGTCTCCTCGACGGTGGCGCCGGCCGCGTGCAGGTAGAGCGGCACCGCACCGCGCACGCGGCCGCCGAGCAGCTCGTACACCGGGACGCCGAGCCGCTTGCCGAGGATGTCCCACAGCGCCATGTCCAGGCCGGAGAGCGCGTTGTTGAGCACCGGCCCGTTCCGCCAGTACCCGGACAGGTGCACCATCCGCGTGATGTCCTCGATGTCGCCCGGATGCCGGCCCACGACAAGCTCGGCGAGGTGCTCGACGGCGGCGGCCACGGCGTCGAAGCGCTGGGTGAAGGTGGCGCAGCCCAGCCCGTACAGGCCGGGCTCGCTGGTGTCGACCCGCACGACGACGAGCGTCACGTCGGGCGCGGTCACGATCGGCCGGACGCCGGTGATGCGCAGGCCGTCACGCGGCGCCCACGGCGGGAGGAAGTCACCCATGTCGGCTCTCCAAAGGTGCAGGTCAGCGTGATGCAAATCGTTAAGAATCTACCCGCCGCGCCGACGAAGTCAAGGTCGTTTCTACGCCGACTGGCGGCGCACCAGGCGGGCCGGGATGATCACCTCGGTGGACGGCCCGGTGACCGTGCCGGAGATCCGCTCCAGCAGCAGGCGCGCGCAGGCCCGGCCGATCTCGCGGGCCGGGTTGGCCATCGTGGTGAGCTGGGGCGTGACAAGGCTGGCCGCCTCGATGTCGTCGAAGCCCATGACCGCCAGGTCCTCCGGCACCCGCAGGCCGCGCTCCCGGGCCGCGTCGACAGCGCCGATCGCCATCATGTCGTTGGCGCACATCACGGCGTCGGGCGGCTCGGGCAGCTCCAGCAGCCGCCCCACGCCCGCGGCGCCGCCCGCCCGGCTGAACTCGGTGTGCGAGATCAGCCGCGGGTCGACCTCCACCCCGGCCTCGGCCAGCGCGGCGCGGTAGCCCGCCACCCGCTCGGCCGCCGGCCCTTCCGCGGCCGGACCGCAGACGAAGGCGATCCGCCGGAAGCCGCCGCGCAGCAGGTACCGCGCGGCGTCCGCGGCACTGCCCTCGTCGTCGCTGTGCACGAGGTCGACGCCGGGCTGCGCCTGCCGGCCGCCGAGCCGCACGATCGGGATGCCGGCGTCGATGACCGGGCGCAGGTCGTCGGCGTGCGTGTGGAACACCGCGAACGCGATGCCGTCCACCTGCCGCGAAATCATCTTGTCCAGCGCGAGCCGCTCAAGCTCGCGCTCGCCGTTGGTGTTGGTGACGATCTCGTCGTAGCCGGCCGGCCCGAGCACGTCCTGCAGCCCGCGCGCCAGCACCGGGTAGAACGGGTTGGTGATGTCCGGGATGACGAGGCCGATCGTCAGGCTCCGCCCGGCGCGCAGCCCCGCGCGACGACGTTGGGCCGGTAGCCCAACTCCTCGATCGCGTCGAGCACGCGCCGGCGCGTGGCCTCGGAGACCGGACGCCTTCCGTTGAGCGCGTGCGAGACGGTCGTCGCGCTGACCCCGGCCAGCGCCGCGACCTGGCCGATCCGTGGCCGGCCGCCGCGAGACGCCACCTGCGCCCCCTCTCCCGGCGGGGTCGTCGGCCTGTCCCGGCCGCCCCGCTGAGCGGGATGCTACTCCTTCACCCCCAGCAACCCCACGGTGGTTGATCAGGGACCTTGTGGACGAACACGCCGCACGCCACGCCCACCAACTTCCCGATCAACGCGCAGAGGCGGTGGGCGTGCGTTGGCGGGAGAACAGGACCAGCGCGATGAGGAGGCCGAGGAGCACGGCCCCACCGGCCACCCACCAGCGCCACGCGCCGCCGCTGGCGTCCTGCGACGGGTCGGCCTCCGGCGGCGGGGCCGTTTGTGCCACCCGGGCCTCGACGGTCACCTCGGCCTTGCCGGGGTTGGGTTCGGGCGAGGTCACCGTGATCGTCCACTTGCCGGGGGTCAGGACGGCGCCGGTCGTGTAGAAGCCCTGGCCCTCGTTGGACGGGTTGAGCTGGACCGGGCCGACCTTGCGCCCGCCATCGGCGGTGGCGTTGAGCACCAGGCGCAGCACCTGGTCGTCGACCGGGTGACCGTCCTTTTTGTACGTCGCGCGCACCGTGACGCCACTCGCGCCGTCGCCGGCAGCGTCCAGCACCAGCGGGCCGCCGTGCGCGGCCGCCGGCGCCGCGGGCCAGAGCGCCAGCAGGGGTACCACCGCGAGTGCGGCCAGGATCCTGCCCACAAGCCGTCGTGCCATGTTCACTTTCCTTCCGGTGCGCCGTCGGCGGTCAGCGCCCCCTGCCCCGGCGCCGCCGGCAGGAAGACGTGGGCGTGGCCGTTGCCGGAGTCGACGTTCAGCACGTCCAGCTGGGTGGCCGCCGTGGACCAGGTGGCGACCGCGATGTCGCGCTGGCGCCCGGCGAGTTCGAACAGCGCGGCCCGGCCGGCCGCCGGCTGGGCCAGGGCCGCCGCGTACGTGTCCACGGCGGCATCCAGGGAGCGGACCGCCGCCGCGAGGCCGGACCGGGCGATGTTGACGCCGGTACCGCCGGACGGCGGGTTGGCGAAGTCTTCGACCGCCTTGCCGGTGACCGTCTGCCAACCGGCCACATCGGACTGACTGGCCGCGGGGCCGGCGGCCTTGCCCGGCGGTACCGCCGCTGCCAAGCCGTCGAGGACCGGTACCAGCGTCTGCTGTACCTGCCGCGCCTTGGCGGTCAGCTCGACGATCTGCGCGGAGTCCCGCTTGGCCTCCTCGGCCTGCAGCGCCGCGACGCGGTCGTCGGTGGACTGGGAGGTGGAGTCGCCGGCCGCGAAGGCGCCGATCGGGCCGGCGAGCAGCGCGCCGACCGCGAACGCGATCAGCACGGGGGCGATCCGGCGAGCGGGCGACGAGGCCGGCTGGACAGCGCGCGCTGATGGCCGTACCCGAGTCTTGTTGCTCATCGCGGATCGCCTCTTCCGAAGGTGGGGCCGTGGGGCCGGCAGCGAGGCCGGCCCCACGGCGGGTTGCGGTTAGAGCGTGCCGCCTTCCGGCACCCTTGTCGCGTCACCCTCGACGCGACCGGTACCGGCCAGCGACTTGTTCTCGTTGGCCTTCTTGCCGGCCGCCGACGCCTGGCCGCCCAACCGGACGATCATGGCGTTGGCGTCGCGGACCAGCACGCTGCGCACGTCCGCGTCGGTGACCAGCGCCGGATCCGACGCCAACGCGATGAACGCCTGCAGCTGCTGCACCGCGCGCTTGTCGTTGCCGGTCGCCTCGGACACCCGCGCCGCCTCCAGCTTGTTGGACAGCTGGCGGTGCGCCTTGGTGGACAGCTGGCTGGTCGCCTTGAACCGGTCGATCAGGCCCTGCATGTCGCGGAACGAGGTGGTGACGAAGAACCGCACGTTCGCCGTCGTCTCGTTGCCCGCCTTGTCGGTGGCCGTCACGACGAGCTCGTGCAGTCCGAGCGTCAGGTCGTACATGACCTGCAGCGTCCCGGACTGGTACGGCTTGCCGTCCAGCTTGCCCACCACCGACTGGATGCCGGAGGTCGGGTCGACCGCCTGGAACGTGACCCGCACGTCCTGGCTGTCGCCGTAGAGCTGGCCGTCGGCGAGACCCGAGACGAGGACCGTCGGCTTGTCACCGTCGATCCGCAGCACCGCCGACTTGAGCGTCTCGGCGTTGCCGGCCTTGTCCGTCGAGCGGTACAGCAGCTCGTGCTCGCCGTTGCCGGACACGTCCACCGGCTGGGTGTACGGCGTCCACAGGCCACCGTCGAGCGACCACTCCACCTTGTCGACGCCGGAGCCCGCGTCGGTCGAGGTCAGCGTCACCGGGATGACCCCGGCGTGCCAGCCACCGTCCGACGGCGGTGCGAACGTCGCCGTGGTCACCGGCGCGGTCGTGTCGATCTTCACCGTGGCCGTCTTGGTCGCCTCCACGTTGCCGGCCTCGTCGACCGAGCGGAAGCGGACCTCGTGCGTCCCGTCACCGGTCACCGCGATCGGCTCCGTGTACGCGGTCCAGGTCGTGGCACCGTCGAGCTGGTACTCGGTGCGGGCCACCCCGCTGCCGCCCTCGTTGTCCGTGGCGGCCAGCGCGACCGTCGCGGGGCCGGTGTACCAGCCCCCGACCGCCGTGCCGGACACCGTGGCCACCGTCACCGGCGCCGTCTCGTCTTCCTCTTCCTGCTCGGTGGTGAGCCGGAAGTAGTCGAACGAGACGGTCTTGCTGGCGGTCTGGTTGCCGCTCAGCGAGAACACGCCGACCTTGGGCTCCGCGCCCATCGCCGCGTTGGTCAGCGACTCGAGCGCGGTCCAGGTCTGCCCGTCCGCCGAGTACGAGGCGGTGTAGACGTCGCCGACCTTGGCCAGCCGCAGGTACCACACGGCTGTCGTCAGGCCGGTCGCGCCGGGCTGCGGGTTCTGGATCGTGCCGGCGATCTCGCTGCGAAGCTCGATCCGCCGCGACACCGCCGAACCGGGCGAGTTGTCCACGACGAAGTCGAACTTCAGGTAGTTGTCGTCGTCGCCGTACACGATCAGGCCGCCCTGCTGGTACTGCTCGTTCAGCAGGCTGCCGTCCACCTTCGTCTCCATGGTCCAGTCGCCGGACGGGGCGTTCTGGAGGATGAAGTTCGTCGGCCCGGAGTTCGGTGTGGTGTAGATGTCACCGTTCGGGACGTCGATGTACAGCTGACCGTTCTGCACCCGGTACGCGGCCGGGTCCTCACGGAGGATCGCGTCCCAGCGGCACTTGTCCAGGCTGGTGCCGTCGAACTCGTCGGACGGCGTGACGTCACCCGCCGGCTCGTCCGGCGAGATCTGGAACCAGTCGAACGTCGCGTCGACAACCGGTGCGGTGCCGCCACCCTGGAGGGCGAACAGGCCCACCTTCGGGTTGGTGATGCCGGCCAGGTCGGCCGCCCGGCCCACCGGCGTGAAGGTCTGGCCGTCGGCGGACATCGCCGCGGTCAGGTTGGTGCCGTCACTCGTCAGGCGCAGGTAGATCGTGTCCGAACCGGCCGGTGCGGCGGCGCTGTCGGCACCCTCGTTGCGGGGTGTGCCGGCCGTCTCCCGGATGAACTCGACCCGCCGGCTGCCCGAGTAGAGCACGTCGAGCTTGGCGTAGTTCTGGTCGTCGCCGTACACGATCAGGCCGGCCTGCTGGTAGTTGACCGCCGCCGCGAGCGACACCTTCGTGGTGGCCTGCCAGGCACCGCTCGGCGCCGGCTGGAGCACCAGATTCTCCGCGGTGTTGGTACCGCCGTAGAGGTCACCCACCGAGGTGGGCAGGACCAGCGACCCACCCTGCACCGAGTAGAGCTGGTTCTCACGGACCACGGTGGACCAACGGGTCCTGTCCAGGGTCGTGCCGAGGAAGTCGTCCGAGCGCGCCCCGAAGCAGGACGTGTTCGGCGCCGCCACCTTGATGGAGGCGGTCCCGTACGCCTTGGCGCCCCGGCTGTCGGTCACCGTCAGCGTGGCGGTGAACGTACCCGGCGCGTTGTACGTGTGAGTGGCGTTCAGCGTGTTCGCCGTGCCGCCGTCGCCGAAGTCCCACGCGTAGGTCAGCGGCGTGTCGCCCTCGGTGTCCGTGGCGGTACCGGTGAACTCGACGACGAGTGGCAGGGTGCCCGTGGTCGGGGTCGCCGACACGCTCACCACCGGCGGCGCGTTGTCCGTCACGCCCTTGCCGAGGAAGTCGACCCAGTTCACGTTGAACAGGCCGCCGCCGCCCATGTCGCCCGGGTTGTTGCGGGCCACGAAGTACAGCGGTCCGGTCGTGGTGTTCGGCGCCGGGAGGTTCACGGACACGTCCGTGTACGTCTGCCACGCCCCGGTCGTCGGCACTGTGGCGGTGAGCAGCAGCGGGCCGTCGACCGAGCCGGTGCGCACCTGGATCGTGCCGCCGTTGCCGCCGGAGGCGACCCGGAAGCGCAGGGTGTCGATGCCGGTGAGGTTGGTGGGGTCGAACGTCCACCAGTCGCCGTCCTCGATGAACCCGATGTTCTGGAAGCCGCCCGCGGTGTCGGTGGTGGCCTCCCGCACCACACCGGGGTCGCCGGTGCCCAGGCCGTCCGGCGCCTTGCCGGTCTCCGCGAAGTACTCGGCCTGCTTGCGCTTGGGCTGCAACTGCTCGATCGCCCGTCCGGTCAGCGCGTTGGAGCCGCCGGCACCGCCCTCGTCCGTGTACGAGGCCTCGAAGACAGCGAACACGTTCGCATCGGCGCCGTGGCCGGAGGCCAGCGACGTCTGCACGCTGCCCTCACAGCCGGTGTACGACTGCAGCGGGTGGGCGTGCTCGTCGTGCCCGAGGAAGTACTGCAGCGTCACCTTCGAGCAGTCGATCGTGCCGTCCTCGGGGTCGGTCACCTTGACCGTGTACTTGACCTGGTCGCCCCAGTCGAAGAAGCCGCCCTGCGGCGGGAACTCGATGGTCACGGTCGGCGCGGTGTTGCCGACGGTGATCGGCACGTTCGCGACGGCCGTGCGGCCCTTGGGGTTGGTCACGGTCAGCTGCGCGGTGTAGTTGCCGGCCGCCGTGTACTGGTGGGACGGGTTCTGCTGGTCCGAGGTGCCGCCGTCGCCGAACGTCCACGCGTACGTGAGCGCGCCGCCGTCCGGGTCACGCGAACCCTCGCTGGAGAACTGCACGGTCAGCGGTGGCTGGCCACTCGTCGGCTCGGCCGAGGCGACCGCGATCGGGGCCCGGTCGGCCGCGATGTAGTCGATCCGGTAGACGCCGGAGTTGTCGTTGTTGCCACCGAAGCCGGTGCCCCACTCGATCATGTAGAGCGCGCCGTCCGGGCCGAACTCGAAGTCCATCGGCCGCAGGAACGTCATGCCGGTCAGCAGCTGGTTGATGTCCACAAGGGACTTGCCGTCGTCGTCGAGCTGGAACGTGTACATCTTGTTCTGGTTCCACTCGCCGAACATCGCCTTGCCGTCGAAGTACGCCGGCCACTTGCGGTCCGAGGCGAGCGCCGCGTCGTACCGGTACACCGGGCCGCCCATCGGCGCGCCGCCGCCCCGATCTCGGGGAAGAGCGGGTTGCCGCTGTAGTCGTAGTCGACGGTGGCGGAGATCGCCGGCGGCAGGTTGGTCAGGCCGGTGTTGTTCGGCGAGTTGTTGACCGGCGCCGCGCAGTTGAACTTCGCGCCGCTCGGGCCGGACGGGAACGTGTAGTCGTTGTACGCGTAGTTCGCGCCGTGGCAGTACGGCCAGCCGTAGTTGCCGGGCGTGACCACGTTCCACTCCACCGTGCCCTCAGGCCCCCGGTCGGGGTTGGCAGCGCCGGCGTCGGGGCCGTAGTCGGCCACGTACAGCGTGTCGGTCTGCTTGTCGATGCCGATCCGGAACGGGTTCCGGAAGCCCATCGCGAAGATCTCCGGCCGGGTCTGCGCGGTGCCCTGCGGGAAGAGGTTGCCCGTCGGGATCGTGTACGTCCCGTCGTCCTCCGGGTGGATCCGGATCACCTTGCCGCGCAGGTCGTTCGTGTTGCCCGACGTGCGCTGCGCGTCGTAGTCCTGGCGGCCGGCCCGCTCGTCGATCGGGGTGAAGGAGTTGGACTCGAACGGGTTGGTGTTGTCACCCGTGGCCAGGTAGAGGTTGCCGGCGCTGTCGAAGACCATGCTGCCGCCCGCGTGGCAGCAGGTGTTGCGCTGGGTGGTCACCTCGATGACGACCTTCTCGGTGTTCAACGCGATCGAGTCGCCCGACACCGTGAAGCGGGCCACCCGGTTGCGGGCGATCCCGTCGTTGGGTGCGTAGTAGAGGTACACCCAGCCGTTTGTGGCGAAGTCCGGGTCGAGCCGGATGCCGATGAGACCGTCCTCGTTGCCGGTGAAGACGTCGAGGTCGACGGCGGTGACCGTGGTGCCGGTGTCCGGCTTCACGATCTGCACCCGGCCGTCGCGCTCGATGTAGAAGACCCGGCCGTCCGGCGCGATGTCCAGCTCCATCGGGTTCTGGGTGTTGCTGTCCAGCGTCACCTTCTCGAAGCTGCTGGTCTGCGAGGCAGCGCAGTCGGCGTCGACCGCGCCGGCCGCCGTCTGGATGCCGCCGAGCAGGTGCGCCAGGAAGTTGGCCTCCGAGTACGACTCGATGGTGTGGCCGCTGCCCGTGTACCAGGAGCGCCCGCCGTCGTAGTCGTGGCACCACGCGGTCGGGTGGTCGGCACCCATGGCGCCCGAGCCGGGCGTGTAGGTGCGCTCGTCCAGGCTGGCCAGCACGTGCACGTCGGCGCGCGGGTTGGTCTGGAAGTTGTACCACTCGTCGAAGCGGCTCCACTTGGCCGGCAGGTGCGCCGTGGAGGGGTGCGCCGGGTCCTCGACCTTGATGGTCGCGGTCTGGTTGGCCGGGTGCGCGGAGAAGTACGCGCCGACCAGGTCCCCGTACCAGGCCCACTGGTACTCGGTGTCGGAGGCGGCGTGGATGCCGGCGTAGCCGCCACCAGCGCGGATGTACCGCTCGAACGCGGCCTGCTGGTCGGCGTTGAGGACGTCGCCGGTGGTCGAGAGCCAGACCACCGCCGCGTACTTGTCGAGGTTGGCGTCGGTGAACGCGCCGGCGTCCTCGGTCGCGTCGACCGTGAAGCCGTTGTCTGCGCCGAGCTGCTCGATCGCGGCGATGCCCGCGGGGATCGAGTCGTGGCGGAAGCCCGCGGTCTTGGAGAAGACCAGGACGGAGAACGGCTCGGCCGCGGCGGCTTGCTGCGCCACTGGTGCGGCCTGGACCGGTGCCGGCCCCGCGACCAGCGCGGACGCGCCGGCGAGGAGGGTACTTGCGGCGAGAAACAAAGTGCGTCTGACAGCGCCGCGTATACCGCGGCGTCGGCGAACTGCTGGCACGAAGGAGCTCCTTCGCTGGATGGGAACAGCGGGAAGACTCGCATCGGCTCGCCGAAGATCCGGTGCGCGTGGGGGGGTAGGTACGGCACCGACCCGCCGAGGTCGCCGCCGTGATTTGTTATCTGACTGAACGAATTCAAGCCAAGGAGAACCTTCGATGGCAAGTCACGTTCAGGTAACACAGCCCGGCCGTTCGGACGAATCGCTCGTCGTCACGGCCGGGCTGTCCCCTGATTCACGCCTCGGGTCGGGTTCAGCAGAGCAGTTCGGCGACCGCCTCGTCGGCCCGGTGGTAGATGGCGAGCGCCTCCTCGTCACCGGCAACTCGCGTGTGGATGGCCAGCACGACCGCGCGCCTTCCGTCGCTGGTCACGCCGTTGACGGTGCTGGTGCCGGGCACGTCGCCGCCGTGGCTCCAGTAGCCGCCGCAGGAGGTGGGCGACCACATCACGCCGAGGCCGTACCGGGCGCCGGGGAAGGCGTCCTGGAACGTCACGGCCAGCACCGTGCGGCGCATCTCGGCCATCTGTGCCGGCCGGAGCAGGCGTCCGGCCTGCAGCGCCTGCCAGAAGCGCACCAGGTCGGTCGGCGTCGTGACGAGGTCGCCGGCGGTCCAGCCCCAGCTCAGGTTGAGCAGGGTGGTGTCCAGCAGCGGGCCGCCCGGCTCGAACTGCTGGTACGCCTTCGCGTGCGGCCGGGGCAGCGTGGGCACGTCACCCGGCGAGTAGGTGCGGGTCAGGCCGAGCGGCCGGGTGATCCGCTCGCGGACGACCGCCGTCCACGGCTTGCCGGTGATCTTCTCGACGACCATGCCGGCCAGGACGTAGTTCGTGTTCGAGTAGTCCCAGCTCGTGCCCGGTGCGAAGACGGGCTCGTGCTTCATCGCGACCGCCACGAGCTCCTCCGGGTCGAGGTGCGCGAAGCGGTGCTCCAGGTACCCTCGGGCGAGGCAAGCCCCGGCAGGTCGCTTGTGTAGTTGTAGATGCCGCTGGTGTGCTGCAGCAGCTGCCGCACGGTCACCCGCCGCCCGTCGTTGCCGTTGCCCGCGACGACGCCGGGCAGCCACCGCTCCACAGTGTCCTCCAGCGACAGCCGCCCCTCCCCACGAGCTGGAGCACGACCACCGCGGCGAACGTCTTCGTGTTGCTGCCCATCCGGAAATATCCGTCTTCGGGCACGGGCGCGCCGGTGCGGATGTCGGCAACACCGGAGCGCACCGTGCTCGTGCGGCGCCCGTCGGCGGCGATCCCCTGCACGCCGGTGATACCGAGCGCGAGAAGGTCATCGGCCGCGACCTGCAACAGCCGCCGATCGCCACCCGCCGGCACCGCCCCCGCGGCGGCGCCGGAGACGGGCGCGACGACCAGGGTCACGGCCAGCGCCGCCCCGACCACCGCCCGACCTAGCTGGAAACGCATACTTCCCCCTTCGTCGGGCCACATGTCCTATGTGCACCCTACGAAGCTGGTCTATGGCTGAACATCCGTGTTCGCCCCGACAACCACCCCTACGGGACGCCACTCCCCGCCGCGGTGGTGGGAGGCTCTCAAGCTGGGCGCAGCAATGCGCCCTGCGCCCGGGTTTGGCGCGACCGCGGCCGCGCGCCCGCACGCACGCCCAGGCCACCGCCCAACCGGCAAGGGCCGGCCCGAACGGCCGGGTCAGCCGTCAGTTGTCGCGCAGGGTGCCGGCCAGCACGCCGCGCAGGAAGAACCGCCCCAGCAGCAGGTAGATGGCGAGCGTGGGCAGGCTGGCCAGCAGCGCGCCGGCCATCGCCTGGCCGAAGGGGATCGACTGGCCGCCGGCGACGTTGTTGAGCGCGACCGTGATCGGCCAGGACTCGCGGGTGGTCATCATGGCGCCGAACATGAAGTCGTTCCAGGACGCGGTGAACTGCCAGATGATCGACACGGCGAACGCCGGGCGGGCCAGCGGTACCGCCACGTCCAGGAAGGTCTGCAGCACGCCGGCGCCGTCCAGGCGGGCTGACTCCATCAGGGAGTCGGGGAGGCCGACGAAGTAGTTCCGGAAGATGAGCGTGGTGATCGGCAGGCCGTAGATGATGTGGATCAGCGTGAGGCCGGCCAGGCCGCCGGTGCGGTCGGCGCCGCCGCGCAGGCCGAGGTCGGTCATGGTCTGCGCGAGCGGGATGACGATGGCCTGGTACGGCACGAAGATGCCGAAGAGGATCAGCGGGAAGACAACGTTGGCATAGCGGAAGCGGACCTTGGCGAGCACGAAGCCGTTGGCGCAGCCGAGCAGCGAGGAGAGCAGGCTGGCCGGGATCGACAGGCTCAGGCTGTTGCGGAAGCTGTTGGAGAGCTTGGGCCACACGTCGGTGAAGTTGTCCAGCGAAAAGCTGCTCGGCAGCGCGAAGATGCCGGTGACCGTCACGTCGCCCGGGTCCTTGAACGCGGTGACCAGCAGCACGTACACGGGCATGAGGAAGAACGCGACGAGCAGCCACAGCCCCACGTACCGCAGGGCCGTCAGCCAACTCGAGGTGCGCCGCGACTTGAGAGCCGCTCCCGGCGGCGTGGGCGCGGGCTGGTGCACCGGCCGCGGGATCGCCGTCCGCGCGGGTGCCGGTATGCCGGCGGTGCCACGTACCGTCATCGCCGCTCCGTCCGCAGCCAGTACCGGATGTACGGCCCGATGATCAGCGCGACGCCGATCAGCAGCACCGTCGCGATCGTCGCGCCCCGGTCGTAGAAGCCGCCGTCGAACGTGGTGAACCACATGTACAGCGACGGGGTGTCGATCTTCAGGTTGCCCTGGTCGAGCGCGTAGATGAGGTCGAACGTCTTCAGCGAGATGTGGATCAGGATGAGCACCGCGCTGAACGTGACGGGGCGCAGCGCCGGCCGCATCACGTACCAGAGCACCTGCCACTCGCTCGCGCCGTCGATCCGCGCCGACTCGCGGAACGTGTTCGGTATCGCCCGCATGCCGGCGAGGAAGAGCGCCATCACGTACCCGGAAAGCGCCCAGCCGGCGGGGAGCGCGACCGCCGCGATCGCCCACGACGAGTCGGACTTGTGCCAGTCGCTGCGCAGGAATCCCAGGCCCAGGTCGGCGAAGAGCTTGTTGAGGCCGGCGGTGTCGGCGCCCGAGCCGTTGTCCAGCAGCCACCGCCACACGATCGCGGTGGCGATGAACGAGATGGCCATCGGGAAGAGGAACACCCCGCGGTAGAAGGCCTCGCCCCGCGCGCCCTTCTCCAGCAGCAGCGCCATGAGGAAGCCGAGCGCGAGCGCGCCGACCACGAACACCGTCGTGAAGACGAGTATGTTGCGGGCGTCGGTGCGCCAGCGAGCGTCGTTCCACAGTGCGGTGTAGTTGTCGAGCCACACGAAGTCGTAGACCGGCCTGAGCCCCTGCCAGCTGGTGAACGAGACCCGCACGTTCCAGCCGATGAAGCCGTAGATGAAGACGCCGACGAGGATCAGCGACGGCGACATGAGGCCGAGCCCGGCCAGCCAGCCCGGCACCCGCCGCATCCGCGCGGAACGGCGCACCGGCTCCGGCGGCTGGTGCAGCCAGTCCCCCTCCACGCCGGCCTGCGCGTGGCGGGGGCGGTGCGCCGGCGTCGTACCGATCAGCTCGAGACCGTGCGGCCCTCAGCCGGGCTCACCGGGTTGCCTCATAGGTGCGGTCCAAGGTCACGGCCAGCCCGTTCAGGTCGCTGTTCTGGTTGAAGAGGCCGAGGGCCGAGTCGATCTCGGCGTTGTAGGCGTTGTTGGCGACGACGCCGTGGGCGAGCGAGCCGACGATCCGGGTGCGCGGGTTGCGCCACTGCCCCAGCGCCCACCCGAGGTACCCGTTGTAGAGCTTGGCGTCCGCGTCGACCCGCGCGGGGATCGAGCCCTTCTTGGGGTTGAAGAGGTTCTGCCCTTCGGTGGAGCCGCACTCGACGAGCCACTTCTCGGCCATCTCGGGGTTGCGGGCGCCGGTGGGCAGCGTGAACGCGTCGGACAGGAACGAGTAGACGCCGTCGCTGCCGGGCGAGGCGACCGCCGCGTACCCCTGCTGCCACCGCTGCTTCTTGGTGCCCTCCAGGTAGCTGGAGGCCCAGTCGCCCATCACCGCGTACACGGCGGTGCCGGCCACCACGCGGTCGATCTGCGGCTGCCAGTCACCCGACGCGGAGCGCAGGTCGGAGTAGGAGAGCACCTTCTGGTACGTGGCGAGCGCCGCCTCCACCTCCGGCGAGGACCAGCGCAGCGAGCCGGCGAAGAGCTGCTCGTACCGGTCGGCGCCCAGCTCGCCCAGCAGCACGGTCTCGAACAGGTGCTTCTGCGTCCACTGTGGACCGATGGCGAGCGCGGTGCGGCCGGCCTGCTTGATCCGCTCGGCCTGGTCGAGGAACTCGGCCCACGTCTTCGGCGGCCCGCCCAGTCCCAGCTCGTCGAGCGTCGCCGGGCGGTACCACATGAGGTTGGCGCGGTGGATGTTCACCGGCACGGCGTAGATGCGGCCGTCGATCGTGAGGTTGTCGAGCAGGCCCTCGGGCAGCACCTCGCGCCACCCCTCGCGGTCGTACAGCGCGCTCAGGTCCTGCACCTTGCCGGAGCGCACGTCGTCTTCGAGCTCCAGCCCGGCGTGCCGCTGGTACGAGTCGGGCGGGTCGTTGGCGAGCAGGCGGCTGGCGAGGATCGCCTTGGCGTTGGAGCCGGCGCCACCGGAGACGGCCGCGTTGACGAACGTGACGCCCGCGTTTTCGTCCTGGAACGCCTGGACCATCGCGGCCAGGCCCTCTTCCTCGCCGGGCCCGGTCCACCATGAGTAGACCTCGAGCTGGTTGTCACCGCCGCCACCGCCGGCGGCGCACATGGGTATGCCCGCGAGGATGGCGACGAATACCAGCGCCAGGACCCCAATCCGTCCTTGCCACATTCCGCTAAAGCCTCCCTCGCGTGCGGCATAACGTACGCCTCGATCACAGAGGGCGATTCGCCCAGTTGAGGGAGGCCACCCTGACCGGACAGTCACTGTCCGCATCCGCCGTAAAGCTATGGTCGCCTTGCGTAATCAGCCTTGGACAGGGCGTGGATTTGGGAGCGCTCCCGTTCTGGGGCGCTTCCGTTTTGTTACGGTGTCAACGTTGGCTCAGCTTCCGGAAATGTTGCGGAGAGTATCGACCATCGCCGCGGTCCGGGCGGCCGCCTCGAAGACCGCGTCCGGGCGGTGGCGGTCGCCGTCGAGGTGGCTGAGCGTCTCGATCCCCATGTAGTAGGCGACCGCCGCGGTGGCCAGCTCGCGCAGCGGCAGCAGCGACTCGATCGGCGTGCCCGCCACGTACCGGCGCAGCACCGCCGCCGCCAGCTCCTCCCACCGCTCCACCTCGACGAGCGTCTGCGCGGCGAGCTTCGGCGAGCCCTTGGCCCCGGCGACCATCGCCTGCACCGCCGCGATGTGGCCGGTGTCGGCGTCCTCCGCGTAGAGCTCGCGCAGGGTCGCCACGAGGTCGGCGAAGCCACCGACGGCCGAGGTCCGCTCCGTGTAGCGGGCGATGCGCTGCTCGCTCGTGTACCGCATGGTCGCGACGAGCAGGTCCTCCAGGTCGTCGAAGTGGTAGTAGATGACGCCCGGCGCGAAGCCTCCGGTGGTCGCGATCGCCCGTGCGGTGGTGGCGCCGAAGCCCTGCTCGGCCAGGGTCCGTACGGCGGCGCTGAGCACCCGGTCGCGGGTCTGCGTCTTCGGCGGCATGCCCCGATCAGATCACCCGGCGCGGCACCACGCCGGAGCGGGTGAGAAACGGGTCGAGCCGCCGCGAGAGCCGCGCCAGGTGGTGGCTGGGCACCTGCGGGTAGAGGTGGTGCTCCAGGTGGTAGGTCAGCTCCAGGAACACGGCCGGGATCACCCGCCCGCGCAGCGTGCGCGTCTGGTCGAGCGGGTCGTCGCCGTAGTGGCGGTGCGGCAGGTGGACGGTGAGCAGCGGGTACACCCAACTGCCCGCGATCGCCATCAGCACGTACCAGAGGACCGCCGGCGTGGCGGGCCACAGCGCGATGCCGGCGGCGACGGCCGCGAACGGCGCCGCGCCCTCCACCGCGAGCCACCCGCGGTCCCGCGGCGCCCGGCGCCACGCCCACCACCACAGCCGGGCCAGGAAGACCGGTCCGTAGGCGAGCGCGCCGAACGCGCTGAGGTTGGCCGGGTACCCCTCCGGGTCGTCCTCGTGCGGGAACAGGCGGTGGTGCTGCAGGTGGGTGGCGCGGTAGGCGTGGCCACTCTCCAGCAGCACCAGCCCGAGCGCGAACAGCGCCCACTCGCTGCGCCGCGCGCTCAGCCCGATCGCGCGGTGCACCACGTCGTGGGTCACCGTCACGACCGACACGAAGATCCCAAACATGATCACGGGGGTCACCCACCACCAGCCCATCCAGGCCGCGGTCGCGAAGGCCACCATTCCCAGGTACGGGCGGACGAGCGCGAGCCTCCGCTGCCGTGGGCTCGTCGTGAGCAGATCCGCGCCGAGCTCGGCGAGTGAGGGCTTCATGCGACCTTCTCCGCCACGATGCGGCTGCCGAGCACGCACGCGACGGTGCCCAGCCCCGGCCAGGTCGAGTCGCCGACCAGCCAGAAGCCGGGCACCCCGACGTCGTGCGGCACGGCGTGCTGGTTGGCGTTGCGCGTGGTCTGCCGCACCCCGCCGACCGCGCCGCGCGGGCGGAAGGCAAAGCGCTCGTACGCCCGCGGGGTGCCCACCTCGTACACGACGGGCCGCTCCCCCAGCCTCGGGTACGCGCGGCGGGCCAGCGCCACGAGCCGGTCGCCGAGCCACTTGGCGCGCGCGTCGTGCGCGGCGTCGTCGAGCCCTTCCCACGCCGCCAGCTCGGTGTGCGTCGAGAGCATCACCGCCCGGTGTCCCGCGGGTGCGCTGTCCAGGTCACCCGGCGCGGAGACGGAGACGAACATGTTGTTGCCCTCGCCCAGCGGCGCGCCGTAGTCCTCCAGGATCTGGTGGTGGGTGAGCCCCTGGCCGTCCACTTCGGACTCCGGCACGCCGAGGCAGACCACCACCGCCCCGCCGTGCGCGTCGCCGTCGCGCGCCAGATAGGGCGCCAGGCGCCGCCCGACCGCCGGGTGGAGCGCCGCGGTGGTCGCCGCCGGCAGCGCGCTGACGACCCGCCGCGCCGTGACGGTGCCCCGCTGGGTGTGCACGCCGAACGCGCCGGCGGACCCGGTCACCCGGGCGACCCGGTGCGCGGTGCGCAGGTGGCCGCCGAGGCCGCGGTAGTGCGCGACGAGCCGGCGCCAGAACCCGCGCATCCCCCGTGCGCCCGGGTCAGCCCGGCCCCCGGATCGTGATGCCCAGTGCGGCGTTGATGAGCGGCGCGCGGTCGATCGAGCTGTGCACGGTGTCCTCCACCAGCACCGAGAGCAGCGCCACGAGCGGCACGTCGCCGCGCAGCCCGTAGCGGCGCAGCGCACCGCCCATTGTCGCGTTGAGGTGGCGGGCGGCCGGCAGCCCGCGCAGCCCGACGGCGCGCAGGTCGTGCCACGCGTCCGCGGGCGTACGCACCGGGAGGCGCACCCCCGCCCGGCTGGCCCGCCAGAACGTGGCCGCCAGCCCGTCCAGCAACGCCCAGAACCGCAGGTGGCGGTCGCTGTCGCCGAGCACGCGCAGGCGCTCCGCGCGCCACGCCGCGGGGTCGCGGTGCAGGGTGACGGCGCGGTCCGGCAGCCACACCCGGTAACCCGGCAGGGCCTCGCCGGGGACGGCCGCCATGCCGGTCGCGTCGAGCAGCTCGGCGCCCACCCCGCCCGGCTCGAAGTCGACGAGCGTGGTGGCGCCCACGTCGAAGGAGAAGCCACGCCGCCGGTAGTAGCCCGCGCACCCGCCGGCGTGCCCGTGCGCCTCGAACACCACTGTGGACCGCCCCGCCGCCTGCAGCCGCATCGCGGTCGCCATGCCCGCGAGCCCGCCGCCGAGCACGGCCACGTCATAGTCCTGAACATCTGTTCTGAACACATGTTCAGACTAGGGCGTGACGGACCGCCGGTAAAGAGCGCCGTCGCTTCTTAGGCGGCCACCTCGGGTACCAGCTCTGCGGGGTGCGGCAGCGCGGCCATCTCGTCGCGGACCTCGCCCGCCGCGGCCGCGAGCTTGTCATCCGTGACGAGGCGGCGCAGCGCGGCCGCGTCGATCTGGCGGACCTGCACCGCCAGCCCGGCGCCGCGGGCGGCGACAAGCTCGGCGTTGCGGCGGCGGTCTCCCGGGCCGGGCACGACGATCTGCGGCACCCCGGCGGCCAGGGCGGCGAGCAGCGTGCCGGCACCGCCGTGGTGCACGACGCCGGCGCACGTGGACAGCGCCTCGGCGAGCGGCGTCCAGCCGACCGCCCGCACGTTTTCCGGCAGGTCGCGCGTGCCGTCCGGGCGTACCAGCACGACCTCGGCGTCCACACCGGACGCCGCCGCCACCGCGGCGCCGATCAGGTCGCCGCCGCCCGGGCCGGGCACCGTGCTGTGGGTGACGAGGATGCGCGGGCGGCCGCCCGCCGGTGGCTCGCGGAGCAGGTCGGGCAGGTCACCCTCGCCGCCGTACGAGACGAAGCGCATCGGGCGCACCGCGCGCTCGCCGACCAGGCTGGGCGGGGCCACGCTCAGCACGAGGCGGTCGGCCGGCAGCCCGCCCGGGTGCTTGTGCCGCATCGCGGCGGTCGTGACGCGCACCAGCTCGGCCTCGTCGAAGAGCGTGTTGCCGTGCAGCACGGCCGGCACGCCCACCTCGGCCGCCGCGTGCGCGCCGGCGCCGGCCAGCGGCTCGTACACGACGAGGTCGGGCGACCACTCGCGGGCGATCCGCAGCGTGCCGGGCAGCAGCTGGTCGTTGACCGCGCCGAAGAGCAGCGCCACGCCCCGGGTGCCCGCCTTGCCGGCCAGCTCGGCGCGGCCGATGAGCGGGTGGCGCAGCAGCACGCGGCGGGCGATGCGGCTGAAGTCGAAGCCGGGTACCACATCGTCGACCTCGAGTCCCGCGGGCCGCGCGGCGGCCGCGTCGCCGCCGGCCGCCACCCGCACGTCGTGCCCTGCCTCGCGCAGCGCGGCGGCGAGCGGCACCATCGGGAAGAGGTGCCCGATCAGCGGCGCCGATACGAAGAGAATGCGCATCAGGCGACCATAGCCCTGGTCAGGCGCGGTACCTGGCCTCGGGCGGGCCGGCGACCGGGCCCATCGTGCCGGCCAGCCAGCGGTTGTAAATTTCCATCCAGCCGCCGCCGGCGCGGAGGCGGTCGAAGACACCGTTGACGAAGCGGACGAGGTCGGTGGCGCCGCGGGCGAACGCCAGGCCGTGCGGCTCGTCGGAGAAGCGCGGCCCCACGATCTTCGTGGTGGGGTCTTGGGCCGCCAGGCCGGCCAGCACGTTGTCGGTGGTGGAGATGGCGTCGACCTGGCCCTGCTGGAGCAGCACGAGGCAGTCGGTCCAGTCGACGGCAGAGACCGCGACAGGATTCGACGGCGCATCGATGATCGCCTGGATCGACGTGGTGTTGGCCGCCGCGCAGACCCGCTTGCCGCCGAGGTCGCCGATCCCCTTGACCGGTGAGGTCTCCGGCACCAGCACCCGCTGCCCCGAGTCGAGGTAGTTGGTGGAGAACTCGACGAGCTCGCGCCGCCCGCACGTGATGGTCATCGAGTTGGCCACGAGGTCGACCTGCCCGTTGACGGCGGTGAGCCGCTGGGCCTGGGTGACCACCACGTACTGCACGCGCTCCGGGTCGCCGAAGATGGCCTTCGCCACCTCGCGCACCAGGTCGATGTCGAAGCCCTCCAGCCGCCCGGTGACAGGGTTGCGGAAGCCGAACAGGTAGTTGTTTTGGTCGATGCCGGCGATCAGCCGTCCGCGCTGGCGAATTTTGTCCATTGTGGAGCCCGGCGGCATCCGCCCCGGCTCGGGCAGCGCGGCGGGCGGGCGGAGGCTGGCACGCGGGTCACACACGGGCTCGACGGGCACCGCGCTCGGCGCCGCAGCCGGATCGTCGACACCCTGCGGCAGCGGCGCCTCGGCCCGCACCACGCCGTCGGCAGGATCGGGCAGGCCGGGCGAGCAGCCACCGAGCAGCAGCACGGCCATCGCCGCGACCGCGGCCCGCCCCCGCACCCGAAAGCCGCCCCGCATAAGTCCACACCCTAAAGTGCGCGGGCAAGTGGGCCCGGCCTGTGAAACGATCGCCTTCATGCCGATCGACCAGCAGCTGCTAGTGGCCTTCACGGTCACCACACTCGTGGCGATGGTGACCCCCGGCCCCGACATGCTCTTCGTGCTGGGCTGCGGGATGCGCGGCGGCCCCCGCGCCGGCCTGCTAGCCACGGCCGGGGTCGCCACAAGCGAGGCGGTGCACATCGTGGTGGCGGCGATCGGCCTGGCCGCACTCTTCGCCGCGGTTCCGGTCGCCTTCACGGTGGTACGCGTCCTCGGCGCCGCCTACCTCGTCTACCTGGGCGTGCAGATCATCCGCCGCCGCGGCGGCGGCCCCGGCGACATGCCCGTGCTCGGCGGCGGGATGTCCGGCCGCAGGGCCTACCTCAACGGCCTGGTGACCAACCTGCTCAACCCGAAGATGGTGACCTTCACGATCGCGTTCCTGCCCCAGTTCATCGACCCGGCGCTGGGGCAGGTGTGGCTCCAGTTCGCGATCCTGGGCGCCATCCTGGTCACGCTGGAGTTCATAGTGGACGGCACGGTCGGCGTGCTGGCCGGGCGCATCGGCGGCTGGCTACGCCGCCGCCACGCCGCCCGCCGCCGCGTCGACGTAGCGACGGGGGCATTTTCATCGGTCTCGGTGTTCGACTGGCCGTCGACCGCTGACGGCGCCCGGCGTCACTCGCCTGGCCTCGCCCGGCCCGCTCTCCCGGCCCAGCCCCGCCAGCCCGCTCGCCGCCAGGCCCGCGGGCCCCACCCGGTTCAGCCCCGCCCGATCCAGGCCCGCCCGATCCAGGCCCGCCCGATCCAGGCCCGCCCGATCCAGGCCCGCCCGATCCAGGCCCGCCCGATCCAGGCCCGCCAGCCAGGTCGCCCGCCCCGGGCCAGCCTTGGTCGCCCCGCCCGGGCCAGCCTTGGTTGCCCCACCCAGCCCAGCCTTGGTTGCCCCATTAGGCCCGCTCCTTCCGGCCCGCCGGCCACGCCCCACCTGGTCCGCCGCCCTCGCCCGGCCCAGCCTGGTCGCCCGCCAGCCCGGTCGCCCCGCGAGGCCCGCCCGGTTTCAGCGTGGTCGCCCACCAGGCCCGGCCGACTCGCTTTCGTCCGGCCCAGCCCGGTCGCCCCGCCCGACCCGGCCCAGCCCGACCCGGCCAGCCTGACCCAGCCCGGTTGCCCCACCAGGCGCGCCCGACCCCACCTGGCCCGTTGCGGTGATCATGGTTGGCGACGGTGACCATGGTTTGCGCAGCAGAATTCGGGCGATTTGTCACTGCTCGACTTTCGGAGTTTCGTCGTCTGATGAGAGCTGCCGCTGTACCCGCGGTGCCGCCTCACCCTCCGCGGTCGCCTGCTCAACCCAGGAGCCCGCTCCGGCAGATCTTGGCAAGTTAGCGTCGAAATAACGCGCAAACTCACCAAGATTCGAAGCTCACACCGCCGGCACCTGATCGACAGTCACAGACCGCGACGGCGGCGCCGGACTGCGGGCGGACTCGCGCGCAGACGCCGTGCTGGGAGGACACCGAAGCTGTCGCACGGGAAGGAACCCCGACTCCGAAAGTCGAGTCACAGCAAACAACCATGATCACACCGAAGGGCACGAGCGAGGCGCACTCGACGGTGTGGCGTGGCCCGTGGTCCGCGGGCCAAGGGTGGACAGCCGGCCGCCTTCGAACCTCTGGCCCCGCCCGGCGGCGTCCCAGTGATCTTCGGTTAGAGAGGAGCGCAGGGCTGGCCGTTCAGGCGGATCGCCGTCGGTGGCGCCGCCGGGCCGGACGTGATGATTTGGAACGTGCGGGTGCCGCGGCCCAGGCCGCCGGCCCAGCCTTCGTACCACAGCACGACCTCGTTGCCGACCTGGTGCCAGGCCAGGTCGAAGCTCAGCGTGAACGTCTGGCCCGGCGCCAGCGTGAACCTGATCGTGTAGACGTCGAGGCCCACGCCGGTGTTGCTGAGCGTGATGGTCGTGGCCGTGGAGCGAGCCGCGCAGGTGGTCAGGGGGTGCGGGGGTGTACGGAAGGTGACCGGCGGGGAGGGTGCCGACACGTTGCCGCTGTGGTCCTGCGCCACGATGTGGTACCGGTAGTCGAAGTCGGGCAGCAGCCGCTCGCGGGTCCACTGTGTCTCGGTGATCGTCCCACCGGCGCTCTCGACCCGGCCGTCCTGGCGCGTGCGGTAGACGTTGTACGCAGCGATGCCGAAGTTGTCCGTGGACGGTGACCAGGCGAGCGTGGCCCGGTTGGCCTCGACCGACGTCGCCCTGAACGCGCCGGGCGTGGTCGGCGGCGCGGTCTCGGCCGGCGCGCGCGGCGTGCGGAAGGTCAGGGCGGGCGAGCGGACCCCGTTGCTGGTCTGGTCGCCGGTCTCCACGAAGTACGTGTACTGCGTGTCGGGCGTGAGCAGCGCGAGCATGATGGACGTGCCGTAGCTGGCGTTGACGAAGGTCTCCTGCCCGCCGCTGACCCGGTAGATCCGGTAGTACGTCACGAGCGGGGTGGTGTTGGGCGGCTGCCAGGTGAGCGTCACCCGCGTCGGCCAGACGTCGACCACCGTGGGGGGACCGGGGAAAGTGACCGGCGACGCGGCGAGAGCCGGGGCCGGCACCGCGAGTGCGAGCGCGAGCGCGAGGAGCACGCTGAGACGGCGAGCCATGTCCACCATCATAGATGAGCATCAATGGGGCGGGACGGCCGCCGCGACACTGCGGCGGCCGTCCCGGGGTGGGGTGAGAAAGGTCAGCTCGGTATCGTCCACCGCTGGCTGGCGGCGGTACCGCAGGTCCACAGGTGCACGACCGTGCCGTCGGCCGAGCTGCCGCCGGCGATGTCGAGGCACTTGCTCGAGCTCGCGTTCACGAGCGTGCCGTTGGCCTGCGGCGCCCAGTTCTGCGCGCCGGTACCGTTGCACGTCCACAGCTGGATCTTCGTGCCATCGGCGGTGCCCGAGCCGGAGACGTCCAGGCACTTGCCCAGTGCCCGCAGCGTCTGCCCGTTCCGGGTGAACGCCTGCGCCGTCCCGCCGTTGCAGGTCAGGATCTGCATCTGGGTACCGTCGGCGGTGCCGCCACCCCGCACGTCGAGGCACTTGCCGCCCAGGCCGACCACCGCTCCGGTCCCGGGGTTGGGGTTGGCCGACTTGACGAACGTGAAGTCGTCGACGTCGAAGAGGCCGCCGCCCGCGCCGGTGAAGGTCAGGTACACGTTCGCGTTGCCGGTCGGCACGCCCGACAGCGACGTGCTCACCGTGGCGAACGTGTTCCACCCGCCAGTGTTCGGCACCGCGACCGACCCGAGGATCGGCCCGGTGGTCGAGCCGGTGCGCACCTGAAGGGCGCCGCCCGGCCCGCCGGACACCACGCGCGCCCGCAGCGAGGTGGCGCCGCCGACGTTCACGTTGTTGTACGCGGCCCAGTCGCCCTGCTCGATGTACCCGAGCGTCTGTCCGTTGTTGGCGCCCGTCTTGCCGACCGCCTGCACGCCGCTCTGTGAGCTGAACGACTCGGCCTGCACGGTCACGTCACCACCGACCGGAGGCGTGCCGAGGTCCTTGATCCGGATGTTGCGGAACGACACGTCGTCGCCGGTGCCGTGGTTCTGGATGCCGATGTAGCCGTCCAGGTTGCGGGTCGCGGTGGTGTTTGTGAAGTCGTTGACCAGCGTCCCGTTGAGGTACACCCGAAGGCGCTGCCCCTCGACGAGGATCTCGTACGTGTTCCACTCCCCCGCCCGGTTGAGCGCGGCGTCGCGGGCGGCGAGGTTTGCCGACTGGAAGCCGTAGATCGCGCCGGTCGTGCGGTCGGCGGCGTCGGTCGGGTCGATCTGGATCTCGTACCCGTTGTTGACCGCCGAGTTGGGGTCGGTGGAGGACGGGAAGCCGACGAAGATGCCGGAGTTGTCGTCACCGGCGAGCCGCCAGTCCAGCTTCAGCGAGTACGACGTGTACTGCCGCTGGCTGTACCAGAAAAGGCCCATGCCCCCGACGGAGGTCAGCGTGGCGTCGGAGTTGGTGAAGCTGCCCGGCCCGGCCTGCGACCACCCGGCCGTCGATCCATTGTAGAGGGTGGTGTAGCCGGTCTCCGGGCGGCAGTCGGCCTGCGAGCGGCCGGCCGCGTACCGGATGCCGCCGAGCAGATGTGCCCGGAAGTTGGCCTCCGCGTAGGAAGCCTGCGTGTGGCCGAGGCCGGTGTAGAAGGAGCGGCCGCCGCCGAACGTCTTGCACCAGGTGATCGGGTGGTCGGCGCCCATGCCGCCACCGGAGTACGAGGACTCGTCGAGGTTGGCGAGCACCTTCGCGCTGGTGCGGGGGTTGGTGCGGTAGTTGTACCACTCGTCGGTGCGGGTCCAGGTCTGCGGCAGGTGGCCGGTGGCCGCGTAGCCCCGGCTCTCCACCCGGATGTTGGCCTGCTGGATCGCCGGGTGGGAGGCGAAGTAGCCGCCCACGAGGTTGCCGTAGAACGGCCAGTCGTACTCGGTGTCGGCGGCCGCGTGGACGCCAACGTAGCCCTTGCTGGTGGCGATGTACTGCTCGAACGCCGTCTGCTGGGTGGCGTTGAGCACGTCGCCGGTCGTGGAGAGGAAGACGACCGCCTCGTACTGCGCGAGGTTGGCGGTGGTGAACGCCGCCGCGTCCTCGGTCGCGGTCACGCTGAAGTTGTTGGCCGCGCCCAGGTCCCGGATCGCCTGGATCCCCTGCGGGATCGAGTCGTGCCGGAAGCCGGCCGTCTTGGAGAAGACCAGCACGTCGTAGCGGGGGTCGGCCGGGTTGGCCACTCCCGGGGTCGCCGGGGTGGTGCAGGCGATGACCGCGAAGAGCGCGGTCGCCGCCCCGATGAACGTCTTACGCATCGCCACTCCTAAGAAGGCAGGGTCCACTGCTGGTTGGCCGCGCCGCTGCAGGTCCACAGGTGTACGACCGTGTTGTCCGCCGAACCGGTGCCGGAGATGGTCAGGCACTTGCTGGAGTTCGCGTTGACGAGCGTGCCGTTGGCCTGCGGTACCCAGTTCTGCGCGCCGGTGCCGTTGCAGGTCCAGAGCTGGATCTTCGTGCCGTCCGCCGTACCCGCGCCGGAGACATCCAGGCACTTGCCGAGCGCGCGCAGCGTCTGCGCGCTGCGGGTCCACGTCTGCGCCGCGCTGTTGTTGCAGGTCAAGATCTGGATTTGGGTACCGTCGGCGGTGGCGCCGCCGCGTACGTCCAGGCACTTGCCGCCGAGGCCCGTGATCCGTGAGCCGCCGGTGCTGCCGCCCGTCACGAACGTGAACGAGTCGACGTCGAACAGCGCGCCCGCCCCGCCGGCGAAGGTCAGGTACAGCGTGGTGGTACCGGCCGGCGGGTTGCTGATCGTGCCGCTGACGTTTGCGAACGTGTCCCAACTCCCCGTCGACGTCACCGTGGCGGAGCCGAGCACCGTGCCCGTCGGCGAGCCGGCCCGCACCTGCAACGTGCCCCCGGCGCCGGCGGAGGAAACCCGCGCGGTGAACGAGGTGGCGTTGCTGATCCGGTACGGGTCGAACGCGATCCAGTCGCCGTTTTCGATGCTGCCGACCGTGTACCCGCCCTCGGCCGTGGCCTTGGCGTGGGTACCGATGCCGGACATCGTCTTGAAGTGCTCCGCCTGCCGCTTGCGCGGCTGGAGGACGTGCTGGGTGTGCGTGGTGATCCCGCCGTTGTCGGTGTACTCGGCGTCGAAGATCCCGAAGATGTTGGCGGCGTCGTCGTGCTCGCCGTCGACCGGGATCGTGATCGAGCCGGTGCAGCCGGTCTGCGAGGTGATCTGGTGGCCATGGCTGTCGTGGCCGAGGACGTAGGTCATGCGCACCCGCGCGCAGTTGATCGTGCCGTCCTCGGTGTCGGCCACCGAGATCGTGAACGGCACCGTGTCGCCGAACGAGAAGAGCTGCCCGTTCGCCGGCGTGGAGATGGTGACCCGCGGCGCGGTGTTGCCCACGGAGATTGTCACGCTGTCCGAGCCGGTGGCGCCCTGCGGGTCACGGACGGTGAGCGTCGCCGTGTACGTGCCGTTCGTGCTGTAGGTCTTGCTCGGGTTCGCGGCCGTCGAGGTCGTGCCGTCGCCGAAGGCCCACGAGTACGTGATCGCGCTGCCGTCCGGGTCGGACGAGCCCGCCGACGAGAACTGCACGGTCAGCGGCGCCGCGCCCGAGGTGGGGTTGGCGGTGGCGTTCGCGATCGGCGCGCGGTTGCCGCCGGTACCCACGTAGTCGTAGCGGTACAGCGCCGAGTTGGCGTCGCCGCCGAACCAGCCGGTGCCGTAGTCGAGGACGTAGAGGGCGCCGTCCGGGCCGAACGCGGAGTCCATGATCTGGGTACCGGTCCACGGGAACGTCTCGATCCCCTGTATCGCGCCGGTGGAGCTCACGTGGATCGGCTTGATCCAGCGCCGCCCGAACTCGGTGGCGAAGAACTGCCCGTCGAACCCGGAGGGGAACTTGGTCGTGGACGGGTTGGCCGCGTCGTACCGGTAGACAGGTCCGGCCATCGGCGACTCGGAGCCACCGCCGAACTCGGGGGGCGTGCCGGCGTCACCCGCGTACCGGATCCAGGCCGCGCGGGCGGCCGGGAGCGTGCCCTGCCCGGTGTTGCGGAACGAGTTGTTGGTCGGGCCGCCGGTGCAGTTGAACTTGGGCCCCGTCGCGTTTGTCGCGAAGTTCCACTCGTTGTACGTCTCGGTGGACGTGTTCGTGCCGGTGCAGTAGGGCCAGCCGTAGTTGCCCGCCGAGGTGACCCGGTTGAACTCGACCTGGCCGCTCGGCCCGCGCGTGGCGCTCGTCGTGCCGGCGTCCGGACCGTAGTCGCCGACGTAGACCACGCCGGTCGCCTTGTCCACGCCGATCCGGAACGGGTTGCGGAAGCCCATCGCGTAGATCTCGGGACGCGTGTTGGGCGTGCCGGGCGCGAAGAGGTTTCCGGCCGGGATCGAGTACGAGCCGTTGGCGTTCACCTTGATCCGCAGGAGCTTGCCGCGCAGGTCGTTGGTGTTGCCCGCGGACCGCTGCGCGTCGAAGACCGGGTTGCGCTCGGTCCGCTCGTCAAGCGGCGCGTAGCCGGCCGAGTCGAACGGGTTGCTGTCGTCCCCCGTGGACAGGTAGAGGTTGCCCGCCGCGTCGAAGTCGATGTCGCCGCCCACGTGGCAGCACATGCCGCGGTCGGCGGCGACGTCCAGGATGTTCACCTGGCTCGCCATGTTGATCGTGTTGTTGCTGTTCAGCGTGAACCGCGACAGCCGGTTGACCCCCTGCCACGTCGCCCACGTCGCGGCGGTACCGCTCGCGGGCGCGTCGCCGGCCGGGGTGGACAGCGGCGGCGCGTAGTACAGATAGATGAACCGGTTGGTGGCGAAGCCGGGGTCGACGCCGACGCCCTGCAGCCCTTCCTCGTCGTGCGTGTACACGGGGATGGTGCCGATCACGCTGGTGTTGCCGGCCGCGTCGGTGCGCCGGACGGTGCCGTTGCGGGCGGTGTGGATGACCGAGCGGTCCGGGAGCACGGCGAGCGTCATGGGCTCGCCGACCTCACCGACGCCGCTGGCCAGCGTCACGCGCTGGAAGTCCGCCGCGTTGATCGGGTGCGCCTGCGCCGGGGCCGCGGTGGTCGCGACGGAGATCGCCGCGCCGGCGGCGACGAGAAGAGCGGCGGAGCCGGCCGCCTTGAGTCTGGTGGCCGTGCGCGCGCGGCGGTGCCTCCGGGCGCGCGGGATCGACGGCGCGGGGCGGCGCCGGAAGTCCAGGATGGACATGGTGGTGGGTTCCCTCTCCTGACGTTTGCCAGGCAAGGGCGCGCGCCGTCGCGCCGGATGCCGGTGGGGGCGGTGGGCCGACGCGAGCACGGTCGCTCGCGCCGTGAGGCTAACCGCGCCGTCGGTTACCTCGGCGAAACAGCTGTGTCGTGGTCGTCACATTAATTCGTAAACCTAGATGTGTCCATACTTTCCAGTGCCACGACCCATACTTTCGCTCGTACGGCGAAAAGTTCCGCTCCCAGCGGCGCTGATCTCGTCGGGCGCGGTGCCCGCACACAACGACGGGAGCCGCGCCTGGCAAGGCGCGGCTCCCGTTTACCCCCGATCGCTACCGGGCGTGCGCCGCCACGGGCTGCCCACGCACCGGCGCTTCCTGACGCGCGCGGCGGGCGCGGCGCGCCCGGCGGGCGGTGGCGAGCAGGCGCTCGCGGTCTGCCTCGGCGATCAGCTCACGCTGGCGGTCGTGGGCCTGGGCCAGGACGAGGTCCGGGTGCATCATCATCGCTCTGTCTCCCTTGTGTTCACTGCTTTCCGCTGATAGATCAATCTTCGGCGGACGAGGCAGCGGCCACATCGGGAGCGCTTACCTATCTTGAGCGGCCCGGGACCTTACGTACGCCCCGCAATGCCTTACGCACGTGCCCCGGACCACATAGGTATACCTACAGCCCACCCGCGATTGCACTCGAGCCGGACGTTTTGCCCAGCGCGCTCAGCGCCCGCGCGTCGCGTTCAGCCAGCAGGTGCCGACTCCTCGATCGACGTCAACCTCGGGCATCGGCGAGTCGACCGTGGCGTTTGTGAGCTGCCGCTGTGCCTGTTGCCGCTGTGCCCGCGGTTGCCGCCTCACGCTCCGCGGTCGCCCAGCAGGGCGCAGGCGAGGTTCGCGAAGGCTGGGAAGTGATCGGCTTTGCGGTCGTAGCGACCAGCAGCCGGATCAGGAGCTGGGAGTCGTGGGTGTCGCGGCGGAGATCAGGCAGGCCAGCGGCACAGCGCGGCGGTCACACAGTACGTGGATCTTGCTGCCGGATTTGCCACGGTCGACCGGGTTTGGCCCATTCAGATCCCTCTTTTGCGCCCGGACCGCGATCGAGTCCACGATCGCCCTGGACCAGTCAATCTCGCTGACCAAGCCCAACCTATGCAGAAACTGCTGATACAACTGTTCCCACAGCCCAGCGGCCGTCCACTCAGTGAACCGGCGGTGCGCCGTCGAACGGGAGATCCCGAACACCCGCGCAGGCAGCTTCCACCACGAACAGCCCGCCGCCACCCTGCCGACGCGGCGCCTTGACCGGGATCAACGGCTGCGCGACTTGCCAGAAGCATCCGGCGCCCAGGTACGGACCATCTCCTCCACCGTGGAAGGAAGATCATGCCGCAGGTCACACCACTATCCATCTAGGACTCGGTCTTAGATGTGAGCTATCGCCATGCTCGCGGTTTGCCGCCTCACCTTCCGCAGTCGCCCGGCTCAGGCCAGGAGCCAGTTCCGGCAGATCTTGGCAAGTTAGCGTCGAAATAGCGCGCTAACTCACCAAGATCTCGAAGCTCACACCGCCCGCACCTGATCGACAGTCACAGACCGCGACGACGGCGCCGAACTGCGGGCGGACTCGCCTTACCCCGTAAAGCCGGCCACTGCGGCGCGGACACCGTGAGGTGGGAAGACACCGGAAGCTGTCGCACGGGGAAGCAATCCAACTCCGAAAGTCGAGTTGCCCCTGGAAGGGCCAAAAGAGTCCACGATCGTCACGGATCAACTCGATCATGGGATGAGAACCGATTGGACCGGGCCTGCTGGGTGGTGAGGTGGTCGCGGCGGTCCGCGCCGAAGACGCGTTCCTTGATCACTGTCAAAGTAGCCAGTCATCCCGCTTGCACCTGGTGCATCGCACGCCCACGAGCACCCACCCGACGAGCGGTAGAGCTGGGCGCATTAGTGCGCCCAGCTTGAGAGGCTCCCGCGACCGCGGAGGGTGAGGCCGCGGGAGCAACGGTCCGGACCACCGCGGACATCGCGGTAGCTCAAAATCTGGTGAAAGCCCCCCGACGCCCGCGACGAAAAGCGGCGGTCAGTCGCGGTAGCGCGGTGTCGGGGCGGTCTCGGCGGTGCCGAACCAGCGGCGGTAGCTGGCCGTCCACGTGCCGTCGGCGCGCATGCGGTCGAGGACCGCGTTGACGAAGCGGACCAGGTCGTCTGCGCCCTGGGGCATCGCGATGCCGGCCGGGTCGTCGGTGATCCGGTCGCCGACGATCCGCGTGTTCGGGTCCTGTACCGCCAGCGTGGCCAGCAGCGTGTCGATGCTGGAGATGGCGTCCACCTGATGCTGCTGGAGCAGGACGAGGCAGTCGACAAGCAGCTGCGACGACACGGCGATGGGGCGGGACGGCGCGCGCTGGAGGTTGGGGATGCTGCTGCTGCCGCTTGTCGCGCAGACCTTGCGGCCGCCCAGGTCGGCCAGGCCGCGGATGCCCGAGCCCTCGCGCACGAGCAGGCGCTGGCCGGACGAGAGGTACTCGGTGGAGAAGGAGACCTGGCGCCAGCGCTCGCAGTTCATGGTCATGGTGCGGATGACCATGTCGACCTCGCCGCGCTGGAGGACGGGGACCCGGTCGGCGGTGGTGATCGCGCGGAAGTGGATCGCGTCCGGGTCGCCGAAGAGGGCGGCGGCGACTCGCCGGGCGATGTCGATCTCGAAGCCGACGAGGTTGCCGGTGATCGGGTCGCGGTAGCTGAACCGGTAGGCGTCCTGGTCGATGCCGACGACGAGCCGGCCGTCGCGCACGATCCGCGCCATCGTCGAGCCCGCCGGCATGCGACCGGGCGGCGGCAGCGCACCGCGCGGCCGGAGGCTGGCCCGCCGGTCGCAGCCGATCGTGGCGTCGGCGGCCGCGCTGGCCGGTGGGGCCGGGTCCTGGATGCCGACGGGGCGGGGCGCGCCGGCGTCGACCTCGGCCGACCGCGGGCCCGGTGCGGCCGCGCAGCCACCGAGCAGGGCGGCCACGAGCAGCGGTACCAACCCGGGGGCGCGCACGCCGACATCGTGCCAAAGGCGGTCCACTCCGGCCGCCCCCGTGGCGCGGCCGGAGTGGGGTCTCGGGAGGGTCAGCTCGCGTACGCCTCCAGCTCGAAGATGCGCGCCGCCCGGTCGCTGTCGTTGGTCGGCGTGATCACGTTGACCCGGATATGTCGCGCGCTCACCGGCGTGATCGTGTGCGTCGTGACGTTGGCGGTGTTGCCGCGCACGGTCGCCACCGTCGACCAGGTGTTGCCGTCCTGGCTGACCTGGATGTCGAAGTCGCGGGTGTTCCAGGCCGCCTTCTCACCGCCCGCGCCCGAGTGCCGCACCACGAACCGCCCCACCGTCTGCGCGGACTGCAGGTCGACCCGCAGCCACTTCGTCGCGCCCAGCGAGCACCACTTGTCGGCGGTGCCGCCGCTCCAGCTGCCGTTGACCGCCTTGGCCGGCGCCTCGGCCGTCGCGCACTGGCTGTCAGCGGTGGCCGGCCGGTTCAGCGCCAGGTTGGTGCCGCCGGACGGCGACGGGACGTACAGCCGCACGTCGGTGAGGCTCGCGCTGCCCTCGTACACGTTCGTGTAGAGGTCACCGATCACGAACCAGTCGGGGTACGCGGAGCCCGCCGGCCACTGGTTGGGCCACGTGGTGCTGCCGTTGTAGTCGTTCTGCACAAGGTTGCCGTTGAAGCGGCCGTCGTACTCGCTCGCCTTCACGTTGTAGTGCCAGATCGGCGCGTTGTTCACCACGAACGGGCGGTGGAAGCGGATGGTCTTCTGCCCCACGCGGGCGAAGTTGCCGCTCGCCTCCAGCACGTATCCGGTGGCGTCCCGCTCGATGGCGAACGTGTAGAACGTGTTCGGCATCAGCTCGGGCTGCAGCTCGGCCGCCGAGGAGAGCTGCTGCTCGGCGACGCCGCCCGAACAGTTGGTCATGAACCACTGGGAGTTGCCGGCGAGGCTGCCGCGGCCCGGGTTCCAGTTGGGCATGCCGCTGATCCACATGTTGAGCGTGTTGAAGTTGCTGTCGCGGTAGTTGTAGTACGTGTTCGCGTTGGAGTCGCACACGCGGCCGCCGGTGCCGCTGCCCACGCGGTCGGGGTGCTGGGAGAAGGAGTCCATCAGCACCTTGCGGCGGTAGTGCCAGAAGTGGTTGTTGCGCGGCGCCGGGTTGGCGAAGTCCACGATGGATAGGAAGTGGAAGCCGTTGTACCCGTACGTCCCGCGCCGCACGTCCTGCCACTCGCAGTACGGCACGGAGGCGTCGCCGCTCCACCCTGGACTGTCCGAGCCCTCACCCCACGGGTGCTGGGTCTTGCAGCCGGTGTTGGAGTAGCCGTTGGTCCGCCCGTTGTACTCGATCGTGCCGTTGCGCTTGCCGCCGAAGTCGAGCGTCTTGAGCTTGTACTCGACGCGGTAGTAGTCGGGCAGCTTCTGGGTGGGGCGCAGGATGACGCCGCCGGTGTGGTCGGGCACGTTCATGCGGGCCACGAACTCGCTGCCCAGCGCCTCCCGGGTCAGCGAGGGCGGCGACTCGATGACGCCGTCCTTGTTCCAGTCGCGCGCGGACAGCGAGGCGGTCAGCCACCCGTTCTGGCCGATCTGAAACTCCTTGCGGTACGTGTGGAACGAGTCGAACGCGGTCTGCCACGCCGGCCCGTAGTCGTTGCGGTACCACTGCCCGTTGTCGTCCATGACGGTGTCGAACGGGTTCGCGTACGTCTCGCGCACCCACGAGGAGCCGGTCGGCAGCGCGTTGGCGAAGTTCTCGCTGTACAGCAGCGTCCACCCTGGACGGACGGGGTCGTCGGCCGAGGCCGGTGTCGGCGCGAAGAGGCACGTGGCGAGCAGCAGGAAGACAGCCAGCCGGGCGCGCATCAGAAGGCACCGTTCGGGTCGAAGTACTGTGACGCGTTCTCCTTGGTGACGCGCGGCGACGGTACGACGGTGTCCTTCTCCACCTGCTTGCCGTCGAGGATCTCCACCGCCCGGTCCAGGCCCATGCTGCCGATCTGGTCGGCGTCGTTGAGGCCGGTGACGACGAAGTTGGTGCCGTCCATGATGGCCTTGAGCGCCTCGTTCTGGCCGTCCACGCCGGCGATGATGATCTGCTTCGCCTTGCCCGCGTCGGCGATCGCCCGCTGGGCGCCGAGGCACATCGCGTCGTTCTCGCAGAAGACGGCGGCCAGGTCGGGGTTGGTGGCGAGCAGGCTCTCCATCACGGTCAGCCCGCCGTCGGAGCCCCAGTTGCCGAAGTCGGGCGCCTCGACAAGCGTGATGCCGGCCTTGCCCTGCAGCACGCCCTTGACGCCGTTGGTGCGCGCGAGGCCGATGCTGTTGTCCGCCGGGCCGCCCTTGATGATGCCGACCTTGCCGCCACCTGCCAGCTTCTCGGCCAGAAACTCGCCGTCCTGCCGCCCGATCGCCTCGTTGTCCGGGCCGATCCAGCTCGTGTACTCGCCGGTCGCGAACTTGCGGTCCACGAGCACGGCCGGCTTGCCCGCCGCCTTGATGGAGTTGAGCACGGCCGGCGCGGACTCCAGGGGGCCGCCGGAGATGATGACCGCGTCGACGTTCTTGCTGAGCAGGTCCTCCACATTGGAGGCGAGCTTGGCCGCGTCACCGTTCGCGTCGGTGCTGATGATGTCGACGTTGCCCTTCTTGGCGGCCTGCGCGGCGATCGCCTTGTCCATGCCGCTGAAGTACGGGCCGCTGAGCATGTAGTTCGCGACGCCGATGGTGTAGCGGCCGTCGTCGCCTCCGCCTTCCGAATCGGACGTGCAGGCGCCGAGCACCAGCGCGCTGCTAACGAGCACCGCGCCGAGCCATTTGCGTGGTGTCATGTCAGGTTTCTCCCGGGGGTTCGTGACGTGCGCTGGACGAGAATCACGGCGATGATGATCAATCCCTTGAGAACCTGCTGCCAGAAGCTCTGCACGCCGTAGAGGTTGAGCAGGTTGTTGATCACCACCAGGACCAGGACGCCGCCGAGGGTCGCCTTCGCGGACCCGCGTCCACCGGCGAGGCTCGCCCCGCCGATCACGCACGCGGCGATCGCGTCGAGCTCGAACGCCACCCCCACGCTCGGCTGGGCGATGCCCACCCGGCTGGCGAGGATGACGCCGGCGAGCCCGGCGCAGGCGCCGCTGATGGTGTAGGCGAGGATCACGTACCGCCGAACGTTGATCCCCGCCAGCCGCACCGTCTCGGCGTTGCCGCCGATGGCGATGATCGAGCGGCCGGCCGGGGTGCGCCCGAGGAACACCCCGCCGGCCAGAAACACGGCCAGCATGATGAGCGTGCTGACCGGGATGGGGCCGAGCAGCGCCGAGCCGAGGCGGAAGAACGCCGGGTCCTCGGGCGCGATCGGCACCTCGGAGTAGACGAACGCGAGGCCCCGGATCGTGGTGAGCGCCGCCAGCGTCACCACGAACGGTGCCAGCCCGAAGCGGGCCACCAGCGTGCCGTTGATCAGTCCGAAGAGGATTCCGCTGGCGACGCCGACCGCCATCGCGGCCGGGATCGGCAGGCCCGACACGAGGCCGGCCGTGACGATGCCGGCGAACGCGACCACCGAGCCGACCGACAGGTCGATCCCGCCGGTCAGTATCACCACCAGCATGCCGAACGCCAGCAGCCCGGTCGTCACCATCTGCTTGAGCAGGTTGGTGAGGTTCGTCTGGGTGAAGAACGTGTCGGAGGTCAGGGCCGCGACCACGAGCAGGACCCCCACCAGCGCCGCGAAACCGGCCTCCGCGGTGACGTCACGGCCGCGGATCCTCAGGCGGGGCATCCGGTACGCGCGCCGCGGCTCGCCCTCCACGGACCGCGACTGCGCTGTCGGGGTGAGCTGGTCTGTCATGCGGCCTGTCCGATCGAGTACGCGAGGACCTCGTCCTCCGTGGTGCGGTCCGGGTCGAGCTCGCCGGTGATCCGGCCCTGGTTCATGACCAGCACGCGGTCGGTGGCGCCGAGCACCTCGGTGAGGTCGGAGGAGATGAGCAGCACCGCGAGGCCGGCGCGGGCCAGGCCGTCGACGATGCGGTACAGGTCGACGCGGGTGGCCATGTCGACGCCGCGGGTGGGCTCGTCGAGGATCAGCACCCTCGGCTCGCGCAGCAGCCACTTGGCGAGCACGGCCTTCTGCTGGTTGCCGCCGCTGAGCGTGGCGACCGGCATGGCCGCGCAGTGCGGCGGCTGGATGGCCAGCCGCTCGATCATGCCGGTGACCGCGCGCCGCCGCCGGCCTGCGTCGATGAGCCCCGCGCGTGTCGTGGTGTGCATGGTGGCGAGCGCGATGTTGTCGCGCACCGACATGCCGGGGACGAGGCCGGTGCGCTTGCGATCCTCGGTGACCAGCGCCATCCCGGCGGCGACTGCTCTCCTCGGATCGCGCAAGCGCACCGGGCGGCCCTCCAGCCGCACCTCCCCGGCGGCCGGCTGGGTCGCGCCGAACAGGCACTGGGCCAGTTCGCTGCGCCCCGAGCCGACCAGCCCGAAGAGGCCCACGATCTCCCCCGCCCGCAGGGTGAGCGACACCCCGCGGAACTCACCCGGCCTGCTCAGCCCGCTCACTTCCAGCCGGGCGGCGCCCGGTGCGGGCCGGCGGTCCGGGTAGATCTGCTCGAGCCGGCGGCCGGCCATCAGCCGGATCAGCTCGTCCTCGCTCGTCCGCGCCGGCACGGTGGTGGCCACCACCCGCCCGTCCTTGACGACCACCACCGACGTGGCCAGCTCAAGCACCTCGGCGAGCCGGTGCGAGACGTAGATGACGAGCGTGCCGCGCGCGGCCAGGTCGTGTACCAGGGCGTAGAGGCCGTCCAGGTCGCTGCCCGCGAGCATGGCGGACGGCTCGTCGAGGATCAGCACCTTAGGCTCGCTGACCAGGGCCTTCGCGATCTCGACCATCTGCTGGCGCGCGACGGTGAGGCGGCCGGCGGGCGTGCGCGGGTCGATCGCCCCGAAGCCGATCCGCGCCAGCAGCGCGCCCGCCCGCGCGTGTGCCGCCGCCCAGTCGATCAGGCCGGCGCGGCGCGGGAAGTCCCCCATCAGCAGGTTTTCCGTGACGGACAGCTCGGGCACCAGGCTCAGCTCCTGGTACACGGTGCGGATGCCGTGCGCGTGCGCGTCGTGCGGCGAGCGCAGCTCCACTGTGGAGCCGTCGAGCCGCAGCTCGCCGGCGTCCATCGACTCGGCCCCGGCGAGGATTCTGATGAGCGTGGACTTGCCCGCCCCGTTGGCGCCCACGACGGCGAGCACCTCGCCCGGCCGCCCGTCGAGGTCGACGCCGTGCAGCACCTCGACCTCGCCGAAGCTCTTGCGGACGCCCCGAAGCGACAGGCTCATGCGAACGCGTCCATCACGACGATGGTCTTCTGCCGGGTCAGGTCGAGGAGGGTGTCGTGCAGACCCTCGCGGTACCCGCCGGTGTCCTTGGTGCCGCCGAAGGGCAGGTTTTCCGCGCGGAGGGCGGTCGAGCCGTTGACGATCACGCCGCCCACGTCGAGCTGCCGGGCCAGCGTGAACGCGCGTGAGATGTCCCGGGTGAAGACGGCCGCCTGCAGCCCGTACGGCGACTCGTTGGCCATCCGCACCGCCTCGGCGGGGTCGGTGAAGCGGGCCACCGGCGCGACCGGCCCGAAGATCTCCTCGGCGAACGCGGGGCTGCGCGCGGGCACGTCCACCAGCACCACCGGGTCGACGAACGCGTCCCGCCGCCCGCCGCCGGCCACCAGCCGCGCCCCGTCGTCGACAAGGCGGCCGACCGCCACCGCCACCCGCTCGGCGGCCTCGGTGGCGATGAGCGGGCCGACGTCGGTGGACTCCAGCAGCTGGTCGCCGACGCTCAGCTTCGCGGCCTGGTCCACAAGGGACGCCACGAACGCGTCGTGCACGCCGTCCTGCGCGTACACGCGCTTGACGGCGCAGCAGATCTGGCCGTTGCCGCGCGCCAGCCGCCCGAGCACCACGGCCCGCGCGGCGGCGTCGACGTCCGCGTCGTCGCAGACGATGAGCGCGTCGTTGCCGCCCAGCTCCAGCAGCACCTTCTTGAGCGTGTCCGCACCCCGGCGGGCGATCTCCCGGCCGGCGGCGGTGCTGCCGGTGAGGCTGACCGCGGCGATGCCGGGCAGCTCGGCGAGGAGCTGGGAGACCTCGACGCCACCGGGCACCAGCTGGTGCGCACCCGCGGGCGCGCCGGCCTCGGCGACGATCGCGGCGATCCGCACCAGCGCGAGCGGGCAGCGGGCCGGCGGCTGCACGAGCACCGCGTTGCCGGCGGCGAGTGCGGCGGCGGCCTTGTGCGCGTACAGCTCGACCGGGTAGTTGAACGGGACGAGCGCGGCCACCACACCCAGCGGCTCCCGCACGGTCACGGCGAGATGGCGCTCCAGCCCGGGCACCGCGTCGAGCGGCACCTGCCGTCCGAAGACCCGGGTGGCTTCCCCCGCGTACCCCCGGAAGATCCGGATGGCCGCGTCCACCTCGCCGAGGGTCTGGAGGATGGGCTTGCCGTTTTCGGCGGCGAGCAGCCGCGCGAGGTTGTCCCGCTCCCCCTCGATGGCCGCGGCGATGCGGGTGAGCAGCGCGGACCGTTCGTGAGCGGGCAGCGCGCCCATCTCGCGCTGCCCGCGTCCCGCGGCCTGGACGGCGGCGGCGACCCGCGCGGCGTCGAAGGCCTCGATCTCACCCAGCACCTCCCCGGTGCCGGGATTGCGCACGGTGATGGTCTGCTCGGCAGGCATGGTGAACTCCTCGGCGTGATGGGGCGGTGGTGGCTCGTCAGCGACGGGCCGGGTACCCGATGCGTCGGCCGATCTCGGCCGCGATGGCCACCGCCCGAGGCACCAGGCGGTGACAGTCGTCGATGCTGAAGCGGTGTGCCGGCGCCGAGACGCTGAACGCGCCCACCGGCTGCCCGAGGGCGCTCAGGATCGGCAGGCCGACGCAGCGCACCCCCAGCTCGTTCTCCTCGTCGTCGATCGCGAAGCCCTGCTCGCGCACGCGGGCCAGCTCGGCGAGGAGCGCCGCACCGGTCAGCGTGTACGGCGTGTGCCGCTCCTGCGGGCCCGCGAGGATCTCGGTCCGGCGCCGCTCGTCGAGCACCGCGAGGACCGCTTTTCCCATCGAGGTGCTGTGCATCGACGCGCGGCTGCCGATCCGCGAGACGAGCCGCACCGACTTGGCGCTCTCCACCTTGTCCACGTAGACGATCTGGCCACCGACCGGGATGCCGAGGTGCACCGTCTCGCCGCTGATCTCGACGAGCTCGGCCAGGTAGGGCCGCGCCGCCGCGCGCAACCCGTCTTCGTGCAGGTGCTGGCCGGCGAGCGAGATCAGCGTGATGCCGAGGTGGAAGTTGCCGGCCGCGTCCCGCTCGAGCACGCCGAGCTCGAGCAGCGTGGTCGCGTACCGGTGGGTGGTGCTCACGGCGATGCCGGCACGCCCGGCCAGCTCGCCCAGGGTGACGCCGGCACGCCCCGCTTCGGAGACGGCGCCGATCAGCTCGAACGCCTTCTCCACACTGGACGATGTACGGCCGCTCTTCATCCGAGTAACTCGAATCCATTTCGATGCGTGCATGCGGGTACCGGCGATGTTGCGCCGCGCAAAACGATTTGTCAATCCATCCGATGTTTGGCAGAAATCCCGCGATCGTCGTCAGTCCTGCCACTGTCCCGAGGGCTCGACCGGGGCAGGCTTGACCCATGATCAGCGACCGCCCGCGAGCCGCCACGGCGAGCTGGACGGTGCTGCACACCGGGTACGGCGAGCGCGAAGTGGCCGCCACCGTCGGCTTCGTCCGGGACGGCGACACGCTCGTCGTGACCGACCCGGGCATGGTGCGGGACCGCCGGCTCATCCTCGACCCGCTCCGCGACCTCGGCGTGGCGCCCGAGGACGTGACGGACGTCGTGTTCAGCCACCACCACCCCGACCACACGCTCAACGCGGCGCTGTTTCCGGCCGCCCGCTTCCACGACCACTGGGCGATCTACGCCGGGGACCGGTGGGAGTGGCGGGACGCCGAGGGGTACGAGCTCACGCCGGCCGTCAAGCTGATCCGCACGCCCGGCCACACGCCGGAGGACATCACGACCCTGGTCGGCACCGCGGACGGCGTGGTCGCCTTCACCCATCTGTGGAACACCGCCGACTCGGCCGGCGACCGCCACGCCACGGACCTCACCGCCCTGCACGCCGGCCGGCGGCGCGTCCTGGGCGTGGCCGGCATCCTGGTGCCGGGCCACGGCCCGGCTTTCCAGATTGGACAGTCATGATCTACGAGTTGCGCCAGTACACCCTCTGGCCCGGCGAGCGGGAGACGCTGATCGAGCTGTTCGACCGCGAGTTCGTGGAGAGCCAGGAGGCCGCCGGAATACGGGTCGACGGCCAGTTCCTCGACGAGGACCGCCCGGACCACTTCGTGTGGGTGCGCAGCTTCCCCGACATGGGGCGGCGCACCGCCGCGCTGACCGCCTTCTACGGCGGCCCGGCGTGGCAGGCCCACCGCGACGCCGCCAACGCCACGATGGTCGACTCGGACGACGTGCTGCTGCTCAAGCCCGCCGGCCCGGTGTGGGAGCTGCCCGCCGAGCGCCGTCCACAAGGGACACCGGCGGTCCTCACCGCGTCGATCGCGCACCTGCCGTCGCCCGTGACCCAGGACTTCCGCGACTTCTTCGCGGCCGAGGTGGCACCGCTGGCGCCGGTCATCGCCCGCTTCGAAACCGAGTACGCCGAGAACACCTTCCCCGACCTGCCCGTGCGGACCGGCGAGCACGTCTGGGTCTGGTTTACCCGCGGCGACGTCTCACCGGGCGTGCCGGCGCTGGAGAAGTGGCTCACCGGGCCCGTGCAGACCCTCCGCCTGACCCCGACCGCCCGCTCACTGCTGCGCTAGGACGCGGTCGCGGGGCGGCGGGTGGCGGTGATGCGGGCCATGTGGCGGTCGCCCCAGTCGCCCAGCGGCAGAAGGGCCTTGTTGAGCGACTCGCCGAAGTCGGTCAGCGAGTACTCCACGCGGGGCGGGACCTCGCGGTAGATCTCGCGGTGGACGAGGCCGTCCGACTCCATCTCGCGCAGCTGCTGGATGAGCACCTTTTCGCTCACGCCCGGCAGCGACCGGCGCAGCTCGGCGAAGCGGTGCACGCCCGCGTGCAGCTCCCACAGGATCAGCGCCTTCCACTTGCCGCCGACCAGGTCGACGGCCGCATCGAGACCGCAGCTGTACGGCCCGCGCTCCTTCGCCACACTTACCTCCAGGTAAGTACCCCACAAATTTGTCAGTACTTGCGGATTCTACCGCCACGACGAAGCCTGGGTGGGTGACCAAAAACCTCACTCCCGTAACCGTGGTCGGGCTCGGCGACATGGGGCGCGCGCTCGCGGCGGCCTTCCTCGACGCCGGCCATCCGACCACCGTCTGGAACCGCACCCCGCACCGCGCCGACGACCTCGTCCGCCGGGGCGCCACCCGCGCGGCCACCGCCGCCGACGCGGTGCGGGCGAGCCGCGTCGTCGTGGTCTGCCTGCTGGACTACCCCACGGTCCGCGAGGTGCTCGCCCCAGCCGGTGGCGAGTTGGCCGGCCGCACGGTCGTCAACCTCACCAACGGCACCCCCGCACAGGCCGCCGAGGCCGGCGACTGGGTGCGCGGGCTCGGCGCCGACTACCTCGACGGCGGCATCATGGCGATCCCGCCGATGATCGGCCAGCCCGGCGCGCTGATCCTCTACAGTGGATCGAAGGGTGCCTACGAGGCCGAGCGCGAGCTGCTGGAGCGGCTGGGCGGAAGCCGCTTCCTCGGCACCGACCCGGGCGCGGCCGCGCTGCACGACCTGGCGCTGCTCGCCGGCATGTACGGGCTCTTCGGCGGCTTCCTCCACGCGGTGGCCATGGTGGACGGTCCGGCGCGCGGGTTCACCGACGAGCTGCTGGTGCCGTGGCTCACCGCGATGACCGGGGTGCTGCCCGAGCTGGCCGACCAGATCGACGCGGGGAAGTACACGGCGCAGAGCGCGAACCTCGCCATGCAGGCGGTGAGCCTCGCGAACATCACCACGGCCACGGTGGACCGCGGCGTCGACCCCGCGCTCCTCGCGCCACTGCGCGCGCTCGCCGACCGCCGCGTCTCCGAGGGCAGCGGCGGCGACGACATCTCCACGCTTGTCGAGGGCCTCAGGGTGGGTGCCCGATGACACGGTTCGAAGGGGTGCGGGCGGTCGTGACCGGCGGTACCCACGGCATGGGCCTGGGTGTCGCGGAGGCGCTGGCCGCCGGCGGCGCTCAGCTGGTGGTCACCGGGCGCGACGAGGCGAGGCTTGACGCGGCCCGCCGCTCGCTCGGCGGTGCCCACCTGGTGCGCAGCGACGCCGCCAGCCTGGCCGACATCGACGCGCTCCGCGAGACGGTGGCGCGGGCGCTCGGCCGGATCGACTTCCTCTTCGTCAACGCGGGGGTGGCGACGCTGGAGCCGTTCGAGGCGGTGAGCGAGGCGTCGTACGACCGGATGTTCGCCGTCAACGCCAAGGGCGCGTTCTTCACGGTGCAACGGCTCGCGCCGTTGCTGCGCGACGGCGGGTCCATCGTCTTAACCTCCTCGGTGGCGGACGAGGGCGGCGAGCCGGGCATGACCGTCTACTCAGGATCGAAGGCGGCGCTGCGCTCGTTCGCCTCTGGCTTCGCGGCCGAGCTGATGCCGCGCGGCATCCGGGTCAACGTGGTCAGCCCCGGCTTCATCGACACGCCGACGATGGGCGTGGCGTCGGCGACGCAGGAGGAACGGGAGGCGTTCCGCAAAATCGGCGACGAGGTGACGCCCATGCGCCGCCACGGCTCGGTCGCCGAGGTGGTGTCGGCGGTGCTGTTCCTCGCCTTCGACGCCACGTACACGACCGGCGCCAAGCTCCGCGTCAGCGGCGGCCTGGGCGAAGGCATCACCTAGAGACTTTCGCGGTCAGGGTGAGCTCTTCTGGAAAGTTCAACTCGAACGAGATGTGAGCTGCCGCGATGTCCGCGGTGGTCCGGACCGTTGCGCGGGGCCCCCGGGGAAACGTGGAGCGCAGCGGAGCGTTTTCTTGGGGTGCGTTCCCGCGGCCTCACCCTGCGCGGTCGCCAGGCTCAACCCAAGGGCCTGCTCCGCATCGACCGTCACGGACCGCCGCGCTGAGTCCGCCCACGATGCGGCGCCGTCCTGGAGGGCTTACTACCGTCAGTGACCATCCGTCGGACGCAAGCGGCGCCGCAGCCGAGACCTTGGTGAGTTGGCGCGTTATTTCGACGCTAACTTGCCAAGATCTGCCGAAGCGGGGCTCCTGGGTTGAGCTCGGCGACCGCGGAGGGTGAGGCCGCGGGAGCAACGGTCCGGACCACGGCGGACATCGCGGCAGCTCACATCTATCGTTTTGGGTTGGATCTTTTGAAGGCCGCCCCTGACCGCGAGAGACTCCCGCGCTAGCCGGCGGCGAAGGCGCGGCGGTACTCGCGGGGTGGCACGCCGCGGTGCTTGAGGAACTGCTCGCGGAGGACGGTCGCGCTCGCGTAGCCCACGCGGCGCGCGACCTCCTCTATGGACAGTGAGGTCTCCTCCAGCAGCTCCTCGGCCCGCGCGAGCCGCTGCCGCAACAGCCAGGCGTGCGGCGTGGTGCCGGTCGACGCCTTGAAGCGCCGCGCGAACGTGCGCGGGCTCATCAGCGCCCGCGCCGCCAGCTCCTCGACCGGCACCGTGCGGTGCAGGTTGTCCGCGGCCCACGCGAGGGCCGCCGCGAGCCGGGCGTCGTCGCCGCTCTCGGGGACGGGCGCCTGGATGTACTGCGCCTGGCCGCCGTCGCGGTGTGGCGGCACCACCATGTCGCGGGCGATCGCGTTGGCCAGGGCGGCGCCGTGCTCGCGGCGGATCAGGTGCAGGTAGAGGTCGGTGCCCGCGCCCGCGCCCGCGCCGGTGATCAGGCGGCCCTCGTCGACGTAGAGCATGCCCGGCTCGACGCGCACCTTCGGGTACCGCGCGGCGAACTCCCCCGCCAGCCGCCAGTGCGTGGTCGCCCGCAGCCCGTCGAGCAGGCCGGTGGCGGCGAGGATCCAGGAGCCGACGCAGTGGCTGGCGACGATGGCACCCCGCGCGTGTGCGGCGCGGACCGCGGCCTTCACCTCGGCGGACGGCTCGCCGCGGAACGAGTCACCCGGCAGCAGCAGCACCAGGTCGCCCGCGGCGAGCCGGTCGACGCCGTGCTCGACGGTTAGTCGCAGCCCGACGTCGGTGGTCACGCTACCCGGGCGGTCGGTGCAGAAGGTGAGGTCGAACGCCGGCAGCCCAAGGTGTGTGCGGTCGCCGAAGACGGCCGAGAGCAGGCCGAGCCCGAGCGTGCTGGCCTGCTCGGGCACGAACGCGGTGATCGACCGGAAGCCGCCCATCGGTCAGAGCGGCTGGTACAGCAGGTCGGCGACCTGGTCGGGCACGTCGATCACGATCGTGTGATAGGTCTCGATGCGCGAGACGACGTCTTCCCGCGGGCCCTTGTGCCACGCGTCGCCGCCGTAGAACGCGTCCTCCAGCGCCGCCCGCTCCTCGACCGAGGCGAAGCGCCGCACGAGGAACGCCTCCTCGTGCCCCTCCTCGTCGACGAGCGACGGCCCGAACCGGACCACGCTGATCCCGTGCTCGCCGAGCAGCGGCAACGCCACCTCCCGCATGACCCGCAGGAAGTCGTCGCGGGTGCCTGGGACGAGCCGGTAGGTACGGACCTCGATGATCGCCACGTCCCCGAGCGTAGGCCGCCCCGCCGACGAAAACCGGCCCGGCGCGGCGCAGATCACGCCCAGAGGTGTGGGGTGCGGGTCCGCGGGGTCGAAGCGGGGCCAGCCGGGGTCGCCGGCCGCGGCGAAGGACGTCCACGAGGCGCGCACGCGGGCCGACAGCTCGGCGAAGTCCGGGGGCGGCGGGGAGCCGATCAGCCGCGCGGCGTAGCGGTTGTCCGCGTCGGTCGCGCCGGGGCTGGCGGAGCGGTACGCGGCGCGACGGTACACCGGGGACCGGATGCCCCGGCTAGTCTTGGGGCCTGTGACGGCAGCGCGGTTGCACTACCGAAGCTGGGGTTCGCCCGAGAGCGAGCCGATCATCCTTCTCCACGGCGGCGCCACCGACTCCTCCACCTGGGGCGGCACGGCCGCGATCCTTTCCAAAACATGGCGGGTGTACGCGCCTGACCTGCGCGGCCACGGCAAGAGCGAGTGGCCCGGCGAGTACTCGCTGGAGCTGATGCGCGACGACGTGCTCGCGCTGATGGACGAGCTCGGGCTGGCGCGGGCCTCGTTCGTCGGGCACTCGATGGGCGGCGCGGTGGCGTACCTGATCACGCTGGACCGGCCCGAGCGGGTGAGCCGGCTTGTGCTGGAGGAGGCGCCGCCGCCGGTGCCGCTGGGTTTGCCCGTGCCTGCGCGGCCGGACGGCCCGCTGCCCTACGACTTCGCCGTGCGGCCCGCGATCATCGGCCAGCTCAACGCGCCGGACCCGGACTGGTGGACCCGGACCGAGGAGGTCACCACGCCCACGCTGGTCATCTCCGGCGGCCCGGCGAGCCACCTCCCGCACCGCACGATGTACGAGTTCGCCGCGCGGATGCCCGGCGGCCGCCTGGTCACGATCCCGGCCGGGCATCTGGTGCACGCGACCGAGCCGGACCGCTTCCTCGAAGCGGTGGCCGGGTTCTTCGACGGGTGAGGCGCGCGCTCGTGGCCGTGGCGGCGGCGGTGGCGCTGGCCGCCTGTGACCACACGCCCGCGGCCGCTCCCTCGCCCCGCGCCACCCCGCCACCCGCGTCCGGCGCCCAGCCCGCCACCGGCCCGATCACCCCGCAGCAGTTCCTGCAGCCCGAGGACATCGGCTCGGGGTACCGGATCGCGGCCGCCGCCGGCTCGGGTGACTGGACCGTGGAGGCGAGCGCGTCGCTGCTGCACTGCCCCGCCGGTGACGGCACGCCGGAGCCGGCCGACAAGCACCAGCGCAGCCTCGTGCGGGGCAGCCCGCAGGCCGGCGACAGCGTGCTCCAGTACGTGGCCCGCTACCGCCCCGGCGACGCGGCCCGCTACCTGCGCCGGCTGAGCGAGCGGATCGGGGCGTGCCGGCCGGCGACCGGGCGGTCGATCAGCGTGGCGCGGCACGGGTTCGCCGGCGACCAGGCGCTGCTCGTGGCGGCCTACTTCGGCGGCGGCTCGGCCGTGACGCACGTGCTGGTGCGGCAGGGTGACCTGGTCACCGAGTTCGTCGTGAAGGCGGGCCGGGGCCGCTCGATCCTCCAGCGCCTCGGCCGTACCGCCGCCGAGCGGCTCTGCGACGGCGGCCGCGCCTGCTGAAACGGCGGCCGGCCCCCGTGTCGTGATCAAGGCATGCGGGGTGGGCGGATCGCGGTGGCCTTGGTGGCGTGCGGCGCGGTGCTGGCGGGTGTGTTCGCGGTCCGTGCCGGGATGCCCGGGCGGGCGATACCGTCCGCGGCGCCGGCCACGCCGCCACCGCCCACGCACGCGCCGAGCCCGACCGGGTCGCCCTCACCGCCACCACCGCCGCCTGAGATCACCTACGTGGCGCGCGGCGAGGGGACGTGGCGCTTCGCCGCCGGCGGCGGCCCGGTCGCGGGGCGGTCCGGCCAGCTGATGCGGTACCGCGTGGCGGTGGAGCGGGGCATCCGGAACATCGAGCCGGACGCGTTCGCCGCCGAGGTGACGCGCACGCTCTCCGACCCGCGCAGCTGGACCGGAAACGGCCGGTGGCGGCTGCAGCGCGTGGGCAGCGGCTCGCCGTACGACTTCACCGTCTACCTCACCACACCCGGCACCCGCGACGCGCTGTGTCCCGGCGACGACGGGTACACCTCATGCCGCAACGGCGAGCGGGTGGTGCTCAACGTCGCGCGGTGGGTGCACGGCGTGCCCCGGTACGGCGCTCCCCTCGACGCGTACCGGCAGTACCTGGTCAACCACGAGGTGGGTCACCGGCTCGGCCACGGCCACGAGAAGTGCCCGGGGCCGGGGCGGCCCGCGCCGGTCATGCAGCAGCAGACGCTCGGCCTGCACGGCTGCGTCGCGTACGGGTGGCCGCTGCGCGCCGGGCGGCTCTACCAGGGCCCGGCGGGCTCGTACGACGACCCGATCCCCGAGGGACCGTAGTGCCCTTGACCTGCGGATTGAAACCGATCGGGCGCCCCGCCGCGTGTACCGGTGGGGAGGGCGATGATCTCGTTCGACGAATTCGTGACCGCACGCGGCCCGGCGCTGCTGCGGTTCGGCTACCTCATGTGCGGCGACCGGCACCTGGCCGAGGACATCCTCCAGGAGGTGCTGGCCAAGGTGTACCGCCGGTGGAGCCGGATCGCGCGCACCGAGCCGCCGGAGGCGTACGTGCGGCGCGCGATCCTGCACCAGTACCTGTCGTGGCGCCGCCGCCGGGCCAGCACCGAGGCCGTCGTCGCGGACGTGCCGGAGCACCCCGACCCGGGGCTGATGGCCGAGCACGTGGCGGTGCGCGACGAGATGTGGGCGCTGCTCGGCACGCTCCCCCGCGTGCAGCGGGCGGTACTCGTCCTGCGCTACTACCTCGACCTGCCCGACCCGGAGATCGCCGACCTGGTCGGCTGTGCCCCGGCGACCGTGCGCGTGCACGCGTTCCGCGCGCTCGGCGCGCTGCGGGCGCGGCTCTCCGAGCACCTGACCGCGGAGGATCGCAGTGGATGACATCGAGCACCTCGTCCGGGTGACGCTCACCGACCGGGCCGCCGCGGTCGCGCCCCCGACCGACCTGGTACGCACGGCACGCGGGCGGGCGCACCGGGGGCGCCGGCGCGCGCAGGCGGCCGGTGTGGCGGTGGCGGCCGCGGCGGTGCTGCTCGCGCTGCCCGCCGCCGCCCGGCTGTGGACGCCCGCGCCGCCGTCCGCTGTGGACGCCGGTGCACCCTCGGCCGTGGCGCCGGCGGTGCCGCCGTTCCCGTTCACCCCGGGGGTGTCGCTGCCCGGCTACGGCGCGCCGATCGCGGAGCTCTCCGCCGGCGTGCCCGGCCTGCGCTTCGACGGCGGCGCCGGGCGGTGGCTCACGGTCGCCGTCCACGACGAGCGCCCGGCTCCGCCCGAGTGGGACGTGCCGCCGAAGTTGTTCAACGTGGTCGTGGGCGACCGGAAGGCCACGCTGGAGCTGGGGCGCGGCGGCTGGACGGTCACCTGGCAGGCGGCGGGCGGGCGGTGGCTGCGCGTGGAGGCCGACGGGGAGGCGACCCGCGAGGAGGTGCTGCGGTTCGCGGCCGGTCTCGTGCCCGGCGAGGTGGCGGTCAGGTGGCCGTTCACGTTCGAGTCGGTGCCGCCCGGCCTGGTGCCCGACGTGGTGAGCCGCCCGGCGGTCTCGTTCCGCCCGGAGCGCGCCGCGCCGAGCCACGGCTTCGCCGGCAAGCTGACCGTGATGCTGTCGGACACCGCCGAGACGGCGGCCGGGGGTGGCCGGCAGGTGGCGGTGGGAGCGCGCCTCGGCCGGCTCGCGGTCGGGTCCGGCGCGTCGATCCTCACCGTCGACCTCGGCGACGGCCGCACGCTTGTCGTCCAGGCGGACGCCGCGCTCGGGCTGGGCGATGCGACGCTCGCCGCGTTCGCGGCCGGGGTGCGGGTGACCCCGGACGCGGTCGTCGGGCAGGGCTGAGGTCCCACGGTCGCCTCACCTCCCACGGCGGTGAGGCGACCCGGCACTTCCCGCGCGTCTATTCGATCTCAGGAATAGGACTTGGTCAATTGGTGAGGCTGCACACCGGTGCGGGCGCCGGCCGGCGGTGCGGGCTAGGCTGATGGACGGCGGCGCCATTTCGCGACCGTCCCGGACGAGAGCGCTGCCGTACCCGGCCCGGCAAAGACGGCGCGCACACGACTATGACTCTCATCGATCTGATCGAGATCGGCGGCTCGCTGCTGATCCTGACCGCGTTCGCCGGTGCGCAGATGGGTCGCCTCGACGGGCGCTCCCGGCCGTACGTCATCCTCAACCTCGCCGGCTCCGCCGTCCTCGCGGTGATCGCACTCAGCCACCAGTCCTGGGGTTTCCTCCTGCTGGAGGGCACCTGGGCGGTGGTTTCCGCGATCTCCCTGGCGGCGGTGCTGCGAAGGCCGGCTACCGCACCTCCGCGAGGGCATGCACACTGACCGCGGCCATCCGCGGGTTGTCCGCTGACTGCGCCCCGATCGCCGTGCCGAGGTTGAGCGCCCAGCCGCGGGCGCGTACCCACGTGTCCGGGTCCATGCCGGTCAGCGCGTCGTAGCGGGCGCGGAAGGCGGCCCGTCCGGCCGCGTCGAAGGCCAGCCACGCGACGGCCAGGTCGGTCGCCGGGTCGCCGGCGGTGAGGTCGCCGAAGTCGATAACCGCGGCGAGCCGGGCCGGCGCGGAGGGCGCCAGCACGAGGTTGCCCGGGTGCAGATCGCCGTGCAGCCAGTACGGCGGGCCGGCCCAAACCGGCGCGGACACGAGCCGCTCCCAGAGTGCGAGCAGGTCGGGCCGGCCGGCGAGGCGTTCGCGGACCGCCGGGTCGCGGGCGGCGAGTGGCACACCGCGCCACGGGTTGGCCGGCGCGCCGGCGGGCGCTGGCCCGTGCAGCCGGGCCAGGAACTCGGCCAGTTCGGCGGCGGCCGGCGCGCGCTCGGGCGGCGGCACGTCCACGGCCGGCCGCCCCTCGAACCACGGGCAGATCGACCACGGCCACGGGTACCCCTCGCCGGGCACGCCGGCCCGGACCGGTGCGGGTACGACCGTGCCGGTGCGCGCGGCGAGGGCGGGCAGCCAGCGCTGCTCGTGGCGGATCAGGTCGACGGCGACGGCCCGCCGCGGCAGCCGCACGCACAGGTCGGCGCCGAGCCGGTAGATGACGTTGTCCCACCCGTTCGCGACCAGTCGCAGCGGTCCGTCGAGGTCGGGATGCTGCGCTCGGACGAGCCTGTGCACGAGTGTTGCGTCGATGTCGACCTCAGCCGCCGGTGTGTCCACGCCCACATCCTGCCCTTAGCGCGGAAATCGGCGACAACCCGTCGGACGGGCTGGGGCGTCCATCAGAAAGACGGCAGGAGCACCTGTCCCCATAGACCCCACAAACCCCATAACGCCCGCCCGCTGCGCCAGATACCCCCCTGCGCGGCGCGGACAACTGCGGGCTGAATCAGGAAGGAGTCGACAGGATGCACAAGATGCATCGGTCGAAGCGCGCATTCGCGCTCACCGCCATCGCGACGGTGTCGCTTGTCGCGGCGGGCTGCAGCGGTGGTGGAGATGAGGATACCGGCAACGAGGACGCCACGGCCAACGCTTCCATCACCATCAACGGCACGCAGCCGGAGGTCGGTCTCGTGCCCGGCAACACCAGCGAAACCGGCGGTGGCAACATCGTCGACCACCTCTGGACCGGCCTGATCACGTACCCGCCGGGCGGGGGCGAGCCGGAGAACGCGGTGGCGGAGTCGATCGACACGACCGACTCCCAGAACTACACAGTGAAAATCAAGAAGGGCACCAAGTTCCACGACGGTACCGAGGTGAAGGCGAAGAACTTCGTCGACGCGTGGAACTACACCGCACTCTCCACAAACGGGCAGCAGCAGGCGAGCTTCTTCAGCGACATCGAGGGTTTCGCCGACGTGCACCCGGAGGACCCGGACGGCGAAGGGCCGCAGGAGGCGCCGGAACCGAAGGCGCAGACGATGTCCGGCCTCGCCGCGGTGGACGACTACACGTTCACCATCAAGCTCCAGGCACCGTTCTCCATCTTCAAGAGCAAGCTGGGCTTCGCGGCGTACTCGCCGATGCCAGACGTCTTCTTCCAGCAGGGGCCGGACACCTTCGGGCGCAATCCGATCGGCAACGGGCCGGTCAAGTTCGTCTCCTGGCAGGACGATGTGGACATCCGGCTGGCCCGGTTCGACGAGTACACGCTCGCCGACAAGGTCAAGGTCAAGGAGGTGACGGTCAAGCTCTACCAGGAGGACACCGCCGCCTACGCCGACCTGCAGTCCAACCACCTCGACTTCATGCAGCAGGTGCCCGTCGTGAGCCTCGCGGGTGAGAAGTGGAAGTCCGACCTCGGCGACCGGGCGATCGACATCGCGATCCCGGTGCAGCAGATGATCTCGTTCCCCATCTACGACGCCCGGTTCAAGAACCCCGACCTGCGCAAGGCCATCTCCCTCGCCATCAACCGCGAGGAGATCGCCTCCAAGGTCTTCTTCAACAGCCGCAAGCCGGCCACGAGCTGGGCCGCACCCGGCACTCCGGGCGCCGAGCAGTTCGCCTGCACCGCCTGCTCGTACAACAAGGAGGAGGCTGTGGCGCTGCTGCAGAAGGCGGGTGGCTTCAGCGGCCGGCTGGTGTTCTCCTACAACGCCGACGCCAGCCACAAGGACTGGATGGAGGCGGTCGCGCAGAGCGTGAAGAACACATTGGGCATCGACGCGGTGGCCCAGGGCGTACCGACGTTCAGCAACTTCCGCCAGCTGATCAACGCGCGCAAGATGACCGGGCCGTACCGCGCCGCCTGGCAGGCCGACTACCCGAGCGCGGAAAACTGGGTCGGCCCGCTCTACGTCAAGGGCGCCGCCTCCAACGACGGCCAGTACGACAACGCCGACGTCAACCGCCTGTACGGGGAGGGCACGAAGGCGGCGACGGTCGAGGAGGCGTACGCCAAGTTCGCCGAGGCCATCAAGATCGTGGACGCCGAGGTGCCGTCGATGCCGATCGTCGCGGTCTCCCAGCAGTCCGGCATCTCCGACCGGCTCAAGCCCATCAAGACCGACTGGGTCGGCGTCATCGACCTCTCCTCGGTCGAGCTGAAATAACCCAACGGGGGGTGGGCCGGGCCGTGCGGAAGCCTCCCCGCACGGCCCGGCCGTGCCGGCCGCCACCTTCTGGGATGATCGCGCCCGTGGACGCCCGCACCCTGCTCCTGGAGACTCTTGCCGGCCGCGTGCTCGCGGTGGCGCGGCCACATCCCGTGCGCGTGGCGGTCGACGGCTGCTCCGCCGCCGGCAAGACCACCCTCGCCGGTGAGCTTGCCGCCGCGCTGCGCACCCGCACGACCCGCCCGGTGCTGCGCGCCAGCGTCGACGACTTCACGAAACCGGCGGGCACGCGCACGGCGTACCCGCCGCACACGCCGGAGAGCTACTACCTGGACACCTGGGACCCCGCCCAGATCCGCGCCGACCTGCTGCTGCCGCTGGGCCCGGCCGGCGACGGCCAGTACCGCACCGCCCCCGGCGCACCCACGACCCGCGCGCCCGGCGGCGCGATCCTGCTCGCGGACGGCATCTTCCTGCAGCGCCCCGAGCTCGACCCGCACTGGGACCTGCGGATCTACCTGCACGTCGGCTTCGACGTGGTCCTCGAGCGCGGCGTGGCCCGCGACCACCAGCGGATGGGTGGCGCGGCCGAGGCGGAACGCCGCTACCGGACCAAGTACCTGCCCGCCGAGCGCCGCTACGTCACGGACGTCCGCCCGGCCGAACGCGCCGACGTTCTCGTCGACAACACCGACCCCGCGACGCCCGTACTGCTGCGCGACCGGCTATCTAGACACCGTTCGCGGTCAGGGTGACTGCGAACGTCAGGTTCACATTGAGATAGATCCGGGCTACCGCGATGTCCGCGGTAGCCCAAATCTCTTGGAATGACCGTCGAGATCTCGACGGTGAACGCCGCCCGCACCAGGCCGCGTCGGGCGGTGCCGCATTGAGGACGGACCTGCGCACCCCGACCCTGAAAGGTCTCTAGACTCGGCGGATGACCATCCGACCTGCTGAAGCCTGCGACGCGGGCGCCGTGGCCGAAATCTGGTACCACGGTTGGCGCGACGGCCACCTCGGGCACGTGCCCGCCGCGCTGGTCGCGATCCGCACGGAGGAGTCGTTTCACAAGCGGGCGGTGCAGCGCGTGGGCGACACGACCGTGGCGTTGCGCGGCGGTGAGGTGGCCGGCTTCGTGATGGTGGTGGGCGACGAGGTGGAGCAGGTGTACGTCTCCCGCGACCACCGTGGCAGCGGCGTCGCCGCCGACCTGCTCGGTGCGGCCGAGCGGCTCGTGGCGGCCGGTGGGCACGCGCGCGCCTGGCTCGCGGTGGCAACGGGCAACGCGCGTGCCCGGCGCTTCTACGAGCGGTGCGGCTGGACCGACGAGGGGGCGTTCGACTACCCGGCGGCGAGCGAGGACGGGCCGATTCCGGTGCCCTGCCACCGATACACGAGGGACGTGCGCGAAAAAGCCCGCTAGGCCGTTGCGTACGGCGGAAATTTTCACTGGGGGGCCTTGCCTCGTTCATCCATGCCAATCAAAGTCATGGCATGAGGAAGCTCTCCCGTCGCACCCTCGTCCTCAGTGGCCTCGCGGTCGCCAGCGCGACCACCCTCCCGACCCGATCGGCAGTCGCCGCCGTTCCGTACCCGTTCCGGCTCGGCATCGCGTCCGGCGAGCCGGCGCCCGACAGCGTCGTGCTCTGGACCCGGCTGGCCCCCGTCCCCCTCAACGCCGACGGGCAGGGAGGCATGGCCAACGCCGACGTGGTCGTCGACTGGCAGGTGTCGACCACTGACCGCTTCACCACGCTCGTGGCACAGGGCTCGGTGACCGCCCGTTACGCCGACGCCCACTCGGTCCACGTCGTCGCCGGTGGGCTGGCACCGGACGCCGACTACTTCTACCGCTTCCGGGCGCAGGGGCACGTCTCGCCGGTCGGTCGCACGCGCACCGCGCCGGCGGCCGGCACGTTCGGGCGTGACCTGGTGATGGCGTTCGCGTCCTGCGCGCACTACGAGTCCGGCTACTACACCGCGTACCGGCGGATGGCCGAGGACGCTCCCGGCCTGGTGCTGCACCTCGGCGACTACATCTACGAGGACGCCACCACGGCCGGCTCGATCCGCGAGCACGCCGGCGCGGAGACCGTGTCGCTGGCCGACTACCGGCGGCGGTACGCGCAGTACAAGTCCGACCCCGACCTGCAGGCCGCGCACGCGGCCGCGCCGTGGCTCGTCGTGCCCGACGACCACGAGGTGGAGAACAACTTCGCCACCAACACGCGCGCGGACAGCAGCCCGGCGCTCACCGCGGCACAGTGGACGGCACGGCGCACCGCCGCGTACCGCGCGTACTACGAGAACATGCCGCTGCGCCCGTCCGCGGCGCCGAGCGGCAACAGCATCCCGCTGTACCGGCGTGTCCACTGGGGACAGTTGGCGACGTTCCACATGCTCGACACCCGCCAGTTCCGCTCGGACCAGGCGTGCGGCGACGGGTGGAAGGTGTGCGCCGACGCCGACCTCGCCTCCCGCTCGCTGACCGGCTCGGCGCAGGAGACGTGGCTGCTGAACGGGTTGGCACAGCGCTCCGCCACCTGGGACGTGCTGGGACAGCAGGTCTTCTTCGCCCGCCGGTTCGACGCCGCGGGAGCGGCCAGCATGGACGGGTGGGACGGCTACCGGGCGTCCCGCTCGCGGATCCAGCAGGGCTGGGTGCAGCGCGGTGTGCGCAACCCGCTGGTGCTCACCGGCGACGTGCACCGGGCGTGGGCGAACGACCTCAAGGCCGACTACGCCAACCCGAGCTCGGCGACGGTCGGCACCGAGCTGGTGTGCACCTCCATCTCGTCGGGCGGCGACGGCTCCGGCAGCACCACGATCCCGGATGTGGCGACCAACCCGCACCTGCGCTTCTACTCCGACCGCCGCGGGTACACGCGCACGACCGTCTCCCGCACCCAGGTGCGGGCCGACTTCCGCACGGTGGGGAGCGTGACCGAGCACGGGGCCGCGGTCTCCACGCTGCGTTCGTTCGTCATCCTCGACGGCCAGCCCGGCCTGCAGGCGGTGTGAAATGTCGATCATCTCAGTCGCGACGGCGATCCTGATGCTCGGCGTGGAAAGCGTCACCTGGTCGGCGGCGAACAGCGTCGCCACCGGCGACCAGGACGTGCCCTCGATCGCGGCCAACCGCAACGGTCACGTGGCCGTGGTGTGGGAGGACGACCGCGACACCACGGCGCCCGCCGACGACGCGCACTCCGAGATCTTCCTGCGCCTGTACCGCAACGGCACGTCGGTGTACGAGCTCAAGCTCTCCGGCGGTGGCACGAGCGGCGTGGCGTGGAAGCACGTCACGCCCGACGTGGGCCTCGACGACCGGGGCAACGCGGTCGTGGTGTGGGCCGACGACCCGGACGGCAACGGCTACTACAACGTCCCGTACCGCGTGGTCTCCCCCACCGGCACCGTGCTCGCCTCCGGCCGCGCCAACGCCAACACCGACGGGCAGCAGGTCTTCCCGAAGGTCTCGGTCGACCCGGACGGGGTGCCGGGCAGCACGAGCGCGGTCGCGTTCACGGTCGTGTGGGAAGACATCCAGGGCACAAACCCGGCCACGGTACGCGCCGCGGGTTACACCGCCGCCGCGACGAAGGCGTACGAGGTGGTGGCCAGCCAGACCACGGGCGACCACCGGCGGCCGGACGTGGCCGCGCTCCCCTCGGGCGAGGCGCTGGTGGCGTGGGGCAACGCGGGCGACATCGGCCTGGTGAGGCTGGCGCGGGCCAACGGCGCCGTGACCCTGTCCCGGCGGCTGGCCAACGCACAGACCGCCGGCCAGCAGCAACGGCCCGCGGTGGCGGCCAACTACGCCGGCGACTTCGCGGTGGCGTGGGAGTCGGCCGGTGTGTGGGTGCGATCGTTCGCGGCGGCCGGGAGCCCGCGCCACACCGACCTGGAGGTGGCGTCGAGCGGGGTGGCGCCCGGCATCGGCATCGACGACCAGGGCAACGTCGCGCTGGCGTGGTCGGTCGGCGGCACCGACCCGCAGGTGTGGATCACCGGCCGCAACCCGGACGGCACCGGCACCGGCCGGCTGGGCGCGCAGGTGCTCAGCCAGGCCACCGCGGGCCGGCAGGAGCAGATCGCGGTCGCGGCCTCGCCGTGGTCCGAGGTGAGCGTCGCGTACACCGACGACAACGACGGCAACCAGTTCGACCAGATCATCTTCGGCACGGGCGTGACGAACTCGACCTGGTAAAAATCCAACCCAAACGAGACGTGAGCTACCGCGACGCCCGCGGTGGTCCGGACCTGCTTCGAATTGGACCTTCTGAAACGGCTAGCACGGTCGCACCTCGCCCCGACCGCGAAGATGGCTAGCCCGCGACCATCCGCAGCAGCTGCTGGATCTGCGCCCGCACCGTCTCGTCGGTGCGGGCGGCCAGCGCCTTGACCTGTGGGTTCTGCCCGCCGGTCACCTCCATGCGGGCCAGCTCGACGGCACCGTGCTGATGCCCGATCAGCATGTTCAGGAACGCGGTGTCGAAGTCGGCGCCGGGCATCGTGCCGAGTTCGGCGATCTCCTTGTCGCCGAGCGCGGGCAGCCCGCCGTGCGCCGCGTGCGCGTCGGCGTGGGCGGTCGAGACGAGCGGCTCGCCCCACGCCCGCAGCCACCCGGTGATCGTGCGGGCTTCGGCGGCTTGCGCGGCGGCGAGCTCGGTGGCCAGGCCGCGCACCTCGGGGCGGGTCGCCTTGCCCTTGCCGAGCGCGAGCAGCGCGGTGGCCGGCTCGTGATGCGCGAGCATCATCTGCAGGAACATCGTGTCGGTCGCGTTGTGCGCACCGTCCACAGTGGCCGGCAACGCGGCCGCGCTGGTGGCCGCCGGCGCGGGAGGCGTCGCCGCCCCACCGGTGGTGGCCTCCGCGCCACACCCGCCCACCGCCAGAACCACCACAAGCGCAAGCGCTCGCATCCCGCCTCCACTCGGCACCTGCGGTTGATCAGGGAGTTCGTGAGGCGGCGCGCCGGAAGACACGCCCACGAACTCCCTGGTCAACTCGGGGGAAGGGTCGTCAGCCGCAGGGGCCCTGGTCGCGCCAGACGCCCCACTGGCCGGTGGTGCCGGGCGTCTCGCCCTGCGTCCACCACTGCGCCTGCCAGCGGCGGCCGTTGTGCGAGACGATCGCGCCGCCGGTGTAGACCGCGCTGGCGCTCCACGGCGTGCCGCACGCGGGAGCGGGCGGCTGCGTGGTCGGCGGCGGGTTGCCGCCACCGCTGCCGACCTGCAGGTCGACGCAGGCGTAGAACGCCATGGCGGTGTCGGCGATGTTCCACCGGGCGAGCACCGTGATCCGGCCGGAACGCCCGCCCAGGCTCACGTTGTGCGAGACGTTCGCCGCAGGCTGGCGTCCACCGTCGTCGAACACGGCTATGCGCGTGCCGCCGACGAAGTACTCCCACGTGCTGGTGGCGTGCCGGGCGGTGAGCACCCAGCTGAACGTCACGCTCTGGCCCACGGACGTCGCCGGCCAGTTGCGGCTGTTGTCGTTCAGCACCGCAAACCGGCTGCCGCCGCCGTTGCACTGCATTGAGCCCTTGGGCGCCTCGACGCTCTGCGGCTCGTAGACGATGTCGCCGCAGTTCGCGACGCGGCCCTGGGCACACATCGCCTGCCGGCTGGGCGGCGAGGAGATGTACCCATGCGCCTGCGCCGGCGAGATGCCCACGAGGAGCGAGGCCACGATCGCGGCAACGGTGAGCAGGGGAGGGTGATGCGTCTTCGCATGAAATCCTCCTTGTTTCGGGGGATCCGCTCGGGTTGGTGCCCATCAACATAAGGTAAAGAAACCTTACAGTAAATAGGCTTAACCAAATCTTTCGATGGATGTGCTAAGCAGTCCCGGATCGACAGCCGTCAGCGGACCGCGTAGTCGCGGAGCCCCGTCTCCAGGAGCGCGAAGGCCGCTTCGCCGCGCGCGCGCACGTCGGCGGCTAAGCGCAGGACCTCGTCGTCGGCGAGCACGCGGCGGCGCACGTACTCGATCAGCGTGCGGTGGACGCCCACCAGCGCGTTGGCCACCACGCGCGCGGTGAGCTCGTCGCCGCCCTCCGCGGCCAGCACCTCGGCGAGCCCGTCGGCGATGGTCGCGAGCGCCTCCTGCTCACGGGCGCGCAGGCGCGGGCTGCCGGCGACCATCGCCATCACCGAGCGGGCGCGGGCCAGCGCCTCGGCGTCACCCTCGGCGACCCGCGCGAGCATGCCCTGCGCGCCGAGCACGAGGCGGCGGAACGCCACCAGCGCGGACTCCCCCGCCGCGCGGTCGCGCACCGCGTCGACGAGCTCGGCGCCGAACCCCTCCAGGCCGGAGTAGAAGAGGTCCTCCTTGGTCCGGAAGTAGTTGAACACCGTGGTCTCGGCGACCTGCGCCTCCCGGGCGACCTCCGCCACCGACACCTGGTCGAAGCCGCGGTCGGCGAAAAGGCGCCAGGCGGTCTCGGTGATCAGCCGCCGGGTCTGCTCCTTTTTCTGCTCGCGCAGTCCCATCGCCCTCGCCAAATCTTGAGGCAGCCCCAAATTTGGCGTCACTATAGCGCGGGAGCCAGACCGGATTCCGACCGATCCTAGAGTCCATCGAACTAGGCTCGTCGATCGCTGGGCGCGCACGGCTAGCGAGAGGGCGGGTGCACATGGGTGGGTTCCGGTTGAGCGTTGTCGTGCCGGCGTACGACAACGCTCCCCTGCTGGACCTGACGCTGGGCGGCCTGGCGCGGCAGACGATGCCCGCCGAGGACTTCGAGGTGATCGTCAACGACGACGGCTCACCGGTGCCGCTGGCGCCGGGCGTCGACAAGTACGCCGACCGGCTCAACGTGACCTGCGTGCGCGCCGAGCGCAACAGGGGCCGCTCGGCCGGGCGAAACGCCGGCGCGGCGCGGGCCACCGCTGACGTGGTCGTGTTCGTCGACGCGGACACTGTCGCCCATCCGGCGCTGCTGGAGCGGCACGCGGCGTACCACGACCGCCGCGGCGGCCGCCCCGGCGTGCTGCTCGGCGAGCGGTTCGACATCGACTGGGCAGGCGCGGGCGCGCTGCTGCGCGGCCAGACGCCCACCCCGGCGATGCTCGACGCGTACCGCGGCGACCCCCGCGACGGGCACACCGCGCACCCGCAGCACCGCCTCGACTTCGAGCGCGCGCCGTGGCTGCTCGGCTTCACCCACAACACCTCGCTCGACAAGGCCACGTTCGACGCGGTGGGGGCTTCGACGAGGCGATCGTCAAGTGGGGCCTGGAGGACAGCGAGCTGTTCTACCGCGTCTTCCACCACCACGGCTGCCCGCCCGACCTCTTCGCCCGCGACCCGCAGGCGATCGCGTACCACATGCCGCACTACCGGCCGACCGGCGAGCTGCTCGGCACGCTCGACAACATCCGGTACATCGCCCGCAAGCACCCCCGCTACGACCTCGAGGCGATGCACAGCCCCGCCACACTCGGCCAGGTCATGGGCAAGGTGCGGCTGTACTCGGACGCGGTGGCCGCCTGCCGGAGCGCGGGGCTGGGGCGCCCGGACGTGCTGCCGGCCGACGTCCGCACGGGCATCGGCGAGCGCGCTCTCGTCGCGGGGTACGGGGTGTCCCGCCTGCCGCTCGGCCCGGGCTCGCACACCTTCGACCACGACGCGCCGATCAGCGAGACCAACTGGCACCGGCTCGGGCTGATGCTCCAGGACTTCCGCACGGGGCAGTTCGCCCAGTTCGTCAACGTCGACCTGTGGCGCTTCCTCATGCCCGAAGACCTGAGCCTGCTGGTCACCAAGGGACTGCGCAAGGCCGACCGGATCGTGCTGGTCGCCTCGCACGCCGCGCCCGACGCGGCGTCGATGCTGCCGGTGCCCTTCGTCGACGACGTCGACTACGTGGCGCGGATGCTCGGGGCCCGCTTCGACGTGTCCACAGTGGTACACGAGGAGGCGACGGTGCTCACCGTCAGATGAGGCGCCGCGGCAGGCCGCCCGCGGGCTCCGAGCGCCGGTATGCTGTTACACCATGAAACAAAGCGGTGTAACGCGAGGCACCCGCGTCACGGTGCGGGACGTCGCGGCCGAGACCGGCCTGTCCATCGCCACGGTGTCCCGGGTGATGAACGGCCGGTCGAACGTCGCACCGCACACCCGTGACCTGGTGCTCCGCGCGATGGGGCGGCTCGGCCAGCACACGCCGCGCCGCCGCGCCGACGCCGAGCCCGCCGGCGGAGCCGTCTACGTGCGCTGCCCGTACGTGCTGACCGACTACTTCGGCATCATCGTCTCCTCGGTCGCCGAGACCCTCGAGGTGCACGGCCGGCCGCTGGTGCTCAACGCCGGCGAGGCGGCGCAGCACGCCGAGGTGCTGCCCGGCCTGACCGATCGCACGGGTGTCGGCGGCGCCATCCTGATCCTGCCGCCGGAGCCGGGCGAGGCGCTGGAGCGGCTGCGCGACCAGCGGTTCCCCTTCGTCGTCGTGGACCCGCGCACCCCGCCGCCGCGCGACGTGCCCGCGGTCTCCGCCGCACACTTCGCCGGCGCGCGCCGCCTGATGACGCACCTTGTCGAGCTGGGCCACCGCCGGGTCGGCATCATCGGCGGGCCACGGCACTGGCTGGTCACCGACCACCGGCAGGCGGGATACGTGGCGCCGCTCGCCGACGTCGGCGTGCTGCCCGCGCCGGAGCTGGTCAGGTTCGTGGTGGAGCCGACCACCGAGCACGGCTACCGGGCCGCGTGCGAGCTGCTCGACCTGGCGCGGCCGCCGACGGCGCTGGTCGCGTTCAACGACAAGATGGCGGTGGGCGCGCTGCGCGCGGCGGCCGAGCGTGGCCTGCGCGTGCCGGACGACCTGTCGGTGGCCGGCTTCGACGACATCGAGGTCAGCCGCGCCACCCAGCCGATGCTGACCACGGTCCGCCAGCCGCTGGAGGAGATGGGGCGGATGGCGGTCAACCTCCTGATCCGCCTGCTGGACGCGCACAAGCTCGACGCCCTGCATGTCGAGCTGGCGACCGAGCTGGTCGTCCGCGGCTCGACGGGCCCCGCGCCCGCGCCCGCGCGGAGTTGATCAGGGACTTGGTGGGCGCGGCGCGCCGGCGACACGCCCACCAAGTCCCTGATCGACAGCCGGCACCCCACGGCTGTTACATATTGACACTCATGCCACAGTAGGTGTTTCATTTCCGTTACCGCTGTCGCGTCACCGGGTTTTTCGCGGCAGCGGGCGCTGGACCCACCCGAGGCCATCGCCGCGCCGCTGCACCGGGCCGGTGAGGGGGTCTGACGCCGCACACCCATGTCCGGCGTCGCCTGGCGGGAGCGCCAGGCGAGACCATCCCTAGCGAGGGAGATCCCTTCATGCCCAGAGCAGGAGTCCGCGGGCGGCGGATGTTCGCCGCCGCCACCGGCGCGGCCACGCTCATCGCCGCCGTGGCCGGCACCGTCGTGCTGTCGCCGTCCGCGCACGCCGCAGGCGAGCAGGTGAACATCTGGTTGACCACCACCTCCGACGGAGGCGGCCGCAGCGTCACGCGCGGCCTGCAGCAGCAGGCGGCCATCGCGTTCGGGCCGGCCGGCGGTTCGGCCAACCAGACCATCACCGTGAACGAGAACGTGCGCTACCAGACCTTCGAGGGCGGCGGCGCGTCGATCACCGACACGACGGCGTACCTCTTCCGCGGCGGCCCGATCAGCGCGGCCACCCGTGACGCGGTCATGCGCCGCCTCTTCCACCCCACCGAGGGCATCGGGCTGTCGTTCGTCCGCAACCCGATCGGCGCCTCCGACCTGTCCCGCCCCGGCAACGTGTCGCTCGACGACACCTGCTGCGACCTGAACGACTTCGGCGCCAACGGCTACGACACCAACGTGCGGCTGCTCACCCAGCAGGCCAAGCAGCTGAACCCGGCGCTGCGGGTCAAGGGCGTGCCGTGGAGCGCACCCGGCTGGATGAAGGACAACGGCCGCATGGACCAGATGGGCTGGCTGCGCGCGGAGTACTACCCGATGTACGCCCAGTACTTCGTCAGGTACGTGCAGAGCTACCAGGCCGCCGGCATCCCGGTCGACTACGTCTCGGTGCAGAACGAGCCGAACTGCTGCCAGGCCGGCAACCCGACCGCCATGAACTACCCCGGCATGAGCTGGAACGCCTCCGGCCTCACCGAGTTCACCAAGAACCACCTCTACCCCGCGTTCCGCGCGGCCGGCATCACCACCAAAGTGCTGATCCACGACTGGAACTACGGCGACTACGGCCAGATCGGCTCCGGCATCCTCGCCGACGCGGCGGTCCGCAACGACCCGCTCTTCGGCGGCATCGCGTGGCACGGGTACTTCGGCGACCCCGCGGTCGGTACCCAGGTGCGCAACCAGTACCCGAACGTCCGCCAGTTCTCGACCGAGCACTCCGGCGGCACGTGGGTCGGCAACCAGCACAACGAGGACCTGAACGACATCGTCAACTACGCGCGTAACTGGAGCGGCAGCCTGGTCAAGTGGAGCCTGGCGCTCAACCAGAACATGGGCCCGCACAACGGCGGCTGCGGTACCTGCACCGGCCTCGTCACCGTCCAAGAGGGAGGGTCGCGGGCCGGACAGGTGGACAACACGATCGAGTACTACACGACCGGCCACCTGACCAAGTTCGTACGGCCGGGCGCGCAGCGGATCGACTCCAACAACACAGCCGTGCAGAACGTGGCGTGGCGCAACACCGACGGCTCCAAGGCGCTGATCGCGCACAACGGCGGCACCGGCTCGCAGTCGGTCCGGGTCAACTGGGGCAACCAGTCGTTCACGTACACGCTGCCCGCCCGCACCACCGCGACGTTCACCTGGACCGGCACCCAGTCCGGCGGCGGTGGCGGCGGTGGGAGCACCGGGCAGATCACCGGCCTGGCCGGCAAGTGCGTCGACGTGGCCGGCGCCTCGACCGCCAACGGCGCGGCGGTCCAGCTGTACACCTGCAACGGCACCGGCGCGCAGCAGTGGACCCGCGGCACCGACGGCACGATCCGCGCGCTGGGCAAGTGCCTGGACATCGCCGGCCCGAGCACGGCCGACGGGGCACAGACCCACCTGTGGGACTGCCACGGCGGCGCGTCGCAGCAGTGGACGTACACGGCGGGACGCGACCTGACCAGCGTGTACGCCGGCAAGTGTCTCGACGCCACCGGCAACAACTCGGCCGACGGCACCCGGCTGCAGATCTGGACCTGCACCGGCGCCGCCAACCAGAAGTGGAACGTACCCGCCTAACGAATGACGGCCGCCGCTACTCGGGCGGCGGCCCCGGGCGTACATCGGCGCGGCGACCGGCGCACGCCCACGGGAAGCCGGCACCACCCGGGGTGCCGGCTTCCTGCCGCTGCACGCGACCCGGGGTCAGGGCTCCGATCGTGCGGGACCGCAGCAGCCGGCCTGGTCTTCGGTGCTCGGCACGACGGCGAGGCCCTCGAACGGCAGCGGGCAGCCAGACGCCTCCGCGCAGGCGACCAGGTCGTCGCAGCCGGCCGTGACCGCCTCGCGGAGGGTGTCGCGGATGACGAGCAGCTCCGCGATCTTCCGCTCGACCTCGGCGAGCTTGACCTCCGCCCGGGCCCGCAACCCCGCCTCGGCCGGCGGCCGCGTGCCGGCCCTGGCCCGCGAACCGGAAACCGCGCGTGGCCGGTGGCCGTGGCGGTGGGTGGCGGCGTCGAGCAGCTCGGCCACCTCGTCGAGCGTGAAGCCGAGCCGCTGCGCCGTCTTGATGACCCGGAGCAACGTCACCGTCTGCGGCGGGTAGAGCCGGTGCCCGCCGTTGGTCCGGGCCGGCTCGGTGACCAGGCCGCGCCGCTCGTAGTACCGCAGCGTCTGCAGGTTGACCCCGGCCGCCGCCGCCACCTGTCCGGACCGCAGTCCCATGCTCATCCCCCGACCATAAACCTGTACCCGGGTACCGGCTGCAAGCGTGACCGCCGTCATGCCGCCGCGGTGCCGATCACCTCGATCGCCCGGCGCCGGGTGGCGGCGCGTGCGGTGACGGCCGTGACCGGACCGACGATGAGGAACGTGGCCGCCGCCACCGCCAGGTACACCCAGATCGGCCCGCGCGGGACCCAGGTGCCCAGCGCGACCGCCATGGGCAGCACCGTGAACGCCGAGATCACCGTGCCCAGCCCCACCGCGAGCGCCGCCAGCAGCGCGGCCTCGGCCAGGAGCATGCGGCGCACCTGGCGGTGGGTCGCGCCGGCCAGCCGCTGCACCGCCAGCTCGCCGCGCCTCGACAGCACCGCGACCGCGATGGTGTTGACGGCGGCGATGGCCGCGTACGCGATGGCGAGCAGCGCGACAAGGTAGCTGATCCAGCCTTGCACGTCGAGCCCGGCCTCGAAGGACGTACCGAGCGCGCCGCCATCGTCCACTGTGGTGCCCGGCCAGTCCGGAAGCGAACCGGGATCACCCTGGACGAGCAGCTGGCTCGGTGCGCCGGCCGTGGTGTGCGGGGCGAGCAGCTCGGGCGGCACCACCATGCCGGCGTAGTGCGACGGGCTGTCCAGCAGCGCGACCACCGTGACCGGCACGAGGGCGCCGTCGCCGAAGCGCATCGTCACCCGCTCGCCGACCGCGACGCCGAGGTCCTCGGCGCGCTTCTGGGGCAGCGCGACCACGTCACCGCCGAACCCGTCCAGGCTCCCGGCCACCACCGGCACGTCGAGCGCGGAGGGGCCGACGCCGAGGATGGTGGAGGGGTCGCTGCCCTTGCCGTCGTACGGCGCGTCGAGCCACCCTCGGCTGGTCACCAGCGGGGTCGCCGCCTCGACACCCGGCGTGCCGCGCACCTTGTCGACGAGGCCCGGTGCGATGCCGCCGGACGTGGAGGTGAGCACGGTGTCGGCGCGGAGCTGGTCGGTGTAGGCGGCGGTGGCGGCCGCCTCGTAGGTGGTCTGCGCGTACACGTTGCCGAGCGCGATCGACACGCCCACGACCAGCGGGGTGAGCACGGCGGTGAACTGGGCCGCCCGCGCGCGGAGGTTGATGGCGGCCAGCCCGCGGGGCAGCGGGAGCCGCGCGACGAGGCGGTCGATCAGCTCGGGGCCGAGCAGCGCGACCGCGATCGAGCCGGTGAGCACGGCGGGGCCGCCGATGGCCAGCGCGATCTCCGGGCCGAGGAACATCGTGGTCGCCGCCAGTGCCACAGTGCCACCCGCGAACACCAGCGCCAGGACCCGCCGGATCGGTGCCACCGTCGCCGCGGGGATGGCCGCCTCGGCGAGGGCCTGGATCGGCCGGGTGCGTGCGGCCGGCAGGGCGGCGAGGTGGGCGGTCACCCGGGCCATCACGAACGCCACGACCACGGCGCCGGCGAACGGGATCGGCCCCAGGCTGAACACCAGCGCCTCGGGCACCACGCCCCGCGCCTCGCTGGCCGCGAAGATCCGGCCGGCGAGGAGGGCGCCGAGGCCCGCGCCGCACGCGATGCCGAGGACCGCGACGGCCATCGTCTCGCGTACCACCATGCGGTGCACCTGCCGCGGCGTGGCACCACCGGCCCGCAGGAGCGCCAGCTCGCGGCGGCGCTGCCGCACGGTGAGGCTGATCGTGGCGGAGACGACGAGCGCCATCACCACGACCACCATGCCGCCGAAGATGGCCGCCACGAGGATCAGCGGCAGCCGGCTGGCGCCGATCCCCGCGAACTCGCCGGCGCCCCGGTCGGCGCCGGTCAGCACGGTCAGCTCCGGCGGCAGAGCCGCGTCCACCCGCTTGGCCACGTCGCCGGCCTCCGCACCCGGCGCGAGGAGCACTCCGATCGCGTCCACAGTGCCCGGTCGCGGCGCGAAGCGGGCGGCGTCGACGGTGGAAAAGAACAGCGCGGGCGCGTCGACAGCACGCTCGGACCGGGCCAGCCCGACGACGGCGAAGTCGTGTGGCGTACCGGCAATGGTGATTTTCATTCGCTGGCCCACGACGGCGCCGCCGGTTTCCAGCACGACCTCTCCCGTGGCGCTTGGCGCGCGACCGTCCACTATGGTGTATGGGGTGAGTGCCGCGGACGCCCAGTCGTGGCCGGCGAGGACCTCACCGGGCGTGAGCGCCGCGGGAAACGAGACGTCCGGGATCGCGCGGGCCACACCGGGCACGGCCGCGACGGCGGACACGAGGGTGGCGTCGACCCGGGAGCGCTCGGGGTACGCGACCCGCTCGTGCTCCTGGTCCGGCAGCTTGAAACCGGACTCCCCGGCGACGATGACCGGCGCGCCGGCCAGCCGCTGCGCGGTGGCGTCCAGGCGGATCGCGGTCTCGAAGAGGCCACCGCAGGTGACCAGCAGCGCGGTGCCGAGCAGCACCGCCGCGAACGTGGCCAGCGAGGCCGCCGCGCGGTGGCGGAGGCTCGCGAGCGCGAGACGGTTCACAGTGCACCCTCCACAGTGGTCCCCACACGCGCGAGGCGCTCCGCCACCGCTGCCGCCCGCGGCCGGGCGAGCTCGTCGACGATGCGGCCGTCGACGAGGAAGAGCACGTTGTCCGCGTACGAGGCGGCGACCGGGTCGTGCGTGACCATCACGATGGTCTGGCCGGTGTCGGCGAGGTGCCGCATCAGGCCGAGTACCTCGGCGGCGGTGCGCGTGTCGAGCGCGCCGGTCGGCTCGTCGGCGAACGTGACCGCCGGCCGCGCCGCGAGTGCCCGCGCGATGGCCACCCGCTGCTGCTGGCCTCCGGAGAGCTCGGCCGGGCGGTGCCGCAGCCGGTCGCGCAGCCCCACCCGCTCGATGACCTCCGTCGCCCACCGCTTGTCGGTGCGGCGGCCGGCGAGCAGGTCGGGGAGCGTGACGTTCTGCCACACGTTGAGCGCCGGCATCAGGTTGAAGGACTGGAAGACGAACGCGACGCGGTCGCGCCGCAGCACGGTCAGCCTCGTCTCGTCGAGGCCGGTGAGCGGGGTGCCGGCGAGGGCGACCTCGCCCGAGGTCGGTGCGTCGAGCCCGGCCGCGCAGTGCAGCAACGTGCTCTTCCCCGAGCCCGATGGCCCCATGACGGCGGTGAACGTACCGGCCGGGAAGTCGACGGTGACCCCGTCGAGCGCGGTGACCGCGCCGCCTCCCTTGCCGTAGGTCTTGCGGACCGCCGCCAGGCGCACCGGCGGCTGCGCGGATGCGGTCACGGCGTCCACCGGCTTTCCCGCGCCAGCGCGCGGCGGGCGGCGTGCAGCGCCCCGGTGACCCACCACACGGCGAGCACGACGGGCGCCCCGGTCAGTACGGTCCACAGCCACCACGGCGTGACCAGGTCGCCACCGATGACGACGATCATCGCCCACACGACGAACTGCACGGCGCTCGCGACGATCCACACGACGGCGGTGATGCGAGCGGCGAGCAGTGCGGCCGGCTTGTTCATTGTCTTCCCCTCCCACTGGCTGACTCCGCTTTCGAGCCTGCGGCCCGGGAAGGGGTCGGGGCAGTAGGGCTAAGCCCCCTATCGGGGTAGGGCTTGGGTAGGAGTTCGCACCGCGTCCGCGTCGCCGTGGGCACATGTCGCGCGTCAGACAGTGATGTGTCTGTTGCGATAGTGTGTGGCACACAGTATCGTGTGAGGCATGCTCGACGATGAACTGCTCATGACGCACCAGCAGGAGCTGCGTCGCGGCACCGTCGTGCTCGCCTGCCTGCTGATCCTGCGCAAGCCCAACTACGGCTACGCCCTGCTCGACCTGCTCGAGCGCAGCGGCTTCGCCGTCGACGCCAACACGCTGTATCCACTTCTGCGCCGGCTGGAAAAGCAGGGCCTGCTCACCAGCGACTGGAACACCGACGAGTCCCGGCCGCGCAAGTTCTACCGCACCAGTGACCTGGGCGAGGAGCTTGCCGAGACCCTGAGCCACGACTGGGACGAGCTGCACGCCGCGTTCCACACCCTGAAGGGCGAGTCATGACGACCACGACCACCTCTCTCACCGACCGCTATATCGAGGCCACCCTCCGCCGCGTGCCCGCCCGGCAGCGGCCCGACATCGAGCGCGAGTTGCGTACCTCCATCGCGGACGCGGTGGACGACCGGCTCGAAGCCGGCGACGAGCCCGCGGAGGCCGAGGTGGCGGTGCTCACCGACCTGGGCGACCCGACCCGCCTCGCCGCGGGTTACGCGGACCGCCCGCTCCACCTCATCGGCCCGGCGCTGTTCGTCGACTACACCCGCCTGCTCAGCGCGCTGCTCGTCACGGTGGTGCCCGCCGTGGCCGCGATCGTCGGCGTGGTGCAGGCGATCGACGGCGACAGCGCCTCCGGCATCGCCCGCGACGCGATCTACGCGGCGATCACCGCCGGCTTCCAGGTCGCCTTCTGGACGACGCTGGTCTTCGCGCTCCTCGAGCGCTTTCCGGGGCCGAAGCTGCCCACCCGGCAGTGGACGCCGGCCGCGCTGCCGGAGCCGGTGGGGCGCCGCACGCGGTACGCGGAGCTGATCGCCGAGACCGTGGCGATGGTGCTCTTCACCGCGCTCATCCTGCTCTCCCCCGTGCTGCCCATCCAGAAGGACGCGAACGGCGACCCGATCGGGGCGCTCGACCCGTGGCTGTGGGACAACGGCGTGATCTACGTCTTCGTCGGCCTGCTCATCACGAGCCTGAGTTTCGCCTTCGCCAAGTACTACGCGCGCCCCTCCGTCCCGTTCGCGATCGGGCGGGCGGCCGCCGACATCGCGACCGGGCTCACGCTGCTCTGGGTCGCGGCGAACGACCACATCCTCAACCCCGCCTTCGTCGAGGCGGCCGGCTGGTCGTCCACGACGCCCAAGTGGACCAACGGGATCGTGGTCGCCGTCTGCGTCGCCTCGCTGGTCAGCGCCGTCGTCAACGGCCTGCGCGACTACCGCCAGCGCTGAGCCACCCCTCACCGTCCGAAGGAGACAGTCATGAAGGCGATCGTCTACGACCGGTACGGCCCGCCCGACGTCCTGCGCTACGCGGACGTGGAGCGCCCCGCCTCCCCCGGCGCCGGCCAGGTGCTCGTCAAGGTGCACACCGCCTCCCTCAACTTCGGCGACCGCGCCGTGATGCGCGGCGAGCCCGGCGCGATCCGGCTCGGCATGGGGCTGCGCCGGCCGAGGGCAAAAATCCTCGGCAGAGCGGTCGCCGGCACCGTCGAGGCGGTCGGGCCGGGCGTCACCCGCTTCCAGCCGGGCGACGACGTGTTCGGTGAGGTCAGCCAGAACGGCTTCGCGGAGTACACGCTGGCCAAGCAGAAGCACCTGGCCGCCAAGCCGGCCGGCGTGACGTTCGAGCAGGCGGCCACGCTGCCGGTCGCGGCCAACACCGCACTGCAGGGCATCCGCCTGGGCGAGGTCGGCCCGGACACCCGCCTGCTGGTCAACGGCGCGTCGGGCGGGGTTGGCACGTTCGCGGTGCAGCTCGCCAAGGCGCTGGGCGCGCACGTCACCGCGACCTGCAGCGGACGCAACGCCGACCTGGTCCGCGCGATCGGCGCGGACGCGGTCATCGACTACACGACCGGTGACGTCACGAGCGGCGAGGCCCGCTTCGACGTGGTGTTCGACCTGGTCGGCGACAAGCCCTTAGCCGCCATGCGCCAGGTCCTCACGCCCCGCGGCATGTACATCGCGTCGTTCGGCGGCGGCGGCAAGGTGCTCGGCCCGATGCCCCGCCTGCTGGCCATGATGGTGAGGGCACCCTTCGCGTCACAGCGCCTGCGCCCCCTGGTCGCCACCCCCAAGGGCGCCGAGCTGGCCGAGCTCGCCGAGATGGTCGCGGCCGGCACGCTCGACCCGGTGATCGAGCGCTCCTGCCCCCTGAGCGAGACCGCGGACGCGATCCGCTTCATCGAGGAGCACCACGCGCAGGGCAAGTTCGTCCTCACGGTGTGAGCGCACCACCGTCCACCGAGGACACGGGCCCGCGAGGGCGAACCCCAATGAAGATGTGAGCTGCCGCGACGTCCGCGGTGGTCCGGACCGTTGCTCCCGCGGCCTCACCCTCCGCGGTTGGCGGGGAGCCTCCGGAGCTGGGCGCACCAATGCGCCCAGACTTCGGCCCGAGGACCGAGGTCGGGGTCGGGGTCGGAGGTCGGCTTTCACCCTCGCCCAGGTCGTCCCACAGCGCGGCGGCGGCGTCACCATCGCAGGACGGCAGAAGCGGGAAGCCGACAACCGGGCAAGGTCCGTCCGTGGAAGCGACCAAGCCGTCCTCAGGTCAAGGTCTCGCGCTGATGACGCTTGCGATCGTGGACGTGCGGTGCCCTCCATGGGGCAGCAAACGTCCACGATCGGCCGGCCGCCCAGCGTCCCTAACGCGACCGCCCCTGGATCGACCCAACCATGATCGCCTGGCTCGGTGTCCACACCGCCAGGCGGTTGTTTCTGCCGGTTCCCCGTCCCGGTGGGCACCGGGGCGCAGGCTGGATGCGTCTGACAGAGCGAGCAGTCCACGCTGACCGCCGCCGCGTCCCGGCCCGCACGCGCTGGCGGTTCCCGTCGATGATCTGCCGTTCGGGCACTCGGGCGGACGAGATTGGCGGGGTCAGTCCGTGATAAGGCGCCGTCGTGGTGTCACGTGGGGTCGATCATGGGGCGGGACATTCGTTGAACAGATGGGGCCGACCCGCACGTATCAGTGTTCAGGGAGTGTGAACCTGGTGACGATGACGACGACCGCGGCGGCGACCGCGCCGGAGCCCGCGCGGGAGCGGTGGGTGGTGCCGGCGCGTCTGCGGCGCTGGCTGTACCCGCTGGTCGTGGCCCTGCTCCTCGGGCAGATGGCGGTCGCGATGGTGACCGCGGCCGTCCAGCAGACGCCGACGATCGACGAGCCGGTTTACGTGGGCGCGGCCGTCTGGCAGACACAGGAGCACAGCCTCCGGTACAACCCGGAGCACCCGCCCCTCGGCAAGCTGCTCATCGGCGCGGGGCTGGCGTTTTCCGGCGCCGAGGTCGACCCCGGCTTCCAGGGCGACCAGACCGCGCTCGGCCGCCACCTGCTGTACGAGTCCGGTCACGACCCGTGGCGCCTCATGTTCCTCGCCCGGCTGCCGGTGATCCTGCTGACGCTGCTGTTCGGGCTGGTGGTGCTGGCGTTCGCGCGGGACGTGGCGGGGGCGGCGGGCGGGCTCGTGGCCCTCGCCCTGTACGCGTTCTCGCCGGACGTCATCGCGCACGGTTCGCTGGCGACGCTGGACGTTCCGGTGGTGGGGTTCCTGCTCACCTCGGTGTGGCTGGCGTGGAGGGCGCGGCAGCGCCCGCGGCTCTACGCGCCGCTGGCAGGGCTGGCACTCGGGGCGGCTCTGTCCGTGAAGATGAGCGCGCTGCCGGCCGTACCATTGCTGCTTTTATTGATCTTTTTGTCGGTGTGGGCGGCGGCCGGTCGGACCTGGCGTGCCGCGGCCTGGGGCCTGGCCGCCGCGGTGCTCGCGGTGGCCGTGGTGTGGGCGTCCTACCTGGCGGTCGACCCGCGGCTGGAGTGGGTGCCGCCGCCGGACGTGCCGGCCAGCGGCGGGTGGCGCGGGTTGGTGGCGCGGGTGCTGCCGTTCCCCGCGGCGTACGGCGACGGGCTGCGCATGCAGTTCGGCTTCGAGGGCGCGCGGTGGACCGGCTTCCTCTTCGGCGAGGTGTACACCGGCGGCCGCTGGTACTACCTGCCGGCCGCGCTGCTGGTGAAGTCGCCGCTTGGCGCGATGGCGCTGTGGCTGGCCGGCGCGGTCGCGCTGATCGCCACGCCGCGGCTGCGGGCGGCCGCGCCGTACGTGCTGGCGCCGGCCGCCCTGCTGCTCGCCGTCGCGATGACCGGGTCGCGCGACTTCGGCACCCGGTACGCGCTGGTGGTGCCGATCTTCCTCGCCGTCGCCGCGGCCGCGGTGATGACGGTGCGGTGGCGGGCGTTACGGATCGTGGCGGTGGTGCTCGTGGGTTTGGTGGCGGCGAGCTCGCTGCGCACGTTTCCGTACTACCTGCCGTACGCGAACGAGGCTTTCGGCGGGCCGGCCCGTACGCACGAGCACCTGCATGACTCCAATGTGGACTGGGGCCAGGATCTGGGGCGGCTGGCCGATCGGCTGCGGTCGCGCTACCCCGGTGAGCGGGTCTGGCTGGTTTACAAGGGCAGCGGAGTGCCGTCGTGGTACGGCATCGAGGCCTCGGACCCGCTCGCGCTGCCGGCGGGTGAGGTGCGCGGGCTGCTCGTCGTATCGGACAGTTCCGCGGCCAAGGCCACGGGCCCGCTGGCCGACCTGATCCGCACGAGCGACCCGATCGACACGGTGGGGCACTCCATCACGATCTACCGCCGGCCGTGAGTCCCGGTTTCGAAAACCGGGCGGGGCCGTGGAACCGATCGGTGGGCTGGCGCGACCAGGTAGCGTGACACGGACCGCGGTAGAGGAGCCCCAGACGGGCGGGAGCGCGTTGGACGACTTCGGCGCGGCGTATCGGGCGCACTACGACGGCATGATCCGGCTCGCCTTCGTTATCACCGACAGCATGGCGGCGGCCGAGGACATCGTGCAGGAGTCGTTCGTCGAGTTGTACCGGCGCTGGCCCACCGTCCGGGACCCGGAGAGCTGGCTGCACACCGTCGTGGTCAACCGGTCCCGGTCGTGGTGGCGGCGCCTGCTGGTGGCCCGCCGCCACGTGGCGCGCGGCTCACCGGCCGAGTCCACGCCGTCAACGGAGGACGGCACCGCCGTGCGGCAGGCGCTGCTGGCGCTGAGCCGCCGCCAGCGGGCCGCCGTCTTCCTCCGCTTCTATCTTGACCTGCCCGAGCTCGCCATCGCCGAAGCGCTCGGCTGCCGCCCCGGCACCGTGAAGTCGCTGCTCCACCGCGCGCTCGCGACCCTGAGGGAGCACCTCGATGAAGATTGAGTCACCCGGCGACCGGGACGAGCGGGTGCGTGCCGCCGTCCGGAGCCACATCGCGACACTGCCGGTACCCCCGCCTGACCTGGCCCGGATCGTGGCCCGCGCGGAAGGCGTGGCCCGGCCACGACGGCGGTCGGGATGGGTCGTCCACGCGGTGGCGGCCGCGGTGGCCGTGGTGGTCTGCGGCACGGTGACCGCCGTGGCCGTGAGCCGCGGGGAGACGCGGTACGACGTCGCGCCGGTGTTCTCGCCCGGCCGGATCCCGGACTTCGCATCGCTGCCGGGGCCGGAGGTGGTGTGGCCGCAGGCGGTCCGCGAGCTGCCGCGCAAGCTGCCCGACGACTCGTCGTACCGGATCGCGGACACCACGGACGGCGACGACCTGCTTGTCGTCTCGTCGGGTCGCGAGACGGGACCGCTGCTGTTCAACCCGGACAGCGGGTCGATACGCCCCGTCGCCACCGGGGCCATGAGCGACGGCCTGGCCGCGCCGAGGGTCTCGACGGCGCTGGTGGCCGGCGACCGCGTGGTCTGGTTCGTGTCGGGGCGGCGGCAGGGCAGGGCGGTCCGCGAGGCGTGGATCGCGCCGCTCGCGGGCGGTGACGCGACAAAGCTGGCCGACCTCCCGGCGAGCGCGGTCGACGGGCGGGGCGTGCTGGCGGGCGAGGCGGTGCTGTGGGAGCAGTACGGGCCGGGCGACGGCCAGGACGACGTGGTCGTCAAGCGGTTGTCACTTCGCGACGGGCGGATCGCGGACGTGCCGGGCTCGCGCGGGTACTGGCTTTCCACCGTCCCCGGCTGGATCACGTCGCAGTATGGCGGGACGCCGTTCGGGGAGCCGGAGCGGAGCGGAACGCTTGTCGAGGTAGCCACGGGGCGGAAGGCGCGGTGGTTGGCCAACGACGAGATGGAGGCGACCGTCGCGTGCGGGCCCGAGTGGTGCACCGGCTGGAACGTCGCCGGCGACGCCGCCATCCAGAACCTCGACGGCAGCGGTTACGTCGACCTGGGCCGGAACGGCGGCCTCTCGCCGCGCCTCGAGGGGCGGCTCGCGATCGGCAACCTCGACACGGCGAACGTCATCTGGGACCGGGGCAGCGGCCGCGCCGCGGTGATCGCGGCGCCGCCACCGCCCGCGCGTGAGGGCATCGACTCCGGCGACCCGACGGTCTTCCAGCTCGACCGCGACAACGAGGCGGCGGTGTACTCCTGGCGGGCCGCCGACGGCACCCGCATGATGCTCGACCTCAAGCGCCTGTGGTGAACCGTGTCTTCCGGCCCCAGGGGCCGGCGGGATCCGGTCCGAGGAGCGCAGCGACGAGGTCGGATGGCGGCGGCTTCCCGGGCCTCAGCGAGCGGGGCCTCAGCGAGCGGGGCCTTGGCGAGCGCAGCGAGCGCGGTTGGCAGGGCCCCGCCCGCGGGACCTCGGGCGGGGCCGGAACAGCGGCGGTCAGCGAGGGTTGGCGACCTCGATCTCGTTGACCTGCTCACCAGTGAGAACGTCGAAGGCGCGCACGACGGTACGGTCCTCGTACACGGCCACGGTCAGCACGGCCGGCGACTCGGGCCGGTCGGTGGCGGAGTCCTCGTCCCACGGGTCCTCGGGGCTCGGCGCGAACTCCATCGCCAGCGCACCCGTGTTGATCGCGGTGTAGCCGTCCCGGTGCCCGCCCGGCGTGACGACGCGGGCAGCCCAGTCGCGGCGGTACGGCGACCAGTGCGTGTGCCCGCTCAGGAAGATCACATTGGGGTACCGGCCGACGATCGCCTCGATCTCGAAGTCGCGGGGGCCGTTCTCGTAGAAGTTGCCGTAGGTGCCGGAGACCGTCCACTCGAACGGGTAGTGCCGCAGCACCAGCACCTGCTTGCCCTTGGTGGACCAGTACGCGAGCCGCTGCGTCAGGAACGCCAGCTGCGCGTCGCTGACGTCCTGCTTCTCGTCCTCCGGTACGCCACCCTCCTCGCCGAGCACGAGCAGCGGGACGCCGCCGACCACCTTCTCGTAGTACGGCTTGTCGATCCGCGCGCCCCACTGGTTGGCGAACGTGAGGAAGTTGGCGACCTGCTGCTCCTTGGTGAGTACCCGGCTGCGCACGTCGTGGTTACCGATGGCCGGGTACACGGGCGGGAGCCGGTGGCCGGCGAAGGCGGCGCTGACGTCCGCGTACTCCTGGACCTGCTGCTCCTGGGTCTGCTCGCGCGGCCCGCTGATGATGTCGCCGACGAGGAGCAGCCCCTTCGCGGCCGGTGCCTCGCGGCGCAGCAGGTCGAGCGCGCCACCGGTGTACGGCAGCCCTTCCACCTGGATGTCGCTCAGCACCTGGAACGTCACCGGCTTCGCACCGCGCGGCAGCGCCGGCAGCGGGGTGCGGACCACGACGTCGTCCACCGCCCAGAACAGCTGCGGCCGGCTGCTGGCGTACCCGAATCGGAACACGGCGGTGCGCGCCCGGGAGGGCACGTCGACGCGGATCACCTCCTGGCCGGAGATGACGTCGCCGCCGCCGTTGGCGCTGACGCGGGCGGCCGAGTAGCGCAGCAGCTCCCGCTCGGCGCCGCCGTCGAACGCCACCGTCACCCGGCCGACCGCCTTGTGCGCCTGGCGGTAGTGCGAGGAGAAGACGAGCTCGACCGCGCGCTTGCCGGCGACCGGCACGCCAGGGCTGGCCAGCGTGCTGTTGACCGGGTGGTCCCCGTCGACGACGGCGCCCTTGGCGGCCGCGACGCCGTTGTCGGCGACCGCGAGCACACCCCGCGAGCGGGAGAACTGCTGCCGCCCGTCGAGGAAGCAGCGCTGGTCGAGCGGCCGGTCGTGCTCCGGGTCGCAGCCGACTCCCGCGGGCGCGGCGGCCGCGAACCAGTCGTCCCGCTGCGTGAACGTCCAGCCACGCCAGCCGGCCGCCGCGCCCTCGGTCTGTACGGACCAGGCCGCGTGTGCACCGTCGAAGTCACCGCGCCACAGCGTCTGCTGCCCCGGCTGTCCGTGTCCGGAGCCGCCGGCCTGGGCGGCCGCGGTGGGCAGGAGCACGAGCGCCGCGGCGGCCGCGGCCAGCAGAAATCGGGTCCTGGGTACGAGGTTGGCCATCGCGTCTCCCTGACGGAGGGGAACAGGTAGGCACACCCTGGCCACGTTGATCAAATCCACGGTGAACGCCACGCCCCGGCCGGATGATCTCCGTACGTCGGGCACGATGGTGCGGTGGAGCTTGATGGGTTTCTCACCGCCGCCGAAGAGCTGCTCGCCGTGCCGTCGACCGCGGACCGGCCGGAGGAGCTGCGGCGGGCGCTGGAGCTGGTCGTCGACTTCGTCGGGCCGGGCTTCCGGGTCGAGTGGTTCGAGTCGAGCGGCGTGCCGAGCGCCCTGGTCCACCATGGACCCGAGGCGCGCGACTTCCGGGTGGTGCTCAACGCGCACCTCGACGTCGTGCCGGCGACGCCGGAGCAGTTCCGGCCGCGGCGGGACGGTGACCGGCTGTACGCGCGCGGCGCGCAGGACATGAAGATAACGGCGCTGGCGCAGGCGCTGGCGTTCCGGGAGACGGCGGCCGCCCTGCCGTACCCGCTGGCGCTCCAGCTCGTCGCCGACGAGGAGATCGGCGGGCGCAACGGCACGCGCCACCAGGTGGAGTGTGGCGTCACGGCCGGGTTCGTGGTGATCGGCGAGCACAGCCGCCTGGACATCGTCGCCGACTCCAAGGGCCTGGCGCACGCGCGGCTCCACGCGACCGGTCACAGCGGCCACGGCGCGTACCCGTGGCTCGGCGACAACGCGCTGCTCAAGCTCGTGCGCACGATCGGCCGCCTCACCGAGCGCTACCCGGTGCCGGCCGAGGAGGCGTGGCGCACGACGCTCAACCTGGCGAGGATCGAGACGCCCAACCGCGCGTACAACCAGATCCCGGCCGAGGCGGAGGCGTGGCTCGACATCCGCTTCCCCACCGAGGACGCCGACTGGGCCGGCGCCGACGCCGAGCGGATCACCGCGCACCTGGCCGCCTTCTGCGAACCCGGCGTGACCGTCACCGTCGACCACGTCGACGCGCCGCACCACGCCGACCACGACAGCCCGGAGATCGCGCACCTGCGCGCGGCCGCCCGCGAGCAGGGCTACGGCGGCGAGTTCCTCTACAAGCACGGCGCCGGCGACGGTCGCTTCTACTCAGCGCGCGGCATCCCGGCGGTCGCGTTCGGCGTGGGCGGCCACGGCCAGCACGGCCCGGAGGAGTACGCCGAGGTCTCCACGATCGCCCCGTACCACGCCGCCCTCGTCTCGTTCCTCCACCGCCTCGCGCCCTAGCCGCGCAAGGTGAGGCGCTGAGGGCGGCGGCCGCTGAGAGCGTCTTTACGTCGCCACCTGTCCGATCGGAGGGGTGCTCGTTCGTCGTGGTGGTATGGCAACCCCTTCACGTGCCCGCTGGGCGATCACGGCGGTCTTCGGCGGCAACGGCCTGCTCATCGCGAGCCTTGTGGTGCGTACCCCGCAGCTCAAGCTCGACCTCGATCTCTCCCCCGCCCAGCTCGGCCTGGTCAGCGCGGTGTTCGGCGTCTCGGCGGTACTCGCCATGCAGGTCGCCGGCGCGCTCGCCGCCCGGGTCGGCAGCGGGTGGGTGGTCCGCGCGGCGATCCTCGTGCTGCCGGTCGGGATCGCCGGGATCGGCGCCGCACCGACGCTGGCGGTGCTGCTGGCACTGCTGCTCGGCTTCGGCGCGGCGCACGGCCTGCTCGACGTCTCCATGAACGCACACGCCGTCGCCGTCGAACGCGCCCTCGGCCGCCCGATCATGAACGGCTGCCACGCCGCGTGGAGCATCGGCGCCGTCGTGGGCTCGCTGGCCGGCTCGGCGGCGGCCCAGGGCGGGATGTCGCGGCAGCTGCACTACGCGGTACTCGCCGTGGCGCTGCTGCCGGCCGCGCTGGCCTGCGGCCGCCTGCTCCTTCCCGGACACGCGGACCGCCGCGCCGCCTCACCCGCACGGGCCCGCGCGTCGTGGCGGGCCGGCTGGTCCCGGCGGATCGTCGCGTTCGGCGCGATGGGTGCCACGGTGCTCACGGTCGAGGCGGCGGTGGCCAACTGGAGCGGCGTCTACCTGCACGAAAACCTCGGCGCCTCGCTCGGCGCGGCCACGCTCGGGTACGTGGCGTTCACCGCCTGCCAGACCGCGGGCCGGCTGGTCGGCGACCGGATACAGGCCCGCGCCTCCGCGTCCCGCCTGGTGGCGGCCGGCACGCTGGTCGGGTCGGCCGGGCTGGCCGTCGTGGTCCTCAGCCCGTGGCCGGCGCTCGCGGTGGCCGGGTTCGCCGTGGTCGGCATCGGGCTGGCCACCCCGCTGCCGGTGCTCTTCGGCGTGGTCGGCCATCTGGGCGCCTCAGGCGCGGGCGCCGCCACGACGGTCGCCCGCTTCAGCACGATGACCTACACCGGCATCCTGATCGCGCCGGCCATCATCGGCTGGGTCACCGAGCTGATCGGTCTCACCTGGACACTCGCCACCCTGATCCCGCTGCTCGCGCTCGTCGCCCGCGCCGCCGCCCCGACCATCAGCCCCACGCCCGCCCGCGCCCCCGAGCCCGCGGTGGCGTAGCGCAAAGGACTCAAAACAGACAGATTTGAGCTACCGCGATGTCCGCGGTGGTCCGGACCGTTGCTCCCGCGGCCTCACCCTCCGCGGTGGGTGGGCCCGGACCATCGCGGGCGTCGCGCGCTCAACTCCTGGCCTTGAGGCCCCGGTAGTGGGCGCGGCGCTCGGGGTCCAGGCGCTCGATCGCGTAGCGCAGCATCGTGCGCGGCATCGTGGCCGCGTGCCGGTCGAGGAAAGCGGTCAGGCGCGCGGGGTCCTTCTTGCCGGCCTCCCGCACCCAGCCGCCGACCGCCTTGTGTATCAGGTCTTCCGGGTCGGCGACCAGCAGCTCGGCGATCCGGAACGTGTCGGCCGTCTCGCCCTGGCGGATGAAGTACGCGGTGGCGACGATAGCGGTGCGGCGCCGCCAGATGTCGTCCGAGCCGGCCAGCTCGTCGAGGATGTCGCGGGGCTTGCCGGCCAGGTGCGCGCCCACGACGTACGGCGCGGCCAGGTCGACGAGGTCCCAGTTGTCGATGCGGTCGTGACGGCGCAGGTAGAGCTCGTACAGCTCGGCCCGCCGCTCCGGCGGCGTCCGGCGGGCACGGCCCTGCTTGTCCATGATGCTCAGCGCGCCCGCGCGCACCTCGTGGATCGGGCTGTCGAGCAGCTTCCCGAGCTCAGCCGGCGCCATGCCCACGCACTCCTTGGCGAGCGCGAACACGTCGCCCATGCGCACGCCGGCGAACGTGTCGTCGCCAGGCTTGAAATAGCGCCGGTACTCCGCCCGCTGCTCCTCGGTGGCGAGGGCGAGCAGGCGCTCGGTGAACTCCTCCGCCGTACAGGTCACCGCCATTGGATCAGCTCCACCGCGTTGCCGTCCGGGTCGCGGACCAGAGCGGCTCGCACGCCCACGATGTCCAGGTCGGTCGGCGGGAAGAACGCCGGGACGCCGTCGGCCGCCAGCGCCGCGACGGCGGCGTCCACGTCGTCCACCTCCAGCGCGAAGTGGCGGTACCCGGTGATCTGGTACTCCTGCTTCGGATCCGCGGCGACCGCGTGCTCACCGGCCTTCTCGCCGTCGCCGATGATCTCCATGTGGAAGTCGCCTTTCCGCAGGTAGCACATCCGCGCGCCGGGCAGCATGTCCGGCGCGCTCCACTCCTGCGCGACCGCGAAGCCGAAGTGCTTGCAGTACCAGCTCACCGTCTCCTCGTAGCTCCTCGCGATGATCGCCAGGTGGTGAAACCGGAAGTCCTGCGCCACGCTTGCCTCCTCCGCGAACCGCCTGTCCAGGCTGGATACATTAAGTGATGATCCTGATTCCGCCCGGCACCGTCTCGCTGGCTGACCGGCGCACCCGGCAGAGGTGGGCCGTCGACGTGGCGCCTTTCCTGCTGGCGCCGGTGCCGGTGACCCAGGCCCAGTACGCGGGTGTCACCGGCGATCGGCCGAGTGCGGCCGGTACGGGCGAGCGGCTCCCCGTGGACAGCGTGTCGTGGTGGGACGCGGCACGGTTCTGCAACGCACTGTCCACACGGGACGGCCTCGCGCCGGCCTACCGCCTGCTGGCCGGCGACGAGGTCGAGTGGGACCGCGACGCGGCGGGATACCGGCTGCCGACCGAGGCCGAATGGGAGCACGCCTGCCGCGCCGGCACGACCGGCCCGCGCTACGGGGCGCTCGACGAGATCGCCTGGTACCGCGGCAACTCCGAGGGGCGGGCGCGCGAGGTGGGCGGCAAGCGCCCCAACCCGTGGGGCCTGCACGACATGCTCGGCGACGTCTGGGAGTGGTGCTGGGACGTGTACGACCCGGAGGTCTACGGCACGTACCGGGTGCTCAAGGGCGGCGGGTGGTTCGACGAGCACTGGAGCTGCCGGGTCTCGGTGCGCCGCCGCAGCCACCCCACGCTGCGGATCGAGGATGTCGGCTTCCGCGTCGCCCGCTCGCAGCCCGCGTAGGGCACTGCAACATTTCTGCACATCGATTTCTATTGACCTCAGGAAAGGGCTTTCCTAACGTAATCCCAAAGCGGTTGAGCCACGAGACAGGAGGCGCGCCCATGCCCAGAAAAGGTCGGAGGGCGCTGCTCGCCGCCGCCCTCGCCGGCGCGGTGGCCACCGCGCTCGTGTTCGTCGGTGTGCACTCGGCACAGGCCGCCACGCTCTTCAGCACCGACTTCTCGGCCGGCGCCGACGGCTGGACCCGCTCCGGCGGGAGCTGGGCGGTCGTCACCGACGGCTCGGCCGTCTACCGCCAGTCCGGCACCGGCAGTGACGCCCGCGCGCTGGCCGGCTCCACCTCGTGGGGCAACTACGCGGTCGAGGCACGGGTCAAGCCCACCGCCTTCAACGGCGCCGCCCGCCACGCCGGCATCATCGCCCGCGCGCAGAGCACGAGCAGCTACTACTACCTCGCGCTGACGAACACCGGTCAGGTGCAGCTCGGCCGCCGCGGCTCCGGCGGCCACACCGCGCTCGCGTCGGCGTCCGCGACGGTGTCGCTCAACACGTGGTACCAGCTGCGCCTGGAAGCCTCCGGCAGCACGCTGCGCGGCTTCCTCGGCGGGCAGCTCGTGGCGACCGCCACCGACAGCGCGTATACGTCCGGGCGGGTGGGCCTCGCCACGTACTACTCCAGCGCCTCCTTCGACGACGTGCTCGTCACCGACTCGGCGGGCCCGAGCCCGACGACGACCGCACCCACGCCCGGCGTCACCACCTCGCCGCCGTCCCAGCCGCTGCCCGGGCAGCCCGACGGCCACGCGACCGGCACGACCGGCGGCGCGGGTGGCCCCACCGTCACCGTGACGAGCGCGGCGGAGCTCGCCCAGTACGCGGGCGCCAACACCCCCTACACCATCCGGGTCTCCGGGCGGATCGCGGTCGACGACATGATCACGGTGGTGGCCAACAAGAGCATCGTCGGCGTGGGCTCCACCGCCGAGATCGTGGGCGGCGGCCTCCAGCTGGGCACCACCACGCGGCCCGGCAACAACGTCATCATCCGCAACATCACCTTCCGGGACGCGTCGGACGACTCGGTGAGCGTCCACAATGGATCGCACCATGTGTGGATCGACCACAACGACTTCCACCCCGGCTTCGACGGCTCGGTCGACGTCAAGCGCCAGTCGACGAACGTGACGGTCTCCTGGAACAGGTTTCACGCCACGGACAAGAGCATGCTGCTCGGCCACTCCGACTCGTTCCCGGACGACATCGGCTACCTGAAGGTCACGTACCACCACAACTACTTCGACGGCTCCAACCAGCGCCACCCGCGGGTGCGCTTCGGCGAGCCGGTCCACGTGTACAACAACTACTACCGCGGCATCGGCCTCTACGGCGTGGCCTCCACGGAGAACGCGGGCGTGCTCGTCGAGGCCAACTACTTCGAGGACGTCGCCTTCCCGTGCCACTCGGTCAGCGGGTACGCCGACTCGGCGCCCGGCCGACTCGCCGAGCGGGGCAACGTCTTCGTCCGCTCCGGCGTCTGCGAGAGCGGTGGCACGGTCGCCGACCCGCGGTCCTACTACTCGTACACGCCGGACAGCGCCGCCTCGGTACCGTCGCTGGTCACGGCCGGCGCCGGTGCGGGGCGCATCCCCGGCGCCTGATCCGGCGGCCGCCCCGGCCCGCGCTTTCCCACAGCGCGGGCCGGGCACGCGGTCGAGCCGGTTGACGCACGCCGGCTACGCGCGCGTGGCCTCCGGGTCCGGCAACCACGCGCCGTCCGGCCGGTGGAGCCAGCCTCCGGCGGCCGAGAGCTTGTCGACGGCGGCGTGCAGCGCGGGCAGGCCGGGATGGTCGAGGTCGGCGCGCCAGAGCATCGCCCAGGGATAGAGCGCCACCGGCCGTACCAGTGGGCGGCTCACCGCGCCCTCCACCGCCGGCTGCGTGCTCAACGTCAGGATGGGCGCGTCACGCAGGTGCAGGTGGTGGGCGAGCTCGTCCGCGCCGTGCACCGGCGGGTGGGCCAGTGCCGGGTCTATCCCCAGTGGACCGAGCAGCTGGTGCATCGCCTCGTCCCAGTCCTGCGTGACATGGTCGCCGGCGCGGAAGCACACGCCGCTGCCCTCCAGCTCGGCGACCGGGACCGCCGGCTGGGCGGCGAGCGGATGCGCCCGCGGCAGCAGCACCATGATGGGTTCGAGGCGGACCGTGCGGTGGCGCAGGCCGGCCGCCCGCGCGCCGGACGCGGTCCACCGGCCGAACGCCACGTCGATCCGCCCACCCCGCTCGGCCCGGCCGCTCAGCGTGGTGACGGCGCCGTCGAGGCCTTGGCGTTCGCGGGCGAAGAACTCGACGTCGCGCACGAGACCGCGGGCCTCCGCGAGCGCCAGCGACGGGGTCAGGCCCGGCCCCACCACATCGACAAGCAGCGGCTCCGGCTCGCCGCGCAGCGCGTGCAGGGCCTTGTCGTGGAGGGCGAGCAGGCGCCGCGCGTACCCCAGAAGCTCCTCACCGGCCGCGGTGAGCGCGACCTGCCGCGTCGTCCTGGTGAACAGCGGCCGGCCGACCCGGTCCTCCAGCCGCTGGATCTCGCGGCTCAGTGCCTGCTGCGCCACGAAGAGTCGCTGCGCCGCGCGGCTGAAGTGCAGCTCCTCGGCGACGACGACGAACGACCTCAGCATCCGGATCTCCAGGTCGCCGCCCACCCGTTCATTATTCACACGCCACCTGTGTAGATCATGGCGCAACCGCTGTTGGATCTCGCCGGGTGGCCGCCGCGAGCATCGAGGGACGGCGGCGAAAGGAAGACGAGGCCATGTTGCGGATCTGCGCCCTCTACGGCGCTGCCGGTGCCCTGACGGCCCTCTGGGGTGCCACCCTCCCGGCCACCGACGCCCGCCTCGACCTCGGCGCCGGCCGTCTGGGCGGCGTGCTCCTGCTGCTCGGCGCGGCGGCGCTCGTCGCGATGCCGGCCGCGGGCTGGTGGGCCGACCGGTGGGGCGCGGTGCGGCTGCTGCGCTGGGTGGCGCCCGGCTGCGCGCTCACGGCGGGGCTGGCGGTGCTCGCACCGACGTTCACCGTGCTCGCCTGCGCGGCCACCGCCCTGGGCCTGCTCATGGGCGCGCTCAACGTCGCGCTCACCGTCGCCGCCACCGCCGTGGAAGCCGGGGGCGGGCGGCCGGTCATGTCCACGGTCCACGGCACGTGGAGCCTCGGCGCCGTCATCGGCACCGCGGCCACCACCGGCGCGGTCGCCGCCGGGGCGCCGCTGCCGCCGGTGGTCGCGGCGCAGGCTCTCGCCCTCGCCGCGGCCTTCGCCCGGCTCTGCCGCGACCTGCCGGCCACGGCGCCGCGGGTTCCGCGGCTCCAGCCGCAAGCGGGGGCGGCCACACCGGCGATGGGGGTACTCGTCGTGCTCGGGCTGGTGGGCGGCGCCGCTTTCCTCGTCGAAGGGGCGGCCACCGACTGGGCCGGGGTGCACGCGCGGCGGGTGCTCGGCGCGGACACCTCGGCCGCCCCGCTGGTGTACGCCGCGTTCCTGGCCGCGATGACCGCCGCCCGCTTCGCCGGGGACCCGGTCCGGGCGCGGCTCGGCCCTGTCCGGACGCTGCGTGCCGCGGGTGTCACCGCGTCGGCCGGGTACGCGGTCGTGCTCGCGGCGCCGGCGCTCGGCCCGGCGGGATTCGCGGCGGCGGTGGCGGGGTGGCTGCTGACCGGGGGCGGCATGGCGCTCGTCTGGCCGGTCGTCGCGAGCGCCACCGGCTCCGCCACCGCGCAGAAGGCCAGGCGGCTGTCCGTCGTGGCGACCGTCAGCTACGCGGGCGCGCTCGCCGGGCCGGCCGTCATCGGGTACGCCGCCGAGGTCACCTCGCTCGCCGCCGCGATGGTCATCCCGGGGGTGTTCGCGCTCGCCGTCGCCGTACACGGCCCTCGGGCGGTCGCGGCGCTGCGCGCCGGCGCCACGCGCACCGATCAGGCGGCGACGGCCAGCGGGGTGTGCTCCACCGGCACCGTCTCGGTCTCGCTCAGCGGCCCGGGCTCGCACCCCTCGCCGAACGGCCGGCCGCCCAGCGCCTCGCGCCCGTGCGGGGTCAGCCACCCTGACAGGTCCGGGCCGGCGGGCACGATCCCGGTCGGGTTGATGTCGCGGTGGACCTCGTAGTAGTGGCGCTTGATGTGGTCGAAGTCGACCGTGTCGCCGAACCCGGGTGTCTGGAAGAGGTCCCGCGCGTACGCCCACAGGACCGGCATCTCGCTCAGCTTCTCCCGGTTGCACTTGAAATGCCCGTGGTACACCGGGTCGAAGCGCACCAGCGTCGTGAAGAGCCGCACGTCCGCCTCGGTGATGGTGTCACCGACCAGGTAGCGGCTCGCCGCCAGTCGCTCGGAGAGCCAGTCGAGCCGCGCGAAGAGGCGCCCGTACGCCTTCTCGTACGCCTCCTGGCCGCCGGCGAAGCCGCACCGGTACACCCCGTTGTTCACGTCGGCGAAGACCACCCGGTTGACCTGGTCGATCTCCGCGCGCAGGTCCTCCGGGTAGAGGTCGGGCGCACCCGGCCGGTGGTACGCCCGCCACTGCGTCGACATGTCCAGCGTGATCTGCGCGTAGTCGTTGGTCACCACCTGCCCGGTGCGCACGTCCACGATGGCCGGCACGGTGATGCCGCGGTCGTAGCCGGGGAAGCGGGCGAAGTACGCCTCCTGCAGCCGCTCGATACCCAGCACCGGGTCGCGACCGCCCGGGTCCAGGTCGAACGTCCAGCTCCGCTCGTCGTGCGTCGGCCCCGCGATCCCCATCGACAGCACCGTCTCGAGCCCGAGCAGCCGCCGCACCACGACGGCGCGGCTCGCCCACGGGCACGCGCGGCTGACGACGAGCCGGTAGCGGCCGGGCTCCACCACGAACCCGTCCCGCCCGTCCGCGGTGATCCGGGTGGCGATGTAACGCTGGTCGCGGGTGAACTCACCGGAGGAGCTGACGTAGGCCATTGCACCCTCCTTCCCCACCCGGCAGAAATCCACACACGTCGCGATCCGGCCAGGCCCTGTTTCGAAACGGCTTTCAGGCGCGCACAAGCGCGGACAGCAGAGTCGCGAGGGCCTCGACCTCACCGTGCAGGATGCTCCAGAAGTACTGCCAGCCGGCGATCTCGGCCTGGCGGTCGGTGTACGTGGAGCGGGCGTGCATCAGCACCCCGTCGGCCGCGGCGATGAAGCTGCGGGCGCGCAGCGAAAGGGCTGCCGCGTCCTCGGGCGTGACCGTGCCGGCCAGGCCGCTCAGCCCGCCGATGATCGCGCTGATCATGGACTCCAGCTCGACCGGGTCGGTGGCGGCCAGGGAGATCGGGCGTTCGCAGAGCACGCTCAGGGCTCGCAGGTTGACCGCCAGGCTCTCGACCGGGCCGTGTGGAGAGGCGGTGAGCAGGGAGATGCCGAGGTCGTCGACGAGGTGCGCGCGGCCGCGTGCCACTCCACCGGACCGCGGGTGCCCGCCGCGCGGTGCCAGTGGTGGGGTCTCGGCGAGCAGTCCGCGCAGGTACGCGGCGGCGGCCAGCGCGGCGTAGCGTCGCCACGTCGCCTCCGTGCCGCTGTCGCCGTGGTCGCTGATGCCGCGGATGACAAACCACTCCAGCCCGTTCAGCGAGCTGCTGCGGCCGATGCCTTTGCCCTCCATCTCCAGCGCCCGCAGGTTGTGCCGGGCCGCGAGCGCGTCGCGTACGCGGGCGTCGCGCAGGGACCGCTCGGAGCTGCCAATCAGTCCATAGTGGACTCGTGGCAGCGGCTGGCCGCCACGCCCGGCTGGCACCTCCAGGCGCGCCACCTCGCTGCCGGGGGCGCCGGCCAGCGCCACCGCGTTGTCGACCTCCGCCGGGCGGCCGTAGCCGGGCAGCGCGGGCGATCCGCCGAGGTCCAGCCACTGCGTCCAGGTGCCCCGACCGGTGTACTCCCGCGCCTCGATCAGCGCCGCCCGCTGCACGAGCAGCGGTGACGGCACCGGAAAGCCGTGGCGGAGCCGGGGACCGTCGGCGAGCTGGTCGACGTGGTCGAAGCCGATCACGCCCCAGGAGGCGACGACGACGTCACCCAGCCGCACGTGGCGCTCGGGCTGGTCCGGGCTCGGCACGCCCGCGGCGATGCCGACCATCACCACGATGTTGGTCGAGCGGAAGGTGCGGGCGAGGTTGGTACAGGCCGTGGCCGCGGCGTCGTTTCCCGCGTCGCCGATGATGGTCAACGCCACCTGATGTGGACGGCCGGGCACGAGGCTGGGCAGCTCCCCCGCGATGTACGGCGCGCGGTCGTCGTCGACGGCGACAGCGGCGGCCCCGTCCAGCAGCGCCTCCATCGCGGCGAACTCCTCGGGTAGCGCCGTGACTATGCCGATCGTGGGGGCGAACACCATCAGTCCTCGCTTCGGGCACGGGATACGGTCACGGCTCAGGCCGGCTCCACCGCGTACGTGCGAAGCAGCTGCCCGACAAGTTCGGTCAGCGCCGCCTGGGCCGCCCAGGCCCGTACCTCGGCGCGGCTGCCGTCCGGACCTTTGAGCGTGATCGCACGCGTGCCCGTGGCGTCGGCTATCCCGACGTGGAGCATCCCGACGGGATTGCCGTCCTGCTCCGTCGGACCGGCGACGCCCGTGGTGGCGAGCCCCATCGAGGCGCCGAACACGACGCGCACCCGCGCCGCCATCTGGCGTGCGACCTCCGGGCTCACCGGGCCTTGCTCGCGCAGCACGGCGGGATCGACACCCAGCACGCCGCTCTTCGCCTCGGTGGCATACGTGATCATGCCGCCGACGTAGAACGCCGACGCACCGGCGACGGACGTGACGAGCTGCCCGACCAGCCCACCGGTCAGCGATTCCGCGGTGGCCAGCGTCAGGCCGTACCGGCTCAGCAGGGTCGCCGCCGTCAGCGCCTGGCGGGCTCCCATCGTCTCTGGCGTCATTCGAAGATTCCCCTGCCGTTGTTTTGGATGAGCCGGACGAGGTCGGCGGTGTCCTTGTATTCGTACTTACTCGTGCGGGGCAGCTCCGGATTGGTCGAGTTGGCCGCGCCTTCGAGCGTGAAGGGCAGCTTGACACCCGGCCGCTTGAAATAAAGCGCCGGCTTGTTCAGCACGATCGCCATGCCGGCCTCGACGAGAACGCTCGACACCAGCGTCTCGGGAAATACGAGCAGGAAGTACCTGCTCTTCTTCAACGCCTCCATGTCATTGCGAAGTCCGACGTCGACGGCCTCGAAATGGTCCAGCGTCGGCCGGTTTCTTCCCGAGTAGTAGCACTTGAACTTGCAGCGCAGCTCGATCGTCCGGATGAACTTGAGGATGTCCTTGCGGTGCGCCTCGTAGGACTCCTGGGTCAGTGCGGTCATCGGCGAGGAGATGAACACGTCGTACTCGTACGCGACGGGCTTCGGATCGGGGGCGGCCACCGGCGCGAGCACCGGCGTCCGGTGGCTCACGCCGAGCAGTGCCGGCCGCACGATGGCGACGACGGTCGCGGCCAGGACGATGAAAGCGATAACGGCGACCAGGATGACGAACGCGCGGTCGGCGTCCTGCACCGCCCTCGCGAGGAGCAGCAACGCTCCCTCGATGACGAGCAGGGAAATCGTGAGAAATCCAAGGAGAGTCCGGACGCTGCGCACGGAGGATGCCCTACCAGCGATCTTTCTCACCGCCTTCGGTCTGCGCGGCCATTTCGCGCAAGCCCCCCGAAAATGCGCTGTCCGCTGTATTGCCGACGATTCTAGGTGCCGCCACGGCGGGCCGCCGATGCCTCGGGCTGTCATGTATCGGTCATTGCTTTCGGTGACAGCCGAAATGATTGAGCCGACCGGCCGGCGGAGCGCACCGTATCGGGCGAGAGCCGGTCCGCACGGGGGACCGGCCGTTCCTTCCGGAGGTACCCGATGAAAAGACGCACGATGCTGGCCGGCGCCGCGGGAATGACCGCCACGGCGGCAGTCGCCCTTCCCGGCCGCGCGGTGGCCGCCACCGACCCGGCCGCCCGGCGGGTCCTGCTGGTCGGCGCCAACCCCGGCGTCAGCCTTTTCACCGGCGAGCAGCTGACCGCGTTCGCGTCGGTGTGGATCGTGCGGTGGTCGGAGCGCGGCAGCGGCCGTGCCATCGTCGTGTGGCACGACGGTCGGGTGCGGGTGCTGGCGACCGACCGGGAGCTGGGTTACTGGCTATCGCAGTACTTCACCCGCAACTTTCCCGAGGTCGCGGGCGTGCCGTGGCCCGAGCCGGAGGTGCGGCGCGCGGACGTCGACGTCACGCTCGACCTCGCCACCGGTCTCGACGCGCGGGCGCGGGACGTGCGGGTACGGATGGAGGGCGTGCTGCACCGGCGCACGTTCAGCACGGACGAGTTCGACCTCGCCGGCACGCCGCACTCGCTGAGCCTTGTGCTCGCGCCCATGCGCACCGCGCGGATCACGGTCGGCGGGCTGGCGCTGCCGGGCGAGGTCCAGCTCGGCGGCACCCCGGAGCGTCCCGGCTCGTCGGCGTTCATGGCCGAGGCGGAGGTGTGGCGGGTCTGACCCGCCAGGGCCGCTGGGTCGGCCGCGGCGCGGGCGGTGTCATCGGGTGCGGGTGCGGTGCAGCAGCTGGGCGCCGAGCGGGGTGAGCCAGTGCTGGACGCCGCGGCCGGCGCGGGTGGTCGCGACGAGGCCGGCGGCGCGCAGCGCGGCGGCGTGCTCGGAGGCGGTGGCCGGGCTGGAGCTCACCCGCCGGGCCAGCTCGACGGTGCCGCATCCGGTGCCCACCGCGCGCAGGACGGCCGCCCGGGTGCCGCCGAGCAGCCGGGCGAGCGCGTCGTCCGGTGCCTCGCCGTCGCGGCTGGGCAGCGGGGTGCCGGTCGAGGCCGGCGGCCAGATCGCCACAGAGCGGCTGCACGAACGAGCAGGTCGGGCCGGACGGTGGGGTGAGCGCCAGCAGCGGCCCGGCGCGGTCGCCCAGTGCCGGCCGGGTGGCGGCGTGCCAGTGCGCGAGCGGCGCGGCGGGCGGGCGCCGCAGCGCGCGGGCGGCCAGGCCCGCGTCGGCCATCGGCCCGGGATCCGCCTCGAACCGCACGCTCGCGAGGTCAGCCGGGGTCAGCACGATCCGGAGCACCCTCACATCCTGCCCCGGAATCGCGCGCCACGCGCCCCGCGGACCGTGGCCGACGACATACTGTGGACGCGCCGGAGACCGCGACGAGAAGAGATGCGCCCGATGGAATCGACCGAATACGACCTCATCGTGCTGGGCGCCGGAGCGGTGGGCGAAAACGTCGCCGACCGCGCCGTCCAGGGCGGACTGACCGCCGTGCTCGTGGAGCACGAGCTCGTCGGCGGCGAGTGCTCGTACTGGGCCTGCATGCCGTCAAAGGCGCTGCTCCGCCCGGCACAGGCGCTGCGCGCCGCGCGCCAGGTGGACGGCGCGAAGGAGGCGGTGACCGGCGCGCTCGACGTGGCGGCGGTGCTGGCCCGGAGGGACTCGTTCACCCACAACTGGAACGACGAGAGCCAGGTCCAGTGGGCCGAGGGCACGGGCATCGCGGTCGTGCGCGGCCACGGCCGCCTCACCGCGCCCAAGGAGGTCACGGTCACCACGCCGGACGGCGGCGAGGTCGTGCTGCGCGCCCGGCACGCGGTGACCATCTCCACCGGCTCCGACCCGCTCATCCCGGACATCGACGGCCTCCACGACGCCGACCCGTGGACCAGCCGCGACGCCACCAGCGCCAAGGTCGCGCCGGAGAGCCTCGCGATCATCGGCGGCGGCGTGGTCGCCACCGAGATGGCCACGGCGTACGCGAGCTTCGGCACCCAGGTCACGCTGATCTCGCGCGGCGGGCTGCTGGCCGGCATGGAGCCGTTCGCCGGGGAGATGGTCGCAGAGGCGCTCCGCGACCTGGGCGTCAAGGTGCTGCTACAGACCGCGACGACCGGCGTGCACCGCACGGACGACGGCGTCACCGTGACGACCGGCGACGGTGGCACGGTGACCGCGCAGGAGGTGCTGGTCGCGACCGGCCGCACGCCGCGCACCACGGACATCGGCCTCGACGTGATCGGGCTGACACCGGGCGACTGGCTGGAGACCGACGACACGATGCTGGTCAAGGGCTTCGACTGGCTGTACGCGACCGGCGACGTCAACCACCGCGCGCTCCTCACCCACCAGGGCAAGTACCAGGCGCGGGCGGCCGGCGACGTGATCGCCGCCCGGGCCGCCGGCCGGCCGGTCTCGGACGGCCCGTGGGGCACGCACGCGGCGACGGCGGACCACGAGGCGGTACCGCAGGTGACGTTCACCGACCCGGAGGTGGCGTCGGTCGGCCTCACGCTGAAGGCGGCCACCGACGCCGGCTACCGGGTCCGCTCCGTCGACTACGAGATCGGAAACGTGGCCGGGGCGAGCGTCTACGCGGACGGGTACAAGGGCACCGCCCGCATGGTCGTCGACGAGGACCGCAAGGTGGTGCTCGGCGTGACGTTCGTGGGACCGGACGTGAGCGAGCTGCTGCAGGCCGCGACGGTCGCGGTGGTCGCCCAGGTGCCGATCGACCGGCTGTGGCACGCCGTGCCGGCGTACCCGACGATCAACGAGATCTGGCTGCGCCTGCTGGAGTCGTACGGCCGGCCCTAACCGCGCGTGATCGCGCCGTGCGGGAGTACCGCATGCGCGCCGACCACCTGGTTGACGATCTGGGTGACGCGCAGGTCGACCGCCACGCTGGCCAGCGCGATCGCGTCCCGGCGGGAGACGTCGAGCAGGCGCTGGAGCAGGGCGAACATGCCTTCAAGCGCCGCGTACGCCGCGTCGTCGAGCGTGTCGCCGAGCCCGAGCGTGAGCCAGTCGCCGGACGGCGTGCGCGCCGCCGGCGCGGCCAGCTCCCAGTCGTCCCGCAGCCCGAACGTCAGCTCGACCCGCTCCATCGGGCACTCGATGGCGGTACCGCTGACCTCGCCGTCACCCTGCGCGGCGTGCCCGTCACCCGCGGAGAAGAGCCCGCCCGCCACCGGTATCGGCAGGTAGAGCGTGCTGCCCGCGACGAGTTCCTTGCAGTCGAGGTTGCCGCCGTGCGCGCGGGGCGGCGTGGTCGAGTGCTCCCCCGGCTCGGCCGGCGGCATGCCCATCACGCCGAGGAACGGGCGCAGCGCCACCGTGTGCCCGTGCTGGTTGCGGCCGGTCATCGCCGTCGTGTCGAGGTCCCACGTCTGGCCGGTCATGCCTTCGACCTCGCCGTACCGCTCGTTGAACACGCTCGGCCACCCACCCGCCACGGTGGTGCCCCAGGGGCCGGGCACGACCGTGTCCACGCGCACCTCGAGCACCATGCCCGGCTCGGCGCCGCGGATGGCGATCGGGCCGGCGAGCGCGTGGCCGTACCCGTCGCGGTGGTGCTCGCTGCGCGGCCGGTCCTCCAGGCTCCCGCCCGTGTACGGCCCGGTGAACCAGAACGCGTCCAATGTGGAGAAGCGCACCGTGTCGCCGGGATCCACGGTGACGATGGGCGCGTAGTCACGGGAGAAGTAGCCGTGCGGGGTCGGTCCGCCGAGTTCGATCGCGTGCGATATCCCCATGGCCCGCACTATCGCCCACGCGCGGCGGCGGCGCAAAGCCTTATGCCGGTCAGGCGGCGTCGCGCTCCTAGACGATCTATTCCAAGGGGTCAGTGGTCGTAGGCGGTCAGTGAGCGCATGATCGGTTGGCCGGTGTGCCAGTTATGCCAGATGGCTGCGGTCAGGGCGAGGAGGCGTTGCAGGACGCGGATGGCGACGCCGGCGGGGGTTCGGCCGCCGTGGCGTTCGAGGTTGAGTTGGTCTTTGAGGGTGTCGTTGACCGACTCGATGTTCTGCCGGACGGCGCGGAGCAGGGTCTTTCCGGGTCGTGGCGGGTCGGTGCGGTACGCGGGCCGGATGACCTCGATGGTGGCTTCGTTGAGCCAGTCTTCGGTACGGCGGTCGCGGTAGCCCTTGTCCACGACCAGGATCAGACCGTCGGGGTGGTGGAACATGGCCGGTTGCAAACAGATCAGGTCGACCAGTACGTCACGCTCGTCGGCCTTCGGGTTGGTCAGGGCGAATGCGACGGGTAGGCCGTGCACGGTGGTGACCAGGTGTAGGCGCAGGCCCCAGAATCTGCGGGAGTGGGAGGCGCAGTAGCCGTATCCGGCCCAGCCGGCCAGGTCGGAGTTTTGGGTGGTGGTGCGGGAGGTGCCGCACTGCACTGGGGTGGAGTCGGCCAGGCGGATCGGGTGGTGCCACAGGTCGGTGTCGGCGGCCAGCAGCGCGATCAGGTGTGCCAGTTGGGTGGTCAGGGCACGTAGGCGTTTGTTGTAGCCGGGCTGTTTGGGCAGGTACGGGAACAGGTGCCCGATGTCCTTGCGGGCCCGGCGTAGCCACCGGGTCTCGTGGTGGTGGCCGAGCAGCACCTGCAGCACCGCGACGGTGATCAGTTCCGCATCGGTGATCTTCGGGTCGATGCCGACCGTAGGTCGGTACCGGTTGAGCTGCGGGGACGCCTTCAACTCGTCGTCGATCTTCACGTACAGTGCGGTGGCGAGGGTGTCCAGATCGACGTGCACGTGGCCTCCATGGTCATCGTTGCTCAGCAACGTCGATCATGGACGCCCTCGTCTTCGCTTGCTGCCCCGTACCCCCCTTGGAATAGATCGTCTAGGGTGCGAGCGTGGGCAGCACGCCCGTGACGTCGAGGACGCGGGCGACCGCGCCGTGCGGGTTTTCCACCCGGTACCTCAAGCCGGCGGCCGATGCCTCGCGAAAGCCGCCGACAAGCGCGCCGATGCCTGTCGAATCGAGGAACGTCACCCGATCGAGGTCGATGACCACACCGTGCAGCCGCTGGGTCGCGGCCCCGGCTAATGCCTCACCCTGGCCTTTGAGGAGCACGTCGATGCTGGACAGATCGATCTCACCGGCGAGCGCCAGCCGAACGTAGCCAGAGGCTACACGGACGGTGGTCGTCAGCTGAGTCATGTGAAGACCTCCAGCCCCTACCCTGCCACACACGCCACCGGGCCGGTATCCACCGCAGGACTAGGATCACCGTGACCGGGACTCGGCTTTACGCGGTGGGACGTGGGTGACTGGTGCGATGGAAGCGGCGCGGCTGACGCAGGTCGACCTCGGCGATCACGCCTGCCTCACGTTCACCGACGCGGAGGAGCGGCTCGACCTGCTCGCCGCGTTCGTCCGTGACGGGCTGCGTGCGGGTCAGCGAGTCCTGTGCTGGACCGACCAGCTGCCGCCGGCGGCGCTGGCCGCCGAGTTCAGCGCCCGCCACGTGCGGGGCGCGGCCGCGGGCCGCCGGGGCCAGCTCACGATCGCCTCGGTCGAGGCGGCGCTGCTCGGCGGGCGCGGGTCGGCCGCCGCGATGGTGGAGGCGGTCGCGGCGGAGGTCGACGAGGCGGCCCGCCAGGGGTACACCGGTCTGCGGCTGACCGCGGACATGTCGTGGGCGACCCGCCCGGCCGGCGCGGAGCAACTGCTCGGCTTCGAGACGGAGATGGCCGACCTGTTCAGCGACGGGCGCCTCTCGCTCATCTGCCAGTACGACCGGGACCGCTTCGACGCGGTCACGCTCGCTTTCGCCGCGACCGCGCACACCAAGACGGTCGCCGCGCAGGTCTACCACGACGGGCCGCTGCTGCGGATCTGCCGGCAGTACAGCCCGACCGGCGTGCGGGTCGCGGGTGAGCTGGACTTCCGCCACCAGGCCGTGCTGGAAAAGGCACTTGCCGAGTCGCGCCGGCTGGACCGCCACATGTCCGTCAACCTCTCCGCCCTGTCGTACATCGACGCCGCCTGTGCGACCGCGATCGTGCAGGCGGCGATGCGGCTGCCGGCCTCGCGCAGGATGACGGTCACGTGCCAAGGTCTTGTCGCGAAGATGCTGGATCTCGTCGGCGGGCGTGACACGCCACGGCTTCGGGTAGTACCCGGCGATGACCAGCGCTGACCTGCCCGCTCGGGACCGGGCCGGGCCGGCGCCGACAACGGTTCCCGAGGCGGTCGCCGTGGACCACCAGTTCGACGCGGACGGGCTGTACGCGTTGCGCGCCGCGCTGGCCGCGCACGCCGACCACCTGGGTGCCTCGCGCGAGCAGGTGGAGCGGCTGCTGATCGTCGGCGGTGAGCTCGCCACCAACGCGATCCGCCACGGCGGCGGCTCGGGCCGGCTGCGGCTGTGGCGCGACGGCGAGCTGCTGCGCTGCCAGATCAGCGACTGCGGCCAAGGCATGCGGGACACCGCGGCGGGCTCGCGCCAGCCGGAGCCGACCGCGCTCGGCGGGCGAGGGCTGTGGATCGTACGGCGGTTGTGCACGGACGTGGTGATCGAGACCAGCCCGAAGGGTACGACCGTCACCGCCGCGATCCCCCTCAACGGCGCCGCCACCGCGTAGCGCGGGATCGCCGCACACCGGTCGACCATCGCTCGTACGGCCGATTCATCCGACCCCGCGCGACCGTAGGGTGACCCGGTGACCGTCCCGCGGGCGAGCCGCCGCCGCGCACAGCCCCCGGCCGACCGGGAGCCGATCCTGCGCGCGGCGACACACCTCTTCCGCACGCACGGCTACGCCGCCACGTCGATCGCGCGGGTGGCCCAGGAGGCGGGCGTGTTGCCGCCGGCCGTGTTCGCGGCGTTCACGTCGAAGGCCGGCCTGCTGAGGGCGGCGGTCGAGGCCGCTGCCGCCTTCGACGACCGCACGGCGCTGAGCTGGGTGCACGACGCGCCCTCCGCCGCCGAGGCGCTGCGCCGCTACGCCGGCACGATCGCGGCGGTCGCCCAGCGGGCGTACCCGATCCACGCGGTCGCGCAGGCCGCGGCCGACGCCGACCCGAAGGTCGCCGAGCTGGTCGCCGACCTGGACCGGCAGCGGCTCACCGGTGCCGGCTACATCGCCACGGCGGTGGCGGCCAAGCGTGGCGACGCCGACCTGTCCCGGGTCGGCTTCCTGCGCGACACGATCTGGGCGCTCAACTCGCCGCTGCTCTACGGCCTTCTCGTGCACCAGCGCGGCTGGACCGTCGCGGCGTACCGGGACTGGATCGCCACCGCGTTGACCGCGCTGGCCGTACCGTCACCCCGTCAGTGAGCGGTCCGGCTGGTACGCGTACGCCGCCTCGCGCACGGTCTCGTCACTCTCCAGCCCCGCACCGAGCGCACCGCCCAATGTGGCCAGCGCGCTGACCAGCCAGGCCAGCTCCACCTGGTCGGAGAAGCCGGTGGGGTGGTCCAGCGCGGCGGCGTGCAGCCCCGGCGGCACCAGCAGCAGCACGCTGACCAGCGACAGGACGAACAGCGCGCAGTAGAGCGCCAGCACGCCGATCACCAGCGTTGTCACGGTGACGGCGTTGAGGAGGACGACCTGCTCGCGGGTGGCGCGCACGACTTCGGGGTCGCGCTGCGGCGGCGCGCGTTCCCACAGGTCGGCGCCGAGCAGCAGGGTGAGTACCACCGCGAGGACCGAGCCCGCGCCGACCAGCGTCTGCCGCAGCCAGCCGAGGTTGTCGGCGAGCAGCCAGATGTCGTTCGTGACGAGCGCGAAGACGCCGGCCGCGACCGCGGCGACAAGCGCCCGGGACAGCTCGACCGCCAGCCGCCACGGGCGGTTCGCGCGCAGCATGCCGATCAGCAGCCGCAGGTTGCCGGTGATGACGCCGGTGACAAGGCCGGCGCCACGGTCGTCGCCGGCCACGGTGCCGAGCTCGCGCAGGCGGCGCAGCAGCGCGTCGCGGTGCTTGCCGCCGCCGTCATCCCCGGAGGGCTTGACGTCGACCGGCGCGTCGCCGCCGCCGACCAGGACCGCCACCAGCCGGACGATCGCCTCGTCCGCCCGCCGCTCGACACCGACCGCGCCGAGCGCGGGCAACGAGAGCACGGCGACACCGTGCGCGCTGCTGGCGTGCGCGACGACCGGCCGCCGGGCGGTCTGCAGCGGCAGGTCGGTGAGGAACACGGCGAGCTGCCATCCCCCGTCCAGCAGGCGCCGCCGGGTGCGCGCGACAAGCTCGTGCAGCGGCGCCGGCCCGCCGACCAACCGGTCGGCCACCACGCGGACAGACCACCTGGCGCCGGGCAGCCGCTCGCCCATCTGCCTGGCCAGCCCGCCGACCAGCGCCTCGGCCATCTCCGCCGCCGGCCCCGGCGACGCGATGAGGCCGACCACGACCGTCGCTGGCTCCTCCCCCACCGCGAAATCCTTGGCCCGCACGGGGTGGCGCGCCATCACCAATTCCAGGTGACTTTGAGCTACCGCGACGTCCGTCGTGGTCCGGACCGTTGCTCCCGCGGCCTCACCGTCCGTCGTGGTCCCGCGCGGGTTGATCAGGGACTTCGTGGGTGGACACGCCGGCAGACACGCCCGCCAACTCCCTGATCAACGGGGAGAGGCGAGGGCTAGAGGGAGATCCAGCAGTAGAGCTGGTCGCCGGCGGCGCGGGCCCGGCGGGCCAGCGCCACGAGGCGGGTCATGCCGTCGCGGAGGATGTCGATGCCCTCCGGGTCGTCGATCGCCAGCTCCTCGATGGCGGCCCAGCGCTCGGCCAGCTCGGGCAGGCGGGCGTCGTCGACGCCGGCGAGCGCGTCGCGGGCCGAGGTGTGTATGGCCTGGACCCACGGGCCGGCGCCGGGGTCGCCGGGTGGCCACACGAGGTCGCCGCCGGAGATGTCGGTGTCCCACTCGACGTCGAGGATGAGGGCGACGAGCTTGCCCAGCGTGACGTTCGGCTCGATGCCCTTGGCGTCGACGCCGTCGGCGGCCGACGCGTCGCCGTGGACGATGACCGGGCCGCCGTCGGTCGCCTCCATCAGCTTGGCCACCGCGGTGTCGTCCGCGGCCCGGAAGTAGTCACACAAGACGCCCATTGCCACTCCCCTGTGTCCGCTCGAGCGGCGCACAGCCTAGCCGAGGCCGCGGACACCGTGCTTGCCAAGCGACGGCGCTCGATCGATACTGCTATCGGTTCAGAGCCGGACATGGTCGCGGGCAGGGCAACCTTCGACCGTTTACGACCGATGCGTCATGTCCACGGAGTGTCTGAACTATGAGATATCGCAGAGTCCGCCGCACGGCGTCCGCCGCTGCCCTCCTCCTCGCCACCGGCGTGCTCGCCGGCATCGGCCAGCCCGCCGCCCAGGCGGCCGCGACCCCCACCACCGTCACCGTCAACGCGCGGGCCGGCCTCGCCACCATGCCCGCGACCGGCCTCGGCATCAACGACGCCATCTGGGACCAGGAGCTCGGCACCAACGCGGTGGCCGACCTGCTCAAGTCGGCCGGCGTGACGATGCGCCGCTATCCCGGCGGCTCGTACGCGGACATCTACCACTGGGAAGACCACACCGCGCCCGGCGGCTACGTCGCGCCGAACACCGGCTTCGACACGTTCATGGCCGGCGTGCGGCGCACCGGCGCCACACCAATGATCATCGCGAACTACGGCACCGGCACCGCGGCGGAGGCCGCCGGCTGGGTCCGCCAGGCGAACGTCGTCAAGAAGTACGGCGTCAAGTACTGGACGGTCGGCAACGAAAACTACGGCAACGGCCACTACGGCGCGGCCTGGGAGGCGGACAACCACCCGGACAAGAGCCCGCGGCAGTACGCCACCGAGGTGGTCGCCTACGCCGACGCGATGAAGGCCGTCGACCCGACCATCAAGGTGGGCGCGGTGCTCACGATCCCGGCCGGCTGGCCGGACGCCGTGGTCGCCGAAGGTGACGCGGGCAGTTGGAACCAGGTGGTCCTCTCCATCGCCGGCCCGAAGATCGACTTTGTGGACGTGCACTGGTACCCGGGTGGGGCGACCGCCGCCGAAGGGCTGGCGAAGACCGCACACCTCCCCGACGCGCTCTACATCCTGCGGCAGCAGATCGCGAAGTACGCCGGCCCCGGCTCCGAGCGCATCGGCATCAGCCTGACGGAGACCAACGTCGACATCGGGCGCAACACGCAGCCGGGCGCCATCTTCCTCGCCGACACGTACGCGTCCCTGCTGGCGAACGGCGTCTTCACCGTGCAGTGGTGGAACGTCCACAATGGCATCGGCGACATCTCCACAGTGGCCGGGCAGACCGACTACGACGACTTCGGCATCCTCTCCAGCGGCAACTGCACGTCAGACGGCACGACCTGCCAGCCGGCGCTGAACACGCCGTTCGCGCCGTACCACGGCCTGTCCATGATGAACAAGCTGGCCCGCCCTGGTGACCAGTTCATCCGCGCGGCGGCCGACGACCCTCTCGTCACCGCGCACGCGGTGCGGCGGTCCAATGGGGACGTCAACGTGCTGCTGCTCAACAGCGACCCCGACAACGCCCGCGACGTCACCATCGACTACGCCGGCTTCGCACCGGCGGGCGGCGCGGTGACCGTCCACACGTACGCGAACGGCGCCACCGGCATCGCCACCGCCTCGGCGGGCACCGCGACGAGCCAGACGCTGCCGCCGTACTCGCTGACCGTCGTGCAGGCGCGCAACTCCCGGCCCATCGCCGGACTGCCCGCCGCGCCCGGCCAGCCCGCGGCGAGCGCGGTCACGGACCGTACCGCGACGATCAGCTGGCCGGCGGGCCGAGCCGGCGCGCACCCGATCGCCAAGTACGAGGTGTACCGCCAGCACGGCGCGGTCAGCGAGCAGCTCGGCGAGACGCCGGGCACCTCGCTCACCGTCAACAACCTGCGGCCGGGCAGCCGGTACACGGTGAACGTGCTCGCCCGCGACACCGCCGGCAACGTGTCCTGGGCGTCACCGCCACTCTCGTTCACGACCGGCACGCCGGCGCAGAGCGCGTGCACGGTCAAGTGGACGTACACGGCCGACTGGTCGAGTGGCTACGTGGCCTCGCTGGACATCGCGAACACCGGCACCCGCGCGCTCACCAGCTGGACGCTCACGTACGAGTGGCCGACCACCTGGCAGCAGATGAACGGCGGCTGGAACGCCAACTGGACCGCGACCGGCCGTACCGTGAAGGTGACCAACTTGGACGGTGCCGGACTCGACGTGGGCGCCACTGTCAACGTCGGCTTCGTCGGCGGCTACAGCGGGCCCAACGTGACGCCCGCCGTCTTCACGCTCAACGGCAACGTCTGCACGACGCTATGAGGCGCATCATGATCTCCGCGCTGGCGGCGTCGCTGGCGCTCGTGGCCGCGTTCGCCGTCGTGCAGCGCCCGGCCTCGGCCGCGGCGGCGGTGCGCGTCATGCCGCTCGGCGACTCCATCACGGCGGGGCCGGGCTGCTGGCGCGCCTACCTGTGGGACCGTCTACAGAGGAGCGGCTACACCGACGTCGACTTCGTCGGCACCCAGTCCGGCGGCGGCTGCGCGGTCCCGCTCGACCCCGACCACGAAGGCCACGGCGGCTTCTCGGCCACCGGCATCGCCGACCAGAACCAGCTGCCGCCGTGGCTGTCCGCCACCAACCCGGACGTCGTGCTCATGCACCTCGGCACGAACGACATGTGGGGCGGCTACATCCCGACCGACAACAAGATCACGGCGCTCACCAAGCTGGTCGGCCAGATGCGCGCAAACAACCCCAACATGAAGATCATCGTGGCGCAGATCATCCCGATGGGCGCCAACGCCTGCGCCACGTGCCCGGCCGACGTGATCGCGTACAACAACCGGATACCGGCCTGGGCGGCCGGCCTCACCACCGCCCAGTCGCCCATCACGGTCGTCGACCAGTGGACCGGCTTCAACACGGCCACGGACACCGGCGACGGCGTACACCCGAACGACGCCGGCTTCCAGAAGATGGCCGAGCGCTGGTACCCGGCCCTGGTGCGGGCGCTCGGCGGCACCACACCGACCACGCCGCCGGTCACCACACCGCCGGTCACCACGCCGCCGGTCACCACGCCGCCCGTCACCACACCGCCGCCCACGGGTGGCGCGTGCACGGCGACGTACCGGGTGGTGAGCCAGTGGACGGGTGGCTTCCAGGGCGAGGTCGCCGTCCGCAATACCGGCACCACCGCCAGGTCGGCCTGGACCGCCACGTTCAGCTTCGGCGGCGGCCAGCAGGTCACCCAGGCCTGGAACGCGACGGTCACCCAGACCGGCGCCGCGGTCACCGCGCGAAACCTCAACTGGAACGGCAGCCTGCCGGCCGGCGGGGGCACGACCTTCGGGTTCCTCGCCAACTGGACCGGCGGCAACCCCGCCCCGGCGGTCACCTGCACGGTCTCCTGACCGCGCGCCCGGCCGGCCACGCCCGCACTGTGGCCGGCCGGGCACGCACCCCCGACCCGGTTGATCAGGGACTTCGCGGGTGGACACGCCGGCTGAGACGCCCACCAACTCCCTGATCAACCGCGTGGGGGGTGGTGCGGATGGCGACGCCGCGGGGCGGGAGGACGTCGCCGCCGAGTAGGGGGTGCCAGGCACTCCGGACAGTTCGATGGGCTCGTCGGTGCGGTTGACCAGGAAGTGGTGCGTGCCGCGGATGGCCAGCTCGACGCGGCCGCGCAACGGATCGGGCAGTTCGCTGTGGACGCCGGCGGCGTCCGCTAGCTGGGCTAGCACGGGTGCCAGGCCGGCCGGGCCGAGCCGGGTGGAGACGTAGCTGGCCGATCCGGTGCCGGCGGGGCGGCGGGTGACGGCGGGACGGCCGGCGTACTCGCCGGTCTTGTACCTGGCGAGCACCTCCACCGCCGGGTCGGTGATGTCCACGCGGTCGGTCCAGAGCGTGCCGGTCACGCCGGTGTCCAGCGCCACGCTGTCGCCGTCGAGCAGCGGGCCGAACTCCTCGACGCGGATGCCGAGCAGCTCGCGCAGCGCGCCCGGATAGCCGCCCAGCCACACGTGGTCGTTTTCGTCGACGATCCCGGAGAAGTACGTGGTGACGAGGTGGCCGCCGCGCGCCACGTACTCCCCCAGCCGAGCGGCGAGCCGCGCCGGCACCACGTGCAGGATCGGCGCGACCACGAGCCCGTACCCGTCGAACGGCGCGGCGACGGGCAGCACGTCGGCGCGGATCCCGACGGCGAGGAACGCCGAGTACCAGTCGAGCGCCTCCTGCCGGTACCGCAGCCGCGACGTCGGGTGCGAGTCGAGCTCGCTGGCCCACCACGACTCCCAGTCGAAGAGGATCGCGGCGGGGGCCGGCAGCCGCGGCACCCCGGCGACCGGGGCGAGCCCGGCCAGCGTCCGCCCCAACTCGGACGCTGACCGGAAGACCTCGCTCCGCTCACCCGCGTGCGGCACCATCGCCGAGTGGTACTTCTCCGCGCCTGCCGCGGACTGCCGCCACTGGAAGAAGCAGACCGCGTCCGCGCCGTGCGCCACGTGGGTCAGCGAGTCGCGGGCCAGCTCCCCGTCGCGCTTGGCGAGGTTGACCGGCTGCCAGTTGACCGCGCTGGTGGAGTGCTCCATCAGGTACCACGGCCGCCCGCCGCCCAGGTTGCCGGTGAGGTTGGCCGAGAACGACAGCTCGTCAAGCCCTTGCGGGCCCGGCAGTACATAGTGGTCGTTGGCTACGAAGTCCACTTCGGACGCCCAGTCGGCGAAGTTCATGCCGGCCGTCTCGCCCATCACCATGAAGTTCGTGGTGACCGGCACGTCCGGCGTGGCCGCGCGCAGGATCTCGGCCTCCGCGCGCAGGTAGTCGCGGAGCGCGTCGGAGGAGAACCGCTTGAAGTCCAGCTGCTGGGTGGGGTTGGGATACGAGGCGGCCTGCCGGGGCGGGAGCACCTGGTCGAACTCGCCGTACCGCTGGGCCCAGAAGGCCGTGCCCCACGCGGCGTTGAGCCCTTCGACGGTGCCGTACCGGGCGCGCAGCCAGTCGCGGAAGGCGCGTGCGGCGTCGTCCGAGAAGTCGTACACGTTGTGGCAGCCGAGCTCGTTGTTGACGTGCCATGCTGCCAGCGCCGGGTGTGCGGCGTACCGGCCGGCCATCGCGCGCACGAGGCGCAGCGCGTGCGATCGGAAGACCGGCGAGGTGGGCCGCCAGTGCTGCCGGCCGCCGGGCCAGAGCGTGGCGCCGGTGCGGTCGACCGGCAGGATCTCGGGGTGTTTGGTGCTCAGCCAGGGTGGCGGCGAGGCGGTCGCGGTCGCCAGGTCGACGGCGATCCCGTTGCGGTGCAACAGGTCCATGACGTCGTCGAGCCAGGCGAAGTCGTACTCCCCCTCGGCCGGCTCGATCCGCGCCCAGGAGAAGATGGCGAGCGAGACGATGTTGACCCCCGCGCTCCGCATCGCCCGCACGTCCTCGTCCCACACGTGCCGCGGCCACTGCTCGGGGTTGTAGTCGGCGCCGTACGCCAGCCGCGGCCCGCCCCCGTCCGGCCACCGCAGCCAGCGGTGCGTGCGGCCCGGCACCGCGAGGGCGCCGGGCCGCGATGGCTCACTTGACACTGAATCCCTGGTCCGTTCCGTACTTGGCGCAGGTCTGCTGCCAGCTGTTCAGTCCATCTTGGAGCGTCGTGCCGGAGACGTACGCCTTGCCGACCGTGTCGTTGAAGACGCTGTTGGCGTACACCTGGAAGGGCAGGTAGGACCAGCCGGAGACGACCTGCTCGGCCGACTTCGCGAAGATCTCGTTGGCCTTCTGGCCGCCGAAGTACGGAAACTCGGTGCCCAGGAACTTTTCCGACTTCAGCTCCGCCGTCGTGGCCGGGAACGCGCCGCCGTCGAGGCGGATCTGCACGCCCTCACCGGCGTTGGCGTACTTGATGAAGCCGTACGCCAGCTCCTTGTTGCCGCCCTTGACCGGCATGGCGAGCGAGCTGCCGCCGTTTTCCGCACTGGCGTTGCCGCCCGCCTGCCACTGCGGCATCGGCGCGACCCGCCACTTGCCGGAGGCGCCCGGCACGCCGGTGACGAAGTTGGCCGGCATCCACGCGCCGGTCGCCAGCGTCGCGATCGTACCGTTGCCCAGCCCCTGGTACCACTGGTCGCTCCACCCGCTGATCGGCGCGAGCAGCTTCTCGTTGATCAGCTGCTGCCAGGTGGAGACGAACTCCTTGGAACCGGCGTCGGTGAAGTCGATGGTGACGTTGGTGCCGTCCACCTTGTAGGGCTTGCCGCCCGCCTGCCAGATGAGGCTCGTGGTGAAGCCCGCGTCGCCGGTGTCGCTGGTGATGTACGCCTTCGGGTCCGCCTGGTGCAGCTTGCGCGCCGCGTCAAGGTACTCCGCCCACGTGGTGGGCACCTTGATGCTGTGCTTGTCGAAGACTTCCTTGTTGTAGAACAGGGCCATCGGCCCGGAGTCCATCGGGATCCCGTAGATGCCGCCGGCCGGGCTCACCGAGGCCCACGGCCCGGGGGTGAACGTGCCGTTGAGGCTCTCCGCGCCGTACGCCTTCAGGTCGTCCACGGACTTGGCGAGGGCGAACTGGGGCAGCGCGTAGTACTCGATCTGCGCCACGTCCGGCACGCCGCTGCCGGCCGCGATGGCGTTCTGCAGCGCGGTGTACTGGTCGTTGCCGGTGCCGGCGTTGACCAGCTCGACCTTCACGTTCGGGTACTTCTGCTGGAACTTGGTCACGACCTCCTTGAGGGTCGGCTCCCAGGCCCAGACCTTGAGGTTGCCGCCCTTGTCCAGCGCGGCCTGCACGTCCGCGTCGGTGACGGTGCTGCCGCCGCCGCTGGCGCCGCCATCCGAGTCGTCGTCGCCGGAGCCGCAGGCGGCAAGGGCGACAAGGGCCGCGGTGGCGAGGGCGGCGAGCCGCAAGGGTCTTCTTCTCATGGGGGATCCCTTCGTAGGGCGTTATTGCTTGACGCTTCCGGCGGCCAGGCCCGACTGCCAGTAGCGCTGCAGCAGCAGGAACGCGGCCAGGAGCGGGAGGATCGTGAGCAGCGAGCCGGTGATGATCAGGTTGAAGACGGGTTCGCCGCCGGCGGTCTCGGCCTGTTCGTTCCAGCTGTTGAGGCCGACCGTGAGGGGGTACCAGTCGGGGTCCTTCAACATGATCAGCGGCAGGAAGTAGTTGTTCCACGTCGCGACCATGCTGAACAGCAGCACGGTGACGATCCCGGGCGCGAGCAGCGGCAGGCAGATCCGGAAGAACGTGCCCAGCTCGCTCGCCCCGTCGACGCGCGCCGCCTCGAGCAGCTCGTCCGGGATCGCCTCCGCCGCGAACGTCCACATCAGATAGAGGCCGAACGGCGTGACGAGCGACGGGATGATGACCGACCACGGCGTGTTGGTCAGCCCCATCCGGCTGAACATCAGGAACGTGGGCACGGCAAGCGCGGTGCCGGGCACGGCCACCGCGCCGATGACGACGGCGAAGACGGCCCGCTTGCCGGGGAAGTCGAACTTCGCCAGCCCGTACCCGCCGAGGACCGCGAGAAAGGTGGCGCCGCCGGCGCCGACCAGCACGTACAGCAGGGTGTTGCCGAGCCAGCGCAGGAAAATGCCGCCGTCGTAGGTGAGCGTGTCGGCGATGTTGCCGAACAGCGCGAAGTCGCCGTGGAACCACAGGCCGAAGGAGTCGAAGAGGCCGGCCTGCGTCTTTGTCGAGTTGATGAGCAGCCAGACGAGCGGGATGAGGCTGTACACCAGCATGACGCCGGTCAGGACGGTGAGCGTGACGCTGCGGCGGCGCCTCATCTGTCTTCGCTCCGCATCCCGCGCAGCTGCACGACGTACGCGATGACCATGGTGACCACGGCCATCACGATCGCGACGGCGGCCGAGTAGTTGTACTGCTGGCCGGAGAAGGACAGCGAGTACGCGTAGAGGTTGGGCGTGAAGTAGGTGGTGATCGCGTTCGGCGCGAGGTCCTGCAGGATGCTCGGCTCGTTGAAGAGCTGGAAGCTGCCGATCACCGAGAAGATGGTCGCGATCACCAGCGCGCCGCGGATGGCCGGCAGCTTGATGGCCCGGATGATGCGGAGCTGGCCGGCGCCGTCGATCTCGGCCGCCTCGTAGAGCGAGGCCGGCACGACCCGCAGGGCCGCATAAAAGATCAACATGTTGTACCCGACGAACTCCCAGGTCACGATGTTGCCGATCGAGGCGAGCACGAGGTCCGGGGAGAGCGGGTCGGGCAGCGTGACGCCGAGCGCCTCGTTGATGTTGCCGATCAGGCCGAAGCGCGTGCCGTACATGAAGCCCCACATCAGCGTGGCCACGACGGCCGGCACCGCGTACGGCAGGAAGATCGTCACGCGGAAGAAGCCCTTGCCGTACAGCCTGCCGCTGTCGATGGCGAGCGCGACAAGCAGCGCGAGGAACAACATGATCGGCACCTGGACGGCCAGGAAGAGCGTCACCCGGCCCAGCGCCGACCAGAAGTCACCGTCCTGCAGCGCCTGCGTGTAGTTGTCGAGCCCGACGAAAGAGTTGCCGCCGATGAGGCGGTTGCGGAAGAGGCTCAGATAGATCGCGTAGCCGATCGGGGCGAGGAACACGAGCGCGAAGACCGCCAGGAAGGGTGCGACGAAACCCCATCCCGCCAGCGACCTCCGCCGCGACCCGACCATCCGAACTCCTACGTCCGACGTCTATGTTTACGCAAACATGATGCTGGAATGTTTGCGTAAACATTTCGCGTGATACTGTCACCGCCGTCAACTGACCGTCAACCCCGGAGGCCTCGTCGGTGACGGAGGAGCCCTCGCGGCCGCGGCAGCGGCCCAAGCGCGGCGTGTCGATGGCCGACGTCGCGCGGCTCGCCGGCGTCTCCTCCCAGACGGTCTCCCGCGTCTCCACCGGACACCCCGGCGTGGTCGGCTCCACGCGCGAGCAGGTGCTCGCCGCGATGAAGCAGCTCGGCTACCGGCCCAACAGCGCGGCCCGGGCGCTCAAGCGGGGCGAGTTCCGGACCATCGGAGTCATCCTCTTCACGCTCGCCACCACCGGCAACAGCCGCACGGTCGAGGCGATCGCCAACCACGCCGCCGAGGAGGGGTACGCGATCACGCTGATCCCGGTCGCGTCCCCACGCAGGACGGCCTGCTCGGCGCGTTCACGAGGCTCGGCGAGCTGGCCGTCGACGGGGTCATCGTGATCATGGAAGTCCACCTCCTCGACGCCGCCACCGTGAGCCTGCCGCCCGGCGCCCAGGTGGTCGTCGTCGACTCGGACGCCGGCGACCGGTACACGGTCGTGGACACCGACCAGGCCGACGGCGCCCGCCAGGCGGTGCGGCACCTGCTCGACCTCGGCCACCGCACGGTGTGGCACCTGACCGGTCCGGCCGGTTCGTTCGCCAGCCAGCGCCGCGCGGACGCGTGGCGGGCCATCCTGACCGAGGCCGGCCGCCCCGTCCCCGAGCTGCGGCACGGCGACTGGTCCGCCGAGTCGGGCTACCGCGCCGGGCTGGAGCTAGCGGCCGAGCCCGAGTGCACCGCGGTCTTCGCCGCCAACGACCAGATGGCGCTCGGCCTGCTGCGCGCCTTTCACGAGCGCGGCCGCCGGGTGCCGGACGGCATCAGCGTCGTCGGCTTCGACGACATCCCGGACGCGGCCTCGTTCATCCCGCCCCTGACCACCGTCCACCAGGACTTCACCGCGGTGGGGCGGCTCTGCGTGCGGGCCGTCCTCCGCCAGATCCGCCACGAGATCACCGAGCCCGGCACGACGCTGGTGCCCACCCGGCTGGTGGTCCGCGCGAGCACGGCGCCGCCACCGCCCGCTTGACGCCGCGCGATCCCGAGCTTCGGCGGGTCGACGACTAGTGGCGCCCGGCCGGTCACGCGGCTTGATGTCCGACATCGGCCGGCCGGGTATCGGCCAGAGATCCGCGGCCGTGGCGACTCCTCGGCCGGCGTGGTTTCGTCCCGGGCTGAGGTGCGGCGGTTGGTTGCCCTGCATGGGCGCATCGGTGCGCCCAGCTTGAGAGCGCCCGGCAGCATGCCCGTCACCTAGTGAGTCCCCAGCCAGGGACTCCTTGGTCGCTCGGCCAGGGTGTCGCTTGCCGCCGATGATCCGGGTGTTGTCGCCGAACCGGCGGACCGCCGATAAGAGTGGGGTGCCTGCCGGCAGCCCGATGCTCAGACCGGCCGCCGAGGCGACAACGAGCCGGCCGCGGGCGAGCCGGACCCGCCAACAGCAGCCCACCGGCCAGCGCCACCCCGAACGTGACAAGCGGCCCCCCACCCACCGAGGCGACGGTGACCGACAGAGGGCCGCTATCTCTGTACGGTGTACGATATTCGGCATGAAGATCACCTCATCGGCTGTCTCGCTCAACGTCGACGACGTCGGCGCCTCCAGCGCGTTCCTCGTCGAGCACTTCGGTTTCCAGGAGGTGATGGCCGCCGACGGCTTCGCCTCACTCGCGCGTGACGACGCGGGGATGAACGTCGTCTTCCTCCGCCGCGGCCTCCCCTCCCTGCCCGCCGACCAGCGCGACGACCACGCGCGCGGGCTGATCCTCGCGTTCGTGGTCGACGATCTGGAGGGTGAGCTGGCCAGACTCCAGTCCGAAGGCGTCGCGATCACGATGCCGCTGACCGTCGAGGAGTGGGGCGAGCGGGCCTTTCAGGTGCGCGACCCCAACGGGGTGATCGTGCAGCTCGTTGACTGGAATGGGCCGGTCTGATCTGTCACATCGGCGGCGGGTAAGCGCGATCGCCGCCGAGCCGTTGTACCCGGTATGAAGATCGGCATCATCGGCTCCGGCAACATCGGCGGCACGCTCACCCGCCGCCTGCAAGCCATCGGCCACGACGTGACGGTCAGCAACTCGCGCGGCCCGGACACGCTCGCGCCCCTCGCCGCGGAGACCGGCGCGACCGCCGGCACCGCGCGGGAGGCGGCCGAGTCCGCCGACCTGGTGGTCGTCGCGACGCCGCTGCGTGCGGTGCCCGACCTGCCCGCGGACGCGATGCGGGGCAAGGTGGTCGTGGACGCCGACAACTACTACCCGCAGCGCGACGGGCAGATCGGCGCGATCGACGACGGCTCGGAGACGTCCAGCCGCTGGACGGCCGACCAGCTGCCAGGCGCGACCGTGGTGAAGGCGTTCAACACGATCCAAGCCGGCCACCTGCTCGCCGAGGGCCGGCCCGCCGGCGACCCCGCGCGCATCGCGCTGCCCGTCGCCTCCGACGACGCGGACGCCAAGCGGATCGTGATGGCGCTGATCGAGGAGCTCGGCTTCGACCCGGTCGACGGTGGCGGCCTCGACGACAGCTGGCGGCAGCAGCCAGGCACCCCCGTGTACGTGGCCGACCGCGACGCGGCCGGCGTACGCGACGGGCTGGACGCGGCACGCCGGTAGCGCCGGCTCAGGACCGCACGAACTCCTCGCCCAGCAGCGCGCGCAGCCGGGTCAGCGCGCGGGCGCTCTGCGTCTTCACCACCGAGGCGGAGACGTCGAGGATCTCGGCGACCGTCTCCACGCTGTGGTCCTCCCAGTAGCGGAGTACCACGATCGCCTGGTCGCGTACGGGCAGGGTGGCGAGCGCCCGCATCAGCGTGACGTGCAGCTCGGCCGCCTCCTCGGCGGGACGCTGCACCGTGTCGGGCAGCTCGGCGAGCACGACCTCACCACTGCTGCGGCGCTTGCGCTGGTCGAAGATCGCGTTCATGAGCACGCGGCGGCTGTACGCGTTGAGGTTTTCCGCGCGCCAGATACGGTTCCACGACGCGTACATGCGGGCGAGCGCCGTCTGCGTCAGGTCCTGGGCGAGGTGCCAGTCGCCGCACATGAGGTAGGCGGTGCGGCGCAGGCGGTGCGCTGTCGCCGCCACGAACGCGGTGAACTCCTCGTCCCGCTGCGCCCTCTGCCTGCGCCGCGCCTGGCTCCAGCGCGCGATCGGGCCGGGTGACGGCGTCACTCGCCCTCCCCGGGCGCTGGCCGTCGGGACACCCGCCGCCCGCGACGGACTCGACGCCGGCCCGCTTCTGCGTGTCCTCTTGCAGCGCGAGCCGCGGCGCGCCCGGTACGACGTCGACGTGAAACGCCTCGGGCAGCTGCCCCGGCTTCACGGCGGCGACAAGGTCGGGCGCGTCCCGGTACAGCTGCCGGAACTTCTCGTACGCCGCTTCCTTGCTCTCGTACCGCACCTGTTGAACGCGCGGATCGTGCCGCAGCCACTGGTCGAGCGCGGCGCGCTGCTCGTCGGTGATGTCGTTCTCGAGGAAGACCGCGAACGAGGTCTCCAGCAGGGGGCACTCGGGCCGGGTGGCGACCGACATCGCGGTCTGGTTGGCCGGCTCGGTGGCCGTGACGTTCAGGGCGAAGGTGGCGGCGAGCGCGGCGACCACGCCGGCCGCACCGCCGACCGCGAGGTGACGCCGCCGGCGGCTCCGGCGACCGCCGGCCATGGCCTGCCGCGCCAGGTCACCCGGCGGCGGCAAGGGCTCGTCACCGATCGCCCTCTCGAAGAGCACTTTCAGGCTCTGGTCCACGGCTCGCTCCTGTCATCTGAGTGGCTTCCCCCTCTATGACTGGGTGAGCCGGTGGTTCGGTCGCAGCCGCCCGCCCGAGCGCCCGCGGCACCGTGACGGCGACAGCGGCCGCCGCCGCGAACATGGCGGCCGCTCCCACCAGACCGGCACGGTACCCCGCCACCAGCGCCGACCCGCCGAATCCGCTGGCCACCGCCGCGAGCACCGAGAGGCCGACCGCGGCGCCGATCTCCTGCGCCGAGTTGACCAGCCCGGAGGCCGCACCCTGCTCGCCCCGCGCCACGCCGGTGGAGGCCGCGATGTAGGTGGGCGCGTAGGCAAGGCCGCTCCCCAGCGCCAGCAGGATCATGCCGGGCAGCACGTCGGTCCAGTAGTCGCCGCCCGCCGGAAGACGCGCGAGCAGCAGCGCGCCGGCCGCCAGCAGCGCGAGCCCGGTCGTGAGCAGGCGGCGTACGCCGAAGCGGGTGGTGAGCTTCGCCGCGCGCGGGGACAGCAGCAGGATCAGCAGCGTGACCGGCGCGAACGCGGCGCCCACCGCCAGCGGCGGATAGCCGAGCACCACCTGCAGGTAGAGCGTGAGGAAGAACAGCGTGGCGCCGAGCGCGCCCGCGTTGAGCAGGAGCGTGGCGTTCGCCGCCCGTACTCCCGGCAGGCGGAGCAACGCGAAGCGCAACACGGGCGCGGGCTGGCGGCGTTCCACGATGGCGAAGGCGGCGAGCAGCGCGGCCGCCGCGGTGGCCGCGGCGAGCGACCGCCCGCGCGCGCCGCCCTCCGCCAGCCAGCTCAGGGCGAGGATCGCGGCGGCCAACCCGGCGGCCAGGAGGAGGGCGCCGCCAAGGTCCATGCGGGGTCGTTCTCTTTCCCGGCGATGAGGTACGAGCCATGCCAGCGCGACCACCACGGACAGTCCAATGGGGACGTTGATGAAGAAGATCCATCGCCAGCCGAGAAACTGCGTGACGGCCCCACCGACGAGCTGGCCGGCGATCGCGCCCGCCGAGCCGACCCCGGCCCACAGCCCGAGCGCCCAGTTGCGCTCCGTCCCTTCGGCGAGGCTGGCGGTGATGGCGGCGAGCGCGTTCGCCGAGACCATGGCCGCGCCCACGCCCTGCAGCCCGCGCGCGGCGAAGAGCTGCCAGTCGCTCTGCGCGGCGCCGGCCACGATCGACGCGACGACGAAGACGCTCAGGCCGGCAAGCAGGAGCCGCCGGCGGCCGAGGATGTCGCCGGCGCGGCCGCAGACGATGAGGAGGCTGCCGAACGTCACCGTGTACGCGGCGGCGGTCAGCTGCACGCGGCTGTCGAGCAGCCCGAGGTCGCTCCGGATCGACGGGATGGCCACATTGATGATCACCACGTCGAGGATCAGCACGAACTGCGCCGCGCAGAGCGCGATCACGGTCCAACGGGCGCGCGTTCCCATGCAGGGTCCTCCAGTTTCCTACGCCGTAGGATTTAAACCCTACGCTGTAGGATGAGCGCGTGGCAACCGCACCCACCCGCCGCCCCGGCCGGCCCCGCCCGGGCGAGCCCGCCCTCACCCGGGACGCGATCCTGGCGGCCGCCCTGGCCCTCGTCGACGAGCAGGGCATCGAGGCGCTGAGCATGCGCAAGCTGGCCGCCCGCCTCCAGGTCGACCCGATGTCGATCTACCACCACGTGCCCAACAAGGCGGCGCTGGTCTCCGGCCTGGTGCACGCCGTCTTCGCCGAGATGGCGCCCTTCCCGGCCGCTGCCGGCCCGTGGCAGGAGCGGGTGCGCGCGTGGGCCCGCGCCTACCGCGACCTCGCCCTCGCCCACCCCAACCTGGTGCTCCAGATCGTCACCGACGCCGCGGCCGCCTCGGCGGCGGCGATCCAGGTCAGCGAGCCGCTCTACGCCGCGCTGGCCTCCGCCGGCCTGGAGCCCCGCGCCGTCGTGCACGCGGCCGGCACGCTTGTCGACTTCGTCAACGGCTACGCGCTGGGCGCCTCGGCCGCCACGCCCGCCGCCACGGGCGACCACCTCGCCGCGATGGACCCGGCCGTGGTGCCCACGATGCACAAGGTCCACGAGGCGGTCGCGGGCAAGCCGTCCGGCGGCGGCTTCGAGGCCGGCCTGGACATCATCGTGCGCGGCGTCGCCCGATGACGCCGGACGAGCTCGTGGCGGCCGCGCTGTCCGTCGCCGAGGAGGGCCTTGCCGCCGGCGAGCAGCCGATCGGCGCCGTGGTGGCACTGGGCGACGAGATCGTGGGCCGCGCGTACACCCAGGAGAAGGCCCTCGGCCGCCGCCTCGTCCACGCCGACCTGCTCGCGATGCTGGAGGCCGACGCCGCGCTGGGGTGGCGCTCCCGCCCCCATCCCCTGCGCCTCGCGGTCAACCTCGAGCCGTGCCTGATGTGCATGGGCACCGCGATGGCGTTGGGCGTGCGCGAGGTCTACTTCGGACTGGCGTCACCGTCCGACGGCGGCGCGGCCGCCATCGCGGCCTGGCACTCGGACCCGGCGACACCGTGGTTCGCGGCGCCGCTGGTGACCGGAGGCATCCGCCGCGACGAGAGCCGCGAGCTGTTTCGCCGCTGGTGCGCCACAGTCCCCGACTCCCCCGCCCGCCGCTGGGCCCAAACCCTGGCCGATCCCACCTGAGCCCGTGGCAGGTGCTTGAGCATTGTCCCGAAACCTGCGCGACACGCCGGCCGTAGCGCGGTTTTCGGGACAACGATCACCCCGCCTCGGGCTTGTCCCGCGGACGGTCAGTGCAGTGGGTTCCAGCCGTCGGTGCCGGCCAGGTAGCGCCGCGCGGTGTAGTCGGGGGCGGACTCGGGCGCGAGCTGGGGGCGGTCGGGCGTGAGCGTCGCGCCGGGGCCCTTGTTGCGGTATTCGGCGAAGCGGGCCTCGCGCCACGAGAAGCCGGACATGTCCGTCCAGGGGGCGTCCTTGATGTGCGGGCCCATCGCCGTGTCGCGGTAGAGGACCTGCGCGATCGCGTCGAGGGCGCCGCTCGGGTGCCACGGGCGTCCAAGGTGGACACTCTGGTCGGCCGTGCCCGGCGCGGCGGTCAGGCGGCAGCGGGTGAAGAGGTAGCCGTACGGGTTGGTGATCGTCGTGGAGGCGGCGGTGACGTAGCCGTTGTTCGTCGCCGAGCCGCGGTTGAGCGAGCGGATCTCGCACCGGTCGAAGACCGCCGTACCCCGCCCGAAGATGAAGTCGACGTCGCCCTCGATGTAGCAGTCGCGGTAGTAGGCGCGGCTGACCGTCGCCGCGTTCGGGCTGCTGGGCTGCAGGGTGTCCTGGTTGCCGAGGAACCTGACGTTGTCGAAGACCAGCCGGTCGCCGCGGGTGGTGACCGCGACCGCCTGCTCGGCGCTGTACTCGTGTGCCGCCTCGTCGAAGGAGTTGGCGAACGTGAGGTGCTTGGCCACGAAGTCGTTGCCGTCGACGAAGACGGACGAGCTGCCGGTCGTGCCGTAGTTGCCGGTGCCGTCGGGCTTGGGGGTGCCGCTCGCGTTGTCGTATGTGATGACGACGTCGGTCGCCCGCCCCGTGGTGCCCACCAGCGAGACGAAGGGCTTGGTGGCCGGCACCGTGACAAGCTCCCGGTAGGTGCCGGGGCGGACGCGGATGGTCACCCGCGACGTGTTGCCCACCGGCACCGCGTCGATCGCGGCCTGGACCGTCGCGTAGTCGCCGCTGCCGTCCTGCGCCACGACAAGCGTCGGCGGGCACGCGGCCGACGCCGGCGGGACCACGCCCACCGCCGCCACCACCGCACCGGCAGCCGCCGCGAGGCCGAGGCGCGCCCGATGGAGGACGGTGAACATAGAGGGTTGCCCAGGCATGAGCGTCACCGTCCTCCACAGAGCGAAACTGGCTCAACCTCCCCGGAGTCAGTCGGGCCAGCCATGCGCGGAAAGCACAGGAAAGCGCTTTCCGATGACGGACGCTACGCGACGCCGACGTACATGTCAATCAATGCGAGCCCGTCACAGCTCCCCGTTGAACGCCTTCCGCATCTTGGTGAAGAAGCCGTCCTCGACCTGGGTGGTCGGCGCCTCGCCGCGGAGCGCGGAAAAGTCGCGGAGCACCGCCTCCTGCGCGGGCGTGAGGTGGGACGGCACCGTGACACGGACCCGGACGTTCGCGTCGGCGGGGGTCCCGGCGCCGAGCCGCACGCGCTTGAGCCTGAGCGTCAGGCCGGGCTGGGCGCCCGCCGGCACGTCGACCTGCCGCGGTCCGTCCTTTGTGGGCAGAGTCAGCTTGGCGCCGAGCGCGGCGAGGGCCATCGGCACGGTGGCCACAAGCTCCAGGTCGGACCCCGGCGCGGCTTCGGACACCACCTCGACGCTGCCCAGGTCGGGTCGAAGCCGCTGGAACCGCTCCATCAGCTCCCGTTCGACCTTGTTCAGCTTGGCAGGCGTGCGCGCGTCGAGGTGGACGTAGAGGTCACCGCGACCCGTGCCGCGCAGGTGGTGCGCACCGAAACCACGCAGCCGGAGCTGGGCGCCGGGCTGCGTGCCGGGCTTGACGTCGATCTTCTTCTCACCGTCGAGCGTCTCGATCGTCAGGCGGGTGCCGAGCGCGGCGGCCGTCGTCGGCAACATGACGCGGCAGTGCAGATCGTCGCCCTTGCGGGAGAACACGTCGTGCGGCCGCTCGTGGATCTCCACGTAGAGGTCGCCGGCCGTGCCGCCGCCGGGGCCGACCTCACCCTGCTGGGCCAGGCGCACACGCGTGCCGTCCTCGACTCCGGGGGGCACCTTGACGGTCAGCGTGCGGCGGGTGCGGACCCGGCCGTCGCCGCCACAGGTGGCACAGCGGTGCGGGATGACGGTGCCGTACCCCTCGCAGGCGGTACAGCGGCGCGGCGTGACGATCTGGCCCAGGAAGCTGCGCTGCACCGACTGCACCTCGCCGCGCCCGTCGCACCGGTCGCAGCTGACGAGCTGGGTCCCCGGTGCGGCGCCGGCGCCGGCACAGGTGGTGCACAGGACTGCGGTGTCCACCGTGATCGGCACCTCGACCCCGAACACTGTCTCGTGCAGGTCGAGCTCCAGCCGCAGGATCGCGTCGGCTCCCGGCCGGGTGCGCTCGCGCGGCCCCTGGCTCTTGCTTCCGAAGAAGGCGTTCATGATCTCGTCGTGCGAAGCCTGCGAGCCGTCCGCGGGTGGAGCGTCGGGCACGGCGTGGCGCCCCACAAACCGTTCTTCCGGCTCCGGCTCGGCGGCGGCAGGCTCCGCCTGCTCCGGCGCGTCCGAGGGCGCGGAAGGCGGCTCGGGTTCGGCGGTCTTGTGTCCCAGCAGCAGGGCCTGGCCACCGGTGAGCACGAGGATGTCGCCGGCCGGCGTGGTCGCGACCCGCTCGACCGGCGCTGGCATCGGGATGGCCGCGACCAGCTGGCGGCTTGCCGCGTCCCACACCACAAGCTCGGGCTCCGCCGCCCCATCCAGAGTGGACGATGAGCCGTCCACGGCGAAGGTCGAACCGCCCAGCGTGAACGTCGAGCCGCCATCGGTGGCAGCCCCGGCCAACGAAACCAGGCGACCGTCCATGATGGCCATCTCCCCGGACGAACCACCGGGCAGATGCGCATCTTCGCCGGTCACCAGGTCGGTGAGGATCACCTGGTCGGCGTTGCCCGCGGCCACGAACACGCGGCCGGCGAAGGTGAGCAGCTCCAGCGAGGTGCAGGGCGCGGGACGCCCGGCCCAGGCAATGTGAAGGCAACGGCCGGTGGTGCCGTCCCAGAGGCGGAATCTTCCCTCGACGTCGCTGGACAGCAGCGCCAGCACGCCGCCTACCGTGCCGAAGGCGAGGCCGTCGATCGGCGCCTCGTGGCCGGCGAGCGGCGGCAGCAGCGCGGTGCCCCGGTAGCGGTCGTGCAGCACGATGCTCCCGGCCGCGTCGCCGGTCGCGACGACCTCGGGGCCGGCGGCGCAGGCGATCGCGCTGATCTCGCGGTCGGCACCCGCGGTGGACCACAGCGGCTGCCAGGGCAGGGCCGGCTGCCCGGGCGGGTTGGCCAGGCGGTAGGCGGTCCGGTGGTCGTGCTGCCGCGCCGCGTACAGGGCCAGCAACTGCCGCCTGCTCTGGCTGGAGCGGCCGACAAGCGCGGTGTATTCCGCGGCGCTCAGCGGCGGCCGCGCGGAGGCGTCGAGGAGCGGGGCGACGTAGGCGGGGTCGGCGTACACGAGGAACTCGGGGTCGGCGACCAGCTCACCGACCAGGCCGGCGTCGGCGGCGTGCTGCACCGCGTGCCGCAGCAGGTACGGCTCGGCGACATCCCACCGCCGGCCCGACCCGTCGGCGCTCTCCAGCGGTGCCACGAGCGCGGCCAGCACCGCTCGCGGGTCGATGCGGTCGCGGCGGGTGCGTTCGACGGGGTGCTCGACAAGGTAGTCGGCGAGGCCCTGGTGGAAGAGGCGGTAGAGGGTGGTGCCGTCGACGTCAGTGGTCTGGCGCAGGTAGAAGCGGGCCGCCTTCAACGCCTCGGCGACCTCGTGCCGCGCCGGGCCTCCGCCGGCGGTCTTGAGGCCGGTGAAGACGACCGACAGGTGCCCCGCCACGCGGGCCGGCATGCCGTCGCCGCGGGTGTGCGCCAGGGCGGCGAGCAGCGGCCGCAGCCAGTGGCTGCCGGTGCGGGCGGCGAGGTCGATCTCCAGCAGCTCGGGCAGCGTGCGCGGAGCGCGCCAACCCAGCTCCTTGGCGTCGCCGACGTCGCTGATCGGGCCGTGCGCCGTGACCAGGTGGTGCGCGTACAGGCCGGCGACGAGGAACTCGCCCCACGCCTTGCGGCCGGCGACCGCGCCCGGCTCCTGTCCCCCGCCGCTCAGTGAGCCCCCGGTCAGCGCGGTGGCGACCGCCGCGGCGAAGGTCTGCCGGGCGCCCGCGTACGCCACCTCATCGTACGGCGGGTGGCAGCGCACAAGATCGCTGACGTAGTTTTCCAGGTCGTAGCGGACCTGCGTGAGCGGCACGTAGTCGAGGTCGATGAGGCCACCCGCGGCTTCGGCGGCGGCGCGCAGGTGGTCGAACTCTTTCCAGGGCCGCATCGCCACCAGCAGCCGGCAGGCGGGCCGTCCGTCCGGGCGGCTGGCGGCCGCGAGCGGCAGGAGCAGCTCGGACACGATGCGGGCGGGATCCGCGGCCTCGTCCAGCGCGTCGACCACGAGGGTGGGCTGCCGCGAGCGGGCCGCGACAAGGTCCACAAGGCCGGAGCCGTCGATGCCGAGCTGCCGGCGCAGCGAGCCGACGATGTCGTCGAACGACCGCTGCCGCGCGTGCACGGCGACGAGGTCCGGATTGCGCTGCGGCCAGCGGTCGACGTGGTGCCAGATGGCCTCGGTCGGCTCGCGCAGCACGGGGTGCGCCGCGCAGATGAGCACGCCGAGCAGCGCGGACTTGCCCACGCCGGGACTGCCGGTCACCACGCGCAGCGGCACCTCGTCGTGGCCGTCCAGCCAGGCGGAGAGGACCTGCAGCTCCCGCCGCCGGCCGCTGAAGCAGCCAACGCCGGGCCCGCCGGCGAGCGAGCCGTGGCCGGACGCCCGCTCCATGAAATGGCGCGGGTCGAGGGTCTCGTCGACGTCGTCCAGGAAGGGGCGACGCCGACGTCGACCTGGGGCCGGACCCGCGTGCGCGGGCTCTCCAGGAAGCCGGGGTTGGGAAAGAACGGCAGGCTCGGCGGATCCACCGAGATGTCGACGAGGCTGCCGGTGACCTCCTGCGGGAGCGCGCCGTCGGCCTCGGCCAGGCGCTTGACCTCGCGGCGGATCTCCCGGGCGACCGTGGCCAGCGGGATGTGGCGGCGGGCCGGGTCGATCGCGATCTCGCGGTCGGCGAACGCGCGCAGCACGTTTACCACCGCCTCGCTGAACCGCCCGTTGAACGCGCCCTCGCTCGGCCCGCACGCGGCGATCACCCAGGCCCGGCCGGTGCCGTCGGCGAGCGCCGGCTGCCAGGGCAGGCGGGCGGCGGTGCCGGCGTGGCAGAGGTCGAGCAGGAACAGCGTGCGCGGGTGGTGCTCGAAGTCGGCTACGTCCTGCAGCCACCGCCCGACGTCGGTGAGCGGGTGGTGGCAGCCGTCGGCGCCGACCGCGAAGAGCGCACCGCTGCGGGTGACGATGCCGTGGCTGATCACGTGCACGACCAGGACGCCGTCCCGGCCGGCGGCGCGTGCGGCGTTCCAGATGCCGCCGGAGAGGCTCGCGGCGGCAAGCTCGTCGACCTTGTCAAGCGCCGCGCTGTCGTACCCGAAGCGCCCCATGATCTCGGCGACGGCACGCGCCCGGTCCGGCGCGAACGGCAGCGCGTCGAAGGCGGCGGGCAGCCCCTCCTCCTCCGGCTCGGCTCCGGGGCCGAAGCGGCTGACCCCGATGCTGAGCGCACGCCGGTCGCCCACCCCATGCATGGCCAGCAGACTAGCGGGTGGCCGGCAGAGATCGTGCCCCAGTCGCGTTGACGACTGCGCGGACGCCGTCCGGGCGGGAGGCTCCCCGCCCGGACGGGTCGTTCTCACCCCAATAGAGTGACCAGCGCGAGCGCCGGCCTGAGCACCGCGTCACGTGCCGCCCGGTCGGCCCGGATGTCCCTGTAGGACACGGCGACGACCAGCAGGAGGTGCACGGCCGCCGCCGCCTCGTTGCCCGCGACGCCGTGCCGCTCGGCGCGCAGGAGGCCGCGCGTGAGGTCCGCGCCGGTGCGGGCGGGAATGCGGCCGGCGGCCACGTAGTCCCCACCAGCTCCCGGATGTCCGAGTACCAGGCGGGGTCGCGGGTCACGTCCCGCGGCACGTAGCCGGCCCGGATCGCCGCGCGGGTGGCCGAGACCGACTTGTCCACATAGGAGGCGAGGTCGGGGTGGAGCGTGGCGAGCTGGGCGTCGGTCAGCGGCAGCGAGCTGCCGTCGAGGAAGCAGAAGCCCGGCCCGGTGTTGGTGCCGCTGTTGATCCGCAGCGGCGCCTCGTGCTGGGCCAGCCGGATGCCGCCGAGCGCGAGGCCCAGCCCGTCCCGCGCGATCGCCGGCGGTGTCGTGCCGGTCATCTGGATCTTCGGAGCGGTCGGCGGCTGCTTGCCGTACGCCACCCACTCGACCGTGTGGTCGTACACCGCGTTCTGCACCATGTGCTGCGGCACCCGCGACAGCGACGGCAGCGTGCAGATCTGCGGCTCACCCGGGTAGCCGCCCGGGTACGTGCCGATGTCCCGCTTGCGCAGCGGGCCGTAGTCGGTGATGAGCTTCCAGTCGCCGTGCGACGCGCCGGCCACCTCCCAGGCCCGCAGCACGGGCGATTCGGCCTGCGCGCGGGCCGCCGGGGGAGGATACTCGTGGCGATGTCACCCTCCGAGTTGATGCGGAAGACCGGCGTGGCCAGGTCCGTGCGGAGCACGCCACCGCCGCCGTGCAGAACGACGGCATCGAGTACGTTCGCCAGCGGCTGGATCCCGTTGTAGTAGTTGGCCAGCCGCCCCGCCGACTGCGAGTGGCCGGTCGCGATCACGTAGCTCGGCTCCGGCAGCGTGCCGAGCGGGTCGGCGCCGGCCGGCCGCCGCACCGCCTTGACGGCCTGGCTGAAGACGTCGTACGAGAGCGTGTCGTCGAGAATCGCGCCGCCGGCGGTGAGGTCGAGAGCGCCGTACCGCGCCGGGCTCCACGCCCTCAGTCCGGTGGCCGAGTGCAGGCCGGCGCGCTGCGCCGAGACGCCGACCCAGGCGTACCCCTCCTGGATCAGGTGCTCGTGCGTCTGAAACCAGTCGACCTCCTGGTCCCACTGGTTGCTGACGTTGTACCACTCGGCGATCACGACGCCGTTGAACTTCTTCGCCGAGGTCGGGCGGCGCACCACGACCCGCGTGCTGTACGGGTGCCCGGTGCTGGTCACGGTCGCGGTGCCGGTACCGCTTGTCGCGTAGCGGGTGGCGGTGCCGGAGATCGTGTACTCGTGCTCGACGTACCCGGCCGCGGCAAGGTCCACGTCGGTCGCGAGGAAGGGGTAGCCGTGGGCGGGGTCGCCCACCGGTGAGGTGCTGACGACCGGGCCGCTGACCACCGGGTCGGCGACGCTCGCGCCGGTGGCGGTCGACGGGCGGGGACGGTCACCCCCGGCGCTCGCGGGAGCGGCGAGCCCGAGGGGACGGTCAGGGCGCCGGCCAGGCCGAGCGCGACGAGGCGGCGATACGAGGGCAGGATGGACACGACTCACCTCAGGTGACGGGTCATGTCCCAGCGCCGCCGACACCGGGCCGGTGTGCAAACACTGCGTGCACCACACACTCAGGCGTGCGCACGGTGCCACGCGTGCCACGCCTGGGCATTGAGGTTACTAGATCGCCGCGGCCTTGGCGACCTTCCACTCGCCGCCGACCGGCACCATCGTGAGCACGACGCGGTTCTGGTCCACCTTCTCGCCCGCCGTGTTCACGTTGCGCCGGTACTGGTTGAGGTAGAGCAGCAGCTCGACCCGGTCGCCGCCGGCCTCCACCACGCCGGTCGCGGAGACCTCGGCCACGACGACGGCCTGCTCCTTGACGGCCGTCTCCTTGAGCGCCGACGTGGTCTGCGCGTACTCGTCGGCGAACGCCCCGGTGACGAAGAGTCGCCCGTTGGCGACGCTCGTGTCGAACGTGCGGTAGTCGTACGAGAAGATGGCCTTTGCCGCCGGCGTGGCGGCGGCGAGCGAGTGCCGCACCGCGGCCTCACGCTGGTCGGCCCGGTGATGGCTCCAGAAGGCGGCACCGGCGACACCGGCCGCGAGCGCGGCGGCGACGGCCAGCGCGGGGAGCAGCTTGAGTCTCATGTAGACCGTCCTCATCCGACGAACTGCAAGCGGGAGACGAGCCAGGCGCCGCCTTCGCGCGTGACGTCCACCTGGATGCGGTAGTGCGATGGCCGCCCGTCGGGCGCCTTGACGTTCTTCACGGTGGCATCGACCGCGACGAGCACCACCGCCGAGCGGCGGTCGCCCGAGACCAGGCCGGCGCGGAGCACGGTGCCGACCGACTCCACCTTGTTTTCCACGATCGCGGCCCGTACCTGCGCCTGGCCGCGCACGAACTCGTCCTTGAAGTCGCCGGTCGCCCCCGCCACGATCCGCTGGAGGTCACGGTCCACACTGGACGCGCTGACCGAAACGAAGTTGACGGCGGTCTGCCGGGCGGCGGCGAGCGCGCCTTCGTGGGCGCTGTCCAGCGCGCGGTCGCCGTACCACCGGTAGCCGCCCAACACGGCGGCGGCCAGGGCGGCGGCGAGCACGGCGGCCAGGGCGACGACCTTCCACCGTGGACGGCGATCGGCCGCCGGCTCCGCGCCCACCGGCTCCTCGTCCAGGCGGCCGAGCAGCTCGACCGGGTCCTCCTCCACCCGGGGCACCCGGCGCACCACGGCCCGCCGGCGGGTCACCGTGCCGCCGGTACCCTTCACCAGCTTGAGCGTGCGCTCTTCGCGCGTGGGCATGAGAGCCTCCCTGACGAGAAATGGCTACGGTGCGAGTCCCGCGAGCAGCAGCTGCTTCCAGGACTGTTCGCCGGCGAGCCGCCCCTGCCCGCCGGTCGTGCCGAACCGCAGCGGGCTGCCGTCCGCCGCGGTGACGAGCCCGGTGGCGGGGTCGTACCCGGCCGGGGTGCCGGTTCGGCGCCGCCCGGGCGCGGGGCGTTGGCGGTGCTGCGCACGCCCGAGCCGCGCGCCCGGTCGGCGGCGGTGCACTTCGTGGACGTGCCGTACTTGCAGGACGGCGGGTCGTCGACGTTGACGACCAGCCCGAGGTGCGCGGTGCCGTCGCCGGGCGTAACGGTGAAGCCGCCGGCGACCGCGAGCGGGTACACGACGAGGATCTGCTCGATGCCGGGCAGCCGGCGGGCGGCGACACCGTTCACCGAGACGAGGTTGCCCAGCAGCGTGCCGATCGCCGGCTCGAGGTCGCGCAGCAGCGTGACGAGCTCCGCGGCGGCCGGCGGGGTGACGGCGAGGAGCCGGCGCAGGTCGGCGTCGGAGTCGCGCAGCGTCTCAGCGAGCTTGGCCAGCCCGTCCGCCCACTCGCGGATGGCACCTGCCGAGTCGGCCTGCGCGGTGAGCGCCGTGCGACCGTCCCGGATCAGCGCGACGGTCTCCGGCAGGCTCGCGGCGGCGTCGGTCAGCAGCGCGTCGCCGGCGTCGAGGATCGTGCGCAGCGCGGTCTCGTTCCCCTCGAACGCGGTGCCCAGCTCGTCGATGACCACCGCGAGGTCGTCCGGGTCGACCGAGCGGACCAGCGCGTCGAGGTTGGCCAGCAGCGTCTCGGCGGCGATCGGGGTGCCGGTGCGGTCGCGCGGGATGACCGACCCGTCGGTCAGGTACGGGCCGGTGTCCCGCTCGGGGCGCAGGTCCAGGTACTGCTCGCCGACCGCGGAACGCTGCGTCACCACGGCCCGGAGCGCGTCCGGCACCCGCACGTCGCCGTCGAGCCGCATCCGCACGCGCACCCCGTCGCCGTGCAGCCGCACCGCGGTCACCCGGCCGGCCGGCGAGCCGCGGAAGGTGACCGGCGCGTTCGGGAAGATGCCGCCGGCCTCGGCGAAGTCGGCCTCCACGAGGTACCCGCGGCCGAGCAGCCGATCGCCGAGACCGACGTAGGTGACCGCGACGTACGCGATGCCGAGCACGCTCACGACGAGGAACGCGAGCACCTGGAGCTTCGTACCCGTCCGGATCATGGTCAGCCTCCCCCGCCGAGCAGGTCGCCGACGCCGCCGACGATGCCCTCGACGGCCCCGGTTACGGGGTTGAGCAGGCACTGCACGGTCAGGATCGTGCCCGCGGCGAGCTTGGTGCCGGCCGGGAAGACCGTGCCCTGCGGCAGCAGTCCGTCCTTCGGCACGACGAGCGCGCCGAGCGGCAGCGGCGAGCCCGGCTTGAGCAGCTTGCAGCCCTCCGGCAGCTCGCACTCCTTCGGCGGCACCCACTGCGGCGGCAGGATCCCGTCGAGCGGGAGGCACAGCGGCGGCAGCTGTCCAGGGAGCGCCGGCTTCGCGGGCGGCGCCTTCGACGGGCCGCCGCCGCCTGACGGCCCGGCCGATCCCGGAGCGGCGGGGCCGCGCGGGGCCACCGGTCGGGGCGCGGCCGCCACCAGGTTGGACAGGATCGTGGCGGCGTCGAGGTCGGCGGTGATGGAGAGGTTGACGAAGTCGCCGACGATCGCGCCGGTCACGTTCGGCGGAAACGGGTACGAGAGCATGAAGTCCAGCGACTTCGGCAGCGCGTCGCCGGCCTCGGCGAGCCGCTCGAGGATCGGCTGGAGCGCGCGGAGGCTGGCGACCGTGTCGTCCTTGCTCGCGGTAATCACGCGGCTGCCGACCTTGCCCAGCTCGCCCAACGCGTTCAGCGCGGCGGTGAGCTGCTCGCGCTGCTCGGCGAGGACCGTGATGCCGGGCGCGAGCACGTCGACCGCGTCGCCGATGACCGCCTTCTGCTTGTCGAGGCGGCCGGTGAGCCGGTCCAGCGCGTCGATCGCGCGCACCAGGTCGGCCTTCTGCGCGTCCAGGCCGCCGACGAACGCGTCGAGCTGCCGCAGCGCGTCCTTCGCCTCGGCCTCGCGGCCGTCGAGCGCGCCGCCAAGCTCCTGGCTGATGGTCTTGAGCTGGGCGAGGCCGCCGCCGTTGAGCAGCAGGCCGAGTGCGGCGAGGACCTCCTCGACCTCGGCGCCGCGCTTCGTCCGTACCAGCGGAATGGTGGCACCGTCGGTGAGCGTGCCCCGCGCCGCCTCGGTGACCGGCGCGGACACCGCGACGAACTTCTCCCCCAGCAGGCTTGTCTGCCGCACGGCGGCGGTCGCGTTGGCGGGAAGCCGCACGCCGCGGTCGAGGCGCAGCCGCACCTTGGCGGTCCAGCCGTCGAGCGAGATGTCCTCGACGCTGCCGACGGTGACGTCGTCGACCTTCACGGCGGCCCGCTCGACGAGGTCGAGCACGTCGACGAACTCGGCGGTGACGCGGTAGCCGGGGCCGGACGGCGCGCCGCCGGGCAGCGGGACGTCGGCGAGGCTGGGCAGGCCGCACCCGCCGGCCAGCAGGACCAGCGCGAGTGCCGCCGGGGTCAGGGTCGCGGGGGCCCCGGGAAAACGTGGAGCGCAGCGGAGCGTCTTCTTGGGCTGCTGTTTCATGAGGTACCTCGCAGGATCCCGCCGAGCGTGCGGTCCACTGTGTCCACGGGCTCCGGCTGGGGCGCCGGTGCCGGTGCGGGCGCGGGGGTCTTGGCCGCGGGCGGGAGCTTCAGCAGCTTGCGGAGCTGGTCGGTCATCGGCAGCTTCTTCGCCTGCAGCGTCTGCGCGAGCTGGAAGCACTTGCGCGCCACCTTCTGCGCCGGCAGCAGGTCGACCATCAGCGAGCAGACGAAGCTCGCCGGGTCGTACGGGCCGAGCAGGTTGTCGCGAGTGTCCAATGTGCCTGATCGCGGGTTGTACGCGAGGTTGAGATTGGACAGTGCGAGCGGCGCCACGTCCAGGATCTCGATGAGCGAGCGCTGCTGGCGCACGAGGATGCCGGTGACGTCGGCGAGCGCGTCCACGTTGGACGCCAGCGCGGTGCGGTTTTCCCTGACGAAGGTGGTCACGTCGGCCAGCGCCGTCGCCAGGTTCCGCAGCGCGGCGGCCAGTTCGTCGCGCTCGCCGGCGAGCTGCTGCGCCACCCCGGCGAGCTGCGCGTTGAACGAGCGGACCTGCTGGTCGCTGCGGGCCAGCGCGGTGGTGAACTCCTGGAGGTTGCCGACCGTGCCGAAAAGGTCCTGCCGCCCGTCCGAGAGCGTGTCGAGCGCGCGGGACAGCCCGTCGAGCGTCTCGCCGAGCGCTTCACCGTTGCCTTCCAGGTTGGCCCGGCCGGCGGCCAGCAGGTCGGTCAGCGCGCCGTCGGCGTTGGCGCCGCGCGGCCCCAGCGCGCGGTTGAAGTCGTCGAGCGCCCGGTAGATGTCGTCGACCTCCATGGGCGCGGCGGTGCGCTCCACCGGCAGCTCGGCGCCGTCGGCGAGGACCGGACCACCGCCGTACGCGGGGGTGAGCTGGACGTACCGGTCACTGACCACGCTGGGCGGGACGATGACCGCCTGCGCGCCCGCCGGCACCGGCCAGTCGCGGTCGTAGCGCATCTCGACCCGCACGGTGCGCCCTTCCGGCTCCACGGCGACCACCCGCCCGACGCGGACGCCGAGCACACGGACGTCGGAGCCGGGGTGCACGCCGACCACGCGGTCGAAGTGGGCGACGAGCCGCCGCTCCGGCTCGTCCCGCACGACCGCGCACGCCGCGACGGCGACCACTGTGGACACCGCGAGCGCCAGCGGGACACGCCACCGCATCAGCCACCCCCGACCGATGGCTGGTACGGCTGGAGAAGCCCGCGGACGTACGAGTCGAACCACCGACCGTTGCCCACCACGTTGGCGAACGCGTTGACGAACGGCGCCATCCCCTCGATGGTCGCGGTCAGGTTGTCCCGGTTGCGCTGGAGGGTCGCCACGACGCCACGCAGCTGGTCAAGGGCCGGGCGCAGCCGCTCACGGTTGTCGGTGACCAGGCCGGACAGCTCGGCGGCGAGCTGGTTGGTGCCGGCGAGCAGCTCGTGGATGGCGTCCCGGCGGCGGCTCACCTCGCGCAGCAGCGCGTCACCGTCGGCGACCAGCTTGCGAAACTCCTCGTCCCGCTCGGCCAGCACCGCGGTGACCGTGCGCGCGCGGCCGAGCAGCTCGCGCAGCTCGGCGTCGCGGCTGGCGACGGTCCGGGAGAGCCGGGACAGCCCGGACAGCGACGACTCGACACTCGCCGGCGTGTCCGCGAACGTCTGCGCCAGCGTGGTGAACGCCTCCCCCAGCTGCGCGGAGTCGATGTCGTCGACGGTCTCGGCCAGCCCGGTCACCGCCTGGATCACGTCGAACGGCGCGGCCGTGCGGTCGAGCGGGATCTCCGCGTCCTCGGGCAGCCGGCCCGGCCCTTCGGGCGCGAGCGCGAGGTACTTCTGGCCGAGCACCGTCTTGATGCGGATCGTGGCGCCGGTCCGCTCGCCCAGGCGCACGCCTTCGTCGTCGAGGCGGAAGCGCACCCGCACGTACGGGCCGGCTGGGCCGCGCGCGAGGCCGACCTCGGTCACCTTGCCGACGCGTACGCCCGCGACGCGCACCTCGTTGCCGGGCGCCAGGCCGCTCGCGTCGCGGAAGGCCGCCCGGTAGGCCGGGTCGCCGATCGAGGTGATGCCGTCGAGCCGGAACGCGGCGAGCACGAGCAGGGCCAGGATGGCGAGACTTACCGCGCCGGTGACGCGGGGGTGCCGCTTCATCGGGCGCCTCCCGAGGTGTCGCAGCGGGCCGCGGGCGAGTTGAGGCCGGCCGGGGTGACCGCGCCCGCGCCGGGCAGGGTGACCCGGCCGTCGAAGTCGCAGAGGAAGAAGTTGAACCACGAGCCGTACGACGCGACCCGGGTCAGCGACTCGTACCTCTCGGGAAGCGTGCCGAGCGTGCGGTCGATGACGTCCGAGTTGCGGTTGAGCGTGCCGGCGACCTCCTCCAGCGCGGCGACGTCGGAGCGGATGGCCGGGCGGGCGTCGGTCAGCAGGTCGGCTGTCGCGCCGGTCAGCTCGCCGAGGTTGGCGACGGCCTCGCCGATCGCCAACCGGTCGGTGGAGAGCCCGCTGACGAAGCTCTGCAGCTGGACGATCGTGGTGTCCAGGCTCTCGTCACGATCGGCCAGTGTGGACAGAACCCCGTTGAGGTTGGTGACCACCCGGCCGATGACCTCGTCGCGGTCGGCGAGCGTGTTGGTCAGGGAGGCGGTGCGCCGCAGCAGGCCGCTCACCGTCGGTCCCTCGCCCTGCAGCACCTGGATGATCTCGTACGCGAGCTTGTTGACGTCGTCCGGCGACAGCGCGGTGAACAGCGGCCGGAACCCGTTGAACAGCGTGGTCAGGTCGAGCGCCGGGGTCGTCTGCGCGAGCGGGATCAGGCCACCGGCGGGCAGCGGCCGGCTGTCGCCGGGGCCCTCGCTGAGCGCGACGTACCGCTGGCCGACGAGGTTGCGGTAGCGGATCTTCGCGCGGACGCCCGTCGCGAGCGGGATGTCGCCGTCCACGGTGAACGCCACCTCGGCGACCGTGTTGTCGACGACCTCGATGCCCTCGACCTGCCCCACCCGTACGCCGGCGATCCGCACGTCGTCGCCTTCGAGCAGGCCGGTCACGTCGGTGAACCGGGCCCGGTACTCGGTACCGCCGCCGGTGAACGAGCCGAGCGTCTGCGCCAGCATCGCGGTCAGCACCACCGTGACGGCGGCGAACGCGACAAGCTTGATCAACGGTCCACGCACGCTCATGGCCGTCCTCGCTTCGCTGCGGGCGGCCACGAGGCTCCAACCGCGCTGCGCCTACCGATTCGCTCGCTCCGCTCGCTCATGGCGCGTTCACCACCGCTCCGCGCAGCAGCGGTCCCCACAACAGCACCGCGATGTCGGGGACGGTGGCCGGCAGGACGCCGGTGACGGCACCGATGATCGGCTTGATCAGGTCGCGCTCCGCCGCGGTGCCGGCCGAGCCCATGTCGCCGGGTGCGTCCGGCGGTCGCGTGCCGGCCGCCGCCTGGGTCGTGGAGGGCAGGCCGATCGGCAGCTTGGGTGAGCTGCGGTCGGCGCCGTAGTCGTAGCCGTCGTTGATGGCGTGGCCGGGCGCGGGCACCCCCGGGCTGGGCAGGCCGCGGCACTGCGGACCGTCCTTCGCGCCGTACACCGGCTCGTCGCGGCCGCGCTCGTACTTGCCGCCGTCCTTCGTTATCTCCAGCGTGATGTGGAACTTCCCGCCTTCGAACGACTCCTCGACGCGTGGCTGGAGCGCCACGAGGCCGCGCATGAGGCACGGGTACTCCGGCGCGTAGGCGGCCAGCAGCTCGAGCACCGGCCGGCTCACGTCACCGAGCCGGATCAGCTGGTCGTCGTGGCGGTCGAGGAAGAGGCGGGTGGTGTCGGCGGCGCCGGTGGCACTCGCGAGGAACGCGGACAGCTCGGCCCGCTGGTCGACCACCGTACCGGCGGTGACCGTCACGTCGCGCAGGATCGAGAGCAGGTCGGGCAGGGCCGCGTCGTAGGCGCCGAGCACCGTGGACAGCTTGCGCACGTCCTCGGCGATGACCGGCATCTGCTTGTTCAGCTCGCCCAGGTACGCGGCGGTCAGCTCCAGGTTTCGGCCGAGCTGCTCGCCCCGCCCGTCGAGCGCGGCGGCGAGCGCGCCGAGCACCGCGGCGAGCCGGTCCGGCCGGATCGACTGCAGCAACGGCAGCGCCTCGTCGAGCACGCGTTCCAGCTCGACGCCGTTCTGGCTGCGGTCCTGTGTGATGACCGCGCCGTCGTGGATCGGCCGGCCGCTGGCGCCGGGCGGGGCGACGAGTGCCACGTACCGCTCGCCGAACAGCGTCTTGGGCAGCAGCCGCGCCGTGACGTCGCCGGGCACCTGGCGGGCCAGGTCCGGGTCCAGCGCGAGGCGCAGCCGCGCTCCCCCGCCGTCGCTGTCGACCGACCGCACGTCGCCGACGACCACGCCGCGCAGCTTGACGTCGGCGCCGGTGCTCAGCTGCATGCCCGCCCGCTCGGCGCGCAGCGTCACCCAGGTGACCGGCGTGAACGCCTTGCGGTACTGGAGCACGGAGGCGGCCAGCCCGGCGACGAGGATCAGCACGAACGCGATGCCCAGGACCCGGTGTCTCATGTGCGGCTCACCCCGCGATCCGCACGGTCGTGGTCGCGCCCCAGATGGCCAGCGACAGGAAGAAGTCGACGATGTTCACCGCGACGATGGACAGCCGCACCGCACGGCCCACCGCCACGCCCACGCCGGCCGGCCCGCCCGTGGCCGTGTAGCCGTAGTAGCAGTGCACGAGCACGACGATGACCGCGAAGACGAGCACCTTGGCAAAGGACCACAGCACGTCGACCGGGGGCAGGAAGAGGTCGAAGTAGTAGTCGTAGGTGCCCGCCGACTGTCCGAAGTAGAAGACCGCGATCGTGCGGGTGGCGAAGTAGCTGGAGAGCAGGCCGATCACGTACAGCGGGACGACGGCGACGAACGCGGCGATCATCCGGGTGGTGACCAGGAACGGCAGCGACGGCACCGCCATCACCTCGAGGGCGTCGACCTCCTCGGAGATGCGCATCGCGCCGAGCTGGGCGGTGAAGCCGCACCCGACGGTCGCGGAGAGCGCGAGGGCGGCCACGAGCGGGGCGATCTCGCGGGTGTTGAAGTACGCCGAGACGAAGCCGGTGAACGCGCTGCTGCCGATCTGGTTCAGCGCCTGGTAGCCCTGGAGCCCGACCTCGGTGCCCGTGAAGAAGGTGAGGAAGCAGATGACGCCGACGGTGCCGCCGGCGACGGCGATCGCGCCCTTGCCGAAGCTCACCTCCGCCAGCAGCCGCACTATCTCGCGCTTGTACCGGTGCAGCGTGCGCGGTGTCCAGGCGAAGGCCCGCAGGTAGAAGGCGAGCTGCGCGCCGAGCGTGTCCAGCATCTCAGGTCCCCTTCTGCGGGATGACCTGGAAGTAGATCGCGGTGATGACGAAGTTCAGCGCGAAGAGCAGCATGAACGTGATCACCACGCTCTGGTTGACGGCCTCGCCGACGCCTTTCGGGCCGCCCTTGGCCGTCATCCCCTTGTACGAGGCGACGAGCGCCGCCACCGCGCCGAAGACCAGCGCCTTGATCTCCCCCACGACGAGGTCGGGCAGCTGGCCCAGCGCCTGGAAGCTGGCCAGGTAGGCGCCCGGCGTGCCGCCCTGCAGCACGATGTTGAAGAAGTAGCCGCCGCCCACCCCGACGACGTTGACCAGCCCGTTGAGCAGCACCGCGACGAGCATCGAGGCGAGCACGCGGGGCACGACGAGCCGGTGGATCGGGTCGATGCCGAGCACCCGCATGGCGTCGAGCTCCTCGCGGATCTTCCGCGCGCCGAGGTCGGCGCAGATCGCGGAGCCGCCGGCGCCGGCGATGATGAGCGCGGTGACGATCGGTCCGGCCTCGCGCACCACGGCAAGCACCGAGGCGGCGCCGGTGAACGACTGGGCGCCGAGCTGGCGGACCAGCGAGCCGAGCTGCAGCGCGATCACCGCGCCGAACGGGATCGAGACCAGCGCGGCCGGCAGGATCGAGACCGAGCTGATGAACCACGCCTGCCGCACGAACTCGCGCACCTGGAACGGCCGCCGCGAGAGCCCGCGCAGCGTGTCGAGACCGAACGCGACGAAGTTGCCGGTGGCGGTGATCATCTGACGCCCACCGCCTGGAAGGAGCCGGCCGGCGGCTCCACGCCGTTGGCGATGCACCAGGCGCCCGGCGGGTGCTCCGCGGGGCGGGGCCGGCCGTCGGAGGGGCGCAGCTGGAACGGGATCGGCGGCAGCGGCGGCAGCTCGACGCCCGCCTCCGCCTCGGCGCGCAGCTCGTCGGCGTCCTTCTCCTCGGCCATGCCGATCGGCCCGACCCGCTGCGCGTTCAGAAACTGCCGCACCACCGGCTCGGTGCTGGACAGCAGCATCTCCCTCGGCCCGAACATGGCCAGGTGCCCGTGGTAGATCAGGCCGATGTTGTCCGGCACCGTGCGCGCGGTGTTGATGTCGTGCGTGACGATCAGGAACGTCGCGCCGGTCTGCTGGTTGAGGTCGATGATGAGCTGGTTGAGGTACGCCGTGCGGACCGGGTCGAGGCCGGAGTCCGGCTCGTCGAAGAGCACGATCTCCGGGTCGAGCACCAGCGCCCGCGCGAGCCCGGCCCGCTTGCGCATGCCGCCGGAGATCTCGCCGGGCAGCTTGTCCTCGGCACCGACGAGCCCGACCATCTCCAGCTTCTCCCGCACCACGTCCCGGATCTGCGACTCGGAGCGGCGGGTGTGCTCGCGCAGCGGGAAGGCCACGTTGTCGTAGATGCTCATCGAGCCGAAGAGCGCGCCGTCCTGGAAGAGCACGCCGAAGAGGCGGCGGACCTCGTAGAGCTTGCGCTCGGAGAGGCGGGTCAGGTCGTGGCCGGCGATCCAGATCGCGCCGCGGTCCGGGCGCAGCAGGCCCACAAGTGTCTTCAAAAAGACCGATTTGCCGGTACCGGACGGGCCGAGGAGCACCGAGATCTCGCCGGTGGGCAGGGTGAGGCTGACGTCCGACCAGACCGGCTGGCGGCCGAACGACTTGGTCAGGCCCTCGACCCGTACCTCGACTCCCACGTCTGTTGCATCGCTGCCGCCGGGCTCGGCGCAACAGCGAATTTCCTCAAGTGGCCATTTGGTCTGACCGCCGGTACGGTGCGTTAATCCCCGGTACCGAAGGTGTGTTCCCCCACGTCATGACGGCAACGATCGATCCGGAGCTCGTCGCTCGCGCCGCGAAGCGCGATTCCGCGGCGACGTCTGCGCTGCTGGCGCAGTTGCGCCCCGGGCTGGTCAGGTACTGCCGGGCGCGGCTGGGCCGGATCGGCGGCGCGTACACGACGGCCGACGACGTGGCACAGGAGGTCTGCCTCGGTGTGCTGCGCGCCCTGCCCCGTTACCGGGACGAGGGTCGCCCGTTCTCCGCTTTCGTGTACGCCATCGCGGCCAACAAGGTCGCCGACGCCCAGCGCGCCGCCATCCGCGACTCCTCCGCGGTGGCCACGTCCGACGAGGTGCTGGACCGGCCGGACGCCGCGCCGGGACCGGAGCAGCAAGCCGTCTCCACCGACCTGGCCCGCCGGCTCTCCGCGCTGCTCGACCGCCTTCCACAGGCCCAGCGCGAGATCATCCTGCTGCGCGTCGCGGTCGGGCTGCCCGCCGAGGAGGTCGGCGAGGTCATGGGCATGTCCGCGGCGGCGGTCCGGGTCGCGCAGTCCCGCGGGCTGGCCCGCCTGCGTACGCTGGCCGGGAGTGCGCTGGACGAGGTGAGCGCGGCATGAGCGACCAGCGGAATAATGCGGACAAGCCGGTCTCGGTGGCACAGATCGCCGCTGACGACCGGCTGCTGGACGCGCTCGGCCGCGGCGAGCCCTTCGACGTCGACACCTCGACCGATCCCGCCGCGGAGATGCTCGCGGCCTGGCGCGCCGACCTCGACGACGACGGCGCCGACGTCATGCTGGACGAAGCGTTCTGGGACGCGGTCGAGCAGGACGAGCCCGCGCCGGTGCCGGCCGGCGACCCGCGGCGCAAGCGCCGCCTGGTCCAGGCCATCCTGGGCGCGGCGGCAGCGGCGGTGGTGAGCGTCGGCCTCGGGGTCTCCGCACACCAGGCCCAGCCGGGCAGCATCCTGTGGCCTGTGTCCAAAGTGGTCTATCCACAGCGCGCCGAGGTAAAGGCGGCGGAGAAGGCCATCGCGGACGCGAAGGTCGCCTTCGCGGAGGGCCGGACCGCCGACGCGCAGGCGCTGCTGGCGACCGCGCTGGAGCACATCGCCCGCATCGACGACGAGGACACGGCCGCGCGGCTGCGTGCCGAGGTGGAGACGCTCCTGCGCACCCTGAGCGCCGCGACCACGCCGCCGCCGGCACCCACCCCGTCGGCACCGCCGCCGACCACCCCGGCGCCGCGCACCACCCGGTCCGCGCCCGGCGGTTCGTCCGGCTCGGATCCCGCGCCTCCGCCCGCGGGCGGCGATCCGGCGCCCGAGCCGTCGAAGTCGTCCGGCGGCCTGCTCCCCGACCTCCCGCTGCCGACGCCGCTGCTCCCGCTGCCTCCGCTCCCGCTGCCCACGCTTCCCCCGATCCTCCCGGGCGGCGACTGACCCCACGGGAGGGGTACCCGCGGCGTGACCTATCGGCCGCCTTCACCGTTTGGGTATCCGTGGAATCCGAGCGCACGCCCACGCCCTCCCCCGCGCGCGCCGGGAGCGTGTTCCTGCGGCACTACGACCGGCTGGCGCGGATCGCCTTCCTGGTCGGGCCGTCCGGCCGGGCACCGCAGGCCAGGCTCGTGCGCGCCCACCGGGACGTGCACCGCGCGCTGCCGTGGCGGTCCGGGCGCGAGCTCACGTACCCACAGATGCGCCGGCGCGTGCTGCGGGCGGCGACCCGGCGGCGGCTGGTGCGGCTGCCGGTCCTGATCACGTGGGCCTGGCACACGACGGTGGGTGGGAGTGCCGCGCACCGCACCGTGGCCGAGGGCCTCGCCGGGCTCGCACCGCACGCCCGCGCGGCATACGTCCTTGTCGTGGTCGAAGGCCTGACCCGGGCCGACGCCCTCGCGGTCATGCGGGACCTGGGCTGGGCCGACGCGGACGCCGCGATGGCCGCGGCGGCCAAGCTCGTGACCCGGCTGCGGGACGACCACCGCCTCAGCGGCGGGCAGCAGCGGGCGTTGCTGGCCGAGTCGCCGGCAGACCCGACCGTGGTACGCCTCCGCGCGCCCGACCCGCTCGGCGTGCGACTGCTGCGTACCGGCCGCGTCGCGCTCGTGGCCGCGGCGTTGTCGCTGGTCGCCGGCCTGCTCGTGGGCATGCCGGAGAGCGCGCCCGGCGGCGGGGGCACGGTCGGCGTACGGCTTGTGGGGCCCGCGAACGCGGTGGCCCGGGTGCCCGCCGACGCCTGGACCGGCACCAGCGAGCTCACTCTGTCGGCGTGGCCGAGTCGCGGCGCCCGGGCCGGTGACGACGCCCTCGTCGGTGCGGCCGCCTCGGCGTGGCAGGTGGGCGGGGCCGGCGACCGGGCCGTGACGGTCACCGCGCAGGGCGGTGCGGTGACCGACCCGCCGGTCGGTACGCCCGCGCTCCTGTTCGCCGGGACGGTCGACGGCGGGACGGTCGTGGTGCTGGCGGACGCCACGCGCGTCGCCACGTACGCCGAGCGGGCCGGCGAGCGCACGCTCATCGTCCAGCCGGCGCCGGAGCACGACGAGTACGCGACAAGTGCGCTGCGCGTCCCCGCCGGTGCCGGCAAGGCGCGCTACCTGCTGGCACCGTGGGCCGCCGCGCCGCAGACCCGCGCCCTGACCGGCTCGCGGTGGCGCGGGCTCGCCGTCCGGGACGGGCTCACCGAGGCGGTGGCCACGCCGGCGGGTGAGCGGTGCTGGAACGGGCCGCTGCTGCGCCTGGAGTCCACATTGGTCGGTCACGGGCTGCCGTACACGCTGGGCGACTTCGGAAACGCGGGCCTGGCGCACCTCATGTACATCCCGCCGCGCGTGCCCGGCCCGATCAGCCGGCCGCACGAGCTGGACGCCACCGGAGGTCCGGCCGCGTGGTCACGCCTCGGCTGCGCGCTCGCCGGCACCCGTGGCCGCAGCCCGGGTTCGGTGACGGCGTGGGAGCTGTGGCGCGGGCGGCTTCCACGGGGCGCGGCGAGCCTTGTGTGCCTGCGCACGGCCGAGCCGGGCAGCGCCAACCAGGTGGCCGCGGTCGCCACGGCGGGCGAGCCGGCGGTGGTGGCCACGGCGTCCGGGACGCGGCTGTGCAGCCGGTACGCCCAGGACGTCGTGGTGTCGTGGTGGACGAGCGACGCGCGCGGCCGGTGGTACCACGTCGCGGCGGGCAGCCACGCCGTGCGGCGGATCAGCGTGCGGACGCCGGCCGGCACGCGGCAGGGCACCTCGCCGGTGGTGTCCGGCCCATTCGCCCGGCGGCCGGCGGGCAAGGTCACCGTCACGGCGACAAACGACGACGGCGCACCGGTGCCCGTGCTGGGCTGACTCAGCGGGGAGCACCTCCGGCCGCGTCGCGTCGACGAGCGTGGCGTCGATCGTCCGCGAGAAGTCCGACCACTGCCGGGCCCAGCCCTCCAGCGCCTGGCGGCCGGCCCCGGTCAGCCGGTACACCTTTCGGGGCGGCCCGCTCGGGCTGGCCTGGACCTCGTCGGCGACGAGCCCGAGCCGCCGCATGCCTAGTAGGGCGACTTGATGGTCTTCATGGTGAAGTGCGAGTTGAGCCGGCCCACGCCTGGCGCGGCGAGGAGCACGCTGGTCAGCAGCCGCTCGTACGCCGCGAGGTCCGGCACCGCCACCTCCAGCACGTAGTCGGGTGAGCCGAACATCCGCCGCGCCTGCACGATCTCGTCCACCGTGCCGACCCACGCCTCGAAGCGCTCCACCGCCGCCCGGTCCTGCACGGCCAGGTCGACGAAGACCATCACCTCGAAGCTGCGCCCGACGGCGGCCGGGTCCACGCGGGCGTGGTACCCGCTGATCACGCCGGCCTCCTCCAGCCGCCGCACGCGGCGCAGGCACGGCGACGGGGTGAGCCCCACCCGGTCGGCCAGTTCGGTGTTCGTGAGGCGGGCGTCGCGCTGCAACTGCGCGATGATTGCGCGGTCAAGTCGGTCCACGGCACAATCGTCCAATCTGGCGCGCTCAGAGGCAACAAGTGGCAATCGCATTGCCGGGCGTCGTTGTTACGGTCAGGCCGTGACACTTTCGATATCCGCTCCCGCCGCGGACTTCTGGCGGGCCGCCGACCGGCACCTGATCCGCTACGGCGGGCCGTTCGTGCCCGCGATCGTCGAGCGGGCCGCCGGCTCGTACGTGTACGACAGCGACGGCCGCGCCATCCTCGACTTCACGTCGGGGCAGATGAGCGCGCTGCTCGGGCACAGCCATCCGGCCATCGTCGACGCGGTGCGCCACTCAGTCTCCACATTGGACCATCTCTTCAGCTGGATGCTCAGCCGCCCGGTGGTGGACCTCGCGTCGGCGCTCGCCGAGTCGCTTCCCGACCCACTGTCCAAAGTGCTCCTGCTGAGCACCGGCGGCGAGTCGAACGAGGCGGCCGTGCGGCTGGCCAAGCTCTACACCGGCGGGCACGAGGTGGTCGCGCTCAGCCAGTCGTACCACGGCGTCACGCACGCCTCCGCCGCCGCGTCGTACAGCGTGCCGCGCCGCGGGTACGGGCCGGTCATCCCCGGCAACCTCGTGATACCCGCGCCGGACGCCTACCGCCCGACGGTGGTGAAGGACGGGCGGTTGGACTGGCGGACGCAGCTCGACCAGGCGTTCGCGATGGTGGACGCGCAGTCGGTGGGCAGCCTCGCCGCCTGCATCGTCGAGCCGATCCTGAGCACCGGCGGCATCATCGAGCTGCCATCCGGCTACCTGGCCGCGCTCAAGGCCAAGTGCCACGAGCGGGGCATGCTGCTGATCCTGGACGAGGCGCAGACCGGTCTGTGCCGCACCGGCGACTGGTACGCGTTCCAGCGCGACGGCGTCACCCCGGACATCATCACGCTCTCCAAGACGCTCGGCGCCGGCCTGCCGCTCTCCGCCGTGGTCACCTCCGCCGAGATCGAGGAACGCTGCCACGAGCGCGGCTTCTTCTTCGCCACCACGCACACCTCCGACCCGCTCCCCGCCGCCGTCGGCCTGGCGGTGCTGGAGACGCTGCGCCGCGAGGCGCTCGACGAGGCCGCCCGCCGGCTCGGCGACCGGCTCCGCGCCGGCCTGCTCGACCTGCGGGGGCGGCACGAGGCGATCGGCGATGTACGCGGGCGCGGGCTCCTGCAGGGCATCGAGCTGGTCACCGACCGGCAGAGCCGGACGCCGGCGAACGCGCTCGGCACCGCGGTCACCCGCGCCTGCCTCGACCTCGGCCTGCACCTCAACATCGTGCAGCTGAGCTCGGTCAGCAGCGTCCTGCGCCTGGCCCCGCCGCTGACGATGAGCGACGCCGAGCTCGACCTCGGACTGTCCATCCTGGACGAGGCACTGGCGAAGACCCGTCCGCCCGCGTGACGCCGGGCCGCGAGGGGTAGAACCGACGCGTGGACGCGACGATCACCCCGGACCTGCGCTACGCCGCGCCCTGCCGATCGTCACGCTGCTGCTCGCGTCCGGTGTCCTGCTGGGCGGCGCCTCACCGGTCGAGGCCGGCGCGGCCCAGTTGCTCGTGCTGGTGGGCCTGCTCGCGGTCGAGGCGACCGCGGTGATCGTGGTCGTGGAGTTGGTCGCCCGCAGGCTCATCCCCTGGCCCGCCCGTTGACGCGGGCGGGAGGCTCAGCGCTTGGGCCACTGCCAGGCCGGCTGGTCGAAGCGGCCCTGCCCGGCCACCCGCGTCTCGCCGAGGTCCTTGACCAGCTCGATCCGGGTCAGGTCGGGCTCGTCGTGTGCGAGCGCGTCGATCAGCGGGCGGCTGTGGCTGACGACCACCACCTGGGTACGCGCCGCGCCGCCCGCGATCAGCGCGGCCAGCGGCCGGATCAGCTCGGGGTGCAGGCTTGTCTCCGGCTCGTTGAGCACCAGCAGCGCCGGTGGGCGGGGGCTGAGCAGCGCGGCTGTCCACAGTAGATAGCGCAGCGTGCCGTCGGACAGCTCGGCGGCACCGAGCCCGCGCAGGAGGCCGGGCTGGCGCAGCCGTACCTCGAAGCGCCCGCCCTCGACCGCGACCTCCAGCCGGCTGCCCGGAAACGCGGCGTCGATCGCGGCGTCCAGCGCGGCACCCTCGCCGATCTCCCGGATCGTCTGGAGGGCGGCGGCCAGGTCACCGCCGTCGTGGGCGAGCACCGGCGTGCGCGTGCCCACCCGCGCCTCGCGCGCCGGCGCCGCCGCGTCGGTGCGGAGCTGGTCGTAGAAGCGCCAGGACCGGACGCGCTCGCGGAGGGTCAGCAGCTCGGGGGCGCGCTGCGGGTCCGTGTACTCGCTCAGCATGCTGTCGAACGGCCCCACCGCGTCCGCGAACGCCGACCACGCGCGGTCCTCGCGGATCCGCAGCGCGGTGCCGCCGCGGTCGACCAGCGCCGTCGCCGGCCGCAGGATCGGCCCGGCCCAGACCACTTCCCGCTTGACCTGCGGATCGAGCTGGAAGGCGGACTCCTTCGGCTCGTTGGGCAGGCCGAAGTCGATCGCGTACCCGAGGTCGTCGCCTGCGAAACCGAGCTTCAGGCTGACCGGGCCGCGCCGGACCGTGCCCTGCACCGGGTACTCGCCGGCCCGCACCGCCTTGCCGATCGTCGCCGGCCCCGCCCACAGCGTGGAGGGAAGGCCGCCCTCGCGGGCGAGCGCGGCCACGGCACCGTTGCGCGCCGAGTCGGCGAGCAGGCGCAGCGCGCGGTACAGGCTGGACTTGCCGGTGCCGTTGGCCCCGGTGACCACGGTGAGCGGGCCGACCTCGACGACAAGGTCGCGCAGCGAGCGGTAGCTCTGCACGGCCAGCGTGGTGATCACCCTGGTCAGGCTACCGAACCAGGGACCCGCCGGGTGGGTGCCGGTGCGAGAGGGCGTCGCCGGCCGCGGTGCGCAGGTGCAGGACGGTGCGGCCGGCGCGGCTGGTGGTCACCAAACCGGCGTCGCGCAGGACCGCGAGGTGCTGGGAGACGGCGCCGGGCGTCACCGCGAGCCTGGTCGCCAGCTCACCGGTGGTGGCCGGCGCGGCGAGCGCGACGAGCAGTGCCGCCCGGGTGCGACCGATCAGCGCCGCCAGCGCGTCCGGTGCGGGGGTGCCCGGCTCCCAGATCGCGGCGACGCCGCGGACCGGGTAGCGGAGGATGCCGTCGGCGCGCGGGCGGACGTCGGTCCAGGTGCGCGGCCAGGCGAACGCGCTCGGCGACATGAGCAGCCCCCGGCCGGTCAGGTCCACTGTGGTCGGAGGGTGGGGGCGGTCGCGGCGCAGGAGCAGCTCGCCGTCGGCCCACGCGACCTCGGGGTGCAGGTCGGCGAAGACGCCTTCGATGCCGCCGCCGGCCAGGATCGCGGCCCGGTGCGCGATGTCGGCCTCCAGCACGCGGGCGACGCGCGGCCAGTACGGCGCGACCAGCACCTCGTGGCACGAACGGATCGCCGCCACCACCCGGGCCAGGCCGGCACGCGGGTCGGCGTGCAGCTCCCGCAGCTCGCGCGGGCGCCGGCCCTCCCGGCGGTCGAGGTCGGCGCGGACGGCCGCGGTGGTCGCCGCCCGCACGCGGCGCAGCTCGGCGGCGAGGTCGGGCATGCGGTCGTCGGGTACCGGCATGAGGTAGGCGGGCTTGATGTCCCCGTCGACAAGGGCCCGCAGCAGGGCCAGGTCCGCGATCCGGTGCAGCCGCGGCCGTGCCCACGAAACCCACGGCAGGTGTACGGCGTGTGCGCCCGGCCGGCACAGCACGTCCACTGCCATCACGGTCTCGAAGACCGGCGAGACCGCGAACCGCACGCGGGCCAGCGCCGTGCCGGCCAGCCGGATCCGGATCGCCATCCGCGCAGTTTAGCTCCAGTTAAATCCTGGACGCGGACACCCACCGGCCGCGACGGTGGTCCGCATGAGGATGATCCTGGGCGGGGACCTGCCCGTAAACCGGCTCGGCTTCGGCGCGCTGCGGCTCACCGACGGCTGGACCGGCGCGCCGCGCGGCGGGCGGGACCACGCCGTCGCGGTCCTGCGGCGGGCGGTGGAGCTGGGCGTGACGTTCATCGACACCGCGGACTCGTACGGGCTGGGCGCCAGCGAGGAGCTGATCGCCGAGGCGCTGCACCCGTACCCCGACGGGCTCGTCGTGGCCACCAAGGCGGGCCAGAGCCGTCCCGGCCCGGCGCTGTGGCAGCCGCTGGGCCGGCCGGAGTACCTCAAGCAGCAGGCCGAGCTGAGCCTGCGCCGGCTGCGGGTGGAGCGGCTCGACCTCTTCCAGCTGCACCGGGTCGACCCGCTGGTGCCGCTGGCCGATCAGGTCGGCGCGCTCAAGGAGCTGCAGGACGAGGGGAAGGTGCGCCACATCGGACTGTCCGAGGTGGACGCCGACCAGCTCGCGGCGGCGCGTGCGGTGGCCGGCGTCGCGAGCGTGCAGAACCTCTACCACCTCACCGACCGGCGCCACGAGGCGGTGCTGGAGCGGTGCGCCGCGCACGGGATCGCGTTCATTCCGTGGCTTCCGGTCGCCAGCGGCCGGCACGCGCGGCCCGGCGGCGTGCTCGCGGAGGTCGCCGCCGAGCTGGGCGCCAGCCCGGCGCAGGTGTCGCTCGCCTGGATCCTGCACCGCGCCCCGGTCACGCTGCCGATCCCGGGCACCGGCTCGCTGGAGCACCTGGCCGAAAACGTCGCGGCCGCCGGCCTGACACTGACCGGCGACCAGGTCAAGCGACTCGACGACGTTCAGCCGGCCTGAGCCAGCGCCAGGTAGCCGTCCTCCAGCGTGGGCGCCACCGGCTCGGCGCCGGGAGCCGGCGGGGTCGGCGCGACTACCCGGTACCGCAGCCCACCGTCGGCGGGCAGCGCGGACACGACCGTGCCGGCGGTCGGAGCCGGGCCGGCGGTGACGACCGACCACACTCGACTGTCGGCGCGGCGGGTGAGCTCGTCGACGGTGCCGCGGAAGACGAGCCGCCCCTTGGCCAGCACCGCCAGCTCCCTGCAGGTCTGCGCGATGTCGTCGACGATGTGCGTGCTGAGCAGCACGGTCCGCTCCCCCGCGAGCTGGGACAGCAGCGTGCGGAAGCGGATCCGCTCCTCCGGGTCCAGGCCGGCGGTCGGCTCGTCGACGATCAGCAGCTGCGGGTCGGCGAGCAGGGCCTGCGCGATGCCGACGCGGCGGCGCATCCCGCCCGAGTAGCCGCGCAGCCGCCGGTCGGCGTCGCCGGTGAGAGCGACCACCTCCAGCAGTTCGCCCACCCGGCGCCGGCGGGTGGCGCGGTCGTCGATGCCCTTGAGCAGGCCGACGTAGTCGAGGAACTCGCGGGCGCTCAGGTCCGGGTACACGCCGAGGTCCTGCGGCAGGTAGCCGAGCACGCGCTGCACCGCCTGCCGCCCGGAGCGCGCCGTCACGTCGTTCCCACCGATCCGCACCTGGCCAGCGGTCGGTCGCAGCAGGCCGGCGAGGATCCGCATCAGCGTGGTCTTGCCGGCGCCGTTGGCGCCGAGGAGGCCGAACATGCCGGTCGGCACGAGCAGGTCCAGGCCGTCGAGGGCCGGCCCTTTGCCCTTGTACGTCTTCGTGAGGCCGGAAATCTCGATCCGCAACGGACTCTCCTTATCGGATGGTGCGGGCGCGCAGCGCGGGCGCGGCGGTGAGGACGAGGGCGGCGATCGCGAGCAGGACGCCGATGGACAGCCACGCGGTGGCGGCGGTCGCCTCCGGGCGCAGGAAGTTGAGCGTGGCGCCGGGCGCCGGACCGGCGATCCGCACGCCGTCGTCCGGTGCGGGGTAACCGAACAGCTCCTGCAAGGGGTAGCTGCCGAGCGGCGTGACGAGGCTCTGCGAGAGCGTGGGCATCAGCGAAGGGCTGATGGCGTTGCCCCAGAACCAGTAGCCGACGAACAGCACGCGGAACAGCGGCGCCGGGATGAGCAGCGGTACGACGAGCGCGAACGCGCCGACGAACAGTACCGCCGGCGCGATGACCGTGGCGAAGAGCGCCGCCGCCCAGGCGAGCGCGACCGGCTGCCCGGACACGCCCGCGTAGAGCACCGCGAATCCAAAGTAGACGATCGCCGGGGTATCGTCGCGACGGCGCACGACCCGAGGTACTTGCCGGCCAGCCGGGCGGCGGCGGAGCCGGGCGTGGCGTCGAGGATCGCCGCGACGCCGAGCCGGTTGTCCCGGACCAACCGGTCGGCCAGGAAGCAGCCGTAGACGATCGGCAGGACCAGGTTTACCAGCACGGCGGTGGAGGCCATCGTCTCCCTGGCCGACGGGTCGTCCAGCACGTCGCCGAGCGAGCGGGCGCTGACAAGGCCGAGCAGCGCCACGATGACGCCGTTCGCTATCCACATCGAGCGCTTGCGCGCCTGCATGAGGAACTCGTACCGAAACGCCGCTCTCACTCCGCCTCCCCTGCCAGCAGTCGCTCGGTGCGCCCGAGCAGCAGCCAGCCCAGCGCGCCGAGCACGAGCGCGATCGCCACGAGCGTCAGGCGGTTGGCGGTCCAGGCCGCAGGATCGGCGCCGCGGGTGGTGGCGAAGAGGTACAGCAGCCGGGCCCAGGCGCTGTCCTGCACAAGGCCGGGGAAGACCTGCTGCACGATCCAGCAGGTGGCGACGATGCCGCCGGCCGCCGCGGGGCTGCGGAACGCCGCGCCGGCCAGGAACCCGAGGCCGCCGAGGGCCAGCGTCGGCGCCAGCCACACGAGCTGGCCGAGAAGCGGGCCGTGGCTCGCCGGCCACCGCTCCCACCACCCGGTGGCGACCAGGCCGGCGACCACGAGCACGGCGAGCAGCCCCGCCCAGCCGAACGTGACCGCCAGTCGGCGCAGCAGCGTCGACCGGTACGCGGTCGGCATGGTCAGCTGGAGCTCGACGGCCGGGTCGCGGCCCACCAGCGACGCGGCACCCACGCCGGCGGCGAGGGGCATCGCCATCTCCAGCGCGGCGAGCAGGTTTCGCGCTGTCGCGCGGTCGGTGGCGGTCCCGGCGTCGATCAGGGCGATGAGCACGAGGGCGGCGGTCGCGACGGGCGGGGTCAGCAGCGCCGTCCAGCCGGCGCGGCGCACCTCGTACCGCCAGAGGTCGATTGGTCTCACGTGGGGTGGGTAGCGCGGTGGCGGCGGATCGGTTCACCCCGGCCGGCGAGAAAAACCGCGAGCGCGGTGAGCGCGGCGGCGGCCAGCACGGTGCCCGCGTTCGTCGACCACACAAGCCCTACGGCGTCGAGCGCCCAGCCGGCGTCCTGGAAGAGCCCGCCGGCCAGGACGCGCAGCGACCACAGCACCACCGCCACGCCGGCCGCCGCGTCGGCGCCGATCCACACCGCGAGCACGAGGCTCAGCGCGGACAGCAGCGCCATCGGCCCGAGCCACGCGTCGACCAGCGCGAAGAGTCCGCCCGCATCACCGCCCAGCGCGGCTAGCACGCCCGAGGCGGCGAGCGCGAGCACCAGGTCGTACCCGAAGACGAGCGCGATCCGGGTGAGCAGGATCAGAGCCGGCGCGGTCGGCGTCGCGGCGACCACCTCGAAGGCCGGGTCACGCCTCGGCCCGTACATGCCGGCGATGCCGAGCGCCGCCACGACCGGCGCCACGAGCGCGAGCACCTGTCCGCCCGAACCCGCGGCGGTGGCGGCGACCACCACACCGAGCGCCATCACCAGCGCGGAGGCGATCGGCACCGCCGGGCGTACGAGCCGCGCCTCGGCCCGCAGCAGCGCGAGGGAAAACCACGCCGGCCGCCGGGTGGGCGGCGGCGGCCCGGAGAGCGCGCTGCGCAGCAGTACCCGGTGGACCATGTCCGGCCCGGGCGGGTCCGGATCGCGGCTTGTGTCGCCGAGCACGCGCCAGGCCGCCACGTCGGCACGGCACTGGGCGCACTCCGCCAGGTGCGTGTCGACCTCGGCGTGCTCGGTGGGGTCGAGCGCGCCGGTCGCGTACTCCAGAAGCCTGTCGTTCATTCCGGCACCCCCTGGGTGGCGAGCGTGCGGGCCAGCGCGGCCCGGGCGTGGTGCAGCCGGCTCTTGACCGTGCCCACCGGTACACCGAGGACGGCGGCCGCCTCGGCGAGTGGCAGCCCGGCGACGAAGACCAGCGCGACGACGTCCCGCTGGTGGTCCGGCAGGTCGCCGACGGCGCCGGCCAACGGGCTGCCACCGGCGGCGGCGATCGCCAGCTCTTCCGGCCCGGGTGCCGGGTCCGGACGGTCGACCGCCTCGTACGGCGCGGGTGGTGGCTGGCCGCGCAGCCGGTAGTACGCCTGGCGGCGGGCGATGCCGAACAGCCACGTCGAGACCGCCGACCCGCCCGCGAACCCGCCGGCCGAACGCCAGACCGCCAGCATCGTGTCCTGCAGGATCTCCTCCGCGACCATCCGGTCACCGGCCAGTCGCAGCAGGTAACCGAAGAGGCGGCCGGCGTACGCCTGGTACAGCCGCGCCAGCGCGCCACCGTCACCACGCGCCACCAGCGCGAGCAGGGCCGCGTCGTCGTCCATCGTCTGTTGGTAGCAGCGGGTGGGCGGAAAGGTTCACCGGCTCTAAGCGTGCTCACAGGGTCGGTTGAAGCCGGTTTGAAGTACCGCCGTGTTTTCATCCTGAACATGACGGACGTGGGTGCCCAGCGACAAGCCAGGCTGACCGACCGCTGGCCGACCGCGCTGGCACTGGTCACGGTGGCGTTCGCGATCGGGCTGATGGCGCTGGTGGACAACGAGGCCGAGCTCTTCGGCCCGAGCGTCTCGGTGATGGCCGGGATATACCTGCTGGCCTACGTGCTGGGCCGTCCGTGGACCGCCTGGGTGGCGTTCGCGGTGATGAGCGGCGTGATGTCGGTACTCCAGGTGCTGCACACGCTGGACGTCGGGTGGTCCGACCCGTTCATCGGGATCGTGGTCGTCGTGGCGGTGCTGTGGCTGGCGGCGGTCGCACGGCGGCGGTTCGCCGATATCGACACGTTTTCGCTGCAGACCGCCGGCATGGTGGTGTTCGGCGTAATCACACTGGTGTCCGCCGCGACCTCGCCGCGCCTGGGCGCCGCGGTGGCCGGCGCGGGCTTCCTGGCGCACGGCCTCTGGGACGCGTACCACTTCAAGATCAATAAGGTCGTGCACCGCTCGTGGTCGGAGTACTGCGCGGTCATCGACATTCCCACCGGTATCGCGCTGGTCGTCGTCGCGTTGGCCTAGGGTTTGGACCATGCCCGCCCCGCATCGGCAGACCGCCGACCTGAGCGGATACCCCGATCTCGTGGTGATCCTCCTCGGCATGCGCGCGCACACGCTGCGCGGCATGCGCACCCTCTTCAGGTACGGGCCGCGCATCCGCGCCTCGGTAGCGGCCAAGCCCGAGGGCCTGTTGTGCCACGAGATGGTGATGTGGGGCATGGACCCGCGGCACCCGGGCATGCGCCAGTACTGGCGGGACTTCGACTCCCTGGAGCGGTGGGCGCGCACCGACCCGCACGCCTCGTGGTGGCGCGACCTGCTGTCGGACATGGCCGGCACCGGCTTCTGGCACGAGACGTACTTCATCAGGGGCGGCATGGAGTCGGTGTTTCTGGACATGTCGTCCATCGGCTTCTCCGCGTTCGCGCCCGTGGTCGACGCCCGCACGTCGCTCTTCTCCGCCCGCCGCCGCATGCGCATGGCCGATACGCGAGACAGCCCGGCCCAGCCGGTGACCGAGGCCGAGCTGTATGGCGAGTAGCCGAAATGGCGAGTAGCCGGCCCGCGACGCCCGCCGACCTGCCGCTGCTGCGCGAGATCGAACGCGCCGCCGGTGAAGCCTTCCGCACGGCCGGCATGCCCGAGATCGCCGACGACGAGCCGCCCTCACTCGACACGCTCGCCGGCTACCAGCGGGCCGGCCGCGCCTGGGTGGTCGACGGCGACGAGGGCACGCCGGTCGCGTACCTCATCGCGGACGTGGTCGACGGCGACCTCCACATCGAGCAGGTCTCGGTCCACCCCGACTACGCCCGCCGCGGCCTCGGGCGCACGCTGATCGACGAGGCCGCCGCGCACGCCAAGGCCCGCGGGATGGCGGCACTGACGCTGACGACCTTCGCCGACGTGCCGTGGAACGCCCCGTACTACACCCGCCTGGGCTTCACGGTCGTCGAGGACCCGACCCCCGGCCTACGCGAGATCCGCCGCCGCGAGGCCGAACACGGCCTGGACCGCTGGCCCCGCGTCTCCATGCGCCGCCCCCTCTAGACACCTTTCGCGGTCAGGGTGAGTGCGAACGTCAGATTCACATTGAGATAGTTCCGGGCTACCGCGATGTCCGTGGTGGTCTGGACCGTTGCTCCCGCGGCCTCACCCTCCGCGTTCGGTTGCGGTCACCCCGAAGAGCCAGCTCCGGCAGACCGGTCCCATGGGGTTGCCGGGAGTGGCTCTGAAGCTGGGCGCACGAATGCGCCCAGGAACCAGCGGCGCGCCAACGGGCCAGCGCCGTTAGCCGCGCGCTGCCACGGGCTGGGTGTCTGAGGGGGCTTGGTCGCTACGGCTTTGCCGTGTCGCCGGGCTGTGCAGGGCCTGGCCCCGCGCGGGTTCGTCGCAGACCTGGGACCCCGGGCCTGCCATTGCCGGTCCTTGGTCCATGGGTAGCCGGTCCGTCCGTGGGCAGAAAGAGGGGTGCCCGCGAGGGCGAACCCGTGAGTGAGGCAGCACCGTGCTGGCGGTCCGTGACCATCGATCAAGGGCAGGCGATGTGAGGGTCGCAATTTAGGGGGGTTGGTGCACTATTACAGCACTAACTCCCGTAGGTCTGCGGGAGCACGCTTGTGGGGGTGAGCTGGGCGACTGCGGAGGGTGAGGCCGCGGGAGCAACGGTCTGGACCACCGCGGACGTCGCGGTAGCCCACATCTCTTGGGATGACCGTGGAGATCTCGACGGTGAGCGCCGCCCGCACCGGGCCGCGTCGGGCGGTGCTGCACTGTGGACGGACCTGCGCACCCCAACCGAGAAAGGTCTATAGCCCCGCCCCTCCCTCTCTTGTGCCGTTGATCAGGGAGTTGGTGGGCGTGGCGTGCGGCGTGTCGCCCCACGAACTCCCTGATCAACCACCGCCACCCGCGGTCCGTCTGCTAGTGCGGTGACCACTATGGTTCGCCGGGTTCCCCGGCGAACCAGGCCCTGCCGGGCGCAGGGTTTCGGGGTCCGCCCGCTGCGCGGGCGGACCCCGAAACGTCAGTGGTCACCGCACTAGCGCAGGTCGCCGCGGGCGCGGAGGTGGTCGAAGATGATCTGGTCGACGGGGGCGACGCGGTGGCGGTCTTCGTGCGTGAGCCACACGAGCTCGGCGATCTCGCTGCTCGCGCGCAGGACGCCGCGGTAGCCGGCCGAGTAGCACGTCATCCGCACCAGCGTGCCGGTGGCGTGCCCGTGTGCCTGCGCCTCGAAGGTCCCGACGTGCGTGGCGCTCGCCGCCTCGATCGCGACCTCCAGCTCCTCGCGGATCTCCCGGACCAGCGTGTCGACGTCGCTTTCGCCCGGCTCCCGCTTCCCGCCCGGGATGTAGTACACGTCCTTGCCTATCGAACGCGTGCTGAGGATCTCCCCCTCCACGAGATGGATCCAGGCGATCTTGTCGATGACGTCCATCCCCCATCCTCGCCCAGCCCCTGACCGCCGCCCGGGAGCTGCCCCTGGCCGCCGCCGAGCGGCGGCCGCGGCGTCACTCGCGGGCCGCCACGAGGCGGATCGCCGGTGTGCGGGTCGCCGAGAGCGTGGTGAGCACGCTCGCCGCGGCAACGATCAGCGTGGCGCCGGCGGCGACCGCGCCCAGCAGTGCCCACGGCGGGCTGGCCGCGCTGATCCCGATCATGTCCTTGATGGCGAACGCGATGCCGACGACCGTGCCGGCGGCCGCGAGCGTGCCCAGCAGCAGCCCGATGGCCACCACGCCGAGCGCCTCGCCGAGGGCCGTGCGCACCACCTGGCCGCGGGTCAGGCCGGTGACCCGGGCGGCCGCGAACTCGCCGCGACGGTCGGAGGCGGAGATCACCACGGCGTTGACCATCGCGATCACCGTGTACAGCATCGCCATGCCGAGGAGGGCGACCATCACGTCGACGCTCTGCCGCTGCTGCTCGTCGGCGTTCGCCTCGATCCACTGCCGCGCCGTGGTCACCTCGCCGAGCCGCCCGAGCCCGGCCGCGGCGGCCGCCGGGTCGGAGGCCTGCACCAGGTAGCGCGGCGGGCCCTGCTCCGCCGTCAGGTCCCGGGGCACCAGGAAGAACGGGCCGGCGAGCGTGTCCGGCAGCAGCGCCACGACACGAAGCCGCGCCGGGCCGCCCTCCATGCGCACCGGCAGCGTGTCACCGACCCGGAAGCGCAGCTCGGGCGCGTAGCTGGGGCTCACCGCGACCGCCGCGCCGCGCAGGTCGGCCAGGTCACCGGCGGTCGGCGCCAGCCGGTGGGTCCGCGCGTACCCGGCGGGGTCGACCGCGAGCGCGTCGACGCCCTCGTAGGTGAGCTCGCCGTCGCCGTAGTCCAGGCCCATGTCCACAGTGACCGGTGCCTCCTCGGAGACCGCGCCGACGCCCGGCACCGCCGCCACCTGGTCGCGGATCGGCCGTTCCGCGGTGAGTACCAGGTCGGCGCGGACGTCGCGGGCGACCTCCTGGCGGCTGGCCTCGGTGATGGTGGCCATCGTGCCGGCCATGCCCACCACGAACGCGACCAGCACCATGATCGGCGCGGCGGTGGAGGCGCTGCGCCGCACGCCGGCGCGCAGGTTGGCGTGGGCCAGCACGCCCAGCCGGCCGCGGAAGAGCAGCCCGAACGGCAGGCTCACCAGCGGCACGACAAGCGGGGCCAGTGCGGTGAACGCGATCACCAGCGTGAACGACACGAAGATGGACAGCGGCAGCGCGGCCTCGCCGCCCAGCACCGACACCAGGACGACCAGCGCGATGCTCCCGGCCAGGAAGAACATGCCGACCACCCACCGGGACGCGGTCATCACCCGCGCCGCGCCGCCGACCTCGCGGAGCGCCTCCAGCGGCCGCACCTTGGCCGCGCGGCGCGATGCGGCGAGCACGCCGAGCACGGAGATGCCGATGCCGGTACCCGCCGAGACGTACAGCACCCAGGACCGCCACTCGCCCACGAAGCCCGCCGGCACGAACCCGAAGCCGTCCAGCATCGCGCCCTGCAACCGCATCACCGGTACGCCGGCCAGCGCGCCGAGTGCGGAGCCGAGCGCGCCGAGTAGCAGCGCCTCGCCGACGAGCAGCGTGCGCACCTGCCGCCGCCCCGCGCCGGTGAGCCGCAGCAGCGCGAGGTCGCGGCGGCGCTGCGCGACCGTGAAGGCGAACGTCGAGCTGACGATGAAGATCGCGACGAACGCCGCGAGCCCCACCGTCATGCCGAGCAGCGCGACCGCCCCGTCGTACCCGTCGCGCAGCTCGCGCGCCTCGGTGGCACTGAGGCCCGCCGGGATGTCCGCGGTGGCCGCGGAGACGAGCGTGAGCAGCGACGACTGGACGAGCGCCACGCCGAGGCAGACCGTGACGATCGCGCCGACGAAGACCTGCCACCGGTCGCGGAACGTGCTCCATGACATGCGCAGCACGACCTACTCCTCCCACCGGGCCAGCAGGTCGGCGACCTGCCGCGTGGTGGGCCGCTCCAGCCGGTCGACCACCCGCCCGTCGCCGAGGAAGACCACCCGGTCGGCGCTCGCCGCGGCGGCCGGGTCGTGGGTGACCATGACGATCGTCTGCCCGCCGTTGTCGACCATCGCGCGGAGCAGGCCGAGCACGGTGCGCGCCGACTTGGTGTCCAGCGCGCCGGTCGGCTCGTCGGCGAAGAGCACGGCCGGCCGGGTGACCATCGCCCGCGCGATCGCCACCCGCTGCTGCTGGCCGCCGGAGAGCTCGCCGGGGCGGTGCCGGGCGCGGTCGGCGAGGCCCACGGAGGCCAGCACGTCGCGCACCACCCGCCGCGGCGGCCGCTGCCCGGCCAGGCGCAGCGGCATGGCCACGTTCTGCTCGGCGGTCAGCGAGCCGATCAGGTTGAAGCTCTGAAAAACAAAGCCCATCACGGTACGGCGCAGCCGCGTGAGCTCGGCGTCGGACGCGTCGGTGATGTCGCGCCCCGCGACCCGCACCCGGCCGGAGGTCACCTTCTCCAGGCCGGCGGCGCAGTGCAGCAGCGTCGACTTGCCCGAGCCGGACGGCCCCATCACCGCCGTCCACGAGCCGGCCGCGAAGGCGATGTCCACATTGTCCAGTGCGCGCACGGCGGCGCCGCGGGTCCCGTACACCCGGCTCACACCGCTCAGCTCCACCGCCGCGGCCGTCACCCCGGGCGCGTCCACAGGCTGTTGCGTGATCTGCGTGTCCACGTATTTCATTGCAGCCGCCACCGGCCCGCGGCACAGTAACGCCCTCTGGAGTCTTCGTGGTAGTGCTGGCGGTACCCCTAAGGCGAACCCGTCAGGGACGCCGACCAGGTCGCCGGCCGCTCGCGCTCGGCGCCGGGGACGCGGACCAGCCCGTCCGCGATCAGCTCGGCCTCCGCCCTGCCGTACCTGCCCCGCACGCTCACCCGCGCCCGGACACCGCCGAGGTCGTACACGACGAGGGTTTTCGCCCTGGCGGCCCAGGCGGTCCGGCCGCCTTCCATCGGCACGAGGTCCTCGGGGAAGGTGAGGGGCGCCGCGGGGTCGCCGCCCAGAAACAGGTCGATGCCGGAGGTGCCGTCGACGAACCGGAGCATCACGCCGGGCTGCCACTCCGGCTCGTACACCACGGACGGGCTCAGGCCGCAGCTGATCAGCTTCGCGCCGGGTGGCAGCGCCGTCACCCGTACCGGCGTGAGGCAGCGGGCACGGCGGTCGAAGCGGACCGCCTCGGCGACCGCGAGCGTGTCCGCCGCCGTGAGCCCGTCGCCGAGCACGGACGCCTCCATGCCCTCGGCCGGCGACCAGCGCGGCTCGTGGCTCCTGCCCTCGGCGTCGAGCGGGGTGAGCCAGCCGGGCCGGCCGTGGACGCTGGCGGCGGTCGGCGTGGCGACGTGGTCGCTCGGCGCCGCCACCACGAGTTGCGGGCGTTGACCAGCATGCGCCGCAGGTAGAGGTCCGGCTGGTCGGCGCGGCTGATCCGCGACCACCGCGGTACGCCCTGGCCAGCACGTCCTGGACCAGGTCCTCGGCCCGGTGCACGTCGCCGACGAGCAGCCGCGCCAGCCGGACCAGCGCAGGCCCGCGCGTGAGGACGTACTCCTCGAACGTCACACCCTGACAGACGCACCGGAACACCCCACCCGTTGACGCGGGGATGGGATCGGTCAGAAGGTCTTGGCAAGGTCGCGGGCGCGCGCGTGGGCGCTCCGCCGCCCGGGGTCGGCGTCGGCGACCGCCAGGTTGGGGCGGAAGAAGATCTCTTCGACGTCGGTGATGCCGGCCCAGCGCAGCCAGCCGCCGAAGTAGGGCGCCTGGAAGTCGTTTCCGAACGAGGGCGGGCGGCCCTCGCCGTACACCGCGCTGGTGTAGATGACCGCGGCCTTGCGCCCGGTCAGCAGCCCGGTGTAGCCGCGCTCGGGGTCGAACGAGAACACCATGCCGGGCTGGCTGACCACGTCGATGAGCTGCTTGAGGATGTACGGCACGCCGGCGTTCCACATCGGCACGCTGAAGAGGTAGCGGTCCGCGGCGGCGAAGCGCGCGAACGTCTCCCCGGCCCGCCGCCACGCGACGGCCTGGTCGCCTTCCGGGTCCGCGCCCGCGAAGACCGCCATCTTCGCGGCGGCGGCGTCGGGCCCGAAAGGCGGCAGGGCACCCTCGTCCCACAGGTTCCAGCTCTCGACGTGGTCGTCCGGGTGGCTTTCCCGGTACGTCTCGAGGAACGTCTCGGCGATCGCGAGGGACTCGGACCGGGCGCCACGGGGTGACGAGGAGATGTGCAGAAGGGTGGTCATCGCGCGTCCTCCACAGAATTGGACTACAGTCCGGTTATGGCTTCGGACGCTACCGGACCGCAGTCCGTTTCCGCCAGCGGCGTGGACGAGCTGCACGTGTTGCGCTCGTCACCGCCCCGCGAGCGGGCCGACGCTGCCCGCAACCGCGCGGCCGTGCTGGACGCCGCGGCGACGCTCTTCCGCGAGCACGGGGTGGCCGCGGTGTCGATGGACGCGGTCGCGGCGGCCGCGGGCGTGGGCAAGGGCACGCTGTTCCGGCGGTTCGGCGACAAGGCGGGCCTGGCCGTCGCCCTGCTCGACGCCCGCGAGCGGGAGCTGCAGGACGCGATCCTCACCGGCCCCGCCCCGCTCGGACCCGGCCGGCCCGGCGACGAGCCGGCGCGCGGCGAGCGGCTGGCCGCGTTCGTCGAGGCGTACCTCACGTACGCCTTGGACCACCTCGACCTGCTCCGGATGTCGGAGACCGGTTCGGCCGGCGCGCGCTACCGGATCGGGGCGTACCGCTTCTGGCACCGCCACGTGGCGCTGCTGCTGGCCCACCGCGCCGACCCGGACGCCGACGCCCACACGCTGCTCGCGCCGCTCGCCGCCGAGCACCTGCGCGCCGTCGTGGCCGAGGTGGGCGCCGAGCGGGTGCGCGGAGCGATGCGCGCCCTGGTCAGAGACATAGCCTGTGCCGCACCTGGGTAGTTGCTGGCCATGACCGCAAAGCAGAGGACAGACCTACCAAAGAGCGCGTACGCGTTTCCGCGCGTCCGCAAGGAGCCGCTCAACGACGCCTCACACGTCCGCAACGCGATCGCCCGCTTCGACCAGGTGCAGGACGTGACGGACGAGGAGCGCCGCGAGGCGTTCGAGCGGATCCAGCGAGCGGCGAAGAAGTTCGACATCGAGATGTCCGCGGAGCGCTGGCAAGAGCTCGGCAAGCCGTCAAAGAACTGATAATCACCGGACCACGCGGTACCGCAGGTGGGTGACGCCCGGCGCGTCGACGACCCGTACGAGGTCGAGCTCGACGCGCTCGGTGCCGAGGTGGTCGAAGAGGCGGACGCCGGCACCGAGCAGTACCGGCACGAGGTGGATCTGGATCTCGTCCAGCAAGCCCTCGCGCAGGCACGCCTGCGGCGCGGCCGCGCCCATCAGGCTCACGTGCCGGTCGCCGGCCACCGCCTTGGCCTGCTCGACCGCGCTGGCCACCCCGTCCGTGACGAACGTGTACGCGCTCTCCCCGCTGGGCACGCTGTCCGGCACGCGGTGGGTGACCACGAAGAGCGGCACGCCGGGCACCGGGCCGTTGCCGCCCCAGGCGCCGGCGATGTCGTACGTGCGGCGCCCCGTCACGACCGCGCCGCCGGACTCGGCCAGTTCTTCGAACACCTCGGCGCTGGCGGCGGAGAGCGCGAACGGCGGCACCCGCACTCCCCGCGCGGCCGCCTCCGCGTACGGGCGGATCGGCCGGTCACCGTCGAAGTACCAGTCGAACAGCCGCGCGCCGCCCTCGCCGAGCGGTAGGTCCTGCCCGTCGTTCGCGCCGGCGATGAAGCCGTCCACCGACATCGTCAGCGCGACGATCACCTTGGCCATCGTCTTCTCCTCTCGACCTCATCCTCACCCGGTACGTCGGAGCCGGCGGTGGGCAACGGACATCGCGGCGGGAGAAAATCGGCGGATGGCTGGCCGATCGTGCACGAGTTTCTGCGCCGCGCCGCGCCGCAGGGCGTCAGCGGCGCGCCACGAGGCTGAGTGAGCGGTCAGCCAGGCCGATCCGCAGGCGCTGCCCCCAGCCCAGCTCCAGATGGTCGCTCTCCAGGCCGTCGGCGAACGCGACGAGCCGCTCCGACTCGCTGGTCAGCTCCAGCCACTCCGGACCGGCAAGCAGCCCGCGGGTCAGCGTGGTGCCGGTGGCCGGCGAGGGCCACGCCTCGCGGATGAACCAGCACAGCGCGGTCTCGGTCGGCCCCGGCAGCGCGGGCGCCCCGGCCAGCGCACGCGCGATCGACGCGCACCACCCGGTGGCTCCCGTGCCCGTGCCGACGACGACGCCGGAGGAGGACTGCCGCTCGCAGTCGCCGCCGGCCGTGCCGAGCACGTAACGCGCGGACTGGTGGCTCGGGTGTCCGATGTAGACCTCGTTCAGCCCGTACAGCCGCTGGCCGTCGTCGAGCTCGGCGACCACCATGGCACGGTGCTCGACCGGCAGCTCGCGGCGCAGCAGCGCGGCCACGGCGGCCGGCGGGTGCTGGGCCAGCACGCCGGGGTTGCGCTCCGGCTCGGGGTTGACGCCGATGACGGGCTGGCCGTCCAGGTACTTGGCGACGTTGGCCACCAGGCCGTCCTGCCCCACGGCGAGCACCACGTCCTCCGGTCCGAAGAGGAAGCGCGGCAGGTCGTCGCGGTCGACGTGGCCGCGGCGCCAATCGGGTGGTACGGCCGCGCCGACCGTGGTCAGCGCGGCCGCCTGCGCCTCGTGCCGGCGCCGCACCTCGGCGAGGTCGCGGCCGCGCTGGCGCAGGAAGTACCCGGCCGCGCCGAGGGTGCCGTGACGGGCCAGCAGCTCGTCAAGCTCGCTGCGGCGCGTCACGGTCACCACCCGCGGCGGGAGCGTCATCGCTCGCCGTGCCCGTTGGCCAAGCGGCCGACCAGCTTCGTCACCACGTCCGGCGTGATGGTCAGCTCACCGATCTGCGGGAGCTGGCCGGCCAGCTTTTCCAGCGCGAGGGCGTAGAGGACCGACTCGGGGACGTCGCGGTAGGCGGCCAGCCGGGCGACCTCCGCCTCCGCCGAGGCGAGGCCGACCGCGCGGAGACCGTCGGCACGGGCCTGCTCGCGCACCCGCTCCGAGTCGGCCGCGAGCCGTGCGCGATCGGTCTGCCCCTGGCTGGTGACGAGCTTGGCCGCCGACTCCAGCTCGGCCGTGCGGCGGTCGTTGGCGCCGCGCTGCTCGACCAACTGCTGCTCGCGGCGGGCCAGCTCGATCTTGCTTTGCAGCTCGTTTTCCGCGATCGCCCGCTCCTGCTCGACGGCGATCGCGCGGCGCGCGTAGGTGGCCCGGTCGGCCTCCTGCTGCACCGACTCCCGGGTCGGCGTCTGCAGCGCCCGCTCGACGTCCGGCTCGGGGCGGATCGCGACCACCCGCGACGAGACCACGCTCGTGCCGATCTCGGCGAGCCGCTGGTCACCGGCGAGGGCCGACGCCACCGCCTCGCGGAGGGTGGCGATGTCAGCCAGCGCCTCGGTGAGCGGCACCCGGGCGAGCAGGTCGAGCGCGGGCTGCTGGGCCAACTCGGCCAGCAGCGTGGCGACCTGGTCGAGCGGCTGTCCGCGCCACCCGCCGCGGAGCGGGTCGATGGAGAAGTCGAGCCGGGTGGCGGCCAGCGCCGGGTCGCCCATCCGGTAGGTGACCGTGGCCTGCACGGTCACGTCCGCGAAGTCGGCCGTGCGGGCGTGGAACAGCAGCGGCAGCTCGCGGTCGTCGACCGGCACCTCGGAGATCACCGCGTTCAGCGGCCGGTACCAGAACGACGTGCCCACTCCCTCGTGCCGCACCCGCCCGCGGACGACGTGCCGCACGTAGGCCGTCGGCGCCCCGCGCAGGTGCCGCAGGAACAGTCTTCTCGTGATGTCGGCCATCCCGACCCTCCTCTTTATCGTCGCCATGACGATAAGCATCGAGGAGACTTTTCGTCAAGGTGGCGATAATCTCCATACGAAACTGGCCGGGCCTCTCTCCGGGGGGAGTGGAGAGGCCCGGCCAGGGGTCTGGTTATGCGGAGAGGGTCAGCTCTTCCAGTGCTCGGCCACGATCTTCGCGGCCTGCGACTCCCACTGCGCGTAGTGGAACGGGAACGCCGACACCTGCACCGCCTGCGCGGCGTCGGTCAGCGGCATGTCACGCCAACCGTCCACGTTCTTCAGCGCGGACAGGAACGCGATCGTCGCGTACTCCGGATCGGTGATCTGCGACACCGAACCCCAACCCGCCGACGGCCGCTGCTGGAACAGCCCCTGCGAGTCATGGTCGTTCAGCTCACCCAGATGACCCAGGTTCTCCAACTTGGACTCCTGCAACGCAGTGGCGATCGCCACCACAGCCGCACGCTCGTCCAAGCCAGCCTTCTTCGTCGCCGCCATAATCGCCTTCGCGTTCGTCACCTGCTCACCCGAAAGCCCGATGTACGACTGCTTGCCCTGCACACCGTGCGGGATCAGCTTCGCCATGCTCGGCTTGTCCGAACCGACCTGCGCCACCGCGACCATCGGCGACTTCGCCGCCTGAGCCGGCTGCGCCGGCGAAGCAAGCGCGGCCGTCGACGGACCGATCAGCACGCCACCGGCGAACGCGAAACCCGCGACCGCGGTAACCGTCTTACGCAGCATCGTGTTCATGCTCGACAACTCCAATCCAGGGGGATGCGCACACGCGCACAGCACCTTGTGGGTGCCTCGGGAAAAGGGGATGTGGACGCACATCGGCGCCGGGGATTGTCAACGACCCCTACTCGCGGGTAATTCCGCCGGATGGTGGCCGTCACATGACCGGGCGCCGCTCGTCCGTGAGCCGCCTGCATAACGACGCCGGGCCGCGCGCCATTCCGCCGGACAACCGGATTGTGGCCCCACGCAACGCTTTCACGCCGGAACCGGACGCCGGGCGCGCCGCGGACATCGGCCGCGTGACGTCAGCGCAGGGTCATGCGGAAGGCGGAGCCGTTGCCTTCCGGGCCGGGTGAGGTCACTGTGACATCACCGCCGTGCGCCCGCGCGATCTGGCTGGCTATCGGCAGTCCGAGGCCGGTGCCGGACTCGCCGCCGCTCCAGAACCGTTCGAAAATCCGCTCCTGCTCGGCGGCTGGTACGCCGGGGCCGCGGTCGGTGACGGTGACGGCCACCCGATCGGGTTCCTGCTCGATGTGGACGTCCACTGTGGAGCCGGCCGGTGCGTGGCGGGTCGCGTTGTCGAGGAGGTTGGAGATGGCACGCCGTACCGTCGGCTCGTCCACCCGGCACACGACGGCGGGCGGGCCGGCGACGGCGACCGTCACACCGCGGGCCGCCGCCACCGCGCCGGCGTCCACGACCACGCCGCGCACGACGGACATCAGGTCGACCGGCCGGCGGTCGAGGGTGCGCGCCCGACCGCGCGCGTCGACGAGCAGCTCCTCCACCGTCCGCTGTAGACGGTCGGCGGCCGCCTTGGCGCGTTCGAGCCCTTGGCGGTAGACCTCGACGGTGGGTGCCGGGTGGGCGAGCAGCACCTCCGCGTTCGTCATCAGGACCGACAGCGGCAGGCGCAGCTCGTGGCTTGTCTCCTCGACGAGGTGCCGCTGCACCCGCGCCGCGGCCTCGAGGCGGTCGAGCATCGCGTCGAAGGCGGCGGCGAGCGCGGTGACCTCGGCCGGGCCCTCGGCCAGGCCGATACGGCGGCTCAGGTCGGTGGCCTCGATGTCCTCGGCGACGGCCCGCACCCGGTGCAGCGGGCGCACGGCGCGACCGGCCCACCACCACGCCGTCGCGGCGGCCACCGGGCCGAGCGCGAGCAGCGTGGCGAGCGGCCAGCCGGCGAGGTGGCGGGTCGAGGTCGCCGGCTCACCGGTCTCCACCGTGACCTCGGTGTCGGTCGCCAGGATGACGCCGAAGAGCAGCAGCGCCGGCAGGTAGATGGCGAGGAAGCCGAGGGTCGCGAGCCGCACCCGCAGCGAACGCCACACCCGCGTCACGGCTCGTCCCGCAGCCGGTAGCCGGCGCCGGCGATCGTGACGATCAGCGGAGGATCGCCCAACTTGCGGCGCAGGCGGCTGAGGATCACCCGCACCGACGCGGTGAACGGGTTGGCGTGCGCGTCCCACACATGCTCCAGCAGTTCCTCGGCGGACAGGACGCGCCCAGGGTGGTGCATGAAGTATCGCAGCAGGGAGTACTCGCGGGCGGTCAGCTCCAGCTCGGCGCCGGCCCGCCACGCGCGGTGGGTCGCGAGGTCGAGCACGAGCTCGCCGACCCGCAGCGTGGTGCCGTGCTCGTCCACGCGGCGGGCCAGCGCGCGGAGCCGGGCGGTGAGCTCGGCGAAGTGGAACGGCTTGACGAGGTAGTCGTCCGCGCCCGCGTCGAGGCCGGCGACCCGGTCCGCGACGCCGTCCCGCGCGGTGAGCACCAGCAGACGGCGGGGGCGGTGCAGGTCCGGGTCCCGGCCGATGCGGCGCACGAGGTCGAGGCCGTCGCCGTCGGGCAGGCCGAGGTCGAGACACGCGACGTCGTACGCGGTCGTCCGGAGGTGCTCCTCCGCGCCGCCGCTGGTGCCGGCGACGTCGACCGCGTACGACTCGTTGCGCAGGCCGAGCGCCACGACCTCGGCGAGGTCGGCGTCGTCTTCCACCAGGAGGATGCGCACGTCAGCCCGCCCGCCGCGCGGTCGCCGCCCCGGCCGGCCCGGTCACCGTCATGCGGTCGCCGGCGAAGGCCACCGTCACCGCTGGGCCCGCGCCGGCCGGGTCGTCCGGGTGGTAGCGGCCCTCGCCGGACGGGAGCAGCTGGAGCGTCGGCGGCTCGCTGGCCGGCACCTCGGCCGCCTCGACGCCGCCCGCCTCGTTCAGCGCGTACCAGCCGAGCACCGGGCCGCGGCCGCCGGTGATCGTCACGTAGGTGCGCAGCTCGCCGCCGCTCGTGGTCGTGCCGGCCATCGCCACCCCCTCGATCGGCCCGAAAGCGGACTCGAACGCCTCCCGCTCCTGCCGCCCCTCCCGCGTGCGCCCGGCCAGCAGCTCGCGCACCGCCTCCTCGTGCCGGCGCAGGTCGCCGTCCGAGACTCCCTCGCGGGGCGGGAAGAGCGCGGCCACCGCGTCGGTGCCGGTCGCGACGACGGCGAGGCCGCCGTCGCGGGCGGAGACCCGGAAGGAGCCGCCGGTACCCAGCGTGTACGTGCCGGCGGCCGCGGTGAGGTCGCCCCGCACCGCCTCGGCGCTCGGCGTGGGCAGCGGCTTGCCCTTGACCAGCGCCGGGCCGATCGCCTCCAGCAGCCGCTCGGCGGAGACCTTCGGCTTGTTCGACGCGATCGCGATCGTGCGGCGCTGGCCGGGCAGCCACACGACGACGGCGTTGTGCCCGACGTCGCCGCCACCCCCGGCGGTGGCCAGGAACGGCTCGCCGTACCGCGAGGCGTCGAACGCCACCCAGCCCGGCGCCTCGCCGCGCCCGCCGCCCAGGTCGCGCCCCGGCTTCGCGATGGCCGCGGCGGAGCCGGCCGACACCACCGCGCCGGTGAAGAGCGCGTGCGTCCAGGTCGCGAGGTCTTTCATCGTCATCGCGAGGCCACCGTTGCCTTCCACCGCCCAGTGCGGGCCGGCGAAGTCGCCGCGCTCCCCCGTGCCGCCGCCGTCCAGGTAGCCCACCGCCCTCGGCCCGGGCGCCGCCGGCTTGCCGGCCCAGAATCCGCCCGCCCGCCGGCCGTCCGGCAGCGGGAGGATCCGCGACGCGATGTAGTCCCGATAGCTGGCACCCGACACCTTGTCCACGATCAGGGCCAACAGAGTGTAACCAGCGTTGGAGTACAGGTACCGCTTTCCGGGCGCGGCGACCAGCTCCAGCTCGCCGATCGCGGCGATGGCCGCCTCGCGGCTCAGCGGCTCGGTGTCGTTGCCGTGCGTGCCGTTCAGGCCGCTGGTGTGCAGCAACAGCTGCCGTACGGTCGCCTCGCGCACCGGCCCGCGCAGCTCGGGCAGTAGCGCGCCGGCCCGGTCGTCGAGCCTGAGCCGGCCGTCGTCGACGAGGTGGTAGATCGCCGCGGCCGTGAACGCCTTGGTGATCGAGCCGATGCTGAACACGGTCGCGTCGGTGTTGGGGGTGGCGGAGGCGTCGTCGGCCGAGCCGTACGCCGCGAGGCAGTCGAACCGCTCCCCCGTCGCGACCGCGATCGAGCCGCTGAACCCGGCGCCCGCCCACGCGCTGAACGCCGCGTCCAGCTCGCGCGGGCAGGCACCGCCACGGCTCGGCTCGCTCGGTTGTGGACTGTCCTCAGTGCACGCCGCGGGCAGTAGGAGCGCCACCGCGGCCAGGATCGCCAGATGCCTCTTCATGCCGCCGAAGCTAGGAGCGGCGTGGTGAACGAGCTGTAAACGAGCCCAGCGCGACCACGATGCCCAGGATGGCGAGCGCCGCGCCGAGCAGCAGCACCGCGTCGGCGCCGTGGGCGGAGAAGCCCGCGCTCTGCCCGTCCGGCAGCATGCTCGACGCCGCGGTGATGCTGGCGGCCACGCCGAGCGCGGCGCCGACGTACCGCGCGGTGTTGTTGGCGCCCGAGCCCATCGCGACCCGGTCCGCGGGCACGCTGGCGACGGCCATCCGGGCGAGGGCCGCGTTGAGCAGCCCGCTGCCCGCACCCGAGAGCAACAACCCCGGGATGGTACGCAGCCACGAGCGCGCGTCCGCGTACCCGAGCATCGTCACGTAGCCGACCGCGGTGAGCGCGAAGCCGAGCGCGAGCTGGCGGGCCGGCGCGACCCGCGTGCCGAGGCGGCGCATCTGGTTGCTGACCACGAACGAGGCGCCCGCCCACACGAAGGCCAAGCCGGCCGCGCCGAGCGCGCTCACCCCGATCAGCCGCTGCACCAGCGTCGGGAGCACGGTGCTGGGCCCGAGCGCGGCGAGCCCGGTGAAGAGCGCGCCCAGCGTGGCGATCCGGAAGTCCACCCGGCGGAAGAGCGCCAGGTCGAGCATCGGCGCCCGACCGCGCGCCTGCACCGCGACGAAGGCCGCCAGCAGCACCGCGGCCAGCGCCAGCGGTACCAGCGTCGCCGGCCGCAGCCAGCCGGTGCGCCCGGTGGTCACGGCGACGAGCAGCAGCGCCAGGCCGGCACCGAGGGTCAGCACGCCGGGCACGTCGACGCGGGCGGCTCGTGCGGCGCGTGACTCCTCGAGCAGCGGGCCGCCGGCCAACGCGAGCACCGCGGCGAGGGCCGCGAGGATGACGTAGAACCAGCGCCAGCTGCCGACCGCGGCGAGGGCGGCCGAGGCGAGCGGGCCGATCGCGATGCCGGCGCCGAGCATCGACGCCCAGCGGGCGGTGGCGTGCGCGCGCCCGGCCCCGGTGTGGAACGCGTGCCCCAGCAGCCCCAGCCCGGCGGCGAGGATGGCCGCGCCGGCCACACCCTGCACCACGCGGGCGGCGATGAAGGTACCGGCGTTCGGCGCGACCGCGGTGGCGGCCGTGCTCACCGCCAGCAGCGCGAGGCCGATCCGGAAGACGCGGCGGCGCCCGAAGTCGTCGCCCAGGCTGCCCGCCACGAGCAGGGTGGCGGCGAGGCCCAAGGTGATCGCGTTGATCAGCCAGGTCTGCGTGGTCAGGCCGGCACCGAGGCTGCGCGCGGTCTCCGGGAGCACGGCGACCGGCGCGGTGTAGTTCATGAGGACGAGCAGGGTCGCGGCGCAGACCACGAAGAGGGCGCGGGACCCGGACCGCGTCTCGTCCCGGGGCGGCGCCAGCACGGCTGTTGTCGACATGCGCGGATCTCCCAGCTTCGGTCACAAAGGTTCAATGAACGAACTGACCCTAGCAAGGTCGGTTCGTTGAATGAACTGAGCTGGGGGTAGGATCACACTCGTGGCGCTGGGCAAAAACTACGAAGGGCAGAACTGCTCACTGGCCAGAGCGCTGGAGCTGGTCGGCGAGCGCTGGACGCTGCTCATCGTCCGCGACGCCTTCTACGGCGTGCACCGCTACGGCGACCTGCTGGCCCACCTGGACATCCCGCGCGCCGTCCTGGCCGACCGCCTGGCCACGCTGGTCGAGGCCGGCATCCTCGAGCGCCACCGCTACCAGGACTCCCCGCCCCGCGACGAGTACAAGCTGACCGCCCGCGGCGTCGAGCTCTGGTCGGTGATCTTCCCGCTGATGTCCTGGGGCGAGCGCCACTTCGCCACCGGCAAGCCCTTGCGCACCTTCCGCCACGCGAAGTGCGGCACCGAGATCGACCCGGCCAGCCGCTGCCCCACCTGCGGAAACACCGACGTCCCGCCGGCCGACATCGAGTCACACCCCGGCCCCGGCAAGCCCACCCACCCGAGGCAGGACCCGGTCAGCGTCGCCCTCCGCGCCGGCCCGCACCGCTTGCTCCAGCCGGTGCTCTAGCTCGCCCTCGCGGGCCTCCAGCCCCGTTGATCAGGGACTTCGTGCCTGGAAACGCCGGCAGACACGCCCGCCAACTCCCTGATCAACTGCGATAGCTGCCGTCCCTGCTCAGGCGAGGGGGTACCGCGTCGGTTGGGTGGGTTGCCAGGTGCCGGCGTGTTCCTCGCGGGGGGTGACCTCTATCGTGCCGGCGTCTATGCGGATGAGGGTCCATGAGCGGGGAGTGCCGCGGACCCGGCGGCTCGTGGCGGTGCCCGCCACCACCTCGACCACGGCGTGCCCGCCGGCAAGCGGCACGCGCCTCGACCGTGGCACGTGCGTGTGGCCGGCCAGCACAAGGTCGACGCGGGCGGCGGCCAGCGCGTGTTCCAGGCGGTTGCGGCCCACGATGCCGGCGGCGCCGGTCGCGAACGGCGGGTGGTGCAGGGCCAGCAGCCGCACGCCGGGCGTTGCCGCGCCGAGGTGGTCGACAAGGGCACCGGCCTGGGTGCCGGTGACCGCGCCGTTCTTCCACCGCCAGCGTGGCATCGAGTTCAGGCCGAGGGCGGTCAGGCCGGGCGTGCGCACGAGCGGATCCAGGTCCGCGCAGATCGCGGCGCGATAGCGGGTGTACGGCCGTAGTGCGCGAGCCGGCACCGACAGCGGCACGTCGTGGTTGCCGGGCACGACGAGGCGCGGGGTGGGCAAGCGGTCGAGGAGGGCGGCCGCCGCCCTGAACTGGCTCGGGCGGGCGCGCATCGTGCAGTCGCCGGTGACCACGGTCAGCGTGGGCGTGGCGGCGGCCACGTCGGCGGCCAGGGTTCGCACCGCGAGCGGGTCGTCGGCGCCCAGGTGCAGGTCGGAGACGTGCGCGATGACAAGTGGCGGCACGGTCACCGGCCGGCGGGGAGGGCGAGCCGGCCGAGCCGGGCCCAGTCCACGGAGGGACGCGGCGGCGGCACGCCGGGGCGGTGTCGCGGCACCCGGACCCGCAGGGCCGCCCGCTGGATCGTGCACGACACCGGCGTCGGCAGCGATACGGCCTCGCCGTCGATGCCGACCGGGACCAGCGGCGTGTCGGCCTCGACGACCACCCGGTCGACGGTCGTGATCGTGAGCACCTTCGAGCGCAGCCCCCGCACCAGCCGGGTCGCGTCCATCGCGCCGCGCACCTTGACCGCGAGGACGCCGAGCACGCCACGGTCCAGCCGGGGGCGGCGGCCGAGGCCGGCGATGTCGTCCGCGTCGTACGGGTTGTTGCTGACCAGCACCGCCTGCGGTCCGGCGAGCTCGATGTCGCCGACCCGTACCCGCAGATGCGCCCCGCCCTCCTCGGCCAGCAGGTCCGGCAGCAGGTCCAGCGTGGTGCCGGCCTTGTCGTCGCGGTAGGCGGGGCTCTTGACCACGGCCGCGTACGCGCCGAACGAGGCGTTGTTGACGAACGTGCGGTCGCCGATCCGGCCGAGGTCGACCCGCACCTCGACCCCGTCGGTGAGCGCGTCGAGGCAGGTCGCCGGATCCTGGCGGTCGAGGCCGAGGTCGAGCGCGAAGTGGTTGCGGGTGCCGGCGGAGATCACCATGAACGGGACGCCACGCTCCGCCGCCACGCCCGCCACCAGCGCCTGCGTGCCGTCGCCGCCGGCCACGCCGAGCAGGTCGGCACCGCTGTCGAGGGCGCGCCGGGCGAGCGCGACGACGTCGGTCGGCCCGTTGAGGAGCGCGACGTCGGCGCCGAGCGCGCGGGCCCGGTCGGCGAGGTGGAAGCGCTCGACCTTCCCGCCGCCGGAGCGCGGGTTCATGATGAGGAACGGATGGCGCGGCGGCGGCGTCTCGTACTCGTGCGGCTTGATCGGCGCGACGAGCGCGGCGCGGCCGGCGGCGAGGGCGGCTGACCACAGCACCACGGTGACCACGACGACCCAGAGCAGGTGCGCGCGGAGGTACATCACGGCGACCGCGACCGGCGCGGCGACCAGCACCACCGCGGCGAGCCAGCGCACCAGCCCGCGGCGGGCGAGAAACCACCAGGCGGCCGCGAGTGCCACCGCGACGCCGGCGAAGCCCACGAGGATCAGCAGCAGGCTCCCGCGCAGGCCGGCGGCGGCGAGCGGAAACACCGCCGCGGCGAGCGCCAGGACGATCGCCAGCCGGGCCAGCCAGTTCGGCGTCACGCCTTCCTCGGACGGAACGTGCCGAGCTCGTCGGCACCCTTCTGCACGACCAGGTAGCTGGACTCGGGTATCGGCAGCCACGCGTCCCTCAGGTCGGCGATCGGCTCGGAGACGACGAGGCGGGTCTCGTCGGACACGCGCTGGAAGACCTCGTTCTCCGGGTACAGCTCGCGCAGCGCTCTGATCTCGGTGCTGTAGGACAGCGACCGGCTCTTGCCTTCGGTGGAGTACCGGAACGCCCACAGCCGGTTACCGTCGGTGGTCGCCACCGTCATCTGCATCGGCTGCGCCACGCCGTGCGCGCGCCCGACCTCCTCGACGAAGCCCACCATCCGCTCCACCGCCGCGACCGGCTCGTCCTTCAGCCCGAAGGTGAGCGCGAGGTAGAACATGACCTCCGAGTCGGTCGAGCCGGCGATGGACGGGTACAGGGCGGGGTCGACCGCGAACACGAGGTCGCGCTTGAGCTTCGCGAACTCGTGAATCGCTCCATTGTGGAGCCAAAGCCAGCGCCCGTCGCGGAACGGGTGGCAGTTGGTCTGCTGCACCGGCGTGCCGGTGCTCGCCCGGATGTGTGCCAGCAGGAGCGGCGAGGAGATCGCGTGGGACAGCTCGCGCAGGTTGTGGTCACCCCACGCGGGACCGATGCCGCGGAAGAGCGCCGGCGAGGGCGGACCGTCCACTCCGTACCATCCGATGCCGAAGCCGTCGCCGTTCGTCGTCTCCACGCCGAACTTGGCGTGCAGGCTCTGGTCGATGAGCGAGTGCTTCGGCTTGTAGAGCAGTTCCTCGAGCAGGATCGGCGTCCCCGAGTAGGCCAGCCAGCGACACATCGTGTCTCCCCTTCCCTTCAGATCCCGGTGATGACCGGAATCCGCCCCGCTCTGGCGGCCGCGGCGAGCGCCGTGTGGTCGTCCTCGCTCTGGTCTGCGTAGCGCTCGCTGAACTCCAGCAGCGCCCGGTCGAACGTGTCGTCCTCACCGAGGTACGCCGCGATGGCCACCCGGTCGCCGGTCCGCGCGTGTGCCCGGGCCAGCACCCACCCGCAGAGGTCGCCGTAGGCCCGCATCGTCGCCGCGTCCATGCCCTCGATGACGGCGGACTGCTTCCAGTCCCGCAGCTGCCGTACGTAGAAGTCGCGCACCTGGCCGTCGATGCCCTCGGCGGTCTGCCAGCCGAGGAAGATGTCGCTGACCGCCTGCATCAGCCGCTGCCCCGCGACCACCCGCTCGCCGCAGTGCCGCACGCACGGCAGCACACCACTGTCCATGATGTACGGTGCGAGGACGGATACCTGCGCCTCCTTGACCTGCAGCAGCAGCGCGTCGGAGTCGTCGCGGCCGCGCAGCAGCACGATCCAGCACCGGGTGCCGACGCTGCCCACACCGACCACCTTGCGGGCCATGTCGACGAACTCGAACGAGTCGAGCAGGTGCCGGCGGTCGTCCGGCAGCGTGCGCCGGTAGCCGCGCAGCAGGCCCCGCAGCTGCTCCTCGAGGAGCTTGCGCTCGATGTCGGGGAGCAGGTCGTGCACGGGTACCACGAGCGGCGGGTCGGCGATTATCCGCCGCTGCCCGTCGACGACGCCGGTCAGCTTGCGCAGGGCCTGGAGGCTGTCGTGGGTGCGCGCCTTCGCCTGCGCCCGCTGAAACCGCTTGAGGGTGCGCTTGGACGGTGTCGTGCTGATGATGCGGGAGACCGCGCTCGCGTCGGCGTGGGCGTACCAGACGGCCAGCTCCCCCATCCCCGCGAACGTCGCCATCGCGTTGCGGTAGCTGCTCAGTGTGGTCTTCACGATCGCGGCCCGCTCCTTGCGGCCGAAGCCGTTGTCGCGCGCGGCGATGACGAAGCTGGCGGCGAGCCGCTTCACGTCCCACTCCCACGGGCCCGGGAAGGTCTCGTCGAAGTCGTTGATGTCGAAGACGAGGTTGCGCTCCGGCGACGCGTACCCGCCGAAGTTGGTCAGGTGGGCATCCCCGCACAGTTGGGTGACGAAGCCGGACACCGGGGTCGAAGCGAGGTCACCCGCCATGACGGCCGCGGCGCCGCGGTAGTACGTGAACGGCGAGACGAGCATCCGGCCGTGTCGGATCGGTACCAGCTCCGGCAGGCGCGAGGCACCTTGCGCGATGAGCACGTCGACCGGGTCCGGCCGGTCCTTGGCCGGCCGCCACTCGGCGTGGCTCGCGTGGGGCACCTGTTTCCGGGCGGCCCGCCCTTCTTTCGCGCGCGCTTTCGGGTCACGTCGCTGCTCGCTGCCCGCCCCTATGAACGGCAGGTGTGCGGCCGTCGTCATCATGGCTCACCCCCGCTGATCATGTGATCGTATAGCGGTCCAGGTGCGGAATGAGCCGATTCGCCACCTTCGCTCAGCGGGCGGTGGCCGCCGGGTCCGCGTCGTACATGTCCTCGCGCAGCCGCTCCTCGGCGGTGTGCTCGACGCGCGCCATCGCGAGGCGGAGCACCGGCGGCGCCATCAGCGAGGTGACGACGGCGACGAGCACGATGACGGTGTACATGGCCGGGGTCAGCACACCGAGCCGCAGGCCCACCATCGCGATGATCACCTCGATGACGCCGCGGGCGTTCATGCCCGCGCCGAGGGCCAGCGCTTCCCAGCGCGAGAGGCGGCTCAGCCGCGCGCCGATGTACGCGCCGGCGAACTTGCCCAGGATCGCCGCGGCAAGGATGACGACCCCGGTGAGGAGCACCTCCGGGTCGGTGAGCGCGGTCAGGTCCATGCGCAGCCCGGCCGTGGCGAAGAACAGCGGCGCGAGTACCGCCATCACGGTGACGCGCAGCGGAGCCAGCCGGGACAGGTCGACCGCGCCGGTGCCGGTGACGAGCATCCCGGCGACGAGCGCGCCGAACACCGCCTCCAGCCGCAGTGCCTGCGTGGCGGCGGCACCGAGGATGACGAGGACGACCACCACGGCCAGCAGCGGCCCGTTGTCCGGCGTGCGGGAGGCGCGCCGCAGGACGGCACCCACGGGCCGGCGCAGCAGCCGGGCGAGCAGCATCACGCCGACCAGGCCGCCGACCGCGAGCAGGAGGTCGCCGCCGCGTACGCCGACGGTGGCCATGGCGGAGACGACCGAGAGCAGGATCCAGCCGATGAAGTCGTCGACGATCACGGCGGAGAGGATCAGCTGCCCGATGTTGCGGTGCAGCAGCCGCATCTCCAGCAGCGTCTTGGCGATCACGGGGATGGCGCTGACGCCCATGGCCACGCCCAGAAACAGTGCGAACGTCGTACGGTCCGCCGAGTCCGGCACCTGGCTGACCGGAAGCAGGAAGCCGATCCCCACGCCCAGGCCGAGCGGCACGGTGACACCGGCGATGCTGATCTTCGCGGCGGTGGTGCCGCGCCGGCGTACGAGGCCGAGGTCCATGTGCATCCCGGTGATGCCGATCAGCAGCAGGACGCCGAGCTGTCCCACCGCGTCGAGCATGTGGACCTGAGCGGGGTCGCGGGGAAACAGCCACGCCGAGACGCCGGGCAGCGCGTGCGCCAGTACGGACGGTCCAACGAGGACGCCGGCGGTCAGCTCGCCGACGATCGCCGGCATGCCGAGCCGGATGGCCAGCCGGCCGAGGGCGAGAGCGAGCAGCAGCAACAGTCCTATTTGGAGCAGCAGGACGAGCAGCGGATGGGCTCCGATGGGCGCGGTTGGGCTCACCGCCAGCGACATCGTTTCTCCTCCCACCGGGCGGATGATCGCTCTGGTGGAAGGCTATGACCGGAATGGTGCTGCGAGATCTCCCAGATTGCGGTGTTTCACGGCGAAGGGCCGGCACGCCGAGAGCCGGCCCTTCACCGCGTCCGCGCGTCAGCCGCCCGACGTGTAGAGCTGCGCGACCTCGGCCGCGGACAGCGCGCGGTCGTAGACGCGCACCTGGTCGAGCGCGCCGCGCCAGTGGTCGACCGGGTTGCCGTTGAACTTGCCCCGGCCGATGACCGTGTGGCCGCTGGACCGGTCGCCGAGGCAGGCGTTCGCGGTGCCGGCCCGCTGGCCGTCGACGTAGAGCGTCAGTGACCCGGTCGTCAGGTCACGTACCCCGGTGAGGTGGTACCAGCGCCCCGTCTCCGGCGCGGCGGGCGCGAGCGCGCGGATGCCGGCGAAGCTGAACGCGAACCGGTTGTCGGCGCCGGAGTACTGCAGGAAGAACGCGCTGTGGCTGTCGCCGTCCTGGCTGACCGCGGTGGCGAAGCCGCCGAGGCTGTCCAGCCGCACCCACGCCGACGCCGTGTAGCCGGCCGTCGTGTCGAGGATCGCGGCACCGGTGTCGACGTACTGGTTGGCGCCGTTGAACTGCAACGCGCTGCCGCTCCTGCCGGGTGTCCACGTAGGACCGTTGACGAGCGTGCCGTCGTGGTCGCCGGCCGCGTCCGCGGTGACCGTGCCGCTCCCCTCGTCCATCGGCCAGTAGCCGACGCCGGTGAGGCCGGGGGTGCCGGGTGGCGGCTGGGGCACGTTGGCACCCGAGCCGTCGACCGACCTGATGACCGCGAGGTTCACGTCGCGCACCCGGTCGAAGTCCATCTTCTCCACCTGCCGGTCGTAGGTGTAGAAGCCGTTGACCTCGTGCTCCACGTCGGTGATCTGGGTGTAGACGCCGGCGGAGAGGCCGCACCTGTTGGCGATCGTGAGCAGGTCCCGCTGGTTCTGGACGTAGCGGGCGGTCAGCGTGGCGCTGTCCGGCGTCATCTCGTACCCGTGGCCCTCGCCGAACCACATGTGCCCCTCGACCTCGAGGCCCAGGCCGCCGTGCTCGCCGTCGGCGGCCACCCGGTCGCCGCTGGGCACCGGTGACGCGGGTCCGAGGTACTGGTGGTAGTCGAGGATGTCGCCGCGGCCGGAGTCGCCGTGCGAGTTGCAGCAGTTGACGCCGCTGTGCGCGTTGACCAGGCGGCTCGGGTCCTGCGCCTTGACCGCGTCGGCGATGCGTCCGGTCGCGACCCGGTCCCACTCGCCCCAGCCCTCGTTGAACGGCACCCACACGGTGATCGACGTCCAGCTGCGGTGCTCCTCGACGATCTCGTGCAGCTGCCGCTCGAACTCCTGCCGCGCCTCCTCGGGCGGCGTACCGCCGGTGCGCATCGACGGCATGTCCTGCCACACCATGAGCCCGAGCTTGTCGGCCCAGTAGTACCAGCGGTCCGGCTCGACCTTGATGTGCTTGCGGATCGTGTTGAAGCCCAGCCGCTTGTGCTCGGCCACGTCGAAGCGCAGGGCCTCGTCGGTGGGCGCGGTGTAGATGCCGTCCGGCCAGAAGCCCTGGTCCAATGTGGACATGTTGAACAGGATGTCGCCGTTCAGCGTCATGTACGGCTTGCCGTCCGCGCCCCGCTTCGTGCCGACCTCGCGCATGCCGAAGTACGACGTGACGATGTCGACCCGGCGCGAGCCGTCGAAGAGCTTGACCGTGAGGTCGTAGAGGAACGGCGAGTCCGGCGACCACAGCTTCGGGTTGCGCACCGGCAGCCGCAGCTCCGCGCCGGCGGCACCGCTGACCCGGCCCACGACCCGCGAGCCGTTGTACGCAGCCGCCTCGACCCGCAGGTCGCTCCCGCCCTCGGCCAGCGCGGTGAGGCGGAGGCTGCCGTCAGCGAGGTCCGGCGTCAGCTGGAGCCGCTCGATGTGGCCGGCCGCGACCGGCTCCATCCACACGCTCTGCCAGATGCCGGATGCCGACGTGTAGAAGATCCCGCGGTCCGGCACGTTGCGCTGCTTGCCGACCGGCTGCCAGGTCTGGTCGGTCAGGTCGGTGACGCCGACGATCAGCTCCTGCTGCCCGGCGGGGCGCAGGGCGTCGGTGACGTCCACGCTGAAGCCGTCGAAGCCGCCGCGGTGTGTGGCCACGCGCGTGCCGTTGACCCACACGACGGCGTCGTGGTCGACGGCGCCGAAGTTGAGGCGGAGCCGCTGCTCGCCGCCGACCTGCCAGCGGGTCGGCACCCGGAACGCGCGCTTGTACCACATGCGGTCCTCGCGGCGCTGGATGCCGGAGAGCGCGGACTCGATCGGGTAGGGCACCAGGACGCGCTCGCTCAGCTCGTCGCCGAACGGGGGTGCCTCGCCCTCGGCGGCGCCGGCGAACTGCCACACGCCGTTGAGGCTCTGCCACTGGTTGCGGACGAGCTGGGGGCGCGGGTACTCGGGGAGAGCGTTGTCCGGGCCGACCTCGGCGGTCCACGGCGTGCTGATCGGGGGTGTGCCCGGCTGCCACTGGGCGGGGGCGCTGCCGGCGTGCGCCACACCGGGAGCGCTCGCAGTGGCGGCCACCAGGCTGAGCAGAGCGGTCAGGGCGGCGGTGCGTCTCATGGAACCCTCCTGAAATCCACCCGGAACTCCTCGGACCCAACCAAGCACTCGTCACGATCAAAGTCAATATCAACCGATCAGATTCGGTCTCGCATCCGATCAGAACCGGTCGCACCGCAGCCCAGTGGCGGGCGAGCGATGCGGAGAGCGCGATCAGATTCGTTCACCGACGCATTGACAAACGTCCACCCGAACAGTAAAGGTTCCTTCCAGAGAGCGCTCTCGCGCTCTGGGGAGGTTTCCGATGGTCCGACATGCCCGTGTACTCGTCCTCACTGCCGCGCTCGTCCTCAGCGCGGCCACCCCACCGGCGGTAGCCGCCGCCGCACCCGCCGCCGACCCCGCCGCGCCGTCGGCCACCGTCCGCACCGGCCTGCCGGCGGGCCAGCTCGCCGCCCTCCGCCGCGACCTCGGCCTCGACGACGCCGAGATCCACGAACGCCTCGTGGTCGAGGCGACCGCACCCTTCGTCGAACGCCGGCTCCGCACCGAGCTCGGCTCCACCTACGCCGGCGCCTGGGTCGCCCCGGACGGTGCCTCGCTCGTCGTCGGCGTCACTGACGAGGCGCAGGCTTCCCGGGTACGCGCTGCCGGCGCCCAGCCGCGGCGCGTCGACCGCAGCGCGGCCGAACTGGACCGCGCGAAGGCCGCCCTGGACAGCCGCACCTCCGCGGCGGGCAAGGCGGTCCACTCCTGGTACGTCGACCCCGCCACCAATAGCGTGGTCGTCGAAGCGTCCACCGTGGCCGCCGCGGAGAGCTTCGCCCGCGCGGCCGGCGTCACGGTCCGCGCCGTCGCGACCGCGAGCGCCTACCGTCCCGTGTACGACACGCGCGGCGGCGACGAGTACGTCATCGACAACCGTGTCCTGTGCTCGGTCGGCTTCGCCGTCTCCGGCGGCTTCGTGACCGCGGGCCACTGCGGCGGCGTGGGCAGCAACACCAGCGGCAGCGGGGTGGCCCAGGGCACGTTCCGCGGCTCGTCCTTCCCGAGCAACGACTACGCCTGGGTGCAGACCAACGCCAACTGGGTGTCCCGCCCGGTCGTCAACACCTGGAACGGCGGTACCACCGGCGTCGCAGGTTCGACCGAGGCCGCCGTGGGCAGCTCCGTCTGCCGCTCCGGCCGCACGACGGGCTGGCGCTGCGGCACCATCACCGCCAAGAACGTGACCGTCAACTACTCGGGCTCCTATGTGTACGGTCTCGTCTCCAGCTCGGCCTGCGCACAGCCCGGCGACTCCGGCGGCTCGTTCATCAGCGGCAACCAGGCGCAGGGCGTCACCTCCGGCGCCGGCGGCAACTGCAGCAGCGGCGGGACGACGGTGTACCAGCCGGTCAACGAGATCCTCGGCGCGTACGGCCTGTCCCTGACCACGTCCGGCGGCGGTGGCGGCACGAGCCGCATCATCGGCTACGCCGACAAGTGCATCGACGTGCCGAACAGCAACGGCGTCGACGGCCAGTACCTGCAGCTCTGGACCTGCAACGGCACGGCCGCGCAGAGCTGGACCTTCCCCGGCGACGGCACGATCCGCGCGCTCGGCCTGTGCATGGACGTCGCGTGGGGCTCGACAGCGCCCGGCGCCGTGATCCAGCTCGCCGGCTGCAGCGGCAACCCGGCACAGCAGTTCGTGCTGACCGCCGCCGGCGACCTGGTCAACCCCCAGGCCAACAAGTGCGTCGACGTCTCCGGCTGGAACTCCGCGGACGGCGCCCGCCTCATCACCTGGGACTGCCACGGCGGCGCCAACCAGAAGTGGCGCCGCGGCTGACCGTACGAGGGTGTGACGGGCGGGACGAGCCCGCCCGTCAGAACCCCCCCGCGCGGGCCATCATTCACGGATGTGAATTAATCAGTTAACATCATCGGCGGGAGCCACAAGCCGTACGCGCGGGCAGTCTTCCCTTGCCCGCTTCCTCGACGTCTCGTACGTCACCGTCGTGTGTCCTCGACGCGCCAGCGTGCGCGTCGGCGCCGCACGCCCGAGTTAGGAACGGCTGGAACTTCATGAAAGCCTCAAAGCGAGCCAAACAGCTGGTATTCGGCGCTGTAGCCCTCGTGGTAACCGCGGCCACGATGGTCGTCATCGGCCAGGCCACTCCCGCGTCCGCGCACGGTTCGGTCACCGACCCGCCGTCACGCAACTACGGATGTTGGGAGCGCTGGGGTGACGACCACCTGAACCCCAACATGGCGCAGACCGACCCGATGTGCGCCCAGGCATGGCAGGCCAACCCCAACACGATGTGGAACTGGAACGGCCTGTACCGCGAGAACGTGGGCGGCAACCACCAGGCCGCGGTGCCGGACGGCCAGCTCTGCAGCGGTGGCCGCACCCAGGGCGGGCTGTACGCGTCGCTCGACGCGGTCGGCGCGTGGGTCGCCAAGCCGATATCGAACAACTTCACGCTGACCATCACGGACGGCGCGCGGCACGGTGCCGACTACCTGCTGATCTACATCACCCGGCAGGGCTTCAACCCGGCTACCCAGCCGCTGACCTGGAGCAGCCTCGAGCTGATCCAGCGCACCGGCAGCTACCCGACCACCGGCCTCTACCAGGCCCAGGTCAACGCCGGTAACCGCACCGGCCGGCACGTCATCTACACGATCTGGCAGGCGAGCCACCTCGACCAGCCGTACTACCTCTGCAGCGACGTGATCTTCGGTGGCGGCGGCACCCCGCCGGTCACCACCGCGCCGCCCGTGACGACCCCGCCGGTGACCACGGCTCCCCCGGTGACGACGCCGCCGCCGGGCAACGGTGGCTGCACCGCGTCGTACGCCAAGAGCAGCGAGTGGAGCGGCGGCTTCAACGCCAACGTGACCGTGACCGCCGGCAGCAGCGCGATCAGCGGCTGGACGGTGCGGTGGACCTGGCCCAACGGGCAGAGCATCACAAGCTCGTGGAACGCGTCCGTGTCCGTGAGCGGCTCCGCCGTGACAGCCGCGAACGCGGCCTACAACGGCCGGTTGAACGCCGGCCAGAGCACCAGCTTCGGCTTCACCGGAAGCTGGAACGGTACCAACACCGTACCGACGCTGAGCTGCACGGCCAGCTGAGGTAACCAGCGGGGCGGCACCATGGCGGTGCCGCCCCCGCGCCGTGTCACCCCGGTGGTGCGGCCACGTAGGCGGTGGCCTGGATGGTGTAGAGGCCGGCGTACCGGCCGCCCGCCGGCGACCGGCGTTCTACCTCAGAACGCCACGCGGTCGCGGACGGCCGGTGACAGCTCGTCGGCCGAGATGACCACGACGAACGAGTGAGCGATGTCGCCGTCCGAGCCGTCGCCGTCGAAGTGCGGCACCGAGACCGGCTCGTGGTGCCCTGTGCGCAGGTCCACCGCGATGTACGTGGCCGGCTCTACGGTCGGCTCGTGCGCCGGCGGCGCCGTGCCGATCTGCGTCCTCGCATAGGGATCCGGACCGGTCTGTACGAGGATCTGGTCCTCACCCCGCCAACTCACGAACACCGCCCACGGTTTCCCGCACCTGTCGAGCTGCTTGCCCGTGTTCGGCTCGCACGTCCAGTCACCGGGGATCTTGCCGTACCGGATGGCGCCGGCGCTGTCCACCACCGCGTAGTCGGTGGCGGCGAACCCGGTCCGGATCAGGTTGCCGGCACCGCCCCGGTGGACGCTGACGATCGCCGTCTCATCGGGCCGCGCCAGGTCGCCGGTCCGCCGGCCGTCGAGGTCGGTGACGGCACCGCCGAAGACGAGATGGCGGCTGTCGGGGCTCCAGGCGATCTCCGGTGTCCGCTCGTCGAACATGGCGACGCCCAGGCGGGGCAGGGTGGGCTTGGTCCTGTCCGGCCCGGATGGAGGCTCGGCGGTCGCGTAGAGCTGCGCCGTGTCGAACCGCCGCACCTGGCCCGTGTCCAGGTCGACGACGGCGATGTCGGCCGCCTGCACGGCGTCGAGCCAGCCGCGCGCGGCGAGGTACCGCCCGTCGGGCGAGATCGTCACGAAGTCGGGCCGGAACGGGATGTCGTACCAGCGCAGGGCACCGGTCGTCGTCTCGTACCGGCCGACCTTGTTGGGCACCAGGTCGCCGTCACCCTTCGGGAGCACCGCGGCGTACCGCAGGTCCACCGTCGGCTCGGACACCATCTTCACCATCACGTCGCGGTACCGGCCGGTCTCGGGGTCGAGCACCTCCCACCGGTGCACGTCCGACTCCGCGGGCGACGGGGCCAGGTACTCCGTGTGGCGCACCGCGAAGAGCACGTTCTCCGGTCCGGAGGCACCCGGCGTGGGCGCCTCGCCGCCGCTCAACACCGCGAAGGGCACCACCAGCGCCGCGCCCGTGACCAGGGCGGCGGCCGCGACAAGCGCCGAGCGCCGCCGCCGGCGCCGCCTACCCGCCACCATCGCCCGCTCGCCGATCCCGGACGGCATCTGCGCCGTGTCCGTCAGGTCGGTCAGGCTGTCGCGTACCAGGTCTGGAAGGCTGTTCATCCGACACTCTCCCGAAAGGTGTGGAGCCCGGCGAGCTCCGGTGCGATCTCGCGGAGCCGGGCCAGCGCACGGTGGGTCTGGCTGCGCACCGTGCTGGCCGAACACCCCAGCACGTTGGCGGTCTCCACATCCGAAAGGTCCTCGAAGTAGCGGGCGACCAGCACCGCCCGCTGTCTCGGTCCCAGCCGCATCAGGGCCTGCCGCAGCTGCAGCCGGCTGTCGGTGGCGGCAGTCTCGTCCCGCGGGTCGGCCCGGTCCGGCACGTTGCCGGCGGGCACCTCCCGGAGCCGGCTGCGGCGGCGCCACACCGTCACCTGGCTGTGGTACATCGCCCGCCGCACGTACGCCTCCGGGTCGCCCCGCACGTGCCGCCACCTCGCGTACGTGCGCGCCAGCGCGTCCTGGAGCAGGTCCTCGGCCGCGTGGTGCCCGCCGGTCAGCGCCAGCGCGACCCGGAACATCCGGTCGCCGCAGCCGGCGACGAAGTGCTGGAACTGTTCAGTCTCGGAATCGCTCACGGTCCCTCGCCCTCACTCCGCTTCACCCTCAAAGACGAGTGGAGGGCGCGCACCGCTGCACCCAGCTTGACGCTTCCGCTACCAAGCGGCGACCGCCCGGCGGAGCCCACCAGCATGAACGGCCGGACCACCGTGGGCCTCAGTCGGGCTCGGCGCGGATCAGGGCGGCGGGGGTCAGGTCGGTGAGGCTGCCGCGGCCGAGGAGGGTGAGGATGGTCGTGATCTCGGCGCGGAGCAGCTCGAACACGCGGCACAGCCCGGCCTCGCCGCCCGCCGCGAGGCCGTACACCGCCAGGCGGCCGAGGACCACGGCGTCGGCGCCCAGCGCGATCGCCTTGACCACGTCGGCGCCGTTGCGGATGCCGCTGTCCAGCGCCAGCTCGACAGCGGGGCCGACGGCGTCGCGGATCTCGGGCAGCGCGTCGAGTGAGGCGCGCTGGCCGTCGAGCTGGCGGCCGCCGTGGTTGGAGACCACCAGCGCGCTCGCGCCGGCGGCGACCGCCGCGCGGGCGTCGTCGGCGGTCATGATGCCCTTCGCCATCCACGGCAGGCCGACCTGGGCGAGCAGCCCGCCCAGCCGGCTCCACGGCCAGACCGGGGTCTCCCGCTCGATGAGCTGGCCGAGCTGGCGGAACGCCTCGTCGATCGTCGCGTAGTTGCCACCGAACAGGGCGTAGTCCGGCAGGTACCGGTTGCGCAGGTCGCGCTCGCGCCGCCCCATGATGGGCACGTCGCAGGTGACACAGATCGCGCGGTAGCCGGCCTCCGCGTACCGGCGCACGATCCTCAGGAAGCCCTCGTCCGTCCCCAGTGGATGGACCTGCCCGAAGGCCGCCGCGCGGGGTGCGGCCGCGGCGATCCGTTCCAGCGAGTGGCTGCCGGCCTCGGGCACGATGCTCACCGTGCCGGTGGCCGCGTTGGCCCTGGCGACCGCGACGTGCCCGTCCGGGTGGAAGAGCCCGTCGGCGCCGAAGGGCGCGGTCAGGATCGGCAGCGCGAGCTCGACGCCGAGAAAGCGGCTCGCGGTCGCGGGGGTGGGCTGGCCGCTCATCACGCGCGGCACGAACGCCCACCGCTCGAAGGCCCGCCGGTTGCGCCGGAGCGTCGTCTCGTCGCCCGCCCCGCCCTCCAGGTAGTCGCTCGCGGCGTCCGAGAGCTTCCCGAGAGCCGCCTCGCGGATCTCGTCGAGCGTGGCGAACTCCGTCGCGCCGTTGTCGTCGCTTTGTCGCATGGTGGACAAGGTTGCGCCGACCCAGCGGGTCGCCGCATCGGGACATCGCCCAGGCATCGCGGGTCAAAACCTTAGAAACCCATCCGCGGGTACTTAGAGCCGCGCTTGACCGGAGCGATGGTGGGCGATTTGCTGGCGGCGTGGGGGTGAGACGTCTCGTCGGCCGGGAGGGTGAGCTGGCCCTGATCGCGGCCGCGGTCCGGCAGGCGCGCCGGCTGGTCCTGGTGACCGGCGACGTCGGCATCGGCAAGACGCGGCTGGTCACGGAGGCGGCGCGGGCGGTCCGGAGCGAGGGCGCGGTGGTGGTCGAGGCGGCGTGCCTGCCGCTGGACGTGCGCCTGCCGCTCCTGCCCGCGATCGACATGCTCCGCGGCCTCGACAAGGCACTGGGCCGCCAGGCGTTCGCCGAGGTCCTCGCGGCGCTCCCGCCGTACTCAGTGGATGAGCTGGCCCGGCTCGTGCCGGAGGTGGTCGGTCGCCAGGCCGGCCCCGACGCGGTCCCGGAGGGTGAGTGGAAGCGGCAGCGCATGTTCGCGGCCGTCGAGCAGGTGCTGGCCCGCGCCGCCCGTGGACGCCCCGTCGTGGTGGTGGTCGAAGACCTGCACTGGGTGGACGGGGCGACCCTTGACCTGCTGACCTACCTGCGGGCGTCGGCGAGCGGCCCGTTCAGCCTGGTCGTGACCTGCCGCAGCGACGAGGCCCACCTCGATCCGGCGGTCGCGCGCTGGGTCGAGCAGGCCCGCCGGCCCGAGACGGTGCGGCTGGAGCTGGCCGGGCTGTCCCGACCGGCGATGGCCGAGCTGGCCGGGCAGATCCTGGACGGGCCGCCGCCCGAGGCCATGGTCGACGGGCTGCACCGGCGGACGGAGGGCAACCCGTACTTCGCGGAGGAGCTGATCGCGGCCGCGGTCGCCGCCGGCGACGGGAGCCAGGAGGTGGCGCTGACCCGCGAGCCGCCCCGCGCGCTGGCCGAGCTGCTGGTGGCGCGTTCGCGGCGGGTCAGCGGGCCGGCGCGAGCGGCGCTGGCGGTGCTCGCCGTGGCCGCCCGGCCCGTCCCCGAGAGCGTGGTCGCCCAGGTCACCGGGATGGCGGCGGCAGACGTCGCCGCCGCGGTGCACGAGCTGGTCGACGCCAAGCTCGCGCTACCCGACCGCGCCCGCCCGGAGTCCGGCTGCCGGGCGCAGCACGCGTTGCTGGCCGAGGCGGTGGCCGGCGACCTGCTGGCCGACGAGCGCCGCGGCGTGCACGCCGGGATCGCCGCCGCGCTGGAGGCGATGGCGGACCCGGCGCTCTCGGCCGAGATCGCCGGTCACTGGTCCGCCGCCGGCCGCCCCGACGACGAGCTGCGGTGCCTGCTGGCGGCCGCGGAGCACAGCCACCGGATGCGCGCGTACTCGCCGGCCGCCGACCTCTGGCAGCGGGCGACCGCCATCCTGGAGCACCGCACCGGCGCAAACGGCGAGCCGGAGGTCGAGGCGGGCTGGCTGCGGGTCCGGACGATCGACGCGCTGCAGGCCTGCGGCCGTGACCTGGAGGCGGAGCTCCTCATCGAGGACGTCTACGCCCGGCACCGGGACACGACAAGCGGCGCGCTGCGCGCGGCCGTGCTGCACCGCACCGCCTGGAGCCGCGGCGTGGTCGGGCAGCGCGAGCCGCCGCCGAGCACCGCCTACGCCCTCTTCGAAGAGGCGACGCGCATCCACGAAGGGCTGCCGCCGTCGGCCGAGTACGCCCGCCTGCTCGCCGACTACGCGGCCTTCGTGTGGATGGACAGCTGCGACAGCCGCAGCGGAGCCATCTACCGCGACGCGCTCGACGCCGCCGAACGCTGCGGTGCCACGCTCGTGGCCGCCCAGGCGCTGATCGGACTCGCCGAGGTCACGCTCCTGCACGGCGCGCCGTCCGAGGGTTTCGCGCTGCTGGACCGCGCCCGCGAGCGCGCCCGGTCCGGGCCGCACGGCGAGCTCGGCTTCCGGGTGGGCTTCCTGACCGCTGAGTACCACAGCAACGCGCTGCTCAAGATGGGTCAGCTGGCGCAGGCAGAGCGGATCGCGCGGGACGGCCTCGACCGCACCCGCGAGGCCGGCGCGGTCCACGGCCACGGGGCGGCGGTGCTGCACCACAACGCGACCGAGTCCCTCCTGGAACGTGGCCTCGTCGACGACGCCGCCGCGCTCATCGCCGGGGCGGGCGACGGCGAGCCACGGCTGGACGACTGGAACCTGCACCTGTGGCGGGCACAGATCGAGATCTGCCGCGGTGACGTCGAGGCGGCCGCCACCCGTTCCGCCGCTGTCGCCGCGCTCGGGCTGGCCGGTCCCCGCCTGTGGCTGTACGAACGGCTCCGGCTCCTCCCCCGCGCCGCGCTGTGGGCCGGCGACCCCGCCACGGCGCTCGGCTACCTGGAGCCTGGGCTCGACGTGCTGGGCGGCTGCACGCTGGAGAGGTACTGCGGCGAGCTCCTCGCACTGGGCGCCCGCGCCGCCGCCGACCTGGCCGAGACCGCGCGGGCCCGCCGCGACCGCGACGCGGAGCTGGCCGCCGGCGCCGCCGTCGACCGCCTGCAGGCCGCTGTGGAACTGATGGACGGCCGCCCGTTCGTCGACCACCATTTTCTGGCGACCATCCCGGGCGACCGGGCCGACTGGCACGCCGAGCTGGGACGTGCCCGTGGCCGGCGCGACCCCGACGCGTGGGGCGAGGCGGCCGCCGCCTGGGAGCGCCTGGGCCGCCCGCACCGCCGGGCGTACGCGCTGCTGCGGCAGGCGGAGGCGCTGCTGGCCACGTCCCGCAACCCGCTGACCGCCGCCGAGCCGCTGCGCGCGGCGGCCGGAGCGGCGAGCGGGATGGCGCCCCTGACCATGGCGGTACACCGGCTCGCGAGCAGGTCCCGCATCCCGCTCGACGCGGCGCCCCCGCCGGCACCACCGCCTACAGTGGACCCTTACGGCCTGACCGACCGGGAGCGGCACGTGCTGCGGCTGCTCGCCAAGGGCTACACGAACGCGCAGATCGGTGCCGAGCTGCTGATGAGCCCGAAGACCGCGAGCGTGCACGTGAGCAACATCCTCCGCAAGCTCGACGTCACCAACCGCGCCGAGGCGGCGGCGGTCGGCGTGCGCGCCGGCCTGACCGACTCGTAAGCCAGGAGGTACCCGCCGTCATGCATCCCGGTCCCGGTCCTGGCCCTGGCCCTCACATGATGCGCGGGTTCGGGGCCGACCCGTCGGTGACCAAGCAGCGGGTGCGGCGGGGCACGATCGCCAGGATCGCGAGGTACGCGCGCCCCTACCGCTGGGACCTGGCGATCTTCCTGCTGGCCGCCGCGCTGTCCGCGCTGATCATTGTGGCGATCCCGGTGCTGCTCGGGGTCGTCATCGACCGCGGCGTCCTGCCGAAGCGGGTCGACGTCGTGGTCGGCATCGCCGCCCTCGTCGCCGGCCTCGCGATCCTCGACGCGTTCCTCAACTTCGTCCAGCGCTGGTACACCGCCCGCGTCGGCGAGGGCCTCATCTACGACCTGCGCACGCAGGTGTTCGCCCACGTGCAGCGGCAGCCGATCGCCTTCTTCACCCGGGCACACACCGGCTCGCTGGTCAGCCGGCTGAACGGCGACGTGATCGGCGCGCAGCAGGCGCTGACCACCACGCTCGTGTCCACAGTGTCCAGCGCGCTGCAGGTGATCCTCGTGCTTGTCGCGATGGTCTACTTCTCGTGGCTGGTCACGGTCGTCGCGCTCGTGCTGATCCCGCTGTTTCTGCTCCCGGCGCGCCTCGTCGGGCGCCGGCTGCAGCGGCTGAGCCGGGAGTCGATGCAGCTCGACGCGGCGATGGGGTCGACGATGACGGAGCGGTTCAACGTCGCGGGGGCGATGCTGGCGAAGCTGTTCGGCCGGCCGAGGGAGGAGCTGGGCCTCTTCGCCGGGCGGGCGGCCAAGGTGCGGGACGTGGGCGTGCAGCGGGCGATGTACGGCAGCTCGCTGTTCATCTCGCTGACCCTGCTCGCCACCCTGTCCACGGCGGTCATCTACGGCGCGGGCGGTGCGCTCGTCGTGCACGGCACCTTCCAGGTCGGCACCATGGTCACCCTTGCCCTGCTGGTCAACCGCCTGCACGGCCCGATCACCGCACTGTCCAATGTCCAGGTGGACGCGATGACGGCCCTGGTCAGCTTCGACCGGGTCTTCGAGGTGCTCGACCTGCGGCCGCTGATCGAGGACCGGCCGGGCGCGGTGCCGATGCGGCTCGCCGGGCAGGACGGCGGGGCGGCGGCGGACATCGTCTTCGACCACGTGACCTTCCACTACCCGGCCGCCTCCGAGGTCTCGCTCGCGTCGCTGGAGTCGATCGCCCTGCCAGTGCCCGAGCGCACCGGGGTGCGGATGAGCGTGCTGCACGACATCAGCTTCACGGCGCCGGCCCGGCAGCTCACCGCCCTCGTCGGCCCGTCGGGAGCGGGCAAGACGACGATCACCCACCTTGTGACCCGGCTGTACGACCCGAGCGAGGGCGTGGTGCGCGTCGGCGGGTACGACCTGCGGGACGTGACGCTGGAGTCGCTGCACGACGCGGTCGGGGTGGTGACCCAGGACGCGCACATGTACCACGACACGATCCGGGCCAACCTGGTGTACGCCCGTCCCGACGCGACCGAGGCCGAGCTGGTCGAGGCGTGCGAGGCCGCCCGCATCTGGGGCCTGATCTCGGAGCTGCCCGACGGCCTCGACACGATCGTGGGCGACCGCGGGTACCGGCTGTCCGGCGGCGAGAAACAGCGGATCGCCCTGGCCCGCCTGCTGCTGAAGGCGCCGGCGGTGGTGGTGCTCGACGAGGCCACCGCGCACCTGGACTCCGAGTCGGAGGCGGCCGTGCAGCGCGCGCTCAAGACCGCCCTGTCCGGCCGCACCTCGCTCGTCATCGCCCACCGCCTGTCCACCATCCGCGAGGCCGACCAGATCCTGGTCATCGACGAGGGCCGCATCCGCGAGCGCGGCCGGCACGACGAGCTGCTCGCAGCCGGCGGGCTGTACGCCGACCTGTACCGGACCCAGTTCGCCCGTCAGGAGCCGGTCGACGTGGGCCGGCGGCCGGGCCCGCCGGGCAGGCACCTCCCGCCGCCGCACGGGCATCGCCTGCCTCCGCCGGGAGGCCCCCGCCACGAACATCCCGGTCCCGCCTGGTAGTGCGCTTTCCCACCGCGAAGGGTGAGGCCGCGGGAGCAACGGTCCGGACCACGGCGGACGTCGCGGTAGCTCAAAGCCTTTGTTTTGTGGTGTCCTCGCGGTGCAGCCACTCCCGCATGCCGGGCGGGGCGAGGCGGGCGGCGCGTGCGTGGTAGGCGGCCAGCTCGCCGGCGCTGAGGATCTCGCGCGCGGCTCCCGACGTGCCCCGGCGGAAGAAGCGGGAGGGTTCGGGGACGATGCCCGGCGGCGGCGGGACGAGGATGTCCTTGCGCTCCCTCATCCGCGCGAACGTGGCCGCACCGGCGAGCGCCGGCCACGACCGCTCCGCGACGGCGGTGCCGAGCCTCGCGTCGAGCCGGCGCATCTGGCCTTCGAGGTCGGTGAGCAGGTCGTCGTAGTGCACCAGCACCACGTTCGGCTCGTCGCGCCTGCTCCACGCCTCGGTCAGGTGCCGCATCACGTCGGGCAGGGCGCCCGCGGGCGCGCGGGGGCGGTCCTCGCCGGCGATCCACGCGACGAGGGCCTCGTGCAACCGCTCGGGTGAGACCGCCTCCGGCCCGCGGGGCGTGGGCGGCGGCCCCGGGGGCGGCAAGAGCCACGGAGGTCCGGGCGCTTCGGGCTGGCCGGGCGGCGGCGGGCCCGGTGGGGGGCCGATCATCTGATCCTGGTGGTACAGCGACACGAACGCGTCGAGCGGGTGCCGCGCGGTCACGATGTAGGTGACCTCGGGGTGGGACGGGATCTCGCGCAGTGGAGCGTGTGTCTTGATGAAGCGCCGGTGCCGCTGCGCGGCCAGGTGGGCGTACACGTGCTCGCGCGGCGCGCCCGGACTGTCGAGCCACGGCGAGAGGCGCCACAGCGGCTCCGGCAGGTCGGGCGACTGAAAGATCAACAGCGCGCAGATCATCTGCATCCAGGTCGTCCCCGACTTGGGCGGCGTGCTGATCACGATGTCGCCGGCCCGGAAGCGGAAGCCGAGCCACCGCCCGCCGTCCTCGCCGGGTGGCTGAAAGCGGATCGGGGTCGAGGCCACGCGGTGAGCGTAGCGGGGTCCGTCACTGCCCAGGTGGCGAGACGATTGGCGTACAGCAATGGCCGAGCGGAGCATGTTGCCTCGGTCGACCGCATCGTACGCTGGCGCCGTCCGGGTGCCTGAGGCCCGGCCATCGACACGGGGGAAGACCTTTCCATGCTGACTCATGGCAGCACTCGTTACCCGCCTTCTCTGGGGGCGGGACAGCGGTTATCGCTGCCGTCGGGAGCGCATTTCCAGACCGATCCTATTCGCAGGAAGAGGTCGGCGAGCTGCTCGGCCTGGAAAACCGCGCCGTCAAAAAGCTCCTCGGTTCCGCACACATCCAGCGGCGGCATCTCTACCTTCCGGAAAAGGACCCGCGCACCGGTCGCGCGCGGGCCGAGTCCGCGGCTGAGCTGCACGCCAAGTTTCGCGACGGGTCGCTCGAGATCGGATCGCGGGCCATCCACGACGCGCTCGACGCGGCGTCGCTGTCGCCGGCCGACGTCGACTACCTGCTTTGCGTCACATCAAGCGGCTTCATGGTGCCCGGGCTCAGCTCGCTGTTTTCCCGGGAGCTCGGATTCAGGCGCGACCTGCACCGGGCGGACGTCGTCGGCATGGGTTGCAACGCCGGCCTGAATGGGATGAGCCCGCTCGTGCAGTGGGCGAGAAATCATCCGGGCCGGTCGGCACTCCTGGTCTGCTGCGAAGTCAACTCCGCGATTTACCTGGTCGACGAGACAGCGCGCACCGGCATTGTCAACAGTCTTTTCGGCGATGGCGCGGCAGCGGCGGTAATCACCGGACACCGCGGTGACGGCACCGTTCTCGCGGGCCCGCGCGTGGTCGATTTCGAAAGCTTCTGCATTCCGGAGCAGTGGGCGGCCATGCGTTTCGACTGGGAGGCCGGCCCCGGAAAGTGGAGCTTCTTTCTCGACCGTGACATTCCCTATGTCATCGGCTTCAACATCCGCGAGCCCGTGGAGACGCTGCTCAAGCGAAACGGGCTCGATCTCTCTTCGGTCGCGCACTGGGTGCTGCACACGGGCGGCGGCGTGGTGATCGATTCCGTCAAGCTCAGCCTCGGCCTCGACGAGCACGACGTCCGGCACACGCGCTCCGTGCTGCGCGACTACGGAAACATCTCCAGCGGCAGCTTTCTCGTCAGCCTCCAGCGCCTGCTCGCCGAGGGCCGCACATCGGCCGGTGACCTCGGCGTCATGGTCACGATGGGCCCCGGCGCCCAGATCGAAACCGCGCTCCTCGAATTCGGATAGCCTGCCAGAGGAGGGTAAATGTCCGAAACGATCACCCCCAGCTCAGACCGGAGTTCGCCCTACACCGGCACAGTCCTTCCGCAAGGCCGGCCGTTCTGGATCGTCGACGGACGCGCGTACGACTTCACCGAGTGGATGAGCCTTCACCCCGGTGGCGCGATGTGGTTCAGGCAGACCGAGGGCCGGGACATCAGCGCCCTCCTGCACACGTACCACCGAGATCCGGAGCGGGCGCGGCGATTCCTCGCGAAGTACGAGATCGCGGAGCTCGCCGGGAAAACCGTGCGGCCGAAGGTCATCGTGCCGCCCCGGGTCAGCGAAGGCGGCGCGCCACGGCCACCCGACGGACCACCGCCGATCTCCGAACACGACGTGCTCCCCAAGCTCGGCATTCCGCCTTTCCTGCTGGCGCCCGACTTCGACGCGCGCACAGATCTGCCAAAGCTCGACTACCGCGACCCGGGGAGCCTGCTCGCGCAGATCCGCACCAAGCTGAACGCGAGGTTCTCCAAGCGCGACCTGAAGCGGTACGACCGCGCGTTCGACGCCGTGACCTGGATTATCGGCGCCGCGCACGTCGCCGCGCTGGCGCTGCTGATCGCCGGTTTCCTGCCCGCCTGGGCATTCGTCGTCATCATGGTCGTCACGCGCACCTCGCTCGCCGGCTCGGGCCACTACCACCTGCACCGAAAGTGGAAAGACCAGCGCCGCTACACGATGCCGCTCGGCAAGGCGCTCTTCGACATCAACTACGTGGGCACGAGCCTCATCGGATCCGACGGCCACGTGCTCCTGCACCACCCTTATCTGGGCTCCGGCGCCGATGTGAAGAAGACGTTCTTCGACAGCATGCTGCAACTGCACCCGGCACTGCGCATCCCCGGCTACACGCTCCACAAGTTCGGCATCTGCCTGACCGGGCTGCCCTTCCGGGCGAGGGAGATCGCCAAGTTCGAGCGCCCCAGGCGCAACCGGCCGGAGGCCGCCTCCGCCACCCCGGACGCGATCCGCACCGACTTCTGGCTGATCCGCGCGTGGATCGTCGTCGAGTTCATCGCCTGCCTGGTCACCGGGCACATCCTGGCGTGGGTGGTGCAGTTCGTCATCACGCTGTGGTTCAACACGTTCCTCGTCGTCGCTAGCCACGACTTCGAGGAGACGACCACGGAGCAGGAGCTCGCCGCGATCCCCGAGCCGCTGCGCGAGGACTGGGCGGCACAGCAGATCTGCCTGAGCTACGACTTGACCGTCGTCGGCAACCGCTGGGTCGACCTTTTCCTGAGCGCCGGCTTGAGCCCCCACCGCGTACACCACGTGCTGCCGTGGCAAGGCTCCGGCTTCGCCAACCTCGCCAGCGAGAAGACCGTGAGGGAAGCCTGCGCCGAGGCCGGCATCCCCTGGGAACGGCCCCGCAGCCTGATCTTCAACCGCTTCCCCGCCGTCATGAAGCACTACCTGCTGTGCCCCGCCAAGCCAGCGCCGCCCCCGCCCCACCGTTCGCCCCGGCCAGCCTCCGCCCCCGCCGCCCCCGGAAGCCATGCTGGCGCCGCCGCCCGCGACGATCGGGGGCCAGGTGCGCACCCTCTTCCGATACTCAGTGGACGGCTGGCGGGGGGTCGGCGTCTGATCACATGCAGGGCCGCTCCCCCACCCGGCTGGGCTTGCGTTCAACAACGAGGCGGTCCTGTGCGGCGCGGCTACGCCTGACATCGGCGAGGCCTCGCCCGGCCGGGCCGCCTGCCTGATCCAGGTGGAGACGACGTTCACCCGTCCCGAACCATCCGGGTTAGCCGCGCACAGCGGCGCTCCAGCGTCGCCACCTGGCTGTCCCAGCCGGCCGCATGGGCTGGTCCCTACATCGGCCCTCTCCGCGCTCGTGGTGTACATAAAATCAAGCTAATTGACGAATCCCCACCTCACCTCAGGGCCAGGCGGCCAAGGACCCGCGTACTCGAACAATGACGGCGCGTCCGCTGCTCGAACCGCCTCTCGCCATGCCGGCTCGCCGGAGACAACGAAACTGAGTGGCGGCCCGTCATTAAGAATAAACACATAGTCCGTGTCCGGCTCAATACCATATTGATCGAAAATCAGTTGCCGTTCGTCCTCCGAGGCGCGCCTTATATTCATGCCCTCCAACAGAGGGCGCACTGCAAGGTACTCGACGTTGCCGAAGTAGACCTCGATGCGGGCTGTCGACCCGGGCCTATTCTCCGGGTCGCTCCTCAGCCAAAAGGGATTGTCCAGCTTGTATTTCTGACCCTGCCAGTACCAATCAATCGTCACCCAGTCACGTCTCCGAGCCGAACAGTACGTCCCACCGCAGCGAGTTCCCAAGCCGTCCCATTCCCCTGCCCTGCGCCGAGTCGCCAGTCCCCGGCCATCGGAAGCCCTCTCTCGTAGTTGACCTCGAAGGCTTCCTGGGGCGTCGTGGCGGCAGTTTCGCCATCACGCCCATACAAACAATCGAGCGTGAAGGATATAAGAGTACTGCGACTCTTTGCGGCCCCGCTTACACCGTCCATCCACAGTGGCCGACCGCCGATTGTTTGACGGCTTTCCCACTGCCCACGATTAAACGTGTGCCCACCGATTTTCTTGGCAAGCCTGGCGGAAAATTGCTGACACCAAGACAAACATGGTCGCAGCTCCGATGGATTGCCTTTGCGCCTCCCGATTCACCAACGTCACAGTTGTGTATCAGGACCGGCTCGGTGCCGGCGAGCACATAGTAGGTGTGGATGTCGGCGACCGTCAGGTCGTGCATCGACTCTTCGCCGACGTGGTTGTCAACCTTGACGACCGTCACCTCGACCGGTGGGCCACCGCCACCGCTGCCGGCACCCGAGCCGTCGCCCTACAGGCGCTGGTCGTCGTGCACCAGCAGGCGGTGACCCGGCTTCAGCTCACCCGCGTCGACCCAGCGGCCATCCGTCGCATCCCAGAACGGGTGGTGCTGCGTGGTCTCCAGCGTGATGGTCTGGCCGGTGTCGCTGACACGGACCGTGACGTTGGTCAGGTCGGCGTCCAGGTTGATGTGCAGGCGGGTCACCTGGCGCGGACCGCTCACCCCGGACCGCGGATCCGTCGCCACGACCTCATCGCCCAGCACGGTGTCCTCGATTGGCTTGGCGCTGCCGTCCGCCATCAGCACCAGCGTGGCCGGGTCGAAGCTGTGTCTACGCCCCCGTCCCGCGCAGCCCGGGTCGCCGCCACCACCGTCACGGCGCGGACCCACGGCCCGCAGGGCTCGGGTCGCCCCCACCGGAACGCGTGGCGCGTCATCAACGGTATGGAGCCATTTTCATCGTGGGTTGGGGCCGTTGGAGTCCTGGTAGCGAGGTGTGTCGGTGCTCCACATAGGACGAGACTCCCGGTAGGACAGCAGTCGACCAAGAACGACAGCCCTGTCCAGGAGTCTCGTTGCTCACGTATGTTGCCACCATCCCGTTGTCCACGCGTAGCCTGACGCGCCTTGCCGAGCTGATCCGAGCCCGACGTGTTGAGCTGGGTGGACGATGGCGGCGGCTGCCAGCGCATGAGCAGGCGTTGATGACGCTGGCCCACCTGCGCAACGGCGACACCCTGGTGAGGCTGGCGGTCGGGTTCGCGGTGTCGGTCAGCACCGTGTGGCGGTACCTGCGCGAAGCGATCGACCTACTCGCCGCCCTGGCCCCTGACCTGTCCCAGGCGGCCGATCGGGCCGGTCGGCTGGCGTACGCGATCATCGACGGCACACTGATCCCGATCGACCGAGTCGCCGACCAGCGGCCTTACTACTCGGGAAAGCACAAACGGCACGGTGTAAACGTGCAGGTCCTGGCCGACGCGGCCGGCCGGCTCGTGTGGGCCTCGCCAGCACTGCCCGGCGCGGTCCACGACCTGACCGCCGCCCGTACCCACGGCCTGATCAACGCCCTGACCAGGGTGAACGTGATGACGTTCGCGGACAAGGCGTACCAGGGCGCCGGCGGCACTATCTGGACGCCGTTCAAACGACAGCCGAACCGGCCGCGGCTGTCCAAGCGGCAAAGATCAGTCAACCGCCAGCACGCCAAGATCCGCGCGCTTGGCGAACGTGCGGTAGCCACCCTCAAGACCTGGAAAGTGCTGGCCAAGCTGCACTGCAGCCCACACCGCGCCACCGCCATCGTCCAAGCGATCCAGGTCCTCCAACACACCGAAGACGACCGCTACCCACGATGAAAATGGCTCAGTGCGGTTGCCGGCCTGCTGGGCTCCATCGTCACGGCCGTGGCAACGATCATCGCTAGCCGGTAGAGGCACCGTGGTTCGCACGGCAGTAGGCAGTGATGGCGTTGCGCTGCTCCTGGACCGTGTTGCGCCACTGCTCGTAGCGAGAGTGCCTGTTGTCCAAGAAGCCTTGAGGCGTTGCGTCGTACGCGGAGGACGCGGCGAGAGTTGCCCGTCTTCAACGACACAGGGCGCCTGTAGCTGTTCGGCATCCGCTATTCGGCAAATCCGTGCGTTGGTGTGGCGACGTGGCCGTGTTTGCGGATGAACGACCACGTCGCTGACCCATCAACCTACCGTCGTCGACACCAGCTGCGTGCATGCCGACCCGAGTACCACCAAGGGTCTACCGCTGTCCACGCTGCCCGGATGACCCGTCGCCACCTCCGCGGGATCGCGCCGCCCACCGCGCCAGTGCACCAGGGCGCCAGTCCCGTCGGCCAGATCGCCGGCACCATGCACCGCCACGTCGAGTTGCTGACCGAGGCGATGGACGGCGAGCGGGACGCATGCACCGACTTCCGCAAGCATGTGGCGTGGTACCTGGCGGGCTTTCCGGTTGGGGCCGACCTGCGCCGCCGGCTCGCCGTGATCAGCAGCCGGGTCGAGCTGGCCGCCCTGCTGGGCCAGCTCGATCCAGAGGGGCCCTTTCCTGTTGACACGCTCGGTGCGGCCGCGGGGCCGCACCGACTTGCCCGGCAAGGTGTTCCTGCCGGATGGGTGGCTGGCCGACCGGGGTGGCGAGGCCGTGCCCGAGGGAGGGGAGCTACCGGGTTCAGGAGGGTAGAAAGTGCCGCTTCTGGATCACGCCGTGTACGCCGACGGTCCGGTCGACCACTTGCGAGACCTCGAAGTCGGATGCCGCGGACAGGTACGCGTACGCCACCGCCCGGTCCATGCCGAGGTCGTGCTGTAGGAAGTCGAGGGCGTTGACCACCGCCCGCCGCATTGCGATGTCGAGGTCGTTGACCTGCCCGTTCTGGGCACCATCCGGGTCGGACAGGCCGATCGGCACCCACGCGTCGGGTGTCTCGGCGAACGGGTACCGGAACGCTACCGAGGGTGCGCCATCAGAGCCGGCCTTGCAGACGGTGAGCCGGAACGTTCCCCGTAGCGAGCCCTCCAAGGCGGTAAGCGCGACTTCACCGTCGCCCATCGCGAGGTGCGGATCGCCGACGTGGAACAGCGCGCCCTCGGCGAAGACCGGCAGGTAGAAGGTGGCACCCACGCCGAGCAGGTTTATGTCGATGTTGCCGCCGCCGAGCGTGGGCGGAATCGAGTTCAGCGCCGGGCCGGTGAGGCCGTCGCCGGCGGCGAAGGCAACTCCCATGATCCCCATGAACGGCCGCAGCGGAAACGCCACCGAGCCGCGCCGGCCGCGGGGAAGCACGCCGGTCAGCCCGCGCCGGCCCTGCCGTACCGGGGTGAAGATCGAGATGTTGCCGTACCGGATCGGGTCGCCAGTCGGCCTGCCGTCGGTGGCGACCGGCGGCATGATCTCGTCGACCGTGATGCCGGCGGGCGCGGCGCCACCGGCCAGTTGCGGCAGCGCGCCCTTGCCGTGCCGGCTGGAGATCACCCCGTATGGCACCCGGGGCAGCATCGACAGCATCTCGACCTTGAGTACGTCGCCCGGCTCCGCGCTGTCGACGTGGATCGGGCCGGTGACCACGTGCGGGCCGTCCACATCGAAGTTCCGGGTGGTCCGGTCGTACTCGCGGGCCACCGCGATCACGTCACTGAGCACCTGCTTGGCCGGTACGCCCTGCTTCGCGAAGTACGCCAGCGGGTCACGGCCCTGGTCCTCCAGGATGCCCTCGTGCGAGACCGTGTCGATGGTAACGGTCTCGCCGGACCGCACGCGCAGCACAGGCTCGCTGCGAAGCGACGGGAGATAGCCCCAGCGGACCTGATCGGGCAGCGACGGCAGGTAATGCCGGCCGTGGATCGGGCCCTTGCCAGGCTGGAGGATGCCCCGGCCCGCGGCGGATGCCCGGCCAGCCAGCAAGGGAGACGAGGCGCCCAACGCGAGGGCGGCGCCTAGAAACCGTCGACGTCCGTTCATGCGGGAAACGTGGACCGCCGGGATTTCGGGCCCGTCAATGCGACGTTAAATGATCAAATTTTGCGCGACTCCGCTACGGTGTCGCCGCGACGCTTCCCCAGGCGCTGACTGTCGCCGGCGTGACGATAATCCTGGCCACCCGCCGCTCCGCCACCCGTACGCTCGGTGGGGCCCGTGCCGCAGGCATCGCACGGCCACACCCCATGGTTGGGCGTCTTCCACCACGCCGGGTCCGTGTGCAGGCTGGCTCCATGAGCCTCGTTGACGCTCTCCGCGCGAGGGCGGTGTTCGCCCCGTGGATCGAGACGTGGCGGGCCTTGGAAGCGTGGCAGGACCGCGACCGGCGAGCGCACCTGGCGGTGCACCATCACTACGCCACCCTCGCCGCCGCTCCGTGCAGCTGACGCAACCGGCAACCGCGCCTTCGCTACGTGCCAGACATCCTTCACCCGCACAGCAGAGGCGCCGCTCACTCAGCGGCATGTGCGGGCGCCACGGGGCCGGAGGTGTGTCGTCGGCCGGAGGGCTGGCACGATGTTGCGGTGGGCCACCGGTTCAACCTTGACTCCGACGTCGAGCAACTCCTCGCCGACCTGTGCATCAGCTTGGGCTTCTGCCTGCCACCGGCCGAGATACGTCACCTATGTGAGGCGCCGCCGAAGACGGTGGACAGCTTCACCGACGCGGTCTTCGAAGCCGAAGGCATGGGCGACATGAGCTACACCGATCTTCGCCATCAAGTACGGGAAGTCGTCGCGCGGCATATGAGCGGCTGGGCCGGCGAAGGGATCGCCGAACGGTAGGCCCGTTGGCATCTACGGTCATGCCCATCCGCACAACCGGACTTCCCAGGGAGCCGGCGACCAGCATCGCGGCAGAGATCCGCGGAGCGCACGCAGCGCGGCAGTTGAGCGCACCCGATCAAGGAGCTCGGGTCCTCGTCGCAGTGCACGAACGCCGGCATGAGCGGATGTCGATTGATCTGTTGGCGATGAGGTCGCTGTCCGACGCCCCTTACAGATACGCGCACGGGTATACAACCCGGACCGATTCGCCCCCTGCACTCGACAACAGCCCTTGCGCGGCCTGCCGAAGTAGGTCACCCGACGGGTTGTGCCGGGTCCGTACTGTTCGCCGTAGGGTTTGGCAGATTGGCGGACAATGATCAAATCCATTGCGCGGGCGTCCGTTTTCGTCGCCTGCGCTGCGATCTGCGCGATCCTCACCTATCCCACCTGGCGCTCGATGCTGGCGCCGGCGCCGACCGAGTTGTCGCCGAGCGACAGCATCGTCTTCGTCTTCCCGCCGGACGGTCGCAGCGGCACGGCAAAGCTCACCATCCCCGGGGCGACCGGGGTGGTGGGCGCACGGCGGGAGTGGATCGGCGGCGAGAACGTCGACAGCGAACCCCACCTGTGGTTCGAGCGCCCAGCGACCCCCGCGTCCGCGGGCTTCGTGATCGCGTCGGGTCGCTTCGTGGCGCCGCTGGCCGAGTGCGCCGACGAGTCGGCGCGGAGCTTGTCGGTGGCCGGCGACATGCCCACCGTCGTCGCCGCCGTATCCGAGGAGATCTCGAAGGAGACCAGGAACGCGAAGGTCTTCGCGCTGTCACCGGTCGACGGGCACATGCGGATTTCGTGCCGACTGCCCCGCGAAACGCTCTGGACGCAAGTGCGCCAGAAACACTACCTGACCGTGCCGGACATCTACGTCGCACGATACTTCACCATCGAATCGGACGACGAGATAGCGATACACGAAGAAGTAGTGCGCATCCGTCGAAATGAGTCGTTGCGCGACTGCGTCAGCATCCAATACGTGACCGGACGGCGCGACCGGGTCGAGGTCACCGAGGCGTACGCGACCGAGGAACCGCCAGCGATGGCCGGCGCCCGGGAATGGAAATCGTGCGGCGACGGCCAGGGCAATCTGACGTCGATGAGCGCTTTTCGCATGCATATCTCGCCTACGCGCGGAACGGCGTGGGCCACATGATCGTCACCGATGTCCGGGCCGAAGGGCTAAACGAGCGGGACCTGTTCATCGGCGGTGCCGGGCTCGGGCTCGCTGGCGCGTTCGTCGTCGAAGCGGTGGGCGTGACGATTGGACTCGCGGAGCGGTTCCTCCGGAGCCGGGCGAGGCCGGTCCAGCAGCGCCACCCGGTCGTGCGGCGCCGGATCACCCGGCGACGCGTCTCCCCGCCTCCGCCCACCGGCCGGGAGACCAGCGAACCAGCCACAGGACCCACCAGGGATCCTCATCGAGACTGACCGTGGCAGGTGGTCAGCGGCTGGGTCTTGACCTCCACCAGCGGCGCACCAGCCAGACACCTCGATGGCCGACGGTCGGTCGTACCGGGTACTTTGAGGTACTGCCGCATCGGCCCGGACAGGTGCAGGCTATATCCCTTGGACGCCGGGATGCGCGGCCCGCGGACGGACTACTCCCGATGGTCCGATGAAGATCGGACTCGGTGTCGATCCTGGTCTGGCCGCGGCCAGATCCCGCCTCGGTCGCTGCCTGGTCTTCTCCGTCGCGGTGGCGGTCGTCGTCGCCGGCGTCAATGGACTTACGGGGCCGTCCGGGATGAGAGTTACGGAGTCCGCAGAGTGCGGTGCCGGACGTGTTCGTCCGGCACCGCATTCGGTGGTCAGTAGACGCAGTACCAGCTGTATGGGTTGTTGTAGTTGGTGAAGCCGCCGTAGGCATTCGGGTTGTTGTACTGGGTGCGGCACTGCCGCCACACGTCGATGTCGCCGTCGGCCACGGGCACGACGCCGGTCACGCATTTCCAGCCGTACACGTTGTTGGTCCTGACCCTGGCCACACGTCCCTGCCCCGGGTACTGGTTGTCGCACGCGGCCTGCATGCTGACAGACCCGGTCGCCGCCGATGCTGGGGCAGCGATGGCGCTAGCGCCGCCGAGGCCGATGAGCATGGCTGCTGTGATGGTCATGACTCGCGTTGTCTTCACGATGCTGTCCTCTCTGGAGGGTAATCACCCGCGGCGTTGCGCTGGCGGACTCCATGTCATCGAGGACGGCTTTTGGCCACAAGGTTGTCCACGTTGGCCAATGCGACTCCAGCCATTGTGCGGCGGTCAGCGATGGCATGCGGTCGTCGCGGTGCCATCGCCGTGCGGCGACTTGACCTCGACGGTGATCTCGACGCATCCGGCAGTGTCGAGCAGAATGTTGCCGAAGACCGGCTGCCCGTCGAACTCCGTCATGTACGGGGTGCCGACCGTTCCGGTTGCGGGACGATGCGCCGTGATCTTGACCGTGAACGGGCCCGGCAGGTATGTGAGGCGGTCGCTGGGCTCGAACCGACCCCACGACGCGTGACATTCTGCAGCATGCCGCAGCTGCGCGATGCCCAGCAGGTGTTCGTCAAGCGTGTTGACCTGGACCGCATCCAACGTGGTTACCTTCGCCGGATCTGCGGCGCAGCCGGACTTCTTCGGGTCGGCATTGTCAGCCAGCAACTCGGACCCACCGACAAACCGGGCCGGCGCCTCCGAGACCGGTCGGGACGCCGCCGGCGACGGTGACGTGGCTTCAGTGGCTGTCGGCTCGCTGGTGTACCAGAGCGCCCCACCGACCATGACGATGATCAGCACGACGGATCCGGCCCCGACCAACAACGGGCGCCGGCGTCGGCCGAGCACGGCGGTCAAACGCAGCGCTAATGAAGGAACCTCGGACGCCAGCTTGACGGCGATCGGCTCCTCCGACTGCTGCGTCGGTATCGGATACCCGGCTTTCTCGCGGGCGGTTGTCCAAAGCTGGTGCCACTCCTCGACATCTCCGCCGCAGACCTGGACGTACGCCCGGGTGACCTCCCAGGTTGGCAGGCGGTGTCCCGCAGCGGCGGCCGAAAGGCTGGCCTTGGATGTATGCGCGGCGCTGGCCATGGTTCGGTATGGCGGGTTGCCCGCCTCCGCGCGAAGCTTGCGCAATGCGGCCGCAAACTGCTGGACCGGCCCTGCAGCTGGATCGATAGGACGTTCAGGCCGTGGCATGGTCAGGATCTCCACTCATCTGTGATCTCACAGGGACTGCGGGCCACCGAATGACACCCATCAGACCCTCAAACTCACCCCAGGTCACTTCGAGTGTCAGAGGACAGACAATCGATGTGAATCCGACCAACATGATGGCCACGTTTAGGTTGGCCAACCCGGACAACGTGTCAGCCAATCGAACGGTTTTGGTACCTATCGGAGTACATCAATCGGATGGCGCCAGAGAGGAACTCTTAGAGCGTGTTTGAGAAGGTCCGATGTGGACCGGCGTGGCGGCGTTTGGCGGGGTGTTGAAGCGGCCAGTGTGGTCCGGTGCCGACGCCTCGACGTGGTTACCCGTCCGACTTGTCCGATACGCAGTGGGCGCTGATTGAGCCGTTGCTGCCCGATCCGAACACCGACGGGCGTCGGGAGAAACACCCGCGTCGGGAGATCGTCAACGCGATCTTGTACGTGGTGCGATCGGGGTGCCCGTGGCGTTACCTGCCCGCGGACCTACCGCCCTGGCAGACGGTGTACTGGTATTTCAGCCGGTGGGAAGAGGCTGGCGTGACCGAGCAACTGCTTGGCTCGCTGCGGATCAAGGCCCGGGTTCAGCAAGGACGAAGCCCGGATCCGTCGGCCGGGATCATCGATTCGCAGTCCGTCAAGGGGGCCGACACGGTAGGCCGGGACAGTCGCGGCTACGACGCCGGCAAGAAGATCAATGGCCGCAAGCGATTCATTGTCACCGACACTCTTGGGCTGCTGGTTACCGTGTGGGTGTTGGCAGCGTCCTGGCAGGACCGCGACGGCGCCAAGGGCGCCCTGGTCGCCGCGACGCTGGCCGTGCCGTCCATGCGGCACGTGTTCGCTGATCAAGGCTTCGCCGGCCGGCTGGTCGACTGGGCGCGCGACACGCTGCGTACCACGGTCGAGATCGTCCGTAAGCCACCGGACCAGCAGGGATTCGCGGTACACCCGCGCCGCTGGGTGGTCGAGCGGACCCTGGCCTGGCTGACCGCCTGCCGGCGCCTGGCTCGCGACTACGAACGCGTACTAGCGAACTCCGAGGCGATCATCCGCTGGGCCGCCATCGCCGGAACAGCTCGACGAATCACCCGCGGCGCCCCGACCCGACGACAAACCCGCCGAACCTTCACCTGGACCTGACCAACACCCTCTCAAACACGTTCTGAGATGTGTCGCCTCGCTGTCAGTGCTGGGGTGCCATCTCGATGTCAGCAGGACCCATCACAAAGGTGTCAGCGTCCGCCAAGGACGGCAGACCAGGACGCTGCGTTGCACCAGAGGTCGTCCCGTCGGGTACCCGGGCCTTCGGTGTTCCGCCGCTGGCGGCGTGGTGTACCGGCGTTGCCTCGGCACTGACGGAGCAGACGCGGTGCACCGGCTCGGAGGCAGCTGCGTGGCGGTGATACGCCCCGGTGGCTCTTGAGGGTGGGGACCCGCTATGGCCCGGTGATCGGCTCGACCCCGAACGCAGAGTTGGCCAAGCCGAACTGGGACCAGTAGAGCACCGGGCCCGTCCACCCGCTGATGATGCCAAGCGCGATAACGTTGTCGCCGCTGTAGATGAACACCGGACCGCCGCTGTCACCGTGGCGCGCTGCAGGGTCGGGCCCGTAAGAGGCGACGAGGTTGTGGTAGCACTCAGAGTTGCCGTACGCGTCGGGACCGCAGACGGAGTAGGTGCCGTCGACGACCAGCCCGCCGCACTGGCCGCCGGTGTATGCGCCGGACGAGCAGACGAACATCGTTGGGTACGCCCAGTTCCACCCGGCCACACGGCGGCTGATGGGGGCGTTCAGCGGTCCGTCGAACACGAAGCCGCCGGCGTTGGTCTCGATTAGCAACAGTTCCCAGTCGGGGCGTTCGTAGGCGGCCCATCCAATCCAGTGCGTGAAGTTGCCGTTGTACCAGGGGCTCCCCACCCGTCCACAGTGTCCGACGGTCAGCAGGTACTCGCGCCCGCCCGAGCGGACTCCGAACCCGGCCGAGCAACCGGCTGTTACCTCGCCGTTCTCGATCCGGGCGCCGCCCCAGAAGGGCGCGTAGTCATCGACCCGGCCTGCCGCCTTGAACCGTTCGCGCTGCCCGGTTTCCGTGGCGACGCCCACGTCGGGCAGGCCGGTGGCGGCGAAAGTGACGGCCCGGTCGGTCATGACGACCAAGCCGTGCCCATCGGTTGGGATCTTGACCGAATGCGCCGGCCCGGCAGGGTTACCCCGGATGTGTGCAATGAGCCGGTCAGAGGCGGTCTGTAACTCCGCGTTACTGTAGCGGGCCTCGGCGACCTCGACCTTCGTAATCTTGCGGGCACGCTCTACCGCCGCACTGACGGCCGTCGGGAGCGAGCCCTTGTACCAGAGGCGAACCGAGGTACCGACCAACTCGATGCCGCTATATCCACCGGGATCGCTGAGGTTGATGGCGCGGCGGATCTCGTTGGCCGCCGTGACCGCGGGCTGCTGGGCCTGCATTTTCGCAGCGACGTCTGGCGGCGCTGTCGATGGGCCCGGCGGCTTCGGCTTCGCGCCGGCCGTTCCCGGGATAGTTATGATGAGCGCGACGGCCACTGCCGTCAAGATCCGGGCCATCCTCATGGCACAGATCGTCCACCGGCTATGACGCCCCGGACAGTCACCGATCGGACACGGTCAGCTTTGCGTTGGCTACCCGCCGGTCGTGTTCACCACTGTGCCGAGCTAGAGGCACCTGCCTCCCGGACTCAGTACCAGATCTCACACCCTTGCCAGGATGCTCTGCCAATGCCGCGCGACACGGTACAGGCGGCAGGGCCGGTCAACGTGTTTCAATCCGGCTGAATCTGCCGAAAGTTGTTGGTAGCGGTCCACCACTCCGCAGTTTCAGCCGGATTGAACACGTTGACCGTATGTCCTCGCAGGTAGCCGTCGGAGTACCAATAGCCGCGGTATTCCCCTTTCATGCCGGTCGGCCAAGTGATAGTGAACTCGATCCGGTTGCCGTTGACAGAGCCGTCGAGTTCTCCCTGGCGCCCGTCCCATTTGGCGCCACCCTGGAACGTTCCGGTCCCGTCGGGGCTGAGGGCGCTGAGGGACACGAGGATCTGCACCTCTACATCGTTTTCCGGTCCCTCGCCGGGTTGACGTTGGCGGATTACCCAGTCACCGCGGGGATCGACCACGAGCGCCATCTGAGCCTCCATCGACAGCTACGTGCAAACGCAGGAAATTCACGATACCAGGGAGAGCATGCCCAGCGATTCGGCGGAAACATCCGGTTACCGAATCATTTGGGGCTCTGGCAGTTGTCCGCCACGGCGGGGCGGGGCGAGGTCGAGCAGCATGGTGGAGGGCGCTGCGCGCGTGGTTGCGGGTCAGCGCTCGTCGGAGCGGTCGGCACCGGCCAGGGCCGCGTTGATGTTCGGGGTTGGGGAAGATCGGAGCAGGATTGAACGTTGCGGATGATCTTGGTGCGGTGACGGCGGGTGGCGAGATCGTCTCGCGCCCGCAGGGTTGGTGGGTTGGTTCCGTCCCGTGGGGGTGTCTGGCGGTACCACCCTGGCGCGTCCCTGGTCAGGACGCCGAGTCAGCGGCGTCGGCCGATGAGCCAGCCCGCCACGGCGGCAGCCGCCATGGCGCCGACGAGAGTCGTCGCCGGGCGCCGTTGGGGCGGAGTGACAGCTTCCAAGGGATGCTGGATGGGCTCTGGTGTGGGCGGTCCGGACGCGACCGCCCTCCGGTACTCGTCGTTGACGATCGCCCCGAACCGCCGATAGATCGGCGGCTGATGCGCGAGCCAGTCTTGCGAGGCCGCCGCCCAGTGTTGTCGGCTGTCCGCTGCAGAGAAGTAGGCCGGGAGTACCTCGGCGCGAAGATTCTTCTCGTTAATGACCCCGCCTTCGTACCCGAGCCGGAAGTAGTTGAGCGCCATTACGCAAAACAAGCGCCGGCGTAGCTGGGTAGGTGGCATCGCAGCAAATGCTGACCCGAACATCGGGCCATACGTGTCGTGGTCGTTGATGGCCAGCGTCATCAGCTGTTCGTGTTTGTCACGGGCAACCTGGATGCGGACGAGCCTCAGCTGCCGCCCCTGGTAGATAAGGCCAGCCGCGACTCCAGCGACGGCGAGGGCGCTGAATACGGCGGACGCTGCCCCATATGCCTGCCCAATGTCGGCGAGGCGCCGCCAGTCGGGCTGCCACCATCGGTCGATGATCGCGAGAGCGAGCGGGAACCCAGCGGCGCAGGCGACGGCAAGGCCGGCCAGCGCCGCAGCTATAAGCGTGGTGCGGGTTGAGGTTGGCGTTCGCATGGCGGCTCCGGGGGCGTTGAGGTAGCCAGGATGCGTGCGGCCCGCTTGACCGGGAGCCGTTGTTCTACCGGTCGGTTGGGAGCAGTTCGACGGCGCGGCGCCGGTCGGCGGCTGTGGGCAGGGTGTACCGGCGAGTTTGGTCGAGGCGGGCGTGGCCGAGCAGGTCGGCGACGACGACCAGGTCGGCGCCGCCGCGGATCATGACGGTGGCAAAGGTGTGCCGTAGTACGTGCGCGGGGGCATCGTCGTCCAGGGCGGCGCGGTCGAGGATCGCGGCGAAGACGTCGCTGGCGCCCCGTACGGATAGTCGGCCGCCGCGGTGGTTGAAAAACAGCGCCGGCGTGGTGTCGGCGCCGGGTAGGCCGGCGCGTTCGTCCAGCCACGCCTGGTATGCCTCGCGCAGCTCGGCAGCCCACCGGCCGGCCCGTACGGCTCGTCGACGCCGATCGCCGCGCGCAGCGCGGCCAGGACGCTCTCCCGGCTTGGCGGACACGGCGTCACCGCCAACCCGAGCACCGCGTTTGTCGCGCAGTCGATGAACCAGGTCACCCACGGCTTCACCAACTGCCCGTCGACGTCGACCTCCACCGCAGCCTCGACGTGATCGCCTTCCCACGCCTCGTTGCGATACGACGGCGGCCGCTGCAGAAAGACGTCGTGTGCCCGAGCGGCGTACTCGCCCTTGCGTAGGCCAGCCAGCTCGCCCGGCGTCAGGGCCGCGCGGACCGCTCGCCGAAGCGTGGTCAGGCCCGGCGCAGGCGGGCCGCCCGCCGCCGCGGCGTCCACCAACTCCCGGTGCACCGCCGCGACGTTGCCCCGCCAGAACACCAGCCGGCCTCGCACCGGGTCCTCAAGAACCAGCCGCGCCCGCACCGCAAGCTCGGACCGACCCAACGCCCGAGCAACCCACCGCCACACCGTCCGGTCCGAGACCCTCAAGCCCTCCGCGACCAACGCAATCCGCTCGCGCGACAGGGGTCCAGCCTCGCTGAGCTCCACCAACCGGCGCACCGCAGCCTCACGCAACGCACGCTGATCGGCGCCGCGCTGCGCCACCGGTCGCCTCCCCTTTGATCGAGCGATGAGCGCGATCAATCTACGGGAAGAGCACCCTTGCTGACAGCCCCGTGGCCGATCCGCTGACAACAAAGCGGCCGACCGCTGACAACGAGGCGGCGGCTCTCAGTAACGCGGCACCTCTCAGCGTGAGATGTGCCGCGTCGATGTCAGCGCTGGGGTGCCGTCTCGATGTCAGCGAGATCGGCCACGAGGCTGTCAGCGGTGGCCGCGCGCAGTCGTGTCGCCGACTGAGGTGTGGGCCGATCCAGGCGGCCGGGGGCACCTTGGAAGGCGCGCGGGGTTGCGCGTCGCCTAGTAGGGGTAAACCTCGCGCTCGACGAGTCTTTGAAGTTGGTCGCGGGCCGCTTGAACATGCGAGCGAACCGTTGACTGGCTAACACCCATATAGTCTGCGATCTGGGTGGTTGTCCAGTCCTCCATGAAGTACAGGACGCTAACCGTGCGCCGATGCTGTGGCATGCGCCCGATGGCGTCGAGCACGACGCGGTGCAGGAGTGTCTGGTCGGCGGGAGCACCAGCGTGCCCCACAAACCCGAGATCGGAGGTCTCGTCGTCGAGGTCTCGGATCAACGAGGGAAGGTCGCGCAGCCACCTCCGTAGGTCCCGCGCTTCGGCGTCCCGCTTCTTTAGGAAGATCCGCATCGCGACCGTCCGCAGCCAGGCCCAGGGCTGCTCGACACTTGACCATTGGCGGGTCAGCAACATCATCGCGTCCTGCGCTACGTCTCGCGCTTCTTCCCACTCGGCCCCGGCAGAGCGCAAGTAGGCGCAGATCGCGCCGTACTCCCGGCGGTAGAAGTCGTCGAAGCCGCCCTCGGTGGGCACGTCTCGCGACGTGCCCACCGTGGTGACCTCGCGGCCGTCGCTGGACTCCTTGGTACCGACGGACACCGTCAACACCCGTCCGTTACCACTCCAGCACGAAGCCGAAGTGGCCTCGCTCGGGTTTCAGCGCGCGCAGGGCCGCCCCGGCGGCCCGCTTGACCGTGGAGCCTGCGCTGCTCACGAGGGCCGCTACGATCTGCAGGCTGAGGACGGCCACAGCAACATCGAGTGCTGCGCTCAAGTGCGGCCGGACCTCGGCCAACGCCGGGACCTTGATCGCCCAGACGATGATCACGATGATGATCGCGGGCACGCTGATTCTTCGTGGGGTCGATGGACTCGTGTCAATACACGGCCACCATCGACCCGGGGTTTTGATGAACACCCAGAGTCTCCTCGATATCCGAATGTCCCGCTCGCGCTCCTGCCTGAGTCAGAGACGGGTTGGGTGCAGTGTCCGCTTGGACTTCGGCCAGGTCAATCTCGCCGCAGCTTCGAGTGATCCCGGTCACTCGGCGTGTTTCGCGCTAGACACTGTGCCCGTGTGGCCTGCACTGATCGGTGTGGGCAGCCGTCTCAGTACCACTGCCCATGACGCGTTCCTCGCGTCCGAAGGGGTCCGCCGCTCGCGCTCCTGCCAAAGTAGTCAGAGACGGCGGGCCCCGCACGCCCCACCTCGAGCCGCTCCCGGTGCGTCGCGAGTACGTTGCCCCGCCAGAATGTCAACCGTTGCCGCAGCTCGTCGGTGAACTCAACCGGGGCCGGGCGGTCCGCTCTGCCCTACCCTGCGCCGCCGCGACCCAGCCGCCAGACCGTTCGGTCTGAACGCCCAGGCCCTGAGCGACCAGCGGGATCTGCTGCGGCGGCGTCCAGTAGCGACGTGACCGGTCAGAGCCGCCAGCCAGGAAGCCGGACGGGGAACTTCGATACGTGGATAGAGATGTCGACGTCGAGCGGGCCGCCGGCCACGCCGCCGGCAAGCATGGCGGTGTACTCGTGGTCGGGGGAGAAGAGCGTGAACCGGCGGCCGCGACGGTCGAAGACGAACAGCATTCCCCAGACAGCCGGCGGGGTGCCGACGTACGCGACGAGCCGCCGGGTGAGGTCATCGTTGAGTGAAGCGTGATTGATCTGTCCGTGCCCAGCGATGGTGATCGGTGGCAGGGGCGTGTCGGGCGAGCGGGTCCAGCGGATCAGACGTGCCACGGCTGCTCTCACCGACCGTTGTCGAAGTCGGGGCGCCCATCGACGAGCTCGTAGAAGGGAACAGTGGTCAAGGCGTCGGTCCTTTATTCGAAGATCCGCTCGACGACCTCGGCCTGTTCGGCTGGGCCGGCGCGGAAGTATCGGGCGCTGGACTCGATGGAGGCGTGGCCGAGCAGGGCCTGGACGTGGGCGGGGTCGGCGCCGCCTTGGCGTAGCCGGGTGGCGTAGGTGTGCCGGAGCCGGTGGGGTCGTAGGCCGGGGATGCCGGCAGCGTCGCCGACGGCGAGCACGACCTGGGTGATGCCTGAGATGGTCAGTGGGCCACGTTGCCCGGTCCACAGTGGTCCCGGCTGGTTGCCGCGGATGCGGATCCAGGCGCTGATCCGTTCTCGGGCGATCGCGGGCAGCGGCACCCAGCGGACTTCGTCGCCCTTGCCGTGCAGCCGGATCTTGCCGGTGCGGGCGGTGATGGCGACGTCTTCGAGGTCGAGGCGGGCGCATGCCTCCGCGCGTGCACCGGCGTACAGCAGCACGTCGACGATCGCGGCGTCGCGTTCGCCGCGGCGGGCGGCGGCCCGGTCGACCGCGCCCTGCTGCTGACGCGTGAGGGCGTCCGGCTCGCCGGGCCTCGGTACCTGGGCGCGCTTGACGTCGATGCGCAGCCTGGCGGCGTGGTCGTACATGAGGGTGACCGCGGCGAGCGCTTGGTTCACCTTCGCCGGGCTGGCCTTGGCGCGCAACAGGTGGCGGCGCCAGGCAGTGACGGCGGCCTCGGCGCCGACGACGTCGGCGAACGCGTCGGGGTGGGCGTCGGCGTGCCGGCCGAGCCAGGTGACGTAGGCGGTGCACTGCCGCCGGTACGCCTTGAGCGTGTTGGCGGCCAGCTTGCACCGGTCGAGGTAGCGCTCGATCGCGGTCAACGCCTCGCCGGCGGCCGCGGTGACCGGCGCGGCAGGGCGAAGGGGAACAACCTGCGCGGTCACTGGGTACCGCCGGCATGTCCTTCCACCGGGGTCGGTCGCCCCGTCCAGTACGAATCGTGGCCGGACTCCACGTATCGGCGGGTGGCATCGATTGCGTCGCTCGGGCTGAAGTAGGTGCGGAACAACTTCCACCACGCGTCGTACTGCGCTTGCTGTTTCGGCGTCAGGGCGCGTGGTGAGCGCTGGTGGTGCTCCACCGCCGCCGACGCGACGGCGAACAACTCGGCACGCGTCATGGCGGCGACCTGGCCCTCGGTAGGCGGCGCGCCGGGGCGTGGCGGCCGCGGGTGACCCCAGTCGACCTCGGTCATGCCGATGGCTCCTTGTTATCCGCTGAGTTTCGGCCCGGGTTTCGAGGCCGCTGGAACGACGTTATCCGCTGAGATCCAAGTCTCTCAGTGGATAAGAAGAGTTATCCGCTGAGTGTGGTTGGGCGGCGCCGAGGTGGCTTCGGCGGCCGCGGCCGGCATCCGGTGCGGACGCTTCCACGTCGAGGCGTCCGCGATGGCCCGTGCTCGGGCCTCGCGGACGTCACAGGGTTACAGCACGATGAGCAGGAACGTGAGCACGCTCATCACCATCAAGACGATGCCGCTATGGGCGATGGCATCCAAGACGGTGCTGATCGCCATGACGATCGGGCCGAGGATCTCGGCGAGCTTGCTCAAGCCGCGGGCGCGGTGGGAGGACACGGTGCCGGGCGCGACGCCCATCGCCTCTCCGACCTCGGCGCGCGAGTGCTCGCCGCTGAGGGTCAGCTCGATGGCCTGGCGCTGCAGATCGGACAGCGTCCGCAGGGCGTCGGGCAGGGCCGCGCGCAGCAGCTCGTCGATCTCCCGCTCCAGGATGAGGTCTTCCATGGTGGGGCCGGGCTCGGCCAGCTCGGGCGTGTCGTCGTCGCTGAGCGCCAGCGCGCCGCTGCGGTTCTTCAGCTCGGCCACCTGCTCGAAGATGTACGGCAGGAGCACGGCGCCGAGCGCGAACCTGCCTGGGTCCTCGACCGTCGGCCATTTCTCGCACAGTTTGGTGTAGACGTGTTGCGCGGCGTCGTCGACCGTGGCCAGGCTTGCCGGTACACGTGCGTTGCTCAGCCTGCTGCGGGCGACGCGCCGGATCAGCGGTTCCCAGTCGGCCCAGAACTGGTCGAGGTCGGCGGTGGTGCGGCCGGTGGGCACTGGGGGGAACTCGAGCCGCCTCGAGTTCCCCCTGCCCTGCTTGTCAGGCACCGTCGCCGGCCGTGATCGCCGGCGCTGCCGGCACCCGGATGTGCCAGTGGATGCCGCCGCGGCCGGTGCCGCTGATCTCGGTGCCGGGTGCCAGGGTGGCGACCGCCCGGGCCAACTCGGCTCGGGCTCGCAGAGTCTTGGTCTCGGCGTGCGCGGTCGCCAGCCGTGCGGCGCCGTACCCGGCACCCAGGACCGCCGCGGTCAAGGGGTCGATCATCTTCTGTGGCCTCTCGGTCGTGCCCGCCGCGTCACGTGCAACGAGCTCAACATGTTGGGGCCACAGCGGCACCGGCGTTACCTCCACCTCGAAAATCTTCGTGCCTTCTTCCGCAGCCCGGTCAGCGCGACGTCAGCGGGAAATCTGGCTCAGCGGGGGGCCATGGAACGATGCGGCCGTGTCGCGCAGCTGCTGCGCGCGTTCCCGCAGCCAATGGCCGATCTTGTCCGGGTCGTAGCTTTCCTGCGCCTGTCGGTCTGCGGCCTGGGCGAGGTTGTCGAAGAAGCGCGCCAGGTAGATCAGCGTGTCGGTCGCGCAGAGCATTGGTTCCTCAAGATTGATGCCGAGCGTGGCCGGCCGGTGCTCGGCTGTCGTCGCTTCGGCGAGCGCGGCCGCCGTCTGACTTAGGCCGTGTCTCACTTGGTCGCCTTGAGCAGGCGGCGATAGGTGAGCAGGGTGCAGGCAAGGTCGGCGAAGGCTTGGAAATGTTCGGCTTTGCGGTCGTAGCGGCGTACGAGGCGGCGGTTGCGTAGCAACCAGTTCAGGCATGCTTCGACGATCCAGCGGTGCCGGCCGAGGCGTTCGGAGGACTCGACGCCTTTGCGGGCGATCCGCACGACTATGCCACGGCGGCGGACCTCGGCGCGCAGGACCGGCTGGTCGTAGGCCTTGTCCGCGTGCAGCTTGTCCGGCCGCCATCGAGGCCGCCCCCGGCGTCCGCGGATCGGGGCGACAGAGTCCAGCAGCGGGATCAGCAACTGGGAGTCGTGGGTGTTCGCGGCGGAGATCAGGCAGGTCAGGGGTACACCACGGCGGTCACACAGTATGTGTATCTTGCTGCCTGGTTTGCCGCGGTCAACCGGATTTGGCCCGGTGAGGTCCCCCTTTTCTCGGCCCGTACCGAGATCGAGTCGACCACCGCCCGAGACCAGTCGATCTCGCTGATGACACCGAGTCCGTGCAGGAACTGCTGGTGCAGTTGCTCCCACAGCCCAGCGACGGTCCACTGCGTAAACCGGCGGTGTGCCGTGGACCGGCTGACGCCGAACAACTGGGCGGGCAGCTTCCACCACGAGCAACCGGCCTGAACCAGGTACACGATCGCCGCGAGCACGGCCCGATCGTCCGCACGACGCTTCCCGCCACCCTGCCGACGACGCGCCTGTACCGGGATCAACGGCTGCGCGACCTGCCAGAAGTCATCCGGCGCCCACGTCCGAATCATGTCCTCCACCACGAACGAGGATCATGCCGCAGCCCAGCGATCCTCCATCTAGGACACGCCCTTAGCAAGATCAGACTGTACGTGCGGGTGCGGGTGGCGTTGTTCATCAGCAAGCGGTACCGCCGCAGCCGGCACTTCGGCCGTCGGGCGTTGCTGCATTTCACGCCTAACGAGTTCGGTCTGATCAGCCTTTACGGGATCGTCGTGCAACCCAGGGCTGGCAAGCCCTGGCGGGACAAGCCGAATGCCGGCGGTGAACGACGTCGGTAAGCCGTGTGCGGGAGAACCGCACGCACGGTTTGACGGGCGGGAGCTGGAAACGGAGCACCACCGCGGTCACGGCCACGGCAGTGGGACAGCCTGATGGGGAAACCTCAGGAATCGTGAAGGCTGCCGGGCCTACCACCACGGACACGCCACCGCGCCAGTTCCCGACCCTCCATCGTGGGTTGGGGTCGTTGGAGTCCTGGTCAGCGGGGGCGTGTCGGTGCTCCACATAGGACGAGACTCCCAATAGGACAGCAGTCGACCAAAACGACAGCCCTGTCCCGGGAGTCTCGTTGCTCACGTATGTTGCCTGTGAGGATGATCGGGCGCCGCTTCGAGTCTGGGTTTGACCCGTATGTTGCCTGGCCTTGATGGCCTTGATGGTGATCCGTCGGCCCGGTCTTGAGGCGGTGTATGGCGTGGCTGACTCGGCTCGGAGCGTGTCCGGATAGGGGCTTGGCCCTGGTGACCCGTCACAGGTCTGACCGCTCACGGCCGACCGGCGCGCTGTCGACCCGTCGTCGTTCGGATCAGGAGCAGCCCTCGCCGTGACCAGCATGCCGTCGAAACCTGAGCAATACCCGTACGTTGTCGTAGGCGTCGACACGCACAAGGACGTGCACGTCGCCGCAGTGTTAAGCCCGCTGGGCGCGCTGCTGGGCACTATGTCCTTCCCGACCACTAGGGACGGCTACCTGGGGTTGGTCGAGTGGGCTACGGGTTTCGGGGTGGTGCGTCGGGCCGGCGTCGAGGGCACCGGCTCGTACGGAGCCGCGCTTGCCCGCGTGCTGCGCCAAGCCGGGATCGACGTTATCGAGATCAACCGGCCGGACCGGGCGGCGCGTCGCCGGCGTGGCAAGACCGACGCGGTCGACGCCGAGGCAGCAGCCCGATCAGTGCTGGCTGGTCAGGCGAGTGTCATACCGAAGACCGGCGAGGGACCTGTCGAGGCGATCCGCGTGTTGAAGCTCGCCAAGGACTCGGCGGTCAAGGCTCGGGTGCAGGCCATCAACCAGATCCACGCGGTACTGGTCAATGCCGAGGCGGCTATGCGGGAGCAGCTGTCCTCGCTGAGTAACCGACGGTTGGTCGAGGCCTGCGCCCGGCTGGATCCGGCAGTCCACGACGGCGCGACCGCCGTTGTGGTCTACGCCCTGACGCGGCTCGCGCAGCGCATCCAGTTCCTCATGCAAGAGATCCGCGAGGTGCAACGACGGCTCACCGCCGCTGTCAAGGCCACCGCGCCCCGGCTCCTGGAGGTAAGTGGCATCGGTCCCGATTGCGCCGCCACGCTGCTCGTGGCGGCCGGTGACAACCCGCACCGGTTGGCCAGCGAGGCCTCCTTCGCAGCGCTGTGCGGAGTGAGCCCGGTTGAGGCATCGTCAGGCAAGGTCCAACGCCACCGTCTCAACCGCGGCGGCCACCGCCAGGCGAACGCCGCTCTCTTCCGCGCCGTGCTGACCCGCCTGCGGTGGGACACGCGAACACGCGAATATTTGCAACGACGTACGACCGAAGGGCTCTCCAAACGAGAGATCATTCGCTGCTTGAAGCGATACCTCGCCCGCACCGTCTACAAGGTCATCTGCACCGCGATCCCCAACCCGACAACGGCCGCGACCACTTGACATCTATAGGGGCATCACCATCCCGTTGTCCACGCGCAGCCTGACGCGCCTTGCCGAGCTGATCCGAACCCGACGCGCCGAGTTGGGCGGCCGTTGGCGGCGGCTACCAGCACACGAGCAGGCATTGATGACGCTGGCCCACCTACGCAACGGCGACACCCTCACGAGGCTGGCGGTCGGGTTCGCCGTATCAGTCACCACCGCCTGGCGGTACCTGCGCGAGGCGATCGACCTGCTCGCCACCCTCGCCCCGGACCTGGCGCAGGCGGCAGCTAGGGCCGCCGCGCTGGCTTACGCGATCATCGACGGCACGCTGATCCCGATCGACCGGGTCGCCGACCAGCGGCCCTACTACTCAGGAAAGCACAAGCGGCACGGCGTGAACGTGCAGGTCCTGGCCGACCCAGCCGGCCTGCTGGTGTGGGCATCGCCCGCGTTGCCCGGCGCGGTCCACGACCTGACCGCCGCCCGTACTCACGGCCTGATCGACGCCCTGACCAGCGGCGAGGTGATGACGTTCGCGGACAAGGCGTATCAAGGCGCCGGCGGCACTATCTGGACGCCGTTCAAGCGACAGCCGAACCGCCGAGGCTGTCGAAGCGGCAACGATCAGTCAACCGGCAACACGCCAAGATCCGCGCCCTCGGCGAACGAGCCGTAGCCACCCTCAAGAACTGGAAACTGCTGGCCAAGCTGCACTGCAGCCCACACCGCGCCACCACGATCGTCCAAGCGATCCTCGTCCTCCAACACACCGAAGACGACCGCTACCCACGATGAAAACGGCTCAATATCAGGCGAGCACGTCAGTCAGCGTGTGGACTCTGTAAAGCAATGGGTCGTCTTAGTCCTTCTCGGAACACCTGCGGGTCGCCGAGCTCTGGAGGAGTGGATTCCAGCTGTATCTTGGAGAAGTCAACGGCGGCTCCGGCGAATAAGGCATTATCACATCGGACGCTTGTGCCCTTGAAGCGTGCGTTGCCGAAATCCACGACGCCGGAGTTGAACTCGGCATGGGTGAAGTCCACCTCGCCTCCTTGAAGGAGTGCGTCTCCGAAAAAGAGGTGGCCACCTGAAATTTCGGCTCCGTCCAGCTCTTCTCTACCGAACAGCAGCTTTCCATTGATGATCTCCGCGAGCCCAAAATCGACGCGACCGTCCGTGAACTTGGCGCCGCGAAAGTCAACGAGTCCCCCGGTGAACTTGGCGAAGCCAAAATGGACTACGGCACCCGAAAATATAGCCCCACGGAAGTCCACCCTACCTGCGGAAAATGTCGAGTAGCCGATACGCACTCGTCCTCCGGAGAAGATGGCGCCAGTAAAATCGCCACCATCAAATGCCACTCCGGTAAAGTCGAAGTCATGGCCCTGCCACGTAGACGTCGTCGACCGGAGATGCGCGGCGATCACTCGGATGACGGTGTGTCGCACTTCCCGATCATGGGCCCATGACAACGCCTCTTTCGCGTCCTCTGGTGGCTTGGTCGGGTATGGCATCCTGAGGTAGGCGCACAGCACGTCAATACAGGTTTGACGTTGCGCTGGCCAATCATCCGCTAAGCCCGCCATTGCGTAGACCCCCGCGAGGCGTACTGCGGCATTTTCGTCACCGAGCTGCGCAGATGCGGTGGCGAATCTTTCATTTAGCAAGCGGGTGCGCTCGCGATCCTCTTTTCGGTTTTCGAGAGTTGATGAAAATTCGGCTAGACGATTGCTTGCTTCAGCTACCCGTTGGCGGCGATACGCCACAACAAGGGCAACTATTCCGCCCGACCCTGCGATTGTTGCGAATACCACCTTGAGTAGATCGAATATCGTTGCAGCGCTTGCCTTATCGGTCGCCGCTACCCCCGATATTCCCAACGCGCGTAGGCCTATAACTATGAGAATTGCGGCGCTGCCCAAGACGCCGACGAACGCCAAGGCGATGACCACACCGATAGGCCATAGCCGGAGGGTGCTTAATGAGGGGGAGGGAGCGCTGCCTGTGTCGTCGAGGCTAGCCTCAGCGTCGCTGGTTCGTCCCGCTATCCGGCGGTCCATCGGCGAAGACATGACCTCCATTGTGGCCGCTGGCATCCACGGTGGTGCTTCACCTCGTCAGTGTGTTGAGGCATGTCTGTGGGCGATGCCGGCACCACGCGCGGCGGAACCCCAGGTTGCGGCGTTGCTCCTTCGTGATGCAACGCAGTCCGAGGTCGCCCTGGCATATGCCACATAAGATCTGCCACTCAAGATCCGCGCACTCAGCTGCCGGTGCGGGCGTGCTGGCGTTCATCGTCGCCGGCAACGCACGGTGTTGCATGGCTGCTTCTTCTGCTACTTCCGGCGTGACGCATCGCAGTGAGCTCGTTCTGCAGGTGGCGTCGGCTGCGTACCTGGGCCGCTACCGCGGCCAGACCCGGATCCACACCGAGTCCGATCTACGGGTCTTCCTACGCTGGTGCACCGCCATGGAGCTCGATCCGCTCGCTGCGGTCCGCGCTGACATCGAACGGTACGTGCGCTGGCTGCAGGATGTCCGCTCTACCAGCCCTCGACAGCGTCGCGGCGGCTGTCGGTCGTGGTCGGCTTCTACCGGGTCTGTCCTATGTGGCTTCGTTCGTGAGAACGAGCACCGAATGTTCGTGGGTTTCGGCGCCAGGTTTGGCCGGAAGCCGTGATCAATGTCGGTGAGTTTTCGGCGCCACCTGATGGTCTTGCCGATCGTTGCGCGTCGGTCCTTGTGGCCCCGTGACGACGGTTCAGAAGGGCGGATCGGTGGCGGAGCCTGCGGTGGGGAGGCCTTGGGGTTGTGGGATTGGCGGGATGTCCTGGCTGGTGGGGTGGGGTCCAGGCGCCGATTGGGCGAGGGCGTGTTCGTGCTGTGGCGTCGATGGTGCCGGCGGGCCAGGGCAGCTCGACGCCGCTGATCACGAAGGTGGTCCCGTTGTTGTCCTGTTTGATGGTCAGGTAGGGGATGGCGTCGGGTGGGGTGAGGACGGCGCCGACCGATGGAAGGTGGCGCATGTCGCCGTCCCAGCGGACCTGGGTGGCGGCGTCGGCGAGTGCGAGGACGGCTTGCAGCGCCCAGCGGGTGCGTGCGGCGGGGTCGGCGGCGATCCAGTCGGGTAGCGGGGTGAGGGCGTCGAAGTCGTCGATCGGCTGGGTGAGGGCGTAGACGAACATGATGCCGCCGGACGGGTGGCTCATTGGTTGGTGTTGGCGAGCTGGTTGCGGGTGCGGGCGAGCCGGTAGGAGTCGGAGCCGGTCTCGATGATGTTGCCGCCGAAGGTGAGCCGGTCGACGATTGCGGCGCAGAGCCGCGGGTCGGTGAAAGTCTTGGTCCAGCCGGAGAACGCCTCGTTGGAGGCGATCGCGACGGAGGCTTTCTCCTCGCGTTCGGTCAGGACTTGGAACAGCAGCTCTGCGCCGCGCCGGTCAAATTCCATGTAGCCGAGCTCGTCGATGCAGAGAAGATCGACGCGGCCGTAACGCGCGATGGTCTTGGTGAGGATCTTGTCGTCGGCAGCCTCGACGAGTTCGTTGACGAGTTTGGTGGCCAGCACGTAGCGGACCCGGAACCCGGCCATCGCGGCTTCGGTGCCCAGCCCGATGAGCAGATGGCTCTTGCCGGTGCCGGAGTCCCCGATCAGGCAGAGCGGTAGCCCTTTCTTGACCCAGCCGCAGGTGGCGAGGGTGTGGATGATGGCGGGGTCGACATTGAGCCATTTTCATCGTGGGTAGCGGTCGTCTTCGGTGTGTTGGAGGACCTGGATCGCTTGGACGATGGCGGTGGCGCGGTGTGGGCTGCAGTGCAGCTTGGCCAGCACTTTCCAGGTCTTGAGGGTGGCTACCGCACGTTCGCCAAGCGCGCGGATCTTGGCGTGCTGGCGGTTGACTGATCTTTGCCGCTTGGACAGCCGCGGCCGGTTCGGCTGTCGTTTGAACGGCGTCCAGATAGTGCCGCCGGCGCCCTGGTACGCCTTGTCCGCGAACGTCATCACGTTCACCCTGGTCAGGGCGTTGATCAGGCCGTGGGTACGGGCGGCGGTCAGGTCGTGGACCGCGCCGGGCAGTGCTGGCGAGGCCCACACGAGCCGGCCGGCCGCGTCGGCCAGGACCTGCACGTTTACACCGTGCCGTTTGTGCTTTCCCGAGTAGTAAGGCCGCTGGTCGGCGACTCGGTCGATCGGGATCAGTGTGCCGTCGATGATCGCGTACGCCAGCCGACCGGCCCGATCGGCCGCCTGGGACAGGTCAGGGGCCAGGGCGGCGAGTAGGTCGATCGCTTCGCGCAGGTACCGCCACACGGTGCTGACCGACACCGCGAACCCGACCGCCAGCCTCACCAGGGTGTCGCCGTTGCGCAGGTGGGCCAGCGTCATCAACGCCTGCTCATGCGCTGGCAGCCGCCGCCATCGTCCACCCAGCTCAACACGTCGGGCTCGGATCAGCTCGGCAAGGCGCGTCAGGCTACGCGTGGACAACGGGATGGTGGCAACATACGTGAGCAACGAGACTCCTGGACAGGGCTGTCGTTCTTGGTCGACTGCTGTCCTACCGGGAGTCTCGTCCTATGTGGAGCACCGACACACCTCGCTACCAGGACTCCAACGGCCCCAACCCACGATGGAGGGTCGGGAACTGGCGCGGTGGCGGTGTTCCAGCGGTAGGTCCGGCAGCCTTCCAGTTCCTGCGGTTTCCCGCCAGGGTGTCCCACTGCCGTGGCCGTGGCGTGGCCCCGCTCCGTTTCCAGTTCCCGCCCGTCAAACCGTGCATGCGGTTCTCCCGCACACGGCTTACCGACGTCGTTCACCGCCGGCATTCGGCTTGTCCCGCCAGGGCTTGCCAGCCCTGGGTTGCACGACGATCCCGTAAAGGCTGATCAGACCGAACTCGTTGGGCGTGAAATGCAGCAGCGCCCGACGGCCGAAGTGCCGGCTGCGGCGGTACCGCTTGCTGATGAACAACGCCACCCGCACCCGCAGGTAAAGTCTGATCTTGCTGAAGCGTTGGGCCGAGTGCCCGTATCGGAAGTATCCGGTCCAGCCACGCAGGAACACGTTGATGCCCTGCACGACCGCTTCAACAGGTAGCAGCAGCCTGCGGTGGGCCGTGAGGTCACGGATCCGGTCGCGGGCGTGCTGCATGGCCTTGTTCGCGGGCCAGCGGGCAAGGAAGGTGAACGGGCGTCGCCCATCGCGGGGCCGGGATCGCACCAGACGGTGGTGAAAGCCGAGGAAGTCCACGCCTTCCCCACCAACCTGCAGATGCACGATCCTGGTCTTGGCCTCCTTCGGCTGAAAACCGAGCTCGGCCAGCAGATCCCGAAGCCGTTGTAGAGCGGCCTCCGCCTGCTCGCGGGACTTGCACATCACCAGCACGTCGTCGGCATAACGGACCAGCACCCCGTGCTCACGCGTCGACCATTGCCGGTCCAGGCGGTGCAGGTAGACGTTACAGAGCAACGGCGAAATGACCCCGCCTTGTGGGCTGCCCGTTATCTCCCGACGGACCAGACCGTGCTCCATCACTCCCGCGCGCAGCATCACCCGCAGCAGCTTCAACACGGCCTGGTCGCAGACGCGTTCCTCAACCGCCTGCATCAACTCCTGATGCGGTATCGCCGAGAAGCAGTTGGCGATGTCCGTCTCGACCACCCACCGCCTACCCCGCGCGGACTCCTCGATGAGCACCTGCAGGGCATCGTGCGCCGAGCGTTTCGGGCGGAACCCGAAACTGCACGGCAGCATGTCCGCTTCGAAGACCGGCTCGAGCACGATCTTCACCGCGGCCTGCACGATGCGGTCACGCACCGAAGGGATCGACAGCGGCCTCAACTCGCTGCTGCCGGGCTTAGGGATGAACACCCGCCGCGCCGCAACGGCCGATACCTGCCGTCCGTCAGCTCGCTGGCCAGTTCGTCCAACAGCCGGGCGACGCCGTACTGCTCAACCTGGTCCAGGGTGGTCCTGTCGATGCCCGGGGCGCCGTCGTTACGGCGCACCGCGACCCACGCCCGCCACAAGACGTCTCTGTGACAGACCTTGTCTCGCAGCGCGTGGAACCGACGTCCGGGATCGGCCTTGGCCGCCCGGTACAGCGCATGCTGCAAGGCACGAACCGGATCAAAGATTGATCCACCAGCGGCGGGACTAGCCGAAACGGCACTCACCGGGCCCCTCCTCAACATCACACGCGTCGACGAAGCAGCGGCCCTTCCCTCACCGGCGGTTGTGTTGTCCGCTCGGCTCGATCGGTACTACGGCCGCCTCCGACTCCCTCCCGGCCGGTAATCCACTTCCCGAGGTCATCGGTTATAGGACACCACGCTTCCGGCAACAAACTCCGCAGGTTGCCGGGCCGGGGAGGGTCTCCTCAGTTCCCGCCGTCACTATCTGAACGTTCCGCGCCCCATACGCCGGAGAGTCCCTCGCGGCTGCAATCCAGGAGCTACACCGCTTCCATGGCCTTCACCCCGATTCCGAAGGGCTCGGCACTCCCCACGCCACCCTCACAGGCAGCTGAGTAACGACGCCGCAGGCTTCGCTTCACGCTACGGACCGCTCAGTCGCTCCCCCTATCACAGGGCCTTCGACACTGGGCTCCGACCCCGCCCGTTTCCAGACGAGACCGCCAGTCTGCTACCGGGCCTCCTGGCAGCTACCCGGACCGGACTTCCACCGGCAAGCGACGACGAGCTTACGAACGAAGATCAACCTCCTACACGATCAACCTCCGCTCTGCTGGGCGCACGAAAATGGCTCATTGGAGTTGGCGTCGAAGTCGAAGGCGCGCAGGGGCTTGTCCCGGGGGAACGCGGCAGCCTTGATCCGGCGTTCGGAGCGGCGGCGGGCCCGGTCGTCGCACTCGGCCATGAGCAGCTCGGCGAGGAACCCGCGGTAGGTCATCTGTTCGCGGCTGGCGGATTCGGCGAGGTCGGGGAACTGGGACCGGATCGTGGGTAGGCGCAGTAGCCGGCAGGCGGAGTCGATCGCGGCGTCGGCGGCTTGTTCGGTGAGTCCACGATGGCGGGTCATGGCCTGTTCCCCTCTGCGGTGCGGCGGTGGCGGAGCAGTTGGTCGTAGGCGGTGACGGTGGGCAGCGGCCGGGTGTCGGCGGGCAGCTGCGCGAGTCGGCGCTGGGTCAGCGACACGACGTTGCTGTGAAGAACCGGCACAGCACATCCAACCGCGCCTGCCCTTGCAGCTCACGGAGATCGACATCGAAGTCGATCTGCTCAGCCTCGTAAGGCCGAAAGATCGCAAGAACATCAGGCGTCGGCCAGACGTGCAACGCGATTCTCGCCTCGTCTCGACGGCTCAGCATGTCCTCGACCGCGGGAAGCTCGCCCGGCTCGCCGTCGACCCGGTACTCCCACTGCCAGCCCTCCGCCTGCACCAGGGCGATCAGCGTCCGCCAGTCCTCAACGGTCGTCTCCGGCACGTGCACGTCCGGCAGCGTCCCGTTCAGGACAAGATCGAACCACACCCGCACGTCCTCCCACCGCAACCCACTCACGTCGTCATGCTGCCGGAAGCCGATCTGTAAGAGCCTGGTAAATAAGGGTTTCAGGTGGGTTGGTGGCGGGCGAGGCGTCGGGTCATGATGATGATCATGGCCCATTGGACCATCGCGGCGTGGTGGGCGGGCAGCCGCTCGTAGTCGCGGACGGTGCGGCGGCAGCGGTTGATCCAGGAGAAGGTGCGCTCCACGCACCATCTGCGGGGTAGGACGACGAAGGTGGTCTGTCCGGCGAGTTTGGCGACGATCTGGACGCTCAACGCCAGACGGGTGGCGGCCCAGTGGACGAGTTTGCCGGCGTAGCCGCTATCGGCCCAGGCCAGGGTGATGGTGGGAAAGCAGGCGCGTAGGGACCAGAGCAGCGGTCGGGCGGCGTCGCGGTCCTGCACGTTGGCGGCGGTGACCAGGATCGCCAGTAGTAGTCCGCAGGTGTCCACGGCTATGTGTCGTTTGCGGCCGTTGATCTTCTTGCCGGCGTCGTAGCCGCGGCTGTCGCGGCTGACTGTCTCGGCGCCCCGGATGCTCTGGGAGTCGACTACGGCGGCGGTGGGCTGCTGGTTACGGCCCTCGACCTGGGTACGGACCTGTTCGCGCAGGCTGTTGTGCATTCGGTTGAGGGTGCCGTCGTCGGTCCAGGTCTTGAAGTAGTGGTAGACCAGCTTGTGGTGTGGGAAGTCGGCGGGCATGGCGTCCCATTGGCAGCCGGTGTGGTCCAGGTAGCGGATCGCGTCGACCACGTCCCGACGTGGGTAGATGATCGGCCGGCCACGGCCGGTCCCAGCTGGCACGTGCGCAGCCAGCACGGCCCATTCGGCGTCGCTGGTGTCCGAGCGGTAGCGGCGCGGACGCGTGGTGGGCAGGTGATCGGCAGTGCTGGCCGGCGTGGCGGGTGCGGCGACACCGGCGACAAGGTATACAGACAGGGTTGGGCCTTCGGTCGTGCTGGTTTAGTCGCCTTTGCTCGTACCCGAAGGCCCTTCTGCATGTCACGCCACCACGCCGCGACGGCCGTGATCATCGATCTCCACCCGGACCACCAACCACCCGGAACCACTTAGGGCGTGTCCTAGATGGAGGATCGCTGGGCTGCGGCATGATCCTCGTTCGTGGTGGAGGACATGATTCGGACGTGGGCGCCGGATGACTTCTGGCAGGTCGCGCAGCCGTTGATCCCGGTACAGGCGCGTCGTCGGCAGGGTGGCGGGAAGCGTCGTGCGGACGATCGGGCCGTGCTCGCGGCGATCGTGTACCTGGTTCAGGCCGGTTGCTCGTGGTGGAAGCTGCCCGCCCAGTTGTTCGGCGTCAGCCGGTCCACGGCACACCGCCGGTTTACGCAGTGGACCGTCGCTGGGCTGTGGGAGCAACTGCACCAGCAGTTCCTGCACGGACTCGGTGTCATCAGCGAGATCGACTGGTCTCGGGCGGTGGTCGACTCGATCTCGGTACGGGCCGAGAAAAGGGGGACCTCACCGGGCCAAATCCGGTTGACCGCGGCAAACCAGGCAGCAAGATACACATACTGTGTGACCGCCGTGGTGTACCCCTGACCTGCCTGATCTCCGCCGCGAACACCCACGACTCCCAGTTGCTGATCCCGCTGCTGGACTCTGTCGCCCCGATCCGCGGACGCCGGGGGCGGCCTCGATGGCGGCCGGACAAGCTGCACGCGGACAAGGCCTACGACCAGCCGGTCCTGCGCGCCGAGGTCCGCCGCCGTGGCATAGTCGTGCGGATCGCCCGCAAAGGCGTCGAGTCCTCCGAACGCCTCGGCCGGCACCGCTGGATCGTCGAAGCATGCCTGAACTGGTTGCTACGCAACCGCCGCCTCGTACGCCGCTACGACCGCAAAGCCGAACATTTCCAAGCCTTCGCCGACCTTGCCTGCACCCTGCTCACCTATCGCCGCCTGCTCAAGGCGACCAAGTGAGACACGGCCTAAGACGCTGAGCACCCGGACCCTGGGCGACCTTCTCGCCATCGGTAACCGCGCCACCAACCGCGCCATGGCACGCGACAAGGTAAGACGAAACGTCTTCGCGCTCTGCAAGGTCCCCAAAGGGCAACCCGGCCGGCCATCCAAGTCCCTCACCCTCGAACAGACCCGGGCTCTACTTACCGCCGCCGAGGGCGATCCGATGGAGGCGTACATAGCCGCATCGGTGTTGGTCGGTGCCCGGACTGAGGAGCTGCGCGCACTGGGCTGGGACCATACCGACCTAGACGGTCGGCCCGACGAACAGCCGCCCGCACCGCCGGCCGTGATGGTCTGGCATTCGGTCCGGGAGGGCGGCGACACCAAGACCAAGAAGTCGCGGCGGTCCCTCGCGCTTCCGCTCCGCTGCATCGCAGCTCTCCGACGTCGCCGGGAACAGCAGGATCGGGACCGCGACCGGGCGGGTGACCGGTGGCAGGAACACGGCCTTGTATTCACCACGCGGATCGGTACCCCGTTGGATGCGGCTAACGTCCGTCGCGGGTTCCGGCGGGTGGTCAAGAAGGCCGGGCTAGACGCCAAGGACTGGACCCCTCGCGAACTGCGCCACAGCTTCGTGTCCCTGCTCTCCGACAGCGGCGTCAGCATCGAAGACATCGCCGACCTGTGCGGGCACTCCGGCACGACCGTGACCGAGGCGGTGTACCGACACCAGCTCCGACCGATCCTGCTCCGCGGCGCGACCACCATGGACGCGATCTTCGGTCCCGGCGGGTCGTAGTCACTCAGATAGATACTCGGAGACGAAAAGAGGGCATATCCATCGATGGATAATGCCCTCTGACCTCGGTGGGCGATACTGGGATCGAACCAGTGACCTCTTCGGTGTGAACGAAGCGCTCTCCCGCTGAGCTAATCGCCCTCAGCGCGCACGACTGTACCCGATCCGCTCCCCGCCGCGCACCTCGGATCCCCCGCGCGTCGCGAACAACGCCGAGCACAAGCAAGGAGCAGCGCGGCAGAGGACCAGCAGAGGAGCAGGGACGGGCGACAGGAGCAGAGTCAGAGGCGGTTGAGGACCTCAGTCACCAGGTTGACGTCGAAGCTCAGCCACACCGACGCCCACACCACCGCGCTCACGAAGATCATGCCGAAGATGCCGATCGCGATGCGGACGGTCCACGACTGGCGGCCCACCCAGCGTGTCCACAAGCGAAGGTTGCGGCGGGTGAAGGTGAGCAGGCGCCGGGCCCAGGAGAACTCGATCGCCCAGATGCCGAGTCCACCCAGGACGATCAGCCAACCCGGGCCGGGCAAGGGGATCAGCAGCGCGCCCACCGCGACCACCATGAGGCCGGCCAGGCCGACCACGACCTTCAGCGCAACACGGCCGGTGGGGTTGGCGCGGATGACGTCGAGCGTCGTGCCCATGCGGTCGCGCCAGCGCGGCTTTCGAAGCAGGTCGGTGTCGGCGCCGGCTGCACCGTCCTCCTGTGGGTCGCCGCCCGAAGGTCGGCCCGCTCCTGTGGCGTCCACCACGTCTGTCCCCGTCATCGCCGGTCCACTCCCCGAAACCACGGCGGGGCGCCCCATACCGTCACCCAGTATGGCCTCTTTTGGGGCCATTTCGCCTCCGCAGTCTCGTCCCGCCCGTCACTCATCCGGACCACTGGACGTTACCGGAGTGAGTCGACGTCTGAGCCACACCCGACGCCGGGCGGCAACCACCACGAAAAAAGAACCGGACATCCTATCCGAAAGCGGTTCATTCTTGTGGCAAATCGGGGCCGTCTTCCCACTACTGGGTGAGATCAGCGTATGGCGGAGCGTAATCAGGAGTATCCACTGAGTATGGGAGACGCGGGGCAAATGCGTCCCGCAGCGGTGCCGGGGGGAGAACGTCCATGAGTGTCATCCGACCGACGACCGTAGAGGTCGAGACGTCGCTGCGGCTCGTCGCACCGGATGCGACGGCGCTGCCGGTACGGGCCAGCTTGCGCTACGACCCGGCCGATCCGTACGCGGTCCACGTTCTGTTCCACGCCGAGTCGGCGGGCGGTGAAGCGGTCAGCTGGTCCTTCGCCCGCGAGCTGCTCGTCACCGGGCTGGACGAGCCGGCCGGGATCGGCGACGTGCGGGTGTGGCCCTGGGCCACGCCGCGCGGGGACTTCGTCGCGCTCGCGCTGTCGTCACCAGACGGCAACGCGCTCTTCGAGGTGCCACGCAGTGTGCTGGTGCGGTTCCTGCGGCGGACCTACGTCGTGGTGCCGCGAGGCCGTGAAACCGACCACCTCGACGTCGACGCGGCGGTCAACCGCCTGTTGGCGGGGCGCTGACCGCGCCACAAACAGGCGCGACGCCGACCGCGCCACGGCCGGAACGCTGACCGCGCCACGGACCACCCACAGAACAAAAGCACCAAGACAACACCACAGCACCAACACAACACCACAAAACAAGCGCCGCGCGGAGCTGCCGTCTCCGCGCGGCGCACTTGCGTGCGGGCACAAGACATCGACACATCCCTCTTGTGAGCTGGTTAACACCTACGCTACCGTTCAGTAACATAATCGTGGTGGCGCCACCGCGGCTCGCTCGCCGGACCCGGCCGTCCTCCGGGTCCGGCCAGTCCCCCGCGAGGTCACCATGGCCCACTCCCGACACGAGCCCGCCACACCCCGGCGGGCAACCCCGGCATGGATCAAGCGGCTCCTCACGGCCGTACTCGGAATCCTCACCCTGCTCGCCGCGGCGCCGGCTCCCGCGCTCGCGGCGCCGACCACCGCGTTCCGTCTGGTCGACCTGCCCGCCCGCGACGGCGCGGTCCTCAAGGCGAACCTCATCTCTCCCACCACCCCGGCCCGCACCCGGCGATCGTCTTCATCTCCAGCTGGGGCCTGAACGACGCCGAGTACCTCGCACAGGCCCGCTCCCTCGCCACCGCCGGTTACGTGGTCCTCTCGTACACCGCGCGCGGCTTCTGGGCCTCCGGCGGCCAGATCGACACGGCCGGCCCGAAGGACATCGCCGACGTGTCCGCCGCGATCGACTGGCTCGACGCCAACACGACGGCCGACCCGGCGCGGGTGGGGCTGGGCGGCGTCTCGTACGGCGCGGGCATCTCCCTCATCGCCGCCGGCCAGGACCCCCGCGTGCGCGCGGTGGCCGCGCTGTCCGGGTGGAGCGACCTCGTCGAGTCGCTGTACGCGGGCCAGACCCGCCACCCGCAGGCGGTGTGGCTGCTCCAGGCGGCCGCGCGGCTGGTGGGGCGGCCGAGCGCCGAGTTCGAGCAGATCGTGTCCGACTACTTCGCCAACCGGAACATCGGCGGCATCACCGCGTGGGGGCAGCTGCGTTCGGCGGAGACGTACCTTGCGGGCCTGCGCGCCAACCAGCCGGCCATCCTGCTCGCCAACGCGTACGGCGACTCCATCTTCGGCCCCAACCAGCTTGTCGAGTTCTTCGGCGACCTGACGGGGCCCAAGCGGTTGGAGCTCTCGCCCGGCGACCACGCGATCCCCGAGCTGACCGGCCTCGCCGGCCTCCCCAACGAGGTGTGGGCGAGCACGCGGCAGTGGTTCGACCAGCACTTGCGGGGCGGGGCGGCGGGCGGGGCGCCGGTGGTGCTGCGCGTGCGGGGCGGCGGCGTCGAGTCGTACGCGGACTGGGCGGACGTGACCGGCACCTCCAACCGGTACCCGCTCTCCGCCGCCTCCTTCCGCGCCAACGGCGACACGGTCGCCAACGCCGGCGTCGTGCTGCTCACCAACGGACTGGAGGCGCTCACCGGCATCCCGCCGCTCGCGTGGCTCCCGGCCGTCGACCGCTCGCGGGCCGCGGTGTGGCAGACCGGGCTGCTGCCCGGCGGCGCGGCGGTGCGCGGCATCCCACGGGTACACCTCACCGTCACGCCGGGAGCCTCGACCGGCACGGTCGTCGCCTACCTGTACGACGTGGACCTGCTGGGCACGGGGCGGCTGGTGACGCACGCGCCGTACACGTGGCTGTCGGGCGGCCAGCAGGTGATCGACCTGGCGCTGCCGGCAACGGCGTGGAACGTGCCGGCCGGCCATCGGCTCGCGCTCGTACTCGACACGGAGGACCCGCTCTACCTCGACGCCAACCCGTACGGGGCGGCGGTCTCGGTCGGCGGGTCGAGCTGGGTGGACGTGCCGCTGCGCTGAGCGACCGGCAGCTTTGCGCCAGGGCGTGCGAGGTCACGCGGCTGCGGCTACGGTCGGTTGGATGGTCGGTTTCGGTCACTTCGCTGGTGGGACTGGTCCCGCCGGGATCGCCACCGCCACGCTGCGTGATCTCGCGCCACACAGTGCGTCCATCTTGGACCATCACCTGCTCATGCTGGTGACCAAGGGGCACGGGACGCACGAGGTCGACTTCGAGATGTTCCAGTGCCGGCCCGGCACGCTCGTCTGGGCGCGACCGGGCCAGCTGGTCCGCCCCGGCGGCCAGCCGGGCCTCGACGCCACGCTTGTCTGCTGGACGCCCAGCCCGTGGCCGGCGAGGGGCGGTGCGGCGAACGAGGGCGACGGCGTCCCCGACCTGCCGGACGGCGGCCCGACCCACCGCCAGCTCGCCGGCGAAGACGAGGACGCGGTCATCAACGAGGTGAGCCAGCTCGTCGTCGACTGCGAGCGGGAGCTGTCGCCGGAGCTGCTGCGGCAGCAGCTCGCCACCCTCCTGCTCCGCATCCGCCTGCTCGGGCCGCAGCCCACCGAGGGGCACGTCCCCGACCCCGACGGCGCGCTGCCCGCGGACGGCCCGCGGGGTCCGTGGCCGGTCGAGGGCCACGAGGACGACACGTTCGCCCGCTTCCACGCCGACCTCGAAGCCGGGTACGCGCGCTCCCGCCGGGTCGAGGAGTACGCCGACCGGCTCGGCTGCTGCGTGCGCACGCTCACCAGGGCCAGCCTCGCCGCCACCGGCCGCAGCGCGAAGCAGGTCATCGACGACCGGGTGACGCTCCAGGCGAAGCGGCTGCTGGCCGGCACGGACCTCCCGGTCGCGGAGATCGGGCGGCGGCTGGGCTTTCCGGAGCCGACAAACTTCGGCCGTTTCTTCCAGCGCGAGGCCGGTCACAGCCCCGGCGCGTTCCGCGCGTGGGCGGCCACCTCACCCACGAGTCACCCCGCCGACCCGATCAACGCCGGCGCCGCCGAGGCCGCCGAGGTCCCGCCACAGGGCGGCGAGCCGACCGCCGCCCGAGCGGGTGTGCCGGCGCCACGACCACCCCTCGACCCGGTAACTGGGTTCGTACAGGCATGATGTAAGCGTGCAAATCTCCGCCCGCGGTGATTACGCGGTGCGAGCCGCGCTCAGTCTCGCTGCCGCCTACCCGTCACTCATGTCCGCACAGGCGATCGCGCATGAGCAGGACATGCCACGCAAGTTCCTCGAGGCGGTCCTGGCCGACCTGCGCCGCGCCGGGATCGTGCGGGCCCAGCGGGGGGCCGAGGGCGGATACACGCTGGCCCACGCGCCGCGCGAGGTGACGATCGGCTCGATCCTGCGCGCGGTCGACGGCCCGCTCGCCGGGGTGCGCGGGCTGCGGCCGGAGGAGACCAAGTACGAGGGCGCGGCGGAAAACCTCCCCCGCCTGTGGGTCGCCGTCCGCGCCGCGGTGCGCGAGGTGGTCGACGAGGTGAGCCTCGCCGAGATGGTCAGCGGCAAGATGCCGGCCCACGTCCGCAAGCTGGTCACCCGCCCCGACGCCTGGGAGCCCCGCTGACGCAGGCCGGCGCCAGGAGATCCAAACCATAGATCCGGGCTACCGCGATGTCCGCGGTGGTCCGGACCGTTGCTCCCGCGGCCTCACCCTCCGCGGTGGCGCCGCCTACGGCAGCGCGATCACCACGTCGCCACCCAGGCGGCCGCGGTCCGGGTCGCGGGTCACAGTGCCGGCGGCGAGCAGCGCGTTGAGGACGCGGACCGTGTCGGAGGCGCGGTACACCGTCTGGGTCAGCGTGAACTCCCGCAGCTGCGTCACCGTCCGCGCGCCGGCCGAGCCCAGGTGGGCCAGGATCTCGCGGCGCAGCGGGCCGGGGTGCGGGCTGAGCGAGATGTCCAGCAGGTGGCCCTCGGGGTCGCGGGGGTCGCGGTAGCGGACACCCGCGTACTCGTCGACGGCCCACAGGGCGTTTTTGAACGCCTCCAGCCCCTTGCCCGCCGTCGTCGCGAACGTGACCAGGCGCGCGCCGCCGTCCCCCGCCACAAGGTCCACGTGTGCGGTCAGTGGCATCGGGGCGGCCGGCTGACCGCCGGTACCGGAAACGAGCAGGACCTCGGCGGGCTTGCCGGTGCCGGCGGCCGCGAGGGACGCGGGCCCGGCGCCGTCCAGGAAGGCCAGCAGCGGCGCGCCCGCCGCGCCCGCGGCCTTGAGCGCGGCGGGCAGGCGCTCGTCGAGCGGGCCCTCGACCGGGTAGACGCCCAGCTCGGGCGGCGTGCCCAGCTCGGCCTGCACCGCGTCGAGGCGGGCGGCGACTGCGGCGGTCGACGGGCCGACCAGCACGACCGCGAGGCGGCGGCCGCGGAGGCGGTCGGCAAACTCGGCGAACACCCGCAGCGCGGCCTCGGCCGTCGCCTCGTCGGGCGCGCCGGCCCAGCCATAGGCGAACGTGGCGCCGCGCGCCCCGTGCACCGCGCCCGGGGTCCAGGCGTCGAGGTAGCGCACCAGCAGCTCCCGCAGGGCGCCGGCGATCGCGGTCATGCGCTAAGTCTGACCCATCAGGCCGGCACGGAGATACCCACTCCGCCACGGGTGGTGGCGCCGTACCGCTCCTTTTCGCGGGCGATGTCGAGCGGGCGGATGCGCTTGCGGGCCTCCAGCGCGGCGGGGTCCAGCAGGTCGGCCGGGATCAGCCAGACGACCTCGAACTCCAGACCGTCCGGATCTTTGCCATAGAGGCTCTTCGTGGTCCCGTGGTCGGAGGTGCCGACCAGCGCGCCGGCCTCCGCCAGCTTGCCGGCGACCCGCTCGAGCTCGTCGAGCGTGTCGACCTCCCAGGCGAGGTGGTAGAGGCCGACCGTGCTCCGGCCGGCGGGTGAGGGTCCGGCGCCCTCGCCGATCTCGAAGAGGCCGAGGTCGTGGTCATTGGTGGAGTCGGGTGCCTGCAGGAAGGCGGCGCCCTTGAAACCGTCCGGGGTCATCGCGATCGGGCGAAAACCCAGGACGTCACGGTAGAAGGCGACGCTACGGTTGACGTCGCGGACGAAGAGGACGGCATGGTTGAGCCGATGTACACCCATGACCATCACGGTACCCGGATAGTTGAGCGCTCAACAGTATTGTTAGGCTTTCTCACATGACCCGGTGGCTGAACGACGAGGAGCAGCGCACCTGGCGCGCGTTCCTGCACGCCTCCCGGGCGCTGTGGGACACGCTCGACCGCGAGCTCCAGCGCGACGCCGGGATGCCACACGCGTACTACGAGATCCTCGTCCGGCTATCCGAAGCACCCAACCGCATGCTGCGGATGAGCGACCTCGCCGAAGCCACGTCATCGTCCCGCAGCCGCCTGTCGCACGCCGTGGCACGGCTGGAGGAGTACGGGTGGGTGCGGCGCGAGGACTGCCCCACCGACCGCCGCGGCCAGCTGGCCGTCCTCACCGACCAAGGCTTCTCCGTGCTCGCCGATGCCGCGCACGGGCACGTCGAGGGGGTGCGCACGCACCTGTTCGACCAGCTCACGCCCGAGCAGGTGGCCCAGCTCCGCCAGATCAGCGAGGCCATGTTGGACCATCTCGATCCAGGCAGGGCCTTGTACTGATCGTTGCCGGTCCAGCACGATGAGGCAGATGTCTACAGGGCTGGCCGAAGTGACCGCGCGGGCGTACGACCTCTTCGAGGCGGGCGATCTCTCCGCGGCACAGTTGCTGCTCGGCGATGCGCTCGCGGCGGCGGACACCGATCCCGACAACGCGACGTCCGCCCTCGCCGACGCCGCCAGCCTGCACTCGCGCGTGCTGGTGGGGCTCGGCGAGCCGCACTCGGCGCGGGCGTGGGCCACTTTCGCGTACGAGGCGGAGAGCCGCCTCTACGGCCCCACCCACGAGCGCACGATCCGCGCCGCGGCCACGCTCGCCTCGGTGCTGCACCGCATCGGCAACCACGCCGACTCGGCCAGCCTGTACAGCACGGTGATCGAGGGACTCACCGCGCTGGAGGGGCCGGAGTCGCCGCAGGTGCTCGCCGCGCACGCCGATCTGGCCACTGTGGAGTACGCGCGGGGCGAGTGCGACATCGCCCGCGCCCGCCTGGCCGAGGCGTGGGACATGACCCGCGAGGCGTACGGGGACGCCCACCCGGCCGGCATCCGCATGCTGGCCCGGCTCGGCGCGATGGAGCGCGACTGCGGCCGCTTCACCGAGGCCCACCAGCACCTCGCGCACGCGCGCGAGCTGACCCGCGCCTACCTGGAGCCGGACCACCCGCTCGTGGCACAGATAGCCGCGCTCTCCCGCGCCCCGGCCAACCCGCACCACAACTGCGGCGGTCCCGCGCTGCCGACCGCGCCCGCGGACGACGAGGCGTACCCGGGGCTGCAGGGCCTGGACGGCTCCCCTCTCGACCTGCCCCCGGCGCCCGGCGAGGCCCCGCCCAACCGCCCGCAGTCGCCGGTGCCGCCCGACGTCGCCGTGCACTGGCCCCCGGACGAGTCGTCCGGCAACCTGCCCGTACACGTCCCGCGCCAGCACGGCCGCCGCCGGCGCGGCCCGGCCCCGCTGGTCACCGGCGCGCTGGTCGCCGCCGTGATCGGCGCGGTGGCGGTCGTGGTGGGACTCGCCGCGATCGACCAGGGCCAGACGCCGGACGAGACCGCCCCACCCGCCGCGAGCTGGCCACCGCCCCCGGCGACGAGCGCACCCCAGACCACCGCGCCAGCCGCCACCACCAGGCCACCGGCAAGCCCCACCGGCCCGGCACGCGCCCGCCCCGGCACGCCCCCCAGCCGCGTGACGATCAAGGACGATGGGGAGAGCATCACGCTGCGCTGGGCGTACCCGCTCGGTGCCGACGGCAAGGTCCGCGTCTCCGGCGCGCCGGAGGGGCAGCAGCAGCGCCCCTTCGAGGACCTGCCCGCGGGCACCACCAGCTACGTCGTGCACGGGCTCAACCAGACCGACGACTTCTGCTTCGAGATCGCGGTGGTCTATCCCGGCAACCGGCTCGGCAAGGCCAAGCCCGTCTGCACGACGCGCCAGGGCTGAGATCTCTTTCGGCGAGTTTGAGCTACCGCGACGTCCGCGGTGGTCCGGACCGTCGCTCCCGCGGCCTCACCCTCCGCGGTGGCCAAGCTCCCGCGGGTGCGGGTAGGCCCCGACCCCTCACCGGCGACTCTGGTCACCCCCTTCTCCGGCGCCAATGGCCCGCTCGCGCTGACCCGGCCGGGCGCGCCGGCTAACGCGAGCTGCCGCACCCGCCTCGCCGCCCGCACCGATCCGGTGGCACTGGCCGCGCAGCTACGTGATCGCGCTGAAGGAGGAGTTCTCCACAAGATCGAAAGGCGAAGGGCGACGCGCGTGATCATGGCCTGAGCCAGTCCGCGGCCTCCCTCCACTTCCGGCAGGCCCACCCCAACAGCCGCCGCCACGCAGATCTAGGCGACTGACGGCTGCTATGGCCCACCTCGACCTTCGGAGTTTTCGTCGTCTGGAGTCCTCTCGCGGTCGGGGTGAGCCTTCTTGAAGTCCGACCCGAGTTGGATGTGTGCTGCCGCTGTGCCCGCAGTCTGGCGCCTCACCCTCTGCGGTCGCCCAGCTCAACCCAGGAGCCCGCTCCGGCAAGATCTTGGCAAGTTAGCGTCGAAATAACGCGCAAACTCACCAAGATCTCGAAGCTCGCACCTCGTGCACCTGATCGACAGTCACAGAGCGCGACGACGGCGCCAGACGGCGGGCGGACTCGCGCACTCCCGCCTCGAAAGAATTCGCTAGTGCGGTGACCACTAACGTTTCCGGGTCCGCCCGCTGCGCGGGCGGACCCGGAAACCCTGCGCCCGGCAGGGCCTGGTTCGCCGGGGAACCCGGCGAACCATAGTGGTCACCGCACTAGCTGGCGTCGTCGGGAGGGGGTGTCGCCGGGAGGCGGAGCTCGGCGCGCAAGCCGGGGCCTGGGCTGGCGTCGGCGAGGCGGACCGTGCCGCCGTGCTGGCGGACCAGCTCGCGGACGATGGCCAGCCCCAGGCCGGCGCCGCCGGCGTCGCGGGCGCGGGCGTCGTCCAGGCGGGTGAAGCGGTCGAAGACGCGCGCGCGGTCGGCGACCGGGATGCCGGGTCCGTCGTCGGTCACGGTCACCAGGTGGTGCTCGCCGTCGGCGCTCACCTCGACCTCGACGGTGGTGGCGGTGTGGCGCACGGCGTTGTCGACGAGGTTGGCCACCGCCCGGGCCAGCGCCTCCGGCTCGCCGGTGGTCCACAGTGGATCCTTGGGGACGGCGGCGGTGACCGGGGGTGAGGGGTAGCGCTCGACCAGCGCGGCGACCAGCTCGCCGAGCTCGACCGGTGCCGTACGCAGCGCGCGCTGGCCGGCGTCGTCCGCGCGTGCCAGCAGGAGCAGGTCGTCCACCAGGCGGCTGAGCCGCTGGGTGTCGATCAGCAGGTCGTCGGCGACGGCGGGCCAGTCGGTGCGGTCACCCAGGCGCTGGGCCACCTCGAGCTGGGTGCGCATGTTTGTCAGCGGGCTGCGCAGCTCGTGCGCCGCGTCCGCCACGAACGCACGCTGCCTCGCCCGCGCCGCCTCCAGGCGGTCGAGCATGCCGTTGAGCGTGACGGCCAAGCGGTGAATCTCGTCTTGCGAGTCGGGCAGCGGGAGCTGGCCGGGTCGGGCGCCGCCGGTGATCTCCTCGGCCCCGGTGCGCAGGGCCTCGACCGGTCGCAGGGTGAGGCCGATCACCCGCCAGGCGACCGCGGCGAGGGCGATGAGCAGCAGCGGGAAAGCGATCATCAGGATGTTGCGCAGGAGCCGCACGCTCTGCGCGAGGTCGGCCATGGACCTCGCCACCAGTACCGTCTGCGTGCCGACCGGCTCCGCGACCACCCGCACCGGTCCGCGGATGCCGAGCCGGTTGCCCTCGATGGTGAGGGTCTCCCCCTTCTGGGCGCGCGGCATCTCGTCCGGGTAGAGCACGGGCGTCATCCGGTCGGCGTCGATCGAGGCGAACAGGACCCGGTGCTGGTCGTCGACCACCTGCACCCGCACGTCGCCGATGACCGGCAGCGGCTCGGGGACGATGTCGTCCTTGACCAGCGCCGCCACGCCCTCGGCGCTCTCCCGGGCCTCGTTGTCCGCGGTCGCCTGGAGGGCCAGGCCGAGCGCGAAGACCATCACCACGCCGCCGGCCGCGAGGCCCACGGCCAGGCCGGCGGTGCCGATGAACATCAGCCGGGCACGCAGGCTGATGCGGCGCCACCACCTCATCGCACGCGCTCGGATCTCTTCACGAGCTCAGCCGGTACCCGGCGCCGCGCACCGTCTCCAGCACGTCGCGGCCCAGCTTGCGGCGCAGGTACCCCACGTAGACCTCCACGGCGTTCGGCGCGGTCTCGATGCTGGCGTCCCACACGTGGTCGAGCAGCTCGGTCTTCGATACCACCTCGCCGGCGCGGCGCATGAGGTACTCCAGCAGCGCGTACTCCCGGGCGGTGAGCGTGATCTCGGCGCCGTCGAGCGTCACCCGCCGCTCGGCCGGGTCGAGGCGGAGCGCGCCCACGGTGAGCACGGTCGGGCGCTGCGGCGCACCCCGGCGCAGCAGGGCGCGGAGGCGGGCCAGCAGCACCACGTACGAGAAGGGTTTGGTCAGGTAGTCGTCGGCGCCGCAGTCGAGGCCGTCGGCCTGGTCGTACTCCCCGTCCTTGGCGGAGAGCATGAGCACCGGCAGCCAGTGCTCCTCGGCCCGGAGCTGCCGCACGACCCGGTAACCGGACAGACCGGGCAGCATCACGTCGAGGATCATGGCGTCGTAGCCGCCGTGGCGGGCCATCTCCAGGCCGGTCGGGCCGTCGCCGGCCACGTCGACCGCGAAGCCCTCGCCCTGTAGCCCGCGCTGCAGGGCCGTGGCCAGCCGCGCCTCGTCCTCCACCACCAGCAACCGCACGCAGACAAGCGTGCCATCCTTGCTGAGTGAGGCCACAGGCACTCTCAGCGCACTCACAGGGCCAGTTGCGCACGATGAGTGCCAGGAGGTGCGAAACATGTCAGTTATGAAGGCCATGAGCACCCGCCCCGCGCTCCGGTGGCTGGTCCCGCGGCGGCGGTGGCGGTGGTGGTCGGCGGAGGGGCCGCCGTCGGCACACTCGCCGCTACGGCGGAGCCGAGCCTTCCACCACGGACGGCACAGCAGCTGCTGGTCGACCTGCAGACGGCGCGGCTCGAGGGGCTGTCCGGCACGGTGGTGCAGTCGGCCGACCTGGGCCTGCCCAACCTGCCCAGCCTGAGCGGCGGCGGCAGCGGGACGGCGGACATCGCGTCGCTGCTCACCGACACCAACACGCTGCGCGTCTGGTATTCCGGGCCGGACAAGACCCGGGTCGCGCTGATGGGCACGCTCGGCGAGACGGACGCCATCCGCAACGGCAAGGACGTGTGGCTGTGGTCGAGCCAGCAGAACAAGGCCACCCACCGCACGATCAGTGACGCCGACACAAAGTCACACGCGCTCCCCAACGACCTGCCGGTCACTCCGCAGGAGGCGGCCGACCGGGCGCTCGCCGCGGTCGACCCCACGACCGAGGTGACCGTCGGCCGGTCGGCGACGATCGCCGGGCGCGACGCGTACGAGCTGGTGCTCGCCCCGCGCGACAAGGCCTCGCTGGTGGGCCAGGTGCGGATCGCGATCGACGCCAAGGAGCACGTGCCGCTGCGGCTGGAGATCTACCCGAAGGGCAGCGACCAGACCGCGTTCCAGATCGCGTTCACCCAGGTCGACTTCGCCCGGCCGGACGACGCCCAGTTCCGCTTCAACCCGCCGCCGGGCGCGGTGGTCGAAGAGGCCACGGGCACCCCGGCCAAGCCGGACGCCAGCCACGGCAAGACGCCTGAGGACGCCGGCTTCACGACGGTCGGCGAGGGCTGGACGACGGTCGCGGTCGTCAAGGGCGGCAAGGACGACGCGGATGCCGGCAAGACCGAAGAGGGCGCACAGATCCTCAGCCTGCTGACGCCGGTGAGCGGCGCCTGGGGCAGCGGTCACCTGCTCAGCGGCCGGCTCTTCAGTGTCCTGCTGACCGACAACGGCACCATCTACGCGGGGCTCGTGGCGCCCGAGAGGTTGTACGAGGTAGCACTGGAGAACAAGTGACCGCGTTCGCGGTCGAGAGTTGCGGTCTCACCAAGCGGTTCGGACGCCAGGTCGCGGTCAACGCCGTCGACCTGGCGGTCCCGCGCGGGGCGGTCTACGGGTTCCTGGGTCCCAACGGCTCAGGCAAGACCACCACTATCCGCATGCTGCTCGGCCTGATCCGGCCCACTTCCGGTGGCCACGCCCTGCTCGGTGAGCGGATGCCCGGCGGCGCGGCGAGGGTGCTGCCCCGCGTGGGCGCGCTCGTCGAGGGGCCCGGCTTCCACCCGTACCTGTCCGGCATGGACAACCTGCGGCGGCTCGACGCGGCCGACCGCACCGCCCGACCGGCCACCGCGGACGTCCGGATCAGGGCGGCGCTGGACCGGGTGGGGCTGGGCGCCGCGGCGGGCAAGCGCTTCCGGGCGTACTCGCTGGGCATGCGGCAGCGGCTCGCGCTGGCCGCCGCCATGCTCGCCCCCCGCGACCTGCTGATCCTGGACGAGCCGACAAACGGGCTCGACCCGCAGGGCACCCGCGAGGTGCGGGCGCTGATCGGCACGCTCGCCGGCGAGGGGGCGACCGTGCTGCTCTCCACCCACCTGCTGTCCGAAGTGGAGCAGGTGTGCAGCCACGTCGGCGTCATGCACCAGGGCAACCTGGTGGCACAGTCCACACTGGAGGACCTGCGGGCCGAGGCGGCGCCGCGCGCGCAGGTGCGTACCGACCGCCCGGACGACGCGGCGCGGGTGCTGCGCGAGCTGGGCCTCACCGAGGTGACCCTCGGCGCCGACACCGCGACCGGCATGCTGGGCCCGGTGGCGCCGGAGAAGGTCGTCGCCGCGCTCGTGCACGACGGCGTGCCGGTGCGCGGCTTCGCGGTCGTCGCGGCCGACCTGGAGGAGCAGTTTGTGGCCTTGACCGGGGAGGGCTTCGATGTCAGCGGTTGACGTCACCGCGGCGCCATCGGCGACCGCCAAGGGCGCGCCACCGTTCCGCTTCCTCGCCTCGGAGCTGGGCCTGATCGCCCGCCGCCGGCGCAACCAGGCGGGACTCGCCGTCCTGGCAGCTGTCCCGATCATCATCGCGATCGCGGTGAAGGTGTCCAGCCCGACCTCGTCCGGCGGCGAGGAGGGCGCACCGCACTTCATCTCCTCGATCACCGGCAACGGCCTCTTCGTGGCGCTCGCCGCGCTGGCGCTGGAGATCCAGCTGTTCCTGCCGATCGCGGTGGCGGCCGTCGCGGGCGACGCGGTCGCCGGCGAGGCCAACGTGGGCACCCTCCGCTACCTGCTGACCGTGCCGGTGCACCGCACCCGCCTGCTCGCGGTGAAGTACGCGGGCATCGTGGTCGGCGCGTTCGTCGCGACGGTGACGGTGGCCGGTACCGGTGTGCTGGCGGGACTGCTGCTCTTCGGCGGCGGCGACGTGGTGCTGCTGTCGGGCACCACGATCGGGATGGGCGAGGGCCTGCTGCGGGTGCTGGCGATCTGCCTCTACCTGACCGCCTGCCTCTCCGCGCTCGGCGCGGTCGGGCTCTTCGTGTCCACGCTCACCGAGCAGCCGATGGGCGCCACGATCGCGATCGTCATGTTCACCATGGTCAGCTGGATCCTGGGTGTGATCCCGCAGGTCGACTGGCTGCACCCGTACCTGCTGACGCACTGGTGGAACAACTTCGGCGACCTGCTCCGCGACCCCGTGGCGTGGGACCCGCTGCGCAACGGGCTGCTGTCCGCCGCCATCTACGCGCTCATCTTCCTGAGCGCGGCCTGGGCGCGGTTCGGCACCCGCGACGTGACCTCCTGAAGCTGGCCCGGGCCCTCAAGGACCTGAGGGCCCCGGGCACCGGCTATCCGGAGCAGGCCGCGCCGTTCTGGCTGTGGCTGCCGGACCAGAGCTGGTTGATCCGCTGGGCGTTCGCGAACGACCAGCTCACCGACCACGCGCTGATCGCCAGGTTGGGCGCGATCTGCACCTCGCCCTGGAACCCGCCCGGCCACGACCCGACGATCCGGTACGTCACCCGGCACGAGCTCGGCGGCGGCGTGGTGGTGGGCGGCGGCGCGGAGGTCGGGTCTGACGTGGTGGGCACCACCGAGGGCGACGTGGTCGTGGCGGTCGGCGTCGCCTCGGTCTCGGAGGCCGACGGCCAGTCCACGTTGACGTGCATCTGGTGGCCGACACCGTCGATCGGCACACCCTCCGCCTCGAGCTGGCTCGCCAGGTTGTAGAGCTTGTCCCGCTTGGCGGCCACGTTGGTGTTGTAGTCGTTGATGTAGAGCTTCGCGGTCGGCGCGACCTCGCGGGTCACTCGGAAGGCGGTGCGGATGTAGTCGAGGCCGGCGATCTCGTACCAGCGGCTGCGGCGCAGCCCGTCCGCCTGGTTTTCGTCGATCACCTCGTTGACCACGTCCCAGGTCGCGATGTCGGTGCCGTAGTGACCGACCACGCCGCGGATGTGCGCCTCCAGCCGGGACAGCAGCAGCGCCTTGTTCGCGGCGGTGGCGGTCATCGGCTGGCCGCTCGCGTCCAGGAACACCCACGCCGGCGTCTGGTTGTGCCACACGAGCGTGTGCCCGCGCACCTCCATGCCGTTGGCCCGCGCGAAGTCGACCATCGCGTCGGCGTCGGTGAAGCGGAACGCGCCCTCGGCCGGCTCGGTCGCGTCCCACTTGAGCGCGTTGCCGGGCGTGACCGAGTTGAAGTGCTTGCTCAGCAGCCGCGCGTGCTCGCCCAGCGTCTGCGGCAGGCTGATCGCGGCGCCGATCGGGAAGTGGCCCGCGAGCACGGGCTTGACCGAGGGGATGTCGGTCTGGATCGGGGTGGCCGGCACGTACGACAGCTGGAAGTCGTCGATGTGCAGCGATGCCGTGCCGCTGGCCGTCTCCACGTACACGGTCAGCCACTCGACGTCCGTGGCGAGCGTGTACTGCCCCTGGAGGTTGACCCATGAGCCGTCGGAGATGTTGGTGTTGCCGACCACCTGGTCGTAGCTGGCCGTGCCCGCGGTGCGCCGCTCGACGCTCAGCCGCGCCTGGGTCGAGCCGGAGCCGGCGGCGAGGCGGACCTACACCGAGATGGTGTACCGGACGCCTTTGTCCATTGTGTCCAGCACGTCGAGGGTCGGCCCTCCCACATGCGCGTCCGTCCACTGGCGAGCAGACTGCCGGTACCCCATGTGCCACGGCCGTGCTCACCGCGACGGTCTCGTCGGCGCGCGGAGCCCAGCCATGGGTGTTGTTGTTCTCGAATGTGTGGTTGGCCACGACGACCGGCTCGGCGGCGCTCGCGGAGGGCGCCGTGGCCAGTGGCATCGCGACCGCGACGGACGCCGCTAGCGCGGCGAGTGCGAACGGGAGCCCGCGGCGCGTGATTGCGCGCATGGTGATTCCTCTCGTGGGTGCGCGCGCTGCCAGCCACGTCTGCCCAGTCCATGGGTGGCGGCGCGAAGGTCGGCCCACGACGCGCGCCGGCTCCCGGGACACGCTCGGCCTAGATGGCGATCGATGTTAGGGGCGCCGGGCACACCCGTCAACGCGGATCATGCACACTCAACCCCGTGACAGTCCCATCGGCCGTGGTGGTCAACCCGTCGAAGGTCCTCGACCTCGGCGAGCTCCGCCAGACAGTCAACGCACTGCTGGCCGAGGCCGGCTGGCCGGAGCCGGCGTGGTACGAGACGACCGTGGCGGACCCGGGTCGCGGCCAGGCGCGCAAGGCGGTGGAGAGCGGCGCGCGGGTGGTCTTCGCGTGTGGCGGCGACGGCACCGTGCGCTCGTGCGTCAGCGAGCTCGCCGGCACCGAGGTCGCGCTCGCGGTCCTGCCGACCGGCACCGGCAACCTGCTCGCCGCCAACCTCGGCCTCGACCACGACCTGATCGGCGGCGTCGAGGTCGCGCTGGCCGGCGGGATGCGCCGGATCGACGTGGGCGCGGTCGACGGCGAGTGCTTCGCGGTGATGGCCGGCATGGGCTTCGACGCGCAGATGCTCGCCGCCACCAAGGAGACGACGAAGGCGCGGATCGGCTGGCCGGCGTACGTCTTCGGCGCCATGCGCCACCTCCGCGACCGCCCGATGCGGGTCTCCATCCGGATCGACGACCAGCCACCCCTGCGCCGCCGCGCCCGCACGGTGCTGATCGCCAACGTGGGGCGGCTCAAGGGTGGGCTACGGCTGCTGCGGGACGCCGAGCCGGACGACGGCGCGTTCGACGTGGCGGTGCTCACCCCGCGCACGCTGGGCCATTGGGCCACGCTGGCCTGGGCGGTGGCCCGGCGCCGGCGGCGGGTGCCGCGGATGGAGGTCTTCCGCGCGCGGCGGATCCAGGTGACCAGCAACCGCGCCCAGCCGCGCCAGCTGGACGGCGACGTGATCGCGCCGGGGCGGGTGCTGCGGGCGGAGATGCGGCCCGAGGCGCTGTGGCTCTGCGTCCCCGCCCGTCCTCGTCGCCGGACCTCGCGGACTCCGCGTAATTCGGTGGCGGACGGCGGCGAGCCGGGTTAACGTGGCCGCATGATCTCCTGACGACTCCTTTGAGACCGCGTTCACCCGCCTCTGTCTCGGGCGTCGTCCCCCTGTGGTTTCGCGCAGCTGCCGTCTCGGTGTGCGCGCCCGGGACTCCTCTTCCGGAAGGAGACATCCCTTATGCCTGGCGAATTCTCCGTTCACGTCGATCCCGACGAGCTGGCCGCGCAGAGCGTCGCGGCCGCGTTCCAGCACACCGAGGACCAGAGCGGCGGCAAGGCCGCGAGGTCCGGCAGGACCGCGACGCGGTCCGGGGCGCCGCGCGCCAAGGCCGGCCCCGGTGGTGGGCAGAGCGCCGCGCAGCCGAAGCGTTACGCGTTCCGCCGCAGCTGAGGCGCCGCCTGGGCCGGGTGTCCCCGTTCGGGGCACCCGGCCTATCGGTTTGGCGCTGCTCTTCATCGTGTTCTGGGTGGCACAGACGGTCGACCTGGCGCGGGTGCCGCGCGCCGCGCCCGAGGCGGTGTGACCTCTCAGGTGCGCAGGCGCGGGAGCAGCTCGCGCTCAGCCCAGTCGAGGAAGTCGGGCTGGCTCTCGCCGCCGACCTGTACGAACGCGACGTGCGTGAAGCCGGCGTCGACGTACTTGTTGAACGCCTCGACGTGCTTGTCGACGTCCGGGCCGCACGGCACGGTGCGCACCAGGTCCTCTTCCCGCACGAACTGGGTCGCCGCCGCGAACGAGTCGGGCCCGGGCAGCTCCGCGTTGACCTTCCAGCCCAGCGGCGACCAGCGCCACTGGTCGAGCACCCGCTTTCGGCAGTCCGCCTCGTCCGGTCCCCAGCAGATCGCCACCTGCCCGAAGCGCGGCTTGCCACCGCCGCCGGCCTCGTCGAAGAGCTCCAGCACCTTGGCGTCCGGCTCGACGGCTATCACGCCGTCCGCGTACTCGCCGGCGAGCGCGCTGGAGGACGGGCCGGAGGCGGCCACCGCGATCGGTACGCCGCCGTCCGGCCGGTCCCACAGGTACGCCTCCGGCACGTCGTAGTACTCCCCGAGTACGTGACCGTCTCCCCGTCGAGCAGCGACCGCATGATCTGCAGCGCCTCCTCGAACATGTCGTGCCGCTGCTGCACGTGCGGCCAGGCGCCGACGACGTGCTCGTTGAGGTTTTCGCCCGCACCCACGCCGAGCGTGAACCGCCCGTCCGACATCAGCCCCACGGTGGCCGCCTTCTGCGCGACCACGGCCGGGTGGTAGCGCCGGATCGGGCAGGTCACGAACGACATCAGGTCGACCCGCGACGTGGTGTGCGCGACCGCGCCGAGCACCGACCACGCGTACGGCGAGTGGCCCTGGCTGTCGAGCCACGGATAGTAGTGGTCGGAGATGACCTCGAAGTCGAACCCGACGTCCTCGGCGCGCCGCGCGTAGTCGACGAGCTCCTTGGGACCGGTCTGCTCGCACATCAACGTGTAGCCAACGGCAACCATACCTACCCCGCTCCGTCGCTCGGCGCTCGTCCACCGTCGGGTCGAGGCCCGCAGCCTCGCGACTCCCGCTCATGACGGTGCCTTACCCCGCACTCACCCCGCTACACCCAGGGATCCCCGCTACACCCAGGGATCGTCGCCCGGGTCGGGCGCTCCCTCCGAGCCCGCCGCCGCGTCCCGCCCCGGCTCTGCGCCGCGGCGAGCGCGCCGACCGCCACCAGCATCACCAGGCCGGCGCCGGCGATGAACAGCATGTCTCCGTGCCCGCCCGAGGCGGGCGACGCCGTGCCCGGGACGGCCGCGGCGGCGGCCGCCGGCGGGGCGACGATCGCGAAGACCGCGATAGCCAGAACCGCCAGCCGCGATATCAGCCTGTTGCCCATGGTGTTGCCCCTCCCGTTCACCGTGCATGCCCGGCCGCCATTGGCCGGAAACACGAAGGTAGCGCCACCTTCCGGGAAAATCCGGATTATCGGGTTCGGCGAATCCGCCCGGCGTCGCCGCACCTGACGCCTTCCCTGGGCAGGGAATTAGTTCTATCCTTGCCGGAGCGCTCCCATTGACAAAGTCTTCCGACCGCCGTCGCAGCACCGTCGCGTCGGCGGTCGTCGCGTTTTCTCTCGACCTGTGTCCGGCGGGCGCGTACCATCCCGGATGCTTTACCGGTTCAGTAAATGACCTTACGAACTAGGCCCTGTTGAAAAGGATTGTCGAGGCGAGCCGGAGTCCAAGCGGCGTCCGGGCCCGGCGCAGCCCGGCAAGGATTTCCAAACAGGGCCCAATACACACACGGCGCTGGCCGCGCTTTCCGGACGGCTTTGAGTTGGGGGCTCCGTGACGCACTACGGGTTCAATCTGCAGTGGCTCTTCATGCGCCCGGCCGGAGCGGCCGAGCCCGATCCCCGCGTGCTCGACACGATCGCGGGCTGGGGATTCAACTTCGTACGCCTGCCGTGCGACTACCGGTTCTTCACCGCTCCCCGCTGTACCCCGCGGCCGCCGAGCACGCGCTCGCCCGCGTCGACCGGATCCTCGACGCCTGCCGGGCACGCGGCCTGCACCTCTCGCTCAACCTGCACCGCGCTCCCGGGTACGTGATCACCGGCTGGGAGAGCGAGCCGCACAACCTTTGGACCGACCCGCCGGCGCAGGACGCCTTCGCCGCGCTGTGGCGCGGGTTCGCCGCACGCTGGCGGGACGTGCCCGCCGGCGCGCTCTCCTTCGACCTGGTCAACGAGCCTCCCGCGCTCGGCCTGCGCGGCTTCACCCGGGAGGCGCACGAGGCCGTGATCCGCCGTACGGTGGCGGAGATCCGCGCGGTCGACCCGCACCGGCCGATCGTGATCGACGGCCTCGACGGCGGCAACCTCGCGATGCCCGAGCTCACCGACCTCGGGCTTCTCCACAGTGGACGCGGGTACCAGCCGATGTCGGTCACCCACTACCGGGCGAGCTGGTGGCCGGGACACGAGCACCTGCCCGACCCGGTGTACCCGTGCGACTACGACGGCCGCTGGTGGGACGCCGGTTCGCTGCGCGACTTCTACAAGCCGTGGCGCGAGATAGCGGCCGGCGGCACGCTCGTCCACATTGGCGAGTTCGGCTGCTACGAGTACACGCCCGATGACGTCGCGCTGCGGTGGTTCACCGACCTGCTCGAGGTTTTCGCGGAGCAGCGGTGGGGTTACGCGCTGTGGGAGTTCGCCGGCGCGTTCGGCGTGGTGGGCCACCACCGCCCGGGCGGCCGCTTCGAGGCGCGCGACGGCTGGATGGTGGACGTCCGCCTGCTCGAACTCCTCCAGGCATATCAGGTTTGAACCCTTGCTCGCCGGCATCCGTATCCACCGATGCCGGCAGGGCGGGCGTCCGGCGGAAGTCCTCTGTTCGTTGTCATGGAAGGGACGACCGTGAGAAACGCCCACCGGGCACAAGGAACGCCGTTGTTGAGCCGCCGGAATGTGCTGCTCGGCGCGGCCACCGTCGGAGTCGGCGGCGCCGTCGTCAGCGTGGCAAGCCTCAGCGAAGCGTTCGAGGAGGCCGGAGCGGCACCCGGCGAGAGCATCGTCGTGCAGGTCAAGGACCTGCGGACGGGCCGGCTCGACGTGTTCGCGGGAGAGCGGCGCATCGAGGTGCGCGACCGCGACCTGGCCGCACGCATGGCCAAGGCCGCTCGCCGCAAGTAGCGCTTTCTCCCTTTCCCCAGCCTTGTGAGGTGGTTTCCGCATGTCTTCTCATCGTGAGGCGCCGGAGATATCCAAGGATCCGGTGGCCGACAGCACCGACCTGTACGCGTTCGTCAGCCCCGACCGTCCCGACACGGTCACGCTGATCGCCAACTACGTGCCGCTGCAGATCCCGTCGGCCGGCCCCAACTTCTTCGAGTTCGGCGACGACGTGCTGTACGAGATCCACGTCGACAACAACGGTGACGGCCACGCCGACGTGACGTACCAGTTCCGCTTCCAGACGAAGCTGAACGACGACAACACGTTCCTCTACAACACCGGTCCTATCGAGGCGCTGGACAGCGAAAACTGGAACCGGCGGCAGTTCTACAGTGTGACGAAGGTGGACGGCAACGGCCACGCGCGGGTGCTCGCCCGCAACGTGCCCTGCCCGCCGGCGAATGTGGGCCCGCTGTCCATCCCGGACTACAAGGGGCTGGCGGCGGACGCCACGTTCAAGCTGAAGACCGGCGAGAGGGTCTTCGCGGGCCAGCGGGCCGAGGGCTTCTTCGTCGACCTCGGCTCGATCTTCGACCTCGGCACGCTGCGCCCGTTTCAAAACCTGCACCTGCTCGGCCAGAAGGCCTTCCAGAAGGCCGGTGACGCGGTAAACGCCACCGACAGGGTCAACGTGCACAGCATCGCGCTCCAGGTGCCCATCAAGGACCTGCGCGGCAAGTCAAGCCCGGTCATCGGCGTGTGGACGACCGCGAGCCGGCGGCAGGTGCGCGTGCTGCACGGACACAACCACGACGACGTGTACGTGGGGCCGAACGTGCAGGTGTCCCGGCTCGGCAACCCGCTCTTCAACGAGGTCATCGTGCCGATGTCCAAAAAGGACCTGTGGAACAGCCTCCCGCCGACCGAGGACAAGAACTTCGCCCAGTTCGTCGAGCAGCCCGAGCTGGCGCGGCTCCTGCCCGTGCTGTACCCAGGTGTCTTCGACAACCTGGAGGCGCTCAACAAGGCGAGGACGCCCCGCGCGGACCTCGTGGCGGTGCTGCTGACCGGCATCCCCGAAGGGCTGATCGACGGCTTCACCAACAGCACCGGCGAGATCCAGGCGGACATGCTGCGCCTCAACACGGACATCGCGCCGAGCAAGAAGGAAAACCGCCTAGGCGTGCTCGGCGGCGACCTCGCCGGCTTTCCCAACGGCCGGCGGGTGCGGGACGACGTGGTCTCGATCTCCCTCCGAGCGGTGGCGGGCGCCACGTTTGCCCTGGTGGACAAGGACTTCAAGCCCGACGACGCGGTGGCGATCCTGGAGCAGGGGCTGAGCGCGGACGACGTGACTGCACCCTTCCTGGCCCGCTTCCCGTACCTGGGCGTTCCCTACGACGGCTTCAACAACCCGTCATGAGCGCGCGGCATCTCCTCGGTCCGTCCGGTGTGGGCAGCGTCGTGCTCGACATCGGCGGCAACACAGGCGCGCTCGTCATCGTGACCGGGCCCGAGTGGCACGGCCGGGAAATCGAGATCAGCCCGAAGGACCAGGACCCGCCGACGCGGACACACGTGGCGGTCCGCGCGCGGCACGTCTCGAGCGGCGTCCGCTACAGCGCGGTGTTTCCCGCGCTGCCGGCCGGCCCGTACACCATCTGGCGCACGAAGACCGAGCCCGCCGGCACGGTCGTCGTGGCTGGCGCCGCGGTCACCGAGATCGAGTGGTGGCAGCAGCCGTAGGGCGCTGTCCACTATGGACCCCGATTGGGGGCAGGCACGCCTGCCCCCAATCAGCGCGGCACGTCAGGCGGTGAAGTCGAACTCCCCGTCCTTGACGCCCTCGACGAACGCCGCCCACTCACCGCGGGTGTAGACGATCGTGGCGCCATCGGGCGACTGACTGTGCCGCACCGCGACCCGGCCGCTGCCATCGGCCAGTGGACCGGCCTCGACGCAGTTGCCGCCGATGCCGTCGCTCCGGGTGCTGATGTGCCAGGCCACGCCCGGCAGTGACTCGCTCATGACAACTCCTCTGCGAGTGTTGCGATGAGCGCCATCGACTCAGCAGCGCTGAGTGCGACCTCCCGCAAGGCATCGTACGCCTTCGAGTAGCGGTACGCACGAGACGCTTCCATGAAAAGTCGCCCGCCGAGCTGCTCCACATAGGCCACCTCCGGGTATGGCCGCTGCATCTTGAAGAGCGTGAAGGCGCCGTTGAGCCCGCCGTGCAAACCGATCCCGGTGGGTATCACCCGCATCTCGACGTGGGGGCGCTCCACCGCCCGGGCGAGGTGCTCCAGTTGGGCGCGGAGCACCAGTCGACCGCCGACCGGCCGGTGCAGCACCGCCTCCTCCACGAGCGCCGCGAGGCGCTTCGGCGGCTTTTCGTCGAGGATGAGCTGCCGCTCCATGCGCAGCCGCACCCAACGGTCGATCTTCTGCTGGTTTGCCTGCGCACCCTCCGCGTACCGGATGACGGCCTCCGCGTAGTCACGCGTCTGCACGAGGCCGGGGAACACCATCGTGGAGTAGGTGCAGATCTCCTCCGACCGCGACTCCAGCCACGGGTAGTCCACGAACGTCTGGTCGTAGACGGTCCCCGCAGTGTATCTGCTTCATCCCAACGCCAGCGCGGGGCTGACCAGCACAAACGCGGAGAAGGGTGACCCAAGACACACCCACTCCCCCGCCGGCCGCACCTTCACACCGAGCGCGCCGGCACGAACGATCAACACTCGTCCACGAGACAACACGGTGCCACACCCGACCGCGACGAGTTCCTGGCGGCGTCAAACTGGGCCACTTCGCCACGCTTTGTAGCGAGCGGATCGCGGCATGAGCGGATATGCGATGGCAATTCCTGATGGGCCGCGCGCGCCGGTGCGGTCATGCCGCTGCAACCCGTCCGCCGAACCGCTTCATCCATTGCAGCAGGTCGTCGAATGCCCGCACCCCGCCCGATCGGCCGGCAGCGAGGTGCTGACCGCGGGCTCGGTGGAACCGCGCGGTAAGGGCCTCCACGATGGCTGCTGGTGTCACGTCTACGTATGCGTCGCACATCAGCCGTGTCTTGCGGACCTGCTCGGCCACTGCGACGTCTGCCTCGGTCAAGTCCGCGAAGCACCAGACCGCGTGCGCGAAATCGTCCAAACGCCGTCCGGGGCCCACATCCGCGTCGAAGTCAATGAGCGCGACCGCCTCCTCACCACGGAAGACGGTGTTATGCGGTCCAAGGTCGCCGTGACAGACAACCTCCAGACCTGCGCATAGCGGCGAGCCGGTTGTCGCGTCGTGGAAACCCCTGATGAGCGTCGTGGCGCTGAGAATCCGAGCGTCGGACAGCCGATAGGGCGCGGCATGCGGCACCTCACCGTCGACGAACGTCAGGATCTGCCGCCCATGGTGGTCATAGCCGAGCGGGTGGGGAGCACCGACGAAGCCGACCTCAGCCAGATGTAGCAGGAGCGCGTCGACATACAGCGAGCGGTGGTGCGGTGGCCGCCGCGTCGTGTCTCCTACGCGTACAAGCCCTTCGGTCTGAGCCCCACCCGCCAGCGGCCACTCGTCCTGTTCCTCCATTCGATCACCTTCACCCAACGGGGCGATCTCGAGCAACATCCGCTCATCGGCAGATCCGCATGCGGATCGAGCGATGCTCTCGCTGTCACTGCTGCGTGCGTGGTCGGCGAGTCGTCGACGCAGCCGGCGATATTCGTCGATGCCTCGCCCGGGGTGGCGCTGGTCGTCCACCACGACCTGTCCCAGTCGGACTGCCAGCAGACGATCGACTCGACCCAGCTTCACGAGTTTCATCGATCGGCGTTTGGGCAGACGTGTGGTCTTGATCGCTGTGTCTATGCCTCGATGCGGAACCATGCGTCGCCGGCGCGAAGCCACAGGGTGCCATCGCGGCCCTGGCCGCATCGTAGGACGACGGGACCCGGTACTTCCGTCTTCTGCCGATCCGTCGCGGTCCAGCACCCGTCGATCAGCTCGGCACGGGTCACTTCTGTTGATCGCTTGTTGTGGTACCTGCGGGTCAGGACGGCCCGGTGGCCACGGACCGCCAACCCGTCCGGAGACGAGACGGGACTCGGCCAGCTGGTCACCGCGCCTGTCTCCGGCTCGATTCGGGTCAAGAAGGTACCGCCCCGCCCGGGTCTGGAGTACCAGGCCAGCCACACGTGATCGCCGTCCGTCGCGGCGCTGAACCCCGCCAATGGCGATTTCGGAAGGCGACCGTCCGGCACCAAGGCGATCTCCCCTCGCTGGTTCCAACCGGCGAGCCCGGCCGCGGATTGCGGATGGCCGCCGTAGATGCCTTCATCGCCATAGGCGGTCCAAATCGACCCCTCACGGTCGGTGACCAGGACATCGACGTCATCACCGATACAGAAGCAGTCCTCCAGCGTGCCATCCGGGAGTACACAGAAGCGTTCGCTGTCCAAAGCCCGGCCGCCCCCATCCTGGCGCGGCCATTCACGATCAAAAGCCGACCGTCCGGCAGCAGGCCGATGTGGCTCGGGCACATCCCGACAGCCTCGATGGTTCGATGACGGACCGATCCATCGGCATGGCGGACAACCAGCACACCCTCAAACGGAACCTCCGGCGTCCAGCCCAGCCAACCCGCGGGGTAGGCAGCCCGGCTCAGGTGCCGTCGCGAGACGAACATGACCGCAAGCTCCCCCGACGGGCCAACCGTCCACCACAACGGGCATCCCCACACCCCGCCATCCGCGGCGGGCGGCTTCCATACCTCCTGCAACCCGACGGCCACTTACCAGACGCCTCCTACACATCGCCTCACGAACCCGAAACGGAGAGTAGGACAAACCCACGACCCCTACAACGAGACCCAGGACGTATCAAACGTCAACCTCCGCCAGCACCACGAACCACCCACGTGACCAAAACACCCGCGGACGACGAGCCACAGGACCTCGTCACCTTTCGATAGCGAGCAGATCACGGCTACTTGAAACCGTCAGGAGTTTGCTTTTCGGGACAGCGCCCACACGTAGTACCACTTGTTCTCCTTCAGCGATCGGGTGCTGTTCTCGGCGTACGCACTGATCACGCCCCACAGTCCACCGCTTGCGCCGATCGCCGCGATGGCCGTGGCCAGCGCCGGGCCGTAGACCGCCACCAGCGTCGTACTCACCGAGCCGACCACCGCGCCCGTCATCGCGACCGCGCGCCTGCGTCGCGCCTTCTCCATCTCGGCGCGCATCGACCGCAGACCGTCGTTGATCTGTAGGCCGAGCCTGACGATCGCGTGTTCTGACTGCACATCGTCCAGAGCCGGATCAAGGTCGAGCATGCTTTGGCGCATGAAGTCGCGAAACGACGCGAAGGCATCGAACTCTTCCACGGTGACCAGGCCGAAGTCGCGTAGCCCGACGCCGTCGACGAACGGCACCTCGGCGCGTAGCACCTCGCGTACGAGATGACTTTTCAGCGGCGGCTGCCCCGTCCCGTCCACCACCCGCCCGTTGCGCATCACGACATCGACCACCTCGATCTGGCGCGTCTTCTCATGCGGCCGATCGCGCCGCTCACCGTTCACGACCTGGTACTGCGACAGCGAGTAGCTAGGCAGGTACCAGGCCAGTCCCGCGGTCAGCAACGGCTCGGCGTCGAGGATCCACGCGCCCAAGCCTTCAAGGTCGGGGCAGCTCATGCCGAAGGTCTGGGTCGTGTTGTTGAGCTGCCGCGCCTCCGCCCGTGCTGAGCTATCGGCGGCGACGCCCGCAGAGAGTGTCCGCCAGTCACCGAATCCCCGCGACCTACTCCCGTACGACGTGTTCTCCGGGTCCAGCACGTAACGGATGCCGAGGTGGTGGTAGGAACCCTCCCAGTTATGCGACAGCAGCAGCGTATCCGAGATCAACATCGCTCGCCGAGTCAGCTGCGCGAACGCGCGCACGCCGTCGCCCGCCGCGATCCCGACGTAGAAGCGCGACCGCGACAACTTCTTGTCGTCGACGAGGGTGTGTCTTGTCGGCGCGAACAGATGCCGGCCATACCGCTCGGCCACCGTCACGGGGTCGCCTCGATGCTCATCGGTCAGCTCACGAAAGAACGCGAGCATGCGACGCGCCACGATGGGATTGCCAACCACGCGCCGGCGACCAAACATCCACCAACTTTAGTGGCTCGTGGACACCCACGGGCGGAACCACACGACGTCGTAACCTCACATCAAGCCAGAGTCACCGAGACCGCGGGCAGGATGACAAGACGACGCACTGTTCGTCTTGCCGCCACGGTCGCGCGCCCCTCATGCCGGAGAGCAGGTCGGCCATGTGCATGAACGCGAACAGCGGCGACGACACGATCACGACGAAGCGCTCGGCGTGGCCCGCGTCGCGCAGCATCTCGACGACGAGGCCGCAGGTGACCAGCTCCTCCGCTACGCCGACGCACGAGCCGGAGATCACCATCAACGCCTTCCCTCACGGCTCCAACTGTGCCAGCCCGGCGCCGCCAACATGTCCCGCGACTGCGGCGAAGGCCAGCCCCGGGCCGATCCACATCCCACCGCGGCCGCGGATCGGCCGCGCCCCGAAGATCTCCTTCAGCCCCACCCACCCACCAGGCGAACACCATCAACGCAGCGGCACCGATCGCGATCCGCGACAGATCAGCACCATCCACGTTCGAGCCGATAAAACGCTGCGTAGCGCCCGGATCGCGGCTAGATGCGGATGTCCGATCATGGTTGTCGGGGTGCCGGTATCATCGGTGACCATCGGTTCATCAAGGGGCCAACGGAGTCACCAGGGGATGACGCCGTCGTCGTTGAAGAATGAGCCGGTCGGGCCGCCGTCGGGCAGCGTGGCAAGACGAATCGCTGAGGCCGCGGCCTCCTGAGGGGGACGCCCTTGGAAACCGGTGAAATCTGTCGCGACCAGGCCCGGGCAGGCGGCGTTGATGAGGATGTCTGTGCCGGCGAACTGTCGCGCGTAGTGCACGGTGACGGCATTGAGATACGACTTCGTCGGCGAGTAGGCCGCCATGATCGGGCCGACCTCGATGTTCGGGTCCGCCTGCCAGGTGACCGAACCGACACTGCTGGAGATGTTGACGATGCGCGGCGACGTCGAGCGCCGCAACAACGCCAGCATCGCGTTGGTCACACGGATCACACCGAAGACGTTGGTGTCCACAACCTCGCGGACGACGTCGAGGTCGAGCGTTGTCGGATCCTGCACCCACCCCGGTCCCGTCTCTCCCGAGATGCCAGCGTTGTTGACGAGGACGTCCAGGCGTCCGCCTTGGCGTTCGATCAGTTCTGCGGCCTCGGTGACGCTGCGGTCATTGGTGACCTCCAGCGGGACCGCGAACGCGTCCACCCCGGCGGCGTGCAGCATCTTCACGGCCGCCTCACCCCGGACCTTGTCGCGGGCGCCGACCGCCACGCGATAGCCCATCGCGCCCAGCCCTGCCGCGATCTCGTATCCGAGTCCCTTGTTCGCGCCGGTTACCAGCGCGGTCTTCTTATCGCTCATGACGCCGATGCTGATTCGCCGGCAGTCGGTGTCCCAACACCGATTCGGTGCGCTGTTATACCCGACCGGTATAAGCGCAGTACGGTGGTGCGGTGGACACGCTGGAGACCCGCGAGCTCAAGTACTTCGTCACTGTTGCCGAGGAGCTGCACTTCAGCCGGGCAGCCGAGCGCCTCGGCATGGCTCAGCCGCCCCTGTCCCGGGCGATTCAGCAGCTCGAACGGCGCCTCGGTGTCACCCTGCTCGAACGCAACCGCCGCGGCGTCACCCTCACCGGCGCGTGTCAGGTGCTGCTCGACGAGGCCCGCGCCATCCTCGACGGAGCAGCCGCCGCCGCCCGCCGCACCCGCCGCGCCGCGTCCTCAACGAACCGCCTGACGCTGGCCACGAAGGCCGGCGCGAATCACGAACTGCTGCGCAAGCTTCTCGATGCCCACACCGCCGAACCTGATGCGGCCGAAATCGAGGTACTTCTGTGCGCAATGGGAGAACAAGCGCGGATGTTGCGCGACGGCCGCGCCGACGTGGCGTTCATGCAGCGGCCCTTCGACGCCCTCGCCGGGTTCGACACCGAAGACCTGCTGACCGAGCAGCAGGTCGCCGTCCTGCCCGCCGGGCATCCCCTCGCCGCGCGCACGTCTCTGACCATGGCTGATATCAGCGACGTACCAGATCTGCCGGTCGCCCGCTGGCCCCGCCAAGACGGCACCTACGAACCCGGCCCGGGCCCAGAGATCCACGACCTGTCGCAACTGGCCCAACTGATCGCCCTCGGGCATACCGTGGCCGTCATCTGCGCCTCTGCCCGATCGTGGCTGTGGAGCGCGCACGCTGCCATCCCCCTGACCGACTCACCTCACGTCACCACCGTTCTCGCCTGGCCCCCACACAGCCGCTCCCTGGCCGTCGCCGGGCTCGTCCGCACGGCAGCCCATCTGTAACAAGGACCGGTCACAACCCCGGACGCGGAGACGCAGAGGCGCCGGACCAGGCATCACGGGCCGTCGCAAGGCTTAGGGCGGTGCCCGCTCATCGGCATGGACCAACGGTGCGACGACGCCGACGGCCCGCGTACGCCACGGGGGGTGTCCCTATGGGTTTTGTCAGCCGCGAGGCGGGGTTCGTCCGCTGGTTTCGGTTGGTATGGGGTGTTGGTGCGGAGCATGGCGTGGAGGACGTCGACGCGTCTGCGGGCGAGGCAGATGAGGGCGGCGTTGTGTTTCTTGCCTTCGGCGCGTTTGCGGTCGTAGTAGGTGCGGCTGGCGGGGTCGGCCAGGGCGGCGAACGCGGACAGGAAGAAGGCGCGTTTGAGTTGTTTGTTGCCGCCTTTGGGTGGGTGTTCGCCGCGGATGCTGGTGCCGGAGCGACGGGTCACTGGGGCCAGGCCGGCGTAGGCGGCTAGGTGGCCGGGGGTGGGGAAGGTGCTGCCGTCGCCGACTTCGAGCAGGATGCGGGCTGCGGTCCTGACGCCGATGCCGGGCATCGAGGTCAGGACCTCGGCAAGAGGGTGCGCATCGAGCATCCCTTCGACCTGTTCGGCGAGCTGGTCGCGTTGGTGGAGCAGGTCTCGTAGGTTGTCGGCCAGGCGGGGCAGGATGGTCTCGGCGGCCGCGGTGCCGGGCACGACGACGGTCTGCGTGTCCAACGCGACCAGGATCTGCTCGACCAGGCGGGCGCCCATGCGCGGGGCGCGTTTCTTGACGAGCTCGAGGAGTTTGGTGCGGCCGGCCTTGCGGATCCCGGCTGGTCCGCCGCACCGCGACAGCAGTTCGAGGACGGCGGGATGCTGTATTTTCGGGCCCAGGACCCGCTCCAGCGGTGGGTGGATCTGGGTGAGCAGGCCACGGATGCGGTTGGAGATGCGGGTGACCTCGCCGGCGAGGTCGTCGTCGTAGCCGACCAGGATTTCCAGCTCTGCCAGGGCTTCGTCGCCGGTGTCGACCCGGCGCAGGGTGTGCGGCAACGTGCGTGCGGCATCGGCGATCACGTACGCGTCGCGGGCGTCGGTCTTCGCGGTGCCGGGGTGCAGATCGGCCAGCCGGCGCATGACCAGGCCGGGTAGATAGGCCACCTGGTGCCCACATGCCCGAGCCACCGCGACGGGCAGCGCGCCGATCGAGGCCGGCTGGTCAACCACCAGCAGGCTCCGGCCATGCCGGTCCAGTTTGTCCAACACCTTGCGCAGCCCGGCTCGGTGTTGGGCAGCGTGGCGTCGTGCAGCCGTTTCCCGTCCTGGTTAAGAGCGACCGCGTGGTGTCCCTTCTTACCGACATCGAGTCCTACAAAGACGCCGAACTGGTCGTGCACGCCTGGCCTCCCCACCGCCGTCCTGGGCGCTCGGCCGCCGGTAGGCGCCGGACTGCCGGCAGCCACGTTACGAGGAGACCTACCCCGACGATGGGGCGGCCGGGTCCCTATCAGCGGTCCGCCGACGCCACCCGGCCCGGCGACAACACCCCCGGATCATGCGAACGACAGGGGCGGTAAGTCATACCGAGCCGGGCGACCGAGCAGTCCCCGGCTGGGGACGATCAAAAAGGTAACGGGCCCACTGGTCGGGTGGCCGGGAGGAATTTCACCTCCCGGCTCCCACAGATCCGGGCGTGACAGTCTCCCGTCACCCGGCTCTTGTCACCCCTGGTCCCCAGAAGCCGCGGGTCCAGCGCCAGTGAGCGAACAGGCGGGGATACCTTTCGGTGATCCCCTCCCAGCAGGTCTTGGCCTTCTTGAACCCGCGTAACCGTTTGTACTTCTTGCGGATCCAGCGCATCAGGTAGGCGTTGATGCGTTGGAGGAGGGGATGCAGCGCGGAGCGGTAGAACGCTCCGTAGTACTGCATCCAGCCGCGCACGATCGGGTTGATCGCGGGCCATCTCGGCGAAGGTATGGCCGACCCGCCGGTGCAGCCGCCACGAGCGGACCGCTTGGCTGATCTTCTTTAGGGCGTCTTTGCTGATGGCCGGCAGGAACGCGGCGAAGTTCTTGCCGTGCCTGCTGCGGGCCTTGCGGGCGCGGAAGGTGAACCCGAGGAACGTGAACGACGTGTGCTCGTGCGAGCCGCGTCGGTTGCTGTCCTTGCAGTACACGATCCGGGTCTTGTCCGGGTGCAGTCGCAGCCCGACCTCGACCATCCTGTTCTCGATCGCCGCCCGTATCGCCTGCGCCTGCTGTTGGCTGACGCAATGCACGACCGCGTCGTCGGCGTAGCGCTCGAACGGGATGCCCGGGAAACGTTGGGCCATCCACGCGTCGAACGCGTAGTGCATGAACAGGTTTGCCAGCACCGGCGAGATTACGCCCCCAACGCAATGGATAACTTCTGCTTCGACGTGAACCTCGGCTACCGACGCCTGGAGCGTCCGCGGCGGCCCGGCAAGTCATAGAGGTCATCCACTATGGACTGATGTGGGCGTGACGGTAGAGGCCCACCCTTTCCGTTGTCAGGTCCAGGTTCCTGCTGTGCGAGAACTGAGTCGGGAGGTGCCGCACACCTTGTGCGACTTGAGCCTTGATCTACGTCTAACTGTCCGATCGATGAGCCCGAAACCGACAAACCGTACGAAAAGCGATGCGCGGCTGCCTTGACACCCGCGATCTGAGACGGCATCTTGCGAAGCAAGGCGAAGTCAGCCGTCCATCTCTCCTCAATGGAGGGGTGTGTCGACAGGAGGCTTCGCATGAACGACCCGGCGACCCGAGCGCTGTGGATGGCAATTGCAATCATCGTGGCCGCGTTCGTTGCCACGGCTGCTGGCGCGCTCACCTGGGTAGACGGCCGAAGGCTTCCCCGCGCAGTCCTGACCGGAGGAGCAGCATTCGCCGGAACGCTGCTCCTGCTCCTTGCCGCGATCATGTTCGTTGCTGACCAGGGGCCGGCCTAGGTCCAGGTACCTGGGGTGCCGTACACAGATGCCACACCCCAGCCGAGTCCAACGCCAGATCCCCCGCGTCCCACGTACCCGCGGTTGGCGCCCCTGCGCTGCCCTTGAACCCGCAAATCTTGATGTTCGTGAGGCCGTTCTTTTGACCCGAGGTGCGCGACACTGGTCAAGGCGTCGATCTGATGCACCACGGCGCCGAACACGTTCGTGGCGAACCAGCGCCACACCCCGGACGCCCGTACGAGCTGCTCGTCCTTCTCCATGAGCAGGTACGTCCGCTGTGTCCCGGTGAAGTCGGCGTTGGTGAACACGCTGATGAACGTCGACCGGCCCGCGAAGTCGATATCGAGGTCCGACTCGAGGGGTGCGGAACCGGTACTGCTTCGTCGGGGTGGCCGAGTCGCGGACCGTGAACGAACTCTGAGCGGTCAGGGCGCCGGTCATGGTGTCGCCGGTCTTGGCCACTTTCGAGCTGTCGGCGTAGGCCCGATCCCCTGCGGGTCAACAGCCGCCGTATGCGTGGCAACGGCGGCCGTGGTGAAAGCTCGATCCCCGTGCGGGTCCGTGTCCACCGTGTGTTCTGCTACCGCCCCGGCCTCTTCAGCGCCGACGTCCGCTGCGTCCAGGGACACAGCCGGCCCCACATCGCCGTTGACGGACTGGACGTGCACGACGGAGCCGGACGACGCCTGGACGGGTAGCAGGTCCGCCAGGTCCAGGGTTGCGCCCGCGCTGTCGTAGGGAAGCTCGATGCTGTACTGCCGAGTGCCGCCCTGTCGAGCTGCTGTGCGACCTGCCAGGTCTACCCCGAGGGCTGCCAGTCAGGGTCATCGGTGGCCGGGAGCACGGCAACGATCTGGCCGGCGTCGTTCAGCCGTGCCCGCACTGAGTACAGGGAAACGATCACGTTGTCGCCGGGCGACACCAGGGCCATGGCGTTGGAAAACTCGACGTACCCCGACTGCCGGGTACTCCTCCGGCAGTGCCCGCGGTGAACCCGACCGGCTATCGATGAAGCCGCCATCGACCGATGCCCCCACCGCTTCATGCCCGACGACCTGCGCCATAACTCCCCAACGCTCATGGCTGATGATCGTCGCCCGGACGGCCATGCCCACCACGAGGTCACAGCCAACGCTATCGAAACGCCGCACCGGTCGATCCTCGGGCACTGCCGTGTCGCAGCGCAGCCGAGGCATGCCCCACTCCCCTGAAGTGGCAACCAAAGACCAGACCACACGTCCCCACGGCGCGCATTACCTGCGGCAGATAAGTAAACGTGATCTTGGAAGGTGCCGAACGAGGCACACCATCACGATGTGCCGGCCGGGCGCTACGGCGTCACAACACGGTTTGGGCATGTTCCATGTCTTCAAGGGATGTGGATTACGGCGGTATCCGCTCTCACTGATATTTGGGTCCACAGTGGCGAAAGCGCGACCGGTAGGGCGACCCACTGAAGACGGAATGTCCTAGCGACGGCGCGCGGGGCCAGCAGCGGTTGGAGGATGCCATGTCGTGGGGTGGCTCTATGCTCTCCGAACGGAGACTGTGCCAACGGCAGCCCACACGGAGGCCGAAGAGTGTCATCTGGCCCCGTGTCCCCGTCGGCACCCCAACATCGGAACAGGTGATGCAGTGGCACGGCGACCTAAGCTGCGGTTCCTACCCTCCTATACCCTGACATTCCTCCTACTTGGAACTGTCGCCGCAGGCGGCGTCTTAATCGATCTTGCGATTGAGGCAACCGGTGACACCGCAGCGTGGCCGAGAGCCCTGGCTCCCGTTCGAAGCCACCCATTCATTGCGATAGCCGCGCTCGGGGCGATCCTACTGTTCCTGCCCATTATCAACACGCTGTACGCGAGGACGGGCCCTGAGCCGGCAACGTCAGACGATCTTGCCGACATGGAGGAACGCCTTCATGATCGCTTCGACTCGGCAGAGCTAGCGCGGGCTGGCGACGACGACAGGCTTCTCAGAAGGTTACCGCCGTATGCCCGCTACTTGCTGGAACAAGAGTGGGATCACGACGAGGTATGGCAGCTAGTCTCCGTCTTCGTTGACGAGAACACAGATCCGATCCGGGTGGCGCACGAGTGGGCGGCGCAGCCACCGGATGCCTTGGATCAGCTGTCAGGGAATGCCAATCTTGTCGTGGCCGAGGTTCTGATGGCGTACAAGCAGGCTGGCGCCGCCCTGATACGTTTCGAAGCCGCGTTGAGTCGGGGTGTTAGCCCGCGTCCATACTGGCTGTACCGCACTGCGCATGCCGCGTTGCATGCGCAAGGGCAGGACTCTCTCACTGCGACCGGCTACCTCCAAGCGGCTCAGGCAATCGACCCTGACTATCCCTTGGTCGTCGCGGCGCTCCTACATGAGGAGGGGCGGTTCGAAGATGCAAGGGCGGCGTTGGCTGGCTGGAAGGCCGCGACCCGTTGCGAACGGGACCAAGCAGCCCTCGTCCTGTCGGCCGCGCTCGCCGGTCACGATCGCGTCGACGCGGCTATAACCGCCCTTGAAGCAGTCGCCCATGACACCGAGGCACCTGCTCTGTTGCTCCGGCTGGCCGAGATGCTCCGGCATAGGTCGGTAGTTGGCAATGGGGACAGCCGTTGGAAGGACGCGTTCCGGGCCGTGGAGGTGGCGCTCCGCGCCCGCAATCTTCGTCGGGCCTGGCGTGGAGACAGCGCTGAGGCGGTCGTGGTGGCTGGTGAGGCGGCGGTCCTGGCGGACGATGCCCAGCAGGTGTGGTCGATCACGCGACCGCCTCCGGAAGGCACCGCCACCGAAGCCGAGGCTGCCGATGACCGCGTGTTGCCGCTCGCCGCCATGGGGGCTGCGCTGACCGGCCGGGTCGGCCAGGCCCGCGAGTTCGCCGCCTCGCTTCCCGAGGGACTCGTGAAATGGCGCATGGAAGCTGAGATCGCAGCCGGGCAAAGCGTCGGTGGCGACAACAGCGGCACCATCTCAGCGTGGCGTCGCGTCCTAGACGCGTCGACCACGGACGAGGACCGGCTGCACGCTCTGCGTGCGCTCGCGCTCGAGGGCGTTGCCGACTTTGACGTGACGGAGGCGCTCAGAGAGCGCCATCCCGAAGCCGTTACGGAAATCGAGACCACTCAGCGGGTCATGGCCGCGTCAGGGCCTGAAGGCGAGGAGATGCTGCGCCGGCTCGAGTCGGAGACAGCACTAGCGTCGGTACGACGTGCCGAGCTTTTGCGCGCCGCCGACGATCCGCTCGGCGCGGCTGAGGTACTAGTCGACGCAACCGATCGGTGGAAGAATCCCCGCCTACTCCTCATGGCTATCGATTCGTACATGGACGCTGGCGCCTGGGAACGAGCTGAAGCAGCCGCGCAGCGAGCCGTCGCCGAGGGAGGTATCTGGCCCGGAAGAGCTACGGTGTTACGCCGGCTCGTCACCATCCAAGCTACGTTGATGAACTGGGACGCTCTCGCTGCGGCGTGTCGAGCGCTACTGGAGTTGGATCCAAACGACGAGGATGCTCGCTGGAACCTAGCGCAGGCCGAATTCTCGGCAGGAGAGATCGAAAAGGCCTGGCGAACCATCCAGCGCGCCGGTGATACACAACCGACGATTCCCAGCAGGGCCGTGTTCCTACTGGAGCTCTCTCGCCGATTCGCGAAAGCTGAGGAGGTCGCCCAAACAGCGCTAGCTCTGCTGCAGGCTTTCCCTGACGACGAGCTCGTCCATGCGGCAGCCATCAACGCCGTAACCATGCGATTCGACAGCGCTGACATACCCGATCCCCTTGGCCAGACCATCACCGTCGCTTGGTCAGCGTTCATCGAACGTTACCCAGAAAGTAGGCTAATCAGGTCTTACAGCATTCGGGAAGGCGACAGCCCGCTAGCCGACATCGAGCCTATGCTCCGCCGCCAAGGAGACACGTACCGGGAAGCCCTGGGTCATGTTCGCGACCAACTCTTTCCTATCGGATTGCTTGACCGCGTCGTGGGCAAGCCGTACGCGGCGATCTTTCCCTTCCGCCCTCTCGGGTATCACCGCGCGGAGTCCGCTGCAACACGCGACAGGGTAGTAGAAATGGAGCACGCCCGCGATGCACTCGCGAAGGGTTGCATCATCGACGCAAGCGCGCTCTACACCTTGGCCCTGATACCCGATATCGCGCCCACACTGACAGCCATGCTCAGGCGTCCATCGACCACCGCAGCCAGCGTCGGCGACCTCGTCTCAGCAGATGACTTCTTCAGCATCCCTTCCTCGGGAACGATCGGCTTTGACCCTGACCGCGGACAAATCTTCCTCACCGATCCGAGCCCGGAGACGCAAGGACGGCAACAAGAGCTAGTACGGACAATGCTCCGTACTGCCCGGACCCTAAGACGTATCACGCACCCTGCTCTTGTCCACGTTCCCCGCGTCACGAAGGATCGCGATCCTGTCTGGCTCCTCAACCTCGACGCCGCGAAAGACTCGGGCGTCGCGCTATGGGCCGATGACCTCGGCCTTCGCCAATTGGCGCACACAAGCGGTATTAGGACTTTCGGAACCATCTCTCTCATCCGAGTAGCCAGGGAAAGGGGGCGAATCAGCGCAGACGAGGACCAAGATTCCATGCGCGCCCTTGTAAAGGAATACGTCGTCGACATCCCATTCGATGAGGAGATTCTTGTCGGTGTCGCTCAAGAGCAGCAGTGGCGACCCGAGGCCGTCGCGGCCGCCATGAGTAGAGCAGCGTCCTGGGTCGACATCGAGCCAGCTATCAACGTGATCAGATCGGCGCTGCGAAACGCAACGGACGATCATCTCGTTTCCTGGACGTCCGCCGCGCTATATGGCCTGAAGGCGGCCTCCCCCGCAGCCAACCTGTATCCGAATCTCACGGCAATAACAACGGCCCTACTATGCGAACGGTGGGCTCGTCCGACTCACGCCAGCGCATTGGCGGCCGCGCTGCGCTACCTCGAGCCAGAACAGATTGAAAGGGTCTTTCGTGAGGCGCTTGCAGAGGTGTGGCAGCACCTTACCAGCACATTCGATGTACGTGATGCACTTACAGTATATTTGTACCTTGTCAGCGAACTCGACGAGATCCACCGACAGTTCGCCGTACAGATTGTGCTCCAGCCCATCGAAGCATCTCGCAAGGCCGAGTATCTGGCTGGGGAGCCGGCCCTGTCAACCGTTTTCGTCCGAGACTGGCTCAGACGTCTCAGCGAGGCCGAGAATGAACGCGACGCAATCGCACACATTGAGGAACTGTTTGGCCAAACCGGCGCGACGACACGCCGCGCAGCCGGAGGCGGTGACTATGCCGACCTAGTTGTTTGGGAGGACGGCCTAGCGCCGAGGTTTGGCCTGCCCATCGTTGTAGAAGTCATATCTGGTTCTCGACGCCAACCCGCCATCATGCAGGATCGCCTCAACGGAATCGCCGCATCGAGCGGGAGCCGAACGCTTCTCGTACTCACATGGGACAGTCATACTCAGCCGGTCCGATGGACGGCCGAGCAGAACACAATTATCGTTGCTTCGGCCCGCGACCTCGCACAGATATTGACCACAGGCTCATTGGCAGCCTCGCTTGAGCGCCTCATAACCGCGGCGCGTCCCGTATGAGCCCGCTGCGTGTCCCTATTCCCTACGGCGACGATGCGACCTGGACCCAGCCGCTTGACACCACACTCCTCACAGAATACGTTGCCGCCTGCAAGGAACAAGCTCGGACAACGAAAGAGAAGGGCGACCGACTCGAGAGCCTCCTTTGCTGGCTACTACCACACATCCCTGGGTTTCGGGCACATACTGTCAACCAGTTTAGTGCTGACCACTCGCAAGAAATAGACATGCTAATTTGGAACGAACGGCACCCAACTGGCTTCCCATCATTTCGCGAAAAGATCATGGTCGAATGTAAGAACTGGATTCGTAAGGTGGACAGCAGCGACGTGGCCTGGTTCGACTGGAAAATGCGCTTAGGTGGTGTCACAGAAGGGTTACTCGTCGCCGCAAATGGAATAACCGGAGACTCGAGCCGCCGTCACGATGCGGAGTCAATTCTGGCCCACGCCAACGCCGAGCAACGCCGGATCCTAGTCATTACACTGGAAGAAATCGGGGCGATCACCTCTCGCTATAACTTGCGAGAACTTCTCATCGAGAAAGTGATGGGCCTCTCAGCGAGGGCGGGCCTGCCTTGACACCGTCTGCGGCAAGCAGCATCACCGCAGGAATGTAAACTCATGGTCTAGTCCACGGCTACGGACCGCGTCATTCCGGTTCCCCATCTTTCTCGCGCTGGCTTGCGATCCACTCCCGGAATTGCTCACTCTCTTCTCGTCGCTTGTACCATTCGACGAAACTGGCGACCCGCTCTAACTGCTTCACCAAATGTGCAACGCCCTTTTCTTCAAGGTATTCCGCGTCGTAAATGTTCAGGTCAATGTCATACTCCATCTGCGACACGGGCCCGAACGGGCCATCCGCGTCCACTGTTATCCGGTACTGCATTGGCAGGTCGCCATCGACGCGCGCGCCCCGCATGTCAAAGGGTAACTCAATGCGGCGCCCGGGAGGCAAGGTGGCGATCCCGTTCACGAGGATAGGCCAAGACATAATAGGCGTGGCCGGGCCTTCGGCCTTCTCATATGAGCGTTGAAGTGGAGGCTCTGACGCGATCCTCACATTACGCGCAACGCTCGGACCAATGTTTTCAATTGTAAGCATTAGAGCTTGTGGGCTACCTATCTTAGGAGCAATGTCTACAACTACATAGGGCTCCAGGGACTCGCGACGTGCGATCTCTGACGCGTTAAGCTGCTGTCGCGTCAGGTCGACCTGTTGAGTGGCTGCCGCAGCCTGGTCCTGCGCAGCTTCGGAGGCTCGATGATTAACATAGCCGACCAAGATCGCCGTCAGCAATGCTAGGGCAGCGATCACGAACGTTAGCGCCTCAATCGACAGCAACGGAATCACCCCCCGAGAAGGACGGAAGAATTGATTTCCTAGCTATATGCACACAAAACGGTAGCCCTACACGAGCTGACGGCAGAGCGGTGCCTGCATAGGAGCGCCGCGCCTTATAGGGCGAGTAGGGAGCGGGACGACAGGCCATACAGAGGAGGCTACGCGCGCGCTGTTAGGGAACGCTCCAGTGGTTGCCCATTACCTTTCAGGCGGCGTCGCGCGCCACGGCCCTCGTCAGAGGTGCTCTCATCGGCAAGGGCGCGCACTTGACGCGGCGCGCCGGGCAGGCCCGTGCCACCCCCCTTGACCCGGCCGGCGCTATCCGGAGGTCCTGGGACGCGCCCGTCACGCGCGTCGTTGGGGCACCCCGATCACGAGCCCGTTCTTGGCGCGGACTCCGGCCCGTACGGCCCTGAGGAGTCGCTGGTTCCGGCCGCACGTGCAGACGAGGGCTGACGCGCTCGCCGTCTTCGACGAAGGCTGAAGCCCGCAGGCGCTTGCCATCGACGGCCATAGTTGGAAGAGGTCGAAGGGGGTGCGCCTTGGCAGAGCCGCCAGCCGCCAGATCCTTCCGGGACTCCCACTGGTGGTACCAGCTGGGCGAGGTCGCCGACGGCCTGGGCAAGGTGCTGATCTTCGTGATTCTGTGGTACACGCCGGTCTTCCTGGCAGTCAACGCGCACACCCGCGGGATCGGGTTCGTGTCCGGCACAAGGCCGGTCATCGAGGGCTCGGAGTGCAGCGACATCGAGTCCCCCGGCTGTCTGTGGCGCCGCGAGGACTGGACCTGGACAGTGCCAGCCGGCGCGACGGCGGAGACGACCGTCAAGCCGCACAGCCCTGGCGCGGTCCGTGGCACGGCCGGCTACATGTCCGTCCGCGACGGCTGCGCCGGCGCCCGGGTGGCGTGGCAGATCTTCGTCGGCGACGACCCGGTGGCCTCCGGCACCGTCGAGTATGGACCGCCGCAGGAGGTGACCTCCGAGCCGGTCGCGCCGCCGATCCGGCAGGTGCGGATCACCGCGCGCCGCACGGACACCGCCTCCTGCGCTGCGGTCTTCGTCTGGGGCGACATGCAGATCGACGCCCCGTGGCGGGTATGGCCCTGGGAGCTATGGCCCAAGTGACCGCGACGGCACAGCGCGCGGCCAACTGCCGCGCGTCACCGGCCAGCGCCGCGGGCCCAGCACCGGTCGGGTGACCGCGGTGGCGGTGGGGCAACTGGATGGCCGTCCGATCATCGTCTCCGGCAGCGACGACTACACGGTGCGGGTATGGGACCAAGCCCGCGCAGGAACCAACGAGACACACGATCTGCAATTAACGTAGCCCAACAATCTACGGAACTGCTGTCCGCCATCCGGAGATCCTCGCTATCGCGACCGAACTCGGCGTAATAGTTATACGCCTTGAAGGCAATTGGGCTACAGCCAGCACTAATCCAGTCGACGAACTGTCATCGGCATGTCCGGATGGTTGTGCTCAGCGTGTCGGTACCCATCGGGGTTGACTGGAGGCTTGCGGTGACGAACCCGCGGGCTGTAGCGCCAGCGAGTGCCTGGCGCAGCACAGTCGTGGCCAGACCACGACGGCGCCGACTCGCTGGTGGTGACGAACGAAACGTCGACGTCTGTGTTGCCGGGATGGGCACGAGTTCCGATTCGAATCCCTTGGCGGCGAATCCTGGCACACCCCTGGGCCTGGCTAGCTCAGGCCACGGACTGCGCACTCCTGCTCGTACCGCTTGCTGTGCAGCACGCCCGGGTTGACGACCGCCCGACGGTAGAGCAGGTCGTCCGCTCGCCGGACGGTTATCGGCAGCCCGTACGCCTCGTACAGGTCCGCGACCGCGGCGAACCGGTCGTCCTTATATCCGGCGTAGTGGTAGATCACGGCCTCCACCAGCGATTCGCCGGGCTGGATGTCGAACTCGCCCTCGGTGCTGAAGGTGACGACCAGCGGTGGCTCGCCCACCGGTTCGTCGGGGTGCAGCCAGTAGCCGACCACGTCGCCGTCCACCAGTGTGCCGATCCACGCCGCGTGTGGGAGCACGGTATCGATCGCGGCGATGTTGGCCATGATGTCGGGGTCTGCGCGATCGTTGTCGTTGAGGTAGCTGTGATCGAGGAGGGCGTGGGACTCACCCGGTTCGAAGATCACCGTCCTGGTGTGTAGCAGCGGGTCCCGCGACCGCTCGGCGTCCGCGGGCCGGTCGGCCTGGATGGCCGTGAGCCGCCGCAGATCATCGGGTACGGGCCGGCCACGCAGCCGTTCGGCAATGGAGGCGAGGATCTGATCCACAGTCGCCACCCTGGAGCCTCCCGATCGCTTGAGGTCAACGCGGCACCACGGTAGCCCCCAGGACCAGCGGTCGCGGTCACCGCCGATGTCGATGAGAGAGCGGACGATCACGTCGCCAAACCTCGGCCCGGGTAGTGGCCGCGGGCCGTCCACCCTGCCGATACCCCCGTCACTTTTGGTGACGAGCTGATCGCGGCAGATCAGGACGCCGATCTCGCCCGGCAGTACGCTCGGGATCGTGCACTCCGCTTCCCGCCTGACGGGTCTACCTGAGCTGACCGAGGTCCGGAAAGTATGGTTCGGTGATTGGTACGACGGCCCCTTGACGGGCGTCGCCATGTATCAGGGTCGCGAATATTGGTTCGTCATGGTCACCAACGACGACGGCGGTGGCGGGCACTGGGACTTCGAGCCTCGCGTCTACGTTCTGCACCGCCTGACGGGCGAGCAGTTGGCGCACGCGTGGGATACGCATCGCAGTTTCGCGGCGGCAGGTCTTCCAGGGTGCCTGCACTCGCCGCCGTGCACCGTTGCCAGTGCTACCGGCGGCGAGATGTTGGAGGCTCTACGCGAGCGCTGGCCGCCCGAACATGAGGACGAGTACGTAAACGCTCCGGCAGTCGGGTGGTTCCGGGACGCGTAACGCCTGGCTGCGCGCACCTCGCGGCAGAAGAGAACGCCAAGATCGATTTGCTTGCGGTCTCGACCGCGCCGTCGGCGGACGCGCGATCGAGGGCATGAGCGGATGGCGATCCAGGCGCAGCGGTCAGCGCCGCGAGCGTTTGCCTGAGCCCTGGATTGTAATTAGCGCTTCAGCCAATGCCCTTTCGATAGTAAACGACTTTCGGAGTTCCTGAGCGCTTTGGCTGAGCAGTTGGTCCCACGAGCCAGGGCCGCCTATGCTGATGTCGCCGTGTTGGCATGAGATATCTGACATCGGTATCCAGGATCCGTCGTCGAGAATCACGATCGAGCCAACGCAATCGCCGTCAGCGTAGTAACGCCATAGATCTACGTCCCAACCGTATTGGATAGCAAGGTACCGAGCCGCGACCTGATTCCGAGATTGACGCATTCGCCGATGCCTTGATGCCGAGAACCATCCGTGCGTTCGCAGTTGGTAGTCCGAAGGCTCGGCGCCCCGGACGTTGGTCTTTATTGCCTCCGTAGCAGAAGCGTATCGGGTAAGGCGGTACTGACCAAACGGATCGAGGCAAAGTAGCCGCGCGCTTCCGCCACGGTGCCGCGCTCTACTGATAAATTCCGGAACGGCCGGGTTGTCAATTGGTGGACAAACGACCGGCGAAGTATGGTCGACAAAACGCACTTCATCCCAGGCGCGGCGAGTGTCGGCGAGCGCCCGCCGCTCATCTGCGATCGACTTCATTTCATCGTCGAGAGCGCTCAGCCTCGCCACCCCTCACCGCTTCCAGTTCGGCCATCACTTCCACCACTGGCGGTTGACCAGTGTCAGGTTCGACGCAGGATAGTTGAGAATACGATAGCCGGCCAGTGATCTATCAGATACCCGACGAGCGGCCGGCTCCGCGCTCGACCAGCGGCATGAGCGTGTACCTGATCGTGGCTGTCGCGCTGCAGATCCGAATGGAATGCCATCATCGCGAGCGATAATAGCCGCGCCGACGCACGTAGGGAATCGATACGGCGGTCAGCGAGCCGGAAATGTTGCCGTGCCGAGGGTGCTCAGCCAGCTACTGAGGCTCGCGCCATCCAGGTACGACCTAGGTCGTACCCATACCTTGGTCCTCGGGTCGCGCTGAACGCATTCACGCCGAACGTTGCCTATCGGCAATGTAAACAGGCTTGCCCCGGTCCCGAGGAGGTCTACCTCGTAGCAGGACAGAGTGCAAGGCAATCTCAAAGTCCTCTACCGCGTCGTAGTACTCCCTCTTCACCAATAGCCAGCTACCCTCGTCTTCGCAATACGCGTTTCGTACAGCTTGGTGGGCGATCTGTACGCGGCCCAACTCCGTTCGAAGTGATCTACTGCCGGGGAGGGCGTAGAACCTGGTAGACGCCTGAAGGCGAGCGGCCCGTCCGATATGCGGATCAGGCACAACCTCCTTCGCCTCCCTCATATCTATAAGGTCGCCTATCCAGCCATGAAGCAAGACGATGAGGTCAGTTCCTGTATCAACCAAACGCGTTGCCTGTTGACGACGCCACTCAACACGGCGGCGAACGAAATCGCCTAGCAGAACTAGGAGGCCGCCAGCCATAACACCGCCGAGGGTCGAAATCGTTTCCATACCCTCAATAGTCGGCGACCCAGTCAAGCGCACCACAGCGAGGCATTATCGTCGGCACGACTGTGTATCGGCGGCTCTGCGCACCGTCATGCTGCGTGGCTGGTTGGTCGGGGTGTGTTCCGTTGTCGAGGACCGCCGTGCGGCTGTTGTCCTGGGCCGGGATGGGCTCGGTTTAGGTCGAGCTGCTCATGGGTGGTGGGTTGTCAGGCTGGTTTAGGCGGGTGCGGACCACCAGGTCGTGCAGGGTGTCGACGGCGGCGGGGTCGGGGTGCTCGGGCAGCGGTGACCCGTCGCGGGCGGCTTCCAGTACGGCGCGCAGTCGGGGAATGTCGGTGGCCAGGTGCCGGGCCGCCCCGGCGGGTAGCGGTCCGTGTTCGGCTTGTTGTTTGGCGGCGATCAGGTCCGGCAGGTACGCCAGGTCGGTGCCGAGAACGCGTAGGTCGGTCTCGACATGTCCGGTGTGCATCAGGTGGATCCCGGTCAGCAGCACCCGCAGCGTGTACAGGGCCGGTTTGAGCTGCCCGGTCTTGGCGTACAGCTTCTGATCCTGGGCGTACCGGCCGTAGGTGTCAGCCACCCGCCGCGACAAGAACGCCCGCCGGACGGCCAGCAGCTGCCGGCCGTCATCGGTGACCTGCTCGACCAGCGGCGACCACAACACCTCCAGCACCGTCGGGTTGGCCTGCAGGGCGAGCGTGCAGAACCGCTCGATCTCCCACGAGAACTGCTCGCCGGCCGGCCCGTCCAGATGGGTGGGCGGCTTGTCCAAACGCCAGAACCAGCGAGTCGGCGCCGCGTACACACCCCGCCGGTCATGATCCGAGTCAGGGCCATCCAACCCGTAAGCCCGCGACCCGACCACCACCGCCAGGATCGTGTGCCGCTCCACCAACTCGATCATGACCGGCAACGCTACCGAACCCCGCAGGCCACACCCGACCATTTTTCCCGCGGGCGAGGCCGCCGGCCCCGACATCGCGACCCCGCCAGCCGAAGCAATGGAGGTAACGCTACGTAACAACCCGTATCGCGGCATGAGCGGACGTCGACTGATCTTCACAAGGAGCCCGAGTTCATCCTCGCCGTAGGCGCTTGTCCTCCACATGAACGACCTCGATCTGTGACCGGGTCGGCGGGGGCGCCCGTCGTCGGCGAGACCCGGGAGCAGCCAGGCGACGCGCCGGCGAAAGCGCCTCAGACCGGTTTGGTGATCACGGTCGTGCTGTCCGATTGGGGATAGCGTTGATCATATCTTGACGGTGATAATGCGGCGGTGCCGATCGTCTTCGCCTTGTGGGCAGTCGCGATCGCGCTTGCCACTGCGGCGATGTCCGCAGCCCAGGTGAAGTTGCCGTCAGAGGAGTTCTGGGCCGGTCGGTCAGCCGTTCTCTGGGTATCCATCTTGATCCTTTCCGGCTTTTCGGTACACAGTGTGGCGGCGAGGTACGCCCGTAGTCGACCTTCCGAGGCGTTTCACGATAGGGAAAAGAACGTCCGGGCCGTTTTGAGTGCCGCGCTGAGCTCGACTGCAGAGTGCTTAGGTGTCGATTGGAAAGAGGTTGGAGTTCACGCGTTTAGAGCCGCCGGCGCAGGACCTTTTCTTCGGCTCGTGCACGTTGGTGGTCTCAGGTTGGGCGCTAACCCGTCCATGTCTAGACCGCTGTGGCGTCCTGGGAAAGGCGTTGTGGGTGCGGCGTTTATCTCTCAGAAAGTGGTCGCGGAGGATTGGCAGAGTGTTTATCGGGCCGGGAATGGCGATGGGCCGGAGAAGTGGATGGCGCGTCCAAGATCTGAGCGCTATGACTTGTCGTGGGGTGAGCTACAGCTGACGGCCGAGTACGCCGGCATCGTCGCCTGTCCGGTGTTCCACCCGGGGAACGGGAAGATCATCGGCTGTGTTGCCGTCACCGCGCCAACGACGCGGCGGCGTTTGGTTGAGCGGTCGATGCTGACGATCCTGCGGAATCTGGCTCATAGCGTCGCTCTGCTCGAGGTGTCGCGATGACCCCGGACGCCGCGGTTGAGCCGGTGCTCGCCGAGCCTCTGCCCCAGGACGAGGTGTCGTCAGAATTTGTCGTTCTCGTCGACACCTACGGAGGTAGCTCCGCCTATGTCCGCTCGCTACGCAGGGCAACCTCGCCTCCCGGGCCTGCCGGCATCCTAACTACGCCCCCCTACGACCTTTACCTGGCGAGGCCGGCGCATAACCTATGGCGTTTGCGCGTCTACCTTCGCCCCTATGCCGCACGGCTGGTGGCGCTCATGCTAGCCGCGTTGGCGGCCACCGGCGCAGGCGTCGCGGTTCCGCTGGTGGTCGAGCGGGTGGTTGATGGACCGGTAGCTGCCCGTGACCCGATGGGGCTGGTCCTACTCGGCGGTTTCGTCCTAGCGTTTGGTCTCATCGAGGCGGCGCTCATCTTCATCCGCCGGTGGACTCAGGCAGCCTCGGCGTTGGGCCTGGAGTCCACAATCCGCGATGAGATCTACCGGCACGTGCAGCGGCTCCAGATGTCCTTCCACGATCGGTGGCGATCGGGCCAGTTGCTGTCTCACGTGACGTCGGACCTGAGTGTGATCCGGCGGTTCCTGTCCTTCGGGCTCGTGTTCCTTGTCGTCAACGCCCTGACCTTCATCGCGGTGGTGGCCCTCCTCATCCGCCTGCACTGGCCGCTAGGTGTGCTCGTTGCGGTGAGCCATATCCCCCTGTTCCTGTTCAGCTTCCGCTTCTCCCGGGCATACATGGCTGCCTCTCGCCGTGTCCAAGACGAGCAAGGCGACCTAGCGACGACCATCGAGGAGTCGACGCAAGGGCTGCGCACGGTTAAGGCGTTCGGCCGACAAGGCTTAATGACCGATCGGTTCGGACGTCAGGCCCGGCAGCTGCACAACTCCGCGATCGGCAAGGGCAGGTTGCTGGCCCTCAGCTCGGCCCGCTTCGACCTGGTGCCCAACCTGACGCTCGCGGTGGTGCTGGTCGCCGGTGCCGCCACCGTCGCAACCGACGGGATGACGCTGGGCCAGCTCGTCGCGTTCGTGACGCTGCAGTGGATGCTGATCTGGCCGGTCGAGTCGCTCGGCTGGATCATCGCGAACGCGCAGGAGGCGATGACCGCCGCCGACCGCATCTACGAAGTGCTCGACACCCGACCATCCATCATCGACCGCCCCACTGCAGTCGCAGTCGCTAATGATCAGGTCCAAGGCCGTCTGCGGTTCGAGGCCGTCGCGTTCACCTATCCCGGCACCGACACACCAGTGCTGCGCCGGATCGACCTCGACGTACGGCCCGGCGAGACGCTCGCGATCGTCGGCGCCACCGGATCCGGCAAAACCACCCTCATCTCCCTCCTGCCCCGCTTCTACGAAGCCACCGGCGGCGCGATCACCATCGACGGCCGCGAGATCCGCGACATCCAACTGAACTCGCTACGCGGCCTCATGGGGGTCACGTTCGAAGACCCGACGCTCTTTTCGATGTCGGTGCGGGAAAACCTGACCCTCGGCCGCCGCGAGACCACCGACGACGAGATCTACGAGGCGCTGCGGGTGGCGCAGGCCGAATTTGTGTACGAGCTGCCCTGGGCCCTCGACACCCGCATCGGCGAGCAGGGCCTCTCCCTGTCCGGCGGGCAGCGGCAGCGGCTCGCCTTGGCCCGCGCCATCATTGGCCGGCCAAAGATCCTCGTCCTCGACGACCCCCTCTCATCCGTTGACGTGCACACCGAGGCGCTCGTCGAAGACGCGCTGGCCCGCGTGCTGCACGGCACCACCGCGCTGCTCGTCGTGCACCGACCGTCCACAGTGGCCCTCGCCGACCGGGTGGCCCTGCTCGCCGACGGCGAGATCACCGCCGTCGGCACCCACTCGGAGCTGCTCGCCACCGTGCCCGCCTACCGAGACCTCCTATCCGGCTGGTCAGGCGACTCCGAAGCAGCCCACCATGCCCAGTAACTCAAGCGACTGGCGCGGCCGGGCGGCGGACCAGGCCGCCGATCAGACCCTCGCGGAGACCGGCTCGGTGGTCCGGCTCCGCGCCCGCAGCCGGGTCCTGCTCGCCTCGCTGATCCGCCCGCACCGCCGCGCGCTCGCGCTCGCCGTCGGGCTCCTGCTCCTGCAAAACGCCGCGGGCATGGCCGGACCCTTCCTAGTCATGCTCGGCATCGACAAGGGCATCCCACCCCTGCGCGACAGCGGCGACCCCACCGTGCTCATCGTGATCGCCACCGCGTTCCTGGCCGCCGCAATCGGCGAATACCTCGGCAAGCGCGGCTTCCTCATCCTCTCCGCCCGCATCGGCCAGGCCGTCCTGCTCGACCTGCGCCAGCGCGTGTACGACCACTTCCAGCGCCTCTCCATCGACTTCCACGAGCGCTACACATCCGGCCGCGTCGTCGCCCGCCTCACCAGCGACATGGACTCCATCGCCGAGCTCGTCGACGGCGGCATCGACGACCTCGTCCTCGCCGGCCTCTCCGTGCTCTCCGTCGCCGGCATCCTGCTCTGGCTCGACGCCCCGCTCGCCGCCGTCACGCTCATGGCCTTCCCGTTTCTGCTGTGGCTCTCCCGCTGGTTCGCCCGCGCCTCCGCCCGCGCGTACCGCCGCACCCGCGAAGCCGTCGCCCTCGTCATCGTCCACTTCGTCGAGTCGCTCGGCGGCATCCGCGCCGTGCAAGCCTTCCGCCGCGAGCCGCGCAACCAACAGATCTTCGAAGACCTCAACGACGACTACCGCCGCGCCAACCTGCACGCCTTCCGCCTCATCGCCATCTACTCCCCCGGCATCAAGGTCATCGGCAACATCGCCATCGCCGTCGTGCTCACCTACGGCGGCTGGCAGGTCATGCAAGGCCACACCGAAATCGGGGTACTCGCCGCATTCCTGCTCTACCTGCGCCGCTTCTTCGAGCCCATGCAGGAGCTCAGCCAGTTCTACAACGCGCTCCAGTCAGCCACCGCCGCGCTGGAAAAGCTCGCCGGTGTACTCGACGAAAAGCCCTCGGTCCCCCACCCTCCACCCCGACCCCGCTGCCGGCCGACGCGGGTGGCGCGGTCGAGTTCCGCGCCGTGACCTTCCACTACCGCGCCGACAAACCGATCCTGCCCGCCCTCGACCTGGACATCCCAGCCGGCCAGACCGTCGCCCTCGTCGGCGCCACCGGCGCCGGCAAGTCCACCATCGCCAAGCTCGTCGCCCGCTTCTACGACCCCGTCGACGGCACCGTCACCCTCGACGGCGTCGACCTGCGCGACGTCAACGACACCGACCTGCGCCGCGCCGTCGTCATGGTCACCCAGGAAAACCACCTCTTCTCCGGCACCGTCGCCGACAACATCCGCTTCGGCCGACCCACCGCCACCGACGACGAAGTGGCCGACGCCGCCCGCGCGATCGGCGCGCACGCCTTCATCGACGCCCTCCCGCACGGCTACGACACCGACGTACACCGCCGCGGCGGCCGCCTCTCCGCCGGCCAACGCCAACTCGTCGCGTTCGCCCGCGCCTTCCTCGCCGACCCCACCGTCCTCATCCTCGACGAGGCCACCTCATCCCTCGACGTCCCCAGCGAACGCCTCGTCCAGCACGCCCTCCGCACCATCCTCCGCGAACGCACCGCCCTCGTCATCGCCCACCGCCTGTCCACAGTGGAAATCGCCGACCGCGTCCTCGTCCTCGAAGCCGGCCGCATCGTCGAAGACGGCCCCCCAGCCACCCTCATCACCAGCGGCGGGCGCTACGCCCGACTTCACACCCTCTGGCACGATAGCCTCATCTAATCCACCACCGCGGCGAGCCGGCACCCGCGCCTCCGCGCCTTGTCTGCGGCATGACAGTGCGTCTGATCATGCGGTTCGGCGCCGCTGTACTCTTTGCCGGTGACGTTGCCGAGCGACGAACGCGAGCGGTTACTCTCGCTTTACCGACATCGGGTGGATACGTACCTCGACGTCGACCCGGAGTTTGGACAACGTTGGCGGAGCTGGTGCAGGACGCTGTTGTCGTACGGGGGCTTATTGGTCGTTGCGCCGGCCGCCCCCGAGTCGGACCTTGAGAGGTTGCTCTCCAGCGCGGTTGCGTTCGGACCGGAAGCGCGATCCATCCAAGCAGATGTCGGGGAATGTCATCGGAACGTCGCGGAACTCTGGATCGACGGAGCGATCGAGGCAATCGGCACCGGCTATGCGCTGTCCGCCGACGAACTCTGGCGTCAGCACTCGTGGGGCGTGGATGTCGGAGGTGTGCTGGTAGAGACCACCGATGAACGGTGCGCCTACATGGGTATCGTGCTACCCGCGCGGGCGCCGAGCATGCAGTTCGCCGGGAGCAACGCCCAAGAGCACCTCAAGACGGTGCTACGGCAACGTGGTCCTCGAGCCGCAGAGCTGATCGGCATGATCCGAGAGCTTACGAGCTTGGGTCAGGCCCGACCCACCTGAGACTCATCCAGGCCGCCACGGCCCCTACACCAGGTGCACCAGCTCTGCGCCCCGCGAGACGAGCACAGAGAGCAAGGCGGGCGGCAGCACGCACGGTCGGCGGCTACTTCCGGGCATCGCGTGAGGCGGATGGAGTGCTCGTCGTGCTGGAGATTGATTTCCTGGCCGAAGCGCTCAACCCGGAGCCCGAACAACCTGCTCCAGGCTGGCGGCCTGCGCGAACCACATGTTCGGTGCATCCACCCTCTACAAGCCCACCGTCACCTCAGTCCCGCCGCCGGGCTGTACGCATCGAGGCGCGTCGCGGCACCCGTCTTGCGTCGAGGGGATCCGGCCAGACACCTCACTTGGCTTGTGTGCGGTATTCGCGGCGGATGACCAGCCGCAGGCCCGACCAGATCTCGTCGATCGCACATACCTTGTTGTCGACCAACCCGGTCGGCAGCGCGACTTCACGGACGACGTCCTCGGTAACGTCCGTGGGCACCTTCGACGCTCGTTTCGGCCAGGCGACCCAGAAGCCGCCGTCCTGGGCCATGCCGCGTCTGACCTCGTCGAGGCGGGCCTGCAACTCGTGGCGTCCGGTCACGAACAGCACGATCACGTCGGTCGGCGCGTCGGCAGCCAGGCCGTACCGGATGACGACCCCGTCGGGCAGGCCATCGAATTTGGCCTCGAAACCAGTCGGCGCGTCCAACAGTGCGACTCGGTGACCCGGCTTGATGCCGAGCTTGCGGTGCAGCGGCGTGCCCGAGTAACCAGCCATGTCACCCCATCGCCCCGCGTTGCCGGACACTCGTGGATCGTAGTGGTGCGGCCGAGGCTTACGCATCCGCCGAGCCACCGAGCAGGCCGTCCCACTCTGTACGCGCGGTTCGCGGCAGAAGAGTGCGCCACACCGGTACGGTGTCGACGTGATACGAGGGTGCCCAGAGTGCGGGGCCCACTGGTGCGCCGCTGCTGTTCGGTCTCCCCGTCGGGAAGCCCGTGAGGTAGCCGCAAAGGCGAATTGCGCTCGGCGGTTGCTCGCCGACGGCGAGCACCTAATCTTGCGGCTAGCACCATGTATCTGGCATGGAGTGAGTCTCTGGATTGGACGGCTCTGCGATCACTTGGAGGGCGTCCACGGCAGGTTGAGGCCATAAGTCAGGGCATTGTGAAGCAAGAATGGCCCTCGGAGGTCGAGCTCGGCATGAGAACGTCGGTGATAGAACTTGACATACTCCTCCCGCCGCCTGAAGGCTTATAATTCGCAATTGCGCCAACAAGATACAATTGCCGAAGGATAGTGTCCGCCTCTAAGGCGGAAGGCCCATCCTGGTTCGAAAATAGGTCGAGAAAGTCCTCACGCGAAAAGCGACGCGCTGGAAGCCGCGTCATCGCGCTGATTACGCCTTGAGCAATGGAGGCGTCGACCATCCCGATGAGTTCGTTGATCACCTCGCCGGTGAAGTAGTACTTGCAGTAGGAATTTGCACCGGCACGAATTCGGTCGATGTCGAGCCCTTGTTGAGGATTTAGCTCATCCTGGATGTATCGCATAAGCATGACCATGTCGCGAGGAGTGGATCTAGTTAGTTCTAAGAGATAGCGTGGCATCGGAATTCGCCGAGGCCGTGTTCGTTTGCCCACCTCCATATACGAAGGAAAGTAAGTCTCTAAGAGATCCCCAGTCGATGCCCCGCGGGCGGCTACCTTCTTCTCCAGCATTTCCCAAAGTATTGAATCCTTCGGCGTCTCAAGCCCATAATCCCACTTAAGCTCGACACCCCAAGCATGTCGAATCTTGTTGGAGTCAGGAATAGGGATCTTTAAAAACACATCACTCCGACATAGGAGGCATATACGCACTCGGGACTCAGCACTCCGCAGTTGTTGATGCGCCCGCGTGGATGCCCTAAGCAACGCGGCTAACTGTTTCCAATACGAGTCGGTGCCTATCTCTGCGCTGTCGAGACCGTCGAGTGCCAGTACATGCGTGCTCGAAGTCCTTGCTTTACACACTATGTCGGCCAAGAGATCCCTTAATTGGCCAATGTTGACGCGGGTCTCGTGTCCACTCGCCGATGTAAACTCGTAAATCCTCGGCACCGCAAACTTGTGCTGCTTGCGTCTAATCTCACGCAAAACTGTCCGGAAGTCACCGGTCGCGACGCCAGCCATCCTCAGCTCGGCATGCAGACTCACGGTCTCAGGGTCCAACTGGGGTGAGGCGCCGTTGTCCGCCATAAGACTATCGAATAGGTGAGTCCAAATCCAAGTTGACCATGCAAGTTCAGTCAACTCAGCCCCAGATTCGGACAGGCTTAGGTCAGTTTTCAGCGCTCCACGGAGCTCGCCCAGATCTTCGCGCCGAATGAAGAATTGACTGGCTTCTGGTGCCTGGAGCCGGAGATACTCCACATAGCTCGACTTGCCCGCCCCCTTGGGGCCTATTAGAAGGTATGCGTCCCCTCACATATCCGCTTTGCAACCCCACTGTGATCAAGAAAGCTGTTAACAAAGTACAGAGGCCACTTCTCGGCCTCAGCCTCTGCCGACGCCTCTCCGAAATAGAGGCTCTTGAAAAACCTAGGCTCGGCGGACACGTCGCACCACCGCCCTCCGCTAGGGAGTTTTTGGCCGAGTTCGTATCGACCCGTCCGAGCGTAACCCTCGTCGCGATGTCCGTGCGGGAAACTGGCGAACGCAGCAGGATGTTCTGCTACTCGCGTCACCAGCAGGTACTGTCCGTCGGCAAATGAACGCATGGCCACACTGCGCAGCGAGTCCCCTTCGGGCACGCGAACTATCAAGCCACTCAACCGTTGCCGATTTGAACCTTTCGATCGCCTAATTCATCACGTCGCGCCTGCCTCACGATCACACCTCGTCACTCCATCGCAGAAGTACCGCCGGCAGCAGCTGCCCTGCGATCATCGCCGGCTTACTTGGCGGCCGACTCGGAGACTTCGGGGTCGTCTTCGGTATCCTGCCCCCTCACGCTGACCCTCAAGCGTCAGCCGACCCAGCGCACCACTTTCGGCATGAGCGGATGTTGGTCGGGGTGGGGCCGCGGCGTCCGCCTGTGGTGAGGGCGCTGTTGGGCGTGACACCGCCACGATTGGCGGCGCCGGCCTCCACCCCGACACGGAGCCAAGTCAGGGGTGAGGCCTTGACCTGGCTCCGTGCGTTGTCCGAGGACCGACCTGCGGTCAGGTGGTGGAGGTGTGGATCAGAAGTACAGGGTCCTGGACTTCGTATACGTCGTGTACTGGTTGCCCGGGTAGAACGTCGACCCGGACACGGTGATCTGAGCGGTGGTGAACCCGTAGCTGGAGTTCAGGTTGCCGCTGAAGATCTGGCAGTTCTGGTAGTAGACCGTGTGAAGGGCGATGGCGCTTCCCGCCGCGATGGTGACTGAGGAGCTCGGGTAGGTGCTTTCCCCGCACAGCGTCACCGAGTAGCTCGCCTGGGTGCTCCCCGTCGTCGCGGTCACGCTGCCGGTGGCGGTGCCGAGCGACTGGGTGTTGTTGTAGCCGCCCTTGACGGAGACGGTGAACGGGGCCGTAGCCGCCTGGGCGCTGGTCGCGGGAACCAGGGCCACCGCAACCAAGCCGACGGCGGTCGCGACCAACAGGCGGATGGAGCGGAAGCGACGAATTTTGGGCATGCTGACTCCTGATGTGGCGGGGAAAGCGCAGGAACAAAACGCAAGGAAATCGACCGGATTCGTCTGCGGTCGATCGCGCCGCAGCGCCGACTACATCGGCGTCAGTAAATATTATGGCCGGCTACCTCTGCATGTCCAGCCCTCGCCAGACAGACGGGGGCCTTCGTGAGCCCTCTGGGCTACGCCGCCTTCTGCGAACGCCTGGACGAAGGCCCCAAATTCGCGTCATGGCTCACCCGGCTACGTGACGAGATCAGTGACATACGCACCGAAGCACCCGCCAACAAGCGGGTCATACGACTCCAACACGACCTGGTCGACCTGATCGAAATCCTCGACCCGAAGCAGCAACGCCTCCGCCGTCGCCCCCGACGACCACCCGCACCAGCCCACGACCAGCAGCCCACGCGATAGGCCCCCGCCTGCTGCCCAGGGCCTGCGAGCTGTAGGGCGACTTCCGCGGGATGACGTGGTGGCCAGCATCAGGGCGTCTGCGGCGGATCGAATGGCTGGCTTCATGTCGATGCACGATCTGGCCGTTACCACGACGCCGGTCCCGGACGCTGGCCCGATAGACGTCATTTGGGTCCGGCCGCAGCCATCCGAGGATCCCGACTCCCAGGACGTCCTGATCGAGCATCGCGCTCCAACCAGCTGGGACGACCGGATCGTGCGCCCCGCTCCAGAAGCTGTCTCGCTGTTCTGGCGGTTCGTCCGCGAGAAGTGGGGCATCGAAGCCCTCGAACGATAAAGCTCCAACGCACTCAACTCGGCCACGAGCGGACGTCAACGATCCAGTACCGCTACGCTCGGTAGCGTCCGGATCGCGGCAAATGAGCACGCCCCGGACCTGGCCAGGATACTCGCGCTTTGGTCGCTATGGCGCCCGAGACGCGTTCGCTCGCTCCTACACACCGCAAGCAGCATGATGGGATTTCAATAAAGCCCGCGCCGACCGTGCCCCCGCCTGTAAAGCCGTTCAGTGGCGGCGTTAATATCAACCCCTTTTACCTTTTTCACAAACACCTCGTAGGAATTCAGAAAAGAGTTTTGCGATCCCCTGTACTGCCGCTCCGCGTCGACATGCGCCTTAATGCAGTCCCAAGTTCGCACCAGCCGATATGTAGTCTGCACTGCGATGAAGTCCCAATCGGCTAGACCGTACTCCGCGAGATAGCTCAGGTGCTGATAATAGCAACTTACTTCGAAGGCTCGACCTCTAAGCGGCTCAGGGAGCCTGGTGAAGCCCAGGGCCGCATCGTGCTTCGGCAGCTCCTCCCATAGTTCCGCCTCCCTGAGGGTGAATTCCGGCAGTCGTTGAGCTCTAAGCGCGTCGAGGACTACGGGTAGGTGGTTGGCGTTCTGGTTCAAGCGAAGCGCGCGTCCGGCCAAGAACGAAGACGTGATAACGGCGGCTAACGCAACTGCAAGGGCTAAGACATTGATCAGCTGCGGGACATCCATTGCACCCCCAAGAGACTGTTTCCCTCAGGGTACGTGGGTCTGGCAAAGGGCTGAGGCGGCTAGGTAACACCGCGATACAGCTCATGCTGTCCTCTATCTAATCCTGATTCTGTTCTGTCAATGTGATCTAGCGTGAACCAGAAGATTAATTAGGCTGAACACACTCATCGGCATGAGCGTGAGTTCGCCTGCGTTGTGAGTCGCACAGGCGAGCGTCTGGCGGGGTCGGGGGTGTGCAAGTGCTGGTCTTGTGTACCATGCGCGGCATGTCTGTCATCTTGATGGATCTTGTTCGTTCCGACCGCACCGTTGATCTGCGTGCCCACCTCGGTGGGGACGCGCCGCTGCCCTTTACCGGCCGTCGCTTCGAGGCCGCCAGTGACCTGATCGACCTGACACCCGCGATGGAACCAATGGCAGCAAATTCGCTGCTGCGCAGATGATCGGTCAAATTTTCTGCCGAGGTCGTGATCGACTGCTCGCGGTGCTCTTGGCCGGCAGATGATTCGCCTGCTAATGAGGATTCCATCGTTGACATCACCAGATTCCGTCGTTCTTGCCGTAGCTGGGAGGTGAAGGTCGAGGTGGGTGTGGTCGAGACGGCGCTGCTGCGTGCGGCGGGTTCGGTGGTGACCAGGGCAGGAAAGTTGTGGCTGGGCCGCCGCAGGGAACAGCGAGAACGCGAGACTTCGTTGATCGAGTTGATTGGCGCGGGGATCACCGACGACCTCGGCTTGCGGCGGGCGGCGCGGCGGCGAGATGACATCGTCGACATCGTCTACGAGCGGCTAAAACCGTTGGTCCGCCGCCGCGACGGTCGACTGCCAGACAACGAGATCGCTGCGGCCCTGAACGCGGTCGCTGACACCCTGGACGCTGCGGACCTGTCCGATGAGGCACTGTTCGCCGACGACGTCGACCCGGCGCTGCTGGCTACCCGGCTACGCCGGGAATTGCCCGATGTCCCCAGCCAGGCCGGACTAAACGAGGCAGCTGTCCACCTGTACGGCCGAGTCCTGGACGACTGCTGTGTCTGCGTAACCCAACTCGTGGTCCAACTAGGCCCGTTCCAGGCCCGCGCGGCGGTGCGCATGCTGGAACGGCTCACCACAGTGGCTGACAGCCTCGCCCAGGTCCTTGCCCGAGTGCCGGTGACCAGCCTGGACGCGCCCTCCGGCGACCGTCACGACGACGAGTTCCGTACCCGCTATCTAAGCCACGTGCTCGACAAGCTGGACCTACTGGAGTTGTTCGGCGTCAATGTGCACCGCTATCAGCTGCGCACCCCGTTGAGCATCGCCTACATCAGCCTGGCCGTCACCGGGACGAGCGCTCGCGGTCCGCGGCGCGGGTTCCGCTGGGATCCCGGCCGCTTCCGGCACGACAACGCAGGTGGCGATGCCTCGGTTCGTGCCGAACAGGCCCTGGGTAACGCCGACCGGATCCTCCTGCGCGGCGACGCCGGCTCCGGCAAGACCACCCTGCTGCAATGGATCGCGATCACCGCGGCCCGCCATGGCTTCACCGGCGACCTGGAACCCTGGAACGGGCGCACGCCGTTCCTGATCCGCCTGCGTGACTACGTCAAGCAGGCGCTGCCGCCACCGGAACGGTTCCTCGACAAGCTCGCCGCCACGATCGCCGGACGTATGCCAGCACTATGGGTACACCGTCGGCTGACCGCCGGCGCCATCCTGCTCGTCGACGGCGTCGACGAGGTTCCCGAGAGCCAGCGGCGTGAAGTCCGCGAATGGCTCCGCGGCCTGCTCCGGGAGTACCCGGACCTGCGGGTCGTGGTGACGTCGCGGCCCGCCGCCGCCTCCGCCCGCTGGCTCAACACGGAGGGATTCACCTCGATCATCCTGGAACGGATGAGCCCGGCCGACATCAAAGCGCTGATCCGCCACTGGCACGATGCTGTCCGCCGCGCCGGCGACCTGCCCTGCGAACCACACCGCCTACCCGGCTACGAGCAACGCCTGCTCGTCCAGCTCGACAGCAGCGCACACCTGCAGAACCTCGCCGCCAGCCCATTGCTGTGCGCAATGCTGTGTGCACTGAACCTCGACCGCGACAGCAACCTGCCCCGCAACCGAATGGACATCTACCAAGCCGCCGTCGACATGCTCCTGCACAAACGCGACGACAAGCGGGGCGTCCACAACGAACTACCGGAACTCACCAGCAGCGACCAAGCTCTGCTCCTTCAGGAGATCGCCTGGTGGCTGACCGAAAACGGCCGCACCGAACTGTCCCGCGAGGAAGCCGCAAAGCGGCTCGAGCAGCGGCTGGCCGGAATCAGGCACATCACCGCGCCCGCCACCGCCGTACTCGAGCACATGATCCAGCGCAGCGGCATCCTGCGCGAACCGATACCCGACCGCATCGACTTCGTCCACCGCACCTTCCAGGAATACCTCGCCGCCCGCGAAGCCGCCGACCAAGGACGCGCCGGCGCGCTGCTCATGCACGCTCACCTCGACACCTGGCGCGAAACCATCATCCTTGCCGCCGGCCACGCCCACACACCCGTCCGCAAAGAACTCCTCGCCGGCCTGCTCACCCTCGCCGATCGACAACCCCAGCACACCCGGAAACTGCGCCTACTCGCCGCAGCCTGCCTCGAAACTGCACCGGCAGTCGACCCGGAAATCCTCGCCCGAATCCGTGCGTTCCTTCGCGGGCTCATGCCTCGATCCCTGGCCGAGGCACGATCCCTGGCCTCAGTCGGAGAACCACTACTCGTCGAGCTCCCCAAGGACTTGAGCACCCTGAGCGAAGCCCAGGCAGCAGCCACGGTCCAGACCGCAGCCTTGGTCAACGGTCCCACCGCACTCAATACACTCGCCCGATACGCCACCGACCCACGCCCACGCGTCCAGCGACAGCTCGTCACGGCCTGGGACTACTTCGATCCCAGCGACTACGCCGACCACGTCCTCGCCGACGCACCTCTGGACAACGGCTCGGTGACGATCCGCAGCGCAACACTGCTTCCGGCGCTGCCCCGGCTACGACACCTCACCGACACACACATCGTCCTCCAGGCCCAGAAACTCGATCTCGATCTGCTCGCGGACGTCCCTCACCTGACCAGGGCGAGCTTCTTCGCAGGATTCACCGGAAACATCCAGGAACTCGCCAAGCATCCCGACCTCGACTACCTCGCGATCGACGTTGACCGTCAGAGGCAGAACCTCTCAGTGCTGCAAGAGCTGCCGAATCTGGCAGACCTAGGCCTGTACAGCCTGGCACCCAGTCAAGACCTCGCCGTGCTCACCCGCCTACAGAAGCTGTCAGGCCTCAGCCTCGCTGGTGTTCTGGTCAGCGACGAGTTCCTCGCCGGACTCCCCGTACTCGAATACCTCTGGCTCGCACCGCCGGCGGCGTGGGACCCGGGGAACCTGAGCCCACTCACCAACCTGCCGTCCTTGTCGCTGGACTTGCCAGATGAGCCCCCGGAGGCATCTCCCGGCTGATTGACCAGCTCCATCAACTCAGAAACCTTAAACAGCTGCTTCTTACCGGGTGCACGTGGCTGACGGACCTGGCAACACTCGCCTCACTGGATACCTTGAGTGCCCTTTCGATCGACGGCGCTTCCGCTGGCGATCTGAGCCCACTGGCTGGACTCACCCGCCTGCAATGGCTGAGCATCGGCAATGAGGAACATCAGTTCGACCTCACGCCGCTCGCCGGACTGACGCAGCTAAAGACCTTCTGGATTGCGGAATCGGCGCCAGGCCTCGACCTCACACCACTACACGGGAAACGCATGACCGTTCACGTGTCACGCAAAGTGAAGCTTGCCGACGCGGTAATCCCCACGGGCATACGTATCCTTCGCTTCTGACCAAACTGTCCGGGCGTACACTTTACGAGGAAAGAATCAAACTCCGCGATAGGCTTCACCAAACGCAGGCCCTAGATCGCAGCGAGAGGATCGGGTATCGACCAGTGGCAGCGTGAGCCCTGCCGTGCTCGGCCACCTCCACGTCGCCGTCAATAGCTCGGTCGAGAACTCGACGACTTCGCTGAGACGCCGCTCGAGACAGCGCTCGGATCCGACACCCAGCCGGCCAGCAGTCCCCATCTGGCCGAACCCATCCAGCGCTGCCCGACTCTGCGGCCGGACTATGGCGAAGGTTTAGCGAAACGCAAGGGTGCGGCGCACGACCATCCAAGCACCGCTTGCCGGCGCCTATACACAGCAGTTCTCGGCCAACTCGCATCCCTCGATCGCTGATAAAAATTTCGGGAGCGGGCGACAATACGAGGACAATAGATCACCACGGTTGCGCGATGTACAGTGACCAACTCGCCGCGTCGGCTCCGTGACGTACTCAATTCGGCAAATCAGTGCTGGGGAGGGTCGCCGTCGTCAACCCGATCTTGATCGGCGTTGGCCGCCCCGCGCCGCAGACAGCGTCGGGGTTCGGAGTGGTGCCGACGTCCAGCGTCGGTCGTCGGGCCAGGCTGCGCCGTATTCCATGGTCAGACCACTGTGCCGGCGAGGGCCCAGCGGCTGCATCCGCAGCCTCCGCACGGCCTGTGTGCTTGTCCTGGTTGATTGTGTGTTTGTGCCGGAAGCGGGCGGCGGCGGTACGGCGCCTGGCGCCGCGAGCTAGCCGCGTTCCTGCGCGTCCGCCGCGCCGCAGTCCGGCCCGCAGCCGTTGCCTTGCCCGAGGGTGCTGGCCGGCGCCAGATGCTGTCGCGGTGACCCGCTCTGCCGGCTCCGGCGCCAGCCGTGCACATGGAGAGGATCATCCGGTGGAACGCCTGCCGTACGTCGACGAACACAGCGTCCGCACGAGCCCACCCCGCGACGAGGTGGTCCGCGCTGACGCACGTCCTCGGCCGCACGATGACCGGCGCCACGCGGTTCGCGCGTGTGCTCGGCACCGATCCGGCATCCGCCACGCCGTCCTTCCAGGGGCGCCCCGACCAGACCGTGCCCGGGTTTCGCGTCGGCCAGCGACGGGCTCGACACGCTGCGCGCGGTCACCGCCCTGATCGGGCAGCCACGCCGCGCCATCGCGCTCGGCACGTCGTTCGGCGGCATGGTCACCGGGCTGCTCGCCGAACGCGGCGGCCGGCAGCTTGATGGCGCGATCGCCACCTGCGGCCTGATGGGTGGCGGGATCGACCTGCACAACTACCAGCTGGACGGTTCACACGCGCTCGCGCAGCTGCTGCTCGCCGGGGAGCAGGTAAAACTCGTTCGCTTCACCGATACCGCTGAGGCCTTCGCCACGGCGGGTCGGATGGTCGCGGCTTTGGATCAGGCGCAGGCCAGCCCGCAAGGCCGCGCCCGGACTGCCTTGATCACGGCCTTGTACCAGGAGCCGGCGTGGGTGCCCGGGCAGCTGAAGCCGGCGCCCGCCGACATCGAGGCGCAGGCGGCGGGCCAGTACCAGAACCTGCGTGCGATTCTGCCGTTCATCGTGGCGGGCCGCGCCGACATGGAGCGCAGCGCCGGCGGCAACCCGACCTGGAACAAGGGCGTCGACGACTATGGACAGCAACTGGCCGAGTCGGGGCGCTTCGCCGACGTGGCGCAGATGTACCGGCGCGCCGGTATCGATCTGCGCGCGGATCTGAAGCTGTTGACGCGTACCGCCACCGTGACGGCCGATCCCGCGGCGTACCGCTGGATGCGCAACTCCACGCTGACCGGACGGTTGGCCATGCCTGTCCTCACGCTGCACACCACCGACGACGGCCTCGTCCCGGTGCAGCATGTGGAGGAGTACGCCGACGACGTCCACGACAGCCGCTCGGCCGCGCTGCTGCGGCAGGCGTACGCCGATCACGCCGGGCACTGCGCCTTCACGACCGCTGAACTGGTCGCGGCGGTGCTCACCATGGACAAGCGCATCCACACCGGGCGCTGGGACGGACTGGCCGAACCGCACCGGATGCAGGCGCTCGCCGACACGCTCGGGCTCGACTCAGCCGCCTTCACAAGGTTCCGCGTGCCGGAGTTCCTCGGCGACCGTCCCACACCGCCGCGGTTCAGCTAGCACGATCCGTACTACCTGCCCGAGCGTTCGACAGGTTCGGTATATCGGACACACAGCCGGACCGGCCCGCCACCGGGACCACGGCCTCACGCACCTCACTGCCATGCGCCGCCGCGAAGGCGGCGATCACACCCTGGCCGCGCTCAAGACGATCCAGGCTGCCGCCCGGAAGATCAGCAACTACGGCACCATCCCAAGCTGCGGGCTGCTCGCACCACACGCCGACGACAGCGAGCCACGCAGCTTCGTCGCCCGTCGTAGCGAGCGGATCCAGCGACATGAGCGGAAAGCCGATCAAGCAGCCGGATGGGCAAGCGCCACAGCCGATCGGCGGTATCGCAGTGTGCGAGCACCGGCGCCTGGTCCGTGAAGTCCTACGAGCAGCTCCATCGCTGGACAAGTTTTACGTCGTGGCGCGAGGGGATTCGCGTCGGTCTGCGTTACTCGTCGGCCGACGCGTAGAAGCCAGCCTCGTTGATCTCCCCTTCATCGACGTACTCCTGCCAGCCTGCGTAGCGGTCTTCTGACCTAGCCTCCTGGTACAACTTCGGCAAGCCAGCAGCTGTGACTTGCGCAGTGTCCGTCAGCTGCAATCCGCAGACTTGGCACTCGAGTGACTTTGCCACGTATACGACGACGTGAACAAAGCTATTCTCTTCGGGCACGAACTTGCTCTTCGTCGTTCTTCCGGGGGTCATATCCAGATCGGCGATAGATCCGCAAGCCGGGCACTCGACCGCCTTTTGGCGGTAGCCATGCTGGACGGCAAAAATAGCCGAGGCTCGTCTTTTTTGTCGCTCCTCGGCCGTCAGATTGCCGAAGAAGTATCTCGACCTGGAAATCGCCTGCTGGACGTCTCGCTCGAGCGCCCGGTCTACCTCGATCCGCAACGCCCTCGCTTGCGCAACTATGTCACTATTAAGGACATCTTCGGCCTGTAGCTCGAGAAATTGACACAAAACCTCAACCACAGAAATGAGCCGAGGCATCCAATGCTCTTCCGAAACCTCCTTCAGTGCTGCATTCGCTGTATGCAGCTCCTCGTTCCGGAGATTCGCCAAGTATAGCGCGTCGCTCACTCGGTCTTGCCCAAAGTCGGGAACGACATACTTTAAGCGGTCCAGCACCGTTTTCGTCGTGATAGATTTTGGACGAGCGTCCGACCTAACAATTCCGACGGCATGCAGAACGCTCTCGCCTTCGGGCGACGCGAGGAGTGATGGATGCACACGAGCCAACGGTGCACGCAAAAGGAATTCGAGCCCAAGCAACAGCCAAAGGGTAAATTCGTCATCCATTTCGTCGTGTTCGCTCGCCCGCGAGAAGTAGAGTCTGGCCTTCTTTAGGAATTCGCTATATGACCACATTGTCACGCTGCCCTCGAAATGAAATCCCCAGGAATCCAGAAGTCATGGCAGAATCGTGTTTGACGTCGACATCGTCGGCCTCGTCACCTGCGATGACCCGTTCGTCGCGGTCTGTGGACACAAGAGCGGACTGTACCTACTCAAAGTCGTTCGCGGCAGGCACAGTCTTGTCGTCTATCCGACGCCGAGTTGGACAGCGGAAAACCCTGGTCAACAAGATCGGGTGCATTGTTCTCGGCAGATCCGCATGCGGGTTCGAGCGATGCTCTCGCTGTCATTGCTGCGTGCGTGGTCGTCGAGTCGTCGACGCAGCCGGCGATAATCGTCGATGCCTCGCCCAGCGTGGCGCTGGTCGTCCACCACGACCTGTCCCAGTCGGACTGCCAAAAGACCATCGACTCAACCCAGTTTCACACTGACGCCATCGTCTGGACACCCACCTCGGTCAAGTGGTCCGTCGACGCCGAACTGGTGTGCATGATCAACTCCTCCGTTACGGCCTGGGACAGCAACGGCGGTGCCCCCGAGCTGCCTCACGTCCTCACGCCGAACGACGCGCAACATGCGTACGCGACGAACGGCCCTCGCTGGAGCTCAACCGAGCTACGAGTTTCATCGATCGGCGTTTGGGCAGACGTGTGGTCTGGATCGCTGTGTCTATGCCTCGAAGCGGAACCATGCGTCGCCGGCGCGAAGCCACAGGGTGCCATCGCAGCCCTGGCCGCATCGTAGGACGACGGGACCCCGGTAGTGGAGCCTCAGCGAATGAGGGTGGCGGCCACGCCCAGCGCCGGCGCGGAGGCAAAGAAGGCGTACAGGCCCCGGCGGAAGAAGGTGTACTTCGTCGCCGCGATAAGTGCCAACGACCGGGCTTGGGTCCACGCTTCGGCACGCTGCTGGTCGGCGTCCAGTGGGGGAACAAAACCGGCCGGCTGGGCCGCCAGCGATGGGAACGCGTAGCGGCTGAAAGTCGTCGGCGGCGCCGTACGCGGGTTCAGCGCGGACACCAGGAAGAACGCGCCGGCCCCAATGCCGACCAGCGCCGCCGCGAGGAAGACTCCAGCGAATAGGTCTCGCCACCCGGCGGACGGGGTGCCCGCCAGGAATGCGCTCAGCTGGGCGAACGCCGCGGCGCCGAGCACCGTCAGGCCGGCGGAAAGGAAGCCGCTCTTGGTGTCGGCGTTCACGATCCAGCTGCCGTAGAAGGTGATCGCAGACAGGCCGTCGGCGCGGTCCGGCTGCGGCGTTTGCGTCATGCGGCTGAACTTCACTGTGCTCATACCTTCCGTGTGCGGACGTGGTTCTGGCCGGCTCATCCGTCGCCGAGACTGCGGAGGAGATCCTGGAGTCGGCGGGCGTTGTCCGCATGGCTCTGCTCTTGATAGAGCCGCAACGACCGTTGCCAGGCCGCGGCCGCCTGCTCACGGTCGCCGGACGCAGCATGGGTCTGACCGACACGCCGCCAGATGTCGGCCTCGTGGAACTGGTTCCGCAGCTCCTGGGTGGTGGCGAGGGCCTGGTCGTAGTAGCTCAGCGCTGCGGGGTAGTCGCCGGTCAGGTGGGCGAGATAGCCGAGGTTAGCGGTCGCGGCTGCCTCGCCGTCGCGGTGCCGGTCGGCACGGAAGATTTCCAGGGCGGCGGTCAGCGTCACCCTCGACCGTTCGTGATCACCCGCCAGCAGTGAGTAGAACCCCACGTCATTGAGCGCGTCCGCGCGCCACACCCGGGCCGGTTCGTCGAGGCTTTCGTAGAGATCCAGGGCCCGAATGGCGTACTGCAGCGACCGACCGGGATCACCCCGCTGCTCGGACGCACAAGCGAGGTTGTGGTGCGCGTGGGCCTGCTCGGCGACGTCGCCGCGCCCTTCGGCCAACGCCAACGACCGGCCGAGGTGATCCTGCGCCTCGGCGTGTCGGCCGGTGTGGGCGTAGGCGTGCCCGAGGTTGCGGTGCGTCATACTGAGCACGGCCGCGTCGCCGTCACGCTCCGCCGCGTCCACGGCGTTCTGCCAGGCCACGACCATGTCGTAGTGGTGCCCACGGCGCCACTGGAACGTGTCCAGCGTCCAGGCCAGTTGCCACACAGCACGGTTCCAGCCCAGCCGGCCGGCCCGGTCCTGCATGGCGATCAGGACAGCGTGCTCGGCGTTGAGCCAGTCCAGGGCGGCGGCGTAGTCGGGGAAGGTACGAGGGTGGCAGTCCGGTCGCGGCGCGTCCAGCTCGATCGGTGGGCGATGTGGGTGCAGCATCCGGTCGGCGGCGAAGGCGGTGTGCAGCAGGAAGTCCAGCAGCCGACGCAACCCGTCGGTGCGCTTCCCGGCTGATAGGTCCTCGTCTGCCCGGTCCCGGGCGTACAGGGTGATCAGGTCATGCATGCGGTAGCGGCCCGGCTGGTGCTGGTCGAGCAGGTGAGCGTGCTCTAGCCCGCGCAGTAGCGCCCGCGTCCTTGTGGGCGGCTCGCCAATAAGATCTGAGGCGGCGGCCAGACCGATCACCGGTAGGGGTGAGACCCCGAGGAAGCTCAGCGCCTGCGCCTGGTCGCCGGGCAGGGCCGTGTAGGACCACGACAAGATCGCTGGAAGGCTCGCAGTCGGGTCCTCGTCGTCCAGCACGCCGATGCGGGTCGTGGCTTCCCGCAGCTCCGCGGCGAGGTCCGCCAGCGCGAACGCCGAGTAGGTCTGCGCCCGGCCGGCGACGATTCCAAGCGCCAGCGGGAAGCCGCCGCAGTACCCCAGTAGCTCGGCGGCTGCCTCCGGCTCCGCATCTACCCGCGCGGCGCCCAGCCGGTTGACCAGTAGCTCGCGCGCATCGGCGTCCTTGAGGGCCTCCACGATCAGCGGGCGGGCACCGTGCGCGAGGAGCAGGCCGGGCAGGCGGTTGCGACTGGTGATCACAACAGTGCAGGTCGAGCTCGCCGGCAGCAGGGGCGCGACCTGGGCGGTGTCGCGGGCGTTGTCGAGCAGGATCAGCATCTGCCGCTGGTTCACCAGTCGGCTGTACAGCGAGAGCTGCGCGTTGAAGTCGGCCGGTAGGCTGCCCGCTGGTACGCCCATAGCCTCCAGGAACCGGCGGATTGCTTGAGCCGGGGCCACCGGGACGCCACTCGGCGCGAACCCGTTTAGATCGATGTAGAGCTGGCCGTCGGGGAACTTGCGACTGTGCTGGTGCGCCCACCGCAGCGCCAGCCATGTTTTTCCAATCCCGCCCATGCCAGCGATGGTCGCAATCGCCATCGCGGGGTCCTGGCCGTGCCCCGGTTGGGTCAGCATGGCGGTGAGCTGGTCCAGCTCCTTGGCGCGGCCGGTGAACCCGTTCGGTGCTGCAGGCAGCTGCGCGGGGACCGACGGGCTGGGCCAGCCTGGCGCGACGTCCAGGAAGGTACGGTCCGGCCGGTACGGAGAGTCGGGCAGGCACAGCCAGCCCATCGCGTTGGTCTCCTTGACGGTCACCGCGACCGGGCGCCACGTGGCGGCGTCGAGCCGGGAGCTGTTGCGGACCACCTCCTCAAAGAACCATGCGGACGTGATCAGCGCCAGCACACCGGGTGACCCGGCGAGAGCCGCCTTCAGCGGAGCCGCGTCCAGCAGCCGGAACGCCAAGTTGATCGAGCCGGCGGTGACGCCGTTCTCGTCGAAGTTAACCTCACCAGCGTGCAGGACCATGCGCACCCGCACCCGCGAAGACGGTTCATGACTTCGGTTGTGCTCCCGCAGAGCTGCGGCCAGCGCATCCGGCAGCAACTCCACGAACGGCGCCTTGGGCAGCTCTGCGGTTGCCAGGACGAGGATGCCGTCGCCGCGGTCCTCCGTGTGGCAGTCGGCCCACGACATGCCCAACGCGGAGAAGGCCCCACGCAGCGCCGCGTACAGCCCGGCCCGCACCTCGAGCTGATGCACGGAGGTGCGGTTGTGGTTGCCGAAGCCCTCGACGTCCACGGCCATGATGATGCGATGAACCGCGGTCATAGGGCCCTCCCCTCACTGCCACGCTGGACGTCGCTCCATGGCACCTACCCCGCCTCGAACGACAGCCGCCCCGCAATCGCCGCGTGCCGCATGGCGGTCGCCAGCTTCACCCGGTCGTTCGCCTGCTGCAGTGCGGTGTTGACGAGCACCGCTGCGGCTCCCAGCTCCAGCGCCTGCGCGACGTGCGCCGCCGAGCCAATTCCTCCTTCGACGATCACCGGCACGCTCACCAACCGAATAATCTCGCGAACGGCATCGACGTCAAGGATTCCGCGCCCAGACCCCACCGGTGACGCCATTACCCGAATCGCGGCGCAGCCCGCGCGCTCAAGCTCCTGGGCAGCCAGCACGTCGGGACGGATGAAGGGCAACAGCTCCATGGTCCCCCGTGCGAGCAGTTCGTCGGCCGCCGCCACGGTGAGCTCGTTGTCGGGCATATTGTCCTGGTCGCGGACGTCCAGCTTGATGATCTTGATGCCAAGCGAGCTGTTCAGGACGTGGGCGGTCCACACCGCCGCCTCCACCGACCGGGCGAACGAAGTGGTGCCGATCCAGACAAAGTTGCTGAGCGGTAGGGCGTCGGCCAGATCCGCCAGCAGGATGCTCGGCCGGTCGTTGTCCGTGTCGACCGTCATGATGAGAACGTCCGCACCGGCTGCGGTTAACACCTCGCCGACCACCTGCGCCGAGTCGTACTGCTCGATACCGATGATGAGACGCGACTGCAGCCGGTGACCGGCGACGTCCAACCAGGTGGTCAGGGTGCCTTCCTCTGACGATTCATCCGTCACCGGCTGCCTCCAAGGCGAGTCCGCGAGCGTCCGAACTTCATTGAATCAGTTGGGGTGGCATCGCGGCATGACGCGTTTACGGAATGCCAACCGGCGGGTTAGGGAGTGTCTCAGTTGGAGCGTGGGGTAGCCGCGGCATGATCTTTGTTCCGTGAGTGATGACATGATCCGTACCTGGGCACGGACGACTTCTGGCAGGCAACCGGGCCGTTGATCCCCATCCCGGCGGCAAACGCCATGCGGATGACCGTGCGGTGCTGGCGGCCATCGTGTACTTGGTCCAGGCGGCTACTCCTGGCGCACAAGCTACCGGCGCAGTTGTTCGACATCAGCCGGGCCACCGCGCATCGCCGGTTCTCGCAGTGGACCAGGTCCGGGCTCTAGTCCGCCAGGGTGCGTCCGGAGGAACCTGGTCACGCACTTCGCCGCCAGTTGAGCCTGTTGCTCACCGACTTGCCTGTTGGTTTGACCCGGCATTCGGACCCCCTCCCTCGTCTATTGCGGCCACATCCTTGCCGCGGCTGCCGCTTGATCACAATGGAGTTGACGTATGGCCGTCCCAAGGCGTGGGGCCGGCTCCTCTTCTCACGGCCGGTTCTCCCGCGATCGCACCCTAACTCTGCGGCCCGCGTCTGCCCATAGTCTCGCCTCCGATTACCGGTGAGCAGACTCGATCCCGAGCCGTCCGTGGAAGTCATGGACCCGTCGCGACGTGGTTGCTCGACTGGGCCACAGCCGGGGACTTAAGGGCATCACATCAAGATCGCAGAGATGACTGCACCGACAGCAGTCAGCGTGGTGCCGCAAGCCGTTGCTACAGCGACGATCGCGGCGCACATAACGGTCACAACTAGAACCGTTCGATGCGGCTGAGGGGAGGGTGTTGCGAGCGGACACGCGAAAATGACTCTGTGGACGATCTTGTGACCATGGCCTAGCCCTGGCTCTTCATTGAGAGCCGCCCACATGGTGGATCAAGACAAGAGAGGTGCCTTCTGAGCTGGCAAGATAGGACTTGCTGAGGGTCTTATCCATCCCGGACGGAAGGCATCTGCGTGGTGAAGGCTACCGGAACACGTCCGAAGATCATTGTGAATGCCGACGGGCGTGGCGTGGTTGGCCATGCCGGCGCCCGGCTGCTGGCTGACGTCGCCGAGGTGACCGTGTTGACCGAGGCGTGCAGCGACGCGCTGGCTGGGTTGCGGCAACGGCGCGGTGTGCACGACCCGGGCCGGGTCGCGGTCGACCTGGCGGTGATGCTCGCCGACGGCGGTGAGGCCATCTCGGATCTGGCCGTGCTGCGCGACCAGGCCGCGCTGGTCGGTCCAGTCGTGTCGGACCCCACCGCCTGGCGCCTTCTATCCGATGTGGACAACGGGATGCTCGATCGGCTGCGCGACGCTCGGGCCCAGGCTCGGGAACTGGCGTGGGCACAGGTGATGGAGACTCGCGGCGGCCTGCCGCCGCGGCCTCAAACTTGACAGCCTACGTTCGAAGCCGACCTGGCTACTACTCCCGGTCGAAGTGGGCGCCGGGCCTGGGGTAGTGAGCAGCTCGACCACCGCCGCAAAGCGCCAAGAACCGGTGAGGCGGCGATGGCCGTGATGCCGGTAGCAACGGCGGTCACGCCGTACACGAGGAAAACGGCCACTCCCCGGATTCGTTGCGCCAAATAGTGAGCGCTGCTACCGCCGCGACTGTCACTCCTGCCGCTGCCGATGCCGCCACCAGCGCGGCCCGCTGCAGCGACCCGCGCTCTCCGACATCAGGAGCTAGTCAAGCCCTGGCTCCGTCACGCCCGGGTGCATGGGCGCCGTCAAGGGCTGAGCGGTTCTCGGTAGCCGAGTTGTGTGAACGCTTCGATAAACCCGGTCGTGTTGAGTTTGAACTCGGTGAGCTGCTTCTCGACTTCTGCCGGAGTGCGGTAGCGGTCGCCGTCCGCAACTGCTCGCATGAACTGGTAGACCGCTGCCTTCAGGCCCTTGAGCTTTTGGACGTTGATGACCCGGGCGCTCGGGGGTGGTGTGCCTTCGCGACTGATGATGTGACTTTGGTGGACGATGATCGGTACGACGGTCGCGTCCGTGCCGTACTCGGTTCGGCACCAGTTCGTCGAACCAGCGAGTTGGTTGATGTCGTGCTTGCCGATCGCCGCGGTCTTGGATCCGGTCTTCGCCTCGATCACCCAGTAGGTGTGGCTCCCGACGCTCCATAGGACGTCGCTGCCGATCTTGAAGTCCCGTTCAGGCATTTGCGCGGTGAATCCGAGATGGCGGCCGAGGTCGGCCAGACTGGCCTCGGCCTCAGGTGTGCGTGTGGCATCCCAATCGATATCTGCCAGCACGACTGCCAGACCGAGGGTCAGCTCCTGTCCGGTCGAATATCGAGCGGTGAGATAGTCGACCGCTTGCTGTGCCTGGTACGACGGTGGGGTTATGCGGTTGTACTCAACGCCGGCGCGCGGCTTCAGCACGGCGTTGTTAAGTCGTCCAGCGTCCGTGAGTGCCTGCTGGGCGGCGAGTGGGTCGACTGCGTGTAGATAGGTCGCGTATGTTTCTCCGAGCCAACCGGCGAGCGCCGCGTCTCGGTCGTTACGCGCGGCCTCCACGGCGGTCTGCGCTTGGCCAGCTGCTTCGCGGGGTCGGCCGGCGACCGCGTGGTTGTAGGCGCTTCGCAGGTGGGCGGCGGTCTCAGAGACGGACGCAGGGCTATAGGTGACGCCGGTAAGCTTCTGGCGAGTCAGCTTGCGGAAGCCGACGTCGTTGCCGATGACCTGGGCGATGACGGGCCGTAGCTCTTCAGCGGTCTTGCCCTCTAGGCGGCTGGCGACCACGCGAGACACGTCGAGCTGAGCGTGGGTGGCGCCGGACAGACGATCGGAATAGGCCGGGTGGGAAAGCAGCTGGATCAGTTGCTCGCCAAGCAGCAGGACGACACAGCGATCGTCGCGGCTCCGGACGCCGCGGCCCATGCCCTGCTCCAATCGCTGGAGCTGGCGTGTGACCATTGCATCACTGTCTCGTAGGGCGACCGCCTCGCGCCGCTCAAGGCCGTTGTACGCGAACGGCAGGCTGTCGATGACCAGTAGCCTGCATGCCTCGTCAGGCAGGTCGATCCCGTCGTAGCGGTTGATGATCACGACGAGGCCGACTCGGCCGCGGGTCAACCTAGCAACCGCAGCGGTGATGTCGTCAGCTTTGCTGACCGTAAGGTTCGCCTCGGGAGCCCACACCTCAGCCTGCCGCTTGCTGGGCACTAGGACGACGACGTTGTGCTCATCGGCGATCGACCGGACCAAGGCGCGCACCTGGTCGTGGGTGATCTGCGGATTGAGATCTTGGGGGCGAGGATGAGCCGATCGCCGAGGTCAGCGGCGCTAGGCGGCACGATCGAACTCGCCACACTTGTCGGGTCAGCGTCGAAGTGGGTAACCAGGACACTGTCGTCGGCGAGTGTCGCGGTCAGGTAGACGCGGCGGCCAGCATCGGCAAAGCTCGGGATCTTTTCGATCGGCGGACAGGGCGGCATGATCTCAAATGCACCCGCCGTCACCACGACCTGGCACCAGGGCAGCAGATCGCCAACCAGCGGCCAGGACCACTCGAACGCATCTGTCTGGCGATATGGATGCAGGATCTGCAGGGCATTCTCCTGCTTGTCCTGCCAGGCCCAGAACGGAACTGCAGCGACCGCCGTATAGTCGCCATCTTCGATATCGAGCACAGCCTTAAGGTTCTGGGTACGCAGGTCCTCCTCGAACAGGTCAAGAAGCTTGCCGTACGCCTCATGATCATTGGGGATGACCAGGCGGGTCTTCTCTTCCGTCATGGCCAACGCCGCATGGGCGTCGTCAACGACCACCGATCCGACCGGGACCGGTCGATGGCGGCTGCCAGAGACTGTGAGCCCGAAGCGGGTCTTCCCGTTGACGAGGACGTTCATCGTGGTCACGCAGATAGCTTCGCTACGCAAGAACTTCGTCGCTTGGGGGTCGTCGACCGTTGCAATCCCGAGGTTGGCGGCTTCCTCAAGAACTCGCAGCGCTAGATCCGGGGTCGGTGCCAGATAGAGTGCCGGCCCTTTGCCTTCATTAAGGCAGCACTGCAAGATGATCAGGCCCACGACGGTCTTGCCGCCACCGGTATTGGTCTTGATCACGACATCCCGGACGCCGCGCCGATCCGACCACTGCTCGAGTACTGCTTGCTGTACAGCACGCAGGTAGCCGTAACCTGGCCTCTTGTTGGGTAGCGAATCGAACAAGGTAACCGGATCGATAATCGTCGAGAGTGTGTCCCCGACTGACAGGCTCTCAAAGTCAAACGCCATGCCGACCACTCCCCATCACGAGATACATGGTGATCCTTCCACCGGCGGACTCTACGGGCGAGCGTTTTTCGCAACGCACCTCTTCGCTGCGCCGCCGGTACAGTGACGCCTCACGTTCCGGCATAGTTTGAGAACATCTATCTCAAGGAGTTGTCTCTTCGGTCGAGCTCATTCCGCTTACTCGGCGCACGCGACTTCATCGAGGCCTCCCACAGGGGTACGGCACCGACACACACCGCCGGGGTGGGTGCCTCTCGGCTGGGCAGCGGCTGCTCGTCCGGGCCTGCCCCGCGCCCGCAACAGTGAACAGTCGTCGACCATCTCGGCGACCTCCAACACGATCTCTCACGCAACGGCAGCTTCCGCGACCTGTGGTCACACGACGGCAAGACGCTCGGCAGCGAAGACGACATCACCGACTGGATACGACGTCGGTTAACGGATCGACTTGGCAAGGACCGCGTCATCCTCAGCCGAGAGAACCAAGTCGAACGCATCAAGGTCAGTGGCATCGGCACGCGCATCGACCTAACCATGAATACTCCGACTCTCACAGCGCCCACAGGCACCGCCACCGTGATCATCGAAGCGAAGCTAGTGCGCTGACCACAAACGTTCACCGGGTTGCTGACACGCCGGGCGTGGTCGGTCGGTTTCGGCAGGATGGTCGGCACGCTCGATAGCGATCACATCGCTGTCGAGAGGTGGGTGGATGGCTGAGCCGGTACGAGCGCGGCGGCTGACCGATGAGGAAGGCCGCCGGCTGCAACAGATTGTGCGGCGGGGCAAGCACGGGACCATCCGGGTCCGCCGCGCCATGATCATCATGGCGTCGGCGTCCGGCACGCCGACGCCGGCGATCGCACGCCTGGTCGCCGCGCACGAGGACACCGTCCGGGACGTGATCCACGCCTTCAACGAGATCGGGCTACGCGCACTGGACCCTAACTGGGCGGGCGGCCGTCCCCGCCGAATCAGCACAGACGACGAGCAGTTCGTCGTCGCGACGGCCACCGGGCGGCCCACCAAGGTGGGCCGCCCGTTCACCCGCTGGAGCATCCGCAAGCTCGCCGACTACCTGGCCAACAACCCCGTCCGCCGGGTCATCGTCGGCCGGGAACGGCTGCGGCAACTGCTGCGCGACAACAGCGTCACGTTCCAACGCACCCGCACCTGGAAAGAATCATCAGATCCGAACAAGGAAGCCAAGCTGGACCGGATCGAGCAGGTCACTTCGCAGTTCCCGGACCGGTGTTTCGCCTTCGACCAGTTCGGGCCGTTGTCGATCCGCCCGCACCACGGCTCGTCGTGGTCGCCGAAGACCCGTCCGGACCGGCTGCCAGCCACCTACACCCGCACGCACGGGATCCGCTACTTCCATGGCTGCTACAGCCTCGGCGACGACCAACTCTGGGGCGTGATGCGCCGCCGTAAAGGCGGCGACCACACCCTGGCCGCGCTCAAAACGATCCGGGCCGCCCGCCCAGACGGCGCACCCATCTACGTGATCCTGGACAACTTGTCCGCCAACAAGACCCCGGCGATCCGGGCCTGGTGCGCGCGGAACAAGGTCGAATTGGTCCTGACCCCGACCAGCGCCTCGTGGGCCAACCCGATCGAGGCCCAGTTCGGACCACTACGCGCCTTCACCATGGCCAACTCCAACTACCCCAACCACACCGTCCTAGCCCGCGCCCTGCACGCCTACCTACGCTGGCGCAACGCCAACGCCCGCCATCCCGACGTCCTCACCGCACAACGCCGCGAACGCGCCCGCATCCGCAGCGAACGCCAACAACGCTGGGGCCGACCCCGCACCAAGGCCGCCTGACGACCAAACCCGGTGAACGTTTCTGGTCACCGCACTAGTAGTGCTTTGTCACTTTCGGGTGGTTGATGGTGACTTCGAGTGCTCGGGCTGTTGTCGTTGAGGCGTGAACGTTGTCGAGGTGGAGCGTCTGCGTGAGGATCTGGCTGGTTTCGTTGCTGAGGTGTTCGCGTCGCTGACGCGTAGTGGTTGGCGGCAACGAGCGGCCTGGTATCTGCAAGGGCTGATGCTTGATGGGCGGCGTAAGTCGATCCAGCCGATGGCGAGCCGGCTCGGTGGGGTGCATGAGCAGGCGTTGAACCATTTCGTGACCAACAGCCCGTGGGACGTGGCACCGGTACGGGCCCGGATCGCCGAGTTGGTCGAGCAGGCCGTGGGTCCGGTGGCGTGGGCGGTTGATGACACCGGGCTACTCAAGTACGGAACCGCGTCGCCGTGCGTGGCCCGCCAGTACACCGGTACCGCGGGCAAGGTGACCAACTGCCAGGTCGCGGTGTCGGTCAGCATGGTCACAGACACCGCGTCGTGCCCGGTCGACTGGCGGTTGTTCGTGCCCGAGTCCTGGGATCCGACCTCGCCGAACGCGGCCGAAGATGTGCACGACCGGCGTCGTAAGGCCGGTATCGGCCACGACATCGGGCACCGCGAGAAGTGGCGTCTGGCGTTGGACATGATCGACGAGCTGATCGGGTGGGGACACCAGAGCCCGCTGATCGTCGCGGACTGCGGTTACGGTGACAACGCACAGTTCCGGCACGAACTGGCGCAGCGCGGACTGTCCTATGTGGTGCAGGTCAGCGGTGATCTCAACGCCTACCCGGTCGAGGCCATCCGCACCACGATCCCGCGAAGCTGGACCGGGCGTCCGCCGCAACCACGCTACCGAGATCCGGTATCCACGCTGGCCAAGCTGGTCACCGCCGCCGGTGCCGGCGCGGCCCGCCGAGTGACCTGGCGGCAAGGATCACGCCACCGGGCCGGCCGGCCGCAGATGATGTCATCCCGGTTCGTGTTCCTGCGTGTGCGACCCGCCGGCCGTGTCCTGCGGGACGCGCACCGCGGCCACGACCTGCCCGAAGCCTGGCTGATTGCCCAATGGCCACCCGGCGCCGCGGAGCCCATCAAGTACTGGCTGTCCAACCTGCCCAAACACATCAGCAAACGCACCCTGGTCCGATGGGCCAAACTACGCTGGCGGATCGAGCATGACTACCGCGAAGCCAAGACCGGTCTCGGCCTGGACCACTACGAAGGCCGCACCTGGCAAGGCTGGCACCACCACGTCACCCTCGTCTCCGCCGCGCACGCCTTCCTCACCCTGCAACGCCTGAACCCAAAAACCCAAGCGCCGGAATGACCCTCTACGCCGTACTCCGACGCCTCCAACACCTACTCGCCTACCTCATCGGCACCTGCCCCACCTGCAGGACCCGCTTCCCCCACAAAAACGGCACGACCGCCGAAGACCATGACAAAGCACTACTAGCCACCAACAGAGACCTGCTCACGTCCCTGCACGATCAGCTCGTACAGCGCTACCTCGTCGCGACCGGGCAACGGCATGGGATCTACCTGGTGTACTGGGTCTCCCCCGACCAACGCCCATCCGGCTCCCCCAAGACCCACGGCGACAAAGACGAGCTCCTCAAACACCTGCGAAGCCTGTCCGCGGAAGTAGCCCCGCAGTACGACATACACCCATACGTGCTTGACGTCAGCTGGCCATCTCTTGACCAGTGACGAGATGGCCCGGTCGCCAACAATCAGCATCACATCGTGACTACTCGAACGAGCGGATTGCGACACAAAGAGTAAACGTGATCTTACGAGCAACGGACGCACGGTTCGCGGCTAGATGTGCACACGACCCAAGCTTGACGGGCGATCGCGTTGATTGGCCGTGCACTGGAGCCAGCGTAGGCCAACGCGCCTGCGTGGGACCGGAAACGGATCATCGCAACGACTGCCTCCGTCCGCTACGACGAGCACCGGCTCAACTATGCTGCAGACGTGGTTGCCGGGCCTCAGGACGCTCAAGATCGAGTCATTGTCAGCTCGCGCCGTTTCGTACCTCTCGCCTACGTCACGCCCGGCGACGGTTCAGATACTTCGTTAGTTCCGGAGCTTGCACCGTCGGGCTTGCGCGGTGACAGTTCGACGGTAGGTGCACCGTACGCCAGCCTTCTTTCGAAGTACTCCAGTAGTTGGCCGGCGCACCGCCCAGCCTGCTCCGTCGACTCGGAATCCAGTCCGAGCATTTCAGGCGTCTCCTACGCCGTTCGGCTCCCGCCCCAAACTACCCTCGCTCGCAAATCGGCGAACCTATAAACAAACCTGGAGTTGTTCCGACGTGTCCGACCTTTTCGAAACCGTGGAAAATGGACGGCCGACGACTGGTCTGCCGCCGCAAGCCTTGCGACTTTCTTCATTGCACTTGCCGCATTGCTGCTCAGCATCATTCCAATCCGTCAGGCGAGACGCGTTCGCGAAGAACAAGCGCAGCCGTCCGTGATGGCTTGCTTCGAGCCTAGCGAGGTAAGCAACCACCTGATCGATTTGGTGGTAAAGAACTTCGGTACGACTGGCGCGCGGGACGTCATGCCCACGTCAAATCCGAAGCTCAAGCACAGCATCGGAACCGGTAAAGAGACGGAAGACGTATGGATGTTCGATCGGCTGCCGCTGCTCGCACCGGGACAGGAATGGAGGACGTTCTTCGACTCAGGGCTCTCGCGTAAGGAAACAGATCTTCCGGCCCGTTACGAGCTAGCACTGAACTTCAATGACATGCGCGGCCGGAAGGTCGACCCCGTCGAGTCCGTTCTCGATCTGTCGATGTATACGGGCCGGATGTGGACTGAGATCTACACGATCCATCACGCCGCGAAGGCACTCCGCGAGATCGAAAAGTCAGTCAAGCAGTGGGGCGAGAGAACCGGCAGCGGGCTCAAGGTCGTCGTCCGGGACGGCGATGCAATAGACGAACGGCGGCGGCAAGAGTTAGCCAACCACCGTGCGCGACTCGACGCACTGCGGCAGCAAGGGCTCGCCGGACAATCCAATGGCGAGAACGGCAAGAGGTCGGACGACTCGGAGTCGGCCGTCGATACCGGCCCCGGTACCGCTTCGGATTGAGCGCCGCCGGCAGGACAGCTGGCACGTCGTTGGGCAGTACAGCCCCGCAGTTCACCGCCATCGGCCTGCGCCTGCAACAGATCGGTTGATTGGTGTCTACCAGCGTAGCGTGAACCGACGGCGTCGACCCCGATAGACGCCTAACGGCCTCCCGCCGCCGCACGGCTTCATGCCTAGTCTGCTTAACGCCTGCTTGATACAGATAGCACTATTGGCATCAGCTTGACGCCCCAGTTAGCACTTACGGGCGCCCTGCCCAGCCGAGCAGCGTCGAGGTTGGGGCATGAACCCCCGGGCGCCCCAAGAAGCGATTATCAACGCCTATGGAACGCTTTGCCTACTGGCGCGCTAACTCGCCTCGGCGCCAAAGTAGATGGATCTATCCGAAAATTTTGTAACCACCTCTCCCTGCTGAAGGCGCATTATTCGACGATCAAAGCGCTCTGGCGACTGGACGGGTCTACCCCCAAAGTAGTCGGCGTCGTCGGTTCGCCAGACGAATGCCTCCGCTTGGCCATATTGGTAGATCCGAATAACTTGCGGTGTACCGCCAACTGTTCGAGCTTCTTCGTCCTGTGCCATCTCCACAATGACTTCTAGCGGTTCCCATTGCAAGAATGCGTCATGTGCCACTTGGGACGATTCAGGGTCGCCTCTCATCGGTCGAGGGAGTTCCCGAACCTTCATCAACTGATGTATGCGACGGCGAGCGTCAGACGCGGCGTCACCCATAAGATGCAGCGGATAGGCAGCTTCGCGCCGAAGGCTGGGGATGTTGTGCATCCGGAGAACGCCCTCCGGGTCGTACGAAAAGGAGTATCCCTCGAATCTAAGATCGCGCCACGACCATCCGAAAACCGCGACATCCAATTTCGGCGTGTCCGCCTTTTTCTGTCCGAACGGCAGATCGGAAACGTGATTCCGTAGATCAGCGTAGGCATCGCGAAGTTTCTTGGCGAAGTAGCGCAGTCCCGTCCGGCCAGTCAGGTTGCCGTCTAAGAGATTGCAAGTATTGATCGCCTGGAGAAGGAAAGTATATGCTTCGGCTGCGTCGCCCGACATGGCCATAACAGTGCCGGGTCGTGGGAGTGCCATAACCTTCGGGCAAGCGTCCCACGACTCCCCACCGCTGATGCGCGAGTCGGAGGCGACTACGAGCTCGTAGAGAGAATCGTTCTTGCGCAACCATGCAACAACAAGCGTCATTCTGGGCAGTCCTCTCACTGTCAGCCTTCCCACAACCATGATAAGCGGTTCCGAAGCTCCCAACTCGGATCACCGATTGCACTCATCTCGGCATGATAGTGACTGACGATCCGAGCTGACAGGTCTCTCATGACCGTATCGGTGGTCCTGGAACGGTCTTAGCCTCCGACCGACCAATTTCACTGTCTGAGGTACCGCAGGCCGCGCTTGAGGTACGCCCGTGGGTTGGTGTCCAGGTATCTGCTCCAGGCGGGGTCGGTCTCGCCGCGCAGCCAGGCATATCGGGCCAGCGCGTACCCGTACATCGGCTCGGTCAGATAGCCCAGGCGGCTGCTGCTGGTGTAGGAGTACTCGCCCCAGCTTTCCCGCCCGTACTCGAATGCGGCGTTCGCGGCGAAGATGCCCAGGCCGAAGAAGGTCCGTCAGCGGCTCGTGGTCCTCACGCTGGGGTGAGACACGGCCATCGGCCAGCAACAGCACATGCCCCAACTCATGGGCGACGGTCGCCACCAGCGCCATCGGCTGGCGCGCCTGATCGTCCCGGATCCCGATCACCGACCGGCCGCCCCGGACCCGGTGATGCCCAGCCGCACCGCTCCACTGTGTATGGATCGGCACCCGCCCGGACAGACCCGGATCCTCCTCGACGACCTCGAACTCCAGCTCCACCCGAGCCGGATCCACGTCCATGTGCCTACAGAGCCGTTCCAGCACTACCCGCACATCGTCACGGCTGCCCTCATAGGCGCCAGGAAAGTAGTCGTCTGTCGGCAGCACGACCTCGCCATGCAGCCGCTGCTGGCCAAACTCCGCAACGAACCAGTCCATCGACCGCTCGATCCAGCCCTGCTCAACCGGCCGCACCGGACACGAGCGTCGCCACCACACCACGGCGACGATTGTGCGCCACCCAGACAACGCCCCACACCCACCAGCCGCACACCCCACCAGACGACGTCCGAGCCACCGCGGCAGCACCGGCACGCACCACACACGGCCGCGCGGCAACCCACCGCCACCTCGTTCGCCGCGGACGCCCCACATGAGCGCCAAAGCCCCCAGCGGCCCACATCACCACAATCGGCCGCCAACATCGCCGACTGCTGCCCAGGCCATCACCACGCCGGGACGCGGCATGAGCGGATGTCACTCGGCAGGCTGCTGGGCGGCGTCCGACTGATCTGCGAGCGTTCGAAGTCGTCTGACTTCATCATCAACTCGCGATCGGATGGCACGTCGAGAAGGGTGAGGCCAGCGGGCCCGGCGTGCGCTCCACCATGCGAGCGCCACCGCAGCCATGCGCGGAGATCAGCGAGCTCACGTGCTACGCCGTCACGCTTTGATCGTGCCATGGCGCTGCGGCAAGCCGCACCCGCGTCGTGAGCCTGAGCGCGGCCGATCGGTCTCCACGGCAGGTTTGGTCGCACCATCAGAACGCCTCGTCCGTCACGACGCCGTGACCGTGCAACCGGTAGTCACGGGCTGACGCTGAGGCCGTGGCATCAGCTCTCCCCTTGGTCCGTACGCTTGCGTGGACATACGAAACGTCATGTGGGAGGACTGAGTGACGGTCGCGGTGCAACAGGTCTGGCAGCTAGCCGCAGCTGACATTCAGCTACGGGGACGCCCGCTGTGGTGGACCGTGAGCCCGTCACAGCAGCTCGCAGTACTGTTCGTCAATCAACGGCAACTGAGCCATGCTTCGTCGCCCGCTGGATGGCTGGGCTGGATGCCCGAGGTGCCCTTCAACGGCGTGCTGACGATCCGGCAAACCGACGGGACAATAGACCACCGCACCATTACATCGATCCCAATACGGCCCAGCCATATCGCCCTCCTACCAGACGGCCGGCTCCTCATCGTAAGTGGCCGAGCCCAAACGGACGAGAAAGGATCTTGGAAGCCGAACGCACTCCTGTATTCCACCGAGGGTGCGGTCGAAGACTCCTTCTGCATCGGTGATGACGTCGATGTTCTGGTGTCGGGCAAAGACGGATCGGTCTGGACGGCCTACGGTGACGAAGGCATCTACGGCAGCCACGCGCAATCCGCGGCAGGCCTCGCCGGTTGGGACAGTCAAGGTCAGACCCCTGTGGGCGCCGAACGGACGCCTTCCACAGTGGCCGTTGGCAGGCTTCAGCGCCGCCACAGAAGGTGACCAAGTGTGGTTAGCCTGGTACTCGCGACCCGGGGCCAGGGGCACCTTCCTGACCCGGATCACCCCCGCGACCGGCGAGGTGACCACCTGGCCCTGTCCGGTCGAGGCCCCCGACGGTTTGGCCGTACGTGGCCATCACGCCATTTTGACCCAGCGAGCCCACAACAAGAACTCCATCGCGGTGACCCGCGCCGAGTTGATCGACGGCTCATTGACGACGACGCAACACAAGATCCTTGAAACACCAGGTCCCGTGGTAAAACGATGCGGTCAAGGCCGCGACGGCATCCTATGGCTTCGCGCCGGCGACATCTGGATGCGCATCGACGCGTGACGTTGCCATCCCCCTGACGCCTCACCGAACCACCGAGCTCCCGGCACCCTTCAGGCAGCTCACCTGGATCAGAAGCGAAGCAGAATGCTCCCCGGGCGCGACTGCCTCAACCTCAACGCCAGTCGGCACCACGGATTGTCGACCGTTGACCCGGTCGGATGCGAGCACACTACTTTCGGCAGAAGAGTATTGCGGTGAGGCGACGTGGCCGTGTTTGCGATGGCCGGCCACGTCGCTGGCTGTTAAACCTACCGCCCATCCGAAGGTTCTCGGCGCAGCCAAGCGTGCGCAGAGAGCCGGTCGATCATCAGGCAGTCCGCAGTCGCGGCTGAACTCACCGCTGGGTGCAGGGGCGGGAAGGGGGATATCGGTGCTCCAGGAGCGCCTTGAACAGGAGCGCGGCAAGAGCCGCGACCGCTGTCACTGCCTCTCGGAGGCGAGCCCATCGTCCGGGGACGGCCGACGAGTGCACGGCCGCAGCAGCCGGCGCCGCGCTTCGGAGCCCACGGCTCGGACAGCGGTCACCAGGCGGGAGGTGTACGCGAGCGGCCAGATCCTGAACGCCAACCCGCCGCAGCACCCGCAACGCGTTCACGGGACGACAGCATGCCCCATTGGACTACGGTAGTTCTCATCCGACTACCGGGGCAGGTACCCGACGACAACAGCAGACATCCGGCTGGCTGTTGCCTGGAATCGGACGGCGATAGCCGGCGGCCCCAGGGCGCCCCGCCCACGATGCGGTCGTTTCAATGCCAGAGCCGTTCGTTCCAGTCTCGCTCGTCTTGGTTGGATACCGCGTCGTCGCTCTTCGCCGCAGCGGTCTTCAGGCGTAGCCGAGTTCCTGCCGCAGCGTGTGTGCCAGTCGCTGAAGTTCGCTTGGCGTGGTGCCATAGTGCGCCAGACCATTCGCGGATGTGGGGAGCCGGCCTAGGTCAACGAAGTGAGCGCGTAGGCCCCGGCTGACGAGGTACAGGTACTCGTCGTGCCGCCAGTGGTTGGCGACGTAGTGAGCGGTTGAGATGACGAGGACCAAGCGGCTCGCGACACCATGGAGATTCGGCAGCAGCCGCTGATCGTCGCTGCGCCGGGCGTCTACGGTGGACTCTGGTGCGAAGTAGGTCCGTGCGTCGTCAGGCAGGTGAGCCCGGATGGTACGGGCCTTTTCCTCGTCCTGCGGGGCGAACGCGATTGCTATGTCCCACCGGATCGCGTCCGGGTCCTGGTGGTCGAGCCAGTCGAAGAATATCCGCGGCCCACGGCAGAGTCGGCCGTGCTCCTGGCGCAGCACACCGACGCATCGGGCGAACCGCGCCGACTCCCGGCTTGACGCCCAGTTAGGGTCGGTCGGCCGCAGTCCCTGCGGCGGAAAGGTGCGCAGGAACTCGAGCGCCCGCGGGCCGAGCTGGTGCTGCCAGGAATGGAAGGTCGAGGCCGCCCGCTCGTGGATCGGCTCGGCTGCTTCGTCCAGCGATCGGCCTTGCCAGACCTCGGCCAGTAGGCGGGTGGTCAGCCATGCGTGGCCGCCCGCGAGCGTCATTACCTCTTCGGTGGGAACGGTGCCGCCGGCCAAGTGGACGAGCTCAGCCACCGCGTCGCGGTCGAGCGACTCAAGGTAGCGTTGCTCGGCTGTGTTGAGCGGTGGCGAGCCGCCCTGCTCCTGATCTTGGAAGAGCACCAACGCCGGCCCGCCGATGAGAAGGATGGCCAGCTCGCTGCGAAGGTGCGTGTCGTCGAGCCAGCGCAGGAAGGTGAAAAAGCCCGGCCCCCACGCTGGCTGGAGGATACGGTCAGCCTCGTCGATCACCAGTGCCAGGGGGCGGTGCTGCTCGAGCACCTCGACGATGTCGTCCCAGGTCGCCTGTGAGTGCTCAGTCTCCCGTTGCCCTCTCACGACACTTAGCAGTGCCCCCAGCGCTGAGGCCTCGGTTTTTAGGCCCCAGCCGGCCGCGTCGGTCCGCACGATTGTGCGTCCGACCAGTGTGGAGGTGAGTTCCCGTGCCAGCGTGGTTTTTCCCATCCGCCGTCCGCCCAAAAGCAATGTGGACTGTCCCTGGTCGAGCAGTTCCGCGACCTCGGCGAGAAGCTGTTGCCGGCCGACGAAGAGGTCGGTAGCGCGCAGCGGGTTCGGCATCGTCACCGGTCCAGGGGTTGGGTGTTGCGGATCCAGCGCTCGAGCAGCCCGATCCGGGGGCGTCCGCCGTCGAGCAGTCCTTGGGCACGCAATCGTGCCTCGGCCGCCCCACGCTCACCAGAGTGCACCGGTGCGCCCCGCATCAACTGGCGCTCCGGGAACGTCATGAGCTGCCAGATGTTTCCCTCCAGGAACCGACCGATCGTGTAGTCCTGCTCCAGCCGTTCCGCTGCCTGGTGCAGGTCGGCGGCGCCGAGGCGGGATGGATGGTAGCGGGTCCGGTACGCCTCGGCGGCGATCGTGCGGGCCAGGAAGGGGTGACCGCCCGTCATCTCGAAGAGTCCTTCGACAAAGCTCGGAGCCGTTGTGTCGACGCCCATCTCGCCCGCCAGTGTGTACACCATGTCAGCCAGCGCAGGCCGGTCCAGCAGGGGCAGGGGCAGCTCCTGGAAGAGCCCGAAGAAGGGGTTCAGGCGCGCATCGCCGAGTTCGTTAGCGTAAACGGCGTCGGGCCGGAGACCAGCGCCGACCACGACCACGCGACGGTCATCCTGCGACAGAGCGCGCAGGGCACCCATAGCATCGACCCACCGCCCCGCCGCGACCGGCTCGTCCCGCCGCGGAAAAACGATCTCCACCTCGTCCAGCATCACGACTAGGCGGGCCGGTGAATCCGGGTGAGCAAACCGCAGGTCAAGCTCCCGCTTCAGGTCACTCCCGGTGGCTGGCGCGATGGTCACGAACGGCCACCGCTGCCCGCCTGCCCCACCCCACCTGTCGAACGCCTGAACCATCAGCCGGAACAGCACGCCCGGCCAGTACTCGTCAGGGCTACGGCGGTTGAACTGCTGCAGGTCCACCTTGCACACCGGGAGGCCGACGAGGTGCTGCCGGAGCACGTTGAGCACGCTGGTCTTACCTACCTTGCGCAGTCCCGTGATCAAGACGTGCTCGCCGCGGTCAACGACGGTGCCGACGGTGTTGAGGATGGCGTCGCGGCCGAACAGAAACCGCCCTTCCGTGAGAGCTGTCTTGTGGTCGAAGAGGTTGACCCGGCTGCCGGAACCGCGGTCGAGCTCGCTGAGGAAGAACCCGGCCCGCCCGTCCTCCAGCGCGGCGTGCAGCTCACGGAGCGGTACGCTGACGACCGCTCGTCCGCTCATCCGGAGCCGGTCGAGAAACTCCTCCAATGGACGATCCAGATCCTCGGCGTGGACGAAGTAACCAGTGCGGCCCACCGAAAGCTCGTCCTGGAAACGGGTCAGCTCGCCGGGATCCGGCTGTGAAGCGGTGCAAACCCAGACCGGGCCAGGCACCAACAGCTCGGCCACCTCCGTCGGCTGGATCGGCCGGCTGGCGGCGGCAAACGCCTCCAGCACGATCGCCCTGGCCTCCGACGCTCGCGCAGCGGCATCATCGGTCGCAGCCGGGGGCGACCAGACCGCGAAGACCTCGAATGCCTCGTCGAATTGGGGGCGTGGGATCGACTCCGGCATCGGGTACGAGCTGGCCGTCGACACGATGCGCTGCGCCAGCGCGGTAACTGTCTCGAGGTAGTCGTCACGGTCGGCCTGCGAACGCGCGACGGCGCGCAGCCCGATCTTTGGGTACGCCGGCCCGAACTGCAGATCGGTGTAGGGGCCAAGGCCGACCGGTGGGAACGAGGTTGGCGCCCACAGCACCGGCAGTAGAGCCGGCGCGGGCTGGTGATATGCCCGCTGGTAGGCGCCCAGCCGTGCGGCGAAGACCCCCCACTCCTTCCCGCACACCGGCTGGCGGAAATACTCAGGTGAGCACAACGCAACGAAGACCGCGCACGTGGAGAGCGCCTCCACCGCCGGCTCTGACCAGCTCGCCCCGCGTCCGATGTCGACGAACCCGACCTCGGCGTCCTCAGCCTCTCCGGTAAATAGGCGCACCTCCGCACTGAGATCGGCGAAGAACCGCAGGACATCACCATCAGGCGTCGCGGTTCGTGCGTAGCTGAGGAAGAAGAGCACCTAGCCTCCAGTCGGCTAACTAGCCGTGTCCACTCCTACCAGATGCCCGATACGCTGAGCCACGGCCCTGCCGTCAGGCCGGTCTCTGACTACTCTTGACCAGGGAGGGCCGGACGTGCCAACCCCGTTGACGGACAACCCGGTGTCCAGGATCGACGACGACGCGTTCGGGTTCCGGCCGTACATCGAGGAGCTCCACGCGGCGGTGGCGGCCGCCATATCGCTGCCGATGACCGTCGGCGTGTTTGGGCCCTGGGGCTCCGGCAAGTCGAGCTTCCTCAAGATGTGGGAAGACCTGCTCTCGTTCGCGCCGACCACCCGGACGCTCTGGTTCAACCCTTGGAAATACGACCAGAAAGTGGAGGTGTGGGCGGCGCTGATCCAGTCCCTCCTGGCCGAGATCCGCACTACCGAGGACGAGACGCTGCGTATCAAGGCGGGACGGCTGGCCCGGGCGGCGACCTGGCTGGGCGTTCGGGGTGTCGCCGGTTCTCTGGTCGGCGGGCTTACCGGCGGCCTGGTGAGTGCCGCTGCCATGGACCAGCTCTGGACCGAACTCGGCGAGCGGGAGTCCGACTACTACCGTCAGCTGAACCGATTCGAGGTCGACTTCGCCGAGACAGTGGAGCAATTCGTTGGAGAGCAGGGACGGCTCGTGGTCTTCGTTGACGACCTCGACCGCTGCACCCCGGCGGCCGCCCTCAACGTCATGGAGGCGCTAAAGCTGTTCATCGGCGACGCGCGCTGCGTCTTCGTCCTGGCCATGGACTTCGACCTGCTCGCCGCCGCGGCCGGAACACGGTTTGGCGAGCTAGCGCCCGGCAGTGGTGCGGCGTACCTGGAGAAGATCGTCCAGCTGCCTTTCTTCTTGCCCGACGTCGGCTTCGAGACGTTGCGCTACGCGGTCGGTCCGAGCGCCGGACCGCTCGCCGACAGCGAAGCATTCTGGGAGCTGGTACGCCTGGGCTTCGGCACCAACCCGCGTCGGGTGAAGCGGTACCTCAACGTGCTCAACCTGGCGACCACCATCGCCGCGCGGGAGGGCGGCAATGAACTCTCCACTGACCAACGCCTACAGCTCGCAGAACTGTTGATCATACGCAGCGAGCATCGGGCTTTCTTCCGGCACTTACTGGTCGACCCCGGCGCCTGGCAGAGGCTGGAGCAGTCACCGGCATTGCCGCCTCCCGGCAGCGCCGACCCGGTCGAGTTGGTGCGGAACACGGACGCGACGCTCACACCATTTCTGGATAACCAGAGCCTAACCGGGCTGCTACGAACCCGGCCTGGTGCGTACAACGACCACCCATCCGCCCCTGCCGGCAGGGACGTCGAGCGGATGATCCGCACCGTCCGCCTGGCCGCCGGGTTGCCCGACCACCGGCCCGGCGAAACCGAAAGCGCAGGCCGGAGCAGCGGCTAGCCGGGCAATATACTCGGCGGGACAGCGGGCACGACCGGCGGACGGCCGGGCCCAGGCGAAGAACGAGGTCGGTTTGCTGTACTTCTTCCTCAGCTATGCCCGGGGTGACGACGACGTCTCCGTCCAGAGGTTTTTCCACGACCTGTCGGCCGAGGTGCGCGCGCACGCCGGTCTGGCGTCTGGGGAGGAGGTCGGCTTCTTCGACGTACACAGCCTCGAGGTCGGCGCGACCTGGTCGCCGCGGCTGGTAGAGGCGCTGTCCAGGTGCCGGTCGTTCATCGCGCTGGTGTCGCCACGTTATCTGCTGAGTGAACCCTGCGGTCGAGAGTGGGCCATCTTCGCCGACCGGGTCCGGCAATACGAGCGCGACGCGGGCGTCAACCCGTCCGCGCTGTTACCTCTGATATGGCTGCCCCCGCCACAGCTGCCCGACGCGGTGGCCGCCCTGCAGTACCACAACGACATCCTCACCGAGGCGTACACGCGCACCGGCTTGCGCCAGCTAATGCGGCTACAGCGCAACCAGGACAGCTACTACGACCTGATCGTGGAACTGGCCCGGCAGATCGTGCAGACCGCCCACTCGCACGACGTGCCGAACGCCAACGCAGGCATCGACTTCAAGGAGGTGCCGAGCGCGTTCCACACCCGCACGACCAGCCAGGCTGCCGTACCGAGCGAGCCGGGCCTGGCCCGCAATGTGCAGTTCGTCGTGGCCGCGCCGGCGCGGGGAGAGCTCACCGCCAACGGCCTCGGCGGGCTCGACCGCGACAGCCAATACTACGGCGCCACGTCAGTGGAGTGGGCGCCATATCGGCCGACGTTGCCCGGCCCGATCGTCGATTACGCCCGCACAGTAGCCGAGCGACGCGGCTTCCGCTCTGAGGTCGCCGGCACCGACGGGCTGGTGCAGCGGATCGGCGAGGCGCGGCGCACCAACCAGATCGTGGTGCTGCTGGTCGACGTGTGGTCGACGATGCTCGGCGAGTACCGGCAGGCGCTGGCCGAGTGCAACCAGCTCGACCAGAACGCGGAGGATCCGGTCACGGCGGTCATGGTGCCGCTCAGCCACGACGACCAGCAGGCACAGTTTCACCGACGGCAGCTCACCGACTCGCTCCGGGCGATCTTCTTCCGCCGCAGCATCCACGGCGACGACGTGATGTTCCGGTCGAGCATCCTTACCTACCAGGCCTTCGACGCCGATCTCCAGGTCGTGCTCGAAGCCGCCCGCAACCGCGCCTTCACAAGCGGCACCGTACACAACCGCCCAACCGGCCCGAGTGTCTCCCGCCCAATTCTGCAGGAGCAAAGGCAGCACCCTGCGCCTCCGGCATGAACCTGCTTAGGGACGACGACTACCTACTGCACGCCGACGTGCTACGCCCACAACCCCAGCTAGCCGAGCCAAACCCCAGCCGGTCACGCGCGCTGCAGCAGGCCCGCCGAGCGGCTGCCGAGGAACTCCGGTAGAACGTCGCCCGCCGCGCTGGGGAGCTGGCCGCCGAGCCCGCCCAGCCGCGGATCCCTCGGCAGCAATTGGGGTGGCTGGTACCAACCTTCGACCAGCGACAGGCTGGGCCCCGGGGTGGCATTGACCCAGCGGCCGAGTCCACGGGGTGTGAGCGGCACATCCCGCCGATCGTTGCTGTCGTCGATCATCGCGAACAGCCGGTAGTCGACATCAACGTAGAGCTCGGTGTGCTCAAGCAGCGCCGCCATGCCGTCCCTTCCCCGTTTGAACAAGACCGCATTTTCCCAGTTCAGGCGCCGTGGTTGTGACGGTCATTGGTGGCCCCGTCGGGGCAGTGGTGGGTGGCCCCGGTGGTCGTGGACGGTTGGTGCGAGGTGACGGTGCGCGCGTTCCGGGTGTTGTGATGAAGGCTGATATGTGGGGCGGTTGATTTTGGCCCCGGGTGGGGGTTAGGAGGGTTGTTTTCGGGGTTTCTGGGTGGCGGGTTCGCTGGTTTCGGGGTGCCAGTGATCGATGTCTTCGGGCCAGGGGCGGGTCGGCCGTGGTCGTCCCAGAAGCCGGTCTCGGTGCCGTTGGCGGCGAGGGCGGCGTTGCGCCTCGCGCGTTCGGCTGGGCCGGGGATGGTGAGGTCGCCGGGTGTGTCACTCATGCTGCGGTCCGCGGCCAGGGGTGGTGCTGTTGTCAGTGGCGAGGCTGGGTCTGTTCGACGATGGTGGTTCTGGTGCGGGCGAGGCGGTAGGACTCGGTGCCGGTCTGGATGATGTTGCCGCCGAAGGTCAACCGGTCAACGATCGCGGCGCAGAGCCTTGGGTCGGTGAAGGTTTTGGTCCAGCCGGAGAACGCCTCGTTGGACGCGATCGCGACGGAGGCCTTTTCCTCGCGTTCGGTGAGAACCTGGAAGAGCAGTTCGGCGCCGCGTTTGTCGAGTTATGCCGCTGCTTGCGCGGCGCATCAAGATCGACCCGGAGCATTCCGTCAATCACCGACCGGACCGGATCAAGCTTCGGCGCCTGAGCCACCCGAGGCTTCCGCGGCGCCGGAACCGCCGACCGCAAAGCCTCCCGCACGGTACGCCGATGCACCCCATGCCGCTCAGCCAGCGCACGGATCGACAGATCCTCCCGACGTGCGTCACGCCGATCGCCTCGAACAGCTCCACCCGGGATCTCACCAGGCCCCCAACCACCAACCGACACGAAATCGCAGACACTCAGCCTGACGGTGGGGCCAGGATCAACTGTCACGAAACAGCGCCCATGTCACCCGGGTGGGGCCAAACATGACCGTCACGAGTTACCAGCAGACCAGGACCGGGCCAACAAAGACCGTCACACCAATAGATAGCCATCAACAAAACCGGGGCCAAACATCAACGTCCCGGTGGGGCCAACGAACTCGGTCAGAACCAGGCGCCGGATGCGATGGTCGCGCCAGTGCGGCAGCGGACCACACGCTAACCTGCGGCCGACCCAACGCGACCACGGCGCGCAGCCGCACAACGCGGCGCAGGCAATGCTTCCACCACTAAGCAGCGTCCATCACCCAGCGTGAGTCGCCTTCGCGCCTCCGCGCGCATTGTCTGCGGCAGATCCGTACGCCTCGCCCGCGCTACGCAGGTTCCCGTACCCCACCCTCCTCACCGTCATCCGGCAGCGGCTCGACCGGCACGGCCGGCAGCTCATCCGGCGTATCCGGCAACAACTCGCCGGCATCATCCGGCACGGGCTCGCCGGGATCGATCGGCGGATACTCATTAGGTTCCAGCCCCGGCAACGACATGACCCCATCATCGATCATGCAGAGTTCAAACGCTCCCCGGGAGCACCGGCAAAGGCGCCGACGACTCCAGGCCGCTGCCCACGCCGACACGCGCACGCTCGGCCGCATGAGCGTGCGCCGCGAGTGGCGCGCGGCCCCGGGCGGATTTCGGCGCGCTGGCTGTGCCCGCTTCGCCGCTGCCCAAGGAAAAGTTGCCGGGTCGACCCGCACACGTCGGCCGGGTCACCAGCCGGGCGGGTTAGGAAGTGGCCCTGTGCACCGCACCGCCAGCTGGCCACGCCGCCTTGCTCCAAGGCCACAGCTGCGAGAGGGATCGTGACGGCCGGCCCGACCGAGTTGGTGGCGAAGGCGACGATCAACCATGTCTTGGGGCCGCGAGAGACCGACTGCAGCGTGTTCACGTGTAGCGCGGACGACCCGATGCCGGGCGGGCAGGGGGACGGGAGCGCAGTGGCCGGATAGAGCGAGAGCGCGCCGCAGTTCACCACCGGGCGGAATGACCCGCGGCCTATGCCGCGGCCATCGGGCCTCGTATTGCGGACTGCGGGACTCACTGAGTGTGATGCTTGGCCTACTCTTCGGTTCAGACCCGAGGTAATGGTCACCTGCATACACCGCGATGGGCCTCCACCGGACCAGTGTCGGCGACATCAACCATCGTCGCGCCGCCCCAACACGCTCCCCAACGACCTCATCACCGCCGCGACCAGCAGCACCAGTAAATACAACGCCCTGACCGCAACGGCGCCACAGGGGCACTGGTGTAGGGATGATCGTTTCTTCTTGGCCACGATAGTCGTTGACTCCTTGTCGGCTGACGGCAAAGGCCGCGTGCGCCTTTCCATCTGAATCCAATCGCCCACAGCGGAGACACCTTGAAATCCAGCGACCCTCCACCGAGGCCAACTCACAACCGCGCTTGGGGGCGCAAGGTTAAACGCATGGCGGGCGCTGTAACTGCCGTTCTGGCCGCTGTGGCAGCCGTTGCCACCATCGTCAGCACTTTTGTCACATGCTCCGGCGATCCGCCGGTGGAGCCATCAACCGCCCCACCGTCCTCAAGCGCGGCGTCGGACCCCGGTTCGCCGAAATCACCAGAATCCCCAAGCCCGACGGCCACCAGCGTGACAGATACACCACCAAAACCATTATATCTTGCAGACATTCCATGGGAAGATTTCAGGGAACATTCAAATTTCCCAGAGCATAGCAGTGTCTCAATTGACGGAATCGACTACCCTCGGGTTACTGGTACCGGTTCACTAATTGTAACGGCTGCACCAATGTTGAAGAGGTAAGAATTGAGCCGGCATACCGACGATTCATTGGGACGTTTGGCCTAGCGGATAAAACGCCCCAGAACGATGTGATTGATGGCATCGTGTATTTCTGGATCGAAGCTAACTACAAGCCACCTTCTAAGCCTATTCGGGTGAAGTATCCTGCCGCTATCAATTTCGACGTCGACGTGACCGGGGCAAACCTCATCAAACTCGTCGTCTCAGACGGCGATAACGGCGAGTCCCCCTGCTGGTGTAATGCATATTTTGAGTAGGTAGCATCGGGCCACCCCGCCAGTCTGCACAGCGAGCGCAGTAACAGACATTGCAAAGCTGAGTCCTTCGATTTGGCGGCGTCGAGGGCACCTCTCATCGGCAATTGAGTGAATCGATCCAGGACTTGTGCGCCGGCCAGTGACGGCCAGCGGTACTGGTCCGCTCGACCAGCGCCGCCGTCGAGAACATCGCCGTCCGCGACAACACCATCACCGCCAAGGACGCCGGCCGCTGGGAAACCGGCGTCATCTCGCCGCTCAGAACCCATTCGGACAAGTCTCGGTCACCGGCAACACCATCGCTGCCGCTACCCGGGCAGTGCGCTTCACCGGCCAAGCATTCCAACGGGTACCCGTATGCGGGCTCAACCGAATCGAACCAGACCTCGACGAGGCGGTCCACGCCCCTGCCAGAGCACTCCATCGTCATCTCCGCCGCCGCCAACGGCGGTCTCGCCAGCACTGGCCGCCTGGTCACCGGCCTCGACCACCCCCGAGGGCCGCGTCACCGGCACGTTCGGCGACATCTACCAGTGCATCGGCCCGACCTCCAGCCCTCGCCTATTCGTCAAGGAAGCCGTCCCTTCCCTCGCCACCAGCTGGACCGTCAAATAGCCGAACACCCCAGCGCCAATTCGCGTCCCTCGGCGATAGAACCCGCGCAGATCGTGGTATGGAACTGCGCCACGAAGCGCGAGCTGAATGACGGCAGACGACAGGAAGAAAGGCTCTGTCAGTCACCTGTGCACCGAGATAAGCGCGGTGTCGCACCTATCGGCGTACGTTGCTTGTCACGCGACCGCCGTGGGCGACACTCTTCGGCGACCGCCGCAGCCGTCAACGAACTCGTTCGTTGAACAGTACATGTCAAATGCAAATCGCATACGGTCACGCTCTCCGCTCACTCTCGGCGGAAATCGGTTACCGAATCGTCCGACCAAAACTGGCGCGCCGGCCGATCAGACGGATTTTACTACCTTGGCCACGATCCTCGGCCTTGCCGCTACCCTGGTGGTTGGTGTGTTTGCGGCGCTCGGAGTTTCAGGCAATCTTCTCGCAAGGATGGTACGTAACCATCCCACCCAAAGCCAACTCGTACTGACGGCCGCTATCGTTGTAATTGTCATGGCGGCGATCATCACTGCTATCCGATGGATCGACAACCGCTGGCTCGTCGTTCCGGTCGCAATGCTAGGCATCACCCTCGGCCTAGCGGCTCACGTCGCTGCAGATAGTCACCGAGAACGAGAAATGCCTTCCATCACGCTCACCATCTCCCGAGCCGATGACGGCCTGACCTTAACGGGCAAGTCGCGTGGCTCCGGCCTGCGGTCCAACGAACGAATGCTCACCCGAATCGTGGCCATCTTTCGCCCACTCGCGGTCGCTGAACAGCTAGACCCACACCCGCGGGCTGATGGTCGACCCACGTCTGAGCTCTGGGAGGTCACCGGCCAGCAGTGCAGACGGCCGCAGCCCTACCTGGCTGATCCCAGTAGCGCACGGCTGCTGTCATGGACCGAAACCGGTCCGACAGCCGGCGGTGAGTCCGCTGCCGAACATACTATGCCGATCCCGCCAACCGCACATTACGTCTGTGCCTACGTCATTCTTAGCGATGTTCGAGACAAGAACGGCGACTACAGCCGACCGATCGCGAGTAATTTCGCGATGGTGGATCTCGCCGACCTAGCTACCTCCTAGACCCGGTAACATCAGCCCACACAGGGCCAACCACACCGAGCACAATTCGGCTGATGGGTGCACTATTCTCGGCATGAGCGCGTGTTCGGCCCGGTTTAAGATTTGCCGCTCAAAGACTGGCCCCCTGGGACGCCACCCGGATGTCGGCAATGATGGATGGGTGTCTAGCGATCTTGACTTAGCGGTCGACGCGACGGTGAACGCTGCCGGGCTGGCGATGGGGTACTTCACGCGTGTCACTCGGATCCGTCGCGAGCGGAAGCAGGACGGCAGCATCGTGACCGAGGCTGACCGTGCCGTGGAGGCCGCCATCCGGCAGACGCTGGCGGCGGCCCGGCCCCGAGACGCGGTCCTTGGCGAGGAGGAGGGCCAACGTGGGGACAGCGGCCGGCGCTGGATCATCGACCCGATCGACGGCACCGCGATGTTCGCCGAAGGCGACGACCGATGGTCAGTCCTGCTCGCGTTGGAGGTCGACGGCCAAATCGTCGCCGGCGTAGCGGCGGTCCCAGCCCAACGACGGATATGGTGGGCCGAGCGAGCTGCGGGCGCGTTCGTCGCTGACCTCACCGGCGCAGGCCCCATCCACGAACGGCACATCGTGGCCCATGGCCAGGCAACATCCGATGTGACGGCCAGCCGCTTCGCCGTCGTGCCCGATCCGGCCGCACTGCCACAGGACAACTGGCTCTTCGCCGAACTCGCGGCGCTGACCACTCCGCTGCCGTGGACCGCACATCCGGCCCTGCTCGTAGCCGCCGGCGAACTGGACCTCGCCGTGCAAACCCGCGGGCAGGTATGGGATTTCGCGACCACCTCGCTGATCGTCACCGAGGCCGGCGGCCAGTTCAGCGGCTTCTCCGGTCGAGGCCACCCACACACAGGGCCCGCCCTGTACTCCGCCAGCCACTCCCTCCACCAAGCCGCACTCGACCACCTCGGCAAGGGCCACAGCGAGATCCACCGAGCTCTTTGAAGATTGGGCACCCAACCACGAACGGAGCCACACCACATACCACCGCGCCCACCGACCCAACCGGGACGTGTACCTCATAGTCGGTGCCCGCAAAGTTCTCCCGGCCCGGTCCCACCGGGACCGAGCCACACCTCGATCCGTACCAACCCAGAGATCAACAATCCGGGCACCGCGCGGCGAGCTGCTACGCCGACCGCGACCAGCTCCGAGTCGGCGACCAACCCAGCCTCGTCACCCCAGGTAACGAGCGGATCGCGGCAGATCCGGACGCGGTCTTTCCTCCCCACGACCACGTCCGTGGCTGCCCTGCCATTGTGCGAGAACGCTGACCCTGTCGACATGCGCCGGGTCGAAACGGTGCGCGCCGACCACTCACCGCACCGCGAATAGCTGGTCACGAGACGCGCACTGACTCGCTCACTACATCTGTAAAGCCGATGTCACCCCGCTTCGCCGAAAACAGACTTCAGAGATGACCACATCGATGAACAGTGGGGCCCAATCCGTCTATGTCAGCCGTGCAGCTTCGGCGCTTCGTCCACTCAACCCAGCACAACCTAGTTGAGCCAATATTCGGCGGCCACGGAGAGTAACCGTCCCTACCTGGACCGCGGCATGCGAGTCCCCGTTCCTAAATGCGTTTACCACTTCACCAAGACTCCGCTGAAGCAACTGCATCTGCCAGCGACTGCGCCGCATCCTCCATGCTGTAATCGTCGAGGTTGTATCCCCGCCTAAGCCGAACCGGCTTGGGCTCCAGCGGCCTGAGTAGCATCTCATCGGGGATCGAGGGATCAAAATGGACCGGCTCGTAGGGATGCTCGGAGTATGGGTCACTACTTCTTCTTGAGAAGAAGACCGACGGGTAGTGACTCGAACTACCGGCGAGGTCGAGCAGCTGATTGCTATTAAATCCGTACCAAAGAAGCCATCTCGCCCGACCATCACTGTCCACGATCTTCAAATACCAGGAGTTTCCATCCGCATCTCTGTCTTTGAGGAGAGCGAACGATGAAAGGTCAGGATAGCCTTGAACTTCTGCGCGGAACCCATGCGGCGCAAGCCTTTCGCTGAGCGCGGACGAAAACGAGGCAGGCAATCTGCACCATAGAGTGTATTGGTCACGCAGTGAAGTCAGGAGACGATTCTGAACCACCGCGCGAACGTAACCCGGCGCAGCCATAGTCTTGACCGTTCGGCGCAGCACGCTTACAAATAGTTCGTAAAGCGGCAGAATGTCTCCATCATCGCTTCTCGCGAGTGCGTCATAGTATTGGCCTCGATCGGCGCCCGATCTGATGAGAAGCGGCGGGAAGCCGTTGCGAATTAGGGCAAAATTTGCCAGTATTCGCGCCATCCGCCCATTTCCGTCCTCAAACGGATGCACGTGCGTGAGCCATGCATGAACCACGGTTGCCTCAAGGGCTGGATCAATCGAGGACTCAAACCACCATGACGAAAGCTCGCCCATGGACCTAGGAACGTCCCAGGGCTCAGTCGTGCGATGGGCGCTTCCGCCGATTGCATTGCTCTTTGTCTTGTATTTCCCTGCGTAATCCTCGCCGGCGCAAACTAGACCATGTAGGCCCCGAATTTCGAACTCGCGGAGCCGCTCGTTTGACTCAGCCCATTCGTCCGCTAGCTGATGAGCGCGGTAGAGCCCTAGGGCCTGATAGACTCTTTCGTCACTGCGCAGGGCGGTCATAAATGACCCAACTGAGGAATTGATTAGCTCTTTATGCGCGACTACCAACTCTTGCACTTGACTGGGCGACCAATCGTAACCCTCGATTCTGTTGCTTTCTGCTACGAGGTCGCTGCGCAATGCCACTAGGTACGGACCAAGGATCTCGCTGGCTTCTAGCTTTATCTTTTCATGGACCGCCAGCGCGCGGCTGCGAATATCTGCGGCCCTGTTCAGAATTCTTGCGACACGAGACTCTGCGACCGGGTCGCCTGCGGTCATGTAAGGCGTACCGGCAAGCAGCGTCTCCGACGAGGGCTCCATATTTTCATATTACATGAGGCAGGCGATCGACCCGACTTCTTTTCCCTGTCCCAAGCAGACTCGGTTCTTGAATCGCAAGTGGTTCCGAATCACCCTGAAGGTAGAGGGTTGTCGCTTATCGAGCGAAGCGGGGTTCCGCAATCTGGACGTCCTCACATCGGCAGATCCGTTCACGTGCCGGGTGGTAGCGAGGCCGACCGGCGTGTACGAAGAGTCATTGAGGTCGATCAAGCGCCAGCGCCAGATCCATCGGGCGAGATCATGCACCGGTTCGCGTGCCGTGTAGCTCCTACGACCGTCCGTTGCCGAGCGTGACGGATACAGTGAGGGTGCTGCGGGAGGTGGGAGCCGTGACAGGTGTCGAGGTGATCCTTGCCGCGTTGGCCGCCGGAACCGGTGTAGGGGTCAGCGACGCCGCCAAGGCCGCTGTGTTGGACGCCTATACCGGGCTGCGCGACGTGCTGCGGCGTCGGCTGGCCAGCCGGGAGGGGCCCCAGGAGATGGTGGATGTCGCGCCGGACGAGACTGGGGCCTGGAAAGCGGACCTGGCCGCTGAGTTGGAGCGGTCGGCCGCCGCCGAGGACGCGGCGATCCTGGATGCGGCGCGGCGGGTGCTGACACTGGCCGACCCGGCCGGTATTGCGGCGGGAAAATACCGCGTTGACGTTCGTGATGCGAAGGGTGTGCAGGTCGGTGACCACAACACCCAGCACAACACCTTCTCCTGATCGGTCGGCCCCAGCCACGGGCGAGGTGACTGGCATCGACGCCTCGGCGGGAGGTGGTCGCCCGGCGGTGGATGCCCGACAGGCACGAGGCGTGCAGGTCGGCGACGGTACCGTTCAGCACAACTACTTCGCCGGCCGGGTGCCGGTGTCGTGGCCGCATAGGGTCGGCGTGGTGCCGGCGTTGGCCGACGGGTACCAGGGCCGGCAGGCTCTTGCCGAGCTGGACCGGCCACCCTGCGGGGGGACGGCGGTGTTGACGCAGGTGCTGTCCGGGTTTGGCGGTGTGGGCAAGACCCAACTGGCCGCGGCGTACGCCCACCACGTCTGGACCAGGCGGGCGGTGGATCTGCTGGTGTGGATCACAGCGACGTCGCGGGAGGCGGTTGTCGCCGGGTACGCCCAGGCCGCCGCCGACGTCCTGGCGGTCGAGGATGGCGACGCGGAGCGGGCCGCCGTCCGGTTCCTGGCCTGGCTGGCCGCCACGGACAGGCGGTGGCTGATCGTCCTGGATGACCTGCAGGCGCCGGCCGATCTGACCGGCCTGTGGCCGCCAACCACCGGGTCGGGGACGGTGGTGGTGACCACCCGCCGCCGCGACGCCGCCCTGGCCGGCGCCGGCCGCCGTTTGATCGACGTTGGGTTGTTCACCCCGGGTGAGGCGGTGGGGTATCTGCGGCACAAGCTTCCCCACGAGCCGCTGGACCAGCTCGCGCATCTCACCGCCGACCTTGGCCACCTTCCGCTGGCGTTGGCCCAGGCCACGGCTTACATGCTCGACCGGGCGTTGGACTGTGCCGGCTACCGCCGGCGGCTGACCGACCGGCGCCGCAGCCTTGCCCATCTGTTTCCGGAGCCTGACGCATTGCCCGACCAGCACCGGGCCACGGTCGACGCGACCTGGTCGCTGTCGGTCGACGCTGCCGACCGGCTCCATCCGGCAGGGGTGGCTCGCCTGGTGCTGGATCTGGTTGCCCTGCTCGACCCGAACGGCGTCCCGAGCGGCCTGTTCGCCACTGCAGCCGTCCTGGACTACCTCCGCGCTAGCCGGGCGGTCGAGGTGGCGGAGCCGGTCGACGTGGAGACGGCTGCCGATGCGGTGCACAACCTGCACCGGCTCAGCCTCGCTACCGTCGACCCCGCCGCCGGCCGGCTCCGCGTGCATTCCCTGGTCCAACGCGCCACCCGCGACCGGTTCACCCCCGACCGGCGGCACACCGCCGCCCACGCCGCTGCCGACGCACTCATGCAGATCTGGCCCGACCCAGAGCGCGACCCCACCGACAGCCAGGCGCTGCGGGCCAACGCCGCCGCCCTGCACCAGCACAGCGGCGACGCCCTGCTCCTTCCCACCGTGCATGCCGTCCTGTTCCGTACCGGGCAAAGCCTCGGCGACACCGGCCAGGTGAGCGGCGCCGTCGCCCACTTCACCCAGCTCGTCACAGACTGCCTGCGGGTACTGAGCTCCGACCACCCGGACACCCTCGCCGCCCGCAGCCACCTCGCCTGGTGGCAGCGCGAAGCCGGTGACCCGACCGGCGCCGCCCAAGCCGCTGAACAGCTGCTCGCCGACCGGTTGCGGATTCTCGGCCCGGACCACCCCGATACGCTGACCACGCGCAACACCATCGCCTACTGCCGGGGTGAGGCCGGCGATCCTGCCGGCGCGGCCACCGCGTTCGCCGAACTGCTCGCCGACCGGTTGCGGGTGCTCGGCCCGGAGCATCCAGACACCTTTCACACCCGCGCTAACCTCGCCTGGTGGCGGGGCGAGGCGGGCGACCTGGTCGGAGCCGCCCAGGCCGCCCAGCAGCTGCTCGCCGACCGGTTGCGGGTCCTCGGACCCGACCACCCCGACACCCTGGCCACCCGCGGCAACCTCGCCCGCTGGCAAGGGCTAGCCGGCGATCCGGCCGGCGCCGTGACAGCGGTGCAGCAGCTGCTCACTGACCGGTCGCGGATCCTCGGACCCGACCACCCCGCCACGCTGGACACGCGTAGTCAACTCGCCCGCTGGCGCGGCCAGGACGGCGACCCAGCCGGCGCCATTGAAGCCCTTGAGCAAGTGCTGGCCGACCGGTTGCGGATCCTCGGACCCGACCACCCCGACACGCTCGACACCCGCAGACAGCTCGCCCGCTGGATCGCAGAAGCGGGCGATCCCGCAGGCGCAGTAGCAGCGCTCACCGACCTTCTCGGCACTGGGCTACGGGTCTTCGGGCCTGACCACCCCGACACGCTCGCCACCCGTAGCCAGCTTGCATTTTGGCGCGGTGCGGCCGGCGACTTCACAGCAGCCGCGGCTGCCGCAGAGGAGGTGCTGGCGCACCAGTTGCGTTTGCTCGGCCCAAACCACCCCGACACCCTGTCTACTCGCCACCAGCTCTCCCATTGGCGTGGAAGGGCCGGCAACCCCGCAGACGCGGCGACGGCACTCGTTGACCTGCTCGCCGATTGCCTGCGGGTTCTGGGCCCCGACCACCTCGACACCCTCGTCATCCGCCACGACTACGCCTACTGGCTCGGCCAAGCTGGCCAGGCAGCTGCAGCCGCAGCCGCCTTCGAGGAGCTGCTGCCCAATCAGCAGCGGGTACTCGGATCCGACCACCCCTACACCGTCGCCACACAGCACGCCCTCGTGTACTGGCAGGAACGCTCGACGGAAACGGGCACCGAGCGCTGAGCTATACAGCTACCGGGTTCAGGAGGGTAGGAAGTGCCGCTTCTGGATCACGCCGTGTACGCCGACGGTCCGGTCGACCACTTGCGAGACCTCGAAGTCGGATGCCGCGGACAGGTACGCGTACGCCACCGCCCGGTCCATGCCGAGGTCGTGCTGTAGGAAGTCGAGGGCGTTGACCACCGCCCGCCGCATTGCGATGTCGAGGTCGTTGACCTGCCCGTTCTGGGCACCATCCGGGTCGGACAGGCCGATCGGCACCCACGCGTCGGGTGTCTCGGCGAACGGGTACCGGAACGCTACCGAGGGTGCGCCATCAGAGCCGGCCTTGCAGACGGTGAGCCGGAACGTTCCCCGTAGCGAGCCCTCCAAGGCGGTAAGCGCGACTTCACCGTCGCCCATCGCGAGGTGCGGATCGCCGACGTGGAACAGCGCGCCCTCGGCGAAGACCGGCAGGTAGAAGGTGGCACCCACGCCGAGCAGGTTTATGTCGATGTTGCCGCCGCCGAGCGTGGGCGGAATCGAGTTCAGCGCCGGGCCGGTGAGGCCGTCGCCGGCGGCGAAGGCAACTCCCATGATCCCCATGAACGGCCGCAGCGGAAACGCCACCGAGCCGCGCCGGCCGCGGGGAAGCACGCCGGTCAGCCCGCGCCGGCCCTGCCGTACCGGGGTGAAGATCGAGATGTTGCCGTACCGGATCGGGTCGCCAGTCGGCCTGCCGTCGGTGGCGACCGGCGGCATGATCTCGTCGACCGTGATGCCGGCGGGCGCGGCGCCACCGGCCAGTTGCGGCAGCGCGCCCTTGCCGTGCCGGCTGGAGATCACCCCGTATGGCACCCGGGGCAGCATCGACAGCATCTCGACCTTGAGTACGTCGCCCGGCTCCGCGCTGTCGACGTGGATCGGGCCGGTGACCACGTGCGGGCCGTCCACATCGAAGTTCCGGGTGGTCCGGTCGTACTCGCGGGCCACCGCGATCACGTCACTGAGCACCTGCTTGGCCGGTACGCCCTGCTTCGCGAAGTACGCCAGCGGGTCACGGCCCTGGTCCTCCAGGATGCCCTCGTGCGAGACCGTGTCGATGGTAACGGTCTCGCCGGACCGCACGCGCAGCACAGGCTCGCTGCGAAGCGACGGGAGATAGCCCCAGCGGACCTGATCGGGCAGCGACGGCAGGTAATGCCGGCCGTGGATCGGGCCCTTGCCAGGCTGGAGGATGCCCCGGCCCGCGGCGGATGCCCGGCCAGCCAGCAAGGGAGACGAGGCGCCCAACGCGAGGGCGGCGCCTAGAAACCGTCGACGTCCGTTCATGCGGGAAACGTGGACCGCCGGGATTTCGGGCCCGTCAATGCGACGTTAAATGATCAAATTTTGCGCGACTCCGCTACGGTGTCGCCGCGACGCTTCCCCAGGCGCTGACTGTCGCCGGCGTGACGATAATCCTGGCCACCCGCCGCTCCGCCACCCGTACGCTCGGTGGGGCCCGTGCCGCAGGCATCGCACGGCCACACCCCATGGTTGGGCGTCTTCCACCACGCCGGGTCCGTGTGCAGGCTGGCTCCATGAGCCTCGTTGACGCTCTCCGCGCGAGGGCGGTGTTCGCCCCGTGGATCGAGACGTGGCGGGCCTTGGAAGCGTGGCAGGACCGCGACCGGCGAGCGCACCTGGCGGTGCACCATCACTACGCCACCCTCGCCGCCGCTCCGTGCAGCTGACGCAACCGGCAACCGCGCCTTCGCTACGTGCCAGACATCCTTCACCCGCACAGCAGAGGCGCCGCTCACTCAGCGGCATGTGCGGGCGCCACGGGGCCGGAGGTGTGTCGTCGGCCGGAGGGCTGGCACGATGTTGCGGTGGGCCACCGGTTCAACCTTGACTCCGACGTCGAGCAACTCCTCGCCGACCTGTGCATCAGCTTGGGCTTCTGCCTGCCACCGGCCGAGATACGTCACCTATGTGAGGCGCCGCCGAAGACGGTGGACAGCTTCACCGACGCGGTCTTCGAAGCCGAAGGCATGGGCGACATGAGCTACACCGATCTTCGCCATCAAGTACGGGAAGTCGTCGCGCGGCATATGAGCGGCTGGGCCGGCGAAGGGATCGCCGAACGGTAGGCCCGTTGGCATCTACGGTCATGCCCATCCGCACAACCGGACTTCCCAGGGAGCCGGCGACCAGCATCGCGGCAGAGATCCGCGGAGCGCACGCAGCGCGGCAAATCCGGATGCCTCGGGCTTCGAGACCACCGGCGTTCTTGACGTTCTATAGACGAGCTACCGTCCCGGTGCGCGTACTTGCCGCACTCGCCGTGGTATAGCTCTACGCAGCGCGCGGCGGGTTGACCATCGTGCGCCAATAGAACCGGTTCGCAACAGCCTGCTATACCAACGGACGCGCCGTGCCCGCCCCCCGTGCTCGGGCCGTATCATCCATCTGCGTCCAGCATTGTCGACAACGACAATGTGGTGGATTATGCAGCGGAAGGCACTGCCCCCGCCAAGAACGGTGTCGGGAGCTGGCTTGCGAGGCTCCAGAGAGACGATGTAGGGGGAATTCTTCTCCGTTTCCTGTGGCGGAAGCCGCCTGTCGGTGATTAACCACTCTTGCATGAATAGAACAGTTTCCGCTGGTTCAAAGAAGATCCCTGAGTAGCCCTCCGGAAGAGGTTGACGCGACGGTGTCATCCATTTAACCTCGTGCTGCCATTTCATGCGCTCTATTTGGAGAGGAAGGTCGCTCGCATTTCGAAGGAACCACTCAACGGAGACGGTTAGATCGTCTCCTGGTTGGAGCATCTTCTTACCGGCATCGGTCTTCCACCATACGCCGAGCTTGTCTACCTGCGCGCGATCCGCCGTCGTTCTGTCGCGAAGGAATATGCGGAAGGCGAGAAGGAGCGAACCGGCAGCTAACCACGCGGGCACGCTTCCCCAATCGAGGGATCGCATGGCGCGGTAGACTACCACCCCTAATCAAGTCAAGCCACGCGCACTGTTGGGCGACACGTGAGCACGGCGCCAACTCGAAACTGACATCGGGAATGATCACAGATCAAGGACAAGCACCGTCGTGTCCAGCGTCCCTGGCAGTAGTTTGCCACCTTGCTCGCCTCCAGCGCCATCGCGCACAACATCAAGCAGCAAGATCAGATGCGCGCTCATCGGCAGATCCGTGCGTTGGTGGGTGACGTGGCTGTGTTCGCGGTGGCAGGCCACGTCGCTGGCCTCATCAACATAACGCCGCCGCCCGCGGCCGGGCGGGTACTGAACCGACGGCTGCCGGGCCTATGCCCGCCCTTCGGAACACGCGGCCAAGAGACTTCAATACTTGCGCCGATCACGTTTTTGCCGCGCACGCCGCGGCAAGAACGTGATTTTGTGGGCCCTGTCAGGGCCGCAGGGGTGCTTGAGCGCGGTGCCGTACCCTGCCGGTGGGACTGGGTGTGGAGGTGCGATGCGGCGGGCGCGGCTGGTGTTTCTGGCCATCGCGTCCGGGCTGTTGTCGGTGCTGCTCGCGGTGGCGGTGAACGTGGCGACCGGAGGTTCGTTGCCGCCGCCGTTGCGCGGATTTTCTTTCTTGGCATGGCCGGCGGTGGCCGTTTTTGGTGCCGTGGTCGTGGGGATGGCGATCTGGCAGCAGCGGCTGGCTGAGCCGCCGGGTTTGTGGGTCATGGCGCGGCAGGAGCCAGCCGCTCCGCCGGCGGAGCTTCCCGCGGTTCCGGCGTCTTTTGCAGGCAGGGCCGAGGACGTGGTCGCTATCGATCGGCTGATTCAGCGTGAGCACCGCGTCATTGCCATCACGGGCCCGCCTGGCGTGGGCAAGTCGTCCTTGGCGGTTTGGGTCGCCCACGCCTGGGCCGCCGACTACCCCGATGGGCAGCTATTCGTCCCGCTGGGCGGTGCCAGCGGCGAACCGGCACGCCCCGGGGCCGTTCTGGCCCGATTGCTGGGTGCGCTCGGCGCAGCGGGCGACGAGCGGCGCGGGGATGTGGACGAGTTGAGCGCTCGGTTCCGGTCGGTGTCTGCCCGGCGCCGAGTTCTTATGGTGCTTGACGATGCACGCGCCGCCGATCAGGTACGGCCCCTGCTCCCCGGCGGCGCGAGCTGCCTGGTCCTGATCACCAGTCGCTGGCTACTCGTTGAGCTTGCGCCGGCTGTGTCACATCCGATCAGCGGGTTGGGCGACGAGGAATGCCTCGCTCTGCTGGCCAACGCAGCTGGGGCAGACCGGATCGTCGCAGATCGTGCCGGTGCGACCCGGCTCGTGCGGTTGTGCGGTGGATTCCCGCTGGCGGTGGGCATCGCCGGTGCGCGGTTGCGGGCCCGGCCCACCTGGACGCCTGGTCAACTGGCGGAACGGCTGGACGATGAGCGTGGCCGGTTGGATGAGCTGAAGCAGGGAGATCTGGCCGTTCGATCCGCGTTCGAGGCTTCGTACGCGGAGCTGTCGGAACTGGACCGGCTGGTGTTCCGGCGGGTCGGGGCGCACCCGGGCCGGACGTTTGGTCTCGGGGCTGGGGCTGCCATGGTGGGAGCTGGGGCAACCGCGCACCGAGACGTTGCCGGGGTCTTGGAGCGGCTGGTGGATTCGCATCTGATCGAATCGCTGGAGCCGGGCCGGTACCGGCTGCACGATCTACTCCGGTTGTTCGCGGCCGAACGGCTGGCTGCCGAAGAGCCGCCAGAGGAGCGGCTGGCTGTCCTGACCCGGCTACTTGAGCGGCTGGCGACCGAGGCGTCGGCGGGTGCCTGGCTGCTGCGCGAGCGGGAGACTGTTGTGACGGCCGTACACGACGGGGTCGCGGCCGGCGCGCACGAGGCCGTGTGGCAGCTGGTGTCGGCCGTGTCTCCGCTTTTGGACGGGGCCGGCGACCACCCGGACCGGCTAGCGCTGTGGAGCGATGCCGCGACTGCCGCGGCCGCCTTGGGCGAGGGCGGGCGGCGGTGTCAGGCTCTGTGTGGGGTCTGCCACGCATATCACGAAGCCGGCGACGTCCGCCGGTCGCTGGAGCCAGCGGCCGAGGCGGTGGCGATCGCAACCAGTCTGGGTGACCGCCGGCTGCGCGCCGAGGCGCTCTATGCGTACGGCGAGACATTGGCCGAGTTAAGCCAGTTCGCAGCGGCCGAGGAGCCACTGCTTCAGTCGGTTGCCCTGTTTGCTGAGCTGAGCGACCGGCGCGCCGAGATCCGCAGCCGCGTCGTGCTCGGCGAGCTCTACAACGAATCGCGACGCCCGGAGCACGCCGTCAAGGTGTTGGAGCGCGCGCTCGCATTGCTTACTGATCTCGCGGACGAGCGGATGCGCGCCGCGGCGCTGCGCACACTCGCGGCGGCTAACCGCCTCATCGGCCGCCGGGCCGAGGCGTTGTCGGCGATCTCGGAGGCGATGCTGGTCGGCCGACGGCTCGGCGACCAGAGGGCGCTCGGGCTCGCGTTGGCCGAGCGGGGTCAGCTTGCGCTGGATGACGATCGCCACGACGACGCGGTGGGCGACTTCCGTGAGATGTTGGAGATGTTCCGAAACGTCCGCGACGGCCTCGGCATAGGTTCTGCTCAGGAACTGATCGGCGATGCGCTTGCCGCCGCTGGACGACCGGTCGAGGCGCTGTCCGCATACGACGCGTCGATCGCTGAATTCGACCGGCTTCACGACCACGTGCGCGTCGGATTGGCCCTGCTCCGCAGGGCAGCGGCACAGCGCGCATCCGACCGCCCGGCGAGCGGGTTGGCCGACCGTGCACGCGCCGACGAGTTGTTAGGCGTTCTGGACCTGCCGGTCGCCAACCTGCTGCGCGAACGGCTGGACGATGAGCCCGGCTAGGTCGCGAGCCGGCACAAGGCAGAATTGCGACCTCTTCATACGCCAGCCGCTAGCAGAGTCATCGCGTAACGTAGCGACCGCATCGCGGCATGAGCGGATGCCTGGCTCCTCCGGTGGGTGGCTGCCGCAGAACTCTATTTGCTCAGAATGGAATCGACGTGGCGATGCACGGATCGTCGCCTATCACCTCTACGACAAGCTCGACGTCAGCGGTCGACCCGTCTGCGAACAGCATTCGAACGAGGTAACCCGTACCGTGGCCGTCTATCACCGACGACCAATCCCAGCTGTCGACGATCGCGAAGGACTCCATTACTGGTGCGTGCCCATCCTCGAGGTAACCGACAGGCAGATCGGCGGGGCCCGAGTCATCTCCGCCGCAGAGCATCGCGTCAGCACCCGTACGGTCGCGCCGCTGGACGAGACTCAGGTACTGATTAATCTCGCCGGCCGACTCCCGCGATTCCTTGTCGTCATGGGAGTTCCGAATGAACCCGATCGACAGCCCGCACGCGAGGATCAGGGCGGCCACCACCACAAGCGTCCACCTGAGCAGGCCACCCTTGCGGCTCAGCTCCGATCGGGGCAGCGGACTGGACATGGTGGACGATCATATCTTGGCGGGCCTGCCGCGAATCACGACCGCCGAGGCCTGGATCCCTACCAGATCTCCGTCCAAGAGAGCGGACCATCGTCCGGACCTCCGCAGGACCGAGAGTCGGCCGGCTCGGGCCAACGCTACGCTACGTAGCGCCCGGTCGGCGGCAGAGAGTGCACGTAATTCGAAGGCGGTCCGCAGGTCGGTGCCCGACGATTGGTGTCGTGGTGGACACTGCGCGGCTGTCGGACCTATGGGAGCGACAGTGGCCCGGATGCTCGAAGCTGCCGTACTTGCTACGAGAAGAGCTGCAGGACAGGTGGGTGCGGTTTCACACCTTGCCGGACTCCAAGCGCTATCCGGGCACCGAAGCTGAATACGACATCATCCTGGCCCGGCACCACACCGTCCTGACGGAGCTCGTCACCACCCGCACCGTGCTGGTCGTATCCGCTGGATACTCCGACCGACCTGTACCGCCAGAGTTGGCCGGACGGCCCTGACCGCCACCGTGCAACCCGCCGCAACGTACTGGACGAGCCTCTGCATCGACGACGAGCCGGACTGGACGAGCTGGATGCACCTCTACGTCAACGAGACACCATGGGCCGTGGGCTGCCTCGACCCACTACTACGCCACATCGCTGACGACGAGATCGGCAACGTTCTCATCACCGATGTAGCCGTGCGCTGGCTCTACCATCCGTACGACGGCGGCATGGACATCATCCTACCCACCACCGCCGAGCGCGACGCCCTTCGCAGCCGACACCGTGACTGGCTTTCCACACACCCGTCCGGGCTCTAACCGCGCCAGCGGGTCGTACTGCTCGCCAGCAGCCAGTGAGTGCCACGCAACGTGGCCAGCGGTCAGCGGCAGACATCCCAGGTTTTTTGTTGTCAAGCGGTTGGCTGTAGGTTGCCCCACGCCGTGGTCTCGTCGTAGCAGACGGCATACCTCGGTCGTGACGGGGCCAGGCGGGTGCAGGATCAGGACCGCTGCTCGATGGCACCACGCATGGTGACGAACTCACGCTGCAAGTCGGCGGCCGGGTGGAAATAGTACGTGATCATCCCGAAGCTGCCCTTGTCCATCCACACGCAGATCGCCATCTCGACCTGCCCCACCTTGTTGTCACCACAGCGGGCGTGGCCACCCAACGGGCCCGGGTCGACCGGCGTCAAGCCGTCCGTCTGCATACCGCCGGCTTGCATCCCGCGCAGAGCCTCGTTGAGCTCCTTCTCCGGGTCAAGGGCGACATTCGAGACGGCCAATACCAGGAACAACTCCTCGTACTGGCCTTCCGCGTCCTTCTCGCCGTAAGCCTGTCCAACGCTGCTCGTCGCCGCCGGCAACGCCTTACGCATACCGGCCAGACTGGCATCGACCTGGCTCCGCATCTGCGGGTCGGAAACCTGAGGCCGCCCGTTCAACGTCTCCGGCGCCACTACCCGCGTCTGGGTCGCCTCGACAACCTCCCCAACGTCATCCTTCAGCAACAGGTAGGCCGTAAGCGGACCACCGACACACAGCAACAACGCCGCCCCCACCACGACAGCCATGATCATCCCCACCCGGGACCTTCGAGGCGAAGGCGGCGGGACAGCCGCGACCTGGATTGGCGACAGCGCGGGCAAACCCGGGAAACCAGCGGTAGAAGGCGGCGCTGGCACAGACGGCTCGGACATCATGCTCCGTTCTAGGCTGCAGGCGCGCTGATCCTAGTAGTAGCCGGAAACGACCCGGTCCTGCCCGGCCCGCCCCGACGGGGCGGTGGGCAGGCAGGCACAGCCAACCAAGTCAGCTGAAACGACCAGCGAGCGCGCCCGCGCGTCAACAACCCTTGCGGCCCATCGACCAGTCCCCGTGCCACTCCATCAGCGGCAGATCCGTGCACGTAGGCCTGGGTTCGGTCAGGTGTCGAAGTAATATAGCCAATACGCAGCATGGTTGCTGGACGCGGGTATTCGGAGGGATGTCATCCGCAGGGCTTACCAGAGTCAGCTCTGATGTCGGTGCACATCAGACGCAATAAATCATCAAATGCTTTCGTGAAGGCGACCCCATCGATCTTGCGAAGTCCGCCGCTGACGTCTTGGTAGATTAGTCTCGGGAGAAGTGCAATCAAGACTTCAGCAGCACGAATAGCATCGTTTGATGCATATGCACGCAGTTTGGCGAGGGAAATACGAGCTTGGTCGAATGCGACGAATAGCTCGGACATTGGCGAACATTTACCGGCAGCCGGCGGCGTAGGGCGGCCGAGGCATTGATCCACAGCTGCATCGTTCTTGGCGCGGGCCGTGCTCACTGCCTCCGTAAAGCCGGAGTACGCCTGCTCCTTCTTTGTTGCGGTGTTCTCGCCGCGCTCCACAAGAGGAGGGACTAATGCGGCACCTATCGAGCACGACGCGACCATCAGGCTTGCAGACACAGATACTAGAACTATTAGGAGATTCACTGGAGTGGACAACAACCATGAGAAGAAGTGTGCACGCTCTTCTTTGTCCAGTTTGGCCCGCACTTGCCTATAGAGAAGCACCCCAAGATCAAGGTAGTCGGGAGGCGTTGCATTCTCGTCGCTTTTCTTCTTCTCTAGCTCGCTCGTGTCGTCAGCATCCACAATTCGCACCTTCCGTGTGTACGTCCGCCGTACGAGGCGAGTAAAGGTCTAACCTGCCGAGCTGCTGCAGTGCCAGTTGGGGAGGAGGCTACACATACTGATTGACCCCGCAGCATACCGCCTGTCTGGCCAAGTCAATCTGAGAGGCGCGTCCGCAAGGTCGGGAAACTGACACCGATATGCCAAAGTGGACCGCTCGGCGATTGAGCGAGCACACTGTCATCGGCAGATCAGTTTGTCTTGGCGCTCGATTCGGGTTCGGCTGCTCTTGTTGAGCGGTGTCGTCGGCTGAGGCGGCTGCACGACGCGACGCTGCCCAACACCGAGGCCGGACTGCGCAAGCTGTTCGACAAACTCGCCCGACAGGGTCGGATCCTGCTGGTGGTCGACCAGCCCGCCTCGATCGGTGCGCTACCCGTCGCCGTGGCCCGTGCGTGCGGACACCAGGTAGCCTATCTGCCCGGCCTGGTCATCGCCGGCTGGCCGACCTACACCCGGGCACGGCCAAGATCGACGCCCGCGACGCCTACGTGATCGCGGACGCCGCCCGCACGTTGCCGCACACCCTGCGCCGGGTCGACAACGGCGACGAAGCCCTGGCAGAGCTGGAGGTCCTGGTCGCGCTACGACGACCTCGCCGGCGAGGTCAGCCGCATCTCCAACCGCATCCGCGGCCTGCTCACTCAAGTCCACCCACCACTGGAGCGGGTCCTGGGCCCGAAAATCCAACATCCCGCCGTGCTCGAACTGCTCTCGCGGTGCGGCGGACCAGCCGGGCTACGCAAGGCCAGCCGGACCAAATTTGTCGAGATCACCAAGCAACGCGCACCGCGCATGGGCACCCGCCTCGTTGATCAGATCCTCACCGCGCTCGACGCGCAGACCGTCGTAGTGCCAGGCACCACGACGGCCGAGACCGTCCTGCCCCGACTGGCCGACAGCATGCGTGACCGGCTGCGCCAACGCGGCCAGACCGCCGCACAGGTCGAGGGGATGCTTGATGCGCACCCTCTGACCTCGATGCCCGGCATCGGCGTCAGGACCGCAGCCCGCATCCTGCTCGAAGTCGGCGACGGCACCTCGTTGCCCACCCCCCGGCCACCTAGCCGCCTACGCCGGCCTGGCCCCGGTCACCCGTCGCTCCGACACCAGCATCCGCGGCGAACCCCCACCAAGAGGCGGCAACAAACAACTCAAGCGCGCGTCTTCCTGGCCGCGTTCGCTGCTCTAGCCGACCCGACCAGCCGCACCTGCCGTGAACACCGTTGGCCGGGCCTACCGGGAACCGGAGGAGGCCGTGCTGGTCGAGACCCGCGGACGCCGGCTCGTACGTCTCAATCACCGTCGAGCAACCCCTCCGCCGCCCACGACTATGCGGCGGTCATCACCGACCTCCGCATCGACACGACCGACGCGATCCGGATCGACCCGGATGAGGCGATCCCACTGACGTGAAGCCGATAGTCACGTCGGTGACTTACCGCTAGGGTGGCGCTACCTACGGCGATTGGAGAGGGGACAGTCGCGTGGCGGACCAGTCTAATGGCGTTGGCTTGTCTAATGGCGTTGGCTTGGCGGAGGCGATTTCGGCCCTCCGGGACGATCTCTTGCGGGCGCGGGCTGCCGGTGCCGGTGCCGAGATACAGCTGCCTATCGAGTCGATGACGGTCGAGCTGACGGTGACGGCGACGCGCTCGGCCGACGGGCGGGCGGGCTTCAAGGTGCCGCTGGTTCCGGTAGAGCTGGGTGGTGGCGGCAGCCGGCAGCGCGCCAATGAGCAAAAGGTGACCGTGGTGTTCGGTGGTCCCGTCGACCGGTCCGGGCTTCCGGTCAAGGTCGCCGGGATGGACGACGAGCTCAAGGACTAGCGATGCCGGCGCCCTTGCCGCGTCGCTTGGTCGAGGTCATCGCCGTGGCTGCGGTTGGCTCCCGCCACAGGCACGGGTCAGGTTGCATCGTGAACGGCCGGACGGTGCTCACCGCGGCTCACGTTGTGGCGGACGCGGTCGAGGTGCTCGTGCGTAGCTCGACCAAGCATCGCTGGCCGGCAACACTTGATCCGCGGTTCGTGGGCGAGCTGAGCGGACCACGCCCGGACTTGGCACTAGTCGAGATCGAGGACCCATCTTTTGAGCCTCTCCCCCGATGCCGCTCGCACGAGTCGATCGCAGCAGTACGGAAATGATCGAATGTAATGCTTTTGGATACCCGCTCCATGGGGAATCGCCGTCGGCGCAACGGGACACCGTCCAGGCCGCCGGTGTAGTGCTACCCGGATCACACCTGGTGACCGGGCTCCTGAGCGTCTACGTCCGCAACACGCCACGAGAGTTGCTCGAACACGGCCATTCCGCGAGTTCGCCATGGTCAGGGATGTCCGGCGGACCCGTCGTCACCTCGGATGGACTGTTGCTCGGCGTTGTGTTCGAGCACAGGCCGCGAGAAGGACAGTCGACGATCAAGGCGGTCCCGATTACCGCGATCGAACCCGATTTGGAGTACCCGCGCTGGGGAGCCGGCGTCATCGACGCCGCCGCTTGGTGGTCGCGGCTCGGCGTGACCGGCATTGCGGACCTCAGTGCCGTGCCCACCGCCGGCTCTCGCCAGGTTGTGGCCGGCCTGCCCGACTACGTTCCGAGCCGGGTGCGAGACCGCGAAGGCGAACGAGGTGCCCTTCGGGCGTTGGTCACCGGGCAGGAATCGGTCCTGAGCGAGCTGCGTGGTCCCGCTGGCGTCGGCAAGACAGCGCTCGCGGCGGAAGTCGCTCGCGAGTTCCCCGGCCGGGCCGCTTTCCTGACCGCAACCGGCTACAGCGGCGTCACCGTGACCACGGTCCTCGACGCCTTGGCCGAGATGGTCGCTGACGGAACGAAGCGGGAGCTGCTCAAGGCACAGCTGCGTGTGCCGCAGGCGGATCCGCTCACCAGGCTCGACGACGTGCTCGTCGCGTTGGCTGCTGGCCCGGTGCTGCTTGTCGTCGACGAGGCGCAGGAACTGTTGAAGCCGGATGGCCAGCTACACGACGAGGGCATCGCAGCGATGTTCACCGAGATCGCTCACTCTCGCGGCCGCAGTGTCCGGGTCCTGTTCGTCACTACCTCGCCGGTGGGAACGAGGACGACGCCACGGATCCGGCTGCCGAGCGCCGACCCCGTGCGTCTCGACGGCGGATTGCCGCCCCAGGAGTACAACGGTTTCGTCAGCGATCTCATAAGCGCAAGACGCGACCAGGTCCAGGCCCTTCCAATTCCAGAGCTGGAAAGGATGACCGGCCGCCACCCCCGGCGCACAGAGATTCTCGTTGGCATTCCGCACGGACCCGACCTCGATCGTGCCGCCGACGCACACCGCCTCGCCGACGTCGTCATGGCGAGTCTCGTTCCCGATCAGGCGCGGACTGTTGAGGCATTGGCGGTGTGCCGTCGCCCGGTCGACGCGAAGGCCGCAGCTCACTTGGCGGGTCTGACCCGCGACGACGCCCGGCAGATCCTTGACGAACTGGCGAACCGGCGGATCGTGCGGGAGCACGGGGGGCTGTACCACGTACCGAACGACGAGGCGCGCAGCGTGCTCCGGAGGCTCGGCCCCGCTGTCGTCGCCGGGCATACCAAGCGCGCCGCATCGTACTTCGAGGCGGAGGCCCGGCGCGCGCACCCAGCCAGCCTTGATGACTGCGTCGACTGGTTCAACGCGATCGCCCTGCACATCGCCGCCGGAGACCCGGAGCGCGCGCTGTCGGTCATCGAGGATGTCGACGAGCGCCACCTCCGTGAATGGGGTCACAGTGATGCCCTACTGCCGTGGCTGCGGGAAGTGTCGAACAAGCTGACCGACACCCGTGACAAGGTGTGTCACGGGTCCCTTCTGGCGCGGGCGTTGGCCCAGTACGGCAGGCTCGACGACGGCATCGCCGAGGTGATCAAGGCCGGCCGCCTCAACGTCGAGATGAAGGACTCCCAACGGCAGGTCGCATTGCTCCTGCAACTGGCGGGCTACCTCTTCCGGGCGGGCCGGATCCGCCTCGCGGCCCAGCAGTACAAGGATGCGGCCGGTCGTGCGTGCGACGACCACCGCCCAGGAAACGCCGAATCGATCGCGGGCCTCGCCCTTTGTGACGCACAGACCGGAAGGTTCGATGCGGCGCTGCGCCACATCGACGCGGCCCGGCATAACCTCGCCATCCGCCGCCAGCACGACCATGACATCCAGCTGCTCCACGTACGCCTGGACTACAACCAGGCGCTCGTTGAGCTCGAACTCGGTGATGACACACGCAGCTCCGAGTCGGTCGGCCGGGCGCGGGCGGCCGCCGACGGCTTGGACGCGACACCGCTTCTCGCCCGTTGCGACGACCTTGAGGCACGGATAATGCTCTACCGGCAACAGCCGGAGGACGCGTTGCCGTTGGCGACCGCGGCATGCGAGATCGCTGCCCGGATCGGTGGCCCTGAGCTTGCCCGCATCGCCGGCGCGACCTATGCCACCGTCCTGTTGCGACTGCGGAGGTTCCCCGAGGCGCTGATCGCGAGCCACTCAGCCGCGCGGTTCAAGCGCAGTTTCTTCGTCGCTGAAGCGCTGGCGATTGAGGGAGTCGCGGCGTTTCGCATCGACAACACCGGCGATCGGGCACGGGCCGCGTTCACCCAGGCGATCGGTTTCGCCGAAAAGCTCCTGCAACAGGAATGGCACAACTACCGGGCATGGGAAGCCGCCGCGATCGCGCAGGTAGGTCTAGCGCTGATGGATGAGGCCACCGACTCATGGCAAGCGGAACACGCCTACCAGCGCGCCATCGAGGGAAGTAGCAACAAATTGGGTGGCCGGCACCGGCGGCGGGAGCTGTTCGACATCCTTACCGCCGGGCGACCGGCCACCATCCTGACACGGATACGTCAACTGCTCGCCTAACGGCTCCTCGCTCGTTGGACGCACTACAGCCAGCCTCGCGCCTGAGCCTTGATCAGGGCATCGGTCCGGTTGTCCGCGCCCAGACGCGTATACAGCCCGCGCAGTAGCCGGAACATCATCCGTTCCGAATATCCGGCGTCAACGGCCAACCTGCCCACAGTCATACCCTGAGCAAGGCCCCGCAGCCAATCACGCTCCTGTGACGAGGGCTGGTCGACAGGCGGCTTTTCCACCGGGTCAATCAGCGCTCGCAGGACCTCCACCGGAACGAGGCTCTGCCCCCGCACGGCCGCACTGAACGCCTCACGAAGCGAGGACGGGCTAACGTCACGCGCAATCACACACGCCGCCCCTGCCCGCAGCGCACGTACGGACGCGTCCACCGACAACTGGTCGAGAAGCGCGACCACGACGACATCCGCCGTGGCACGGTGCAGCGCATCCAGCAGGTTCCAGTCCGCATCGGAACGGACGGTGATGACGATCGCCTTCCTCTCCTCGTCGCGGATCCAGGCGAGCAGGTCCTCGGGCGCCTCCGGTTCGTAGCCAGCCTCACGCAGGATCGCCATTACGCCCCGGCGGAACACCGGTAGAGGGTCGGCGACGGCGATCCGCACCTGCATGAACCCATGACCTCCAGACCATCGGACGAACTGCCTGCCGATCCTTGCCGACGGCCAGCCGATCGCGCCACCACGTCAACCAACGGCAGGACTCCGCCATCCCAATGGCGTCATGGACCTGTACGCTTTCGATCACCTAGCGTGAATGTATGTCGACTCCCGGTGATGCCTACGATCCGCCACTGCCCCGTACCGGCGCGCCGGATTTCCACTTCACCGCGGCCGGAATGTTCGGCACCGCGGAACAGATCGCCGACCACGTCGATGCCTGCATGGACTACGTCGCCCAGGTATGCGGCGGCATGACGAACAGCGTTGCCGCGGTAGAGGCCGTTGCCGCCGAGCTTCAGAAGACCTCGTTGGGCACCGAGAACAGCGACCTCGATGCGGCCCAGAGCGCACTGTCGGCGAGTGGGCTCCACATGCGACAAGCCCACGCGGCGGCACTCATGGCCTACGAGCGGGGAACGACCTACGCCAAGACCCTACGCGGCCAGAGATGACTACAGTCGTTACCACACAGTCGCCGGGCGCAGCGACGGCGACACCTCTTCGGCATCCCGATGGGACCCCAGTCGCCATCCTCGTCGGGCGCGGTGGCCGGGCGCAGCCACCGCGTTGACGGTGCCGCCGGCGAGCCGCTCCATGTTCAGCCGCCCTCTCCGTCGTCGAATCGAGCGGCGTCGTAGTTGCCATCCTCGCCCGGCACGGTGGCCGGGCGCAGCACCGCAGCAGAGCCCCGTAGCGAGCCCAGAACGAGTAGAGGTTAATGAGAGCATCGTGCCATGCCGCATGATTACGGTATCTTCGCCGGTTCGGGCTCGGGGCACTCAGGGTTAGACACCGATACCATCCCTCTCGGTGAACGCGCTCTTCGTGGCGTCCTTGACCACGTGATCGCTGTCGGAGACGAGGCTGAGTCGACCTACCTCGAGGTCAAGAGCACTCTCGACATGAACGGCAAGGCCGCCGCAGCCAAGATCGCGAAGTTCCTTCTGGGCGCAGCCAATCGGCGTCCGCACGAAGCCGCCAGGCACTTCCGTGGGTACGCGGTGCTGGTGATCGGTGCGCAGAAGGACGGCGCATCAGGCGTACCACGCGGGGCGGAGGCACACGAACTCGAAGATCGTCTTCGTGCCTACCTCGGGCCGCAGTTCCCGGCGTTCGAGTTCGGAAGGATCGGTGTAGACGCCGAGCACGAGGTGCTGTTCGTTATCGCACAGCCACCGCAGGAAGGGCAGACGATCTTCGCGTGCCACAAGAGCTTTCAGGGAGACGACCGCCGCGACAACCTGGAAGACGGCGCGATCTACGTACGGGGCACCAGCAACACCAGGCCGGCTCGCTCCGGAGAGGTCCAGGCACTCGTCGAACGAGCGCGCGGTGGCAGGAAGCCGCCGATCGCACTTGAGGTGGAAGTGCTTGGCCCGATCAGCCGAGTTGACCGTGTGGAAGAGGTTCTGGAGAGTCTCCGCGGTTACGAAGAAGAGCAGTTCGGCAAAGAACCAGCCTTCGCGAAGGACGCGTTCGCGGCAACGTCGATTCGGCTGGCCTCGAGCGTCTTCGGCGGCACAGCGCACCTGACCACAGAAGACCGTGAGCGTGCATTAGCCACATGGCGAAGAGGGAAAGCCCAGCATATCGCGAGAGGCCGCGAGCACTTCTTGGGCGTCGCGCTCACAGGTGTTTGCGTTCGCGTCGTCAGCCGGGACAGGTTCGTCGCCAAGCCGCACCTCATCGTGACCTTCCACGGCTGCGAGCTGCTCGACTACCACGACCCTGATGACGCGGACTACACGACGGCGGTCGAACCCATTCTTCCCGAAAGTCACGCGCTCGGAGCATCCATCGACTTCGCCGCCCTGCGAGCCCACTCCCACAATTACCCCGTGGCATGGCGCAATCGCGGCGACGACGCCGAAGTCGTGCTGACACCGGAGTCGTTTCGTCCGAACGTGCCCTGGACGAGCGACCAAGACGACTACGTGATCGTCACGAGGGATCCCCAGACCACCTCGGTCGACATCACTTGGGTACTCACCGAGGACGGCAATGATGAGGTGACCAGTGGCGCTCTCGAGCTGCCGACCGACGAACTCATCGACGCAGCCGACCTATTTAGCTCGGCGTTCCTCAGGGAAGACTGACGCGGCGGATCCAGTGTCAGTCCGCCGCGAATGGGGGCGCGTGTCGGCGAGAGCAGGTCCGCCATTCAAGATCAGGTGCTCGCTCTTCGGCATGAGCGGGTGCCACGGACGCTTCGTGTCATCGAGTGTTGCGGTGCCATACGGGGCGGCGGCCCTCGATGCAGGCTGGCGAACTGACAGCCGGCGGGTGTCGTTCGTGAGACTTGCCTCCTGATCTTGGACACCTCACGCTCGGACCGTTGAGGTCGGGGCGGATGCGGCGCACACGCTGTCCGCAGGAATTGTGCTGCGCCGATTCATTCTGTTGGCAGGGACTTGCGGATCGACGTCTTGGAGAACCCCCTTGAGCGCGGATCAGGGTCTTGGCGGCGGAGCTCCCGACCACACTGGCGCCGGCGGCACGAGGCCACCAGCGCGGCGGAGGGTGTCGCAGAGACGGGCCGCGTTTCTGAGCGCTGCGTTCGCCGTGTTCGGTGCGATCGCGAGCGTTGCCCAGTTGGTCTCCTCAACGTGGCGGACGCTGCTCGTGACGCTGCTCATCGTCCTGGCGGTCGGGCTGGTTGTGTTCGGCGTTTGGTGGACGACCAGCCGCGGGCGGCAGATCGCCTCTGTGTCGTTTCGCCTGCTCGCGGCCTTGATAGTGGGGGCGCTTCTGCTGGGCGCGGGTGGCACCGCAGGAGCCCGGTGGATCCTCGACAGCCGAACCGTCAGGTCGCAATCCGGCCCAGGCACGGGTACGCCCTGGCCGCCCACCGCGGGACCGCAAAGCCAGACACCTGCATCGACTGCACCGACGTCCACGGCACCGTCGATGTCGCCGACATCGACGCCCGAGCCGCCGACGTCGTCACCTTCGACAGCCCTTTCTGCCACCGTCGGGTCGCCAGCGCCGTTGAAGATCTGCTCTGGCTTGTTCCGGGCGGAGGTGAGGATCGAGCCGACGCAGGAGGCGTTCGATGTTGTGGCGTCCTACGGCTGCCGCGCACCAGACAACGACCATCCCTGGGTCTTCGTGCGGCTCAGCGGCGTCGGTGAACACGAGACGACGAACTACTACGCCCTCGAAGAGTTCACCGGCCAGCCAAGCCCGTACAGGTTCCACAGCAAGCCGGTAGACCGAAACCCGTCCAAGTGTTACCTCGTCGTCGTGTTCAACGGGGCCAACCCGACCAAGAAGGAGTTCGTCGACCGGCTACCGAGCAACGCGCGACAGGCCTCGTCCTGCATGCAGTAGTCGACCATCTCGGCCTACAGCCGCCACTCGCACCGAGCAGGGACAACGAACAGCAGCCGCTACTCTGGCGGCTCGCGTGACCACATCGCACGGCCACAATGATGATCTTGCCGGCGACGGGACGGCGACGGCGACCGTGGACAGACAAGGGTGCGGGCCCTGGCCTTACTCCTGGAGGCCGGGGCCCGCGTCGAACTGCCGCCGTCGATCAGGTACGAGCCGAGCGCCCCCTCATGCACCCACAGAGAATGGCGGCGCCGGCGCACGTTTCCGGCGGCGGATCTCATCCACACCTAGCGACCTAGCGGTTAGCCGCCCAAAACTCCTCCACGATGGCGGCGGGGATCCTGCCACGCTCGGACAGTTCTTTGCCCTGCTTGGCAGCCCACTCCCGGATGGCCCTGTTCTCCCCGCGGCCACCGGCCCGACGGCCAGCAACCGTTTCACGGCGCCCGTGACCAGACAACGTCGACCGGCCCAAACGGGTGCCGGCGTCCTGATAGGCAGACAGCAGCGAGCGGAGCTTGCTCGCGTTACGGCCCGACAGATCGATGGAGTAGTCAACCCCGTCGATACCGAACCTGACCGTCTCTTCGGCAGCCTTACCGTCGATGTCATCAATCAAAGTCTCGATAACCTGACGCGCCACGACACAAACCTCCACACACAACGGTTTCCGCGAACACTACCCCGATCTGGTCCTCCCTATCACCAATAGCAGCAGCCCACGATCGGTGCCGGATCGGCACGCCTGCGATGGCGCACCCGGCCGCTTCGGACACGAACTGGCCGCCCGAACTCGGCTCGGTCAACCCTCGCGCAACCGCCACATGACCATCACGACCGCCACACACGCGGCCCAAGGCTCGACGTGCCGTGGCCCGTCGTATGGACGGCAGCCGCCCTCACGACTACCCCATCGGCGGCACAACCACAGCCCCGCACCCGCCTCGCGGCCCAGGACCCCACCGCCTTGATCGCGTGGGATGAGGAGTTCGCCACCGGCAAGAGCTCGACGACGCGGCGCTGACGTTCAGATCACGGCGACGCGCTGAACATTCTCCCGCGTCCGGCCTGCTACTCATCGAGGTAGCGCCGCTACAGTGCCCGGATGCCGATCGTGGAGATCTCGGATCTGATCGTCCGTCATGACACCGCTACAGGTGCGAGGCTGCCGGTACGCCGTGACGACGTGGTCTCCGTCTTGCATGCGGCCGGTGATTGGCGCGGAGCCCGGATCGCGGCATCGCTACCGCACCATAACGGAGTGCTTGACGAGTCCGCGGTCGGACGCCTGCTCGTGCGTACGCACACCGAACTGCAGCGTCTGAATGAGGAGTTGCGGATCGCCGAGCAGTTGGCCGAGGTGTTGGGGCCGCTGCTGGCCGCGGTGGTCCGCGATGGTGAGCGGCCACGGGTCGTCGATGTCGGCTGCGGTATCGGATACGCCATCCGTTGGCTCGCGGTCACCGGCATTCTCGGCGACGTGGAACTGTGCGGCGTCGACGTCAACGCCGCGCTCGTAGCCGAGGCGAACCGGCTGGCCGTCGCCGAAGGGCTGTCATGTCAGTTCGTGCACGGTGACGCCTTCGCGCTGCCCAGCGCGGCCACCGTCTACATCTCCACCGGTCTGCTGCATCACCTGCACGACGGTGACCTCGGCGCGTTCTTCCGGGCACAGGCCGACTCCGGCGCCCAGGCATACTGCCATTTCGACATCGCCGCGACCCGGCTGGCGCCGCTGGGCGCCTGGATGTTCCACCGCGCGCGGATGCGCGAACCGCTAGGCCGCCACGACGGGGTCGCCTCCGCCCGCCGCGCCCATACCGATCATGAACTGCTGACCGCCGCCCGGTCCGCACCCGACCTCATGCCACTGCTGTATCGACCGCTGCGCCACAGCAACCCGTTCTGCGCATCGGTCCGGCCCATCCTCGGCATACGCCCCAGTACCTCCCGGCATTGCGAACCGCGCTCGGCAAATCCGCGCGTCACCTGACCACACAAAGCCAACCCACCCGCCGGCCATGGTGAGCGCAGCCATCACGGTACCCGCGACACTCGCGTCAATCGCGCTGATCGACGCGGCGCTCGCCGGGTTCCGCGCGGCGACCGGACGCAACGGACGCATCCGCAAACACGGCTACTACCTCGCCGCGATACGACGCGGACTCATCGCCGGCACGGCGGTGCTGACCTGCCTTGCCCTCGTCCTCACCATCGTCCTGGCCACCGCACCAGATCCGTCGACCCGGTACACCGATCTCACCCACGCCGGCATCACCATGCTCTGGATCATCGGCCCCTACACCGCTATCGCCCTGGCATCCCTGGCCGGCTACGCCGTCCTACCCCGACGCCCAGCCACGTTCCTCATCCTGCTCGGCCTCGGCCCGTTGACGCTCATCCGCCCACTCGTAACCATCGCCGCCGGGCTCGCCGCAGCATCGACGGCACCCAACCCACCAACCGCCGCCTGCGCGATACTAGCCGCAACCAGCGTGCTCACCGTCGAACCCTGGCTACACCAACGCTGGTACACCAAACCCGCATGACACCGACCGCAGCCGAAACAGCGACTCCCGACCACCGGCACCAACTACATCCGCGCGAAAAAACTCGCCGACGAACACCCCTTCGATCCAAGGCCCGGCCGAACCGACCAGCCCAGCCACCCGCGCAGCGACCCCCTCCGGACGCTGACAACCGAAGAGCCTGGGCTCGGCAAACGGGCCTCCCCGCCATCCGTCCCTTGCCACGCCGCCACGCAGCGTGCCACGGCTCAGGCCAACATCGCGGCGCCGCCAACAGCGGTGAGAGAAGACGCCCAGCGCGCCAAACGCTCGGAAACGGCCAGCTCAAAGAGCCCGGGCCGCCACCGCAGCGCACTATCGGCGGCAAATCCGTGCAGGCGATCCTCTGCTATCCGTCCGAGCGAAGGATGGTTGCCGCTTTCACGACTTCGGTCGGCGCTGCGGATCTCGAGGTCCCTTCACCGCCATGCAGGACACCACCCGCAGCTCCAACCACGCTCACAGAGCTCGTGGCCACGACGAAACGCGCACCATGAGCCTGGGACGGCGGCCAGGACAGCTTCGGGTCGTGACGTACCCGGTTCCGGGGCGGGTACCCGACGCCGCCGCTGGCGGGGCGGGTCTATTTGTAGGCGTTGCTCGGCATGGCGTTGTTCGGGCAACTCGACTCCTCGACGGTCGCAGCACAGGCTGCCGAAGGCCGACGTCGCGGGTTCGTGCCTGGCCGCAAGGGCGCCCGCGCGAGTCCGGTGCGGCGGACTGCGGAGCTACTGAGCCATTTTCATCGTGGGTAGCGGTCGTCTTCGGTGTGTTGGAGGACGAGGATCGCTCGGACGATGGCGGTGGCGCGGTGCGGGCTGCAGTGCAGTTTGGCCAGCACTTTCCAGGTCTTGAGGGTGGCTACCGCACGTTCGCCGAGGGCGCGGATCTTGGCGTGTTGCCGGTTGACCGACCTTTGCCGCTTGGACAGCCGCGGCCGCTTCGGCTGTCGTTTGAACGGCGTCCAGATGGTGCCGCCAGCGCCTTGGTACGCCTTGTCCGCGAACGTCATCACCTCGCCGCTGGTCAGGGCGTCGATCAGGCCGTGGGTACGGGCGGCGGTCAGGTCGTGGACCGCGCCGGGCAACGCGGGTGATGCCCATACGAGCCGGCCGGCTGGGTCGGCCAGGATCTGCACGTTCACGCCGTGCCGTTTGTGCTTTCCCGAGTAGTAAGGCCGCTGGTCGGCAACCCGGTCGATCGGGATCAGCGTGCCGTCGATGATCGCGTAAGCCAGCCGCCTGGCGCGGACGGCCGCCTGGGTAAGGTCCGGGGCAATGGCGGCGAGCAGGTCGATCGCCTCGCGTAGGTACCGCCACACGGTGCTGACCGATACCGCGAACCCAACCGCTAACCGGGCGAGCGTGTCGCCGTTGCGTAGGTGGGCGAGCGTCATCAGCGCCTGCTCGTGTGCTGGCAGCCGCCGCCAACGGCCGCCCAGCTCGACGCGTCGGGCTCGGATCAGCTCGGCAAGGCGCGTCAGGCTGCGTGTGGACAACGGGATGGTGGCAACATACGTGAGCAACGAGACTCCTGGACAGGGCTGTCGTTCTTGGTCGACTGCTGTCCTACCGGGAGTCTCGTCCTATGTGGAGCACCGACACACCCTCGCTGACCAGGACCCGAGGTGGCCCACCCCCGCGATGAAAATGGCTCACTGCAACAGGAACATATGTTTCGGGGCGCGCGTTGCAAGGTCCGGAACAACCGTTTTGAGCAATTCCGTCGCGAGACTGAGGCATTCGTGAGCGGTTTCGGCGCTCGGCTCCGCGCCTTGATGAAGCAGTGCGTTGCGCTCTTCCCTTACCTGGTCGAGCCGATCCTTGACGCCAGCCGGCAGGAGCACACGCTGGTCCAATTTCCTCATGACTTCGCTGACCGCGGCCCGCGCTCTGACGTTTAGGTGGTGCTCGGCCGCCAGTTTGTGCAGCCGAGATTCGCAGATCTGCCACAACGCGTCGAGCGCTGTGCTGAAGTCCTGCGTGCCAAGCGCGTCCTGCCCCTGGTTCAGGCGGGCGAAGTCAACCAGCGCGTCCCTTGCCACAACGACGTCGAGCCAGTCGAGCGCGGCCTCGGCGACAGCAAGAGGCAATGCGTCGTTGATACGCATGCCGTCGGCCGGGCCGATAAGTGACGGCTCCGACCGGCCCTGCCCAACCCACCACCCGTCCGTGCCGTCCTCGCTGGGCTCGTAGCGGTACAGGTCGCTGCTGCGTACTCGCAGGACCGGGGGTGATTGGTTGTCATGGTGCATCGCCGCGCAGTGCAAGAGCGCTATGTGAGCATTGACGAGCCGCAGCCGTTGGACGAGGGCGGGCAGTTCAGCCGCGGCGGCCTGGCCGACGGTGCGGTACCAGCCCCCGCCGTAGTTGGGCATGCCAGGCGGCCAGCCGCGCACGTTGTAGACGGTGAACCCTCGTTGCTGCATCGTCACATTGACACCGCAGACCAGCTTCCGATCGACGACCACGCGCTGCCACAAGCTCGGAGTATTGGCCCCGACCTGTCCGGCGACGCCATAGTCAGCCGGTCGATCACCGATCCAGCCCATCGGCAAGACCTGCTCATAGATTCCAAACTCGTGCGTCACAACCTGATCGTTGTCCGGCTCAGTTCAAGACTCAACAGACTTTCGTTCGATGCAGGCGCCTCGGCTCCTGCCGATCAACCCGACGTGGCCGGTCCGGGGCAGCAAGTCCAACGTCACCGCCACACATCCGCATCTGACCACCGAGCGTGCACAGCGGACTCGATGTGGGACGTGTACTTCGTAGTACGAGCCCGCAGTGTATCTGCTTCATCCCAACGCAGCGCGGGGCTGACCAGCACAAACGCGAAGAAGGGTGACCCAAGACACAGCCACTCCCCCGCCGGCCGCACCTTCACGCCGAACGCGCCGGCACGAACGATCAACACTCGTCCACGAGACAACACGGTGCCACACCGGACCGCGACGAGTTCCTGCCGGCGTCAAATCTGGGCCGCTTCGTCACACTTTGTAGCGAGCGGATCGCGGCAGTTGAGTGCGCGTTGCTACACCGGGTCTGGTAGCGACTATTCAGGATGCCGTTCGTACATCACGCGCACGACAGTCCCGTCCGTCGTCTCGTACAGCTACCGGTTTGGCCTGCGGCCTCGGGCACCCCGGTGTGCCTGTTGTCGGGACAACAAGATCATGGCACGTGGCCGCTGGGCATCGACAGCCAGTTACGGGCGTTCGCCCTGCTGCAGAGCGCGTTGTCTGCGGCAGAGGATGTGCAATGGTGCAACTCGGTCGGCTACCGGCCCGTCAAAAGCCCTTGCGCCGAATTGTCTGCCATGTCCGCTGGTAGCAGCCGATTTGCGCTTGAGTGAACAATAGGTTGATGCGTCTGGGGCGAAGCTCGCGTTGGATTCGATCTTTGATCGTGCTCGCGGCTGTTCTCGTTGTTACGGCAGTTGGCCTTTGGATCTTTGTGCCCCAGTTAGAGCGCGCCAGCCAGTTGATGGGCATCGTCGGTGGATTCGCCGGGTTACTCGCCCTCGTGGTGGAACTGCTGCAATTGCGGGCCGAGAGCGTTCCGGTCAGGAGAGGTTCGGCCGTCCTCTTTGATCTTGTCGATTACGCCGTTCCGGTAGACGCCGCGCTGGACCAGATTCGCCTCGGCGTCAAACCCGCTGTCGGCTCCAGGTTGGGGGCCGCGTCCGCGCTACCAACCTACGTCGAGCGCGATTTTGACGGCGATCTGAGGTGGCTCATCGCCCAGGGTGGCTTCGTGTGCCTCCATGGACCGGCTGCTTCGGGCAAGACCCGCAGTGCCGTGGAGGCGGTTCGCAGCCTCCGTCGGGGCCATCGGCTATTTGCGCCGGACGGCCCCGCAGCGTTGCGCACCTTCGCTGAGGTCCGTCCTTCGAATGCCGTGGTGTGGCTCGACGACCTCGAACGCTTCTTGGGCCCGGGCGGCCTGGACACGCCGCTTTTCCAGCGTCTGTGCTCACCTTCCCACCACGATGTGGTAGTAATCGCCACAATCCGCGACGCCGAGCTCAGCCGACGCGCGGAGGTTCCGCGGTTGCGGGACCACGACGCTCCAGAGGCCGCGGACATGGGAGCTCGGCTACTGGCGCAGATCGACCGGCGTCGGTTGATTGCCGTTTCGTCGCATCTGACCGAGGCGGAACGCGACCGGGCACGATCGGTCGCCGACGACGCCGTGCGCGACGCGCTCGGCGGAGAGTACGGATTCGGCGAGAGCCTGGCGGCCGGGCCGGCCCTGTTGGAGCGCTGGTCGTTCGGCGAGGGCGCGCTATTCGAAGTCGGACGGGCCGTGATCAGCGCCGCCGTCGACTGCCGGCGGGCGGGTTGGGTCGACCCGGTGCCCTCGTCGGTACTCGAAGCCCTGCACAGTGGGTACCTTCACCAATCCTGGCGGAAACGCGGCGACCTTCCGAGTCTCGACGCCGCGCTGGAGTGGGCCTCCCGGCCTGTAATGGGCGCGAGCTCCTGCCTGCTGCCCCTGGTCGGGCGTACCTACCAGGCGTCCGACTACCTGCACGATCGGACTGCTGTCGGCGATGGGCCTATCGGCTCAGCCCAGGTGCCAGACGAGGTCTGGCGTGTCCTGTCCGAGGTCGCCGATGACGATCAGCTGGTGCGCATCGGACTGGCGGCGGACCAGGCTCAACGGCCCGATATCGGCGAGCGCACCTGGCGCATCGGCGCGGACCGAGGCCATCCATGGGCGATGATGAAGCTTGGTATGCGGCTCGCCAGCATCGGGCGTGTGGACGAGGGTGAGCAGTGGCTGCGGCGTTCGGTGGACGCCGGTTGTACGCCTACGTTAGGTCCGCTCGGCTACCTGCTAATGAGCCGTGGGGAGACAGGCGAGGCCGAGCTATTGCTGCGGCAGGGAGCGGCCGCAGGTGACGTCGGGTCGATGACCACTCTGGCGCTGCTGCAGCGCCGTACCGGGGCCGACAGCGAAGCGGAGCACTGGCTGCGGCAGGCCGCGAACACAGGTTACCCGATGGCTATGGTGCGGCTCGCCTCGTTGCTCAGCGAGCGCGATGCGGTCGACGAAGCCGCTCAGTGGGCGAAACGTGCCTCCGACGCCGGCGACCCTGAAGGTCTCACGATGCTTGCCATCTCGCAGCGGGAACCCGATCGGGCAGAGCCGCTGTTACGCCGCGCCGCCGACACTGGACAGGCGCGCGCGTCCCTGGGGTTGGCTGCCATCTACGCCGACCGCGGCGAATTCCCTCGCGCCGAGCGGATCGCGCGCAAGGTGGCTGACACCGGAGATGTGATGGGGATGTGGATGTTGCACCGCCTGCTACTGCACCGTGGAGAGACCGCGGAGGCTGAGCGGTGGCTGCAACGGGCCGCGCAGTACGATCCGGCCGCTATGACCGCCCTAGGGCGACGATTTGGCGACCAAGGCGACTTTCATCATGCTGAGGTGTGGATGCGGCGTGCGGCCGATGCCCAGTACGGTACCGCGATGGTATTTCTCAGTGCCATTCTAATCAGCCTGGGGAAAATTGAAGAAGCCGATCAGTGGCTTCGGCGCGCGGAATCGGCCGGTATTCCGGACGCCACCAGCTTGTTCGCGACGTATCGCAAGGCGGTATCAAAACCGACCGACCGCCAATGACGGAGTTCGCTTTACCGCCACCCGCCGACGACACCGCGGATGCCGCCGACCGTCACGTAGCACTCGTGAGTGATCAGCAAATGGCGTCGGCCGCGTGCACTGTTACCCGCCCAATATCCGGCACACCGGATTGACAACGGAGGTGCACGCTCATCGGCATGAGAGTGCGTTCTCGGGTGATCCTTTCTTGGGTGGGTCCCAGGGCGGACGGCCTGGTAGGCATGCGGTAGTTCCTGCGTGTTCGCAACAGCGCCTGCTTCCATGAGGCTGGGCGGCTGGCGGGGTTGTGGTCCGCCGATGAGGTCGCAGGCGTGCGAAGGCGGCGCAGCCGTGTTTGCGGATGGGGCGACTACGCCGCCATGTCCAATGCTACGACGCGAGACGAGATCGCTTCTCTGTCAGCGCAACTCCGATAGTAGGGACGCTCGACGGTCTGACGATGTGGTCCGGTAAGGCTTGTGGACCTTGTCAGGCGACTAGGCCCGCACGAAAACCGGCGGCCACCGCGTGGGCGCGGTCGCGAGCGCCCAGCTTGCGAAATAGGCGCCGGATGTGGGTCTTGATCGTATCTTCAGAGACGAAGAGTTCGCGGCCGATCTCGGCGTTGCTCTTGCCGTCGGCCATGCCGCGCAGCACTTGCATCTCGCGTTCCGTGAGCGTCATGCGCCTCGCCACTACCTCGGGCCGGTCGCCGGCGCGTGGGCCGACCCGCCAACTTGGGCCGGTGTTGGGTTCGGCATTGGGTGGGCGGCCAGGCCCGCCTGGGCCGACGTCGACGTGGTCACCGCGCTGTACCGGCACCAACGAGGGCGGTTGGGTGCGGGAGAGCGGCGGGGTGGACTGGCCGGCGGCGATCGCGATGGCTCCGCTGGTCCGGGAGATTGCTGGCTCCGGGACAGTTGGTTGGGCCGGTGTGGGCAGGCAGAGCAGCAGCGCCTTGGCGACGATGCTCACCAGGTCGTGATCACCACCGCCGCGGAGCACGCCACGCGCACCGGCGGCGATCGCGGCGGCCGCCACACGCGGGTCTTCGGCGCCGAAGAGGATGAGCACCGCCCTGGGCGCCCGCGCTAGGGCCCGCCGGGTGAAGCCGACGCTGTCCCGCCTGGTGAGGGCGGTATCGGCGAGGATTATGTCGGCGGGGCGCTCGGCCAGCCGGAGCAAGGCCTCGGTCTCGGACACGGCGGTACGCACGATACTGCTCATCCCGAGACGGGCGGCGGCGGATGCGACGGTCTGCGCCGCGAGCGGCGTCCGGACACACACTAGGACGGTACGGAGACTGGACTGCTGAGCGTCCTGCCGGCGGAGTGGGTTGGCGTCTGAGGTCGGTTCGGCCGCCGTGACGCTTCTCGCTGCCTGGTCGACGCTGGGCGCCGTGTCCGGCTCGGAGATCGCATCTGTTTGCAGGTCGCTGATGGTCATGCCTGCCGGGGTGCTTGATGTCCCCGCCCGCCGCAGCACGTCGGCGAGGCCGACCTCAACGTCAAAGTCGATCGGGTCCGCGTTCGCTTCGTATGCCCGCCGCAGGAGGTCCCGGGCGGCGTCGTCCTCGGTAGTCACGACAGCTCGCCTCCTTCATGGCTGCGGGTTGACCCGGCCTGGACGTATGGGCTGAGAACCTTGCGTATGCGTTGGATGTGCGTGCGGACGGTCGACGAAGCGATACCAAGCGTGCGCGCGATCTCGGCGGCGGTGCAACCATCCATCAGGTACATGTTGGCCACGGCCCGCATGACAGGCGCCATGCCCTCGACGATCGTGCGTACCGTCTGGAGGATCGCGATCTCATCTTCGACCTGGGTGAAGCCGGTGTCCTCGGTGCCGAATGTGTGATCCCCGTCTAAAGACGCGACCGGCTGATGACTTCGATACCAGTCGATCGCCTTGCGAGCTGCGATCCCTTTGAGGTAACGAACGTTTTCTTCGGCTGTTCGATCCCTCCGAGTGGGCCATATTTTCCACATCGCGAGGTAGGAGTCCTGGGTCACGTCCTTCGCAGCTTCGGGCTGTTTGGGCATGTTTCGACGAACGCTTCGTAACGTCTCAATCGCGGTTTGTCTATAGAAGGCCGCAAAAGTCTCGGCGTCTGGGTTATGTCCCCGCCGTCGCGACCTTCCTGCTGCACAGGAGTCATGCTGCCGGCTCGCCTTGGCCCGTGTCCGTTGACGCTGTCGTCGGATTGCCGACAACGATTCGGATCTCAGCGTCGCCGTCCTTCTCAAGGATATATGTGCCCGGAGGGACCTTGCCTGCTAGTCGCTCAACCGATGCATGACGGTTCCGACTGCGATAGAGAGCTACAAGATCGCGCACGACGGCGATCGCCAAGGCGGCGGTGGTAGCGGCCAAACCCCATCCGGCGGACATCGGCACCTCCTGTATGCGTTCTGTTGCTACTCGGCTTCTGGGCAGGAGGCGTCTACACGATTGCAAGATCGGTTTGCTGTGCTCGTTTGTCCGGTTCGGGCGGGCCGCGGGGTTGATGAACAGCGAAACGACCGGCTTCGGGTCTCAGCCTTTTCGACGCGTCGACGGAATAACGCCGAAAAGCCCAAAACACCAATGCTGGGCTTTTGTCTCAGACTAAGACATTCCGCGCGCAGATGGGGGCGGGAGTGCTGCCGACGCCCAGCGGTCGAGTTCGACGACGCGGCGGGGAATGTGGATCCCCGCCGAAGATCGGTGCACTCTCGTGTCGCCGTCCGTGCGGGTCGGCTGATCGTGCGGATCGGCGAGCTCGGCCATCCGGCTGGAGTATGCGGACGACACCCTGCGCTCCGTGACCCTGCAGCGCTCAAGCCTCGGGCCAACGACTGGTGTCGATCCGCTCAAACAGGGCACGGAGGGTCTCGAGCTCTTCCGCGTCACAGAACGCGTAGTGCTTGGGGCGGTGGCGTCGACGGGGCCGTTGCTGCCCACAGGATGTACTCGCACTCGGCTTTGAAGCCGCCCATAAGTGGCATTTTATGATGCGCGCGTAGAGCCGTCTCATCGTGGGAGTCACGCACCTGGAAGCGGCGCTTCCTCGGCCAGCCGCCAGCCGTAGCGCCGGCGTGGTGTAGTGCGAGGGCGCTGGGCCTCAAAGTCGATGAGGAACTGGCGCAGCTCACGGATCGTGGATGGCGGCAGGCCAGCCGGCACAGCCGTGGCGACCAGGAGCTGCTCGCGCTCGCCGGGCTGCCACGGAGCGCCGTCGGTGGCGGCGACAGCGGCTGGGTCGACCGGCACGTCGTGCGGCCGCAGCACACCCCAGGACCAGCCGCCCAGCCCGAACGGCTCGATCACTTCCCGCTCCAGCCCGCGGTCGCCGGCGTCGACGACCGCCGCGGTGATCCGGCCATCCGGGTCGCGGAGGAACACGACGAACCCGGCGGATTCGACCAGCCGGGAGACCCAGCACTTTTCCCCGCTGACCCTCCACCGGCCGTCGCGGTGCAGCCTCGCTCGGGTGGTGATCTCCTGGACCCGGGAACCGCCGTGCCGTTCGGTCGCGGCAATGCCCACCAGGTCGCCACGGACAAACCGTGCCCGCCAGGTCGCAGCGGTCGTCTCGGTGGCGTCGGCGAGAATCATCGCGCCGTGGCCAGGTCCGGTGGCGTCGCGCAGGTCCAGGTCGTGGAACCCGGCGCAGAACTGGGCGAGGGTCTGCCAGACCAGCCCGCTGGGACCAGAAGCCGTGTGGTGGCCGTGTCCGGCCAAGCGGCGACGCAGATCCAGCAGCCACCGCGTGCGCGCCGGCCGGTCGCCGACCTGTGGCGCGCCGCTAACCTGTTCCGCGAGATGCTCGGCCAGCCGCCGCAAGCGATCCCACGCCGCGTGGTCCAGCTCCGGGGTGCTGGAGCGCAACGGCTCCAGCCACGCAAGGGCGGTGGTCATGGTGTCACCTGGCCATGCTGGCGTGCCGGTACCCCATAGACGATCGCGTCCGGGGCGACGTCGCGGGTGACCACCGAGCCGGCGCCGACCAGCGCCCGCGTCCCGATCCTGATCCCGGCGAGTAGGACGGCGCCGGAGCCGACCTTACAGCCGTACTCGAACACCGGTGGATCGAGAGGCTGCTCGTTGTCCGGGTCACGCCAGATCAGCTGCTTGTCGTTGACGGTACGGACCCGGCGCCAAGGAAAACCTTGTCCGCCACGATCGTGTCCGCGGTCAAATGCGAACCCGGGGAGCAGCGCACTCCGTCACCGATGCAGGCGCCGCGCTCCACAGTGAGGTTCGCGGCAAGCTGCGTGCCCGAGCCGACGACCACGTTGGTGCGCAGCAGCGTGTTATGCCCAATCGTGGAATCCTCACCAACCTGGACGTCGGCGTAGAGGGCGGCGCCGGCCCGGACGACCGCGCCTGCCCCGATCGTGGTGGTGTCGCCGACGCCCTGGTAGACCTGCCCCATCGCATACCCGTACTCCGGCTCGCCGACGATCACCCGGTGGCCGAGCTTGACGTCGCCACTGACCCGGGCGCCGCCGTGGATCACCGCGAACGCACCCACGGTGACCCGGGCGCCCAGCACGATGTGCCGCAGGGTGCCGAGCATGTCGGCCGGCACGAACACGGCGCTCGGGTGGAGGCGGGCATTATCGCCAATCGCCAGCAGACCCGCCCGGACCAGGTCCGTCGCGGTAACGGCTGGCGGATCAGCACGCCGTGCAGCCGGACCTCAGCGGCGGCTGGCCCCTCGCTGATCGTGGTGAATGAACTCGTATTTCCCGGGCGGACGTCACCGTTGCGTTCCAGTCGCTGGTTCTCTCCGGGGCTGTCGTTGATCCGACGGCTTTTCCTGGTCCGCCTCCCTAGCGTTGGCGCATGAGGATGGCCGGTGCGCGGATGGTGTGTGTCTTCTTCGCCGCGATGCTCGCGGTTCCCGCTGCGGCGGCGCCTGCCTCCGCGGCGTCGGCGCCGGGGTTTGTGGCGGCGATTCGTAACGCTGTGCCGGACAGCTATGTCGTGGTCCTGAAGCCGTCGTCGCCCGGTGCGGCTGAGGCGACGCGAGCTCGGTTGATGGCGCGATTCCCGGGCACGGTTACCTACGTCTACCGGGCGGTGCTGGAGGGCTTCGCGGTGCGGATGGCGGAGGCCCGTGCCCGCGAGTTGAGCCGTGACCCAGCCGTGCGCCTCGTCGTGCAGGACATCGTGGGCGGCGCGGACATCGTCCAGAGCAGTCCGCCGTCGTGGGGTCTGGACCGTGTCGATCAGCGTGCCCGGCCGCTCAACTACAAGTACGCCTACTGGGCTGGTGGCACTGGCGTGCACGCGTACGTGCTGGACACCGGGATCAGGCGGACGCACGTCGACTTCGGCGGTCGAGCCTCGGTCGCGGCGGATTTCGTCGGGGACGGCCGCAACGGCGCGGACTGTACCGGGCATGGCACGCACGTGGCTGGCACGCTCGGCGGGACGACGTACGGCGTGGCCAAGACCGTGACGATCCACGCGGTGCGGGTCCTGGACTGCAACGGCAAGGCGCCGCCGTCGCGGGTCGCGGCGGGTCTGGACTGGGTGCGGTTGCACGCTCAGCGTCCCGCGGTGGTAAACCTGAGCGCGGGGTGGGATCCGCGCGACTATCCCGACTCGATCGCCACGTTGGTGATCGACACGGCGGTGCGCAACCTGATCGCGGCGGGCATTCAGATCGTGGCGTCCGCGGGAAACAACAACGACGACGCCTGCCACAAGACGCCGGCCGCGATTCCCGCGGTGATCACCGTGGCGAACTCGGACGTCACCGACACGCGATCCGGCACGTCGAACTTCGGGCCGTGCGTTGACCTGTTCGCGCCGGGGACGAACATCACGTCAGCGGTCTGGACCAGTGACACGGCTTCCGGCCTCGGCAGTGGTACGTCGATGGCGGCACCGCACGTCGCCGGAGCCGTCGCCAAGTACCTGCAGCAGAATCCGACCGCCACGCCGGCCACGGTCGCCAACGCCATCGTGAGCCGGGCGAGCACCGGCGTTATCGCCAACGCCGGTGCCGGCACGCCCAACCGGCTACTTTTCGCCGACCTGCCGACCAGCGGCCAGCAGATCGTGACGGCGTCGTCAACGGGCCAACCTCGTACCGGCTGGGACACCGTCGCCCGCTGTCCAGCCGGGACGGTCGTTACCGGCGGCGGCTACATCGGTGACGGCAACCCGTACCACGACATCGACACCTCCGCTCCGTACCAGTTTCAGCAGGGCTGGATCGTGCACGTGAGCAACGGGACAGCCGAGGCCCGTACCGTCTACGCCTTCGCCGTGTGCGCCAACACTCCCGGGCAGCGGACAGTGAGCTTCACCTTCACCATCGCGCCGGGCGGGCAAGGCGGAGCGGCCGCGGTCTGTCCGGTGGGGTCGGTGGTCACCGGCGGCGGCTACCGCGTCGACGCGTTCGCGGAGCGGGTCGTCTACTCCGGACCCGGTGCCGCACCGGAGTCCTGGCAGGTGCATGCGGCCAACGACGACCCGTTCGCCTGTCCCGTCACCGTCTTCGCGGTGTGCGCCAACATGCCGGGGCAGCAGGTGATCACGCGTTCGTTCACGGTGCAACCGTACGAGGGTTGGGACACCTTCGCCGTGTGTCCTTCGGGGACGGTCGTTACCGGCGGCGGGTCCTCCCGCTCCAGCGGCACGACCGCGGATGCCTTCCAACTCTTCTACACCGACTCGCGTCCGAGCCCTCAAGGCTGGTACGTGCATGCCACGAACCTCGGGCCGTCGGTCAGGACCGTCGGTTCCATCGCCGTGTGTGCCGCGGCGTGATGGAGGCCGTGTTCCGGTACGACGCTTTCATCTCGTACAGCCACGCCGCGGATGACCTGCTGGCACCGGCCATCCATCGGGCACTGCACCAGATCGCCCGGCCCCGCTACCGGATCCGGGCGCTGCGCGTCTACCGCGACAAGACGACCTTGGAGATCACCGCGTCGCTCTGGCCGACGATCGAACGGGCCTTGGCCGACTCCCGCTACCTGATCCTGCTCGCCTCACCGGACGCGGCCGCCTCGCCATGGGTCACGAAAGAGGTGCAGTGGTGGCTGGATCACCGGTCCATCGACACGTTGCTGATCGCGGTGACCGATGGGCAGTTCGCCTGGGACGCGGCCGGCGGCGATTTCGACTGGGACGCCACCACCGCGCTGCCTACGATCCTGGCCGGCCGGTTTCCACATGAGCCACTGTGCGCCGACTTCCGGTTTGCCCGCACCACGGACCAGCTGTCTCAGCGCCACGGTCACTTTCGCACGGAGGCGGTGCGGTTGGCGTCGGCGGTGCACGGCCGCCCGATGGACGACCTCGAAAGCGAGGACATCCGCCTGGACCGCGCCAGAAGGCGGCGCAGGCGCGTCGTGCGTTTCATCCTCGCCATGCTCACGGTCACGGTCACGGTACTCGGCGGGGTGGCCTGGGTGCAGAGAGACTCGGCGCGACGCAACGCCAATCTGGCCTACGACCGGCTCGCCAGCCTTCTGGCGTCGCAGAGCACCACCTCAACGGCCAGCCTTCGTGATCCGCAGCGGGCCCTGCTGCTCGCCCTCACCGCCGCGGACATGCGTGCGACCGAGGCGACCCGCACCGCCCTGTACGAGGCACTGCAGGCCCAGCCCTACCTGGACCGTATCCTCACCGGCCACTCCGCCGACAAGTTCTTCTCCTCCTCGCCCTCGGCCTCGTCCGGCATCAGCGACCTGGAGTACGACAAGGAAACGGGCGACCTCTTCTCGGCCGGCGACGACGGCAAGATCATCCGGTGGAAGCCGGCCACCGGACGCCGGCAGGTGCTCGGCACCCCGCACTACCTCAACCGGGGGGGTATCCAGGATCTCGCGCTCAGCCGCGACGGTGCCCGCCTGGCCTCCACCGGGGTGGGAAACAGTGCTGTGTGGGACCTGGCCACCGGCATGCCTTCCCTCGGCCCAGGCGGGCGCCTCGACGGACAACTCGTTGCCTTCGACGCCAGCGGCCGGCTCGGTTTGTTGACCTGCCCGACGTCCTGCGTGTCGGGCGGCGTCGAGTTCACTGTGTGGGATCCGGCCACCTGGCGACGCGTCTGGTCGCTGCGGTATCCCCGGTACGTCATGGCGACCACGATGAGCGGGACAGTCCTGGCCGGAAGCGGTTGCCTGCAAGACGGGGCGATCGGAAACGACACCTGCGCGCAAGGGTTCATCCAGCTGTGGGACACCAGCACCGGCAAGGCCATCGGCGGTCCGCTCGTCGCCGGCGGCAAGGAGATCATGGCGGTCGACTTCAGCGCGGACGGCTCCCGGATACTCGCCGGCACCCGCGGCGGCCAGATCCAGCTATGGGACGTCGCCAACCGTCGCCTGTCGGCGTCCTGGCAGGGCCATCGAGGGATGGTCCGCGCCGTCCGGTTCAGCCCGGACGGCGCACACGTCGCCACCGCCGGCCAAGACGGTCGTGCCACCGTGTGGAACGCCAGCGACCTCCGCGCCAGGCCGCGCACGTTCTCGGCGTACGACTCCCCGGTCACGGCGTTGGCGTTCAGCCCCGACGGCCAGCAACTCGCGACCGGCAACCAGCTCAACGTCATCACGCTCTGGTCGCTCGGTATCGACACGCACACCGGCTCGTCGTTTCACGTCGCGGACTCCGAGCCGCGCAGTGTCGCCGTCAGCCCGGACGGCAAGAACATCGTCCTCGGCGGCGGGGACGGCATCGTCACCGTCGTCGACCGGCAGACCCGCCAAACCACCAAGCGGTTCGCGGTGGCACCGGTGTGCCCGCACAGCCTCGAGCAATTCAAAGGCCCCTACCACCCGTGCTACCTCAACGTCCTCAAATTCAGCCCCGACGGCCGGGTCCTGCTGGCCGCCTCCTCGTCCGGAAACATCGCCCGATGGGACACCAGCACGTGGACCGCCCTCGGCGACCCTTTGGACGCCGCCGTCCCGTGCCGATCCCTGATCTGTGACGGGCGAACGTTGACCGCCAAGGGTCTCGCGTTCAGCCCCGACCTCGGCACCGTCGCCGTGGGCGCCAACGGGCAGATCTGGGTGTGGGACCTCAACGCCCGCAAGCTGCGACACACACTCCCGGCACACGACGACGTGACCACTCTCGCGGTCAGCTCCGACGGGCAACTACTCGCCGCCGGCGGCAAGGACAAGACCATCCTGCTGTGGGACCTGCGCGACGGGCACCGCGTCGGCGATCCGATGCGGCACGAAGGCGAAATCACCGCCCTGGCATTTCAGCCCAAGCACCATCGCCTGGCCTCGAACGGCACCGACAACACCGTGCGCCTCTGGAACACCGACGCCCAGCGGCAGGTCGCCGCGCTCCGCAACGACAGCGCCAACTACGAGCCCGGCCTGGCGTTCAGCCCCGATGGAACCTACCTCGCGACGACCACGACCAACTACCGCCTCGCACTCTGGGACGCCGCGACCCTGGCCGCCTTCCCCCGCTTCACGGAACCGGCCAGCATCATGGCGATCACCTTCGACCCGGTCCGGCCGGAGCTGATATCGGTGGCGAAGGGAAGCGGCTCCCACGCACCCACGAGCGTCACCACCCGCGGCTACGACCTGGCCGAGTGGCAACACCGCGCCTGTCACATCGTGCCGCGCAACCTGGACTACCACCTGATCGAGACGTACACGCTCGGCAAGACTCAGGTCTGTCCCGACGTCGCGGTCGACGGATCCGTTGTCCGGCACTGGCTCGACGTCGCACAGTCCCGCCTCAACACCAAAGACGCGTCCGGCACCTCGTCGGCCTACCGGGAAGCGACCCGACTGGCCCGCCTCGACGACAACGACGACCCCGAACTCGCCAACCTCGTCTGCTTGCACGGCGCGGTCAGCCGCTACCCACGGGAGGTGCTACCCGCCTGCGACCACGCGGTAGCGCTGTCCCCAGACTCCGGCCCCATCCGCAACAGCCGCGCCATCGCCCGGTCCCTAGCCGGCGACCGGACCGGCGCCGTCGCGGACCTCGAATTCTTCCTCGACTGGGCAAACAACTCCGGCCTGTTCAACCCCACCACCATCCGCTTCAGCGTCGGGACACTGGACGACCAAGCGGTGCCGAAACGCCAGGCCTGGATCGCCGAGCTACGCCGCGACGCCAACCCTTTCACCGCCACCGAGCTCGCCGCCGCATGGATGGAATACCTTCAAGACCAGGGCGGCAACACCTACCAGACCTGCCCGGTCGAGGTCGGTGGCCGGGTCGAATGGGTCCAACGCCCCACCGGATGCTGAGCCGCTTGCACGCCAACCACCGTCGTTGACCTACGCCCCGGCGCCGCCCGATGCTGGCGGCCCGACCGTCCTTGAGCCGGTGCCGGATCAACTCGGTCTAGCCTGGGCCGTCTGCTCGCTGGCTTGGCGGGCGGCGAGGATTTCGGTCGCGAGGGCGACGCAGGGGCGGCAGATGGCAATGCCGGGCCCGTTGACGAGTTGGTCGGGTGTGCTGGGTCGTCCGCAGAATGAGCAGGCGTGGCCGGTTGACCGGCGTTTCCACCAGCGGGCCGGGCGGGTGAGGTTGACGCTGATGTGACATTGCAGCTCGCGTTTGATGGCGGCGATGTCGACGTGCAGTTCGTTGAGGACGCGGCGGGCGCGGCCGCCGGGGTCCAGCGCGAGCGCGGCGAGCAGGTGTTCGGTGCGAACCTCGGGTGGGGTGGTGCCGGTGGTGTTGGCGGCGGCGTGCTGCGCGGCGATGTCGAGGGCGCAGGTCGCCTCGGTCGACATCCGTGGGGTGTTGTCGCTGGGCGTGGGGGTGGGTGGGCCGAACAGGTTGTGTGCCGCGGTGCGGATCTGTTCGGCGTGAACGCCGAGGCGTTCGAGGATGGCCGCGGCGACGCCTTCGGTGAGCAGGCCCGCGAGCAAGTGGTGGGTGCCGATCTCGTCGGTGCCGTGGGCGCGGGCTTCCTGAGCGGCCTGGTCGAGGCAGGCTTGCAGCCGGGGTGCGGGGTGGGCGGCGAACGGCATGGCGACGGCCGGCGTGGGGGTGAAGCGTTGCCGGGCGGCCTGTTTGGTGACACCGAGGCGGGCGCCGATGTCGGTCCATGACATGCCGGAGCCACGGGCGTGCGCGACGAAGTGGTCCAAGAGCCGGTCGGCGTCGGCGGCGTGCTCGGCGCTGACCGCGGCGGCGGCGTCGAGCAGCGCAGCCGGTTCCGCGGTGGCCGCCCGCTGCTGAACCTCCGCGACGAGCTGGTCGAAGCCCTCGGGCCGGTCGATGGCCATGCGACAAAGTTATGTTGTCGCGCCGACCCGTGACAAGGTTATGTTGTCGCACTGTTCGATGGCGGAGGTCTAGGGTGAGCGGCGTGGGAGCCGACGTGCTCGTTCTCGACACCGAAGATCCGCTCGCGGTCGCGGCGGTGGCGGGCTATCCACACCGGTGATGTCGCGGCGTTGCGGCGGCTGCTGGCCGAGCGGCCGGACCTGGCCACGGCCCGGCTCGGCGACTACGACCGCCGACCCGACGGTGACATGTCCCGGACCTTGCTGCACGTGGTCACGGACTGGCCCGGGCATTACCCGAATGGGTCGGCGACGGTGGCGGCGCTGGTCGAGGCGGGCGCGGACGTGAACGCCCGGTTCACAGGCCCGCACACCGAGACGCCGCTGCACTGGGCCGCCAGCAGCGACGACGTTCCCGTGCTGGACGCGCTGCTGGACGCGGGTGCGCAGATCGACGCGCCGGGTGCGGGATCGGTGGTGGCACACCTTTGGACGACGCGACCGCGTTCACGCAGTGGCGGGCCGCGCGTCGGCTGGTCGAACGCGGCGCGCACTCGACGTTGCGGCACGCCGCGACGCTCGGCATCCTCGACCAACTCCACGGGTCTTTCGCCGGGCCTGCCCGGCCGGAGCCTGCCGAGGTCGGTGACCTGTTCTGGGGCGCCTGCCACGGCGGCCAGTTGCAGGCCGCCCGGTTCCTGCTCGGGCAGGGCGCCGACCTCGACTGGATCCCCGGTTGGGAAAACCTGACCCGCTGGACGCCGCCGTCCGCAGCGGCGCCACCGACGTGATCGCCTGGCTGCGCGAGCGTGGCGCGAAGAGCGCCGCCGAACTCGACCGGAAAACCGACTCCTGAACACCGGGCATGATGGCGGGCGTGACCGGCTTCGTGCTGCCGGAGAATCTGGTCGACAGCGTCCGCTCGGACCGGTCGCCGCAGCGGGACGCCTGGCTGGCCGGGCTGCCCCGGTTGGTCGACGAGGTCGCCGGACGCTGGTCGTTGACGGTCGGGCCGCCGTTCCAGCCGGGCGGTCGCAGCGCGTGGGTGGCCCCGGCCCGCGACCGCGACGGCCGGGATCTGGTGCTCAAGCTGGCCTGGCGGCACGACGAGGCCCGCGACGAAGCCGCCGGGCTACGCGCTTGGGACGGCGGCGGCGTGGTGCGCCTGTACGCGGACGCGACCATCGCCGGCACGTCGGTGCTGCTGCTCGAACGCTGCCGTCCCGGCATCGCCCTGGGCGAGACGCTGCCCGAGGTCGAACAGGACCGGGTCGTCGCCGGGCTGCTGAAACAGCTCTGGCAGGCGCCCGCCGACCCCGGGACGTTCCGGCCATTGCAGGTCATGGCCGACAGCTGGGCCGCTGAGTTCCAGCAGCGCCTGGCCGACACACCCGGCCGGGTCGATCCCGGGCTGGCCCGCGCCGCGTTCGAACGGTGGCGCACCCTGCCGGCCACCGCCGACCGGCAGGTGCTGCTGGCTACCGACCTGCACGCCGGGAACATCCTCGCCGCCGATCGCGAACCCTGGCTGGTCATCGACCCGAAGCCCTACCTCGGCGATCCCACCTACGATCCGGTGCAACACCTGCTCAACTGCGAGCAGCGCCTGACCGCTGACCCGGTCGGCCTGACCTGCAGGATGGCCGGCCTGCTCGACCTCGACCCCGACCGGCTGCGCCAGTGGCTGTTCGCCCGTTGCGTGCAGGAATCCCTCGACGAACCCGGCTTGCTCGAGGTCGCCGCCGAACTGGCTGCCCGGTGACCCGCCGCCGGGCCGACGGCCCGTGCTGGCGGTCCACCTTTGAGCCGCGAGCGACAATATGGCCATGCTCGTGCAACTGCTGACGGTGCCCCACTGCCCGCACGCGGAGCCGGCCGCGGCGGTCCTCCGGCAGGCGCTGGACGAGGCCGGCCTGACCGACGTTCCAGTCACCACCGTCACGGTCGACACCGACGAGGACGCCACCCGGCTCAGGTTCCTCGGCTCACCCACCATCCTGATCAACGGCCGTGATCCGTTTCCGGGCGCCGGGCAGCCGCCGGGTCTTGCCTGCCGCCTCTACCCGCATCCGAGCGGGCTGAGCGGGATTCCGCCGATCAACCCGATCCGGCAGGCACTCCGCGACGCCCCAGGAACCGCGCCCGAGGTCTGAGCTGGGGTTTGTTTGTTCGTCTCTTCGGGGCACCACCCCGATCGTCTCCTCGATCGGGTCAATTAGATGTCTGGCAGTTTCGGCGCCACCTGATCCGATGCGAGCATCGGCGGGTCGGACGCGAGCCGGTCGAGGTCGAGGTCGAGGTAGATGTCGATGTCGATGTCGATGATTGACCTGCATGTGGCGATCCGGCGTGACGCGCGCACCGGCATGTCCATCCGTGCTATCGCCCGCAGGTATCAAGTCAGCCGCCGCACGGTCACCGCCGCGCTAACCTCGGCTTGGCCCCGCCCGCGCCAGCCGATGCCGCCCTGCGGGCCGGAGGGTGCCCCACTGAGCCTTGTTGTCAGATCATTGAGTTGCCGCTGAGGGTCTGGTTGGCGGGTACTTCTTCCTGTACCACGTCCCAGTGTTCGACGATGTGGCTTTGGAGGTCTCCACCAGCACCGCTTGTAGGTCAGTGCTGACACCACCCGGACCAGGAGAGCAGCCTAGCCTCAGCCCTTCATTAGGGCCGCTCACATAGTGGATCAAGATAGAAGAGGTGCCTTCTGAGCTGGGAAGATAGGACTTGCTGAGGGTCTTATCCATCCCGGACGGAAGGCACCTGCGTGGTGAAGGCTACCGGAACGCGTCCGAAGATCATTGTGAGTGCCGACGGGCGTGGCGTGGTTGGCCACGCCGGCGCCCGGCTGCTGGCAGACGTCGCCGAGGTGACCGGCTTGACCGAGGCGTGCAGCGACGCGCTGGCTGGGTTGCGGCAACGGCGCGGTGTGCACGACCCGGGCCGGGTCGCGGTCGACCTGGCGGTAATGCTCGCCGACGGCGGTGAGGCCATCTCGGATCTGGCCGTGCTGCGTGACCAGGCTGCGCTGTTCGGTCCAGTCGCGTCGGATCCCACCGCCTGGCGACCCCACCGCGTTAGCGCCCGGCCTGCCCGCCGGTACCGCACGACGCCTTCCGGCCCACCCGTGTCGATCTCCAGTTGACCGTCGGCTGGCATGAGTGGTGCCTCGACCACCGCCGTCGGGTTGTCCGGAAAGTAGCGCAGGCCGGCGAAGGTGGCACGGTCGTCTGCCGGAATAGGTGACTGTGGGTGTTCGGCGAACAGCCGGTCCCTGGCCACACGAAATTCTGCTAGGTCGAGCCCGGACAGGTACATGCGCGTAACCCGCTCGCGCCAGTCGGCTAGTTCCAGTGCCTCCACGCTTTCGAACCCTAACCGAGCGAGGCGTCCATGATTCGCCTGTCATCGCTCCTCGGTGGTCCGGCGAGCGACGGAGCGAGTGTCGGCGTGCGAGCTTCGGCGCGGGCGCGCTTGTGATTGCGAGCTGCGGTACGGCTCGGCTGCGAGCGCTGGCATTGTGCACGCACAGTGGGTCCCACCACCATCGATCGAGCGTCGCCACCGATGTATGCGGTATGCGCACCCGGCGCGATTGCTGTCGGGGCGCCTCGAGGCGTTCACGCCCGAACCAGGATGCCCAACCATCCCAAAGCCGCCTTCAACCGCTCAAAAGTAGCAAAGAGCCGGTGGTCGGTGACAGATTGCGCATCTGCGGTGAAGTTGATGTTGGTTTCGGGACTTCGAGGAGGCGCTGGCGCACTCCGCTGGTGATGTCCGAGCCCGTCGTTGTAATGCCTGGGGTTTCCGTCCCCGTGGGCGCGGTTGCTGAGGACTCCTTTGATCGGCGGACCCCCTTGGTCGGCCCCACATCCTTGGCGCCAGGCAGGCCTGGTCTCGTACGCAGTGGGTGGAACGGAACAGGCGAAACCGCTGGAGAATGCGACGGATTATGCGGACGTTCGCGTTCCCGGCTGCGCGATGCGACGAATTTGGGAGTGATCATTTCTGGCAGATGCTGTGGCCTGGCTGCGCAGCCGCTTGGCCATCTGGCGAGGGCGCGGCGAGGTGGAGCGGACGCGCTCGGCGACCGGGGTGATCGTGCCGATATGGCGTTGATTGCCTACGGGGCTCCGCAAGAACGCCGTGGCACCAAGGAGGACAAGCGATATCCGCGTTTTGCGCCCTGTTGAAGCGGCTATGGTTACCCGCCGCTGGTACGCCAGGTCGAGGGTCGCAGGCGACTTGTTTGGTGACAACATCCACCTGCTTGAGCCGTGCTGCTGCGTGCACGGATGCCTCGGCGTAGTGATCACTTTCGTCTTCATCGGGTATTGCGCCGACTTCAGTAAGGTTTCCGACTTGGGCATGTGTTGACGTTGATTACATTCTGTACCGTCAAAGACACCCTGGGTATGGAGCGCCAAATGCTCCGCTGTCGACGGTGATCTCGTAATCGGTTGACAGGAGGATCGAGGTGCCGGTCAAGGTAAGGACGATTGTCGTCGCGGTTGCTGTGGTGATGTCTGCGGTTGGGTTGCCGCAGGCGGCTGCGGCGTCGCCTGCGGGTGGGAGTCGGCCGGGGATGGCGACTTTTCAGGGGCGTGTGATCGACCTTTCGAAGGGGTGGCAGGGGGCGCAGTCCTGTCTGGTGTACGCGGCTTTGGACACGCGGTGTTTTGCCACGCGCGCGGAGGCTGAAGTCGCGCTCGGTTACACGCGGGAGCGCGATCCTCTCTACCAGTCGACGTGGGGGTCGGCGGGTCCGCTGGGTGTGCTGGCGGCGCCGTCGTGCCCGGGTGGTTGGTTGTGCCTGTACGAGCACACCAACGGCGAAGGGCGGGCGTTGCAATTCCGGGACGAGTACTGGCAGTACTTGTCCAACTGGAACTTCGCGGGTCGTACCTCATCGTGGCGCAACGCGCAGGCAGGGGGCGATACGGGCTACCTGGCCATGTACAACCGGTCGACTGCCTATGTGTGTACTGCCGGCAGCTACGCGAACAGCATGGGCTCGTTGAACGACCAGGCGTTCATGGTCAATGGTTGACCGTGAACGGGTTGGGCCAGGGGGTGGCGGCCGCTATCCGCCACCCCCTGGGGCCGCCACCATACAACGATCATGACATTCGCGCGGTGAACCGCGTTTCGACGAAGACCAGGTAGCTGATTACGGCCGGTACCCGAACGTTGTACTGACCGGCTTCGGTGGTCAGCGTTTGCTCGAACGCCAGAAACGAACCGGCGTCGACGTCCACGATCACGGTGTACCGGGTCGGAAGGCCGCTGTAGTCAGAGGTGACCGAAAATGCCTCTCCCGGCCTTCCGGCGCGGTCCACGACGGTGCCGGTGTATTCGAGATCCGGCAATTCGGCCAGCAGCCTGAGGACCGCGGCCGCCTCCGGGCCGGTCAGCACGCGTTCGTTCAGCAGGTCGGCGATCGCCATCAGCAGTGGGCCGCTGGTGGTTACGTCGTGACCCTGGCCAAGCCAGTCTCGTAGGCGCCCGTCGCGGGTAGGTGGTCGGTCCGGCCACAGGAAGGGATAGTCGCCGGCGGAATGGTCGACGCGGATGGGCCGGGAGTTGGCGCCCGGTGAACCGTTGGCTTCCCACGCCGCCCTGGAGTCCTGGTCGGGGAAGGTCGGCTGACCGTACTGCCGCACAGTCACTGCGGCGCCGCCCGGTCCGCGCCACAGTTGCTTGTTCAGCGGCACGACGGCTGTGGTCACCTTGCGGCCATCGACCCGGCTATTGAGGTCCCAACTGCTGGTCCGGATGAAGTCAACGCTGCCAGCGCCGCCGACCTTCGACGCCAGGGCCGCCTTGGCGGCTTGCCGGAGCAAGTCGGTAGCAGTGACAGCCGCGCCGGGGTGGTATACCAGCGCGTCCGGTGTGGCGGCGTAGCTCGGTTGTGGGCCGGACCCGATCACTGAGCCGATCACCACGACCGTCACCACGGCAGCGGCGATAGAAGCCACCGTCAGGGTGAGACGCTGTTTGCGGGACGACCTCCGGGGAAGCCGAGCCTGTTCCCCGGCCGCCATCTGACGGTCGCGGGAAAGCTCTGCTAGGCGGGCTAGGGAATTGGCCTGAACCCGCGGGTCCGGGTTCCAGCCGCGCGGCGAGGCCGCCGCTCGGGGCTCCCACTCTTCGCGTAGCTGTCGCAGGACGTCGTCGTCGCTCACGGCTTCCTCCCTTCCACGGACCGGACCTCCGGATCCTCGTCGTCATCGGGTGACTTCTCGCCGTACCAGGCGGCAAGCTTGGCCTGCAGCCGGGTGATCCGCATACTCGCGGTGGTTCGCTTGCAGCCCAAGATGTCGGCGATCTCAGTGGTGCTGAACTCCAGGACCACCAGTACCAAGAGTTTGCGTTCGTTGTCCTTGAGCCTGCGCAGAGCGTCCTCGTAGATGACCGGTGCCAGTGAGCCGCGCTCCATCGCCAGGTGCGCCGCCTCCGGGTCGATCGTTTCGCGGACCGCGGCGACGCTCTTGGCATGCTTTTGCTTGCTCCGGACCGCGTTGCGGACCTTCCATTCGGCTACCGTGATTAGCCAGGCCAGCTCGGCGCCGGCCGGAATTCTCTCCGGATGCTGCCATGCCGTGACGAACACGTCCGCTGCGATCGTTTCGGTGTCCACGCCATCTACTCGGTGCTTCACATACCTCCAGATCGTGACGTAGTACTTTCGGTGCAGCTCCTGTACACCCTCCGCGGCAGGATCCATCGCAGCCCTCCGCTTGCTATGTGTGCAGCGCACCCGTATACGTCACATCGCCACCTCAACATCTTTCGCGTGACCATGCCGAATGGCCGATACCTTGTGCGGCCGTGACTTTGCGTAGACCTATCTTGCGGGTGGTTACGGCTTTCTTTAGCTGCCATCGGGATCGAAGCCAGCAAACGTCAAGCTAGGCGTGATCAGCCTGGCCTGTTGTTCGCCGATCTAGCAACTCGAGGCCGACGCCCACCATCCGAAAGCCATTCACATTCAATGACGTTGTGCGGAATGTAATATACCTACTCGCACATAAGGCGACTGAGCTGGCCTTATCTGGGTTCGCCAGATTTGTTGTCCCAATCTTTGAGATGCCTGCGGCGACCGCGTGACGATCTCCCGTTTGCCGACACTCCCGAGTTGATCGCCATTGAAGTGATCGTGACACCACGTGAGTCGAGGAACACGGGGAGGTGGCAGGAGGCACGTCGAGGCCAGCGCAGGTTCGAAGACACCAACCCGCGGCCACCACTCGGCGTAACCAGAACCCGAACGAGGAGTCCGGTTCCCGTCACACCTCGCATCGGCACCGCGCCCGGTGCGACGGCATGCCTCCACTCAGCTCGCTGTGCGCAAACCGTCAACATCAATAGGGAGAACAGTGACAACACCCCCAGTGCCGCGAGTCGAGCGCCTCAGTGGCGCCGCCGTACGATCCGGTACGGTCTCGCGGTCTTCTTCCCGGTCGCGGTAGCGACGGCCACAACAGTGGCCGCCGCCAGCCACGGATCGATCAAGGCGTTCTGGGCGATCACCGCGATCGTCGCCACTGCCGCGAGCGCCACCTTCACGGTGGTGAAAGAGCGTCAAGCCCGTGCCGCCACCCGTACTGCGAGCCAGGCCCGAGCCCAGCTCGCCGCCGGTCTCAATCGCGCCGGCGCCCCACTGCTTACCGTCCTTGGCAACGTGACCACCGCCAAGACACCCGAAGACATGCGCGCCGCCATCGAGGTCCTGACCGCGCGCGTCATCGACATCGCCCACTCTCAATGCGGTCGCAGCCGCCGCCCAGGCGCCAACCTCCGCGCTGTCTACTACTCCTACGTGGACAACCGGCTCGAACGACGCGACTGGACGGGACGCCTCACCAGCAGTCCCCCACGCAGTGCCTTCACCTCCGGCGCCAACCTGCACGACACCGAAGTGGTCCGGTTCGCCGCCAGCGACGAGCGGCTCCTCATCGTCGACGACCTCTACTACAACGCTCCCGCCCACTTCATCGACGCCAAGGGCCGGACCTACCGCTCCTTCATCGCCGTCCCCGTTCGGGCTGGCGAAACCAGCTTCGGGCTGCTGACCCTCGACTCCGACCTTGGCGGCTCACTCACCGAGACCGACGCCGGTCACCTCATCCTGCTCGCCGGCGTACTCGCGGCAGGCCTCGCCCATTTGGCCAGCCGCCAGACCGTCGGTATGCCACGCGGGCAGGAGTGCTGAACGATGTCAAGCCGCGCATCCAGCAGCACGATCCGCACCACACCACTCCTCACAGACGAGGAACGGCGGTTCCTCGCCGGCGACCTCACCGCCGCCATTTTCCTCGAAACAGCGCGGCGCCGCGCCGCTGCCCAAACCCGCAAAGAACTCGGCCGCTACACCTGCACAGGCACCGTCGCCGCCACCGTCACCGGCGTATTCCTCCTCGTCGGAGCGAACTTGCTGGCACCCAACACGAAGGCGGCCATCACCACCACGGCCATCACCCTTGCCATGCTGGCCGCGTTCACCGCCGCTGCGGCATACCATCGGTCACGCAAGGCACCGCGCATCAGATGAGACCCGGTTCGGCGGGCCACCACCTCAACCGGTCGCCTGCCGAACCGGCCACGACGCCCGAAGCGGGGACATAGGCGGGGTCCTCTCACACCAGGCCGTCCTCATGCTCAACGCCGCGTTCGTGCTCATCATCAATGCCGCGCAACATCGTGCTGCGCCTCCCCCGGGCTTCGACTGTGCCCTGCGCCCGGGCCCCCGTCGGCTTTCAGGGGGTGGCTGGCTTCTGCATCGGTTTCACCGTATGGGAGGTCTCATCGTCTGGGTCGGTGTGCGTTAACAGAGCGGTCAGGAATTCTCTGATCCTCTCCTCGACGTGGATTGCGTTACGGAGGTCGGCTGACTGGACCTCGACGCTGATCTTCAGCGTCGGCGAGGACAGTTCCGCTCTTATCGTGGCCATTGCAGGCCCCGTTGTGGGCTTGTGGGGCGGCCGCGGGTCGTTGTTTCGGGGTTACCGTGCCGGTCGTCGCCGGGTGCCCGGTGGCGTAGCGGTTCGGCCGGCCGGGCCGGCCGCAGGGCGCTGAGCAAGCTCACGGGGGGTCCTGCGTGGAGGTGTGGCGGCGGAGCCGTTGGATCGCAAGGTCGTGGTAGGCGGCTTTGATGTCAATACCCCAGTACTGGCGGCCTTGTTGGAGGGCTGCTACGCCGGTGGTGGCGGCGCCGCTGAACGGGTCGAGCACCCGTCCGCCGGGTGGGCAGCCGGCCGCGACGGCCGCGGCTGGCAGGTCCAGTGGGTAGACGGCGAAGTGTGCGCCGGAGTAGGGCCGGGTGGGGATGCTCCACACGGATCCGGGGTTGCGGCCCTTGGCGTGGGCGGTGGTGTGCTGGGTTCCGGTGGCCAGCAGGTGGCGCCGGCCGGCTTGGCCGGGTGAGGCGGCCGGGTCGGACAGGTATTTCGCGGGGTTGGTGCCGTAGGCGGTGGCTCCCCGCCGGCGGTCGGTCGGGCCGACTCCGCCGGTTGAGCCCTTGTTCCGGCCGCCGATGACACGGCTTCCGTCTCGGGCGTCCGGCTGGGCCAGCGGCACTCTGATGGCGTCGAGGTTGAAGTGGTAGACGCGGCTCTTGGCCAGCAGGAAAACGTACTCGTGGGAGCACGACGGCCGATCTTGAACGGATTCGGGTGTGGCGTTGGGTTTGTGCCAGATGATCGCCTGCCGCAGGTACCACAGTCGGGTGTCCTGCAGGGCGAACGCGACCCGCCAGGGGATGCCGATCAGGTTCTTGGCGGGTAGGACGTCTTGGGTTCGGGGTCGGATCAGGCCGGGGTTGGCGGTCGCGGCGCCGCGGTAGCCGGCGTAGGTGCCGCTGCGTGGTGCGCCGCCGGAGTTGAGGCTGTACGAGTCGCCGAGCACCAGCCATGCCGTGCCGTGGTCGCGTAGGACGCGGTGGATTTGGGTGAAGACCTGGACCATGGTGTTGACGTAGTCGGTGGGTGTGGATTCGAGGCCGTACTGGCCGGGCACGTCGTAGTTGCGCAAGCCGTAGTACGGCGGCGAGGTGACGACGGTGTCGACGCTGGCGGCGGCCAGTGCGGACAGCACGGTGTGAGCGTCGCCGTGGTACAAGGTGACCGGGCCGTCGCGGTGGTAGATGAACTGGTCGGCGGGTTCCGGGGCGGCCAGCGCGGTGCGGGTCATGGTCGCCTCCGCGCCTGGTCGGGGCGGGTGTGGGCGCTGGCGTCAGCGTCGGGTGGCCGGGCGTCCCAGTCGTGGGTGGTGACCTGCCAGCGGGTGCGGGCGGTGTGGTCGGCGCCGTGTGCGGTGCGGGGGCGGCTGGTCCGGTTCCAGCCGTTGCTGGCGGGGATGTCGGCGACGGCGCGCCAGCCGGCAGCGCGCAGGCTGGTGCCGGGCTCGTCCTGACGGGTGTAGGTGATCATCCGCTGGTAGCCCATGCTTCGGGCGACCCGCCAGGCGGCGGCCAGCAGGGCGGAGCAGGCGTTGCGGGACCCGTCGGTGGCCAGCCGAGTCACTTCCGCGGTGAGTCCGTCGTCGTGGTGGCGGGCGATCGGCCGGCCGACCATGGCGACGCCGATGAGTTGACCGGTTGGGATCGTCAGGCCGATGGAGTACCGGTGGCCCTGCGGCGGTCGTAGGTGACGGTGATGGACGCGGATGAACTCGCAGGCCTGTCGGTAGCTGATCGGCCGGACTCGGGGACGGTCCGCGCGACGGGCACGGTCGGTAGCGCGACGGGAACTGTGTCGGGTCATCGCCGGTCCCCCAATGCCCGGCGTTGGGCGGTGGTCGGATTGTTGGCCTGCGCACCGCCGGTGTGGATCGCGCGCCGGTGATGGGCACGCCGGTCGGAACGCGAGCCGGTACCGGTCGCTGCGGCCGGCCCGGTGGCGACGTGTTCGCCGGTCGGTCGCGGCAGGCGCGGCGCTTCGACCGCAGTGGAACGGCCTGCTCCACGGCAGACCCCACCGAGCCCGTTGGCCGAGTTGACCGACGGCCGGCGCCGGGCTCGCGGCCGCAATGCCGCAGATCGAGCACCGGCTAGCTGCTGGATCGGAACACGTACGCCGTCCGATTGCCGCGACCGCCACTGCCGCCCAGCCGGCCGCGGAAGCAGAGCATCGGCGTTGCGGGCAGCTTGCGGTGCCGGGACGCAGGTCGGCAGCCCACGAGTCGCGCAGCGACGCAGGCCCAACGCGCGGGTGGCGGTGCACGGTTCCCGCTGCTCGCCGCGGTCGGCGATGTCGGCGCCACGATTGGCATGGGTGGACGGCCAATGCCCGGCGGGCGGATTAATGCCGCCGCGGCCGGCCAGCGCGAACCGCCGGTTCGCGGCCGGCCAGCGACCGACGTTGTCCTTGTTGACGGTCAGCGGACCGTCGAGAGGCCAGCCGGTTGTTGTGACGTGAGAAGTGGGCTCAGGTCCGATGGCTTTGTTCGGGGTTTCGGTCATTCATGGGTCGCTCCCGCGGCGGGCCGGTCGTGTTCACATCATTGGAAGGCCCAACAGACGCGTTCGATGGCGGCCTTCACCCGCCGCTGTCACCCAACAACGTCCAACACCCTCGCCAACAGCCGTCAACACGGTCAACAGCGTTGGCCGGTGCGAGCGCTGTCGGTCAGCGGACGGGTGAGGCTGGCGACAGGGTCAGCCGCGTTTAGCCGGCTACGTGGCCGGACAGGGTTTCTCGAGGTGGATGGTGGTCAGGTTCAACCAGCCATGCTGCACCATCAGTTGCAGGTAGTGGTTCTCGTCGCCGGCTGACTGTTCCCACAACACCTGCGGTGTGGGCCGCGGCCGCGTCCACGGTGATGGTGTAAGAGACGATCACCGGGAAGATCCGGGTTGATGTTACGCGGCGATCGCCGTTGCGGTGGCCGGGGTGTCGTCCTGTGTGTCGATGAGTGTCAGCCGGGCCTTGGCAAGGATTTCGATGCCCATGTACCGGCGTTGTTCGGTCCACTCGTCGGTCTGCTCGGCCAGGACGGCGCCGACGAGGCGGATGATCGAGGCCCGGTTGGGGAAGATCCCGACCACGTCGGTGCGGCGGCGGATTTCCTTGTTCAGCCGCTCTTGTGGGTTGTTGGACCAGATCTGCCGCCAGATCTCGTGCGGGAACGCCGCGAACGCCAGCAGATCCTCCTGGGCGTCATCCAGATGTGTTGCCGCGTCAGGGAACTTCGCTTCGATCGCCTCGACGACGCGGCCGAACTGGGCCCGCGCTGAGGCGGCATCGGGTTGGTCGAAGATGGTCCGCACCATGGTGGCCACCCACGGCTGCGCCGACTTGGGCACCTTGCCCAGCAGGTTGCGCAGATAGTGGGTGCGGCACCGCTGCCAGGCGGCGCCCGGCAGGGCGGCGCCGATCGCGTCGACCAGGCCGCGGTGGGCATCGGAGATCACCAGCTTCACGCCGGCCAGCCCTCGTGCGGTCAGGCCGCGTAGAAACCCCAACCAGCCCGCGCCGTCTTCCTGCGAGGCGATGTCCAGGCCCAACACTTCCCGGCCGCCGTCGCCGTTGACGCCAACCGCGATCAGGGCGTGCACGTTGACCGTGCGGCCGGCCTCACGGACCTTGACCGTCAGGGCGTCCATCCACACGAACGTGTACGGGCCGGCGTCCAGCGGCCGGCTGCGGAACGCTTCGACCTGCGCGTCCAAGTGTTCGGCCATCTCCGACACCTGCGACTTGGACAGCTGCGCCACCCCCAACTGCTCGACCAGCTTCTCCACCCGGCGGGTCGACACACCCAGCAGATACGAGGTGGCCACCACCGACACCAGAGCCCGCTCAGCTCGCCGGCGGTAGGTCAGCAGCCAGTCCGGGAAGTAGCTGCCCTGCCGCAGCTTGGGGATCGCCAGCTCCACCGTGCCGGCCCGGGTGTCCCACTCCCGCTGTCGGTAACCGTTACGCGAGTTGACTCGCTGCTCGCTGCGTTCGCCATAGCCGGCGCCGCACACCGCGTCGGCCTCGGCCGACATCAACGCCTCGGCAAACGTCTTCACCATCGCCCGCAGAAGATCCGGGCTCGCCGACTCCAGCTGCTCGCGCAGAAAGCCGGCAGGGTCCACACTCTTGGGTGCGGTCATCGCGTTGGTCTCCTTTGATCATGACTTAGCCGTCTCAAAGGATCTCCGCGATGACCGTCTCTCACCTCACGACACGCCCACTACCAGGCCCGCCGTACACCACCTCCGTGGACGCGGCCTGGGCCGCAGGAGGGTAGGTGCCGCCTGCTCTGGCGGGCGCCGGGCGCGAAGGACCTCATCGACGAGGTGCGCGTCGAGCAGGAGCGGTGCGGCGGCTTGGACCGCGACGTGCGCCAAGCGGTACGGGTCGGCGCCACTGGCCAGCGCCTGGCTGATAGCAGCGGCGGCGTGGTCGGCCGCGGCCGAGCGGAGGTCGTCTGCGAGGCTCATGGCGGCAGCCTGCCGGCCAACGCCATGTGGTGGAAGCGGCAGCCTGCCGGCCAACGCCATGTGGTGGAAGTCGCCCAACGTCACCGAGTCCGGCCCTGTCGTGCCGCGTTGGGCCCGCAGCGTCGGCGGTGCAGGCGTGCGGATACGGCATTGTCGCCGTGCTGTTGGCCCGCGTCGTGCCCGGTTGGGCGAGCCGGTGGTCGACAGTGGCGACGACCTGCGCGTTCGCCGCCTGGCAGCGCCACGGCCCGGCACTCGGCGCCTTCGGCGACAACGGCGGACGCGGTGCCCACGAGTCGCTGAGCTGGCCCAACCGCCAGATGCGCCGCCGGCGGGCGGGGTGCGGCCGTGGCGGCTGTTGGCGCCGGTTGTCGGATTTCTGTTGGGTTCACGTGGCTCGATATAGGCCGCGGCGCTTCCGGGTGCGATGGCTTCGGGCGCCGCCTCTTCCCTGTTGCTGCTCTGTGTCGGGAGCGAAGCCATGTCCTCAATCCGAACGTCCACCGGGTGCTTGACGCTGCCGGCGTTGCAGCGCGCCGATTCAGCCTCGCACTTGGTGGCCAGCTCGCCTGTCTTGTTGGTGTTGGACGGAACAGTTGATCGGCGCGGCCGCAGTTCATCCCTCGGCGGGCTCGAGCCGATCCCACCGGTCACCAGGACCCTGCACCCGCGGGAGCCGGTGCGGCCCGAAGCGTGGATGCCGGCTCGCTGCGCCGGCGTGGGACAGCCTTGTCGCCGAAATCGGCTGTCGGCCCCCCGCCCGCGCCGGCGGGCGCGATGGTGGGTCGATCAACGCAACGCCCGGTGCAGGTGGGGCAATGCCGTGCTGGTCCGGTTGTTGTCCACCACCACGCTGGCCGGACCTGCGAGCCCACCGCGTTGGCGAGGCACGAACGTGTTCTGTGTGCTGCCCTGCGACGGCTGGCTGGCCGCTGACGCCTCCCGCGCCCGGCGTGGCCGGCGCGGGCTGCTGCGCCGGCAGCGGTCGGGGCGGTGACCGGGATGGCATCGTCATGGCCCGCGTCTTCGCTGGCTGCCGCTGACCGGGCGTTCGCGCTGTTGACCTGTCCGCCGGCCCCGCTGGCCTTTGATGGCCGGGGCTTCGAGGGTCTGCCGGACCGCTTGCTCGCCTTGGACGAGCTGAAGTCGGTTCTGCTCAGCCGGGGCCTGTCCCGGCAGGAGCAGGATGTGGTGTGGCGGGAACTGGTCGAACGTGCCCGCCGGGACGGCCCGGCCTGGGTGATCGCCTGCGTTGGTGTGGCCATGCCTGGCCTGCGCCGCGCCGCTCGCCGCTTGGCCGCGGACTGGATGTCGCCGACCGTGGATCTGCATGCCGAGGTGCTGGAAGGGTTTCTCATCCACCTGAGGAAGGTCGACCTTTCCGACGACCGGATCGTGGGGAAGCTGGTCGACGCCGGTAAACGGCGGGCGCGTAAGGCCCGCGACGCGGATGCGGATGCTTCCGCGATCCATGTGAACCGGCCCTGGTCCCGGGCTCCGCTGAGCCCGTGGGATCACCCGGATTGGATCCTGACCCGGGCGGTCGCTGCCGGCGTCATCGACGTGGACGAACACGCGTTGATCGCCAAGACCAGGCTGGAAGGCTGCACCTTAGCCACGGTGGCCGCCGAACTGGGCATCAGCGCCTCGCTGGCCGGGGACTGGCGGCGCAAGGCGCAGCTGCGACTGGCCGACGCCATCCGCGCCGGCGAACTTGACCACGTCCGCCTCGACGCGTACCTGGTCCGTCATCGCCGGCGGCTACGCGCGGTGTTGGGTGTCGTCCCGGTCGCCGCGTAGTTGCGGTGTTGGTTGCCGTTGGTTCCCGAACGGGCGGTCGGCTGCCGGATCGGCTGGCCAACGCGAGCCCTTGATGGGCAAGGAGTCGCCGTGACCGGACGCGGTCCCCGGCGGCCCCTTCTGCGCCACCAAGGGGCTCGATGCGTGTGGTGACGGGCTGGCCGACCCGGCTCGTGTTCACACCTCGTCCGCCATTCGGCAGTAAGGAGCGACGCTCCCACCCCTCGCCGCACAGCCTCGCAGCCCTTTGGTGGCGCTTTTCGCAGCCGTTCTCGTGCACGCCCCTTGCTGGGGCGGGAGGTGCCCAGTCATGAACCGTATGGTCCGTACCAGTGCCCGTATCCGGGCCACAATCTCATCCGCGGCCACGGTGCCAGCGGTCCTGGCGGCGCCTGATCCCGCCGGGGACCCGACCGCCGACCTCAAGGTGGTTATCGACAACGCGGTGGGCTGGATCGCCGGGATCGCGTTCGCGATCGCGACCCTGTTCGCCACCGCCGGGTTCGCCCTGTACATGATGGCCGGTGGTGACACCACCCAGATCGAACGCGCCAAGACGGCGTGGAAGGCGGCCGCTGTCGGCTACGCCGGGGTGATCCTGGCCCCGGTATTGCTGGGGATCCTCAGCGGCATTCTCGGGAACTGACATGGGTGATTGGAGCCCGTGGGGCGTCACGGTCGATGCGCTGATGGATCAGGTCGCCAGGTGGCTGGGCGGTTTCGCCGCCAGCGTCATCAACACGGTGTGGGGTTGGCTGTCGGCGACGGTGCTGCTGGTCCCTAACGTGACCGTCCTGCCCCAGGTCCAGGCCATCCATGACCGGTCCCTGGCGATCGTCAACGTCTGCTTCATCCTGGCGATCGTCGCGGTCGCGGTGGCGGTGATGGCCCGCGGCACGATCCAGCTGCGCTACGGCGTGGCCGATCTGGTTCCCCAGCTGGTGTTCGGGTTCGTGGCCGCCAACTTCGCGATCCCGTTGTGCCAGGCGTTGATCCGGTTTACCAACGCGGTCACACATGCGGTCACTGGGCAGGACGTTGCCTCTGACGCCTCGCTCGGGCAGATGCGGCGGATTGTGGAGGGCTCCCTGAGCAACCCCGCGCTGGGCCTGTTGACCACGCTCGTTTCGCTGACCATCGCCGCCCTGGTGGTGTGGATCATCGTCGGTTGGATCGTCCGGCTCGGTCTGCTCATCGTGCTGGTCGGCATCGCACCGATCGCCTTGGCCTGCCACGCCACCCCGTGGACCGACCCGGCCGCCCGGCTGTGGTGGCGGGCGTTTCTCGGCGCGTTGGGCACCGTGGCCGCGCAGGCGGTCGCGTTGCACACCGCCGCGGTCATCTACCTGTCCCCGGACGCGCAGGTCGAGCAGTTGGGGCTGCCGACCGACCCGACCGAGGTGTTCAACCTGTTCGTCATCGCCTGCATCCTGTTCGCGGTGGCGAAAGTCCCGGGCCTGATCCGCCAGTACGTCACGCACAACCGCGGCAACAACATGCTGGGCATGATCCTTCGAGTGGCTGTGGTCCAGCAGGTGGCCAGGGCGGTGACCGGCGGGCTGTGGCGCGGCGGCCGGGCCGGCACAGTGGCAGCCGCCGCGGGTCGGGGCGCCGGGTTTGCCCGCGGCGGGACCGGCCGGCTGCCCCGCCCCACGCTCGCCCCGCTCCGGCCGAGCCTTCGCCGCCGGCCCGGCGGCATGCCTGTCCCGGCGCCGAGCTCCGCACCGGTCGCCGGCGCCTCATCCGCTGGTGTCGTCTCCACCTCAAGGGTGGCCGCGGACGGCGGTGTCGGCGCGGCGCACACGCGGCCGCGTCCGGTGGTGCCCTCGCATGTCACGCCGGGCACCGCGATGCCGCGCAAGGCGGCCCGGTGGCCGCGGCCGTGGGCGCACACCGACTCGGGCACCGGCTGGCCGGCCGACCTGGCCCAGGGGCCGCAGCCGTCTACCGCGCTGGCCTACCAGCGGGCTGTTCCGGCCGCACTAGCCGCCTCCACCCACGGGTCGGCTCTGCTGACGATGCGCGAACCCATCGCCGGCGCTGCGGCTGCGACGCCGGCCGGGGTGGTGCCGGCGGGGCGGCGGGCGACCGGGACCGGCTGGCCGGTGCTGCCGGACCGGGCGGCCCGGACCCGGCCGCGGGACCAACCCCAGCTGTGGCCGGACACCCAACCCAAGTGGCCTCGCCCGGCCGGCTGGCGCGCGCCGCCACCATCCGCTACCCCGCCCTCCCGCACCCGTTGAAGGGACAGCTGACATGCCAAACACACCCCCGTCCACCGACCCCACCCGCGTCGCCGACACCGGGCGGGCCTCCGCCGGGACCGGCTGGCCCGCCGACCCACCCGCCGCGCCGCGACCAGGCCGGCCGACCGGGCCCGGCTGGCCCAACCCCAGCAACGGCGAGGGCAAGGATGACGGCGATGTCTGAGCCGGAGATCCGCGCGAAGATCCACGCCGACGTCGAAGCCCCCGACAAGATCCTTCTGGGGTTGACTGCCCGGCAGGTGGGCATCCTTGCCGCGGCCGGCCTGCTGGCCTACCTGCTGTGGCGGGCAGGGGCCAGCCGGCTACCGACACCTGTTCTGGCCTTCGGGCTCGTGCCGTTGACCGCGGTGGCGGTCGTGCTGGCGCTGGGCCGCCGGGACGGGCTCAGTTTCGACCGGTGGCTGGTGGCCGCGCTGCGCGCCGCCCGCCACCCGCGCCGGCTGGTGCCCGCCGGCGACGCGGTGGTGGCCCCGCCGCGGTGGGCGCCAGCCGCACCCGGTACCGGACCCACGGTTGCCGGGCTACGGCTACCTGTCCACGCGATCACCGACGCTGGGGCGATCGTGGTGGGCGCCCACACCTCCACCGCGTTGGTGGCCGTGTCCACAGTGAACATCGGGCTGCGCACGGGTCAGGAGCAGGCGGCGATGATCGGCGGGTTCGCCCGCTGGCTGCACGCCCTGTCCGGGCCGACACAGATCGTGGTCTCCACCCGCCGCGTCGACCTGGCCGTCCACGCCGACCGGATCCTGGACACCGCCCAGCCGAACCCGGCGCTGGCCGAGGCCGCCTACGCCTACGCCGGTTTCCTGCTCGATGTGGCCGAGCAGCGGGACCCGCTGTGGCGCACCGTCACCATCGCCCACACCGCGACCGGCCGCCACGCGCCGGTCGAGGCGATGCGGCAGGCCGAACACACCGCCGGTGCGCTGGCCGCGCTCGGCGCCGCCACCCGGGTGCTGGACGGCCGCACCGTCGTCGGTGTCCTGGCGGCCGCGGCGGACCCGTACGCCGGCACCGACCCGCACCCCGGGCGGGCGCTGCCCGATCAGCCGATCACCACGGCTGGCAGGTGGGGGCCGTGATCCGGATCCCGCGGCGCACCCGCCCCGGCTCGGCTACCACCGCACCGCAGCAGGCCGGCGGGGCCGCGGCGCTCGGCCCGGCCTCGGTCGAGGTCGCCGCACGCCACCTGCAGGTCGGGGACGGCTACGCCGCCGTCCTGATCGTCACCCACTACCCCGCCGAGGTGTCCACCGCCTGGCTGGAGCCGCTGCTGTCCTGGCCGGGCCGGCTGGACCTGACCCTGCACATCGAACCGGTCCCGGCCGTGGTGGCGGCGAGCCGGCTGCGGGCGCAGCGGGCCCGGCTGGAAACGGTGCGCCGCTCCGACGCCGACCGGGGGCGGCTGGACGACCCGAACACGGACGCCGCCGCCGGCGACGCCGCGGAACTGGCCGACCGGGTCGCCCGCGGCGCGGCCCGGCTGTACCGGGTCGGGATCTACCTGACCGTCCACTGCCCCAGCCTCGACGAACTCGTCGAGGCCGTCGCCGAGGTCCGGGCCACCGCCGCGTCGGTGCTGTTGGACACCGTCCCGGCGACCTGGCGGCAGCTGCAGGGCTGGACGTCCGGGCTGCCGCTCGGGGTGGACAGCCTCGGCATGCGCCGGGTCTTCGACTCCGACTCCCTGGCCTGCGCGTTCCCGCTGGCCTGCGCGGACCTGCCGGCGCCGCTGCCCGGCGACCCACCCCAACCCGGCGGTGTCCTGTATGGACTGAACACCGCCACTGCCGGAGTGGTGTGGTGGGACCGGTGGACGGCGCACAACTACAACAGCATCGTGTTGGCCCGAAGCGGCGCCGGCAAAAGCTACTTCATCAAGCTGGAAATCGTGCGGTCGTTGCTCGACGGCGTCGTGGTGCAGGTGGTCGACCCGGAGGATGAGTACATCCGCCTGGCCACCGCGGTCGGCGGCACCGTCGTGCAGTTGGGCGCGGCCGGGGTGCGCATCAACCCACTCGACATCCCGACAGGCGACTGCCACCCGGAGGCGTTCAACCGGCGGGTCCAGTTCATCCGCACCCTGGTCGCCGTGATGCTTGGCACCGACCTTGCCGCGCCGGAACGCGCCGCCGTCGAAACGGCCGTGCTGACCGCCTACGAGCAGGCCGGCATCGACCTTGACCCGGCCAGCTGGTCCCGGCCCGCCCCGCTGCTGCGGGACGTGGCCGCCGCCCTGCACACCGGCGACCCGGTGGCGCGGGCGCTGGCCGGGCAGCTGGCCCCGTGGACGTCCGGCAGCCTCAAGGACGTCTTCGACGGCCCGTCGACCACCGTGCCGACCGGGCAGCTGGTCGTTTGGTCCACCCGACAGCTGTCCGATGAGCTACGCCCGGCGGCGATGCTGCTGGCCCTGGATGCGATCTGGCGGCAGGTCGAGGCCCCCGCCCCGCACGTCGCCGCCCGGTTTCCGCGCCAACTGGTCATCGTCGACGAAGCCTGGAAACTGCTCGGCGAGGGCGCCGGGGCGAAGTTCCTGGCCACCTTGGCCAAGTCCGCCCGCAAACGCCGCGCTGGCCTGTCCGTGGTCACCCAGGACGCCGCCGACGTCCTCGCCACCACCCCGGGCCGCACGGTGCTGGCCAACTGCGCCACCCAAATCCTGATGCGTCAAGACGCCTCGGCGATCGGCGAGATCGGCAGAGAGTTCGGCCTGACCAGCGGCGAGGCCCGACTGCTGCTGTCCGCCCGCCGCGGCGAAGGACTGCTGCTGTCCGGCGGACATCGGGTCGGTTTTCAGGTGGTCAGTTCCAGCGCCGAACACGTCGTGTGTACCGATGGGGACCGTGACGTCGACGGCGGCCAGCCATGAGCGTGGCGCAGCGTGGCCGGGTTCCCGCGCCGGCCGTGGCATCGAACGACGCTACCGGGATGAGTGATCCCGGCGCGGCACCCCCGGCGCTGCTGGAGTCGGCCGGGCAGGCGGCGCAGTGGCTACGGGACCGGCCGTGGTTGCTGGCCGTCGCCGCCGCGGCGGTCCTGGTCACGGTGGTCGCGCACGGATCGGTGCAGATGTGGCGGCACCGGCGGTGGACCCGACACGCCCGTCAGGTCACCATCACCCCGCCGCCTGAGGTGGCCGTCGACGGCGCCGCCGTGTGGTGGGCGACCCTGGCCGAAATCCTGCGGCCCGTCTGGTGGCGCCGCCTGATCTTCGGCACACCGCATGTGGCAATGGAGTACCGGTGGGCCGGCCGGCACCTGTCGATCGTGATCTGGGTGCCCGGCACCATCCCCACGAACCCGGTCGCGGCGGCGGCCTCCGGTGCCTGGCCGGGCGCGTCCTGCATCGTCGACGACCCCGCCGCGCCGGTGCCGCTGCCGCCGGCCGCGGCGGCCTCGTCACCGGCGCCGGACAACACCTCGCGCCGCCCGGCCGGGCTTCGCCCCACAGTCCGGGCGTTGCGGGCCGCGGCCCACCGGCTGCAGCCCCACCACGACCGGCTGTCGCCGGCTGCGGTAGGCGGGGCGCTGCTGCCGACCTTGCCGGACTGGCACCCGCTACGAACAGAACACGACGCCGACCCGCTGCGGCCGCTGCTGTCGGCCGCCGCCGGGCTCGGCGACCACCAGCACGCCTGCGTGCAAATCCTGGCCCGGCCCGCCCCACCATCACAGGTGCGCCGGCTACGCCGCAGCGTCGGAGCGCAACGCGCCGGCAGCCCGTACCCGGGTCCGCTCCACCCCGGCCGGTGGCTGGGCGCCCTGCTCGACACCCTGCTGCCCACCCCCGCCCGACAAACCCCCACCACCGGCAACCGGATCGTCAGCACGCGGCATCCGGAACGGGACCGGGACCTGCGCGCGGCCGTCGACAAGCTCGTCGACGGCCCGCTGTGGCAGACCGCGATCCGGTACGCCGTCGTGCACACCAACCCCGCCGGGTACCCGCCGCCAACCTGCAGGCCCAGGTCACCACCCTCGCGCACGGCATCGCAGCGTCCTTCGGTGTTTACAGCGGCGCCCGGCAACGGCTGCGCCGCCTGCCGATGCCAAACCCGGCCCGGGTGTTGGCGGGGCGGCCGCTGCGCGGCGGGTTCCTGCTGTCCACCGACGAGCTCGCCGTACTGGCCGGCCTGCCCCTCGACCTTGCGGTGCCAGGGCTGCTGCGGGCCCGGGCCAAGCCGATGCCGGCACCGATCGACGTCCCGGACAGCGGCCGCAACATCAAAATCTTGGGCCGGGCCGAGGTCGGCGGCCACACCGTCGGACTCGCGGTCGCGGACGCCCGCCACCACCTGCACGTCATCGGGTCCACCGGCACCGGCAAATCCACCCTCCTGGTGCGGATGATCGTCGCCGACATCCTGGCCGGCCGCGCGGTGGTCGTTATCGACCCGAAAGGCGACCTGGTCACCGACGTCCTCGACCGAATCCCCGCTGCCATGGCGGACCGGGTGATCCTGATCGACCCCAACCAGCCCGGCGGTGACCGGCTCAACCCATTGCTGGGCGACGACCCCGACCTGACCGTGGACAACATCGTGTCGATCTTCGCGAAGATCTTCCAACGGTTCTGGGGGCCGCGGATGGACGACATCTTCCGGATGGCCGGGCTCACCCTGATACGGCACGCCAACCCGGTGCTGACCAACATCTCCCCGCTGCTGCTGCAACGACAGTTCCGCTCGCAGCTGACCGTCGACCTTGACGACCCGGAAGGGCTGCGCGGGTTCTGGGACTCGTTCGAAACCACACCGCACGCCCAACGCGCCCAAATGATCGCCCCGGTGCTGTCCCGGCTGCGGCTGATCCTGACCCGCCCGTTCCCCAAGTACACCCTCGGCGCCGCCACCTCCACATTCGACATGGGCAAAGCCCTCAACACCGGTGGGATCGTGTTGGCTCGGCTGCCGAAAGGGCAGCTGGGTGAGGACACCGCCCGGGTGATGGGCTCGTTCGTGCTGTCCACCGCATGGCAGGCCGCCACCGCCCGCGCCCGCAAACCCGAGGACCAGCGCCGGGACGCCACCGTGTTCGTCGACGAGGCGCACAACTTCCTCAACCTGCCCGGCTCCGTCGACGACATGCTCGCCGAAGCCCGCGGCTACCACCTGGCCTTGGTTCTGGCCCATCAGAACCTGGCACAGCTACCGACCGAAACCCAGCGGGCGCTGTCCGCGAACGCCCGCAACAAGATCTTCTTCGACGTGGCCCCAGAAGACGCCGTCGACCTGGCCAAACACACCCTGCCCGAGCTCGACGCCCACGACCTGTCCCACATGGACGTCTACCGCGCCGCCGCCCGCCTGGTCGCCGGCGGCCGCCCATCCCCCGCCTTCACGTTGCGCACACTGCCGCCGGCCGAACCGGTCGGAGAGGCCACCGCGATCCGGCAGGCCTGCGCGGCCCGCGTCGCAGGCACCGACCCGGACGAGCCCGCCGTGCGGCAGCTGGCCCGCCGCACCCGACGGCCCTAACCCAGGCTGCCCGGTCGCTGGTCGTCACCCCGGTCACCGGCCCGGCCTGGGCCCGGCTCATCCGTGGTCACCGAACTGCCGACCCTACGCCGGCCCTCACCTACCCAACACCGCAGCTAGGAGGCGGTCATGACCCCAGCCACCAAATCCCAACAGTCCCCACAGGGGACTCTCCGCCACCGGGGAATCCGCCCGTACCCCACGACGCCCCCAACCACGCTCCAGCCGCCGCGCCCTGGTCGACATCTCCACCCGGCTGCGGCCACGCGACTACGTCATCGCCGAACTCCTCGTCGACCACCAGGTCCTGACCACCGGCCAACTAACCGCGATGCTGTTCACCTCACCGACCACCTGCCTGCACCGCCTGCATGCGCTGCGACAGCTCGGCGTCGTGGACCGGTTTCTGCGCCACCGCCCCGGCCTGCCCGAACCCCTGCACTGGGTGCCCGGCCTCCTCGCCACCCGCCTGGTCGCGTTGGCCCGCAACGAGAAACCACCCACCCCTGCCGTCGTCTACGAACGCAAAGACCGCACCATGATGCGCCCCGACCTGGGCCATCTGATCGGCGTCAACCAGTTCTTCACCGACCTGATCGGCTACACCCGCAGCCATCCGCAGTACCGGCTCGCCCGGTGGTGGCCCGAACCCCGCACCGCCGACGCCTACGGCCGCCGTGTCCACCCCGACGGCCACGGCGTCTGGAACACCCCCGCCGGCAGCGTCGGCTTCTTCCTCGAGCACGACACCGGCCTGGAGAAGCTGCCCGTGCTGACCGGAAAGCTCGACGGATACCGGCGGCTACGCCGCGAAGGCGGACCCCACTACCCGGTGCTGTTCTGGCTGCCCACCCGCGCCCGGGAACAGAACCTGCACCGCCGGCTCGCCGACGGCCCCACTCCCGGCCTCGTCGTCGCCACCGCCGCCCGCGACACCATCAACGGACACAGCCCAGCCGGGCCAATCTGGCGTCTATACGGCAACGGCCGACACCGCCTCCACCTAGCCGACATCCCCTCCCACCACGCCACACCCGGCCCGCTCAACCCCGCCGCACCCACACCAGAGCAAGACCCGCTCGCGGCGCTCGCTGAGAAATAGCCCCGCCCGACGGCAATTGCTGAAAACGCACGATCGGCGGCAATGAGTACGCGCACTGCGGTCGTTGGGTTCAATACTCACCCGCTATGACGCACCTCGGCAACGAGGTCGAACAGGCACAGTTCGCCGTCGCCGAGCTGTTCCTTCCGATTCGTTGAAGTACATCTAGATCAAGCCTGCGGTGTAGTCGAGGGCCTGTAAAACGAGGTTGGAGACCTCTCTGGTCCCGATGCCTTGACACAGAGAGGTGCCGTTCGTTTGACACACCCCGGTGGTCCCGGGCCACGGCTGATCGCTGCCGGCAACGCGTGGGGTTTCAGCAGGTTGGGTCGAGGATTCTGGCCCAGTACACGAGTTCGGCGGCTTGTGCGGCGGTCAGCGTGGGGTTGGGGCCGGTCGCCTCTTTGTTGACCTTGAGGATGTATTGGCAGATCTTCCCGTGTTCGAGCTTGTTCGTCAGGTCCTGAATGACCCCTTGGGCGTTCGGTGACCCACTGTTCGACACGTACACGGTCGTGATTGTGGCCAATGCCTCGCCGGTGGGCGCCACCGTGTAGGTGACCGTGATAGCGGGGGCGGTGTTTCCGGCATGGTCGGTGGCGCCGGTGCAGGTGGCCGTGTAGTGACCGGTCGCGTCGCGGTCGAGGTTCGGGGACGCGTCGGTGGCCACTCCTGAGCCCGTGTCGGTGGTGGTGCAGCCGACGGTGGGTAGCTCGTCGAGCGGGTAGGTGGTGCCGTTGACTACGCCGGTGACGGTGACGGCCGGTGGTGAGTAGTCGATGTCGAGGTCGGTGGTTTCCGCCGTCGCGGTGTTGCCTGCCTTGTCGAGGGCGACGCCGGTGACTGTGAGGTCGGCGCCTTCGCGATGGACGGTTACGTCGGCGGGGCAGACCGCGATGCCGGACAGGGTGTCGGCGCAGGTGAAGTGGATCGTTGGTGGCGACTGGTACCAGCCGGCCGAGTTCTTGACGCCGACGACGGTCGCGGTGATCTGCGGCGCGGTGCGGTCGATGTTGATGTCGTCGATGGTGGTGCTGGCGGAGGAGCCGGCGTGGTTGGTTGTTGTGCCGCTGACTGACTGATCTGCCCCGTCCTGGTCCAGCGTCGCCGGGTTTGGGCAGCTGGCGATGCCGGACTGGGCGTCGGTACAGGTGAAGGTGACAGTGACGGGGGTGTTGTTCCAGCCGTCGGCGTTGGCGGGGGTGCGGGTGGCGACGATCAGGGGATTTGTCCGGTCGATGCTGACCGTGATCGTTGCGACGGTTGTGTTGCCGGCCTTGTCGACGGCGGTGCCGCTGACCTCCCGGTTTGGGCCGTCTTCGGTCAGGGTCACTGGCGGGGAGCAGTTGGCGATGCCGGACAGGATGTCGGTGCAGGAGAAGGAGACCGTGACGTCGCCGTTGTTCCAGCCCTCGCTGTTGGGTGCTTGGGAGACGGTCGGTGTGATTGTCGGCGCGGCGGTGTCCAGGTTGACGATGACGGTCCGGGTGGCGGTGTTGCCGGCACGGTCGGTCGCGGTGCCGGTGACGACCTGGCCGGCGCCGTCCTGGTCGACGGTGACCGGTGCAGGGCAGGTGGCTACACCGGCGAGGGGGTCTTCGCAGGTGAACGTCACGGTCATCTGGTTGTTGTGCCAGCCGTGGTCGTTGGCGGCTGGGGCGACGTCCGCGGTGATAGTCGGCGGCGTGCGGTCGATCGAGAGCCGGATGGAGCCGGTGGCGCAGTTGCCCGCCGGGTCGCAGGAAGGCTCGGAGGTGACCAGCTGGTCGGCGCCCTCGGTGGAGACCGTGATCGGGTCGGGGCGGGTAGGGGTGCCGGAGGAAGGTCTCGGGTCGACGCTCTTCCAGGTGACGGTGACCGGGGTGTTGTACCAGCCGTTGGTGGCCTCGGCGTCGACTTCGGGGATGACGGTTGGAGGCTGGTCATCGAGGTAGAGCGCGCCGGTGGTGCGGTCGAAGATGTAGAACAGCCGCCGGTCGCCGTTGATGGCGGGCAGGGTGATGGGGATGTTGAGGCCGCCGGGCAGCCTGATCGAGGTTGATTGTTGCGGCAGACCAATCAGCACTGGGGCGGTGAGGTTGCCGCTGGTATCGGTGTTGCCGCTGCCGTAGGTGCGCCCGGAGTAGTCCGCCGTGTCGACATTGGTGAAGTTGTAGTTCATCGACGCGCCGCTGACCGGAGTGCCATCGGCGTTGCGGACCGCGACGGTCAAGGTCGCGATGGGTGCGATGACGTCGCGGGTCAGATCATGATCGATCTCGACCGGAGCGTTGAGCGTGACGTACGTGTAGAAGTTGGTCCCGCGGCACCCACCACAGTCGACGCTGTACCGATAAGTACCAGCCAACACATCGAGGGCATAGTGGCCGTTGACGTCAGCCTGGACAAAGCCGTTAGACCCACCAGGGCTGGTGGACGAGAGAATCACGGTCGCGTTGCGAAGCGGGCTACCCGCAGCATCACGCACCGTCCCCTGCACACGCACCGATGCCGGGACTGTCACCGTGGTACTGGTGTCGCCGTTGATGGCGGGCAGGGTGATGGGGATGTTGAGGCCGCCGGGCAGCCTGATCGAGGTTGATTGTTGCGGCAGACCAATCAGCACTGGGGCGGTGAGGTTGCCGCTGGTATCGGTGTTGCCGCTGCCGTAGGTGCGCCCGGAGTAGTCCGCCGTGTCGACATTGGTGAAGTTGTAGTTCATCGACGCGCCGCTGACCGGAGTGCCATCGGCGTTGCGGACCGCGACGGTCAAGGTCGCGATGGGTGCGATGACGTCGCGGGTCAGATCATGATCGATCTCGACCGGAGCGTTGAGCGTGACGTACGTGTAGAAGTTGGTCCCGCGGCACCCACCACAGTCGACGCTGTACCGATAAGTACCAGCCAACACATCGAGGGCATAGTGGCCGTTGACGTCAGCCTGGACAAAGCCGTTAGACCCACCAGGGCTGGTGGACGAGAGAATCACGGTCGCGTTGCGAAGCGGGCTACCCGCAGCATCACGCACCGTCCCCTGCACACGCACCGATGCCGGGACTGTCACCGTGGTACTGGTGTCGCCGTTGATGGCGGGCAGGGTGATGGGGATGTTGAGGCCGCCGGGCAGCCTGATCGAGGTTGATTGTTGCGGCAGACCAATCAGCACTGGGGCGGTGAGGTTGCCGCTGGTATCGGTGTTGCCGCTGCCGTAGGTGCGCCCGGAGTAGTCCGCCGTGTCGACATTGGTGAAGTTGTAGTTCATCGACGCGCCGCTGACCGGAGTGCCATCGGCGTTGCGGACCGCGACGGTCAAGGTCGCGATGGGTGCGATGACGTCGCGGGTCAGATCATGATCGATCTCGACCGGAGCGTTGAGCGTGACGTACGTGTAGAAGTTGGTCCCGCGGCACCCACCACAGTCGACGCTGTACCGATAAGTACCAGCCAACACATCGAGGGCATAGTGGCCGTTGACGTCAGCCTGGACAAAGCCGTTAGACCCACCAGGGCTGGTGGACGAGAGAATCACGGTCGCGTTGCGAAGCGGGCTACCCGCAGCATCACGCACCGTCCCCTGCACGTGGGCCACCGCCATCGACTTCAGCACCACAGTGAGCGGCGTCGTGGAGTCCGCGCTCACCCCGGTAGCCAGGTAGCTGCGCAGCCCTGAGTCGGCTGGTGGTGTGAACCGTATGTCATACGTTCCGGACGGCACGCTCAGATCGAACTGCCCGAAATCGTCCGTCGTATCGCTCGCCACCACGGCCGACCCACCAGCGGGGAGCACTTCGACCAGCACGTCCGGCTGTTCCACGTCGCCGGTGTCTTTCACCACCCCGACAGCCCTGGAGTGCTCGCCAACGCTGCCGGTGCCCATAAGGGACTAAGTGCGAAAGCGACGGCGAGGAGGATAGCGAGGAGGCAGCGGGACGACGATCGGACCATGATTTACTCCCGAGGACTGCTGCGCTGACAGGTGCCGACCCACGGACCCACCACTACCAGTGGCAACGAGCCGGCCACAGCACGCTAAGCCTCCTGACCCAGGGTTTAATAGAGTCGCGCCGGCAATCCGTGAGCCTGGCTCGGAATTCGAACCGACCGACCCGACGGGCGGCTCCGAACCAGGCCGAAACCGCGACCTACTCGTCGATTCAACAATCCGATCGACGTCCCCCATTGGAGGGAGGACGCCTATGTGGTCGGAACCGGGCGTGACGTCCGAGTCGCACCAACTGCGCGGCAAATGCCGGCGTGGAACCGTGAGCGACTGATCAAACGGGTACGGTGATTGCCGCGCCCATTCGGTGACCGCGTACCGACTGGCACCAGCCAGTGAGAAATAGCGCACGGTTGTGGGTGTACCTCAGTAACGATGGGACTCTGCGTCGCGGGCGCACGCGGCTGGAGCACTCTCACCTTGACAACGAGCGCCGGCCCGCCCGACATGGCGGTGGCCAAGCGGGTTGACATCTACGCGACCGCACCACGTTCGCCGGCACGCTGGCGGCGCAGATCAAGCTGGCGCCGCCGCGGGACCCGGAGTACAAGGGCATGGTCGAACGGTTTCTGGAGACCTCGTTCCTGCCCGGCCACACGTTCTACGATGTGATCCCGGGCAGTCCGTTGAGCGCGGAACGGACCGGGCGGTCTCGCTTGCCCGCCACCTCTCGGTGGACCGTTGGCGACACTCGATGCGGGCCGTTGGCGGCCAAACTGCCGCCGCAACTCAACGGTTTCCAACGCTTCCGCGACGGAAGCCTGCCGGCCTGGCCAACAGTGCAGGTCAGCGTGCGTCTTCAGCGTTGGTACGACCACCAGGGCTGTTGGGTTGGCCCGGTACGGTCGTGGTTCAACTGATTGATAGCACCACCTCGGGCGTTGCCCGCTCGCGGTCGCAGCCGCATCAACCCACCCGCCGCACGGCCGGTCGGTCGCGGGTCTGCTCCGTGCAGCCAACGTCCAACCGCACCAACCGCTTCTCGGCCGTTTGACGGTCGACGCCGGCCCAGCTCAGCTTTCTGGGTTTTCGCGGCGGCAATGCCGGCACCCGTTGAGGTTCGTCCGGCCTTTTCATTGATCACCTTTGCGCGCGCACCGGTGTCTGCCGCTTGCGGCCCGGTGCTCTTCTCGCGCATTGCGACCACCCCGGCTGCTGTAGAGGAGTCCTCGCATGCCGATCGCCATGCCCTCGGGCGTCATGGTCCGCGCCGTCACGTTCTGGTACCCGTCCAACCACCTGGGTATCGACGACTGGACGGTGCCGCTGTCGACGTACTTCAACGACGAGGTCCGGCCGGACCGGCGGCTGCTGGCCGCGGTTGCTCAGCCGCGTCCCGAAAGGTTGCTGCTTGCCGCCCCGTTGAGCGGACCTCGGATCCGGTGTGCTGGTGGACACCTGAGCCTGCTGGATCTGGCCGGAACCGGTGCGGTGGCCGCCGCGCAGGCCCGCTCCCGCCACCACCGGTGGACACAGATGGGAACGGTGGGCGCGCGGCGCCCGGGCCGGGCCGAGGTCGCGCTGTTGCGCGCCGGGGAGCAGTCCTACGTCGCCTATCACCGCCTACGCCGGGTCGTCGGTGACGTGCTGGTGGTGATGCATGACGGGCGGCGGGTGCGGCAGCCCGACGGTTGCTCACCCGATGCCCTGCTCGCGTTCGTCCAGGAGGCCATCGGCCGACTGGCGCAGGCCGACCCGGACGACGTCATCGTCACCGTCGCCGTTTGAACTTTTGCTCGGTTCAGGCCATCGGCGCCGATTGCCCTGCCCGGCCGACGCCGCCCGACCCGGGGTGTGACAGCAATGCGACTGGCCCCGGCTGCCGAACAGGTTACGGCGCTCGACACCCATTACCCACCGACCAGAGTCTGGAGGATTTCCTGTGTCCGACAATGATGTGCGCACCGTCGTGGTGTGCGTACCTGCCGCCGCCGCGGCGCCGGACCTGCTTGAGGTCGCCGACGCCCGGCTGGCCGCGCTCGGCCTGTGCACCCAAGGCCCCGTGGACCACTTCGTCACCCTGCCCGCGCCCGTCCGGCGTGGACTCGTTCGCCGGTCGCGGCGCCGGTCCCCCGCTCTGACCTTCGGCGGGCCGATCCGGCAGCTCGACCTGGCCGGCATGCGCGATGCCGCTGCCGCTGGCGCCGCCGGGCGGTGGCAGCTGTGGCAGCGTGTGGTCGCCAGGACCGCGCCTGCCCGGCCGTACTGGTTTTTCGAGGACAAGCACTGGGAGGACGCCGAGCGTTGGCCGCTGGGCAAGGTCAGGGACGCGTTCGCCGGCCAGCCTCGATGCCAGGCGATGGCGGTGTACAACGCCACTGTGGACCCGGCGGCTGGGCTGCCGGTGGAGTACCTGGAGGCGTTCCAGGCCGGTGAGGACGCCTACATGCGGCTGGGTGGCCTCGCCGCTGTGCCCGGCGACGCGTTCGCAGCCATGGTGCCTGACCCGGTCGCGGTCACCGCCGGGACATCCGGCTGGTACACGCCCGCCTCCGGACGCCTCAACGACCTGGTCGCCTACCTGACCGCGACCAACCGGCTCCTCAACAGCCTGCACCCGGACACCCAACTGGCGGCGGTCACCGCCAGCTGAGCGCAGTCCAGGGTCGGCCACGGGTCACCGGACTGGCACCTGGGTTCAAACCCATCCCCAGTAGCACGGGCTCAGGCCACCGCCGAGCCCACCGTCACCCTTCGGGAGAAGACCATGACCATCCCCAATCTTTCACCGCGCGACCGGCTCGACAGCGACCGGATCCGTGCCCTGCTGACCGACGTCTGGGTCGAACGGACTTCCGGTCCCGTCCCGGAGGCGGTCCTGATCGGCGTGTTGTCCCACCTGGCGGCTGCTGCCCGGCAAGGCGACGAAGCCTGGCCGGCGTCCGCGGCGCACGAGCACACCGGCGACGCGCTTGACGCGTGCGTCGCCCACCTCATCGACGAGGCACATGGCAGCCTGTTTCGGCTCGGTGCTGAGCGGAACTTGGCCGACCACCACCAGCGGGCGTTGCGGCAGCTGCAGTGGGATGTTCGGGCGGCCGGGCTGGGTGCGCTGGCCGGGCAGCCCCAGCTTGCGCAGACGCTGGGGCCGGCACTGGAGGCGTGGGGTCTGCCGCCCATCCCGCATCCGTACACGGTGACCTTGCAGGTGCCGATCACCGTTGAGGTCGATGCGTCCGGAGCCGAGGAAGCCGCGGATCTGGCGACCAGCCGGCTGCGGCGCGAGCTCCGCCTGCCGTACGGGATGGATGCCGCCATCGGTGAGGCGGTCTGCACCCACCTCGCCGCCGAATGACCTCCCGCAACAACACCCTGATCGCGTGGCTGCTCCGACAACGCCACCCCGGCATCGGCTCGGGGTGGCGTTCTTCATTTCTCCTGCACCTGAGTATGAAAGGGCATCTCGATGACCGACGTGACATCTTCGCCTGTCCCGACTACCCCCGCTGACGCCGACGCCGTGCCGGCAACGGCGCACGACGCCGAACCCGCCGTTCAGGGAAGCGTCGTCGAGCTCATCCTGGCCAGTGCCTGGTTCGCCGTCGACGGCCAGGCTGCGCCGCCGCCGGCGTGGCTGCGGGACATCGCAGCCCGCATGATCGGCGACGTAGGCCCGCTTGCCGGCATCGACACCCCGGCTGGCATGCATCGTTGGCTTGTCGGCTTCGTCGACCGCAGCCGCGCCGACGCCGACGCCGCCCATGCGGATGCTGAACAGGCCCGGCAGGCCGTCGACGACTTCCACGCCGACGTGCGCCGCCGCGCCGCCCAAGCGATCCACGCCGGCCAGGTCTGCCTGACCGGCACGAACCATGTGCTGGACGAGCTCGGCGTCGAGGAACTGGCCGAGCGATATCGGGTCAGCCTGCTGGTTCCCGTCACGGTCAGCGTCTACGCCCACGACGTGGACGAGGCGTACCACCTGGCCGAACAGGTTGTTCGTGACGATCTGTCCGGGGCGGTGGTCGACATCGCAACCGGTGCAATGCGGCAGGCAGGTGCCGAAGCCAGCGGACACGTCGATCCCGCCTTCCTCCCTCAGAGCGGCACCAACGCCACGACCGACCTGACGCCCGCTTTTTGATCCCTGGGCCGGGCCCGGCAACCCGTCGCTTCGCGACGAAACCCGGCGGGCGCTTTCGGCGCAGCTGACAGCGCCCACCGACGCGGGCGGGACAGCCGAGGTTCTCGGCGGCGACCTGGTCAGCCTCGACCACATCGGCGCGCCGCCGTGCCGTCCGGCCACCCCACTCCCCCGCTGCATGCCTGCGGCGTGGCAGCCACGGCCGGGCCCGACTGGCGGCGGCGCCGTCTGGCGAAGCGAGCCGCCAAAGGCTGCGCGCCGGCCGCGCCCAATTGGGTTCACGCCTCCGCGCGCCCGGCGAGGCCGGGCGCAGCCACCTTTCGAGGAGAAACGATGACGAACTGCGTCAACACCACGGCTTCAACGGCCGCGTCGACCATAACGTGGTACCGGGTCGCGGGCACCGCGCCGGTGACCGTCACCGTCACCGCCGAACACGCGAACCAGGCACGCCTTGCCGCCCTCGCCGCGATCGCGGCCGCGCTGGCCCCGCACGCCGATCTGCGCATCGACCTGATCGTCCACCCCCAGGCGCCGTACCCGTTGGGCACGCCAGGGCAGGAACGCGACTGCTCCGGCGAACCGGCATGCCAGCGGTGGCGGGTACCGGTTACGGTGGCCGGCTACATCGACGTCGCGGCAGGCGACCCGGGTACCGCGCAACTGCTGGCCCTGGAAACCATTCGCGCCCGGGTGGAATCCCGCCCCGACATGCACGTCGAGGCCGCCGCAGCGTCCTGCGCCAACACCGCGCCGATCCCTGCACCGGGCGGCTAACCCGATAGCCCGGACAGACCTGTCTGTCCACAAAGCAGTGGCGACCCGAGCCGTCATCGTGCCGCGTCCCGGCGGCTTACGCCTTTGTCGCCGGTCACCGCCAGGGCCAGTTAGCTCGGTGGTCGGCTACGCCAGCAGCTGCCACTGCCCGGGCGGCCGCCTCGCGTCGTTCCGAGCCCGACCACGACGGCACCAGTCGTTGCAGTGGCCGGCGACAGCAGCCTGCCGCGTCTGAACGGGCCGCCGCGGGTCGAACCGTGCTGGGTGCGTCGGAGCACGGTTCGACCGCCCGACGGGCGGGACGTGTCCCGGTGGCGTGGCAGGGCCGCCGGACGGCACAACGCCAATGCAGGACCTTGATCGGATCCATCGCTGTTGTTCAAGAAGAGGTTGCCCCATGTCTGAATTCGACTCCACACCGAGCTCCGGGCCGACACGGATCGCCGCCAGGAACGCCGGCGACGTTGTAGCCCTGGTCCCGTATCTGCTCGGTTTCCACCCCGAGTCCAGCATCGTCGTGCTTGGACTACGCGCTACAACCGTGGACTTCGCTACCCGGATGGATCTTCCGGAAGGCGACCTCCCACGTGACGTGCTCCGCCATCTGGCCAGCATCCTGGCGGAGATGGTCGCCCGCCAGGGCGGCGACGCCGCCGTCGTGATCGGGTACGGCGCGGCCAGTCAGGTCGATCCACTCCTGGACTTCGTTGGATCCGCCCTTGCTGGCCGGCATGTCGAGCTGATCGAGCGGGTGCGGGTCACCGACGGGCGCTACTACACCGTCCACTGCGACGACCCGCGCTGCTGCCCTGCGGCCGGCACCGAACTGCCGATCCACGGCGTGGCGGTGGCACAGGCGGTCTTCGCCGGCCACACCGCCCTGCCTAACCGTGCCGCCTTCGCCGCGCAGCTGGCCGCCGAAAGCGGACAGGCCCGGCAGGTCATGCTCGACGCGCTGGGATCTGCCGCGGCGAGCCTGCTCGCCATGGTCGAGGCGCCGACGACGGTGCCGGCGGAGGGCACCGCGGGTTCGGCGGCCGAGGACGCCATCCGCGAGATGGGTTACCAGGCTGTTCGGGAAGCCTTGCGCCGGTACGAGCACGGCGGCCGGCTCGACGATGACGAGGCCGCCCGGCTGCTGCTGCTACTCCAGCGCACCGATGTGCTGGTAGCCGCGTGGAAGCGCAGCCGGCCTCGGGACGCGCATCAGCGGCTGTGGACAGACTTGACCCGCCGCGCCCCCGAGGACCTGCTACCGGAACCAGCGTGCCTGCTGGCCTTCACCGCGTGGCGGTGCGGCAGCGGCGCCCTCGCCCGGGTGGCCCTCGACCGTGCTTTGGCCGCGAATCCCGACCACGACGCAGCCAGGATCATGTCGCAGCTGCTTGACTCGGGTGTGTCGCCGACCACATGGGTTGACGGCGAACCCGGAGACGGTGACCCCAATCCCGAACACGGCAGCACCTAGCCGCGCGGACGGACATCCCCGTGGACTCTTTCCTGACATCGTTGGCTGGCTGGCGTCGGCACCGCGTCCGCCTGCTGGCCGCCGCCGGCATCCTCGCCGCGGCCGGCTGCATGCTTCTGCTGCTCACCGGTGACCCGCCGATGGTCACCGTGGCGTGCGCCGGCGCCGCGGCGGTGTTCGTGGCCGGCTACCGCAGCGCCGCGGTGGGAACACGTGCCTTGCTCGCCGCCGCCTACACCGACCCGCTGACCGGTCTGCCCACCCGCGCTGTTGCCGACCATCTGATGGCAGAAGCCGACCGGGCCGGTGGCTGGTTGGGTGTCGTGGTGGCCGACGTGGACAACCTGAACGACATCAACGTCGCCGGGCATGCCGAAGGCGACCGCTACCTTGCCACGATCGCGCGGCGCCTCACCGAGGCAGTCGGCCACCGCGGCACCGCGGTGCGGCTCGGCGGGGACGAATTCGCGGTGTTCAGCACCGACCTGTCCGCCGACCAGCTCCGGACCGCGGTGCGGGCGTGCCTGGCCGATCCGACCGTGGTCGCCGGGATATCGGTGCGGCCGAGGGTCAGCGTCGGCGTCGCCGCCCGAATCACCGGCCGTGCCGGCTATGCGTTGGCGTGCGCGGACGCGGCGATGCGCACCGTCAAGGCGGCCGGCGGTGACAACATCGCCGTCTACCGCCCCGACCGTGACGGCGTCCCGCCGCGCGAGGGCCTGCGGCCGCAGTTGCGCCGCCGCGACCACCCGCCGGGCCGGCAACCGCTGGCCGGTCCCGTTGATCGGCTGCTGCGCCTGTACCTCACCGCGGCCGAAGCACACGGTGTCCACTACGCGCTGCAGAACCTGCACGATCGGTGGGCGCAGGCCAGCCGCGCCGGCGGCGCGGATGTCCGCCCACCCGGCATGGCCGGCACCGCTTCGCCGGGGTTGGCCAGCGTCCACGCCGCGGCCTGGCAGGCCAGCATCGGCCGCCTCTGCCAGGTCGAGGCCGACCGCTACGGCCGTCTGGCCCAGCGAGTGCTCCAGATCATCGACCGCGCAAACGCGCTGCCCTGACCGCCGCCCTGCGAACAGCCAGCCTGCCGGCGGTCCACGGCCAAGGGCCAAGCAGGGCAACCACTTGTGCCCCCGAGATGTGGCACGCGCGGCCGCTTGCGTAACGCCGGCCTGACCCCCGGACGCTCCGGCCCGAAAGCTCGGTCCACAAGGGACCATCGGGGCGCCGCCGGCGTTACGGGCGACCGCCGTGGCCACGCGCCATACCAGCTACCACAGCCTGCGGAGACAACCAGATGCCTGACACAGTGCGCCACCCATACACCCCGGCCGACAACCGGCCACCGCCGACCGGAACAACACTCGACGCGGTCGCTGGTGTGCTTGGCCCGACCGACAACCCGTTGAGTGCCGCGGCGACGCCAGGGCGAGGGCTGTTATGACCCGCCGTGGTCCGATCCGCCTGCACCATTCGCGACTAGCGGCCGCAGCGGCCGCCCGGTACCTGCTGCTGCCCGAACCGGAACGCGAGGCAGTACGCGCCGCGGCCCGGCAGGCAGCCGTCCGCGCGGACATCGCCTACGCCGACCTGCTGGCCGCTGAGGCGGCGCTCGCGGCCCGCCGCGAGCAGCCGGAGGCCGCGCGGCTGCTGTTCAGCCTGAGCGAGGACGCCTTCGGCGCGTCCGCAACCCTGGTCGTTGTCTACGACCGGTCGGGGCGGCAGCTGTGGCACGTCGACGTCGACGAGGAGTGGCCCGACGAGTCGCTGGTGACCGACCTGCTCGCCGACGCGTGGGACTGGTTCCGCGGTGACCTGTTCCCCGTCGCGGCGCAGGACGGCGATCTGTTCGAGTTCGTCCTTCCCGACGCTGTCCCGGCCCGTGTCCGCGGCACGCTAACCCGTCGTGTGCAGGCCGGGACGCCGGCCGGATGCGTGTGCCGAAGCATGCGGGACGGCGGCAATCCCGCCAGCCACGACAACCAGATCCGGGCCCACGGGCACTGCTGGTGCCTATGCCACGGCGGCCCCTGACCTCCTGAGCAGCGAAGCCCTCACGGGCGGAGCAGACCCAACGTACTCGGTCAACACGCGGGTTGGTCGTTGCCGACCACAAGCGTCGCCGCCGTCAACTCCCTGCCGGCCTTACGGTCCGCGTTGACCCTGCCGATGGGCTGCGACGCGTGATCGACGGTCGCGACAAGCCTCGAGTTTCCACGGCGCCGGTCGCGACGCGCCCGCCCCTGTCGCGACGGCCGTCGTGGGGCGGGCTGGGTTCGTCGTGAACGCGGGTGCGGGTCGCCTGCCGACGCCTCGCCTGTCGACGCCTTTGCGACGGAACGCGAACCGAGTCGTGGCCGTCGTCATCGCGGCACGACATGCCCATGGCCTGTCGCGACGGTGGCGCTTCAACCTCGACAACCCCGAGGCTTGGCCTCGGGCATCGCCGAAGCGCCCGGCGCCGCCGCTTGTACGGCAGCTAAACCCGAAAGGCTGCCGCCCCGGCCCGCTGGGCGCTAGCCCACCCGGTCGCGGTCACCCGATCGCCCCGCCCTGACGCCGCGACCCCCATCCGGGACTGCAGGCGCCGACCCTCGCCCTTTTCTTCGCGTGTGTGTGCCCACGCCCGCGGGGGCCGGGCACACCGCGCCCTTGCACCCACGGGAGCGCTGCCGTGAACCAGTACCACACACCGGCCGTCCCTGCTGTCGGCCGACCACTGATCGCCACCACACTCACGCGTCGCCGAGCACCGTACGGCGCATCGACGGAACCTGGTCCGCCGGGCCGCACCGCCGGGCGGCGCCCCCACCGGTGTCGCCCGCGATGGACGGATGCACCGCCAGTTCGGCAGGGCGGTGGCTGCCGTGCCGGTGACCGACGTCCACGACCAGCAACCGCCCGCCACCGCGACGCACCTCACCGACAGCCCGGTCGCGCCGCCACCGCGGTGGTCGCCGGCGCGGCTGGCGTACTGGTTCTACGCCGCCGCCGGTGCGGTGATCGGCCAAACCTGGGTCGCGGTCACCCATGTCCCCTGGGCGGCCGGGCTGCCCGCACCAGTGCGGGTGGTGGCCGTGCTGCCGTTCGCGCTCTGCCTTGAACTGCTGGCCATGACCCTAGCGGCGATGGCCGACGAACGGATGCGGCTCGGTGAACGGGCATACGGGTTCCGGGTCTTCTCCGCGGCGGTAGCGGCGGTAGCGGTCGGCATCCTGGTGGTCGGGCACCTACCGGACCTGTACTGGTCGGCCGGTTTCGGTTTGCTGTCCGCTGCGGCGTACCTGCTGTGGCTGCTGCACGCCGCCGCCCGCCGACGCGATGCGTTACGCCGCGCCGGCAAGCTCGCCGACACCGCCCCGGATTATGGGCTGTGGCGGCGGCTGCGGCACCCGTTGTGGTCAGCCCGCGCCGCCGAACTCGCCCGCGCCGGCAGCCTCGACCCGCTGTCCGGCCGGTGGCAGCCGTTGAGCCTGCACGAATCGTTGGAAGCGGCGCGGCAGTCGATCCGGGCGGACAAACGGCGGCCGGCGATCGCCCGCGCCGTGGAACGGGTCGTACGGGCCGATCAGGCCGATCCGCTGATGGCCGAAATCGCGGTCCGGACCCTCGATTTGGATCGGCTCGCCGCTGGCCTGGCCCAGCAGGTGAACTACTCCAGCTGGGTTGCCCGCCTGGCCCCTGCCGTCACCGCACTACCGGCAACAGGTCAGGCCAGGCGAACCTGGGGGCGGTCCGGGATCGGCGACGACCCGGCCGGCACGGACAGCGGGGAGCCGGACCCGCTGGCGCCCGCCGGCGACGAGGCAGCTCGTAGCCGGCAACCCCCGGTCGACCTGATGCGCCACATCCCGATCCAGGACGAGCCCTACCAGAGGTGGCGGACCGTCTGGGCGGACCTGACCGCACATCCGGACGCTGCCCTGGACCTGGTGGCGGGCCGCCACCAGATCAGCCGCCGGCAGGTCGAACGGATCCGGGCCGCCGGCGAGTACGGCCTACTCACCTCGCCTATCCCGCCCGCCCTGTTGATGGCCGCGATGCTCGGCACCGACCCGCCAGCCGGCCAACCCGATCCGGGCGAAGGGCCGCGACCGCCGGCGGTCGACCCATCAACCCCCGATCGCGCAACCACGCCAGCCGCCGACGACAGCGACCAGAGCGCCCCGTTGGCGCCGGGCCGGGCCGGCTCAGCGCCGTGAATCCCCGCCCATGACGTCGGGCGTGCGGGCCGTCATGCACCTCGACAAGCCCGTACATGGCCGAACTCCGCACTGCGGACGCCTCGACGACGGACGGTCGTCGACTCGGACATACCACCGTCCAGCCTGAGACATGAAACCGCCGGCGCCGTAGCACCCGCACACCGCCCACCCCATTCCACCGCAGGGAGTCCTCATGCCACCCGCCACGCGTGACACCGCACATCCGACCCTGATGGTTGCCCCTGAGCGCCGGGAGCGGCCGTGACCGGCCGCTCGACCAGCCTCATCGGTGGGATCGTCGCCGCCGTCGTTCTGCTCTGCGTCGCGGCGCCGGCGGTGCTCGTCAGCGGCGCCGTCGCCACCGACGCCTGTCCACGCACTACGGCAACACTAAAAGCCGCGCACAGTGCCAGCCCGGCGGGGTGGGACGACGACCAGATCGCCAACGCCCGCACCATCGTCGGCGTAGGCGTCTTACGCAAGGTTCCGGTGCGCGGCCGCGTCATCGCGATCGCTGCCGCGATACAGGAAAGCCGGCTACGGAACCTGCCCGGCGGCGACCGCGACTCGGTCGGCCTGTTCCAGCAACGCCCCAGCCAAGGCTGGGGAACCCCACCGAACTACGCGACCCCGCCTACACGGCCGGCAGGTTCTACGACACGCTCCTGACCATCCCCGGCTGGCAGCGGATGACCCTGACCGACGCCGCTCAAGCGGTCCAACGATCCGCCTACCCGAACGCCTACGCCCAGTGGGAAGACGACGCCACCGCCCTGTACCACCACCTGGTCGCCGACACCGTCACCTGCCCGCCGACCACCGTCGACGGATGGGCGATCCCCGTCGACGGCCTTGTCGTGTCCGGCTTCCGCACCACCGACCGGCCCGGCCATGACGGCATCGACATCGCCGCCCCGAAGGGCACCACCATCCGCGCGGCTCGCGGCGGTGTTGTCACCGGCATCCGCTGCAACGCCTCGCTCGACGGCAACCCCTACCCGTGTGACATCGACGGATCGCCCGCGGTCCGCGGCTGCGGCTGGTATCTGGAACTGCGGCATCCACCAGACCTCACCACCAGGTACTGCCACCTGCTCACCCACCCACCGGTCGCCATCGGACAAACCGTCGCCGTCGGCCAGCCCATCGGCATCGTCGGAACCTCCGGCCACTCCACCGGCCCACATCTGCACTTCGAGCTCCACAACGGCCACCCCGCGACAGAGTCCAACGCCGTAGACCCCGCACCCGTCCTCCGCAATGCCGGCAACCCAGCCGACGACTGACAGCGCGCACTGTAGGTTCTCAAAGAGCTGACCCATTCTCAAAAGAGATGTCCATGTTTTGTCCCATGGGACACTTCGGTGAGAACGAGATCGGCGTGTCGTGGCAGTTGGCCTCGTGGAACATCACGCATACTCCTGTTCCAGGGTGGCCAGGTCGCGGTTGGCGAATTGCGCGTGTGCCCACTGGTCATTGACGATGACTTGCAGGCACTTGATCGCGGTACGTTCGGCGGGCGGCGGGCAGCCGATCGTGGTGTTCGGCCCGCGCACCCGGTCCAGTTCCTCCTGCGTGACCCGCGCCAGGTACGCGCGCAGATCGGCGATTCGCTCGGCGCGCACGGCGAGGATGTCGTCGAGGGTGGGCTTGGCCGAGGCGTCGATGCCGAACTCGGCACCGTTGGTGGTGAACGATGCGGGCACGCCGATCGGATGGAACGGGTTCGGGCGAAGGGCTGTCGCGTGGCCATACCAGGCGTCCACGACGAAGATCGTGTGGCGCAGGGTTTGGGCGAGTGACCATTCGCCGTGGACTGATCGGAAGACCGCTTCTTCCGGCAGCGCGCTCGCGCGTCGGACCGTCGCGTGCCACAGCTCCTCGATGGCATCCACCGCGTCGCGCGCCGTCTCGGGTGTGCTCGGCCGCAGTCGCAGCCGTTCGGGGTGCAGGCGATCCAGCTCGGCTTCGACCAACGGCATGATCTCCACCCCGTTGATGCGTAGCCCGTTGATCGCCCCGTCGATGTCGGCGTTGAACAGGAGTACGCCGCGCATCCGCGCGCCGGTGAGATCCACCTCGCGGAAGGTTGCGCCGGCCATTGACAGGTCGATGAACTCTGCGCCCGTGTAGTCGGGCTGCTGTACGAATTGCGTCACCGGCGCAGTGTAGGAGCCCGGTACGACAAGACCACCAAAATCAAGATCATCAAGATGATGCCAGATCGGTGAGAAGAATCCGCCGACAATCGATGAGAAAGCCTGAGCGAACGCCAGGTCAACGGCACCGGCTTCCGACATATCTGACGCGAACCTACAGCGCACAGCAGTACTACCAACGCAAGCAACGAAGAGTTTCGGTATGAGAAAGGACAGACCTACGGGTCGATGTGGTCGCGGCGAACTGGAGGTGAGCGCCGGTCCCGGTGAACCAAACGGCGATGCGCCACCGGCCCGGCGCGTTTCGCAAACCCCGGCGTGCCGCAACGCGACAGGCGTAATGCAAGAAGCCCGTTGCTCGGCGTACGCCAGTTGTCTTCCACAGTGCAGCACACCCGACAGCGTTCCGGTTCGGCACCACACCCGGGACGCCGCCAGGGCGCCCGGGGAATCGCATAACCCGGGAAGGAGCACCATCCGATGTCCGACACCGCACGACCAGCGGACCTCAACGCGGCGTTCGCCGCCGAACGGTCCGGCCAGATCGAGGCCGCTGCCGCCCGGCAGGCGGACTTCGACGCCCGTATCGCCAGCGGCAAGCTCATCGCCGTGGGCGGCGGCCGGTTCCGGGTCAACGACCCGGACAGCTGGGATCACGACGAAATCCTGATCCAGCAGCAGGATGGGCAGATCCTGCCACAGCACGGCCTGGACACCAGCCGCGGCCAGGTCGCCCTGTACAGCAGCGTGCCGGCCTGGCACGCGTTGGGCAGCGTCGTACCCGGTGGCACCAGCGACGTCGAGGACGTGCTCAGGCTCGGTGGTATCGACTTCGACGTGGCCCGCCGACCGGTCGAGTTCCGCAATAGCCTCGACGGCCCGACCCGGGTGCTGTCGGAGCAGTTCGTCACCGTACGCGGCGACACCGGTGCCGGTCTCGGTGTCGTGGGAAGCAAGTACGAGGTGCTGCAGAACCGCGACGCGTTCGCGTTCCTGCAAGACCTCGTGGACCGGGACGACGTGGTTTGGGAGTCGGCTGGCGCGGTCCGCGGCGGGCGGAAGGTGTTCGTCTGCCTGCGCCTGCCCGACACGGTCACCATCGACGCGGCCGGGATCGCTGACCCGATCGTTCCGTTCATCGTGGCGCTCAACAGCCACGACGGTTCCAGCCTGTTCCACGTGGTCGTCACGCCGTGGCGGCCGGTGTGCGCGAACACCGAGCGGTTCGCGCTCCGCGATGCCGTCACCCGTTGGGGGTGCGGCACACCCGCAGCGGCCGTGACCGCATCGCCGAAGCCCGCCGCACGCTGGGGCTGTCGGTCAGCTACTTCGACCGGTTCGCCGTCGAGCAGGAGGCGTTGGCCCGCACTGATCTGGCGTTGGCTGAGTACCGGCGGGTGGTCGATGACCTGTGGCCGGCGCCGGCCGATGATGCCTCCACCCGCGCCAAGAACTGGCACCAGCGCCGTACTGACGAACTGGTTGGCCTCTACGCCGCCAACGCCGCGCGGCTGGGAGCCACGGCCTACGCCGCCGAACGGGCGCTGACCGAGTACGCCGACTGGCGGCAGGTGATCCGCCCGACCGGGTCGTTGCGGGGCAACAATTTGGCCGCTCGCGCGACCGCTGTCCTGGAAGGCGGCAACGACGCCGTCAAGAGCCGCGCACACCAGCGTTTGCTCACGCTGGTCCGTCGCTAAGGAGAACCATGCGAACCCTGTGTAGTACACGACACGTCACCGCTCCGCCCGCTATCCGGCGGCCGGAATGTCCAGCGGTGCAACGGCTAGCCGGGCCGAACCTCCGGCCGATGGCCTGGTCCGGGCCCGCGGCGATAACTGATGGACGCCGTCCACAGTGAACGGAGCGTCCGGGCCGCGCTCGGCTGGCTCGCTGAGCCCGGCGACCAGCGCCTGCAGCAGGTGCTGCAGGTGCACGGCCCGGCCGAGGTAGGGCATCTGCTGTCCCGCGGGCAGGTGCCGGTCGCCGTGCGGGCGGAGCTACGGAACCTGCCGCGGCCCCTTCTGTGGGAGCAGGCCAGCGCCGCGCTGGCCCGGGCTGAGCGCACCGGCTGGCGGGTCGTCATCCCCTCGGACGAGCAGTGGCCAGCCGGGCTGTCGACGGTGGTTGACGGCTGGCAGCCGATCTGCCTGTGGGCGTGTGGACCCGGCCAGCTGCCGCAGCTGACCACGTCGGTCACGGTGGTCGGGTCCCGGGCCGCGACCAGCTACGGCCAGCACCTGGCCGCCGGCCTGGCCGGCGAGCTCGCCGCCCGGGGGTGGACAGTGGTGTCCACCCCCGCGTTCGGCGTCGACGGTTGTGCGCTGCGCGGTGCGCTCGTCGCCGATCCCGCTCGCGCGGTCGCGGTGGTGCCGCACGGCGGGGACCAGATCCATCCACCGCAGCAGCGGACGTTGCTGGGTCAGCTGGCCGAGCGGGGACTGCTGGTCAGCGCGTGGCCGGCTGGGGCCCGACCGAACCACGAACGCCGCCGTGTCAACCTGACCCTGCTCGCGGCCATGTCCGCCGGCACGGTGGTGGTCGAGGCGTCCCTGCGCAGCGCCGCGGTGCAGGTCGCCCGCCGGGCGGCCGCCGCGGGCCGGCTGGGCATGGTCGTGCCCGGCCCGGTCACCTCGGCGATGTCGGCCGGCTGCCACCACCTGCTACGCACCGATGGGCGCATCCGCCTGGTCACCGACGTCGACGACATCGTCGCCGACCTGCCGCACCGCGGTGACCAGCCCCGGCCGGGGGTCTGGGATGACCGACACGCCTGACATCCCCGTGCACCTGGTGGGGCGGGCACGCTCCGGTGGCCTGGTCGTGCCGCGGATCACGCCGGTTACCCGCACCGGTGTGGCCCTGTTCGGCAACGTCGTCGAGCAGATGCAGCGCGAATGTTTGCACGGCCGCACCTGCCAGGTCTGCGGCCGGCCGTTCGGGCAGCGGGCGGTGTTGTTCGCCCGCGGATCCGACCTGCCCTACCAGTGCACCGCCGAGCCGGCCACCTGCCCGCCATGCGCCGCGTACAGCGTGCGGGCGTGCCCGATGCTCGCCGGCCGACGCGACCGGCACCGGGCCGGGCAACATCCGGCGCTGGCGGGCTTCCCGGCCAGCGCCGACCAACTGCTACGGATGGGTGCGCCGGCCGAAGCCTGGTACGCGGTCTGGGTCACCGGCTACGACGTAGTCACCCACCCCGCCCAACCCGACACGGCTGCGGCGTTGTGGCGGCGGATCCCGCCGTTGCGGATCCGGCCGCTGCCAGCAGCCGCCTAAGGCTCCAGACCGCCCGGTGTTCTCCACCCGATCCGGTCCGCTGATGGCCGCAACGCGCGGCGCCCGGGTTCCCACTGGCGGCGCCGACGGCGCTGCCAGCAGGGCCCGCCGGTCGTGCGGCGTCAGCTACCGCCACCCGACGATTTTGACCCATCCCCCGGGGATCGTGCCGCCCGCGTGCCGCTACCTCGGGGGCGCCCCCGGGTGATGGCTGCGCGTGGCGGTGCGATGTCCCAGCCTGGAAGGAACCGTTTCATGCTCGTGGCATCCACACAGATCCAAGCCCTGATCGCCGCCGTCGCGGCGATGCCGTCCGCGTCCCAAGGGATGCGGGCCATGATGGAACGTGCATCCGAGTTCGACAGCCCGGTACGGGCGATGCTCACCGGCATCGCACTGGACCCGCAAGGCCGACCGTTCGCCGACCAGGTGCTGCAGGACTACTGGGCCGACGAAGCCCGTCAACAGCAGTTGCTGAGCTCCGGCAGCCTTGGGCGGGAAGTCATCATCGGTGGCGGCTTCCACGCCGCGGTCTACGCCGCCGCGCGGGTGCTCAGTGGATATCCCAAGCCGCTGGTGGTGGAGCGAACCGATCGGGTCGGTGGCAGCTTCGCGATGACCAGCCGGCCGGTGTTCTTTCTCAACTCCCGCAACCGGGCCGGGACCCTCGGGCCGGCCGGCGACCAGGGTGCGAGCCTCAACTACCTGCCCGGTGCGCCGATCCAGGCCTCGGCGACGTCCATGACGGCGTACCAGACGAACGCCGACATGGCGTTCGTCATCCGGTTGGCGTTGGCGCAGTACGCCGATGTGGTGCCGGAGGCCACAGTGCTGTCCGCCTCCGACGCCAGCGACGGCGTCACCGTCGAGGTCGACGGCCTTGCCTTGCTGCGCGTGGGTCGGGTCATCGACGCGCGTGGGCTCGGTGACCCCATCGACCAGCCGTTGGCCAACGGCGGCAACATCGTCACCTTCCCCGAGTTCATGCAGCGGATGGCTTCCCGGTGGCCGTTGCGGCAGGTGCGCCGGGTCGCGGTCATCGGTGGCGGCGATGCCGGCAAATGCGCGGTGGAGTCGCTGCTGGGTTTGGCACCGCAACCGTTCATGGCCGCCGCCGCGCTGGACACCGTCGACCGCATCGACTGGTACGCCCAGACGCTGCCGGCCAGGTGCGAGGACTGGCAGCAGCAGATCCGCGGCCGATACCAGGCCATCGGCCGCTACCTGCGCCCGGACCGGTCCGGTCTGCAACGCCTGACCGTGAAACCACGCCAGGCCCGCCCGGTCGCCCTGCCCGACGTCTGCCTCGTCGAGGGCCGCAGCTACGACCTGGTCGTCCTGGCCACCGGCAACCGGGTCGACGCCATCGACGGCCTGGAACTGGACAGCTTCGAGGAATACGCGACCGATTTCGGCGTCGTGGCCCGCAGACACTTCACCATGCCGGTGTTCCGGATCGGCCCGCACGCCCAGCTGCCGTTCACCGAACGGGAACGCCAGGACGGCGTCGCGGACATCGCCGAGAACGCGGTCGCGATGTTCCGGACCGCCGCCAAGACCGCCGCCTTGGCTGCGGTGCTGCCCGGCCTGGCCGACGGCTGAGCAACACCCCCGGCCGGCCGTCGCCGCGCAAACCCCGCGGCGGGGAGCTCGGAAACTGACGCTGCCCCGCAGCGCACCGCCACGGTCAGGTCATCGGCTAGCGCCGCCTGAGGTGCGCCCTGTGCTGCTGGGTGTCCGAAGCGACGCGACCCTGACGACTGCCGCCGCGTACTGAACCACCCCCTTTTGTTCCGGCCGATGCCCGGCCACCCCTGTGCGGTCTTCGCACAACCCGGGCGCGGCCGCTGGGCCGTGCCCGGGTTCCCACCGCTGCCCCGTTTGCAGGAGGAACCCGACCATGCGCAGCCCTCACCACCCCACGCCCGACAGCCGGCGCGGCCCGACACACCGGTTGCGGATCGCCGTTGTCGGCGCGTCGTTGACCGGCCCGTGCCTGGCGCTGCTGCTCACCCGGGCCGGCTACGGCCAGGTCACCGTCTACGAAGCCCTGCCCGCCGGCGCCCCGCACGGCGGCGGGCTGCTGTCCCTGGAGCACACCAGCCTCGACATCCTCGACCGGCTCGGTGTCCCCCGGACCGCGTACGTGCACCTGCCCTCCGAGACGATCTGGCGGGCCCCGGTCCGCGACCACGTCGTCGGTGACCCCACCAGGTACGGGTATCCGGGGCAGTTCACCACCTGGACCCGCCTGCACCGGGCGCTGATCAGCCGGTTGCCGGCCGGCACCGTCCGGCACAGCGCACCGGTGGCCGGGCTGACCGAGCACCAGCGGCGCCCGTTGCTGCACCTGGCCGACGGCCGGACCGCGGCAGCCGACCTGGTGGTGTTCGCCGACGGCCGCGGCTCGACCGGCCGGGCCCTGCTGGCACCACACCGGCGGCTGCGGTACGCCGGCTACGTCGGCCACCGCGGCACGGCCAAGGCCAACCCGGCCGGGCTGCGCGACTTGTGGCGGCTGGAACCCTGCCCGGGCATCCAGTTCGTCGTGGCCCCAGTCCCCGACGGTGTCGACTGGACCTTCTACCTCAACGCCACCACCGGCCAGTACACGAGCATGTTCGGCGCACCGCCGCACCGGCGGCTGTACGCCCACCCCCGCCACCTGACCGACATCGCCTACCGGCACGTTGACAGCAACGCCGCCTGGCACCTGCCCGCAGCGTTTGCCGCCGCCGTGCACACCAGCACCGCCCGGGCCGGGTTCGCGGTCATGGACATCGACCCACCCGACCAGATGGTGTGGCCGGTCGGTGACGGCTTCGCGATCCTGCTCGGCGACGCCCTCGCCCCGGTACGCGCCCACACCGGCCGCGGCGCCAACAACGGCCTGGAACAAGCCGACGGCCTCGCCACCGCTCTACGGCAGCACCACCGGCACGGCGCCGACCTGCGTACCGCCCTGACCGGCTGGCAGCGCCGCCACCTGCCCGCGGCGGCGGCCGCGGTCGCTCTCGGCCCGAGCATCGGCGCCAAACTCGGACTCGGCACCCGGCCGACGCCCGACACCGCGCCGACGCCTGCCGCCCACCCCGACCGTCGGCAGCCCGCCATGCCCTCACCGACCACCACCTTCGCAGCGGACAACACCTCGACGAATCCTGGCTGGCCGCGCTGCACCATCCGCCGTCGCTGTCCTGGCTCGGCCGGCTCGTAGTCATCGACAGCCGCGTCGTCCACGCCGACCCACCGCGGTGCAGATCGTCGCCCCGGCCGGTTCCGGCCGCTACCGCGTCGGCTACGGCTGGTGTTGGGAACCCGTCCACCCCGCCGACATCCACACCATCCACAATGGATCGTCCGGAGGTCGGCTCGGCGACCACCCGGGGACGGCCCCGCCACCGGCGGCCCACCCTCATGCGCCGGGCCGTCTCAAACGCTGAGAGCGCGGTAACTGTCCGCCAACAGCGGTAGATACGTCGTTGGCGCCCAGGGCTGGCCCACCACACTGCCGTGTCCAACGGGGAGTGGGCACGCGGTTCACCAGCCACCAACACATCGAACGGCACCTGCTCGCCGAGCGACCCGGCAGCCGCATCCACCGGCAGGTCCACGTCGTCGACGAAACCGGTCGGCCGCTGTACCACGGCCTGCGCACCGGAACCATCCGAAACGGACACGGGAGTTGGCAGCGGCCCTCCTGACCCCGCGTCCCCGACGCCGCGCGGCAGCCACAACCGTCGGTCCAGCCCGGTCGCGCACCATCCACCCGGGTTGGACCGACGGTGACCCGGGCTGAGGGCCGGCCCTGCGCAGCAGTCGCGCGGCGACTCGGCCACGCCGCGGGCAGATCTCGAGCCCCAGCCAATCGGACAACAGACGTCGGTACCCGGCTGAACGCGCCTGGCCAGCACCACCGGGCCGGGCGAAGCCCCGCGCACCGCCGACCCACACTCCACCGGCACACAGAACGGACCAACCATGACCGCGCACAGCTCCACACCGGCGAAGTCGAGAACCTACCTCGCGCAAGACGTGGCCGACGGCCTCAACCAAGCCGCCGACGACATCTTCGATGCCGTCAACGCCGGCGACAGCGGTCTGAGGGACGCCCTGAACCTGATGGTCAACGCGACCATGGCGTACCTGCGTGGCCAGGCAGACGATCTGCGGCAGGTAGTCGAGGCCAACTACAGCGCCCCCCACGACGACGTCCGCAGCTGGACATCCGAGGCAACCTCATGACCTGGTGGGATAGGCAAACCGCACACCAACAGCTCCCGATCGCGGCTGGGCTGGCCTCGAAACGTGGCAGCCAGTTCATGCGCTACGCGGGCAACGACCACGGATTCGCCGCATGGCTGCTCGTCGCGGACACCCTTGCCCTGCGGCACCCCGGTGTGTCGATCCTTGATCTGTCCGACTGGAACTGGCGCGAGGCCTACGACCGCGGTGAAACACCGGGCAGTGCACTACGCCAAGCGATGGCGTGCAACGACACCTTCGGCTTGTGGCCTGGACGCGACACGTGACCCTGCACGTCGTCCAATATTCTGGCGGCATCGGCAGCTGGGCCGCCGCCCAACGCGTCATCGCCGCCCACGGCACCACCGACCTGGTTCTGCTAGTCGCCGACAACACCGGCGTCGAAGATGAGACCTGTGGCGTTTCGTCAAGGACAGCACGGACATGATCGGTGTGCCGCCGACGGTGGTAGCTGACGGTCGCACACCGTTTCAGGTGTTCCGGGACCACCGATTCTCGGCAACAGCCGCCTCGCACCGTGTTCAGCCGTGCTCAAGCAGAAGCCGTGCCGCGCCTGGCTCACCGCGAACGCCGACCCCGCCGACACCATCGTGTATGTCGGCATCGACCCGTCCGAGACCCGTCGGATACCGGCGATCGAGCATGGGTGGGCGCCGTGGACGGTCCGGTTCCCGCTCTGCGACCCGCCGCTGCTGTCCAAACAGGACATGCTCGACCTGGCTCGCGCCCACGGTCTGCGGCCGCCGCGGCTGTACGAGCTCGGTTAAGGGGGTGTGGCGGGGTGTGCGTCCGGGCCGGGCAGAAACACCGGCTGCACCTGCTGCAGGTATTCCCGGACCGCTACGCCCAGGCGGAGGAGCAGGAACGGCAGCTACGTGCGGCACTCGGCGACGTGGCGATTCTGCGGGATCGTCGCGGTGGGGTGTCCCGGCCGCTGACACTGTCTGAACTGCGCCGCCGACACACCCAGCGCCCCGCACCGCCGGTCTGATCCGGCCGCAACGGACGGGTCCGCCCCCGTCGCGGGGGTGCCGTCCGGAGGCGGCTCCGCCCGGCACAGGGTGGCCGGTACCGGTCCGTGCATCAGTAGGCCACGCAAGGCTGCCCAGCGCAGATCGGCGAGCACCACCACACCGCCGCCGACGACGCGGCAAAGCCCGCTTCGGGACGTGCCGAGTGGGCCTCGAACTGACTCTGTATGAACGGCATCGAGCTCGATGGGAACATTTTGATGATCTTGCATCGTTTCGCCCTCATCCTCGACCGGCCGGCGGACCGACGCCAGGCCCGGGCCGTGACCGCGGCACATCCCGACCTACACCTCCGGCCGCATGAGCGGGACGTCGCCGTGGCGCGGCGCGCCAGCAGCCTCGCGGCAGCCGTGGTGTCGGCGATCTACGACCTGGAGGCCCTTGACCTGTTTCCGGTTCGTGTGGGTGCGTACGATTGGGTCACCCTGGCCGATATCGGCGATCGGATCGGTCGGTCCCGGGAACTTGTGCGGTTGTGGTCGATCGGCCGCCAGGGACCTGGTGGTTTCCCGCCGCCGGTCAACCCCGGCCGTGACACACGGTTCTACTCCTGGACCGAGGTGACGCTCTGGCTGCGGCAGAGCATGGGCTTCGGCCTGGCCCGGCCTGACGCCGTCCTCGTCGTGGCCAACCTTCTGCTGCAGGTACGCAGGCTCGCGCCGCTGGTCCGGGACAAGCAACTGCTGAGCAGCCTGCTGCCCGCACAGCCCACGCGTTAGCGGCGACCGCCACCTACCACCTCACACAACATCTTCTAGCGCCACCCGACCTCGGGTGGCGTTTCGCATGTCTGGACAGGAGTCCTTATGTCCGCCAACCCAACTGATGACCGCGGCTTGCGACGCCAGCTACAGCGACACGTCGACACGCTCGCCGACACGGTCACGCTGCGACCAAACCTGGCCGCCGCATCGCCGAAGACTCGAAGCGACGATGCGGCGCTGGCGCGGCGCGCGGTCGCCACCGCCTGGGTTTACATGTCGTGCGTCGTGGCCTGGGCCGAGGACCACGATCTGGTTCGGCCGCTGCTGCGCCGCAGTCCCCCAGGGTTGAGCCGCACACCAGAAAGCGGCGCCATCTGGCTGGTCCGCGCCTTCCAGCAACTGGGCGCACATCCCAGCACACTGTGGCTGATCCACCCTGGCTACCAGCCGGCCCTGTGGGCGGGTGCGCCGAGCGCGGCGGCCAGCAACGACCTGATCGACTGGTGGGCAGCCGAGGCGCCCAGCCTCGCCTACCCGGCCACGAGCACCGCACCCGGTTCGATCAGCGGCTGGCCGATCGGCGACCTACTGCCGGTTGTGCACGACAACCTGCGCGCCGGCAACGCCCTGGTGCAGACCCCGCACTGGGTCGCGGACCTGATCCTGGACCTGACCCTGATCCCCACCGTCGACGAGTTCCGCGACGAACACCTGATCCGCACCATCGACCCGGCCTGCGGCACCGGACACTTCCTGATCCGAGCGATCGACTACCTGTGGCAGTGGTGGACCACCGGCACCCTACCCAGCCGCAGCGTCACCGGCCGTCCGCCGCTGGCCGCCGGCGCCGTCCTGACCCCGGTCGAGGCCGCCCGGCGGATCCTGGCCAGCATCGACGGCGTCGAACTAGACCCACTCACCGCCGCCGTCGCCCGCCTGCGCAGCACCATCTACATCGGACACCTGCTCGCCGCCGCCGGGGTTCTGCCGGCTCCGCTGCGACTGCAGGCGATCCCGGCCACGGTCGCTCCACGGATCGCGGTCGGTGACTCGCTGCTGCTGGGCCGAATCAGCCGCCGCCAGTACGAGGCGGTCCATCCACGCCTGGCCGCTCTACCCGGGGCGGCGTACCCGCTGGACGACTTCGCCTGGCCGCCCGAGCCCGACCCGGCCCGCCCGAATGACCCGCGATGACCGAACCGCAGTTTGCCGGCCGACCACGGAGGCATGGCCGCGCCGGCGGGTCGGCCGGCGCGATGCCGACGACGGTGATCGTCCGCGGCGACCGGGGATGGGCCGCCCTCACCTACCGGGTCAGTGACCGGGCCGGTCTGGGCCGGCTCCGGGCAGCGTGCCTGGCCGAGATCCTCGCCGCTTGCGGCTGCACGGTCCAGGCCCGCCGTGGCCGAGCCGGAACCGGTTTGCACGTCTACGGTCCCGGCCCGCTGGTGGAGCACCTTGCCGAAACCGTCGAGCAGATCGCGGCCACGATGGACATTGCGGCGCTGTCCGCCACGGCGCAGTACGGGCGGTGGCTTCGCACACAGAACCCGCTGGACCACATGCCCGCGGAGCGGCGGAACCTGCGCCGCGCCTACCGGCGTGACTACCTGCGCGGATGGGCCAACGCCCACACTCACCGGCTGCTGAGCACGGCGACCGGCCGGCCACAGCCGGCCGACACCAGGCCGCCGCCGATCGGCCACGCCAGCGCCTGGCCGCAGGCGCGACACGACGTAGCCGCCTCGGACCCGGCGCTGTTTGAGGACACCGCCGCCCTTCTGGGACACCAGGCCCGGCGCCTCACTCCCGGCGGCAACGGCCCACCCGCCGACCCACGTTCGTCCACAAGCGAGGGTGCAGCATCGGGGACGGCCGCGGCCGAAGGGCCTGGACGTCTGGCCCCTGGCCTGACGCTGTCCTGCCTGCCCGGCGCGCTGCCCGACGATCGCGGGCAGCCCGTCGCGCAGCTCATCCGGATCGGCGCGACCAGCAGCACGGTGCGGCTGTACGGCGAACAGCGGCAGCGACGCATCCCGAACCATCTGCTGCGACCCACCTGGGCGCCACGGATCGCCGCCGAGGTCCGCAACCGCGGGCTACCGGTCAGCTACCCATCCGGCCGGCGGCTGCTACCCGGCTGGCAATGGCTGACCTGGACCATCGCCGAACACCTCGAATACCAACAAGGAACACGGCAGCTGAGCCTGCCCGCGGCTCCGCAGCTGCTGGTCATCGTCGCCTGCGGCGCCCGCAAACGACCAGAACAGTGCGAACACCCCGCCGGGCAGCTGTACACCGGCTCCTACCACACCGCTGCCCGCCGTGCCGCCGACACCATCGCCGCACCCGGCGGCCAGGTGATGATCCTGTCCGCCCGCTACGGGCTGCTCGACCTGGACGAACCGGTGCCGCCCTACCAGCTACGGCTCGGACAGCCGGGCGCGGTCACCGCCGCATTCCTGCGCGAACAGGCTCGCCAACTGGGTTTGCTGCCCACCGGCCAGGTCGTCGCCCTGGCGCCACGCGGCTACGCCGCCCTGATCACCGCAGTTTGGCCGCACGCCCTGCGCCCACTGGCCGGGACCAGAGGCATCGGTGACCAACGCGCCCGGCTCGCCGCCGCCCTGGCCACCGGCCGGGTCACCACCACCGACCTGGCACCACCGCTCTAGCGCAGCCAAGGCGCCGGCTGCGCCACCGCTGGCAGGCCCCGGGGCACCCATGCGACGGCCGGCGCAGCCGACCCAGCCGATCGAACGCGCCGGCCGTCACCGTTGCCGGCCCGCCCGGTCTGCCACCGCAGCCATGTCTCGCACCCATCCGGAAGGGACGGACCATGTTGGTCTACAACGAACACGACAACGACATCGGCGAGGTGTGCCCGCACTCCGGGCAACCCGCGCCGGGCGGCCACGACACGGACCGTTGTCCGGCCCGCTGCCGGGACAGCCGCGTCATCTACACCGCCCCAGACGACGACGAAGCCGACCTCGAACTCCGGCGGGAGATGGCCGTCCTGGGCGAGCTCACCTACCCCATCTCCCCCAACTATGTGAAGTCGTGGACCGCGGTACGAGCGATCGCCGAACTCATCGCCAACGCCCTCGACGAAGACCCGCAACCACACGTCGCCTGGGCCGACGGGACCTTGACCATCGCCGACAACGGACCCGGCATCCCCGAGGAAGGACTCATCCTCGGCGAATCCACCAAAACCGCACAGCAGATCGGCCAGTTCGGCGAAGGCAAGAAGATCGCCTGCCTCGTGCTGGCCCGCCATCCCGACATCCGCGCGGTCCAGATCGACACCGCCGGCTACGGCATCCTGCCCACCGTGCAACGCGGCCGGCTCCTGGGCGGTCAACTACCGTCCCGCAACGAACAGGGCGCGGAGATGCTCACCTACCAGGTGTACGGCAACACCCGCGGCCACGGCACGACCGTCACCATCGAGTGCCCGCAACACCTCGCCGTCGAGGCCATCGGCCGGTTCCGGGCCCTGACCGAGCCGCACTACACGCCACCAGCAGCGCCCGGCGCCTGTGTCCTGGCCGCCGAACCCGGCCAGGTGTGGATCGGCGGCGTGCTGGTCAACACGATCCCCGGCCTGCTGGCCTCCTATGACCTTCCGCTGACCGGCAAGCACCTGCAAAACCGGGACCGCACCGTCATCGACGCCGGCAGCCTGCGCGACGCCGTCCGCGACATCCTCGCCACCAGCCAGGACCAAACCGTGATCGGCCGGTTCGCCCAGCACGTCCTGGCCGGCAACGGGCTGCGCGAACCCGAACAGTTCTTCGCCCACGTCACCCGGCCGCGGGTGCGGGCCGCGTGGCGGACCTGGGCCCGCGCCAACCTGCCGACCAAAACCTTCTACACCAGGTCCGGCGACGAAGAGGCGACCCTGGACCTGCAAGACCAAGGCTTCACCCACGTGAGCGCCCGCGGGCTGCCGGCCCATCAGCAGCGGGCCCTGATGGACCTGCTTGGTGTCGACGTGGCCCGCACCCGGCAGCGCCGCCACTACGACAAGACCCGAAACAAGACCACCTGGGTGGCCGAACACGACCTCACCGTCGCCCAACGTGCCCTGCTGCACCAGTCACAGCAGTTGGTGCGGGCGGCCATCGGCGCGTTCGCCCTGGGCCGGGTTCGGGTGTTCTCGGCCAGCGAGGAACTGCCGTGCGCGCTGGGCATCTACCACCCGCGCACCGGTGACGTGGCCATCCACATCGACGCGCTTGCCGACCGGCACCTGACGTTGACGGCGCTGGTCCATGAGGCCGGGCACCGGGTCGGGCACCGCGGCGGCGGCCGGTGGACACCGATCCCCGACTTCCAGGACCGGTCGCGAGGATTCGAGCAACTGCTCAGCGAGTTCGCCGGGATCCTGCTGCACCACCTGGCCGACGCCGGCACCCTGGCAGCCATAGCGCCGACGACGCAGCCGGATGCCGGCGGCGGCGCGCCTGATGCCGACGCGGCTGCCGCCCCGGCAAGCCGCCGGGAACTGGCCCGCCTGCTCACCGACCGGCTCCCCCACGCGCTGGCGGACAAGGCATTCGCCAGCGAGAAGGACCTCGTCGCCTCGACCGGGGTGCATCCGGAGGTTTGGCGCACCCTGGTCAAGCCCCGTGCGGCCGGCTACCGGCGGATGTGGGGTGCCGGCGGCCGCGCCTGGGACTACGACAAGGTGGCCCTGCTCGCCGAAGCGGTCGGCGTCGCCGCCCCCGTGGTGTGGCTGGGCTACAACCTGTGCGAAGGCCCGATCTACGGCCGCCAACGCCAACACTGGAACCGGCCCGGCCCATGGTCGAAGAGGATGCGCGAGGCGACGTTGCGGGCCTGCGCCGACCTGCAAACCCTCGGCGGCGCCTACGCCGCACAGGTCCCCGCCCTGCACGCTTTGGTGGACGGACGGACCCCGGCCGTCCTCGGCGACGACAGCTGGCAAGCACCCGCCCGGACACTCATCGCCCTCGAGCGCGAACGCCTACGCCTCGACACCCCCGGCCCCCGTCCCGCCTCACCTGACCGACGCCAGGGTCAGCGCAAACACAGGGATGCCACACCACCACCGAAGTAGCGTCAACGGGACTTTCGCCGCCAGGTCAACGGGGCCCGCCGCAACGCGGGACCGTCGGCCTGGCAACCCCCGTCAACGTCACGAGTGTGTGGTCGGGAGCCTGCTCCCGACCACACAACGATGACCCGGGCTTTCTTTTTGCCCGTTTAGGTCCTATTTGCGGCTTATCGGCGGCTGTCGGTGGTCGTGTGGTCTGGCGGATCGCGCGACGGTCGCAGGTCAGGCCGGCGTTTCAGGACCTGTTGTCTTGGCCTGGCGGGTCTTTTGCGGACGCGTTGTTGGCTGCCGGCAAAGCTCCGCTGCCAGGGCGGCGGTGTCGTCGCCGGGTTCCTGGCCGTGATCCTGAAGCGCAACGGTCAGCGCCGTGAACCGGGCACGGACCGCGTCCACGTCGCCGACGGCAGCGTGTGCACGCATCGCCGCGACAGCGACGGGTTCGTTGATCGGGTCAACGTCGGCGGCGATCTTCAGGTAGCGGGCCGCCTGGTCGGGCTGCTCGGCGCCGATCAGGTCCGCCAGCTGGGTGTGCGCGGTGACCGCGTGTCGGCGCGTGACTTCCACGTCGAGGGTGGCCCAGTCGTAGCGGCCGTCCGCGTCGTAAAGCAAACCGTTGAAAGCCTGGACAGCCTGCTGCAGGGCGGTGATGCGCCCGGCGGTGTCCGGGGCGGTGGCCGCCCTGGTGACAGCGTCCTGAACCTGCCACCAGTCGACAGAGACCAGGTCGGCGGCCAAGAGGTAGCGGCCACCGGTGTTGACGACGAACGCGGGACCGGTGGACCCAGCGCGGCGGCCTCCGGCGCCGGCAGCAGCATCGCTTTGGTTCTGGTCACCCGGGATGATGCCGGCGCCGGTGCGCAGGCATGCCCGAAGGTTCGCCACGTCGGTGGCCAGGCGCTGCTTGGCACGGCTGACCGGTGCGTCCGGCCACAGGGCTTCCTTGACGTCATCGATGCTCACGCCGCCGCGACGGGTAGCCAGGAACGCGAGAAGCTCCCCAGCCTTGCGCCGCAGCCCAGGAACCGGCGAGCCGGCCGGGGTGTAAATGGCGACCTTGCCGAGTATCTGGACCCGCACCGGGAGCGTAGCTTCACCGTCGTCGTTGGCGGTGTCAGCCGTAGGTGGGGCGGCTGCGGACGGCTGCTTCGCGGTGACCGCGACCGGTCCGACGGTGGCTGCACCGGATGCGGTCTGCGGCGCTGCTTGGTCGGTGACGGCGCGACGGTCCGCTTGGTCTTCGTCGGCGGGCTGCACCACGTCGTCTTCCGGCAGGTCGCTGCTGACCGTGGCCTGGTCCGGCGGGGCCGCCGCCGCCAGTGTGGGCTGCCCGGTGTGGGCCTCGCGCAGCACGGCAAGCAACTGCTGGGCCGCTTCGCTGTCCAGTACGGACAGTCGTTGGTGGTCGGGGCCGGTGCTGGTTCCGTCGGTGTCGACGTGGACAGTGGTGCCGTCCGGCCAGTCGCCGAGCACGACCGCCCCGATGTCCATCTGCTCGCCGAGTCTCAGGATGGCCGACAGGCGCGGCCGCATGCCCGCATCGGGTGCGTCGGTGATGAGCAGCATCGGCGACAGCGGCTCGGCGTAGGGATGCTGTTGACGCAGCTGGGTGATGGTCGTCGCATCGGCGTCCTCGAGCACGTCGGCGCGGCGCAGGCTTTCCTGGTGCAACCGGGCCAGCGCCTGCGGCAGGTCCGCGGCGACGATCAGCCGCGGCATCGCGCCGGCCAGGTCGCTGCTGGTCCCGATCAACGCGGTCAGGGTCCCGGTGGGGATGACCACCGTGGCGCAGGCGTCGAGGTCGTGCGGGTGGCCGGCGCTGAGCGCGGCGACCAGCATGGCACGGGCGGCGTCTGTCGCCCCCGGCCCGGTCAGGCCCAGGCCGTCCGGTGGCAGCGGGCCCCAGCCGGCCAGTTCCGGGCCACCCGGGCCGGGCGGCGGGATCGGCGGCTTGGGATCCATCTGCGCGTACTCCCGCACAGTGGGGCCGGGATCCGGTGGTTGCAGCAACTGTGGTGCCTGACGATCGACGGCGCGACGCAACAGCGACACGGTCGGCGGCAGCGGCTGCAGGGCTGCGTCGTCCGGGTCTGGGCGCACGGCGGGGTCGTAGTGGATGCGGCGCCGGGCCCACACCGTAGCTGCGGCTGCGCACAACGCGGCGGCAAAGCCGATAGTCAACCAACCGGCCGGCACGGGCACGCCGGCGACGTCGCTGCCCGTGCTGTCCGTGTCGTCGCCGTCTGCCGTGGAACTGGGGGTGGTGGGAGATTGCGGCGCTGCAGGTTCGACGACCCCATCCGGGTCCAGTTGGGACGGTGACGGTTCGGCGACTTCGGGCGGCGTCGGCGGCCGGTGGGCCGGCGACGGGGTAAGGCTGAGCGTGCCCCGCGCGTGCCGGCGCGGTCCATCATCGTGGGCGTCGGACGGCAGGCGAAGCCGGTCACCGGGCTCCACATGGTCGGGAAACTCCGAGTGTTTGGCAGCCAAATGCGGATTGAGAGCGGCAAGGTCCTGGTAGCGGTGCGGGTCGCCAAGGAACCGGTCGGCCACATGCCACAACCAGTCACCTTCGGCCACCGTGTAGGTCATGGTCACGGAGCTCGTGCCCGTCACGGCTCGCAGTGTCGGGGCTTCGGCCGGCCGATCGTGCACGCGGCCAGCTAGCGTGTAGACAGTCCGCCGGCCGCCAGCGGCCTGATCGAATGCCGGCGGCCGCTGTGGGAGGACGGAAGCGGCAACCAACGATGTCGTTGCCACCGGTCGCGACGACGCACCCGCCGGCTCACCCGGCGGATCGGTGGTAGCGGCCAACCGGTCAGGGAAGCTGGCCCACGTGGGAGTGCGCTCGAATCCCTCCGCGGCCGTCGCGTCACCGCTCGCGCCCACATCCGCGGCGGCGCCGGCGGCATTGCCGACCGCGGTCGCGCCGAGCAGGGCCGCAGTGAATGCCTGCACTGGCCCCGGCATCCGCAGGCGCGGCAGCCGAAGCCGGCCAGCGGCCCAGCGGTAGCCCTGCAGCACCGCCGCACCCGCCAAGGCGACCCAGGTCAGCCACAAGAAGCCGATGAACCCTGCCGTGACGGTCCCCGGGGTCATCGGCTCGCGAAGCCACCCGGTGATCTCGATACGGGTGGGTAATGCGGTCGGCAGCGGCCAGCCGCCGTATCGGACCAGAGCGATCGGGCCACCGATCACCAGCAAGATGGCGAACACATCGACTGAATCGAAGCGGGGGCGCACCTTTCCCTCCCATCCCTAGAGTGTGAACGCTCCGCGACCGCTGCTGATTCAGCCGCCAACGGCAACGCGAAGTCCGGCCTGCTGAACGTAGGAGGCGACCGCCCCACGACGACAGGGGTACGGTTCTGACAAAAACTCACACAGCTCCCACGCAGTCTTACAACCACAGGTCAGGCACCTCAAACGCGCCGCACACCGGGTTCCGAACCGCCCAGCCGAGCCGGACATCACCGCCGTCGCCGCCACCAAACCCGAACGGTCAAACGGACATCAGAAACCTAAATTGTCGGTATTTCGGTTAGGGTCTGCGAAAGCCGGTCGCTCGGCCGTCGCTGGGAGTTTGATTCAGCCACCGTTAACCCTCGAGGACCCCGCCAGCCGTTGACAAACGATGAAAGGTCAGCGATTCGTATCGAGTCGTTTCGCAGTCAACGCAGATAAGCGACAGACACCAAAGACTCGCGTCAATGTTGGCAGCGAGGGCCGTGGGTTCAAATCCCGCTACCCGACTTGATCGGCCTAAACCTGCAGTAACGCAAGCCAGAGGCTCATGCTCTTCGATGGAGATTCGAGTCGCCCCCGCGTACCCGGCGACCGGCCGAAGGCCCTTGGATCCCTCCGCGTCGGGCGGTAGGGCGAGCGGTAGGCTCGACTGCCCGCAGTCCCAACGAGTAGACGGTGCGCTGACGGTGGCGAACAGACTGCGCACCTGGGGGGACGTCGGCGCTCCCGGGCGCCATCCCGTACCCACGGGTGGCGATGACGGAGTGTTGCGGCCCGGGAAGGCCGGGATTGCCGCCTCAGCAACGGATCGAGGCCCGACTGACGGCCTTTCCAGGACCATGACAACGTCACGCCGCAGCGCGCGCTCGACGCAGAAGACGTCACCCTCCACGCCGGCCATGGCCCCCGACCCGGGCGCCATCAGACGGACGATGATCCTCGTATTTGATCACGCCGAGCCCCATCAGCCGATCGACCCCGAAATCACGAGCCTGGTCGGCAGGCATCCGGTCGACTGGAATCCGGCGACCGGTTCTTGGTCACACTTCCCCTCAGCGAAACGCGGTAGCAAACGCGGCCCCAAACGCGGAGTCAATACCGCCAATGACCTGGCAGAACGTAGCGCCCCGAGCCGGAGAAGCTACGGACGGCAGGACGCGAGCCTCGTCCGTAGCCACGGCGGTCTGAACCCTCGCAACCCCCACCAGCCGGAGCCGCCAGCCCCGAGCCAACACCGGCACCGCACTCTGCCGGCGGCGAACGAGAGGAACCACCTTCAGGGAAGCGGGCACCCGAGCCTCGTTCATCGATCTCACAGACGCCGCGCACTCGGGGGCATGAGCGTGCACCCGATCTTGCGACCGGCACCCCACGGGTCGCGGCGGATGGGGCGTTGCCGCTCTGCCGCACAATGTTGCTCATGCAGGATGGTGAAATGTTAGGAGTCGCCGCACTCGCGGTATCGTTCTTCGCTGTTGCTTTGTCAGCCGGATTCGCCGCAAGGCAGATTCTGCTGATGCGCAACGCCAACTACGTTCCCGTGCTGGTTGATCTGCTCGGCCAATTCCGGTCGATGGAATTTAACGACAACTACCTCTACGTCTGTACGCGCCTCCAACACGAGCAAGATCCCGCGAAGGGAATCTCCGGACTGCCCGCAGATGTCCGGGCAAAGATCTATGACGTGGCCTACTTCTATCAGCTCTTCGCTGCCCTCGTCGCCCTGAAGGTCGTGAAAGAGCAGGATATCGTCGCCGTACTACGCGATCGAATCGTGCACGTCTGGCAGGCGGTGGAGCCGTTCGTACACACGGAGCGGAGTTCCACCGTACCCACAGGCCCCTTCCTGATGCGTAACCTCGAGGAATTCGCCAAGCGGGCACAGACAATGCCTGCAACCACGATCGAACAATTCATGCGAGGGAACCTGCCCGCCAGCGGCGGCTTACATTTCTCACTCACAACCAAAAAGCGGACTTAGCGCCACGACGAAAGACAGCGAACTGCTGAAGCCGCTCCCGCACCCGCACCAGCCCACGCCCATCCACGCCCGCAGCCAAGCACGAGCCACAACCATCTACAAGCGACACACCACAACAAGCTAAACAAAGTACTACTAATACTCCAGCTGCACTTCCAGGACAGCAAGGCCGATACCCAATACCGCTCGAAAAGTGACGACGGATCAGTCGAATAGAAGGCAGCCCGCCGGCTACCTAGAGTAGATCCATCCACCAGGGAAGCAACGCGCCTCGTGTGTTGCCGCGCCTCTTTCCGCCGAATAGTCACACTTTTGACGTCCTCTTGAGAGGCGCAGACGGACTCCCTCGACGTTTGGGAGGGCTTACCACTTGGATCACCCATCACACCGCTCGCGATGCCGCGTCCGTCAACACCCCCAGCGTTTCGCTAAGTCCTTCAGCGAACCAACCTCGCCGTCGATCAGCACCTCCCTGTCGCCGAGACTCGCGACGCGAGTTTTGTCAAAATGTGACGTAGCCAGACGGCGGGTGGTTTCAATCGACAGCATGTAGCTGTTGGGCAACTCTCCATTCAATGCTGTCGACTCGGTGCGCCAAGGGCTGGTGTCGCCGATGACGAACGGACCCGTGGAGCGCGGCTGCCGGGGATCGGAGACCTTCCACAACGTGTCGCTCTCCGGTTTCAGGCTGCCGGCCTCATCGTAGGGATCGTCGTCGACAGCCAGGCTGAGGACATCCTCGTCGGCGCACGCGGGGATGACGGCCGCGGCCTGGCCACCCGTGTTCACAAAGCCGACAGGCGACGCCTCCGGATCTCCGAAGCACGCGGCCAGCGGCGCTACCAGGCACATCAGCACCAATGTGCGGGCAAGGCGCCTGGACCCCCTCAGCACCGGTAACCTCCGTCTCGCAGACCCGCCTGACGCTCGTACCGATTCTTGCACGCCTTACTTCCACCGAGGAAATACATGGGGCCGAAGGCAAGGCCCCATTTACGCCACTGCCGCCGATGAATGCGTTCGTGCCTGATGCGCTCGCGAGTGACCGCCTTACGGCTTCGACCCGTTATGTAGGTGTCGCCGACGGTGAAGCCCTGCCGCGGGTACATCCAGGAAGACACGTTCGTGCAGGTACGCAGCCCGTACCGGTTAGAGCAGCGACCTCCGCCGAGCTTCGCGTAGCCGTGAGCCGCTTTGCCGATACCCCAGGAGTGCAGGCCGCACGACCAGCTGCAAGCGAGAGCTGGAGCATACTTGCGCGCCCCGCAGAACTTCCAACACCACTTACGGCCATCAAGGTCGAATTTGTTGATGGGGTCGGCGCAGGTGTACTCGTATGCGTTGCAGCTGCCGCCGTCGACTGGGTCGGTTTGGAGGAACCGGCCGAGGGCTGGTGCGTAGAGGCGGACGCCCATGAGGGTGAGGCCGGCGAGGTCTTCGGTGGAGCGTTGTTTGCCGCCGAGCCATCCGTAGCGGGTGGGTGCTGGGCCGATCGGTGTGCCGTACTCGTCGGCGAGGTAGTAGGTGTTGGGGTCGGTGGCGGTGGCTGGTGCGGTGCCGATGACGTCGCCGTGGATGTTCGTCACTTGCCAGGTTAGACCGCCGGTTTGGTCGAGGGTGGCGGCGAGGCTGCCGGCGAGGTCGGTGATGTTGCGGGTCCACTGTGTGTGGTCGGTGGTCTCGGAGATCCAGTCGGGTGAGTCGCTGCTGCTGTCGCTGTAGTGGTTGGTCTTGGTGACGGTGTTGGTGCTGTTGGTCCAGCTTCGTAGGCGGCCGTTGGCGTCGAGGCCGTTGGTGAGGGTGGTCCCGTTTTGGGTTTGGGTGCGGACGAGGTCGTTGGCGTAATACGCGACGGTAAGGTTGCCGGTGCCGGCGGTTGTGTCGGCGGCGGGCAGTGTGGTGGTGCGGCCGAAGGCGTCGTAGGTCAGGCCGGCGTGGCTGCCGGTTGGTAGGAGCCGGTCGGCGGTGTCGTAGCTGTAGGCGGTCGCGGTGCCGGTCGTGGTTTGGCAGGCACCGTTCGTTGTTGGTGGGTATGAGGTCCGGTTGGTGCGGTTGGTGTTTGCGTTGAACGCGTAGGTCCGGGTGGTGCAGCCAGCGCTAGTGGAGTCGGCGGCCTGGGTGAGGCGGCCGAGCGCGTCGTAGGTGTAGCTGTGTATGCCGGCGTAGTCGGCGGCACCGGTGTAGGTGTGCGTGCGGGTCTGGCCGTGGATGCTAACGGTGGTGGCCTCGGAGAGCCAGATGGAGTCCTCGCGGGCTTGCAGCCGGCTGGTTTGCTCGCCGGCGGGGTCGTATTCGTTGAGCTGCCGCAGGCCGTTGGGCCAGTCCTGCTGGGCCAGGCGGCCGTCGGGGTCATACCTGGCGGTGAAGGTGCCGGTGACGCCGGTGACGGTCATCGAGGTCGGGTTGTCACGGCGGTCTCCGCCGCCTCCGTAGCCGTAGGTGACGGTGCCTTTGGCGTCGGTGGTGGTGGCGATGCGGCCGGCGTTGTCGTAGGTGGTGGTGGTTTGGTTTGCGGCGTTGCCGGTGGCTTCGTCGGCGTCCTTGTAGGTGGTGACGCGGCCGAAGTCGTCGTAGCCGGTGGTCGCCGAGGTGCTGCCGGAGGTGACCGTGGTGGTCAGGCCGGTGTTCGGGTCGTAGGCGGTCACGGTTGCCGGCACCGCGGTGCCGAGCCCGCCGGTGGTTTCGGTGCGCCGTACCCGTGGGCTGAAGCCGGTGTTGTCGTAGTCGGTGGTGGTGGTCCGGGTGCGGGTGGTGCCAGCGGCGTCGATGACGGTCTCGTCGACGACCCGGGCGCGGTTGAGGTAGTCGTAGTCGGTGGTCCGGGTGACGACGAGTTGGGGTAGGCCTGCGGTGCCGGGGTTGGTGCTGGCTGGTTTGGTGACGCAGACCAGGTTGGCCCAGCGGGGCTTGTTGCCGCAGGCGGCGTCAGCAGCGTTGGTGCCACTGGTGTAGTAGATGGTGATCGTGGTGCCCGGGCCGCCGCCGCCCGGCTCGGACGGCAGACGGCTCTCGATAGCCAGGCCGCTGTCCGGGTCGTAACGGGTGATCGTGGTCGAGTCGAGGCCGCCGGGGTCGGTGACGACCTTCATCGGCTGCCGGAAGGTCCACCCTGTCGCGTCAGTCGTGGACAGTGCGTACTCGTTACGGGTGGTGCGGGTGTCCTGCTCGTCGGTGGGAACCGGGTCGGCGGACAGGCTGGCCGCAACCGTGGTTTGGATCGGCAGGTGCAGCAGCGGCCCGGCGGGGTGACCGGTTTCGGTGCCAACGTCATAGGTGATGCGGTTGTGGGCCCGGGCGCCGAGGGTGCGGCCGTCGGAGAGGGTGACCAGGTGGTACGGGCTGTAGGTGTCGGTCGGGTCCTGCCCATCCGCGGTGTAGATGTTCACCGTCGACAGCGCGAGTGCCTTGGCGGCCGGGTCGGGTGCGGTGATCGCGTCCAGCACCGGCGCGGAGGTGTTACCGAGCACCAGGTCCCGGTTCGCGGCGCTGAGGGTGCGCACGGTGTTGCCGTGCTCGTCGTACTCGCTGGTGGTGATGGCCCAGGCCGAGCCGGTGTACTCGGCGGTGTTCGTGGCGCGGCCGTCCGGGTTGATGTAGGTGACGGCGGCGCCGCGCAGGTCGGTACGGCTCGCGGTCTGGCCCGGTCCGAAGACCGCGGCGACGGTCACCGGCACGTCCTGCTGCCCCCAAGCACCGACCGCGGCCGTGGTGGACAGGTCGGGACGCCATGACGGGTTGCCGCTGTCACTGTCGCGGGGCACCTCGTACTCCACCCTGCTGGTCTCTGTGCCGCCGCCGTTGGCGCTGTTGTGCGTGCGGGACACGGTGGAGAGCCGGCCCGAACTGTCGTAGCCGATGCTCCATGCGGCCAGTCCGGCTGGCGTGATCGTGGCGAGCCGACCGGCGGTGTCGTAGGTGTAGGCGGTGGGCAGCACTAGGCTGGCCGGGTTGCAGGCGATCGGCTGGACACCACTACCAGCGGTGGAGCCGAGCCGCGGGTCCCAGGTTTGCAGCAGGCGGCCAGTGGCGGGGTCATAGGTGTAGCAGGCGACGTCGACCTTGAGTTCGGTGCCGGTGGAGTAGGTGGTGCGGAACGTGACCGCGGTCAGCTGCCCGCCGCTGTTGTAGACGAACTGCAGCGCTTTGCAGCCGGCCTGCCAGGTGGTGCACGAGCTCACTCCCGGTGGCAGGGGGGCGAGGACCTGGGTGAGGCGGCCTTCGGCGTCGTGGCCGTAGGTGGTGTTCTGGTTGGATCCGGGCTGCGAGACCCGCGCCACCCGGTAGGCGTGGGGGCCGGTGGTCGTGGCGGCGCTGGTGTAGGTCTTGGCCGGGGTGAACAAGGTGGAGTTGCCGTCCAGGTCGGCGACGGTGAAGTCGGCCGGGCCGCCCGCGCCGGAGGTGCCGGCGGTGAGGGTGAGGCCGCTGGTGGCGTCCTCGCCCGTCGGTTTGTAGCCGCCGCCGGTCTTCTTGGCGAAGGTGACCGGGATCCCGTCGGGGTCGGTGACGGTTACCGCGCTGCCTCGGTCGGTCAGGCCGGTCCAGGCCGCGTTGGCTTCCTCGACCGGTGTGCTGGCTACCCAGCCGGGTCCGAAGATGCCTTCCTCGGTCAGGGAGGAGTGGTCGTAGGCGACCCACTTGGCCGATTCGGTGGTGGGGTTGCCGTTGTGCAGCAGCAGGATCGCCTCGGTCGTGCCGGCCGGCAGGGTGACCCGTAGCCGCAGCTGCTGCCAGGTGTCCGTCGCGGTCGCCGGGTTCGACCGTACTTCGGTCCAGGCGCCGGCACCGGTCCGGTGGTACGCCACCGCACGCAACCCGCGCGGGGTGGACGCGGCGGACAAGCCGGTGCCGGCGGGCACATAGATCCAGGTGGAGAAGGTGTAGGTGTGGCCAGCCTTCATCCCCAGCTGTAGACCGTTGCCCTCGTCGTAGCCGACCACCGCCGCGGTGTCGGTGTTCGTGGGTGAGGTGCCGGACGGGCTGATCTTCAGACCGGTGGCGCCGGTCCGCGCCGGCGCCGACGCCGCAACGGTCGCACCGCGGGTGGTGAACCCGCTGGTGCCGGACTCGACCTCGGTTTGGTTGGCGTCCAGTTGCTGCGGTGCCGCGGCCGGGCCGGCGTGCGGGTCCATCGTGTTGAACGTACGCGACAGGGTCAGGTCGGAGCCGTACGAGTCGACGGACACGTCGCTGCCGCTGACCGTGTAGTTGCCGGACAGCAGCGACACACTGCCCGGACCCACCTCGTCACTGGCCGCCGAGCCGACATCGTTCTGGTCCAGCGTCACCGTCACGGGAACCGTCGAGCACGCCGTGCCGCTCGTGTCGGTGAAGCACACCTGCACCTGCACCGTCCCATCCGCGCGGTACACGGTGCGGGGCACGTCCCAGGACAGCTCCGGCGGGTTCGAGTTCGCCCCACCGGACGGCACCGTCACCGGCCACGCCGTAACCGCGGCGCCGCCGACTGTCACGTCCGTCGTCGGGATGTTGGTCCAGGCGTCCGTCTCGGCGAGGCGGTACTTCCAGGTGACGCCGGTGTAGCCGGGTCGCGCCAGGCCGTCCAGACGCAGGAACCTCTGTGTTCGGGCGTCCTTCTTCGGCGTCGTGATCCCTGGTGTGGTGCCGAACGGATAGGTCTGCACCGGGGACAGGTTGTTGGCGAAGTCGACTGCCCGCACGTACAGGGTGTGCCAGCCGTCCCCCGGGGTGACCGTCACGGTGGCCGGGGCGCCGCTGCTGGTCTGCACCGAGGAGGCGGTGGCGAACGTCGCGTCGTCGACCGCGTACAGGTACCGGGTCACCGTCGAGGAGGAGGTGGTGAAGGTGAACGACCCGGACGCCGCGCCCGGTGTCCACACCGAACTCGGATAGGTCGAGCTCGTCACCGTCGGGGCGGCCGGGGTCCCGGACGGCATCGACTGGAAGTAGCCCTGCACGTCCACGATCAGACCGGGCGTGCCGAAGTTCGCGTACACGGCCACCCGGCCACCGGCGCCGACCTTCGCGATCACCGTCCCGGTGACGTGGTTGCCGCCGCCGTTGTAGTTCAACGCCGAGGAACCTGACCGCACCATGCCGTCCGGGAACACATCCAGGTAGCCGGCCGCGTTCGGCGACACCGCGGTCACCGACAACACCACCGCTGTCACACCTGCCGACGGCACCACCACACCACCGGTCGTGATGTTTTTGCCACCGGCGGCCTGCACGGCTCGGGTTGTCGAGTTCGGCATGCCGGTCCGGTTGTCGAAGATCCGTTGCGGGCTGATCGGCACATACAGGTCCCGACCCGCCTGCGTGGAGTCCAGGTAGTAGCCCTGCACGTCGATGAACAGGTCCAGCGAGCCGGCCAGGTTATACACGCTGATCTGCCCGCCGGTGCCCACCTTCACCTGCGCCAGCGTCGCGATCTCCACACCCGGCGTGGTGTTCAACGTCGACAACCCCGCCGGCCGCGTCGTACCAGCCGCGAACGCGGTGATGTAGCCACTCGAGGTCGGCTCGCGCACCGTCAGGTTCACCGCCACCGCCGACACATTCGCCGTCGGCACCCCACCCACGCCGGTCACCGTGAACGACCGCGTCTCCCCCGCCCCAATCTGGGTAGCCGGCGACCCCAACCCGGACATCGTGTTCACGATCCGCACCGGCGACAACGGCACGAACGTGCCACCCGCGGTCGTCACCGTGTTGTCCGTGAAATACCCCTGCACATCTACCAGCACATGCGTGGCACCGGCGTTGTTGTAGATCCGGACCTGCCCACCCGTGCCCAGCTTCGCGATCACCGTGTTCGCGATGTTCTGCCCCGCCGTCACACTCACCTGCGACGCCGTCGGCCGCGACTCCCCTTCCGGGTACACCGTCAAGAACGTGTTCGCGGTCGGCGACACCGCTGTTACAGAGACCACCACCGCCGACACCCCCGACGATGGCACCCCGCCGACGCCAGTCAAGGTAAACGTCCGCGTCACACCGACGCCTAACGTTCCGGTATGACCACCCAACCCCGAACGCGTATCCACCACCCGGGCCTGCGTCAACGGAACATACTCACCAGCCCCCGGCGCTACCGCCGCAGCGGCCTGAGCCGCCGCCGGCTTGGACACAACCACCCCGGTGGACGCAGCAACCGTCAGGAAACCTGCGGCTAGCACCAACACCAGCAACGAGAACAGCCGCCGCTGTATCCAGGCGAAACGGCGACCAAGGAACGAACGAGAGAAAGGCCCACGATCCACGACATGCCCCCGACTTCAGCCACGCCGCGGCCCGCGCGGTCGCCATCTTTACTTGATCACCAACAGTTGCAGGCAAGGTTTTAACCCAGCGGCATCCGCGTACACAACCAACATCACCTTCCGTAGGGCCGGCCACAAACTTAACTGCATCACTTCGAACCGGGGCAGGTCGGACGCTTCGACGGAATCGATGGCACTTCCGACAACAAGCCCTCGCGCAACACCAACTCCCAAAGCCAACGACCACCACGAACTCAAAAGCCAAAGTGGACAGCCCAACGTCGATTCCACGCCATCTCGCTACCCACCAGACGACTCAAGTACTGCACTGTCCAAATGGGACCAACGTCGCCAGGTCGCCGAGCTCACGTCCACGTATGGGCAGATATCTCGACCATCCGTAGTCTCATCTGGGGTCAAGTAGCCGTCGTGCCACCGAATCAGACCGAAAGGCTGAGGCACTGGCAACCTCGAATATCACTGTGTGTCGCGACACTTAATGCATGCCAGCCGCCCAATCGCTTGAACGACTGAGAGCACGAACAGCGCTGGAGGCCCGTCGGACAGTCAGCGCCGTGGTCGCCCACGCTGACCAGCATGTCGCTCAGAGAAGAGCTAAGACCGCGTTGACCCGTCTCCATACCGGCGGCACGCCGGGTCAAGGTCAACTCCTACACCACCCGCCGGGACGCGACCAACCGACACAGCCCGGCAAGCAAGAACATCACCCAACTAACCGCGAACCCAGCCCACTGCCAGCAACACGAAATCGGTTCTTGGTTCGACACGCTTCCCCTCGGCGAAACGCGGGAGCAAACGCGGCCCGAAACGCGGAGTCAATACCGCTAATGACCTGGCAGAATCGTAGCGCCGAGTCGGAGAAGCACGGACGGCAGGACGCGAGCCTCGTCCGTAGCCACCGCGGTCTGGACCCTCCCCGCCCCCACCAGCGGAGCCGCCAGTCCAAGCCAACCCCGCACTCTGCCGGCGGCGAACGAGAGGAACCTCTCAGGGAAGCGGGCACCCGAGCATCTCGCCGGTGCCGCGCGCGGACGCGTCGGCGGCCACGCGGTGGCGGGGCCGGCGTGGGTGTGATGCGAGAGATGTTCCGCACGGGGGTGGACATCGAGCGGTTGCCCGCCCGGCGCAAGGGGGGCCGGACGCTGTTCGGCAGGCACCGCCTGGATTGGAAGTGGACGGTTGGCCTCGAGTCCGACGAGGGCGGCGCCGCCTAGCCGTAGATGACTGGGCGCCGGGCGTCGTCATCGTCGACGTCAAATGTGTCCGTCGGTGTGTCGGTACGGCAACGTGCCGAGCCGACGAAGATTGCCTGTCCACTATGGACACAAGAACATGGCCTGCCAACGTGGCCCGCGGACGCAGAGGCAGGCGCGTGGTTGCACCGTTCGGGTGTTCGTCCGATCATTCGGGCGGGTTGCGTCCTTGCCGGGTGTGGGCCCGGTCATGCGTGGAGCGGGTACCGGGTTGGGTGCGCTTACAGTGGGGTGCTCTGCCAGGCGGGTGGAGGTCTTGGGTCGGGGCGGTGGCGAGTTGGACGCGGACGGTGCGGTGCGCTGGCTGCTGCGGGAGGCGCCGACCGTCGGTGTGCACGAGCTGCCGGAGTTGGTGGCGGCGTTGGCGCCGTTGTTGGACGCGACCGCGGTGATCGTCTACGTGGTGGACTACACCCAGAGCCGGCTGGTTGCGCTGCCGACACTGGGTGGCCCGGATCGGGAGCCGCTATCGGTGGACGGCACCCTTGCCGGGCGGGCCTTCACCACGGAGCAGGTTCAGGAGCAGACCGCCGCGGGAGGTCGGCTGTGGGTGCCGCTGGTGCACGGCTGCGACCGGCTCGGCGTCCTGGAGGTCGAGGCGGCGGCCACCGGGCCCGCCTCGGCGGATGTCCGCGACGCGGGCGAACTGGTGGCGGCGGCGGTGACCCAGCTGTTGATCAGCCGGCGCCGTTACAGCGACCTGTTGGAACAACGTCGCCGGCGGGAGCCGATGCAAGTCGCCGCGGAGATCATGTGGGGGTTGCTTCCGCCGTTGAGTTTCGCCACCGACCAGGTGTTGGTCGCCGGTGTCCTGGAGCCGTGTTTCGACATCGGTGGGGACGCCTTCGACTACGCCCTCAACCGCCAGCTGCTGTCCGTGGCGGTGTTCGACGCGGTCGGGCACGGTACCCCGGCCAGTCTGTTGGCCACCCTGGCGATCGGCGCGTACCGCAACGCCCGCCGCTGCGGCCTGGATCTGGCCGGCACGGCCCGGAGCGTGGACAAGCACCTGCGTGCGCACCAGCCCGGCGCGATGGTTTCCGCCGTGCTGGCCGAGTTGGACTGTGGCACCGGCGAGCTGCGGCTGATCGTCGCCGGCCATCCGGCGCCGCTGCTGCTGCGCGACGGGCGGATGATCAAAACGTTGCCGGGGCCGACCGCGTTGCCGCTGGGCTTGTGGCACATGTCCAGCGATGGCCCCCGCGTCGAGGTGGAGGGGCTGCATCCGGGTGATCAGGTGTTGTTTTACACCGATGGGGTGATCGAGGCCCGCACCGCGCAAGGCGAGTGGTTCGGCGTTGACCGGCTGGTGGACTTCGTCACCCGCGCCTTGGCCGACCAGCTTCCGCTTCCGGAGACGATGCGCCGACTGGTCCACGCCATCCTGGCCTACCAGGACGACCAGCTCCAGGACGACGCCAGCGCGGTCATGCTGCAATGGCGGGCGGCCAAACCCCCGCCCCGCCAGTAGCCCACCGTTCGCGCACGGCGACCCGCGAACCGGTGACGCCGGCGGGGACGACGAGCACCCTGCTTGGCGCGGGTCAGAGCCTGCACGTCACCTGCGGTCCGATGGCTACGCCGACCATATGATCAACCATGCTGGCGGGTTAGGACTGGCCATGCACCGGGAACGATGACTGGGCAGGCAGGGCCTGCCGGCAGCGGCGCTGGCGGGGTGGGAGGAGGCACGCATGCGCGCGGCCGGTTTCCACGCCACCTTGGTGCTGGGCCTGCCGCGTGAGGTCGCTGGCGTACGCCTGATCCGCCAGGTGATGGACACCGTCCTGGCCGCCCTCAAGGTTACCGCCGCCTGTCGTCATGAGATCGCGGTCGCGCTGACCGAGGCGTGCAGCAACGTCGTCGCGCACGCCCAGCACACCGACGAGTACGGGGTCACCGTCACCATCGCTGACCACCGGTGCGTGATCGAGGTGACCGACTCCGGCACCGGGTTCACCCCACCGGACCGGCTCACCCGGCCCGCGCACACCGCCCAGTCCGGTCGCGGCCTTTTCATGATCGCGCAGCTCAGCGACCAGTTCGAGCTGGATAGCGACCCCCGCCGAGGAACCAGCGTCCGGTTCGCCAAACACCTCGTCTACACCGACTGACCCGGCCCGATCCCGCGGGGACCGCCGGCTCTCATCGACGTTCGCAACGATGGCCACGCCCCGTACCACCACCGCCGAGAACGTGGGTCCTGCCGGATCTGCCGGGGTCGAGTTCAGTTGGTGGGTGTGGCTTGGTCGCGTTGGTGGCGGGCGTTGATTTCGAGGGCTTCGGCGAGTTGGTCTTCGAGGATGACGATGCGGCAGGCGGCTTCGATGCCGGTGCCCTGGTCGGCGATCTCACGAACCCGGGCGGCCAGGCGCAGCTGGTAGCGGCTGTAGCGGCGGTGTCCGCCATCGGAGCGGATGGCCTCGAACAGGCGGGCCTGCTCCACCGCGCGCAGGAAACCGGGGGTGGCGCCGATCATCTCGGCGGCCCGGCCCATGGTGTAGGCGGGGTAGTGCTCGTCTTCGAACTTGTCGCTCGAACCGTTATGGCCAGGGGTCATAGACACCTTTCCGGTAAACGCGGGCGAGGATCCCGGCGCCGTGGGGACGCCGGGATCCTCGGGGAGAGTGTTTTTGTTGCATACCATCACCGGCTGGTTGCCGGTTCATCGTCGTCCCGCCCGCCCGCGTAATGGGGAGGGTGCGGGCCGGCGGGATTCGGCTGGATGTGACCGTGGACCACCTTCCGTTCTTGGGGGTCTGCGGCTCCTGCCGGGCATCGTCACGCCGGGCAGGGATCCGATGGCATTCACTCCTCTCGTCGTACACACCGTTTCAAACTGGGTCTTGCTGATCCTGCGTGAACCTGTGGTGCTCGGTGGTGCATGACGCCCGCGATAGTCCGGGTCGGGCGTTGAGCCCGGGTCCGGCCCCGTTACGCCGGCTCACCTTCGTGAGCGGGTCGGGACCGGACCGCGCGGGCCGTTTACCTCTGTGCGCCAGGTCGGCTGTCGCACTGGATCTCTCTTCGCAACACCTGGAACCATACACACGCCCACACCGCATGTCTACCTTCGCCGAAGAAGATTTCCTCGTTTCGGATCTGGCGGATTAGCGGGGCCCGGCGGCCGGTGCCGGTGTGTACCGTGTTGGCTCAGCAATCGTGATACGCGGCTCCGGCAACTGGAGGTGGCGTCATGATCAAACAGTTGGATCGACTTCCCGCCCATTATTCGCAGCGCGCCGCACCGAACTGTCCGCGGCGTGGGAGCACCTGTTGACCGCCGCTTCCGAGGCCGCCCGGCAGGTCGGCGACACATCCCGCACCCCGGGATCGGTGGCCCGGCAGCGGGCCGTGCTGGCCCGGCTCGCCCTACGCGGACAGCTGCCGACCTCGCGGTGGCGGTGGGCCGGCGCCGGCCTTGCCGCCGGGTGGTCATCGGCGCGGTCGTAGCGGTGGTGCTGACCCGACGCCAACCCCCGGCGGACCCCGACGCACCGCATCAGCCCGACGACGCGCCCTCACCGGCGGCGAACCAGGCGCGCACCGCTGCCGCAGTGGTCGAAGAACCGGCCGGCAGGGCCTCGCACAACGCCGCGGCGGCCGGCCTGGACGCGGCAGACAAGACCCGGGATTGGGTGGCCGGTCGGGAACCAGCGGCCGAGTCCTCCCCGCCACCGACCGGACCCGCAGCCCACAGCCACGACTGGCCGGGCAACGAGCCCGCAGCCGTCAGGCGTCGGCGAGGGGCGGTTGTCCACCCGTCGGCGTCCCCGACCTCTGACCCGTGGGTGAGGCGATGGAGTGCGACCTTCCGGAATGTGTGGGCTGCGGCGGCCAAGTCGCAGCCGAGCGGAGTTCCTGTCATCCCAGCGGCGTGAGTGTCGAGTACGGCCGCTGCCTGCACTGTGGTGCCGTCCTACGCCGCTTACGGCGTCCCAGCGCTGACGCAGCAGAAGACCACGTCGGACCCTGGACCGCCGTCTCCATCAACCTCCCAGCCGCACGCCCGGCCCCGGCCCCGGCACCGGCGCGACGGCGGGCGCGCTCGGACTCGACCGGACCGCCGCAACGAAACGGCCTGCGACGGCCGAACCAGTGACCGGCCAGCAAACCGGACTGGCCCCGACGGGATGCCGCCAGCCAGACCCGGGCCCGCCTTCCTGATCAAAGCGCAGCGCCCCGAGCGTCGTGCCACCCGGTAGACAGCGCGAAGTCACACGCCGACGACCGCCGGGCACGAGCTGACACACCACCAACGCACTCGAGGAAGTGACGGGCAACACAAGGGCGTCTTCTTCGGGTACACGTACGCCGAACCGACCGCGCGGTAGCCTCACAAACCCCTAGGATCAACAGCCCGGACCGGCGAGAACAACTCCGACGCTGCAATGAAGACACGTCCACCGCCCACGTCATCGGCCCCAACAGCCGATGGACGCCGCCGAACAGCGCGTCCGACCACAGTGATGGCCGCCGGGTCGCCGGGCGGGACTGGATCGACGCAACTCGGTGCCGTCTTGAACGGCGCGATGAGTATGTCGGGTGTACGGTGAGGCGGTCACCCCGGCCCCTGGTGGCGGACTCCCGCTGTTAGCCACGGATGTTTTGCCACCCGGAGGGGTGTGATGACCGGGACTTCGACACCTGCGCCCACCGTGCTGGTGCGGCCGCTGACCTGGTCCGACGATCACGGACCGCCCACCACGAGGACGCCCGGTAACTATGCAAGTCGCCTGCTGCGGCGAGTGAGCCGGTGTCGGCAGCGTTCGCATGGGCCGGCCGGCCTACCCCTCGGCGGGCATGGCGCACATCGCCACGACGGTCGCCCGCTGACCGGCGGGCGGGCCGGTGTGTTGCCGGGCTCGGGCGCGCGGATGCCAGGCCTCTGGGACCCCGAGAGAGCATCGCGTGGGTGCGGGAAAGACAGACAGCGCAGTCTGTCTTTGACGGTGCCGCGACGGCACGCATAGATCGGTTCAGGTCCGGGCGGTTCGGTGACCGTTCACCGGTGTGCCTGCTGGATACCTTGCCGGGGGTTGGGGAAAGGTGAGGGGTTCCGGGCGGCTCCGCCTGGAACTCCTCACCACGACCGCCTGTCCCCGGACTGGCCCGGATGTTGGGCCTGGTCCCCGCCCTCCAAGGCCGCGTCCACGGAGGTGGTGTACGGCGGGCCTGGTAGTGGGCGTGTCGTGAGGTGAGAGACGGTCATCGCGGAGATCCTTTGAGACGGCTAAGTCATGATCAAAGGAGACCAACGCGATGACCGCACCCAAGAGTGTGGACCCTGCCGGCTTTCTGCGCGAGCAGCTGGAGTCGGCGAGCCCGGATCTTCTGCGGGCGATGGTGAAGACGTTTGCCGAGGCGTTGATGTCGGCCGAGGCCGACGCGGTGTGCGGCGCCGGCTATGGCGAACGCAGCGAGCAGCGAGTCAACTCGCGTAACGGTTACCGACAGCGGGAGTGGGACACCCGGGCCGGCACGGTGGAGCTGGCGATCCCCAAGCTGCGGCAGGGCAGCTACTTCCCGGACTGGCTGCTGACCTACCGCCGGCGAGCTGAGCGGGCTCTGGTGTCGGTGGTGGCCACCTCGTATCTGCTGGGTGTGTCGACCCGCCGGGTGGAGAAGCTGGTCGAGCAGTTGGGGGTGGCGCAGCTGTCCAAGTCGCAGGTGTCGGAGATGGCCGAACACTTGGACGCGCAGGTCGAAGCGTTCCGCAGCCGGCCGCTGGACGCCGGCCCGTACACGTTCGTGTGGATGGACGCCCTGACGGTCAAGGTCCGTGAGGCCGGCCGCACGGTCAACGTGCACGCCCTGATCGCGGTTGGCGTCAACGGCGACGGCGGCCGGGAAGTGTTGGGCCTGGACATCGCCTCGCAGGAAGACGGCGCGGGCTGGTTGGGGTTTCTACGCGGCCTGACCACACGAGGGCTGGCCGGCGTGAAGCTGGTGATCTCCGATGCCCACCGCGGCCTGGTCGACGCGATCGGCGCCGCCCTGCCGGGCGCCGCCTGGCAGCGGTGCCGCACCCACTATCTGCGCAACCTGCTGGGCAAGGTGCCCAAGTCGGCGCAGCCGTGGGTGGCCACCATGGTGCGGACCATCTTCGACCAACCCGATGCCGCCTCAGCGCGGGCCCAGTTCGGCCGCGTCGTCGAGGCGATCGAAGCGAAGTTCCCTGACGCGGCAACACATCTGGATGACGCCCAGGAGGATCTGCTGGCGTTCGCGGCGTTCCCGCACGAGATCTGGCGGCAGATCTGGTCCAACAACCCACAAGAGCGGCTGAACAAGGAAATCCGCCGCCGCACCGACGTGGTCGGGATCTTCCCCAACCGGGCCTCGATCATCCGCCTCGTCGGCGCCGTCCTGGCCGAGCAGACCGACGAGTGGACCGAACAACGCCGGTACATGGGCATCGAAATCCTTGCCAAGGCCCGGCTGACACTCATCGACACACAGGACGACACCCCGGCCACCGCAACGGCGATCGCCGCGTAACATCAACCCGGATCTTCCCGGTGATCGTCTCTTACACCATCACCGTGGACGCGGCCCCCTCCAATCGCATTCCCGCGTACTACTTGCTGGGATTGGAGTAACGCGTGATACCACAACTCGCATCGCCAGTCATTGATGTTGCCTACCTGCGCCTTATGACCCGCTTCACCGCCTCGGGGACGGTCGTGGTGGCCGTTTGCGGAGAGGTCGACATGGCCACCGGGCCAGCGCTTCACGCGCGGCGCATGCGGCAACGACGCGACCACGGTGAAGCGACCGCCGGTATCGTCGCGATGATCGGGGCCGACGACCAGAGTGCGCACGTCAGCCCGCCGGCCCTCGTCAGGTCATCACCGCGCCGCCCTACCGGCCGGGCCAGCGCGCCGGCCGGTCCTATCGAGCCGAGTCGGCCAACCACGACCAGTGCACCTAGCCATTACACCGCGCCCTTCAAAGGTGCAGAGGCGACGCCGTCCCCCGTCGGCGTCGCCTCTGCCATTGCCGCGGGGGCCCGTTTCAACGCCCAGCGTGCGGCACCTCGCGCCGGTCGCGGGCCGCGGGGGCCTGTAAAACGAACGGCACCTCTCTGGTCCCGATGCCTTGACACAGAGAGGTGCCGTTCGTTTGACAGACCCAGACGAGGCATGTGGACAGACCCGCCAACCCTAGACAACAGGTAGCACTACCCAGTGGCGGCGCTGGCCAATGTGGACACGCAGCCGTTGCCTGCGGCCTCGACGTCGACGATCGCGCTGAGTGCAGCGAGAAGGCTGTGTCATCGGCGATGGCGGTCCAGGTCATGATTGGGTGTCGCTTGCGGATACGCGAGCGAGTCGTATCGAGGGTTTACTTCGGTGCTCTTCGGCTGGAGATCGCCGTTGACTGGGTCGACTTGCCTGGCGTGGTGCAGCAGTGCGGCAGCTTCGTGCGGGTGGGTAGCGGCCAGGGTGGTGTAGGCGTCCAGGATTCGGCGGCGGATGGCTTCGCGGTGTGCTGCCAGCCACGGCCAGTGGTGTCCGGCGGCGAGTTCTGCTGGGTGGCCGTTGATGATGGCTCGTAGTGCTGGTTCTCGGTTCTGCGGCTGGGTGGCGGTCGCTGCGGCGTGGACTGCTGCGGCGTGCTGGGCGATGTCGGTGTCGGTGTGGTCCGGATCGAGGCGGTAGAGCTCTGCGTCGCGTAGTACGACCTCGTGTCCGCCGGTGGCTTCGCGCAGCGTGGCGCGTAGGGCGTGCATGGTGGTGTGGAAGCGGTCGCTGCTGGCGTGGGGGCGCACGTTGGGCCACACCGCGGTGGCGATCTGCCGGCTGGTGGCTCCGGCGGGGTGTAAGGCGAGGAAGGCAAGGATCTGTACGCCTGCGGTCCGGTTGATGACGACCGGTCGTCCGCGGCAGGACACGGTGATCGTGCCGAGCAGGGTAATCCGAACCGGGTTGGTTGTTGGCGTCCCGCTACCTGGTCTGGCAGGTGTGTGGTGGCTGTGGATGCCGGGTGTGGGGACACCCGTGGCCACGGGTCGGTCGGTGTTTCGTAGGTCGAGTAGGTCTAGCAGATCTGCGGCGGCGGCCGGGGAAGCATGCAGAACCGGACCTGTTCGGTGTGGTTGTCGGATCGGGTGGCGGTGCCGTCGGCGGTGACGGTGAGGAGGGTGCCGGTTGGCCAGTGGCCGAGGATGGCGGCGGTGACGCCGTGCCGGTGGCCGAGGCTCGCAAGCACAGCGAGGCGACGGGCCGTGTCCGGGTCGGCGGGGGCCGTCGCGAGCAGGGCCAGGGTGTGTGCGGCGTACTGGTCGCTGGCCGGGTCACGCCGATCAGGCTCCGCCTTCAGCAGGATCTGTTCCAGTTGCTGCACCGTGCCGCCCAGGTCCTCGGTTACCTGTAGACCCGGCAGGTGCCGGCGGTCCGTGGCGGCGGAGCCGAGCAGCGTGTGCAGGTCAGCGGCGGTGATGACGACGGCCGGCCGGGCCGCTGGTTCGCGGTGGGTCAGCAGCGCGGTGGTCAGGATGCCGCGGGCCGCGTCGGCTGCGCCTGCCCCGACCAGCCTTACTGCCCCGCCGGGCAGGTCACCGGGCCAGCTGGCCGCCTGCCACCCCAGCCGGCCGGCGTCGTCCGGTGGACCGGCCGGATCGGTCGCCGCGGCCGGCGGGCGCTCCAGCCCGGGAAGCGGCTGCTGTACGTAGGGCAGGGCCGCTTGGACGACTTGGACCGTCGGTGGCAGCGGCACCAGGTCGGGGTCGTCGCGGTCGAGTCGGATCGGGCCGGGTTGGTAGTCGCGGCGGCGACGCCACCACACAGCGGCCCCAGCGGCCGTGACTAGCTCCGCGACCGCCCGGGGCAACCATCCCCCGTCGGGCAGCATGATCCGGTCGCTCGTCGAGGTGAGCGCGGCAGGATCGGGGTCGGCCTCCTGGTGGACGGTGGATGCGTCCGGCGCGTCGCTGACATTGGCCGCGGCGACCGGTAGCCGGTCGGCGGTGGACACCACCGCGAGGTCCGCCGCTTCTGGGATAGTCGAGGCGGAGGTGTGGGCGGTGCTGATGGCGGCGGCGCCGAGCATGCCACCGACCAGCCCTTGTAGCGGTGTGGGAACGGGGATCCGGGGAAGCCAGCGCGCGAAGCGGCCCAGCCGGGTTGCTGCCTCGGCCAGGACTGCGTAGACCAGGGTCAGCCACAGCAGCCAGCCCGCGAGGGCGGTGGCGGCGACGATGGTGGGCCAGGTCAACGGTTCGGCCAGGAAGTTGTGGATCTGAGTTTCGGTGGGCCAGTGCGGCACCGGCCGGCCGGCCCACCAGATCAGACCAGCCGGCAACCCGACCAGCATCGCCAACAGCCCGGCCAGGGACCAGACCGCCTCGACGGTACGCCGCAACCGACGATGCGGCCGGATAAGGATCGTCCAGACCAGCAGCGCCCAACCCAGCCAACCGGTCACGGCGGCCGCGTCGGCGGTCAGCGGATGCGCCAGCCATGCCTCCGCCTGGACGCGGTCCGGCCACCGTGTTGGCAGCGGCCACCGCGCCCACACGACGAGCCCAGCGGGCGGGCCGACCAGCAGGACGGTCCACCACAGCGCGATGACAAGGCGTCGGAGCATGCTCACCGCCCCGGCGGTGTGGGCAGACGGCCGCGTACCAGGGCTGGGTCAGGCATGGCTGGTCCAGGGGTCCGGGTGGAACAGCAGCTGCCATAGCCGTTGCAGCCACCAGCAGGTGACCGCCGCGGCGTAGATCGCCGCGAGGATGCCGGAGGTGTGGATGTCCACAATGGCCATCGTGACCGCCGCTAGCGGGGGCACCACCACCAGCCGATAGACCAGCGGTCCGACCAGTGCCAGCCCGGCGCCGACACCGATCAGGAACCCACCCGTGCGCTGAACGGTGTCGGCCGGCCCGGTATCGGCCGCCATGTAGCCGTAGACGACAGCCAGCAGCAACATCCCCACCGCCGCCGGCACCACCGACAGGATCGGAAACCTCAGCCAGTTGTGCCAGCCGACGGCCGGACTTCGGCCCCGGACCGCCGCCACCACCCCGGTACATGCGGCGACCAGCGCCAACGGCAGTGTGCACAGCATCGCCCACCGCAGAAACGAGCCCAGCGGCGCGGCCAGATACACCGACGCGCCAACCCCGTACAGGGCGGCCACGCACCAGCCCAGGACTGCGGCGACGACCAACCCGCCACCCATCCGGACCGCGTCCGAACTGGCCGCCCGCGGCAGGCCGGCGTTGGCCGGCAGGACCGCGCCCAGCACCGCCGCCCCGCACAGGCAGGCCAGCAACGCCAGCAGGCTGGCCACACCCAACTGTCCCCAGGTCAACACCAGGTTCGGCATGTCCGGCTCGTCGTTACCGACCGGACGGACGAACTGACCGGGGTGGCGGGCCTTGACCATCAGGAACTCCACGAACAGCGCCGCGGAAGCCACCGCCGGGACCAGCACACCCAACAGCCGCCGCACCGGCAGGTCCGGCAACCGCGGCATCACCGGCCACCAACCCGCCGCACCAGCGGGCGGGCCCACCGCCCGGGCGGCGCCGCGCACCGCCGCGAACTGAGGATCCGGGACCACATCCACCGGCCGGCCCACCATCTGCTCCACCACCTGCGCGGCCTGGAGCGCTGCGGCGCCGCCACCGGTCAAAAACACCGCGGACAGCTCGGCGGGCTGCAGGTTGGCGGCCTCAACCGCCTCGACGGTCAGCTGGGCGGCCTGTTCCCACAACGGCGATGCCTGCGCCTGCACCTGCTGCCCGGTCAACACCACCGGCGGGTGCGGCGGCGGCAGACTCACTGTCACGACCGGCTGCGTCGACAACTGTTCCTTGGCGCTGCGGGCGGCGGCCACCACCTGCCACCACACCTGCGTGCCCATCGACGGCGGTGTGTGGCCGTTCAGGCTCACCGCCAGCTGTTCGTCCAGCCGCAATCCGCCACCTTCGGCGTCGTCGCGGACGGACACCACCTCGAACCCGTCCGCCCTGCGCAGCAAAACGGTGGCCTCCACGCCACCGCCGAGGTCGCACACCGCGACATGCCCGCCGACCGGCACCACCGCGCCGGCCGCGACCATCAGATCGGCTACCGCGACCGGCGCCGGCACCACCGCCACGGCGGGCAGGCCAGCGCGGTGAGCCGCCTGGCGCAGCAGCATCGACCTGCGTGGCCCCCAAGTCGCCGGCACCACCAACCGCACATCCGCCACCGGGCCGCCGACGATCTGGCCTACCATCTCGGCGACCCGCCGCAGCGGCTCCGCCGCCACCTCTAGCCCGGTGGTCGTCACCCCGCCGCCGCTGATCACGTCATCGCGGATCCGCCGGGACGGCGACGGCACGAACAACCCCTCGCCCGCCCCCGCGGCGGCCTGCCACGCCTCCACCCCGGCCGACATCCGACCGGTCGAGCTCACAAACACCGCGCTGAGCAGCATCGGCTGGTCATCGAACCGCAACAGCCGCCACTGACCATCCGGCCACACCAACACCGCGGCCGTGCTCACGCTGCCGCAGTCAACGGCAAGCCGTACCTCCCCAGGTGGCATAGACCACAGTCATACCATCAACCGCAACCCAGCGTCACCCCACCAACCGAATCAGTAACCACGAATTGTGTGGCAACGAATGACGAACATCGCCGGGTAAGAAGCTCGAGCAACCGGGTTACTGCCGGCCGATGGTGTGTCCCTGTGAGCGCAGCCGGCGGGCCCAGCCGGCGACCGTGTGGCGGGGCACGCCGAAGTGCTCGGCGACCGCGGTGATCGAGCCGGTCTGCCGGTACACGTCCATGACCTCGTCGGCTTCGGGCATCCGCCGGTACGCGCGGGTGCCGGTGCTTTCGGCGCCGCGTTTCGTGGTTTTCTTCGCGGCGGACCGGGTGGTGGCTTTGGCCGTCGCCTTCTTGGCCGCGGTCTTGCGGGCGCGGCGGCGCGGCGCCGGTGCGGCCTGTTCGGCGAAGGTCTCGGCGACCGGTGGCAGCGCGGGTGGTGGTGCGGGTGCGGCGAGCGCGCGGACCAGCAGGTCGAGGTCGACCGGTGGCAGGTCGGCGGGGGCGAGGCCGCCGCCGCTGGCCGCGCGCACGGTGAGCTCGGTGATTCGCGTCTGTCCGGTGGAGATGTCCACTCGCACGGTGGTGTGTGCCGCGGCGCCGGTGGCCGAGCCGCCGTCGTCGGGCGTGATGGTGATGACGAACCTGCTCACGTGCTGCTCTCCGTCCAATCAGCGCGTCCACGCGCGGTGTCCAAGCATTGTGTCCCTTGCTGGCCTTCCTGCCCGCCGCCGAGCCGGACGTCGCTCGCGCGAAAGCGGTCAGTAGAACGTGCTGTCTCGTCGCTGCCGGTAGTCCTGAACCATCACTCGTCCGAACCGGGTGGTCCGACGTCCGTCGAAGGCAGTGGATGCTGCTGACCAACTACATCGGCTCTGCCGACCGTGCCGGCCGACGCCGATCGGCGGCTGGTGTGCGGTCAGCGCGGGGGCTGCCATGCTGCCGGCGGTCGGTAGGCCAGTTGCCACAGCCGTTGTGCCCACCACACGGTGACCGCGAGCACGTAGATCACGCCCAGGACGCCGGTGCTGTCCGGGCTGGTCAGCAGAGCGGTCGCAGCGCCGAGCGGAGCGGCCACCACAACCCGGTAGGGCAGCGGCTGCGCCAGCGCCAGCGCCGCCCCGACCCCGATCAGCAGGCCACCAAACCGTGCCGCTGTTTCGATGAGCGGGGTGTCGGTCCAGTGCCAGAAGGTGTAGTGGACCAGCAGCATGCCGGCGGTAGCCGCGATCACCGAGCTGATCGGGAACCGGAGCCACACATGCCAGCCCACCGCGGGTCGCCGTCCCCACCGCGCTACTGCGATCGCTGCCACCGCTACCACAACCGCCAGCGGCAGCAGCGGGACTATCGCCCACTTCAGGAACGGGGCGGCCGGCGCCGCGATGTACCCGGCCGCGCCCACCGCATACAGGCCCGCGCCCGCCAAGCCGATCACCAGGGAAGCCAGCAGCCCGCCGCCCATCTGCACCCCGTCGGAGCCGGACGGCGTGCGCATCCCCGCATTTACCGGCAGCACCGAGGCCAGCAGCGCAGCCGCGCACAAGCACGCCACCACGGCCAGCGACCCGGCGATCGCCAACTCACCCCAGTTGATTTTGTAGTGGAAGTCGCCCGGCCCGAAACCCCCCACACCGGGGCTGTAGTCGCGGTACCGGTAAACCTCGTTGTCACGGCCACCGGCCCGGGCCTTGATCGCGGCGAAGTCAACGAACAAGGCCAACGAGGCGGCAGCCGGCACAGCCAGCGCAACGAACCGTCGAAACGGCGGCACCGGCGGCCCGATATCCGGCATCGCCTGGTCCGGGCCGACGGCCGCCGGACCGACGGCTGCCGCAGCGCCGCGCACCGCCGCCACGCCAGGCTCCCCGGTCACCAACGGTTCCCGGCCCACAACTTCGCCCACCGCCCGCGCCGCGGCCGGCATCGCCGCACCGCCACCGGCCAACACCACGCTCACCTGATCCACGGCCAGCTCGGCAGCGGCGACCGCGTCCAGCACCAGCCGTCCGGCCCGCTGCAGCACCGGGCCGGCGAGCGTCTCCACCTGCCCGGCGGTCACCACCATCGGCGGATACGGCGCCGGCCGCTGCACGGTCACCGCAGCCTGCGTCGACACGGTTGCCTTCGCCGCCCGCGCCGCCGCCAGCAACTGCCACCGCACGCCCGCGGCCACGCCAGCGTCCGTACCACCCGGCCGACCATCCAGGCTCGCGGCCAACAGTTCATCGATCTGCAGCCCGCCGGCATCCTGGTCGGTCAACGTGGACAACACCTCAAAGCCGGCCGACCCGCGGCGCAGCACCGTCACCTCGGCGCCGCCGCCAATGTCACACACCGCCAGGTAGGAGCCCACCGGAAAGCTGTGGCCGGAGGCCAGCAGGTGCTCGGCGACCGCGACCGGCGCCGCCACCAAACTCACCTCCCCCAGACCCGCTCGCCGGGCAGCCCGCCGCAACCAGGTGCACCGCACCGGCCCCCAAGATGCCGGCACCGCCAGCCGAGACTGCTGCACCGCAACCCCAGCTATCCGGGCCGCCTCCCCCGCCATCCGCGCCAACGTCGCCGCGACCAAGTCCACGACCGGCACCTGACGACCGGCCAACAGCGCATGTTCCTGCCCCACCAGCCGAAGCGGACACGGCTCGAAACCGTCCGGCGTGATGGCGGCCGCCTGCCAGGCCTGTTCACCGGTCGAGATCGTCCCATCCGCGGAGACGTGCACCGCGCTGGACAACCACGGAACCCCGTCAGGATGCAGCGGCAGCCACCCACCGTTCGGCCACGCCACCACACCAACCGTCGTCACACGTCCACAGTCGACTGCCAGCCGCAGCCCGTCAGCACGCATAGATACCAGTCATACCACTCTGGCTGACCGAACCGTCGCTGCGATGCCCCAATCCACAGGCTTGCCGGGAATCCGTCCTCGCCTTGCCGTGGGTGCTCACCGCCGCGGTCTGTGCGGCGATCGTCGGCCACCGCTTCCCACCGCGATCGGCAAATGGGTCGACGATCCTCAGTGAGCCGGCCTGGATCCCCCAACGCGTCGGCCAGTCGGGCACTTGGCGCGACCAGCCAGCGCGACCGCGATCGAGACAGGGCCGCGCGCAACAGCGGGCGGCGGCGTGGTCAACCCGTCGATCTGCCCAGTCGCAACCGGGTCCAGGGCTCCGGCAAAGTCGCGACGGTCTGGTTTAGACAGTTGATGTAGACACGCCCTGTTCGTGGATGACGGGGCGGGCATGGCCGTTCAGAAGATCATCGAGGTTCCTACGCCTTGTGATCGGTCTGAAAGAGAGCCATGCCCGCGTTGCCATCATCGCTGATCTCGTCGCTGTCCACCGCGTCGGCCTCCTACCGCGGGCAGATGCCGCCGGTAGGTCTGCTGGCAGCGCTGGGGCACGTGCCTGATCCGCGGGCTCGTCGTGGCATCCGGCATCGGCTGGGCACGGTTATCGCCATGGCGGTGTGCGCGGTGATAGCCGGGTACCGTTCGTACACCGCGATCGGTGAGTGGGTCGCGGACCTGCCAGCTGAGTCGGCTGCCCGGTTGGGAATCGATCCGCGACGGCGGCCGTCTGAGGCGATGATCCGCCGACTGTTGCAGGCACTGGACGCGGACCGGCTCACCACAGTGATCGCCGGCTGCCTCGTCCAACACCGCCCTCAACCCGCCGCGGGGACGCTGCCGGCGCTCGCGGTGGACGGTAAGACCATCCGTGGCTCCGGCGATGGCGACAACACGGCCAAGCATGTGCTCGCCGCTGCCGATCACACCACCGGCGCGGTACTGGCCAGCACGGACGTCGACGCGTCCACCAACGAGATCACCCGGCTCAGGCCGCTGCTGGACCAAATCCCCGACCTGGCCGGTGTAGTCGTCACCGCGGACGCCTTGCACTGCCAACGCGACCACGTCACCTACCTGACCGGGCGCGGCGCGCACTGGATCCTCACCGTGAAGGGCAACCAGCCGCATCTGCACACCCAACTATCGGCCCTACCCTGGCGGGCGGTCCCGGACGCCGACCGAACCGCCGACCGCGGTCACGGCCGCCGCGAGATCCGCACCAGCAAAGTGCTCACCCTCGCCAGCGGGATTGACTTCCCGCACGCCGCGCAAGCCCTCCGGATCAGGCGCCGCCGTCACGCCCTGGACCAGCCCAGGCGGTGGACCACCGAGACCATCTACGCCATCACCGACCTACACGTGCACCAGGCCAAGCCCGCCCAACTGGCCGCCACCATCCGCGGCCATTGGTCGATCGAGAACAAAGTCCACTGGGTCCGCGACGTCACCTACGACGAAGACCGATCCCAGATCCGTACCGGCACCGGCCCCCAGGTGATGGCCGTCCTCCGCAACGCCGCTATCAGCATCCTCCGCCAGGCCGGCCTCACCAACATCGCCGCCGCCAACCGACACCACGCCCGCGACAGCCGCCGCCCGCTCGACCTCCTCAGGATCAGCTAACGACTTTGCCGGAGCCCTGCAACCGGGTCGGAGCCCGCTGAGCGCGCGATGATTCGGGTACCGTCGCGCAGTCGCAGTCCGTTGACGGCGTCGCCCGTGGCTGTAGGCGCCCCATGGCCACGCCAATCTAGGGCAAGCCGCGCCTCGGCCAACGTCAATCGGCTGAGGCGCTGACCTCATCAGGTCATTCCGGTCCCTCGTCGTTGCTCTCCATTGCCACGCGGTACTCCTCCTCAAAATCGTCGGCCGCTGGGGTGCCGCGGTACTCGCCGAGGAGCCGTCGCAGGGTCTGGACGCGTCCGTCCGCGCGCACTGACCCAGCCCGGAGTGAGAGCCCCAGCGCCCGCGACGCTGTCTCGGCTGAGCGCTCGATCTCACCAGCCTGCAACAGCGACTCAGCCAGCCACGTCAAATACAGTGACGTCTCCCGGGCCGCACTATCGTCGTAGCCGGCCGTCGCGCGTTCCAAGATCGGCACGGCCCTAAGCGGACGCCGTAGCTCCGTCCACACCCGGCCGGCCATTATCTCGACCTCTTCCAAGGACAACCAATAGGTCCACGGCGGATCATCTGCTGCCTTCCGGTCTGAGTAAGCGCCGTCGGCAGCGTCCAACGACCGCTCTGCCTGACCCGCCTCGCGAGCACGCGCATGCGCCCATGACAACCGATCCAGCAACAGGGCTCGCGTCGTCGCGGTGGCGGCACGCCCAGCGCCACGTACGGCGGACCGCGCCAGTATCACTGCATCTCGCGGATCTCCAATGTTGGCTACCTGATATGACAACGACGACAGATTGTTGGCCGCCCCGGGCGCGTCGCCACCGGCATGCGCCGCCCGCACGCCCGTCAGGTAAAGCCTTTGCGCGTCGGCATGCTGGCCAGCATCGGACGCGACCCACCCGGCGAGCTGGCACAGTTCCGCGATCGCGACCAGCAGCCGCTGCCCGATGGCTTCAGTGTAGGAAGCATCCCGCAATAGACCGGCCGTCGCGACAAGTTCGGCCGTGACGACCTGATAGGTGCCCGTGCCGCCCAAGTGGTCGTCAAGCAGGCGAAGCTGCTGAACGCGCTCAATTACTCGTTCTACAGTGGACTGGCCGATCCGCCGGCCGGCGCGTACCTCGTACACCTGCGGGGGATCGGCGATCAGCCATTCATGCGCTAGGCGCAACGCGTTGCCTGCGCTGGGCGTCTCCGCGAGCAGCATCGCCGCGAGTCCTTCAGAGTCGCGACGCCGCCATGCCTCGCCGTCGATCGTCCACTCACCGACCGAGCTGCCACCGATCATCGCCACAAGTTCGTCAGTGCCGAACGCCTCATCAAGCGCCGATGCGTAGAGGTGCGTCGGTGGCCGGATGCCGCGCACAATCCGGGACAGGTGTGCTGCGTCGAGGTGGGCCCGGCGGGCAACACTCCGCAGGCTCTCCGACCCACTGAGCCGCCTGACTGCATCCCCGAACGTCTCCACGCCCTCTCCCGGATCACATGTGGGTGTTGCCAAGTGTTGCCAGCCGATCCGGCCGCACGTGCCACCTATTGCGCGTACCGGGCAATGGCAAGACTACGGGGCACGCGGGTGCGATGTCTCGACGCACCTACAAGTAGTCCCGCTTTGCTGTGATCCGAACCACCGGAACGGGCGACATATCAAGCGTCGCGTTGCCATAAAGCCCGAACAGGAGGAGGCGCCGTGAACGGTCGCCCGTGTTCGCTGCCCAGACGGGCCGCGTTTTCGCAAGCGGGTGCTAGGTGCAAGGCGAGCGGCAGGTGCAGCTGCCCGCCCCGGGGCAGCGTTTATCAGTCGCCGTCCGAATTGCCGACTGCGGCCAGATGACGCCGCGACGGTCGAGCACGTCGACCTACGGCGCGTTGGCCCAGCGTGCGCTGGTCCAGCCGACGGAGCACTCGCTCTATATGGCCGCGGTGATCGGACGAAGCACACGTGAACAGGCTCGACGAAAGCGCCGGACGAGTTGGCATTCATCCGGCGCACCTCAGGGTTCTGGCCGCTGTCGCTGCCAGGGGCGCGGCGGCGGTCAGCACCCACTCCATCTTCAAGATCTGCATTCCGTCGGCTCCGGGAGGGACTGGTCTGCGATGCAGGCGCGCATTACTGCCTCGATCGCGGATGACTTCTTCCGTCTGGCCCATGATGACTCGTCTGGTCGCCCGTTGCTGCATCCGCGGGCGACCACGGTTGGTCTCGCGGCTGGTTTGCTTGCCGAGTTGCTGTACCTGCAAAAGATCGTCGTGCAGGCCGGCCGCGTCTACGTCGTCACGACGAGTGCTCCGGGGGATGCGCTTGCGCACAGGGTGCTGGCCGAGGTTGCCGCCGAGCGTGGTGCTGTTGCTGTGGGGACGTGGCTGACTGTCCTGGGTCAGGACTCGTACGAGCAGGTTGCGGAGCGGCTGGAGCGTAACGGTCGCGTCCGGGCGCAGGTGTCCCGCCGCCGGTTGGTCATGGCGCAGACCAGGTATGTGCCCACGGATGTCAACGAGGCGGGTTGGCCGGCGGCCCGGCTGTCGCTGGCGCTGCGTCAGCGTCGCCGGCTGGCGGCGCAGGATGAGGCGCTCGCGGCGTTGATGTGGGCGACAGGCCTTGACCGGTATGTGCTGGACGGCGCTCCAGCGCACGCGTACACGCAGTTGCGGGCGTTGGTCAGTCACCACTTGTGGCCGCCGATGGCCGAGCTGGCGCAGCACACGCACGCGGCGGTCGGCAAGGCCGTTGCCGCGCACCGCAGCTAGATCCTTCAAGTCCCTGACCTTGCGATGTGGAGTTATAGAATGCCACGTACAGGCCCTTCCGGTCCGCCGGGCCAGCCGAGCCGCGTGGAGTTGGCGTTGGCGCGCACCCGGATGGGTGTCCCGTCGGTGATGGCGTTCGTGCTGGCCGCTGCCGCACCGCTGACTGTCATTGCGGGCTCTGCGTCGACGGGTTACGCGGTGACCGGCTATGTCGGCGTGCCGGTCGCCTATCTGACGGTCGGCCTGGTGTTGGCGGTGTTCTCGGTTGGCTATGTGGCGATGGCTCGCCGGGTGCGGCAGGCCGGCGGCTTCTACACGTACGTGAGTCTCGGCCTGGGCCGGGTGCCCGGGGTGGGGGCGGCGATGGTCAGCCAGCTGGGCTACAACGCGTTGCAGATCAGCTTGTACGGGGCGTTCGGTGTGGTCGCTGCCGCTGTGGCGCAGGCCCAGTTCGGGTGGCGGCTGGGCTGGTGGGTGTACGCGGTTGCCGGGTGGGCGCTGGTCGCGATGCTCGGGTTGCGCAGTGTGAAGGTCAACGGCCGGGTCCTGGCTGCCCTGCTGGTGTTGGAGCTCGCCGTGGTGGTGGTCTTCGACCTTGCGTTGATCGCGCATCCCGCCGGCGGTCAGGTCAGCTTCGCGGCGTTGTCGCCGACCCAGCTGAGCGAGGCGGGGGCGGCAGCGATCCTGGTCGGTGGGATCGCCGGGTTCGTCGGCTACGAGGCCGCCGTCGTGTTCTCCGAGGAGGTCAAAGACCCGCGCCGCACGGTCGCCCGGGCCACCTACCTGGCCTTGGCGTTGATCGCCGGACTGTACGGGTTGTCGACCTGGGCGATGACAGTCGCCACCGGCCCGACCAACATTGTGGCCGCCGCGCAGCGGGACGGCACGGACCTGTTCTTCTACCTCGCCGCCCCGTACCTGCCCGCCCCGCTGGTCGACGCTGGCCGGATTCTGCTGCTGACCAGTTTGGGCGCGGCGTTGCTCGCCTTTCACAACATGATCGCCCGTTACACGTTCTGCCTGTCCCGCGAGGGTGTCCTCCCCCAGTCCTGGGGGAGGACCAGCCGCCGCACCGGCGCACCCGTCTACGGCTCCGCCCTGCAGTCCCTGCTCGCCGTCGGGGTGCTCGTCGTCTACATCGGCCAAGGGCTGGACCCGATGCGGCACCTGTTCTTCTACGGCGGTGTCACCGGCGGCCTCGGCGTGCTGATCCTGATGACCGCCACCAGCGTCGCGGTGGTCGGCTACTTCGCCCGACACCGGCATGCTGAAACGGTGTGGCGGCGGCTGGTCGCGCCGGTGTTCTCGGCGCTGGTCCTGCTCGGCATCCTGGCCGCCACCGTGTCCGGGTTCGGTGAGCTGCTTGACGTGTCCGGGCATTCACCGCTGCGGTGGCTGCTGCCGGCCAGTTTCCTGGCCGCCGCCGTGGCAGGTGTGGTGTGGGCGCTGATCCTGCGCCGGGTGCGCCCAACGGTGTACGCGGTGATCGGGCTCGGCCCGGACAGCCTGACCGTCACCAGCGCCCCACCGCAGGCCAGCCACAGCCTGCCCGTGGCCGGGGCCAGTCATGCCTGAGCAGCCGGCGGGCTCCGCCAACGCAGGCGGACATCCGACCAGTCCGCTGCGTCCGAGGACGCTCAGCCGCGCGCGCCAGATCTCCCGCAGCGCTACCTTTGCCGGCGGTGGAGGGCTGGTTGCCAGGGTGCGACGGATCGGTAGCAGCATGGTCGACGCCTTCGCCGTGGTCGTGTTCTTGCTGTTCGCAGGGCGTGCCCGCCGGGAGGCGTTGTACGCCGACGCGGACCGGATCGTCGAGCAGCTGCGCATCGTATGGGGCCCGTTGGCGGCGAAGTCTCTTGCCGCTGGCCATCCGGATCCGACCGTGCGGGAGCGGAGCCTTCAGCAGATGCTGGCCACTCCCCGCCCGGCACCGTCCCGGTCGTCGTCGCCGCGGCGGTGCAGCCGCCCGGCGACGGCGCCCGCGGGTGGGAAGGACGGCACGCGATGACCGCCCTCGAACTCGCCCGGGTGGAAGAGCCTGCGGCCCTCACCGCCGCCCTCGGCCACCATCCGCGGTGCGATCCAGCAGAGCACACCACAGCGAATCCCACGAACGCACCGCCGTCCACGTCGAGCGGAACCAAGGCCCGGCGTGGGACCCAGCCCGTCGCGCTACGCAGGCCCGCCGCTGTGCCCGAGTCGACCGGTTGGGGTGCGGCGTCGGCAGGCCAGCCAATTGCCGCCGGGCGGCGGTGGGGTGCCGCCCTATCCGATCTGTTGCCGGTATCGGCCGGCATGAACACCGTCCATTGTGAAGGAACTCGTGTGATGACCGATGAGAAGCAGACCGGGCGGCCTTGGGTGCCGGCGATCCGGGATGCCCAGCCAGGCGACGTGGACAAGATCACGAACGTGTTGGTGGAGGCGTTTATGGCCACTCCGGACGCGGTGTGGCTGATCCCGGACGAGCAGGAGCGCCGCATCGTGTATGGCCGATACAGCCGGGCGCTGTTGGAGGCGGCGCTGTCGGAGGAGTCGGACGGGTGGTTCATCCACGTCACCGATGATGTGGATGCGGTCGCGGTGTGGCAGGACTATGTGGAGTTCGAAACCCCGGCCCCGGATCTGTACAACGAGATCCTGAACGCGACGTGTGGCCGGTACGCGGACCGGTTCCGGCTGCTGGACTCGGTGCTGGCCCGACATCATCCGACCGCCCCGCATCACCATCTGGCGTGGTTGGGAGTCCGCCCGGACGGGCAGGGACACGGGTTGGGCAGCGCGCTGCTGCGGCACGCCCAGCAGTCCATGGACGCCACCGACGACAGCGAAGGGGTGCCCACCTACCTGGTCGCGGTGTCCGCGCAGGCTCGGGACTTCTACGAGCGGCGCGGCTACTGGCTCTACCACCCGGCGCCGATGTTCCTGCCCGACTCAGGGCCGCCGTTGTGGGCGATGTGGCGCGACCCCGCCCCCGCCGCAGCAGCAGGCACCGCCGAGGAGACGCGATGAACCGCCAGGACCGCGACATCAACGAACCGTCGCATGCGTCGCCGGGCGATGCGGTGAACCTGCCGGGCGCGTCGAGGAAACGCTGGTCGCGCGGCGGCCGGTGGCTGCTGGCGGCGTTTCTGGTGCTGATGCTGCTCGGCCCGGCCGCGGCCAGCGTGACGTTCCATGCGCCCTCCGGGCAGCCGGTCACGGCGGCGGCTGATGACGGTGCGACATTGGGTCCATCGGATTCGATGCAGCTGTCGGCGCGGGAGCGGCTGCTGCGGCTGGCCGACACGATCACCGCCACCCCCGCCGACACCGCTCGCGGCTACGCCTACCATCACCAGCGGCGTTGGATCCTCGATACCACTGGCAGAAGGGACGGGCGCGGCCCTACCCGGCCGCCGGGCTGGCGAGAGCACACCCCGGCCGTGCTCGCGGTCGACATCCGCCGGTGGGAAGCCAACAACGGCTCCGGCCGCGATATCACCGTCGAGGTCGGCCCGGACTACACCCTGACCGGCGCCGACCCCCACCATCGCAGCACCAACGCCGAGTTCACCCGCGGCCGCACCACCGCCAGCAGGTACCCGGCCGGGCACCAGCGGAGCATCATCGCCGGGCCGCCCGCCGCCGACCCCGACCAGCTGGCCCGACAGCTCGCGTTCGACCCGCTGCCGGACGGCCCGCCAGCCACCCTACGCGCCGTGGACGAGCTGTTCACGTCCTTCTACGTCGACCTGCCGGTCCGCAAAGCCGCCCTGCGCGTGCTCGCCGACGTAAACCCGATCAGCTACCGCCCGGGTGTGACCGACCGGCTCGGCCGCACCGGCGTCGCGGTCACCCACACCAGCAACCGTGTCACCCACGCCCTGCTCTTCGACCCGGCCACCGGGCTGCTGCTGGCCTCCGAACAACGGTCCGTCGGCGCCCACGAGTACCTCGACGTGCCCCCCGGCCTGGTCCGCACCTACACCCTGTTCCTCACCCAAACCCGCCGTCCCGGGCTGCGCTGAAGGCCACCCGCTGATGACCGCCACAGCCATCCCCGACGGCCACGCCCTCCCCGCCCGGCTGCCCGCCCCACTCCCCTCGCCGGCGGGCGGCCGGCGCCGCCCGGCAGTGACAGATTCGGTCCCTGTCCCGTCCCCGCGGCGCCCGGTGGTGTGCCGCCGCCTGACCTCCGCAGGCGGCGGCACACCCGCCACCGCCGAGAACCCGCCCGGCCCGCCGACGATGCAGAAGTCCCAGCCGCAGCGGCCGCCATGGCGCGCCCGCCCGGGGACGAGGTCGACGTCGATCGGCCGAACGTCGCGCGGATCTACGACTACCTGCTCGGCGGCGCGCACAACTTCCACGCCGACCGGGCCGCCGCCAAGCACGCCCTCGCTATCGCACCAGCAATGGTGGACGCGGCCCGCGGCAACCGGGCATTCCTACGCCGCGCCGTCCAGCACGCCCTCGATGACGGCGTGCGCCAGTTCCTCGACCTCGGCTCAGGCATCTCGACCGTCGGCAACCTGCGCCGCATCGTCCACGCCGCCGACCCGCACGCCACCGTCCTGCACGTCGACCACGACCCAGTCGTGGCCGCACACACCCGCGCCCTACTCGACGACACCAACACGGCCGGCATCATCCACGCCGACCTGCGTGACACCGACACCATCCTCGACCACCCCGAAACCGCCCGGCTGATCGACTTCCACCGACCGGTCGCCGTCCTGCTCGTCTACGTACTGCATTTCCTGCCCGACGACCCCACCAGCCCGGTCGCCGCCCTCTGCCAGCCGCTGACCACTGGCAGCCACCTCGTCATCAGCCACGCCACCACGACCACGCCGCACGCGGGGAGCGACGCCGTCCAGGGGTTGTACGCCGGCACCCCGACACCGCTACAGCCACGCAGCCGGCGACAGATCCGGGCACTGTTCACCGGCTTCGACCTCATCCACCCGCACCCGGACTCGACCACACCAGCCGACCTGGTGCCCGCCGCCGCGTGGCGACCCGACCCCGCAGACACCCCACCACCCACCCAGAGCCCGTACCTGTCCGGCCTGCTCGCCGCAGCCGCCCGCAAACCCTCCACCGCAGCCGCGGTGCCCACCGGCAGTCGGATGCCAGCGGCCGGGGCCAGCACCTGCACCCCACCGCCAGATCCAACCGCCGCCGACCGGCAACAGCCAGACCCGAGGACCAGCCACCGATGACCAGACGACCCGGCACCCCCGCCGCCAGCACTTCACCCGCCGCAGCCGTGACCGGCAGCGGTCACCAGCCGATCGACACCTCCCGGCCGCACCCGGCCCGCCGCTACGACTACTGGCTCGGCGGCAAAGACAACGTCGCCGCCGACCGCGAATCCGCCGACCAAATCGCCGAAGCCTTCCCACACATCCGCACCGCCGCCCAGGAAAACCGACGCTTCATGCACCGGACCGTCGCCTACCTGGCCGCGCACGCCGGAATCCACCAATACCTCGACATCGGCACCGGGTTTCCCACCTCCCCCAACGTCCACGAACTCGCCCAGGCGACCGCCCCCGGCTCCCGAGTCGTCTACGTGGACAACGATCCCGTGGTGGTGGTCCACGCCCGCGCGCTGATGACCAGCACCCGGAAGGCGCCACCGCCTACATCCACGCCGACCTGCGCCAGCCGAACACGATCCTTAACGACCCGGCGCTCACCGCCACCCTCGACTTCACCCAACCGGTCGCGCTGCTACTCATCGCCGTCCTGCACTTCCTCGACAACGCCAGCAACCCCTACGCCGCCGTCGCCCGACTGCTCGACGCCCTCCCATCGGGCAGCTACCTGGCCGTCTCGCACGCCACGTTCGACCCCCTTCCCGCCGACACCGTCGAGCGGCTCACCGCGCTGTCCACGCCCGGCGCCGGCCACGGCACCTTCCGACCCCGCACCCGAGCCGAGGTCAACCAGTTCCTGCATGGGTTGGAGCTGGTCGAGCCCGGCCTGGTCCCGATCGTGCACTGGCGGCCCGACAGCGCCCCCAAACCCACCGCCTCGGTGCAGGAAACCGCCGTCTACGGCGCCGTCGCCCGACTGCCATGAACCACACCACCCTGATCAGGGAGGCCAACGCATGACCCGCATCGCTGTTGCGCTGTTCAACTACCAGGACGGCGGCCGCCAACCCGACGGCACCTACGACTTCACCAAACTGCAGCGGGCCTTCGCCGACGTCGACGAACCGCCCGCGCTGATCCTGTTCTGCGAAGCCAAGAACTACCGCGACCACGCCGGCCAACCCAAGTACACCGCAGCCGAAACCCTGTCCGACGAACTCGGCGTGCCATACACGGTCGAGCTGGGCAGCAACGACCGCTCCCCCATGCCACCAGCAATCTTCTACAACCCCGACACCCTGATCCTGCGCAGCTGGTGGAACCAACACGACCCCGGCATCTACCAGGACCAGCGCAACGTCGCCCGGTTCGCCATCCGCGGCAACGCACCCAACCAAGAAGGCCGCACCGAGTTCCTGGCGTTCGTGCACCACTGGTCCCCGCTGTCCGGCGACAACCGGCTCGAAGAGGCCAGACGCGCCAGCCGGTACGGCGACGCCCAACCCGTCCCGGTGATCGGTGGTGGCGACCTGAACGCCACCGCATCCGGCAAACACCTGCCGCAGCGCGACTGGATGGCCGCGCACTTCAGCGCCCGCACCCACAAAGGCGTCCGCGGACCGGACGGCCAGTGGGGACCGGACACCCGCGCCCTGGACCACCTCATCGGCGTCTGGGACGAGACCACCCACCAACGCGAAGACGGATGCGGCCTGCACGCCATCGCCGAGATCGCCTGGCGCACCGATCCCACGCAACCGATCCTGCCCACCGTCAACGACGGCGTCGATGCCGGCGGCGGCCTGCTCATCGACTGGCTCCTGGTCAACGACGCCATGACACCGCACGTCATCCCCGACAGCTACAAGGTCCACATTCCCGAGGCGGGCCAGCAGCACCCTCCGACCACAGGCTCGTCACCGTCGCCCTCGATCTGTGACCGCGCCCACGGATCCGCGCGGCCGCAGCAGGACGGCACCCACCACTCGAACACAGTCACGCTCGGGAGACGCAGGCATGATCACGATCGAGACGGTTTGTCGACATCGAAGAAGTCGTACCAGGCGACACCTGTGAACTCGCCGCCCGCCGGCCAGGCAGCGGGACGCCCCGGCCCGATGCCTCACCAGGCGCCAGTTCCAGCCCGTGCCGCCCGACGCAAACGCGATGACCGCCGCTCGGGAACCCCACGTTTCAGCGCGGGACCTGCTGCGCCCCCGTGTCCCTTTTGGACTTGCCGCCCCGATGGCGGCAAACCCCGCCGCAACCCCGTGGCGGGAGCCATTCCCTTGTCCTTCAACCGAAAGCAGGATCGTGAACAGGAAACTTCTCAGCATGCTCGCCGCCGCAGTGGCAGCGGTGCTGCTGTCCGGCACCGCCGCCTCGGCCGCCTCGGCCGTCGACGACCCGCCACCGATCGCACCGGCGGCCGTCACTGCAGCCGGTGAGCAGCCGGAACCGGACGGGACCATGTCCCCGATGATCATCGGTGGGCGGCCGGCCAGTCAGCGGTATCCGGGGCTCGGGTCGCTGCAATACGTGCGCGGCGACGACCCGCACTGGCACACCTGCGCGGTGAACCTGTGGGACCCCTGGCACGCGATCACCAACGCCCACTGCGTGACCAACTTCCCAGACGCCTCCACGAAGGACCCGAGCATTTACACCATCCGTTTCAACAGCAGCGACCGGCTGGCAGGCGGGGTGCTCACCGGGGTGAAGAAGATCGCCGCGTACCCGACCTGGGCGTGGGGCGCCGACCCGACCGTCGTGCAAGGCGACATCGCCGTGCTGTGGCTAACCAAACCGGTCTGGACCGTGCCAGCGGCGCTGCCGCCGGTCCTCGCCCCGTGGCCGGTCCGCCAATGGGCGGCGCGGATCGTCGGCTGGGGCTTCACCGCCCAGCCGTTCGCCGGCGCGACGCCGCAGCACCTGGCCGAAGCCGACACCCAGATCGTCGACCCCACGCACTGCGCGGCAGCCGCCATCGACGCCAACGAGGTATGTGTCCTCAACGTCGCCAACCCGACCATCTCGGCCTGCTACGGCGACAGCGGCGGCCCGGTCATGACCCCGACCCGGCTACGGCACACCTGGCTTCTGATCGGCACCGCATCCCGCGCCACCAGCAGCGACTGCACCGGCGCAGCGGTCTACACCTCGGTCAACGCCTACCGCGACTGGATCAACCAGACCATCGCCGGCACCTACACCACACCGAAGCCGAAGCGGCCCGGACTCAACCGCCCACCCGTGTACCGGTGGGCAGGCTGCCCGACAACCTGCCAGTAGCCCTCCTGTAACACCGCAAGACCGTTCTGGCTCCGGCGGCCGGCCGCGAATACGGCGGCTCACGCCGCCGGAGCCAGAACCCCATGTGAATTACTCAACGGCAGCGAACCGGCCGAAGGGGAAACGATGACGGCAACCGAGCCCAAGGACGACGTGTCGGTAGTGCCGGGCAACGCGCTGAGGCGACTACGGCATGACTGGCTCACGCCGGTGCTGAGGCTTGGCTGCGACCGGGACCTCAAACAGGTGGTGCGCGAAACCGTTACCACCGCCGGCCGGCGACCACCGCAGCTCCGCAGCGCGGTGGAGCGCCGATGAGCAACGTCGTCGACTTCGTGATGACCGACCACCCGGCGTGGATACCAGCCGGCAACGGCCGAGGCAAGCTGCGGGTGCTGGTGGCGTTCGGGCGCCGGTGGCTCATCCGTACCGGCGGGCCAACCGGTTTCACCCTCCACGAGCTCGCGCCCGCCGCGTCCAAGCCGATCCACGATGTGTTCCACCTCCCGCCGGGCGCCCTAGCCGAGCTGCCGCAGCTGGCCGGCAGCCTCGCCGGCCTCGGCACCGTTGCGCGGTTTCGGGCCGGCAACCTGTGGGACGCCCTCGCCACGGCAGCCGTCCGGCAAATGCTGCGCGGAGTCCACGCCACCAACGTGTATCGCCAGTTCTGCCACGCCCACGGCGAGCGGATACAGCTACCCACAGGCGAGCACTATTGGCTGTTCCCAACCCCCGAAGCCGTCCTCGACCTCACCCCCGACCAGTTCGCCGACGTCGGCCTGGCCTCCAAGCGAGCAGCTTTGCGGGACGCCGCCAACGGCTACCTACGCGACGGACATGGGTGGCAAAGCCTGCCGCCGCTACGGATGATCGAGCAGCTGCGCCGCATTCCGCGCGTAGGTCGCTGGACCGCGCACGCCGCCGCCGCGGACTGGAGCAACGAGTGGGCGCTCTACGCCGCCGGTGACCTGAACCTGCGCACCTGGGCCCGCCGGGCCGCTCCGGCCTACCCCTGGCCCCCGATCAGCGGACCTTCGCCAACTCCTGGCGCATGCTCACCGGCCACGACCTCGCCACCGCCACCGTCCTGACCCTGGCCTGGGGGAGCCGCCATGCCGACACCACCTGAAACGGCACCCTCGGCCGGACCATGGACCGGCCCCGCCCGTAGCGCCACTCATGGCCTGAACGCAGGGGCCTTCGCCGAAGGCGAAGAGCGAGGTTTGGGTCAAGGGCGATGCCGCGGCTCGGATCGGCTGGGAAACACCGCGCCCTTTGCACCCGGATGGGCCGACGGGTGACCAGCCGAGAGGTGCTTGCGTATCTCGCAGCCAAGTGGGTTCGACGACGCAGTGTTGCACGGCGAGTTCATCGGCATGTGGCGACAGATCAAGCGGTGATGCGCTACCGGAATATCGCTGAGGTGCTGGTGGATGATTGTCTATCGGGTTGAGGTAGTGGTGCGGCCCGCGGAACTGCCGCGGGCGCGGCTGATGTTCGCCGCGGTGGTGGAACAGAGCAGGCAGCTTCCTGGCGTCCACCACTTCGACATTCTTCAAGATCCAGCTAACGAGTGCCGATTCGTGTCGGTCGAGGTCTTCGAGGATCAGGCTGCGGTGGATCGGCAGGCTGAGCTGCCGGTGGTGGCCGAGGTTCTCGCCGCCTTCGACGGGCTGCTGGTGGACCGGCCGCGCGGCGCGATCTTTCACGTGTCGGCGACGCAGCCGTGGCCGGCAACAGCGACCACAGCGGGCTCGGCCGGACAGAGCCCGCATGCGACTGCGGCCTCACCCGCGCAGACCCTCACGGACGCTACCCAGGCCGACCATCTGCGCCCGGACGGTGCCGCATGACCACGCCGCACCACGCGTATACCGGCCTCGCCGACGAGTACAACGAGCTGCTCGGCGCGCAGGCAGAAGCTACCTGGAGGCGCGGGGTTATGGCTGATCTGGTGCGAGTCGGGGTACCGCAGTACGCGACTGTGCTGGATCTGGCCGCCGGCACCGGCATCGGCGGGCGCCTGCTGCGCGAGGTGGAGCCGACGCTTATCGTCTTGGGCCTGGACCACAGCCGGGCGATGCTGCGCCAGGCCGGCACGTGGTACCAGCGGACGATCGAGGCCGACCTGTGCCAGATCCCGTTGCCAGAGAAGTCCGTCGACTTGGCGGTGTCCGGGTTCGACAGCCTCAACTACCTAGACGAAGTCCGGCTTGGACAGTGCCTGGCCGAGGTCGCGCGGGTTTTAAGGCCCGCAGGCCACCTGGTCTTTGACTACTCCTCGCCATTCCTGCTGGTCGAGCAGTGGCGCGACCACAACCAGGCCGAGCGGCTGCCGGACGGCTGGCTGCGCTGGCGGCACCGTTACGACAGCAGCGCCGATCGGTGCGTGAGCACCCTGACCCGGTTCCACGCCGCCACGATCCGATGGTCAGAAACCCACGTCCAATACGCCCTGGACACCTTCCAACTGCACCAGCTTGCCAGCTCCGTCGGCCTGCACGTCGAACGGGTCCGCGACCTGCACCGCGCAGAGTTCAGCCCGGCCTGCCGCACGCATGTATGGACCCTACGGCGGGTGATATAGATGCCAGACCTGGCACGGATGTTGCGTGGACGACGCAGCTTCGCGGTCGCGGAGCTGGCCGAGCCCAACCGTGCCGACCTGCTGCCCACCTGGCTGCAGGACGACGCGGACGTGCACGGCAGTCACGGGCTGTTCTACTGGCTGCGCGCCCGTGGCCGGGGCCTGGTCGTGTCCGCCGGGGACGCGGCGACGGTGCTGACCTGGCGGCCCGACGTCGATCGGCTGGTCGCGGTACGTCCGGTCGGCGCGACCGCCGCGGTGGTGACGCTCCTGGAAGAGGTGGGCGAGGTGGCCGCCGCCGCCGCACCGAACCGCCCGTTCGTGGCCCGCTACTGCACCCCGGCAGTCGCGGCCGGGCTGGCAGAGCTCGGCTGGGGGCCGATGGCCGCCCCGTGGCACCCGGCGGCGCCGCACGACGACGAAACCCACCCGGAGGTTGTCGTCACCGCGCCGGTGGCCGAGATCCCGGCCGGGCAGCGGTACAAGCCGATCCGGGAGGCGATCTTCCGGCACGCCGCCCGGTACACCTACCTGTCCTCGCCGGTGCCGCTCGGCCTGGCAGAGGCCGCGTTCGTCGAGCGCGGCACCGCCCGCGCCGGCGGCTACGACGGGCACGAACGGGGCTTCAACACTGCGGTGCTGGCCAGCTTCGCCGGCCGGCGGCACGACTGGTTGACCTACCACTACCTGATCCGCGACGGCCTGGCCGGGCTCGCCGTGACCGGGAACGTCACCGGCATCGCGCACGGCTACTACCTGGCCACCCGGAACGTTCCTCGGCTGACCACCTACCTGTTGTGGCTGATCTACCTCCAGCAACGCCGCGCCGGCGCCGCCGCGCTCAACCTCGGCGGCTCCGAAACGCGAACCTTGCACGCCTTTAAGGTCCGCACGTTCCCGGGCCACGACCTGCAGCCGACCGTCGCGCTGCAACGCCACCTCGTCCCCACGTCCCGGTAGGAGCGGCCATGACCGTCACGTACACCATTCACAGCGCGGTCGACCAGCCACAGCGCACGTGCACCAGCATCCTCACACCAGACGAGCAGCGGGACTTCCTTCGCGACGGCATGGTGCTGGCCGAGCGGCGGATGCCGGCCGCCGCCGTCGCCGAGCTCCGCGCCGCCGTGGACGAGCTGGTCGCCGCCCGGTTCCCGGACGGCGAAACACGCACCTACCGCGAAGACTTCGCCGGCCAATACGTGCGCGACGGACACAAGCAGGACCCGCGCATCCTCACCGCGGCGCTGCTGGACTTCCCGCTCGCCGACACCATCCGGTGCCTGCTCGGCCCCCGGATCGTGCTGCGCAACACCAACATCCGCCTCACCCTGCCGGGCAGTGGCGACGACACGATCTGGCACACCGACTACCGGCCGCACACCACCCCAACGCCGCCGCTGCCGTCCGCTCCCCCGGTGATCACCGTCCTGATCTACCTCGACGCCGTCAACGCGCAGACCGGCCCGCTCTACCTGGTGCCGGGCAGCCACGACCGGCCCGAACAGCCACCGCCCAGCCACGACCATCTTCCCGGACAGGTCGCGGTATGCGTCCAGCCCGGCCAGGTCGTGCTGATGAACGCGGCCCTGTGGCATCGCGGCGGCGCCAACCACAGCCCCACCAGCCGCCGACGGCTGCTCACCGTCCAACTGTCCGGCATCTTCACCACGCCGTTCAACTTCGAGCCCGCACTACCCTCGCCCGCGTTCCAGCGCCTCGTCGAGCAAGCCAAGGCCCGCCGCGACGAGCCGCTGCTGGAACTGCTCGGCCTCGGCGGCATCAACCCCACCACCGGCCGCTACTGACCACCCCTCGAGCGAAAGGGGAAAGCCGTGACCGCTCCCCACTCCACCACGACCAACCTTCGTATCGACCCCGTCGCCGGCCACATCGGCGCCGACGTGTCCGGACTCGACCTGACCCAACCGCTGCCACCGGCGACTGTCGCCGCCCTGAAAGCCGCGCTGCTGACCCACAAGGTGCTGTTCTTCCACAACCAGCACCTCGACCACGCCACGCACCTCGCCTTCGCCCGCCAGATGGGCGAGCCGACCGCCGCGGACCCGCACGAGCCCGGGATCGAGCCGCAGTATCCGCAGATCCTGACCGTCGACCCGCGCGTGGACGAGCACCGCTACGGCAAGGACTTCGAGGAACGGTTCCGGCGATGCCGCCGGCACTACCTGTCCGGCTGGCACATCGACAACTCGGCGACCGTCAACCCGCCCGCCGCCTCCATCCTGCGCGCCGACGTGGTGCCCGCCTACGGCGGCGACACCCACTGGACCAACCTCGTGGCCGCCTACGAAGGACTCTCCCCACCGCTGCGGCAGCTGTCCGACGGACTGTGGGCACAGCACCAGTTCCTCGCCGGCTTCCACCTGAGCCCGCACGACCCGCAGGCCGCACCAATCCTCGCCGTGATCAACGCCCGGCCGCACGTCGCCGAACACCCCGTGGTCCGACTCATCGGCGAAACCGGCCAGAAGGCACTGTTCCTCAGCCCGTCCACCACCAGCCACATCGTCGGCCTGACCGCCGCCGAAAGCACCCACCTCCTCGACCTGCTCTACGAACAACTCGCCCGCGACGAGTACCGAGTCCGGCTACGCTGGCGGCCCGGCACCGTCGCCATCTGGGACAACCGCACCACCGCCCACCTCGCCGCGCTCGACCACGCCCACCTGGACGTCGACCGGCGCCTGTACCGCATCACCCTGGCCGGTGACGTCCCCATCAGCGCGAACGGCAGCCCGTCCCGTGCACTGACCGGACAGCCGTTCACCGGCCCGGACAGCGTGGGCAACCGGCCAACGCAACCATGAGGGCGTCGGCGTGCTTACACCCGGCGAGCACACCGGACGCTGATAGCATCCCGGCAGGGCCGTGACTGGCGCGTTCAGATGGATCACCATCGTGGAGCGGCCCCGCAAAAGCGACGTTGGCCGCGCGCCTGGGCCCTTCCATCCATCCAGGAAGGCCCACCATGAGCACGAACATCAGTCCCGAGGCGCTCGCTGCCCGCGCCGCCCTGGACGTGATCGGCACGGTCGAACCCCGTATCGCCGCGGCGATCCGCGCCGAGCTGGACGATCAGCGCAGCGCGTTGAAACTCATCGCGAGCGAAAACTACGCATCCCCAGCCGTGCTCCTGGCCATGGGCAACTGGTTCTCCGACAAATACGCCGAAGGGACCGTCGGGCGCCGCTTCTACGCCGGCTGCGCCAACGTGGACACCGTGGAAGCCATCGCGGCCGAACACGCCCGCACCGTATTCGGCGCCGCGCACGCCTACGTCCAGCCACACTCCGGCATCGACGCCAACCTGGTCGCGTTCTGGGCCATCCTCGCCGACCGGGTAGAAGCGCCCGCGCTGCGCCGCGCCCAGGCCCGCCACGTCAACGACCTCAACGACGACGACTGGGCGGCGCTGCGCCGCGAACTGGGCGACCAACGACTGCTCGGCATGTCGCTGGACGCCGGCGGTCACCTCACTCACGGGTTCCGACCCAACATCTCCGGCAAAATGTTCCAGCAACGCGCCTACGGCGTCGACCCAAACACTGGAAGGATCGACTACGCCGCCCTGCGGCAGACGGCGCGCGAGTTCCGGCCGCTGATCCTGCTCGCCGGCTACTCCGCCTACCCCCGCCGGATCAACTTCGCCACCATGCGAGAAATCGCCGACGAGGTCGGCGCGGTCCTCATGGTCGACATGGCCCATTTCGCCGGCCTGGTCGCCGGACAGGTACTCACCGGCGACGACGACCCGGTGCCGCACGCGCACATCGTCAGCACCACCACCCACAAAACGCTGCGCGGCCCCCGCGGCGGCATGGTCCTGTGCCAACCCGAACTCGCCGACCAGGTCGACCGCGGCTGCCCCATGGTCCTCGGCGGCCCACTACCCCACGTCATCGCCGCCAAAGCCGTCGCCCTCGCCGAAGCCGGCACAGCCGACTTCCGCACCTACGCACAACAGGTCGTCGACAACGCCACCGCACTCGCCGACGGCCTAAAACGCCGCGGCGTCACCCTCGTCACCGGCGGCACCGACAACCACCTCGCCCTCATCGACGTATCCGCCCACGGACTCACCGGACGCCAAGCCGAAGCCGCACTCCTCAACGCCGGCATCGTCACCAACCGCAACGCCATCCCCCAAGACCCCAACGGCGCCTGGTACACCTCCGGCATCCGCATCGGCACCCCCGCACTAACCACCCGCGGCCTCGGCACCAACGAGATGGACCACATCGCCGACCTCATCCACACCGTGCTGGCCAACACCCAGCCAACCGCCGACTCCAAAGCCAAGTACACCCTCGACCCAGCACTCGCCGCCAAGCTCGCCAGCCGCGCCGCCGAACTGCTCACGCCGTACCCGCTGTACCCCACAATCAACCTGAACACCGACGCCGACGCCCACCCACAGAACCACCCTCGCGGCGACGCCACGGAAGCGTGAACAGACAACTATCGCTATCTGTTTGTCCAGGTCGGCCACCTACTTGCAAGCTGGCACCTCGGCTTCATCCCGCCGCGCCCGTGTGTCCGGTCGCGGCGGGCGCTCGGCGCCGGCGACCTGCCTGGGCAACCATCGCGCCTGCCGGCTCCGTCATCGCAGCAGGCGAGAGACGCCGCACCGCGACATCTAAACCGGCCGAGCCCTTGCCCAAACTAGCTCCCACGAGGTATGCGAACACTCAGCCCATGCTCCCGAAAGACTGCGACGCGGGAAGTGGGGCGACGAGGTGCCCAACCGCTCCAGGTCGCCGTAGGAGGGCGGCTACCCGCCGCCGTGGCTGGTGATCCAGCGAGCGTCGCTGACCAAAGTCGTCTTGTGCATGGCGACCCGACGAAGCCGCTCCACGGCCTCGTGCAGCGCCGCCGCTGCCTCGGGCCGCTCCGGCCACCACCCGTTCAGGATCGGACCGACCGCCACCGTCACTGCAGACAGCGGCGTGCCGCTGGGCAGGGCGGCCAGGGACTTAGCCGCAACTGTCGCGGTGGCGTACGCGTCGCGGTCCATCGGGCCGTGTGGCCAGCCCGGCCCGCCGCGCCACACCTCAGCCAGCCTCAGTACCACGTCCGCCGCCGCCCGGATCTCCTCGACCAACTGGGCGTCCGTGGTCGCCGCCAACTCGCGGACGAACTCGGCCGCCCGCCGCGGGTCGTAGACGTTTCGGTCCACCTGATCATCGTAGAGGCCTGCCATCAGGGTTGCCGGGCTCGATCGAACGATCGACCTCGACGGCTGATGACCGGCGCGACTTCCCCTGCCTGATCCCGAAGCGCCCCGGCCCGGCGCACACCTGCATCCGCGGAGCCGGCACGTCGCTCCGTCTCGGCCAGCGCCGACCTGTTAGGCTCAACCCCTCTTGTTCGTACACCTGTACGGGGGTAGCGCATGTCGGAGCCGTACGAGACGACCTGGGTCTACCACCCAGCGACCAGTTCGACCTCATCACCAGGCCGCGACCGTCACGGTGTGCCGGTACACGGGGTAAGCGCACCCGCGAGCGACGGACGGATGCAGGTCGTTCTCGCCAACGGTGATCGCATCTGGGCAAGCCCACGAGAGCTCGTACTGGTGTTGCCGTCAACACCGGGCGACGGCCCCGTCGGTCCGGCCCGACCAGGTCGCGGACGACCGCCAGGCTGACATCCAAGACCAGCCCCGTCAGACGCCTGTGTTGTTAACGCCAAGACTCTGTCGCAAGTGCCCGCCCCTGGCCACCACCGCAGCGACGAACTCCATTGTGAGTCCGATCCCGTCAGCGGGCCAGCCTGGCCATCCATACGGCAGATGTCGCGGCGCTCGGATGATCCCGTACCCGGGCCTGCTCATGGGAACGTCGAGCGGGACGCCCAACGCGCCAGCCGGTCGCGTCGGCAAGATGCCGGATCGCCGCCTCCGGGGCGACGTCGACGGCGGCGACGCGGAGATCGTCAGCGAGGGACATGGCCTGAGCCTGCCGGAGTCTGTGCGTGTGGTGGAAGACGCCCAACGATTCACGCCGGCGGCTGATGCGCTCGCCTGGCCGCCCGTCGCGCGAAGCCCTCCTGAAGCGCCTCCTCCGGCGTCAAGGAACGCACTGGCGGCGTGTAGTCGTCGAGTGTTGCCAGGACGGCAGGCGGGCGCGTCGCCCGCTCCGCCGCCCTCGCGGCGTCCTCGGCGGTGTCGCCAAGCCAGCCCGGCTCGTCCACCGTCACACCGCACAGCACCTTGCCGCCGGAATCCGGAAACGCAACGACCGGGTAGCAGGCCATGCTGTCCGGGCGCCAGGCGACGACCCGGCCAACCCTGACGACACCGTCGGTGACGGCAGCGAACCATAGCGGATACGGCTGGGCGATCATGCGGCCGCCTCAGCTGCCAGCCCGCGTGGCCAACCCAGCGTGACCCGAACGACCGGGTCACCGTCCACGTTGACCCGGTTCCGTCGGGCCGTATCGCGGACGGCCCGGAGAACAGTGCCGGGAGATTGGCGTACCCGCCACCACAGCACGGCGATCGTCACCTCGTCGGCACTCTGCGTACCCATACACCCATCGTGGGGCATGGGTACGACGGTTGTCGATCGCGATCACTCGGCCAGCGGCTCAACCGGCGGATACAGGCGCCCGCCTCGCCTGCCGTACTTGTGGAGCGCACCTATTCCGACCGTGCGGTATTCCCCGATCACAGCCACAGAAAGGGCCCGACCGATTGGGCCGGGCCCTCTTCGGCCCTCAGGCCGTCCCTGCAGCTGACCGTCGCCGCTGCTCGCCCGCCCGCGCCGGAACTCCGCTGTTGACGCACCCGCGGCGGGTCAGCGCGTCAGCAGCCGCCGCACGGACACCCGAACTGCCCGACCCGATCGACGGCTGGGCGCCGGTCGAGTCCGACGACGCGCGGCGCCCGACGGTCCGGACCGTGTTGGCCGGGAAGGAACCGACGGCCAGAAAGGCATCGAGGTCGGCGCGTCGAACATCCATAAGGGCGATGAACTCCGGATCGGTCGCCGCCGCCCGGCGTCCCTCGATCGACGCGTACATCGCCCGCGAATTAGCGCGAATCCATGCCGGGTAGTAGGCGATCCGCACCTGGTCCTCGAACTGGTACTCGCCAGCCGGAATGCGCTCGATCGCACGGCCCGGAACGAGCGGCCACCCCGGCCGAGCGTGCCGCCGCAGGTACGCGTTGTACCAGCGGAACTGGCGAACCGATGTACGTGCTGTCAGGCACAGCTCGTAGAAACCGAGCAGGCCGTTGCAGCCGCCGCACAGCAGACCGCGGACGCATTCGCCGCAGGATCGCTGCCGCTCGGGGCAACAGCGGTGGTCGTGGTCGACGGCAAACGCCTTCCCATCGCACGAGGCGGTGAGCGTGCCGCAGATTCCGCAGCCGCCGCCCTGCTCAGCGAGGATCTCGTCATACCGTGACAGCGTCAGGCGGTAGAGACGCCAGAGCCGGCGGACTCGTTCTTCTGCCACGAGGCGGCACGGTAGCGACGGGCTACGACACTTCGCACACGATGGTCAGCCCGCGGCCTCACGCTCGCCGCTGCGGCCATCCGGTGGTGACTCGCTCACGCCATCACCGCGGGCAGGTGTCCGTTCCACGGCTCGCAAGGCGCACCTCGCCGAAGACCTGGGTCAGCGTTCGGCAAACTCGCGGCCACGCTGCCGGGATCGAGCGGCCGGGTGGTCGTCACGGGTCACGCTACCGCCGCCTACCCGGCAGGCAGCGAGCGTTAGCCAGCCGTGCTGTTCGGCGAGTTCGAGGTAGCGGTGCTCGTCGCCGGCGGCGCGACCACCTGACCGAGCGCCAGGTCAGGACGGAGCTGCGAAGCCTGCCAGCGGTGATAACGTTCGACGAGATCAGCCATCGGGTGGAACGGATCCGTACCGACCGCACACTCCGCGAGGTCGTCAAGGCATTCAGGCGTACGGCGAGGCTTTCCTCGTCACCTGTCGCGGTGCGATTTCTGTCGGATCTGGCGGCGACGGCGGAGCAGTCCGACTCGCATACGCCCGCCGCGGGAAGCTCCTCGGAGTTCACCGCCTGGCTACGACGCAGTGGTTCCAACAAGGTCCCCAGGTGCTCGGATCTGGTTCCCTGGCGGAGCCAGCATGCTGGCCAACGGCGTGACGCAGGTTGTTCCATCCGGGCCCGCAACGAGACATGGGCGGGAGGCCCTTTCGCCCGGAGGGGCGTATCAACTCTGCGTCGCATGCGGTTCCGGAACGAGACGTGCCGCGTCGCACCGATCCCGATCCGGCCCCTGGCCGAGCAGCGAGATGCTTCTCGGCCGGGCACCTTGTACGGGTGCGGAGCTGGCTGCCTCAGCGCGCCACCGCGATCGTCCAAGCGATCTGGTCCTCTAGCACACCGAAGAGAACCGCTGCCCACGATGAAAATTGGTCTCATGATCCATACTGAGTTACTGCGTGTGAAGCTGCTACGGTCGCAAGGATGGAACTGCTGGGTGCGCGGATTCGCCGGGAACGCGTTCGTCTCGGGTGGGACCAGGCTGAGTTTGCGCAGCGGATGGGTGTTGGCCAGCAGGCGGTTAGCGGGTGGGAGCGTGGAGCGTCGCGTCCGCGCCGTGCGATGGTCGGGCTGTTGGCAGATCTCTTCGGGATCGATGTCGATGTCCTGATCCGGGAGGCAGGGTACGTCGCTGCGACCGCCGATACACCGACCGAGGGGGTTCGACCTGTTCGGCCGCGGTTGACATTGCTACCTCTCCAGTCCCTTCCGCCGGAGCAGTTCGAAAGCTTTTCAGCTGATTTGGCCCGGCTGTTGCATCCTGACGCGGCTGTGCATCGAGTGGGTGGGCAGGGCCACAAGCAGTACGGCCTTGATGTGGTCGTCAACCATCCGCGCGGCAAGCCGACTGGGATCCAGTGCAAGCGTGAACGTCAGTTCGGCCCGCAGAAGGTGAAGGATGCGGTAGCGGCGCTGACGACACCGGTGAGGCGCTGTTACATCTTCCTCGCCCGGATCGCGTCGCCATCTGCTCGTGCCGAGATCAAGAAACATCCTCGGTGGAAGCTGTGGGACGCGGACGACATCTCCCGCACGGTTCGACGGCTACCGCTGGACGATGCGCTTCAGCTCGTGGACACCTACTTCGGGGGGTGGCGAGAAGCGTTTCTCGGCGTCGCCCAACCCAGCCCATGGCTTACCACAAGGGACTTCTTCCTGCCCTACAGCGGCATCGTCAGCTACGACGGCCAGCTCGTCGGTCGCGATGACGAGCTGGCCAGCCTCCTGAGCCTGACGGAATCCGCCGGCGACCTTGGTGTGCTGTTCGGTCGCGGCGGCCTAGGCAAGACCCGACTTCTCCGCGCCTTCGCCGAACTCGCCGAGCAGCACAGGCATGCCACCGTCCGGTTTCTCGCCCCTCAGACGCCGCCGGGTCCGGCCGACTTCGAGCTACTGCCCACCGGCGACCACCTCGTCGTGATCGTTGACGACGCTCACGACCGCCCCGACCTGGCAGCGGTACTTCTGGCTATAAGGCGGACCCGACCTCAGGCCAAGGTGCTGCTGGCCATGCGACCGTATGGCGAAGCGCAACTGTCCGCCGACCTCCGGCAGGTCGGCCTTCACCCGTCGGAGATCGCCATTGGCGGCTCAACGACTTGGATAGGCAGGAGGCAGCGGAGCTTGCACGGACGGCATTGCCGCCTGGGACCTCCTCCGCGGTTGTCGAGCGATTGGCCGGCGTCGGCATTGACTGCCCGCTGCTGATCGTGGTGGCCGGCAACCTGTTCGGCCGAGGTCAGCTTGATCCGAACATGCTCGAAGGCAGCGGTCCTCTGCGCGACGAGATCTTGACGGCTTTCCGCGACGCGATGGCCGGCGACCGGGCCTTCGGCGACCCGGAGTTGAGACGCGAGGTGCTGAAGGCGGTAGCGATCTTGCAGCCGTTTCGGACCGGTGACGACGAGTTCCACGCCGCCATGGCCGGTCTGACTGGCCAGCCGTACGACCGAATCGTGCATCACCTCAGGAGCCTTGAGGACGGCGGGATACTTCTGCGCCGGGGTCAGTCGCTGCGGGTGGTCCCCGACCTGCTCGGGGATGTGGTCCTCGCAGAGGCGATGGCAGATACCGCATCGGGCCGGCCAACGGGATACCTCGAACGAGTGTGGCAAACGGTCAGCGGCCAGCCTCTGTTACACGTGTTCGTGAACGGTGCCCGAGTTGACTGGCAGGTCCGGCAGGGCACGCACAACGCGTCCTCACTCGTAGGGCCGCTCTGGCGCTGGTTCGAGCAGCAGTTCCGCGACGCAGGGCCGAGCGCCCGGCTTGCCCTGCTGGAGATGCTCCGGAAGGTGGCCTACTTCCAGCCGCAGCGCGCCTTGGCGATGGCCCGATGGGCCCACGAGAACCCAAGCGAGAACCCATCGGCAGACGGGAACCCTGAAAGCCTGCTGTACCTCTACCCGACAAACGAGAACGTGGTCCACGGCCTGCCGGCGGTGATCGAGAACGCCGCTTACAACGCGGACTTCCTGCCCGAAGCGTTGGACCTGCTCTGGCAGTTGGCCTCCAGTGATGAGCGACCGACGAACCAGTACCCGGAGCACCCAATCCGGGTACTGTGCACCCTCGCGGAATATGAAGTTGGCAAACCCCTCCTCTACAACGAGGCGGCGGTCGACGCGGCCAAGCGCTGGCTCGCACCGCCGGACGTGGGCGACCTGCCGCACTCACCGTTCGACGTCCTAGAAGTGCTGCTCGCAAGCGAGCTCGAGGAACGCATCCCCAGGGACCACAGTTTATTGCTGCGCTCGCGGTCGTTGAACGTCGACGCGGTCGCCGACGTACGGGCCTCTGTCATCGACCTTGCCATGTCCGAGGTGCGGTCGGCCGATCCACGTCGTGCTGTGAACGCGATAGAGGCAATCGCCAGGGGTCTGCATTTTCCACGCGGCCTGTTCGGCAGGCAGGTCACTGACACGGAGTGGTCACAGTGGACGCCGACCATTTGCGAAGAGATCCAACGCCTGGGTGACCTAGGATCCGATGAATCGCTCGACCCAGTCGTCAACGTGGCGATCCGCAACGCCCTCCACCCGCACGCCCAGGGCTCTGGCGTCACCAAGGATCCTGCCGCGCGGGCCCTTGAGCGATTCCCTGCCTCGCTCGAACACGACTTCGCGCTCGCCCTCCACGACGGCTGGGGCCGCATCCTGGGCCGCAAGCGAGGCTCACTCGATGATGCGCCCGACCGGCAAGCCTTCTTCGACCACGTAGCCTCCAAAGCAACGAACCTGTGGGCCGACGAGGAACTGTGCAACCGGCTGGAGCGGCGCCTGACCACCGAACGACGCGCCTTCAAAGCCGGTGGTGGCAGGGCAGGCAACCCCGCCCCCTTCGTCTGGACCTTGATCCGGACGCGGCCCTCGCTCGGCTCCGTCATCTGTCGCCGTGTTATCGACGACCCAACCTCGGTACTTCTTGAGCTCGTCCCCACGGCCCTGAGCAGGTTAGCCAACAGCAATTCCGCCGACACCATCGCTCTGGCGGATGCACTCATCGCCACGGGTTCGACTGTCGTCGCTCGACACGTCGCCCACGCCTTCGCGTGGGGCCGCGGCGACCGCAGCGACCTGCTCGACAACGAGGCCAACCTCCTTCGATCACTTGCCACCCACGATGACCCGACCATTCGCCAGATCGCTGCCCAAGCCGTTCAGCCGCTGAGCAGCGGCCAACGACCGCTCGCCCTCGAGCTGGCCGCCACGATCCGCTTCGTCGACGATACGCAAATCGCCGCCGAGCTCCTGGGAGCCTTCGGCTCCCACGGCCGCCTACGCTGGGACGAACTCTCCGATGCCCAAGCCAGCGACTTTCTCGACCAACTCCGCCACTGCCCGTCAATCGACGACTACCACATACTCGATTTCCTTTCCCACCTTTCCCGGACCGAGCCAGACACGGTGGTCAGGCTGTTGCTCGATCGAGCAGAGATCGGCGACGAACTACCCTACGCTAAGTACCGACCATTACCGCATCACTGGGAGCCCTCCCTGCACGTCAGAGCGAATGATCGATTCCCAGAGATTCTTCGCACGATTCGCGACTGGATCGTCGATGGCGAAGCCCCTAGCCGTCGTTCCGACGGGCCGGAAATCTTCCACGCAGTCGCTCAGGATTACGATGCCCAAGCGATCCAGATCCTCGACGAAACACTACTTGCCGACACCCCGCAACACATCAGAGTCGTCGGCGCGATCCTTCGTGAAGCGCCCAGGCACCTGGTATGGGACAACGTGCCTTTCGTAGCACGAGCACTGCACATCGCCGAAAGGCACGGCCAAGACTCTATACGCGCCATCGGCAACGGTCTCCACGCAGCGGTAACAACCGGTAGCCGCTCGGGCAGCATCGGCGAACCGTACCAAGAAGACATCGAACAACGCGACAAATCCGCCGAGATCGCCAACAAGCTGCCGACCGGATCGATCGAACAAAGTTTCTACCACTCGCTGACAAGGGCAGCAGAGGCAAGCATCAAATGGGAAATCGAACACGACCGCGCCACCGACCGGCGAGACTGGTAGCGGCTTCGCACAACGAAACCAAGGCCGGGAATCGTGTTGTGTCGAACGCACGGTAGTGTCGTACGGCACCTGTACCGTACCTCCGTGCTGCCCTCGCTCACCCTAGTACCTGCGCCGGCCACAGACACCCCACACTGGGCCGATATCTTGCAGGCGTACGCCGCCTGGGCCGGTGTGTTGGTCGGCGTCATCGCAGCCACGGTAACGGGCGCGCTGCTCGTCTTCGAAATCCGCCGGAGCCGCAAGGCCGACCGTGAGGCGGCCAGCGACCGCGCGGACGCTGCCGTCGACCGAGAGCTAGCTCGCCAAGATCGGGACCGGGCTACCGCGGAGCGACGCGACGCGGAGATGGCACAGGCACGCACCGTCCTGCTCGGCCAGGTCACGATGGACGACACGAATCCAGAGTTGCGGCGGGTGAATGTGGCGGTACGGAACTACGGCGTCGAGCCCGTGACCGATGTCCGGCTGGAAGTTACCGGCCCTGCGGGACAAGCCGAGTTCCGAATTGTGGACGGGACCACCGTGCTCGGCGGTGGCGAGGCCCTCAACATCGACGAGAGGCTGCCGGGCCTGGTCGGGGCCATGCTGAGGGATGAGCGAATCCGGCGGAATCTGGCCGTGACAGTGGAGTTCGCCGACATGCGCGGGCTGCGGTGGCGTCGGGTCGACAACGGACCGCCGGAGCGGGTACTCGTCGACGAGTTTTCACCCGGTGCAACGGCCCTGGGTCCGGCTTGCTGCGACCGGGAGGAAGCGTCCACATGAAACGAGGTAGGACGCTCCCGGGGTGGCGGCATGCCGCGGACCGTACCCGACCGCCGGACCGGCGGGCACCACATTTCCGGCGCCCCTTCACCCTCCCACCCGCCGCCGCTCGACGTCTAGGTAGATGCGTACCACCGATCGTAGAGGAGTTCCGTCTCGATGCCGCTGGTGGCGACGTCGACGTGCTTCGCTGTGTCCCGTACGGTACCTCCTTGTTGCGGCTGGCCGAAGGCACTTGCCTCCTTTGCAATCAGGTCCCTCGAGTGGCAGCCAGGGGTGTTGCCCCGGTTCTAACTGCCGAACCCGGCACGCTCTGAGGTCCGAGAGCTCTTCACTGCCCAGCGAGCCAGCACCGCCGACTCATCCCCAGGGATCCGCGAGCGCAGCCGACCCCAAGACCCACGCAGCCGTCAACAACATCGCACAACTTTGCGGCACGCTCATGGCCACCCGCCTGCAGGCCGAAGGGTCTGCGAGTCGCTGGTGTCCGGATTCGCCCCAGGAATCATCGCCAACAACGACACCAAGACGGATCGCCTCGATGATCATCGAGATACAGAGCCGCGACGCGCAAGCCAACGACTGGATGGAGTCGCTGTTCGCCCAGGATACGACGATGCTCGGTGTCCGACTCGCGATCGCCGAAGCACTCCTGGGCGGCGACCCCGACGGCCGGGCAACCCCTGCTCAAAGACCGGCCAGACTGCCCGCCCGAAGTGGTCACCTAATCATCAACAAGCTGCCGCCTCTGAACCCGCCTCCGCCGTGTCGCGAGCAGTTGGGTTCTGTGCTGTTCCGAGCGGCAAGCCGCGAGGCCTGACACGGAGTCGTTGCTGAGTGGAGGGTCATGTCGGTCGTTGCGGCTAGTCTGTTTCGGATATGGCTGAAACAGACCTGCTCAGAGCCAGCCGCGACGGCGACCAGTTCCATTACTACTGGGCGGCGCGCCAGTGCCTGGGTCTTCTCGCGCCGGCGGCGTCGCTTGTTGCGGTGTCGATCGAGGGCGTATCGGCGCGGGAGTTCCCGGTTGGTAGCCGGGTCGTGGCCGGCGAGCAGGTTGTGGACATCGCGGAGTACTACGGCTCGGAGGAGGTTTCCGAGGCTGACGCGGTTATCTATCGGCAGCTAAAGCACTCCACAGTCCGGGAGACCACACCGTGGACTATGTCGGGGCTGAGGAGGACGTTGGCCGAGTTCGGCAAGCGGTTCAATGCCCTCAAGACAGCAGATCCGGCCATATCCTCCAAGATCAGCTTTCGGTTTGTGTCGAACCGTCTGGTTGGGGAGAAGGTCCTCCAGACGCTGGAGGACCTGGCTCGGGGGCAGGCGCCGCGGCATGCCGATCAAATGAAGCTACTACGGCGATACCTCGCCCTCGCTGACGACGCGGCGGCTTCGGAGTTTGCGCGCGCCTTCGACCTTGGGCGTCCTGAGAGAGGGCTCCTGGCGCTTCGCTCAGACTTCGAACGGGGTGTTGCGGATTACCTGCCGGGCATGCGAGGTGATGCGCCGCTGCGGTTGAAGGAGATCGTCGCGCAGCGAGCAACCTCGTTGGGCGGCGATTGCACGATCAGGCGCGCAGATGTGCTGGTGTCGCTCGGGGTGACCGAGGACCAGCTCCTGCCCGCACCGTCACGCCTGACGGCGGTTGGGAACCGCCTCGACAGACGCCAGTTCCGTGACATCGCTGACCAAATCATCGCCACTGACAGCGCTGTGGTCGTGCACGCCGTCGGCGGGGTCGGTAAGTCCGTGCTTGCTGGGTCGCTCGAGCAGTACCTGCCCGAGGGATCGGCGTGCATCACGTACGACTGCTTCGGCGGGGGTGGGTACCGCCGTATGAGTGAGCCACGCCACGAACATCGACAGGCGTTGTTGCAAATCGTCAACGAGTTGGCGGGCCGCCGCCTCTGTCAGCCGCTCATACCCGCTTCGACCGCTGCTGCGGCGGACTACACTGCCGCCTTCCTGGACCGGGTAGAAAGGAGCGCAGCTGCACTCGGTGCCGCCAATCCGGGCGCCCTACTGATCATCGCTGTCGACGCTGCCGACAACGCAGTAACGGCGGCGAGGGACCACAACAGCGAATCTTTCGTACCGGATCTGTTGGCGGAGAAACGGCTGCCCGGCAACGTTCGGCTGGTCATGTTCGCCCGCACCGAGCGCGTGGGCACGCTTGATCCACCCCCGGGCGTCGCGCGAGTAGAGCTGACCGGCTTTTCCCTGGCAGAGACCGGTGCCTACCTACACGCGAAATTCGCCGACGCAACCGACGCGGACGTCGCCGAGTTTCACCGCCGAACCTTCGGCAACCCGCGAGTGCAGGCCCAAGCACTCGAGGATGCAGACCGCGTTGAGGACTGCCTTCGGCTCTTGGCTGCCTCAGCCGCTGCCGATGCCGCGGGTGCTCTCGATGCCGTGATTGCTCAGGCCGTGGAGCGGGTTCGGTATGACCGAGTACTAAGCACAGAAGAGGTCGACCTGATCTGCGAGGCACTGGCGGCGCTCCGCCCACGTGTACCGGTGCAGGTCATGGCAGACCTTTGTCGCCTGCCAGCACAGGTGGTCCATAGCTTCGTCAGTGATCTTGGTCGGCCGCTGCTCATCGATGGCGAATCCGTGCAGTTTCGCGACGAGCCGACCGAAACGTGGTTCCGGAGAAATCACAGGCCGACTGGTCAAGCATTGGCCTCCTTCCTGCAGAGGCTTCGGCCGCTGGCCGACCGCTACGCGTACGCCGCGGCCTCCCTTCCTCAACTGCTGTGGGAGGCCGAGCAGTTCGCGGAGCTAGTTCAGCTGGCCGTCGACGGCGCGGCACTGCCGACGCAGAACGACCTCGAACGCGCGGAGATCGAGCAGCAGCGCATCCAGTTCGCCTTGAAGTCGGCGATGAAGCGCAACATGAAGCCCGAGGTGGCACGGTTGGCGCTGAAGGCAGGCTCGCTTTCGGTGGGCCACTCTCGCCGGCTCACCCTGATCAAGGAGAACACGCACCTCGCCGGCGAGCTGCTCGACGGGCAGACTCTCGATGACCTCGTCGCGCGCCGCGCCTTCAGTGGCGACTGGCCCGGGTCGGGCCTTGGCTACGAGGGTTGCATGCTCTCGTTCGTGCCCGAGGAGCTTGATCTGGCGCGCAGCCGGTTGCGTAGCGCTGTGGATTGGATGGTGGGCTGGTCCCGGTTGCCCGCCGAGGCTAAAGAGAATCATCGCCTTCGAGACGAGGATGTTGCGCAGGTTGCATTGGGTCTGGTCAACACCGACGGTCCTGAGGCTGCGGTGTCTTACCTCAAGGGGTGGACCCCAGCAACCGTGGCGTATCGAGCTGGCCTCATCGTCGCCGCCCGCCTGATCGAGATGGATCGCATCGAGCAGCTCAACAGACTCGTCGTCGAAGCAGCCGACAACGCCTTCATCCAGATGGCTGTGCTCTACCACGCCAGCCGGTCCGATCTCACGCTTGGGCGCGAGGCTGCTGGCACGGTGCTAACCACCCTCCGACGGCGCCGCAAGGCGATCGACGTATCGGGCGGCCAACGGGAATACGGGCACGAGCACGACGCGCTATACGCGGCGATCGCCGCCGTTACCGCGGCAGCGAAGCACCGGCTGAGCGAGTCGAGGGCTCTTCTGCGGATCTTGAAGGTCTACTTGCCTGCGTCCCTACCGCACGGCTTGGGCGACCGTTTTGGTAGCCAACCTGATGTCCTGCTGAAGGCATACGCGCTCAAGGCCTACTGGGAGGGGCGAGACTTCATCGACCGTGACCTCGCCCATGCCGAACTGCTGAAGGAGATGGACAAGTCCCGGCATCAGGATTCCCGCGAGCTGTTCGACTTCCAGCGGAACATCACCCCGATTGTTCCCTGGGCGCGGATCTGGGCTCGAGTCGCATGCGGCGATGACGACGTGGAGGCGGAGCTCGATCGGGCCGCTGAGAAGGCCTACGCACAGAGTGTCACCGACTACCAGACGCCGTTTGCCATGCTGCGTCTGACAGCGTGGCTGTCCGCGCAAATCCTCAGCCGAGGGTGTGGCGCTGGCCTAACGGCGAGGTTCAACGACTGGCTGCGGCGGGTCGAACAGTTCGTCTCCTGGGAAACGCTGATCGACGTCGTCCGCCGCACCGCCCAAGCTGAACACATGGACGAGGTCACCTTCGCCGTCGCGGCACGGCTTGATGAGGCGATCTCGCAGGCTCGTAGTCAGGCCAGCGAGAAGATCTCCGCCTTCACCGAGCTGGCTCAAGCGATTCGCCCAGCCAGCCTCGACGAGGCACGCGCCTTCTTCGGCCGTGCGATCGACACCGCCGACAAGATCGGCGACGATGTCATGCCGCGTTGGGAGGCGATCAACGCCTTGGCCCAGCAGGCTTCGAACGCGGGCGAAGATGCCAAACGTGCCTATCTGACTGCCAGAACCTTCGAAGCGCTCGCCGAGTACCTCGGCGACGCAGCGTTCCACCCGCAGTGCATCCAGACCGTTGCCAAGTTCACTAGGTCGAGCGCTCTCGCGTTGGCTGCTCGATGGCGCAGCCGCCGGTTCGGAGCGGGCTCTCGCGTGCTGCAAGCACTGCTGGAGCCCGACGCTCGCCTGGTGGCGGACGTGCCGCTGGGTGGGGTGGCGCTGCTGCCCTTGGCCGAGACCTTCGACGTGCGTGTTGTCCTGGAGCAGGCGTTGCGTGGAGGAGACGTCGAGCCGGCACGGCTGTTCGAGGTCGTGAGTATCTACGACCGCGTCACCTGGCACACCATCGAGTACTTCGAACAGGTCGTCGCGTTGGCCCATCGTGCCTCAGTCGACCTCAGCAACACGAGCTACGCCCAAGATCGTTACCAGCGCCGCCTCTACGACCCGAACAGACACGCATCCCGCCACAGCTACACCTCATCGTGGCTAACGCGTAAACCCGAAATTGAGGCCCGCCGCGAGGTCGAGCTTGGCGCGTTGAGAACGCTCGACCTCAGCAATCCCAGCGACCTGGAAACGGCACGCCGCATGTGCGAAGAGCGGTCCCGCACCCTTCGCCTCGATGACTTTATCGACGCCGTGCTCGCCACGCCGAGCCGCCGGCTACACAGGGCGATAGACAACCTCCGAAACAATCATCACGTCGACACCTACATCTACCGGTCGGTGCTGGAACGGCTCACCACCACCGAGGGCCTACCCCGTGCCGCCGTCGACGCAGCTCGTGACCTTGCTAGGTACGCGGTCCGGCGCTTTTGCCACAAGATAGCCGGCGCCCACAGGTACGAGCCGTTGCCTTTGGATCTGCTGTCCCGAGCAACTGGGCAGCAGCCCGACGTGCTCTACGACCTGGCGCTGGCCGAGTGGGGCGCACGAAGCGACCTGCTCAAGAGCGAAGACTGCTTCAGTCTCGTCTACAGTCTCGCTCCACGGTTGTCGGCCGAGCACGCGCGAGATGCCTTCGACCAAGCGATAGCGGAGCTGGACTACCTGAACAACGCAGACACCGCAGATGGACCGTGGGACAGCACCCTCATTCCACCGATCGACCTGAGTCGCTGCATCGCCGGCTACATCTGGTCGGCGTTGGCCGACCCTGACGAATCGGTCCGCTGGCGCGCCGCGCACGCGGTTCACATGCTTTGCCGACTCGGCGCCACCACCGAACTCCAGGCACTCGCCGAACTGGCAACGGCAGCATCGGCCGGTCCATTCACTGACGCCCGCATGTTGTTCTACGAGAAACATGCCCTGCTGTGGCTCCTCATGGCGATCGAACGCGCCAGTCTGGATGCGCCGGCGGAACTCAAGCCCTTCGAGACTGTCCTCCGACAGGCCGCCCTCGGCGTCGACACCCATGTGCTGCTTCGCGAGGCAGCGCGTCGCGTGCTGGCCATCCTTGACCGCAACAACGTGGTACGCCTCGATGACAGCGAACGCGACCGCCTGGCCCGGCTCAACCAACCAATCGGCCAGGTGAGCGGCCGTGCGGTCCGGCCATCATGGAGCCAACGCACCGGCAAACGCCACGACGACGAGTACTGGTTCTACTTCGACTTCAAAGACCACTGGATCGAGCCACTGGCCGAGCGCTTCGGTCCGCCACTGGATGAGCTCAGCCGCCTGGTCAGTGAGGTGATCACGACCTCCTGGGCGCTACAACTGTCCGACGGGCGCGTCGAGGATCAACGCCGCACCCGCCGGATCCTCCAGGACGAACGCACCTCTTACTACAAGAGCGAGATGCCGGCCGTCCACGATCTCGACTTCTACCTCAGCTTTCACGCGCTCATGACCGTTGCCGGGCAACTGGTCGACACGATGCCCGTCCAAATGGACACGAACGGCTTCGACGAACACGAAGACTTCACGAGGTGGCTACAAGGCTTCCGACCCACTCGCCCCGACGGCCGGTGGCTTGCCGATCGACGCGACACAGTACCCGCCGACCAGGTCACACTGCTCGACGCCGACTACCGCGATGGCACTTGGACCGACGAAGTGCGTCGAGAGGACCTACTGAGCCGGGTATTCGACGTCGCCCCTGACGCAATCACGGTTTGGGAGTGGTCCACACAGGAGCATAGTGGCGCGAAGGAGACCGTCACCATCGAAACGGCGTTGGTCGCACCCGATCGTGCTGCACACCTAATGGCCGCATGGCAGACATCTGCCCGCAGCTGGAGCTTCAAGGTGCCGACCGCGGACGACGAAGACGACGACCTGGACGTCGACGGATACCGGCTCATCGGATGGGTCGAGGACCACGATTTGACGAGCACCCTGGACGAACGCGACCCGTACGCCAGTGGCGTTCAGTTTCCCGGTCCACGGCCGTCGGCTCAAGCAACACAGTGGCTCGACATCGTCGGCGATCCTGACCAGCGGGTGTGGTCACGCGACGGCGAAACCGCACTGATCTCAAGCGTGTGGTCCGACATGAGCGACGTTTCAGGTCGTAGCAGCGGAAGTCAAGGCAAACGGCTCAGCATGAGCCTGGACGATCTACGCCGCCTAACGAACGTGACAACCATGAGCGTGATCTTCAAGGTCACCCTCAGACGGCGTAAGCGCGACGCCAAGGAAAACAGGCTGGAGCCAGATGAACCAGGAACGCAAAACGCCGATCCCCATTTCAAGATACTCGTCTTCGACGAACAACTCGGGTTCATCGAGCTATGACAACATCGTCGCGCTCGGCCGCGAACTCGCCGACTGCCTGGAACCACACGACACGCTCGGTCGATGGATGGCCCACTACATCGCCGACCTGATCTACCGCGCCGAGGGCGCCGATAATTCAGATCGCGACCGGCTCCAACGTGAGTGCGCCGACGAAATCCTGCGCCTGTGGAACCACCGCGGCAGCTTCCGGAACCCCGACCGGCCGATGGCCAGCTACGAACCTATCTACCGCGCTCTGGGCAGGCTCGATCCAGAAAACCCTCCATGGACGTACTGGCGCGGCTTCAATCGTGACAACGCCCCAACCCCGGACCAGTTGGAAATCAATACTCTGCTGAAGGCGGCGCTCGCGATCGAGGAGGCGGCCCGTGACGCGGTGCGCGAGCTGATCCTTGCTGCGGCGCACGCAGCGACGCTGAAGGAGGCCAAATGGCTTGACCTCGCCAAACACATCGACGACGGCGAAACCGGACTGTTCAGAGCCTTCGCGCGGCTCAGACACGCACGCACAGATGACGAGCCGGACGAGTCTGCGGATGAAGAGCCTGCCGATGATGCCGTCCGAGCCCTTGCGGCGCTGTCGACCGCCTGCCTTCGTGCGCGTGAGGTAGCGGAACTGCACCGAGGGCCAAACGCCTGACATGTCCTCGGCGCTCTGTGCTACGTATGCCTCCGCCGCGTCCAGTTGTGGACGTGGCAGCAGGGACTGCACTTGATTAGCGCCGTTAATCAACACGCTCACAGTAGAGATCAACCATCTTCGAAGTAACGCTTTTGAGTTTCGGAGGGGCGGTTCTGTGCTACCGCCGAATCGACCAAACCGGCCTACTCAACCCACTTGAGACGCGGCCTAAGCCGGCTGTTTGCGGGGACGGTCGCGACGGACGGCGAGGATGTCGCGATGCGGCCGGGTCGACGAGCCGTTCCTGCTGGAAGCCTGAGCCTGGCGCTCCTGTTTGTCGACTGCTACGGCGCTCTCGGCGGTCCGCGCGCCGTCCCTATGTGTGAGGGCTGCGGGTGGAGGCCGGTTCGCACCTGCCGCTTGGCGCCATCACCGCTGATCTACTCGCGTGCCGCGATGCTCTGAAGGCAACTGCGAGGTGTCCCTCGTCCCAGATGGGAGCACTGCCGAGAGGCTGCAGGGGTGGTGCTGGCCAAAGCCTGGTGCCTGGGACCCCAGGGCATACGCCGAATGGGGTTCAATCGCAGGCCACGTCGCTGACTCCTTTACTCGGCCGATTCATAATCGTCGCGACCTGGGCAAACGTGCGTGAGCATGCCCGCTGGACCACCGGACTACTGGGGGTCAAGGGCTGCAGACGGGAGCTGATCACGGGTGCGCGGCGGCTTGCGGGCCGATCCGTCCGCGCAGCAGCGGCGGAGTCCCCGCCTTAGCGGCCTGGGCCTGGGGAGCACCGCGATCTGGTGTGCGAAGCGCCCCAGCCGCACGGTGGCTGGGGCGCTGGTTCAGCAACGTGTCGCCTGCTCATCGGCGAGGGGATGTGGTTCGCCGGACAGGGCCGTCAGGGCGGCGGCGACCTCCTGAATCGTGGCCCGGACGTAGGTGGTGGTGGTCCCGGCGTCGGTGCCGCTGTCGTTGTGACCGGCGTAGGCGCGGGCGACGGCGTAGCCGAAACTGCGTTCGACCCAGGTGAGCGTGGTGTGCCGTAGCCAGTGGGTGCTGATCTGTTGAGCTGCCACCCAGGGCAGATGCCGTCCCAGGCGGGCCCATAGGTGGTCGTAGCGGCGGTAGGTTATCGGCCGTCCGCTGCGGTAGCGCAGCAGCTGCTCCCCCGGTGGCGCATGCCGTTGTTCGGCGTGTCCGATGAGGTGCGCCATCAACGTCGGCGAAACGGGCTGCCAGCGGACGGTGCCGCCTTTTTCCCGCAACATGATCAGGCACTGCTGCGGGTCAAGGTCGGCCGGCCGCAGCGCGAGCGCGCCGCCGAGACGGCAGGCCGTCTCGGTGTGCAGCCGCAACAGCAGGCTGTCCAGCACCGGATCGTCGCCGGTGCCAGCCGCGACCGCGTTGATCTCCGCAAGCCGGGTATCGGCCACGGCCTGGCGGGTGCTGGGCAGCCGCCGCGGCTTGGCCACCTTCCGGGCCGGGTTGTCCGCCTCGGCCACGTGTCCGTCCTTGACCGCGTGGTTGTAGAGGCAGCGCAGCGCAGCGATCAGATGCTCGGCGGCGCTGCGGCCACCACGGCCGTTGCGCCGCACGACCACACCTCGCTTGACCTGCTCGGCGAGCCGTTCGATCTGCGACGGGGTCGGCTCGTCCAACCGCCGCCCGCCCCACTGCTGTGCGATCCGGGTCCAGTAGCTGCCATACACCCGGCGGGTGCCGTCGCTGACCGCGGCGGACACCACCGGATGTAGTCACCGAACGTCGGCGTCACCGACTCCGGTCGTGTCGGCGTACGGGTTGAAGTGCACAGGCGCGTACGGATAAACGTGCGCAGGGCTGCGTACGGGGGCTTCACCTGGCTGGCGGCGGTGATGACGTTGTGTGAGGCCGACACCGGTCTGGTACCAGTGACCGGCTAGCGGTCGCTGTCGCTACCGAAGTCGGCGGGTCATCATGAGTGCGAGATCGTCATCCACTTTCACTGGGGCGCCGGGCTGGACGGTGATCCCGCGATAAGCCACGCCGCGCCCGTCTGGTAGGTAGCCGCGGCGTAGGTACATGAGGTGGGCGGCTGCGTAGTCGGCATTGAGGCCGACGCCGATTCCTGCGGTGTCGCTCCTGGAGACGGTGAGGTCCTCGGCTGCGTCCATGAGCGTCGAAGCGATCCGTCTGCGGCGGAACTGTGGAAGCACGTTCAGGTCCACGACCTCGGGGATGCCGGCAGCGCGGAACGGTGTGTAGTCGCTGCTCCAGCGCACGGTCAGGTAGCCGGCGAAGCGTCCTTCGAACAATGAGACGAGCACGGCGCGTGTCTTGGCGGTCTGGTCATCGAGGTAACGCCGGTACTGGTCGACAGTCTTTCCTGGCCAACCGAGCGCACTGAACGCCTGCGCGATCGGGACGGGATCGGCTGCGGTCAGCGGGCGGATCTCTATCCGAGGCACCATCTCATGGTCGAGGACTTGGAGGACGGGCGCGACCGTATTCGACCTCGACCCTTCGGGGTGAGTTACCGGCGGTGGTCGCCGATGGCGTAGCGGCTCCAGGTGGCGCCGGTTGTCTGCGGCTTCCGGGCAGGTCGGGTCATGCGACGTTGGCGCCGGCGGTGCTGGCGTTGCCGTCGATGGCGGTGAGGCGGTTCTTGAGCCGGTAGCTGGGGCCGTTGATCGCGATGACGTCGCAGTGGTGCAGGAGCCGGTCGAGGATCGCGGTGGCCAGGACCTCGTCGCCGAAGACCTGTCCCCACTCACCGAAGCTCTTGTTCGACGTTAATAGCGTTGAGCCTTTCTCGTATCGTTTCGAGATCACCTGGAAGACCAGGTTCGCCTCGGCGCGTTCCAGGGGCTGGTAGCCCACCTCATCAATCACGAGAACGCTGGGCCGTAGGTAGGTGTGCAGCTTGCGGGTCAGGCGGCCGATCGCGTCGGCCGCGGACAGCTGACGGACCATGTCGTCCAGGGTGGTGAAGTAGACGGTGAACCCGGCCCGGCAGGCTGCGACCGCCAACGACACGGCGATGTGGGTCTTGCCGACGCCGGGTGGGCCGAGCAGGGCGAGGTTGGCCTTGGCCTGCACGAAGGCGAGGGTGGCTAGGTCGCGGACCTTGCGTGGGTCCAGGTCGGGTTGGAAGGCGAAGTCGTACTCGTCCAGGGTTTTGTGGTGCGGCAGCTTGGATAGCCGCAGCCCGGCGCGGAAACGGCGCTCGTCGCGGACGGCGAGTTCCTCCTCCAGGACCAGACCAGGCCGCAGCCAGACGAGCGCTGCGTGAGGCAGACACGCGCAGCACCGAGCAGATAGCCGACGAGGTTGGGCAGCTGTACCAGCGCTTTCTCGACGCCTGGTGGTACGGCTCCGCTGAGCAGACACGACATGCCGCGCAAGCGTTCGCGCGGGCCATGGAGCATCCGTCCGCTGACCGGCTCTACGTGCACGCCGCGGCCGTCCAGGTCGGCGACTACGTCCGCCTGGTGGGTTTCGACCCCTTCGGTGCACGGGACGCGGCTACCGGTGTGGTCGAAGACGTGACCTACACCGAGCGGGTCGTCGACCCCTACGGATTCGGCGAACCTGACAGCCACTACGGCTTCGCGTTTACGGTCAATCCAGTGGTCCGCGCCGACCGCGTTGCGGACGCGGAAGAGATCTGGGTTCGCGAGACCGGCTCACCGGAGGTGCTGCGGCTACCCCGGCCGGTCGACCGGGGGCGGCAACCATGGCTGGACGAACCCAACGAGCCGGCACCGGAGCGCGGACCGGCGTCGGTGGCTGGCCTGAGTTTCGGTACGGACGCTGGCGCGGCCGCAGACCAGTCCGACGCCGTGCCGCAGACCGGCGAGCGGCGACGCAACGGGCGGCCGCCGGGGACGATAACACCACGGCGCCGACGGGCCGGCCAAGGCGCCCGCTCGAGCGCACGCGGGCCGAACCACAAACCGACGCGCGGCGACTCGGCCTTAAGACGTTCGCTCCTTGAAGTGCGCGAATACGTTCGGTCGGATTTCGGGTCTGTGCAGGGGCAGGCTGGCGGTTACGGTGCTGCCGCCGTTTGGCCCGTCCGCAGCTGTGAAGGTTCCGCCAAGCCCAGCGACTCGGTCTTGGAGGTGCTGGAGTCCGCCGGCCGGTTCGACTCGGGCCCCTCCGGTCCCGTTGTCGCGTATCTGGACGTAAGCCTGGCCGTTCCCTTCGCGGACACAGACCGCGACGGCCGTTGCCCGGGAATGCTTGACGGCGTTGGTTAGGCACTCCGCCACTGTGAAGTACACGGTCGCCTCCACTGCCGGGTCCCATTCGTGGTCGGCGACGTTCAGAGTCATCGGTAACGGGCTGGTATCGCGCAGTTCCTCGAGGGCGGCTGCCAGCCCGTTGTTGGCGAGCGTCGCGGGGTACAGGCCGCGGGTGAGTCGGCGCAACTCGGCGATTGCGGCGGAGAGCCGGTCGTGGGCGCGTCGCAGGCTGGCGCCGGCGGCATCGGTGTCGTGTTGCTCTAACAGGTGGTGCTCGGCGTCGTCGATGAGGGTCAGGACGGAGAAGAGCATCTGCTGTGCCCCGTCGTGGAGGTCTTGTTCGATCCGGCGCCGTTCGCCGAGGGCGGTGGTCACCAGCCGTTGCCGGGAGGATGCGATCTCCTCGGCCTGCTGCAACGCGAGCGTCTGCAGCCGTAGTGCCTCGAACGCCGCGCCGACCATGGCGAGGATCGCCTCGATCTCGACTGTGGACCGGCGCCAGACCTCGTCGCAGCGCAGCACCGCGACTGTGCGGCCTTGCCAGCGAATCGGCCAGTCGACCCGCCCGACCTGGGGCGGTGGGATACCCGGCCCGTCGGTGGGATATAGCCGGAGTCCGGGGTCGTGCAGCGCGTAACGCAGTGCCGTTTCCAGGCCAAACATTCCGGCGGCTGCCGGTGCATCACCGACTCCGCCTGGCGAGGCCGGAAGGTTCGGATCGGGGGCGGGCAGCAGCCGGCGCATCATCTGCCAGCCCAGGCGCTGCCGGAGCACAGGGATCGCCAGCAATCCGAGCTGGACGAGGTTGAGTGTCGCCGCGGTCAGCGCGAGCCGGGCTTCGCGCGGCAGCGGGCTCCATGACGACACGGTGACCACGAACCCGCAGACGGCGGCCACGACGACGAACGCCCACGTCGGCAGGGTGACGCTGCGGTGGGCCTGGCGGGATTGCAGCCACCGGATCAGCACGATGGCGAACATCGCGGCGATCATGATGGCGAGGGTGGCGGTGCCCAGCGCCTCGGCACTGGTGCCGGAGCGATCGGCCCGCTCGTCCCACCACGGTCGGCGCGGGACGAGGTCGCCGTCGAGAACCAGACGCCCGATCTGGGTGCCGATCGCTCCCAGGTATGCGGTGACGATCAGTGCCCAGGCGGTGCGGTGGCCGAGGAACGGACGCGCCCACACCAACGCGAGGTGGCCGAGGAGGGCGACCCAGACGTAGGAGGTCGCGAACACCAGCGGAAACAGCATCGGTACGTGCAACGGAGCCAGCACACTGACGTAGTAGGTGAGCCCGACGAGCATGACGAGCCGACCACGGGTGCGCGCCGGTGCGTCCCGGGTCATGGTTGCACCCAGCAGCGCCACCAGCAGACCCCATGTCGACAGCGGCGCGGTGACCCACCACGGTTTGGTGGAACCGGGCCACGACAACGCCACACCGGCGACGGCGAGCGCCACGACAACCGGCGTCATCCACGAGCGTGACGCGTCGATGCGGAAACCCAAACGTCCTGTACGGCGTCTCACGCGGCTCACCCCCCGCATCAGTGTGTAACAGCCGCTGCGGGTGCTTCGGTCATCGTCCGGGCGGGCCTGCGTCGTGCCGGAGAAACGCGAGGACCGCAAGGACGCGGACGTTGAACTGCGGGCGCTCCAGCTCGGTCAGCGACGGTAGTCCGAGTTTGTCGGTGATCGACGACAGATGGCGTTCGACGGCGCCGACCGTCAAGTTCAGCGCCTGGGCGATGCCGAGGTTGGACCGGCCCTCGGCAACTCGCTCCAGGACGCGGCGCTCCTGCGGGGTCAGCCGGTCAAGGGGGTCGCGTCCACGCTTTCGTGAGAGGAGCTGATCGATGAGCCAGGGGTCGATCACCACCTCGCCGGCGGCGACCCGGGTGGCCGCCTCGATGAGGTAGGACAGCCGGCCGGCACGCTCCTTCATGAGATAGCCGACAGCGCGTGACTGTTCCTCCAGCGACAGCAGCCGTTCGGCAATGGCCGGGGTGCCGTCCTGGGCCAGCAGCAGAATTCCGACGGCCGGGTAGCGTTGCCGCACCGCAGAGGCGATCTGCAGGCCCTCGTCGGAGTATCCGGGCGGCAGTCGGATGTCGGCCAGCACCACATCCGGCACTGTCCGGTCGACCGCCGCCAGTGCGCCGCCCAGATCCTGAGCCTGGCCGACCACCTCTACGCCCCGCCCTTGGAGGGCCTCGCTCAGGGTGTCGAGGAACAATCCGTTGTCCTCGACGATCACGATCCGCACCGGGGACCCTCCGCCGATCTTGACAGGCCGTGCCGCCAGGCTAGCCGCGCCGTCGGCTCGGCGGACTCGGGTTTTCCGCCCAAATCTGCGCGGGTCTCCGACCGGACGGCGGTCGGGATACCTCATGGATACCCAGCGTTACCCCGTCGATCCTGTGAGGTGCGAACACGCCCCTCGGCCCGGGTGGGCGGTCTGACTTGCGAAGGAGCAGCAGATGGTGCCATCCGTAGATCCGTGCCCGCCGCAGGCGACCAGGCTCAGAGCGCGTCCGAGCATCGCCGCGGCGACCGTCGCGCTGCTTGTCGCGATGCTGGTCCCGTTTCTCACCACCGCACCGGCCCAAGCCGATGATCATGTGATTTGCCGGATCAGGATGGTTGTGACGACCGGCTCCGATGGCATTCGAGACGAGTCGGAGATCTACGTGCGACTCGGCGGCGAAACTTTGTACGACGGGCAGTCGTTCCTCTTCGAGGACACCGGACAGCCGTTCCACACCGGCGGCACCGGCGACCGCCGTGACACCACCTTCGTCTGGTTCGCCCGCGCCACGCCCTGCGTCCCGGATTCAGCGCTGGTCCGCGGCTTCGAGATCCAGCACCGCAGCACCTCCGGCGGCTCAGTTGCTGCGGACAACTGGACCATGCAAGGTCTTACGATCAGCGATGTCGCCGACAACGCCGGACCGGATGATCCAGGCCGCGTACTCTACGACCGGCCACCCGCCACCGGCCCGATCTACCGGTTCAAGGCGAACACCGGCGCGGTTTGGAACACCACCGGGCGCGATGACGGCGTCGCCTGCCGGGTCCGGGTGATGCTGACCACCGGCGCCGACGGCATCCGCGACGACACCGGAGTGGAGATCACGCTCGGCGGACAGAAGCTCATCTTCGACAACGCCGACGGCGACGACGACCTCGACCCATATACCTACGTCGACTCCAACGGCGACGAACACGACGATCTGCCGAACGGTGTCCGCACCCACCGCGGCGGGACCGGAGACCGCCCATACGACACCCTGACCTGGAACGCCCGGCTGTCCCCCTGCGCGCCGTACCCACTGCTACGCATCGGCGTGCGCGTCGAGCACGTTCCCGACGGATTCCCCAGCCCGAACGACGACTGGGAACTGGCCGGGCTGCGGATCGTCGACCTGGACACCAACGAAACCTACATCGATCGACCGATCTCCTTTGATCCTCCGCTGATGACATTCCACAACGACACCGACACCGTCTTCACAACTGGCGCCACCTGGCCGTTGACGGCGCCGGCCGACGCGGCCGTGGACACTGATCAAGACGGGCTCACCGACCGAGTGGAGCTGCACGGCATCCCCAAGGGTGACGGCACCTTCGACACCTGGCTGCCCGACCACGGTGCCGACCCGTGCCGCCGGACCGTGGCGGTGGACCTCGACTGGCTCGCCGAGAAGTCCCAGCCCGGTGAGCCGCCCGCGCCTTCCGACCGGCCCCTCCTGACTGCGCTCAACGAGACCAAAGACACCTTCACCCGCGCCCCGATTCAGGCCCCCGCGAGCTGCCCGTACGGGTGGCGTCCCAGCAGCGGGGTCCAGTTGATGATCGACATCATGAACGGCGCGATCAAGGTCTCTTCCGCGGAACGGGAGCAGCCGCTCGCGGGTGACCTGGGCCGACGGGACCTGCAGGCCTGCGCGTCCGGCGCGAGCTCCCCACAGTTCTGCGTCCAGCGCGAGGCGCACTTCCCCGCCTGGCGCGAGGGCTTCTTCCACTACAGCCTGTGGGGCAAACGGTTCCACGCCGGCAGCACCACAAGCGGCCATTGCTGCTACGGGCCGCACGGCACCGACTTCATGGTGACCCTCGGCGCCTGGCCCCCCAGAAGCCCAGCCGTTTCGAGCCGTATCCAGGCCGGCACCTTCGTGCACGAGCTCGGCCACGCGCTCGATCTGCAACACGGTGGCGAGGACTCGGCCAACTTCAAGCCGAACTACGCCTCGGTGATGAACTACCGGTACCAGACGGTCGGTGTCACAGACTTCAGCGCCGCGACGGCCGCACTCGGCCGCCTGCCGACCGAAACGGACTTCGACGACCGAGAGTCCCTGCTCGTCGCTTCCGGCCGGGTCGACTACTCCCGGCGGGAGCTGCGCCCGCTCAACCCGAAGGTGCTGCTTGAGTCGGCCGGCGTGGAGGCGGCCGAGGACTACGCGGTCACCTGGTGGGACCCGGACTTCGTCTTACGCGCCGGCAACGGCCTGCGCGGGATCGACTGGGACAACAGCCAGAACGGCACCGCGAACCCGGACAACGGCACCGCCAACGTCAACATCATGAGCGGATTCGAAGTGTGCGCCGAACCACCCGAAGGCTCCTCTACCTTGGCCACAACCGTCCACAAGGACGACAGACTGGTCCGAAACAAGATCATTGCATTCGACGGCAAATGTGACAGTCTTCGCAAGGCCCCGGACGTCGGCGTCGACCAGGGCTTCGACTTTCCGACCACGTTCGGCTACCGCAACGGCGTTCTCGGGCACGATGACTGGCAGACATTGCGGTACCGCCTAGACGGCCAACCGGGCACCGGCGAGCCGGGCATGACCGAACCCGAGCACAACCAGCAGGTCACCGACCTGTTCGACGCGATCGCCGGGCATCCTGCCCCACCCTCGATCGGCCCGCGGTGGGCCTACGCGTACGTCACCGCGGCCACCACCGCCGAGGCGCCAATCGGGGTGACGACCGCGCTGCACCCGGGCTGGAACTGGAGCACCGGAGGCGGACAGGCGACCGTCGTCCACACCGACACCGGCGAATACCAGGTCCGACTGCCAGGCATAGCCGCCGCGAGCGGGGTCGCCCACGTCACCGCCTACCGCACCGTCTACCGGGGACGCACCTGCGCCGTCACCAGCTACCGCCCCGACGGACTAGACGAACTCCTCGGCGTGCGCTGCGTCGACGAGGCCGGCAACCCGATCGACTGGTGGTTCACAGCCATGTTCACCTCCCCCACCATCGGCACCCATCCGTACGCCACCGTGCGGTACGACGGTGCCGGGAACGCCGACCCCGCCGTCAACAACGGCACCTTCAACTCGGCGGGGCAGCCCAACCAGGTCCTGCACGACGGCGTCGGCCAGTACCGGGTGCGGCTGAACGGAGCGGCGTTCGCCGCCGGAACCGGGCACGTGCAGATCACGCCGTACGGCGGGAGCGTCGCGGCCCGCTGCGCGGCCGAGCACCTGACAACGCTCCCTACGGCGGTAGAAATCGCGGTGACCTGCCGCACGATCGACGGCCACGCCCACCAGGACAGTGGATGGCTCTTGTCCTACACCGATGGCGTCGGCCTACACGGCGACGAAACCGTCCCGGCCGCCTACACCCAGATCCTCGGCGACCCGGCCGCCCCCACCATCGACGCAACCCACTCGTGGAGCACGACCGGCGCAACCCCGACCGTGACCCGCCTAGGAACCGGCTGGTACCGACTGACCTGGGCCAACGGCGGCAAACTAGGCGGCAACGTTCACATCACAGCAACCGGTTCCAGCGGCGGATACTGCCACCTCGGCGTGATCAACGACTATGCCGCGCAGCCACAACTGTCCATCGACGTTTACTGCCACACCCCCTCGGGCCAGCGGGGCGACAACACCTTCGGCGTCGCCTACATCCGTCGCCCCTGACCCTCACCTGCAACATCACGACCGGCACCGGCTGCCCACCCGTGGGCGGCCGGTGCCATACCAAGCAGGACCGGCCTCCCCGCGGCGAAGTCGCGAGCTGCGCTGAACTCGGCTGGGCGGTCAGCAGACCCTCTGCATACCCGGACAGGAACCCTCGCCGGCACGTAGGCGGCCTGTCCACTGAACGGGCCGAATAAGTGGCTTCGTTCGTCACCGTGTCGCCTGTCAGATCGTGGCGCTCACGGCTACGGGCATGAGGCCCCAATCCCGCACGGACCTGCCGCCGACAAAGCGCCACTCGTCCTCACACTTGAAGCAATCGATTCGCACGTCGTGCTCCCGGAAGCCCGGTACGTTGTCATGCTCCTCGATGATCGCCCCGTCACCGCAGGGACACCGGTACTCGTAGCGCTCCACGGTCCCCGAATTAGCGCCCCAGCCCCCATGATCGTGGTCGCCTCCACCAATCGACTCGGTACGAAGGGGCGCTGCCGACGGCACGGTCCTCATCCACTCCGCGATGGCGCTGACGACAGCGTCGTACGCCTCGGGCGAGTGCGAAACCACGTGGAAGATCGCCAGCAGATCATCGGGGGTACGGGCGATGCGGTGGTCGCTGTCTCGCACACCCACGACGTAGTCACCCGCAAGATCGCCGACGACGTCGTTCCGGCCAGCCTGCAGGACCAGCCAGTCGTGAAACGGAGCTGACAGGGCCACCGGAGCAGGCCGGACCCAGGCACGTGTGATGCGCTCACCTGCCGCCGCCCGCGCGAGCACGGTCTGCAGGTATTCATATCCGGCGGGGCGGTGATGGTCGGCCTTCGGCCGAGTCTGCCCCGAGCCGGTCATCCGGCGCACGTAGTCGTGCTCGCGCTCCGGCACACCGATCAAGAGATTCGGCCCGGAGCCGCCCGGGTCGACAATTGGGAGTCCCAGCGCTGCCGCCGCCCAGATCAGGCGGCCGTTGGACACGTAGGAGCAGTGCCAGCCGAGGAAATATTCTGCGGTGTGCTTCAAGGAGTAGGTGTCTACCTCCGGCCTCTCCGAGTCCGGCATCGGCGTGAACATCCGGAGCATGTCCGTAATGAGCGCGAGTTTGATGAAGTCGGTCTCACGATCGAAGCGCCACGCCGCTTCCGAGCGGAAGCCGTTCTCGCCGAGGCGAGGGGAACCACCGCGCGCGCCGACCACCTCGTGATCAGCGAGTGTGGCGATCAGGTGCCGGGCGCTGACAGGCTCGCCGAGAAGTCCCTGGGCCAGAGGGGAGTCCATCTGGCGCAGCGCGGCGGTGTACTTCGTACCCGTGAAGTCTGCCCACGCACGCGCATCCTGCTGGAGCTCGCGATTGCGGGTGTGGTTGTCGGAGGTCATCTCAACTCTGCTCCGGACTGTGCCACCCACGCCTGCCAGCCCTGTGCCATGAGAGAGATCTCGACCGACAGGTACTGCGCATCTCTGGATCGGCCCCCGTTGTCCTCGGCGTCGTCGTCGCGTGGGGACTCAGACTCGGAGAAAGGCAGTCCAGACCGCCCACACGAAGCCTAACAGCAGACGCCCATCTTCGCCGTGGCCCATCTCGCACAGCACCATGGCCCGACTCCTGACAACCACGAGGCGCACTCACCGACCCGAGGGCGGCGCAGCGCCGTGATGGCAGGGTCGCGGCCTACTGCCAGGTTTCCGCGTCGATCGCGATCTCTGGAAGCAGAGTAGCGACCTCGGCGGGCGGATCCTTGACGCCGCGTTCACGCAGGGCCTCGATGAGGGCGTGGAAGACGGCGCGCGGTGCGGGAACGACTCCGTCGGTCGTTGCCGCCCTGAGATGACCGAGGTAGCCGTGCGGTACCGGAATGCCGCTTTCGTGAAGAGCATCCAGTGCGGCAACGACGACCTGCTGGTACCGCTGCGTGCGTTGCCCGTCCGGGCAGTCCTGCAAGGCACCTTGTAGTGCGTACTTGGAGACGAGGATGAGATTGTCCGCGGACACCTGGGCGGCCACCAGCGCTACAGAACGCCACGCGTGAACACTTTGGGTGTTGAAGCGTCTCCACCACTGGCTGCGGCTGATGTTCAGTAGGCCAGCGCCGCTCCAGGTACCGTCGGGCTCCAGGAACGCCAGGTCGTGGCCCTGCAACGGGAGGTCAACTACGTTTTCCGCTCCGAGCTGACGGATCATCTGGATCGCCTGGTCCGTCGAAATTCCAGCTGCGGATATCAGGTCGGTGGTGCCGAAGGCGGGGACGTTGTTGGCGCGCGCGGTCTGGCGCAGGGCGACGTCGTCGGCGTACAGGGCGATGCCGAGCCGGTGGGCGAGGCCGACGGCGTCCAGGGCTGGCCCGCGGCTGGGTTCGACGTCGTGGTGTGTCAAGCGGGTGGTGATCCGTTCGAGGTCGACGGCGTGGGCGCGCAGGGTCGCCCGCCGGTCGTCGGGGATGGCTTCGCGGCGAAGTTGTCCGTTCTGGATCCCGAAGGTGAGTTCGGCGGCGGTGGTGGCCCAGACGCTGTCGCGGGTGCGGATGGCATCGTCGGCGGCGCTGCCCGGCGTGTGCAGTCGCGCGAAGCGTGTCCGCAACAGCTCGCCCTCACGGCCGAGCAGTTGCTGCAGGTACACCGCGGACTGGTCGAGGACGACCTCGCCCTTCGTCAAGGCTTCGCGGGCCGCTGCCACCCCGGCAGCAACGATGGCCGGTTCGGGGTCGGTGGCGACGGTCATGCCGGCGGTGCGCAACAGCAACATCTTGCCGTATGGGCTGCGCGCCAGCGACGCCAAGGCGGCGAGGGGTTCACGGCCCTGCTGGACCTGGCGGCGGAGAGCTTCCAACCGTTCGTAACCGATCTGTCCGAGTTGCTCGGCCACGACGTTCTCGGCGACCACGTCGGGATCCGCGCCGGCGTGCACGGTCGCGGACAACGTGTCGATGCGGTCCTGCAAGGGCTGCGGCCACTCAGGGACGCAGTCTCGTCGACGGCGGCTCTGCTCGCGGCGCAGCAGCATGGTAAGGCCCTCGGCCAGGGCCGGTACGTCGAGGAACCGTTCGGCGAGGTCTGTCGCGATGTCCGCGTCCCGGTCGGTGAGGTCGACGCCCAGATGCAACTGCGCCCAGAGCCGCGCCCGTTGTTCAGTGTCCGGGACAGGGCAGTGCTGTATGAGTGCGGTTCGCGCGGCCGGGACGTCACGTACGAAATGCAGTGTCTGCACCAGGCTCCAGGCCAGGTAGTCGTCGCGGCGTTCCTGCAGACCGGCTCGGCATACGCGGATCGCCCGGTCCCAGTTGCGGCACTCGCGAAGATGGTGGACAAGGCGGCGACGGAGCCGGGCCCGGGCTTCGCCCGAGAGTCTGGGGTCTGCGAGGAGGTCGGTGACTAGGGATGGCGTGCCGTCATCGGCCGAGTCCCATGCGGCCTCGGGCAGGACATCGACGAGCGCGATGTCCTGCCACCGGTCCAACTGCTGCCGCCACTCCTGGGCGGCCGCGGTCCCACCGTGATGCCGCTCGATCAACATGATCAGCCGAACCGCCGCGGCGACGCGGTGCTGCGCCATGGCACGCACGATCGGCAACGCCCCCGCAGGGTCCCCGGTCGCGGCACGCGCGACGGCCTCGGCCAGGTTGTACGTCCACTCCGGGGTGATCGATCGGGCACGGAGGTCTTCGGCCTCCGCGATCGGCCAGACGCCGAGGTCGGCCAGGCGCATGACACACGAGGCGCGGCTTCGATCGTCATCGGCGGCGCGGAGCGCTTCCAGCCATGCTTGCTGCCTCTGCGCGAGATCGCCACCCTGAACCTCGAGGCGCTGCGCATCCAGCTGGGCGAGATACGGGTCACCCTCCAGGGTCTGCCGGAACACCGCCAGCGCATCAGCACGGCCGGACATGAGAGCAGCTGTTGCGCCGCGTCGGGCGATCTCGGGCGCTGCAGCCTCCCGGTCCGATGCCGCTCCGCCTGCGGCGGCTGGTAGCGCGAGCTCGACCACCGTGGCGACATCGCCGTCCAGCAGTTCCAGGTCTAGGAGCTCCCCAAGTGCGCTCTCGCTCGGGCCAGCCCATCGGCGGAACTCCTCCAACGCCGTCCGGGCGTGCTGGCGCGCCTCCCTGCTGTCGGGGCCACCGAAGCCGGAGTGCTCCTGAATCCGACGTCGCAGCATCTCTGCCAGCCGCAGCCGCATGGCGGGATCACACCCGCCTGGCCTGTCGACGACGCGCCGAATGAAGTCGACTGCACCGTCGACGTCGCCGCCGCGAAGCCGATGCTCGGCCAACGCGTTCAGCACGGTGGGCTCGGCGTCGATATCCGTGTCCGACGCATGCAGGATCGACAGGGGCAACTCGACCTGCTGTGCTACATCAGCGGGAACGGTGAGAGCGGCAAGGCCGACGTCGGCGAGCAGGACGGCTCCCTCCGCCTTCGCCTCCTCCAACCACGCCCGCGCCTCATCCCGCCGTCCGGCACCGATCAGCACAAGCCCGCCAAGCGCCCGTCGGCGGGGAGCCCGGGTGCCACCGGCCTGCACCGACATGTCGAACGCCTCGACGGCGACGTCGTTCTCGCCGTGAGCGTTTGCGTATGCGGCGGTCGCCGCCCACAGCTCGGCACTCACACGGCTTCCGACCAGCCAACTCGGCATCGCCGCCAACACCTGTCGAGCCGTGAAGCACGGCTGCGCGCGTCCCTCCGCCAGGAGTTGCGCAAGCCGGGCGGTCCCCATCCGATCGTCCGCCTCCACCGCCTGCAACACCCGCGCTGTTGACCACGGCAGGACTTGGAGCGACTGGTCATAGACGGCGAGCGCCGCTGGCCCCAGCCGGCGGGCGATGTCCTCGAGGGCCGGCTTCGCCGAGACGTCCAGCACGTTGGACGACGGCACGATGACGGTGAAACCTTTGCCGGACCCATCGCTGGTGATCTTCGCGGTGGTGTGGTCGACGACCTGCCAATACAGCTTCTCGGTCGCGGGATCGTGCAGGATCACAATCACGGGCAGGCTATGGCCGAGCCAGTAGTTGTAGTGCTTGAGGTTGCTCTCGTAGAACGTCCACCCGCCCGGCGCCACCTTGGAGAACCAGAACGGACCGCTCTTGATCTGGGCGCCGATGAGCTTGCCGGTCAGATGGTCATCATCCGAAACGACTTCCAGGTGCCCGTCAATCCCGTAATCAGCGATCGACTGCTCCCGGAAGATCCACTTCAGGCGCTTCGTGACCACATGATCTATTTCGACTACGCCCTCGCGCTCGACCTGGTGAGTGTCAGCACGGGTCGGCAGCTCGGTCGGCTCGACGGTCACAGATGAATTCTCGTGTCACGATCCGCTACCGCACGTGCACGTGACGCGCGTGTCGCAGATTGGACACAGCCCCCGCGATCGCGGCCGGCAGGTCGTTCGCATCGAGGTCGTCGACAACGCAGGCGACCACCCAGACAACAGTGGGCATCGACGACCCGGCTCGCCCAAACACGGCGGTTGCAGAGCGGAGGTCCTCTTGCGCGGTCGAGCCGGCTGCCACCCGGATGGGGCCGCCAGGCGTCCACGACCGGCAGGAAACCGGGTCCCGCTCCGCGGCGAATCCGAAGGCAATCTGATGCCGCCTCGTTGCCGCTCCGGCCAGACCTACGACTTACGACCTCGCGCAAGATCGAAGACCAGACGGCTCGGAGGTGCGCCGATCAGCACAGACCGGTCCGGACGCTTCCGAAACAGTGGATCACTTTTCGGACACAGTAGGTCCACAGTGGATAAACGAAGAAAGACGGTTGATCTACGTTTCTGCACTTCAACCGCCTCTTGACCCTGGGCACTCAAAGGGACTCGAACCCTAACCTTCTGATCCGTAGTACAGGATGCCCAGCAGTCCTGGTCGCAGCCTTGATCGGGCCGAGCGGGTGCTACTCAATTACGCATCGTTTGACCTGTTTGTCGTCCACATTGGATGGTTTCTGACCGCGTCAATCAAGATCAACGGCGGTTATCGGCGGCCCGCGCGCTACGGGTAGCGCTCCCTGAAATGCACGGCCGGCCTTGGTAGCGGGTGGCGGCACGCGCGCCACCGCTACGGCCGGGCACCGTGCGCTTCCGCTTCCGCTTCCTCCTTCCTACCGCAGAAGGAACAGGAAGCGGAATGTCGCCCCGTAGCAGCGGCAGCGCGAGCGCCGATTCGGCCGGCATCGGAAGTGGTAGCCGGGGCCCGGTGGCGAAACGAAAACGTGCGGTCAATCGGGTCTGCCGGTGCGGCGCCTGGGGGCTCAGCCGCTGCTTCCGTCCAGCCGCACACCGGTGCGCTACCGGTACCCGTAGCGGTGGGGTGAGCCGTGGTTAGCGGCGGCGCTACGGGGCTACGGCAGCGCCGCCGGTAACCCATCGGCGCCAGCGTGGCCGACATGACCCGAACCCGTCGAACTCTTGTGCTGCTGGCCACCGCGGCGGTTGCGGCGGCCTGCTCCTCGGGCTGTTCCCCGGCGTCGCCGCCGACGGCGCCCGCAACATCCGCGACTGCGGCCGCCGCCGACCCGGCCATGGACTACCGCGGCCCAGCGCGGGTGTGCCGGGCGTTCGCCGCGGCGCTGCACCGGGCCGACACCACAGTGGACGGCGGACCGGACGAGGCGGTCGCGAGGGTCTCGATCGAGTGGTCAAGCGCGCTTGACCACCGGTACGTCAAATCAAGCAGATATGCTTGGCGTTTGTGTCCGAGGGGGACTTGAACCCGCGCCAAGCGAGAAAGCGTAAGCACGCCCTACTGAACCCGAGCCGATCCAGACCCCGCTTGCTGAACACGCCGGGCGAGGTCTCCCGACCACAGCATCGTAAGCCGGAAGCCGCGGGTCTCGTTGGTGGATAGGTCAACGCGATGTCGCCAGCCCTCTTCCTGCTCAAGCGCCCTCCACGCGTCTGCTAGAGCCGCTTCTTCGGGGGCTTCTGCCCTCGCTTGGGTTGCCCAACGAAAACTCGCACGCCCGCATCTATGAGAATCTGGCGTCGTCCCTCTTTACCAGACGCCTCCCACTTCTCACCAAATGTGAGGCCAGTTGATCTCAGCTCGAGGCGATCCTCCGTCTCCGGCAACGCACTCAGCATCTCAATGCGGGCCTCAACCGCCGCAACCTGGCGCTCATAAACCTTCGCCACAGCCTCGCCTTTACCTGCAGCGCGGGTGATCAGGTCGGCCAAGATCGCCTCGGCCTCGGCCAACTCTTCTCGATACGACTCGCCCTTAATCTTGACGGGAACTAGGACTTCCAACTCACCACAGACTGGGAGCAGCACCTCTCCGACCTGGGACTCCACGTCGTGCGCCCGGATTAAGCCGGCTTGACAACGGTCGGCGGGATCTTCCACGGGCCAAGTTCGGGCGCTTGCTCGACAGTAATAGTAATAGTTGGTGGATCGGCCGTTGTATTTCTTGACATACAACTTGCGTCCGCAGAAAATACAGAACCCAACGTCCAACATCATGGACACGTTGCGCCTGCCCGACTGTGGGTTGCGGGTTGCCTCGGCCAATTTGATCTGGATGGTGTCGAAATCTTCGCGCGCTATCAATGCCGGCGCCTTCTGTACCGGTCTGCCTTCTTCATCCAGAACTACCGCACCCCGGTGCTCATGTTGTCCGAGCAGAACCTTGTTGGTGAGAAGGTTAGTCAAGGTTTTCGGGCGCCAAAGGATGGGATGGGTCAGGCGTTGCCCCTTCTTAACCATCTGCCCATCCCGGAAGGCAAGCCTGGCCTCTCTAGGAAATATCGACACTTCCTGCTCGCCAACCCTAACCACCCCGTTCTTACCAATGGTCAGCGAACCGTTCGTGGGCGCCACCGGTATACGCCCGGAGCTTCGTGCGGCATACTCCCGCGGCGATTCGATTCCTGCCACGTTTAGTTCTTCACATAGAGGTAGGCGCCTTACTCCCTCCAAAATACGGGCGATGATGTGCCGCATGGTTGGTTCGGTCTCGGGGTTGAACTGGAGACGCCATTCCCTGCCCTCCTGCACAGGCATCAGGTGATACGGTGGAACTCCCCACGCCATCGACCCAGTTGACGCATGTGCGCCGCCGCATCCCTGTTCCTTTCTCTGATCTCTTGCCATTCCATCTGGGCCGCAAAAGCCAGGATTGTCAGGATGAGGTGTGTGACCGCATCAAGTGGACCTGCGCGAAGATCCAGCTTAAGAAGGCCACCAGCAGGGCCGCTCGCAAACATGATGATCTTGCGACGATCAGCCGCCCATTTGGCCAGCTCGTGAAGATCAGCCATCGACCGGAGTGCCCGGTCGAAGCGAGACCAGATAATCCCGTCAAACTCATCCGGACGTTCCCGAAGCCATTGTCCAAGGTCAGGACGCTCGAACGGCGACACCAGGCCAGCGCTGACATCCAGATCTCGGGCCCAACCAACGACCTGGCCACGCTCCTCTGCCGCAGCCTGGGTAATCGAGGCTTCCTGGCGCTCAGGTGCAGTTGACGGATCCGCCTCACCCCTGTGCCTGGACAGTCGGATAGCTCCCAGGAAGCCGAGACCCCGCCTGTCTGCGATGCTCATGCCATTGAGCGTAGAATTTGGGATGAAGCATGTATAGCGCGCCTTCGAAGTCGTCGTCCCAGCGGTTGACCCGCCACGCGTCCTGGGCGAGCTGCACGAGCTGGGCGCGCTCGCGCTCGTCATACACCCCGTAGACGTCGAGCAGCGCGACCACGTGGTCGCGCCGGAACGGCCACTCGGCCCGCTCGTAGCGCGCGAGCGTGGAGAACTCCACGCCGAGATACGCGGCGATGTACTTGAGTGTCAGACCCCGCTCCTCGCGGAGCTCGCGCATTCGCTGGCCGAGCCACTGCGCGCGAATGGTCTGCACGAACTGCTCTCGTTTGGTTGGCATTCCACCCTCTCAAATGGACCTGTTGCCGGCCGGTCAGGGGAAAGGCTTGCGAAATAAGGGATGCGAGCGGGTGCAAGCCGCCGGATCCGGTCAGTGTTTTACCACGGCATGGTCAGCAGGTGCCAGGGGATGCAGGGAAAGTGTTGTATTGCTATTCACCAAATAGCTGGCGCCCCGCGCTCAGTGGACAAACGACCTTGGCCCGAGGCACCCAAACCCTTGGGCGGCATCGCCTTTCGCATCGCTGCCCTTGTTCCAACAATTCGCCTTTGGCAGCGTGCTGACCAGCGGGCACGGCGACACACCGGGCTCACAGCAATACCGGCAATGGCTCAGTGGGAAAGGCTCCAGTGAAATCTTGCAAATGACGACCGGGAGGCTATTCCGCTCCCGGCCACCCCGGGGCGCGTGTGCGAGACGCGCTCCGACCTTCCCCCGTTAGAACGACTCCCCGGCGGTGCGCCGACACCGATTCCGCGCCGCCGGGTGAGACCGGCGGGCGTGCTCGCGCGCCTCCCGCAGACGCGCCACATGCGCGGGCACGCCCGCCCTTTCCCATCCCCGGAGGAAACGTGAACCTCGTCAAACGCGCATCGGCCGCCGCACTCGCGGTACTGCTGGCGGTGGGTGCCTGTGACAGCGGCGGCGCCGCACCCCGGAGCGGTTCGCCGGACAAGGTGACCTACCTGACCGCGGTCGGCGCGTTCGGCCGCGAGTCGTACGCGTGGGTCGCGAAGGAGAAGGGCTTCTTCACCGAGGTCGGGATCGAGGTGGAGATCAGGCCCGGCTCCGGTACGACCGAGAACCTCGGGCTGCTCGCCTCGGGGCGCGCCCAGTTTTCCGCGAACGACCTCTCGGCGGTGATGATCGTGCTCGGCAACGGCAAGTACCGCACGGACGTGCGCGCCGTCGCGGCGATCCAGCAGCGCACGCTCAACTCCGTCACCGCGCTCTCCGGCAGCGGCGTCACCACACCGGCCGACCTGCGCGGGCGGACGGTCGGCGGGGTGCGGGGCGGCGCGCCGTGGCTGCTGTTCCCCGCGTACGCCAAGCTCGCCGGCATCGACCCGGCCACCGTGAAGTGGGTGGGCGTCGAGGCGGCGCAGATGCCGAAGCTGCTCGCGGCCGGCCGGGTCGACGGGGTGGGCCAATTCGTGGTGGCGCGGCCCGCGGTCGAGAAGGCGGCGGGTGGGCGGCCGGCGGTCGTCCTGCCGTACTCGGACGTCCTGACCGACCTGTACGGCAACGCGCTCATCGCGTCGACCAAGGTGCTCCGCGACGACCCCGACCTGGTGCGGCGCTTCACGCGCGCGCTGCTGGCCGGCCTCGTCTACGCGATCGAGCACCCGGAGGAGACCGGCGAGATCCTGCGCAAGTACGTGCCCACTGTGGACCCTCTCACCGCCGCCGCCGAGGTGCGGCTGATGGAGCCGTATGTGCGCGCGAACGGCGTGGTGGGCACCCTCGACGGCGCGCGCGTGGCCCGCGCGGTCGCCATCCTGCGTGGCACCGGCATCGTCGCCGGCGAGCTTCCCACCGCCGACCTGGTGGCGTTCGACCACGTCAGCGGAGGAGTCCGATGAGGACGGTCAGCACCGCCGACCTCGACGTGCGGCGGGACGTGTACCTCGCGGCCGCGCTCGACACGTTCAGCATCGGGCGCCTGGCCGGCCTGCCGAACCTCACCGGCGCGCGCTGCCTGGACCTGGGACCGGCCGGCAGCGCGGTACCCGTGTGGCTGCGCGACCGCGTGGGTGCGCACGGCGAGGTGGTCACCGCGCCCGGCGACCCGCTCCCGCCCACCGTCCTGACCTCAGGCCGGTACCGGCTGATCCGGGCCCGCCTCGTGCTCATGCGCGTGCCGCACCCGGAAGCGCTGCTGCGCCGGCTGGTGGCCGCGCTCGGCCCGGACGGCACTCTGGTGGTGGAGGACTGGCACCTGTGGCCGGAGGACGCCGTGCTGTGCGCACCCAGCCCGCGCGACGCCGACCTGATCTCGCGCTGCATCCGCATGCTCGTCACCGACATCCTTCCCGGCCACGGCTACGACCCGAAGTGGGCCACGAGAGCGCACGCCGCTGCCCGCGCCGCCCGCCTGACCACTGTGGACACCCAGATCCATCTGCCGGTCTGGCCGGCCGGCGAGCCGGGTGCGCTGCTGCTCGCGGTCGACCTGATCCGTTACCGCCGGCGCCTTCTGGCCGCCGGCGTGACCCCGGCCGAGCTGGACCGCGGGCGCCAGCTGGTCACCGATCCCGGCTCCGGGCTGGTGCTGCGCGGCCACCCGCTCTACTCCACGTCGGGCCTCGCCCTTGAGGACTCATTCCAGATGATTTGAGCTACCGCGACGCCCGCGGTGGTCCAGACCGTTGCTCCCGCGGCCTCACCGTCCGCGGTCGTGCACCTCAAACCCTTACTGACGGCGCTGGTCGGTTGGGACGCCGGCCCGCGAGGCCCGACACGGTCACCGGATGCCTTGAGCCGCCACAGGCGGCCAGGTCGAGAGCCACGCGGCGGCAACCCCTGGCTCTTCGGGGTGAGCTGGCCCCCCGCGGAGGGCAAGGCCCGCGGGAGCAACGGTCCGGACCACGACGGACGTCGCGGTAGCCCTCATCTGCTTCTCGGGTTGGACTCTCTGGAGGCTGCCGGCGATCGGCCCGAAGGCCGCTAGAAAACGCCGAAGTAGCCGGCGAAGAAGCGGTCCGGAAACACGGACGTCGCCACCTCGTGCGGGCCGCCGGCGGACGGGCGCCAGGCCGTGGCGCCGTCGGCCGCGACCGTCACCTCGCCGCGGGTGAAGGCGCACACCTCGTCGTCGAAGATGGTGGCGGCGGCCAGCGGGTCGTGGAAGTGGAGGCCGTCGCGCTCGGCGAACCACACCGCGGCGAAGTCACGCACCGGGCGCAGCAGCGGGGTGGTGCAGCGGGCGCTGAAGGAGTCGGCGTCCATGTACACCTGGCGGGTCACGTCGAGCCCGACGGCCCGTAGGCGCGGCACCGGCGCGGCGAACACGGCGGTGGCGGCCGCGGGGTCGCAGCGGATGTTCCACTCCGGCTTGCCCTCGGTCGTGTAGCGGCCGCCCATCAGCACGAGGGCCTTGAGGAGCGGTGCCACGTCGGGGTGGCGGTCGAAGAGGAGGGCGGCGTTGGTGAGCGGGCCGATCGTCAGGAGCGTCACCTCGCCGGGGTGCGCGCGGATCGTGCGCGCCAGCAGGTCGACCGCGTCTCCCGGCGGGAAGTCGGTGTCGTGCGGCCACCTGGCCACCCGGTCGGCCTGGTGGGCCAGCGCCTGTGGCGAGGGCGCGCCGGCGAGCGTGTTCTCCGCGCCCGGACGGATCGGCACGCCGGCGCCGGCCACCCGGCAGAGCGCGGAGGCGAGCATCGCGCGCTTCGTGGCCTCGCCGGTGACCGTGGTGATGCCGAGCAGGTCGCAGCGCGGCTGGGCGAGCAGGTACGCGAGGCAGACCGCGTCGTCGATGTCCGAACCGATGTCGGTGTCCAGCAGGATTTTTTCCGGCACGCCGACATTCAACCCGCTTGCCGGAAGGCGTGCCCAGGCGGCACACTCGACGGCGTGACGTACGCCGCGACGCGATTTCCACGCCCCCGGGTGACCGGTGGGCGACCGCGGCTGCGCTGACGGAGACGGCGCGAGACGAGCCCCCTGGCCACGCCGGGGGCTCGCTCCCTTTTCCGCCGCCTTCCGAAGGATCACCATGACACCCGAAGAGCTCCGCGCTGCCCTTGAGCTGCGCGACCTGACCGACCCCGACGCCGGCGAGCACGCGATGCAGCACGTCGTGTCCGCGATCGAGTACGCGCTGGCCCGCGACTGGGGCGTCCCTGTGCGCCGCGACCCCGGCCCGCGGATCGTGTCCGTCACCGACAACTACGACCGGCTGCGCTACTCGCCTGAGGCGGTGACGCGGGACCGCCGGTACAGCCGCTACCTGGACGGCGGGCGCATGCTCCGCTCGCACACCACCGCCCGCATACCCGCCCTCCTGGACGCCAACGCGCTGCCGGACGTGCTGCTCAGCGTCCCCGGCATCTGCTACCGCCGGGACGTGATCGACCGCCACCACGTGGGCGAGCCGCACCAGCTCGACCTGTGGCGGATCCGCCGCGCCGGTCCCCCGCTCACCGAGGCCGACCTGATGCACATGATCGGCCTGGTCGTGGCGGCGGTGCTGCCCGGCCTTCCGTGGCGGACGCAGCCCAACACGCACCCGTACACGCTGGCGGGCCGCGAGATCTACGTGGGTGACGTGGAGGTCGGCGAGTGCGGGCTCGCGCATCCCGAGGTGACCGGCGGCCACAGCGGGCTGGCGATGGGGCTCGGCCTCGACCGGCTCGTGATGCTCGCCAAGGGCGTCGACGACATCCGGCTGCTGCGCTCGGCCGACCCGCGGGTGGCGGCGCAGATGCGCGACCTCACCTCGTACCGTCCGGTCTCGGCCATGCCCTCCGCGCACCGCGACCTCTCCCTCGCGGTCGCCGGCGACCTCGACGCCGAGCTGCTCGGCGACCGGGTGCGCGACCTGCTCGGGCCGGAGGCCGCCGCCGTCGAGGAGATCGTGGTGCGGGCCGAGACGGGGTACGACGAGCTGCCCGACTCCGCGCGGGCCAGAATGGGTGTGCGGCCGGGCCAGAAGAACGTGCTGCTCCGCGTGGTCCTGCGCGACCTCACCCGCACGCTCACCTCGGCCGAGGCCAACGCGCTGCGCGACCGGATCTACGCCGGGCTGCACGAGGGAGAGGTCTACGAATGGGCGACCTGAGCGACGAGCTGCACCGCCTCGACCTGGACGGCGCCCGCGTCGTGGTGCTGGTGCCGGACGGCACCCGGTCGATCCCGCTCGGCCGCCTCTTCGCGGAGGTGCACGACGCGCTGATCGGCCGGGTGGCCTCGCTCGACGTGCTGATCGCGCTCGGCACGCACCCGCCGATGCCGCCGGAGGCGATCGAGCGCCGCTTCGACCTGCCGGCGGGCGGCTGGGCCGCCCGCTACCCCAGCGTGGCGGTGCACAACCACGCCTGGCACGACCCGGCGACATTCACGGACCTGGGTGAGATTCCGGCCACCGAGGTCGCCGCCGCCTCCGCGGGGCTTCTCTCCGAGCCCATCCGGGTACGGGTGAACCGGCTGGTCGCCGAGGCGGACGCCTGCCTGGTGCTGGGGCCGGTGTTCCCGCACGAGTCGGTCGGCTTCTCCGGCGGCGACAAGTACTTCTTCCCCGGTGTGTCGGGCCCGGAGGTGATCGACGCGTTCCACTGGCTCGGCGCGCTGATCGGCACGATGGACATCATCGGCAAGCCCGGCCTCACCCCGGTACGCGCGGTCATCGCGGCGGCCGCCGAGCGCATCCCGGCCCGCCGCCTGGCGGTCGCGGTGGTGGTCGCGCCGGGCGGCCCTTCGGGACCCGGTGAGGTGCTCGGCACGTACGTGGGGACGACCACCGAGGCGTGGGAGGCCGCCGCCGAGCACTCCGCTCAGGTGCACGTGCGGTACGTCGACCGCCCGTACCGCCGGGTGGTCTCGGTGATGCCCCCGATGTACGACGACCTGTGGACCGCGGCGAAGGGCATGTACAAGGTGGAGCCGATCGTGGCCGACGGCGGCGAGGTGATCGTGTACGCCCCGCACGTGCCGACCTTCTCGGTCACCCACGACGCGATGATCCGCCGGGTCGGGTACCACTGCCGGGACTACCTGCTCGCCCACGCCGACCGCCTGGCCGGCGTCCCCCGCACGGTGCTCGCCCACTCGATCCACGTGCGCGGCGCCGGCACGTACCGGGACGGGGTTGAGCGCTGCCGCATCGACGTGACGCTGGCGACCGGCATCCCGCCGGAGGACTGCGCGGCGGTCGGCCTCGGCTGGGCCGACCCCGCCTCCCTGGACCTGGCCGCCCTCGCCGCCGACGAGGACACGCTCGTCGTGCCCAAGGCGGGTGAGCAGCTCTACCGCCTGGCACCGTAAGCGCGGCCTCGGCGGTGCGGTTCGCGGTCCCGTACCGTAGCGGCGTGACGTACAAGGTCCAGGTCACCTGGTGGGGGCACAGCACCGTCTGGGTCGAGGACTCCGGCGTGCGCATCGTGACCGATCCCGTCCTCGGTGACCGGATCGCCCACCTGAGGCGCATGCGCGGGACCTCGCCGCGGCTCGCCGGGTCGCCGGACGCGGTGCTCGTGTCACACCTGCACGCGGACCACCTGGACGTGGCGTCCCTGCGGCGGATCGGCCCGGACGCCACGCTCGTCGTGCCGGCCGGTGCGGGCGCGTTCGTGCGGCAGCGGCTGGGGCCGGCCTTCCACCGGCGGTGCGCCGAGCTGGCGATCGGTGACGAGGTGACCGTGGGCGGGGTGCGGATCAGGGCCGTCCCCGCGGCGCACGACGGCGCCCGCGGCCCCTGGTCCCGGCACCGCGCCCAGGCCGTCGGCTACACCATGCACGGCGCGGCCAACACCTGGTTCGCCGGCGACACGGGCCTCTTCGACGGCATGACCGACCTCGGACCGCTCGACCTGGCCCTGGTGCCGGTGGGCGGGTGGGGCCCCACGCTCGGGCACGGCCACCTGGACGCGCACACGGCGGCCGAGGCGATGCGCCGCGCACGGCCGCGGGAGGCGGTGCCGGTGCACTTCGGCACGTTCTGGCCGGTGGGGTTCGCCCGGGTGCGCCCGGACCGCTTCCACAACCCGGGCCCGGACTTCGCGAGGTTCAGCGAGACCATGGCACCCACCACCCGCGTAACGGTCCTGTCCCCCGGCGACTCCATGACAGTTGTCCCGTGAGCGAGCGAGCTGGCGCGGCGGCGTCTGGACTGAGTGGCCCCGCCGACGCAGTCGGGGTTTCGGGGCCGCGAGGGAAGACGTCGCCTTCAGCGCCGCACGAGCGAACGAACCCGGGGTCACAGTGAGCGGTACCCTCAGCACGCTGATCTGGTTGATCGTCGTGGTGGCGTTCGGTGCGGTGGTGCCGATCGTGCCCACCGGGGCCGCGGTGAGCGGCGCGGCGGCGTACGCGGCGCACCAGAACCCGGTGTACGTGCTGCTGGTGATCGTGGTCGGTGCCGGCGGGGCGTACGTGGGAGACCTCGTCATGTACGCCATCTGCCGCTGGGGTGGGGAGCAGCTGGCCCGGCGCCTGCGCTGGCTGCGGGACCAGGAGCGCCTGGAGAAGATGCGCAAGAAGCTGAACGAGCGGCAGATCTCGGTGCTGCTCGTGTCCCGCCTGCTGCCCGGCGGCCGGGTGCCGGTGCTGCTCGCGGCGGCGCTGATGGGGCTGGACTGGCGGCGGTTCGCGGTGACGAACCTGCCGGCGTGCCTGCTGTGGTCGACCGTGTACGCGGGCATCGGCATCTTCGGCTACGCGATCTTCCCGGAGCCCTGGCAGAGCGTGGTGGCCGCGGTGCTGCTCGTGCTGCTGATCTCCCAGACGGCGGGGATTATCAGCCGGCGGCGGGAGGCGGCTGCCGAGCGCCGGGCCCTCAGCCCCCGGCAGAAGGAAGCCTGACCGGGGCCGCGACGGGCAGGTCGTCGTCCGGGACGGCCGGCGGCGGCGCCTCCGCGTCCGGCTCGCGCAGCCCCAGCGTCTTGAGCCAGCCCAGGAGCGTGCGGTACACGCCGTCCGGGCCGACCACCGGGTCGCTTTCCAGCGCCCACCCGGACGGGTAGAGCAGCAGCGCGTCGGTCTGCCAGCCGCCCAGCCCGCCGTGGCTGCCGACGAGCTCCTCGAAGGCCGCCACGTCGTCGATGCCCGGCTCCACCGCGCTGATCAGCACCAGGTCGCCGACGTGGTCCATCTCCTGGTGGCGGCGCAGGTCTTCGCGGGCGTGCGGCCCGTAGGCGGCGAGTGGGTCGTTGCCCTCCACGTGCCCGTCGCGCAGGCGGTGGCGGCCGCGGCGGCCGAGCGCCACCGGCCCGTGCTCCGCCTCGTCTACGACCACCACGCCCACGCCGGGGTGCGCGACGAGCCCCGCGATCAGCTCTGGGTGCTCGGCGTCGATCACGTCGCGGGTGAGCTTTCCGGGGTACCGGGTCAGGTAGACCATGCCGAGGTTGCCGGACGCGATCACCACGGTGTCCGGGTCGCGTTCGGCGATGGCCTTGGCCTCCTCGTCGGCGGGGCCGAGCGTGACCTCGCCGTCGCGGGTGTGCCTGCGGATCACCTTGCGGGTGGCGGCCGCGGTCGGCCCCTGGCGGCCGACGGCCTCGGTGAGCAGCGCGTTGACCCGGCCCCATTCCTCGACGGTGCGGGTGGCCACGCCCGGCCGGTGCCCGTTGGTGCCGCCCCTGGCCAGCCGCGCGACGACCTCCTCCAGCGACTCTTCGAAGCGCTGGCGGAACGTCGCGCCCTGGCTCTGGCCGTGGTCGGAGAGGACCACCAGGTGGTAGCGGCGGGCGGCCTCGGCGGAGAGCCGCTGCAGGATGCCGAGCACCTGGTCGAGCGACTCGAGCACGTCGAGCGACTCGGGCCGCGCGGGGCCGGCGTGGTGGGCCACCTCGTCGTAGTCGACGAAGTCGCAGAAGATCACCGGGGCGCCGCGCGCCATCTGCTCGGCGATCAGCGTGACGTTGAGGTCGCGCAGCAGGGTGGTGGCCGGCCGCAGGGCGAGGAACGCACCGCCCCGGCTCACCCGCGGGCGCACGTCGCGGCGCCGCTGCACGCGCGCCTGGTGCAGCTCGCGGATCAGCTCGCCGATGCCGACCACGACCGCGCGGGTGAAGCCGTACGGGCTGGTCATGAACGCCGCGTACCCCCGCGCGTTGCGGCCGGGCAGGGCGGCGTGACTGACGGTGAGGAGGCAGGTGGCTGCGTCGCCGGAGAAGACGTTGCTGATGCTCACGCCACCGTCGCGGAGCAGGCCCTGGCCGCCGGCCAGGCGGCGCTCGACCTCGGCCGCGTCGCGGGGGCGGCTGGTGACGAGGAGGCGGCGGCTGTCCTTCTCGTACCACCGGAACGCCGGCACCCGCCGGACGTCGCCGTAAAGGATGCCGGCCTGCGCGGCGGGCGTGGTGGCCGGGATGCCGGTGTGCCAGGTGGTGAGCCGGTGGCTGCGGGTGCGCAGCCAACGGCCGACGTTGGGCAGGTTGCCGGCGCGGACCGCCCACCGCAGCAGCGGCGCGGGCACGCCGTCGAGCTGGACCACCAGCAGGCCGTCGGGGCACGCGACGCCGGGTGTGCCCCGCTTGGCCTTTTCCTCGATCCGGCGCACGCGGTCCATCAGGCGGACCGTCTCGCTGACGAACGTGTCGTCCGTGCCGGCGTCGGCGAACCAGTTGACGAGGGCGGCCAGCGCCACCGCGACCCAGGACGCGCCGAAGACCACCGGGAGGTTGGCGACATGCGTGTCGGGCGCCAGCCACAGCGCCACGTACAGCACGATGGCCTGCACCATCGCGCCCAGCACCAACGCGCCGAAGCCGCCGAGCACCGTGGCTATCGCGAGCAGCAGCGGGCGGAGCAGCGCGCCGACGGCGGCGACCAGCACCACCAGACCGAGCAGGGCCGCGAGGTTGCTCGCGGTGACGCCGGGCAGCAGCCAGAACGTGCCGGCGAGCACGATGAACGAGGTGACCGCGCTGCGGAGCGTGCTGCGCACCCGGCGCATGGTGGGCCGCCAGCCGCGCAGGGCGCGCAGGCCGACGCGGGCCCGCCCGGGGCGCGTCGCCACGACGTCACGCTCCGGGTTCACAGTGGCCACCAGCAAACGATGGCACAGACCGTCACGCCCGGTTGAGGTATACCCTGTCTATCTTGCTGCCGTCGTATCACTTTGTCCTATTTTGCTGGTGGGTGGAGTCGCGGTACGCGCCCGGTGTTACCCCGTAGCAGCGCGTGAACCACCGGGTCAGGTGACTCTGGTCGGCAAACCCCGCCGCGACCGCCGCCTCCGCGATCCCGTGGCCGGCTCCGATCAGGCGACGGGCGCGCCGCAGCCGGCTCTGGCGCTGGTAGTCGCTCGGCGACAGCCCGTACACCTCGCGGAATGCCCGGTAGACCGCGAACCGGCTGGTGCCCGCGGCGGCCGCGAGGTCGGCGGCGGTGAGGTCCTCGGTGTACCCCTCGTCGAGCCGGTCCCGCACCCGCCGCGCGATGCCGGCGGCGCCGGTCAGCCGCGGTGCCGGCGCCGCGCGGGCGTGCCGGGTGATGGCCGCGACGGCGGCGGCCAGGCGTTCGTCGCGGGCGAGCGCCGTCGCCGGCCCGACCAGCGCCGCGTGCAGCCCGGCCACCGCGCCGGCCAGCGCCGCGTCGGGCACCACCGGCTCGGCGAACAGGGGCAGCCCGACCTCGCGCCCGGCACGGTCCGCGAGCACGTCGCGGACCAGATCGGGGCCGATGTGGACCATCCGGTACGTGAATCCCAGCGCGTCGGCCGCGTGACCGTCGTGCGGCTCATCCGGGTTGAACGCCATCACCATGCCGGCGGCGGAGGTGTGCGCGCCGCCGCGGCAGGTGAAGGACTGCGCTCCCGCCTCGGTCACGCCGAAGGAGTAGGTCTCGTGGCTGTGCCGGTGGTAGACGTGCTGCTCGAAGTGGGCGTGCATCGCCTCCAGCGGCCGGTCGGCGGCCCGCCAGTATCGCGCCCAGTCCCCCACCGTCCCAGTATCCCCCGCGTGCCCGAACGCCCTTCGGCCGGTGATCAAGTAGCGCACCAGCGTCCAAGACCGCGGCACCCGGTCGAGGTGATCATGGCGTAATGGCCACCACGAAGATCGCCATCGTCGTCCGCGACGACCTCGCCGCGTGGCAGCGGCTGAACGTGACCGCCTTCCTCGCCTCGGGCGTCGCCGGTGCCGCGCCGGCCACCGTCGGTGAGCCCTACGAGGACGCTTCCGGCACCCGCTACCTGCCGATGTTCGGGCAGCCGGTGCTCGTGTACGCGGCCGACCTCACCGCGCTCACGCAGGCGCGGGCCAAGGCGGTCGAGCGGGGCCTCGCGGTCGGCGTCTACACCGAGGAGCTCTTCACCACCGGCAACGACGAGGACAACCGTGCCGCGGTGCGCGCGGTGCCCGCGGAGAAGCTGCGGCTGGTGGGCCTGTCGGTGCACGGGCCGCGGAACGCGGTGGACAAGGTGCTGAAGGGACTGTCGCTGCATCCGTGAACGTGCCGGCATAGTCTCGGTGAATGCGTCTCGCCACGTGGAACGTCAACTCGCTGAAAATGCGCCTGCCCCGCCTCCTGCCCTGGCTCGCCGACAAGCAGCCGGACGTGCTGCTGCTGCAGGAGACGAAGCTCGCGGACGCGGCGATCCCCACCGCCGAGCTCAAGGAGGCCGGCTACGAGGTCGCGACCCACGGAGCGGGCCAGTGGAACGGCGTGGCGATCCTCTCCAAGGTCGGCATCGAGGACGTGGTGCGCGGCTTCGACAAGGAGCCCGGCTTCCCCGACCCCGAGGCGCGCGCGATCTCGGCGACGTGCGGCGGCGTGCGCGTGTGGTCCGTGTACGTGCCGAACGGCCGCGAACCCGACTCGCCGCACTACGAGTACAAGCTGAGGTGGTTGGCCGCCCTCCGCGACGCGCTGGCTGCGGACCTGGCTGCGGGGTCGGATCAATCCGGAGCTGGGCGCGGAGCGACCGGTCCGGATTGGGCCGGCAGCCGCAGCCAAAGCGAGCGCAGCGAGCCAGCCAGCAGGGCCACCCGCCGGCCCGTGGTGGTCGCCGGCGACTTCAACGTGGCGCCCACCGACGCCGACGTGTGGGACCCGAAGGCGTTCGTCGGCTCGACTCACGTCACCGCGCCGGAGCGGGACGCGCTCGCGCAGATCCTGGCGGCCGGCTTCACCGACGTGGTGCCGACGCCGATGAAAGGGCCGCACCCCTTCACGTACTGGGACTACCGGGCCGGCATGTTTCACAAGAACCTGGGCATGCGCATCGACCTGGTGTACGCGAGCGCGGGCGTGACGGTCGAGTCGGCGTACATCGACCGCGAGGCCCGCAAGGGCAAGGGTCCGTCGGATCACGCGCCGGTCGTGGTCGAGCTGAGCTAGGAGGTTCGGGAGCATGCTGAGCCCACAGCGGGTGCCCATGCCCGGGCTGCCGATGTCCGTGACCATCTGGGAGGTCGGCCCGCGCGACGGCCTGCAGAACGAGTCGACGATCGTCCCCGTCGACGTGAAGCTCGAGTTTCTCGACCGCCTCGCCGCCACCGGCCTCGGCGTCATCGAGGCGACGAGCTTCGTGCACCCGCAGTGGGTGCCCCAGCTCGCCGACGCCGAAGACCTCCTCACCCGCCTGGCACCCGCTCCCGGCGTGCGCTACCCGGTGCTGGTGCCCAACGAGCGCGGGCTGGAACGCGCGCTGGCGTTGGGCGTTCGCGAGATCGCCATCTTCGGCAGCGCGACGGAGACGTTCGCCAAGCGCAACCTCAACCGCACGGTCGACGAGTCGATCGCCATGTTCGAGCCGGTGGTGCGGCGCGCCCGCGCGGAGGGCCTGCGGGTGCGCGGCTACCTGTCGATGTGCTTCGGCGACCCCTGGGAGGGCGAGGTCCCGGTCGCCCAGGTCGTCTCGGTCGCCCGCCGCCTGGTCAGCCTCGGCTGCGACCAGCTCTCCCTCGGCGACACGATCGGCGTGGCCACGCCCGGCCACGTGGCGGCGCTGATCCGCGCCCTGTCCGACGCGGGTGTCGGCCCGGACCGGCTGGCGGTGCACTTCCACGACACGTACGGCCAGGCCCTCGCCAATACCCTCGCCGCCCTCCAGGCCGGGGTGACCACAGTGGACTCTTCGGCCGGCGGCCTGGGCGGCTGCCCGTACGCCAAGAGCGCCACCGGCAACCTCGCCACCGAAGACCTTGTGTGGCAGCTGCACGGCCTGGGCATCGAGACGGGCGTGGACCTGCCCGCGCTGGTCCGCACCAGCCTGTGGATGGCACAGCGGCTGGGCCGCCAAAGCCCGTCGGCCGTGGTGCGCGCGCTCGCCGCCGAGGTTTGACGCCCGATTGCTCTTCCGGCGCGCGCTTGTCCCGGGTACAACCGGCCGTAGGTAAAGGCCGTCAACTCCTGGGAGACCCGAATGTCCTATGTACGCGCGTCACTGACGCTCTCACTGACCCTGGCCACCGCCGCGGCGATCGTGGTCGCGGTGGTGGCACAGCTGCTCGTGCTCCGCGCTCTCCACATCGACCCGATGCTGCTGGCCCACCCGGTAATCGTGCTGGGCGACTACGCGTTCCACGCCTTCGACACGATGCTCCTCGCCAACCCGGTCATCGTCCTCGACTCCTACTGAGGTAGCAGTGAGGCGGTGCGAATGAGATCCCACTCCGCACCGAGACCGGCGTAGAGGCTGCGGGCTGCGTCGAGGTTTGCACGGGCACCACCGGCGTCCCCCGCCTCGGCAAGCGCGACGGCCGCCGCCTCAAGCGCCTGCGCCTGCGGCAGGGGGCGGCCGGCCGCCGCGTATCGCCGCGCCGCCTCACCCAACCTCACCGGGTCGCCCCCGACCAGGCCGGCAGCGTGCAGGGCGACGGCCTCAAAGGACGATCCGGTGTTGCGGCGCGCAAAGATCTCGACCTGGTCGAGGACCACCTGGATTCCAGCGCTGTTGCCCAGGCTCATCGCAAGGCGTGCGGCATCGGCAAGCAGATCGACCGCGACGTTGACCTCTTCAGATTCGTCCAGCGCACCGGTCAAGAGCGTCAACGCCTCGGCGCCTCGGCCCGTCCTCTCGTGCGCGAGGCACATCGCGAGGTGCCATGGTGCCACCACACGGCCACCGGGCTTTGTCGCCCGCCAGTCCTGTTTGCACAGTTCCTTGTCCGGGAAGGACGGGTCGCGGTGCGCCCGGATGACGTTGGCCACGCCCCAGACCGTCGCCTCGTCGTCCGGATGCGCTTGGCCATCGAGGACCAGGTGCGCTTCCATCAGCGCGTCATCCCACCGACCGACGTCGAACAGCAGCTCGATGAGAAGTGTTCTGGCCTGCCCCAGGCGGAGAACGTTGCCGGCCCGGTCCGCCGATGCACGCACTCGCTCAGCCGCATCGATGGCCTCCGACCGCCGGTCCAGGTGGCAGAGCACGGCCCCCCGGTTGAGCTGAAGCGTGAGCCACAGGTCGGCAAGCGCTGGGTCGTCCTTGGCAACGGCCAATGCGCGCTCACATAGGCGGAGCGACTCCGCCGCTTCTCCGCGCATCCCGCATGCCGCGGACAAGACGCTCAACGCCCGAGCCGTTGTGGGCGGGTCCTCCGCCCTGGTAGCAGCCTCCAGCGCCGTGCGGGCCAGCTTGCCACCCGCTTCGACCTCGCCGATCATGCAGCGAGTGCGGGCGGCGATAACCATCAGCCGGGCACGGTGTCTTGGCTCGAGGGCCGGCCTGGCGAGCGTTGGACCAAGCATCGCGAACGCATCCTCCGGGTGGCCTTCGCTGACTGTGGCCTCGGCGAACGTCCACATTAGGTCCACCAGCAGATCCGGATCCCCGGTCCGTGCGACCGACTCCCCCGCCAAGCGAGCGGCATCGGCGGTCTCGCCGGTCCGCCGAAGCGCGTCCGCAAGGCGGCAGACAAGTAGGTCGTAGTGCGGCGTGCCGCTTGGCCCCCGTGCGACCACCCAACGTAAGAGCGGGATCGCGGCGGCCGGGGCACGGCCGATCAGCTCATCCGCCACCCCGGCCAGCCAGCTCGCGGTCCAATGATCCGCGACCTCGGAGTCGATTGCGGGAAGCAGCTGCCGGGCCACCCGCTCAGGCGGAGCGCCGACGGCGGCAAGCGCTTTCGCCGCGTCACGGTGCCACGCCGCACGGACCGAGTGCGGCGTCTCCTCGTAGAGCGCCGTACGGAGGAGGGGATGCCGGAAGGCCATCTGGCGGCCGTCCTCCCGGAGCACGCCCGCCTCGATCGCCTCGTCGAGCATCGGAAGCAGTTCGTTGATACCCCGGCCGAGCACCGCTATCAGCTCCGTCACCGAAAACTCGGTGCCGAGCAGCGCGGCGGTCCGGAGAACCACGCGTGCCTGCTCGGACAGGAACTCAAGGCGATCGGCGATCGCAGCCGCCAGCGAGCCGGGCGCGCTGCCGCCATCGATCTCCACTCGTCCGGCCACCGGCACCAGCGCGGCCGCACGGGCGAGGGCGGCCATCAGCTCGGTCAGGTACAGCGGGTTTCCACCGGCGCCCGCGGCAAGCTCGGTCAGGTGAGGGCCGGGAGGGCCGCCCGCCGCAGCCGCCAGAAACTCGGCTACCTCGGCGCCGGACAGGCCACTGAGGTGGATCCGATTTGATGGTGGGAGTGCGCGGCGGAGAACGCTCAGGTCGCGCCGGTGCGGGATCCGGCGGGCTGCCGCGACCACCAGCAGGGGCAGGCGCTGGGTCATCCGCAGCAGGCGTCGCAAGGCGACCATCGTCGTGGTGTCCGCCCACTGGATGTCGTCCACCATCAGTGCCACGGGTGTCGACGCGCAGAGCTCGTCGACGAGGGCCAGCAGCCGCTCAGTGGCCGCCGCGACAAGATCTATTCGATCTCCGGACGAGGCGCTGGCCTCGAATACGGTCGCGACCGCGGGCGTGACGCGCTCCGCTGCCGGTATCGCCGCGTCGACCGTGTCCACTAGCGGCAGGAGCGGAAAGGCCTGGCTGAGCTCGTCGCACGACGCCCACAGCGTGCGGCACCCCTGTGCGGCGGCGTACGCCGACACGGCTCGCATCAGGTACGACTTGCCGATTCCCGGATCGCCGTCAATCAGCACCGCCCCGCCACGCCCTTCGAAAACCTCCACCACCCTGGCCCGCAACAGGTGAAGCTCCCGTGCCCTGCCGACCAGCTTGGCGGTCAGGACCGGCGACGGCTCAGCGGCGGCCAACGCTTGGTCTTCGGCGTCGCGCGCCTTCATCCACAGCGTGCGGAAGTGCTCGACGTCGCCGCTGAGTGCCGCGACCACCTGCTGCAACGGATCCCACCGGGGCACCCGCTGGCCGCGGAGCACGGCGTTGACCGTCGTGTGGCTCAGGATGCCGCGACCGATGCGGCGCATGACCTCGCGCGAGCTTGGCTCCCCCGCTTGGCGATGCAACAAGCGAATCTCGTCCAACAACGATCCAACGGAGTCACCGCTATCGGGCCGAAGAGATTGCGACACAAGGCAAACCAAATCGTCGAGGTGCACCACGCCGTCAACAGGCAACCAGGCCACCACCTTAGTCACCAATAACAGATCTTGACGCACGACAGCGTGCCAATTTCCCGCCGATCACTCATTGGGCTGATACTCCATCTCCGAACTCACAGAATTGACGTCACAGCGACACGTTCGGTAGTGGCGCGGTCCGCCGCACAGCCTGTGCGACGCAGATATCCCCACGTCGCCGACCAGGAGCGACACCATCCGGAGGGAACGCTCACGCCGGCCAGCATTCGAGGACCAGACATATGTCGCGGCCAGCGCGGCGAGGATAAGGGCAGATAGTGAAGCGAGCGACAATGCGATCAAAAGGATGATGGTCAACGAATCTCCTGAGGGAGCGGCGATAAGCGACGCCCATCAGGATTGCTCTTTCTCAACCGCATGGCACGGCCGTACAACAAGCCCTTACAAAGGCTGACAGTGCGCCCTCAGGTGGGTGGGTCGATGATCGTGGCGCCGGTGCGGCGGGCGCGCTCCAGGCCCCAGTCGTACATGGCCTGGAGCACCGGGGCCAGGCTGCGGCCCTCGTCCGTCAGGCGGTACTCGACCCAGGGCGGGTTGGTGTCGCGCTCGTGGCGGCTCACCAGGCCGTCGGCCTCCAGCTCGCGCAGGCGCTGCACCAGCATCTTCTCGCTCACCTCGGGCATGCGGCGGCGCAGCTCGCCGTAGCGGTGCACGCCTTCCTTCAGGTGGGCGAGGATGACCGGGCGCCATTTGCCGCCGACCACGTCCATGGTCAGCTCGACCGGGCAGTGGTAGCGGCTCGCCATGTGGGCTCCTTACCGGATGGTGCGTACTTGATCACGGTGGGCGTCCGTGTTGGGCTGTACCCATGGTGCACCCACCGACGTTGTTCGAATGGGCCGGCGGCACGGAGGCGCTCACGCGGCTCACCGAGGCGTTCTACCGCCGGGTCGTCGAGGACGAGCTGCTCCGGCCGCTCTTCGCCCACATGGACCCCGCCCACCCGCGGTACGTGGCGCTCTGGCTCGGTGAGGTCTTCGGCGGGCCGGCGGCGTACACGGCCGAGCGGGGCGGCTACCCGCACATGCTGCGGCAGCACCTCGGCAAGGCGATCACCGAGGCGCAGCGGCGGCGGTGGGTCAACCTGCTGATGGACGCGGCGGACGAGGTGGCGCTGCCGAGCGACCCGGAGTTCCGGGCGGCGTTCGCGGGCTACATCGAGTGGGGCACCCGGCTGGCGGTGCAGAACAGTCAGCCGGGTGCCCATCCACCCCAGGAGGCCCCGGTGCCGAAGTGGGGCTGGGGTGTCGCACCCCCGTACCAGATCAGCCCTTGACCGCGCCGGCGGTGAGGCCGACCGCGATGTTGCGCTGGATGGCGAGGAAGAACACCACGACGGGCAGCGACGTGATCAGGGCGCCGGCCATCAGCGGGCCCCAGGCGGTACCGCGGTTGGTCTGGTTCTGCAGCAGCCAGGCCATGAGGTTCTGGGTCTCCGGGTTGTTGAGCGTGTTGATGATGATGAACTCGTTCCACGCCTGGATGAACCCGTAGATCGACGTGGCCACGAGGCCCGGCCCGGTCAGCGGCAGGATGATGCGGTAGAACGTCTGCCACCGGCTGCAGCCGTCCACCAGCGCCGCCTCGTCGAGCTCGCGCGGCACCGCCGCGATGAAGCCGCGCAGCGTCCACACCGTGTAGGGCAGGATCAGCACGAGGTACGTGATGCTGACGCCGACGAGGCTGTTGGTGAGGTTGGCCCGGTTGAGCATCAGGTAGAGCGGGATGAGCAGCGCGAGCAGCGGTACGAGCTGCACGCCGAGGACCACCATGATGAGCGCCCGCCGGCCGTAGAAGCGGAACCGGGCGATCGCCAGCGCCGCCAGGAAGCCGACGACGATCGCGCCGGCCACCGCGGTCGTGGTGATGATGAGGCCGTTGCGGAGGTCGACGAGGAAGAACGGCGCCTTGATGGCCGACCGGAAGTTGTCCAGCGTCGGGTTTTCCGGCCAGAACGAGGGCGTGAACGAGAGCACCTCGGACGCCGGCTTGAAGGCGGTGTTCAGCACCCAGTAGACCGGGAACGCCATGACGATGACGAAGAGCACGCCGACGGTGTTCGCCGCCACCGTGCCCGCGCGCGAGCGCTGGGAGCGTGGTGTGGACATCAGTCGACCTCTCCGATCTGGAACATCTGCTTCACGTAGAACGCCATCACGCCCAGCATCAGGATCACGGTGATCACCGAGATGGCCGAGCCGAGGCTGTACTCGTTGCGCCCGAACGCCTGCGTGAACGCGTACGTGGCGAGGGTCTGGTACTCCTGCTCGGGTTTGCTGTCGCGCAGCGCCCAGACCTGGGTGAAGAGCCCGAAGTTCCAGATCACCGAGAGCGTGGTGACGATGACGATCAGCGGCCGCAGGACGGGAAGGATGATGTTGCGCAACGTCTGCCAGGAGCTGGCGCCGTCGACAAGCGCGGCCTCGCGCAGGTCCTGGGGCACCTGGGTGAGGCCGGCGTGGAGGGTGATCGCGAGGAACGGGATGCCGGCCCAGACGACGAGTGTGGTGATGACGATCCAGCCCTGCGTGGGGTCGGCGAACCAGCTGTGGTTGGCGAAGTCGACGCCCGGTATCTGGTCGATCATGTAGTTGAGCACGCCGAAGTCGGCGTCCACCATCCACTTGAAGATCTGCGCGGAGACCAGCTGCGGTATCGCCCAGACGAACATCATGGTGATCACCATGGCGATCCGCACGCCGCTGCTGACCCGCTGCATCAGCAGCGCCACGCCCAGGCCGAGCACGATCGAGATGGTCACCGAGACGACGGTGAAGATCGCGGTGCGGGCCACCACGCTCCAGAAGACACCGTCGGTCAGGATGTCCTTGTAGTTGTCGAACCCCACCCACGGCGGGGTGGCACCGGAGAAGAGGTGCCGCAGCTGCATGTCCTGGAAGGACAGCACGAGCATGCGGCCGAGCGGGTAGGCGAGCAGGCCGGCCAGCAGCACGAGCGTGGGGATGGCGAGAATCAGGGGTGTCCACTGGGGACGACGCCGCCGGCGTGCCCGGTGTCTGTCCGGTGTGGATGGCGCGGATGGCGCCGGCGCCGGTGGCGCGGTCGCCGGGCTGTCGACGGCGTGCATCGGTCTCCTTTCCGAGTTGTCAAGCCGCATCCGCGCCGTAGTGGATGGCGGCGGATGCGGCCGGTGAAGGCCGCGCCGCCCGCGCGAGCGGGCGGCGCGGCACCGGTTCAGCCGTTGAGCGTCTTTGCGATCTCGGCATCGCCCCACGCGGCGGCGTCGGCCACCGACTTCTTGCCGGTGACGATGTCGCGCAGCATCTGCTGGAGCACGGACGCCTTCTCGACGTCCGCCCACTTCTCGGCCATCGGCACGAACCAGCTGCTCTTCGCGGCCAGCGCGGTCGCCTCGTTGCCCTTCACGGCGGCGGCCTTGTCGAGCAGGTTGGTGGCGTTCGGCAGCACGGCCTTGGCCAGCAGGGCCTCCTGCGACTTGGTGTCGGTGAAGTACTTGATCCACTCAGCGGCGAGCGCCTGGTTCTGGCTCTTCGAGGCGACGCCGAGGTCGGAGCCACCGAGGAAGGACGGGATGCCCGGCATCGGCGCCGAGGCGACCTTGCCCTTCACCTTCGTCGGTACGAGCGCGGAGTTGGGGTCGTTCGGGTCTTTGCGCTGCTCCTGCGTGGCGCCGACCTCCCAGCCGTGGCCGTAGAGCATCGCCGACTCACCCTGCGCGAAGATCGCCGCGTGGTCGTTCTCGTCCTTGGTCACGTCGCCGGCCGAGTAGTTCTTGACCAGGTCGGCCCACTTCTGGAGGCCGGCCTGCGCCTGCGGCTCGGAGAGCGTACCGACCCACTTGTCGCCGTCCTTCTTGGCGATCTGCCCGCCCTCGGCGTGCACCCAGGACATCGCCGCGTACCAGTAGGCGCCCGGCATGTAGAAGGCGGCGAACTTCTTGCTGCTGCCGTTCTTCGCCTTGAGCGCGTCCGCCGCCGCGATCACCTCGGCGTAGCTGGTCGGCGGCTTGAGGCCGGCGGCCTCGAAGAGGTCGGTGCGGTAGATGAGCACCCGCGCACCCGCGTAGTAGGGCACGCAGTAGGTCTTGCCGTCCAGCTCGCAGGGGCCGGAGAGACCCTGGAGCCAGTTGGCGGAGTTTTCGAAGCGGCTCTTGTCCAGCTCGGCGAACGCGCCGCTGAAGACGTACTTGGGCATCTCGGTGTTGCCGAGCTCGACCACGTCGGGCACGTCGTTGCCGGCGAGGGTGGCGTCCAGCTTGGTGAGGTGGTTGGCCCACTGCTGGTACTCGACCGTCACGTTGGCACCGGTCGCCGCCGTGAACCGCGCGTTGGCGTCCTCGACGACCTCCTTCCAGGCGGACTGCGCGTCGACCATCAGCCAGACCTTGATGGTCTTGCCCTTGCCGTCAAGGGCCTGGGCCGACGTGTCGTTGGCTCCGGTGTCGTCGGAGCCGCCGCACGCGGCCGCGCCCAGCAGCGTCGCGGCGAGCGCCGCGGCGATAGCGATCCTGTGTCTCACGGATCCTCCAGGGTGGTGATTGGGTGTGTATTTCCGGTGCCCCCGCGGTGCTGGGGAGGTCAGTGCACGCCGCTGTGCTTGGCGGCCTTGTGGGGGTCGACGGCCTGCGCGGTGCGCTGGAAGGCCGCGTGCGAACGTTGGTGGGTGCGCTGGGCGACCGCCACGTAGAGCAGGTCGAGGACGACGAGCTGCGGGTGGCGGGCGGAGAGGGCGTCGGGCCGGAAGGTGGTGGCCTGGGTCGCGGTCAGGAGCACGACGTCGGCCAGCTCGGCGAGGGCGGAGCGGGGAAAGCTCGTCAGTGCGATGGTGGTGGCGCCGTGGCCGGCGGCCTCGGCGAGCATCTCGATGGTCTCCCGAGTCTGTCCACTGTGGGAGATCCCCAGCGCCACGTCACCCGGTCGGGAGAGCGCCGCGCTGGCCAGTCCGTTGTGGACGTCGGTCCACGCCCAGGCCGCCACCCCGATGCGGTGGAGGCTGAACTGCATCTCCTCGCCGACGAGCGCGCTGCCGCTGGCACCGAAGATGCTGACCCGCGACGCGCCGGCGATCGCCTGCGCCGCACGTTCCACTTCGGACAGGTCGAGCAGCGCAGCGGTGTCGTGCATGGCGCGCGTGTCGGCCGCCATGACCTGTTCGAGCACCTTTTCGAGCGGGTCGCCGGGCTCGATCTCGCGACCGATGTCGACGCTCCACCCGGCCGCCCGCGCCCGGCCCGTCTCGGCGGCGATGCCGAGGCGGAGGTCCGCGTACCCCTCGAAGCCGAGGGCCCGGCAGAACCGGGTGACGGTCGCCGGCGACGTGCCGCTCCGCTCGGCCAGCTCGACGATCGTGGACCGCGCGGCATTCGCCGGATCGGCGAGCACCAGCTCGGCCACCCGCTGCAGCGCTCCGGTGAACTCCGGCAGCTTCGCGCGCATGGTGAGGATCACCGACGCGTCGACCACTGCCGTCGGCGCGTGACCGTCCACCTCGCGCTCGACCATCGGCAAGCCCTTCAGAAAAGAAACTTAACTGTTAGTGGTAATATTTCTTACTGAAGCGCGCCTCAAAGCGCAAGAGCCTGGGCGGGGTTTTCAAACCGTTACGCGCCAACCGGCAGGGCAAAACAAATCAGAGCCGCTCAATCCGGGCACCGTCGCGCGCCCCAGAAGCTCCCCTCCCTACCCCCAGGCGCCAACCCCGGTTCGCCGAGACCTCCCGAGCCCCGCGCTCCGGAGGGAGGTAACTGCAAGATCCTGTTTTGCTGCCTCAGAGCGCGTGCGAGGCAACAAAACCGGGATTTGTGGTGAGCTTGAGCAGGTCGCCGTGGCGATCTGTCGGGATCGCAGCACGGTGTGGCGGAGGTCCGCCGAACCACGTCCATAACGGTGGGCGGGTTCCGGACGGGCCCGGCATCCCGGCCGTTGCGGGCGGGGCGGGGCCGGTCGTGGGGTGGCCTTTACCAGTGGGAGGTCCCGTCGGTGGGACCCGGCAACGCACCGACGAGCGGGCCCGTCGGCCCATGCGCCGACCGGGCTGTGCCCGGCCGCTGGGAAGGCGACCTTCCCATCGGCGCCCGCGGCAGCTCCGCGATCATCACCCTGTCGATCGCACCACCCTTTACCTCATCAGGGTGGCGTGCGACGGTGGTGGCGGTTTCAGAAGATCCAGTTCGAAACAGATCCGGGCTACCGCGATGCCCGCCGTGGTCCAGACCGTTGCTCCCGCGGCCTCACCCTCCGCGGTGGGCGAGCTCACCCCAACCCCCGGGTGCCGCTGAGATCGTGGTCGTTTGCTGACACCGATCAGGGAACCAGCGTGGTCCAGGCCGCTGTTCACGCCCTGCGGTCGCCGCGATCGGCGTCGGCAACGGCGACCACGCCCGCTCGGTTGTGGACGGATTCGTCGCCGCGGCTCTAGCTGAGGGCGCGGAGGGCGGCGCGGACCGAGCGGCGGCGTACGGCGTTGAGGAGTACCGGCTCGCCGCGGCAGAACCTCGCGAACAGGCTCCAGCCTGTCGGGGTCGCCAGCAGCGTGTGGAACGCGCCCGGCCGCCTGCTGTACGCGGCCAGCAGCTTCCGGCCCGCCCACATCTCCGTGCCCAGCTGCGCCTCCACAGTGGACTCGTAGCGGCCCAGGTCGCCGGCCGCGGCGGCCTCGCCGGCGTACGTGCCGGAGCGGAGCGCGAAGCTGATGCCCTCGCGGGTCCACGGCTCCAGCAGGCCACCCGCGTCGCCGGCCACCAGCACGCGGCCCCGGCGCAGTGGGGAGTCTGGGGTGCGGCAGCGGGTCAGGTGGCCCGAGTCGTGGACCGGCTCGATGCCGGACAGGCCGAGGCGCTCGACGAAGCCCCGCAGGTACGCCTTCGTCGCCGCCCCCTGCCCCCGCTCGGCGATCACGCCGACCGTGAGGCGGTCGCCCTTGGGAAAGACCCACGCGTACGAGCCGGGGATCGGGCCCCAGTCGATGAGCAGCCGCCCCCGCCAGCGCTCACGCAGCGCGGGCGGGATGGGCAGCTCGACCTCCAGGCCGAGGTCCACCTGCGCATACGCGACGCCCACGTGCCGGGACGTGATGCCCGACGAGCCATCCGCTCCGATCACGGCGCGCGCCGCGAGGGGCGTACCAGATGATGGTCGGACCACGACGTGGCCGCCGGCGTCCTCCAGGCCGCGGACCGTGACCCGCTCGCGGACCTCGGCCCCCGCCTCGGCCGCGGCCTTGCGCAGCGCGTGGTCGAACGCCTCCCGGCGCACCATGGCCAGCACCGGCCGGTCGCTCGTGCGCTCGATCTGGCGGCGGCCGTCGAGCGTGAACGTGGCCCGCCCCACCCAGTCGTCGGCCGGCACGTCGATCAGCCCGCTCACGGCCGCGAGCGAGGTGCCGAGCAGGCCACCGCCGCACGTCTTGTACCGCGGGTGGGTGGCCTTTTCCAGCACGACCGTGCGTGCGCCGGCCCGCGCCGCGGCGTGCGCGGCGGACATGCCGGCCGGTCCCCCGCCGACGACGGCGACATCCCACATCTCCACCCAGCGCAGAATAGCCACCGTGGCTATCCCGATGATCCTCGACTGCGATCCTGGGCACGACGACGCGCTGGCTATCATGCTGGCCGCCGCCGACCCCCACCTCGACCTGCTGGCGATCACCACGGTGGCCGGCAACACGACCTTGGACAAGGCCACGCTGAACGCGCGCCGGGTGTGCACGATCGCCGGCATCTCGGGGGTACCGGTGGCGGCCGGCTGCGACCGCCCGCTCGTGGCAGAGCTCCAGATCGCGGACGACATCCACGGGGAGAGTGGGCTCGACGGTCCCGCGTTCGGCGAGCCGACCGTGCCGCTGGCCGGCGAGGACGCGGTGAGCCTGATGCGGCGGCTGCTGCTCGATCACCCCGAGCCGGTGACGCTGGTACCCACCGGCCCGCTGACGAACATCGCCACGCTGCTGCGCGACCACCCCACGGTCCTCCCCAAGATCCGCGAGATCGTGTTCATGGGCGGCTCGACCGGGCGGGGCAACATCAGCCCGTACGGGGAGTTCAACATCTTCGTCGACCCGGAGGCCGCCGACCTGGTCCTCCAGTCCGGGCTGCCGGTCACCATGATCGGCCTGAACGTCACCCACCAGGCGCTCGTCACGCCCGACGTGGTGACCCGCTTCCGCGCGGTGGGCAGCCCGCTCGCCGAGACGTGCGTGGAGCTGATGACGTTCTTCGGCGCCGCGTACGAGAACGTCTTCGGCCTGCCCGACCCGCCGCTGCACGACCCGATCGCGGTCGCGCGGGTGATCGACCCGTCGCTCGTGTCGTGCGTGTCCGCGCCGGTCGCGGTGGAGCTGACCGGCGCGCACACGCGCGGCGCCACGGTGGTGGACCTGCACCGGCGTACCGGCGCGGACCCCAATGCCCAGGTGGCGTTGGACCTCGACGTCCCCCGCTTCTGGGACCTGCTGACCGGGGCGCTCACGAAGCTGTCAGGATCCCCAGCCGCTGGGTCGCCCGCGTGAGCGCCACGTAGAGGTCGTTCTGGCCGCGCGGGGACTCGGCCACGATCGCGTCCGGGTCGACCACCACGACGGCGTCGAACTCCAGACCCTTGGCCTGCCGTACGGTCAGGACCGCGACCCGCTTCTCCAGGTCGGGTTCGGCGCCCAGGACGACGTCGGGCACCGCCTCGGCGATCGGCGGGCCCAGCTCGGCCAGGCGGCCGGCCGGCACGATCACGCCGAGCCGCCCGTCACCGACCTCGGCCGCCTCGTCGATGACGACCTTGGGCAGCTGGGCGGTGTCCAGCGGGCGGGTCCACGGCTCGACGCCGGTCTGCCGCACCGAGCGGGGCGGCTCCAGCGCCGGGTCGATGCGGGCCAGCACGTCGGCCGCGACCGCCATGATCTCCGACGGCGTCCGGTAGTTGACCTTGAGCTCGGCCAGCCTCCACCGGTCCGCCACGTACGGCGCGAAGATCCCGTCCCACGACGAGGTACCGGCCAGGTCGCCGGTCTGCGCCACGTCGCCCACCGCGGTGATCGACCGGTTCGGGCAGCGCCGCATCAGCAGCCGCCACGCCATCGGGGACAGCTCCTGCGCCTCGTCGACGATCACGTGCCCGAACGCCCAGGTGCGGTCGGCCGCCGCCCGCTGCGCCGCGGTCAGCCGGTCGCCGTCCTCGTGCCGCTCGGCCAGCTCGCTCGCGCCGATGATGTCGGTCGCCGAGAGGATCTCGTTTTCCACCTCGTCCTCCGCGTCGATCGACACCGAACCGCGGGCGATCTCCAGGGCACCTTCCGCGTACGCGATGCGGGCCTGCCGCAGCCGCTCGGCCAGCGCCGCCTTGCTCGCCTCGTCTTCGCCGAGCAGCTCGGCGGCCTCGTCGAGCAGCGGCACGTCGGCCGGCGCGAACCCGCCGATCGGGTCCCGCCGCAGCTTCGCCGCGTCCTCGCCGAGGTGCTCGAAGGCGACCGCGAGGCGCTTGTCCGACGCGAAGAGGCCGGCCACGAGCTGCTGCGGCGTGAGGATCGGCCACAGCCAGTCGAGCGTGCCCAGCACCTCCGGCTCCTTGCGCAGCTCGCGGCGGATCTCGGCGAGGTCGGCCTCGTCGAAGAGGATCTCCTCGCCGGGCGCGTCGTCGCCGCCGAGCGGGTCGTCGGCGTACGGGTCGAAGCCGATCTTCTCGGCGAGCTGGGCGGCGAGCGCGTGCACGATCTCCGTGTCGAAGACCTGCCGCGCCAGGTTGTGCGGCTTCTCCGACCGCCGCGCCCGCTCCCGCGCCGCGCGGATGGTGGCCGGCTGGAGGTACAGCGTCTCGCCCTGCGCGGCGGTCTCGAGGGTGATCGGCAGCGGCTCGTCGGGCACCCGCTGCCGGTCGCGCACCGCCGCCGCGAGCACGTCGGCCATCACCGGGCGACCCTTGATCTCGGCCACCTCGTCGGGCTCGGCGCGGCGCGCGGTCACGCCCGGAAACAGGTCGCCCAGCGTGCCCAGCAGCACCCCGGTCTCGGCGAGGGACGGCAGCACCTGGGAGATGTACCGGAGGAAGGTCTGGTTGGGTCCCACGATCAGCACCGCGCGGGTGGAGAGCTCGCGGCGGTGGGTGTAGAGCAGGTACGCCGCCCGGTGCAGCGCCACCGCCGTCTTGCCGGTGCCCGGCCCGCCCTGCACCACCAGCACGCCCTCCATCGGCGCCCGGATGATGCGATCCTGCTCGGCCTGGATGGTCTCGACGATGTCCCGCATCCGCCCGGTGCGGCTGGCCGAGAGCGCGGACAGCAGCGCCGCCTCGCCGGTCAGTCCCTCGTGGACGGAGTCGCGGGCCGCCTCCAGGTCGAGCACCTCGTCGTCCAGCGCCACGACGGTGCGGCGGCGGGTACGGATCTGGCGGCGCCGCCGCACCCCGTCCGGAGAAGCCGCCGTCGCCAGGTAGAACGGCCGGGCCGCCGGCGCCCGCCAGTCCACCAGGAGCGAGCGGTGGTCGTGCTCGTCGTCGAAGATGCCGATGCGACCGATGTACCGCGCCGGCTCGCCGTCCGCTTCGAAGTCGAGGCGGCCGAAGCAGAGGCCGGCCTCCACGGCGCCGTACTGTGCGACCTGGTCCGTGTAGAGCGCGACGCCGCTGTCCCGCTCGGTCTTGGCCTGCGGCGTGCCGCCGCTCTGGCGCAGCAGCGTGGCGAGGCGGCGCGCGGACTGCTCGCGCATCTCGTCCAACCGTCGGTAGAGAGCCGAGACGTATCCCTGCTCGTGGGAAATCTCCGCGGAGTTGCTTGACAATGCGGCTCCCTGGTGCTCTATACTTGCCGACGTGAGGGGCAGCTTGTGCTGCCCTTTTGTTGTGCTCAGCCGACAAAGATAGCGCACCGGACGGCGGTCCGGCTCGCGGATCGGCGGGCCTATTCTCACCCCTCCCACCCCCGAGCCGGACCCGCCGGCCTAAGGTTCGCCGAAGATCACACCCCGGCCGTTGGTCGCCAGGTAGACGCGGCCGAAGACGCGAGGGTCGCCGGTGATCGCGGCGCCGGTCCAGGCGTACTGGTGGCGGTCGTCGTTCACCCGGGTCCAGTGCCGGCCGGCGTCGTCGGACCGGAAGATGCCGCGCACGCCGCGCACCTTGGCGGTGACGAACACCGCCGGGTAGCCACCGTGGCGGCGCGCGCGGCCGAAGCCGACCGCGTCGGCCTCGTCCACGTTGGACAGACGGGTGAACGAGGCGCCGCCGTCGGTGGAGCGCCACAGGCCATACACCCCGCCGGCCGTGTTGCCGCCGGCCAGCCACACGTCGCCGGCGCCGCCCGGGCGGGCCTTGAAGCGCACGTTGCCCTCCGCCGGCAGCCCGGCCGCGGCCGTGGCGGCGAACGTCGCGCCACCGTCCACACTGGAGTAGAAGGTGCCGGCCGCGTACGCGTAGAAGCGGGCCGGGTCGACCCGGTCGGACTCGACGGTCGCCCCGGCCGGCACGCCCGCGGACGCCGCCCACGTCGCGCCGCCGTCGCCACTCCAGCTGACCGCCGCCCCGGCCGGCGCCCACACCGCCCGCGCGCCGTCCGCGCTCACCGCCACCGTCCCGCCGCCGGTCACGCCGGCCGGCTCGGCGGCCGCCGCGGTCCAGGTCGCGCCGCCGTCGGTGGAGCGGCCGAAGCGGGGCGCCGTGCCGTTGCCCGCGCGCACCACCACCGCCGGGCTCAGCTCGGCGAAGTCGAGGCTCGTGGTGCTGCCGAGCGTGGGGTTGGCGTACATGAGGCCCGGGTTGGCGAAGTCGTGGTGCACGAAGCCGCCCACGTCGCCGACCGCGGAGAGCAGGTGCGCGCCGGTCGGCGGGCTGATCAGGTCGAGCACCGCGGTCTCCTCCAGGCCACGCGCCCGGACCGCGATGTGCACGGTGCCGCCGCTGTCCCAGTCGGTGAGGTTGCGGGTCTCGTAGATCGTCGCACCGGTGCCGTAGAGCAGGTGGTCGGAGTCGAACGGGTCGATCTCCACCGACTCGGTCATCCAGCCCAGCTTGGGTGCCTGCTCGGGGAGCGCGGGCGTCGCGTTCCAGGTCAGCCACGGCGCGTCGGAGATGTCGATGTCGTACCGGTTGGCCCGGTCCGGCCAGCCGACGTGGTCCCACGCCCGGGTCCAGGTGGCGCCGAAGTCGGTGCTGCGGAAGAAGACCACGTCCGGCCACCACGAGATCTGCGTGGCCACCATCAGCGTGCCGGGGCTCCGGCGGTCGACGGTGAGGCCGCTGTACCCGTACGTGTTGTCGGCGCTCGTCGACGGCGTCGGGCTGATCCGGACCCACTCCCCCGTCGCGGTGTCCAGCCGCCACACGTCGCCCTTGCCGCCGTCGTACGGCCCGGCGGTGTCGCTCGTCGCGATGTAGAGGTAGCCGCTGTCCGGGTCGAGCACGCCCTTGTGCGGGATGTAGCCGGTCGGCTGCCCCGGCACCCGCTCCCAGGTCGCGCCCGCGTCGGTGGAGCGGTACAGGATGTTCTCCTTGTCGGCCACGCCCGCGTAGATCGTGCGGGTGGCCCGCCGGCGCCCGCCCGTGCGCGGGTCGAACACCACCCACAGCACGCCTTGGTTGTCGCTGCTGTAGCCGCTGGTGTCTCCCGGGTTGTCGGCGTAGTTGCCGGCGTTGGGAAACGACTCCACCCGGGCCCAGTTCGCGCCGAAGTCGGTGCTGCGCCACAGCCCGTGCCCGCCGCGCACGCCGAGGTACAGCACGCTGTTGCGGTGCGGGTCGATCGCGAGCCGCTCGCCCATCCCTCGGCCGGGCATGTTGCCGCCGAGCTTGAACGGCAGCGGGCTCACCTTCCACGTCGCGCCCCGGTCGCGGGAGCGCAGGATCGCGCCGTTGTTGGGGTCCCAGTCGTTCGTGTAGGTGCCGACGGCCAGGTACAGCCGGTCGGGGTCGGCCGCGTCGGTGGCGAGGCTCACGACGCCGGTCCACCCCCACTGGTCCCAGCCCACCCAGTCGAGCAGCGGTACCCACCGCTCGCGGCGGCGGTCCCACCGGTAGGCGCCGCCGATGTCGGTACGGGCGTACGCGAGGCCGGGCTCGCGCTGGTTGAAGACGATGCCGGGTACGAAGCCGCCGCCGACGATCTCGACGTTGCGCCAGGTGTAGCGGGAGCCGCCCGCGCTCGCGGGGTCGGCGGGGAGGGCCTGAGCCGCGATACCGGCGGCGCCCGCGGCGAGCAGGCTCCGGCGGGTGAGGTGTGCGCCAGTCATGCGCCAGATTCGACAACCTCGATGGAACGGGCGTCAATAGTTTGGAGCCTAAACCAACTCTTCAGCCACCCGGGGCCGGACGGCCGACCCGGGCGTCACCCGGACTGCGTACCGAACTTGCCAGGCGGCTCGAATCATTGATCACATGGAGGGCGCACCAGCGGATGCAGGGCTTGCCGCCATGCCGCAAGATGGACGGACGCCCAGCTCAGAGGCCCGATTTGGAGGGGAATGCAGTGACGGACGGGACACCCTCGGTGACACCGCCGGCGGCCGCGGACACGGCGGAGGCCACCTGCGCGCACTGTGGGCTGCCACTCGCGCTCGACGACATCTGGGGCTGGATCCACGCGAACGGCCGCTACCTGTGCTACGACCCGGAGACGGGCGAGCCGATGTCGATGCCCGCGGAGCCGTCCTACACCTGATCCCTTCTCGACCGATCCAGAGCTTGGCAACCCCGGCGGGAGGCGGGACCATAAGGCGACGGGCCTAGGGAGGGCTGTATGCCCCGTCTGTTGCCGCGCATCTCACCGGAGCCACCGCCGGAGTACATCGAGTTCGTCGAGCTCCACCTCGACGCGCTCCGGAAGGACGCTGCCCGCGTCGTCGGCACCGAGCACGACGCCGACTGCCTGTACCCCGATGTGCTCACCGACGTCGCGGCCCGCTGGGGTTGGCTGAAGCTGCAGCGGCGGCTGCGCCAGGCGGACGCCGTCGACCTGTACCTGCGCCGCGCCTTCACCCGCCGCGCGGACAGCTGGCGGGCGCCTGACCTGCTGCCCCTGGAGTCGCTGGACGAGGCGTGGCCGGTCGAGATCCAGGTCTGGTCCACCGGCTCGATCGACCCGCCGCCACCGTCGCCGCCGTCCCAGCGGATCGGGTCGAGCTTCGCGCTCCGGCTCGCGCCGCACCTCGACCCCACCCAGCGGCCGCAGGCCGGACCGCTGGCCGAGGCGGCCGTGGCCTGGTGGCACGCGTGCGAGGCGCGCCGGCGGCGGCGCCGGATCGCGGCCGGGATGGTGGCGCTGGTCCTGCTCGCACTCATGAACCGGCTACCGCAGCACCCCTCGACCCGGAGCCTGGAATGGGTGGACAAGGGGGTTGCGGTTTCCTCGACGTGGAGTACTGTATCGATTTAGAAGCACTGGATCGATACAGAAGGGCCGCTGGCCATGAAGCCCACGTTGCAGACCGTCGCCGACCGGGTCGGCGTCTCGCGCAGCACGGTTTCGAATGCGTACAGCCGGCCCGACCAGCTCTCCCCGAGCTGCGCGAGAAGATCTTCGAGGCCGCCCGCGAGCTGGGGTATTCGGGTCCCAACCCGACCGCCCGCTCGCTGCGCAGCGGCCGCGCCGGCGCGATCGGCGTGCTGTTCACGACCGCGCTGTCGATCGCCTTCACCGACCCCTACGCGGTGCAGTTCCTGCGTGGCCTTGCCGAGGTGGCCGAGGACAACCGCACGAGCCTCCTGCTCGTGCCGCTGCGCGACGACGACGAGGGCGCGCTGGAGGCGGTTCGCAACGCGTCGGTCGACGGCTTCGTCGTCTACTGCGTCCCGGGGTGGTACAAGGCGATGGAGGCGGCCTGGGCGCGCGGCATCCCGGTGGTCAACTCCGACCACTTCGGCTCGCTGTTCGTCGGGATCGACGAGATCGCCTCCACCCGCGCCGCCGGTGAGCACCTCATGCGCCTCGGCCACCGCCGGATCGCGATCGTCGCCGACTACATCGCCCCCGACCGCCGCACCGGCGAGGTCCGCGTGCCGTCGGTCGAGGGCCTGGGGTCCTATGTGAGCCGCGAGCGCCTCACCGGGTACCGGGACGCGTTCGCGGCGGCCGGGCTCGACTGGTCCGAGGTGATCACGATCAGCGCCGCCGGCAACAGCCGGGAGCACGGCGCGGCCGCCGCGGCACACGCGCTGGACCGTTCACCCCGCCCGACCGCGGTGGTGGCCACCACCGACCTGCTCGCCCTCGGTGTGCTCGACGCGCTCGCCGCCCGCGACCTGCGGCCCGGCCGTGACGTCTCGGTGATCGGCTTCGACGACATCCCCGACGCCGCGCAGGCACACATGACCACCGTCCGGCAGCCGGCCCTCGATCGGGGTCGCATCGCCGGCCGGCTGCTGCTCGACCCACCGGACGACCCGGCCGATCGCCGGGTGATCCTGCCGACCGAACTCGTCGTCCGGGCCTCGACCGGCCCGGCATCCGCAGGGAGCATCTGATGTTCGATCCGACCGCGATGATCATGGCGGACAAGGCGACCAAGCGCCACGTGCTGTCCGCCCGACCAGAGGCCCGCACGACACCCGAGCGACCACCACGGCAGCGAGGTGAGTCGATGCGCCTGCTCGCGGCGACGACCCTCCGTCGGCTGGCCGACCGGGTCGAGCCACGCACCTCGAAGCCCTGCGTACAGGTCTCCTGACCTGCGGTTACTTGAGATCCGCCACCTCGACGTGGTCCCCATTCCAATGTCGTTGAGGTGGCGGATCTCTTGCTTGCCCGGTGCGACGAACCTATGAGGGTGAGCGTCATGCACCGTGGCGACGAAGACCTGCACTACAGCGACAACTCCCACCGCTGGATCGCCCCGCCGGAGGTCGACCAGGCCACCTGGGAGGCCGGGCTGAGGGCGCACATGCAGCAGCACCGCAGCACGATGGGCGGGCGCTTCAACATCGACGAGCTGCTCGAGGTGCCGCCCGCCCGCATTCCCCGCCAGCGGGAGCCGGACTGATCCAGGGCCATCGAATCCCCGGCGTTCCGCATGACATTCGATCCCCGGGGATATCGAGCATCGAGAACTATGCAATTTGCTCGGGGCATTTGCGATGCGCAGTGTGTTCAGAGCGTGATGCCGCTCGACCGCCCAAAACGTTCGTTAAAGAGCTTCTCGCCTCGACCTTCGCCGTCACTTAGCGTAGTCAACGCTCAGCCGACCGACTCCACGCCGGCGCCGCGCAGGCTCGCCTCGCGGGCGATCTCGGTCCGCGAGTGGAGCTGGAGCTTGGCCAGGATGTGCGAGACGTGGGTCTGCACGGTGCGCCGGCTCAGGAAGAGGTGCGCCGCGATCTGCGGGTTGGACATGCCCTCGGCGACAAGCCCGGCGACCTTCATCTCGGTCGGCGTGAGGCTGTCCCACCCGCTGTCCGCCCGGCGGTGCCGCGCGTGCGGGCCGCGGCGGATGCCGTACGACCGGAACTTTGCCTGCGTGCGGGCCAGGTCCCACTCTGCGCCGAGCTCGCTGTAGATGGCGTGCGCGCTGGTGAAGTGGGCGCGGGCGCCACCCAGGTCGCCCCGCTCGGCGAGAGCCGCGCCAGCCGCTTCGAGGGCCTGCGCGCGGGGCAGCGGCCGCTTGGCCGCCGCGTAGTGCTCGGCGGCGGCGAGGAGCAGCTCGGGATCGCGGTCGAGCAGGCCCCGGCAGTGCGGTGCGACGGCCAGGTGGTGCGGGACATCGGAGTCGCCCGCCATGGACTCGGCGCGCTCGACGAGCGTGCGAGCGGTCTTCACGTCGCCCACCTCGATCGCCAAGCGGGTCGCCTCGGCGAGCAGGCCGGCCGACTCCTCCATCTCCTCGGTGTCCAGCATGCCGTCCATGAGCTCGGCGAGGGCTTCCTTGGGGGCGCCGGCCTGCTCACGGGCGAGGCTCCGGGCCAGCGCCAGCGCGCAGATCACCAGGTCGCCCAGGCGGGCCGCGTGCTCCTCGGCCTCGGCGAGGTGGCGGGCGGCCGCCGGGTCCGCCCGGTGCAGGCGGATCTTGGCAGCGATCCCCAGGTCGAGGCACTCGGTGGGCGGGTTTTTCGGGATCTGCGACACGAGGTCGACCTCGGCCAGCGCGTCGTCCCACCGGCCGGTCTCGAAGAGCAGCTCACCCAGCGTGCTCTGGGCCTGCGCCAGCCGCACGAGGTTTCCCACCTCGTCGGCCATCTGGCGCGCCTGGACAGCGGCCGGGATGGCCTCTTCCTGCCGGTCCAGGTTGCCCAGGACGGCGGCCTGGTTGATCTGGAGACCGAGCCGCAGGTCCGCGAGGCCCGGCTCCGTCTCTGCCACGGTCAGCGCCCGGTCGAACAGCGGCAGCGCCTGGGCCGACTCGCCGCGCATCGCCTGCGCGAAGATCAGCGTGCCGAGTGCCCAGCCGATGGTCCACCGGTCACCCGCGTCGGTCGCCTTCTGCAGGGCGCTCTCGGCGACCTGGCCGGCCAGGTCGAGCCGACCGAGCATGCAGAGGGTACGGGCCTTGAGCACCAGCAGCCGGTGCCGAGTGGCCGGGATCGGCGCCTCCAGAGCCCGCTCCAGCGCCGCGAGCGCCTCCTCCGCGCGTCCCTCCACGGCCCAGCACTGGGTCCGCGTCCAGTGCAGGTCGACCAGGTAGTCGTGACGGGTCACGTACTCCAACGCGCCGGTCGCCACATCGGCACCGCCGCCCGGGTCGCCGGACTTGTAGAGCGCGTCAGCGAGCCGGCAGGCCAGCAGGTCGTGCGGGGCGACACCGGCGGGGATCGCGGCGACCGCGCGGCGCAGCAGCGGGATGGCGGCGCCCGGCGCGCGGGCCACGAGGCGCTGGCCGGCATCCACCAGCCACTGGACCATCCACTCGTCGGCCACGCCCGTGGCGCCGTCGTCCTGGAACGCGGGCAGCAGCTGACGGGCGACGCGCTCGGCCGGCGCACCGCCTCTGGCCAGCGCGCGGGCCGCGTCACGGTGCCACGCGGCGCGTACGGCGGCGGGCATCTCCTCGTAGAGGGCGGCCCGGATCAGGGGGTGCCGGAAGGCCAGCGCGAAGTCGTTTTCCCGGAGCACGCCGGCGAGGATCGCCTCGTCCAGCACCGGCATCAGCTCGCCGACGCTCTGGCCGGAGACCATGGCCAGCTCGGAGACCGAGAAGTCGACGCCGAGCAGCGCCGCCGCCCGGAGCAGGCCACGGCCGGGTGCGGAGAGGAACTCGACCCGGTCGGCGATCGCCGCGGACAGCGAGCCAGGGGTGCGGGTGCCGGTCGCCTCGACCAAGCCGTCGTCCATGGTCAGCGCGCCGCCGCGGGCCAGCGCGTCGACAAGCTCCGTGACGTACAGCGGGTTGCCCGCCGCACCGCCCGCGAGCTGCAGCAGGCGGGGGCCGGGACGGCCGCCGGTCGTATTCTGCACGAGGCGGGCGACCTCGGCGTCGGAGAGGCTGTGCAGGCGCAGGCGGTCGGCCGGCCGGACCGACCTGCTCAGGGCCTTGAGGTCTTCGCGGATCGGCACCGGACGGGTCACGCCGGCGACGAGCAGCGGCAGCTGATGCACGGTGCGGACCAGGCGGCCGAGCGTCTGCACGGTGGCCGCGTCGGCCCACTGCAGGTCGTCGACGACCAGCAGGACCGGTGCGCCCGTGCACAACTCGTCGACAAGGGACAGCAGGCGCTCGGTGGCGGCGGCGACCTGGTCGACGCCGTTGCCGGGGACGGACTCCGCGCGCAGCAGCTCGGCGATCTCGGCGGGACCGCGGTCGACGGGTGCGGACTCGAGGGCGTCCAGCAGCGGCAGGAGGGGAAACGCCTGGCTGAGCTCGTCGCAGGAGGCCCAGAAGAGCTGGCATCCGGCGGTCTTGGCGTCGTCGGCCGCCGCACGCATGAGGGAAGACTTGCCGATGCCCGGCTCGCCCTCGACCAGGACCGCGCGACCACGACCGGCCGCCAGGGCGGTGATCCACTCCCGGGTGCGATCAAGATGACGCCGACGCCCGATCAGCGACGAGCCGTAGCGCGTCTCGATCATCATGTGAACCTCACCCTTCGTTCGCCGCCACGAACCCGTCGTTCACGCGTCGTATACGTGCGTCAGCCGTCCACCCCTTTTTGCAACGTCCGGAACCTGCAACACTCGGTTACGCTTGGTTCCCAAACATTCGTATCTTGGGTGACCTAGATCAGCACCAAGAGGATTTAATCACGCAGGTAAATTGTCCGTATTTCAAAAAGTTGAAAAGCATGAAGGGGCTACCCATTTACCTCCAACCCCGCGCCGCTTACGCTTTGCAATTAATACCTGGCCGGGTGTAATTGGAGGCAGCGGCCACCGGAGCGATGACGCGGACGTCATCGCTATTGGTGTCTGCAACGCTTGGCAGGAGCGTACCCATCATGCGGAAGCTTAGACGCGCTCTGGTCACCATTTCGGTGATGACCTTTAGCGCACTAGTAGCAGCCTCGGCGGCCGGTGCAACGGTCGCCATGGCAACTCGGCTCCACCCGTGAGCTAACTGGTCACCACCGACTTGGTTTGTAACCCCTCCTCTGAGGATCGGCATCAGAGTAAGTACCTCAACGAGTAGTTACTATGCCGCTTCAGAAGCTCTGAGGGAAGGGTTTACGGCCACGAATCTGCAACTTGCACAGAGCATCTGCAGAGAGCCCATTGCACAACACCCCCGACCCCGACCAGTGGTGTCACAAGAGGTACACGCGCACCCCTCTTCGAACCACCACCACGAGCAGGATCGACGTCCAGCGGAGATTCACTCTCCACGATCAACGATCGGCGGGACAGGCCTCCCGGTTGGACAAGATCCCAACGATGGACGTTAGGTACGCCCCCGCGCGGCGCTGGCGGGGCGTACCGCTGTTTGGGACGGGGCGCCAACGGACGTCACCGGCCGGCGCGAAGGGACGACATGATCTCCTGCGCCTCCCCGCGCACCCGGGCCGCCGAAGGCGCGTCGCCGTTGGCCTCGTACGCCCCGCCGAGCACGTGCAGGGCGAGGGCCAAGAAGGAGAGCCACCCGCGGGTGCGCCAGATCGCCACCGACTGCTCCAGGTAGGACACCGCCTGCGCGGGGCGCCCGGCCACCAGCTCGATCTCGCCCAGCGCGCCGAGCGCGTCGGCGATGTGGTGGCTCATGTTGAACTCCCGCCCGAGCGCCAGCGACGTCTCCGCCGCCTCGCGCGCCCGCGGGTCGCCCTGGCGCAGGTAGAGGCGGGCCAGCGCCACCATGGTCAGGACCTCGGTGTAGACGTCGTGGTAGCGACGGGAGATGGCCAGGGACTCGTCCAGCATCCGGGCGCTTGTCTCCAGCTCGCCTGCCTCCCGGTAGGCGATGCCGAGAAACTGCAGCACGGCCGTCTCGTACCGCGGGTTGCCCAGCGCACGCGCGGCGGCCAGGGCGGCGTCGAGGTGGCCGATCGCCCGCGCCACGTCGCGCGACTCGGCCAGCGCCACGGCGAGCGCCACGTGCGCGCGGGCCTGCCCGCCGAGGTGGTCGGTCTCCTCGGCGAGCCGCAGGGCCCGCTCGCCGTACTCCAGCGCCTCCGCCTGGGCGCCCCGCGCGGTGAGCGCCCACGAGCACATCACCGCGGCGTCCGACATGCCGCGCCGCTCCCCCAGCTCGGCGAACATGTCCAGCAGCCGGAACGCGTCCGCGTGGAAGCGGGTCGTCGCGTCGCCCACGTCGGGTGTGGAGTTCCACGTCACCACGTCGATGAGGCCGCGCAGCATGACGGCCTCGCCGAGCAGGTTGCCGGAGCGGCGGCAGGCCTCGATCACCAGGCGGTTGATGGCGCTCCAGTCGCCGTACATGCCGCGGATGTCGAAGTACTTCTCCAGGCAGCCGGCGAGGTCGAAGGCCAGCTCGTCGAGGTCGAGCGCGCACGCCTGCCGTACCACCGAGAGCAGCGCGGAGCGCTCGGCGTCGAACCAGGCCAGCGGCTCCACGTCGTCCGGCGGCAGCTCCACGGCGGGGCGCGGGGCGGAGCCGCTGATCGCGGCGTAGCAGGGGCCGGGCACGCGGGCGGCCATCCGCTCGGCGATGGCCAGCCACCCGCCGAAGCCGCTGCCGAGCACCTCGATGCGGTCGCCGGGCGGGTCCTCGACGTCGGCGCGCTCGCGCGCGTAGAGGCGGACGAGGTCGTGGAAGCGGTACCGGAGCTGGCCGGCGGCGTCCACGCCGGACACCGCGACGAGCTGGGCGTCCACGAGAGACTCCAGGAGCCCGGCCGCGTCGGCCGCCTCCTCCAGCACGGCACCGGCGAGCCAGGCCGCGAAGTCGGGGGTGTCGAAGCGGCCGAGCCGGCGGAAGAGGCGCTTCGCCTCCTCCTTCAGCCCTCGTAGCTGAGCGCCAGCGAGGCGCGCACCTCCAGGTCGCCGGTGGCCAGCCGGTCCAGCCGGCGCCGCTCGTCGCGGAGCATCCGGGACAGGTGCGCCAGCCGCCACGTGGGGCGGGCGGTGAGCCGGGCGCCGGCCACCCGGACGGCGAGGGGCAGCCCGCCGCACAGCCGCACGATCGCGGCCGCCTCGTCGGGCTCGGCGGCGACCCGGGCGTCGCCGGCGACCCGGCCGAGCAGCTTGATCGCCTCGGCGCGGGCGAAGACGTCTAAATCGATCCAGCGAGCGCCCTCGACCCCGGTGAGGCGGGCGCGGCTGGTGAGCAGCACGGCACAGCTCGCCGCGCCGGGCAGCAGGGGGCGCACCTGCTCCTCGGAGGCGGCGTTGTCGAGGACCACCAGCACGCGCCGGCCGGCGAGGCGGGTGCGGTACAGCTCGGCCCGCTCGACCGGGTCGTTCGGGATCGCGCGGGCGTCGACGCCGAGCGCGCGCAAAAACCGCGCCAGCACGTCCGACGGGTCGAGGGCGACCGCCTCGGCGCCGCGCAGGTTGGCGTAGAGCTGGCCGTCCGGGTACGCGGAGGAGGCGAGGTGCGCCACGTGTACCGCGAGCGTGGTCTTGCCCACGCCACCCATCCCGGCGACACCGGCGACGGCGAGCGCGCTCGACGGGCGCCCCGCGGTCAGCAGGTGGTGCAGCTCGCCGGCCGGCCCGTCCCGGCCGGTGAAGTCGGGGATGTCGGGCGGCAGCAGCGCCGGCGCGGCGGGCGCGTGCTCCCCGGCGGTGGGCATGGCCGCCGCCGGCACCGGGTCGGCGCGAAGGATCATCCGCTCCAGCTCGGCGATCTCCCGCCCCGGGTCGAGACCCTCGTACTCGGCGAGCAGGTTGCGGTACACCCGGTAGCTCTGCAGCGCCTCCACCTGCCGCCCGGTCCGGTACAGCGCGGTCATCTGGCGAACCCGCAGCCGCTCGCGCATCGGATGCGCGTCGACCAGCGGCGCGATCTCGGCGGCGACCACCTCGGCGCGGCCGAGCTCGAGCTCCAGGTCGGCGAGGTCCTCGACGGCGGTCAGCCGCCGCTCCACGAGCCGCGCCCGGGCCGCTTCCACGAACGCGCCGGTGGCGTCCGCGAGCGGCTCGCCGCTCCACAGCCCCAGCGCGCCGCGCAGCAGCCGCGCCGCCTCCTCGGTCCCCCACGCACCGCCGCGTCGCGCGCCAGCCGCACGCCGTCGTCGAAGCGGGAGATGTCGACCTGCTCCGGCTCGACCAGCAGCTCGTACCCGGAGGGGCCGCTGTCGAGCACCTCGGGCGCGCCGAGCTCCGCGAGATGGGCGCGGATCACGGTGACCGCGTTGTGCACCTGGGACCTTGCCGTGGAGGGCGCGGCGCCGCCCCACATCGCCTCGATCACGGCCTCGCGGGAGATCCGGCGGCCGCGGTTGAGGAGCATGAGTGCGAGGAGTCCCCGAGTCTGTGCGCGGGGTATCCGGTGGTGGCGACCATCGATCACCACGGTGACCGGACCAAGCACCGCGAACTGTGTGGGATCTGTGTGTGCCACGTGTATGTGCGTTTGTATCACGGCCCCTGCCAGGCTAGAAAGCGCCCACGGGGTTCCCGCGCGGCTGCCCCTGCCCACCCCGGACACGTACCTCGGGGGAGTGCGAACCAGGGTTGGAGCAAGGAGCGCGACGCGAGCCGGGGGATGCGGGAACCCCGTGACGGCAGGCGAAATCAGGGCGCCCCGGCGGGGCGCCCTGACTATCGGGTTCGGGTGACGGTCAGCGTGGAACGCGGCGCAGGAGCCAGTGCGCCCGGCCCTCGTCACCGCTGGCCAGCGCGTGGTCCGCGTCGGCGATGAGCGTGGCCCAGTCCGGCCGCGCCCGCCCCGCCAGCACCGCTCTCTGCGCGGCGTCGCGGGCCTTGTCCAGAGTGGAGCGCGGGTGGTCGGTGCGCAGGCCCCAGCCGTACGGGAACAGCGGCCGGTAGTCGGCGTCGCCCACGTTGATCGGCACCTGCGCCTCGCTGGCCGGCCAGGTCATCGACAGGCGGCCGGTGAACGGTCGCCGGCCGAAGAGCACGTCCGCGACGCCGGCGCCCTCGCTGCCCGGCAGCCAGGACGCCACCAGCGCGTCGATCTGTGCGACCTGGTCGGTGAGCACCTGCGGGCGGCCGGAGACCACCAGCACCACACACTTGTCGATCGCCGAGCAGACCTTGTCGACGACCGCGCGGTCGCCGGGCTGCAGGCGCAGCGACTTCTCCTCCTGCTGCGGCACCGTGCACCAGCCGCACTCGGGTCCGCCGACGTCGCCGTAGCCCTCGGCGTACGGCGTCTCGCCGACCACCACGACGCCGACGTCCGAGCCGGCCGTCGGTGCCGACGCGTCGGCGCTGAACGTGACCGTGGCCCGGGGCGCCACCTCGCGGATGCCCTCGAGGATCGTGGTGCCCGGGATGTTGTCGCCGGAGTTGCCCTGCCAGCTGATCGTCCAGCCGCCGGCCTGGTTGCCGATGTCGTCGGCGTTGCGGCCGGCCACGTACACCTTGGCGTTCTTGCGGAGCGGCAGCACGCCGTCGGTGTTCTTCAGCAGCACCTGCGACTCGGCTACGGCCTGCCGGGCGATCGCGCGGTGCTTGGCGCTGCCGACGTCGCCGGCGCGGTCGTCGGACGCGTACGGGTTTTCGAAGAGACCGAGCTGGAACTTGACGCGCAGGATGCGACGTACGGCATCGTCGATCCGCGACTTCTTCACGCCGCCGGCGGCCACCTCGGCCAGCAGCAGGTCCTCGAACTGCTTCGCGGTGTTGGGCTCCATGAACATGTCGATGCCGGAGTTGACGCCGAGCCGCACCTTGTACGCGGTCAGCGCGCCGTTGGTCGGGTCGGCCGGGTCCACGATCTGGTGGATGCCCTCCCAGTCGGAGATGACGAAGCCGTCGAACCCGAGCCGGCCCTTGAGCGTGCCGGTGATGAGGTCCCGGTGCGCGTGCATCTTCGTCGGGTTGCCCACGCCGTCCTCGGTCCAGTCGACGCTGGAGAAGGAGGGCATGACGCTGGCCACGTCGTGCTTGCCCAGCGCGACCACGTACGGCGCGAGGTCGACGCTGTTGAAGTGGCCGCGGCTGGTGACGGTCACGCCCTGGTCGATCGGGTACTTCTGCTCGTACCACGGCTTGCCCACGTTGGCGTCGGCCACGGCCTGGTCGTAGCGGGTGTCACCGTCCCCGGCGTAGTGCTTGACGGTGGCGAGCACGCCGTCGCCGAGGCGCCGGCCCTGCATCCCGTCGATCACGGTCTCCAGCGACGCGACCAGCGCCGGGTCCTCGCTGAAGCTCTCGTAGGTGCGGCCCCACCGCTCGTCCCGCGACACGCAGATGCACGGCGCGAAGTTCCACGGGATGCCGGTGGCGAGCACCTCGTCGGCGGTGGCCTTGCCGATCTTCTTGAGGAGGTCGGGGTTGCGGGTCGCGCCGAGGCCGATGTTGTGCGGGAACACGGTGGCGCCGTACACGTTGCCGTGCCCGTGCACCGCGTCGATCCCGTAGATCATCGGGATGCCGAGGCGCGTGCTGAGTGCCTGCTCCTGAAACTCGTTGACCATCTGTACCCACGCCTCGGGCGTGTTCGGCGTGGGCACCGAGCCACCGCCGGACAGCACCGAGCCGAGGTGCCACTCGGCGACGAACGCGGGGTCTTCGGCGACCGCGGCCCGCTCCGCCTGGGTCATCTGGCCGATCTTCTCCTCGAGCGTCATCCGCCGCAGCAGGTCGTCGACGCGCCGCTCGACCGGCTGCCGAGCGTCGAGGTACAGCGCGCCGGCGGGCTTGGTCGCCACCGGCTGGGCGGTCGCGGGCTGCGCCGACACCAGGGACGCGGCCAGCGCGGCCACCCCCAGGAGTGCGGTGCGCGCGCGGGCCCGTGGACGTGTTCGCATATCGTCTCCCCCGCGGCACGGCCGGGTGCCCGGCAGCCCCGGTGGCCCGGGATGTCCGCCGTACCGCTGCGTTCGATCCTCGTAGCGGCGATTTGGCCGCGTCAATGCCAGGTCAACAAGAAAGCTTACGGGCAAGCTCCGGAAAGTTTTCCAAGATCGGAAGGAAGTTGGGTGTGAGGGAATCGGAAGCCGAGTCACCGAGCGCCGGGACCTCGTCCGGGAGAACGCTCGCTGACCGGCTCCGAGGCGCGCGACGGAAGGGCTTCGTGGGGCGGCTGCAGGAGCAGGAGGAGTTCCGGAAAGCGCTCCACGAGCGGCCGCCGTCCAGCACCGTCCTCTTCGTACACGGTCCTGGCGGTGTGGGAAAGACCGCATTGCTCGCCGTCTTTGCCGAACTGGCGGCCGAGGCGGGCCGTCCCGTCGTGCGGGTCGACGGCCGGACCGTCCGAGCGGTGTCACACGGCATTTCCGGCGCGGTCGGAAATGCCTCCCCCGGGCTTGTGCTGCTGCTCGACACGTACGAGCTTCTCGAACCGGTCGACGAGTGGCTCCGCGAGACGTACCTGCCCGCGCTGCCCGCCGACGCGCTCGTTGTGGTCGCCGGCCGCAACCCGCCCTCGCCCGGCTGGGTGGCCGACCCGGGGTGGCGTTCGCTGCTGCGGGTGCTGCCGCTGCGCAACCTGCCGCCGGCGGAGAGCCGCGAGTTCCTGGCCGCGCGCGGCGTGCCGGACGACCGGCAGGAGGCGGCGGTCGCGTTCACCCATGGGCACCCGCTCGCGCTGGCGCTGGTCGCCGGCGCGGGTCCGGCGCCGTTCCGGCCCGGGCAGGAGCCCGACCTGGTGCGCGTGCTGCTGTCCCGCTTCGTCGACCAGGTGCCCGGCCCGCGCCACCGGGCCGCGCTGGAGGCCGCCGCCCACCTGCGCGTGACGACCGAGGAGCTGCTGGCCGACACGCTCGGCGGCGACGACGTGCCGGCGCTGTTCGACTGGCTGCGCGGGCTGCCGTTCGTGGAGCAGGGGCCGCACGGCCTGTACCCGCACGACCTCGCGCGCCAGGTGCTCGACGCCGACCTGCGCTGGCGCAGCCCGGACGGGTACCGCCGGCTGCACCGGGCCAGCCGCGCCGCGCTCATCCGCCGGGTCCAGCGCACGCAGGGCGCCGCGCAGCGGGAGGCGATCTACGACGTGCTCTTTCTGCATCGGTCCAGCCCGGTGCTCGGCGCGCACTACCGCTGGGAGTCGCTCGGGCAGGCCACCGCCGGGCCGGTCACGGCCCGCGAGCGGGACCCGATCTTCGCGCTGGTCGAGCGGCACGAGGGCGCCGACTCCGCACGCATCGCCAGGCATTGGTACGGGCGCCAGCCGGCCGCCTTCTCGGCCTACCACGACGAGGACGGCGCGTTCTTCGGCTTCGACGCGACGCTGGACCTGCACGAGGCGGGCGAGGAGGATCTCGCGGCCGACCCCGCGGCGCGCGCCGCCGTCGACGTGGCCCGCCGGTACGGCCCCACCCGCGCCGGCGAGGAGATGATCTACCACCGCTTCTTCCTCGGGCGGGACACGTACCAGGACATCTCCTCCGCCACGAACCTCTTCGCCACCGCCTGCTGCCGCCACTGGGTGACGCGGCCGCGACTGGCGTGGAGCTTCCTCGCGGTGGCCGACCCGGACGCGTACCACGCGCTCTTCACCCACATGAACCTCCGGCTCCAGCCCGAGGCCGCGTTCACGGTCGGCGGCCGGCGGTACGGCGTCTACACGCACGACTGGCGGGCCGAGCCGCTGCTGCGCTGGTACGAGGTGATGGCCGACCGCGAGCTGGGCGAGGCGGCCCCGGACGCCGGCGGCTCCACTGTGGATACTCCCGCGCTGGTGGTGCTGTCGCAGCCGGAGTTCCGGGCCGCCGTGCGGCGGGCACTGCGCGACTACACCCGCGGCGACGCGCTGGCCGCCAACCCGCTGTCCCGCTCCCGCGTGGTGGTCGAGCGCTCCGGCGACCTGCGCACCGTGCTGCGGGAGGCGGCCGAGTCGCTGCGCGGCAGCCCGCGGGACGAGAAGCTGTACCGCGCGGTGCACCGCACGTACCTGGAGCCGGCTGCCACGCAAGAGCTCGCGGCCGAGCGGCTGGAGCTGCCCTTCAGCACGTACCGCGCGCACCTGACGGCCGGCATCGAGCGGATCGCGGAGTGGCTCTGGCACCGCGAGATGTCCGGGAGCTAGCAGTTTTCGGTCTGGAGAACGAGCAGTTCGCGCCCGTACGTTCCCGGGCATGCGTTCGTACCCGGAGATGGAGCTGGACCGGCTGCTGAGCCGCGGCCGCTTCGTGGGTGACCTGACCGAGCACGTCCTTGGCCTCGCCGGGCTGCAGCCCGGCATGCGGGTGCTCGACGTCGGCTGCGGTACCGGCGACGTCGCGTTCGTCGCGGCCCGGCTGGTGGGTCCGGACGGCGCCGTGATCGGGGTGGACCGCGACCCGGCGGCCATCGCCCGCGCGCGGGCGCGGACCTCGCTGGGCAACGTGCGCTTCCTGGCCGCCGACGCCGCGCGCCTCGACCTGGACGTGCCGATCGACGCGGTGGTCGGCCGGCAGATCCTGCTGCACCTGGCCGAGCCGGCGGCTGTCCTGCGACACCTGCGCGGGCTGCTCGCGCCGGGCGGGCTGGTCGCCTTCCAGGAGCCGGACTGGGCCGGTGCCGGCGCGCACCCGCACTGCCCGCTCGTGGAGGTCACGCTCGGACGCATCCGGGAGACGCTGCGGCGCACCGGCGCGGACCCGCGGGCCGGCGTGCGGCTGCGCCAGATCCTCGCCGACGCCGGCGTGGCGCACCCGAGGGCGATCCTCGGCGCGCGGGTCGAGGGCGGGCCGGACTCGCTCGTGTACGCGGAGCTTGTCGCCACCACCCGCGACCTGCTCGGCGACATGGAACGCACCGGCGTGGCGGCACCCGGCGAGGTGTCCGTCGAAACCCTCGCGGCTCGGCTGCGCGAGGAAGTCGTATCCACCGGGGCCACGGTGACGTCGGCCCACTTCATCGGCGCTTGGGGTAGCTCGGAATGAGAACGATCTCGCTGGTACTCAGCCTCCTGACCACCGGCCTCGCGGCCGGCCTCTTCTACACGTACTCGATGTCGGTCATGCCGGGCCTCGCCCGGGTCGGCGACCGCACGTTCGTCGAGGCGATGAGCAGCATCAACAAGGCCATCCTGAATGGCTGGTTCGCGATCGCCTTCGGCGGCGCGCTGCTCTTCACGGCCGTGGCCGCGCTCCTGCACCTGGGCGCCGGCCACCGCGCGGCCCTGCCGTGGATCGTCGCGGCGCTGGTGCTGTACGTGGCTCAGCTGGCCGTCACGTTCACGGTCAACGTCCCGCTCAACAACGACCTCGTCGCGGTCAACCTGGACACCGGCGACCTGGCCGCCGCCCGCGAGCGCTTCGAGGCGGCGTGGGTCCGCTGGAACGTGGTGCGCACGCTGCTGGTCACCGGCGCGTTCGGCGCGATGATCGGCGCTGCGCTGAAGGCTTGACCTCAGGCCCGCTTGAGGTTGCAGGCTTGTCGGTGTGAGAGTCGTGTGGCTGACGAAGTTTGGTGACCCTTCGGTGCTCGTGGCGGGCGACGCCCCGGATCCCGTGCCGGACCCGGGGCAGGTCGTGATCGACGTGGCGTTCGCGAACATCACGTTCATCGAGACCCAGTTCCGCGCGACGGGGGCCGGCCCGTTCAAGGCCGAGCCGCCGCTCATCCCCGGCAACGGCGTCGGCGGGGTGATATCGGCGGTCGGGCCGGACACGGACACCGGCCTGGTGGGGCGCCGGGTGGTGACGAGCCTCAACGGCACCGGCGGGTACGCGTCCCGGGTGGTGGTCGACGCCACGGCACCGTTCGAGGTGCCGGACGGGCTGGCGCTGGACGACGCGGTGGCGCTGCTGGCCGACGGGCGTACGGCCACGATGCTCATCCGCGCGGCCGCCCTCTCCCCCGGCGAGCGGGTGCTGGTCGAGGCGGCCGCCGGCGGCGTCGGCAGCCTGGCGATCCAGCTCGCGAAGGCGGCCGGCGCCCGCGTCGTCGCCGCGGCCGGTGGCGAGCGCAAGCTGGCCTTGGCCCGCGAGCTGGGCGCGGACGCCGCGGTGGACTACCGGCAGCCGGGCTGGGCCGCGGAGGCCGGCGCGCTCGACGTCGTGCTGGACGGGGTCGGCGGCTCGGTCGCGCGTGAGGCGTTCGAGCTGCTGGTGCCGGGCGGGCGGATGCTGAGCTACGGCCTGGCCAGCGGCGAGTGGGCCACGATCGCGCCAGAGGAGGCGGCGTCACGCGGCGTGGAGCTGATCCGCCCGCGTCCAACCCCGCAAGAGCTTCGGTCGTACGTGGAGAGCGCCCTCGCCACGGCGGCGGCGGGCCTGCTGCGCCCGGTGATCGGCCAGCGCTTTCCGCTCGACCGCGCGGCGGACGCCCACGCCGCGATCGAGTCCCGCGCCACGGTCGGCAAGACCCTCCTCGAGGTCAAGCCCTGACGCGGCTTGAAGCCCGCCCACCGCGGAGGGTGAGGCCGCGGGAGCAACGGTCCGGACCACGGCGGGCGTCGCGGTAGCTCACATCTGGGAAAAGCAACTCCGGCGGGTGAGCCTCAGTCCGGGAGCATGGGCATCGTCAGGCCGGGGTCGCGGCCGAGCAGCACCGCGCGGGTCAACGCGGACGTGCCGAACCTGTCGCGGACGGCGTCGACCGCCTCGTCGAGGTCGGCGCCGCTGTCCGGGTTGAACGGAAGCATCAGCTGGACAGCCTTGCTGTCGTCGAGGTTGCCGACCGCGACGCCGACCAGCGTCACCCCGCGCTCGTCGATCATGGGCATGGCGGTGGCGAGCAGGCCGCGGAGGGCTTCGAGGATCGTCCTCGTGTTGGCGGTGGCGCGCGGCAGGGTGTGCGAGCGGGCCGCGCGGGTGAAGTCGTCGAAGCGCAGGCGCAGCATCACCGTGCGACCCACCCGGTTGGCCGCGCGCATGCGCCGTGCCACGCGGTCGACGAGCCCGCACAGCACCGCGTCCAGCTCGGGCGGCGTGCGCGGCCGGCGGCCGAGCGCGCGCTGGGCTCCGATCGAGCCCCGCCGGCGTCCGGTCTGGACGCGGCGCGGGTCGTGGTTGTGCGCGAGCGCGTGCAGGTGGCGCCCGGCCGCCACGCCCAGCATCGAGACCAGCGCCGCCTCGCCGATCCGCGCGACCGCGCCGACCGTGCGCAGGCCGCGGTCGCGCAGCTTGGTCGCCGTCACCGGGCCGACGCCCCACAGCCGCTCGACCGGCAGCGGGTGGAGGAACGCCAGCTCACCGCCGACCGGCACGACCAGCAGCCCGTCCGGCTTGGCCACGCCGCTGGCCACCTTGGCCAGGAACTTGGTCTTTGCCACTCCGACGGTGATCGGCAGGCCGACCCGGCGCCGCACCTCGGACCGCAGGCGGGCGGCGATGTCGGCGGGCGTGCCGGAGATCTTGCGGAGGCCACCCACGTCGAGGAACGCCTCGTCGATCGAGATCCCCTCGACGAGCGGGGTGGTGTCGCGGAAGACCTGGAAGACGGCCTTGCTCGCCGCGCTGTACGCCGACATCCGCGGCTCGACCACGACGGCGTCCGGGCACAGCCGGCGGGCCTGGCGGCCCCCATGGCGGTGCGCACGCCGCGCGCCTTCGCCTCGTAGCTGCACGCCAGGACCACGCCGCCGCCGACGATGACCGGCCGGCCGCGCAGTCGCGGATTGTCCCGCTGCTCGACGGACGCGTAGAAGGCGTCGAGGTCGGCGTGCAGGATGCTGGCTCCCACGTGGATCATGTTCGCACACATGTTCTAATCCGGGAAGCGTGTCGAGACCGGCGGGGCGGCAACGACCACGTGTCGAGAGGCGCCACGAAGGCGCCGCGACCCCGAAGGATCTCCGATGAACGAGACGACGCCCCCGAAGGCCGGCGCCCGGGAGTGGATCGGCCTGGCGGTGCTCGCGCTCCCGAGCCTGCTCGTCGCGATCGACCTCTTCGTGCTGCTGCTCGCGCTCCCCACCTCAGCGCTGACCTCGCGCCGACGAACAACGAGCAGCTGTGGATCCTCGACGTGTACGGCTTCCTGCTGGCCGGCTTCATGATCACGATGGGAACGCTGGGCGACCGCATCGGAAAGCGGCGGCTGATGCTGATCGGCGCGGTCGGGTTCGTGGCCGCGTCGGTGCTCGCCGCCTACTCGACAAGCCCCGAGATGCTCATCGTGGCCCGCGCGCTGCTCGGCATCGCGGGTGCCTCGCTGGGTCCGACGATGCTCGGGCTGATCGGCAGCATGTTCCGCGACCCGCGCCAGCGCACCACCGCGATCGGCACGTGGGTCGTCTGCATGATGGGCGGCATCGCGCTCGGGCCGCTGGTCGGCGGCGTGATGCTGGAGCACTTCTGGTGGGGCTCGGTCTTCCTGCTCGGCGTCCCCGCGATGGTGCTGCTGCTGATCCTCGGACCGATCCTGCTCCCGGAGCACCGCAACCCGAACGCCGGACGCCTCGACCTCGCCAGCGTCGCCCTCTCGCTGGCCGCGATCCTGCCCGCCATCTACGGCCTCAAGGAGCTGGCCCGCAACGGCTGGGAGCTGGAGGCGGTCGCCGCGCTCGCGTTCGGCGTGACGATGGGCGTGCTCTTCGTGCGCCGGCAGCGGCGGCTGGCGGACCCGCTCCTGGACCTGCGGCTGTTCGCCAACCGCGCGTTCGCCACGGCGCTGTCCTGCATGCTGATCAACACGATGCTGCCGGGTGCCACGATGGTGCTGCTCACCCAGTTTCTGCAGCTCGTCGAGGGGCTCACGCCACTGGGCGCCGGCCTCGCGCTGGTACCGGCCGCGTTCGCCGGCATCGTGAGCGTGCAGCTGGCACCGCTCGCCGCGCGGCGGGTGCGCCCGGCACACCTGATCTCGGCCGGGATGGTGGTCGCCGCCACCGGGCTCTTCGTGATCACGCAGTCGGACACCGCGGTCGGGCTGGTCGCCGGGTTCTCGCTGATCAACCTCGGTGCCGGGCCGCTGATCACACTCGGTACCAACATCGTGGTCGGAGCCGCGCCGCCCGAGAAGGCCGGCTCGGCGGCGTCGGTCTCCCAGGTGAGCAACGAGTTCGGCTTCGCGCTGGGTATCGCGACGATGGGCAGCCTCGCCGCCGCCGTGTACCGCGCGGACGTGGCCGGCACACTGCCGCCGGGCGCACCCGCCGCGGCCCGGGACACGCTCGCCGGTGCGGCCGCCGCGGTGCCCCAGCTGCCGGCGCCACTCGGCGAGGCGGTGCTGGCGTCTGCACGCGCCGGGTTTACCAGTGGGCTGCACACGGTGGCCGCGGTCAGCGCGGTGCTGGTGCTGGGCGTCGCCGTGGTGTCGCTGGTGCTGCTGCGACAGGTGCCGCCGGTCGGCGCGGCGACCACGGCTCCGGCCGAGCCGGAGGCCGTGCCCGCGGCGTAAGCCAGTCCTGGTCCGCCCGCTGCGCGGGCGGACCAGGAAGGACTAGCCGACCAGCTCGTAGCCCGCCTCGTCGACCGCGGCGCGCACGGCGGCGTCGTCGACGGGGCGGTCGCTGGTCACGGTGACCGCGCCGCTGGCGAGGTCGACCGACACGTCGGTGACGCCGGGGATCTGCCCGACCTCGGCGCTCACCGAGCCGACGCAGTGGGCACAGGTCATACCGCTGACGGCAAAGGTCTTCGTCTCCATGCCGTCACGATACCCCGTACCCCCTGGGGGTATCAAGCGAGACCTAGACCACGATGCTCACCATGCGGCCGGGCACCACGATCACCTTGCGCGGGTCGCGGCCGCCCAGGTGATCACCGACCGCGGCCAGCGCCGCCTCGCGCACCGACTCCTCCTCGGCGCTCGCGGAGATCTCGACCCGCCCGCGGACCTTGCCGTTGACCTGCACCGGGTACGTGACCGAGTCCGCCACCAGCAGCGCCGGGTCGGCGACCGGAAACTCGACGTACGCCAGGGAGCCCGAGTGGCCCAGCTTCTGCCACAGCTCCTCGGCGATGTGCGGGGCGAACGGCGACAGCATCAGCACCAGCGGCTCGGCCACCTCGCGCGGCGTGGCCGGCAGCGGCGTGACCGCGTTGGTCAGCTCGATCAGCTTGGCGATCGCGGTGTTGAAGCGCAGCTCGTCCATGTCGTTGCGCACGCCGTCGATCACCTTGTGCAGCACCCGCCGCGTCTTGTCGTCGGCCGGCTCGTCGACGACCCGGGTCGCGCCGGAGCTCTCGTCGACCACCAGCCGCCACACCCGCTGCAGGAAGCGCTGCGAGCCGACCACCGCCCGCGTCTCCCACGGGCGGGAGACGTCCAGCGGGCCCATCGCCATCTCGTACACCCGGAACGTGTCGGCTCCGTACGCCTCGCACATCTCGTCCGGAGTCACGACGTTCTTCAGCGACTTGCCCATCTTGCCGTACTCGCGGAAGACCTCCAGGCCCTCGTAGAAGTACTTGCCGTCGCGCTCCTCGACCTCTTCGGCCGGCACGGCGACACCCCGTGCGTCGCGGTACGCGTACGCCTGGATGTAGCCCTGGTTGAACAGCCGGCGGAACGGCTCGAACGACGAGACGTGGCCCAGGTCGAACAGCACCTTGTGCCAGAAGCGGGCGTACAGCAGGTGCAGCACCGCGTGCTCCATCCCGCCGATGTACAGGTCGACGCCGCCGCAGTCGCCGGGGAACTGCGGGCCCAGCCAGTACCGCTCGATCTCCGGGTCGACCAGCGCCTTGTCGTTGCGCGGGTCCAGGTAGCGCAGCTCGTACCAGCAGGAGCCGGCCCACTGGGGCATCGTGTTGGTCTCCCGCGTGTACCGCTTCGGGCCGTCACCCAGGTCCAGCTCGACCTCGACCCACTCCTGCGCGCGGGACAGCGGCGTCTCCGGGGTGGAGGCGGCGTCGTCAGGGTCGAAGGTGCGCGGCGAGAAGTTGTCCACTTCGGGCAGCTCGACCGGCAGCATCGCGTCGGGCAGCGCGACCGGCAGGCCGGTCTCGTCGTACACGATCGGGAACGGCTCACCCCAGTAGCGCTGGCGGCTGAACAGCCAGTCGCGCAGCCGGTACGTCACCGCGCCTGCGCCGACCTGGTGCGTCTCCAGCCACTCGATGATCCGCGCCTTGGCGTCCGCGATGCCCAGCCCGTCCAGGAAGGCACTGTTTATCGCGGGACCTTCCCCGGTGTACGCCTTGCCGTCGAAGTCGGCCGGCGGCTGGACGGTGCGGACGATCGGCAGCTCGAAGACCTCGGCGAACTCCCAGTCGCGCTCGTCCTGCCCCGGCACCGCCATGATGGCGCCCGTCCCGTAGCCGGCCAGCACGTAGTCGGCGATGAAGACCGGGATGCGCTCCTCGTTGACCGGGTTCGTCGCGTACGCCCCGACGAAGACGCCGGTCTTCTCCTTGCTCTCCGCGGTCCGCTCGGCCTCGGTCTTCGCGGCGGCGGCGCGGCGGTACTCCGCCACGGCCTCGGCCGGCGTCGCGTGCCCGCCGGTCCAGACCTCGTGCGTGCCAGCGGGCCACTGCTCCGGGACCAGCTGGTCGACCAGCTCGTGCTCGGGCGCCAGCACCATGTAGGTCGCGCCGAACACGGTGTCCGGCCGCGTCGTGAAGACCCGGATCGGCGCCACATCCGTCGGGAACGCGATGTGCGCGCCGGTCGAGCGGCCGATCCAGTTGCGCTGCATCAGCTTGACCGGCTCGGGCCAGTCCAATGTGTCCAGGTCCTCGACCAGGCGGTCGCCGTACGCGGTGATCCGCATCATCCACTGCTTCAGGCTGCGCTGGAAGACCGGGTAGTTGCCGCGCTCGCTGCGCCCGTCCGGCGTGACCTCCTCGTTGGCCAGCACGGTGCCCAGGCCGGGGCACCAGTTGACCGGCGCCTCCGACACGTACGCCAGGCGGTGGTCGTCGACGATCCGGCGGCGCTCGACCGCGGACAGCTCACTCCACGGGCGGCCGTCCGGCGTGACGCGCTCGCCGGCCTCGTACGCCGAGATCAGCTCCTCGATCGGGCGGGCCTTGCGCTGGTCGGCGTCGTACCACGAGTTGAAGATCTGCAGGAAGATCCACTGCGTCCACCGGTAGTACTCGACGTCGGTCGTCGCCACCCACCGCCGGCTGTCGTAGCCCAGGCCCAGGCGGCGCAGCTGGCCGCGGTACCGCTCGACGTTGGCCTCGGTGGTGATCCGCGGGTGGGTGCCGGTCTGCACCGCGTACTGCTCGGCGGGCAGGCCGAACGCGTCGAACCCCATCGGGTGCAGCACGTTGTACCCGGCCATCCGCTTGTACCGTGTGTACGAGTCGGTACCTATATATCCCAGCGGGTGGCCGACGTGCAGGCCGGCGCCGGACGGGTACGGGAACATGTCCTGCACGTGCAGCTTCGGGGCGCCGGCGCGGGGGTGCCCGGGGTCGGCCAGGTCGCCGGTCGGGTTGGGCGCGTCGAAGGTGCCGTGCGCCTCCCAGAAGTCCTGCCAGCGCACCTCTATCTCACCGGCCAGCGCCGCCGTGTATCGGAAGGGCGGAATGTCCGCGGCCTCTTCGCTCATTTTTCTACCTCCAGGGCCATTCTCGTCAGGGCGGCGGCACAGCCCGCGATCGGGGCGCAGCTGGGCCTGCCAGGGGACATAAAAATGCCCCTCACACAGGAGGGGCTGCCGCGCTGTCGACGGGGGCGTCGAGGGCGCGGCTAGGTAAGAAGCAGGTAGGCCCTGGCCATGACGGCAGTGTACTACGCGGCCGTCATGACCGACTCGGCGAATTCCACCGACAGGGCTAGCCTGTGCACATGCGGGTGGTCCGTCACATCCCGGCCAGCATTCCCGCGAACCATCCGGGGACCCTTGCGTATCTATAAGGGAAGCCGTGGTAAACGAGGAGGAGGCCCGTGACACAACCATCCTGGGACCAGGTTGGCAGCCCTCTGTCCGGCGCGGAGTTCCGCGCGGCCAGCGACGCCATCGTGGCCAACATCGAGCAGGTCATCGAGGGCAAGACCGCTACGGTGCGCCTCGCATTGGCAGTCCTCCTGGCCGAGGGCCACCTCCTGATCGAGGATGTCCCCGGTGTCGGCAAGACGAAGCTCGCCAAGGCGATGGCCCGGTCGATCGACTGTTCCGTGCGGCGGATCCAGTTCACCCCCGACCTGCTGCCCAGCGACGTGACCGGCGTGAGCGTCTACAACCAGGAGACCCACGACTTCGAGTTCAAGCCGGGCGCCGTCTTCGCCAACCTCGTGGTGGGCGACGAAATCAACCGGGCCTCGCCGAAGACACAGTCCGCGCTCCTGGAGAGCATGGAGGAGCGGCAGGTCACCGTCGACGGCACGACGTACGAGCTGCAGACGCCGTTCATGGTGATCGCGACGCAGAACCCGATCGAGATGGAAGGCACCTACCCCCTTCCCGAGGCGCAGCGCGACCGGTTCACCGCCCGGATCGCGATGGGCTACCCCGACCCGGGCGCCGAGCTCGCGATGCTCGACGTGCACGGCACCCGCGACCCGATCGTCGCGCTCAAGCCGGTCTCGGACGCCGCCACCGTGCGCCGTCTCATCGCGACCGTGCGTGAGGTGCACGTGGCCGACGCCGTCAAGCAGTACGCGGTCAACCTCGTGACCGCGACCCGCGAGGCGCCCGACCTGCGGCTGGGCGCATCCCCCCGGTCCACCCTCCAGCTGCTGCGCACCGCCCGCGCGGTCGCCGCGCTCGAAGGGCGCGACTACGTGCTCCCCGACGACCTGCAGACGCTTGCCGTGCCGGTGATGGCGCACCGCATCATCCCCACCGCGGACGCGCAGCTGGCCCGCCGCACGACCGACGCGATCATCGCGGACATCGTGCACCGCCTCCCGCTCCCCCACGAGCGCCAGCGCTCGCCGTACGACACGCGGCCGCCGGCGGGTGACGGGCGCGCCCAGTACGACCCCCGGAGGGGCTGACAGTGCGCGAAGCGCTGCGCGGGCTGACCACGCGCGGCCGTTCGTTCCTCGCGGCGGCCGCGGCGGCGGCCGTGTCCGCGGTCATCCTGGGCGAAAAGGACCTGCTGCGGGTCGCGATCCTGCTGGCGATCCTGCCGCTGCTGGCCGCGGCGTACGTGGGACGCAGCCGGTACCGGCTCGCCTGCAGCCGCTCGCTGGAGCCGCACCGCGCGCCGGTCGGTGCCAGCGCCCGCGTGGTGCTGCGCCTGCAGAACATGTCCCGCCTGCCCACCGGCACGCTGCTGCTGGAAGACCGCCTGCCGTACGCGCTGGGCAGCCGGCCACGGGTCGTCCTCGAGCGGCTCGGCGCCCGCCAGGCCAGCTCGGTGGCGTACACGGTGCGGGCGGACGTGCGCGGCAAGTACGAGGTCGGCCCGCTCGTGGTGCGGCTGACGGACCCGTTCGGGCTGTGCGAGCTGACCCGCTCGTTCCCGAGCGTCGACCGGCTCACCGTGATCCCGCAGGTGCATCCGCTGCCCAACGTCCGCCTCGCCGGTGAGTACGCGGGGGCGGGCGACAGCCGGGCCCGCTCGGTGGCCGTGCACGGCGAGGACGACGCGGCGACCCGGGAGTACCGGCGCGGCGACGACCTGCGGCGCGTGCACTGGAAGTCGACCGCCCGGACCGGCGAGCTCATGGTGCGCCGCGAGGAGCAGCCCTGGGAGAGCCGGGCCACGGTCGTGCTCGACACCCGGCAGTTCGCGCACCGCGGCGAAGGCCCGACGGCCAGCTTCGAGTGGGCGGTGTCGGCGGCGGCCAGCATCGCGGTGCACCTGCGGCAGGCGGGGTACAAGCTGCGCCTGGTCACCGACACGGGCATCGACGCCGAGGCGGCCGAGGGTGGCGAGGGCATCCTGCTCGACCACCTCGCCGACGTGCGGCTGGACAAGCGCGGCGACGTCGGCCAGCTCGTCGAGGCGGTGCGCAAGCGCTCCGACGGCGGCCTGGTGATCGCGCTGCTCGGAGCGCTGACCAGCGCCGAGTCCGAGCTGCTGGCCGGGCTGCGGGGCAACAACGCGACCTGCGTGGCGTTCCTCATCGACTCGTCGACCTGGCTCAACCTCCCGCCGGAGAGCCGGATCGAGGCGGGCCGGGCGCACGGCGCGGCCGCACTCGGCCTGATGCGCAGCGGCTGGCGTGTGGTGGGCGTGTCCCACGGCGCCAAGCTGCCCGCGCTCTGGCCGCAGGCCGCCCGCGGGTCGCAGGGCTTCGCGTGGCGGGCGACGATGGCCGAGACGGTGGGCATCGGCCCGGCCGAGGGCCGGCGAGGGCCGGTCCGGGGAACGCAGTGACGAGGCAGCTGGCAGATATCGGGCTTTCGGGCCCGGGAGGGTTGGGTAGCTGTGCGTGATCGGCACCTGGGGTTCGTCGCGGCGGCGGCAACACTGCTCGCGGCCGCTCCACTGTCGACGATCTTCGAGCGGTGGACCTGGCTGGTCCAGTGCGCCGTGGCGGTGGCGCTCATCGCCGGCGCGGCCACGCTGGCCCGTTCGCTGCGCGCGCCGCTGTGGGCGCAGCTGCTCGGCATGATCGTCACGCTGACCCTGGTCCTGACCCTGATGTTCTCCAGCGGCGAGGAGCTGCTGGCGATCATCCCCATGCCCGGGACGTTCACCCACTTCGGCCAGCTGATGAACTTCGCCGTCGACGACATGCGCTCCTACGGCGTGCCCGTGCCGGACCGGGTCGGCCTGCAGTTCATCACGGTGCTGGGCGTCGGCTCGGTGGCGATCATCGTCGACCTGCTCACCGTCGGCCTGCGCCGGCCCGCGCTGGCCGGCCTGCCGATGCTGGCGATCTACTCGGTGCCCGTCGCCGTTTACACCGACAGCGTCCACCCCCTCCCCTTCGTCGTCGGCGCGGCCGGCTTCCTGTGGCTGCTCGTCGCCGACAACGTCGACCGCGTGCGCCGCTTCGGCCGCCGCTTCACCGGTGACGGCCGCGACGTGGACGTGTGGGAGCCGTCGCCGCTGGCCGCCGCCGGCCGCCGCCTCGCCGTGGTGGGCGTCGCGCTGGCCGTGCTGCTGCCGCTCGCCGTGCCCGGCATGACCACCGGCCTGCTCTCCAACTTCGGGGCGGGCGGCTCCGGCCCGGGCGGCAACGGGCGGGGTGGCGGCGGCCGGGTCGACCTGTTCGCCAACCTGAGCGGCGAGCTGCAGCAGGGCAAAGAGCGCGACATGCTCAAGGTCACCACCAACGACGAAAAGCCGCAGTACATCCGCTTCGGCGTCGCCGACGAGCTGACCCAGGACGGCTTCCGCAACGGTCGCCGCACCTCCAGCAGCCGCCTCAGGGACGGGCTGCCGCCCTTCCAGGAGCCGGGCGTGGCGGGCGTGAGCACCGACAGGTTCCGGGCGACGATCGAGGTAACGGAAGACTTCGACATGGGCCTGCTGCCCATCTACGCCTCGCCGGTCGGCATCGAAAACTTCAAGGGCAACTGGTTCTACGACCCCAACCAGCAGGTCGTGTACTCGGGCGGGTCCTCGGCGCGCAAGCAGAAGTACGCGGTCGAGTACATGAAGACGTCGTTCAGCGCGTCGGCACTGCGGCGGGCGGATCCACTGCCGGCGGACCACCCGCTCGTCAAGCCGTACACCGCGATGCCGACGAACGACACGGTGCAGGAGCAGGTCAACGAGCTGATCGAGGGCAAGACGACCCCGTACGACAAGGTTCGGGCGATCTACGACTTCTTCTCCGTGAAGAACAACTTCACCTACAGCCTGCAGACCGAGCAGGGCACCGGCGGTACCGCCATCGTCGACTTCCTCACCAAGCGCCGGGGCTTCTGCCAGCAGTACGCGGCGGCGATGGCCTGGATGGTGCGGGCCGCCGGGATCCCCGCGCGGGTGGCGTTCGGCTTCAGCAGCGGCAGCAACAAGCGCGACGGCGACTCCTTCACGCTGACGAACAAAAACCTGCACGCGTGGACCGAGGTCTACTTCGGCGAGGCGTACGGCTGGGTGCCCTTCGACGCCACGCCCGCGGCGTCGGTCCTGGGTTCGGTCCGCTCCGACTACGCGCCGGACGTCGACGCGGCCCCGGACCCCGAGCCCTCCGCGAGCGTCAGCGGCGGGCCGGCACCCGAGGTGAGCGGCGGCACCCTGGGCCCGCAGGATGACGGCAACGACGAGGCCGACCTCGGCGCCGGCATCGGGCCGACCACGCCGACGACGCCCAAGTGGCCGTGGTTCACGATCGGCGCGGTGGTCCTGCTGCTCGCCCTCCTGGCCGTACCGGCCCTGCGACGCGGCCTGCTCCGCCGCCAGCGACAGTCGGTCGGCGGAGGCGGGGGCGCGGCTGCGGCCGCGGTGGGTGCGGACGCCGCCGGCGGCGACGGCCCGCGCATCGTGGTCACCGACGTGGCGGCAGCCGGGCGGGCCCGCGAAAACGCGCACGCCGCCTGGGCCGAGCTGATCGACACGATGGTCGACTACGGCGTGCCGATCGACCTGACCGAGACCCCGCGCGCCACGGCCGGCCGCCTGATCCGGGAGAGCCTCGTCGACGGCCCGTCGGCCGAGGCGGCGCTCCTGCTGGGCCGGGCCGAGGAACGCGCCCGGTACGCCCGCGACCCACTCCAGGCCGGCCGGCTCGGCGAGGGCCTGCGCGCGGTCCGCAAGGCGCTGGCGAGCCGGGCCAACCGCCGCACCCGCCTGATGGCGCGGCTGCTGCCCCCGTCGGTGCTGTTGCGGTGGCGGCTGGCGATCGTGGAGAGCTCGATCCGCACGGTCCTGACCTCGGGCCGCATGCGCGACGGCCTGATGCGGTGGAGCCCGCGCCGCCTGCTCACCCGCCCGTCCCGCTGACCCGCTTGCCACAGTGGCCGCCCTCCGTCCGGAGGGCGGCCACGTTCGTCGGTGGCCAAGGCTCGTCGGAGGCCTCATTCAGCGGATGTGCCCCGGTCCGCGCGAGTAGCTGACCGCATGCTCCCGCGGGCACCGCTCCGGTCGGCGGCTCGCCAGGGCTCGCCGAATTCCCCGACCTACGCTGCCACCCCCGCGGTGGCCCGACCGCCGCCCCCGCACCGCCTGACGCTCACCGGCCTGCGCAACATCGACAAGACCACGCCGCTCACGCTGCCGCAGCCATCAGCCGGCCGTGGACCACCCGCCGCCCGGCCCCGCGCAGTCTGATCTCACCGGCCTCTCACAGCATCGACAAGACCGCGCTGCCGCGCTCGCACGCCCTCACCCGGCTGTGGGCCACGTGAAGATCCAGGCCATCAAGACCAGTCACCGCGCCGTCCAGTGAGCGCAGCCCTGCACACGCACGGTCGCCCTCGCCCACGCGCCGTGCCCCACGCCACCAACTCCCTGATCAACGCGGAGACCGGCGCTGGTGACACCCGCGCGCCTCGGCGCCCCTCGCTCGCGTGACCATGGTCTGCGCAGGAACACTGCTGGCAGTCCACGGTCAGCCGCAGAGCCGTGATCGCGCGGGTGGGCACAGGTCCAGCGCCGCGGCGCGCCCTCGCACTCATGGCCACCGCGACCGTGCTGGGCAACTGTTGATCAGGGAGTTGGTGGGCGTGTCGGCCGGCGTGTCCACCCACAAGGTCCCTGATCAACGGCGAGGGGCAGCCGAGGAGCCAGCCCTGGCCCAGGGCTCCCGCGCACACGAGGGGAGTGTGGCGCGCGCGCTGCTCCTGCGGCATCACGAGCGCATCCCTCGATCGGTGCGGCTCGTCAAAGGGCTGGCGAGTAGCCGACCCCTCGATCGCCGTATTTCGCGCGGCAGTCGTGCCGGCCCCTCGATCAACGCGCGCGGCGCTACAGCTCTCGGATGGGTCGGGGCTTGCCTTTGGGGTGACGCTGGTCGACCGCGGAAGGTGAGGCTGCGGGAACGCACCCCAAGAAAACGCTCCGGTGCGCTCCACGTTTCCCCAGGGGTCCGCGCAACGGGCCGGACTACGACGGACAGTGAAGCGGTAGCTCGCCGCTCATGGGGTTTGACCTTCCGCGCGACAAGAGCGCGCGGGCGTCAGGGCATGGTGACGGAGGAGGCGAAGATCGGCAAACGCGGGCAGGCTTCAGCGGCGGACCGCCTCAGGGGGTTGGGTCAGCGGTGGCCTTCCGGCCGCTGACGCCACCTTTCCTCCAGGCGGTCGACGAACGACATCCGGCGACCGCGGGTGCGGCGGGAGGTGGTGCCTCCCACGACACGGAGGTCGGCGGGCGACTGTCCTTTGCGGTGCGAACGCATCGCGAACGCCGCGGCGCTGAGCATGACCACGAACCCCGCCACGCCGAGCAGTGTCAGCTCTGTAACCGTGCCGTAGACAACCAACGCGAGACCGACCGCGATAACGCCGACAGCGAGCAGCAGACGACGTCGCGCATGGAAGCGCGGGTCGCTGGCGCGAACGGCCGAGGCGAACTTCGGGTCCTCGGCCAGCGACTGCTCGATCTGCTCGAACAGGCGCTGCTCATGCTCAGAGAGCGGCACGGCACTCCTCCCCGGTCACGTAGGCCGGCCCGGGCGGACCGACAGACCGTGGCAGCCAAACCGACTGCTTACCCGCCAGTCTACGAGGGGGTAAGCGGCTCGGAAAGCGGGACGACCCACGGCCTGAGTGATTTTCGGTCCACCGCAGGTCACCGGGTCGCAGAAAGCATGTCACCTGCCGTCTGAAATGCCAGATCAAGCGTGCCGGAGGTCGGATAGTGGACATGCGGATCGCTCAGCCGTCGTCGGCGCGGCGGAGGAGGCTCGCCGGGCGAACCACCGCGCGGCCGAACTTCGCCGCGGCCGCGTCCACGGCTGCCTCGGCGTCCCGCCAGCCGTGCTCGGGCTCGCCCAGCGCGGGCTGATGCGGGGTGGCGCCGGCCTGGGTCAGGCCCTCGACCCGCACCCCCACCAGGCGGATCCGGCCGCCGAGGCCCTGCTGGTCGGCGCCCGCGCGGCGGGTCCCGGCGGCACCGCCGACTCCCAGTGCCTCCCACAGGGCCCAGGCCGTGTCGAAGATTTCGCGTGCCACGTCGGTCGGTCCGGGCAGCGTGCGGGAGCGGCTGACCGTGCGGAAGTCGGCCATCCGCACCTTGATGGAGACGGTGCGCCCCACCTGGCCGGAGCGGCGCAGGCGGGCGCCGGTCTTTTCGGAGAGGGAGAGCAGCGCGCGGCGGATCACGGCGGGGTCCGCCACATCTGTGTCGAACGTCACTTCCGCCCCAATGGACTTGTCAACCAGCTCTGGTGTCACCCGTCGCGGATCACGCCCCCAGGACAGCTCGTGCAAGTGGGTGGAGGCGGCCTCGCCGAGCCCGCTGCGCAGCATGCCCACCGGTGCGCGGGCGACGTCGCCGACCGTGCGAAGGCCGAGGCGGCCCAGCGTCTCGGCCGCCTTCTCCCCCACACCCCACAGCGCGGCCACCGGCAGCGGGTGGAGGAACTCGAGCACCTGGTCGGCGGGCACCACGAGCAGGCCGTCGGGCTTGGCGCGGGTGGAGCCGAGCTTGGCCACGAACTTGGTCGGCGCCACGCCCACCGAACACGTTAGCCCCAGCTCATCCTGCACCCGCGAGCGGATGAGGCGGGCGATGGCGGCGGGCGGCCCGAGCAGCCGCCGCGCGCCGGCCACGTCGAGAAACGCCTCGTCCAGCGAGAGCGGCTCGACCAGCGGGGTGACGTCGCGGAAGATGCCCATCACCGCGCGGGAGGCCGCCGTGTACGCCGTGAAGTCGGGCGGGATGAACACCGCGGCGGGGCACAGAGCCCGCGCGCGGGCGGTGGGCATCGCGCTGCGGACGCCGAACTCCCTCGCCTCGTAGCTGGCGGAGCTGACCACGCCGCGCGGGCCCACGCCGCCGACCACGACGGGCCGCCCCTTCAGCGAGGGGTCGCGGTGCACCTCGACCGACGCGTAGAACGCGTCCATGTCGACGTGGAGGATGGGGCTGCCGCTGTCGTCGCCCTCCGGACCGAAGCGCGAATCGCCGCGCGGCACCGCCTGGCTCCGACCCATGACCGCAGGCTAGACCGCCCGTACGACAATCAGCGGGACCATCATCTCGGCCGCCGTGTACGAGCCGTGGTAGGCCACGAGCTTGGCCACCGTCTCCGGCTCTCGCGCGGTGGCGAGCACGGCGGTGAGGCCGTTGCTGGTCACCACGACGTCGCCGATGCGGGCGAGGTGGGCGTCGGACACCCGGCCGAACCAGCCGCCCTCGACCACCTCCTCGCGCGGCGCCACCCACGCGTGCTCGCCGAGCACCTCCCGCCACGCCGCCAGCACGTCGTCGGTGGCGCCCGGGAGGGTGTGCAGGTAGCGCACCCGCGGCTCGCCGGCGACCACGCGGATGCCGGCGCTGAGGCGGGCGTCGGCGTCCACGTCGTACCGCCCCTCGCCGGGCACGTCGAGCTGCCCGTGGTCGGCGGTGATGAGCAGCGCCGCGTCGGCCGGCAGCCCTTCGACAAGCCGCGCGAGCGGGCCGTCGAGCTCGGAGACCGCCGCCCGCCACTCCGGCGAGTCGACGCCGAAGCGGTGGCCGGCCGAGTCGATCGTCGGGTGGTAGCCCACGACCAGCGCCCGCCCGTCGGCGGCGAGGCCGTCGAGCATGCCGGTGACCAGCGAATCCACGTCGGGCGCCGCGCGGTAGTCGCCGCCGCGCCAGGCGGCCGCGGTGAGGCCGCTCCCCGCGTACTCCGGGCGGCTCACCACGCTCACCGCCACGCCGGCCGCCCGCGCCACGGCCAGCCGGCTGGGCACGGGCTGCCACACCAGCGGGTCGGGATCATCCCACCACTGGGTGTGGTTGAGGACCCGGTCGGTGCCCGGCACGTTCACCGTGAAGGCGAGCAGGCCGTGCGCGCCGGGCACGGCTCCCGCGCCGATCGACGCGAGACCCGCCGGCGTCGTCGAGGGAAAAACGGAGGTCAGGTCCGTGGCGGCGAGCGCCACGTCGCCCAGGGTCGGTGCGTGAGGGGTCGCCAAGGGGATTTGGTACGAGCCGAGTCCGTCGACCACGAGCACGGCGATCCGGCGTACCCCCTCGAGTCGGGCGGTGAGGCCGAGCGGATCGGGCGCCGGGACGCCGAGGACCGCGAGTGCGCTGGGCAGCAGCTCGGCGAGGCTGGCCCGTCCGTAGGCCGGCCGCACGTGGTCGAGCGGCCCGACGGTCATGAGGCCGGGCGGCGGGCGAAGAGGTGCAGTTGGGCGGCGATGTCCCGGTAGGGCGGGTGGGCAGCCGCCGCCATCTCCAGGTCGATCACCGCTTGGGGTTCGCCGTCGGCGACCGTGGCGGGCAGGAGGTCGGCCAGCACGCGTACCCCATGGATCTCGGAAACCTCGAGCCCCGCGGAGCGCAGCAGCGCGGCGGCCGTCTCCGCGTCGTAGCGCCGCCGCAGCGTGTCCTTGGGTCCGGCGCAGCCGTGCGGGTCGGTGAGGAGCGCCGCGGCGTCGGCGAGATGGCCGTTGACCGCGCGGGCGAGCACCGCGGCCGCCTTGCCGGCCACGAGCACGCTCGCCGCCCCACCCGGGCGCAGCGCGGCGGTGACCGCGCCCACCACGCCGGCGGGGCTGTCGACGACCTCCAGCACGGAGTGGCACAGCACCAGGTCGGCCGCGCCCGGCTCGACCAGGCCGGCGAGCGCGTCGCCGTCGCCCTGCACGGCCCGGATCCGGTCGGCGACCCCGGCCTCCGCGGCCCGGCGGGTCAGCGCGGCGAGCGCGTCCGGGCTGGCGTCGACGACCGTCACGCGGTGGCCGTCTTCGGCGAGCGGCACGGCGAATCCGCCGGTGCCGCCGCCCACGTCGAGCACGGTGAGCGCGCGGCCGCTCTGCCGCTCGATCTCGCGACGCAGGGCCGCCCAGACGACGGCGGTCCGCGGTCCGCTGCGCTGTGCGCGGGTCAACTCCATGCCCTACCTCGCTCCGTGGCCTCGCGGCACCCGCTCATTTCCGCAGCCTATGCCAGGGGCCGGGACCACAGGTGGCGGAGCCCCACGGCCTCCGCCACCAGGCTGTCCACTGTAATCGCGCTTAACGGTTTATCCGTCAGCCACGAGCGAGGATCTGGCCGACCGCCGTGGCCTTGTCGCCGAGCATGGCGCGCAGCCGCAGCGCGATGTCCTCCGGCTCGTCGCCCGGCCCGAACGCCTGCACGACCTGGTCGGGCACCGCGTCGATGCCGACCTGGATGCTGGTCAGGTCGAGCTGGAGCTGAGTCTTCGTCTCCTCGTCGACGTTGCCCACGGCGGTGGCGAGGGCCTTGACCGCGTCGGTCATCCAACCGGCCCACACGTGCAGCGGCACCTTGCCGTCGCCGGTGGGGTTGGGGATGGCAACTGCCGTGGTGTAGTGCGCGTCCCGAAGCTGCTGGGCCTGCTGGGGGGTCATCTCGTTGTACTCCGATCTGCCCTGCCAGACCGCGAGGGACTCCCCGCGGAGCACGGACAGGACACCGTCAAGGGCGGACCAGTCCTCACAGAACTGCCGGATGATCGAAAGGTGGATGTGCCACAGGTGGGTCTCGTCGCGTCCCGGGTCGGGCCCCGCGTCGGCGCCGACGCCGAGCGGCCGCCCGCCGGTGAGCACGTAGCAGTAGACAGTGCTGCTGTTTTTCGTGCCGATGAACTCGCGCAGCACCGGCCCGCGCGGTGTGTAGAGGCGTGGGTCGCGCGAACGGGCCGCGCTGTCCAGCCGCCCCGTGTAGTTGCGCATGGCGGCGTCGGACATGCTCAGGTCGATCGCCGACGCCAGCGTGCCCGAGCCCTTGCGGTCGGCGGCGACGTCGCGAACCGAGTAGTCGGACGGTGGCAACGCGTTGCGGTAGTTGTGGTAGCCGGGTTTCGCCGCATACACCCGCCGAGCAGCGCCGAAGGCTCGAAGCGGTCGAAGTCGGTCCACAGTCGCCAGATGGCGGCGGAGATGCGGCTCGGGTTGGGGTTGCCGGCCAGGATGGCGAGGTCGTCACCGTCGGCCTCGGACGCGGCCTCGGCGATGGCCGAGAGGGCCACGTCGCGGGCGCTGGTCACCGGGGCGGCGGATGGGTCGGGCAGGGCGAGCACGTCGTACTCCTGGCCGATGGCGCAGTCGATGGCGAGATCGTCGGTCAGCGGCTGCGGCTCGGGGTCGCGGACGTGGAAGGCGCCGTCGCGCCAGTCGTAGAACCACGCCCGCCCGCTGGGCTTGTCGCCCAGGAGAAACCCGCTGGGGTAGCGACTGATCCGCACCTGACCGTCCAGTGGGCCGCCATGGCAGCGTCCCTCGTGCACGGTGCTGCTCCCTTCCTCAACGGGGGATCGTAGGGTCGGGCTATGAGCACCGACGACCAGGCAGAGTGGCACAGGCGTCGGCGCCACGCGGTCACCGTACACGCCGAAGCTCAAGAGCGCCTGAGGGCGGTGGAGGTCGCGCAGGCGCGTGCGCTGGTGGCCGACTTCGTCCGCCGGGCGCGCGAGCGGGGCCTGGCGACGGAACCGCTGGTGGCGCGGGCGTACAGCGGCCGGGGCCGGTACCGGACCGGGCTGCGGGGCTGGTACCTGAAAGCGGATCGATCGATAGCCGTCGCTGAGGATGGCGTCTTCCACCTGCTCGCCGTGCCGGCCAGCCTGCGGGCCCGCATCACCGGCGTCACCCTCCGGGGTGATGATCCGCCGCTCGTGGTCGGCCGCGGCGGACGGGACGGCGAGTCGATCCCGCTCGCCACGCTTCTCGAGCAGGCGCTGAGCAGGGAATGAGGGCATTTCTGAAAACGGACAGGTACGTCCGTCGTCCCTTAGGGGTATCAGGGGCGTAAGCCGATGCGTATTGACGATGCGCGACCGGCGTGCACGGCGCAACATGTAGCCGAATCGAATGCGTGTGTCCACGGGGGATTCATGACCAGAAACTTCGCCGGACTGCTGACCGGGCGCCGGACGAAATACCTCATCATCGTGTTCTGGCTGGTGGTCGTCGCGATCGCCGGTCCCCTCGCGGGCAAGCTGTCCAGCGTCCAGGATGACCAGGTCAAGTCCTGGCTGCCGGGCAGCGCCGAGTCCACCCAGGTGCTCGACAAGCAGGCCGCGTTCTCCTCACCGGACATGCTGCCCGCGGTCGTCGTCTACGAGCGCCCGTCCGGCCTGACCGACGCCGACAAGGCGAAGGTGGCGGCCGACGCGCAGCAGTTCGGGCAGCTCGAGGACCTCGACGGTCAGGTGCAGGGTCCCGCGTTCTCGACGGACGGGCAGGCGGCCCAGATCTACGTGCCGCTCAACCTCGGCCCCGAGGGCTGGGAGCTGGCCGGCTCCATGGTCGACTCGATCATGGCGACCGCGGAGTCGGGCGCCAACGGCCTCGAGGTGCACGTCACCGGCCCCGCCGGCAGCGCCGCGGACTCGGCCGAGGCGTTCGAGGGCATAGACAGCACGCTGCTGTTCGCCACGATCGCGGTGGTCGTGGTGATCCTGCTGTTCACCTACCGCAGCCCGGTGCTGTGGCTGCTCCCGGTGATCTCTGCTGGCGTCGCGCTCACGTGCGCCCAGGCGGTGATCTACCTGCTCGCCAAGCACGCCGACCTCACCGTCAACTCGCAGAGCGCGGGCATCCTGACAGTGCTTGTGTTCGGCGCCGGCACCGACTACGCGCTGCTGCTCGTCGCCCGATATAGGGAAGAACTGCGCCGCCACCACGACCGGCACGAGGCGATGGCGGTCGCCCTGCACCGCGCCGGCCCGGCGATCATCGCGAGCGCGGCCACCGTGGCGATCGGCATGATCTGCCTGCTCTTCGCCGAGACGAACTCCACCCGCGGCCTCGGCCCCGTCGCCGCGATCGGCATCGTGGTCGGCCTCGCGGTCATGCTCACGCTGCTCCCGGCGCTCCTGGTCACCGTGGGCCGGTGGATCTTCTGGCCGGTGCGCCCGAAGGAGGGCACCGCCGAGCCGACCACCACCGGCGTGTGGGCCAAGGTCGGTCGCCGCATCGCCCGCGCGCCCCGCGTCACCTGGATCACCACGAGCGTGGTGCTCGCCATCATGGCGATCGGCCTGGTCCAGCTCGACGCGACCGGCCTGACCAACAAGGAGTCGTTCCGCGGCAACCCCGACTCGATCGTGGGCGAGGAGGTGCTCGCGCGGCACTTCCCGGCCGGCGTCGGCACCCCGGTCGCCGTGGTCAGCAACGCCGCGCAGGCGGCGGAGGTGCGCACCGCGTTCGCCGGTACACCGGGCATCGAGCCGTCCTCGGTGCGCGAGCCGGTGGTCCGCGACGGCGTGGCCTACCTGGAGGGCACGCTCACGTCGCCGCCGGACAGCCCGGAGGCGTACGACACGGTCGAACGGGCACGGGACCGCGTGCACGCGGTGCCTGGCGCGGACGCCCAGGTCGGCGGCCAGACCGCGATCAACCTCGACCTGCAGACCGCGGCCCGCCACGACCGCAACCTGATCATCCCGATCGTGCTGCTCGTCGTGCTGGTGATCCTGTGCATCCTGCTCCGCGCGATCATCGCCCCACTCGTGCTCGTCGCGACCGTGGTGCTCTCCTTCGCCGCGGCGCTGGGCGTGAGCGCGCTGGTCTTCCGGCACGTGTTCGGCTTCGGCGGCGCGGACAGCTCGCTGCCGCTGTTCGTGTTCGTGTTCCTTGTCGCGCTCGGCATCGACTACAACATCTTCCTGATGACCCGGGTGCGCGAGGAGTCCGTCCGCCACGGCACCAAGAAGGCCGCCCTGATCGGCCTCGCCGCGACGGGCGGCGTGATCACGTCGGCGGGCGTGGTGCTGGCCGGCACGTTCGCGGTGCTGGCGACGCTGCCGCTGACGGCGTTCGCGGAGATCGGGTTCGCGGTGGCGTTCGGCGTCCTCCTGGACACGATCGTCGTCCGCGCGGTGCTGGTCACCGCACTCAACCTGGACATCGGCCGCCACATGTGGCACCCGAGCAAGCTGGCGAAGGTGCCGGACGAGATCCCGTCCGCGACGGCACCCGAGCCGGCACCGGCGGTGCGCTAGCTGGGTTTTCCGGGTCCGCCGCTGCCCGCTTGTGGGCGCCGGCGGACCGGACCGCGGCTTGATGCAGCCTCGGGCGGGTCCGTCTACAGTGCAGCGCCGTTGCGGGGAGCAAGCACGATAGAGATCTTGGCGGGTTGGTGCGCCATATCGCCGCCAACTCACCAAGGTCTGCCAGGGCCGGCCGTGGTCCCGAGTTGACCTTGTCCGGCGTGCCGCCGTCCGCCCTGCTGCACGTGCTGGACCAACTCCGGGCCGCCGAGGTCGGCGATCGGTCCGTCAGGCGGCCGAAACGCTCTACCACGCCTTTGATCGAGGCCGAGCCCACCGCGGTGATCGGCGCCGAACTCCACTACCGCACCGGCATTCGGACCCCGCAGCGCAACGGCCATCGTCCCCTGACCACGACGGCGGGTGATTTGAGGCTGCGGATCCCGAGGCTGCGGTCGGGGTCGTTCTTCCACCAACCCCCTGGAACGGCTGAACAATGAGATCAGACGCCGCGCAGACGCGGTCGGTGCGTTCCCACCGCCGAGCCCCCTGCTCCACCCAGCCGGCGCGGTCCTGGTCGAAGCCCACGACGAATGGCAAAACCGGCGACCGCCACTACCTCTCCGAAGGCACCCCGCCCGGCCAACTCAAGCAACGGCAAGGCCGCAGCCGCAGAGTGTCCGGGCCCGCCCGTTCGGCGGCCGACCCGCATCCGTCCACAGTGCAGCGTCGTTGCGGGGAGCAAACAAGATACGAGATCTTGGCGAGTTTGGGGCCGCCATAGCGACGCCTCGACTTTCGGAGTTTCGTCGTCTGGAGTCCTTTCGCGGTCACCGCCTCACCCTCCGCGGTCGCCCAGCTCAACCCAGGAGCCCGATCCGCCAGATCTTGGCAAGTTAGCGTCGAAATTACGCGCCAACTTACCAAGATCTCGAAGCGCACACCGAACCCGACTGATCGACAGTCACGGACCGCGACGACGGCGCCGAACCGCGGACGGACTCGCGCACTCGCGCTCGAAAGATCTACAGAAGCACGGGTAGGGCAGACCAGACAGGTGGATCTTGCATGGGAGGACACCGGCGGCTGTCGCACGGAAGCAATCCCAACTCCGAAGGTCGAGCGACGCCAACTCGCCAAGATCTCCGGAGCCGGCCACGAGCACGTCCGGTTCGCCGCGGAGTCCCGATGCGGCCCGACCTGCCAATCCGCGTCGCCACCCTCGCCCGTTCAGCGGCGCGGACCGATGGCGAGCGGTCAGTCTTCTGGGACCAGGACGCGGGCCGACCGCTGGGCTGGCACGGCTGGGTTGCCGGCCGCGAGGCGGCGGGACAGCGCGCGGTTGAGCACGAGCGAAATGACGTTTACCGCGACGAATACCGCAATGTAATAGATCATGGCGGCATCGGCGAAGGGCGATGAGAACGCCTCCTGGTAGGGCACCAGCCGCGCGTTTTCCGGAATGCGGTGCAGAGCGCGGGCGCCGATCGCGAGGAGCGCGAGGTAAATAGTGAGCGACGCCACAACGATGACCAGTTGCACTCGCCACCACGATCTGGCTTTGGACGCGGTTACCTGGCGTCCCCTCAGATGTCTCGTCGCGAGCAGTAGGAATATCGCATCGATCAGCAGCACCGCGATCGCGCTCACCCAAATCTCGCCGGCGACCGCCCGCATCAGGGTCATCTGGGCGACCTCGAAGGCGTCGTGGTTGTCACCGCACCAGGAGATCGTCTCGCACTGTGCCCTGGTGTACTTGGCGTCTGCCCTGCTCACGCCGAACGTGTAGCGCGCGTGCGCGGCAACGAAGAACGGTGTGTAGACAGCAAGGAAAAACACCCAGAAGAGGTACTTTGCGCCGACCAGAAAGGTCGTCCTGTTGTGCATGGCTACCCGGATTCCGCTATTTGGTACTCGCCGTTCGCCACGGGCCCGAAACAGATTGACACAGCGAAGTGACTCATCGTGCACCACTGTCGGAATACCGTCGAAGGCGTATCAGCGGAAATCGCGTGACGCTGGGGTCACCGGCGGCGTGATCGGATCGAGCCGGTCGGCGGTCAAATTGATCACGCCGTCGTGCTTTTCCAGGCGGCCTCTGACGATCAGTGCGGCACTCGTGCGAGCCACTTTTCGGTACCGCTGCCACAGCCCCGGCGAGCACGTCACGTTGAGCATGCCGGTCTCGTCCTCCAGGTTCATGAAGGTGATCCCGCCCGCGGTCGCCGGCCGCTGCCGGTGGGTCACGAGGCCGCCGACGCGCACCCGCGTGCCGCCGTCGATCATGCCCAGCCGCGCTATCGGCACCGCGCCGGCCTCCTCCAGCTGGGGCCGGATGAAGCGGGCCGGGTGGCTCTCCGGCGACAGGCCGGTGGCCCACACGTCCGCGACCAGGCGGTCGACCGCGTCCATGCCGGGCAGCGTGGGCGGCGGGTTGGGGCTGCTGCCGGTGCCGGGGAGGCGGCCGGGCCGCTCCTCCGCCGCCGCGCCGGCGGCCCACAGCGCCTCGCGGCGGGTCAGCCCGAAGCCGGCGAACGCGTCCGCCGTGGCCAGCGCCTCCATGTGCGCGCCGGTCAGGCCGACCCGGCGGGCCAGGTCCGCCATGTCCCGGTACGGGCCGGCGCCCTCCCGCTCCTCCTCGATCCGCGCGGCGAGGTCGTCGCCGATCGTGCGCACATAGGACAGTCCAAGTCGGACGGCCGGGCCGCCCATCCCCCACTGGTGCGGCGGCTCGCCCTTCTCGCTCCCCCATCGGGTGTCCGATGTGTACTCCAGCTTTGCCTTCGCCCCGCTCGCGTTGATGTCCGGCCGGCGCACCTCGACACCGTGCCGCCGCGCGTCGTCGACCAGCGTCTGCGGCGAGTAGAAGCCCATCGGCTGGGCGTTGAGCAGCGCGGCGAGGAACGGCCCGGGGTGGTAGCGCTTGAGCCACGAGCTGGCGTACACGAGGTAGGCGAAGCTGATCGCGTGGCTCTCCGGAAAGCCGAAGCTGGCGAACGAGGAGAGCTTGAGGTACACGTCGTCGGCGAGCTCGCCGGTGATCCCCCGCTCCGCCATGCCCGCGTAGAGCCGCTCCCGGAGCGCTGCCATCCGCTCGTCCGAACGCTTCGAGCCCATCGCGCGGCGCAGCTGGTCGGCCTCGGCGCCGTTGAAGCCGGCGACGTCGATCGCGAGCTGCATGAGCTGCTCCTGGAAGAGCGGCACGCCGAGGGTCTTGGCGAGCGCGTTCGCCATCGCCGGATGCGGCGGCTCGGCCTTTTCCAGGCCCTTTTTGCGGCGGATGTAGGGATGTACGGACCCGCCCTGGATCGGGCCGGGGCGGATCAGCGCCACCTCCACGACAAGGTCGTAAAACTTGCGCGGCTCCAGCCGCGGCAGGGTGGCCATCTGGGCGCGCGACTCGACCTGGAAGACGCCCACCGAGTCGGCCCGGCACAACATGTCGTAAATTTCGGGATCGTCCAACCGCATCCCGCTCAGGTCGAGGTCATCCTGGATCATGTCGTGCGCGTACCGGAGCGCGGACAGCATCCCCAACCCCAGCAGGTCGAACTTGACCAGCCCGGCGATCGCGCAGTCGTCCTTGTCCCACTGCAGGACCGTGCGATTCTCCATCCGCGCCCACTCCACCGGGCACACGTCGATCACCGGCCGGTCGCAGATCACCATGCCGCCGGAGTGGATGCCCAGGTGGCGTGGAAACGTCTGCAGCTCGTTTGCGAACTCGATCACGCGCGGCGGGATGTCGTCGACGTCGACGGCCGCGATGCTCCCCCACCGGTCGATCTGCTTGCTCCACGCGTCCTGCTGCCCCGGCGAGAAGCCGAACGCCTTGGCGATGTCGCGCACCGCCGACCGCGGCCGGTACGAGATCACGTTGGCGACCTGCGCGGTGTGCGTCCGGCCGTACTTCTCGTAGACGTACTGGATGACCTTCTCGCGCTCGTCGGACTCGATGTCCACGTCGATGTCGGGCGGCCCGTCCCGCTCAGGGGCCAGGAAACGCTCGAAGAGCAGCTCGTGCTGTACCGCGTCGACGTTGGTGATGCGGAGCGCGTAGCAGACCGCCGAGTTGGCCGCTGATCCCCGCCCCTGGCAGAAGATCCGGTTTCGATGGCAGAAGGCCACGATGTCGTGGACGATCAAGAAGTAGCCGGGAAAGCCCAGCTCGTCGATCATCTTCAGCTCGCGGTCCAGCTGGGCGTACTCCTTGGGTGCCGCCTCCCGCGGCCCGTACCGCTCCAGCGCCCCGCGCATGGTCAGCTCGCGCAGCCAGCTCATCTCGGTGTGGCCCGGCGGCACCTCCCAGTCCGGCAGGTTGGGCGCGACGAGCTGCAGGTCGAAGGCGAGCTCGCGGCCCAGCTCGGCGGCGCGCGCCACCGCGCCCGGGTACCCCGCGAACCGGGCCGCCATCTCCTCGCCGCTGCGCAGGTGCGCGGTGGCCGCGGCGGGCAGCCACCCGTCGATCTCGTCGAGGCTGCGCCTGGCCCGTACCGCCGCGAGGGCCGTGGCCAACCGCCGCCGCTTGGGCGTGGCGTAGTGCACGTTGTTGGTGGCCACAGTGGACAGTCCTGCCGCGGCGGCCAGCTCGGCGAGCGCGTCGTTGCGGTCGCCGTCGCTCGGGTCGCCGTGGTCGGTCAGCTCCACCAGCACGCGCTCGGAGTCGAACGCGGCCACGAGCCGGTCCAGCTCCGCGGCCGCCGCGGCCATCCCGCCGATCCGCAGCGCCGCCGGCACGGTGCCCTTGCGGCACCCGGTCAGCACGACCACGTCGGTGAGCCCTTGGCCCAGCTCGTCGATCGAGGGGTACACCGGGCGGCCCTTCTCCTTCCCGGCCAGCTGCGCCTGGCTGACGGTGCGGGCGATCTGCGCGTACCCGGCGGGGCCCCGGGCCAGCACCACCAGGTGGCGGCCGACCGGGTCGGGCTCCCCGTTCTGCGGGCCGGGCAGGCCGAGCGAGAGCTCCGCGCCGAAGACCGTGGGCAGCTGGTGGGCGCGGGCCGCCTCGGCGAAGCGCACGACGCCGTAGAAGCCGTCGTGATCGGTCACCGCGAGCGCGGTCAGCCCCAGCCGGGCCGCCTCGCGTGCCAGCTCCTCCGGGTGGCTCGCCCCGTCGAGGAAGCTGAAGTTGGTGTGGCAGTGCAGCTCCGCGTAGGACACGGCGCCCTCGGCGCGGATGAGCGCGGGCCCCTCGTACGGCGGGCGCTTGCGGCTCCACGCCGGCGAGTCGCCGCCGTCGGCGTCCACGGCCAGCGGGTCCACGACGTGCTTTCCGGAGAGCACCCGCTCCATCTCCGCCCACGGGCGGACGGGGTTGTGAAAGCCCACGGGAACCTCCAGCCTGCCTTCCAGGTCGATCAGGGAGTTGGTGCAGCGAAACGCCGGACGACACGCCCACGAACTCCCTGATCAACTGCGATGTCAGTCATAGATCGCCTCCACCGACCAGATACCGCCGGCCAGCGAGAGCAGAAGGCCCCAGCCGCCGGGGAGGGCCACCTGGAAGCGCGCCCGCCGCCGCGACTCCTCCGGCGCCCACCAGCGCTCGTCCACCGGCCACGGCCCGATCCAGCCGATCACCTCGACGGTGCTCTCTCGCCGCGCCGACCCGATCACGACGCGGGCCGGCGGCGCGCTGAGCTCCAGCCGGCCGCTCACCTCGACCGGGGTGCCCTCCGCGTCGTACACCATGACCCGCGCCGGCGTGGCCAGCACCGTCGCGGGCGCGGGGGCGGGGAGGTGGCCGGGCCAGGGCGGCTGGGCGGGGCGGGCCGGCGTCCGCTCGTCGCCCCACGGGATCATCCGCGCCTGGTCGTCCGGCGAACGCCCGCCGCCGCGCACCGGCGTGAGCACCGCCTCCGGCCCGAGGATGCCCTGCACCCGGTGCAGTGCCCGGTGCGCCCGCTCGCGCTCCTCGCCGGTCTCGCCCCACAGGCCCGGCTGCAGGCCGACATGCGTGAGCACCCCTTCGGGGATCAGCCGCAGCCGCACGATCCCGGACACCGGCCGCTCCCGCCGCCCGGAGATCCACCCGTCGAGCTGCCAGCGCACCCGGTCGGCGATGGCCACGGCGGTGAGCAGCCCGTCGTGCCGCCACACCCGGTGCAGCTCCTGGCCGTCCACGGTCACCGCCTCGATCGCCACACGGGTGCAGGCGAGGCCGTGACCGGCGAGCTTTTCGTGCAGCCGCTCGGCCAGCGACCGCGCCGCGAACGCCGCCACGTCGACCCGGTCGAGCGGCTCGTCGTACGTATCGGTGACCTCCAGGTCGGGTGGCACGCGGCGGACCGCGAGCGGCCGGTGGTCGCGCCCGGCCGCCAGCCGGTGCGCCAGCGCCGCGTCGAACCCGAACCGGGACAGGACGTCCGCGGCGGGCAGGGCCGCGAAGTCGCCGAGGGTACGCACGCCGAGCCGCCGCAGCAGGTCTGTCAATTGTGGACGGTCGAGCGCCTCGACCGGGAGACCGGCCAGGAACTCCCGGCTCTCCCCCGGCGGCACGATCCGCCCGCTGCGCGCCGCCAGCCCGGCCGCGAACACCCCGTCCGCGATCCCCACCTGGCTCTCCACCCCGCACGCCTCGGCGATCCGCTCGACGATCGCCTCGGCCGTGCGCTCCTCGCCGCCGAAGTAGCGTGCCGGTCCCTTGGCGGCCAGCGCGCAGGACCCGGGCCGGACCGCCTCGACGCCGACCACCAGCTCCTCGACCGCCGCGACGACCGGCTCGAACGCCCGCGCGTCCCGGTCCGGGTCGTGCTCGGCGACGGTCAGCCGCGGGCAGCGGCTCTGCGCCTCCCGCTTGCGCAGCCCGCGCCTGACGCCCTCCGCCCGGGCCGCCTCGGAGCAGGCGATCACGCGGTTGGCCCGCACCACCGCCACCGGCCCGGTCGCCGGGATGCCTTCCACGAGGTCCAGGGCGATCACCGGCCAGTCGGGGCACCAGACCAGCAGCGTGCGCATGCTTGATCATAGAACAAATGTTCGAAGCGTGCCGCCAGCCTCGACCCACCCGCACGGGTCCCGCGTCAGCGGATGAGCGTCAGCGTGGCGCGGCGGCCCGCGGGCGGGCGGCCGGGTCGACGTCGACCACCGCGACCACCGGCTGCCCGTCGGGGCCGGGCAGCCAGACGGTGATCTCTTTGGGGCGGGCGGCCGCACCACGGCCGCGGGCGACGACCGTCACGCGGCGCTGGCGTAGCCGGCCGCGCCCCGCGTCCAGGCCCTCCCAGTCGCTGCGGACCACCTGGAGCGTCACGTCGGCGCCGTCCCACCGCCCGTACGGCACGAGCACGCTCCCGCGCTGCCGCGCACGGGCGGCCAAGCGACTGGCGATGGAGGCGGGCACGGCGCCGGGCACGGCGATGACCACCACGTCGATGCCGTCGATCAGGGCGGCGACCACCGCGGCCCACTCGGGGCCGGGGTTGGGCACCAGTGCCACGCGGTCGAGCGCGATGCCGGCGTCGGCGGCCGCGACCGCACCGAAGGTGGGGATGCCGACCAGCGCGCACCACGCGCCGGTGCGGGACGCCTCGGCGATCAGCGCGAGCACCAGGGCGGAGCTGCCGCCCAGCGCACCACCGGCGGGCAGGCCTCCCTCGGGCACGCCGCCGGCCGCGACGGTGGTGCCGCGGCGCAGGCCACCGCCGGGCAGGAGCACGCCCAGCGGGGACGCGACGGGCAGCACGCGGTGCCGCCCCGTGACGTCCGGGTCGCTGGCCGGCCGGACCAGCCCGGCGACGGTGGCGGACCGGAGAGTCGCCTGGCCCGCCATGGCCTGACTCGCTTTCCCGTGCGCTTACAAGGACGGCTGGTGCGCGCGGCGGGTCAGGCGGCGGCCAGCCCGTCCAGGGCGGGCTGGTGCGCCAGGCCGAGTGCGACCTCGACCACCGCCACGAACTGCTCCGCGGCCCGCAGCAGGTCGTCGGCCTCGCGGCCGGTGACCACGCGCGGGATGCCGGCCTGCGCCGCGGCGCGCTTGCTCGCACCGGCGGCGAAGTAGGTGGCCCACTCGCGCAGCTCGGGCGCCACCATCAGCAGGAGCGTCCAGACGCTGGTGACCCTGTTGCGCCGGGTGGGTGCCGGCTGCGCGCGGGCGGCGAGCATGGCTGCCGCGGCGCGCAGGGCGGACAGGTGGGCCGCGGCGTACCGCAGGCCGTCGGGGCGGGTCTGTGCCGCTTCCTCCAGCCCGCGCCGGGCGAGGACGAGCAGCTCGGCGGGAGTGCGGTGCGGCAGCACGCCGGCGGGCACGGTGGGTGCCTGAGCGCTACTGGTCGGCATGGGACTCTCTCCTCGGCAATGTCCTGTCGACGGCGCCGGCCGGGCGTGAACGCTTCCCCTCCTCACACCCGGCCAGCTCGGCCGGCGAGGCCGTTGCTCGCCGCCCGGGGGTCGGGGGAGGCGAGCAACGGTCCTGCCTGAGGGCCCGGACCCGCGAATGTCCAGGACCCGCACGCGGTCTCCGCGAACCGCCCTCGGATGGCGCGTCGCGAACCGCTCCACCCGAGTTGTTCGAACAGTCGTTCGAACTACCAAGACAGTACACCTCCCCTACGACAAAAACGCAACGCCCGGCGGCGCGCCGCCGGGCGTTGCGGAGAGGTAACGACCACAATGCGATTCCACTCCTGACAGTAGGCCGGTAGCCTCACCTGCGTGACGAGGAAGCCCGCGCTGGGAGTGGCCATGGTGGTCGCCGCCGGCACGCTGTTCGCGGTCAACGGCACCGTCTCCAAGCTGGTGCTGCGCGCCGGCGTGGAGCCGCCCCAGCTCGCCTTCCTCCGGGCCGCCGGCGCCTTCCTGGGCCTGCTCGCGGTCATGCTGATGCTCGGCTACGGCCGCCGCCTGGCGGTCACCCGCCACGACCTGCCGCTCCTGATCGGATACGGGCTGGCCGGCTTCTTCCTCGTCCCGATGCTCTACTTCGTGGCGATCTCCCGGCTGCCGGTGGGCATCGGGCTGCTGTTCGAGTACACCGCGCCGCTCTTCGTCGCGCTCTGGGTGCGCTTCGGCCAGCGCCAGCCCGTGCGGCCGAGGCTGTGGGGCGGGCTCGCGCTCAGCCTCGCGGGGCTGGCCTGCGTGGCCGAGGTGTGGGGCGAGCTGCGGCTCGACGGGCTTGGCGTGCTCGCCGGCCTCGGCGCGGCCGTGCTGCTCGCGCTCTACTACCTGCTCGGCGCGCGCGGTGTGGCGCGGCGGGACACGCTGTCGCTGACCACCTGGGCGTTCGGCGCCGCGGCCGTGGCCGGGCTGCTCACCCAGGCCGTCGCGCCGGCCCGCGGTGGCTGGGCGCCGCTGAGCGAGACCACCTCCGGCGGGGTGCCGGTCGCACTGCTGCTCGGGTACGTGGTGGTGCTCGGCTCGATCGCCCCGTACCTGCTGGTGGGCGCCGCGCTCCGGCACCTGCCGGCGACGAGCGTGGGCATCATCGGCATGGTCGAGCCGGTGATCGCCTCGGCTGTGGCGTGGATCACGCTGGGCGGCAGCGAGGCCCTCAACGTGGCCCAGCTGACCGGCGGCGCGCTCGTCCTCGCCGGCGTGGCGCTGGCGGAGACCGCCCGGGTCCGGCCGCAGGCACCCGAGCCGGCCACCGCCGAGGAGAAAGCCGTCGCCGTTCCGGCCGGCTAGCGGCAAAGATGGTCGGCATGTCCACACATCCGAATGTGCAGGCCGTCCAGGACGCCCTGCTCGGCGCCGACACCCGCGACGGCGCCGGCCGCCCCAGCGAGGTCCGGTTGCTGCCCGAGGCCGTACACACCGCGGCGGCGGCCGCGGCCGCGCTCGGCATCGAGGTGGGCCAGATCGCCAACTCGCTGATCTTCGACGCCGACGGCGAGCCGCTGCTGGTCCTGACCTCCGGCGCACACCGGGTGGACACCGTCAAGGTCGCCGCCGAGCTGGGGGTCGGCAAGCTCAAGCGGGCCACGCCGGACTTCGTGCGCACGCACACCGGCCAGGTCATCGGCGGGGTCGCGCCGCTCGGCCACCCCAAGCCGCTGCGCACGCTCGTCGACACCGCCCTGGAGCAGTACGGCGAGATCTGGGCCGCCGGCGGCGTACCGCAGGCGGTCTTCCCCACCACGTACGCCGAGCTGGTCCGGATCACCGCGGGGAGCCCGGCCGAGGTCGCATGACCCTGTTCGTGACGCTGCACGCGTGGCGGGTCCCCCGCCGCGCGGTGCCGCACGCGCTGGCCCGGCTCGCGTTCGACCGGCGCCGGCTGCGCGCGATGCCCGGCGTCCGCTTCGCCAAGCTCCTCGGCACGGGTACCGGCCAGAGCTTCGGCCCCGCGGACGCCGACCTGACCCGGTACGCCGCTCTGGTGGTGTGGACCGGCGCCGAGCCGGCCGAGGCATTCGCCGGCTCGCCGGTGGCCCGCGCCTGGGAAAGCCTTGCCACCGGCCAGATCCGGATCGACCTGCGCCCGCTCGCGAGCCGCGGGCGGTGGTCGGGCGTCGAGCCCTTCGGCACGCCAAAGGGCACCGCCGAGGGGACCGTGCTCGCGCTCACCCGCGCCCGGCTCCGGCCGCGCCGCGCGGTGACGTTCTGGCGTGCGGTACCGCCGGTCGCCGAGGCGGTGGCCACCGCGCCAGGGTTGCTCAGCCGCTTCGGCATCGGCGAGGCACCGATCGGCTGGCAGGGCACGGTGAGCGTGTGGCGGAACACCGCAGACCTCGTCGAGTTCGCGTACCGTCACCCGCAGCACCGGGCGGCGATCCTCCGGACACCGGCCGAAGGGTGGTACGCGGAGGACCTGTTCGCCCGGTTCGCCGTACTGGACGTCATGGGCGACCGTAAGGTCGTGGGCTGGAGCGACGGAGGGGAGCGCGGGCGCGCATGAGGTTGGTGCCGTGGATGCCGGACGACCTCACCAGGCGGCTGGACGACGTCGTCGCGGTGTACGGCGAGGCGATGGGCTACCGCTCCGAGCTGCTGGAGGCGCGGCGCGGCTACATCGCCACCCATGCACGGCGCCCGGGCTTCCGGGCGGTCGCCACTCTCACCCGCGACGGCCATCTGGTCGGCTTCGGATACGGCTACACCTCCGCCGGCGGCCAGTGGTGGCACGACCAGGTGCGCGGCGCGCTGAGCGAGGAGGCGCGCAAGACCTGGCTCACCGACTGCTTCGAGGTGGTCGAGCTGCACGTCCGCCCGCCCGCGCAGGGGCACGGCGTCGGCGCCCGCCAGCTTCGCGCGCTGCTGCGCATGGCCACCGGCGCGACCACGCTGCTGTCCACGCCCGAGGCAGACGAGTGGGAGTCCCGCGCCTGGCGGCTGTACCGGCGCTTCGAGTTCGTCGACGTGCTGCGCGACTTCCGCTTCCCCGGCGACGAGCGTGCGTTCGCGGTGCTGGGGCGCCAGCTGCCGCTCCCCACGTGACACGATGAGGCGCCGCCTGCCCTGGGCCCTGCTCGGCGGGCTCGTCCTCCTCCAGATCAGCTACCCGCTCAGCGGCGGCGACACCCGCGCGGCGGTCACCGTCGCCACGGTCATGCTCGGGTACGCGACCTCGGTGAGCCACGCGCTGCTCACCCGCGGCCCTCGCGCGACCGTGCTGCTCGTCGCCGTCACCACGGGCGGCGGCTTCGCGGTCGAGGCGCTGGGCGTGGCGACCGGCTTCCCCTTCGGCGAGTACACCTACTCCGGCGACCTCGGCCCCCGGCTCGCCGGCGTGCCGGTCGTGGTGCCGCTCGCCTGGACCTGGATGGCCTGGCCGGCGTGGCTCGGGGCGGTGCGGGTCACCCGCTCCCGGCCGGCCCAGGTGGTGCTCGCCGCGGTCGGCCTGGCCGCATGGGACCTCTTCCTCGACCCGCAGATGGTCGCCGAGGGGTACTGGACCTGGGTCGACCCGCACCCCGCCCTGCCCGGCGTGCCCGGCGTACCGGTCGGCAACTACCTCGGCTGGCTCGCGGTGGCGCTCGTGATGGCCGCGCTCATCCGGACCACCGGCACCCGGCCCGGCCCGGACGACGCCCCGATGTACGCGCTGTACCTGTGGACGTACGTGGCCAGCATCGTGGCGCACGCGGTCTTCCTGGACCTGCCCGGCGTGGCTTCGGCGCTGTGGGGCGCGCTCGGCATGGGCCTGCTCGCCGCCCCGCTGGCGTGGTCGCTGCGGGAGGAGAGCGGCCCGCGGTCACCCGCGGCTCCCCGCCGCGCCGGAGAGCCATGGTGACCTGGGTACTCGTCGTCGCGGTCGCCGCGCTCACCGCGCACACGCTCGTCAACGCACGGCTGCTCCGCCGCCCCCGCGCCGCCGCCTCCACAGTGGACGAGAGCGTGGCCGTGCTCCTCCCGCTGCGCGACGAGGCGGCCCGCGTCGAGCCGTGCCTGCGCGCGCTGAAGGCGCAGGAGGGCGTACCGGGGCTGGAGGTGATCGCGCTGGACGACGGCTCCACCGACGGCACCGCCGACCTTGTCCGTGCGCACGGCCTGCGGGTGGAGGATGGCACCGCGCCGCCGCCGGGCTGGCTCGGCAAGCCGCACGCCTGCCACCAGCTCGCCGCCCGCGCGCCGCACGCCACCGTGCTCGTCTTCGTCGACGCGGACGTGGTGCTCGCACCGCACGCCGTGGCAGCCGCCGTGTGCGAGCTCCGGGCGGCCGGGGTGGACCTGCTCTCGCCCTACCCGCGGATCGTGGCCGGTACGGCCGGCGAACGGCTCGTCCAGCCGCTACTGCAGTGGTCGTGGCTCACCTTCCTGCCGCTGCGCGCGATGGAGCGCTCGCCGCGCCCCTCCCTCGCGGCGGCGGGCGGGCAGTTTCTGGTCGTGGACCGCGCGGGGTACGACCGGGCCGGCGGCCACGCGGGCGTGCGCGACGAGGTGCTGGAGGACGTGGCGCTGGCGCGCGCGGTCAAGCGGACCGGGGGCGGATCGCGCTCGCCGACGGGTCGGGGCTGGCCACCTGCCGCATGTACGGCTCGTGGGGCGAGCTCGTGTCCGGCTACTCGAAGTCGCTGTGGGCGGCGTTCGGCTCGCCGGTGGGCGCGGCCGCCGTCGTGGTGCTGCTCCTGCTGCTGTACACCGCCCCGGTTCTTCTGGTCACGGTCAATGTGGCGGCCGGTCTGTGCGGGTACTCCGTCGGGGTCCTGGGTCGTGTGGTGGCGGCGCGGGCGACCGGGGGTCGGGCCTGGCCGGACGCGGTGGCCCACCCGGTTTCGATAGTGGTGTTCGGGTGGCTTGTGGTGCGCTCCTACCGGGAGCGGCGGCGGGGCCGGCTGGTCTGGCGGGGGCGGAGGGTGCCGTGAAGGTCGTGATCGTGGGAGCGGGCGTGGGCGGCCTCACCGCCGCGCTGCGGTTGGCCGGCGCGGGGCACGAGGTGACCGTGCTGGAGCGGTCCGCGGTGGTGGGCGGCAAGCTGGCGAGGTACGCGCGGGACGGTTTCGCCTTCGACACCGGCCCGAGCCTGCTCACGCTGCCGGAGGTCTTCGGCGACTCGCTGCGCGGCCCTTTTCGCCCCGGCGCGGGCTCGGGACCGGACGAAACAGGCTGGACGGCGCTGGAGCCGGTGCCGCTGGACCCGATCGTGCGCCACCGCTTTCCGGACGGCGCGGTGCTCGACTCGTGCCGGGACCCGGACGCGTTCGCCGGCCGGGTCGCGACGGTGCTGGGCGAGGCGGCGGCCGAGGAGTGGGCGGCGCTGTGGCGGCGGGCGGGGCGGATCTGGGACGCCTCGTGGCGGCATGTGCTGCGCACTCCGCTCGCGCCGGCGCGGCAGGCGTGGCGGCTGCGCGACCTGTGGGCGATCCGGCCGGGGCAGACGCTGCGCGGCGTGGGGGTGCGCGACCCGCGGCTGCGGATGTTCGTGGACAGGTACGCCACGTACGCCGGCGCCGACCCCCGCCGCGCGCCGGCGGCCCTGCTCGCGGTGGTGTACGCGGAGCTGGCCTTCGGCGGCTGGTACCTGCCCGGCGGCCTGGCCACGCTCGCCGACGCGCTGCTGTCCCGCTGCCTCGACCGCGGCGTGGTGGTCCGCACGCAGACGCCGGTCACCGCGATCGACGCGGCGGGCGGGCGGGTGCACGGGGTGCGCGCGGGCGGCGAACGCATACCCGCCGACGTGGTGGTGACCGATGTGGACGCCGCCACCGTGTACCGCGACCTGCTGCCGGCACCGCGCCGCCTGGCCCGGCTGGCCGACCGCAGCCTGGCCGGTTTCGTGCTGCTGCTCGGCGTGCGCGGCGATTCGGGTCTGGCCCACCACAACGTGTTCTTCCCGGAGGACTACGACGCGGAGTTCGACGCGGTCTTCGGCGACCCGGGCCGGGGTGTGCGCGCCCGGCCCGCGCCGGACCCCACCGTGTACGTGACGGTGGCGGACGACCCGCTGGTCCGGCCGGCCGGGCACGAGGCGTGGTTCGTGCTGGTCAACGCCGCCCGGCAGGGCACGGCACCGTCCGCTGTGGACTGGCGCCGCCCCGGGCTGGCGGAGGCGTACGCGGAACGGATCCTGGACGTGCTGGAAAGCCGTGGCGTCGCGGTCCGCGACCGCCTCGCCTTCCGCGAAGTGCTGCTGCCCAGCGACCCGATCTACGGTACGGCCGGCTCACTGACCCGCCCGCCGAACCGCGGCCCGGTCGAGGGGCTCTTCCTGGTCGGCGGCACCGTCCACCCGGGCGGCGGCCTGCCGATGGTGACGCTGAGCGCCGAGATCGCCGCCGCGCAGATCGGCCCGGCCTGACCCGACCCCCCGCCCCCGCCGGGGTCAGCGCATCGCGCGGTGGAAGGCGGCGAGCAGCTGCAGCAGGCCGACCAGCGCCAGCAGCACCCACACCGCGGTCACCACGGTGATCGTTCCGGCGGGCAGGTCGGCTTGTACCAGCTCGACCGCGCCGGCCAGCAGCAGGCCGACGAAGGCGATCGACACACGGGTGGGGCGTTCGCCGACGGTGACCACGCCGATGTCGCGCATGCCGGCGGCGGCGACGCGGGCGCGCACGTACTCGTGGAGCCAGGACAGGCCGCCGGCCGTCACCACCAGAATGCCCGGCGCGCCCACCAGCCAGAAGGCCATCAGCCAGGCCGCCTCGCCCAGCCGGTCGGCCACCGAGTCGTAGAGGTAGCCGAGGCGGGTGGCGCGGCCGGACACCACCGCGGTGGCGCCGTCGGCGCTGTCGGCCATCGCGGCCAGCAGCACGAACACCGCGGCGAGGGCGGGGCGACCGGCCAGCACCGGCACGGAGACGCACAGGACAAGGCCGGCGAAGGTGACCCCGCCGGGTGAGATGCCGATGCGGGCCAGGCCCGAGCCGATGACGTACGCCACGCGCAGCCAGCCGCGCACCATCGGCCCGGCCTTGCGGGGGTCGAACCCACCGTGCAGCCGGGCCCACGCGACCGCGTACTCGTCCCAGCTCAGCCGGTCCCGTCCCACCTTCGGATCAACCGCGCAGCGGGTCGATCAGACGCGGGCGCCGGCCGGCAGGTTCTGCCACACCTCGCGGGTCGCCGTCGACCGGTTGAGCGTGATGAAGTGGATGCCCGGCACGCCCTCGTCGAGCAGCCGCGTGCACATCTCGCTGCACTGCTCGATGCCGAGCCGGCGCACCGCCTCGGCGTCGTCGGCGATCCGCTCGAAGCGCGCGAGCAGCGCCGGCGGGAAGGGGGCGCCGGAGAGCTGCTCGGACCGCTCGATCGTGGCCATCCGGGTCACCGGCATGACGCCCGGCACGATCGGGGTGTCGCAGCCGGCGGCGGCCACCCGGTCGCGAAGGCGCAGGTAGTCGTCGGCGTCGAAGAACATCTGGGTGATCGCGAAGTCGGCGCCGGCCCGGCACTTTTCGATGAAGCGGTCGGTGTCGGAGGCGATGTCGGGCGAGCGTGGGTGCTTGTACGGGAAGGCGGCCACGCCGACGCAGAAGTCGCCGGACTCCTTGAGGAGGCGGACCAGATCCGCCGCGTACATCACGCCGTCGGGGTGCCGCACCCACTCGCCCATCGGGTTGCCCGGAGGGTCGCCACGCACCGCCAGCACGTTGCGCACGCCGACGCCGGCCAGGCGGCCGATCACGTGGCGCAGCTCGGCGACCGAGTGGTTGACCGCGGTGAGGTGGGCCATCGGCAGCAGCGTGGTCTCGGTGGCCACGCGCTCGGTCACCGAGACGGTGGTGTCGCGGGTGGTCCCGCCCGCCCCGTAGGTGATCGAGACGAACGAGGGACGCAGCGGCTCGAGCTCGCGGATGGCCTGCCACAGCAGCGGCTGCCCCTCCGCCGTCTTGGGCGGGAAGAACTCGAAGGAGAACGTCGGCGCTGGGCCGGCGATCAGGTCGCCGATCGACGGCTGGGAGCCGCCGGGGAGGACGGAGGGTAGACCGAGAGCCACCCAGTGACTGTATCGGTTGGCCTCGACCCGCAGTCGGCCCATCTCAGAGCGTGGCGGCAGGGCGTGCGGATCTTCCACGCCGAAAACGTCGTACCCGCGCGGTAAAAGGTTTGGCAGCACGGGTGCCCGCTCCCGGCCCTTCGCGGGGGTGACCGGCCGGGGGCGGCGCCCCGTGCGGGGTTACGGGGGCGCCCGGCGGCGCCCAGGGGGTGGGGCGCTGCCGGGCGGCCGAGGGGTCGGCACGTGCGTCAGGAGGTTTTCGTGGCTCGAGGGGGCTGAGGTTCGCCGTGTCCGTTGGACGCATCGACCAGGATCCGGGCGGCACGCCGCCGCCATCCACCGCGCCCGCATCGCTGGGCGCCCTGTTGGCCGCGCTCCGGCTGGGGCGCGGCTGGTCGCAGCTGCGCGTGGCCGAGCAGCTCACCGCGGCTGCCGGCGTGCACACCGTCAGCCGGCACGAGGTCAGCCGCTGGGAGCGCGGCGAGCGGGTTCCCGGCGACTTCTGGCTGAGCTGGCTCGCGGTCGTGCTCGACGTGCCGGGCGGGGAGCTGGCGCTGGCCGCCGAGGCCGCCCGCCGAGGCCGGCGATCCACGCTGCCGCCCGCACCGGTCGACGGCCAGGACGACCTTCTCCGCCTCGCCCACGCCTGGCTGGCCGACCCGGCCGGCTCGCTCGGTCGGGCCACGGCCCGGCCCGCCGCCACGCCGGCAGCCAAGGGCGCAGGGCCGGAGCGGCCCGGAGCCGCGCGGGGATCGGGCGGTCGCGCCGCGCACGCGGCGGCGCCCCGCGACCGGGCCGGACCGGTGCCATCGACCCTCGACGCGCTGGCCGGCTGGCTGGCCGGCGCGCGCCGGGCGGCCGCACCGAGCGGGCGGCGCCGCGGTGGAGCCGACCCCGACGCGGTGGCCGCCACGGTCGCCGTCCTGCGCCGGCAGGACGACCTGGTCGGCGGCACCGACCTGGCCGGGCCGGCCGGGCGCGAGCTGGACGCGGCGCTCGGCAGGCCGCCGGGCGGGCCGTCGAGCCGGCGGCTGCTCGCGGTGGTGGCCGAGGCGGCACAGCTCACCGGCTGGCTGGCCGCCGACGCGGGTGACGTGGGCAGCGCGCTCACCGCCTACCGCGCCGCACTCACCGCGGCGGCGGAGGCCGGCGACCGGCCGCTCGCCGCACACGTGCTCGGCTCGGCCAGCCACCTGCTCGCCGGCCACGGCGACCCGCGCGGGGCACTGCTGCTGGCCCGCACCGGCCTGGCCGGCGCCGGCCGGACGGCCTCGGCCACGCTGCGGGCGCTGCTGCTGCACCGGGTGGCGTTCGCGGCCGCGCTGTGCGGCGAGCGCCGGGCCGCGCACGACGCGCTCGACCAGGCCGGCACCATCGCCGCCCGCCGCGACCCGACCCAGGACCCGACCTGGCTGTACTGGGTGGACGAGGCGGAGCTGTCCGCGATGACCGGCCGCAGCATGGCCGCGCTGGGCCGCCCGCTGCGGGCCGAGCCGCTGCTCACCGCCGCCGTGGGCCGCAGCGGACAGCCGCGCACCACCGCCCTCTACGGCGCCTGGCTGGCGCGCGCCTGCCTGGATCTCGGCGAGGTGGAGCGGGCCGGCGAGGTGGCCGGCACCGCGCTGCTCGACGCGGTCCGCTCGGGCTCCGCGCGGGCCGCCGCCGAGGTGGTGAGGGTACGCCCGCGGCTGGCCGCCCACCGCGAGGTGCCCGAGGCCAGACGGTTCGCCGAGCTGGCCACCGCCTGCGGTCCCTATCTGCCCGAAGTTGCAGGGATGGGGCCCCCGAAAGCAGTGGAGATCAGAAGCGACTAGCGTCGTGATGTGGCCGCAGACGACCCCTCATCGTCGCCCGTCGACCGCGCCGACCTGCGCACCCGTGTCGACAAGGCGCTCGCCGAGTTCCTCGCGCGGCAGCGCGACTGGCTCGCGACCGTCGACGAGGCGGTCCTGCCGATCGCCGACGCGATCGAGGACTTCGTGCTCGGCGGCGGCAAGCGGCTGCGCCCCGCGTTCGCCTACTGGGGCTGGCGCGCGGCCGGCGCCGCCGACTCGGACCGGGTGGTGGCCACCGTCGCCGCGCTGGAGCTCGTGCAGGCCAGCGCGCTGATCCACGACGACCTCATGGACCGCTCGGACACCCGGCGGGGCGAGCCGGCGGTGCACCGGCGGTTCGCCGCCCGGCACCGCGCCGCGGGATGGCGGGGGACCCGGACGCGTTCGGCGACTCGGCCGCGATCCTGCTCGGCGACCTGTGCCTGGTCTGGTCCGACGAGCTGCTGCACGCGGGCGGGCTGCCGCCGGAGACCCTCGCTCGGGCCCGGCCGGTCTTCGACGAGATGCGCACCGAGGTCACCGTCGGGCAGTACCTGGACGTTTTCGCCCAGGCCACGGCGCACACCTCGATCGAGCTGGCCAGCAAGGTCGCGCGGTACAAGGCGGCCAAGTACACGGTCGAGCGCCCCCTGCTGCTCGGCGCCGCGCTCGCCGACGCCCCGCCCTCGGTCCATGCCGGCCTCTCGGCGTACGGGCTGCCGCTCGGCGAGGCGTTCCAGTTCCGCGACGACGTGCTCGGCGTGTTCGGCGACCCGGCGCAGACCGGCAAGCCGGCCGGCGACGACCTGCGCGAGGGCAAGCGGACGTACCTGGTGGTGGCGGCCTTCGAGGCGGCCGGCGACGCGGAGCGGGCGGTGCTGGAGGCGCGCCTCGGCGACCCGGCGCTCGATGCCGCCGGCGTGGCCGCGCTGCGCGAGGTGATCAGGTCCACCGGCGCGCTCGACCGCACCGAGGCGCGCATCGCCGAGCTGACCGCGGTGGCCCTCGACGCGCTGGCCACCGCCGACGTCGACCCCGAGGCCCGCGAGGTCCTCGCCGAGCTGGCCGCCGCCGCGACCGCCCGCACCGAGTAGGGCTCAGAGCGTCGGGATCAGCGCGGTGCCGTCCGGCTCCTGGACCGGTCCCGCGCCGCGCAGCAGCACGTAGAGCGGCGGCGCCCCGGCCTCCCGCCGTGCCGCGATGGCCTCGACGAAGACCTGGTGCGCCTGCCGCCACGCCTTGACGTCCGACCGGGCCAGCCCGCCGTACTGCTCCCACAGCAGCACGTGGCCCCGCCAGGCCAGCCACGACAGGTCGGCGAGGCAGTCGAAGAAGGCGTCCCAGCCGCGCCCGGACCAGGCGGGGAATGACAGCTCCTCCGCGCAGCGGTCGAAGAGGTCCAGCCGACCGCCCAGCGCCTTTCCGTCGAGCTGGTGCACCGCCCAGCTGGCGGCCGCGAGCTCGCGGCGCACAGCGCTCGGATGTGCACGGGACAGCCAGCGGTAGACCCCCGGCGGGCGCGTACCCGCAAGGACCGCGGCGAGCCGCGCCGTCGTCACCGGGCTCCCCCTCCTGAGCCGCTCCCCCGCGCGACGCACCGGACCACGGGCCCCCCGACCCTCCGGCGCACGCGCCTGTTGGCGAAGTGTGCCCGCCGTGCCCCGTACAGGCAAGACCGCCCTATGCCCGTTCGGGCAGGTCAACGGGGTATGAAGCGCTTATTCGGGCACGCTCCGGTCACGGCGCCCCCACCAGGTCCACAGGGAGAGCGTGAGCAACACGAGGGCGAAACCGAACAGCAGGTCCTCAACCGGGGCGTAGACGAGGCGGAGCCCGAGGATCGCGTCCGGGTCGTACCGCACGACGCCCCGCCCGGTCAGGATCCCGTTGGAGATCAGCTGAAAGAACACGATGATCGGGTACGTCGCCCAGAAGACCCGCCGCCGCAACAGGCGCGTCCGCAGCACGAACAGGTCCACGACGACCGCACCGGCCACGCCCAGCAGCGCCGCCGCCGTGTACGTCACCGGTCGCCCAGGACTTTCCGGACCGCTTCGAAGCCGAGGATGGCGCAGATCGGGACCACCAGGAAGAAGAGCAGCTCGTCCAGCGGCAGCCCGCCGGGAAACACCACTCCGGTGGTCTGCGCCGGGTCGAACGTCCAGTGACCGGCGGCGATGGCCAGCAGGTCCCACACGACGAAGACCGCCGCGACCGGCACGAGCGTGAGCACCAGCCGCCGCCACTGCTTGAGCACGCCCACCCGCAGCGCCGGCTCCAGCCAGAGCGCGCCGGCGAGGCAGCCGGCGAGCACGGCCAGGTAGGTGAGGTGCCGCACGGTCAGAAGCCCAGCGCCTGCGCCCGCCGCTTGACCTCGGTGGCCCGGCCGGTGCTCAGCGCGTCCGCGGGCTTACCCGGAAGGGTGTCGTCCGGCTCGTAGAGCCACCGCAGGGCCTCTTCGTCGTTGTACCCAGCGTCGTGCAGCAGGGTCAGGACGCCGGGGAGGTGCTTGAGCACGGTGCGGTTGACCACGAACTCGGCAGGCACCCGGAGCACGCCGTCCCGCCGCACGGCGAGCAACGCATGGTCACGGATCATCTGGTTGACCTTGTTGACCGGTACGTCGATGCGCTCGGCGACCTCCGGCAGGGTCAGCCAGGCGGTGGGTCCACCGGAGGCCGGTGACGAAGAGGCCGGTGCGGAATCGGTCACCCGCTCACCCTGCCACGACGGACCCGACGCACACCAGCACCCCTGACTTTCCCCGTAACCCACGCGCGTTACCGGCGGCGGAAGCCGGCGGGCGCGCCCGTTTCGGGCGGCGGTGACCCCTGGCCGGCCGCCGGAAGGACCTTGTCGTGAGGAACGTAGGCCGTGAGGTGTCGGGCGCCTGGCGCTCACTCCGGTACGACCTCTCCCGTCGACCGGCCGGGCCGGTCGACGACGCACCGGCTGACCTGACCTACCCGCAGTACGAGCCGGCCCACCGGCCGCGGCGGCGGGTGCTGGCCGCCACCACGTTCGGGGCGCTTTCGCTGGCCGGCGCGGCGGGTACCTACTTCGCCGTCGTCGGCGGGCTGAGCGCGCTCGCGAGCGAGGAGGCGGTGCCGCCGCCGAACCGGCTGCCGGCGGTGGCCGGGCCGGCGTCGCCGACACCGACCGCGCGGGGCGTGGCATCCGTGCCGAGCCCGTCGCCGAGCCGTACCGTCGTGGCGCCGGCGGGCGGGGCGGTGCCGAGTCCGAGCGGGCGTGCGGTGCTCGGCCGCGCGCCGGTACGCCCGGCGCCGAGCCCGACGTGCGCCTGCGTGACCCCGCCGGTGCCCACGCCGACGTCCGCGCCGCCGGTCGGGCCGACCCCGGATCCCCCTGCGAGTAGTAGTCCACCAGCGCCGACGCCGTCCGCATCGCCCCCGGCCACACCCGGTCCGAGTGACCCGCCGCCCGCAGGTGGATAGGCTCCTGCCGCCGGGCCTGAGGAAGACATAGACTGCCTGCCGATGGAGATACAGGTCGCCGACACGCTACTGGGCACGCTGGTCGACGGGCGCTACCGCATCCGCGGTCGGGTCGCCCGTGGCGGCATGGCGACCGTGTACATGGGCGTGGACGAGCGGCTCGAGCGCACAGTCGCCCTCAAAATCATCAATCCGGCCCAGGTGCGGGAGGCGCGGTTCGTCGAGCGCTTCACCGACGAGGCCAAGACGATCGCGCTCCTCACCCACCCCAACGTGGTTGCCGTCTACGACCAGGGCACCCACGGCGGCCTGCCCTACCTGGTGATGGAGTACGTGCGGGGTCGCACCCTGCGCGACGTGCTCGCCGAGCGCGGCCGGCTCAACCCGGGCGAGGCGCTGGCGATCCTGGAGCAGATGCTCTCCGCGATTGCCGCCGCGCACCGGGCCGGGCTGGTGCACCGCGACGTCAAGCCGGAAAACGTGCTGGTCGCCGAGGCGCCCAGCGGCGGCTCGGGCAACCTTGTGGACAGCGTGGTCAAGGTCGCCGACTTCGGGCTGGCCCGTGCCGTGGAGGCGAGCGCCGACGACGAGGCCGGCGGCCAGCTTATGGCCACCGTGGCGTACGTGGCGCCCGAGCTCGTCACCAACGGCCACGCCGACGCGCGCACCGATGTGTACTCGGCGGGCATCGTGCTCTTCGAGATGCTGACCGGCCGCGTGCCGTACGACGGGGACAAGCCGGTCGAGGTCGCCTGGCAGCACGTCGACCACGACGTCCCGCCGCCCTCCTCGGTCGTGCACAACCTGCCCGAGGTGCTCGACGACCTGGTGGCCCGCGCCACGCGGCGCGACCCCGGCGCCCGGCCGACCGATGCCGGCGCGCTGCTCGCCGAGGTGCAGCAGGTCCGCGACGACCTGGGCAACTCGGCCAACGCCAGCACCGCCGTCCTGCGCCAGGTGGCCCAGCCCACCCAGATCATCGCGCCCGTGTCGCCGGTCGACCGGCCCTCCTGGGCCCGCCTGCCGGAGCAGAAGCCGCAGCCTCCGGGCCGGCGCCGGGCCGCGCCACCGCCCGACGACGGCATCGGCCAGCGGCTGGGCGGCCTGCGCCTGAGGCTGCTCGGCGACCCACGCGCCCGCCTCGCTGTCGTCGCCGCCGCGGCGGTCCTGCTGCTGCTCGCGGTGATCGGCATCTGGTGGGCCGGATTCGGCCGCTACACCGTCGCCCCGCAGCTGGTCAGCATGACCAAGGCCGAGGCGGAGGCGCAGGCCACGAGCGGCGGCTTCGAGATCCAGTACGCCGAGGGCCGCTACGACGAAGAGATCGCCAAGGACGTCGTGCTCGCCCAGGATCCGCCGTCGACCGCGCGGATCGTCAAGGGCGGCACGCTCACGCTGACCCTCTCGCTCGGACCGGAGCGCTACGACGTCCCCGACGTGATCGGCAAGGACCTCGCGCAGGCCAAGGCGGACGTGGAGGGCGCAAAGCTGGTCCTCAAGGAGGGCCCGGCGAAGTTTGACGACCGGCTCCCGAAGGGCATCGTGCTGGCGGTCGACCCCAAGGCGGGCACCAAGGTCAGGCCGGGCACCACGGTCACCGTGACAGTCAGCAAGGGCCGCGCGCCGATCACGGTGCCGGAGGTCGTCGGCAAGAACATCAACGACGCCCGCGCCCAGCTCCAGGCGCTCGGCCTCGTGGTCGTCGAGCAGTACAAGGACGACAACCGCGCCAAGGACGAGGTGATCGCGCAGACTCCGAGCAGCGGCTCCGGCGTCGAGTCGGGTGCGGAGATCAAGCTCGAGGTCAGCAAGGGCCCGCCGCAGGTCATCGTGAGCCGGGTCATCGACCTCCCCTGCCAGCAGGGCAAGGCGCAGCTTGAGGCGCAGGGGCTGCGGGTGCGCGTCGACTTCAACCCCAACGGCATCGTGCGGATCCAGAACCCGGTGGAAAACACCCCGGTCGCCCCGGGCACCGAGGTCGTCATTGGCTGCTTCTAGACCCGCGCGTTCTACACCCGCGCGCACCCGTCCGAGGTCGCGGCCGGTGGCACGGGCAGCCGCGCAGGTCGCGCCGCGTCCGGTCGGCTCGCACACCCCCACGGCCGGCGGGCTGGCGAAGGCGGCACTGCCCTACGTGGACGGTGCCGGGTCCGAGGTGGCCCAGGTCTACGTCTCCAACTCGCGAGGCTGGGCACTGCCGCCCGGCGACCCCGCGCAGGACGAGGCGTTCCTGGCCGGGTGCGCCGAGCGCGGGCTGGCGGCGTACATCCACGCGTCGCTGCTGGTCAACCTCGGCTCTCCCACGGCGGCGACGGTCGAGCGTTCGGCCGAGACGCTGGCACACGCGCTGGCCCGGGGCGCGGCGATCGGCGCCTCCGGAGTGGTCTTCCACGCCGGCAGCGCCGTCGACGAGGGCCACGCCGACGCCGCGATGAAGCAGCTGCGCGAGGCGCTGCTCCCGCTGCTGGACCGGGCCGCCGCGAGCGGTGGGCCGAAGCTGCTGGTCGAGCCGACCGCGGGTGGCGGGCGCTCACTGGCCTCGAAGGTGGAGCACCTGGGGCCGTACCTGGACGCGGTCGACCACCACCCCTGGCTCGGCGTCTGCTTCGACACGTGCCACGCCTGGGCGGCCGGGCACGACCTCGCCACCCCGGGCGGCATGACGGCCACGCTCGACGCGCTGGTGGCGGCGGTGGGTCCGGACCGGCTGTGGCTCGTACACGCCAACGACTCCCGCGACGGCTGCGGCTCGACACGTGACCGGCACGAGACGGTGGGCAAGGGCACGATCGGCGAGGCCGCTTTCGGCGAGCTGATGCGCCACCCGGCGACAGCCGGAGTGCCCGTCGTCGTGGAAACGCCCACCGAGGGATTTGTGGGCCATGCCGCGGACATTGCCACCCTCAAGGGGCTACGCCCTCTTGCATGACCTGGAGTTTTAGGGCACCCTTACTGAGGCCAGGCTAACCACAGTAAGGGCTGTCTATGTATGTCTGCATCTGCGCGCGCGTCCGCGAGGGTGAGGTCCGTTCCGCCATCCGGCTCGGGGCCCGCTCCGAGGAGTCCGTGGGCGACGCGTGTGGCGCTGGCACCGGCTGTGGCACCTGCCTGGACCGCATCTGCGACCTGATCGACGAGGAGAACTCAGCCGACACGCTGCTGCCCCTGGCTGCCTGACCTGCGCAAGGGCGTAGGCTCACCCCCACACGTTCACCTGTGGGGGTCTTCGGCATGCAAGGCGACGCTCGCGTCATCGAGTTTCTCAACGAGCAACTGACAGCGGAGCTGACCGCGATCAACCAGTACTTCCTGCACGCGAAGATGCAGGAAAACTGGGGGTACACGAAGCTCGCCAAGTTCACGAAGCACGAGTCGATCGACGAGATGCGGCACGCGGAAGTGCTGACCGACCGCATCCTCTTCCTCGAGGGCCTGCCCAACTACCAGAAGCTCTTCGCGCTCCGGATCGGCGAGACCGTCAAGGAGCAGTTCGAGTGCGACATGAAGATCGAGCTGGAGGCGGTCGAGCGGCTGCGCCGCGGCATCGAGTACATGCGGTCCATCGGCGACGTCACCTCGGCGAACATCTTCGAGAGCATCCTCGAGGACGAGGAGCACCACGTCGACTACCTCGAGACCCAGCTGGGACTCATCGAAAAGCTGGGCGAGGCGCTCTACCTGCAAAACGTGACGGAGCACCCCGACCCGTCGTAAGTCTCGTCGTCGAAGGTCCCTGCCGGGCGCGCCCGGCAGGGACCTTTCGCGTTCACTCGAGGCCGAACCGCTCCGCGTAACCCTCGCGCAGCTCCTCCCAGCCGAACTCCTTCGCCTCGTCACCGACGATCGACCCGATCGGGTCGCCGGCGAACAGGTGGTCGGCCACGTCGAGGCAGATGTGCCAGCCGGCGGCGACCATGGGCACCCACGTGCGGTCGCGCACGGTGTGGCGCAGCGTCAGCCGGGTCCCCTCCCCGGTCGCCTCCAGCTCCCAGCGCATGAGGTCGCCGCCCCAGTCGTAGACAAGCAGCGCCGGCGGCTCGACCTTGAGCACCTCGGCGGGCGAGCTCTCGCCGTCCGGGCCGCCGAGCATCGTGAAGGTCGCCGGCCCCGCCCCACCGAGGTCACGGTCCGGCACGAACGGCGCCCACTCCCGCAGCTGCCCCGGCTCCACCAGCGCACCCCACACCTTCTCGCGAGGATGGCGGAAGTCGCGGACGAACACGAGCGTCCACCGGTCGCCATCCCCCCGCTCGACGGAAGCGTCAGCGAGCGGCCCAGGCCTGTATTCGGATCTCTCCATAGGCCCTATATTCCTCACGAGGCATATAGCTGTCAAGGTAAGCTGATCGCCGTGATCGAGGTACACCCGGTCGACGCGGACCGGTGGGACGACCTTGCCGAGCTGTTCGGTCCCAGCGGGGCATACTCGGGCTGCTGGTGCATGTGGTTCCGCATCCCGGGCGGCGAGTTCAGCCGCAACGGCAACGCCGGCAACCGCGCCGCGCTGCGGTCACTCGTGGACGGTGGCGAGGCGGTCGGCCTGCTCGGCTACGCCGCCGGACAGCCGGTCGGCTGGTGCACGGTCGCGCCCCGCCCCGCGTACACCCGGATCCTGCGCTCCCCCGCCCTCAAGCCGGAGGATCCCGCGGATGCCACGGTATGGTCCGTCCCCTGCTTCTTCACCCGCCGCGACCACCGCGGCAGCGGCGTTTCGGTGGCCATGCTCGACGCCGCGGTGAGCCACGCACGGGACGCGGGCGCGGCGGCGCTGGAGGGCTACCCGGTCGACACGGCCGGGGGCCGCACGCCACCGGCGGCCGAGCTCTACACCGGCACGGTCACGCTCTTCGCCCGCGCCGGCTTCACCGAACACCGCCGCCCCCCGACGGGCCGCCGCGTCGTGATGCGCCGCGCCCTCTAAAGCCGGCCACCACCCTGATCCCACAGAGGATTTGAGCTACCGCGATGCCCGTCGTGGTCCGGACCGTTGCTCCCGCGGCCTCAACCTCCGCCGCGCACGCCAGGTCCACCCCCAAAGGGTCCGCCTAGCCCGGACGCGAATGCGAGGGGGTGTCGCACCGCAGGGTGCCTCTCAACCTGGTCGACCAATGCGCGCACGGACCAGTCCCGAGCTGCCGTCCCTAGGCGAAGGTCGCGCCCACAGCCCGGCCCATCCCAAGGGTTGTCTCGCCCGGACGCGGATGCGAGGGTGTCGCGCCGCGGATGCCTCTCAACCTGGGCGCACCAATGCGCCCACGGACCGGTCCGTGGGCCACGGCTAGCCTTCCCGGCGAAGGGCAACCCAGTCGCGTTCCTGGGCAACCCGCGCCGAGGAAGCCTGCCACCAACGTCGGCCATCGCCCAGACCAAGTCTCGGGCCAGGTGATGGGTCAGAATCCGCCGGCCATCCCTCCCTCGGGTCGACCGACACCAACAGCCGCCCTCGCACCCCAGCTCGCGGAGAGCGGGCCGGTGGGCGAGGTCGCACGGGGCGGCAGCGGCGGCCCGTCCGGCTCCGCGGCCGGACCAGCCGGGGCCAGGCGCGGCACCCGAGCAGCCAGGCGGGTCTCCCGCGACTAGTGAGGCCGCGAGGTAACCGGTCTCGGCGACAACGGACATCGCGGCAGCGCGGGACCTCACCCACCGCGGAGGGTGGGGCCGCGGGAGCAACGGTCCGGACCACCGCGGACATCGCGGTAGCTCGCATCTGATCCGGTTTTGGAATCTCTGACGATCGCCAGGTCGCACCGGCCCGACGACCGCGCCGCCATGTCCCCGGGTCGGGCCGGCCTAGCCCTTGAAGATGCGGACCAGAACCTCGACCGCGCGGTCGATGGCGTCGTCGTCGAGGTCGAGGTGGGTGACGAGGCGCGCGATGCGCGGTCCCAGCACCGAGACGAGCACCCCCTCGGCCCGGGCCGCCGCGCCGAGGCTGGGCGCGTCGAGGGCCGCGTGGGTGAGGTCGAGGGCCACGATGTTGGTGCGGACGGCGCCGCTCACCACGTCGAACGGTGCCAGTGCCTCGCCCAGCCGTGCCGCGCGGGCGTGGTCGTCGGCGAGGCGGTCGATGTGGTGGGCGACCGCGTACCGCCCGGCGGCCGCGAGCACGCCCGCCTGCCGCATCCCGCCGCCCAGCCGCTTGCGGATGACCCGGCCCGCGGCGATGCGCTCGGCGCTCCCCACGACCAGCGAGCCCACCGGCGCGCCGAGGCCCTTGGAGAGGCAGACGGAGAGGGTGTCGAACAACGCGCCGTACGTCGCCAGGGGGATCCGCGCGGCCACGTGCGCATTCCAGATGCGGGCGCCGTCGCAGTGCAGCGCGAGGCCGGCACCGTCGGCGACGTTGCGCAGCTGCTGGAGTGTGGCGAGCGGGATGACCTCGCCGCCCCGGCGGTTGTGCGTCTGCTCGACGGCGATGGCGCGGGTCGGCACGGCGTGGAAGCCGTCCGGCCGGATCATCGCGGCCACCACGTCCGTGTCGATGTCGCCGCCCACGGCCGCCCAGGTGCGGGTGGAGATGCCGCCGAGCGCGGCCGCGGCTCCCACCTCGTACGTCACGACGTGCGCGTCTCCGTCGCACAGCAGCTCGCTGCCGCGCGGGGTGACGAGCTGGAGAGCGATCTGGTTGGCCATCGAGCCGGTCGGCGTGAAGAGCGCGGCCTCGTGCCCGAACAGCGCGGCGACCTCGGCCTCCAGCGCGTTGACGCTGGGATCCTCGCCGTACACATCGTCGCCGAGGTCGGCCTCGGTGATGGCCTGCCACATGCCGGCGGTGGGCTTGGTGACGGTGTCCGAGCGGAGGTCGATCATCCCCGCAGCATCTCCGCCACGAGGAAGGCCAGCTCCAGCGACTGCTGGGTGTTGAGGCGCGGGTCACACGCCGTCTCGTACCGGTCGGGCAGGTGCACGTCCTCGATCGCCTGCGCACCGCCCAGGCACTCGGTGACGTCCTCGCCGGTCAGCTCGATGTGCATGCCGCCCGGGTGGGTGTTGAGGTTGCGGTGGACCTCGAAGTAGCCCAGCACCTCGTCCACGATGCGGTCGAAGTGCCGCGTCTTGTATCCATTGGACGACTCCACAGTGTTGCCGTGCATCGGGTCGCACTGCCACACCACCTTGGCGCCGCTCGCGGTCACCTTTTCCACGAGCGGCGGGAGCGCGTCGCGCACCTTGTGGTTGCCCATCCGCGAGACCAGCGTGAGGCGGCCCGGCACGTTGTCCGGGTTGAGCTTTTCGCACAGCTCGATCGCCTGCTCCGGCGTGGTCGTCGGGCCGAGCTTGACGCCGATCGGGTTTGCCAGCCGCGACACGAAGTCGACGTGCGCCCCGTCGATCTGCCGCGTGCGCTCGCCCACCCACAGGAAGTGGCCGGACAGCCCGTAAGCCCGGCCGCCGGCGACGCGGGTGAGCGCCCGGTCGTACTCCAAGGCGAGCGCCTCGTGCGAGCAGTACAGCGTGACGGTGCGCAGCGCGTCGTCGTCAGTCATCCCGCACGCCTGGATGAACGCGAGTGCCCGATCGATCTCACGCGCTATCGCCTCGTAGCGCTCGCCGGCGGGCGAGTCGCGCACGAAGCCCTTATTCCAGTCGTGGACGGCGTGCAGGTCGGCGAGGCCGCCGCCGAGGTAGGCACGGAGCATGTTCATCGCGGCGGCCGAGTTGGCATAGGCCCGGATCATCCGCTGCGGATCCGCCACGCGCGCCTCGGGCACCGCCTCCAGCGAATTGATCATGTCGCCGCGATAGGCCGGCAGCCCCAGAGCGTCGGTCAACGCCGAGCGCGGCTTCGTATATTGCCCGGCGACGCGCGCCACCTTGACCACCGGGAGCGAAGCCCCGTATGTGAGGACGACCGCCATCTGGAGCAACGTGCGCGCGTTGGCGGAGAGATGGCTGTCCGTATTGTCGGCGAACGTCTCCGCGCAGTCGCCACCCTGCAGCAGGAACGCCTTGCCCGCCGCGACGAGCGCCAGCCGCTCCCGCAACTGGTCCACCTCGTAGGGCGCGACGACCGGCGGCACGTTGTCGAGGACGCCGCACACCTCGTCGACCACGGCCGGGTCGGGCCAGGGCGGCATCTGCGCCCTCGGCAGCGTCCGCCAGTGGTCAAGGCCCAACGCCCTGACCTCGGGAGAATCGTCGGTGGGGCGTCCGATCTCGAGCCCTGGGTTACGAACCTGATGCCACTCCTGGCGCATGCCTGAGAGCCTACGGCGCCCCCACCCCGACCCGGCACCCAACCCGTCCGTCACTGCGCCGATCCGGTGGGTTTACCCATGAGATTTTGAGCTACCGATGGCCGAGGCGCCGGGGCCGCGGCGCTTGGTCAGTGTGGGCGGCGCCGGCCCGCCACGTCCGCCTGCCCCGCAATCACCAGGCGCCGGGCTCAATCCGCGCGATTCTGTCCGGCGTGATCGGACCGTTGTGCCCCCGGCGGCTCCGCCTGGACGATCTGCCCACCGGGAAGCGAGGGCGTCGGGTCGGTCCTCGATCGACGGGCGACCTGACCATCCGTGGCGATCAAGGAACCCGCCACCGCCCGAGCCGCCACCGGCCGGGAGCACCGCTGGCCCGGCGTTGATGGGACGGCGGCCCGAGCGCCGCCAACCCGACCCGGCCGCGCCGCTGCGACATCGACGTCATCATCACAGCGACGACCCCGCCAGTCGTCCTCGACGAGCATCGGGACGCACCCCGAGAAAGACAAGCATCGGAGCGCACCCAGAGGCGCACTGCCCGCACCGCACGGTTTCGAGGACCCCGCACGACGGCTCGGACCACCACAGACATCACCCGCAGCGCCTCTCGACCTGCGCACACCCGGTGCGCCCGCGAGCCGACCGCCGCCGCCCAAGCCCGACGCCCGCAGCGCCCACGCCCGCGGTGCCGACAACCACAGTGCCGGCGAGCAGACCGCCACCGCTGACACCGACGCCCCCGCCCCGATCAAAGAACCTCCACCCGGGGCAGAAACAGCGTCAGACTCCACGGCCAGCGAACCTGGACGCCCGCGCGGCCGCAAAAGCACCGAATCCCCCATCGCCGCGCGCCAGGACAGAGCGGAACCCTATTGAATGGTTTCACGGTCCAGGGCGCCGTCGGCGATGACGACGCTGTACCTACGGCTGAGCGTGCCGCCCGCCGGAATCGTCAGCGGGCGCTCCCACGCCAGCGCCGCGCACACGCCCGGATAGTCGGCGGCCCGCACGAACCAGCGGTCGTCGCCCTCGATGCCGCGGAAGACCAGGGTGTATCCGGCGCCGCGCACGGCCAGCCACTCGTCGGCGCTGCCGTTGCACTTCTCCTCGCCTTCCACTGTGGACGTGAAGACTTCGGGCACGCCGGGCGCCAGCCGCCAGAAGAAGCCGCCGTAGCCGGCGCCGCCGGGGCGGCCGTTCGTCGCCGGGCTGCCCAGCGTCACGTCGGAGCCCTCCGGCGCGGTGAGCGTGAACGCGAAGTCGAGCGTCCAGCCCAGCCCGGCGGGTGACGCCTGGACCGTGCGCTCCTCCACGAGCAGCGTCCGCCCCGACGGGTCCAGCCACCGCAGCCGCTCCGCGAGCCGCGAGCCGCCATCGCCCGCGGAGGACAGGGGCGTGAGCCACTCGTCGTGCGCAATGCGCCCGTGGTCGTCCAGCCAGGTGTACCCGGCGCCGCGCACATACGTGCGGCCACCCCACAGGTTGGTGCCGTTGACGTCCTGCACGGCAACGCTCACGCCCAGGTGCCAGCGGTGGTCCTCGGGCAGCGTGTCGGTGACCGCCACGCCGCCGAGCGTGCGCACCGGGTGCAGGTACGGGCGGGGTCCGTGCTTGGGGTCGACCTCCGGCTCCACCGCGTACTCCGCGACCACCCGTCCGGCTACCTGCAAATCCACCATTTCGGCCCCTCTGGAAAGCGCTTGCCCTCGCTTGTGACAGACTGCGCATGGCACACTGCGGTGTCAAGGCGCAGCAGCTGGAGAGGAGCACGCGGGTGGCAGGACCAGCGGTGAGCATCCGCGACGTGGCCAGCCACGCGGGGGTGTCCGTTGGCACCGTGTCCAATGTGCTCAACCGGCCGGACATCGTCGCGCCCTCCACCCGCTCCCGCGTGCTGGCCGCGATCAGCGCACTCGGGTTCGTCCCCAACGACGCCGCCCGCCAGCTGCGCCGCGGCCGGGGCCGCACCCTCGGCCTCGTCGTCCTCGACGTCGCCAACCCCTTCTTCACCGACGTCGCCAAAGGAGTCGAAGACACCACCGGCGCCGCCGGCATGGCCGTCATCTTCTGCAACAGCGACGGCGACCTCACCAAAGAAAACGCCTACCTCGACCTCCTCGAAGAACAACGCGTCCAAGGCGTCCTCATCACACCCATCGACGACGCCAGCGAGCGACTGCACCGCCTGCGCGACCGCGGCGTGCTGGTGGTGCTCCTCGACCGCCGTTCGCGGCAGGCCGACCTGTGCTCGGTGTCGGTGGACGACCGCCTCGGCGGCGAGCTGGCCATGCGCCACCTCGTGGAAAGCGGCCACCGCCGCATCGCGTTCGTCGGCGGACCGCACCGCCTCGAGCAGGTCCGCGACCGGTACGACGGCGCGCTCGAAGCACTCAGGGAAGCCGGCCGGAGCGAGGACGAGCACCTCCGGCGGTACGACACGCCGGCGCTCACGGTCGCGGCCGGGCGGGACGCGGCGGCGCGCATCCTCGGGCAGCCCAAGAGCTCCCGCGCCACGGCCGTCTTCTGCGCCAACGACCTCCTGGCGCTCGGCGTGCTCCAGGGCCTGACCCGCCAGCAGGTGCGCGTGCCGGACGACATCGCCCTCGTCGGCTACGACGACATCGACTTCGCCGCCGCCGCGGCCGTGCCGCTCTCCTCCGTCCGCCAACCCCGCCAGCGCCTCGGCCAGACCGCCGCCGGACTCCTCCTGGACGAGGCCAACAAGCCCGAAACCCACGAGCACCAGCAGGTGGTCTTCGAGCCCGAGCTCGTCGTCCGGGAGTCCAGCCAGTTCATCCGTCCTTGACACGCGTGCAACGGCGCTCGTATGTTTGGGGCACCTCTTTGAAACGGTTCATTTGTGCGCTCAGGAGTTGGCCACATGCGACGTGTCTGCTTCATCCTGCGGGTCCGGCCTGATCGGCTGGCCGAGTACCGGGAGCGGCACACCGCGGTCTGGCCCGACATGCTCCGCGCCCTACGCGACACGGGCTGGCACGACTACTCCCTCTTCCTGCACGACGACGGCCTGCTCGTCGGCTATTTCCGCACGGATGACCTCGCGGCCTCCCTCGCCGCGATGGAGCGCACCGACGTCAACGCCCGCTGGCAGGCCGAGATGGCGCCGTTCTTCGAAGACCTCGACGGCCGCCGGCCGGACGAGGGCTTCACGGTGCTGGACGAGATCTTCAACCTCGATTCGCAACTGGAGGCCCTCGATGACTGATGCGGTACGCGCGGCGCTGCGGGGGCAGCGGATCGAGTTGCCGTCGTGGGCGTTCGGAAACTCGGGGACGCGGTTCAAGGTGTTCGCGCAGCAGGGTGTGCCGCGTACCCCGTACGAGAAGATCGAGGACGCGGCGCAGGTGCACCGGTACACGGGGGTGGCGCCGACGGTGGCGTTGCACATCCCGTGGGACAAGGTGGAGGACTACACGCACCTGGCCGGGTTCGCGAAGGAGCACGGGGTCGGGTTGGGCACGATCAACGCGAACGTGTTCCAGGACAACGACTACATGCTGGGCAGTGTGACCAACCCGGACCCGGCGGTACGGCGTAAGGCCACCGATCACCTGCTGGAGTGCGTGGAGATCGCCGCCGCGGTGGGTGTCCGCGACGTCAAGCTGTGGTTTTCCGACGGCACCAACTACCCCGGCCAGGACTCGATCCGGGCGCGGCAGGACCGCCTGGCCGAAGCGCTCCAGGAGACCTACGACGCGCTGGGCGAGGATCAGCGGCTGCTGCTGGAGTACAAGCTGTTCGAGCCGGCCTTCTACACCACCGACGTGCCGGACTGGGGCACCGCCTACGCGCACTGCCTGCGCCTGGGCGACAAGGCGCAGGTCGTGATCGACACCGGCCACCACGCGCCGGGCACGAACATCGAGTTCATCGTCGCGTTCCTTCTCCGCGAGGCCAAGCTCGGCGCGTTCGACTTCAACTCCCGCTTCTACGCCGACGACGACCTGATGGTGGGTTCGGCGGACCCGTTCCAGCTGTTCCGGATCATGCACGAGATCGTGCTGGCCGACGCGTTGAGGCAGGAGGCGGGGATCGCGTTCATGCTGGACCAGTGTCACAACATCGAGCCGAAGATCCCGGCCCAGATCCGCTCGGTGATGAACGTGCAGGAGGCCACCGCGAAGGCCCTGCTGGTCGACCACGACGCCCTGGCCAAGGCGCAGGACGAGGGTGACGTGCTCGGCGCGAACGCCGTGTTCATGGACGCCTACAACACCGACGTGCGCCCCCTGCTGGCCGAAGTCCGGCAGGAGATGGGGCTGGACCCCGACCCGGTCACCGCCTACCGCGACTCGGGATACGCAGACAAGATCGTCGCCGAACGCGTCGGCGGCCAGCAAGCCGGATGGGGAGCCTGAACTCGTGTCCACGGTTGACGACCTGATCGCCCGCTCGAACCGGCTCGGCGCCGACCGCCGCAACACCAACTACGCCGGTGGCAACACCTCCGCCAAGGGCACCGACACCGACCCGGTCACCGGCCAGCCGGTCGACCTGGTGTGGGTCAAGGGCTCGGGCGGCGACCTCGGCACGCTCACCCCGGCCGGTCTCGCGGTGCTCCGGCTGGACCGGCTGCGCGCGCTGGTGGACGTTTACCTCGGTAGCAGCAATACCCCGAGCCCTGAGCGCGAGGACGAGATGGTGGCCGCCTTCGACTACTGCCTGCACGGGCGGGCGGGGCCGCACCCTCGATCGACACCGCGATGCACGGCTTGGTCGAGGCGGCACACGTCGACCACCTCCACCCCGACGCGGGCATCGCGTTCGCGACGGCGGCCGACGGCGAGGCGCTGACCAAGGAGTGCTTCGGCGACCGCGTGGTGTGGCTGCCCTGGCGGCGCCCCGGCTTCCAGCTCGGCCTCGACATCGCCGCGGTCAAGGCGGCCAACCCCCGCGCGATCGGCGTGATCCTCGGCGGGCACGGCATCACCGCGTGGGGCGGCACCAGCGAGGAGTGCGAGGCCGCCTCGCTGGAGATCATCCGGGCCGCCCAGGCGTTCATCGACGAGCGCGGCCGGCCCGAGCCGTTCGGCCCGGTCGTCGAGGGGTACACCGCGCTGCCCGCGGCCGACCGTCACGCCCGCGCGGCCGCCCTCGCCCCGATCATCCGCGGCCTCGCCAGTACCGACCGGCGCCAGGTCGGCCACTACACCGACACCGACGTGGTGCTCGACTTCCTGGCCCGCGCCGAGCACCCCCGCCTCGCCGCGCTCGGCACCTCGTGCCCGGACCACTTCCTGCGCACCAAGGTCCGCCCGCTCGTCCTGGACCTGCCGCCCACCGCACCCCTCGACGAGGTCAGGGAACGCCTCCGGCAGCTGCACGCCCAGTACCGCGCCGAGTACGCCGCCTACTACGAGCAGCACGCGGCTCCCGACAGCCCGCCGATGCGCGGCGCCGACCCGGCCATCGTGCTGGTCCCCGGCATCGGCATGTTCTCGTACGGCGCCAACAAGCAGACCGCCCGCGTCGCCGGCGAGTTCTACGTCAACGCCATCAACGTGATGCGCGGCGCCGAGGCCATCTCCACGTACAGCCCGATCAGCGAGGTGGAGAAGTTCCGCATCGAGTACTGGGCCCTGGAGGAGGCCAAGCTCCAGCGCATGCCCAAGCCCAAGCCGCTCGCCACGCGCATCGCGCTGGTGACCGGCGGAGGCTCGGGCATCGGCCGCGCGATCGCGCACCGGCTCGCCGCCGAGGGAGCCTGCGTGGTCGTCGCCGACCGCAACGCGGAGAGCGCGGCCACCGTCGCCGGTGAGATCGGGGGTACCGACGTCGCGGTGCCGGTCACCGTCGACGTGACGGACACCGCGGCGGTGCGGGAGGCGCTCCGGCAGGCGGTGCTCGCGTTCGGCGGCATCGACCTCGTGGTCAACAACGCCGGCCTCTCCATCTCGAAGTCGCTGCTGGAGACCACCGACGGCGACTGGGACATCCAGCACGGCGTGATGGCGCGCGGCTCGTTCGTGGTCTCGCGCGAGGCCGCGCGGGCGCTGATCGACCAGGGCATGGGCGGCGACATCGTCTACATCTCCAGCAAAAACAGCGTCTTCGCCGGACCCAACAACGTCGCCTACGGCGCGGCAAAGGCGGACCAGGCCCATCAGGTACGGCTGCTCGCCGCCGAACTCGGCGCGCACGGCATCCGCGTCAACGGGGTGAACCCCGACGGCGTCGTCCGCGGCTCGGGCATCTTCGCCAGCGGGTGGGGCGCGCAGCGGGCGGCCACGTACGGCATCCCGGAGGAGGAGCTCGGCGCGTTCTACGCCCAGCGCACGCTGCTCAAACGGGAGGTACTGCCCGAGCACGTGGCCAACGCCGTCTTCGCGCTCACCGCCGGCGACCTCACGCACACCACCGGACTGCACGTGCCGGTCGACGCCGGCGTCGCGGCCGCGTTCCTGCGATGAGCGTCGTCGCCGCGGTCGACCTCGGCGCGGCCAGCGGGCGGGTGATGGTCGCGTCGGTCTCGCCGGACGGGGTGGAGCTCGACGAGGCGCACCGCTTCGACAACGGCCCGGTGCGGTTGCTCGACACGCTGCACTGGGACGCGCTGCGCATCTACACGGAGGTGCTCACCGGGCTGCGCGCGGCGGTGGCCGCGCACCCCGAGCTGGCCAGCGTCGGCATCGACTCGTGGGCGGTCGACTACGGCCTGCTCGACCGCGACGGCGCGCTGCTCGGCAACCCTGTGCACTACCGCGACGCGCGCACCGACGGTGTGCTGGACGCGGTCGTCGCGAAGCTGGGCGCCGAGTGGCTGTACGGCACGACCGGCCTGCAGCTGCTGCCGTTCAACACGCTCTTCCAGCTCATCGCCGCCGCCGACACTCCGGCGATGGCGGCCGCCGAGCGGATGCTGCTCATCCCGGACCTGCTCTCGTACTGGCTCACCGGCGTCGCCGGTACCGAGGTCACCAACGCCTCCACGACCCAGCTGCTCGATGTGCGTACCCGGGAATGGTCCTGGGATCTGATCGCCCGTGCCGGCCTGCCGGCGCGTCTCCTGGGTGAGCTGCGGCGGCCCGGCGATCCGGCCGGCACCGTGCGCGACCTTGGCGTGCCCGTCACGGCCGTCGGCTCGCACGACACCGCGTCCGCGGTGGTCGCGGTGCCCGCGGACGGCGAGCGGTTCGCCTACATCTCCTGTGGTACCTGGTCACTCGTCGGCGTCGAGCTGACTGAGCCGGTGCTCAGCGAGGCGAGCCGCGCCGCCAACTTCACAAACGAGGCCGGCGTCGACGGCACGGTCCGCTACCTGCGCAACGTGATGGGGCTGTGGGTGCTGCAGGAGTCGATGCGCGCGTGGGGCGCGTCCGACGTGGGCGAGCTGCTCGCCGCAGCCGCCCGCGAGCCCGCGCTCGGCGCGCTCGTCGACGTCGACGACCCGGTCTTCCTACCGCCGGGCGACATGCCGTCCCGGATCGTGGCCGCGTGCGCGGCGGGAGGGCAGCCGGTGCCGCGGTCGCCCGCCGCGTTCACCAGGTGCATTGTGGACAGTCTGGCGCTCGCGCACCGCCGCGCCGTACGCCAGGCGTGCGACCTCTCCGGCCGCGACGTCGACGCGGTGCACATCGTGGGCGGCGGCGCCCGCAACGCGCTGCTGTGCCAGCTCACCGCCGACGCCTGCGGGCTGCCCGTCGTCGCCGGCCCGGTCGAGGCGACGGCGCTCGGTAACGCGCTGGTGCAGGCGCGCGCACTCGGCGTGGTGCGGGGTGGCCTGAGCGACCTGCGCGCGCTGCTGCGGCGCACCCAGGAGCTGACGTTTTACCAGCCCACGGCGGGTGCGGAGGCCGCGTGGCGGGCGGCCGAGGCGCGGGTGCACCCCTCTCACTGAGGGTCCGAACCCACTCGCGTACCCTCACGCCAGCGGCCCCCGGCCGACCTCGATCATTCCATAGTGGACAGTGAGGCGCGGCGTGGGCGAAGCGGGCAACGAGGAGACGGCGGAGTTCCGCGCCCTCGACGTGCCCACCCAGCAGCTGCCCGCGCTGATCCCGGCGATGGCGGACGTACCCCGGATGCCCCTGCCGACGAGCCGGGCCTGGCCCCGCGGTGGCGGTGGCCGCTGGTGGCGCTGGCCGCCGCGGCGCTGGCGAGCGTCCCGATCGCCCTGTTCGCGACGTCCGACGGCGACTCCTCGCGGCACGAGCAGGCGACGCCGCTGCGGTGGCCGCCCGCCGCGCAGGCGGTCTCGCAGTCGCCGACTCCCTCCCCCTCACCCACCGAGGAGACGGCCACGCCGCCATTCCAACCGGTACCGGAAGGCGACGCCGCACCCCCGCGGACCGCGCCATCGCCCACCCCGTCCCCCACCCGGCGGTGCTGTCCTATGAGGCCGAGGCCCCCGCCAACCGCCTGGGCGGCCGCGCCGCGCCGCGCGACGTGGCCGGCGCCTCCGGCGGCCGCGTGGTGGGCTGGGTGGGCGACGACCGCTACAACACGCTGACGTTCGCCGGGGTCACGGTGGCGACGGCCGGGCGGTACGAGGTGACGGTTCACTACGTCAGCCAGGAGCGCCGGGCCGCCGCCATCGAGGTGAACGGCAGCTTCGCCACACTGGTGGACTTCGCGCCCACCGGCGGCTGGGACAAGGTCGGTTCGGTCAAGGTCACGCTGACGCTGCGGGCGGGCGGGCGCCAACACTGTCGAGTTCGGCAACAGGTACTCGTGGGCGCCGGACTTCGACCGCCTGGTGCTACCGGGGTAGCTCCGCCGCCCGCTCGTTCGCCATGGCCAGCGCGGCGGCCCGGGGGGAGCCGCCGGTACCGGCCGCGCGGTCGAGCATCTCGTGGAGCAGCCCGCACAGCGTGGTCGAGATCTTGCCGAACGCGGCGTCCGCCGTCGGCGCGATGTCGCCGAACAGCGTCCACCACCACCAGGCGTTCGTCGCCACGTTGGCGACGAAGTCCGGAATCACCGGTACGCCCCGGGCGGTCAGCGCGGCCTCGCCGCCGGCCGTGGTCGGCACGTTCGCCGCCTCCACCACCAGCCGCGCGGTGACCGCGTCGACGTTGGCCTCGGTGAGCACGTACGAGAGGGCGGCCGGCACGAGGATCTCCGCCTCGACGGTCAGCCACTCCTCCCGGGGCAGCTCGCGGTCGCCGGGGCGCAGCGAGCGCCGGTCCACCCGCCCGAACCTGTCGCGGGTGCGCAGCAGCGCCTCCACGTCGAGGCCCTCGGGGTGCCACACGACGCCGAGCGCGTCGCAGATGCCGACGACCGGCACCCCGCCCCGCGCCAGGTACCGCGCCGTGGCACCGCCCATCGATCCGAAGCCCTGCACGACCGCCCGCGCCCCGCCGTCGAGCAGTCCCACCCGCCGGGCGGCGGCGATCGTCACCTCCGCGACGCCGTAGCCGCCGACCAGGTCGGCGAGGCCCACACCGTCCACATCGACCGCAAACCCGGCCCGCACCCGGTCGAGCGCCTCGCCCGGGTCCGGCACCAGCCGCAGCGCCGCGTCGATCGTCGAACGCATCCCCGCCTCGATCGCCACCTCCTCCAGCACGTCCTGCCGCACGCCGAGGTCCTCCCCGGCCGACCAGTAGGTCTGCAGCAGCGGTTTCATCGCGGCGACGTACCGTGCCATGACGCCGCGCGCGAGCGGGTCGCACGGCGCGCAGTCGATGCCGCCTTTTCCCCCACCGAACGGGACGTAGGCGTCGTCCGGGGAGTAGACGACAGCCTCTTTGAGGGTCATCCCGCGGGCGAGATCGCGCACCTCGTCGAGCGTGCACCCCTCGCGCATCCGCAGGCCCCCGCTGGCCGCACCGCGCACCAGCCGGTCGATGACGAGGTAGCCGCGCTTGCCGGTGACCTCGTCGGTCCACGTCACTTCCAGAAAGCTCTCCTGACTCGCCACTCAGCCAGGGTGCGCAGACCAAACGGCTGAGCGGAGTCGGACACCGGTCAGCAAAACGGTCAATATTAGGATTCGACGGGTGACCGACTCCCGCGGCTTCGTCCGCGCGCACACCCGCCTCTCCCCCGTGCCACTCGTGCCCGAGATCCTCCTGCACCAGGCGGAAGAGGCGATCGCCCTGTGGGAGCAGACGGAACTGTCGTCGTCGGACCGGCAGCCCCCGCCCTTCTGGGCGTTCGCGTGGGCGGGCGGACAGGCGCTGGCCCGCTTCGTGCTGGACAACCCGTCCCTGGTCGGCGGGCACGACGTGCTCGACCTCGCGGCCGGCTCGGGGCTTGTCGCGATCGCCGCCGCCAAGGCCGGCGCGGCGTCGGTGACCGCGGTGGACATCGACCCGCTCTCGCTGGCCGCCGTGGCCGCCAACGCCGCCGCGAACGCCGTGACGGTGACGCCCGTGGAACGCGACGTCCTAGACGAGGCCGCCACCGCCGCCGTCGTCCTGGCCGGCGACGTCTTCTACAGCCGCGAGATGTCCACCCGGATGATGTCGTACTTCCGGCGCGCGGCCGCGGGCGGCGCGAAGGTGCTGGTCGGCGACCCGGGCCGGGCGTACCTGCCGGCGTCGGGCCTGCGGCGGGTGGCGGCGTACGAGGTGCCGGTGGCGGCGACGCTGGAGGACGCCGCCATCAAGCACACGACGGTCTGGCAGGTCACTGTCGATTGAGCACAGCGTGAACAGACATATGCGCAAGCGCCGATACCGGGTACATTCGGTGGCACGATACCGACAACGTCGTGGTATCCCCTCGCACGCAACCGCCGGGAGGGCGACGAATGTTGGCGCACAACGACGCGGACGTCATCTCGAAGATTCCGCGGCTTGAAGAGCTGCCAGACCTCCCACAGGGCGTGCTGTCCGAGATCGTCAGAGAGCTCATCGACCTCGAAGAGCCGATGGCCATGTTCGACAGCGCCCTTTCTCCATAGCTGCATGAGCCCGGAAGAGCAGAGTCAGGCAACCCCGTTTCGCCAGGTGCTGCTCAAGATTCACAGCCGCTGCAACCTGTCCTGCGATCATTGCTACGTCTACGAGCACGCGGACCAGAGCTGGCGACACCGCCCGATGGTGATGTCGAAACGCATCATCGACAACACGGCGGCGAGGATCGGCGAGCATGCCGAGCACCACGCGTTGAAGACAATTGTCGCCATTCTGCACGGCGGGGAGCCGCTGCTTGCCGGCGCGCACACGATCGACTACGCGTTACGCGCGATCCGCCGCGCGGTGCCGCGATCCACGCGGCTCAGATTCGGACTGCAAACCAACGGTCTTCTCCTGGACGAACGTTTTCTCGATCTCTTTTCGCAACACGGGGTCGCCGTCGGCGTGAGCCTGGACGGACCGTCGGAGGCGAACGACCGCCACCGGCGGTACGCGGACGGGCGGGGCAGTCACACCGCCGTCGTTTCGGCCCTGCACCTGCTGCAGAGCGAACGCTATCGACAGTTGTACAGCGGCATCCTGTGCACGGTGGATCTCGACAACGATCCGGTCGGGGTGTACGAGCACCTGCTCGAGTTCCGGCCGCCGGCGATCGACCTGCTGCTCCCGCACGGCAACTGGACGAAGCCACCGCCCGGGCGCCCGGACGACCAGAGCCAGACGCCGTACGCCGACTGGCTGATCAAGGTGTTTGACCGGTGGTACGCCGGTCCGCACCGGGCGACGAGGATCCGGCTCTTCGAGTCGATCATTTCGCTGCTGCTCGGCGGTCCGACGAGCTCAGAGGCGGTCGGCCTCGGAAAGATCGATCTGATCACCGTCGAGACGGACGGAAGCATCGAGCAGGGCGACTCGCTCAAGACCACCGCTGATGGCGCGGCCGCGACCGGCCTCCACGTCGCACACCACTCGTTCGACGACGCGCTGGAGCATCCCGGCATCCGCGACAGACAGCGTGGCATCTCGGCGCTTTCGGAAATCTGCCAGCGCTGTCCCATCGTCAAGATCTGTGGAGGCGGCCTGTACGCCCACCGCTACCGGGTGGACAACGGTTTCGTCAACCCCACGGTCTACTCGGCCGACATGTTCCGGCTGATCCGCCATATCGCCGGGAGAGTGGTCGCTGACCTCGATCGTTGGCGCGTTATCCAACCGTCACCGCATTGACGGGTTCCGGGCCCGGGCACCCGTGCGGTACTAATAGACAGATGCAGCGGGTCATCGCGCCGACGAGCGTGTTGATCACCATGCCCCTCTCTCCAGGGCAGGTCACGAGAGCCTGACGACCGGGAAGGGGGCACATGCGGCATTTCTTCCTCAGCTATTCGCCGGGAGACGACGATCTTTACGTTGCCCGCTTCTTCCTCGACCTGTCGGAAGCGGTCCGTCGCACGCTGGGTGAGGGATCGGAGCGCGAGGTCGGTTTTCTCGATCATGGCAATGCCAATGATCACTGGCCCAGCGAGATCCGCAATGAGCTTTCCAGTTGCCAGACCTTGGTGGTCCTCTGCTCGCCCAAGCTCTTCCTCGACGAGCGGTGCGGCCGGGTCTGGACCGTCTTCAGCGACCGCCTGAGGGCATACCAGAGCGCCACCGGCCGTGGCGCGCCGGCGCTGATCGCGGTGCCGTGGTCCACTCGCGACCTGCCGGTGGTGGCCGAGGGCGACGGCATCGACGTCACCGTGCAGGAGTCCACGGAAGACCTGCGCGTCCTGATCCGCCTGCACAGCTACCGCGGGGCGTACCAGGACTTCGTGACCGGCCTGGCCCGCCGCGTGGTCGAGACCACGAAGGCACACCGCATCCCGCAGGCGCTGCCCGGGGTCGACCTGCGCACCGCGAGCAACGCCTTCGAGCCCTGGCAGCGGCGGCAGCGCGGCAGCCGCGGCCCGCAGTACGTGCACTTCGTCGTCGCCGCCGGCACCCGCGACGAGATGCGGGTGGTCCGGCAGGACCTCGGCTTCTACGGCGAGCGCCAGGAGGACTGGGCGCCGTACCATCCTGCGATCGCCCAGTCGCTCGCGGCGCGGGCGCGTGAGATCGCCGCCGAGCGGCTGTTCGGCTCCGAGGTGGTGCCCATCGGCGCCATCGGCGACCAGGTCGCGCTGGCGCAGGAGCGCAACGAGATCGTCGTGGTGCTCCTCGACTCGTGGGTGGTCGGCCTGGAGTCGTTCCGGCGCGTGCTGGCCACGTTCGACCAGGTCGAAGACTCGGCCGTGGCGGTGCTCGTGCCCACCAGCCGCGAGGACGCGGAGACGAGCGGGCGGCGTGCCGAGCTGCGGGTTGCCGTCAGGGACGTGTTTCCGCACTGCGCCCGCCGCCGCGACACGCTGTTCCGCCTGGAGATAGAGACACCGCACCGGTTCGACCTCGACCTCGCCGCGGCGCTGGAGGAAGCGCAAAATCGCATTTTCGCCAAGGGTCGAATCTTCCGGCGTCCCGCCGACGGTCCGGCCAACGCGAGACCCATTCTTGAAGGGCCTTGACGATGGCGATCCAAAAGCGAGTCGAGCCTGATCCACCATTGGCTCGACATCGATACCCTGTGGCCCACTCGCACCAACGGCTGCTGACGGTGCAGGGAGGAGCGATGCGGTACTTCTTTTTGAGCTACGCCCACGGCCAGCACGACGATCTGGTCGAGGCGTTCTTCACCGACCTCAGTGGCGAGGTCCGTGAGCACGCGGGTCGAGACCGCGACGACGAGGTCGGATTTCGCGCCCACCACGACGCCAACGCGGACCACTGGTCACCCGATCTGGTAAACGCGTTGCAGACCGCACACACATTTATCGCCCTCTGCTCCCCCGGCTACTTCCGCAGCCCGTCCTGCGGCCGGGAGTGGTGGGTCTTCGCCCAGCGGCTCGCCAACCTGCGCGCCGCAGGGCTGCCGCCGCCCGCCCTGATCCCGCTGTTCTGGCTGCCCACAGAGATACCCGCCCACCTCACCGACCTGCAGTACAGCGATCCCTCCTTCGGCTCCGCCTACGAGCAGCACGGCATCCGGCGGCTCCTCCAGCTCGGCCGGCTCCGCGACGACTACCTCGAGTTCGTCACGGCGGTCGCGATCCGGGTGACGGCCACCGCCGAGCAGCACACCCCGCCCTCACTCGTGCCTAGTCCCACCTTCGCCAGCGCGGCGGACGCGTTCGCCGTCGAGGCGCCCCCGCACCGGTCTCCCTCTCCGGTGCGCCGGCGGTCGCCCGCGAAGCTGCCACTGCTGACCTACGAAGAAAATCGTGATGACGATGAATACCGATGAGCCCACCGACCACCGCAACGGCCGGATCATCACCTTCTACTCGTTCAAGGGCGGCGTTGGCCGCACGATGGCCTTGGCGAACGTCGCCTGGATCCTCGCCAGCACCGGCCGCCGCGTCCTGACCGTCGACTGGGACCTCGAGTCACCCGGGCTCCACCGGTACTTCGCACCCTTTCTCGTCGACCGCAACCTGCGCGACTCGCGCGGCGTGATCGACGCGGTCCGCGACTTCGCGAAGAGCGGCACCAGCCCCGGACATGGCGAGCGGGTGCGCGACCTGCAACCCGACGACCTGCTCAGCGCCGCACAGATCCGCCGGTACGCCAGCTCGCTGGTCCGCTACGACTTCCCCGGCGGCGGCTCGATCGACTTCGTGCCGCCCGGCCGCCAGGACCGCGCCTACTCGCACGCGGTGAGCACGTTCAACTGGGACGACTTCTACGAGCGCTTCGACGGCGCCGCCTACCTCGACGCCCTCGGCGAGGACATGCGGCGGCACTACGACATCGCCCTCCTCGACAGCCGCACGGGCCTGAGCGACAACGCGGGGATCTGCACGGTCCAGCTCCCCGACGCGGTCGTCACCTGCTTCACGATGAACAACCAGAGCATCGACGGCGCGGTCGCCGCCGCCAACTCGATCCGCCACCAGCGCGGCGACGGCGTCCAGATCTACCCGGTGCCCACCCGGGTCGAGGACGGCGAGCTGAGCAAGCTCGAGCGCAGCCGCACGTACGCCCGCCAGCGCTTTGAGGACTTCGTCCGGCTGCTCGGCCACCCCGACCCCGACAAGTACTGGGGCATGGTCGAGATCCCGTACAAGGTCTTCTACGCGTACGAGGAGACGCTGGCCACCTTCGGCGACCGCCCCGAGCTGGAAAACTCGCTGCTCGCGGCGTACGAACGGCTGGCCGGCGAGCTGGTCGGCGAGCCGATCGAGTTCGCCGCGCCGCCCGAGCCGCTGCGCCGCGGGTGGCTGGCCGAGTTCGAGCAGCGCGGCTCGGCGGAGTCGGCGCCGCTGCTGATCGCGTACGCGCCACGCGACCGCATCTGGGCCGAGTGGATCGCCTCGCAGCTGCGCCAGGTCGGCCAGCGCAGCGTCCTGCAGGACGTCAACAGCCCGGCGGTCCTCGACAAGGCCGCCCGGGCGCTCATGCTGCTTACCCGCGAGTCGGTCCGGGTGGCGCAGACCCGAAAGTTCTGGCAGGCCGCGATGGTTCGCGACACGCCTGGACCGGGGCGGTTCCTGGTGCCGGTACGGCTGGAAGGCTTCCGCCTGCCGACCCCCTTCGACGACCGCGAGTCCGTCGACCTGTTCAACATCACCGCCGGCCACGCCCGGGAAGCCCTGCTGAGCAAGCTCGGCCTGCGCGACGCGGCGCTGGTGGTCGCCCCGCCCGCCGGCGGCGGCCCGCAGCCGCGCTTCCCGGACGAGCCGCCCCGGGTGTGGCGCGCACCAGCCAGAAACTCCTCCTTCACCGGACGAGACGCGATCCTCGAGCTGCTCCGCGAGCGGCTCAGCGCAAGCACGGCCCTCACCGGCCCGGCGGTCCTCCAGGGCTTCGGCGGCGTGGGAAAGACCCAGATCGCGATGGAGTACCTGCACCGCTTCGCCGCCGACTACGACATCGTCTGGTGGATCTCCGCGGACCAGCCCGCCGTGGCCCGTGCCACGCTGGCAGAGCTCGCCAACGAGCTCGAGCTGCCGGTCGCTGCCGGCGGCACCGAGCAGGTGCAGGCGGTGCTGGAGGCGCTGCGGCGCGGCGAGCCGTCCGGACGCTGGATCGTCGTGTTCGACAACGCCGACGACCCCAGCCAGATCCGTGAGTTTCTGCCGACCGGCCAGGGCGATGTGATTATTACCACACCAGGTCAGGAGTGGGCGCGCGAGGCCTGGACGATCGACGTCAACGTCTTCGAACGCGCCGAGAGCGTGGAGTTGCTGGCCCGCCGCGTCGACACGCTGTCCGCGACCGACGCCAACGCGATCGCCGAAAAGTTGGGCGACCTGCCACTGGCGGTGGAGCAAGCCGCGACCTGGCTCGCCACGACCGCAATGACCGCGCGAAGCTATTTGAATCTTCTCGACGAGCACCTCCCGCGGATCTTGAATGAGCCGCCGCCCCCTGGCTATCCGCACCCGGCCGCGAACACCTGGCGTCTCTCCCAGGAAAGACTCCGCGAATCGAATCCGGCGGCGGCCTACTTGCTAGAGTTGTTTGCCTTTTTTGCCCCAGAACCGATTCCGACGCGGCTGCTCAATAGCCCGGGCATGATCGACGCGCTGGTGGCCTTCGACCCTGCACTCCGTGACCCGCTTCTTCATGGTTCACTCATTCGCGACATCAACCGATACGGTCTGGCGCGGGTCGACCCAGCCATCCCTGCCATCCGCATTCACCGGCTGGTCCAGAGCGTGGTCAGGAGCGATCTGCCGGAGGCTGTCCAGCGTGAAAGACGGAGACAGGTGCAAATAACCTTGGCCGCCGAGCGGCGTGACGATCCAGATCGGCAAGAAAACTGGAGGGTCTACGAGACGCTCCGCCCGCATCTGGAGCCCACCGGCTCGCTCGACTCGGACGACCCACAGGTGCATGCACTGATCATCGACATGGTTCGCTACCTGCGCGCCCGCAGCGACCTGCTCGGCAGCCAGGAGCTCGGCGAGCGCGCGGTCGCCAGCTGGCAGCCGCGGCTGGGCGAGGACCACCGTTCCGTGCTGCGGATCCGCCAAGAGCTGGCCAACACGCTGCAGGCGCTGGGCCAGTACTCCGAGGGCCTGAAGATCTCCGACGCGATCATCCCTCGGCTCTCCCGCTCGCTCGGCGAAAAGCACCCGTACACGCTGATGGCCCGGCGGACCCAGGCCGGGCTCTGGCGCGGCGTCGGCAGATACCGCGACGCGTACCAGACGGACGTGGAGCTGCTCGGTGAATGGCGGGCGACCCACGGTGAGGACCACGACCAGACGCTCCGGGCAGCCAACAACCTCTCCGTCTCCCACCGGCTTGTCGGCAACCTGCAGGAGGCGCTGGACCTCGACGAGGACACGGTTCGCCGGCGCGAGCGGGTCACCGGCTCCACCCATCCCTCGACGATGAACGTGGCCACCCGGTACGGCCGGGACCTACGTGACGTCGGCGACCTCGAGCGCTCGCGCGAGCGGCTCGAAAAGATCCTCGCCACCGCTCGCGAGGTCTACGGCGCCGACCACCGGATCACGCTGATGGCCGCGAAAAACCTCGCGGTCACCTGGCGCCGGCTCGGTCGCCTCGACGAGGCCGCCGAGCTGATCACGACGGTCAACCGCGCGTACGAGCGGACCATGGGGCCTCGCCATCCGCACGCGCTGGCGTGCGCCCTCGAAGTGGCCTGTGTCAAGTCCGCGCGGGGCGACCATGACGAGGCACGCCAGTTGGCGAAGGAGATCGTCGGCCGGTACGAGGAGGTGAGCGGACCCGACCACCCGTTCACGCTCGCCGCCTCCAACGACCTCGCGATCTTCCATATGCGCGCCGGCGACTTCGCCACCGCCAAGCCGCTGGCGGAGGACACCGCCGTGCGCTTCGTGACCGCGCTGGGCGCCAACCACCCGGACACCCTCGTAAGCCAGATGAACCTGGCAAACGCGCACTTCGCCGCCAAGGAGATCAGCGAGGCGCTCCGGCTCGACCAGCACTGCTTCCAGCACCTCTCGGCCCGGTTCAAGCGGGACCACCCGACGGTGCTCGCGGCGACCACCAACCTCGCAATCTCGCTTCAGGCGACCGGCGCCCAGCATGAGGCGGCCACGCGGCTGGAGGAGGCGACGCAGGCCTCGATCAGGGTCCTGGGCGTGGGACACCCGAACACGATCGCGGTGCAGGAAGGGACTCGGATCAACAGCGACATCGAGCCCGCGGAGACATAGAAAACAGCGGCCGTCGCCGCGTGGTCGCGCATGTCCCGCGGCGACGGTTGTTTACATCGGACCGTCCTTCCGTCCACAGAGGGCGGACCATCGGACGGGCCGGCGCGTCGCGGGACCCGCGCCACACGTGAGTCGGCTAATGTATCGGCACGTGAGCTTGGCCACGGCACCCGGGCTTGAGGATTCCGCCGAACCGGCGGTAACCGGGGGCACCATCGTCTATTCGCTCCCGGATGCCGAGCGTGTGGCCCCGGAGCCGCTGGCGAAGATCATTGCTGAGATCCTGCGCCGGCCGGACGGCGAAGACGACGACCTGGCGGCTCCCTTCCAGAGCAGCATCTAGCCCCGGAAGACGGGCAGCATGTCGGCGGCCGTGCGCCAGGTGATCCTCAAGATTCACAGTCGATGCAACCTTGCCTGCGACTACTGCTACGTCTACGAGAGCGCCGACCAGAGCTGGCGCGGCCGGCCGCGCACGATGACGCGCGCCACCATCGACCTCGTCGCGGCCCGGATCGCCGAGCACGCGCGCACCCACCGGCCGCCCCGGCTGACCGTCACGCTCCACGGTGGCGAGCCGATCCTGGCCGGCGCCGACCTCATCGAGCACGCCGTCGCGACGATCAGGCGGGCGGTCCCGTTCGAGACGTGGGTCGAGTTCACGATCCAGACCAACGGGCTCCTGCTCACCGACTACCTGCTTGAGCTCCTGGAATCGCTCGGCGTGCGGGTGGGGATCAGCCTGGACGGCGACCGCGAGGCCAACGACCGCCACCGCATGTTCCGCCACGGCGGTGGGAGCTACTCCCGCGTGCGCGAAGCGCTGGAACTGCTGCGGCAGGAGCGCTTCCGCCACATCTACGGCGGGATTCTATGCACTGTGGACACTGCCAACGACCCGCTGGCCGTGTACCGGCACCTGCTCTCGTTCGCCCCGCCGCGCATCGACTTCCTTCTGCCGCACGGCAACTGGACCACGCCCCCACCACGCCGGGAGCCGGGCGGGAGCGGCACGCCGTACGCGGACTGGCTCATCCCGGTGTTCGACGAGTGGTACGCCGGCGAGGGCAGCAGCGACGTGCGGCTGTTCTCGTCGATCATCGCGCTGCTCGTCGGCGGTACGAGCGCGACCGAGGCGGTCGGCCTCCGCCGGTCGCCGCTGCTCGTCATCGAGACCGACGGCTCCGTCGAGCAGGCGGACAGCCTGAAGACGACGGCGGCCGGGATGGCGGCCACCGGCTGCGACGTCGCGACGCACTCCTTCGACGAGGCGCTCGCACACCCGGGGATCACCGCCCAGTACCGCGGCCTCGCCGGCCTTGCCGCACCCTGCCAAAGCTGCGAGATCGTCTCGGTGTGCGGCGGCGGCCTCTACGCGCATCGCTACAGCGCCGGCAACGGCTTCGACAACCCGACCGTGTACTGCCCTGACCAGCTTCGCCTCATCCAGCACATCAGGCGCCGCGTCGCCACGGACCTCGACGCGGTCGCGGCCACCGCCGCCGCGCGCGGGCTAGCCTCGCAGGCATGAACGCGCCCGCCGGCCTGCCGGCCTACCGGCTCACCGGCGCGGAGTTCGACAGCCTCGGCAGCGGGTACGGTGACGCGCCGGCCCTCGCGACCCTGCGGTCGGCGCAGCTCAGCAAGCGCATGCTCCTGCTCGCCGCGCTGCGCCAGGCGATCGGGACCGACACCGCGGCCTGGCGGGCGCTGCGGGACGTCACCGCCAGCCGGCCGGACATCGCGCGCGAGGTGCTGGGACACCCCTTCGTCGACAGCTGGGCGACCCGCTGCCTGCGCCGGTCCACCGGGGCGCCGGCCGCCGCGTACCTTGCCGGGCTCGCCGTGGCGGCCGCGGCGCGCGCCGGGACCGATCTCGACCTCGATGTCAGCGAGTGCACCGGCGACTTCTTCGTCCCGACGGTCGGCCTGGCGTACGGGCTCGGCACCGGACCTGTCGCGGTCCGCGTGCGCGCCGACAGCCTGAGCTTCACCGGCACCGCGTCGAGCGTCACCGTGCCGGCGCCGTACGCCGTAGACGCGCCGGGCTGGTGCGCGTCGCGACGGTTCACCGTGCACTCCGCGGCGGGTCCGCTCACCGTGACGCTGGAAGACCTCGACCCGTACCGCTCCTGCTTCGGCCACGCCGTCGCACCCCGGCTCGACCGCGCCGCCGCCGGCACGCTGGAATCCCTTGTGGACGGTGCGTGGCGGCTCATCGCGTCCGACCATCCGCAGCACGCCGTGGCGATCGGCGAGTGCCTGCGGTCCCTGGTCCCGCTCGTGGCGCCGCTGAGCGGGTCGACGAGCGCGTCGGCGCAGACGGCGTTCGGTGCCGTCGCGGTGTCCACACCGGACGCAGCGGCCGGACTGGCGCTGCTGATGATCCACGAGACGCAGCACATGAAGCTCGGCGGGCTTCTCGACCTGGTCCGCCTCTGCGAGTCCACGCGCGACGGGGTGTACCACGCGCCGTGGCGGGCCGACCCCAGGCCGGTCCGGGCCCTGCTCCAGGGCGTCTACGCGCACGCGGGCGTGGCCGACTTCTGGCGGGTCCGGCGGACCCGGGTCGCGGGCGGCGAGGCGCGGACGGCGGACTTCGAGTTCGCGTACTGGCTGGCGCAGACCCGGCTGGCGGCCGCCGCGCTCGCCGGCTCGGACGAGCTGACGCCGGAGGGCGAGCGATTCGTCGGCCAGCTCGTGGCGACGCTGGACGGGTGGTGGGCGGACCCCATCGACGCGGACATCCGCGCGGGTGTGGAGGAGCTGATGGTCGCGGTCGCGACGCGGTGGCGGCTGGACAACCACCGCCCGGAGCCGGACGTCGTGGCCGGCCTGACCGCCGCGTGGGCCGCCGGCAGGCGGTGTCCACCTATCGAGCGGCCGGCGGCGGCCCCGGCGGAGGCTGGCGGGCCGGCCCGCGTGGAAGGGCTCGCGGCGCAGGTCCGGGCGCGGCTCACCGGCACCGCGGCACCGGCCGCCACACCGGCCGAGGCCGCCTACCTGTCCGGCCGCGTGCCGGAGTCGCTGTCCGCGTTCCGGAGCGCTGCGATGTCGGTACCCGATGATCCGCCCGGGTGGGTCGGACTCGCGCTCGCCGTGCGGGCCGGCGGCACCGCGGACGCCGCGCGGGCCCTCGCGGAGCGCCCCGACCTGGTCCGGGCGGCCTACGTCCGGCTGCGCGCGGGCGGCCGGGCGCCGGCCCCGGACGAGCTGGCCGCCTGGCTGGCCACGGGCCTTTCCTGACCGCTCACACCTCGGGCGGGTCGATGTCGCAGTTGAGCCGGATCCCGTTTCGGATCGCGGCCGTGTTGAGGTGGTCGGCGCCGAGAACGCGCGTCGCCCGGGCCAGCTGCTCCTGCACCAGCTCCTGCGCGCCGGTGCGGTCGCCCGCGAGCCGGCGGCTGATCGCCAGGTTGTTGGCCGCGGCGATCGAGTCCGGGTGGTCCGGCCCCAGCACCTGCCGGCTGCTGATCAGCGGGTGGATCTCCTCGTCGATGGCGAGCGCCTCGGGGTAGTGGCCGAGGTCGTAGAGCGCGTTGGCCCGGTTGATGAGGCAGGCCAGCGTGTACGGGTGGTCGTGGCCGAGCGCCGCCTCGATCCGGTTGGCGACCCGCTCCGCGATCGCGCCGGCCTCCTCGGCCTGGCCCAGCCGCCGCAGGAAGATCGCGAGGTTGTTTTCGCAGGCGAGCGTGAAGAGGTGGTCGACGCCGAACTTCTGCCGGTGCCGCGCCAGCGCGTCCTCCGCGGTGCGCCGTGCCGCGCGGTCGTCGCCGAGCGCCGACTGGTCGCAGGCCAGGTTGCTGACGCAGGCCAGCGTGTGGGTGTGTGAACGGCCGAGCACGCGGTCGAGGCGGGCCAGCGTCTCCTGGGTGAGCGCGTGCGCGCCGACGACGTCGCCCAGCTTGCGCAGCGTCACCGCGAGCGTCTTGGCGGTGCGCAGCGTGTGCGGGCTGTCCTCGCCGCGCACCGCCTTCATGTCTCGCACCGTCTCGGTGAGCAGGTCCCGCGCCTCGCGGTACCGGCCGAGGTCGCGCAGGCAGCGGGCGTAGTTGTGCGCGTTCTGCAGGGTGGTGGGGTGGCGCTGGCCGACGGTCGCCCGCCGGCGGACGAACGCCTCCTCGCTGTACGTGGCCGCCGCCGTGAAGTCGCCCACGAACTGCAGCGAGATCGCCAGGTTGTTCACCGCGTTCAGCGTGCGGAAGGCGTCCCGCCCGAGGATCCGGGTGGACCGCTCGACAGTTTCCTCGTCGAGCTGCCGGGCCTCCCGGTACCGGCCCAGCCCGCGCAGGTCGCCGGCGAGGCTGCTGCGGCAGGCGATCGTGTACGGGTGTTCCGACCCGACGAGGTCGAGCAGCGCGGCGTGGGTCTGGTCGTGCTCCACCAGGGCCTCGGCGTACCGGGCCTGCGAGCGAAGCGCGTTGCCGAGGTAGAAGCGCATCCAGAGGGTCGTCAGGTCGTCCGGATCGGATCTGGCCGACCGCCACGCCTCGATCGCGTCCCTGGCCTGCTCCTCGCTGCCCTGGTAGTCGCTGATCCGGGCCAGGTAGTTGGTCATGTCGATCACGAGCTGCCGCACGGTCGGCGCGGTCGACTCGAGCGCTCCCGACGCGCGCAGGTGCAGGCGCAGCTGGGCGTACTCCGGCCAGTCCTGCGGCCGGTCCGGGGTCTTCGGGTTGGCGGCGGCCAGGATCTCGTGCACGTGCTTGCGGTTGGTCTCCTGCTCCTGCTCCGACAGCTGCCCCCGGATCACCGCCTGCACGAGGCGGTGCAGTTGCAGCGTCGTGTGCCCGGTGTCCACACTGGCCAGCGCGTACCGGCCGATCTCCTGCACCAGCCGTCCCTGCAGCAGCGGCTCGTTGAGCGACGGATCGAGCGGCAGCAGCACCTCGACGAAGCGCTCGCTGTTGATGAGCCGCATCGGGATCGGCTCCGGGCCGAAGAACGCGCACAGCTCCAGCAGCTTGGCCGCGGCCGGCATCTGCTCGCGCAGCCGCTCCAGGGAGAGAAGCCAGGTCGCCGCGGCCGTGCGCGGGTAGCCGGGCGGCGGGTTTTCGGCCAGCACCTGGGTCAGCCGGGTGTCGAGCAGCTCAAGGTAGCTGCCCACCGGCATGGCCGTGGTGGCCAGCCACGCGCCGGCCTGCTCGATGGCCAGCGGCAGGTCGCCCAGCTTTTCGGCGAGCTCGTTGGCCTCGGCGTCGGTGAGCTCACCCACCCGGCTGCGCAGCAGCGCCACGCTCTCCTCGCGGTGGAAGGCGCCCACCTCGACCGCGCTGGCCTGGCGGCTCCAGGCGACGTTGCGGGAGGTGAGCAGCAGGTGGCCGGTGCCCTGCGGCAGGTACGGGCGGATCGCCTCGGGGTCGTCGGCGTTGTCGTACACCAGGAGCCACCGCCGGGTCGGCTCGCCGCGGCGCAGCGCGTCCAGCACGGCTTCGGCGCGCTCGGCGACGCTCTCCACCTCGGGCAGGCCGAGGCGGGTCGCCAGGTCGCCGAGGGCGGCGCGGACCAGGCCCGGCTGCTCGGCCGAGATCCACCACACCACGTCGTAGTCGGCGGCGAAGCGATGCGCGTACTCGATCGCGACCTGGGTCTTGCCCACCCCGCCGAGCCCGTAGAGCGCCTGCGGCACCACCACGGTGACGCTTGCCGCGAGCCGGTCGCGCAGTCCTTCCAGCAGGGCGGTGCGGCCGGTGAAGGCGACGTTGCGCTGCGGGACGTTCCAGATCGGCGGCTGGTTGGCCGGGTAGCGCGGTGCGGCCGGGTCGTCGGCGCGGCCGTGCGGCAACGGCACGCCGAACACGGCCAGCAGCGCCTCGCGGGCCCGGTCCTCGGAGAGGTTGGCGAAGTCGACGGCGGGCTGGCGCTCGCTGTACGGCGCGGGCACGCGGGTGCCGTCGGTGCGGGCCGAGAGCAGGAAGCGGCTGCCGCCGGCCGGGTCGCGGGCGGCGACCAGGCGCCAGAACTCGGCCGCGTTCGGCGCCTTCACGTAGTCCTGCGAGAGCAGCACGAGCACGCGGTTGACGGCGGTGGCCTGCTCGTGCGGAGCGGGCGCATCGGCCGGGTCGATCGAGAAGTCGACCTGCTGGAGCACCACGCGCAGCCCCACCCGGCCGAGCTCGCTGCCCACCCACTCGGCCCAGGTGCGGTCGATCGACGCGTAACTGATCAGGACGTCGGTGACGGCGGGCGGCTTGGACCGCTCGTACTCCCCGAGGATGCGGCGGCGCTCCCGCTCCTCGATCGCGGGCAGCGCGGCCACGTCGCCGTCGGTGATCGCGTTGGTCAGCCGCTCGAACGAGGCCAGCAGCGAGTGCTCCTGCCGGGACCGCTCGCCGAAGACGGCCAGGATCTCCTCGTACGCGAAGAAGGGCTTGTAGGGGATCTCGACGTCGCCCCAGTACTGGTCGGCCGCCTCGGGGTCCAGCCCGAGGTACTGCCCGAAGCGCAGCCGGGCGTAGTCGCGGCCGGCCTCGAGCTTGACCTGCTCGGCGTCTTCGACACGCATCGGCACCGGCCGGATGAGGATGGGCTCGTCGCGGCGCTGGTTGGCGATCGAGTCGGCGACCGAGGCGGCTCCGTCGATGCTCTGCTCGCTGAGCGTGAAGCAGTCGACCACCATGTCGGGCAGGTGCACCGTGCAGATGCCCGCGGTGTCGCTCAGCCCGGTGCGGCTGTCGATGAGCACGTAGTCGTAGCGCTGGCGCATGTTCTCGCGCAGCGCCTGCAGGAAGATGCCGCCGTTGAGCCGCTCGTAGAAGGCCGGCCAGTCGAAGGTGCTGACCGCACTGGAGTACGACGGGTCCTGCTGGCCGGCGGGCAGCAGGTCGATCACGCCGAAGTCGGGGAAGCGCCAGGCCAGCGACACCGCTTCGCGCTCGACGTCCGCGTACCGGCGGTACCACTGCGCGTCGTCGAAGTTGACGTGCGGGTCGACCGCCGCGGCGGCGAAGTCGCGGATCAGGTCGATCACGCCGCGCGAGCTGCGCAGCTTCTTGTCGGTGAGGAACGGGTGGAAGTAGCGGTGCAGCCCGGGCGACTCCAGGTCCCAGTCGACGGCGAGCACGCGCCTGCCGTTGGCGGCGAGGATCCAGGCGACGTTCGCCAGGGCCATCGTGCGGCCGGTGCCGCCCTTGTACGAGTAGAACGTCACGATGCGGCCGGTCATCGGGGGCTCCTGGGGGCGGGGAGGGTTAGGGGCCTTGCAGGATCGGCCGTCGCACGGCCTGGCCCTGCGGGCGGTTGTGCACGGTGCCGTTGGTGAAGACGCGGTTGCGGGCGGTCTCCAGCACCACCTGGAGGTCGGCGTCGAAGGCTTGGTGGGTCAGGATGCTCGAGCGGAACATGACGTCGTCGCCGTGCACCGTGCGGCGGTAGAAGATCGCGCGGAGCGAGTCGGTCAGCTGCCGCCGGTGCCGCTGGCCCTGCAGGTCGTCGAAGTTGAGCGGGACCATGATGGCGGTGACCGGCTCTTCGGAGTTTTGATCCAGCTGGTTGCACTCGGCGAGCGCCTGCCGGTACTCGTTGAGCATCGTGGACCACACGTCGACGAGCAGCACCACGATCTGGTTGCCGCGTCGCGCGTCCCCGATCCGCTGCGCGAGGCCAGCCGTGCCCGCCACCTCCGCCCGGAAGCTGCGCCGCTCGGCCACCGTGCGGGCGTAGTCGGCGATCGGCACGGGCAGCGTCGGCCGGTACGGCGCCCACTCCACCGACGTGGCGCCGTAGTACTGGCTGTCGCGGTCGATCGTCGCGAGCTCCTCCGCGGACAGCTCGCCCCGCGCCGGCGCCGCGACGACGAACTGCACCTGCTGCGTGTGGCCCGGCTGCCGCGGCACCGCGGCGCGCCCGGTCGCCCGCGGGTGGAAGGCGCTCTGCACGTCTTTGAAGTCGATGCCCGCGCCGGTGGTCGGCACGCGGTGGGCGCCCGCGGTCTGCACGATCTGCCGCGCCAGCTCGACGATGAGGTCGTAGTAGGAGTCCTGGTGCCGCTGCAGGCGCATGAGCTGCCGCAGCCCCGTGCGCCCGTACGCCTCCGGGAGGACGTCGTTCTGGTACTGCAGGGCGGCCACCGCGTCGGGCAGGTTGGGAGGTGGCAGCCACAGCAAGGGCAGCAGCGCCGACGGGGTGACGCCGACATCCCGCTCGTACCGCCGGACGCGCTCCGCGAAGATCGTCCACTCTCGACCGCAGGGCTCGCTCAGCAGGTAGCGCGGAGACACCAACGCGATGAACGACTGGCAACGCGACAGCGCCTCCACCAGTCGCGGCGACCAGGTCGCGCCCACTTCCAGGCTGTGCACGTCGAAGAAGCCGACCTCCTCACCGGCGGCCAGGCCGGCGTGCACGCGGACCTCCTTGGACAGATCGTGGAAGAACTTCTGGACGGAATCGTCGTCGTCGCCCCGGGCATAGCTGAGAAAGAAGTACAGCAACCCGCCCTCCCAGCCGCGTCACAGCACCGATCGTCGCCCCGGGGTCCGATGTGGAAGGAGGCAGACACGACTCTGGGTTGCCCGAGCGGAACAGCCGGTACGAAATCGCTTGCGGCGAGTATATCGGCGCCAACACAGCGCGACGATGTCCGCGATTTGACCCAACGCGCGCGAGGTAGCGTGGCCGGCGTGCTGTTTCGGACCTGGGAGGCGCCGGAGCGGGCGCGGGAGTGGCCCGACGTCGCGACGGTCGCCGACCACGTCGGCGTGGAGCACCTCGTCGTGGCACGCCACGCCCTGGTCCGCGAGGTGCTGGCCGACCAGGCCACCTTCCGCCCGGACAACGCGCTCGACGCGCTCACCCCGATCCCCGTCGCCGCGCTGCGGATCCTGGCGCGCCACGGCTTCCGCCTGCCGCCGACGCTCGCCAACAACGGGCACCCCAGCCACCCCGCGATCCGCGCGATCGTGGCCGACGCGCTGCACCCCAAGCGCGTCGAGGAGCAGCGGGCGTGGCTGACCACCGTCGTACGCGGCCGGGTCGACCGCCTCACCGCCGACCTCGCCCGGGGACGGCCCGTCGACCTCTACGCCGACCTCGCCGCCGACCTGCCCCTGCTGGTACTCGCCCGGCTCGTCGCCCTGCCCGACGCCGACGCCGCCGTGGTCAAGGAGTTCACGCGGGCCGCGCTGGAGCTCTTCTGGGCCCCGGTCGCCCTCGACCGCCAGCTGGCGCTGGCCGAGATCGTGGGGCGGTTTCACAGGGTGCTGCGGGAGTTCGCGCAAGACGGCGCGGGGCTCGCCGCCGACCTGCGCGCGCAGGCGCAGAGCATGGACGTCGTCGTGGGCGCGCTCTTCTTCCTGCTGGTCGCGGGGCAGGAGACCACCTCGCAGTTCCTCACGCTCCTGCTGCACCGCCTGGCCGGCGAGCCGGCGGTGCTCGACGGCCTGCGCGCCGGTAGCGTCGCCGTGGATGATGTGGTCGAGGAGGGCCTGCGCCTGGTGCCACCGATCGTCACCTGGCGGCGCGTGGCCTCCCGCGACACGATGCTCGGCGGCACGCCGGTCGCCCGCGGCACGAGCATCGTGCTGTGGCTCGCCCAGGCCGGGCGCGACCAGGCAGTCGTTGCGAATCCGGACGACTTCCGCCCGGGTCAGCGCGGCTCAAGGCGGCACCTGTCCTTCGGCGCCGGCGCGCACCGCTGCGTGGGCGCCCAGCTCACCCGCATGGAGGCCGCCGTCGTGGTCGCCGAGACCGCGCCGCTCCTGCACGGCACGCGCGTCACCCGCCCGCCGTGGTGCCCGGACAACCTCTCCTTCCGGATGCCGGACGCCTTCATCATCCAAAAACTTTGAGCTACCGCGACGTCCGCCGTGGTCCGGACCGTTGCTCCCGCGGCCTCACCCTCCGCGGTTCAAGACCTCGGTACCCTACCCCTACCCCGCGGGCGCCACAACCGGCTGTCCACGCACCGCCGCTTCCTGACGCGCACGGCGCCCACGACGCCCAAGGCGCACGGCGGCGAACAGACGCTCACGGTCAGCCTCGGCGATCAGCTCACGCTGACGGTCGCGGGCCTGGGCCAGGACGAGGTCCGGGTGCATCATCATCGCTCTGTCTCCCTTGTGTTCCCTGCTCCGCTGATGAGTCAATCCTCGGCGGGTAAGGGCGCGGCCACATCGGGAGCGCTTACCTATCTTGGCGGCCCAGGCACCTTACGCAGCACCTACGAAGACTTACGCGCGTGGCCCAGCCCACACCAACGTCTCTAGGTATGCCTAAGAGGTCCGCGCTCGCGGAACGCAGCGTTCCGACCAGATGTTGCTCCATCGCGACCAAGTGGCCGCCGGCGTGGAGGGGATTCTCGATGCCCACCGTCTTACCGGGGCCTGACCTAATGGCCGGCATCGAGGTCAGGACCGCAGCCCGCATCGACGGTGCGGCGTTCCACACCAGGGGCATATGGCCGCCTACGCCGGCCTGGCCCTCGATCACCGGCCACTCCGGCAGTTCCATCCACGGTGAGCACCCACCCAGGGCGGTCACAAACAGCTCAATCGCGCCGTCGCGGTCGGTGACTGCCGATCAGGTGCAGGCGGTGTGAGCTTCGAAATCTTGGTGAGTTAGCGCGTTATTTCGACGCTAACTTGCCAAGATCTGCCGGAGCGGGCTCCTGGGTTGAGCTTGGCGACCGCGGAGGGTGAGGCCGCGGGAGCAACGGTCCGGACCACCGCGGACGTCGCGGTAGCTCACATCTCATTGGGTTTGAATCGGCGCGGAGAGCGACGCCAGCGCAGTGTCAGCCGGCGTCCTCGGCCCAGGCGCGCCAGTCGTCAAGGACGCCGTGCAGTGCCGGCGTCAGCCAGCCAGGCGCGCTGCGCTGGAAGACGCCCGGCTCCATCGCGCCCGCGCCGTCCGGTAGGGCGCCGACAAGGTTGGGCAGCAGCTCGCCGAGGTTTTCCCAGTGGACCAGCTCGGGCTCGGCCGGCCACGCGCCCAGGACCACGCCCGCGGACACGCTGCGGCGGTCGAGTGCCTCCAGGGTCAGGGCGGTGTGGTTGAGGGTGCCGAGGCCGGCGCGGTTGACCACGACGGCGCGGGCGTCCAGGGACACGGCCAGGTCGGCCACGGTCCACGGCTCGCCGGAGGGGCGCAGGCCCATCGGCACCAGCAGGCCGCCGGCGCCCTCGACAAGCACCAGGTCGTGCTTTTCCGCCTCGGCGCGCACCTCGTCGACCACCGTGTAGAGCTCGAGTGGCGGCAGCTCCGCCACCCGCGCGGCGGCGAGCGGGGCCAGCGGGTCCGGGTAGGAGGCCAGCGTGCGGGCGGTCGCCGGGGCGGCGAGGCGGTTGACGACGTCCACATCGGAGGGGGCGCCGGTCGAGGTGCCGGTCTGGCCGGGCTTGACCACGGCGACGCGCAGCCCGGCGGCCTGGGCGGCGGCCGTGATCGCGGCGGTCACGACGGTCTTGCCGACGTCCGTATCGGTGCCGGTGACCACGACCGGCCCTCTCCAATCACCTGTCACGGCGCGCACTCCACGATCACGTCGAGGGCCCGGTCGAAGTCGGCCCGCGGCACGCCGACGTTGACCGTCAACCGCAGTCGGGCCCGACTGTCCGGAGTGGAAGGTGGACGGAAGCAGCCTACGGCCACGCCGCGGTCGCGGCAGTCCGCGGCCCAGGCCACGGCGGTCTCCGGGCCGGGCGCGGTCACCGACACCACTCCCCCGGCGGGGTCGGAGACCTCGAGGCCGGCGGCGCGCAGGCGGCGTACCAGTGCTGCCGCGCGGTCGGCGAGCTCCACGCGGCGGCCTTCGGAGCCGCGGGCCACTTCCAGCGCAGCGAGCGCGCCGGCGACGACGGCCGGCGGTGGCGCGGTGTCGAAGATGAACGTCCGCCCGGTGTCCACCAGATGGCGGACCAGTGCCGCCGGCCCGGCGATGAAGCCACCGGCCGCGCCGAGCGACTTGGAGAGCGTGGCCGTGACCACCACGTCGGGCTCGCCGGCCAGGCCCGCGGCGGCGACGCCACCCGCCCCGGCCGGGCCGATCACGCCGAGCGCGTGCGCGTCGTCGACGAGCAGCAGCGCCCCGTGCCGGCGGGCCGCGGCGTGCAGGTCGGCGAGGGGCGCGAGGTCGCCGTCGACCGAGAAGATCGACTCGCTGACCACCACGGCCGGGCGGCCGGGTGCGGCGGCCAGGGCCGCCCCGACCGCGGCGGCGTCCGCGTGGGGAGTGACGACGACCTCCGCGCCGGAGATGCGGCACCCGTCGATCAGCGAGGCGTGGTTGTGGGCGTCGGAGACGAGGAGGGTACGCGGCCGCGTCAGCGCCCGCACCGCCCCGAGGTTGGCCAGGTAACCGGAGGAGTACACGAGCGCGGCCTCGGTGCCGAGCCAGCCGGCGAGCCGCTCCTCGAGCTGGTGGTGAGCGCCGGTGGAGCCGCGCACGAGGCGGGAGCCGGTGGCGCCGAGCCCGTACGCGTCGAGGGCCTCCCGCGCCGCCGCGGTCACGTCCGGGTGGTTCGAGAGTCCGAGGTAGTCGTTGCCGGCGAGGTCGACCACCTCGTCGTCCGGAGCCCGGTGCCTCAGCTGCCGTGCCAGCCCCGCCTTCGCGCGCAGCCGCGCCCGGAGCTCCAGCTGCTCAAGCCACTCACTCACGATTCACCTCGACTTCCCCCTTGTAAGGTACGACCATGCCAGAGATCCTCGACCTTGCTCGTACCCAGGTGCTCGAACGGGGCGTCGGCCTCGACGAGGCCGGCGTGTTGGCGGTGTTGCGCCTGCCCGACGAGCATGTGCCGGACGTGCTGCAGCTCGCCCACGAGGTGCGGATGCGCTGGTGCGGTCCGGAGGTCGAGGTCGAGGGCATCGTCTCGCTGAAGACCGGCGGCTGCCCCGAGGACTGCCACTTCTGCTCCCAGTCGGGCCTCTTCACCTCCCCCGTCCGCTCGGTCTGGCTCGACATCCCCTCGCTCGTGGAGGCGGCCAGGCAGACCGCGGCGACGGGCGCGACCGAGTTCTGCATCGTGGCCGCCGTGCGCGGCCCCGACGAGCGGCTCATGAAGCAGATGCGCGAGGGTGTGGCGGCCATCAAGGCCGAGGTCGACATCCAGGTCGCGGCGTCGCTGGGCATGCTCAGCAAGGAGCAGGTGGACGAGCTGGTCGAGATGGGGGTGCACCGGTACAACCACAACCTCGAGACTTGCCGCTCGTACTTTCCGAACGTGGTCACCACCCACTCGTGGGAGGAGCGCTGGGAGACCCTCCGCATGGTGCGCGACTCCGGCATGGAGGTGTGTTGCGGGGGCATCCTGGGGCTCGGCGAGACGGTGGAGCAGCGGGCGGAGTTCGCCGCGCAGCTGGCCGAGCTCGACCCGCACGAAGTCCCGCTGAACTTCCTCAACCCCCGTCCCGGCACCCCGCTCGGTGACCGTCCGGTGGTGGAGGGCAAGGACGCGCTGCGGGCCATCGCCGCCTTCCGGCTCGCGATGCCGCGCACGATCCTGCGGTACGCGGGTGGGCGCGAGATCACGCTCGGTGACCTTGGTACGCGCGACGGCCTGCTCGGCGGGATCAACGCGGTGATCGTCGGCAACTACCTCACCACGCTGGGTCGTCCGGCCAGCGAAGACCTCGCGCTGCTCGACGACCTGAAGATGCCGGTCAAAGCACTCTCGGCGACGTTGTGACCGCGGTGAGCGAGGCGCTCTGGTGTGACCGGTGCGGCGAGCCGGCGGCCGAGGGCGACCACACCGCCTGCGCAGCCGCCCGCCGGCTGGAGCCGCCGCGTTACTGCCCCACGTGCCGCCGGCGGATGAAGGTGCAGGTGCTGCCGGCGGGCTGGTCGGCGACGTGTGTCGAGCACGGCAGGCTCGGTTCGGGCTGACATCCATGCCGCCACTACCGCGCCTTCGGGGCGGTAGTGGCGACCCCCGTCATGGGTCGGAGGGTTCGCGGTCCAGGTGCGGATCGGCCTCCGCGCGGATCGCCAAGCAGTCCGCGGGCATCGTGTCGACCATCGTGCCGGTGTCCGAGTACCGGTAACGCACCAGAGCCGCCCACTCGGAGGCTCCCTCGACCACGCCCGCGCGGCGCATGCCGTCGCGGTGCACCCACACGGGGTCACCCGGCCGGTACGGCACCGCGGGTGCCTGCGCGGTCGGGCCGGGCGGGATGGCGGGGGAGGCAGCCGGCTCGTACATAACCGCGCGACCATCGCCTTCGCCGGCCACGACCCAGGTGATACCGGGCCTGCCGGTCGTGCGCGCGTGCCGCTTGGCGCGGAACATCGCCTGGTCAGCGCGGCGGAGCAGGTCAGCGAGGTCGGCGGGGTGGCTGGCCGGGACGACGCCGATCGAGGCGGTCACGGCAAGCTTGCGGCCCGCCACGTTCATCGGGGGTGCGATCGCCGCGCTGAGCGAGGCGGCGACCTCGTGCCACCACGCCTCGGGGGCGTCCGGGCGGGGCGCGCTGGGCAGCGCCGCGAACTCGTCGCCGCCGAACCGGGCCACCAGGTGGTCGCCGAGGCAGGCGCCCATGCGCCGGGCGATCACACAGAGCACCTCGTCACCGGCGTCGTGCCCGAAGGTGTCGTTGATCGGCTTGAAGCCGTTGAGGTCGAGGATCAGGACCGCGGACGAGCGCTCCTCCGCGCGCAGCAGCGTCGGGGCGAGCGCGTGGAAGAGCCGGCGGTTGGCCAGCCCGGTGAGCGCGTCGTGTCCGGCCATCCAACGGAGCGTGGAACGCTCCTGCTCCAGCCGCTGGACATGGGCTTCGAGCTGGTCGATCCGGGCCTGGAGCCGGGCGGTGTCAGCCTCGGTCCGCATCCCGCCAGCCGGCGGGGCACCGCCGGTGTCGGCGGCTGCGGGATCGAGGATCCGCATCGGCCATCCTCTCAAGACTGCAACGGTGACACCGCCGAGTCGGGACTGAGGGAACAAGGGATTCCCTCGCGCGTACAAAGAATCATGACAGCTTGCCGACGCACGTGCAAGATTTCACCTGGATAACTGTCACGACGACATCGTGCATCGGAACGAGTTTCGGCTACTCTAGGTGCGTGCCACTTTCGTGGTGAAAGAATGATCCGTGCGCCCAAGCGCCGGTTCTGCCTGTCACACGGGCATCGGGTGGCACACCGGTCACCGGCCCGGGGGTCACGCCGGTTACCCACAGCAAGCACTCCGGCGCGAGGGAGTACTGATGAGTAGTGAAGCCGGCTGGATCATGTCCAGCAGGTCGACCGGCAACGGCGGCAGTTGCGTCGAGGCACGCCGCCACGAGGGCCACATCGAGGTCCGCAACAGCAAGGCACGAGACGCCGGCACCGTGGTGTTCACCACCGCGGAGTGGGACTCGTTCCTCTTCGGTGCGAAGCGCGGCGAGTTCGACCAGCTCCTGACGGACTGACCGCAGCGGAACCCCAGACAAAGATCGCCGGCCCCGAGGGGCCGGCGATCGTGCTATGTGGACCGCGGATCAGGCGAGGCGGCCCACCCCGACGTAGAAGCTCGACATCTGCGGGTTGTCCTTGAACTCGTCGACAAGGTCAGGCCCGGGCCGCCACTGGTTGAGCCAGGTGATGCCGGGCTCGACCAGCTCGAAGCCGTCGAAGAACGGGACGACGTCGCTCCTCTTGCGGGGCGTCAAGGGCGTCGAGGTCTGACGCCGGTAGATCTCCTGGGAGCGCTTGAGCAGCTCCGGGTCGAACACCAGCTCGTCAACGGTCGTGTGCGCGAGCACGAGATGACTGCCCGGTGCGAGCGCGGAACGCAGCGTGCGCACGATGCCCCACGCCTCGTCGTTGTCCTCAACGAAGTGCAGGACGGCGACCATCAGCAGCCCGACCGGCTGGCTGAAGTCGATCAGCTTGCCCACCTGCGGGTTGTCGAGGATGGCCTGCGGCTCGCGCACGTTGGCGCGGATGGCGGTCGCGTACTGGTTGCCCGCGAGCATCTCCAGGCTCTCCGACACCGCTTCGGGGTCGATGTCCACGTAGACCACCCGCGCGTCCGGGATGTCCGCCTGCGCGATCTCGTGGACGTTGCCCTCCGTCGGGATGCCCGAGCCGAGGTCGAGGAACTGGCGCACACCGATGGAGGTGAGGTAGCGGACGGCACGGCTGAGGTACGCCCGGTTGTAGCGGGCGATCGTGCGGATCAGCGGCGAGCGCTCGAGCATCGCCTTGGCCGCCTCCTGGTCCGCCGGGAAGTTGTGGATCCCGCCCAGGTAGTAGTCGTACATCCGAGCCGCCGTGGCCGGCTTCTGATGTGCGCCCTGTGCGCCGTTGCCCACGCTTGTCACGCCCTTCCCCAGGTTGTCACCGGTACTCACCTACGGGTACGGAATCCTTGCTGATCAGGTCGAAGATCCGCCGGTACTCGTCGACCTCGGCCTGCTCCTCCAGGTAGAGCGCGCCGACATGGGACTCCAGGTAGACCACGTCGGGGTCGTCCGGGTCGTCGAACTCCAGGATCCGGAAAGCGCCGGCCATCGCCGCGTGCGCGCCCACCGAGAACGGCAGCACCCGGATGTCGACAGCCTCCTCTTGGGACAGTCGCCGCAGGTGCTCGATCTGCGCCTTGAGGACCTGCTCGCCGCCGACCGGCCGGACCAGCGCGCCCTCGCCGAGCACCGTCACGAGGCGGATCGGCGGGTTGCGCGAGAACAGCGACTTCTGCCGCTGCATGCGGAGCTTGATGTGGCGCTCGGCGGCCTCCGTGTCGACCGGCTGCTCGGCGCCGAAGACGCCCCGCGCGTACTCCGGCGTCTGCAGCTCGCCCGGAATGATCTCGCCGTCGTACCCGAACATGCGGGACGCCGACGCCTCCAGACCGACGTAGAGCTTGAACCACTCCGGGATCACCGGGCTGGCGTCCCACCACTCCTGCTGCGACGTGCCGAGCGCGAGCTCGGCGAGCGCGTCGGTGATGCTCTGGTCCGCTCCGTACAGCCAGCAGAGCGCGCGCACGTTTGCCGCGGTGACCGGCACCTTGCCCGTCTCGATGCGGTGCAGCGTCGGCTCCGAGATGCCCAGTCGCGCCTCCGCCACCTCACGCCGGCTCATGCCGGACGCGGTCCGTAATCGAGTGAGCCGTCGCCCCAACGTCCGTCGTACGACACGTTGGCCTGTGACCGGCACTCCCCACCTCCGCCCCGCCAACCCCGTGTGGACGATGACGCCGAATACCGTACCTTCAACGCCGAGTTGTCAACAGGCGACCCGGCGTTGTGAACCAAACAGAAGATGTTGTGGCCGCCTGGCGCAGGTCTGACGAATCGTGATACTCCCACCATCCGGTGGGAATTCGCACGCATGGCACGGGGGCGCACCGACTGGTGCGCCCCCGCGAGTGGACCCTCCTACGCCGCCACGGTGCACGCGGCGCCATTGACGGTGAACGCCGTCGGGCGCGGGTTGGTGCCCGTGTGCGAGGCGTTGAAGCCCACGGAGAGTGACCCTCCGGCCGGTACCGAGCCGTTCCAGGACTCGTTCGTCCCGGTGACCGCGGTGCCGCTCTGCGTCCACCGCGCGCCCCAGCCCTGCGTGATGCGCTGCCCGCCGGAGAAGGCGAACGCCACCGTCCACGACGACCACGCGCTGGTACCCGTGTTGCGGATGGTCAGGCTCCCGGTGAAGCCCGTTGACCAGTCGTTGGTGCTGTACGAGACCGAGCACGGCCCGGACGGCCCCGGCGTCGTCGGCGCCGGAGTCGTGGGTGCGGGCGTGGTCGGCGCCGGCGTGGTGGGTGCCGGTGTGGTCGGCGCGGGCGTGGTGGGCGCCGGCGTCGTCGGGCCGGGCGTGACGTTGCCCGGCGGGTCACCCCAGAGCTTCACGCCGTTTTCGTAGAGCGGCACGGCGCGGTTCGGCCCGGCGGCCGCCTGGTACGAGGGGTCGTTGGCCGGGTTCCAGGTGCCGCCCTCGGGTACCCCGATCTTGAACTGCACCTCCATCCGGTGCTGCGACTGCCCCGCGGGCGCGATCGTGTAGCCGGTGCAGTCGATCTCGACGTACCAGATGTCGCCGCTGTGCTGGCGGGCCGTGGTCGGCGACGGGCACCCCTGGGTGTAGCCGCTGGTCACCACGGGAGCGACCGAGCCCTCGCGGGTGAAGTAGTAGCGGAACACCGAGCGGGTCAGCGCCCGCGCCGGGTACGCCGACTTGTTGTAGACGATCGCCTTGATGCCGGTGGCCCGCGGCTCGTTCTGCATCACCGTGGTCTCGACCGTGAACTGGTCGATGTCGGGCGTCTCGGGCTGCGGGAAGTTGGCCGCCGGCGTGCCGCCGTACTCCTGGACGAGCCGGGCCAGCGCGGAGGTGAAGCCGGCGTTGTAGTCGGTCGCCACCTCGTTCATCACGTAGTCGTTGCGCTCGTCCTTGTACGAGTCGTCCGGCGACGACGGGCCGCCAACCAACGCTCCATAGAGGACATGCCGGGTCGCGGTCGGCGTGGTCATGCTGTCCCACCACGAGCCGTGCGCGGTGCGGTGGTGCGGGTTCTTCGGGTAGTTGTTGCCGAACCCGATGACGTAGCTGGAGTTGCGTGGGTTGGCGCCGAGCGCGTAGTCGATCTGCCGCACGGCGAAGTCGTGGTAGCGGACCTTGCGCGTGGCGTCACTTGTCTTGTCGCTGTAGAGCAGGGCGACGAAGGCGGTGTTGGCCGCGTACCGCAGGGCGCCCCAGGTGTCGACCACCACCATGCCGCCGGGCGAGGTGCGCACCTTCTCACCGTTGACGCCGACAGTGAAGTAGTCGAGCCAGCGGTTGGCGTCGTCGACGTACTTCTGCTTGCCCGTGAGGTTGGCCAGCAGCACGTAGTTGCCGAACTGCTTGTTGTCCCACGCGATCGTCCACTTGTACATCTTCGTGTTGGTCTGGTTTTCGTTGCCCTGCGCGTCGTAGCCGGCCTCGGCCTTCGCGAGGTAGCTGGCCTCGCCGGTGGCCCGGTAGAGCCAGATCGCGCCCCACACAAGCTCGTCGGCGTAGCCGCTCCACGACTTGTAGAAGCTGGTGACGTCGGTGATGCACTCGTGGTACATCCGCTTCACGTTTTCGGCGAACGTGTAGAGCTGCCGCGCGTGGGTCAGCAGGGTGTTGGCGTAGGCGGCGTCGGTGGAGCGGAAGACCATCGAGGACGCGGCCATCGCGGCCGCCGTCTCACCGGCCAGGTCCGCGCCGCCGCAGCTTGCGTCGATTTTGTACGCCGGGCGCGCCATCGGCAGCACCTCGGCCGGTCCCCACCACTTGTGGTCGTCGTCGCCCTTGCCCACCTGTCCATAGAGGACGTTGGCGGACGGATGCGCCTTGATGAAGTAGTCGTTGGGCACGCGGAGGTTGTTGAGCAGGTGGGTGAGCTGGCCCGAGGAGGCGTAGGCGTCGCGGTACTCCACCGCGCCCCACGCGAGCATCGTGGTGGTGAACGCCATCGGGAAGCCGAACTTCACGTGGTCGCCGGCGTCGAACCAGCCGCCCGTGAGGTCGAGCCCCACATCTGAGCCGTCACTCAGCGCGGAGTCGCCACGCCAGGAGACGCGGTTCCAGGATGGCTTTCGACCGGAAACCTGCGCCTCGTAGAAGAAAAGGGACTTTTGAAGGGCTTCGGCATAGTTGTACGCCGGCGCCGCCGCGTCGGACCGTGGCGCCGCCCAGATCGCGGCGACCACCGCGACCAGGACGGCCGAGGCCACGGCGCCCGCACGGCGATACCAGATGATCCTGCCAGACACTAGAATCGCTCCTGTCCGTGTTTCCAGGCTCCGGCCTTCACCTCGCGGCTGCGCGATGCGACGGTCAGAGTCTGCTGTGGAGCCGCGCGCGACTACGCGTAGTGAGGACATCGAGGGGCGGATGTGGGCGCATCCGCCCCTCGCCTCGTTCCGGGAGAGCCGCGAACGGGTGGGTTGGCCTGGGAGAGATGGGAGCGCTCCCATATATAGGGACCAATGTTCCCACATTGTTTCCCGCTTGTGAAGGGCCTCCGTATGCCCTGCTCAGACACATCCACGCGAACGTGCTAATCAGAAAATTGCAGGTAAACGCGCTTTGGCATACGAAAGTACGGTTGCGACCACCTCGTACGGCCAGCGAGCCTCTGCCAAACGGAAAGCCGGACCGAGGAGGCAGCGATGGCCCTGCATTTGGCCCCTGGCACCGCGTGGGCGGACACGCTCGCCCGCGCGGTCGCCGCGGCACCCGAGGCGTTCGACCGCACTACGGACGGTCACGTGACCTTGCGCAACCTGGCCGAGGGCGAGTGGCGTTCCATCGGCACGCCCAGCGCGGTCCGCACACCGGTCGACAACACCGTCCTCGCCCGTCTGTCCCGTGTGGACGCCGGTACGGCGCGGTCGGCGGTCGCCGCCGCGGCCACCGCGCACCGCGCCTGGGCGGCGACGCCGCTGGCGGAACGCAAGTCGCGGGTCGCCGCCGCCCTCGACGAGCTCACCGCGCACCGCGACACGCTCGCGCTGCTGCTCGTCTGGGAGATCGGCAAGCCGTGGCGGCTGGCCTGCGCGGACGTCGACCGGGCGCTGGACGGCGTGCGCTGGTACCTCGACCAGATCGACCGCCAGCTCGCCGCCCGGGACCCGCTGCCCGGCCCGGTGAGCAACATCGCGAGCTGGAACTATCCGATGAGCGTCCTGGTGCACGCCGAGCTCGTGCAGCTGCTCGCCGGCAACGCTGTCATCGCCAAGACCCCGTCACAGGGCGGCGCGGCCTGCCTCACCCTCGCGCACGCGGTCATGCACCGCGCCGGCCTGCCCGCGACGCTGCTGTCCGGGGGCGGCGAGGAGCTCTCCGAGGTGCTGGTACGGGCAAGCGAAATCGGCGCGGTCGCGTTCGTGGGCGGGCGGTCCAACGGCGGGAAGGTGGCCGCCGCACTCCTCGACACCGACAAGCGCCACATGATCGAGCAGGAGGGCCTCAACGCCTGGGGCATCTGGAACTTCTCCCGCTGGGACACCCTCGCCGCCCACCTCAGGAAGGGCTTCGAGTACGGCAAGCAGCGGTGCACGGCGTACCCCCGCTTCGTGGTGCAGCGCGAGCTGGTGGACGCGTTCCTCGACGTGTACCTGCCGGTGATCCGCTCCGTCCGCTTCGGCCACCCCTCGCCGTCGACCCCACCTGGCGGGCCGGCGACCCACTGCCCGAGCTCGACTTCGGCCCGCTGATCAGCGCGGCCAAGGCGGACGAACTCCACCGCAAGGTCGACGAAGCGGTCCGCGCCGGCGCCATCCCCATCCACCGCGGCCGCCTGGACCGCGGCACGTTCCTGCCCGGCCAGGACACCTCCGCCTACGTGGCACCGGCCGCGCTGCTGGCACCGCCCGGCCGCTCCCGCCTGATGCACAGCGAGCCGTTCGGCCCGGTCGACACGATCGTGGTCGTGGACACCGAGCAGGAGCTGCTCGCACAGATGAACGCGTCGAACGGCGCCCTCGTCGCCAGCCTGGCCTGCGACGACGAGGAAGAGGCCGCCAAGCTCGCCGTGGACCTGCAAGCCTTCAAGGTGGGCATCAACAAGCCGCGCTCCCGCGGCGACCGCGAAGAACCCTTCGGCGGCCGCGGCGCATCGTGGAAGGGCGCCTTCGTCGGCGGCGACCTGCTTGTGCGCGCTGTGACCGTTGGCGAGGCGGGCGAGCGCCTGTACGGCAACTTCCCCGACCACACCAGCTACCCCACAACCTGAGCCCGTTCATCCATCGAGCTACCGCGATGTCCGCTGTGGTCCAGACCGTTGCTCCCGCAGCCTCACCCTCCGCCCCCGGTCCAGGTCACCCCCGGCTGCGCCGGGCCACGCCCCTCCCTCCCGCCGCGCCACCGTCCACACCGCACCGTCGCGCGCACCGTGCTCGCTGTGGGCACACAGGCACCTGGCCTCACGCGGCGCCGCCTCCTGACCCCGCGCGGTGCCGCCTCCCGGCCGGGCCGCCACGGGCACCGCGCCGCCACGCGGACAGCGCGCCGCGACTCGCTGGCGGTCTTGCCGGAGGCCATGGTGCGGGACAGCAGTTGGGCCGGCTGCGGGCTCAGAGCGTGACACGGCCCGGCCCCGCACCGGGGCCGGGCCGCCGTCGCCCGCGCTCGCTCAGGTCGAAGCGGCGGGAGTCCTCTTCGGCTGGTCGCCCACCTCGGCTGGCGCGAGCGGCACCGTCACACTCACCACGGTGTCGTCGCGCTCGGGGGCCGGGCCGGGGCGGCCCAGGCGGCGGAGGGTGGCCAGCATCGCGGAGTTGTCGGCGTGGGTGTGCGCGACCAGCGCCGCGTGGCCCGCGCGCTCGCCGTGGGCGACCAGCCGGCGCAGCAGTGCGGTGCCGATACCGCGGCGTTGCCAGGCGTCCTCGACCAGTAGCGCGATCTCGCCGATGTCCCCCTCGGCGACCAGCGTCGCCGTCGCCACCACGCGGTCGTCGGCGGCCAGGGCCACCAGCGTCACGCCGCGGTCGGGGTCGAGCATCCGCTCGACGCGGGCGGCCTGCGGGACCGTGGAGCGGGTCAGGAAGCGGCGGTACCGGGTGAGCGGCGTGCACCTGTCGTGCATCGCGGTGACGGCGGCCAGGTCGTCGCGGACCGCCGGGCGTACCCGGATCTCGGCGCCGTCGGCCAGCACGAGCGTGACCTGCTCCGCGGCCTGGCGCACGACGGTGGCCGCGAGGTCGACCAGGGCCTGGGCCCGCGCGTACTCGGCGGGAGTGAAAGTCGGTGCGGGACGGCTGATCTCGTACGTGCCGCCGGTCGGGTCGACGAGCCGCATGCCGCCCCGGTTGGCGCCGTACCTGTCCTGGCCGGGAGCCGGGCGCCAGATCACCGCGTCGGCGCCGAGCAGGGCGGAGAGGGCGTCGCCGAGCGAGTCGGGGTCGCGCACCAGGCGGCTCGCCAGCGCCAGCGTGCGGGTGGGCCAATCGGCCAGCTCACGGGCCTCGGTGCGGGTCACCCAGGCGTCGCGGCCGCGACCCTTTTCCACCGCGGCGAGCAGGTCCTCGTCGGTCATCGTGTCGGGCGCGTCGACAAGGAAGTCGTCGACCGCGCCGGCCTCGGTGGTGTGCACCTGTACCGCAAGGATGTTGACCGACTTGAGCGCGAGGCTGGCGGTCAGCACCGCCAGGTATCCCGGCCGGTCGTCCACGGTCGCTCTGATCCGCCACAGACCCATCGCGAACCCCTCTCAGTCCCCCGAGATCAAGACTGCACGGTCGCTGTTTCTCTGACGTTACTCAACCGTGATGAGTCATGATCGAGAAACGGCGGATGGGACGCTGACCAGGTCAAGCCGGTCGCCGAGGATGACCGCGGCCGCACGCACGAGCTGCGCGATCCGGTCGACCTCGGTCACGTGGAACGCGGCCGCCGGCAGGCTCTCCGCCTCGCCGCGCGCCACCATCAGCACAAGGCCGGCGCGGCCGAAGGGCGCCACCGCGTACCGCGTCCCGTCGGCGCCGGTCAGCGCACGCGCGCGCAGCGGGGTCACCTCCGGCAGCAGGAGCGGCTGGGGCGCGCGCCAGCTCGAGTACGCCACCGCGGGCTCTCCCCCCGAGACCCCCACCTCGTCGCCGGCGACCGCGCGGGGCGCGGACCCGCTGCGGGCGGCCCAGTCGGCCGGCACCACGGCGGCGGCCGCCCAGTCGGCGGCGAGGAGTCCGGGCACGGCGTCGACGAGCGTGCCGAGGCCGTCCGCCGGGTTGGCCGCGACCTGCGCGAGCAGCTCCGCGTCGTGCCCGCCGGAGACCGGTGCGCCGATGGCCCGCCACACGCCGTCGACCTGGACGCCGGGGATGGCGGCGAGGCCGGCGCGCAGGCGCTCGACCCGGGAGGCGCCGGGCCACACGACGGTGAAGTCGTCGACGGCCCGACCGCCCAACCGCTCCAGAACCACCACCTGGACGATGTCGGCACCGGCGACGCCGAGCGTCCGCGCCACCTGCCCCAACGCGCCAGGCCGGTCCGGCAGGGTCACCCGAACCCGCAACAACATGACAAGCCTCCCGTCGGCAAGCCAGCACGCACTCGCGCTGGCACACTCCAGGGTGCCTGATGACCATTTCGTCCCTGTTGCTGCGCCATGTCTCCGAGAGGAAAACCGCCGGTTAACCCGAACGGAACCTGCTGGTCAGGCGGAGGCGCGCTGCACCATGTGAGTGTTGAGCAGCACGTAGGGCTCGTCGAGGTCGTCCCGTCGGATCAACGACATCAACAGGTGCGCCATCTGCCGGCCCATCTCCTCGACGGGCTGGTAGACGGTGGTCAACGGCGGATCGGCCTGGCGCGCGATCTCCGCGTCCTCGAAGCCGACCACCGCCACGTCTTCAGGCACCCGCCGGCCGGCCTCGCGCAGTGCCCGCAACGCCCCGCTCGCCATGAGGTCGGAGGCAGCGAACACCGCGTCCAGATCGGGCGAGACATCCAGCAGCCGGCGCATGGCCGCCGTGCCGCTCGCCTCGCTGAAGTCCCCGTACGCGATCAGGTCCTCGGTCACGGTGCCGCCGTGGTCCAGGATCGCCTGCTTGTACCCGGCGAGCCGGGTGATCCCCACGCCCATGTCCTGGGTACCGGCGATGGTGGCGACCCGCCGCCGCCCCCTCCCGATCAGGAACTCGACGGCCTGCCGGGCACCGCCGGCGTTGTCCACGTCGACGAAGTTTGCCGCCTGCGCACCCGGCTGGAGCATGCGGGCCGGCCGGCCGCCCAGCACGGTCGGCAGGCCGCGCTGCTCCAGCAGCGTCGGGAGCGGGTCGGCGTCGTGCAGCGACAGCAGCAGTACGCCGTCGACGTGCTGGTTGGTCAGGTGGTGCTCGACCTTTTCCCGCTCGGCCGGCGACTGGGCCAGCGCGAGCCAGAGCTGCATCGGCGTGTCGAGCAGGCCGGCGTGGATGCCCCGGACGATGCCGGCGAAGAAGGGCTCACCGAACAGCCGCTCCCCCGACTCCGAGATCACCAGGGCGACCGAGTCGGTCCGCTGGGTGACCAGGGCCCGGGCCGCGCGGTTCGGCACGTACCCGAGCTCCTCGATCGCCTGCTGCACCGCGGCCCGCGCCTCTGGGCTGACCTGCGGAGAGCCGTTGACGACACGGGACACCGTGCCCCGGCCGACCCCGGCACGGGCCGCGACCGCGTCCAGGGTCGGGCGGCCGAGTGACCGCGTGCGCTGCGTTGTCATCGTCTGCTCCTCGGACGGCGGGCGGGCCTTGACAAACAAGCTGACCAGGCCACATAACTGACCAGCCTATTGTGCGCGTTCCTGCCCTTCCGAGCCGCTCGGGCTCAGACCATTACGGCGTATCACTTCGGCGTACCACTTCGCGCTGGACTTGGGAATCCGGACCTGGCTGTCGTAGTCGACATAGACCATGCCGAAGCGCTTCGAATAACCCCACGCCCATTCGAAGTTGTCCATCAACGACCACGCGAAGTAACCGCGTAGCGGTACGCCCGCCTCGATCGCGTCGGAGCAGGCACGCAGGTGAGCATCGAAGTATGCCACCCGCTCGGGGTCGTCCACCTGCCCGTCCACGACCTTGTCGACGAAAGCCGACCCGTTTTCGGTGATGTAGATCGGAATGGCCGGGTACTCCCGGTGCACCCGCTCCAGCACCTCGACCAGGCCGGGCGCGTCGATCTCCCAGTTCATGTCGGTGACCGGCAGGCCCCGGCTGCCGAAGCGCACGCTTTCGCTGCCCGGCCAGTTGGAGGGCGCGCGCCAGTACGGCCCGGTGGACTCCCCGTCGGGCGCGCCCACCACGTACCGGCTGTAGTAGTTGATGCCCAGCACCGACAGAGGCGTCGAGATGATCGCCAGGTCGCCCTCGCGCACGTGGCCGAAGTCGGTCACCTCGCGCACGTCCTCGATCAGGTCGGCCGGGTACTGCCCACGCAGCACCGGGTCCAGGAAGACCCGGTTTGCCAGGGCGTCGATCCGGCGGGCGGCGTCGGCGTCGGCCGGCGAGTCGGTCTCCGGCGAGATCGCGTACAGGTTGACGGTGATGCCGAGCTGGTGATCGGGCTGTGCGGCCCGCATCGCCTGTACCGCCAGCCCGTGGCCGAGCATCAGGTGGTGCGCCGCGCGCAGGGCGTCGGCGCCGTTGCTGCGGCCCGGTGCGTGCACGCCCGACCCGTACCCGAGGAACGCCGAACACCACGGCTCGTTGAGCGTGGTCCAGTAGCGCACCCGGTCGCCGAGCGCGCGGTGGGCGATCTCGGCGTACTCGGCGAACCGGCCGGCGGTGTCCCGCGCCGGCCAGCCGCCTTCGTCCTCCAGGGCCTGCGGCAGGTCCCAGTGGTAGAGCGTGACCCACGGCTCGATGCCGTGCGCCAGCAGGTCGTCGACAAGCCGGCGGTAGAAGTCCAGACCCGCCTCGTTGGCCGGGCCGCGCCCGTCCGGCTGGATCCGGGGCCAGGCGAGGGAAAACCGGTAGGACTTCAACCCGAGGTCGGCCATGAGCTTGACGTCGTCGGACGACCGGTGGAAGTGGTCGCACGCGACGTCGCCGGTCTCGCCCCCCTTCACCTTCCCGGGGGTGCGGCTGAACGTGTCCCAGATCGACGGCGTCCGGCCGCCCTCGGTGGCGCCCCCTCGATCTGGTAGGCGGCGGTGGCCGCGCCCCAGAGGAAGTCCGGCGGGAAGGCCACCCCGTGGCCGTTCGGGCTTGTCACGCTTTGACTGCACCTTCCATGATGCCGCCGATGATCTGGCGGCCGAACAGGATGAACACCACGATCAGCGGGACGGTGCCGACCGCGGTCGCGGCGAACACCATCGAGTAGTCCGTGTAGTACGCGTACGACAGGGTGGAGAGGGAGACCTGCAGCGTCGGGTTGTCCGACGAGAGGATCGCGAACGGCCACACGAACTCGTTCCAGGTCTGCATGAAGGTCAGCAGGCCGAGCACGGCGGCGGCCGGGCGGAGCGCGGGCAGCACGACGTTCCAGTAGATGCGCCAGGTGGAGCAGCCGTCGATCCGGGCCGCCTCGATCAGCTCGTCGGAGACCGCGGAGCTGGCGTACTGGCGCATCATGAACACGCCGAACGCGCTCGCGAGGAACGGCACGGTGACCGCGAAAAGCGAGTCGTACCAACCGATGTCCTGCATCAAGCCCCAGAGCGGGATGATGCCGAGCTGGGTGGGGACCATCATCGTGGCAACGACCGCGAGCATCAGCCCGTTGCGCCCGCGGAACTTGAGCTTGGCGAACGCGAAGCCGGCCAGCGAACCGGTCAGCACGACCGAGACGGTCACCACGGTGGAGACGATCACCGAGTTGATGATGCCCTGGAGCAGGTTGGCCGTCTCGTTGTCCAGCGCCCGGTTGATGTTGTCGCCGAAGAGTCCCGACGGGCTGAAGGGCGGTGGCGTGTCGTTGATCGCGTCGTTGCTTCGGGTGGCGATCACGAACATGTAGTACAGCGGGTAGATCGAGCTGATCACCGCGATCACCAGCGCGATGTACGTGAGCGGGCTGGTGCGCCAGAGTCGCTTCGACCCGGTGGCGAGGTTGGTCATCGGGTGTCCCTCACTTCACCGAACGCCGGGTGATCACGAAGTTGAGCATGGATACGACGACGATCATCAGGAACAGTGCCCAGGCGACCGCCGCGCCGTACCCAGCCTTGCTGAGGTTGTGGATGCTGTTTTCGAACATGTACATCTGCACGGTCTGGAACTCGCGCTGCGCGCCACCGATCACGTTGCCGTTGGCGAAGATGAGCGGCTCGACGAAGAGCTGCAGGCCGCCGATGGTCGAGAGGATCACGACGAAGACGAAGGTCGGCCGCAGCATCGGCAGCGTCACGGTCCAGAACTGGCGCCACGGGCCGGCGCCGTCCATCGCCGCCGCCTCGTAGAGGTCGCGCGGGATCGCCTGCATGCCGGCGAGCAGGATCAGCGTGTTGTAGCCGGTCCACCGCCAGTCGACCATCGTGGAGATCGCGACCCACGAGGTCCACCGCTCCTGCCGCCAGTCGATGGCGTCCACACCGAAGATGCCGAGGAACCAGTTGATGACGCCGAAGTCGCGCTGGAAGAGCATGCCGAACACGATCGCCACGGCCGCGACCGAGACGACGTTGGGCACGAAGATGGCCATCCGGAAGAACGTGCGGGCCCGCAGCAGCGGCCGGTTGAGCAGGTTGGCCAGGAAGAGCGCGAGTGCCAGCTGGGGCACGGTGGCCAGGATGAACATGCCGAACGTGTTGCGGACTGCGTTCCAGAAGTACTCGTCGCCGAGCAGGGTGCTGTAGTTGTCCAGCCCGATGAAGGTGTGCGTGCCGACCAGGTCCCAGTCGTGCAGCGACATCCACAGTGTCCACAGCATCGGGTACAGGCCGAAGATGCCGAAGAGGACGAAGAACGGCGCGACGTAGAGGTACGGCGAGTACTTCATGTCCAGCCGGGTAAACCGCGAGTAGCCGCGGCGGCGTCGGGGCTGAGCGTGCTTGGATGGCGCGCCGCGGGAGGGCGGTGCCGTGGTGGCCGACAGACTCATGGGTCGTTCCTTCCCGGGTGCGGCCAGCGAGAGGGGCGAAGGGTTGCGGACGGGGTTCGGTGGCGCCCGGGTACTCCCCGGACGCCACCGAGACCGCTATCGGTACGTGTGGATCAGAAGGCGCCCTGCGTCGCGGCATCCTTAGTGAACTGCTCCCACGCCTTTTCCTTGGTGGTCTGCCCGGTCTCGTACGCCCGCAGCGCCGGCTCCATCGCGTTTTCCTTGATCGCCTGGTGCTTGGGGCCGAGGTGAGTCGGGACGATCTCCTTCACGCTCTCGCCGAAGATCTTGCCGGTCGGCGCGTCGCTGAAGTACTTGTTCGTGAAGGAGGTGAAGGACGGGTCCTCCAGCGCCTTCAGGTTGGTCGGCAGCGGGCCGCTCTTCTTGAACGCGGCGACCTGTCCGGCCGTGTTGGTCAGGAACGCCGCCAGCTTCGCGGCCTCCGCCTGGTGCTTGCTCTGGGTCGGCACGCCGAGCCAGGAGCCGCCCCAGTTACCGGCGCCACCGGGCACCGCGGCGAGGTCCCACTTGCCCGAGTTTTCCGGGCCGGAGTTGGTCTCGACGATGCCGAGCATCCAGGACGGGCAGGCCGTCGCGGCGAAGGTGCCCTGCTTGAAGCCGGCGTTCCACTCCGGCGACCAGGTCGTGATCTTCGCGGTGATACCGGCGTCGGCGAGCGCGATCGCCTGGTCCCACGCGGACTTCACCGCGGGGCTCTTGTCGGCGATGTTGTTGTTTTCCTTGTCGTAGAAGAGGTCAGCGCCCTTCTGCTGGAACATCACGCCGTTGACCGCCATGGTGGCCGAGTCCACGAAGGCCTTGCCGCTCGCCTGCTTGTACTTCTGACCGGTCTCGATGAACTTCTCCCAGGTCGGCCAGAGCGCACTCACCTCGTCACGAGCGGTGGGCAGGTTGGCCGCCTTGAACAGGTCGGTGCGGTAGCAGATGCCGAGGCTGCCGACGTCGGTCGGAAGGCCCATGAGCCGGCCGTCGGGCGCCTTGCCGAGCTCGTACTTCCAGGACAGGTAGTCCTTGCTGAGGTCGCCCACCAGGGGTGCCAGGTCGACCCAGTTGTTCGGGTTCAGCTTGAACTCGTTGAGGATGCCCTCTTCGAGCATGATCACGTCAGCCGCACCCTTGCCGGTGGCGAGCGACCGAACGACGCGCGGCCGGAACTCGTTCAGCTGGGCGACCTTGCGCAGCTCGACCTTGATGCCGGTCTGCTGCTCGTACTGCTTGACCAGGTCCTCATATCCGGCCTCGCCGAAGGTGTCGACCACCAGCTTGTCCGGCTTGGCGCTGCTTGAGCTTCCGCCTTCGCTGTCATCTCCGCACGCCGCGGTCGTGGCAAGAGCCGCAACCGTGGCGAGCGCGACCGCCGCGTAGCGCCGGCGCGTCGAAACGCTCATCCCTGACCCCTCTCAGGTCGTGATGTGTGTGGTGGGGGTGTGCCCGATGCACGCCACCGTCGGAGGACGCTGAAATCCGCTGCCCACGACCGCCTCGAAGGCGTGCCTGGCGCCACACGGTGCCCGGTGTGTGGCTCTCACCACACCCCGCCGGGAGCGCTCCCATGAGATTGCCGGCACGTTTCTAGGGTGTCAAGACCCAACTGGGAGCGTTCCCATTTCGTTACTGACCGCAGTGGGGCGAAACGGCACCAGCCACCCGGAACGGGGTTTAGGTGGGCGAGCTGCCTCTACACCGAGTACGCCTATCTATGCGTTCGGCGATGTCGAAGCGGTGGGCACGGCTATGCCAAGCGGCGCAAAAGCGTGGTTGCGCGGTCCATCGCGAAGTCGGTGGGGTCGAACGGACGCCCCACCCACTCGACCATTCCCTCGTGCTCGGGGTGGCCCGGATCACTGATCGCCGAGAGGAAGCGGGCGTAGCCGAACGCGCCGCCGACGTCTTCCGGCGGGCACGCCCGCTCGCCGCCGACGCACGCCGGGTACCGCTCGTCGGGCTCCGCACCGAAGACGTCCTCGACGGTGATCTCGTGCTCCCACCAGTCGCCGAAGTCGTAGGTGTAGAGGAACCGGCCGCCCTTCGCCGCCACCGCGTCCAGCCGCACGTCGAGCTCGTCGCGCAGGGCCAGCTCACCGTCGGGGTCGGGCTCGCCGTACTGAACGCCCTCGATGTCGAACGAGTGCAGGTGGCAGTCCTGCCAACCCATCGCGAGCTGGACGACGCGGTGCATCCGGTCGAGCGTGTAGCCGCCCGGCACGAGCACCCGCCGCCACACCGGCGGGACGACGTCCGCCAGCGACACCTTCAGCTGGAAGATCTGACGCGGCATGGTTGGCACTGTCCCCCGTTCCTGACGTGGTGCTGCCGTAGGGTCTTCACATGATCTGCCAGGCGTGCCGGTCGAGGCGACACGCTGACTGCCGGGGTGGCAGTTGGTGCGATTGTCAGCACCGTACCCCGGCACCCACTCCCCCGGTCACTGGTCCGGCGGGCGAATGAGCGCCTCTCTTGTGCGACTCGAGTCGGGCGCGACGCTCGACGACGACGCGCTGGCCGGCCTGTACCACGCGGACGGCCGGGTCGTGCGGGTCAACTTCGTCACCAGTGTGGACGGAGCGGTCGAGCTCGACGGCTTCTCGGAAGGGCTGTCCGGCGTACCCGACAAGAGGGTCTTCGGCCTGCTCCGGATGCTTTGCGACGGCCTCGTGGTCGGCGCCGGCACGCTGCGCCACGAGGGGTACCGCGCGGTCCGGCTCAACGAGGAGCGCCGGGCGTGGCGGCGCGCGCACGGCCTCGCCGAGTACCCGACGCTCGTGGTGGTCACGGGATCGCTCGACCTCAACCCCGGGCAGGCGGCGTTCGCGGACGCGCCGGTCCGGCCCATCGTGATCACGCACGGCCGGGCGCCCGCCGACCGGCGGGAGATGATCTCCGGTGTGGCCGAGGTGCTCACCGTCGGCGACGAGGCCGTCGACCTCACCGAGGCCCTCGCGCGCCTGCGCGAGCGAGGGCTGGACCACCTGCTCTCCGAGGGTGGGCCGCAGCTGTTCGGCTCACTCGCCGCGGCCGACCTCGTCGACGACGTGTGCCTGACCGTCTCGCCGCTGCTCACCGGTCCGGGCGCCGGGCGCATCACCGCCGGTCCGGCCAGCCCGCCGAAGGGGATGGCGCTGCGCCACGTGCTGGAGTCGGAGGGTTCGCTGTTCCTCCGGTACACCCGAAAGTGACGGTTTAACCACACGTTCTTGTGGATGAAGCTGTGGATGACCACAACTTCTTGTGGATATCGGTGAGTCGTCTGCGGTGATGTCGGTCTGGTGGTGCACGATGAGGCCGTGGCAGATGAGACCGGTGAGGCGGTGGGGCGGGTCCTCGGCACTTCCGACGCCACGCCGCTGCAGTTCTGGACGGCCGTGGCGCCCGGCAGCTACCTCCAGCTTGACGACGTGGTGGTCACCAAGCGCGACATCCCCGGCCGCGGGCCGGTCACCATCGCCGGCGTCGTGACCCAGGTGCGGGCGCGGCACGAGGGCGCCCAGTTCGACTCCGACGTCTTCGCCATCGCCGACGGCACGCTCCCCGCGCAGGTCCAGGAGGCCGCCGAGATCACCACCACCCGGGTCGACCCCGAGCTGTACGTGCCGCCGGCCCCGGGCGCGCTCGTCCGCCGGGCCACCGGCGACCTCCGCGCCGCCGCGCTCCACTTCGACCGGATGGAAAAGCGGGTGCCGATGGGCACCGGGCGCGACGGTCTGCCCGCGTTCCTCAACGCCGACTTCCTCGACGGCAGCCGCGGCGCCCACGTCTCCATCTCCGGCATCTCCGGCGTGGCGACCAAGACGAGCTTCGCCACCTTCTTGCTGTACTCGGTGTTCCGCTCCGGCGTGCTCGGCGGCGACGCGATCAACGCCAAGGCGCTGATCTTCAACGTCAAGGGTGAGGACCTGCTCTTCCTCGACCACCCCAACTCCCGGCTCGACGACGCCACCACCGGGCGGTACGCGGAGCTCGGCCTGCCCGCGACGCCCTTCCCGGACGTGCGGGTCTATGCGCCGCCCCGGGCCAACGACTCCTCCGGCGCGCCCGACGTGAGCAGCCGCCTCGCCGGCGTGGACAGCTTCTACTGGACGCTCGCCGAGTTCTGCGAAAAGCGACTCCTGCCGTACGTGTTCGCGGACGCCGACGACGAGCGCCAGCAGTACACGATGGTCGTCCACGCGGTCACCGCCCACCTGGCCCGCCACGCCCAGCCGGCCGACGGCGGTGTCAGCCTCGACGGCATCCGCCTGGGTTCCTACCCCGACCTCGTCGACTTCGTCGTGGGCCGGCTCACCGACGAGGAGACCCGCGGCACCTGGGCCGGCAGCGCGATCAACACCGGCACGGTCAACGCGTTCGCCCGGCGGCTCATCGCGAGCAAGAAGGACCTGGCCCGGCTCATCCGGGGCGACCTGGCCGCGCGCCGACCGCACGAGGTCAACACCGCCGAGAGCGCCCAGGTCACCGTCGTCGACCTGCACAACCTGCCCGACCGCGCACAGCGCTTCGTGGTCGGCGTGACGCTGAAGACCGAGTTCGAGCGCAAGGAGAAGGCGGGCACGGCCAAGCCGCTGCTCTTCGTCGTACTCGACGAGCTGAACAAGTACGCCCCGCGCGAGGGGTCGTCGCCGATCAAGGAGGTGCTGCTCGACATCGCCGAGCGGGGCCGTTCACTCGGCGTCATCCTGATCGGCGCACAGCAGACCGCCAGCGAGGTCGAGCGCCGGATCGTCACCAACTCGGCGATCCGCGTCGTCGGCCGGCTCGACCCGGCCGAGGCCTCCCGCCCGGAGTACGGCTTCCTGCCGCCCGCGCAGCGCCAGCGCGTCCTGCTCGCCAAGCCGGGCACGATGTTCGTCAGCCAGCCCGACATCCCGGTGCCGCTCTGCGTCGAGTTCCCGTTTCCGGCCTGGGCGACCCGCCCGTCCGAGGCGGGCCAGGCGCCGTCGGCCACGCTCCGCTCGATCGTCCAGTCCGCCGACCCGTTCGCGGTCGTCGGCGGCCGTCCGGAAGACGAGATCCCGTTTTGAGAATCCTGCACACCTCCGACTGGCACGTCGGGAAGGTCCTCAAGGGACAGTCCCGGGTGGACGAGCACATCGCCGTGCTCGCCCAGATCGTGGAGATCGCCCGCGCCGAGCGCCCCGACCTGGTCATCGTGGCCGGCGACATGTACGACACGGCGGCGCCGACGCCGGAGGCGACCCGCCTGGTCACCCGGGCACTGTCCGCGCTGCGCGGCACCGGCGCGCAGGTGGTGGCGATCGGCGGCAACCACGACAACGGCGCCGCGCTCGACGCGCTCCGCCCGTGGGCCGAGGCGGCCGGCATCTCGCTGCGCGGCACGGTGCGCGACTCGGCCGCCGAGCACGTGCTCTCGGGTGAGACCGCGGGCGGCGAGCGGTGGCAGCTTGTCGCGCTGCCGTTCCTCTCCCAGCGGTACGCGGTGCGCGCCGCCGAGATGTACGAGCTCACCGCCGCCGAGGCGAGCCAGACCTACGCCGACCACATCGGACGGCTGCTGGGCGTGCTCTGTAAAGGCTTCGGTGCCGGCACCGTCAACCTCGTGACCGCCCACCTCACGGTCGTGGGCGCCACGATGGGCGGCGGCGAGCGGGAGGCGCACTCCGTCATGGGGTACGCGGTGCCCTCCACCGTCTTCCCCGGCAGCGCGCACTACGTCGCGCTCGGCCACCTGCACCGCGCGCAGCAGGTGCCCGGCCCCGCCCCGGTGCGCTACTGCGGCAGCCCGCTCGCCATCGACTTCGGCGAAGGGGAAAACACGCCGTCCGTCGCGGTGGTGGAGGTGACCGCGGAGAGCACGGCCAAGGTGCGCGACGTGCCGATCACCGCGGCGGTGCCGCTGCGCACGGTGCGCGGCACGCTCGCCGAGCTGTCCATGGTGGACGGTGAGCAGCCCGGCTGGCTCCGGGTGTACGTGCGGGAGGCGCCGCGCGCCGGCCTCCGCGAGGAGGTGCAGGCGCTGCTGCCGCGGGCGCTCGAGGTGCGGATCGACCCGGAGATGCTGCCGGGCACCGCCGCCAGCGCCCGCGCCGAGCGCGCCGGCCGCTCGCCGCGCGACCTGTTCGCCGACTACCTGGAGAGCCGGGGCCACGTCGACGAGGGCGTGCAGGAGCTGTTCGACACCTTGTACGAGGAGGTGGGCGGGGCGTGAGACCGCTGCGGCTGGACATGGCAGGGTTCACGGTCTTCCGTGAGGAGACCACCGTCGACTTCACCGACGCCGACTTCTTCGCGCTCGTCGGTCCCACCGGGTCGGGCAAGTCCACTGTGCTCGACGCGATCTGCTTCGCGCTGTACGGGCAGGTGCCCCGCTGGGCGAGCAGCCGCGGCATCGTCAACGCGCTCGCCCCGTCCGCGACCGAGGCGCGCGTGCGGCTGGTGTTCGAGTCGGCCGGCGCGCGGTACGTGGCGACCCGCGTGGTGCGCCGCGACGGCAAGGGCCGCGTCTCCACCGGCGGCGCGGGCCTGCAGCTCATGCCGCGCGGCTTCGACCCGGCCAAGCTCGACGCCGGGCTCACCCCGGAAGACCTCGGCGAGGTGCTTGCCGGTACCCCCGGCGAGATGGACGCCGCGGTGCTGGAGGCGGTCGGCCTGCCGTACGAGCAGTTCACCAGCTGCGTGGTGCTGCCGCAGGGGCAGTTCGCCGACTTCCTGCACGCCAAGCCCGCCGCCCGCCAGGAGATCCTGGTCAACCTGCTCGGCCTGCACGTGTACGAGGCGATCCAGAAAAAGGCGTCGGCCCGCGCCATGCAGGCGGACGCCCAGCTCGCCGCCGTCGACCAGCTGCTGGACGACCTCTCCGACGCCGACGACGAGTCGCTGGACGCGGCAGCCGCGCGGGTCACCGCGATGCGCGAGCTGGCCACCGCGGTCGAGGCGGACGTGCCCGCGCTGCGCGAGGCCGAGCAGGGTGCCGACAGCGCGGCCGCGGCGCTCAAGGAGCTGGGCGGCGAGATCGACGCCCTCGCCGCCATCCGGCCGCCGGCCGACCACGCCGCCGTGGCCGAGGCGGTCGCCACCGCGCGCGCGGCCGCCGCCGACGCGGCCGCCGCCGTCGCGGTCGCCGAGGAGCGCGAGGAAAAGGTGCGCGGGCAGCTCGCCGGCGCGCCGGACGTCGCCGCGCTCCGCCTGCTGCTGGAGGCGCACGCCGAGCACGACAAGCTGACCGGCCAGGTGCGGACGCTGGCCGAGGCGGTCAAGGCGGCCAAGAAGGAGCACGGTGTCGCGGCCAAGGCGCTCGACAAGGCGAGTGCCGACGCCACGCTCGCCGGCGAGCGGCTGGAGGAGGCGCGCCGGGCGTACCAGGACGCGCAGGCCGCCGACCGGGCCGCCGCGCTGCGCGTACACCTGGTGGCTGGTGAGCCCTGCCCGGTCTGCGCGCAGAAGGTGACGGCGGTGCCGGATGTCGCGGCGCCGGCGGTCGCGGCCGCGGAGGCGGCCGGCAAGGTCGCCCGCAAGGAGGCCGACGCGGCCACCCAGCTCGTGGCCGAGCGCGACAAGGCGTTGCGCGAGCTCGACCGGGTGCTGGAGCGGGCGCGGGCGCAGCACGACCAGCTCACCGCCCGCCTGGCCGAGCTTGCCGAGCGGCTCACCGACTCCCCCGGGCCGGCCACGCTCGGCCGCGAGCTCGAGGCGCGCGCGGCGCTGCAGGGGCGGCTCGACGACGCCGCCGGCGCGGTGCGGGCCGCGCGGGAGGCACAGCGACGGGCGCAGACCGGCGCCGACGCGGCCGACGAGCGCCTGAGGGCGGCGTGGCGGCGCTTCGACAAGGCGCGCGACGCGGTCGGGCGGCTGGGCCCGCCGACCGCCGACCGGGACGACCTTGTCGCCGCCTGGACCACCCTGGCGGAGTGGGCCGCCGCGCAGGCGGCCGAGCGGTCCGGTCAGCGCGCCGACGCGGTCACCCGCCTCGAGGCCGCACGCGCGGCGGTCAAGGACATCCAGGAGCGGTTGGCGGCGCTCTTCACCTCCGCCGAGCTGCCCGTCCCCGACTCCGGCCTGGACGGGGCGGGCGCCAGCCGGGCCGTCGCCGTCGCGGTGGCCCGCGCCGAGGGTGCCCACCAGCGCATCGTCGAGCGCCGCGACCAGGCCGAACGGCTGCGTGAGCAGCGCGTCACCCACGAGCGCGACGGCAACGTGGCCAAGACCCTCGCCGGCCACCTGCGGGCCAACAACTTCGAGCGGTGGCTGCTGGAGGAGGCGCTCGACCTGCTCGTCGACGGTGCCTCGCGGATCCTGCGCGAGCTGTCCGCCGGGCAGTACGAGCTGGTGCACGACAAGGGCGAGTTCTACGTGGTCGACCACCACGACGCCGGGCTGCGCCGGGGCGTGCGCACGCTGTCCGGCGGCGAGACGTTCCAGGCGTCGCTGGCCCTCGCGCTGGCCCTGTCCGAGCAGCTCGCCGGCCTTTCCACCACGTCGGCCAGCCTGGAGTCGATCGTGCTGGACGAGGGCTTCGGCACGCTCGACGCGGCCACGCTCGACACCGTGGCCGCCACGCTCGAAGGGCTCGCCGCCCGCGGCGACCGCATGGTCGGCGTGGTGACGCACGTGCCGTCGCTGGCCGAGCGTGTGCCGGTCCGCTTCGAGGTGCGCAAGGACGCCCGCACCGCGCGCGTGGAACGGGCCGGCCTGTGAGTGAGCGAGTTGGCGCGGCGGCGTCTGGACGGAGCCGCCCCGCCGACGGAGTCGGGGTTTCGGGGTGGCGGAGGAAGACGTCGCCTTCAGCGCCGCACGAGCGAACGAACCCGGAGGCCCTGTGACCCGGCTTTACATGGACACGTGGGCGGCGTCGTATGGCGCGTCCTTCGAGGGTGCGGACGGGCCGACGGCACCCAGCACAGCCGAGGTCGAGACGCACCACGAGGTGGAGCCCGAGTCCTGGCACCCGATCGTGGCACCCGACGGGGTTCGAGCGCCCGACGTGGTGCTGCTCGTCGACGGCGTGCAGCGGGTGGACGGCACATTGTCCACTGAGGAGGACGACGGCGCTTCGTTCCCCGGACTCGCGGCGTCCTTCGCCGCTGGTGTGGTGCGGTGCGACCTCGCTCAGGGTGCCGCCGAGCTGGCGGGGGCGCGGGTGGCCCGGGCACTCTTCACCGCGAGTCCCTCGGTCGAGGACGTTATCGCCGGGCAAGTCCGATATGCCGTGCACAAGGTCGAGGGTTCTGGCGAGCTGCGCAAGCTCCAGGCCTCGGTGCAGGCGCCACTCACCGCGCTCGAGGTCGAGATCTCCGGTGCCGCCCGGACCGACGGCGACCTGTTGGTGGTCGACGGCCCACTGCGCGGCCGGCGGCACCTGCCCCGCACGATCGGCTACATCAAGACCCAACAAAGCCAGTACCTGCCGCCCGGTCTCACGCCCGTCGTCACGTCCCTGACCACCGGGCAGCGCTCACCGATCTTCAAGCAGGGCACGGCGTGGGGCTGCTGGTCGTGGTACCTGCGGCTGCCGGGCGGCAACGGCGCGCCCTGGTCGGGCATGGTCCGCGTCGAGTGCGCCCCCGATCTGCCCGTCGAGTACGCGGTCGAGCTGGCCAACCTGTCGCTGGTCACACTCCCCCGGTTCGCGTCGACCCCGTACAAGGACCCGCGGGCGCCGCAAAACCTCATACCCATCGCCGGCCTTGAGCGCCGCCTGCGCGGCCTGCTCGGCGACGCCCGCCTGCTCCACCGCGCGTTGACCCTGGCGACCGCCCGTCTCGCTTGACGCGCTGGGCAGCTTGCACCAATCGGTCACCGTGCGCGACGGTCCGGGAGGATGTGGCAATGGACGGCGAGCCGCTGCGGTCGGCCGAGCCGTTCCCCCTCGATCTGGATCCCGTCGCGCTGCTGTCCGCGTAGCCAACGCGGTAGCTCGGACGGACCGGGCGCCATACTGCTCTGATGGCAGGTGGGCGGAGGGCGGCGGACCGGGTGTCCGCGCGGGTCGACACCGGCCACGCGGAGCTGGTCCCCGACCCCGACCGGGCGCGGGCGTTCACGCTGGTGCTCGACGGCGCCCCGCAGTCTTACGTCGACCTGGACGATCCCACCTACCTCGACTTCGAGTACATGCGGCGGATGGCGATCGCGGTCGACCTGGCCGCGCCCCCGAAGCGGCCGCTGCGGGTGCTGCACCTGGGCGGCGGGGCGCTCAGCCTGCCCCGCTACGTGGCGAGCACGCGGCCCGGCTCGGCGCAGCGGGTCGTGGAGGTGGACGGCGCGCTGGTCGAGTTCGTGCGGCGGGAGCTGCCCTGGCCGAAGGATCCGCGCCTGCGGGTGCGGGTGGCCGACGCGCGCGCCGCGCTGGAGTCGAGCCGTGACGCGTCGTACGACCTTGTGGTGGCGGACGTCTTCGCGGGCGCGCGCACGCCGGCCCACCTCGCGTCGGTCGAGTTCGCGGGGCAGGTGGCGCGGGTGCTCGCGCCGGACGGGATGTACCTCGTCAACGTCGCCGACGGGCCGCCGCTGGCGTACGCGAAAGGGCAGGTCGCCACGATCCGGGCGGTGCTGGCGCATGCCTGCCTGATGGCCGACTCGACGGTGCTGCGCGGCCGGCGGTACGGCAACCTCGTCGTGGTCGCCGGCCACGTGGAGCCGCCCATCCCGGCGCTGTCCCGGCGGGTGGCGGGCGACTGGTTTCCCGGCCGCGTGGTGTACGACGGCGAGCTCGACCGCTTCACCCACGGTGCACAGGTGGTCGACGACGCGTCAGCTCAGCCGTCCAACCCACCGCCGGCGAGTTTCTGGCGACATTGATCCGTGCGCGGCCGTGACCCGTACTCAAGCATGGTCCGGGTGTCTCGGACCCTGCGACGCATGGAGGTCGGATGGTCACGCCGCTGGACAGCCTATGTATGCGGTAGCCGCGGAGTGGCGCGGTAGCCGCGCGAGGGACCGGGTTTCGGCTGTGCCACCCCAGCGTTCGGCGAATCGGTGGCAGGCTATCGACGGAGGCCCGGCCGCACGCCATGATGAGCGCGTGACGCCACGACCCGCCCCCGGGCGCCACCAAGCCGGGTCATCGACCCCCAACCACGACGACGCTCTGGTTCGGGAGCTGTACGAGGAGCACGCCGGCCCGCTCCTGATGTTCGTGCTGCGGCTGACCGGCGGCGACCGGCAGCGCGCCGAAGACATCGTGCAGGAGACGCTGCTGCGTGCCTGGCGCAACGCGCACCGCCTCGGCGCGCAGGGTCAGTCGTCCCTGCGCCCGTGGCTTGTCACGGTGGCCCGCCGGATCGCGATCGACGACCACCGCAGCGAAAACGCGCGCCCCCCGGAGACGTACGGGCGGGACCTGGAAAACTTCTCCGAGCCGGACGAGACCGATCGGGTCCTCCGGCTGATGACGGTGACCGACGCGCTGCGTACTCTGAGCCAGCCACACCGGGAGATCATCCTGGAGACGTATTTTCGGGGGAAGACGGTGCCGGAGGCGGCGGAGACGCTGGGCCTGCCGTTGGGGACGGCCAAGTCACGGGTCTACTATGCGCTGCGTGCATTGCGTAGCGCGCTTCAGCAGCGGGGCGTGACCGGATGAGCCGGGCGGCCCACTGGGATGTCGCGGCGTACGCGCTGGGCGTGCTCGACCCGCAGGAGTCCGAGCGGTTCGAGGAGCACCTGGCCGGCTGTTGGGCCTGCGCCGGCGAGCTCGAGTCCATGCTGCCCGTGGTCAACCTGCTGTCCGAGGTCGACGGCGAGAGCCTCATCACCGCCGAGCAGTCCCGCTCCGACGGGCGCCTGCTCGACCGCATGATCGTCGAGGTCGGCGCGCACCGGCGCAAGGTTCGCAGCCGGCAGTGGCTGGCCGCCGCGGCCGCGGTCGTCGTGCTGGCGACCACCACCGGCGTCTCGCTCGTGGCCGGCGGCCGCCTGTTCGGCGACGGTGGCTCTCCCACCGACGTGGTCGCCGGGGGCACCACCCCGCCGGCCAGCGCGCCCGCCAATCCCAGCGGTTCGGGCGGGCCGGGCATCGGCGGTCCCGAGCTGAGCGAAGACGGCGAGCCGTTCTCCGCCACCGACATCCAGACCGGCGTCGAGGCCCGGCTCGTGCTGGAGACGAAGACCTGGGGCACCCAGATCTCGTTCCAGCTGACGAAGCTCACCGGCCCGCGCCAATGCCGGCTCACGGTGCTGCGCGAAGACGGCACCAAGGAGGTGCTCAACACCTGGTCGGTTCCGCCGGCCGGTTACGGCACCAAGGAGGAGCCGGAGCCGCTGCTGCTGCAGACCAGCACGGCGACGCCGCGCAACGAGATCGACCGCGTCCAGGTGCAGCAGGTGGGCAAGGACGGCATCGTCGAGTCACTCGTCGAGGTGCCGGTCTAAGACAGAGCTAAGAATTGTGAAGGGTGCCGCCGGAAAACGGCGGCACCCTTTTAACTTCTCTTAAAGATCTGTTGGATGCACACCGCTTGCATACATGCACACGCACGCCGCCAGGCCCTGGTTCAAGGGCCGGCCGTGAAATTGTTTACAGTCGATAGTTCATCTTTTCTGCCCCTCCCTACGTACTAACCGGCGACAAGGCCCAAGTGGACATGTATCAGGGAGGGCAAGTGATACCGGGAAAGCGAACCGCTCTCTTGGCAGGCGCTCTGGCAGGGGCCGCGCTCGCCCTGCAAGGTTGTGCTCCGGCTGGTTACAACCAGAACGACGACCAGGTCTCGGTGGCCAACGAAGCGGCTGCGGCGGCGGAGGCGACCCCCACGCCCGCGCCCGATGCCAGCGAAGAGGCCACCGAGGACACGGGCGACGCGCCCAAGAAGGACGTCCCGATCACGACCAAGCTGACCGCGAAGACCCTGCCCCGGATGGGTCAGGTCGTCGTCGACCAGGACGGCTGGGTGCTGTACCGCTTCGACAAGGACACGGCCAACCCGCCGGCCAGCAACTGCGAAGGCAAGTGCGCGAAGGTCTGGCCGCCGGCGTACACCGAGGACGGCAAGCCCGAGCTCTCCGGCATCGACGAGAGCAAGGTTGGCGTGATCACCCGCGCCGACGGCACCAAGCAGCTGACGATCGGCAACTGGGCCGTCTACCGGTATATCGGTGACAAGAAGCCGGGCCAGTGGAAGGGCCAGGCCGTCGGCGGCACGTGGTTCGTCGTGACCCCGGCCGGCCAGCGCAACGTCACATGCCTGCCGACCAACACCCCCAAGCCGGTCGAGCCGCCGGCCGATGACGCCGCCGCCGGCGACGACAAGGAGAGCGGCGACACGGGCTACGACTACTGACGTACCCAACCCGCACGAAACCCGGCGGCCGGTCACAGTCCCTGAGGCGTGGCCGGCCGCCGGCGTTTCCAGCCCCAAATGACGGTGTCTTCGAACCGCCGGCATCGTCCGAAAGTACGATGGCGCGCCGATGAACCTGGACGCCATAAGTTCGCTTTAAATGTCACGTAAGACTTCCCTATTTCCAGCTGTTCCAGATTGACGATTCCCTGCACTCGCCATAGCGTTTCTCGCAGCTTCTACGTGGGAGGTTGAAGATGTTCTCGGGACGACTTGCGGCACCCGGATCGCGCCGGGCGGCAGCCGTCCTTGCCGGCCTCGCCATCGGCACGCTCGCCACATTCGCGATGCCGATGGCCGCCGCACAGGCCGCGCCGGACACGCCCCTCACCGCCGCCGACAAAAACCTGCTGTCGGCCGTGCGGCTCGCCGGTCTCTGGGAGATGCCCGCCGGCAACATGGCCGCCGAAAAGGGCGGTCGGGTCCGCGTCCGCCAGGTGGGTGCTGAGATCTCCAAGCAGCACTCCCAGTTGGACCGCCTCGTGGTGGACGCGGCCAACAAGCTGAACTACCGGCTTCCCGACGAGCCCAACTCGGACCAGCAGAAGTGGCTGGCCGAGATGGAGGAAGCGAAGGCCGGCGCCGACTTCGACCAGATCTTCGTCGACCGGCTGCGGGCGGCGCACGGCAAGGTCTTCCCGGTCATCGCCGGTGTCCGCACCGGCACCCGAAACGACGTCGTGCGCAAGCTGGCTCAGGACGCCAACGGCTTCGTGCTCACCCACCTGACCCTGCTGGAGAGCACCGGCCTGGTGAAGTACTCGGAGCTGCCCCTTCCCCCCGAGCCGCCGCAGGCCAACCAGGCCGCCGGTAGCGGCATCCTGAGCGGCGCCGAGGCACGCGCCCAGATCGGCGGCGTCGATCCCGCGGTCATCTGGGTGGTCCTGCTCGCGGCTCTGATAGCCGGCGGCGCGACGACGTTCCGACTGTTCCGCTCAGGTAGGTAAAAGCTTTCCGGGCGCAGCGCACCCGCCCTCGGCCCGTGGATGTCGTGTCGGAGAGCCCACGACATCCACGCAGGTCGCGCAACCAGCCAGTGGGCGGTGGCGATCAGTTCCCCCAAACTGGCGCCCCAAGGGAAAGGCCCGGACAAAACCCAGCGCGAAGGGAGTGGTCAGGGTACGGCCACCGGGCCTGCGCAGCGATGCCGGAAAGGGCAGCGCCGGGACACCCCGTCCGTGTCCCGGCGCTCGCCGTTCTTCAACACCTTAACCCTGCCGTCTAGAGTGTGGCCGTGCAGAGGGTCCTCGATCCACCCGAGGGGTACCACCTGGCCGGCTCGGTCGGGATGCTCGCGATGGGCCGGCACGACCCCTGCGCCCGCTTCGTGGACGGCACATTCTGGTACGCCAGCCGCACCCCCGACGGCCCCGGATCCCTTTCCCTGCGCCGTGACGGCGCGTCCGTCGTCGCGACCGGCCACGGGCCGGGTGCCGCCTGGCTTGTCGACCGGTCCCCCGCGATTGCCGGCCTGGAGGACGACCTCACCGGGTTCGCCGAGCTCGCCGCCGCTCACCCCCTCGTCGCCCAGCTCGCCCGCGTCCACCGCGGCCTGCGGTTTCCGGCCACCCGCCGCCTCTTCCCCCGCCTGCTGCGCGCGATCTTCGAGCAGAAGGTCACCGGCAAGGAGGCGTACCGTGCGTACGCGGCGACCGCCCGTCATTTCGGCGAGCCCGCGCCCGGCCCGGTCGAGCGGCTTTTCCTGCCCCCGGAGGCCGAGGCCATCGCGGCCGCGCCGTACTGGGTGTTCCACCCCTTCGGCGTCGAGCAGCGGCGGGCCGACACGCTGCGCCGGGCCGCGGCGGAGGCGTCCCGGCTGGAACGGTGCACCACCAGCGCCGAGGCGACGCGGCGGATGACGGCCATCGTGGGCATCGGGCCGTGGACCGCCGCTGAGGTCGTCCGCACCGTCTTCGGCGACGCCGACGCGGTCAGTGTCGGCGATTTCCACATTCCCAACACGGTGGCCTGGGCGCTGGCCCGAGAAGCGCGCGGCGACGATGCCCGGATGTTAGAACTCCTGGCGCCCTTCACGGGACATAGGGGCCGTGTGTGCGTACTCTTGGAAAGTGCGGGAATTGCGGCGCCACGATTTGGTCCGCGGATGCCGATCCGTTCTTTCGCGCGTTTTTGACGGCACTGCCGGCCACGCTCAGTCAGCGGCTGGCGACGGGGCGACTTCACCGCAGCTCACGGTCCTGACCAGGGATTTCGAAAAAAGTCCCAAGATCGTTGAACCCCCTACATCATCCGAACGGGGGATACATCCGCGTTCAGGCGCCTTCCATAAATCTCCTTTAAGGAAAGCCGCCCAACCTTAATTCCTTCTTCGTGGCTTGACACTAATCGACGGCCACTTTTAGGTTTGCTACGCGGATAGACGTGGTGCGAACTCGTCGCGTATGGAAGTTCGGACGTGTATTCGGCACCCGCACCGGACGAACGTGCTAGAGGAAACCCCTCACGGGACGACGCCTGCCCACCGCGCCGCCCTCAAGGAGAAGGAGAAGGTATCCCCACATGTACAGGTCGGCACAACGGCGCAGATCGACCAGCGGGCGAAACAAGCGCATCATTGCCGTGCTTGCGACGCTTGTGGTGTTCGGCGGCATCATCACCGTGACTCAGGTCTCCAACGCGGGTGACCGGCGCAACCGTGGCGGGCGTGCCCCGGCGACCCAGTGTCGCCCCGCACCGGACGGCACCGCGCCGGCCGGCCAGGCGAACGTCACCGAGACTCGGCAGAACGGCCGCACGGTCCGCAACTACTGGGGTGACGGGCAGGCGTGCACGACGACGCCGGCGAGCCCCACGCCCAGCACGAACGCGTCCGGCGCTCCGAACCAGCCGGCGACCAGCGCGCCGTCGACCACGGCTCCGCAGCCGCCGCTGGAGTTCGGCCCGGACGAGTGCTCCGAGGGCAACAACCTGGAGATCCACGACGGCTTCCAGAACGGCAACCGCTGCGTGGACACCCAGATGGGCGAGGTCGCGAACGCCGACCAGAACCCCACCCTGCTGATCGTCAGCGCACCGCGCAGCGTCGCCGTCAACGAGCCGTTCACGATCCGGGTCAGCACCCGCAACCTCATCCGTGACCGGTTCCTGCCGGCCGGCCGGGGTGGCTACTACGTCGACATGTCGATCCTCAACGCCCAGAACCTGGTCCGCGGCCACTTCCACAGCGCGTGCCGCCAGCTCAACAGCACCCGCGTGGCACCCGACCCCGCGCCGGCCCCCGCGTTCTTCGTCGCCACCGAAGACAACGGCGGCAGCGCGCAGCCGGACGTCATCGAGATCCGCGTGCCGGGCCTGCCCAACCGGGGCACCTTCCAGTGCGCCTCCTGGGCCGGCGACGCCTCGCACCGCATCCCGATGATGCAGCGGGCCAACCAGGTCCCCGCCTTCGACGCGGTCCGGGTCACCGTCCGATAGCGACAGCGAGCCACATGTGACACCGAGGGGGCACGGGCCAGCCAGGCCGGTGCCCCCTTCGCTCCATAAGGGACAGTCGGGAAGAGCAACAAACGTAAGGAGCCGTCCAATGTTCCGCTACCGGCGTACGGCAGTCGTGGCGCTCGGCACCGCGGTCTTCGGTGCCCTCGCGATCGCGTCGCCCGCCTCGGCCGACGTTTCCGCGAACCCGTCGGAGGCCACGCGAGGTGACGGCGCCAAGGTGACGTTCCGGCTGACCGAGGACCGGCCCGGCGCGCACACCGCCAAGGTCCAGCTGATCGCACCGGTGGACAACCCGATCGGCGAGATCTACCCGATGTCCCAGGACGGCTGGGCGCCGGCGACCGAGACCCGCACGCTGGACAAGGCGGTCGCGGGCCTGCACGGCATGCCGGTCAACGAGACCACCGCGTCGATCACCTGGACCCGGGTCGACACCAAGCCCACGTCCACCACCCCGATCGAGCTCATCGTCTCCATGGGACCGATGCCGACGGAGGGCGACGCGCTCGCGTTCACGATCGTGCAGACGTACTCGGACGGCACCGTGGTCCGCTGGGCCGACCCGGCCGGCGGCGCTCACCCGGCCCCGGTCGTCAAGCTTGTGGGACAGGCGGCCCCGGGTGGCAGCGGCCACCACGGCGGCGGCCAGCAGCAGCAGGCGGCACCGCCCGCGGCCGTGGCACAGACGCCGGCCGACGGCGGTTCCTCGTACGGCATCCTCGCCGCCGGCCTGCTCGCCGGCCTCGGACTCGGCGCGCTCGGCGGCTGGCTGATCCTGCGCAGCCGCCGCAACACCACCCCGGCCGCGGCCGCCGAGACCGCCGAGCGGGAAAAGGTCAGCGTCTAGGTACGGGGCACCACGTGGGTTGAGCCCGGCGGTGGATCCCGCGGTTCGCGCCGCGGGCCTACCGTCGGGCCATGTTGGGCCTCACCCGCTCCGCCGCCCGGGGGTACAGCCTCCGGATCGCGCAGGCCACACCGGACACCCGGGACCGCGCGATCGACGGGTTGCGCGCCGCCGCCATCCTCGGCGTGGTCGGTGGGCATTGGCTGGTCACCGCGCTCACCGTGCGGTCCGACGGCAGTCTGCGGATCGACAGCCCGCTGCGGTACCTGGGCGGCTTCGCGCCGGCGAGCTGGCTGTTCGAGACACTGGGCCTCTTCTTCCTCGTCGGCGGGTTCGCCGCGGCGAAATCCTTGGAGCGGCACGGTCCCGACACCGGCGCGTGGGTGCGCCGCCGCATGGCCCGCCTCCTCACGCCCGTCCTCGCCGCCACGGTGGCCCTGGCCGCCGCGCTGCCCGCCGCGTCCCTCGCCGGCGTCGCGGGAGGGACGCTGCGCACGTGGACCGTCCTGTTCGTACAGCCGCTGTGGTTCATCGCGGTCTACGCGGCGGTCACGGCGCTCACCCCGTTCGCGATGCGGCTGGACGACCGCCTGGGTGCCTGGGCCGCGCTTCCCTTCCTCGCCGCGGTGGCCGCCGTCGACCTGATCCGGTACGGGCCGTGGGCGGCTGGAGCGCCCGGCTGGGTGGGATTCCTGACTGTGCTGCCGGCGTGGCTGTTCATGTACCAGCTCGGTGTGGCCTGGGCCCGCGGCCGGTTGGGCCGGCGGGCGGCGGCGTGGCTGGTGGCCGGCGGCGCCGCCCTCTTCGCCGTGCTCGTCGGAGCGCTCGACTACCCCGCCAGCATGGTCGGCGTGCCCGGCGCGGCACGCTCGAACTCCAGCCCGCCGTCGCTGCTCGTGCCCGCGCTCGCCGCCGTGCAGGCGGGCGCCGCGCTGCTGGTCCGCGACCGGCTGGACGGGCTGCTGCGGCGGCGGCCGGCGCTGTGGGCGGCGGTGGCGACCGTCAACCTGTACGCGCTTGCCATTTTCTGCTGGCACCTGACCGCCGTCGTGCTGATGTCGCTCGGCGCTCAACAGCTCGGTGGCGTCGCCGGCCTCACCACGCGGCCGGACACCGCCACCTGGGTCGGCGCGCGGCTCGTGTGGCTGCCGCTGCTGGGGCTCGTGCTGGTCGGCCTCGTGGCGCTCGCCGGGCGGCTGGAGCGGCTCACGTCGGCGCACCGCGTGCTCGCCGGAGTGGCCGCGGCGGGCTTCACGGCCTATGCGCTGGCGGTCTACTGAATATGGTGGTCTCGTGGATCTCCCGATCAACCCGCCGGTCGAGCCGATGCTCGCCAAGAGCGTTGCCGAGCTGCCGACCGCCGAGGGTATGACGTACGAGCCGAAGTGGGACGGCTTCCGCTGCATCATCTTCCGCGACGGCGACGAGGTGGAGCTGGCCAGCCGCGGCGGAAAGACGCTCACGCGGTACTTCCCGGAGGTCGTCGCGCAGGCCCGCGCGCAGCTGCCGCCCCGCTCGGTGGTCGACGGCGAGGTGATCGTCATCCGGCGCGGCGGCGAGGGCGGGCCGCGGCTCGACTTCGAGCTGCTCGGGCAGCGCATCCACCCGGCCGCGTCCCGCGTGGCGATGCTGGCCGAGAAGACGCCCGCCTCGTTCGTCGCGTTCGACCTGCTGGCGCTCGACGACCGCGCGCTGGTCGATCGGCCGTACGCGGAACGCCGTAGCACCCTCGAAGCCGCCTTGAAGGACGTTGTCGCACCGGTCCATCTCACGCCGACCACGGCGGACGTCGCGACCGCGCGGCGGTGGTTCGAGGTGTTCGAGGGCGCGGGGCTCGACGGTGTGATCGCCAAGCCGGCCGACGTGCCCTACGAGCCGGGCAAGCGGCTCATGTACAAGGTCAAGCACGCGCGCACCGCGGACGTGGTGGTGGCCGGCTTCCGGTGGCACAAGTCCGGGCCGGTGGTGGGCTCACTGCTGCTCGGGCTCTACGACGGCGGTCTCCTGCACCATGTCGGCGTATCGGCGTCGTTTCCGATGGCCCGCCGCGCGGAGCTTCTGGAGGAGCTGGCGCCGTACCGGGACGCGCCTTCGCACCCGTGGCTCGAGCCGAGCGAGGCGCAGCGCGTGCCGGGCGCGGTGAGCCGGTGGACCGGCGGGCGCAACCTCGACTGGGAGCCGTTGCGGCCGGAGCTGGTGGTCGAGGTGGCGTACGAGGCGATGGAGGGCGACCGCTTCCGCCACACCGCCCACTTCCAGCGGTGGCGGCCGGACCGGGAGCCGGAGTCGTGCACGTACGAGCAACTCGAGCGGCCCGTGCGCTTCGACGTAGACGAGGTGCTTGGCGGCGGGCGGGTAGCCTAGCCGGGTGGCTCGCACCCAACGCCGGGTTTTGACCGGTCTTGTCGCAGGTGCCCTCCTGGCCGCCGGCTGCGCGCTCCCGGTGTACGCCCCGAACACCGAGGGCGCCGGCGAGCGGGACCCGTCGCCACCCGGTCCCGCCGCCTCGGGCGACGCCGCGACCTGGCGGCCCTGCCCGGACGTGCCGGAGGACCTCGTGGGCCGCACCGCGCCCGGAATGCGGTACGAGTGCGCGAGCATCGCCGTCCCGCAGGACTGGGCCAACCCCGGCGGCAGCGGCACGTTCGAGATCGCGCTGATACGCGCCCGCTCCACCCAGCAGGGCGACCGGATCGGCTCGCTGTTGGTCAACCCGGGCGGTCCGGGCGCCTCGGGCATCGACACGGCGGTGTACCTGTCGTTCGGCGCCGCTTTCGGCGGGCTGCCCGAGGAGATCACCGACCGCTTCGACATCGTGGGCTTCGACCCGCGCGGCGTCTCCCGCTCGTCGCCGGTCGAGTGCATCTCCGACGCCGACCTCGACGCGACCTTCGGCTCCGATCCGGACCCGGACACGCAGGCCGAGTTCGACGAGGTCGTGGCCATCAACAAGCGGGTCGGCGACGGGTGCGGCGCCAAGTACGGCGACCGGCTCACGCTCTTCTCCACCGAGCAGGCGGCCCGCGACATGGACGCGGTGCGCGCGGCGGTGGGCGACGAAAAGCTGACCTACCTGGGGTACTCGTACGGCACGCTGCTCGGCGCCACGTACGCCCAGCTGTTCCCCAACAAGATCCGCGCGCTCGTGCTCGACGGTGCGGTCGACCCCGGGCAGGACATCGTCGCCGGCTCCGAGAGCCAGGCGAAGGGCTTCGAGCGGGCGTTCACCAACTTTTCGAACTGGTGCGCGCAGACCAGCGGCCGCTGCCCGATCGGGCCGGACGCCCGCGGGGCGGTCACGGACGCATTGGAAAAGGCGAGGGTCTCGCCGGTACGCGGCAGCGACGGCCGCGAGGCGACGGCGGGCTGGGTCTTCTACGCGGTCATCTCGTCGCTCTACACCGAGCAGGGCTGGCAGGAGCTGGCCACCGCGATCGACGACCTGCAGGGCGGCGACCCGGCGGCGGTCTTCGAGCTGGCCGACGAGTACGCCACGCGGGACGGCAACGGCCACTACTCGAACCTCTTCGACGCCAACCTCGCGGTCAACTGCGCCGACTCGACGGTCAAGCCGACGCTCGCGCAGATCCGCTCGTACCAGTCGCAGTGGCGGGCCAAGTACCCGCTCTTCGGCGCGCCGCTCGCGGTGGGCATGCTGCCGTGCGCGTACTGGCCGGGTGAGCGTGACCCCTACCCCACCGGCGAGGCGAAGGGTGCGCCGCCGATCCTGGTCGTGGGCACGACGGGCGACCCGGCGACGCCGTACGAGCAGACCGCCGAGCTCGCCGGCATGCTGGGTGTGGGTGTGGTGCTGACGTGGGAGGGCGAGGGGCACACGGCGTACCCGCAGACCGAGTGCGTGACGCAGGCGGTCGACCGGTACCTCATCGATCTGGAGGCGCCCCCGGCGGGGAAGCGCTGCCCTGGGTGAGCTGTTCGAGCATCGCCCGTACCGCGCGGAGGTTCTGCTTGAGCTCCTCCTGCTCCTCGTGCCGGAACGCGTCCGTGTCGACGATGAGCTTGCTGGCGAAATGCGCGGTGATCAGCGGAATGACCAGCAGCACCATCGTGGAGATCAGCAGGCCGGCCAGCACGCGGCCGGCCCAGGTCGTGGGGTACGTGTCGCCGTAGCCCACGGTGGATGCCGTCACGACCGCCCACCACAGCGAGTCACCGACACCCTTGTTTTCGGTGGCGCTGTAGAGGGCGCCGCTGACGACGATGAGGCCGAGATAGGCGAGCATGAGCGTACGCGGCGAGTTGGCCAGCCACACCAGAGCGCGGTAGAGCTGGCGAAACGGCCGCAGCAGCAGCTTCATGGCGCATCATGATGCCGCCTCACGATCACTGCGAACCATCGTCGGTTCGGCTCAGGGTCAGGCCGTAGGGTGGTTCGCGTGGGTGATCTTGTCTTCCGTACCGCCGCCCGGGCCGACCTGCCCGCGATCCTGGCCATGCTGACCGACGACTCGCTGGGCGCCACCCGGGAGTCGGCGGACGACCCGGGCTACGCGGCGGCGTTCGACCAGATCGAGGCGGACCCGCGCAACACGCTGATCGTCGCCGACCGGGATGGCGACGTGGTGGGCACGATGCAGCTGACGTACATCCCGGGGCTCAGCCGTCGCGGCGCCGAACGGCTGCAGATCGAGGCCGTGCGCGTCCGCGCCGACCAGCGCGGCCGCGGCCTGGGGCGGCAAATGATCGAGTGGGCGGTCGACCAGGCGCGGGCCCGCGGGTGCCGGCTGGTCCAGCTGACGACCGACAAGCGCCGGCTGGATGCGCACCGCTTTTATGGATCGCTCGGCTTTACGGCGTCGCACGAGGGGATGAAGCTGGCGCTGTAGGGCGGTTTGGTTCTGCTCGGACCGGCCTTGCGCTGAGTCCGCACATACGCTTGGACCGCACTCCCGCTCAGACCGCACCACGCCCAGGCGGCGCGGTGACGGGCGGCCTCACCGTGGGCGTGCCCGAGCCCGTCATCAGGCCCGAGCGCTGCCGACCACCCGTCGCTGGCGGTAGGCGCGGGTCTTGTTGCGATTACCGCAGGAAGCGCCGCACCAGCACTTCGACGAGTTCTTCGACCGGTCGTAATACGCCCACCGGCACGTGTCCTCGCGACAGATCTTGAGGCGCGTCCAGGTGCCGTCGCGCTCGGCTAGCACCATCGCGGCCACGATCTCGGCGAGCAGACCCGGCACGCCGCTCGCGGTGGGTGCCAGCCCCGCCCCGCCCGCGGTGAAGCGGGCCCGCAGCGGCAGCCCCGCGGCGAGCTCGTCGAGCTCGGCCCGCGAGTCCTGGCCTCCCGCCACGGGAGCCTCGGTGTCGTGCGCGGCGAGCTCGACGCGGAGCGCGGACCGCAGCTGCCAGGCGAGGTCGAGGTCGGCCTGGGCGACCGGCTCGTCGCGTCCCTGTGCGGACAGCCACTGCCGGAAGCGCTCGACAGAGGTCAGCTCGTCGGTGCCCTCCTCGACGTCGACGGTGTTGGCGAATGCCTCCACCAACGCCAGCTGCTCCGGAACCCCGTCCGCCACGACACCTCCAAACCGCCTTGACTAGTAACCATCATCCTACTACCGTCAAGACGACACCATCAAAGATACTTCACTAGTGTCGGGGAGGACACCCATGCACCCGCTGATCGCTTCAATGTGGATCAAGGCATATGACCAGGAGCTGCGGGACGAGGCGCGACATGCGCGCCGGGCCGCCGCGGTCGCGCGCGGTGGCTCGCTCCGCGCCCGCGCCGGTCACGGCCTCATCCGGCTGGGCCAGCGCGTGGGAGGCGAGTCCGTGCGCCAGCCACGCCCGGCATAGCCGACGCCCCAGCCACACCCGGGCGTGACCGACCGCCAGCCACACCCGGTATGAACGACGCGCCACCAATGTCAGGCACGACCGACGCGCCAACCACGCCGGGCACGACCGACGAGACACCGGGCACGACCGACGAGCCAGCCGCGGGCGGACACGGGGGCCGCCCGAGGGACCAGAGACAGGGCCGTCACGCGGACGGCGCCGCTACTCGCTCTCCCAGTTCGCCGCGTTCTTGCGGCTGGGCTGCACGCGGGGCGGCTCGCCCGGCATCTTCGGGTGGTCTGGCGGATATGGCATCTCGCCCTGGCCGTCGCGTTCGTCGCGGGCCGACCACTCCAGCAGCGGCGAGATGTCAAAGGCCTCGTCGTCGATCGCCGCGTGCGGGTCGCCGATCTTCGCGAAGCGTTCGGGCACGGTCCGGATGTCGAAGTCGTCCGGTTCGACCTCGAGCAGCTCGTCCCAGGTGACCGGCGTGGAGACGGTGGCCCGGCCGTTGGCGCGCAGGGAGTAGGCGCAGGCGATCGTGCGGTCGCGGGCCATCTGGTTGAAGTCGACGAAGACGCGTTCGCCCCGCTCCTCCTTCCACCACGACGTGGTGACGAGGTCGGGGCGACGACGTTCGACCTCGCGGGCCAGCGCGATCACGGCCCGGCGCACGCCGACGAAGTCCCACTCCTGGCGGATCCGCACATAGACGTGCACGCCCCGGCCTCCCGAGGTCTTGGGAAAGCCGGTGATGCCGAGCTCTTCGAGCACCTCGCGGAGCACGCCGGCGGCCTTGACCGCGTGGCCGAAGTCGGTGCCCGGGGAGGGGTCCAGGTCGATGCGCAGCTCGTCCGGGTGATCGGGGTCGTCCTTGCGCACCGGCCACGGGTGAAAGACCACGGTGCCGAGCTGGGCCGCCCACGCCACGTGCGCGAGGTCGGCCGGGCACAGCTCGTCGGCCGGCCGCCCGCTCGGAAAGGTGATGCGCGCGGTCTGCACCCACGGCGGCACCCCGCGGGTGGGGATCCGCTTCTGGTAAAACATTTCCCCTTCGATGCCCTCGGGAAAGCGCTGCAGGGTCGTGGGCCGGTCGCGCAGGGCGCGCACGATGCCGTCGCCGACCGCGAGGTAGTACGAAAACAGGTCGTGCTTTGTGTAGCCGCGCTGCGGAAAGTAGACCTTGTCAGGACTGCTCAGTCGCACCTTGTGGCCGGCGACCTCGACCTCGACGGCGCTCGCCTTCGGACTCATGTCGCGACCATACTGCTTTTGAGCAGGTCAGCTGTGCACGCTCCAGTCGCGATGGGTCTCCCACAGGTGCACGAGCATGAAGAGGCGGCGCTCGAAAAAGGGATCCCGGGCCAGCCAGAGCCCGTCGTAGGGCGCGGGGAGCCGCAGCGTCTCGCCCGAGTCGAGGTAGACGGCGACCACCGTGCGGCGGTGGCGGCGCTCCGGCCGGATGTCCACGACCTGCCGCCACGAGGCGACACCCGCCAGCGCCGGCATCGTGCGGCGGATGCCGTAGTCGTCGATCTCGGTCGCGCACCGGCGCCCGGCGGCGACGCCGGCGAGCCCGACCGCGAGCGGGGGCACGACGAGGATCGCGACGCGGAGTTGGGGCGGCGTGACAAAGGAGACAGCGAGGACGACAAACGCACAGACCACGCCGGCGGTCAGTCCCTGCCCGATCGCCTGGCGCCAGGTCGGCCGAAAGCTGACCAGCGCACACCCGTCCCCCACGCCTGATCAACGACACCGTCAGCGGTTGGTAATCAACGGGCGAGGCGGGTCACCCTCGCGCGGTCGTACCGTGGGGGCATGGCTGCTGACGAAATGACCGTGCCCACCACCGACGACGAGTGGCGTGTGCGCCTTTCGCCCGACGAGTACCGCGTGCTCCGCCAGGCCGGCACCGAGGCGCCCTGGACCGGGGAGTACGTGGACACCAAGACCAAGGGCGTCTACCGCTGCCGCGCGTGCGGGGCGGAACTCTTCTCCAGCGACACCAAGTTCGACTCGCACTGCGGGTGGCCGTCGTTCTTCACGCCGCTGGCCGAAGACCGCGTGCGCTACATCGTCGACAGCTCGCTCGGCATGGTGCGCACCGAGGTGCGGTGTGCGCGCTGCGACTCGCACCTCGGCCACGTCTTCGAGGGCGAGGGCTACGCGACACCGACCGACCAGCGCTTCTGCATCAACAGCATTTCCCTGACGCTGGAGCCGGCCGACTCGTAAATACACGGCGTAAAGGCGGGCGGGGCTGAGCCTCGCCTTCAGCGGACGGCGCGCAGTCGCTACGATCCCCAACCAAGGTGTACGGGGAGGACAGCATGGCGCGCATACTGACGGTTTCCTCGCAACGCGCAGGGGCATATCCGACAATTCAGGATGCGCTCGAGGTTGCCGCTGATGGTGCGGTCATCTCCGTCGAGCCGGGGACGTACACCGAGGCGATCCGCATCATGGGCCGCCGCCTCACCATCAACGCCGCCAAGGACCCCGGCTCCGTCACGATCGACGCCAGTGAGGCGGGCGGCCCGGCCGTCGCCGCCGCCCGCGCCGACGTCACGCTCGAAGGCCTGGTGCTCAAGGCCGCCGACTACCCGGCGGTGACCGCGTCCAACACCCGCCTCACCGTCACCAAGTGCGAGGCGAGCGCCGGATACGCCGCGGGCATCTCCGTCACGGACGGCGGGCAGGTGACCGCCACCGACGTCAAGGTGACCGGCGGGCAGTACGGGTTCGTCATCGAGGACTCGGGCGGCGTCATCGACAAGTGTGAGGTCCGCGGCATCTCGGACGACGGCATCATCGTGCGGCTCGGCGCCAACCCCACGATCCGCAACTCGACGATCGCCGGCTGCGGCTACCGCGGCATCTACGTGTACCAGGCCGGTCGCCCCACGATCGAGCGGTGCGACATCTCCGGCACCGGTGACGCCGGCATCTCCGTCGCGCACCAGAGCTCACCCACGATCACCGACAGCTGGGTGCACGACACGTCGGGCGTGGGGATCGCGTTCGGGCGCGGCTGCGGCGGGCTTGTCGAGGGCACGCGCGTCGAGGGCACCGCCGCGCCCGGCATCGACGTCGAAGAGGGCGCGACGCCGACAATCCGGGTGGCCGACGACACCGCGGGCACGTTCAAGGTCGGCGCGACCGCGACCGAGGGCCTCGCCCAGCAGGACACCGTCAAGGTGGAAAAGCTGCTCGCCGAGCTCGACTCGATGATCGGCCTCGGCGGCGTCAAGGCGGAGGTCCGCGCGCTCATCGACGAGATCCAGGTCAACGAGTGGCGGCGCAGCGCGGGCCTCGCGGTCGGCGGCGCCAGCAACCACCTCGTCTTCACCGGCGCGCCCGGCACCGGCAAGACCACCGTCGCACGCATCTACGGCCAGCTGCTCAAGGCGCTCGGCGTCCTTCCCGGCGGCGACTTCAAGGAAGTGTCCCGCCGCGACCTCGTCGGCCAGTACATCGGTCACACCGCCGAGAAGACCACCGTCGCGTTCGAGTCGGCGCTCGGCGGCGTGCTCTTCATCGACGAGGCGTACACGCTCTCCCGCTCCGCCGGCACCAGCGCCGACTTCGGCCAGGAGGCCATCGACACGCTGGTGAAGCTGATGGAGGACCACCGCGACCAGGTGGCCGTCATCGTCGCGGGGTACACGGACGACATGGCCAACTTCCTGGACGCCAACGCCGGTCTGGCCTCGCGATTCGCCAAGACGCTGGAGTTCGAAAACTACTCGCCCGACGAGCTGGTGCTGATCGTGCGGCGGATCGCGCGCAACGACGACTACCTGCTGGGCGCGGGGTTGGACGAGGCGCTGCTGGAGTGGTTCGGGCAGATCGAGCGCGACCAGAACTTCGGCAACGCGCGTGAGGCGCGCAAGCTCCTCGAAGGAATGCGCAAGGTGCAGTCCGGCCGGCTGCGCGCGCTCGGGCGCATGCCGAGCCGTGACGACCTGCGCACCCTCGTGCTCGACGACTTGCTGGGAGCGACGCGCTGAACATCGGTTTCTATGATGGTGAGGTGCACGGCTGAGAAAGCGCCGCCCCGCGTGGGCGGCGAGCGAGGACGGGGGTAGTTGACGGCATGACGGTGTCGCCGCAGACCGTGTCGCCACACCAGGTTCGCGCCGTCGCGCGGGTCGCCTCCGAGTCGCCTGACTCGTCGGGGCCGGCGATCCTCATCCCCCGTCGCCGACCCGGCCACCTCGGCCCGGTGCACATCACCCAGCTGCTGCTCGCCGAGGTGGTGGTGGTCGGCGTCCTGGCCAGCATCACCAGCGAGATCATCGCGCTGATCGCGGGCGCGGCCATCGCCGGCATCCTGCTGCTGCTCGTCACGCTCGGCCGGCGCAACGGCCGGTGGTGGCTTGAGCGGCGCGTGATGACGCGCAACTACAAGCGGCGGCGGCTGAGCTCGACGGCCACGCCTTTCGGTGACGATGCCCGCCTCGGCGCCCTGCGCCGCCTCGCGCCCGACCTCGTGGTGGAAAACGTGTCGGTGGCCGACGGCTCGCACGTGGGCGTGGCCCGCGACGACGCCGGGTGGTACGCGGTGGCCGCCGTCACCTCCAGCGCCCCGATGCGCGACGACCCCGGCCCGATCCCGCTGGAGGCGCTGGCCGCCGCGCTCGCCGAGGCCGACCAGCCCGGGGCGGTGCTGCAGGTGGTCACGCAGACCGTGCCCGCGCCCAGCCTGGAGATGCACCCGTCGTCGGCGGCCGGCCAGTCTTACCGGCAGCTGCTGGCCCGCTTCGGCGCGGTGCCGGTGCCGGCCGACCGGAGCACGTGGATCGCGGTGCGGCTCGACGCCCGTACCCTCGCGGAGGCCGTCGCGGACGGTGAGGCCGACCTCGAGACCGCGCCCGCGGTCGTGGCCGCCCTGGTCCGCCGCGTGGCCAAGTCACTGCGGCGGGTGGGCGTGAGCCACCGCCTCCTCGACGCCGACGAGCTGCTGGAGGTGCTGCTGCGCTCGTGCGACCTGGCGCCGACCACGGCGAGCGCCGAGCCGGTGCAGCCACGCGAAGACTGGTCCGAGTGGCACTCGTCCCGCCTCGTCCACCGGTCGTACTGGATTCGTGGCTGGCCCCCGGTCGACCAGGCCACCGCGCTGCTCGACCTGCTCACGACCATGCCGGCCTCGATGACCAGCCTCTCGCTGACCATGGCGCCCGACGACGACAAGCGGCTGATGGACCTTCGCGGCCTCGTCCGCGTGGCCGCCCCCGCCGACCAGGTCGCGCAGGTCAGCCAGGCCATCCGGCGCGGGGCGGAGCAGGCCAAGGCCGACCTCTTCCCACTCGACGGCGAGCAGGGCCCCGCGGTGTACGCGTCGGCCCCGACCGGAGGTGGCGCGCGATGACCCAACCCAGGCCGTACGAGGACGAGCAGGCCCAGCAGCAGCCGCCCGGCCAGGGCTCCGTTGGCCGCGCCGCCGTCGGTCCCCCACCCGCCGTCGCCCGCCCGGCCGTGCCCACGCAGTACGGCGGCCCGGCGTACGCGCAGCAGCAGGCCGCACCGGCCCCTCCGCCGCGGACGACCGTGCCGCCACCGCCCGCGGTGCCGCAGGTGCCGGTCGCCAACCCGCCGACCGGCGGCATGGTGATCGGCCGCGACCCGACGCTCTCCGCACCCGTGGTGCAGGTCCCGCCCCCGTCCACGGCCGGCCCGCAGAGCACCACCGTCGCCCGCCAGGCCGCCGCGGCGGCCACCGCCGCACAGGCCGCCTCCGCCACCTCCACACACGCCGCCGCCCGCGCGATACCCGACGCGAGCCAGGAGAGCCCGCCCGGCACCGTGTACGACAGCCGCCGCCCGCCGAACGGCGGCGGCCGCGTCCCGCTGCTGGGCAAGCTGGCGCGGCTGCGGATCGGTTCGCACACGATCTCCCGCCCGGCCCTCGCCAAGCTGCGCCTGTCCGTGCCGGGCACCGGCCTGATCCTGGGCGCCGACCGCCAGCAGCGCCCGGTGTCCGTCCGGTTCTTCCGGCCCGAGCCGACCCGGGTCGCCCTGGTCGGCGGCGCGTGGGCGGGCATGCTCGTCGCGTTCCGCGCGCTGGCGCTGGGCGCGCGCGTCGCGGTCATCACCGCCGACCCGCGCACCTGGCACGGCTTCGGCGAGCGCGCCACCGGCCGCGGCGACCGCGTGGCCGTCTTTCCCACCGAGCAGCCGCTCGCCCTCGCCGCCACCGCGCAGCAGCCCGTGCTGCTCCTCTACGACCTCGGCCTCGTCGGGCCGAACGCGCCGCAGCAGCTCGGCCCCTGGCAGACCCAGATGACCGTGCTGCGCCAGCTCGACCAGACCGGCGTGCCGTCCATTCAGGACTGCAACCTCGTGATGCTGCAGCGCCTGGGCAGCGCCGAGGCCGCCCTCGTCGGCGGCGCGCTGCGCCTGCCCGCGCCGAGCACCCAGTTTCTGCAGGTGATGGCCGACGACATGATCGCCCTGGTGGGCGACGGCAGCGACCGCTACATCTGGTTTTCCCAGACCGACGTCGAGCGCCAGTACGCGGGCGCCCCACGCCGCTGACCTTTACAGAAGCCGATATGCCCCGGTCCGCGCCACCCGCGGACCGCATGCTCCCGCGGGCACCGCTCCGGTCGGCGGCGAGCTTGGCGCTCGCCGAGATCCCCGACCTCCACTGCCAGGTCCGCCGCCCAAGCCCAAGCCCGGGTTCTGGCTCTCGGGGTGAGCTGGGCGACCGCGGAGGGTGAGGCCGCGGGAGCAACGGTCCGGACCACGGCGGACATCGCGGTAGCTCGCAGCTGCTTGGTTTGGATCTTTGGGAGGCCGCCACCCGACGGTCGCTAGTTGACGCAGAACTCGTTGCCTTCCGGGTCCTGCATGACCAGCCAGAAGCCTTCCGCGCTGTCCACCCGGCGGTGGATCGACCCGCCGGCGGCGGTGAGCTGCTCCCCCACGGCCTCGATGCGCGCGCGCCGCTCGGCGTCGGGGAAGGGGCCGCCGGCCTTCACGTCGAGGTGCACGCGGTTTTTCGTGGTCTTGGGCTCGGGGACGCGCAGGAAGAAGATGTCCGGGCGCCGGCCCTCCTTGTCCACGATGGTGCGGCCGGAGTTGCGCTGGTCCTCGGGGATCTGGTTGGCGTCCGCCCACTCTTCCCAGGTGGCGAAGCCGTCCGGCGGACCGTGCGGAAAGTCGTAGCCGGGCAGCGCGACCATCCAGAACCGCGCCAGCCGGTCCGGATCGGCGCAGTCGAAGACGATGTGGATGTCGGGGGTCACGCGGCGTCAGGTGGTGGGTGGGGTCCAGGCGAGCTGGATCAGGCGGGCGCCGTGTCGGCGGGTGAACAGCCACGCGCGGCCGGGCGGGAGGATCTGGGGCTTCATGTTGCCGAAGAGCGCGCCCTCCTCGCGCGGCCCGGACATCATGATGCCGGGCGAGGCGAGCTCGCGGATCCGGGCGATCATCGGATCGAACATGGCGCGGTTGGCGCCGCCGATACGGCGGGTGAGCACCACGTGCAGCCCGATGTCGCGGGCCTGCGGAAGAAACTCCAGCAGCGGGGTCAGCGGGTTGGCCGTCGAGCTGGCGACGAGGTCGTAGTCGTCGATGAGCAGGTACAGCTCGGGGCCCTTCCACCAGCTCCGGCTGCGCAGCTGCTCAGGCGTCACGTCGGGGCCGGGCAGGCGCTCGCGCATGACGGTGGCCACCTGCTTGACCAGGTCGGTGGTGGTCTGCTGGGACGTGCCGTACCCGATCAGGTGCTGGCTGTCGACGGTACCCAGCAGGCTGCGGCGGAAGTCGACGAGCATCAGGCGGGCCTGGCTCGGGTCGTAGCTGGCGGTGACCATCTTGGCCAGGCTGCGCAGGAACGAGCTCTTGCCGCTCTCGATGTCGCCGAAGAGGATCACGTGCGGCTCGGCGTCGAAGTCGAGATGGACCGGCTGGAGGTCGGACTCCGCGATGCCGATCGGCAGGCGGCCGCCGGACGGCATGGGCAGCGAGACGAAGGGCAGCTCGGCCGGGAGCAGGCGCACCGCCGGAGCGGGCGGGGCGGTCCAGTAGTCCTGGGAGAGCTTGACGAACTCGGCGACCGCGTCGGCCAGGTCGTCGACGCGCATCTCGCCGTCGATGCGGGGCAGGCCGGTGAGGAAGTGGAAGCCGTCCGGCGTAAGGCCTCGGCCGGGAGCGCCCTCCGGCACGTTGACCGCGGCGCGCCGGTTGATCGCGGAGTCGCTGGGGTCGCCGAGGCGCAGCTCCAGCTTGGTGCCGAACATGTCCCGCGCGACCGCCCGCACGTCCATCCACCGGTTGGCGGCGGCGAGGATGTGGATGCCGTGACCGAGGCCGCGGCTGGCCAGCTCGTTGACCATCGGCTCAAGGTCTTCGAACTCGGCGCGGATCGTGCTCCAGCCGTCGATGACCAGGAAGACGTCGCCGAACGAGTCTTCGGCGAACCTTCCCTGGCGCTTGGCCCGCCGGTACGCCGCGATGCCCTCCACGCCGTGCTGGGCGAACGTCGCCTCGCGCAGCTGCATGAGGCCGTGCATCTCGGCGATCGTGCGGCGCACCTTGTCGACCTCGCGACGCGTGGCCACGCCGCCGACGTGTGGCAGGCCGGAGAGCGCGGAGAGGGCGCCACCGCCGAAGTCGAGGCCGTAGAACTGCACCTCGCGCGGGGTGTGGCGGAGCGTGAGGCTGCCCACCAGGGTCCGCAGGAAGGTGCTCTTGCCGCTCTGCGGACCGCCGACCACCATGAGGTTGCCGCCCGCGCCGGACAGGTCGAGCCACATCGGCTCGCGCAGCTGCTCGAAGGGCTTGTCGATGATGCCGACGAGGCCGTGCAGCGCCCGCTCCGCGCTGAGCGCCTGGGTGGTGAGGCCCCGGTCCGGTGACTGCACGATCGGCGCGAGCATCTGGCCCAGCGTCGGCGGCTCGTCCAGCGGGGGCAGCCACACCTGGTGGGCCGGCGGGCCCTGGCCCTCCATGCGCTCGACGAGCACGTCGAGCAGTGTCTCGCCCACCGCGTTTTCCTCCGGCTCGATCGCCTCGGGCGTGGCCGGCTTGTCGTCGCGCGGCGGTGCGACGTAGAACGTGGTGAAGTCGCGCACCGGGTCGATCTGCCGGCCGCGCGAGGTGGGGCGGTAGCCGTCGCCGCGCACGATCCCCGACACGTACGCCGCGCGGAAGCGGATCAGGCCCTCGGTGCCGGTGCGCAGGTAGCCGTGGCCGGGTGCGCGGGGCAGCTCGTACGCGTCGGGCACGCCGAGCACCGCGCGGCTGTCCATGGAGGAGAACGTCCGCAGGCCGATGCGGTACGACAGGTGGGTCTCCAGCCCGCGCAGCCGCCCCTCCTCCAGCCGCTGCGAGGCGAGCAGCAGGTGGATGCCGAGCGACCGACCCAACCGTCCTATCTGGACGAACATGTCGATGAAGTCGGGCCGTGCGGTGAGCAGCTCGCTGAACTCGTCGACGATCACCAGCAGGCTGGGCAGCGGCGCGAGCGGCACCCCGGCCGCCCGGGCCCGCTCGTAGTCGCGCTGCGACGCGTAGTTGCCCGCCTTGCGCAGCAGCTCCTGCCGGCGGACGAGCTCACCCTGTATGGCGCCGAGCATGCGGTCCACAAGGGACAGCTCCTCGGACAGGTTGGTGATGACGGCGCTGGTGTGCGGCAGCCGGTCGAGCGCGGTGAACGTCGCGCCGCCCTTGAAGTCGACCAGCACGAAGTTGAGGATCTCGGAGCTGTGCGTGACCGCGAGCGCGAGCACCAGCGTGCGCAGCAGCTCGCTCTTGCCGGAACCGGTGGCGCCGACCAGCAGGCCGTGCGGGCCCATGCCGTCCTGCGCGGACTCCTTGAGGTCGAGCTCGATCGGGCGCCCGTCGGGGCCGACGCCGAGCGGCACGCGCAGGCGGTCGCGGTTGGGCCGGCTGGCCCAGGTGGCCGCGAGGTCGAAGTCGCGCGGGTTGCCGAGGTCGAGCAGCTCGGCGAGGCCGAGGTCGATGGTGGCGCCGGCGGCCTGGTCCGTGTACGACGTGGCGGACAGCCGCAGCGGCGACAGCTGCCGGGCGAGCACCTCGGACTGCGCCACGTCGAGCGAGTCCGCCTTGCCCACCTGGGTGGAGCCGTCCATCGTCGTACCGGTGATGGTGCCGTCCTCGCCGATGTCGAGCACCACCGACGTGTCGTCGAGCAGGCGTGGCGGCGGGTTGGACAGGTCGAGGATCGTGACGCCCGAGACGCCGCCGTCGGTCATCAGGTGGTCTGAGCCGGCCGTCGAGCCGCCGTCGATGACGACCACGACGTGCGGCCCGCCGGTGGCGTGAGGTGAGGCGGGGTCGAAGCGCGGCCGGTTGGCCAGCACGTCGTCGAGCATCGCCTCGAGCGAGGTGACCGACGGCGCGAAGAGCCGGATCGGGCCGATCGCGTCGACCTTTGCGGGGTGCTGCGCGTGCGGCAGCCACTTGGCCCACTCCCAGTGCGGCCGCTGCGTGTCCTGCGCGCAGACGCCGACGAGCAGGTCGTCGGGGGCGTGGAAGGTGGCCACCTGCGCGAGCGTCGCGCGCACGAGGTCACGCACCGTGCCCTCGGCACCGCGCAGGTAGACGTGCGAGAAGTCGCGCAGCGCGATGGCGACAGGGAGGTCGGGAACGATCGAGTACGTCGCGACGAACTTGCGCAACGCCATGGCGCACAAGGGCTCCAGCTCGTCGACCGGCCGCGTGGACGGCGGCACCAGCGGGGTGGCCACCTCCTGCGCCCCGAGGCCGATGCGCACGACGCTGAAGTCGGCGTCGGCCCGGCGCCGCTCCCACAGCCGCCCGCCGGTGGCGGAGGACCACAGCGCGTCCGGGTCGGGGTGCCGGTAGTAGATCGCCTCGCGCTGCTGGCGGATCGTGGCGCGGATCTGCGCGCGGAGCTGGGCGAGGCGGCGCATGTACTGCCGGCGGGCCTCAATCATTTCCTTTTTGCCCGGACCCGACTGATTCATCATCATCATCCCCATCATGCCGAGGATGGAGATGCCGAACATGCCACCGGCCACATACGTCAACGGGCCGCCGCCGCCCCGCTGCCCCGCCATCATCAGACCCATCGCGGCACCGCCGGCCGCCATGGGCAGGATCATGAGCATCCGGGTCCAGGCTTTGCCGGACGCCTGCGGCACCTCAGGGGGCGGATCGAGGACGACCTCGCCGCTCGGGAGCAGCGGCGCGGCGCGGCGTGGCGGCCGCTTCACGATCACGGATGTCACCGCTCGTCCTCCCCCGAAGTCGTCCGTCAATCCTATAGACAAGGGCCACAGCGCCAACATGCTAGGTTGAGCGCTGTCTGCACGGTAACGGGGAGGTGACCAGCGTGACGGCCCCGGGCGGCCTGAGTCTGGCCAGGGTAACGGTCGCGGCGCCCAAACGACGCATGGACGTCGCGCTGCCCGACAACCTCATCGTTGCCGAGTTGCTCCCCCATCTTCTGCGGCACGCCGGCGACGACCTCGGCGACGCCGGCGAGCGCCACGGCGGCTGGGTGTTGCGCCGCGCCACCGGCGCCGTGCTCGAGCCCACCCGCAACCTTTCGGTGCAGGGCGTGCGCGACGGCGAGCTGCTGCACCTCGCGCCCCGCCGCGACGACTGGCCCGAGCTGGCGTACGACGACGTGGTCGAGGTCATCGCGAGCGGCGCCCGCCGCGCCGGCCAGTCGTGGGGCGGCAGCGCCACCCGCGCCTGCGGCCTCGCCGTCACCGGCGCGATCCTGCTCGCCGGCCTCCTCGTTCTCGCGATGTCCGGCCCGCCGTGGGGCCTGCCCGGCGGTGTCGCGATCGGCGTCGCCGGCGTCCTCGCCGTGCTCGGCATGCTGCTGGCCCGCGCGATGGCCGACGCCACCGCCGGCGCGGTCGTGGCCGCCGCCGGCCTGCCGTACGCGTTCGTGGGCGGCGCGGTCCTCGGTGCGCCGAGCGACACCCCGCTGACCGGCCTCGGCGCGCCCAGCATGCTGCTCGGCGCGGGCGCGCTGCTGGTCTTCAGCGTCATCGGCTACACCGGTGTCGCCGCGGTGCAGCGCCTCTTCATGGCCGGGCTGGCGACGAGCATCGCCGGCCTGCTGGGCGCGCTGATCTGCCTTGCCGGTGCGTCGCCCGAGGGTTCCGCGGCGGTCACGCTCACCACCGTCATCGGCCTGCTGCCCAGCTACCCGCTGATCGCGAGCTGGCTGGGGCGCCTGCCGGTGCCCGAGCTGCCCGACCGGCCGGAGGCGATTCTCGAAGACCGGCCGGTGCCCAAGCGCGCCGACGTCTTCTCCGCCGTGGCGCGCGCCACCGAGCTGCTCAGCGGCCTCAACCTCGCCGCCGCGCTCAGCTCCACCGCCGCGATCGCCTACCTGGTGCTGGGAGACAGCGGCACCGCGGCCAAGCTGCTGACGTTCTCGGCGGCGACCGCGCTCCTGCTGCGCGCACGCCTCTTCGCGCTGCCGCAGCAGCGGGTGCCGCTGCTGGTGAGCGGCATCCTGGCGATGGCGTTCCTGCTGTTCAGCTTCACGGTCGACGCGAGCACCGGCGGGCGGCTGCTGGTCCTGGTCATCGCCATCGCCATCGCCGGCACCGTGCTGGCGGCGGGCCTGGTGTACAGCCGGCGCACCCCTTCGCCCTACCTCGGCCGGGCGGCCGACATCTTCGACGTGCTCGCCATCATGGCGCTGGTCCCCTTGGCCTGCGCGGTGATCGGCCTGTTCGGCGCGATCCAGGGCCTCTTCGCCTCGATCGGTGGGTGACGTCCGGTGGCGACAAGGCGGGATCAGCTCCACTCGTACCAGTTCCTGACACAGCGGGTCATCTCCGCGTTCGTCATGCGCGAGACCGACCCGCAGCAGTCGCCCCTGCGCCGCGGCGTCGGCGCGGTCTTCGGCGGCGTGATGGTGGCGGTCCTGGTGGCGGCCGGCTTCGGGATCTACGGCATCCTCACGAAGGTCGGCAGCGACGGCTGGAAGACCGAGGGCGCCGTGGTCATCGAAAAGGAGACCGGCGCCAGCTTCGTCTATCTGCAGGGCGTCCTGTACCCGACGCTCAACTTCGCCTCCGCCAAGCTCGCCGGTCGCCCGTCCACGCAGGTCTTCCGGATCTCCAGCAACTCGCTCGGCGAAGTGCCGCGGGGCAACACGATCGGCATACCGGGCGCACCCAACTCGTTGCCCAGCGTCAAAAAGCGCATCGGTCTACCGTGGACGATCTGCAGCCTGCAGACCACCAACCAGTCGGGCAGCCAGGTCACGCTCGACCGGCTCGCCGTGGGGCGGGGCACCACGGGTGGTCGCACGCTCAGCGACACCGAAGGGCTGCTGGTCCGCGAGAGCACCGAGGACAGGACATACCTCATCTGGCGCGGCCGGCACCACCTGCTCCAGGGCGGGGCCGCCATGGCCCAGGCGCTCTTCCTCGAGAAGGTCCCGGAGCGTGTCGGTGCGGGGTGGATCAACTCACTGCCCGCCGGCAAGGTGATCGAAAACATCGTGATCCCCAAGGCCGGCGAGCCCTTCGAGAAGCTGCCGGGCCGGAGGATCGGTGACGTGCTCACCGTGGACATCCCCACCGGCGAGCAAAACTACGTGCTCTACGAGGACGGCGTCGCCCCGATCACGCCCTTGCAGCTCGGGGTCCTCGACTCCCAGGGCGACGCCAAGCGGCGCGAGAAGGTCTCGCTGGCCGAGCGCCAAGACGCGGGCGACAGCCGCTTCGCGCGCCAGTCCAACGACGCGACCGACCCTCCCGCGTCGCCCCCCACGATCGTGGACGTCAGCGACGAGGTGTGCGCGGTCACCTCGGACGGGAGCACCCCGCCGGCAATCGTGGTCGACGGCACCGTCGAGGGCATCGACTCGGCGGCACGGACCGGCTCTGCCACCGCGGCCGGCGACGTGCTCGCCGACGCGGTGCTGGTGCCCGCGGGCCGTGTCGCCGCGGTGCGCGTGATGCCATCGCCGACGGCCGCGGCCGGCTACTTCGTGGTCACCGACACCGGCCACCGGTACGCGGTGCCGAGCGCCGACGTGCTGGAGCAGCTGGGCTACCCCGCCGCCGAGGCGGTCGAGGTCCCCTCCGCGCTGGTGCTGCGCCTGCCGGTCGGCCCGACACTCATCCCGGCCGAGGCACAGAAGGCGGCCTTCTAAGGGGCCTGGCGGCATCAGGCAGGGTGAGATTTCGGCGCCCCTCGGGCTGGGCAAACGCTGTCAGGGGAAGAGCTGCACGGGCGGGCCAGGCTCGTCCGGCTCGGTCTCCCGCTTGGGTGCCGGCGCCACACCGGACCGCCAGAAGCGTCGCCGGCCGCGCGGCATCACCACCGCGACGACGAGCACGATGAGCACCGCCGCCACCGCGATGCCGGTGCCGATCATCGCCACGTCACGGGCGCGCGCCCACGCCGCCGACTCGCCGGTCGCCAGCGGCGGCAGGTCGGGAAGGGGCTGGGCCGAGACGTTACCCAGCCGGGCCGTCACCGCCATGTACGGGTCGACGATGCCCCTGCCGTAAGCCGTGCCGCCGGGCGACGGCACGGCGGTCAGGCCGAGTTGCTGCTCGATGCCACCGCGCTTTTCCCGCAGGTCGCCGCGGCGCGAGTGGACCAGAGCCGCCGCCGCGCCCACAAACCCGGCGGCCACCCCGGTGCCGGTTGCGGTCGACATGCCGCCGCCGATGCTGAGCGTCGTCACGTTTTCGCCGGGTGCCACCAGATCCACGTAATCGCCCTGCTGGGACTTGCCCAACAGCAGGCCGGACTCGCGGATCGCGCCGACGCCGATCACACCTTCGTAGGCAGCCGGGTAAGGCGTGACGACCACCTCGCGCCTGTCGCCCAGGTCGCCCACCGCGGCCACCACCACCACGCCGTTGTTGATCGCCTCGGACACGGCGGCCTGCAGCACCACATTGTCGTCGTACGTGATCGTGGACACCACGATCACGTCGGCCTTCCGGGCGACGGCCGCTCTGATACCGCTGGCCAGCACCTGCGGCGTGGTGCCGGTGCCGGTGCCGATGCGGTCGGCCACGACGCGGATCGGGAGGATGGACACATCAGGTGCCAGGCCGGCAAATCCCGTGGCCTGTGAGTCGCTCGCCCCGATGACACCGGCGATCTGGGTGCCGGTGCCGAGGCAGTCGTCGTCGGCCCGCCCGCTGCCGGCCACCGCGTCAAACCCTTCGAGGACCCGGCCGCCTCCCAGGCGCGGGTGGCTGGCGTCGACGCCCGAGTCGAGCACGGCGACGATCTCGCCACCGCCACGCGTGAACGGCCGGACGCGCTCCGGCCCCAGCATCTTCTGCGCCCACGGGATCGCGGGAATGACAGGGCCGGCCGGGACGCAGTTCTGGCGGGCCGGGGCAGCCGCCGCCGGGACGGCCCCGGCCGTGGACATCGCGGCGGCGACGCAGAACACCGTCGCGGCGCGTGCGAAGCGGCTCACTCCGGGTACCGCCCGGTGTCCGGATCCTGGCCCAGGACCACGCGCGTGCGCCGCTCCAGCTCCCACACCTGATCCGGCGTGGGCGTGCGGCGCCGCTCGGAGTCGGAGCCGTCCGGGGTGAAGTCGGCGTCGTCTATGCCGTAGCGGGCCTGCCACTCGTCGTGCACGCGGGCCAGCTCCATCAGCTTGCGCCGGCGCTCCGGATCCATCTCCACAGGTCCACCTCCGGTCACAGGTCGCGAAACCGGTCTTCCATCTCGTCCGCGAAGTTTTGCCGCCACCGCTCCAGCTGGTCGCGGCGGAAGTGGGCCGGGTTCTGCTCGTACGCCGCGCGGCCGTGCGCGGTCCAGAACGAGGACTCCGGCACCGCGTCGGCACCTTCGGGGATGAACTTGAGAATCTCGCCGAAAGCGGCCACCGCGAGCGCGAACGAACGCATGCGATCGGCGTCGACGGCCGGATCGCCGGTCGCCGGCGACGAGCCGTCCTGGATCCCCACGTCGGCGATGAGCCGCCACTCCCCCGGGTCGAAAAGCTGGGAATGCTCCGGCCCGCCGAAGAAGACGACGTCGTCGGGGCCGGGCACGCTGGGGCGCTCGGGCAGGCGGAAGACGAACTCGCGCAGCGCCTGGCAGCCGCCGCAGACACCGTGGTAGCGCCGGGCCGGCGCCCCCTCGTCGTCGGTGAGCCCACTCTCCCAGGCGGTGTCGACGCTCTGGCAGCGCTCGCAGGGGTGCAGGTCCATGAACAGGTGGGCCTCGTCCCGCGTACGGACAACTGGCAGCGCCATCGCACCTCCCCGTGACAGACCAGCGCTCGTAAATCTAACCGATGCTAGCTTCTCCCCGTGGAGCTGCATCGCGCTGGCGGGGGCGACCGCAAGCTGGCACTCGTCGGCTTGGTGTACGGGGTGGTGAGCTTCGCGGTCGGCGGCCTCTTCGCGGCCGTGGGCGCCTGGCTCGTCTCGTTCATCGTGTGGGTGCCCGGGGTGTTCTTCTTCCTGCTCGGCGTCATCGTGCTGCTCGGCTCGGCACGCCCGTTCCGGATCGCGCTGAGCGAGGCCGGGCTCGACGTGCGGTCGGACGGCCACCGGTTCACCGGACCGTGGAGCCAGGTCGACGGCATCAGCATCGAGCAGACCGCGCCGGCCGGTACCCCGCCGCTGTCCCGGTCGGTGCTCGTGCTGTGGGTGGCCGACGGCGTGCCGATGCGGCATCGGCCCTCGTTTCCGCCCGGCGGCGACGGGCGGAAGGGCCACGTCATCGCCGAGCTGGACAGCCTCCGGGAGACGCACAACCAGGTCGCGGAGATCCTCCGCCGGTACGCGGGCGCGCGCTTCCGGCCCGTGCGTTAGCTCGGGAGGATCCAGCCGGTGACCTCGATGTGGCCGCCGCGCAGGTACACGTCGTCGACGCGGATCGTGAGGTCACACGGGAGGATCAGCTCCCGCTCGTACGGGTGGTGGCTGCGCCGCCCCATCCACAGCGACCGCGTGCCCTTCGGCGCGACGAGGCGCAGCCAGCATCCGGTGGGGTACGCGGGCGTGGCGCCCAGCGAAACGGACAGGTAGCCCGGCTCGGCGTACGTGCCGCCGGCGAGCGAGCGGACATCAGCCGCCCCACCGGTCAGGTGTGCCACGTCCGTGACCCCGCGCAGCGTCTCCACCGGCTCCGGCAGCGGCGACGCGACAGCCTGGTCGAGGAGGCGGAAGCGCTCGGCGAAGTCGCCGTACACCGGTTCGTGCCCGAACGCGGCGGCGGCCTCGCCGGCTCGCTCCGGATCGGCGAGCAGCTCGGCGAGGCGGGCCGCCGGATCGCCCGCCTGCAACAGTTCATTGTGGACAGCCGGGGCGCGGGTGTAGTCGTACGCGGCCTGCTGCACGGTGTTGAGCCCGGCCGGCGGTGCGCCGGGGGTGCCCGATGCGGGCGGCGGGGGCGGCGCGAGGGTCGGGCCCGACGTAGCGGCCGTCGCGGTGAGCTCCGCCAGGCTGCCCGCCTCGGCCACCGGACCGTCCACGACGCCGGCCCGCTCGTCCGCCGGCAGCTCCGCCAGGTGCCGCAGCGCTTCCGCGGGCGGGTGGCCGTCGCCCTTGGCCGCGGCCAGGCGGCGCAGCCACGGCGTGCCCGCGTTCCAGCCGCCGGCACCGGCGGCGGTGCTGTCCAGCCAGCCGGCCGCATCGTCCACATCGGACGCCCAGAGGTAGCCGAGCGTCTCGCCGCCGCGGGTCACCCGGTGGTACGACACGGCGCCCATGGCGGACCCCGCGTAGCGCTCCGGAACCCGGACCGGGCGGAACCGCGGGTCGCCCCAACGGTTCACGGAGCCTCGGGGGTGCGGGCGATCTCCTTCAGCGCCTCGAGGCTCGGCGCCTCCCGCTCCTCGCCGTCGACCGCGCCGGCGTCGTCGGCCGGCTGGCCGGCGAAGCCGCGCACCGCCTCCAGCGGCGGCACACCCCGGCCGGCCGCCTCGTCGAGCCGGGCCACCCAGGTGCCCCACACCTCGTTGTCCTCGACGTCGAAGCCGCGCCGCTCGTACGCCGCGGCCCGGTCGTCCGTGGAAGCCCAGAGGTATCCCATCGTGCGGCCGTTTTTGACGACGGGCAGGTAGCGCACCGGCGCCTCGGTGACCGCGAGGTAGCGCGGGGCACGTGCGGGCTGGACGTGGCGATCTTCGGCTCCCAGCCCTGCGACCGGTCCAGCGGCGTGCCGTCCGGCAGGTACCCGAACGGCGCCGGCGGAAGCTCCGTGATGTCCGGCGGGAAGCCCGGGTTGGCGATCTCGTCGAGCGCGCGCCGGCTCGCCGCCTCCTGCGGGACGGCACCGGCCGGGATGGCGCCCGCCTGCGGGTCCGGCGGCGCGCCGACCCAGCGGCCCAGCGCCTGCGCCGGCGTCAGCCCTGCGGTCTCGGCCTCCCGCAGCCGCTCGCTCCACGCGACCGCGGCGTCGAGGGACCGGTCCAGCGGCGGCGTCATCACGCGCAGGAAGCTCGCCGCGTCATCGGCGACGGAGGCCCACAGGTAGCCGACGAGGTCGCCGTCCACCAGCACCGGCAGGTAGCGGACCGGGCCTTCGGTGAACGGGTTGTAGCCGCCGTGCGGGTACGGATCGGCGCTCGGGGGCAGCGGCGGTGGCGGCACGTCCCACGGCGGGACGTAGCCCTCGCCCGGCCGGCCATCCCCGTTCATCGCCCACTCCATTCGCCTGGACACGCAGCTTTGACACGCAAACCCTACGGCACCCCCGGCCGCCGCACCGTGGCGATCAACTCGAATACGCCGTCCGCGCCGCGCCGCACTCCCGCGATGGTGTATTCGGCGTCCTGCGGCAGGATCAGCTCGCGTTGCCTGGGGTAGACGCTGCTGCTGCCCATCCAGATCGCCGGGTTGCCCCGCGGCACGTCCAGCACCAGCCGGAACGGGTAGCTGTCACCGGCGAACGCGGCGGACGCGCCGAGCGACGTTGACATGTACCCGTTGGCCTGTTGGGTGCTGCCCACCAAGCGGCGCTGGAGGTCTTCGACGGTGAGCGGCTGCCCGTGCTCGTTGAGCCAACGCCCGCTGGGGTCCTGCCGGAAGTTCATCGGGTTGCCGGCCGGGTCGCGCATGAAGTTGATTTCCTGCAGGCCGCGGTTGGTCTGCACCCCGTACCGCAGCGGCGTGGCCCGCATCGCCTCGTCGATGAGCGCCATCCGGGCCCGGATGTCGGCCTCGGTCGGGAAGCGGCCGCCGAACGTGCGGATCAGCATGCCGCGCACGCCGTCGTCGGTGGCGATGCGGTTCAGCACCGCGGCCTGCCGGGCCGGTGGCTCGCTGAGCACCCGGTCGACAAGCCACCGCTCGAACGTGCCCGGCGCCGGGTCGCGCTGGGCCCTCGCGTAGACGTCGGACAGCGTCGGGATGTGTCCACCGAAGAGCCCGCGCACGGCGTCGGCTGTCCCCGCGTTGTCCCACCACTGCTTCAGCACGGTCGACGCGTTCCGCACCCGGGCGATCGTGTTGTACGGCCACGAGTGCCGCGTGTACTCCCGGACCGCCGCCTGCTGGTCCGGCGGCAGGCGGTGGAAGTCCTGGCCGAGCAGGTTTTCCCCGAACGCCTCGCCGGCCGCGTCGCTGTCGAACTCCCACACGCCGTTTTCGTTGAGGTGCCCGTAGTTCGCCGGGTTGGACCCGGTGAGCGTGGGCGGCGCCGGCGGGGCGGTGTGGGCGGCAAGGGTGGTGTGGGCGGCAAGGGTGGTGCGGGCGGCAAGGGTGGTGCGGGCGGCAAGGGTGGTGCGGACGGTGGTGGTGGCGTGGACGGCGGCGCTGGCGGCACGTGGTGCGAGGCGGGCGGCGCGGCGTGCCTCGGCACGTGGCCGCCGTGACTGTCCACTGTGGGCGTTCGCGGCGCGGGGACATGGGGCGGCAGCGGCGGTGTCGGCACGCGCGGTACCGGCGCCGACGACCACGGCCCGGCCGGCGGTGCGGTTCGCGGCCCGGCCGACGGGAACGGCAGCAGGTGCGACGGGTAGCCGAGCCGCGCGAGGTCGCGGTCGACGCCCATCAGCTCCTGCCGGATCGCCAGCTGGTCCAGCGGCGTGCGGGCATTGTGGAACTGCCGCAGCAACAGCTCCCGCTCGTTGAGCCGGGCCCGGACGTGCCCCTCACCGTGCGTCGGGTCGGTGCGCGGCGTGGCCGCCGCCTCCCGGCCGAAGGCGCGCAGGATCGTGTCGACAAGCCGCCGCACCACGCCCTGCGGCCGGTGCTGGGCCAGCGCGGCTCGCATGTGGAGGGTCTCGGTGATCTCGTGTACCCACGCGCGGGTGAGCTGCTCGGGCGCGACCCGGTGGTTGACGACGGTGACGTGCGGGTCCTGGGGCGTACCGGCGCGGACGGTCGTCTGCGCCACGTTCGGCATGCCCTGCCCCACCATGGGCCGGAAGTACGTCGTGCGCCCGTCTGCCGTGTCGACGCGGATGAGGTTGCCCTCGGTGCCCACCCAGAGCACGCCCTCGCCGCGGAAGAACGACGGGTCCACCCGAGCGGCGGCCCAGTGCAGCTCGTCCAGCGACACGTCGGCCACGTGCGCGGCCCGCCCGTCCGGCACGAAGTCGGTCTCGGCGATCGGGCTGGCCGTGTGTGTCGGCCCGCTCGGCACGCCGGCCGGCTGTACCGGACCGCTCAGCTCGGCGGGGGCGTGCCCGTCCGGCTCGACTCGAGGATGCGGTATATGACCGTCTCTGCCGGGAGCGACTCCGCTCCGGTGATCTCCAGCGCGATGCGCTCCGCCGCCGGCCGGTCGACCGCCTGGGCCCGCCCCAGGTGCGTCCGGTCGAAGATCAGGCGATTGACCAGCTCCGGGTTGTACTGCCACTTCCCCTGGGTGTGATCCCAGATCAGGGCTCCGCCACGGACCGGATCCACCACGCAGATCCCCTTCGGTGGGCCCGTGCGCTCCCTCGTCTCGTGGATCGCGTAGTACGCCAGCATCCTCTGCCCTCACCTGGTGGACGGCCGGCAGGTCCGGCAGATCCGATCTGCGCAGCCCGAACTGGGCGGCGACGTCGTCGAGCGTACGGCCGTCGGCGGCGAGCCACTCCCCGTACGCCCGCCACACGTCCGGGTTTTCCCGCGTCCACCAGGCGAGGCTGGTGTCGTAGGGCGGCCAGCGCTCGGCGAGGCCCGGCGGGGTCTGCCCGGACAGGCCGGTGCTGTCGAGGTAGCGCAGGGTCGCGAGGCCGGCGTTCACCCGGGCCACGGGCGACTCGGTGGGCAGCCGCCGGACCTCGTAGAACCCGTGCGTGTCCATGCTCGCCCGCCACGACAGCTCCGTGGGGAACTGCAGCTCCATCAGCTGGCCGCCGGGCGCCCGCAGGTAGACGCAGAGGCCGTTGTACATGTTGCCGGGCGCCCAGTAGTTCTCCACCGTGATGTCGGTGTAGCCGCGCGCGCCCAGGTCGGCGAGGACCGTGTCCAGCGCGGGGGTGTACGCGGCGCCGCCGGGCAGCTGCAGCGAGAACCGGACCGCGTCGTTGACCGTGGTGGCGAAGCGCTCGACGCTCTGCCCGACCGCGATGCCTTCGTCCCGGAACTTGCGGGCCAGCGAGTCGAACTCCTTGACCCGGTACTCCTCGCCGAGCAGCCGCACCTCGCCCGGCGGGTACCCCTGGCTCTCCAGCGTGCGCGACAGGCGGGCGCCGATGTTGTTGAGGTCGCCCATGACGCGGTCGGCCACCTGGTGCGCGTTGCCGAGCAGCTTGGTGAGCACCCGTACCTGGTGGGACGTGAGCTGGGTGACCGGGTCCGCGCTGGGCGGGTCGGCGAGCTCCGGCAGCGGACCGTCCGGATCGGCGCCGGCTACGGGGTCGGCCGGCTCGCGCCCTCCGTGCAGATCCGGTGCAGCTCCTCCTCGGTCGGCAGGTCCTGCCCCAGGACGTCCCGGGCCACCGTCTCCGCCGTCGCCCGGTCGACCGGATCCGTCTTCTCCATCTCCGCGTCGCCGTAGATCGTCCGGGCCGCGATCCCCGGCTCGTAGCTCCACGTCGCCTTCGGGACGTTCCACAGCACCGCGCGCAGCGGGGTCCCCGACTCCACCCACTCCGCTATCACGTTGATGATCGGCCCGGGCGCCTTCTGCTTGTACACCACGTGATAGGCGAACGTCCCCATCAGGCAACCCCAATCTCTCGCCGCGCGGGAAGTCCGCGGGGGTCAGCCCCCGCGCCGCCACGACCTCGGCGAACGTAACACCCTGGTCAGCCAGCTGCCGCTGGTAGTCGGCCCACACCGCGGGCTTTCGGCCGGCCCACTTCGCGAAGCTCGTGTCGATCGCCTCGGGCAGCCGGTCGAGCCCGGCCGGCATCCGGTCGGCGATCCCGTTGACCCGGTTGAGGCGCAGGATCTCCAGGTACGCCTCGACGCGCGCCTCCGGCGTGGCCGTCTCCAGCCGGATGATCTCGTACAGCCGGTGGGTCTGCTTGCCCACCGTCCGGGACGCGTCGGTCGGGAACTGCACCTCGAGCGTGAAGCCGCCCGGCGAGCGCAGCGTCACGTTGACGCCGTTGTGCCGGTTGCCGGGCCGCCAGAAGTTCTTGACGTCGTCGACCGTGTAGCCGCGCGCGGCCAGCGAGTCGAGCACGGTGGTGACGACCTCGCCGTACCGGTGCTCCGGCGTGAGCACCGAGAACCGCACCCTGTCGTTCACCTCGGCCAGGAAGTCGGCGGGTGTGGTGCCCTCGAGCGCGTGCGCGTCGACGAACTTGCGCGCGAGCGAGGGCAGTTCCTTGACCCGGTACTGCTCGTCGACGGTCCGCGGCCGGTCCGCGTCGGTGAACCCGTCCAGGTGCCACGTCACGTCGTGCAGGTCGGCGAGCACCGCGTCGGCGACCGGGCGGGCGGCGGCCACGGAGGCCGCTAGCGCCTGGCGGTGGGCCGGGTCGAGGCTGTCCAGCAGCCGCTGCTCGGCCGCACGCGGGTCGAGGTCCTGCTCGAGTTCGTACGCGTCCGGGTCGCCGGCTAGTCCTGGTTCTGCGGTGGATCCCCCTTCCACTGGAAGATCCACCAGATCGTGTCCTCGTCCGGAAGCTCCTGTCCCCCGTCGCCGTCGGGGTGGCCCGCTCCGCTTCCTCCCGGGTGACCAGGTCCGTCGTCTCCCAGTCGCTGCCACCCACCGCTTGGCCGGCCAGGATCGGGTCGTACATCCACGCGCCCGCCCGGTGACTCCAGATCAGGCCGTGGCCCTCCTCCCCGTCGGCCCCCTGGACCACGATCCCCGCCGGAGTGTGGTCCGTCGCCGACCGGAAGATCACGTAGTAGAACAGCTTGCGCATCAATCTTCTCCAGCCGCTTGGCGACGTCCGGGGAGACCGGGAAGTCGCTCCGGTCCAGGCCGAACTCGGCCACGATGCTCGCGAAGTCCCGCCCGTTGGCATCCAACCACGCCTCGTACCTGGCCCAGGCCTGGGCGTTCTTGGTGATCCAGGAGGCGAAGCTCGTGTCGACCGGCGGGTCGAGGCCGGGCGGGATCGCACCGGCCAGGCCGAAGCGCTTGTTGATCGCCAGCATCTCCAGGTGCGCGTGCACCCGGCGGGCCGGGCTCTCGTCCTCGCGCCGCACCACCTCGTACAGGTCGTGGGTGAGGTCGCCGGCCCGGCCGGACAGGTCGGTCGGGAACTGGACCTCGAAGAGCTGGCCGGTCGACGAGCGGAACGTGGCGTTGTACCCGAAGTGGCGGTTGCCGGGCGACCAGAAGTTCTTGCCGTCGACGAACGTGTACCCGCGCGCCTCCATGCTGGCCCGCACCTGCGCCACCGCCGGCGCGTACGCCGCGCCGTCGGGCAGGCGCATGGTGAAGCGGAGCACGTCGTTGGCGCCGGCCGCGAAGTCTTGCACGGTCATCGGCTTGCGATGGCTCTCGGTCGCAAACTTGCGCTGCAGCGAGTCCGCTTCCTTGACCCGGGTCTCCAGGTGCGCCAGCTCGGCCGGCGGGTCGAGGCCCAGCGCGCGGGTCGCGTGCGCACCGACCTCGGCCAGCGCCGTCTGCACCCCGTCGGCGGCGTGCTCGGCCCGCCCGCGCAGGTCGTCGAGGACCGCGGCGTCCTCCCTGCTGACCGAGTAGTCAGTCAGCTCGGGCTTGGCGAGCAGTACCGGCTGCGGCTGCGCGCCCCACAGGTGTCCCGGCAGCAGGCTGCGCTGCTCGGCCGCGCGGAAGATCGCCATCTCGCCGTACGTCTGCGGCACGGTGCCGCGGGCGTGTACCACGCGGCCCTCGTCGCCGCCGGCCACCCAGCGGCCGTCGGGCAGCTCGCGGATGTCGACGCCGAGCGCGTTGCGGGCGCGGCGGTCCGCCGGCCACTCGTCGGGCCAGGCGTCCAGCCGGTCGCTGGGGCTGTGCACCACGAACGGCACCGCGTCGAGTCCGGCCTCGCGCGCCGCGCGCAGGCGGCGGTTGTCCAAGCTGGACAGTGAGCCGTCGCCCCACCGCACGCCGTGCACCGGCCCGCCCCGCCAGCCGCCGCGGTCCATGTTCCGGACCAGGTCTTCGGCCGTGATGCCATCGCTGGTCTGCGGGCTGACGCTGCGCTGGGTGAAGCGGATCTCCTGCGGCGACACCATCGCGGTCTGGCCCAACGCCTGGTCGTAGCGGCGCTGCTCCTCCGGCGTGAGGCTGGCCCGGTCGAGGCCCAGGTGGTCGTAGGTCGCCCGGCCCACCCCGAGGTCGGCGAGCTCCTGCGGCGTGGGGTCGCGGAACATCTCCTCCGGCCGGGGCTCCCGCGCACCCGCGTCCGGTGTGGACGGCGACGGGTCCGGAGTGGACGAGCCCGGCCGTCCCGGATCGGGGCTCGCGGGTCGGGCGTCGCGGCGTCCGGGGTCGCCGACTCGCCGCGGGCGTGGAACGGCCCGCCCTCGCTGATCGGCTTGACGCCCTTCCAGTTCGCACCGAGCAGCGCGTCCTTGCCGATCCAGCTCGCGTCGCGGCCGTGCTGGCCGTTCCAGCCGGCGCGGCTGACCTCGTTCGGCGTCGGGTAGCCCGGGCTGCCGAACGGGTGCCGTGCCGCGCGGTCAAGGATCTGCTGTCCCGCGTCGTGCTGCCGCCGCAGCTCGGCGATCAGCGCGTCCGGATCGCTCTGGCCGTACCGGCTCCGCAGCGCGTCGATGTCCACCGTGGAGTCACCGGCCGCCCACCGGGCCACCGCCCGCGCGTCCGCCTCGACCCGCCGCATCTCGCCGCGCAGCCGGTCGAAGACGTCGTTGGCGCGGTGCTCGCTGCCCGGCGCCCAGTCGTAGCCGGCCCGCGCCCACGCGTAACCGCCCACAGTGGACGCCGCGTGGATCTCGATGTGCGAGACGCCGGAGTAGCGGTACCAGTCCTCCATGAACCGGTTCCACTCGCCCGCGAAGCCGCGCCCCTGTGCGTCCTGGTTGAGCTTCAGCGACACGTGGGTGACGGCGATGCCACCGTCGGGCAGGCGGCGGAACTCGCGCACGACGCGCCCCGCGTACCCGGTTTCCGGGTCGATGATGTCCAACCGGATGGTCACGTTGTCGCGGTAGACGCTGACCGCGTACGGGTCGTCCAGGTCGATCCGCACGCGCATGCCGCCGAACTCGCGCCCGTCCAGCAGCCGCGCGAACTCGTCGCGTACCGCGTCCGCCCACCGCGCCGCCTCCGCGTCGGTCTGCGGCAGCAGCTCGTCAAGCGACGGCGGTCGCCCTTCGCGATCCCACGGGCGGTCGTTCCAATGCCCGTCGTTCGCGTTCTCCGCGGGAGGCGCCGGGTCCGCGGTCGGACCACCATCCGCATCGGGTACGGGCGACGCGTCCTGCCAACCGGACTCCGGCTGCGGCGTGGGCGGCGTCTGCGTGCTCGGCGACGGTGGCGGCGTGTTCGTGGGCGATGGCGGTGCCCACGGCGGTGTGTGCGTGCTCGGCGCCGGTGGAGGCGCCCACGGCGGCGTGTTCGTCGTCGGCTGTGGCGGTGCCCACGGCGGGGTCGAGGTGGTGGGTGGTGTCGCCCACGGGCTCGGCGACGGCGGCACGGGCGGCAGGGTTGTGGGCGGGGTGGCCCACGGGCTCGGCGGCGGCGGTTGGCTCACGACCGGCGACGGCGGTGACACGACGGCCGGCGACGGCCGCGTGCCGAAGCCGAGGAGGCGGCCCAGCCGGTCGAGCATCCGCCGCCCGAAGCCCCGCGCCGCTCGGTCGGTGGCGGCCCGCTGCTGCATCGCGTCGGCGATCTCGTTCGCCAGCACCTGGTTGAGGTGGTGCGGCGGCGTGCTGCCGTCGATACGGATGACGTGCGGGTCGCCCGGGGTTCCGGAGTGGACGGTCGAGCCGCCGTACCCGACCTCGGTGCGGAAGTGCTGCACCCGCCCGTCGGCAAGCTCGACCCTCAGGTTCGGCCCGTCAGGTCGCACGTCGACCACCGGCCCGCCGCCGAGCTGCTGCGGGGTGAGCCAGGCGGCCGAGTTCCGGACCTGGTCGGTGGTGACGCGATCGGCGCCTACGCCGGTGGCGTCGGCTCGGGCCAGATCTGGCGCCCGCTCAGGTGTCCCGCCCTCCTGGCCTCGCTGTACTCCTCGATCACCATCGGAATGGGAAGGCTCGTATGTACCGTCACCACGCCCGTCCGGTCCACTATGTACGAACCGTGACCCACCTGCATCCCCTTGCTGAGCTGCTCCTCCGTCAGCGCCTGTTTCACCAGCCAGCCGAACTCGAACGGGTACAGGGTCACCTCCGTGCTCCGCCCGACCAGACGCTGGATCAACTCCCGTGCCTGTTCCTCCGTGAGCTGCGGTTCCTGTGACATTCGGCGTTCCCTCGCTGCTGGTTGGTGACGGGCTGCCGGCCAGATGATCCGCCCGGATGTGCCAGAGGGTGTGCGTGGAGGCCATGAACCCGGCCGGCGGCGAGTCCCACGTGCGCCCGCTCTGCGGGTCCCACCAGACCGGGCCGCTCGCGCCCCGCGGGTACACGATCACGAACGCGTGCGCGTCCTCGCGGATGACGTTGCCGTTGACGTCGACGCGGGGCTGGCCGGTTGCCGGGTCGATCGAGATCCAGTCGGCGACGACAAGCGCGGACGCGCCCTCGCCGGCGGCCGCGATCTGGGCGTGCAGGTCGGCGTACTGGCCGGCCACCGCCGCCGCGCGCCCGGTGGGGTCGCCCGGCATCCCGGCGGGTGGGCCGGTCCAGGTGTCGCCGAGCCAGTCGACCGCGCGCCGCAGGCCGTCCGCCTCGCCGGAGCGGTGGTCGGGCGTGCCGTCGGAGTTGACGTCCGCCCAGCGCGGCGCCGCGACCTGCGGCTCGCCGTAGAAGGTGGAGAGCGCCGCGAGCGAGCCGTCGAGGCAGTTGTTGGAGCGGCCGGGCACGCTGGGACCGCCGTCGTTGACCATCCGCCCGTAGGGGTGCGTGGACGGGTCGGCGAGCGCCGTGTACCCCGAGCCGGTGTCGAGCGCCTGCTCCAGGTCCCGCTGGTACTGCGGGGTCTCGATCGGGGCGAGGTTAGTGGGGCCGACAAGCCGCGTGGTGTCGAGCGGCGGTACGCCCGGCGCCAACCCGGCCGGCTCCTGCGGGCCCGCGTCTACCGGGTCGGGGGCTACTGCTGGGTCGGCTCCGGCCAGATCTGGCGACCGGTGAGCCGCCCCTCCCTCTTCGCCTCGCTGTACTGCGCCGTCAGGATCCGCGTCGACAGGCTGGACTGTGCCGTCACCGTCCCGTTCAGGTCGATGATGTAGCTCCCCTGACCGACCTGCATCCCCCGGCTGCGTTCCTCGTCCGTCAGGACCGCTCTCGCCAGCCAGCCGCTCTCGAACCGGTACAGAGTCACCTCCCGGCCCGCCCCGATCAGCCGGGTGATCAGTGCCCGGGCTTCGTCCTCCGTCAGCTCCGGTTCCGCTTGCGTCATTGGGCGTTCCCTCGGTGTTGAAGGTGGATGCCGCGGCCGGCGACGGCGGCGTACCGGTGGCGGTGGAGGCGGCCGGCGCCGCGGGCGCGGCCAGGCCGTCGCCGCGCATCGACCACAGGGTGTGCGTGTCGGCCATGTAGGCCGTGGGCGGTGAGGTCCAGGTCGTGCCGTGCTGCGGGTCCCACCAGACCGGCCCGGGCGCGCCGTGCGGGTACACGATGACGAACGCGTGGGACGACACCGAGTCCACGACGTCGCCGTTGGCGTCGGTGCGGACCTGCCCGGTCGCGTCGTCGAAGTCGAGCCACTCCGCGATCACGAGCGCCGAGGATCCGGGACCGGCGGCCGCGATCTGGGCGTGCAGGTCGGCGTACTGGCCGGCCACCGCGGTCGCCCGGCCGGCGGGGTCACCGGGCATCGGCGCGGTGGGGCCGTCCCAGGTGCCGTTGAGCCAGTTGACCGCGCGGTTGAGCCCGTCGAGCTCGCCGCTCGCGACGTCGGTCGTACCGTCCGGCAGCACGTCCGGCCAGCGCGGCGCGGAGACCTGCGGGTCGCCGTAGAAGCTGGAGAGGGCGGCCAGCGAGGAGTCGAGGCAGTTGTTGCCCCGGCCGGGCACGTTCGGGCCGCCATCGTTGACGAGCTGGCCGTACGGGTGGCTCGACGGGTCGGCGCCCACCTCGTAGCCGGAGCCTGTGTCGAGGGACTGCGCCAGGTCCTGCTGGAACTGCGGGTCCTCGATCGGCGCGAGATGGTCCGGGCCGGTCGTGCGGGTCGTGTCGAGCGGCGGCACGCCCGGCGCCAGCGCGCCGGGGTCGGAGAGCGGGCCGGTCTCTAGCTCGAGGTCCCCGTCGGACCCCACTTCCGGGTGTACATCTCCGCTGCCCGGTCCCCGATCGCCTGTAGTTCCTCCTCGGTCGGCAGGTCCGCTCCCAGGCTCTCCCGAGCGATCCGCTCCGCCGTCGATCGGTCCACGATCTGGATCCGTTCCTCGTAGTCCGGATTGGTCAGGATCGCGCCCAGCGAGGCCTGTGCCTCCGTCCAGTCCACTTCCCTGTGGTCCCACCCCACTACTCGATGGGGAAGAGCCGGGTCCGTCCGTCCTTCCGCCAACAGGCCCACCGGTGCCATCCGGTCCGGGCGGCGGTAGAGAACGTAGTAGGTCCAGCGTTCGCTCATCGAGCTTGCCCTTCTCCGGCACCGTCGGGTCGGCCGGTACCAGCTTCGGATCGATCGGGAAGTCCGCCCGGCTCAGGCCATGATCCCGCACCTCGTCCGCGAACGTGCGGCCTTGGTCGGCGAGCCACTGCTGGTACTCGGCCCACTGCTGCGGCCGGTCTGCGATCCACTTCGCGAAGCTCGTGTTCTTGGACTGCGCCGGGTCGACCCCGCCGGGCACCGGGTCCGCGATCCCCTGGTTGGCCCGCAGGATGCGCAGGAACGCCTCGGCCCGCTCGTGCACCGGGTACTCCCGCCCGGTGATCGGGTCGCGCCCTTCCAGCCGGAAGATCTCGTAGTCCCGGTGCGTGAGCTTTCCGACGTCCCACGACTCGCCGGTCGGAAACTGCAGCTCGACCGGGTGGCCCTCGGGCGTGTACAGCGTGACGTTGCGCCCGTAGAAGCGGTTGCCGGGCCGCCAGAAGCTCTTGTCGTTGGCCGGGTCGTACCGGTAGTTGTACGGGTCCCCGGTGAGCCGGTCGATCGCGGACTGGACGATCTCGGTGTAGCGGGAGCCGTCCAGGACCGACAGGGAGAAGCGGGCGAGGTCGTTCGCGTCGTTTTCCAGGAACGGGCCGAGACCCTCGCGGCTGCCCTCGATGAGGTACTTCCGGGCCAGCGAGGCGAGCTCTTTGACGTCGGTACTGCCGTCGCCCTCGACCCGCACCGTGCCGTCGCCGAACTCGGCGCGCAGGGCGTCGGCCACCTCCGTGAGGCGGGTGCGCATCTGCTCGGCGACCGGCCGGGCGTCGCGGAGCGCCTCCTGCATGGCGATGCGCTCGGCGTCCTTGAGCGCGTCGACGTAGGCCTGCTCGCTGGCCCGCGGGTCGGGCGTGCCGTCCTGCTCGAGCTCCAGATCGTCGGGCGTGGACCCGTCGCCGTCCTGTTCCCTCGTCCCGTCCTGGCTCTCGGTCCGCGGCCCGTCTTCCGTCCGCGACCCGTCTTCCGTCCGCGACCCGTCCTCGGTGCGCGGCCCGTCCTCGGTGCGCGGCCCGTCCTCGGTGCGCGGCCCGTCCTCGGTGCGCGGCCCGTCCTCGGTGCGCGGCCCGTCCTCGGTGCGCGGCCCGTCCTCGGTGCGCGGCCCGTCCTCGGTGCGCGGCCCGTCCTCGGTGCGCGGGCCGTCCTCGGTGCGCGGGCCGTCCTCGGTGCGCGGGCCGTCCTCGGTGCGCGGGCCGTCCTCGGTGCGCGGGCCGTCTTGCGTGCGGATGCCGTCCGGCGTGGTCGTGCTGGGCGTGCCGTCGCCCGGTGGTGGAGTGGCCGCTGTGCTCGACGGACCGGACGGCGACGTCGTGGGGGACGGACCGCTGGACGGGCTGCCATCCGTCGGCGCGATGTCGAACCGTCCCCGCGCGGGGTTCCACTCGGCGACGGGGGTCGAGCCCTCGTCGGTCTCGCGCGTGATCCGGCCGTCCTGGTAGACGACGCGGCTGCCGTCGCCGAGGTAAATCTCGATCTTGCCGACCTGGTCCAGCCGGGTGTCCGCCGCGTTGAGCATCATCCGGCGCACCTGCGACATCAGCGAGAGCGCCGCGTGCTCGAAGTCGAGGCCCCGTTGAGCGTTGGGATCGTTGGGGTCGGCCGGCGCGGCGTTCCGCGCGTCGATGACGACGTCGCCTTCCAGCCGGCTCCCGTCCGGCTGCTCCTCGAACTTCTCCAGCGCCCGGCTCACCTGGTGGTCGATCGCCCGGCGGGTGTTGTGGCCCACGCTCTTGTACTCGACCGGCGTGCCAGGGTCGTCCGGCCCGGTGCGCTCCAGCGCCTCCATCGAGTGGTAGCCCTCGCCGAACTGCGGGTGGCGCGGGGTGCGCGTGACGTGCCGCCCCTCGTCCGCCCGCATGTTGGCGGTCTCGCGCTCCTTGGGCTCGAAGCCCTCGACCGTACCGTCGTGCGCGTCGGTCACTCCCGGCTGGAACTTGTCGCCCAGCGGCCCGGGCTGCTCCGGGTTGACCCCGTCGAAGTGCGACGGCGGCACGTCGTTGCGGTACGGGTCGTTCGGATCGGGTGGCGGCGGCCCTTCCTCGGCTTCGCGGGCGCCGTCCGCGTCGGGCTGGGTCGTCCCATCCGGCTGCGTGGTTCCGTCCGGCTGCGTCGTCGTCGCGTCCGGCTGCGTCGTCGTCCCGTCCGGCTGCGGCGTCGTCGGGTCCGGCGGCGGCGTCCCGTCCGGCGGCGGCGTGCCGTCGGGCCGCGTGCTGCCGCCCGTGCCCGCGCTCGCCTCGGGCTGGGTGTTCGTGCCGGGTTGTCCCGTGCTCGACGGTTGCCCTGTCCCCTGGCCGGCTGGTGTGGCGGACCCGTTGAGATCGGGGAAGCTCATCTGGGTCTGGCTCTGCCGCATCGCGGCGAGGTCGATGCCGTGCGTGCTGGCCACGTGCTGGGTCAGCGGGCCGACGAAGCCACCGTCCCGGCGCACGGCCGGATCGGGATGCATCGACTCGGCGATGGCCGTGCGCGCCTGGCCCAGTATCGTGTCCGGGTCGGTTACGAGCACACCGTCGGGGATCGAGCCGGCCGGCACGTTGTATCGGCGCATCACCTCGGTGCGCAACTGCTCCGGCGTGAGGCCGGCCAGCTCGCGGTACCCGTCCGAGTTGGGGATGCGCGGGTCGGCGGTGGGATCGGGCGAGCGGTGCCCGGCCAGCCCGCGCAGAAACTCCTGCTGCACGGTGAACGCCTGGAACTCCCGCTCCAACCGCAGCTGCGCCCGTATCTCGGCGATCTGGCTGGGCGGCACGTTGGCGTTGATCGCGCGGATGAGCAGCGCGTTGTTGGGCTGGAGCGCGTGCATCCCCTCGTGCACCATCGTGGTCGCGATGGCGCTCAGCGACCGCGGGTCGCCGCTCGTCGTCGTGGGGCTGATGAACATCGCGCCCAGGTTCGGGTCGTAGAACCCCCGCGCTCCCCCGCTGTTGACCTGGTTGATGATCGTCGGCGTGATCGCGCCCGGCGGCAGGATCGCGCGGACCGAGGCCATGTCGATCGGCACCGTACGGTCGAAGAGCCGCGCCGCGTGCGCCTCGAACTCCGGCCCCATGACGTCGCCGATCTTCGCGATCGCGATCGCCTGCGAGATCGGGTCGAACCGCCCGGTGACCGGGTCGATGCTCGCCGCCCGGTTGGCCATCTCGACGGAGTTGAGCGGATCGACGCCATCCAGGTCGCGCCAGCCCGGATCGGCACGCTGGCCGCCGCGGTCGAAGTCGCGCCAGTTGCGGTACGCGTCCGAGTAGGCGTTGACCGCGTTGCTCAGGTCGCGCACCTGCTGTACCAGGTCGCCCATCTCCCCGGTGACGCGCGCGACGTCCGAGGTGACCTGGAGGCGGTTGGCGAGCTGGCGGATATTTTCGAGGTCCGCGAGGCGGGCGGCCACCGCCTCGGGCGAGTAGCGCGCGAGCAGGTTGGCCCGCGCCCGGTCGACCAGCTCGTTAACCTGGCGCGGGAGGTCCGCACCGGTCCGCGGGACGTTGGGCGAGAAGTTCGCCGTCGGCGCCAGCTCCGGATCGATGACCCCGTCCCCGTCGCGGCTCCCGTCACCCCCGTCCGGCGGCGGCCCATCCCCACGAGGCCCGTCCGGCGTGCCGCCATCCGGGGTGGCACCGTCCGGCGGGGCAGCATCCGGCGTCGGCCCGTCGGCGCGCGGTCCATCGGGCGTACCGCCGTCCGGCCGCGACCCATCGGGCGTCGCCGCCTGCGAACCGTCCGGCGTGGGCCCGTCAGCACGCGAACCATCCGGCGTGGGCCCATCCGGCGTCGGACCGTCAGCACGCGAACCGTCGGGCGTCGGACCGTCAGCACGCGAACCGTCGGGCGTCGGACCGTCCGGAGTGGAGCCATCGGGACGCGAGCCGTCTGGCGTCCCCGCCTCGGGACGCGCCCCATCCGGCGCCGGACCATCAGCCCGCGAACCATCCGGCGCAGGCCCATCCGCACGCGGCCCATCCGGCGTCCCCGCATCGGGACGCGCCCCATCCGGCGCCGGACCATCAGCCCGCGAACCATCCGGCGCAGGCCCATCCGCACGCGGCCCATCCGGCGTCCCCGCATCGGGACGCGCCCCATCCGGCGCCGGACCATCAGCCCGCGAACCATCCGGCGCAGGCCCATCCGCACGCGGCCCATCCGGCGTCCCCGCATCGGGACGCGCCCCATCCGGCGTCGGACCATCGGCGCGCGGACCGTCCGGAGTGGACCCATCCGGCGTCGGGCCGTCCGGAGTGGAGCTATCGGGCGTAGGGCCGTCCGGGGTGGGGCCGTTCGGGCCGGTGCCGGGCGGCGCGAGGGTGGAGTCCGGTGCCCGCGCACCCGAAGGCGTCTGCGGACCAACCCCGGCAGGCGTCGGCTCGGGCGTCGGTGAGGCAGGCGTGGGCGACGACGGCGGAGGGGACGGCGGCGTGGGCGACGACGGCGGAGGGGATGACGGCGTGGGTGACGGCGGCGTGGGTGACGGCGACGGGGTGGGCGAGGCGGGCGTCGGGTTGAGCGGCGGTGTGACGGTGCCCTCGCGCAGCTCGCCCAGCCGGGTCGCGATGTCGGCCTGGCTCATCGGGACGCGGTTGCCGCTGCTGTCGACGTTGGTGAAGTTTTGCGACAGGAACTGCTGCAGCCGCCGCCCGTACGGGTTCAGGTTGTCCGAGTTGGTGTTCAGCGCGTGCTGCACCATGTCCGGCGTCAGCAGCGGGGCCCTGCCGTTGGCGCCGTTGGCCCCGCCCGCCCGCGCGCTGAACATCTCGCCCACGCCGGCCGCGTAGTCGGCGCTGACCTGCTGCTCGATCCGCTTGCGCCACTGGTACCACTTCGGCTTCTCGCGGGTGCCGTCGCCGGCCGGCTGGGCACCGTCCTGGCGCGCGCCGCCGTCGGAGCGGCCCGAGGCGCCATCGGAGCGGCCGGAGGAGCTGTCGGGGCGGCTGGAGGAGCCGTCGGGCTGGGTCGCGGGCGGGGTTGCCGCGCTGCCGTCGCCCTCGCCGTCCGGGCCGCCGTCCGTCGTGGGGCCTTCGGGCTGGCCGGACTGCGCGGACGGGTCGGCGGGGGTGGCGCCGTCTCCGGGGGTGGAGCCTTCCGGCGTGGCCGAGCCGTCGCCGGTGGACGTCGTACCGTCGGGCTGGGGCGTGCCGTCGCCGGTCGCCTCCGGCGTGGCGGTGGCGTCGGGGGTCGCACCGTCCGATGTGGAGCTCGCCGGTGTGGTGGAGCCGTCGGCGGTTGGTGTGGCCGTCGAAGAGGACGAAGAGGTCGGCGACGGTCCGGACGTGGAGGACGAGGTAGTGGACGGTGCCGGCGTCCCACCGTCGGGCGTCGCCCGCGTGCCGCCATCCGGCGTCGCCGGCGTCCCCGTCCCAGGAGTTCCACCATCCGGCGTCGCCGTCCCAGGCGTGCCACCATCCGGCGTCGCCGTCCCGCGAGAGCCACCATCGGGCGTCGCCGTCCCGGGGGTGCCACCATCCGGCGTCGCAGGCGTCCCCGTCCCGGGAGTGCCGGCATCCGGCGTCGCCGGGGTACCGGAGCCAGGAGGACCGGCGTCCGGTGTCGCGGGCGTACCGGCATCGGGCGTGGCTGGTGTGCCGCCGTCCGGGGTCGCTGGCGTCCCGCCGTCGGGCGTGGCCGGCACCGGCGTGCCCGGCGTGGGCTGGCCTGGCTGCGGTGTGCCCGCCTGCGGGGTGCCCTCGCCGGGAGTGCTCGACCCGCCGGTCTGACCTTCCGATGTGGACGACGACTCCCCCCGCTGCCCGCCGGAAGAGGACGAAGACGAGGTGGAGGTCGAGGTAGACGAGGGGGGCGAAGAGGTCGACGACGAAGGACCCGTCGCCGACGAACCGCCCGTGCGTCCCGAGCTCTGCGAGCCACTCTGACCCGACTGCCCGCTCTGACCTGACTGCCCAGTCTGACCTGACTGTCCAGACTGGCCCGTCTGCCCGGGAAGGCCCGTCTGACCCGGCAGGCCGGTCTGGCCGGGCAACCCACTCTGGCCCGGCAACCCACTCTGGCCCGGCAACCCACGCTGACCGGGAAGGCCGCTCTGACCCGGCAGGTTGCCGCCCTGGTTGCCGCCACCGAAGAGGTTGCCCAGGCCCTGGTTGAGGGCGGGCGTCACCACGTTCGGCCGGTGGCGGCCGCCCGGCTCGCTCAGGATCTCGCCCAGGAGTGCGGCCGGCGTGACCGCCTCCCACACGTTGTCCAGAGTCATTCCACTGTAGACACCGTTGCGCTGCGCCCACTCCGTGAGGCCCAGCTGGTCGATCATCCGGTCGCGGGCGATCTGCAGGAAGTTGTCGGCGACCTGGCCGAGGCCGAACGCCACGGCCTCGGTGACCCGGCTGTGGATGCCGAACATCAGCGGGCCACCGATCGCGCCCGCGATGAAGCTGTCGACCAGCTCCATACCGAAGCGGCCGGCCCAGCCCTCGGTGAACGGGTCGTGTCCCTCCAGGGCCTGGATCAGCAGGATCCCGCCCTTCATGGCACCCATGAAGCCCGCGTACGCGAGGCCGCCGCGCAGCGCCGCCGCACCCACGCCGCGCATCCCACTCGCGATGAACCGCCGGACGCCCGCCCTGATGGTCTCCTGCCACAGCTTGCGCAGCAGCTCCCGGGCGATGGTGTAGATCGTGGCGCGACCGGTCGCGATCGCGGCCGCGCCCGCCGCGGCGCCGATGCCGGTCCAGATCGTGATGATCGCCTGGATCAGCGCGATCGCCATCATCACGAGCGTGATGACGGCCATCCACTTCATGCTCTCGATCTCGAGCGCCTTGCCGTGGACGAGCTGCTGCATGGAGCCGAGCGCCTCGCCCATGCTGGCGGTCTCGTCCATGTAGCCCTGCAAGGTCTCGCGCACGACCTGGGCGGCGCCGTCGCCCTGCCACACCGAGAGGTCGCGGATGTAGTCCTGGATCTCCTCCAGGTGCGAGGCGTACAGCTCGGCCGCGGCCTGATACGAGTCCGCGAGGTCGAAGAGACGATCGTGGCGGGCCTCCGGCCACTGCGTGATCATCTCAAGGAAGTCACCGAGGACCGGAAGCCACTGGTTGATCTGGTTGAAGGTTTGCCGTATCGACTCCAGCGCGGCATCGGCGGCGTCCTCCGCGACGTTTCCGGTCATCTGGCCCTCCCCCCGGCAGGCTCAGCCGACCCGGTACGCGCGTTCGACGCGTTCAGCCAGGTAGCGGCGGGACCAGGACGCCGGGCGGCCGCCACCGCCCACGACCGTCCACTGTAGGACGTCAACGGCCGACTTCGTCTCGGTGAGGAAGTAACGGACGGAGCAGAACTCCAGCTCCACACCGGTCGCGGCCGCGCGGACCGCCGGCGCCGCGACGAGGGCCGGATCCACCCACTCGTACTCGGCGGCGAACGCGGCCGGGTCGCGCACCAGCACGCCCGCCCGGTGGGCGCCGGTCGCGGCGAACGGCAGTACCGTCTGCTCGTCGATGTGCGGCCCGGAGTACAGCTCGGCGAGGAGCTCCGCGTACGCGATCGGTTCGACGTCGGCACCGAGCCGGCGGCCAAGCTCGCGGATCGTGGCCGGCTCGTTGAGGAAGAGCACCTGATCGCCGGCGAAGAGCAGCCCGTAGGTAATGGCGAAGTTGTCCATGAACCGGTCGGCGACAACCCGCACGGCGGCGTCCACCCACGGCGCCTGACTGATCAGCCAGTCAGCGGGGCGCGCCTCGTACCCGTAGTCGCCCACCATGAAGGTCGAGGCCTCCGGCCAGTCGCGCCGGTCCTCGACCTCCTCGCCGGGCGCCAGCACCCGCTGCTCCAGGGCCGCGACCACCCGATCCCAGTCCACCTCTGCCTCCCCCGTCAACCGTCACGCCGGCACGCGCGCCCGTACCGCCGCGACCAGTTCGAGCACCAGCGCGCCGAGCGCCTCGGGCCCCGCCTCGACCGGCACCCGCCCGGTCAGCTCCTCGATCGAGCCCTGCGCACCGTCGCGCGCGGCCGCGTGCGCCGTGCCGACCACCTCGGCGCCCACCGTCCGCACGTCGAACGAGACGGTGCGGCGCAGGAACTCGTCGGTCGGCAGCCGGGCCGCACCGGCGAGCCGGGCCATGACCTCGTCGCGCTCGTCGCGCCCCGGGCGGTCGGCGGTGCTGAGCGCGGCGGCCAGAGACAGTCCGATGTCGACGGCCGCGACCGAGGTCCGGGTCGAGGCGACCGGGCAGAGCCATCGGGTGCCGAACACCGGCACGAACTGGAGCAGGCCGTCGGTCTCGCAGACCGTGACCGCACCCACGCCGACCTGCCAGCCCGGAGCCGGCGAACGCTCCACGGCCAGCGCGGGCTCACGCCACAGCGGGCGCCCGTCCTCCTCCACGGACGTGCCGGGCGAGAACTCCCGCACGCCCCTGCCCGGCAGGTAGTCGGCGAAGATGTCGCCGTCGTCGCCGTACGCCATCGGGAGCTCGAGCCGGGTGAGCCGGTCGAAGAGTGACCGGCCCAGCGGCCAGCGCGGCCCACGGAACTCAAGGCTCAGCTCGAACTCGTACGGTTCGTACGCCGTACCCGCCGAGGAACCCGGGTCGCCGTCCCGACCCAGGTCGGTGAGGCGCAGGTTGAGGTGCGCCCAGCTGTCGACGCCGATCCACGGCCGGGCGTCGACGGGCAGCACGAAACCCTGGCCACTGTAGAAGTACGAACGCAGGTCGAGCGCCTCCGCCACCCGGTGGGCGAGCCACTGACCCGGGCCCGCGTACTTCACGTAGATCTCGACGGTGTCGGCCATCTACTGGAGGTTCGCCCTGTTGATGTTTGCCCGGTTGTCCTCGTCGACGCCCTGGTACTCGGTCATGGCCAGCACGGTCTTGCCCGCGGACGTGACCAGACCCTCGCCAGCGCGGCCGAGCCCCTCGTCGACGACCTGGCGGAGCGGGACGTCGCTGCCCTCGGGCACGACGTCGTAGGTCTGCTCGAACGCCTGCCCGTACTGGTCGTTGCCCCACGGGCGCTCGGCGTTCACCGCGTTGATGTCGCCGAGGATGGTCTGCGCCTCCGACTGGAAGGTCGTCCCCATCGAGCGCAGGATCGCGGCCGTGCCGCTGACCTGGTTGGGGTCGTCCTGGATGTCAAGGAAGGAACCCATGGCCGTCCTCCTCGTTCTTCTTCAGCGCCTTCGGCAGGTCTGCGTCGTGACTTTCCATCAATACGTCGAAATCCGTCTTCCCGATCAGACCCATTCCACGATCCTTGGGCATGACCTTGTCGACGATCTCCTTCGTCTGCTTGTTGGCGTCTTCGACGGCGGCGCGCACGGTAGACATGATCGACGCGGCCAGCGCCTTCGAGTTGGGCGTGCGGTAGACCCGGGGGTCGATCTCCAGCTCGATGAGCTGACCACGCGGGCCGACAACCGCCTTGATCATCCGGTCGTCGGACCATGCCGTGCCGGTGATCTCCATGATCTGCTGCCGCGTCTGGGCCGCGTTTTCGATGGTCTGCTGGAGCTCGTCGATCACGCCGCGAATCGCGGACCATTGCGGTCGCTCCATGCCTCCCACCTCCCCCTAGGCCCTCGGACCTGCTCCGACAATAGATGATCCACGCATCGATCGGGTATCAGCCCTCGCCTCGCAAGGCCCCACCGATGCCACCGGGCGGCAGTTCGGGCGGCGCGGGCGCCGGGTCCGCGAACGGCGCGACGGGCAGTGGGGGTGGCGGCGGCGGTGGCTGGTCCGAGTCACCGCCGAGGCGGCGCCGCACCAGCTCTTCGGCGTACGCGACAAGGTGCCGCACCCGCTCGCCGGGCAGTGTGATGCCGATGGGTGAGCCCGGGTTGACCGCGAGCCGGTGGTCGTCGCCCGGCCACTGCCGCAGTACCGAGATGAAGTCGAGCGTGACGACCGGAATGTCCAGATCTTGGCCGCCGAGGCAGTCCTCGTAGCGGTCCACCGACGTGAACACCGGCACGGCGAGCACACCGTCCATCGAAAGCGCCTGCGTCGGCACCATCACCTGGGCGGTGACCAGCACGTCGAGGAGTACCTCGGCGTCCGGCGCGACAAGCGCGTCGCGCAGCAGCCGCTCCACCTCGTTGGCCGGGGTGAAGTCGCGCATGGTCCGCTGCGTGGGCACCAGCTCCGGCACGTCCTCGGGCTTGACCAGAATGCCGATCGGGGTCACCGGGTTGACCGCCAGCCCCCAGCCGTCGGGTGTACCGGAGACCACCTCGGTGAGCGTGGTCGCCCGCCAGCCGTCCGCCGGCACCGCGCGGTACAGGGCCTCCGGCGACGTGAAGACAAGCAGGTACGGCACGCCGTCGCGCTCGCGGGTCAGCAGCCGCTGCCGGCCGGGCTGGGCGTCCGCCTCGTCCTGGTACCCGGGCACCACCAGCGGCGCCACGGCGAGGATGCGCATGACCGCGCCGATGTCGCCGTCACCCACGGCGTGCTGGAGCTCGCGCTCCACGTCGTTCGCCGGCGCCCAGGCGCTCGTCTCACCCTCGATCACCGGCTACACCGCCTCGAACATCGACGCCACCGGGTCCCGCCCCGGCCGGCCCTGCTCCTGCCAGGGCGCCTTCAGCTTCGCCGGCAGCCCGGCGCCGACCGCACCGTCCCGCACGAGAGTGACCTGGCCCACGGCCGCGGTGGCAAGCTCGACCAGCGCCGCCGGCGGCCGCACCAGGCGGGCCCACAGGTCGTCGACGCTGTCCGCGCAGCGCTGCAGCAGGTGGCCGCAGACCTCCTCCGGCCCGTACGCCTCGCGGTCGCGCGGGTCGTCGTCGTCCAGGTACCAGACCGAGTCGACGTCGTCGCCGGAGACCTTGACCGCCAGCAGGCCGCCCTGCACGTAGCCGATCGGCAGGAAGTCGACGGTCAGCCGGTCGCGCACCCAGTCGGCCACATAGGACAGGTCCTGGTGGCGGTCTTCGCGGGCGATGCCGAACAGCGGCTGGTCGGCCACGAAGCCGTAGGGCGGGAGCACCGCGGGCGCCGCCGGGCCGACACCGTTCGTCTCGGCCACGAAGCGCCGGTACGCCGGCGGCAGCGGCCACCCCAACGCGCTCTCCAGCAGATCGAGCAGATCATCCGGTACCTCGTCACCGGCCGCCGGTCCGACGGACAGCGGCTCGGCCTCCGGGCGCAGGCCACGCGCGGAGGCCGGCAGCAGGCGCACCCCGCCGGCGTGCCGGAACGACCCGTGCAGCTCGATCGGCACCAAGGCGAGCAGCCGGTCGCCGTCGGGGGTGCCCACGTGTGCCCAGCACCAGCCGGCCGGCGTGGGCACCGCGCCGTCGCGCCCGCCCCGAGCGTGCCCGCCGCGGCCGTCACCGGCCACAGCGGATCGCCCTCCGGCTCGCCGGCCATCCGGGCCATGGCCGCGTTGGCCGTCAACACGTCGAGGATCCGCTGCTCCTCAAGGGTCAGCGCGGCATCGAGCGGCGGCAGCTCGACGACCGCGCGGGCGCACAGCGGCCAGTCGGGAAAGCCGTACGGCGTGACGAGCACACCCTGCCGGAAGCGCACCTGAAGCGTCGGCGAGCCCGGGTGGATCACGCTCATCGCGAAGCGCGCACCGGGGGCCAGATCGCCAGGCGCGCTCATGGCGCCAGCTTCGCGTACGTGCCCTCCGCGACGCGCACGAGGCGCTGCACGACGTCTTTGGGCATGCCGTCGGCGACGTTGACCGCGGCCTGCACCTCGAGCACCAGGTTGCCGTGGTAGCTGGTCAGCTTCACGTCGTCCTTGTCGCCGTCCCAGTACGCGTCCGCGCCGGCGCCGTCGACGTCGGTGTACGGCCGCTTCGCCAGCCGGCGCCCGGTCTCCACGAAGAGCTTCGCCGCGGACTCGGTGGGCAGCAGGTCGGCGTCGATGGTGAGGCTGATGCTCTTGTCCGGCGAGGTACGCCGGGTCACGCACAGCTTCTCGGTGCTGGCCAGCCGCTTGTCGTCCTCCGTGGGATAGAGGTCGGCGAACGGCGCCTGGTCGGCCTTTTCGCACAGGTCGCCGGAGAGCTTGTAGACGACGCCGGTGGGCGGCGCCGCGGAGGTCTTCTCGGTCGACGGCAGCGGCGGCAGCGTGATCGTGCGGTCGCCCGGCTCGTCCGACCCGCCGCAGCCCGCGCCGCCCGCCGCGAGGAGCACGGCGGCGAACACCGCCGCCGTGCCTCGACGAACGGCACCGGCCACCGGGGTACGGGCAGCCCTCATGCGCCCAGGGTCGGCTTGGGCTCCGCCGACCGTGCCTGGTTGCGCGTGGGCGCCGCGTCCAGGACGCCGCCACCGGGTGTCTCCACGGTCCAGGCGCTCTCCTGGGAGAGGATCGCGCTGATCCGGTCGAACTCTTCGTCGATCGTGACCTGCGGGTCCTTGACCTCCCGCTTGCGCGAACCGATCTCCGCCTCGTACCCGCTGTTGCCGTCGTTGCGCTTGCCGCGCATGACACCCGCGGTCGGCTCCGGCGGCTTCGGCGCTCCCGGACCGGCCTGGGCCGAGCGCCCGACCACCGGGCTGGCGGTCGGCCGCTGCGGCGGCGCCAGCGGGTTGAACGGCCCGCCCGGCGTGTTGGCGGCCGGCGTCGTGGGACGCGCCGGGGGCATGCGCTCCGGCGTGCGGGGTGCGGGTCGGCCGAGCACCGGGGGCGCGGCGTCGGGCCGCATCGGGGTGCCGTCGGGGTTGCGCTGCATCGGCGCGCCCGGCAGGCCCGGCGTGCCGCGCCGCGGACCACCGCCGCCCCGGCCCGGCTGCGCGGGCGTGGCGTGCGGGTTGCGCAGGACCGGCGAGGACGGGGTACCGGACGGTCCGCCGAACTGGTCGGTGAGGCCCGGTGTGGTCGGCGTGCCGGGCGTCGCTGGCGTGGGCCGGTCGGGCGCGCCGCCCTTGCCCTGCGGCGGTGCCATCGGGGCGTTGGGCCCGCCCGGCCCGCGGCCCTTGATGGCCGGGGGCGGAGGCGCCTGGCCGGGGCGGCCACCCTGCGGCATGCCCGGTGGGAGGCCCTCCCCGCCGGGCGGCTGCATGCCGGCGCGCAGGACGCCGGGACCGCCGCCGGACTTCAGGTTGCTCAGCAGGCCCTCGCCGGGCGGCATCACGGCTGGACGCGTCGTGGGCAGCCCACCCGGCACGCCCGTCACGGCCGGCGGCGTGATGACCGGCGGCAGCACGGGCGGCGTGACCACGGGGGGTGGCACCACGGGCGTGGTGATGTTCGGCGGCGTGACAGTGGGCGTGGTGATGTCCGGCGCCACGATGTCGTCGACGCTCGGTGCCGTGATGTCGGGCTTGCCGGTGTTCTGGGGGATGTCGGGGACCGTGACGTCGGGCTTCACGATGTTCGGCTTCGTGATGTTGGGATCGACGCCGTCGGGCGTGGTGATGTTGGGCTTGGGGATGTTCGGCATCGGGCCCATCTTGTACCGCGCGATGAACTCCATGTTGGGCATCACCGCGTCGGTGGGTCCCTCGTAGACCGTCGCGCGCCCGCCGGCGTAGTCCTCGCTCATCGTGGACCAGTAGTCGCGGGCCATGTCCCACTGGATCTTCTGCGCCTTGTGGTGCCAGCCGAGCTGTCCCTGGCGCATCCAGGTGATGTACTCCTCGGCCTCGTAGCTGCCCTTCGGGATGGCGTCGGGCGACGAGAAGGGCTTGTTGGTGCCGTACTCGTAGTTTTGTGGGTTGTCCAGCCACATCTGGCTGTGCGCCACCATGCCCTCTTTGTACTCACGCCACAGGTCGGCCATCTCGCCACGGCGCTGGTTGATCACGCTTACCAGCGCCAGCGTGCCCATCCAGTTCTGGAAGGACGCCTGCTCCCAGTCGTCGATCGACTTGAGCGTGGCACCCGGCCCGCGGGCGAGGAACGCGTCGGCACCGGCGCCGGTCCACCCGCCGTTGCCGCCCGCGCCGTCGCCGCCCTCCTTGAGGTTGGTCGCGGCCTTCAGCACGCGGGTGCGCAGGTCGTCGAGGACCTGGTTGAGCTCGAACCACTGGTCGGCGAGCTGGTACAGCACGACCGGGTCCTGGCTCATGATCCGCTTGTAGATCTGCTCGATGCCGTTGGCGTAGTACTCGCGGGTCTCCTCGCCGGGGCTCAGCCCGCCCTCGAACTTCTCCTCGAAGTTCGGCGTCGGCTCGATGTAGTTGCCGTCGCTCGACGCCGGCGGGTAGTACCGGATGTCCTCGCCCATCCGGGTCGCCATGCGGCGGTTTTCCATCAGGGCTTCGTTGCCCGCTGTGGTGTACCCGAAGTAGTCGTCCGACATGGTCCCCCCTAAGCCATGCCGTAGTCGTGCACGGTCTGCTGGTCGCCATCGCTGCCGAGATCCTCGGCGGCGTCGGAGACCGGCGACTCGACGCCGTCGTCCTGGTGGCTGTCGCGCCGCACCGTCGTCTCCGTCGTGACCGGGGTGGAGTCTCCGGCCTGCGTCTGGTTGGAGACGGTCATGCTGCCGTCGGCGTTTTCGGTCGTCGTGCTGGTGCTCTGGCGGCGCTGGTCGCCCTCGCCGGACGTCGTGCTGGTGCTGTTGACCTGGCGGCCGGCGCTGTTTTCGAAGCTGCGCTCGGTGGTGCTCGACAGCAGCTTGCCGTCCGGACCGTAGATGTACACCGTGCTGACGGCGACCAGCTCGCCGTTCGGGCCGCTCTCGTAGCCGGAGTAGGTCTGCTTGCGGGAGCCGTCGCCGAACGTGTAGATCGCGCCGTACGGGTACGACACCGTGTTGGTGGCGAAGCGCTCGTCGCCGGTGAGCGCCTGGGCGTCCATCCCGGACTCCTGGGCCATCCGCTGCTGCCACTCCTGGAAGGTCTCCGTCTTGCGGAAGCCCTCCGGGCCCCGCGCGCCGTAGTCGCCGAAGACGAAGCCGATGTCGCCGAGGTTCGCGCCGTTTTCGTTGTCGGAGCCCTCGTACATCTCCGCCACGACCGCGGCGGCGTTGCCGATGTTGGTGATGCCCGTGGTGACGTCGGCGATGAAGCGCTGGAAGTCGGTGACACGACCGGTCAGGAAGCGGGCCGCCTGCTGCCCCTCGGGCAGGATCTCGCCCTCCAGCGGCGTCGACAGCGCATTGTGAATCATCATCTGCATCTCGGCCATCGCGTTGCTGGCGGCGCCCGTGGCCTCGCCCGAGAGCCGGGTCATCTCTTCCCAGTAGGTGACCAGATCGGTGACCTCGACATTGACCCGGTCCCCGAAGGACTCGTAGTCGTAGGTCGTGCTCCCGCCGCCCTCGTCAGGAATAGCCACCGTGCCTCCCCCGGATCAAACCTTGCGATGTACCAAATCAACATGCTCTGGCAGAAGCCGCTGACGCCGGTCCCGGCGGAGGCAATGCCACCGCCGGGACCCGTCGGCGCCGCACGCCGTGAACGTCAGAAGCCAGCGGAGATCGACTGGTCGACCTGCTGCATGCGCTCGGACGAGGCGCCCAGCGCCTGGCCGAGACGGAGCAGCGCGCCCTTGATCTCGTCAGCGCCGGCGTTCCACTGCTGCTGCGCGGCGTCGCACGCCTGGCCCGCGGCGCCCTGCCACTCGGACGCGAAGAGCGTCTTGAAGTCGTTGTACAGGTCGCCGAGCTCGACGTCCATGTTTCCGGAGTACGTACCAATGGCGGTCGCCACGTCGGCGATGGCGCCGAAGTTGTAAGTGATTGGGAGGTCGCTGCTCATCGTGATTTCGCCTCTCGACTCGGTGTGGACGTCAGCCGCGGAGGGCCGAGATGACCGCGCCGTCGCCGGTCGCGCCGGCAGCGTTGCGGATGGTGGACGCCGCGTCGTCGTCCTGCACCCCGAACTGGGTCGAGGCGTTGCTGATCTTGCCGGACAGCTCGTCCAGCGCGTTCAGAATCTTCGTCAGGCCGTTGTTGAGGTCGGCCGACACACCCTGCAGAGCGGAGTTGGCCGAGCCGCTCATGCCGCTGCCGCCGAGGTCGTTCACCCGGTCCAGCAGCTGTGCCATCCCCGTCGCCAAACGCTCACGGACGTCCTGGCACCGCGTAGCCATCTGGTTCAGCTGTGCCTGGGTGGCGTGGACGTTGCCGATCCCTGGAGTTCCTGTCAAGGCAGACTCACCCCGCTCCTCTGTCGTGCCCCCCGCCCAGGGGAGCCTCCCCTTGGAACGCATGGATACCCATGCGCTGATTACTCGCGACCCGAAGGTAACGCCATTTGTCCACTCGGACCAGCCCGGGGGCCGGCATGTGCCGGTTTTGCCGTCATTGATCCCTACCCCGCGATCAGAGCGTCCCTCATGTTGCCAGCTCACGACGGAGATGGCTCCTCCAATACGAGGGACGCTCCGATCCGGTTCAGAGAACCAGCTCGCCACCCTCGTGGTCGATCCGGTCGGCCTCTTCGTCGTCGAGCCACACGCCACCGTCGGCGAGGTACCGGAAGCGGTACCGCCCCGGCTCCAGCTTGAGTGTGACGGTCCGGGTGCCGTCCTTGCGCGGCACAAGCTCGTGGCGTCCCGGCTCCCACTCGTTGAAGCAGCCGACGACGCTCACCGCTCCCGGAGGCGAGTCCTTCGGCAGGCAGAAAGTCACCCGCGTCTTGGTACCGAACAATTTGTTTCTCTTGATCACCTTGCTCCTCCGTGGCACCGAATGTTGGGGCTCCACCGAGCTTTGCCCGCGCACACCCCGCCAGGTGGAAACGACACACCGTGTTTTCCCGGCGACGTGCAAGGATCGGGCCATGGACCTGCACGTCACCTCCTTCGCTCACCTCGACACCCGCACGCTCTACGAGCTGCTGCGGCTGCGTGTCGACGTGTTCGTGGTGGAGCAGAAATGCGCCTACCCGGAGCTGGACGGTCGGGACACCGAGCCGGAGACGCGTCACATCTGGCTCTCCCGTGACGGCGCACCCGTGGCGTACCTGCGGATCCTGGCCGACCCCGGCGGCGTCGCGCGGGTCGGCCGGGTCGTGGTGACCTCGGCCGAGCGCGGCAGCGGCGCGGCCGCCCAGCTGATGACGGCCGCCCTGGAGCAGATCGGCGACCGCCCGAGCGTGCTCGACGCGCAGGCGCACCTGGTGCGCTTTTACGAGCGTTACGGGTATGTGGTGACCGGACCGGAGTTCATGGAGGACGGCATCCCGCACGTGCCGATGGCACGTGCGAGCGTGAAATGACTCACGGCAGCGCGGCGACGAGCTCGGGCATCGAGCGGCGCCGTCCGGTGTAGAAAGGCACCTCCTCACGCACGTGGCGCCGGGCCCGGGAGGCCCGCAGCTCACGCATCAGGTCGACGATGCGGTGCAGCTCGTCCGCCTCGAAAGCCAACATCCACTCGTAGTCGCCGAGCGCGAACGAAGCCACCGTGTTCGCGCGCACGTCGGGGAAGCCGCGCGCCTGCCGGCCGTGTTCGGCGAGCATGTCGCGGCGATCCTCGTCAGGTAAGAGGTACCACTCGTAGGAACGCACGAACGGATACACGCACACATACGCCCTCGCCTCCTCGCCGGAAAGGAACGCCGGGAGGTGGCTCTTGTTGAACTCCGCCGGCCGGTGCAGCGCCATCTGCGACCAGACCGGGGCGAGGTGGCGGCCGAGCGCGGTGCGGCGGAAGAGCCCGTACGCCTCCTGGAGCGCGTCCGCCGTGGGCGCGTGCCACCACACCATCAGGTCGGCGTCGGCGCGCAGCCCGGACACGTCATAGGTGCCGCGGACGACCACGTCCTTCGCTGCCAGCTGCTCGAACAGCGAGTCCACCTCACCGGCCAGCGACTCGCGCAGCGCCGGCAGCGGGCCGGTCGCCCGGAAGACCGACCACATCGTGTACCGGATCGTCGCGTTCAGCTCTTTGATCCGTCCCGCGTTCGTCTGTTCGCTCATGCCCGTCCTCGCTTCGCTCCGGGCGGGCACGAGGCTCCAAGCGGACTGAGCCCGATGATTCGCTCGCTTCGCTCACTCATGACAGTCCTTTCAGTACGTCGTCGGCCGCGGCCTCGCCGGAGCGCACGCAGGCCGGGATGCCGACACCGTCGTAGCCGGCGCCGGCGAGAGCCACCGTCGGTGGCAGCGTCGCGCGGAGCGCGGCCACCCGCTCCACGTGCCCCACGGGATACTGCGGGAGTGCGCCGCCCCACCGCTGCACGCGCGCGTCGACCGGCTCGGGCAGGCGGCTGCTCACCAATGTGGACAGTTCGGAGTGGACGCCGCGGACCAGCTCGGGATCGCCGGCGTGCAGGCGGTGCTCCTCGCCGTACCGCCCGACGGACGCGCGCACCAGCGCCACCCCGTCGTCGCGGCGCAGGTGGGCCCACTTGGTGGAGAAGAAGGTGGCGGCCTTGACGAGCGTGCCCTCCTGCGCCGGCACCAGGAAGCCGGAGAGGGCGGGCAGCTCGGGAGCGGGCAGGGCGAGCGTCACCAGCGCGACGCTCGCGTAGTCCAGCGGCGGGGGGACGCCGAGCAGGCGGGCCGCGGCCCGGGCCGGCAGCGCCAGCACGACCGCGTCCACAGTGTCCGGTCCGACCCGCCAGCCGCCGGGCACCGGGGTCAGCTCGCGCACCGGCGCGCCCAGCCGGATCCGCGCGCCGGACGCCTCGGCCACCGCCGCCGCCAGTCGGCTCACGCCGCCGGCGACCGTGGCGAAGACCGGCACGCCCGGCGGTCGGGGCGCGGCGGCCAGCGCGGCGCACACCGCTCCGGTCAGCGTGTGCTCCACCCGCGCCGCCCGGGCGAGGCCAGGCATCGTCGCGGCCAGCGAGAGCGCGTCGGCCCGCCCCGCGTACACGCCGCCGAGCAGGGGGTCGACCAGCCGGTCGACGACCTCGTCGCCCAGCCGCCGCCGCACGAACGGCCCGACCGCGACATCCTCCCCGGGCCGAGCAGCGGGCGGCCGCCGTCCCGGTCCAGGTCCGCGTCCGGCCGCGCCACCGCCGCCACTTTCTCCAGATCAGCGGGTACGCCGAGGAGGGTGCCGCCGGGCATGGGCGTGAGCGTGCCGTGCAGCGCCAGCGCGGCCTGCCCGGTCGCCGGATGCACCAGGGCGTCACCCAGCCCCACGCGACGGGCCAGCGCCACGGCGGCCGAGTCGCCGCCGTCCGGGTCGCGCACGAGGAACGCCTCCGCGCCCAGCTCGACCGCCGAGCCGGCCACCTCGCCGGTGCTCAGCTTGCCGCCCACCGCGCCGGACTGCTCGTACACGGTGACGGTCGTGCCCTCCGGCCCGCGGTCCCGCAGCCGGAGGGCGGCGGCCAACCCGGCTATCCCGCCACCCACCACGGCGACGTTCGGCGGTCTGCTCACCGTGTCTACCTTTCGTTCGCGACTGCGGGGCTCGCGGGCGGATGACCGACCGCGGGTCCGGGCCGTCGGAGCTCACTCCTCGCGCTTCACCAGCCAACCGTAACTAAGCTGCGTCCCATGACGGGTGAGCGGGTGGCGGTCGTGACGGGTGCCGCACAGGGCATCGGTCGCCGGGTGGCCGAGGTGTTGAGTGCCGAGGGGTACGCGCTGGCGGTGATGGACCAGCAGCCGGTCGCCGCGGACCTCGCGGTGCTGGGGGACGTGAGCGCGGAGGCCGACGTGATCGCGTTCGCGGCGGCGGTGGACGAGCGCTTCGGGCGCGTCGACGTGGTGGTCAACAACGCGGGTATCGCGTTCATCACGCCGCTGGAGGAGACCACGCTCGACGACTGGCGCCGGGTGCTCGACGTCAACCTGACCGGGCCGTTCCTGCTGTGCCGCGAGTTCGGGCGGCTGATGCTGGGCGCCGGCGCGGGCACGATCATCAACATCGCCTCGGTCGCCGGGCTGCGCGGCGTGGCCGACCGCGCGGCGTACAACGCGAGCAAGCACGGCCTGATCGGGCTCACCCGCACGCTCGCCGCCGAGTGGGGCGGGCGGGGCGTGCGGGTCAACGCGGTCTGCCCCGGCTGGGTCAAGACCGAGATGGACGAGGCGTCCCAGGCCGAGGGGCGTACGGGGACAGCGACATCACCGACCACGTGCCGCAGGGGAGGTTCGCCTCGCCCGACGACATCGCGCAGGCCGTGGCGTTCCTGGCCGACCCGGCCAAGAGCGGCTTCGTCAACGGCGAGACGCTCTCGGTCGACGGCGGCTGGTACGCGGACGGCTCCTGGCAGGCGCTGCGCCTGTCAGCGCGCGCTCGCCTCGTGCACTAGCGCGACCACCCGGGTCAGGACCTCCGGGTCGGTCTCCGGGAGCACGCCGTGGCCGAGGTTGAAGACGTGGCCGGGGGCAGCCCGCCCCTCCGCCAGCACGCGGCGCACCTCGCGCTCGACCACCGCCCACGGGGCGAAGAGCACCGACGGGTCGAGGTTGCCCTGCACCGACCGGTCGGGCCCGACCAGCGCGCTGGCGGTGTCCAGCGGGGTGCGCCAGTCGACGCCGACCACGTCCGCGCCCGCCTCGCCCATCGCGGTCAGCAGTTGGGCGGTGCCCACGCCGAAGTGGATCCGCGGCACGCCGGCGCCAGCCAGCCCGCCGAGAACGTGCGCGGAGTGTGGCAGCACGAAGCGGCGGTAGTCGGCGTCGGAAAGCGCGCCGGCCCACGAGTCGAAGAGCTGCACGGCCGAGACACCCGCCGCCACCTGCACGCGGAGGAACTCCAGGGTGATGTCGGCCAGGCGGCCGCAGAGGGCGTGCCAGAGCTCCGGCGCGCCGTACATCATCGCCTTGGTCTTGGCGTGCGTCCGCGACGGCCCACCCTCGATCAGGTAGCTGGCCAGCGTGAACGGCGCGCCCGCGAAGCCGATCAGCGGGATCGCGCCCAGCTCGGCGACGAGCAGCCGCACCGCCTCGTCCACAAAGGACACGTCGGGCGGTGTCAGGGGCCGCAGCCGGTCCAGGTCGGCCTCGGTGCGGATCGGCTCGGCCACGACCGGGCCCGTGCCCGGCTCGATGTCCAGGTCGACGCCGGCCGCCGCGACCGGTACCACGATGTCGCTGAAGAGGATCGCGGCGTCGACGCCGTGGCGCCGGACCGGCTGGAGGGTGATCTCCGCCACCAGGTCGGGGCGGCGGCACGCCTCCAGCATCGGGATCCCGGCGCGCACCTTCCGGTACTCCGGCAGCGAACGCCCCGCCTGTCGCATGAACCACACCGGCGTGTGCGGGACCGTCCGGCCCCGGCAGGCGCGCACGAACACCGAGTCGGCCGCGGGGCGCTCCCGGTGGGCGGCGCTGCCCTCCATGGTCGTCGTCATCGCGTTCATCGTGCCACGCCGGCCACTCCCGCCCCGGGCCGGTCCGGGCTCCCGTCACCCGCTGTCGGCGCGGCGGTCCCCCGCTGTGGCCGAACGCGGCTTAGGCTGCGGGACATGGTGTCTCCGAACGGGCATCCGGAAGTCTTCACGCGGGCGGTGGCCGGCTTGAAGGCCGCGAAGCCGCGCGCGGAGATCGAGCTGGAGGAGGTGCCCGCCCCGCAGCGCCTCGCGCCGTACTCGTACGCGGTGAGCGGCATCGTCCTCAAGGACGGCGAGGAGGTCGCCACCGGCCGGCTGATCCTGCTGCACGACCCGGCAGGTCACGAGGCGTGGGACGGCACGATGCGCCTGGTCACGTACGTGACGGCGGAGCTGGAGCCGGACCTCGCGGCCGACCCGCTGCTGCCCGCGGTGGGTTGGACCTGGCTGACCGACGCCCTGGAGGCCGAGGAGGCCACGCACACCGCGATCGCCGGCACGGTCACCCAGACGATCTCCACCCGCTTCGGCGACCTCGCCGGCCCGCCGGCCGCCGCCGACATCGAGATCCGCGCCTCATGGACCCCGACCTGCGAAGACCTGGGCGCCCACCTGCTGGCCTGGTGCGCGGTGCTCGCCTCGACGGCCGGCCTGCCGCCGCCCGGGGTGACCGCCCTGCACGGCAGCCGCATGATGGCCTAAAGGACCTCAGGCCGTTGATCAGGGAGTTGGTGGGCGCGGCGCACGGCGTGTCCGACCACGAAGTCCCTGATCAACCACTGGCGACCCTCTGACGCGCCGGAGCGGCCGTGGCGCCGCCACGACCGCTCCGTAAAGCCCTGTTACATGTACCTCTCGGCCTCGTTGCACGGCGCCTCGAGCGCGCTGATCGCGCGGTTGGCCGCGGCCTGGTCGCCGTCGGCCAGCGCGGCGAGGAACGTGTTGACCTTGGTGAGGCAGTCGGCGATGACCGCCTTCTCCTTCTCGGTCTGCTCCTTGGCGTTCTGCGTGCCGGTGAGGTCGCGCTCGGTCTGCGACAGCTTCTCGTTGGCCGCCGTCAGGTCCTTCTTGAGCTTGTCGACCTCGGTGGTCTTGGCCGCGATCGTGTCGTCGCGGGTGCTGACCTGCTCGTTCATCTGCTTCTCGGTGCGCGTCAGGTCACCGGACTTGCTGATGTAGAGGCCGGTCATGATGCCGCCGCCGATGAACAGCAGCGCCGCCACGATGCCGAGGATGAGCGCCGCCTGCCCCCGCTTGGCCGGCGGTGGGACCGCACCGTAAGGCGCGCCGTAGGACGGGCCCGACGTGGGCGGGACGGACATCGGCGCGGCGGAGTACGGCACGCCCGACAGGGGCCCGGCCGGCGGGGCCGACGCCGGGTCGTACGAGGAGGCGGGCGGGTAGCCGGGCTGCGCCGCGTAGCCGGGGCCGGGGTCGGCCGGCGGGTAGGACGGCTGTGCCGGCGGGTACGACGGCTGCGCGGGCGGCTCCGCCTGCGGGTACGCGGCGGTGGGCGGCTGCTGGGCCGGCGGGTACGCGGGCTGCGCGGGGTAGGACGGCTGCGCGGGGTAGGACGGCTGCGCGGCGGGCTGGGCCGGCACGCCGTACGGCGACTGGGGCGCCGATGTCGGCTCCGGCGGCGGGTACGAGGCGGCCGGTACCGAGCCGGTCGGGATCGTGTACGCCTGCTCGTTGCCGCTCGGGAAGGGCTGCGTCGGTGGCTGCTCACCCTGCGGTGGGTACTGTCCGCCTGGCGGGTTCGGGGGTAGGACATCTTTCCTCCTGTGGGCGCTCGGCCGCCCGGTCAGAGCGGCGCTCCCGGCGGTCTCGGGCCGGCCGGGGCGCCGCGGCACGTCAACAGATCTTGAACTGGTCGCAGGCGGTCTTGATCGGCACCGCGAGGCCGATGCCCTCCGCGTCCCGGGCCTTGGCGGTGGCGATGCCGACCACCTGCTTGGCGGCGTTGACCACGGGACCGCCGGAGTTGCCGGGGTTGATCGGAGCGTCAAACTGGATCACAGTGCCGGAGCCGCCCTCGTCCTTGCGGATCGCGCTGATCACACCGGTCGTGACCGTGTCCTCCAGCCCGAGCGGCGCGCCGACGACCACGATCTGCTGGCCCGACTTGGCCGGCTCGCGGGCGGTGGCCAGCCCGGTGAACTTGTTGTTGGTGCGCAGCTGGGCGACGTCGTCCTGCTCGTCGACCCGCACGATCGTCGCCGGCCACCGCTGGTCCTTGCGCTCGATGAACACCTCGCGCTGGCCCGCGTCCCAGACCGACTCGACCACGTGGAAGTTGGTGAACAGGTTGGTGCTGCTGCCGGTCTGCTTGCCGACCGCGAATGCCGTGCCGGTGAACTGCCCGGCAGCCACGCGGAACACGCTGGGCAGGACCTCGCTCGAGATCGCCTCGGGGTTGAACGCCTTGCCGGCCGCGGTCTCCAGCTCGGTGGTGCGCCCGTCGAGCCCGTCCAGGCGGCCCTTGTCGGCGGCCTGCGCCTCGGCGAGCGCCCGGTCACCGGAGGCGACGCGGTCCTGCAGGTCACGGATCTGGATGGCCTGCACGACCGCGACAGCGCCGATGATCAGGGCGAGCACCAGCGCGCTCAGCCCGAGCCAGGAGATCCGGCGGCGGGGTGCCTGCGGGGGTGCGCCGTACATCGGGTAGTGCGGATCGCCGCCGGGCAGCGCCGACATCGGCGGCGCGGACAGCGGGTAACCCGGCGCGGGGAAGGCCGGGGGCGGCGGTCCCGGGTAGGCGGGACCGGGCGGCGGTCCGGGCTGCGGCGGCACCGCGCCATACGGCTGGGCGGGCGGCGGCCCCTGCGGAGGTGGCGGGGGCGGTCCCGGCCGGTACAGCCCGTCCGGGTCGTCAGCGCGCGGCAAGCCGCCGGCGGGCATGCCGGCTCCTCCGGCCGGTGCCACACCCACCTCGTCGTCGAACGAGTGGCGCGGACCGGGCACCTGTGCGCCGGGCTGTGCGGACAGCGGGTCGTACCCAGCAGTCATCGAGATCTCGCCCCTCCCCTAGGACGCCCGTTCCACAGTCGCATCTCGGCACAACCCCACCCGGGCCGATCGGCGGCACCGGTGGACCGTACCGGTGGGAACGACGTTTGTCTCCTTCATGCTGACACGGGCGCCGGGTCCGGTGACGCGCCGAGTGCCCCCGCGCGTACCTCGATCGCACAGTGACGGTCCGACGCGCCGGGCACCGGCTGCTCGTTGCCAGCCGGCGACCACACTACGGTTGTCGGGTGACCGACGAACCACCCCTGCGCCGTCGGGCCGCGCAACGCCAAGCAGGGGACGGACCACACAGCCGGCCAGCTCCGGCAACCGAAAGCGTGGGGCCCGACCCAATAACGCCTGGCGGGCCCGTGCCGCTGACCGCCCCCCGCGAGGGCACCCCTGCCCCCATCGAGACGCCTGACCAGCTTGCCGAGGTCGTGGCCCAGTTCGCCGCCGGTACCGGCCCGGTGGCTGTGGACGCCGAGCGCGCGTCCGGCTACCGGTATACCCAGCGCGCCTACCTGGTGCAGCTGCGCCGAGCCGGCGCCGGCAGCGTGCTCATCGATCCCCTTCCCCTTGGTGACCTGCGCGTGCTCGACGAAGCCATCGCCGACGCTGAATGGGTACTGCACGCCGCGAGCCAGGATCTCCCCTGCCTCGCCGACCTCGGACTGCGGCCCCGTCGCCTATTCGACACCGAATTGGCCGCTCGGCTGGCCGGATTCGAGCGGGTCGGCTTGGCGGCACTGACCGAACAGCTACTTGGGTACACGCTGGAGAAGCACCACTCGGCCGCCGACTGGTCCACGCGACCCCTGCCGGAGTCGTGGCTCACGTACGCGGCGCTGGACGTCGAGCTCCTCGTCGACCTGCGCGACAAGCTCGCGGCCGAGCTGGCGGCACAGGGCAAGGACGGGTGGGCCGCCGAGGAGTTCGCGGCGCTTGTCGCGTCCGGTGCGCAGCCGCCCCGCCAGCGCCCCGACCCGTGGCGGCGCACCTCCGGCATCCACCGCATCCGGGGCGCGCGGGCGCAGGCCCGGGTGCGCGCGATGTGGTACGCGCGGGACGAGATCGCCGCCCGGCGCGACTCGGCGCCCGGCCGGGTGCTGCCAGACGCGGCGATCATCGCGGCCGCGGAGCTCGACCCCAAGGACGAACGGACGCTGCTCACGCTGCCCGGCTTCGGCGGGCGGTCGGTGCGGCGGCTGGCCCGCACCTGGATCGACGCGCTGACCAAGGCCCGTGACCTGCCCGACGACATGCTCCCGGTGGCGCCGCCGCTGGACGGTCCTCCGCCGCCGCACCGGTGGGCCGAGCGCGACCCGGTCGCGGCCGCCCGCCTGGCCCGGTGCCGGGAGGTCGTCACCACGGCCGCCGCCGAGCACACGCTGCCACCGGAAAACCTGATCACGCCCGACTCGGTGCGGCGGCTGGCCTGGACGCCGCCCGAGGAGATCACGCCGGAGACGGTCGCGGCGACCCTCCGCGGGTACGGCGCGCGGGCCTGGCAGGTGGGACTGATCGCGGACGGCTTGGCGGTCGCGCTGCGCGAGCCCGAGTGACCCGTCCCACAGCACGACGCAAGGTTACCGACGGGTAGCATCCAGGGCAGGAGGACTCATCGCCCAGGAGGTGGCCTGTCGTGCCCCGTCAAGTCCGTGATGTCGTCTTTGTCGACGGCGTCCGCACACCCTTCGGCAAGGCGGGCGGCATGTATGCCAACACCCGCGCCGACGACCTGGTGATCCGCTGCATCCGGGAGCTGCTGCGGCGCAACCCCCAGCTGCCGCCGGAGCGGGTGGACGAGGTGGCCATCGCCGCCACCACCCAGATCGGTGACCAGGGCCTCACCATCGGCCGTACCGCCGCGCTGCTGGCCGGCCTGCCGAAGACGGTGCCCGGGTACGCGATCGACCGCATGTGCGCCGGCGCGATGACCGCGGTCACCACCGTGGCGGGCGGGATCGCGATGGGCGCGTACGACGTGGCAATCGCCGGGGGCGTCGAGCACATGGGCCGCCACCCGATGGGCGAGGGCGTCGACCCCAACCCGCGCATCCTCGCCGAGAAGCTGGTCGACCCGTCCGCGCTGGTCATGGGCGCGACCGCGGAAAACCTGCACGACCGGGTCCCCTCGGTCACGAAGGCCCGCGCCGACGCGTTCGGCCTCGCCTCCCAGGAGAAGACCGCGAAGGCGTACGCGGACGGCAAGATCCAGCAGGACCTCGTCTCGGTCGCCGTGCGCGACCCGGAGGCCGGCTGGGGTCTGGCGACCGTCGACGAGGCGCCGCGGGAGACAAGCCTGGAGAAGCTGGCGACGCTCAAGACCCCGTTCCGCCCGCACGGCCGGGTGACCGCGGGCAACGCGGCGGGGCTGAACGACGGCGCCACCGCGAGCATCATCGCCGCCGAGGACGTGGCCCGCGAGCTGGGCCTGCCGATTGGCGCGCGGCTCGTGTCGTACGGCTTCGTCGGTGTCGAGCCCGAGGTGATGGGGTACGGCCCGATCCCCTCGACCGAGAAGGCGCTCCGCCTCGCCGGCCTGTCCATCGGGGACATCGGCCTCTTCGAGCTGAACGAGGCGTTCGCGGTGCAGGTGCTCGCGTTCCTCGACCACTTCGGCATCGCCGACGACGACCCGCGGGTAAACCCGTGGGGCGGCGCGATCTCGGTCGGCCACCCGCTCGCCTCCTCGGGCGTACGGCTGATGACGCAGCTCTCGCGGCAGTTCGCCGAGCACCCCGAGGTGCGGTACGGCCTGACCGCGATGTGCATCGGCATCGGCATGGGCGGCACGGTCATCTGGGAAAACCCGCACTGGGAGGGCAAGTGACGTACACCGAGGTTGTCACAAAGGCGCTGCTGCGCCTCGTGCCCGTGCCCGGTCTCGACAAGCCGGCGGCACTGATCACATTGGACAACGGCTTCGACCACAAGAAGCCCAACACGCTCGGCGCCGAGGGCCTCGCCAGCCTCGACGCGGCGATCACCGAGGCGCTCGCGGCCCAGCCGGCGTTCGTCGCGGTCACCGGCAAGCCGTACATCTTCTGCGTGGGCGCCGACGTCACCGGCCTGCCGACGATCACCTCGCGCGACCAGGCGCTGGAGATCGGGCGGCTCGGACACCGGGTCTTCGCCCGGCTCAAGGACAGCACGGTGCCGACGTTCGCGTTCGTCAACGGCGCGGCCATGGGCGGCGGGCTGGAGCTGGCGCTGCACTGCCACTACCGCACGCTCTCCGGCGGCGCGGCGGCGCTCGCACTCCCGGAGGTGCTGCTCGGGCTGGTACCCGGCTGGGGCGGCACCCAGCTGCTGCCCAACCTCATCGGCATCGCGCCCGCCGCGCAGGTGATCATCCAGAACCCGCTCACCCAGAACAAGATGCTCAAGCCGGCGCAGGCCGCCGAGCTCGGCATCGCGGACGTGCTGCTGGAGCCGGCCGACTTCCTGGAGCGGTCCCTGGAGTGGGCGGCCGCCGTCGTGCGCGGCGAGGTCACCGTCACCCGGCCCGAGGTCGACAAGGACATGTGGGACGGCGTGCTCTTCTTCGCCAAGAAGACGCTCGACGACCGGCTGCACGGCGCGGTGCCCTCCGCCAACCGGGCGCTGGAGCTGCTCGGCCTCGCGCGCGACGCGGACTTCGCCAGCGGTACCGCCGCCGAGGAGGAGGCCCTCGCCGACCTGGTGATGAGCGAGGAGCTGCGCAGCGGCCTGTACGCGTTCGACCTCGTGCAGCGCCGCGCCAAGCGCCCGGCCGGCGCGCCCGCCCCGGGGCTCGCCCGCGACGTCACCAAGGTCGGCCTTGTCGGCGCCGGGCTGATGGCCGGCCAGATCGCGCTGCTGTTCGCCCGCCGCCTGGAGGTGCCGGTCGTGCTGACCGACCTCGACCAGACGCGGGTCGACAAGGGGGTCACGTACGTACACGGCGAGATCGACAAGATGCTCGCCAAGGGCCGGCTGGACCCGGGCAAGGCGGCCAAGCTGCACGGGCTGATCAGCGGCTCGGTGGACAAGGGTGTCTTCGCCGACGCCGACCTCGTGGTCGAGGCGGTCTTCGAGGACCTCGGCGTGAAGAAGCAGGTCTGGGCCGAGCTGGAAAAGATCGTCAAGCCCGAGGCGGTACTGGCGACCAACACCTCCTCGCTCTCGATCACCGAGATGGCGGCCGACCTTGAGCACCCCGAGCGGGTGGTGGGCTTCCACTTCTTCAACCCGGTCGCGGTCATGCCGCTGCTGGAGATCATCCGGGGCGAGCGGACCGACGACGCCACGCTGGCCACCGCGTTCGCGGTCGGCAAGGAGCTGCGCAAGTCCTGCGTGCTGGTCAAGGACGCGCCAGCGTTCGTGGTCAACCGGCTGCTGACCCGCTTCCTCGGCGAGATCTTCGCGGCCGTCGACGAGGGCACGCCGCTCGACGTCGCCAACGAGGCGCTCGACCCGCTCGGCCTGCCGATGCGGCCCCTGCCGCTGATGCAGCTCGTCGGCCCGGCGGTCGCGTACCACGTGGGCGGCATCCTGCACGCCGCCTTCCCGGACCGCTTCCCGGTCTCCGACAACCTGCGCAAGGTCGCCGAGTCCGGCAAGCCGTTCCTTGTCGACGACCAGGTCAACCCCGAGGTGGCCGGGCTGCTGGAGTTCGGCGACCAGCCGTCCACACCGGAGCAGGTGCGCCAGCGGGCGCTCGAAGCGCTCGCCCAGGAGGTCCGGCTGATGCTGGACGAGGGCGTGGTGGCCGAGCCGCAGGACATCGACCTCTGCCTGATCCTGGGCGGCGGGTGGCCGTTCCACCTGGGCGGCATCACGCCGTACCTGGACCGCACCGGCACGTCCGAGCGGGTCACCGGCCAGCGCTTCCTGCCCCGCGGGGTGGCCAGCCTGCCGTGAAACGCGCGCGGGGTGGCCAGCCTGCCGTAAAGCGCGGGGTGGCCAGGCTGGCGTAAGCGCAGGGTGGCCAGCCTGGCGTGATTCGCGCCATTTAGGCCGCTTGTGCCCCGATCCTGCCTAGTGTGATCACATGCGCGGGATCGGGGCGCTGCTCGTTCTGGTGCTGGTGGCCGGATGCGCGCGGGGCGTACCCGCCGCGGGCGACTTCCGGCCCGCGGTGGACGGCGAGCTGACGGTCGCCACCGCCACGCTGCCACTGCCCGGTTTCTGGGAGCAGCCGGGCGGCTTCGAGTACGGCCTCGCGGAAGCGCTCGCCAGCCGCTTCAAGCTGCGGCTGCGGGTGGTGCGCGTGCCGTTCGAACGGATCGTCGCAGGCGATCTGGGCGGCGCGGACCTGGCACTCTCCCAGGTGACCGCGACCCCCGACCGCGATCGGGTGCTCGACTTCTCCCAGCCGTACCTGGCCGCGACGCCGGCCGGCCTCTCCCCCGCCGCGATCCCCGACCTGGCCGCGGCCCGCGACAGGAACTGGGCGGTCACGCGGGGTACGACGCTCGCCACCGTCCTCGCGGACGTTGTCCGGCCCACCGCGCCACCCGCGCTCACCGCCGACGAGCCGGCCGCGCTCGCGCTGCTGGCGGCCGGTTCCGTGGACGCGGTACTGCTGGACCTGCCGGTCGCGCTCGTCATCGCGGACCGCTCGGGCGGAGCGCTGCGGGTGGCGGTGCAGATCGCCTCGGACGACTCGCTCGCGGCCGCGCTCCCCCAGGGCTCGGCAAACCGCGAGGCGGTCGACTCGGCGGTGCGCGCCTTCACCGACGACGGCACGATCGACCGGCTGGCGCGGCGGTGGCTCGGCGCCGACCTGCGGGACGCCGAGGCCGACGTACCGGTCATCGGGAGGGGCGGGTGAGCGCCCCGCACGGCCCGGCGTGGGAGTTTCTGCTGCTGTTCGTCGTGGTGATCGGCGGACCACTGCTGCTGGAGCGCGCCAGGGTGCCGGGAATCATCGGGCTGCTGCTCGGCGGGTACGCGATCGGTCCCAACGGCCTCGGCTGGATCAGCCAGGCCAGCGACACGCTGCCCGACCTGGGGCAACTCGGCCTGCTGTACCTGATGTTCGTGGCCGGTGTGGAGCTCGACCTCGCGCTGCTCCGCGCGTACCGGCGCTCAGCCATCTCGTTCGGGCTGCTCACGTTCGCGATGCCGATGGCGGCGGGCACGGTGGTCGGCTTCGCGCTGGGCTGGAGCGCGCCGTCCGCGTTCCTGCTCGGCTCGCTGCTCGCCTCACACACGCTGATCGTGTACCCCCTGGTCCGCGACGGCGGCGTGGGTGCGGACCCGGCGGTCGCCACGGCGGTCGGCGCCACCGTGCTCACCGACACGCTGGCGCTGATCGTGCTCGCGGTCGTCTCCGGCACCACCGGCAGCGACTCCTCCACCTGGGTGGTGATGGTGCGGCTGGTGGCCGGGTTCACCGTCCTCGGCGGCTTCTGCTTCTACACGCTGCCCCGCGTGGCCCGGTGGTGCTTCCACCGCCTCGGCGGCGAACGCACGGTGCGCTACCTGGTCGCGATCGCCGGCTTCCTCGCGGCGGCGGTGCTGGCCGAGGTGTTCGGCATCGAGGGCATCGTGGGCGCGTTCTTCGCGGGGCTGGCGCTCAACCGCCTCGTACCCAACGAGGGCCGGCTGATGGACCGGATCGACTTCTTCGGCGCGGCCGTGTTCATCCCGGTCTTCCTCGTCTCGGTCGGGCTGATCCTCGACCCGCGCGTGATCGTCGAGCCGCGCACGCTCGCGCTCGCCGCGCTCTTCATCCTGGCCTGCATGGGCGGCAAGGTGCTCGCCGCCTGGCTGGCCCACCTGCTGCTCGGCTTCTCCCGCCCGCAGGCCGGCGTGATGTTCGCGCTGACCACGCCGCAGGCCGCCGCCACGCTCGCGGCGACGACCATCGGGTACCAGATCGGGCTCTTCGGCACCTCGGTGGTCAACGCCGTGCTGGTGCTGATCCTGGTCAGCCTCGTCGTGTCGCCGATCACCGCCCGCCGCTTCATGAGCGCGCTGCCCCACCCGTCCACCACCGACCGCCCGCTCGGCAGCCGCGTGGTGGTCGCGGTGTCCAGAGTGGACGCCTCGCCCGAGGTCTTCCGGCTGGCCGCGCGGATCGCCGCGCCCGACGGCGGCGTGGTGCACCCCGTGCTCCTGCGCCGCGAGTCCGACCCGGCCCACGACGCGGCCGCAGTGAGCGCGCTGGAGGCCGTGGCGAGCCCGCAGGGTGTCGACGGCGCCGCGTCGGTCGTGGTCGACCGCTCCCTACCGGCCGCCGTCGCCCACGCGGCCGCCGCTCACCTGGCCACACTGATAGTGGTGGACGGCCCGATGTGGTCGGAATCCGCCGGCGTGGCCCCGTCCGCGCCGGTGCTGGAGCTGCGCACCGAGGAAACCGCACTCCTCCACGCCGCCCCCACCCCGGAACTGGCCGCCGAGGTCGCCCGGCGCGCCGCGGTCGACATGCGGAGTTGATCAGGGAGTTGGTGGGTGGACACGCCGGCCGACACGCTCACCAACTCCCTGATCAACCGCCTTAGTCGAGGGTGCGGGCCAGGCGGTCGGCGAGCAGGCGGGTGAAGCGGGACGGGTCGGACAGGTCGCCGCCCTCGGCCAGCAGGGCCATGCCGTAGAGCAGCTCGGCCGTCTCGGCCAGGTCCTCAGCGTCCGGGTTTGCGGCGTGGGCGGCGCGCAGGTTGGTCACCAGGGCGTGGTCCGGGTTGAGCTCGAGGATGCGCTTGGTGTGCGGCAGCTGCTGGCCCATCGCCCGGTACATCTTCTCCAGCGTCGGCGTGATGTCGTGCTCGTCGCCGACGATGCACGCGGCCGACGTGGTCAGGCGGGTCGAGAGCCGCACCTCCTTGACGTCCTCGTCCAGCTTGCCGCCGAGCCACGTCAGCAGCGCCGCGAAGTCGGCGGCCTGCTCGGCGGGTGGCTCCGACTCGCCGAGGTCGACCTTGCCCTTGGCCACCGACTGCAGCGGCTTGCCGTCGAACTCGGGCACCTGGTCGACCCACACCTCGTCGATCGGGTCGGTCAGGATCAGCACCTCGTAGCCCTTGGCCAGGAACGCCTCAAGGTGCGGCGAGTGCTCGACCATCGCGCGCGACTCGCCGGTCATGTAGTAGATGTCCTTCTGGCCGTCCTTCATGCGCTCGACGTACTCGCGCAGGGACGTGGACTCGGCGGCCGTGGACGAGAGCCGGATCAGATCGAGCAGCTGCTCGCGGTTGTCCGGGTCTTCGAGCAGCCCCTCCTTCAGCGCCCGGCCGAACTCGGTCCAGAACGTGCCGTACTTTTCGGCGTCGGCCGCCTGCAGGTCCTTCAGCGTGGACAGGACCTTCTTGACCAGCCGGCGGCGCACGGCCTGGATCTGGCGGTCCTGCTGGAGGATCTCGCGGGAGATGTTGAGCGAGAGGTCGTGCGCGTCGACGACGCCCTTGACGAAGCGCAGGTACTGCGGGATCAGCTCCGCGCAGTCGTCCATGATGAACACGCGCTTGACGTACAGCTGGACGCCGCGCCTGCCGTCCCGGCTGAAGAGGTCGAACGGCGCGCGGGAGGGCACGAAGAGCAGCGCCTCGTACTCGAAGGTGCCCTCGCCCTTCATGTGGATCGTCTCGAGCGGGTCCGTCCAGTCGTGGCTGACGTGCTTGTAGAACTCGTGGTACTCCTCGGCGCTGACCTCGCTGCGCGGCCGGGCCCACAGCGCCTTCATCGAGTTGAGCGGCTGCTCCTCGCCGGCCATCCGGATAGGCCACGCGATGAAGTCCGAGTACCGCTTGACGATCTCCCGGAGCTTCCATTCCGCCGTGTAGTCGAAGAGGTTGTCCTCGCTGTCCTCCGGCTTGAGGTGCAGCGTGACCGAGGTGCCCTGCGGCGCGTCGTCGAGCGTCTCGATCTCGTACGTCCCGGCGCCGGTCGACTCCCAGAACGTGGCCGTGCTCTCCCCGGCCTTACGGGTCACCAGCGTGACTTTGTCGGCGACCATGAACGTCGAATAGAAACCGACGCCGAACTGCCCGATCAGCTCCTGCGAGGCGGCCGCGTCCGGCGTCTCGCGCAGTTTGCGCAGCACCTCGCCGGTGCCCGACTTGGCGATCGTGCCAATCAGCGAGACGACCTCGTCGTGGCTCATGCCGATGCCGTTGTCGCGGATCGTCAGCGTGCGGTTTTCCTTGTCCGCCTCGATCTCGATGTGCAGATCCGCGGTGTCGACCTGCAGATCCTTGTTGATCAAAGACTCCAGGCGAACCTTGTCGAGCGCGTCCGAGGCGTTTGATATCAGTTCACGGAGAAAGACGTCCTTGTTCGAGTAGATCGAATGGACCATCAGATGCAGGAGCTGTCGCGTCTCCGCTTGGAACTCCAGCGTTTCCCTGCTCACCGCGAACCCCTTTCGTCAGTCACCAAAAACATCGCAGCCGAAAGGATACTGGCCGCGACGCAACGCTTGGCCGGGCCCCGGTGACGCCGTCAGTGGGTCGGCACCGCGGCCGTCGCGGCCACGACCGGCGTGGTGTCGGCGGCGGGCAGGGTGACTGTGACCTCCAGCCCACCGCCCGGCTGTGCGGCGGCCGTGACGGTGCCGCCGTGCGCGTCGCAGACCGCCCGCACGATCGACAGGCCGAGTCCCGAGCCGCGCGCGCCGGTGCGCTCCCGGCCACCGCGCCGGAACGGCTCGAACAGCCCCGGCACGTCCGTCTGGTCGACCTCGAAGCCGGTGTTGCCGACCACCAGCCACGCCGCCGCCGCGTCCGAGCCGGTGCGCGCCCAGATCTTTCCGTGCAGGTGGTTGTAGCGGATGGCGTTTTCGATGAGGTTGCCCGCGAGGCGGTCGAGCAGGCTGGGGTCGCCGACCACCGGCGCGGGCTGCAGCGAGGTGGTCACGGTCAGCTGGAGGCGGTCGGCCTCACCCTGTACCGCGGAAAGGGCGGTCGTGGCCGCGGTGGCCAGGTCGGTGTTGACCTTGCGGGCCAGCCGCCGGCCCGACTGTGCCTCGCTGCGGGCCAGCACCAGCAGCGCGTCGACGAGGCCGTTGGCGCGCTCCGAGGCGTCGCGCACGACAGTGGCCATCCGCCGGTACTCGGCGACGTCCGCCTCCTCGTCGGCCATCGTCACGTCGATCTCGGTGCGCATGACGGCCAGCGGCGTACGCAGCTCGTGCGACGCGTTGGCCACGAACCGCTTCTGCGTCTCGAACGCCTCACCCAGCCGGTCGAGCATCGCGTCGAACGTGGCGGCCAGCTCGGCCACCTCGTCGTCCGCCCCGGAGTAGCGGATGCGCTGGTCGAGCGTCTCCTCACCGAGCCGCTGAGCGGTAGAGGTGACCTGGTGCAGCGGGCGGAGGGCGCGGCCGGCCACCGCGTACGCACCGGCGACCCCGACCACGCTGATCGCCAGCAGCGCGACGAGGCCCTTGGCGAGCAGCTCCCGCGAGGCGGCGTCGACCACCAGGTCCTGCCACACGCGGGCGTCCAGGTGGCGGCCGTCCGCCAGCTCGACCGTGGTACCGGCGCGGAGCTGGTCGGCCGGGTGCAGCGCGTCGCCGACCAGCAGCCAGGCGAGCAGCACCAGGATCGCGCCGGCGCCGACCAGGAGCACCCCGTTGAGCAGCGTGAGCCGCAGGCGGAGGGTGGGCCGCAGCCGGTGGCGGCCGGGCCGCCCCGAGTACACCGTCACAAGCTCTCCCGGTTCCCTCGCTCGTGCGGCGCTGAAGGCGGCGCTGCCTCCGAGACGCGATAGCCGGCGCCCACGACGGTCTCGATGAGGGGCGGATCGCCGATCTTCTTGCGCAGGGTCATCACGGTCACCCGCACGGTGGTCGTGAACGGGTCGGTGTTGGCGTCCCACACCCGCTCCAGCAGCTCCTCGCTGGACACCACCCCGCCACGCGCCTTGAGCAGCTCCTCCAGCACGCCGAACTCCTTGCGCGTCAGGTCGAGCGGCGAGCCGGCCCGGGTGGCCACCCGCTTGGCCGGGTCGAGCACGAGGTCGGCGACGGAGAGCACCGGCGGCGCGGCGGGTGTGGCCCGACGGCCGAGCGCCTGCACGCGGGCGACGAGCTCGTCGAAGGCGAACGGCTTGGGCAGGTAGTCGTCGGCGCCCAGCTGCAGCCCTTCGACCCGCTCGGCGACCGTGCCGCTGGCCGTCAGCATCAGCACCCGGGTCAGCGCGCCGGAGGACACGAGGTCGGCGCAGATCTGGTCGCCGTGCACGCCGGGCAGGTCGCGGTCGAGCACCACCACGTCGTACCGGGTGACGAACGCCATCTCGTGCCCGGTCGAGCCGTCGTACGCCAGATCCACCGCCATGCCCTGCCTGCGCAGCCCGCGGGCGATCGCGTCGGCAAGGTTGCGCTCGTCCTCGACCACCAGGACCCGCACGGCGGCCACCTCCAACTCTCGTTTGCCAGGCCAGCGTCCACCGGCAGGTGTGAAACCGGCGTGAGCCGGCGTCCACCCGCTGTGGTGAAAACCGGCGTGAGCCAAGGTAACCCGGCGCCTCTACGGGACGGGGTGCCAGACACCCACGGTCGCGTTGAGGCGGCGGCAGATCACCGCGCCCACCTGTACCTCGCAGTCACCGGTGACACCTTTGATCACGCCGAAGAAGTGCGCGCCGCCGCTTCCCGGGTCGACGTGGGCCAGCCAGGCCCGGGAGGTGGTCAGGTCGGTGCGCATCGCGATCAGCTCGCCATCGTCGGCCGGTGGCGCGATCACGTTCCAGCCGCCGAGCCGGGCCACCTCGCGCCCGGTCGCCGGGTCGAGCGCGGCGAGGTCGGTGAGGCCGTCACGGCCGCGCTGCCCGCCGAGGAGGAAGTCGCCGGCGCCGCTGAGGGACGTCCGGCTCGGGTCGGCCCACAGCACCCGCCCGGTGGCCGGGTCGAACACCCGCACGCCGCCCAGGTGCGCCACCGCGCAGAGCTTGTCGCCGCACCGCGGCACCACGTACTCCCGGGCCAGCTCGATCGGGCCGCTCCACCTGCGCTCGAGGCGCTCCACGCCGTACGCCACGGCCGTCGGGCCGTCGCGGACGAGCAGCATGTCGCCGGCGAACTGGACGTAGCTGGCCGGGATGTTCGGCGGGCGGGCCGGCAGGAGGTCGGCGGCGGCCAGCACCCGCGCGTCCTCGACCTCGCGCACCTCGACCGTGCCGGAGGGCAGCAGCGTGACGACGTGGGTGACCGAGTCTCCCGAGTACCGGTACGAGAGCCATCCGCCGGTCGGCACCTTGTAGGTCCACCGGACGCTGCCGCTCACCGGGTCGACGGCCTGCAGCACCTCGCGCCCGGTCGAGGCGGCCGGCGTGCCGTCCGGCGAGGTCCAGAGCAGCACCCTGCCACCCGGCGTCACGCCCTCGAAGAGCGCCCGGCGCCGCCACGCGATCTGGCCGGTGGACTCGCGGATCGAGATGCTCTCGACCTGCTCCTGCAGCTCGGGCTGGGTGCTGATGAGCATCTGGCCGGACGCGGCGCCGACCCCGCGCAGCGCGCCGGACAGCGGAAGCAGCGCCTGCCAGCGCCGGGCGGCGTCGGGCAGCGTGTACGCCGTGATGGTGCGCCGCCCGGCCAGGGTCGTGCGATCGGAGGTGACCACGTAGTACTGCCCGTTGATCGCGAACGCCGTGTCGCCCAGCCGCGCCGGGATCGTGGCCTCCGTCATCGGCACCGGCTCGGGCACCGCCGGACCCATCGTGGTGGCCAGCACGACAAGGGCGACCAGCACCCAGCCGAACCGCGACCGCACCGGCGCGCGCACGGGCTCGTCCGGCACGTCCAGCTCGTGGCCGTGCCGCATCTCGCCGAGCTCGATGACGCTCGTCAGGGTCACGGTTACAGTCTGCGCTCGGGGTACCAGACTCCGATAGATCCGCCCGCCCGCCGGCACACCACGGCGACCGCGGCGGCCTGGCACTGGAAGACGTCCGCGAGCACGCCGAGCACCTCCACGGCCGGTACGAGCGGGTCGAGGCGCGCGACGAGCGCACGGGAGCCGTTTTCCCGAATGCCGAGCATCTGGCCACCCACTGCGGGCAGCGACGCGCTCCACTCGCCGAGCTCGCCGACGACGTGCCCGTCAGTGGGGTCGAGCACGGCGGCCCGCGCGTTTGTCGACTGGCCCCGGCCGTACGCGAGCAGGTAGGGACCGACGCGGTACGCGTACCCCCAGCCGGCCGCGGCCCACCGTGTGCGCCCGGTGGCGATGTCGACGAGGCGGAGCTTCTCGTCGTTGCCGGAGCCCACGCAGAGCGCGTCGCCGCACTCGCCGCTGACGAACTCGTTCTGCAGGTCGATGTCGGCCTGCCAGCGGCGGTCGAGGCGGTCCCTGCCGTACGCCGTGATCACCGGCCGCCCGCCGGACGTCCCGGGGATGAGCAGCAGGTCGCCCACGATCTGCACGGACATCTGCTGGTCGAACGGCAGGTGCGCGGTGGCGAGCAGCGCCCCGCTGTCCGCGTCGAAAAGCCGCGCGATGCCCGCCTTGTCCCAGTGCACGAGGCGATCGCGGTCGATCAGGACCTGTTCGTCCGTGGAGTACTGGCGCGACCAGCGCACGTTTCCGGTCGCCAGGTCGACGTTGAACAGCCGCTGCGCCACCACCGGCGAGTAGTCCTGCAGGAGCCCGTGGCCGGGCCCGGTGCGGTGGTACCACCCGCTGCGCCGCCACACCTCCTGCCCGCTCTCCGGCTCGATGGCGATCGTCTGTACCTTCCCTCCGTCCGCCACGGCCAGCAGCGTCCCGTCCACAAGGGACGCTCCGCGCAGCGGGCCGTCGGTGTAGAGGCGGGCCTCCCACTCGGGGCTCGTCGCGTCCGGCAGGCGGTAGCGGGTGACCGTGCGCAGGCCCGCCCGGACTGTGCCGCGGCTGGGCCGCAGGAGGTAGAGCGCGTCGCCCTCCACCACGACCTCGTCGGCGGCGGTGGCCCGGATGACCACGGAGACCAGCGCCGACCGCTTCGGCGCGGCCGCACTGCCGGTGCCCATCAGCGCGGCGAGGGCGAGCAACGCCGCCATGCCCCGCCGCTGCCGCAGGGAGAGGGGGCGGGGCGCCAGCTCGACCTCGTCCCGAGGCATCCCCAGGTCGATCACCATAAGCAGCCGATCCCCGGCGCCGCCGGAAGGTTCCGGAGGCTCAGCGGTACGTCCAGACGCTCAGCCTGTCGTCCGGCACGCGGCACACGACGCTCTGCTCGCCCGCGACGCAGTCCCATACCCGATATGGCACCACACCGAGCGGCCGCGGCGCTGCCGTGTGCGGTCGCGCGATCGACAGCCAGCTCCGGTCGTCGCCGATCGTGCGACCCACCGAGACGAGCCCGTGCTCGGTGCGCGAGGTCAGGATCGTCTCCAGCCCGCCGAGGTCGAAGAGGGTACGGCCGGTGGCCGGGTCGACCGCCGCCAGGCCGGCCGGCTGCGCGTCCGCCACGAGCACACCGCCCACGTCGAACACCGCGTCCGCGTCGTCGGTGTGCCACACGAGCGCGCCGGTGGCCGGGTCGATGGCCTCCACGCCGAACGCGTTGGGCGTGCAGACCAGAGCGCCGCAGGGGCTGAGACGGCGCGCGTCGTCCTCGCTGAGCGCCCGGCGCCAGCGCAGCTCCAGCGTGCCGGTGTCGTACGCGGCGATTCCCCGGCTGCCCTCCGCGTCCTGGTAGCTCAGCAACAGCGAGTCGCCAACGGTCACCGAGAGGTTGGGGCTCACGCCGGGCGGCAGCACCGCCCGGGAGACCAGCACCCGGCCGGAACGGACGTCGCGGATCTCGACCTGGCCGCCACCGTCGCCGCTGGTCACGGTCACAGCCCGCCCACCGGGTACCGGCCGGATGGTGGTCGGCGCGGCAAGGGTGGACTTCCACAGGTCCCGTCCGGTGGACAGGTCCACCGCACGCACGGTCGGGCCGGACGGCTCGTCCGGGCGCAGCACGCCGCCGATCACGCCGGTGCGCCCGTCGTCGGCGACCGCGACGCGCGTGGGCAGCGTCCAGAGCACCCGGCCGGTGTCCGCGTCGACGGCGGTGGTCGGCGTGGTGATTCCTTCGCCGCCGACGAGGCCGGTGACCAGCACGAGCCCGTCGGCCCGCTGCACGTCGACGAACTGCTCGACGCTCGACTCGTACGGAGCGGTCCACAGTGGACGTCCACTGGGCAGCTCGTACGCGGACAGCAGCCAGCGGTGCTCGGTCGGTGGACCGGTGCGCTCGGCGCTGGCCACCGACACGTACAGCCGGTCGCCGAGCACCACGAAGTCGGTGCGCCGGTCGAGCGCCATGCCGCCGGTGAGCGTGAGGCTTGGCGCCGGCGCGGGCCCGGAGCCGGTCACGGCGAGCAGCAACGCGATGACGAGGGCGAGCGTGACCGGGCGCCACTGCCCGGGCCGCCGCCCCCAGTCACGCAACCGCGCGGCCGGCGGCTCCCGATCCAGCCCGAGATCGATCACCATGCGGACAAGCCTGCCACGCGCCGCCGCCGGGGCACCGCCGCGGGCCTACGCGCGGCCGGCCTGCTGCGGCACGCGGGCGGCGTCGCGCTGCCAGGTCTGCACGTACGTGAACGCCGACATGCGCTCGACGTCGTCGAGCTTGAGCACGTCCGCGACAAGCTCGACCAGCTGGTTGCTGTCGCTGTATCCGCCGGCCGGCGCGTGGCTGTCGAGCGCGGCGTGCACCCGGCTGCGCAGCGACCGCTCCCGGCGAGCGGCCGGGGACGCGGGCGCCGCCTCCGGCTCGGCGTCGGCCTCGGGCGCCGGCGGCTGCTCCGGTACCGGCAGCCGCGCGGTGGTGCGCGAGCGGCGGCGCGGCGAGTCGCCATCGGCCGCGCGGGTGGTGGCACGGCTGGGACGCTGCAGCTCCTCCCACTCGCGCCGGACCGCCTCGATGACCCTGAACTCCTCGCTCGGCTCGGTCAGCGCGGCCGAGGGCACCACGGCGGGCCGCATGGGCAGGACCTCGGTGACCTCCACCGGCTCCAGGTCCTCCGCGACGGGGGTGGGCTCCACCGGTGCGGGCTCCACCGGCCGCACGGCCTGCGGCTCCTCACCCGGCGCCAGGCCGGCAAGGCGCGCGGGCGCGAGGTCGGCGGCGATCAGGTCGGTCAGGCCGTCGTAGTCGGCGCGGCGGGCGAGCCGGGCGGCGATCTCGTCCAGGTCGTACACCGCGAGCGCGATGTCGGCGGTCTTCGGGTCGACGGCGGAACGGATCTTGCGGTGCAGCACCTTCGCGATCGCCCGCTGCCGCCGGTCACGGCGCGTCTCCGCGCGGGCGGCCGCGATCGACGTATAGAGCCCGAGCCCCGAGTCGGCCTTGGCGAGCGACTTCGCGCGCAGCGTGAGCAGCGGGTGGCGCACCCAGTGGGCGAACACCTCGTACGCCGGGGTGGTCGGCGGCAGGTCACCGGTCGCGCGCAGGCGGTCACGGCGCTGGTTTTCGGTGTGCGTGAGCCACACCAGGTAGCCGAGGGCCGACATGCCCGAGAAGAAGCCGCCGAGCAGGTGGTCGTCGTGGGCCAGCCAGTTGAACGCGACCGCGCCCACCGCGATCGCCGCCGACAGCAGGCGGGAGCCGATCGCCCGCTCGCCGAGGCGGCGCCGGACGTCGGCGTTGGCGAGCACGACGATGCCGCCCAGCTCCAGCGCGCCCACGGCCGGTATCGCCGCGGCGAGCGGGATGCCCAGCGCCTCGACGGCGCCGGAGACCTGGCCGGCCAGCGCGACCAGCAGCACGACGACGTAGAAGCACTGCCGCATCACCGAGGCCCGCCGGACGGCCCGCTGCAGGGCAGCGTCCAGGGTCGCCCGGCCTCCGCCAACCGCCCGCTCGTACGCCACCGCGCCTCCCCTCGCTGTGACCGCGACCCGCGCTCGCGCGAGGGCCAGTGCGAGACGTTACTTGGCGGAGGACCCCCGACCAAGGACATTCGCGTCGACGAACGAATGGGCCGGCTCGCCGGCTTCGATGCGGGTCAGCCAGCCGGTGACCTCGCGGGCCACGTCCTGGGCGGTCAGGCCGAGGTCGGCCAGGATCTGGGCGCGGCTGCCGTGCGCGTGCCAGCCCACCGGCACGCCGAGGTCGCGGACCGGCACGTCGACGTCGGCGTCGCGCAGCGCCTTGGCCACCGCGTCGCCCACGCCGCCGGCGCGCACGCCGTCTTCGACAATCACCACGAGACGGTGGAGTCGAGCCAGCGCGACGATCTCCTCCGGCACCGGGCGCACCCAGCGGGGGTCGGCGACCGTCACGCCGTATCCCTGCTCGCCCACCCGCTGCGCCACCTCGAGGCCCAGCTGCCCGAACGCGCCGACCGCGACGAGCAGCACGTCGCGGGAGGACGTCTCGGCCAGCACGTCCACGCCGCCCACCCGGCGGACCGCGGGCAGGTCGGGCGCGACCGAGCCGGTCGGGAAGCGGAGCACGGTCGGACCGTCGTCGACGGCCAGCGCCTCGCGCAGCTCCTCGCGCAGCGTCGCCGCGTCGCGGGGGCCGCGATCCGCAGACCGGGCACCACACCGAGGACCGACATGTCCCAAATGCCGTAGTGGCTCGGGCCGTCCGGCCCGGTGATCCCGGCCCGGTCCAGCACGAACGTCACCGGCAGCTTGTGCATCGCCACGTCGAGCAGCACCTGGTCGAACGCGCGGTTGAGGAACGTCGCGTACACCGCGACGACCGGGTGCAGCCCGCCGAGCGCCAGGCCGGCGGCCGAGGTGGCCGCGTGCTGCTCGGCGATGCCCACGTCGTAGACGCGCTCCGGGTACTTGCGGGCGAGCGCGGCGATGCCGGTCGGCTCGGCCATCGCCGCCGTGATGCCGACCACGTCCGGCCGGTCGTCGGCGATGGCGACGAGCTCCTCGGCGAACACGTTGGTCCACTTCACCGAGGGCGCGGCGAGCAGCTTGCCGGTCTCCACGTCGAAGGCGCTGCTCGGCCCGTGCAGGCAGTCGGCCTCGTCGTCCTCGGCCGGGCGGTAGCCGTATCCCTTGCGGGTCACCGCGTGCACGATCACCGGGCCGCCGAAGCCCTTGGCCCGGCGCAGCGCGGACTCGACCGCCGCGACGTCGTGACCGTCGATCGGGCCGACGTACTTGATCCCGAGGTCCTCGAACATCGCCTGCGGCGCCACAGCGTCCTTGATGCCCGTTTTGACCGCATGGAGTACCTCGTACACCGGGCGCCCCACGATCGGCGTCGCGCCGAGCGTGTCCTTGACCGCGTCGAGCACCCGCTCGTATCCCGGGTTGAGCCGCAGGCTGGAGAGGTGCTCGGCGAGCCCGCCGATCGTCGGCGCGTACGAGCGGCCGTTGTCGTTGACCACGATCACCAGCGGGTTTTTCGCCGCGGCGATGTTGTTGAGCGCCTCCCAGCACATGCCACCCGTGAGCGCGCCGTCACCGACCACGGCGACCACCTGCCGCGCCTCACCCCGCAGGGCGTACGCCTTGGCGAGCCCGTCCGCATACGACAGGGCGGTGGAGGCGTGCGAGTTTTCGATGACGTCGTGCTCGCTCTCCTGCTGGCTCGGGTAGCCGGACAGGCCACCCCGCTGCCGGAGCTGGTCGAAGCCGGCCTGGCGGCCGGTGAGCATCTTGTGCACGTACGCCTGGTGGCCGGTGTCGAAGAGGAACCGGTCCAGCGGCGAGTCGAAGACCCGGTGCATCGCAAGCGTGAGCTCGACCACGCCGAGGTTGGGGCCGAGGTGCCCGCCGGTCCGCGACACCTTCGCCACCAGGAAGTCGCGGATCTCGGCGGCGAGGATCGCCAGCTCCTCCGCTGTCATGCGCTTGACGTCCTGCGGACCAGAGATGCTGCTCAACAGACCCGGTTCAGAGCTCATGCCGGCCGAGTCTATCGGCAACCCTCACAGGGCCGCTCCGGAGTCCGGGTCGAAGAAGTACAGCCTTTCGGGGTTGATTGCCAAGGTCAGAGGCTCGCCGACACTGACTGGCTGGTCAGCCGAGAGGCGTACGGTGAATCTTGCCCGGTCCTCCGGAAGGAGTAGCGCGTCGTCGGCGGTCTGCGCGTCCACCGCGGCCCGGGTCGCCTCGGTGTCCACCCGCGGCGCGTCCAGATCGAAGATCACGAAGCGTTCGTCGCCGAGCTCCTCGACGATATCCGGCCGCACCTCGATGGTCGGCCAGCCGTTGCCGTTTGCCGGCGTGAGGCCGGTGGGGCGCACGCCGAGGATGACCGGCCGCTCCCCCAGGTCCCGCTGGATCGGGATGCGCGCGTCACCGAACGTGACCGCGCCGCCGGCGACGGTCGCGCGGACGAAGTTCATCGACGGCGAACCGATGAACGCGGCAACGAACAGGTTGACCGGCTTGTGGAAGAGCGTCTGCGGGGTGTCGCACTGCTGGAGAAGGCCATCGCGGAGCACCGCCACCCGGCGGCCGAGCGTCATCGCCTCGACCTGGTCGTGCGTCACGTACACCGTCGTGGTGCCCAGGCGCTGGTGCAGCAGCGAGAGCTGGGCGCGCATGCTGACCCGCAGCTTGGCGTCCAGATTGGACAGTGGCTCGTCCATGAGGAAGGCCTGCGGTTCGCGTACGATCGCGCGCCCCATCGCGACCCGCTGCCGCTGCCCACCGGAGAGCGCTCCCGGGCGGCGGTCGAGCAGGTGCTCCAGGCCGAGCACGCCGGCGACCTCGCCGACCCGCCGCTCCCGGTCCGCCTTGGGCGTGCGGCGCATGCGCAGCCCGAACGCCATGTTCCGGCGCACCGACATCCGCGGGTAGAGCGCGTAGCTCTGGAACACCATCGCCACGTCGCGCTGCTGCGGAAGCTCCTCGGTCACGTCCTTGTCACCGATGAAGACCTTGCCCTCGGAGACCTCCTCGAGGCCGGCGATCATGCGCAGCAGCGTGGACTTGCCGCAGCCGGAGGGACCGACCAGCACCATGAACTCGCCCGGCTCGACGGTCAGGTCGACGCCCCGCACCGCCACGACGCCACCCCGGAACTTCTTGGTGACGCCTTCCAACCTGATCCCGACCATCTCTACCTTTCTTGCTCGCTCGCTCAGCGTCGGCCCCGAGGGCCGACGCCTCCTCCGCTCGCTCGCGTGCTCTACCCTTTCAGCGCGCCGGCCATCAGGCCGCGCATGAAGAACCGGCCCAGCAGGATGTACACGAGCAGCGTCGGCACGCTGGCCAGCAGCGCGCTCGCCATCGCCTGGTTGAACGGCACCGTCTGCCCGCCCGCGATGTTGTTGAGCGCCACGGTGATCGGCCAGAACTCGCGGCTGGTCAGCAGGACGCCGAAGAGGAAGTCGTTCCACGCCGAGGTGAACTGCCAGATCAGCGCCACCGCGAAGGCCGGCGGCGCGATCGGCAGCGCCACGAAGAAGAACGTGCGCAGCATCCCGGCACCGTCCACCTTGGCCGCCTCGATGACCTCGTCGGAGAGGCCTGTGAAGTAGCTGCGGAAGATGAGCGTGGTGATCGGCAGGCCGTAGATGACGTGCACGATGATGAGCCCGTCCAGGCCGCCGACAAGGTTGGCGCTCTGCATCGTGCGGTACATCGGGATCAGGATCGCCTGGTACGGGATGAACATGCCGAACAGGATCAGCGGAAAAACGAAGTCGGCGCCGGGAAAGCGCCACTTGGAGAGCACGAAACCGTTGGCCGCGCCGAGCATCGCCGAGATGAGGCTCGCCGGTACCGCCAGCAGCAGGCTGTTGACAAAGCCCTCCCGCAGGTCCGGCCACACGATCCGGAAGTTTTCCATCGAGAACGAGGCGGGCAGCTCCCACATCCGCACCACGCTGACCGAGGCGGGATCTTTGAGGGCGGTGACCAGCAGCGCGTACACCGGCATGAGGAAGAAGCAGGCGAGCAGAAACAGGGCCAGGTAGCGGGTGGTCTTCGCGAGTGTCCTCACTTGCGGCGCTCCGTCCTGACAGACCACCAGATGTACGGCACGATGACCGCCGCGATGCCGAAGAGCAGCAGCGTGGCGATGGTCGCGCCGCGGGCGAAGAAGCCCGGCTGGAAGGTGGTGAACCACATGTACAGCGCGGGGGTGTCGATCCGCAGGTTGCCCTGGTCGATCGCGTAGAAGAGGTCGAACGTCTTCATCGAGATGTGCGCGAGGATCACCACCGCGCTCATCAGCACGGGCAGCAGCATCGGCCGCACCACGTGCCAGAAGACCTTCCGCTCGGGCGCGCCGTCGACCCTTGCCGCCTCTTTCAGCTCCTCGGGCACCGCGCGCAGGCCGGCGAGGAAAAGCGCCATCACGTACCCGGAAAGGGCCCAGCCGGCGGGGAGCGCGATGGCCGCGATCGCCCAGGACGACGGTGTCTTGTGCCAGTCGCTGAAAAGGAAACCAAGGCCGATGTTGTCGAAGAGCTTGTTGAGGCCGGCGGTCGAGGGGCCCGAGCCGTTGTTGAGCAGCCACCGCCAGATGATGGCCGTGGCGATGAACGAGATGGCCATCGGAAACAGGAAGACGCTGCGGAAGAACGCCTCGAACCGCACGCCCTTTTCCAGCAGCATGGCCATGAGGAAACCGAGCAGCAGCGAGCCGCCGATGAACACCACCGTGAAGACGGCCAGGTTGCGCACGTCGATCTGAAAGCGCTCGTTGTCGAACAGCTCGGTGTAGTTGCGCGTGCCCACCCAGTCGTACACCGGCGTCTGGCCGCGCCAGCTCGTGAACGAGACCCGGATGTTCCAGCCCAGGAAGCCGTACACGAAGATGCCGAGCAGGATCAGCGAGGGTGAGACGAGCAGCAGCCCCGGGCCCCAGGCCCGGAGCCGCCGCCTCGCCCTGCTACTTGTTCGCGGCATATGCCTTTGCCACCGCGTCGGCGAACTTCGCCACGTCGCTGTCCTGCACGAAGATCTGCAGCGCCGTGTCGATCTCACCCTTGAACGCGTTGTTCGCCACCACACCGTGCGCCAGCGAGCCCACGATCTTCGTCGCCGGGTTCTGCCACTCGGCGAGGGCCGTCGCCAGGTAGTCGGTGTACTTGCTCTTGTCGGCGTCGACGCGCGCCGGCACCGAACCCTTCTGCGGGTTGAACGCGTCCTGCCCCTCGATCGAGCCGCACTCCACGAGCCACTTCTCCGCCGCGCCCTTGTGCGGCGCGCCGACCGGCAGCGTGAACGAGTCGGAGAGGAAGTTGTAGACGCCCTCGCTGCCCGGCGAGGCCACCACGTCGTACCCGGTCTTGAACTTCAGCGCCTTGGCGCCCTTGAGGTAGCCGTCGGCCCAGTCGCCCATCACGTTGTAGGCGGCGGTGCCGTCCACGACCTTGTCGAGCGCCGGCTGCCAGTCGGCCGCCGCCGACTTGAGGTCCGAGAAACCCAGGATCTTCGTGTACTTGGTGAGCGTCGCGGTCACCTCGGCCGACTTCCAGTCGGTCGACCCGTTCCACAGCCCGGTGTACTTGTCGGTGCCGAGCTCGCCCAGCAGCACGTTTTCCAGCAGGTGTTCCTGCGTCCAGCCGGGCCCGATGGAGAGCGCGGTGATGTTCTTGGACTTGAGCGTGGCCGCCTGGGTGAGAAACTCGTCCCACGTCTTCGGCGGCGCGCTGATGCCCGCCTTCTGCAGCGTTGCCGGGTTGAACCACAGCAGGTTCGAGCGGTGGATGTTCACCGGCACCGAGTAGATCTTGCCGTCGACCGTGATGGCGTCGACGAGCCCTTTGGGAAACTTCTCCTTCCAGCCCTCCTGGTCGTACAGGTACGTGATGTCCTCCACGTACCCGGCCTGGATGTCGCTGGCCAGCTCGAGTCCAGCGTGGACCTGGTACGAGTCCGGCGGGTTCTTCGCCTGGAGGCGGGTGGCGAGCACGGTCTTGGCGTTGGTACCCGCACCACCGGCCACGGCCGCGTTGTTGAACTTGATGCCCGAGTTCTTCTTCGCGAAGTCGGCGATCATCGCTTCCAGGCCCTCTTTCTCGCCCGGCCCCGCCCACCACGAGAAGACCTCGACCTCGGTGTCGCTGCTGCCGCTCGAGCCGCCATCGTCGTTGGCACTGCTGGAGCAGGCGGGCAGCGCGATCAACGCTGCGGCTAAGCCCAGGGCGACAGCGCCCCGTCGGCTGTATCGCATACCACCCTCCCAAAGGTCGCGTTTGCCGTCGAACGATCGCCCTCTGAAGACAAGGTTGTCAACGCCCGGACGCGATACCGTGATCGAGCCGCAACGATGCCGCCCGAACGGGCGGAGAGCGCTCTTCCGCTTGCCCAGAACGCCCTTTCAACCTGCCCATCCGGACACCCGCCGCCCGCGCGCGCCCTCCGCCGCCGCAGGGCCCCAACACTCCAAGATGGACGTCCGCGCTGCAGCGCCCGTCGCGACCGCGGCGTCCCGTCACCGCCGCGCTCCACCCGCCCGCCGTCCAGAAGGCTTCGCCGGGCGGGCCGCAGGGCAGCCCCACGCGTCACTGCCCGCAGAGGTCCGGCCGAGACCCTCCATCACGGAGAGCCCGCCGCGCCGAACCGCTTCCCCTACGCGAGGTGAATCCAGATCAAGCCAGGGCGGCATGAGTCCGGTAGGCGGTCTTGGACGCCGAGGTCGGTCAGGGCGTGCCGCCGGGCCCGTCCACGGCGGTAGACCAGGGCGTTGCCGGTGATCACGCGTTCGATGGTGGTGATGCCCACGGCGGCGAAGTTGGGACGTCAGCCGTGCCGCGCCACGCTTGAGCTGCGTGCGTAGCGCCACCCGGGCTTGCGTTCGGAACCGCGGACCGGCGGTCCGGACCGCAGCGGTCGCTACCGGTCGCAGTCACGTATCCCTTGGACGTTCAGCGAGCGGCCATTGACATTTGTACGAGCCGTTCCGTGATTGGAATTCAGCGCATTGGCGCGCCAATTCCGCGACCCTCGACAATGGAATACCGAGAAGGTTACTGTCGTGACCAGGACACTTTCCCCCATACGAGTTACGAAACGGACAGATGCCCCGAGCCGCCGAGTACGCTCTGTGACATGTCCGCCGCTCCCCCGGCACATCGCGCGCGCCGCCCGGATGGTTCCGCCGCCGGTCAGACGATCGCGATGCTCGTCATTCTGCTGCTGTCACTGCCCTTGCTGCCGTTAGTGCTCATCGTCGTCGCGGTCGTGCGCGTCCGCGATCGGCTCACCACCACTCGGGCGGCGCGCCAGTCGGCGACCCTCACGCAGCCCGCCACCGCTATTCAGCGACCCGTCGTTTAAGGCGCAGGTCCCAAACCGCGCCGCTCACCCTCCGAGCGGAATGCGCGACAACAGCCCCACGCATTCGACGTGGTGCGTCATCGGAAACAGGTCGAACGCCCGCAGCGTCGCGAGCTGCCACCCCCCGTCCCGAAACGTGCGCACGTCCCGGGCGAACGCCGCCGGGTCGCACGCCACGTACGCGACGGCGCGCGGGTCCGCGGCCATCACAGCCTTGGTCACCGCGGCGCCGGCGCCGGTGCGGGGTGGGTCGAGCACGATCAGGTCGACCGGTCCACGCAGCGCCGGCCCGCGCCGGGCGCGGCCACGTCCCGAGCCGACGACGGCGGCCTCCACCGTGGACCGCACCACGCGCAGGCCGGTGAGGTCGGTGAGGTTGTCGCGCGCCGCGGCCACCGCGGAGTGTGCCGCCTCGACCAGCGTGATGTCCGCGTCCGTGCCGAGCTTGCCGGCGAGGGCGGCGGCGAAGAGGCCGGCGCCGCCGTACAGGTCCCACGCGGACTCGCCGGGCCGCGGCTCCAGCAGGTCGAGCACCGCACCGGCCAGCGTGTCCGCCGCCGCGGGGTGCACCTGCCAGAAGGCACCGGCCGGGAGCGTCCACTCGCGGCCGGCGGCCCGCTCGACGATCGGTCCGTCGAAGTCGCCGTCCGGGGCCGCGACGGCCGGGCCGGCCGAGGGCGCCACGGCATCCACTGTGGAGGCCGATGGCCACGGCCGCCCGGTCACCGGCAGCTCCTGGATGGCCGGGTGGGCGATCCGGCACCGGTCGATCGGCACCACCTCGTGCGAGCGGTGCTTGAGCAGTCCGGCGTGGTCGGCGGCGTCGACCGTGTACCGCACCCGCGTGCGCCACCCCAGCGTCCCGCCGGGCAGCGGCTCCACACGTACCGGAAAGTCGGGCAGGCCGGCCAGCCGCGCCAGCTGCTCACGCACGACGGCGGCCTTCCACGAAAGCTGGGCCGCCGGTGCCACGTGCTGGAGGTCGCAACCGCCGCAGGCGTCCGGCCGGGCGTACGGGCAGGGTGGCTCCACCCGGTCCGGTGAGGCCTCCAGCACCGAGATGGCGTCGGCCCGCAGGTACCCGGGATGCTCCTCGGTGATCTCGGCGACCACCCGCTCGCCCGGCAGCGCGTGCCGCACGAAGACCACCTGGCCGGGCGGGTCGCCGACGCGTGCCACGCAATGGCCGCCGTGTGCCACCGCTCCCACGGTCAGCGTGACCCGTTCCATGATCACTGCGGGGGCGTCCGGTCACGCGGTCCGCGCGCGGGCCCGCGGGCCAGGTCGCGGTCGAGGCGGTCGAGGTCCTTCGCGGCGCTGGAGGCGAGCTGCCACGGCACGCTGGTCACCATCACGCCCGGCTCGAAGAGCAGCCGGCCCTTGATGCGCAGCGCGCTCTGGTTGTGCAGCAGGTGCTCCCACCACCGGCCCACCACGTACTCCGGAATGAAGACGGTGACCACGTCCCGGGGTGAGCTGCGGCGGACCGACTTGACGAAGTCCACGATCGGGCGGGTGATCTCCCGGTACGGCGAGTCGACGACGGTGAGCGGCACCGGTATCTCCCGGCGCTCCCACTCCTCCTGGATCCGCCGCGTGTCCTTGTCGTCGACGTTGACCGTGACCGCGGTGAGCGAGTCGGGGCGGGTGGCCTGCGCGTAGGCCAGCGCCCGCAGCGTCGGCAGGTGAACCTTGCTGACCAGCACGACAGCGTGGTTGCGGGCGGGGAGCACCGGGCGGTCCTCGTCCGGCGTGAGCTCGCGGGAGACCGTGTCGTAGTGCCTGCGGATCGCCAGCATCGTCACGTAGATCACGGCCATCGCGGCGATCGCGATCCACGCGCCGAGCAGGAACTTCGTGATCAGCACGATCACCAGCACGGTGCCGGTCAGCGCGGTGCCGAAGGCGTTGATGGCGCGCGAGCGGATCATGCGGCGGCGCTGCTCGGGATCTCGGGTGCGGGGCAGCAGGCGGTTCCAGTGGCGGATCATGCCGGCCTGCGACAGCGTGAAGGACACGAAAACGCCCACGATGTACAGCTGGATCAGGCGCGTGACCTCGGCCTGGAACGCGGCGATCAGCACGATCGCGAAGAGCGCGAGCAGCACTATGCCGTTGGAGAAGGCCAGCCGGTCGCCGCGGGTGTGCAGCTGGCGGGGAAGGTAGCGGTCCTGGGCGAGGATCGAGGCGAGGACCGGGAAGCCGTTGAAGGCGGTGTTCGCGGCCAGGAAGAGGATGAGGGCGGTCGCGGCGGCCACGATGTACAGCAGGATCGAGCCGCCGCCGAAGATCGCCTCGCCCAGTTGGGTGGTGACGGTCTTCTGCTCGTACCCGGCCGGGCCCTCGACGATCTGCAGCCCCGGGTCCTCGACGAACTGCAGATGGGTCAGGCGGGACATCCAGATGATGCCGACCAGCATCGTGACCGCGACGGTGCCGAGCAGCAGCAGCGTGGTCGCGGCGTTGCGGCTCTTGGGCGGTTTGAACGCGGGCACGCCGTTGGAGATCGCCTCCACGCCGGTCAGCGCCGCGCACCCGGACGAGAAGGTGCGTAACAGCAGGAACACCATCGCGAACCCGGTCAGGTGGTCGTCTTCGGCCGCGATCAGCAGGTCGGCGCTGGGCGCGCGCAGGTCGTCACCGAGCACGAAGATGCGGACCAGGCCGGTCAGGAGCATCCCGATGATGACGATCATGAAGCCGTACGTCGGGATCGCGAACGCCGTGCCCGACTCGCGCAGCCCGCGCAGGTTCATCGCGGTGAGCACCACCACCGCGGTCACCGCCACGCCCACCTTGTGCTCGGCGACCCAGGGGATGACCGAACCGAGGTTGGCGACGCCGGACGAGGTCGACACGGCCACCGTGAGCACGTAGTCGACCATCAGCGCGCTGGCCACACCCACGCCCGCCTTGGCCCCCAGGTTGACGGTCGCCACCTCGTAGTCGCCGCCGCCCGACGGGTAGGCATGCACGTTCTGCCGGTAGCTCGCCACGACGGTGAGCATCACGACGACGACGGCCAGCGCCACCCACGGCGAGTAGAAGTACGCCCCGGCGCCGGCGATCGAGAGGGTCAGCAGGATCTCGTCCGGCGCGTACGCCACGCTGGAGAGCGCGTCCGAGGCGAACACCGGCAACGCGATGCGCTTCGGCAGCAGCGTGTGCTGGAGGCGGTCGGACCGGAAGGGCCGGCCGACAAGAAGCCGCTTCAGCAGGGAGGTGGGACTGACCACAAGCGCCGATCGTACGGTGGCGGGGTGGGCTGTGCCCCGCCGGAGCCGATCACGTGGGAGGCTTCACGTGGAAACGAGAGGAGAGTCACGGGGTGCACGTGGTGATCATGGGCTGTGGGCGGGTGGGCTCGACGCTCGCGCACAACCTGGAGGGGCGCGACCACACGGTCGCGGTGATCGACCAAAACGCGGACGCTTTCCGGCGGCTTGGCCCCGAGTTCGGGGGTATCACGGTCACCGGCATCGGCTTCGACGGCGACGTGCTCCGCGAGGCGGGCATCGAGCGGGCCGACGCGTTCGCGGCGGTCTCCAGCGGTGACAACTCCAACATCATCTCGGCCCGCCTGGCCCGCGAGACGTTCGGCGTCTCCCGCGTGGTGGCCCGCATCTACGACCAGAAGCGCGCCGAGGTGTACGAGCGGCTCGGCATCCCCACGGTGGCCACCGTGCGGTGGACCGCCGACCGCATCCTGCGCCAGCTCGTCCCCGAGGGCACCGTCGAGATCTTCCGCGACCCCACCAGCACCGTCTCGATCATCGAGGTGCCGCTGCACAAGGACTGGTTCGGCCACCCGGTCAAGCAGCTCGAGGCCACCACCGGCACCCGCATCGCGTACCTGACCCGCTTCGGCATCGGCACGCTGGCCAGCGGGTCCACCATCCTGCAGGAGGGCGACCAGGTGTTCATGCTGGTCACCGACGACATCACCGAGCGCGTGAGCATGGTCGCCAGCACCGCGCCGGAAGGGGGTCGGTGACCATGCGGGTCGCCATCGCCGGAGCGGGCAACGTGGGTCGCTCGATCGCCCAGGAGCTCATCGAAAACGGCCATCAGGTGATGCTCATCGAGCGCCAGCCCAAGATGCTGCGCCCCGAGCGGGTGCCGGCCGCCGAGTGGGTGCTGGCCGACGCCTGCGAGCTTGCCAGCCTCGAGGAGGCGGCGCTGTCCAGCTGCGACGTGGTCGTGGCCGCCACCGGCGACGACAAGGTCAACCTCGTGGTGTCGCTGCTGGCCAAGACCGAGTTCGCGGTACCGCGGGTGGTCGCCCGGGTCAACCGCGCGGAAAACGAATGGCTCTTCACCGACCAGTGGGGCGTCGACGTGGCGGTCAGCAAGCCTCGCGTGATGGCCGCGCTGGTCGAGGAGGCGGTCACGGTCGGCGATCTGGTGCGGCTGATGACGTTCCGGCAGGGTGAGGCCAACCTCGTCGAGATCACGCTGCCGCCCACCGCGCCCTACGTGGGCCATCCGGTGCACGCCGTCCCGCTCCCCCGCGACGCGGCCCTGGTGGCCATCCTGCGCGGCAAGCGGGTGCTCGTGCCCACCCCCGACGACCCGATCGAGGCGGGCGACGAGCTTGTCTTCGTGTGCACCGCCGAGGTCGAGGACACCGTGCGCGCGGTAATCCTCGGCGCCGACAGCGTCGAGCGCACCCGCGGCGGCGTCTGAGCCTCGCCCTACGCGGGCGCGGCCTCCGTCTCCGGCGCCGACTTGGTCTCGCGCCGCACGGCCCACACCGTGAAGGCGAGCAGCAGCAGGTACGGCGGGTAGCCGAGCACGAGCCGGGCGACGCCGAGCGCGGTGTCCTGGTCGGCGACGTAAAGGGCCGCCTGCACGCCGACCTTGGCCAGCCACACCACGCCCCAGAGCACGGTCAGGCGGCTGAAGAGGCGGATCAGCTTCGGGTCGGTGCGCCACTCGGCCTTGCCGCCGGCGACGATCACGGACCAGATCCAGCCGACGAGCGGCTGCCGGACGGCCACCGAGACCAGCAGGGCCAGGCCGTAACCGATCCCGTACAGGATGCCGGGCAGGTAGAAGTCTTTTTCGTCACCGGTGCGCCACGCGATGAACGCGCCGATGCCCACGCCGAACAGCCCGTTGACCGCGTGGCGGACGGGGCGGCGCTGGATCAGGCGGAGGGCGGCGATGGCCAGCGCCACGCCGACGGAGGCGATGAGGGCCGGGTTGAGGTCGGCGATGATGTTGACGAACACGAACACCACGACCGGCACGCTCGACTCGACCAGGCCCCGCCAGCCGCCCAGCTGGTCGGCCATCTGCTCGGCGAAGCTGGGCAGGCGTTCTTCGTCGTCCTCCGGCTGCGTCGTCATAGGTTATCGAGGCGCTTCCAGCTCGTAGTACGGGTTGTAGATGACTTTACGGTCATCGCGCACCGCGACGCGACCGCGCGCCGTCAACTGCCGGCCGGGCTCGATTCCGGCGATGTGCCGGCGGCCGAGCCACACAAGGGTGACGACGTCACTGCCGTCGTACAGGTCCGCCTCCAGGGTGGGCAGGTTGGTCCGTGGAGTGTAGACCACCGTACGCAACCGGCCGGACACCGATACGAGCTGTCCCCGGCGGCACATGCCCGCCAGGGTGGACCCGGACTCCGCGCTCTCCCGCTGCAGCTCCTCCGCGTCGAGCTCCGCCTCGCTGGCGGTGAGGCGCTGGAAGAACCGGCGTACCGAAGATGAGGATTGGTCGGTCGCCATGACCTTGGGTCTCAGCCTCCTCGACATGCCGGCACCCGCCTGCCGGCTCTAGCCAGCGTACGCGCAGACGGGCAGCACGTCGATCGACGTAGGTCGAAACAGGACCCTAGGTACGGCGAGGGCGGGGCGAGGGCTTGCGGCGGGGCGGCTGGCTCGGGCCCGAGCCGTTGACCGGCGGCGGCGCGTCGTCGACCTCCACCACCGGCTCCTGTGCCCCGGCTGCGCCCTCCTGGGCCTGCGCGGCGAGCTCCTTCGGCAGGCGCAGCGGGAGCGGCTCGCGCACCGGCTTGGCCTCCTGCCCCCGGTCGACCACCAGGCCGTGCAGGCACTCCACCAGCGGGCCGGCGCCGGCCGGGTCGACCGCGGCGCCGCCCTGGTAGACACCGCGGACCATCCACCGCGGCCCGTCGATGCCGACGAAGCGCAGGTCGGTCAGGCCCTCCGGCGTGCGCACGCGGGCGCGCAGCTCCACCCCGTACTCCCCGTCGATCTCCTCGGCGGCCACGCCGTCGTCGAAGAGCGACTTGCGGATCTCGGCGCGCACTTCCTCCCAGATGCCCTCGGACCGCGGCGCGGCGAAGACACCCAGCTGGAGGGCGTTTTCCCCGTGGACCAGCACGACCTGCTGCACCGCCCCGTCGGGGTTGGCCTGCACCCGCACCTCGACGCCGTCGATCGCCGGGATCTTGAGGCTGCCCAGGTCGAGCCGCTGCACGCCATCCGGCGCCTCGGACACGTCGAACGGCCCGACGCTCGGCACGGCCGGCTCGTCGCCGGCCGGCGGCTCGTTGTGCTGCTCAGCGCGGGCGCGGCGCTGGCTGTTGTCCCGCGCGTGCCGCCCGCCCTCTCGCCGTCGCGAGAACATCAGCGCACCTCCCCAACCAGACCGGCGTGCCCGCCCGTCGAACCGTGCCCACCCGCGCCCCGGCTGGAGTCGGGCAGCTCGTCGACCAGCTGGAACACGGCCCGCTCCACCCGCTGCACCACAAGCTGCGCGATCCGGTCACCCCGCGAGATCTTGGCGGTGGCGGCGCGGTCGTGGTTGACCAGGTTGACCTTGATCTCGCCCCGGTACCCGGCGTCGACCGTGCCGGGCGCGTTGAGCACCGTCACGCCCAGCCGCGCGGCCAGCCCCGAACGCGGGTGCACCAGCCCCACGAACCCGTCCGGCAGCGCGATCGCCACGCCGGTGCCGACAAGGGCACGCTCACCCGGCGCGAGCTCCACGTCTTCGGCCGCCACGAGGTCGGCGCCCGCGTCCCCCGGATGGGCGTACGCGGGGAGCGGCAGGTCCGGGTCGAGCCGGCGCACCGGTACGGGCACAGCGTCGGTCACGTCTGTCTCTTTCGTTCGCGTGGGCGTTACCGGGTCCATCCTGCCGTGTCCGGGTAACGGCGTGGGACGTACCCTCACCCCGTGGAGGAGTATGCCGAACGCCTGACCGTCCCGTGGTGGCTGTGGCTGCCGGGTCTCGGCGCCGCGGGCCTCCTCGCGGCCGAGATCTGGATGGGCTCCTCGGGGGTGCGCTCGTGGCTCCCGTTCGTCGTGCTGCTGCCGCTGGCGGTGGCCGGCCTGTGGTGGGTGGGCCGCATCCGGATCCGGGTGGCCGGTGGCGAGCTGTACGTCGACGACGCCCACCTCCCGGTGCGCTTCGTCGCGGACGCGGTGCCGCTCGACGTCGCCGGCCGGCGCGAGGTGCTCGGTGTGGGTGCCGATCCGCTGGCCTTCGTCGTGCAGCGGCCGTGGATCGGCGGGGCGGTGCAGGTGGTGCTCGACGACCCCGCGGACCCCACGCCGTACTGGGTGGTCAGCTCCCGCCACCCCACGCTGCTGGCCGCCGCGCTGCTGGCCGCCCGCGACGCGGTCCGCACGCCGGACGAAGCCGGCACGTCCTAGTCGACGACCCGGCCCTCGATCGCTCCGCGGCCGCGCTGTCGCAGGTCGTCGCGGATCCGGTCGCCGAGGAGCTGCGTCGCCCTCCGGTTCAGGTAGCCGGCGACCGCGGCGCCGGTAAGCAGCGGCCCGAGCGTGGTCAGGTTGCGCCCGAAGCGGCGCAGCAGGCGGTCGCGCAGTTCCTTGCGGGCGGCAGTGCCGAGGACGGCGCCCACGCCGACGCCCGGCATCAGCGGGTTGAACCCGCGCTGCTGCGACCACGCGTGGATCAGGTGCATCGCGCGCTGCGGCCCGGTGCCGGGCACCGGGTTCCCGTACACCTCGTGCAGCTCGCCGATCAGCTTGATCTCGACGGCCACCACGGCGACCGTCTCGGCGGCGAGGAGCACGGGCGCGGTCAGCAGGGTGGGCGTCGCCGCCCACTCGACCGCGGCGATACCGCCGCCGGCCGCACCCACACCGGCCGTCACGCGGCTGGCGTTGCGGACGAGCCGCTCGGCGAGCGCGTCGCCCTCCAGGCCGTCGTGGTGGCGGCGGAGCGTCTCCAGGTCGCGGACCGGAATGTACGGCGCGACGTCGGCCAACGTGTCGGCCATCCATCTGACGACCGTCTTGGGCCGGAACATCGTGCCGATCCGGCGCACGGGCACCGCGCGGGCGACGCGGCGCAGCAGCCGCTTTCGCTCGGACTCGGGCACGTCCTCCCGGCTGAGCTCGGCGATGGCCTTGCTCAGCTCGGGGTCTACTCCGGACTCCGGAACTCCGTCCGTCACGGCGTCGACCTGGTCAGGCGCACTCGGTGCAGATCAGCTCGCCATTGCGCTCGTATGCCAGCTGGCTCCGGTGGTGCACCAGGAAGCAGCGTGCGCAGCGGAACTCGTCCTGCTGCATCGGCAGCACCTTGACGGTCAGCTCTTCGTCGGCGAGGTCGGCTCCGGGCAGTTCGAAGCTTTCGGCTACCTCGGCTTCGTCCACGTCCACGGCGCCCGACTGTGAGTCGACACGCCGTGCCTTGAGCTCCTCCAGGCTGTCCTCGCCGAGGTCGACCTCGTCGCGACGCGGTGCGTCGTAGTCGGTGGCCATCGGTTGTCACTCTCCCGTTCGTGTGTCGCTTCCGGATGTAACCCGGACGACGATGTTTCTGTGCCCAACTGTGGGCGGCGTACCTTACCGCCCCGCGAGCGAGGCATGTATACCGCCCCTGTGGGATGCATGTACGCCCCCGCGCGCGAAGTTGTTCCCAATGTGACTCAGGCGACACGAAGATAGGGGTACCCGCTCCCGACACACGGGCAACACACCGGCGACTCGACCTGTTTCGCGGCATTGCGTGCCACCGTCCGCGCGACCGGCCACCAGGCGCTAACCTCACCGGCATGACCTTTGCCCGAGTGCGAGCGCTCGTCGTCGTCGGCGTACTGGTCGTGTTCGCGCTGGTCTTTGTCGGGGTCGCGCTCGTGCGCGACTCGCAGGGTGGCGAGGTCGCGGCGGCCAGCTGCCCGGAGGGTTGGCCGAAGGGCGACCTGGTGCTTCGCGAGGCGAAAGACATCAAGATCAACGTCTACAACGCGACAGACACCGTCGGCCTCGCCGACTCCGTTGCCCAGGACTTCACCGGCCGCGAGTTCCAGGTGAAGAAGAAGGGCAACGACCCGTCGAAGAAGGCGGTCGAGGGTGTCGCCCTCCTGCGGTACGGGCCGAAGGCCATCGGGTCGTCCCAGGTGATCCAGGCGTTCTTCCTCGGCAAGGCCGACACGCAGTACGACCCGAAGCGCGAGGACGACCTCGTCGACGTGGTGCTCGGCGACCAGTTCCAGCAGCTGGCCACGCCCACCGAGGTCAACCAGTCGCTCGTCGACCTCGGCAGCCCGCAGCTGCCGCCCGGCACCTGCGCGGCCAAGACGGAGGCCTGAGCGGCGACTCAGGGGCCCCCGCGAGGGTCCACGGTGGCCTCAGGGACCCCCGGCGGCGTCCAGCTCGGCCAGGCGGTCGTGGAGCGGCTTGAAGAGCGCCGGCGGTGCGGCGACCACCATGTCCACCCCGGGCGGTGCGCCGCCGAGGCCGGCGACCACGAGACCCGCCTCGGTGGCGACCAGGCCGCCCGCGGCGTGGTCCCAGGGGTTCAGCCCCTTCTCGTAGTACGCGTCGAGCTGCCCGCCCGCCGCCGCGCACAGGTCGAGCGCGGCCGAGCCGAAGCGCCGGATGTCCCGCACGTGCCCGAGCAGGCCGTGCAGCACGCCGGCCTGGTGCACGCGGCGGGCCGGGTCGTACCCGAACCCGGTGCCGACCAGCGCCTGGGCGAGCTCGGTCTGCGGCGAGCCGTGCAGCCGCTCGCCGTCCCGGAAGGCGCCACCCCGAGCGTCGCCGTCCACTCCACGCCGGTCGCCGGGTTTCGCACGACACCGGCCACCACACGCCCTTCCACCTCGGCGGCGAGCGACACCGCGTACTGCGGGAGGTCGTAGAGGTAGTTCACCGTGCCGTCGATCGGGTCGAGGATCCACCGCACCTCACCCCGGGCGCCGCTCGCCCCGTACTCCTCGCCGAGCACCACGTCGCGCGGCCGCCGTACCCGCAAAACGTCGACCACCTGGCGCTCGACGGCGCGGTCCGCCGCGGTCACGACGTCGGTGTCGGTGCTCTTGGTGGCGATGCCGGAGACCCCCTCGACGCGCATCCGGCGGGCGGTCTCGCCCGCCTCTCTGACGATTTCCACAGCGAGCACGAGCAGCTCGGCCGCGTCCGGCATCCCTGACCCCCTAGAAACCGCGGTCGGCCCGTATCATCCTGTCAGAGCTTAGAAAAGACCGTTTGCGGCGGCCCCCGGAGCCGCTCCCCCGGCGTGCGCCGCGGGATGATCGCCGCAGACAGCGTTACAATTCACGCTGCCCACCGCGACGCGGACCGCCACCGCCCGGACGGCCCGCGAGACGGGGGCTCCCACAAAACCGGCCAGCTCGTCACCTCGTGCTGTGCTGGCTGGTTGGCCGCGTTCGTACATCGCCTCCGGAAGGTCATTCGTGACAGAGCCTCGCCACACCGGCGCCGACGTTCGTTCGATCACCGACTCACTGATCGCCCACGCCGAGCGCGCCGGTGGCCAGCTGACCTCGGCGGAGGTCACGCAGACCGTGGAGGCCGCCGCGGTGACGCCGGCCGAGGCCAAGAAGATCCTGCGGGCTCTTGCCGAGCGTGGCGTGACCGTGGTGTGGGACGGCTCCGTCAGCACCCGCCGCCGCGTCTCCGCGGCGCGGTCCGCGACCCCGGCGTCGAAGGCGACGACCGCCAAGGCGACAAAGACCGCGGCCAAGAAGGCGCCGGTGCCCAAACCGGCACCCGGCGAGGAGGCCACCGTGACTCCGCTGAAGAAGGCCGCGCCCGCGGCCGACGCCTCGGCCCGCCCCGCGAAGGCCGCCAAGGCCGCGAAGGCGGCGCCCAAGCCCGCTGACCCGGACGCCGCGCCGACCACCGGCCCGGCCAAGGCGGCGAAGGCCACGAAGGCCGCGCCCGGCGAGCAGCCCGCCGACGGCACCCCGCCCGAGGGCGAGGTCGAGGACATCGATCCCGAGGCGCTGGCCGCCGAGATCGAGGACGTCGTCGTCGAGGCCGAGCCGGCCGAGCTGGCCGAGGCCGCGCAGGCCGACGCCACCGCCGACAGCAACGACTTCGAGTGGGACGACGAGGAGTCCGAGGCGCTCAAGCAGGCGCGCCGCGACGCCGAGCTCACCGCCTCCGCCGACTCGGTCCGTGCCTACCTCAAGCAGATCGGCAAGGTCCCCCTGCTGAACGCGGAGCAGGAGGTCGAGCTCGCCAAGCGCATCGAGGCCGGGCTGTACGCGGCGGAGCGCCTGCGCGCCGCCGAGGAGGGCGAGGAGAAGCTCCCCACCCAGATGCACCGCGACCTGAGCTGGATCGGGCGCGACGGCGAGCGGGCGAAAAACCACCTGCTCGAGGCCAACCTGCGGCTCGTCGTGTCGCTCGCCAAGCGGTACACCGGTCGTGGCATGGCCTTCCTCGACCTCATCCAGGAAGGCAACCTCGGCCTCATCCGCGCCGTCGAAAAATTCGACTACACCAAGGGCTACAAGTTCTCCACATACGCCACCTGGTGGATCCGCCAAGCCATCACCCGCGCCATGGCCGACCAAGCCCGCACCATCCGCATCCCAGTGCACATGGTCGAAGTGATCAACAAGCTCGGTCGCATACAGCGCGAGCTGCTCCAGGACCTGGGCCGCGAGCCCACCCCGGAGGAGCTGGCCAAGGAGATGGACATCACACCGGAAAAGGTGCTGGAGATCCAGCAGTACGCCCGGGAGCCCATCTCGCTCGACCAGACCATCGGCGACGAGGGCGACAGCCAGCTCGGCGACTTCATCGAGGACTCCGAGGCCGTGGTGGCGGTCGACGCGGTGAGCTTCTCGCTGCTGCAGGACCAGCTTCAGCAGGTCCTCCAGACGCTCTCCGAGCGGGAGGCCGGCGTGGTCCGGCTGCGCTTCGGCCTCACCGACGGCCAGCCGCGCACGCTCGACGAGATCGGCCAGGTCTACGGCGTGACACGCGAGCGCATTCGCCAGATCGAGTCGAAGACGATGTCAAAGTTGCGACACCCGTCGCGGTCCCAGGTGCTCCGCGATTACCTCGATTGAGGGACGTTCGTCAACAGAGCGTGTCGCTTTGAACACCACGCGTACATCACGGCGTGGTCATCTCGCCGTTGCCCAGATGTGATCGTTGACGTGGCACCCTTGTCGCACGGCACACTGTCGGTACCCGGGTGTGACCTCGGTCCCCAGAGGGCACTCCGGGAAGGCAGCACCCCCCAAGGGTGTTGGACGATAGGTGAGCAAGGACCGAAGAACGTGTTCATCGGTGACGACCAGAGGAGGAAGGCGATGACCCCGACCCTCACGCCGCCGCCCGAAACGGCGGCCCCGCCAGCCGCCGATGAACGGTGCGACCGCTGTAGCGCGGCTGGCAAGCTGCGAATCACCCTGGCGGGTGGAAGCGAGCTGGTGTTCTGTGGGCACCACGCGAACAAGTACGCCGAGGATCTCGTGAAGATCACGGTCCAGTTCGTGTCCGACCCGGAGTTCAACTGGCGAGGCGCCGACCTGATGGCCAACTCGAACTAGCCAGGTTCAACAACCGCACACACAGACGCAAACCGGCCGGAGGAGGTGTGCCTCCGGCCGGTTCTGTGTGCTCTGACGGGTTCCGCTCTAAGCGAACGCTCCTCGGCCGTCCCATCCCGATCCGGGCGTTTCCCACCTCACTGGGGTGAGTCGCCGTTTTCGCGGGATAGCTGCGGCCCGCGCAGCGGGCCTCGCGGGCCGGCGCGACCGACCGGCCCCTACAGCGTCTGCACCGTGGCGATGCGCTCTTCGAGCTGCTCGATCGTTGCCTGGGCGCTCGGCGGGCCGCCGCACAGGCGGCGCAACTCTGCGTGGATCTTGCCGTGGGGCAGGCCGGTGCGGTGGTGGTGGGCGTTCACCAGGGAGTTGAGCTGGCGGCGCAGCGCGATCCGGCGCTCGCCCGCCGTGCGTGGCCCCGCGGGCTGCGCGGGCACGCCGCCGGCCGGTGCGGGTGCCTTCGTGCGGCGCTGGGCGGCCATCTGGTCGGCCTGGCGCTTGTTGAGCAGCAGGGCCACCTGCTCGGCCGTGAGCAGGCCGGGAAGCCCCAGGTACTCCTCCTCCTCGGGCGTGCCCGCCTGCGCGCCCGTGCCGAACGAGGCGCCGTCGAAGATGACCTGGTCGAGCTCGGCCGTGGCGGAGAGCGCCTCGAACCGCTTTTCCAGCTCGCCGCTCGCCTTCTCGGCGCGCTGCGCGCGCTCGAAGAGCTCCTCTTCCTCGGAGGCGCGCCGCTCGCCGAGCACGTGGTCGCGCTCGGCCTCCATCTCGCTCGCCAGGCCCAGCAGGTGCGGCACGCTCGGCAGGAAGACCGAGGCGGTCTCGCCGGGGCGGCGGGCGCGCACGAACCGGCCGATCGCCTGCGCGAAGTAGAGGGGCGTGGAGGCGCTCGTCGCGTACACCCCGACGGCCAGGCGCGGGATGTCGACGCCCTCGGAGACCATCCGAACGGCCACCAGCCAGCGCTGGTCCGACGCGGCGAACTGGGCGATGCGCGCCGAAGCGCCCTGGTCGTCGGAGAGCACCACGACCGCCTTCTCGCCGGTGACCCGCTCGATCAGCCGCGCGTACGCCCTCGCGGCCTGCTGGTCGGAGGCGATCACCAGCCCGCCCGCGTCGGCCATGCCGCCGACCCGCAGCACCTGCAGGCGCGCGTCGGCCGCCCGCAGCACCTGGGGCATCCACTCGCCGGTCGGGTCGAGGGCGGTGCGCCACGCCTGTGCCACGAGGTCCTGCGTCATCGGCTCGCCGAGCCGGGCGGCCAGCTCGTCGCCGGCGCTGGTGCGCCACCTGGTCTCGCCGGAGTACGCCAGGAAGATCACCGGCCGCACCACGCCCTCGCGGAGGGCGTCGGAGTAGCCGTACACCGAGTCGGAGCGGGACCGCTGGAGCCCGTCAGAGCCCCGCTCGTACGTCACGAAGGGGATGGGGTTGTCGTCGGACCGGAACGGGGTCCCGGTGAGCATGAGGCGGCGTACGGCGGGCTCGAAGGCCGCCCGCACACCCTCGCCCCACGAGCGCGAGTCGCCGGCGTGGTGGATCTCGTCGAGGATCACCAGCGTGCGGCGGGTCATCGTGCGGCGGCGGTGCACCTGGGGAGCGATGCCCACCTGCGCATACGTCACCACGGCGCCGTGGAAGTCGGTCGAGGAGTGGATGTCCGCATTGCGGAACGAGGCGTCCAGCTGGATGCCCACCCGCGCCGCCGAAGCCGCCCACTGGATCTTCAGGTGCTCGGTCGGCGCCACCACGGTGACCGCCTCGACCGTGCCGTCGACGAGCAGCTCGGCCGCGATGCGCAGCGCGAAGGTCGTCTTTCCGGCGCCGGGCGTGGCCACCGCCATGAAGTCCTCGCTGCGACGCCGCAGGTACTCCACCATCGCCTTGCGCTGCCAGGCCCGAAGCGGTGGAAAGTCGTCCAACGCCAGTCGCACCCGACACCCCCTTGACACACGAAATCGCCCCCGCGCGGAGCGCGAAGGCGGCCCTCAGCATAACCGCGCGGAGCCTCGGTGGCTGCCACGCGCCACACGCGTCACACCGCGGTCGGCGGGAGTGGCGCGGACCATTTGCGGAGGAGTGCGACGAGACGTACCCCGAAAATGAGCGCGGCGGGGACCAGCAGCACCACGTTGTGGTGCATCTCGGCGCGCTCCAGCGCGACCACCGCGACCGCGCCGGCGAGCGCGGCGACCGCGTAGATCTCGCGCCGCAGGACGACCGGGATCTCGCCGGTGAGCAGGTCGCGCCCGAGGCCGCCGCCGATGCCCACGAGCATGCCGATCAGGCAGGCGCCCACGGCGGGCACGCCCGCGTCGAGCGCCTTGAGCGTGCCGGTGACGGTGAAGAGGCCGAGCCCGGCGGCGTCGAGCACCAGCACGGTGCGGCGGAGCCGGGCGAGCTGAGGGTGGAGCCAGAAGGTGGCGGTGGCGACGACGGCGGCGACCGCGGCGTAGCGCCAGTCCTCGAAGGCGAGGGGTGGCACCACGTCGATCACGAGGTCGCGGAGGATCCCGCCGCCGAGCGCGGCGACGAAACCCACGAAGATCACGCCGAACAGGTCGAGGCGCTTGGCCACCCCGGCCGACGCCCCGGAGGCGGCGAAGACCGCCACCCCCACGAGGTCAGCGACGAGCAATTCGACCTGTCATTCGGACATCGACTCGTAGATCTCCTTGCACTGCGGGCAGACCGGCGAGCCCTTCTTGGGCACCTTGGTCACCGGAAAGGTCTCCCCGCACAGCGCGATCACGAAGGTGCCCATGACCGCACTCTCGGCGATCTTCTCTTTACGGACATAGTGGAACATCTCAGGACCGGTATCGGCGTCCTTGAGATCGGGAAGCTCAAGAACCTCAGTGCTCACGTGATGACACCTCCAGCCGGTAAGTTTTCCACCTCGGCGTCGGGCGGTCCAACGCGCCACATACGGTAGTGATCGTGACAGACCTTCACATCCGGGTCGGCCCCCATGTCGCCGAGGCGCTGCGCACCGGCCAGCCCGTCGTGGCCCTCGAGAGCACGATCGTCTCACACGGCCTGCCCCGCCCGGACAACCTTCGGGTGGCCCGCGAGATCGAGCGGGCGGTCCGCGCCACAGGCGCCGTACCAGCGACGATAGGCATGATCGAGGGCGCGCTCACCGTGGGCCTCGACGACGAGCAGCTGACCCGCCTCGCCACCGCGGACGGCGTCGCCAAGCTCTCCGTGCGCGACCTCGCCGTCGCGGCCGCCGCCGGCGCGGACGGCGCCACCACGGTCGCCGCCACCAGCGCGGTCGCGGTCGCCGCCGGCATCGGGGTCTTCGCGACCGGCGGGCTCGGCGGGGTGCACCGCGAGGCCTTCGACGAGTCGAACGACCTCATCACGCTCGCCCGCACCCCCATCACCGTGGTCTGCGCCGGCGTGAAGTCGATCCTGGACGTGGGCGCCACCCTGGAGCGGCTGGAGACGCTGGGCGTGACCGTCGTCGGGTACGGCACGCGCCGCTTCCCCGGCTTCTACATCACCGACGCCGGCTTCGACCTGGACTGGTCGGTGGAGACGCCCGAGCAGGTGGCGGCCGTGATGGCGGCGCGGCGCGCGCAGGGCGTGCACGGCGGCGGCCTGGTCGTGGCCAACCCGCTCCCGCTCGACGAGCAGCTCGACCCGGAGCTGCACGACCGTACGCTCGCCGAGGGGCTGGAAAAGCTGCGCGGCGAGGGGATCACGGGCAAGGCGGTGACGCCGTTCCTGCTCGCGCACTTCCACGCCGCGACGGAGGGGCGGAGCCTCGCTGTCAACGTGCGGATCATCCTGCGCAACGCCGAGCTCGCCGGCCGCATCGCGGTGGCGGCAGCAGCTTGATCATCGTCGTCGGAGACCTCGTCACGGACGTGGTTGCGGCGCTCGACGGGGCGCCCGCGGCGGGCACCGACACGGGCGCGCGGATCCGCTTCGCCGGCGGCGGGCAGGGCGCCAACACCGCCGCGTGGCTGGCCGCCGAGGGCGCACCCGTCACGCTGGTCGCCGCGGTCGGCGACGACGAGCCGGGCCGGACCCGGGTGGCGGAGCTGGCGGCCGCCGGGGTGCGCTGCGCGGTCCGCGCCCACTCCGGCACGCCCACCGGTACCGTCATCGTCCTCAGCCACGACGGCGAGCGCACGATGATCAACGACCGCGGCGCCGGCCTGCTGCTCTCCCCCGCCGACATCGACGCCGCGCTGGCCGCCGCGCCGGGCGCGCGGCACGTGCACGTCTCCGGGTACCCCCTGCTGGACCCGGCCTCCCGCGGCGCCGGCCTGCGCGCGCTGGCCGCGGCCCGCGAACATGGGCTGACCACCAGCGTCGACGCGGCGTCCGCGGGCCCGTTGCGGCGCGCGGGCGCCGCCTTCCTGGGTTGGGTACGAGCCATCGACCTCGTCCTCGCGAACGCCGACGAAGCCGCCGTGCTGGCCGGCGGCACCGACCCGGTCGCGCAAGCTCGCACGCTCGCCACGGTCGCGGTGCACGCGGTGGTGAAGCGCGGCCCGGCGGGCGCCGTCTGGGCCGGCCCGGACGGCGTGCACGAGGCACCCGGCCGCCCCGCGCACACGGTCGCCGACCCGACCGGTGCCGGCGACGCCTTCGCCGCGGGCCTGCTCTCCGCCTGGCTCGGCGGCGCGGAGCCGCGGGAGGCGCTGGACCGCGCGGTAGCCCTGGGCACGAAGGCGGTCGGCCTGCTCGGCGCCCGCCCGCCGCTTGAGGGCCGGGGTTCGCGTTAAGTCCTTAGCCGTCGGCGTCGATGGTGCGGGGCGGGGGTTTGCTCGGCAGCGCCTGCCGAGGGCCTTCCTCCGCTTCGGGCGGCTTGTGCCGGAAGCGGTACTGCTCCTTGGGCGGGCGGTCGTTGGCCAGGATCACGGCCAGCCATGGGATCAGGACCATGCCCAGCAGGCAGAGTGGCAGCCAGAGCCAGAGCAGCGGTGCCTTCGTGCCCACCAGGACCGCGGCGACCAGCAGGCAGACGCCTCGGATGGACATCATGACGACGTACCGCACCTGGCGGCTGCGCAACTGCTCCGCCTGGCTGCGGTCAGCGCCGGTGATCAGGATCGGCCGCTGGGCCTTTCGCTTCACCCGTCCATCCTTCCACTCGCTTCACCGTCCCGATTTTTGGCCGCCGTCGCGTATTACGCGCGTGGTACGCTCTGGCGCGTGGGGAGCAGGTTCAGCTTCACCGAAGAGGGCCTGGCCAACCTGCGGCTCTACGAGGTGAGTCCGGGCGAGGTCTGGGAAGCCCTCCACAGCACGCGCCGGATCATCCGGCACCTGGGCGACGACGTCATGGTCGTCTACGCGGCGACCGGTCGCGGGCGGCGGCTCGCGATCCTGCTCATCGAGGCGGACCGCGGTGACAACGACTGGGACGTCCTGTCCGCCCGCGATCTGACCGACGTCGAGTCCAAGCGGTACGACGAGGCACAGCAGGGGTGGCGACGATGAACAGAAACGACGCGCTCAAGCAGTTCCACGAGGGTGGCGACCGGCTCGCCGAGCTCATCGACGAAGGTCAGCCGGCAGAGCTGCCCGCCCCCGACAGCGACGTGCCGATGGTCAGCCGGTCCGTGCGGCTGCCGGTCGATACGTACGAGCGGGTGCGGGAGGCCGCCGAGGCGCGCGGCATCGGAGTCACCACCCTGATGCGGCAGTGGATCGAGGCGGGCTTAGCCGACCTCGACGAGTCCGCGACCGTCTCGCTCGCCGACGTGCGGCGGGCCATCGCGGCGCTCGCGCACCCGCGCGCCGCCTGAGCGCTACTTCTTCGCGGCGCTCGCGCACCCGCGCGCCGCCTGAGCGCTACTTCTTCGCGGCGGCAGCGGCCTTGGCGTCCGCCTTGGCCTGCTGCTTGTACTCGCGCACCTTCACCAGTGCCGCGGCGTCGACGATGTCGGCCACCGACTTGTAGGCGTCGTCCGGCCCGTACGCCCCGGCGGCCTCGCGCCACCCCGCAGGCCGCACGCCGAAGCGCTTGCCGAGCAGCGCCACGAAGATCTGCGCCTTCTGCTTGCCGAAGCCGGGCAGCGCGCTGACCCGCTTGAAGAGCTCCTTGCCGTCGCCCGCGGTGGTCCAGATGCTTTCTGCCTCGCCACCGTACGTATCCACCACGATGCGGCACGCCTCCTGCACCCGAGCGGCCATCGCCTTCGGAAAGCGGTGCAGCGCGGGCGGGGTGGCGAAGATGGCGGTCAGCGCCTCCGGATCGAAGTCGGCGAGCTCCTCCGCGGTCGGCTCGTGTCCGAGCCGGCGGCTCAGCTCGTACGGCGCGGAAAACGCACGCTCCAGCGGAAACTGCTGGTCGCAATAGGCAGCCGGATGTATGTACCTACTCCTTGGCAGCCTTCGCGGCGGCCTTCATCTCCTTCTTGTACGCCCGCACCTTGAGCAGCGACGGCTCGTCCACGATGTCGGCCACCGACTTGTACGTGCGGTCCGGCCCGTAGTCGCCCGCCGCCTCGCGCCAGCCCTTCGGACGCACCTCGTACCGCTTGCCGAGGAGCGCGATCAGGATCTGCGTCTTCTGCTTGCCGAAGCCGGGCACCTCGGAGATCCGCTTGAACAGCTCCTGGCCGGTCTTGGCCTCACCCCACAGCCGCGCGGCGTCACCGTCGTACTTGTCGACCAGGAGCTGGCAGACCTCCTGCACCCGCTTCGCGTTGGCCTTCGGGAAGCGGTGCAGCGCCGGCGGCGTGGCGAAGATGACGGTCAGCGCCTCCGGGTCGAAGTCGGCCAGCTCCTGCGCGGTGGGCTCGTGCCCGAGCCGCCGCACCAGCTCGTACGGCGACGAGAACGCCTTCTCGAAGGGGATCTGCTGGTCGAGCGTCATCCCGATGAGGAGCGCAAGCGGGTTGCGCTGGAGCAGGGCGTTCGCCTCTGCGTCGATGGGCAGCGTAATCGCCATGGCGGCCTCCGGAGGTAGCGGGCTACGCCCTACATCCTGCACTGCCTCCCCGCAGGAGTGCGCAGCCGCACTGCCGGCGCCCGCCAACGACGTTTGTCCGGCGGGTGGCAGCTCGACCGCGAATGGGTTGGCGCAAACTCGCGCACAAGCCTTGAGGCCATTGCCGCGCGCCCCACAAACTCGGAGGCGCCGACAATTCTTATCGCGGAAGGATCGTCAACATGGCACTCCGGTTCCTGGGGAAAGATCCCGACAGCCCGAACGGCGAGTCGCCTACGCTCTACTACGACGAAGATCGGGACACGTACGTATTCCAAGGCTGGAAGGTCACCGACGCCGAGCGCTTGGCGCAGTTGGACATCCCGGCTCACGAGACCGTGATCGAGTTTCCGAAGCGCATGATGCGTTTCTTTCCGGAGGTGAGTGGTGGCGGCGGAGCCGACGCTTGAGGATCTGATGCGCTCCTGCGAGCGGTCCGCGGTTCATCTGGAGCTGCGGGACGGCTACACGCGAAACGATCCGATGCTCGACGACTGGCTTGCCGGCGTCCGGCTCGATCCGGCCGATCGGGCGTCGTGGTGGCATCCGTGGCTGGAGCTCGTGGAGGAAACGATCGGGCGCGGCGTCAGCGTGCGCCGCGCCCGGATCGTCTCCACGCCGGTCAGCGAGTACATCCGGTACGAGTACGACGTCACGTTCCGAAACATCCTCGTCGGCGAAGAAGTGCGCTGGCTGTCGCGGCGCGATGCCACCGACATTCCGTTGCCTGGCAACGACTTCTGGCTCTTCGACGACCGTCTCCTGCTGGTGTACCACTTCGATGGCAAGGACGACCTGGCGGCTCGGGAGGTCACCCGCGAGCCTGGCGTGGTCAAGCTCTGCGGGTCGGCGTTCGAAGCGGTGTGGGAGCGCGCCACGCCACACGACGACTTCCGGCTCGACTGACACACTCGTCTCGTGGCGTCCCCGTCGTCCAGCGCACAGCAGGCGCTCGAAGCGCTCGGCACGCGGCTGCGCGAGATCCGCATCGACGCGGGCCTGACCGGGCGCGACCTCGGCCAGCTGGCCGGCTGGCACTCCTCGAAGGTCAGCCGCATCGAGCACGCCCGGCAGACCCCGTCCACCGACGACATCACCGCGTGGTGCAAGCATTGCGGCGCCGTCGACCAGGCGGCCGACCTCATCGCGTCGCTGCGCGCGGCCGAGGGCATGTACGTCGAGTGGCGCCGCATGGAACAGAGCGGCCTACGCGTGGCGCAACAGGCGGTCGTGACGCTCTGGGAGCGGACGCGCCACTTCCGCATCTACTCCCCTCGCCTGATCCCCGGCCCGGTCCAGACACGCGCCTACATCGCGGCGATGCTTGAGGGTGTACGCGCTCGCCGCGAAGTACCGGACGATGTGGACGCCGCGGTGCGGGTCCGAGTGGAGAAGCAACGCGTCATCCACGAGGGCGCCCATCGGTTCGCCATCCTCCTTGAGGAGAGCGTGCTACGGCACCCTATCGGTGACACGGAGACGATGGCCGGCCAACTCGGCTATCTGCTGACCGCCAGTGCCTTGCCTTCCGTGTCGCTGGGCGTCATCCCACTCGGCGCCGACCGCTCCGGCCAACTCGCCGTCGAGGGCTTCTGGCTCTTCGATGAGAAACAGGTCAATGTGGAGCTGGTCTCCGGGCATCTCACCCTCACACAGCCAAGCGAGATCACCATGTACGCCGAGGTCTTCGCTCGACTCGCCGATCTCGCCGTGTACGGCTCCGCCGCCCGCACTCTGATCACGGCAGCGATCAACGGGCTAAGCGATTGAGGCGTCGCAAACTCCCGCACATTCATTGAGCCGCGTTCGGCGCCGTACCTAGCGTCCTCCGGCAAGCGCTCAGCGCGGGAGGTGATTGGTGTGGGCCAGATCGTGATGGTCGCGGTCGCGTTGGTGGTGGGCTTCCTCGCCGGCCTGTTGGCGTTCAAGCGGTCAAACCGTTGGTGCCCTTCGTGCGGCTACCCGCTGGCCTGCGTGCGTTGCCACCGATCTCGCGCGGACGCGGTTCCTGATGGTCCGACGCGCCGGGCTGCCTGACACCCGGCCGTAACGAGGAGGTTCGGCGGTGCCGACCAAACGAGAGCAGTTTCAGCACTCCATCCGTGCTCGCTATCTGGGCGAGCGGATGCGCAGCCTGCGGGAGGAGCGCGGCCTGACGTTGAAGTACATCGCCGCGTTCCTCGGCGTGGAGTTCTCCACCCTGGCCCGGTACGAACGGGCGGAGTGGCCGTTCCGCGCCGACCACGTGACGGCGCTGCTCGACGTGTACGGCGTGTACGGGGAGCGCCAGCGCGAGGAGCTGGTGGCGCTGGCACGCAACGCGTGGCGGGTGTGCGGCTGGGAGGTCGCCGGCGTCAAAGACACCGGCACGGCTGGGGTCAACGAGCAGCCGATCATCGACCACTGGTGGATCCAGTCCAGGGCCGAGGAGTTGTGCGTCTACTCGCCCGCCCTGGTGCCGACGTTGTTGCGCGCCCGCGACTACGCCGAGGCGCTGATCCGCTTTCGCGACCCGAACACGCCGGTGATGAAGGTCGAGGCGGAGGTCCGCGAGCTGGTGGAGCGGCAGCAGGTGTTGGACGCCCGGCCACCCATGCGGCTCACGGTGATCCTGGAGGAGGCGGCGCTGTCCCGCCGCATCGCCGGGCCGGCCGTGACCCTGGCACAGTGGGAGCACTTGGTCCGCGCGGTCGAACGGCCGCACGTCACCGTCCTGGTCCTGCCCAGCAGCGCCGCCCTGCATCACGGCATCGACGGTGGCTTCACCCTCTGTCGGATGCACGCGCCGTACCCGCCGGTGGCGCTGCTCGACCAGCTCACCGGTCGCGCGGTGGTGGAGGCCGACGCGGCAGAGCGGTACAGCGTCGCGTTCGACAAGTTGAAGGAGGCGGCGCTCAACCCGGCGCATTCGATGGCGCTGATCGAGCAGGAGATCAACGACCTCGGCACGCTGGGACGGACGCCGGCCACTCGTGAGGCGGCGACCGCATGACGATCCCGTTCGACTCTGACGCTAACCGTGCTGCGGTAACGATGGCGGCGCAACGGATCTCTGCCTATGCTGACGCACACGGCATCGTCATCGACGAGGTGCACTGCGAGGACATCGCCCAAGCCGTCGTTCAGATCTATCAGGCATTCCATGCCGGCCTCCTACACAGGCCGCAAGTCGACGACGCACCGCAATCGATCACCTCGTAACGCTTCGGTCCTGGGTTCGTCTCTACACCTTCGGCGGCGAACCCGGGCCCGCGCCTCGTGGCAGGACTTGCAAGCGGCGACCGACTGTCTACGTGGATCGACCAAGACGCACGCACCGTTCCACAAGCCCGGGCCGGATTCTACTCATAACCCCGATCTCCTATTATTGTCGCGCCCTCTTTGCCTGCATAACGGTGTGACGACCCGACCACCGGTGGCATATCGTTAACCTCTGGCAAACTGGCGGGAGCGCACGCGAGGGGTACAAGATGGACTGGGAGACAGTCGTAGACATAGACCAAGCCTTGATTAACTGCCACATTGAGTTGATCGGAGATTGGTACAGGGATCCATGGGATGGCCCGAATTGGATTGGGTCGCCAAGAAACACAAAGAATTAGTGTTTGCACGATTAAAGGCATCGGGCGCCCGAAGCGTTTCACCAATCGATGTTCCCAAAGAGAATTTCATGATCAGGCCAGCGGTTGTTATCGACCCAGTGGATAGACTGGCATATCAAGCCTTAACAGATCGTTTGAGCAAGAGCGTGATCGGCGAGATGCACCGTCAAGCCTACGGATGGCGCCTTCATGTTAAGGACCCGAAGCCCGGCGCCTATTCGACCAACGACGCCCAGTGGGAACTCTACCGTAATCACCTCAGCGCACTAGTCGCTAACTTTGAGGTCGCACTGAAGACAGACGTTGTGTCATGCTTCGCAAGTCTTCGACTTGACGTCATAGCGGATGAATTTTACGCCCGAGCAGGAAGCAGCGCGGTCGTGGAGCGCACCCTCTCGATGCTCGAGTCGTGGGAAAAGGCACCCAATCGCTCAGGAATCCCTCAACGATCGCTCGCTTCAGCAGTCCTCGGAAACATGGTCCTTTCGCGTATTGACGATATCCTCAAGTACCATGCCAAACCCATGTCTCCGGCCGAAGCGGGCCTAAGTTTCGCTCGATGGATGGACGATATTTGGCTCTTTGGGTCCGACGCAGGCGACCTCCGATCTGCCCAGATCGAGATTCAGGATGGCTTGCAAGCACTCGGTTTGCATATCAATACTGGAAAAACCAAGTTGCTTGAAGGATCTGAAATTGCAGATCACGCCCTAAACGTCGCGCACAGTGCAGTAGACGACGGATTCCTAAGTCTTATCGCCGGCAAACCAGCGGATACTGGGCCGCTCGATGAGTTGGTCGAGAAACTCTTGGCAGAGAAAGAAGAAGCTAGCAGAACTAGCATAAAGTTTGCAACGAAGCGCATGCGAGAGCACAAGCACTTCTCCAAGGTGGACGGCTTCGTGGACGTGGCTCCGCGCATGCCTCATGCCGCCGATGCGCTCGCGCGCCTATTTAGAGATGCCGATCGAGCGAACGAACTGGCAAGCTGGTATCTCGAATATCGTTCAACCCCATGGGCCAAGTTACAGTGGTCTAGCGCGCAGCTTGGGACTATGTTTTCGTCCAGTGTTCGGCCACAGGTCGAGGTAGTCGACCACTTTGCAGAGATTCTTTCGGCAGGTGGTCTGTCGCTCCCAATGGCGGCCTTAGCAGCCCAACGTCTGGCAAGCTGGGATGCCTCGAAAGCCCGTGCTGTCATATCTGAAGCCGTCAAGAAATCCGACAGCGCTCTGCAACGCAGAGTTTTAGCCTTGGCCGCCCTCCATGCTGACCACAACCGGACGATTATCAAGAAGTGGCTAAACGACTTCGAAGAAAACTCACTAACCCTAGAAATGCTGAAGGAAACCAACTTCAAGAAACCCAAACTCAAGCCAGATTTTGAAGGGTGACCTCATGGCTCGCCCCCATCCCGTGTGCCGTCGACCCGCACGTACGTGGAGCGGGCCGCCGCCCGGGGCGCCACGTCAAGCGGACCTTGACGGTAAAACGGCGGCTGGCGCCCCGGGCGGGGGTCTGCTCGGCTCGCCCGGGTCGACGGCGCACGGGATGGCTCAGCGCCCACCCACGGACCGCAACACGCGCGCGGAGCGAGACGATCCCGGAGCCGGAGCGCCCCCGCCGGAGGCGCCCTGACCGCAAGAGACGCGACGAGTGCCAGCGCAACGCCTCCTGGGCCAGGCACCACGCCGTCGCCTTCTCGCTCCTTGCGGAGAGGCGCCGTTGACATCCGGTGCGGGCGCTGCCGTAGCTGCGCGGGCTTGCCCCGGCCCGCGTCGCCGGAGGCGTAAGCGGGCCGGGGGCGCTTGCGCCCCGCCCTGAGCCGGCGGGCGCCACGGTGCGCCGCGTCAGCGGCGCCTTGACCCCGTATAGAAACTCGTAACCAGCTCACCCAGACCGGAAGTGCCGTTGCCGGGCCCGAATGGCGTCCACGATGGGCGCCTCCCCGTGCGCGAGTCCGGAGCGCATGAACCTCCACTTGGCATCGATGACGATGTTGCGACCGTCGAGCGGAGGTAGTCCCTGAGAGTGGCGGCGCTCAGCCTGCTGGTGGTCGCGGCGCTCCTGCTGGAGCCGGCCGTAGGTGGTCGAGTAGGCGAGGCTCTTCGTGGCGGCATGACCGCGGTAGCCCAGCATGTGCGCCCAACGAGCAAACGCGATGTCGCGGTGCGCTGGGTCGAGGTCCAGGGCGAAGCACTCCCGCACCATGCGTTCGGCATGCGCGGGCAAGTGGAGCCAGTACAGGTCATCGACGCTCTTAATCCTGCGTGGTGGCAGGCCGGCAATCTCGGCGCCCTTCGTGACGTACTTGGCGATGTACAGCGCAGCTCGCGGGCCGCTGATGCCGTCGCCGGCCTGGCTCACCGGCTGCACGTCGAGCTGAGAACCGAAGCGCACCGTCCGCGAGAAAAGATCGACATACACCGCCGCTGCGGCATGACGTAGGCCGGACTCCAGCAGCTCCACACGCGCCCACGAGGGCGGAGCCGAGGACGGACCGGACGGGCCGTCGATGCGAATCACGACGTGGAAGTGGATGACTCCCCTGGCCTGATACTCGGCGACCTTGAAGAAGGACACCTTGGCCACCTTGCCGAGGCTCGTCCGGCTGGTCCCGACACGCGCTGCGATCTCGCGGCGCAGGTAGATGGTGAGCCGCTTCCACAGCTCGCCCGCGTACGCGTTGAACAGCACCGCGCCGGTGTAGTCGTAGCACTCCAGGCACATCGCCTGACCGACCCGAGGATCACCCTCACCATGCCGCTCCCGGCACGACATCACCACACCGTGCGGGCACGGCTCCGCGTCACGGCGGACGCGACAGCGCAACGGCTTCCCGTCCTTGCCGAGCTGCTTATGCCTACTGTGGACCGCGCCGAACGATGGGGCCGTCAGCGTGGCGAAGATGGCCGGATGCTCGGCCACCGACTCCGGCACGCCCTTGCCGCCGACCAGGCCGGCGCGCCCGATCTGAAACGTGTCGTCCTTCTTGACCTGGGCGCACGACGGGCAGATGACCGCCCGCCGGTTGCCGCACCGGACGAGGCGGTAGCCGGTCGGCTCGTCGTCGGTGCAGTAGTGGTCCAGCACCTCGCCGGTGCCGGCGTCGACCACGGTCCGGTAGCCACGCAAGCGGATCGGGTTCGCGCACGCGCCTGTCAATCTAACTTGACGTTCCCAGGCCGGAAAGTCCGGCATGGCCATACGACTTGCCGCCGCTCGAACGTCCTCGGGCAGGTTCTCGAATCTGTTCAAGCGGCCGCTCCGAAGTCGGAACGACAGACCCTTTCACCATCCGACGGTGCGGGCGGCTCGGCCAGGTCCAGGCCGAGTGTCGCGCAGATGCGACGCCATTTCCGTTCAGACCAGGCGGGCGCTTCAGCAGCCTTTCGGCGTCCCCATTCCCGCGCGCTGATCGGGTCCAAGATTGGGCGGCTCCCTTCCTCGATTCCAGGAAAAGAGCGCGCGAGATCGCCACACCGGCATCCAGCGTCCGACGTGCGAATACAGAAGAGAGGTTGCTACGGAAGCACAATCATGGAATCGAAGAAGGTGTGGCCTGTATGCGTCTGCCTACCGCCAGCAAAATTGTAGGTCCGGGTGAGTCCTACGACAGCGGTCCCCATGCGGCAAATCCCGGTCAGCTTGTAAAGGCAGAGGGCGCGTGCTTCCGTATTCGGTTGTGGCGATGTCTCGCGGCTCTGCAATCGAGAGTAGCCACGCCATCCGACAGTCTCAGCGAATAAAAGCGGCCACCAATATCGACTTCCACCGAGCGTCACGGTGAAGGCCGGTCACAGCCGTCACCAGTCGGTACCCGCGGGTACACGCTGACAACCAATGACAAACGCTGACCGAAGTGACGCAGACCACAAACGTCACTCTCAGTCCTCGCGCCAGATTGGCTCCAACCGCTCCGGGTTCCAGCCGCGCTTTCCGCCCGCCGGGTACACCAGCACCGCCGCGAGCACGTCCTCGATGTAGGCCCGCTTCTCCGCCAGCCCAAGCTTCGGCCACTTGGCCCGAAGGTCAACCGGCCTGCCCGCCGCGGCGTACTGCTTGGCGAGCCAGGCGTCGCGCTCCCCGCTCAAGGTCTGCTCCTCGCGCTCCAGCTCAGGCAACATCGCGAAGTAGCGACTGCTCGAAATCCGCTGGGGACGCGCCCGCCAAGCCGCAGTCAGGTCGGCGATGTCCTGGCGGATCTGGGCCAGCTCAGCTTCTCGCGCCCACGGCGAAGGAGCGCTCCTCGCCTCGCGCCGCTGCGCCTCCAGCTCGTACTTCGCGATGACCGCTTCCGCGATGAACTCATCGGTCTTGCCGCCCGGGATGCTCACCCCACCACAGCCGCCCTTGGCACGGCTCTCACAGGCGTAGTAGAAGAGCCCCGGCGTCTTCACCCGACTCTCGTGCGCCTTGATCGCCCGCAGCTTGTGGCCGCAGTCCGGCTTGCCGCAGCGCAAAGTGCCGGTCAGCAGGTAGATACGCGCATTCGTACCTCGTCCACGGACGGCGTTCGACCCGATGATCGCCGTGACAGCCTGCCACTCCCCGACCGTCAGGATCGGCTCGAACTGACCGATCACCGGCTCCCCCGACGCATCACGCACCACCTCCATGCGCACGTGCTCCTTGCCGGTATCGGGGTCGACCTCCCGCACGTGACGCGAGCGGTAGCCGCAGATGCGCGGGTTACGCAACACCTGCTTGACCGACTCGGCCACCCACTCCTTGCCGAGCGGCGTCTGGAGACCTGAGGCCCGCCATTGGGCTACGACCGCAGCGAGCGGCGCGCCCTCCAGGAGGCGCTGCGCGGCCTTCCTCACCGCGTCCGCTTCCAAAGGCTCCAGCGTGCGCAGATCCCGCTTCCACCCGAATGGACGCCGGCCGCCGGTGGGGTTCCCGCCTGCTCCATCGCCCGGTGCTTGCGGCGCACCCGGCGCGCCGCGTCCACCGACTGCTTGTGGTAGGTCGCCACTACGATCCGGGCGACAGTCCGGCCGTTGTCGGTAAGCAGGTCGAGGGTGCCGGTGATGTCCAGGATGGGGCGGCCGAAGTGCTCGACCACCTCGATGCAGTCTTCGAGGTGGCGGTTGTCGCGTGTGAGCCTGTCGATGTCGTAGACGATGAGGCCGTCAAGCCGCTGCCCATCAGGCGTCAGCCCGCGCTTGAGATCCTCCAGCGCGCCCTCGAAGACCGGGCGCACCACCCGGTACGCCATCCGCCCGTCCGGCAGCCGCACCCGCTTGCGCTTGTAGGCGCTGGTGTCCGGTTCCTCGTACGTGAAGACGTAGTTGCCCTTGCGGCCCTCGACGTAGCCGCGACAGTCCTTGGTCTGCTCGTCCCGGCCCTTGATGTCCCGGCCGGTCATGTACGGCGAGCCTGCGCGCTGCCCTTCAAATTCGAACGACAGCCGGACGAGTCCGGCGAGGTTCAGACCCTCCAGGTCACCCCAGTGCGCCCGTTGTACCAGCTCACCGCCCATGCATCAAACATACGTTCGCCTGTGTGGTGGTCCAGAATCATGCCGACCAACAGAGCCAACGGGCTCCGCTGGAGCAGCTCGTTGGCTTCGGCGTCGATGGGCAGGTTGAGCGTCATAGCCCCATCCTGCCCGATCCGCGCGGCGGCCGGGTGCGGGTGCGCGGCGCGCTCCACTATGGAAAGCGGCGGAGAGCGCACGATTGCCGATCTCGGGGAGGTAATCTCACGCCGTCGACATATGTGGCAGGTCGTCCCACCGAGGATGTTGCGGGGCGCCGCAGGCGTACGGGGGCGCGGCGGTCGGGCGCGGATGGCGGACCCACTGGACAGGAGGCTCCCGTGAGTAGGTACGTCATCACCATCACGCCCGACGACGGCGGCGCCGCCGCCGGCGCCGCGGCACACACCACCGTGCGAGTGGACATCTCCACCGGACAGACGCGAATCACCGAGCTCACCGTGCGCGCGGCCAGCGGCGGTGGCCTCGCCCCGGCCGACCTGCCACCGGTCGACCTCGACCTGCTGGTGCGCGCACTCACCGCACCCGCACCACCGGCCGCTCTGCCACCCGTCGCCGAGACCGTCGATGAAGAGGTCGCGCCCGCACCGCGCCGCCGCGCCCGCAAGACCGCGGCCAAGAAAGCGACGGCCAAAGCCACCACCCGGTCCGCCGCGAAGAAAGCCACCAAACGCGGCGCCGAAAACACCGGCACCCGCGCGTACCGGCGGATGCCCGAAGCCGACGAGGTCATGGACGTGTACCGGCAGACCGGCTCGATCACCGCGGTCGCCGAACACTTCGGTGTACCCCGCCACACCGTCGCCGGGTGGGCCCGCCGCCTGCGCTCACTGGGACACGCCATCGGCCGGCAGTAATCTCCGCACGGCTAGTCTTTCCTCGGGCTTTCGCCCCGTTCTGGTGCGATCGGGACAGCCGACGAGAGGGGCACAACCGTGCGGAAATCCATGGTGGCTCTGGCTGCGGTGGCGGCGCTGACCGCCTGCTCGGGCGACGACGGGGGCGACAGCGGCGGTGGCGAGCCGACGCAGCCGGCGGCCACCGTGCCCACACCGACCGGCTCCGGCGCGAGCAGCACCCCCGGCGGCCCGCCGGACCTCGGTGCGCCGCAGCAGGTGGCGAGCGGGCTGGATGTGCCGTGGGGCCTCGCGTTCCTGCCGGACGGCAACGCTCTCGTGGCGGAGCGCGACACCGGCCGCATCCTCCAGGTCTCGCCCGGCGGGCAGGCGCGCGAGGTGTACGAGGTGCCCGGCGTGGACGCGGGCGGCGAGGGCGGCCTGCTGGGGCTCGCGGTGTCACCCGGCTACGCGCAGGACCGCTGGGTGTACGCGTACCACACGGCCGACTCGGACAACCGCATCGTGCGTTTCCGGCTGGACGGTGACGCCCGGCCCGAGGTCGTCTTCCGGGGCATCCGCAAGGCGGGCAACCACAATGGAGGGCGCATCAAGTTCGGGCCGGACGGCATGCTGTACGCCGGCACGGGCGATGCCGCAAACACCGCCTCCTCGCAGGATCCGGACAGCCCCAACGGCAAGATCCTGCGCCTGACGCCGGAGGGCGACCCGGCGCCGGGCAACCCGCGGGCGGACTCCCCGGTCTACACGATGGGCCACCGCAACGTGCAAGGGCTGGCGTGGGACAGCGCGGGCCGGATGTACGCGACCGAGTTCGGCCAGAACCGCCTCGACGAGGTCAACCGCATCGAGGCGGGCAAAAACTACGGCTGGCCCGATGTGGAGGGCGAGGGCGACACGGACGGCGGGCGGTACACCAACCCGATCGTCACCTGGCCGACCGACGACGCCTCCCCCTCCGGCGCGGCAATCGCCGGCGACACGCTCTACGTGGCGGCGCTGCGCGGCGAGCGGCTCTGGACGGTACCCCTGAATGACGGCGAGGCCGGCGAGCCGCGCGCCGAACTGCGCGACCGCTACGGCCGCCTGCGCACCGTGGAGATCGCGCCCGACGGCGCGCTGTGGCTGGCCACGTCCAACCGCGACGGGCGCGGCGACCTCCGGGACGGTGACGATCGCGTCCTTCGCCACCCCGCGCGACCCTGAGACGCCAGAATGGCCGGATGAGTTCACCCCGACCGCCGCTCGCCGAACAGCTCGACCTCGCCCCCCACCCGGAGGGTGGGTGGTTCCGGGAGACGTGGCGCAGCGACCACGCGTTCGAGCCGGCCGGCTACGACGGGCCGCGCCGCGCCGCCACCGCGATCTACTTCCTGCTCCACCCGGGCGAGGAGTCGCGGTGGCACATGGTGCGCTCGGACGAGCTGTGGCTGTGGCACTCCGGCGGCCCGCTGGAGCTGCGCATGCGCAACCACGAGACCGCCATCCTGGGCGACGACATCGCCGCCGGCCAGGTCCCGCAGGTGCTGGTGCCGGGCGGGGTGTGGCAGGCCGCCGCGCCCGCCGGCGACCAGCATGTGCTGGTCAGCTGCGTGGTGGCGCCGGGCTTCGACTTCGCCGACTTCCGGATGGACTGAGATGCTTTTCACCGACAAGGGCGTGGAGCAGCTGCGCACGGCCCTCCGCGAGTACACGGCCAGCGGCATCGCCGACCGCCTCGGCGAGGTGGCCACCGCCGCCGTGTCCCGCAACGACTTCCGCGCGGCGCTGCGCGCCACCGCCGACCGCGACCCGCTGGCCACGCTGATCCGGCTCTTCGTGTGCGGGCAGACCGAGTCCACCGCCGCGGTGGAGGCCGCGCTCGCGCCGCTCCCCCTCGCCGACGCGCTCGCCGCCGGGCTTGTCGTGCCCGACGGCGACGGGTTGCGGCAGGGGCTCGACCTCGAGGCGTACGGCGACTCGTGGTGGGTCCTCGCCGACCTGCCCGCCACCGCCCACCCGGGCGTGCCGCTGGCGCCCGACCACGTGCTCGGCGTGGGCGGCGCCTCCACCACGCTGGCCGGCGCCACGATCCGCCGCCCGGTGGGTTCGGCGCTGGACCTGGGCACCGGCTGCGGCGTACAGGCTTTGCACCTCGCCCAGCACGCCACCACCGTGACCGCCACGGACGTGAGCGAGCGGGCGCTCAGCTTCGCCGCCACCAACGCCGCGCTCAACGACCTCTCGTGGGAGCTGCTGCGCGGTGACATGGTCGCGCCGGTGGCGGGGCGCCGCTTCGACCTGGTGGTGAGCAACCCGCCCTTCGTGGTGGGTCCGGGCACGGCCACCCACGCGTACCGCGACTCCGGCCGCGCCGGCGACGGCATCAGCGCCGAGCTGGCCGCCGCCGCGCCGGGGCTGCTGACCGAGGGCGGCACGATGCAGTACCTGGCCAACTGGGCGCACGTGGCCGGCGAGGAGTGGGGCGACCGGGTGGCCGGGTGGGTCGCCGGCACGGGCCTTTCCGCCTGGGTGATCCAGCGCGAGGTGGCCGACCCAGTGTCCTATGTGGACCTTTGGCTGACCGACGCGGGCGAGCCGCACGACCCGGCCCGCAGGGCGGCGTGGCTCGACTGGTTCGACGCCCACAAGATCGAGGCGGTGGGCTTCGGCCTGATCACCCTCCGCCGCGCCGGCGCCGACGACCCGGTGGTCCGGGTCGAAGACCTGCGCCAGCAGGTGGCGGGCCCGCTCGGAGCGCAGGTCGCGGCCTGGTTCGACCGCCAGGATTTCCTTCGGGTACGCGACGCGGCCGCCATCCTCGCCGGACGGTACCGGGCGGCCGACGGTCTCCAGCTGCGGCAGGAGGCCACGATGGGCCCCGAAGGCTGGGCGGTGGACCGCCAGGTGCTGGCGATGCCACAGGGCCTGCGCTGGAGCGAGGAGGTCGACCCGCTCGTGCTCGCGCTCGTCGGCGGCTGCGACGGCCAGGTGCCGCTGCGCGACCAGATCGCCGTCCTGGCGGTCGCGCACGAGGTGGCGGAGCAGGATCTGGCCGAGGCCGCGGTGCCGATCGTCGCGCACCTTGTGGAGCGCGGCGTGCTGCTCCCGGAGGGCTGAGCGGGATGCGCGCGGTGGTACAGACCGTCGGCCGGGCGAGCGTGACGGTCGAGGACGAGGTGGTCGGCGCGATCCAGGACGGCCTCCTGGTGCTGCTCGGTGTCACGCACACCGACACGCCCTCGACCGCGGAGACGATGGCCCGCAAGGTGTGGGAGCTGCGGATCCTGGACGACGAGCGCTCGGCCTCGGACGCCGGCGCGCCCGTCCTGGTGGTCAGCCAGTTCACCCTCTACGGCGACGCCCGCAAGGGCCGGCGACCGTCGTGGAGCGCCGCCGCGCCGGCGGAGGTGGCCGAGCCGCTGGTGACCGCGTTCGTCAAGGCGCTGGAGTCGCGCGGGGCCACGGTGGCCACGGGCCGCTTCCGCGCCCACATGCTCGTGGAGAGCGTCAACGTGGGCCCTCGCACGATCCTGCTCGACGTCTAGGCGGCGGACCTCAGAGTTGATCAGGGACCTCGTGGGTGGACGCCGGGCGCCGGCGCTCACGAAGTCCCTGATCAACTTGGGTGGGTCGGTTTTAGAAGAACAGGCCCCTACGTTGAGCCGACTGGCGGAGCCAGGCGTCCAGTTGGCCGGCCCAGTCGGCCTGCTCGGCCCCCGCGTAGTCGACCGTGAAGCGGCCGAACGTGTCGCGGCCCTCGGTGAAGACGCCACCCCGCTTGTCCAGCTCCAGCACCACCTGGAGCTGGTGCGGCGTCGGCAGGAAGGTGACCTCGAGCTGGTTGAACGCCCGCGCGTACTGCGGGGCGGGGTAGAACTCGATCTCCTGGTAGAAGGGCAGCGACTGCTGCACGCCGTGGATGCGGCCGCGCTCGACGTCGGCCTTGCTGAAGCGGAAGCCCAGCCGCAGGAACGCGTCCAGGATGCGCTCCTGTGCCGGCAGCGGGTGCACCGCCACCGCGTCCAGGTCACCCTTGTCGACCGAGCGGGCCACCTCGAGCTCGGTGCGCAGGCCCATGGTCATGCCGTGCAGATGCTGGCCGTACAGCTCGGTGATCGGGGTCTCCCACGGCACGTCGAAGCGGAACGGCACGTCGTGGCGCCCGCCCGGAGCCAGCCGGAAGGAGCCGGTCAGCCGCTGGCGGTGGAACTCCTGCGTCGTGTCGTACTCCGAGTCCCCGCTCTCCACCTCGACGCGGGTGACCAGGCCGACAGCCAGATATTCGATATCGACCGGGTGGTCGCCACCGACCACGTGCACCTGACCCTCCAGGTAGCCGCCCGGCCGGCAGTTTGGGTTGCTGAGCACTGTCTCCACCGACGGGCCTCCCACACCCATCGCCTGCAACATGCGCTTGAAGACCACGTCGTCCTCCCGGATCGGGGGTTAGAGCTATCGCAACCTCAGCACACTAACCCCACGCAGCAACCGGCGACATTTCCCCTAAAAGGTATACCCCGGGCTAATCAACTACCGGATTAGTGCCACCCGGCGCTCGCCTCACTCCCGCTTCACGCCCCGACCGCCAAGCTTTTCTCACCAGCGCCACTCGGGCAGCTGGGACGCGTGCCATCTGTCGACGCGGGGAGGCGACTAAAGGTGGTCCTGCACATGAACGACAACGAGCTCACCCTCGATGCCGACCTCGACGCCACCGACGAGCGGGGAGTGTCGGCCGATCTGGTCCGGGCGTATCTGAACGGTATCGGACGGACCAAACTGCTCACCGCCGTTCAGGAAGTCGAGCTTGCCAAGCGCATCGAGGCCGGGCTCTTCGCCGAGGAGAAGCTCGCGGACGCGGCGCTTCCCCCGGCCGTACGGGAGGACCTCGCGACCATCGCGGTCGAGGGTCGCGCGGCAAAGGACCACCTGCTGGAGGCCAACCTGCGGCTCGTGGTCAGCATCGCCAAGCGGTACACCGGTCGTGGCATGGCCTTCCTCGACCTCATCCAGGAAGGCAACCTCGGCCTCATCCGCGCCGTCGAAAAATTCGACTACACCAAGGGCTACAAGTTCTCCACATACGCCACCTGGTGGATCCGCCAAGCCATCACCCGCGCCATGGCCGACCAAGCCCGCACCATCCGCATCCCAGTGCACATGGTCGAGCAGGTCAACCGCATGGTGCGCGCCCGCCGCGACCTGAGCACCACGCTCGGCCGCGAGCCCACGATCGCCGAGATCGCCAAGGCGATGGTCGTGCCGGAGTTCCAGGTGATCGAGCTGATCTCGTACGACCGGGAGCCGGTCAGCCTCGACCAGGCGGTCGGCGAAGACGGCGAGAGCGCGCTCGGCGACTTCGTGGCGGGCGTCGACCCGCGCGAGGAGCCGGCCGACAGCGTCGCGCAGGGCGAGCTGCGCAGCGAGGTCGAGATCGTGCTCGCCACGCTCTCGCAGCGGGAGCAGGCGGTCATCCGCCTCCGCTTCGGCCTCGACGACGGCCGCCAGCGCACGCTCGACGAGGTGGGCCGCGAGTTCGGCCTTTCCCGCGAGCGGATCCGCCAGATCGAAAAGGTCACCCTGCTGAAGCTGCGCCACCCGTCGCGGGCCAAGCGCCTGGAGGCCTACGCCTCCTGACGGCACGTCAGGCCCGACAGAGCACCTCGCCGTGGAGGATGGCAAACCAGCCGTCCTCCACGGCGCCCCATTTCCGCCACCCTTCGGAGATGCGGTCCAGCTCCACTTGGGGGTACCCCGCGGCGAGCGCCTGCCCGGCGATGGCCGAGTGCGTGATCCGGTCCGCCCACATGCCGCTCCACCAGGCGCGGTCCTCCTCCGAGGCGAAGCACCACACCGACGCCGACGCGGTCACCTCGGCAAAGCCCGCCTGCCGCGCCCACGCGTGCAGCCGCCGGCCGGCGTCCGGCTCGCCGCCGTTGCGCCGGGCCACGTCGCGGTAGAGGTCGAGCCACGCGTCAAGCTCGGGCACCTCCGGGTACCACGTCATCGCCGCATAGTCGGAGTCCCGTGCGGCCACGATCCCGCCGGGCCGGCACACCCGCCGCATCTCGCGCAGCGCGGCCACCGGGTCGCCGACGTGCTGGAGCACCTGGTGGGCGTGCACGACGTCGAACGAGTCGTCGGGAAAGTCGAGCGCGTGCACGTCGGCGACGGCGAACCCGACGTTTGTGACACCCCGCTGGGCGGCCTCCTGGCGCGCCTCGTCCAGCGCCGCGTCGGAGCTGTCGACCGCGGTGACCTGACCCGGCGCCACGCGCACGGCGAGGTCGGCGGTGATCGTGCCGGGACCGCAGCCCACGTCGAGCACGGTGAGGCCGGGTGCCAGGTGGTCCAGGAGGTACGCAGCGGAGTTTTCCACGGTACGCCAGCGGTGCGAGCGCAGGACCGACTCGTGATGCCCGTGCGTGTACGTCGCCATGACCAGCACATTAACGCGGGCTGTCCATAATCTGGGAGATCTATCCCAGTATCAGAGACTGCGCGGCGCGGTGTCGGGACGGTCGGCGGGCGGGCCGAGCACCACCTCGGCGTGCAGCACGGAGACGCCGTCGGGGCGGGCCAGCACCGGGTTGAGCCGCAGCTCGCGTACCTCCGGCCGCTCGTCCGCGAGCCGGCCCACCCGGATCAGCAGCTGGGCCAGCGCTTCACGGTCGACCGGCTCGGCGCCCCGGTACCCGCGCAGCAGCGGCGCGGCCCGCGGCTCGTCGACCATCGCGGCGGCGTCCCGGTCGGTCAGCGGCGCCGGCCGCCACGCGCGGTCGCCGAGCAGATCCGTGGCCACGCCGCCCAGCCCGAATCCCACCACCGGCCCGAAAGCCGGGTCCTCGACCAGCTCCACGACGCAGGCGACGCCCGGCGGCACCATCGCCTGCACCAGCACGCCGGGCCCGAAGCGCTCGGCCATCTCGGCGTACGCCCGGGCGACCGCTGACTCGTCGGTCAGGTCCAGGCGCACCGCGCCGAGGTCGAGGCGGTGGCGCAGCTCCTCGCCGGCCGACTTGAGCGCCACCGGGTAGCCCAGCCGGTCGGCCGCCGCGACCGCCTCGTCCGCCGACTCGGCCGGCAGGGAGGGCGCGACCTCGATGCCGTACGCCGTCAGGACATCGAAGGAGTCCACTGTGGCCACCTCGGGCACCGTCCCGGGAGGACGCCGCAGCCAGTCGGCGTATCCGCAGGCCCGGGACAGCGCGCGCACCGCTTCCTCCACCGACGGGTACGCGGCCACGCCGGCCGGCATCTGGTCCACAAGGGAGGTGACGACGGTCGGCTTGTCACCGGCCAGCGCTACGCTCGCCAGCGCCGCGGCGAAGTCGGCGTCCTCATCGGACAGCTGACCCGGAACGGGTGGCGCAACGGCCACGACGAGCGCGTCCACTCCCGCGTCGGTGGCCGCCTCGGCGAGCACGTCGCCGAAGTCGTGCGCGCCCGCCTGCGGCGGCACGTCCCGCGGGTACCCCTCGGCGACCGCCAGCCCGCCGTCGGCGCAGGCGGCCGCCGCGAGCCGGGTCAGCGCGGTCGAGTTGCCCACGATCCCCACCCGCCGGCCGGTCGGCAACGGCTGGTGGGCCAGCAGCACGCCCACGTCGAAGAGCTCGGCCACCGTCTCCACCCGGATCACGCCGGCGTGCGCGAAGAGCGCGGCCACCCCGGCCCGGTCCGGACCCGCGGCGCCGGCCGCGCGGGCTGCCGAGGCGACCGCGACGATCGGCTTGGTGCGACCGATCCGGCGGGCCAGCCGGGCAAACTTGCGCGGGTTGCCGAAGGTCTCCAGGTACAGCAGGACCACGTCGGTCGCCGGGTCGTCCTCCCAGTACTGGAGCAGGTCGTTTCCGGAGACGTCGGCGCGGTTGCCGGCCGAGACGAAGCTCGACAGCCCCAGCCCGCGCCGGTCCGCCTCGGCGAGCAGTGCCACGCCCAGCGCGCCCGACTGGCTGAAAAAACCCGCCCGCCCGCGCCGCGGCATCCAGGGTGCCAGCGTGGCGTTGAGGCGTACCTCCTCGTGGGTGTTTGCCACGCCGAGGCAGTTGGGGCCGACGACCCGCATGCCCGCGGCGTGGGCCGCACGGATGAGCTCGCGCTCGGCGGCGATCCCGGCGTCGGTACCCGTCTCGCCGAACCCGGCCGAAACCACGACGAGGCCGTGCACGCCGGCGGCGGCCGCGTCGTCGACCACGCCGCGCACCCCCGCCGGTGGGACCGCGACCACGGCGAGGTCGATGTCCTCGGCGAGGCGCGCGGAGCGGAGGGCGGGCAGCCCGCCCACGGTGTCGGCGCTGGGGTGGATCGGGTGGACCGCGCCGGTGAAGCCGCCGTCCCGCAGGTGCCCGAGGATAGCCGCGCCGATGCCGTGGCCGCTGGCGCTCGCGCCGTACACCGCGACGCCGCGCGGGCTGAGCAGCCGGGCGATCGACCGCGCCTCGGCCCGCTGCTCCCGCCGCCACTGCACCTCAAGTGACTGCTCAGTCAGCGCGATCGGGAAGGTGAGGTGCACGACGCCGTCCGCGTACTGCCGCTGCACCTGGTACCCCGCGTCGGCGAACACCCGCAGCATCGCCGAGTTTTCCGGCAGCACCTCGGCCACGAAACGGCTGATCCCGGCGTCCCGCGCCGCGGCGGCGAGGTGCTCCAGCAGCACCGACCCGATCCCGCGCCCCTGGTAGGCGTCCTCCACCACGAGCGCCACCTCGGCGTCGGCCGCCTCCGGACCGAGCCGCTCGTACCGGCCGACCGCGAGGATCCGGCCACCCGTCTGGATGACAAACGCCTCCCGCGCGTCGTGGTCGACGTTGACGAAGCGCTGCAGGTCGCGCTCGGGGATCCGGGGGTACGGCGAGAAGTAGCGCAGGTAGCGCGTGCGCTCGGAGAAGCGCGAGTGCATCGCGACGATCCCCTCCGCGTCACCCGGCTGGATCTGTCGCAGGTGGACGGTGGTGCCGTCGGTCAGCAGCACGTCGGCGGATCGGTCCCGCACTTGTGGCGTCACGCCTCCCATCATTCCCTCTGAGTCATGTTTCCATCACGACCTTGACCCGTCCGGTGCCGCTGCGGAACGTGTACGCACATGCCGCTCTCCCCCTGGGCGCTCGCGCCCACCCCGACCGCACCGCCCGGGCAGTCCGCCGGCGGAGTGCCCGTCGATGTGGTGGTCGCCCTCATCGCCCTCGCCGGCGTGCTGGTCAGCGCGGCCCTCGGGTTCTGGCAGTGGCGGCGCTCCCAGGCGGCACAGCGGGCGCTGGAGGCGGAGCGGGCCGAGCGCGAGCGGGATCGGCTGCGGTACGAGGACCAGCTCTCCCGGGAGCGGGCCCTGTGGGACGACAGCCGGCAGGCCGCCCGCGAGGTCGAGCGCGTGGAGGAGGCGGCGCTGCACGAGGCGCGCCGGGCCGCCGCGAAGGCGAGCGACCTGCGCCAGTCCGCCGAGCACTACCGCACCCTCCTGGTCGAGGAGCTGCGCCGACTCAAGATCCTCGACATGTCCAAGCCGCTCGACCTCGAAGCGCTGTACGTGCAGCTCCAGGTGCGCGAGGAGGCCACCCGCTTCGCCAGCCAGGAGGAGATGGAGGCGCTCGCGCAGGGTACGCCCGAGCGCCTGCTCGAGCTGTCCGCCAAGCACGCCAAGGACGCGCAGGCGACGGCCATGCGGCCCGAGGACGCGGTACGCCGCTTCGGGCGCTTCGTCGTGCTCGGCGACCCCGGCGCGGGCAAGACCACGATGCTGCGGCACCTCGCGCTGCGTACCGCCCGGGGTGAGATCACCCCCGCCCTCACGCTGCCGATCTACGTCGAGCTGCGCGAGTTCGTCGACAGCGGCATGGGCGACGTGATCGCGTACGCCGCGCACAGCTGCGAGCACCGGTACGGCTTCACCGGCGCCCTCGACCACCTGCACGAGCAGCTCGCCACGGGTCGGGCCGCGCTGCTGCTGGACGGCCTGGACGAGGTGCTCGGCGGCGGCTCGGCCGACGAGGCGGAGCGGGCGTACCAGCTCGTGGCCGCCGAGGTGGACCGCATCGCCACCCGCTTTCCGGGCGCGCCGATCGCGGTCACCTGCAGGCGGGCCGGCTGGCGGGGTGGGCTGCGCGCGTTCCAGGTGCTCGACGTGCTGGACTTCGCGTGGCCGCAGATCGTGACGTTCGTCGAAAACTGGTTCGCCGCCGACCGCACCCGCGCCGCCGGGCTCAAGGGCGCGCTGCAGGCGAACGTGCGGATGAGCAGCCTGGCCGCCAACCCGCTGATCCTGTCGCTGGTCGCCATCGTGTACGAGCGCGACCTCGAACTGCCCGAGCGCCGTGCCAAGCTCTACGACCGCTGCGTCGAGGTGCTGCTCAAGGAGTGGGACTCGCACCGCGGGATCCGCCGCTTCGGCCGCTTCACCACGGACCGCAAGCGCGACCTGCTGGAAGAGATCGCCTGGCACTTCCACGGCCTCGGCCTGCGCTACTACCCCGAGCGCGACCTGCTCGCCGTCATCGAGGACTTCCTGCCGACGATCGACATCGAGCCGGCGCACGCGCGGGAGATCCTCGACGAGATCGCCGCGCAGTACGGCCTGCTGAAGATCCAGGCCACCGGCTGGTACGGCTTCCTGCACCTCACGCTCCAGGAGTACTTCGCCGCCGTATCGGCCAGCGAGCGCGGCCCGGACGCGGTGGCGGCCGTGGTGGCGCACCGGCACGACCCGTGGTGGGAAGAGGTGTTGCTGCTGCTGGCCGGCCGCGCCGCCGACGCGTCGGGCCTGCTGCTGGGTGTGCTCGGCCGTGACCCCACCGACCTGGAGCCGCCGGCGGCGGGCGAACCGCTCGCGGCGGACGACGACATCCTGCGCCAGGACCTGATGCTCGCGGCGCGCTGCCTGATCGGCACCCCGAAGGTCAACCTGCGCTGGCTGCGCCCCGCGATCATCGACGCCACCTACGACTGGATGCTCAGCACACCGTCCGAGTCGGTCGCGATGGACGCCGCCCGCGTCCTTGTCTCGATCGGCGGCCGGATGCTGCACGACCGCCTGCTGGACTGCCTGGCCGACCGCGAGGTCGCGATGCTACGCCGGGCGTGGATCGCGGACGCGCTTGGCGACTCGGGCTCGGTCCGGATCGCCGCCGCCCTCACCGGCATGCTCGCCAGCTGGGATCTGGACCGCGACGAGGACGATGCCTACCCGGCGACCTACATGGTCCGCGCCATCCGCCGGATTGGCTACGCACCCGCTGGCGACGTCTTGGTCGGCCTGCTGTCCGGACCCCGTGTCGACTACAACTACAACTGGTCCAGCACCCTGGCCGAGGCCATCGCCACGCTCGCCGGCGCCAGCGGAGCACAGCGGCTGCTGGAGGTCAGCGACAACGTTCCGGAGCCGACCCGATACACCCGCAACGACCTCATCAGAGGTCTCAAACACTCCCGGGACGTGGCCACGGGCGAGCGGCTGCTGGCCCGCATACCGAGCGCACCTCCCGAGGACGTGGGGGCCTACGTCACCGCCGCGCTCGGCATCCTGGGTCCGGCGGCCGCGCGACACGTGCTGGACAGCCTGCTCAAGCGAAGCGACACCGGCTGGTTGGAGGCGGACCCTGCCGCGCTCTCCGCGTTTACGGCAAAGCCGTCGCCCGACCTCGTCGTCCCCCTGACCGAGGCGATCTCCGACCGGCGGCGGGCGCCCGAACTCCGCTGGGCGCTGGTCTCGGTGCTGGAGGCGCTACCTGAGTCGGTCCCCACCCTGTTGGAGATCATCTCGCGCGACGCCGTGGACCTCTGGACCCGCCTGTGCGCCGCCACCGCCCTCGGCAGCCTCCAGCACGACGCCGGACGGCCGGCCCTGCGCGAGGCACTCGACGAGCTCGCCGACGGCAGGCTCGACGGCCTGTGGGCGCTGGGCGATTACGCGATCGCGCCGAGGATCGCTTCCGCCATGGTGGAAATCGGCGACGAGGCGCTCGTGCAACGCAAGCTCGTGTCAATGGTGCAGGAGGTCCTCTCCTCAGCCTCCGATCGCTACGATCTCGACCAGTTCCGCCTCGACACGCTGCTGCCTGCTCTGGCCCTGACCAACCTCGGGCGGATTTCCAAGACGGTGAACGATCTGATACAGGCCGCCGTGACCGCCGACGGGATCCTGGGCACGACCTGGGCGGAACACATCGCCCGCGCGGACAGCGTGCCTGTCCTGCTGGGCATGCTGCGGCCGGAGACGCATGACAAGGTCTACGCGGGCCACCTCCTACGGATCGTCGCGCGGGTCGTCGACGACGTACAGCACGTGCCCCAACTGCTCACGCTGCGCCAGGACCCTGTCCACCGCGGCCGCGTCGACGACGTCTTCGCGGCCCTCTCCCGGCGGTGCCAGGTCCGGATCTTCGAGGATGGCCGTGTCGTCGAGGTGAGGCAGCCGCCCGCCTAACGTTCAGTCCCTCGGGTCGTGCGGGTCCAGGCCGTGCAGGGGAAAGACGGCCTTGCGCGTCGCCATGATGGCGCGGTCGATCGTGTCCGGCTCGCTCTCTGGCTGCCACGGGCGGTACGACACGTCGGCGTCGTCGGTCATGCGCAGCGGCACGTCGCGGCCGGGGCGGCGGCGCTTGGCCAGGTCGCGCCAGCCCAGCGGGGTCAGCGCCGCGGGGTCGATCGGGTCGCCCGTGGCCGTGGCCAGCAGGTGGGTCCAGGTGCGGGGCACGACCTCGACAAGCGCGTACCCGCCGCCGCCCGTCGCGATCCACCGCCCCTCGCACAGCTCGTCGGCCAGGTCGCGCAGGGCCAGGTGGGCGGCGCGCTGGCCGTCGACGGACAGGCGGAGGTCGGCCAGCGGGTCGAGGCGGTGGCTGTCGGCGCCGCACTGGGTGAAGAGCACCTGCGGGCGGAACGCGCGTACCACCGACGGCACCACCGCGTGGAAGGCGCGCAGCCAGCCGGGATCGGACGTGCCGGGCGGCAGCGCGATGTTGACCGACGTACCCTCCGCGCCCTCGCCTCCCGTCTCCTCCGGAAAACCGGTGCCGGGAAAGAGCGCGAGCGGCGTCTCATGCAGGCTGACCGTGAGCACGCGCGGGTCGCCGTAGAAGACGGCCTGCACGCCGTCGCCGTGGTGGACGTCGATGTCGATGTACGCCACGCGCTCCGCACCCAGGTCGAGCATGCGGGCGATGGCGACCGCCGGGTCGTTGTAGACGCAGAAGCCGGCCGCCCGCGCGGGCATCGCGTGGTGCAGCCCGCCGGCCACGTTGACCGCTCGCCGCGCTTCACCGCGCCACACCGCCTCGGCGGCCGCGAGCGTGGCGCCGCAGACCAGCGCGCTCGCGTCGTGCATGCCGTCGAAGACGGGGTTGTCCGGCGTGTTCAGCCCCCATCCGCTGAAGAACGGGTCATCGGGAGCGGCCCGCACCGCGTCGATGTAGTCGGCGCGGTGCACGCGGGTGAGCGCGGCGTCGTCGGCCGGCTTGGGCGCGACGACGCGGACGCCGGGCCGGTCGAGCACGCCAAGCTCGCGGGCGAGCGCGATGGTCAGCTCCACGCGGACCGGGTCGAGGGGGTGGTCGCCCATGTCGTACGCCAGCAGGGCCTCGTCCCACACCACCACGGTGCCGTCCGCAGGAGTCATGCGACTCATCGTCGCACGCGTAGCAGCAGCGGCACGCCGTAGCGGGGACGCAGCGTGATCAACGGTTGCGGCACGACAGGACGTCCGCCGGGCGCGGGCGTGAACGTCCACGTCGCGCAGACCGCCTCGGTCACCCGGACCGATTCCAGCTCGGCGAACTCGTTGCCCACGCACTGGCGAGGTCCGCTGCCGAACGGGAAGTACGCGTACCGCGCGGGTGGCGGCCCGTCCAGCCACCGCTCCGGCCGGAACCGCTCGGGCTCGGGCCACCACGCGGGGTCGCGGTGCATCACCCACGGGCTGAGGATGAGCGTCGCGCCGGCGGGCAGCCGCCGCCCACCGACCTCGCGTGGCTCCGTGAGGTGGCGCCAGATCGCCCAGGCCGGCGGGTAGAGGCGCAGCGACTCGCGCACGACCGCGGTGGTGAACTCCCGGTCGCCGGCCGCGATCCGCTCCTGCGCCGCCGGGTCGTGCGAGAGCAGCGCGAACGTCCACGCCAGCGCGTTGGCCGTCGTCTCGTGCCCGGCCAGCAGCAGCGTGAGCGCCTCGTCGCGGATGCGGCGGTCCGGCATGCCGGTAGCCAGCAGCAGGCTCAGCAGGTCGCTCCCGCCCGGCGCGGCGCGCCGCGCCTCGATCAACCCGTAGACCACGGCGTCGACGGCCGCGCTGTCCGCACGCCACCGCCGGGTCGCGGGGAGGGGCAGGCGGTCCAGGAGGGTACCGCCGGGAAGGATCTCGCGCCGCAGCGCGCGCTGGTTGCGGGCGAGCGCGCGGCTGACCGTGGTGACCGCCGCGTCACCCACGTCCGCGTCGAACACCGTGCGCGCGACGATCGCCAGCGTGAGCGCGGTCATGTCGCGGTGCAGGTCGCGTACCTCGCCGTCGCGCCACCCCGCCGCCGCGGCCGTGGCCAGCGCGGTGAACGTCTCCGCGTACCCGGCCACCCGCTCGCGGTGAAAGAGCGGCTGCACCAGCCGCCGCTGCTGCCGGTGCAGGTCGGGCGGGCTGGTCAGCAGGCCGTCGCCGAGCACCCGCTTGAGTGGTTCACGGCCGCGGCGGCCGACGCCCTTCGCGTACTCCCGCTGGGTGCGGGTGAGCGCCTCCTGGATCGCGATGGGGTCGCTGACGAGGTAGGCGCGGGCGCCCGGCACCGGCAGCCGGGCCACCGCGCCACGGCGGCGGGCCCGCGCCAGGAGGGCGAGAGGGTTCAGGCCACGGGGCGGTCGGGGTCCGTGATCCACTCGCTCCACGACCCCACATAGAGCGCGGCGTCCGTCCTGCCGGCCAGGTGGAGCGCCAGCACGGTGTGCGCGGCGGTGATTCCGGAGCCACAGTACGCACCGACGGGTACCAAATCGTCGACGCCGACCGCCGCGAACCGCGACCGAAGGGCAGCGGCGGCGCGCAACCGGCCATCAGCCTCGAGATGGTCGGTGGTCGGGAGGTTGACCGCGCCCGGAATGTGTCCCGCGACCGGGTCGATCGGCTCGACCTCGCCCCGGTATCGGGGTGCCGCCCGCACGTCGATCAGCACGCCCTCGGTGGCGAGGTGGCCGGCCGCCGCCGCGTCGAGCACCGGCAGGGCGCCGGGCCGCACGGTGAAGTCGCCCGGCGGCGGGTCGGGCACCTCGGTGGTCACCGGGAGGCCGGCTGCCACCCACGCGGGGAACCCGCCGTCGAGCACCCGCACCGCCGCGTGCCCCGCCCAGCGGAGCGTCCACCAGGTGCGGGCGGCGGGGAGGCCGTCGCCGAGGTCGTACACGACGACGGGGCGATCCTCGCGCACACCGGCCGCCCGCAGCACCCGCTGGAGGTCGTCGGGGTCGGGCAGGGGATGGCGCCCGCGCTCACCCGGCGGACCGCAGAGATCGGCGTCAATGTCCAAGTGGACCGCGCCGGGCACGTGGCCCGCGTCGTAGTCGTCCCGCCCGGGCGGACCGGCCAGGCGCCAGCGGACGTCGAGGACGGTGGTCTCCGCCAGCTTCGCAGCGAGGTCAGAGGGGTCCACGATAAGATCGTCGGGTACGGCCACGGGGTCAAGTCAACCACCCTTCGGGGCCGCACTGCGGTACGGGTTGCGCCGTTTCGCGGGGTAGCATGGTGCAGGGAGGGCTGCACTGTGAACGACTTGGTCGATACCACCGAGATGTACCTGAAGACCATCCTCGAGCTCGAAGAGGAGGGTGTGCCGCCGCTGCGTGCCCGGATCGCCGAGCGGCTGCACCAGAGCGGCCCCACCGTAAGCCAGACCGTCGCCCGCATGGAGCGCGACGGCTTGCTCACCGTGGAGGGCGACCGGCACCTGGCGCTCACCGATTCGGGCCGCTCCCACGCGGTTTCCGTGATGCGCAAGCACCGCCTCGCCGAGCTGCTGCTCGTCAACGTGATCGGCTTGCCCTACGAGGAGGCCCACGAGGAGGCCTGCCGCTGGGAGCACGTCATGAGCGACACGGTGGAAAAGAAGGTCTACGAGCTGCTCAACCGCCCCACCCGCTCGCCGTACGGCAACCCGATCCCCGGCCTGGACGCGCTCGGCAACGGCGCGACCGCCACGTCCGGCGGCGAGGAGGGTGGCGAGCGCAACCTCGCGTTCCCGGGCCTGACCGGCCAGGTGGTGGTGCGGCGCATCTGCGAGAGCGTCCAGACCGACGCCGACGTGCTCCGCCAGCTCCACGCCGCGGGCGTCGACCCCGGCGTGACGGTGACGGTGGCCCAGGAGCGCGACGCAGTGACGATCGACCGCTCCGGCGACAAGATCCGCCTCCCCCGCGAGGTGGCATCCCGCGTCTTCGTGGCGGCCCGCTAGCGCGCTCCCAGGGCGGCCTCGGCTCGGTGCGATGCGTGTGTGACGCACACTGAGCTTGAGGCCGCGCGGGGAAACGGGCGCTGCGGAGACCGTGGCGCAACCCGCGGCTGATCCGCGCCACGATCCCTCCGGAGGCCGACTGGCCGTGGAGGGTGAGGCCCCGGGAACGCCTCACGCACCGGCACCGACCACGATGGCTGATCCGTGCCGCAATCCGAGGTCGCCCGAAGCCGGTTGGGCTCGAAGCGGGCCGGGTCGAGCCGCGCGGTAGCAGCTTAGTGGGCGCCGCAAGCCTCATCCGACCGTCGTTGATCAGGGACTTCGTGGGTGGAAACGCCGGCCGACACGCCCACCAACTCCCTGATCAACTCCCAGGGATCGTGCCGTGGTCAGCCGGCAGGACGTGCGGGTGGTGAGGCCGTGGAACGGCCCGCGCCCTGAGCTGGCCCAGCGCGGAGGGTGAGGCCGCGGGAGCAACGGTCTGGACCACCGCGGACATCGCGGTAGCCCGCGTCTGGTTGGGTTTGGTTTTCGGCGGGCGTCGGGCGGCGCGCCTAGACGCTCGTTTGGTTGATTTCCTTTGCGAGCTCTACCAGCTTGGGAGCGAGCGCGTCCGCCGCCGTGCGTGGCTGGCCGGGTGCGAAGGTGTAGCGGAGGATGATCAGCCGGGCGTCGGCGGTCAGCCAGCCCACCTCGACGCCCGGGCCGGCGGAGCCGCCGGCGCCGCGGATCTGGCGGTAGGCGGCCTTGCCCAGGCCCTTGACGCTCGCGCCGCCCTCGGGGACGAGCTCCTCCTGGAAGACCTCGGCGTCGGCGGTCGTCACCGTCACGGACAGCACCAGGTCGGGGCGGGCGGCGCCCATCGACTGGACGGCGCAGGAGTAGGTCTTGTCGACCTTCTGCGCGCCGGCGATGTCGAACTTGACGCCCACGATCCGCTCGATCAGCACGTAGTCGAGCAGCTGGCACACCCCACCCGCGGCGGCCGCGGGATCTCGGGCGCCACCGGCGCGGGAGGGCGGGCGTGTCGGCGGCGGCCTCCGCTCCGCAGCCGGCGAGGAGCAGCAGCAACAGGCTGGCGCTGAGGCGTCGCGCACGCGTCCGCACGGTCGTGGGTCCTCCTGATCGGCGACGGCCTTGCCGGATCCGGTCCGTCGGCCACGATAGGGCCTCAGGCGGCGGCAGGAAAGCCCGGAAGGTGCGACACGATGTGTTTTGCGATCTCGAGGGAGCTGGTGGCGGCCGGCGAGGGGGCATTCAGCACGTGTACCTGCCGCTCGCTCGCCACGATCAGGAAGTCGTCGACCAGCGAACCGTCCGGCGCGATGGCCTGTGCCCGCACGCCCGCCTCGGTGCGCACAAGGTCGCCCTCGGTCACCTCCGGCACCAGGCGGGCGAGGCTCTGCGCGAAGCGGCGGGTGGAGAGCGAGCGGCGCACCTCGGTCAGGCCGTGGCCGAGGTGGCGCCTCGCCAGCCGCCACAGTCCGGAGTAGACGGCGAAGTCGGCGATGTCGCGGGGGTTGACGCGACGCCAGCTGTACCCCTCGCGGGCGAGCGCGAGCACGGCGTTGGGTCCAGCGTGGACGGTGCCGTCGACCATGCGCGTGAGGTGCACGCCCAGGAACGGGAACTGCGGGTCGGGCACCGGGTAGATCAGGCCGCGCACCAGGTCACGCCGCTCGGGGCGAAGCTCGAAGTACTCGCCGCGGAACGGGATGATCCGCGCCGGCGGGTCCACCCCGGCCAGCCGTGCGACGCGGTCGGCGTGGAGGCCGGCGCAGTTCACCAGGACGTCGGCGCGGATGTCGCCCGCCGTCGTCTCGATGATCTGCCGGTCGTCGCGGGCCACGATGCCGGTCACCTTGGTGCCGAAGCGCACCTCGGCACCCGCCTTCTCGGCGAGCGCGGCGAGCGTGTTGCACACCGCGGCGAAGTCGGCAATGCCGGTCGAGGCGACGTGGAGGGCTTGTACGCAGTTGACGTGCGGCTCGTACTCCGTCGCCTCCTCCCTCGTCAGCAGGCGCACCGGCAGGCCGTTGGCCACCGCCCGCTCGTGCAGCGCGCGCAGGCGGGGAAGCTCCTCGGCGTCGGTGGCGACGATCAGCTTGCCGCACACCTCGTGGCGGATGCCGTGCTCGGCGCAGAACTCCACCATCGACCGCGAACCCGCCCGGCAGAGCGTCGCCTTGAGGCTGCCCGGCTTGTAGTACACGCCCGCGTGGATCACGCCGGAGTTGTGGCCGGTCTGGTGCGCCGCCGCGCGGTCCTCCTTCTCCAGCACGGTCACCTGCGCATCCGGGAAGTCCTGGGTGATCCGGTGCGCGACGGCGAGGCCCACGATCCCGGCCCCGACCACGACAAACTTCGCCATGGCCGGACAGTACCCTCCGCCCGGCGCTCCCGGTCCTGGCCAGTCGGCCTGCCGACGCTTCAGCCGGCGGGGTCGCCGTCCACGTACGGGCAGTGGCGGCACCCGCGCCCGCAGCACGAGCCGCGCTTGGCGTGGAAGGCGGCGGTCAGCACGAAGAGGCCCGTGTCCGGGTCGAGGTAGCCCGCCTCTCCGGCCGCGAGCGCCGCGTCGTGGGCCGCGATGATCTCGGCGCGGCGGGGGTGCTCGGGGGACAGCCGGGACGGGTGTGGCTCGTGCAGGGTTCGGGGCGCGAGCCGGTCCACGCCCCGAACCCTATCGCCGGCCTACGTCACCGCCGGCTCGTAGGCCGACTCGGTGACGAGCAGGGCGGCCACCGCGCCGAGCAGTACCACCGTGCCGGCCATCGCCGCGGTCGAGAGCCGCTCCCCCAGCAGCGCCACCGCGATCCCGGCCGCCACCACCGGCTCGAGCAGCGCCACGACCGAGGCGGTCGCCGCGCGCACGTGGGCGAGGCCTGCGAAGAAGAGGCCGTACGCCAGCGCGCTCGGCACAGCACCGAGGTAGAGCAGCCACGCGAGCGTGCCGGCACTGTACGTGACGGTGGCCGGCAGGAGCCCTTCCACCAGCGCGAACGGCAGCAGGCACACCCCACCCACCACAAAGCCGGCGAACGCGGTGTCGTACGCCTGCCCCGAGGTGCCCCGGGCGCGGGTCAGGAGCGTGACGCCCGCGTAGCCGCACGCGGACAGGAGCGAGAGGGCAAGGCCGAGCGCGGGACGGGTACCGGTGCCGCCTGATCCGCTGGTCAGCAGGGCGAGGCCGGCGAGCGCGAGCACGACGGAGACCGCGCCGGCCCGGCCGAGGCGCTCGCCCATCGTGACCCGCGCGCCGAACGCGATCAGCACCGGACCCGCGCCGAGCGTGACGACCGTGGCGACGGCGAGCCCGACGTAGGCGACCGCGCCGTAGAACGCGGTCTGGTACACGGCCAGCCCGAGACCGATCGCGACGAGGTCGCGCCTTCTCGCGCGGCGCGGCGCGGGGGCGGCCCGGCGGCGGCGGAATGCGAGCACCGCGCCGAGGATGGCGACGCCGATGACCATCCGCCACCAGGAGACGGCGATGGGGCCGAGACCGCTGTCCCGGTAGAGGATGGCCGCGGCCGCTCCGCCCGAACCCCAGGCGGCAGCGGCGACGGCGATGAAGAGGAAAGGCATGCGAAGACTCCACTGTGGATGGCTGACGGGACCGCGGGGATGCGGGCGGCAGCCATCGGCCGCGGGACCTCAGGACCGGTCCGGCGGCGTGGGCTCAGTGGAGAAGCCGCCCGCTAGCGGACGGGTGGAGGAAGCACGCCAAGATGCACGCCCACAAACCTAGCCGGCCGCCACGAAAACGTCGCCGGAATTCCTGCCACAGGCTGTCAGTCGCCACCCCGCATGATGCCCGCATGAACAATTTCGACTTCCTCATCGGCACCTGGGACGTCACGAACCGCTACCTGACCAAGCGGTTGGCTGGCAGCGACGAGTGGGAGGAGTTCCCCGGGCGCGCGGCGTCACGGGCGTTCTTCGAGGGCGCCGGCAACTTCGACGAGATCGTCTTCCCCACGAAGGGCTGGCGCGGCGCGACGGTCCGCACGTACGACCCGGCGACGGAACTCTGGTCGCTCTACTGGGTCAGCAGCCGCACGGGCCGCATGGACCCGCCGGTGGTGGGGCGGTTCGTGGACGGCGTGGGCGAGTTCACGGGCACAGACGTGTGGGAGGGGCAACCGGTGCGGGTGCGCTTCATCTGGTCCGACATCACCGCGGACGGGGTGCACTGGCAGCAGGCCTTCGCGACCGGGGACGGCGCGTGGGAGACCAACTGGCACATGTACTTCACCCGCGTGTCCGACGGCCCGGAAAGACTCTAGGCGGGGGTGCGACCGTGGTAGCCGTTTCAGACGATCCAATTAGAAGCAGATCCGGGCTACCGCGGCGTCCGCGGTGGTCCGGACCGTTGCTCCCGCGGCCTCACCCTCCGCAGTCCCCCAGCTCACCCCAAAGAGCCCGCTCCCGCGAATCCAGGGGGTGATCTCGAAGCTCACGGTCCCGCAGGACGGGCCGCGCGCGGCCTTACCCTCGGCGGTCGACCAGCCCTTCAGGCCGAAGATCGGACCGTGATATGGATCCGCCCTTGTGGGGGCGCAGCCCTACAACTATCTGCCCGGCTCCGGCCACAATCCCGGACCCGTCGGCGGCCGCACGGGGCGCCTGAGCACCGCGGAGGGCAAGGCCGCTGGAGTAACGGTCCGGACCACGGCGGACATCGCAGTAGCCCGCCATCTCGTCGGGGGTTGAACTTTCCAGAAAAGGCTCACCCCGACCGCGAACGTCTCTAGGTCCGCCTCCGCGGTTGGCCGACCAGTCCCGACCCGACCCACGCCCAGGGGGCTCTCAAGCTGGGCGCAGCAATGCGCCCAGCTTGAGACGTGCGTTCACTGGCGCCGGTCGGCCGCGAAGGCGGGGCATCAGGCCGGTCCGGGAGCCACGCGAGCGCGCCTCCCGTGCACGCGACCGCGCCCGACAAAACACAGCGCCCGCCCGATCTCGCGATCGGGCGCCGGGGTGTCGCTCAGCTGCAGCCGCTGGTGGAGCCGCAGCCCTCGCAGACGTAGCAGCTGCCCGCGGGCCGCATCTTGGTGCCGCAGGTGAAGCAGAGCGGCGCGTCCGCCGCCTTGCCGATCACGGCCTCCAGCAGCTCGGTCGACGAGCCCACCTGGAGCAGTGGCTTGGCCGGCGCCTCCTCGGAGGTGGCCGACTGGGGCGGGACGGGTGCGGAGACCGGGGCCGACTGGGCCATGCCGGCCAGGTCGAGCGTGGTGCCCTCCGACTCGGCCGCGATCTGGGCGGCGCGCTCCTTGGCGGTGAAGATGCCCAGCTCGGCACGGCGCTCGTACGGCAGGAAGTCGAGCGCCAGCCGCCGGAAGATGTAGTCCATCACCGACGCCGCCATGCGGATGTCCGGGTCGTCGGTCATGCCCGCCGGCTCGAAGCGCATGTTGGTGAACTTGCCGACGAACGTCTCCAGCGGCACCCCGTACTGCAGGCCGATGGAGATGGCCACCGAGAACGCGTCCATCACGCCGGCCAGCGTGGAGCCCTGCTTGGACATCTTGAGGAAGACCTCGCCGAGGCCGTCGTCCGGGTACGACGAGGCGGTGAGGTAGCCCTCCGCCCCGCCGACCGAGAACGAGACCGTCTCGGAGGGGCGCTTCTTCGGCAGGCGCTTGCGGATCGGGCGGTACTCCACGACCTTCTCCGGCGCGACGGCCACCTCGGCGGCCGGCTTCTTCGCGACCGACAGCGGCTGGCCGACCTTGCAGTTGTCGCGGTAGATGGCCAGCGCCTTGAGGCCGAGCTTCCAGCCCTCGTAGTAGATCTGCTCGACGTCCTCGACGGTGGCCGACTCCGGCATGTTGACCGTCTTGGAGATGGCGCCGGAGATGAACGGCTGCACCGCCGCCATCATGCGCACGTGTCCCATCGGCGCGATCGAACGCTCGCCCATCGCGCAGTCGAACACCGCGTAGTGCTCCGGCTTGAGGCCCGGCGCGTCGATCACGTGGCCGTGGTCGGAGATGTGCTCGACGATCGCCTCGACCTGCTCCTCGGGGTATCCGAGAGCGCGCAGCGCCCGCGGGACCGTCTGGTTGACGATCTGCATCGAGCCGCCGCCGACCAGCTTCTTGAACTTGACCAGCGCCAGGTCGGGCTCCACACCCGTCGTGTCGCAGTCCATCATCAGGCCGATCGTGCCGGTGGGCGCGAGCACGGAGGCCTGCGAGTTGCGCCAGCCGTTCTTGTCGCCGACCTTGTTGCCCTGGGTCCACTGCTTGGTGGCCTCGCGCACGATCGAGGCGGCCATCGGGTGCGACGGCTTGATCTCGTCGTTGGCCGCGGCGTGCTTGCGCATGACCCGCTTGTGCGGCTCGGCGTTGCGCGCATACCCCTCGTACGCCCCGACCACGCCGGCCATCTCGGCCGAGCGCCGGTAGGCGGTGCCGGTCATCAGCGAGGTGATCGCGCCGGCGACCGCGCGGCCGCCCTCCGAGTCGTACGGCAGGCCGGAGGCCATCAGCAGCGCGCCGAGGTTGGCGTACCCGATGCCGAGCTGGCGGTAGGCGCGGGTGGTGATCCCGATCTTCTCGGTCGGGAAGTCGGCGAAGCAGATCGAGATGTCCATCGCCGTGATGACGAACTCGACCGACCGCACGAACTTCTCCACCTCGAAGCCGCCGTCGGCCCGCAGGAACTTCATGAGGTTGAGCGAGGCGAGGTTGCACGAGGAGTTGTCCAGGTGCAGGTACTCCGAGCAGGGGTTCGACGCGGTGATGCGGCCGGTCTCGGGGCAGGTGTGCCAGTCGTTGATCGTGTCGTCGTACTGCAGGCCGGGGTCGGCGCACTCCCACGCGGCCTGCGCGATCGAGCCGAACAGCTTTTTGGCGTCGATGGTCTCCACGACCGAGCCGTCGAGGCGGGCGCGCAGGTCGAAGCTGTCGCCCCCGTCGACCGCCCGCATGAACTCGTCGGAGACGCGCACCGAGTTGTTGGCGTTCTGGTACTGGACGCTGACGATGTCCTTGCCGCCCAGGTCCATGTCGAAGCCGGCGTCGCGGAGGGCGCGGATCTTGTTTTCCTCGCTCGCCTTGGTCTGCACGAACTCCTCGATGTCGGGGTGGTCGACGTCGAGGATGACCATCTTGGCCGCGCGCCGCGTGGCGCCGCCCGACTTGATCGTGCCGGCGCTCGCGTCGGCGCCGCGCATGAAGCTGACCGGGCCGGACGCGGTGCCCCGCTGGAGAGCAGCTCCTTGGAGGAGCGGATGCGGGAGAGGTTGACCCCGGAGCCGGACCCACCCTTGAAGATCAGGCCCTCCTCCTTGTACCAGTCGAGGATCGAGTCCATCGAGTCGTCGACGGCGAGGATGAAACAGGCGCTGACCTGCTGCGGCGAGGGCGTGCCGACGTTGAACCACACCGGCGAGTTGAAGCTGAACACCTGGTGCAGCAGCATCCACGTCAGCTCGTGCTCGAAGACCTCGGCGTCGCCCGGTGCCGCGAAGTAGCCGTGCTCCTCCCCCGCCGCGCGGTACGCCTTCACCACGCGGTCGATGAGCTGCTTGAGCGACCATTCCCGCTGCGGCGTCCCGACCGCGCCGCGGAAGTACTTGGTCGTCACGATGTTGGCCGCGTTGACGCTCCAGAAGTCGGGGAACTCGACACCCCGCTGCTCGAAGTTGATCGAGCCGTCACGCCAGTTGGTCATCACGACGTCGCGGCGCTCCCAGGTGACCTCGTCGTAGGGGTGGACGCCCTCGGTGGTCCACACCCGCTCGACCTTCAGCCCCCCGGCCGCGCTACGGGTCGCACGCCCCTTGCCTGCGCTCACGCCTTCCCCCGACATAGTCAAATGCCCCCTCGGAACCCAAAACCTAAAGATCAAAAACCAAACTATTGGGTACGGCCGACGGCCGGCTCAGGCATCGGAGAGCGACTTGCGCTCTCCACTCGCCCAGCGCCGTCACGGGCCACCGCGGCGGCGCGCAGTGACGCGATCTCCCGCTCGAAGTCGCCCAACGACTCAAACGACCGATACACGCTCGCAAACCGCAGGTAGGCCACCTCGTCCAGCTCGCGCAGCGGCCCAAGGATGGCCAGGCCGACCTCGTGGCTGGGGATCTCGGCGGCGCCGCGGGCCCGGACGGTCTCCTCGACCTTCTGCGCGAGCAGCGCGATCGCGTCCTCGTCGACCGGCCGCCCCTGGCACGCCTTGCGCACCCCGCCACTGATCTTGGTGCGGCTGAACGGCTCGGTCACCCCGCTGCGCTTGACGACGGCCAACACCGCCTCCTCGACGGTCGTGAACCGCTTGCCACACTCGGGACAGGCCCGGCGGCGGCGGATCAACTGACCGTCGTCTGCCTCGCGCGAGTCGACGACCCGGGAGTCGGCGTGCCGACAATACGGACAGCGCATCGACACACCTCCCTTCAGCACCCAAGGCTATGCCCGCCGTATGACAACTTCCGCGCACGCCGATGCCCAGCCGACCGCCACGACCTGTGGACACGGCTGTGTATGACGTGTGGGAAAGCTGTGTGGAGCGAACCCCAACCTGTGGACGACTTACACCCTTGTAACTACTACATCTAGGGGTTCGACGTTAGGCCAGCGGACGCCCTGACGCAAGCTCAACGCCACTCCTGCCGCTTGGGTGTCGCAGTGGCGTGCCTCTCAGCACCCGTCGACGGGGTCAGCAGGGCAGGTCGGCGGCGGGCAGGCGCCCGGCCACAGGTAGTCGGTGACCGCCGCGCGCGTGCACTCGCTCGCCTGGCCGCTCAGCAGCGGGACGTGCGTCCGGCGGTCGACGGCGACGAGCCGGGCACCGCGGATGGCGTCGCGGGTGGCCACCGCGCTGGACAGCGGCACCGAGGCGTCCCGCGTGGCCGTGAGCGAGCTGGAGCGGCAGCGGCACGCCGGGCTCGCCCGGCCCGCCGCCGGTGGTGACGAGCACGCCCCTGCGCTTGGCCGGATCGGCGGCCGCGAGCCGGGAAACGGTCACCGTGATCGCCCGGCCGCCGGGGTGGGCGTGATAGCCGATCAGCCGGGGAGCTTGAGCTCCTGACCGGCGTAGACCGTGTAGCCCTCCAGCGCGTTGAGCCGGCGGATCTCCTCGATCACCACCCGCGTCTCGCCTTTGAGGTGGTGGCGGTCGGCGATCGACCAGAGCGTGTCGCCCTGCTGCACGACCGTCGTCGCGGCGGGGCCGGACGGGTCCGCGGCACGGGAGGCGGTGGCGGCGAGCGTGACCGCCAGCGCGGCAAGCAGGAGGAAGAACGCGAAGATGACGACCCGCCCCCGCCGGGTGAGCCGCAGCCTCGGCCGGGCGGCACGGGTGCTGGAGCGGGTGGGCACCACACCGGCCGCGGTCGCCAGCTCCAGCAGGCCGGGCACGGCTGGCGCGCTCGGCACGGCCCGGGTGCGGCTCATGCCGCGGGCACCCATCGCGACCTGTGCTTCCATCGTGTGCATACCGGCCCCATCGATTGGAACGACCCTTGGTCGAACGGCAGTTCGATCGAACGGACGTACGATGGTCTACCAGAACATCTGTGCGATGTCGAGAGTCGACGCGCGACACGCCGACACGCAGGTCGTACAGATGTTTGAAACTGGCCAATCTTGCCGTTACGGTGAGTCCACCGATCCGGGGCACCGCGGCACTATCCCCACAAAGAGGCGGCCGGTCGGGGCGACGAGCACCACTGCGCACCGCGACGCAGCACCGCGACCAGGGAGGACAGACCCGTGGCCACCGACGAGCGAGGCGGGCGGCAAGCGCCGACCCAGCAGAAAAGCGCCAAGGCGACAGCGACGGCGGGTGCGCGGCGGCGCAGCCCGGCCCGTTCCCGGAGCGCCGACGCGCCTGCGCTGCGCGCCGTCACACCGGTGGTGAGCTCCTTCCCCGACCTTGTCACCGCCGACCTCACCGCGCGGCAGCGCCGCATCCTCGAGTTCATCCGCGACTGGGTGGAGCGCTACGGCTACCCGCCGAGCGTGCGCGAGATCGGTGAGGCCGTAGGGCTCGTCTCCCCGTCGAGCGTGGCCTACCAGCTCAAGGAGCTGGAGCGGAAGGGCTTCCTGCGCCGCGACCCCAACCGTCCCCGCGCCGTCGACGTGCGCCCGCCCAGCGACCTTGTCGACGACGAGACCGCGCGCGCGGCCCGCCCCACACCGGCCTACGTGCCGATGCTGGGCCGCATCGCCGCCGGCGGGCCGATCCTGGCCGAGCAGGCGGTGGAAGACGTCTTTCCGCTGCCGCGCGAGCTGGTCGGCGAGGGCGAGGTCTTCATGCTCCAGGTCAAGGGCGACTCGATGGTCGAGGCGGCGATCTGCGACGGCGACTGGGTGGTCGTGCGCCAGCAGCCCACGGCCAACGCGGGCGAGATCGTGGCCGCGATGATCGAGGGCGAGGCGACCGTCAAGACGTACCGCCGCAAGGACGGGCACGTGTGGCTGATGCCGCAGAACCCGGCCTTCGACCCGATCCCCGGCGACGACGCCACGATCCTCGGCCGCGTCGTGGCCGTGCTCCGGCGCGTGAAGTGACCTCGCGCCAGCTCAGTCAGTAGCCCTCGTCGGGCGGGTACATGCCGCCGGCCGGTGGACGGCCGTAGACACCGCCCGACGAGTAGGTCCCGCCGCCGTTGGGGGGCGGACCCTCCTGCGGCGCCCGGCCCTGGCCGCCGCCGTAGACGTTGCCGCCGCCACCGCCGTACACACTTCCGCCGCTCTTCTTGGCGCCGCCGCCGTAGACACCGCCGCCCGAGGACGATGGACGGGCCGGCCCGTATGACGTACCGGCGGGCTGGTAGTCGTCGTCGGGGCGCCCCGACCGGTAGCCGTCGTCGTAGCCGCCCGGCCTGCGGTCCCAGCTCGCCTCGTCGTACCCGAACGCCTTGTCGACCGGCGCGGACGCGGCGGCCACGCCCGAGGCGCCGGGCACCGGCTGGCGGCCGATCGAGCCGGACGGGGTGTCGCGCAGGCCGCCCTTGAGCGGAGGCTCGGAGGCCATGCGCTTGCGCGCGCGCAGGATGCCGAAGACGCCGGCGCCCACCATGATCGCGCCGATCACGCCGATGGCACCCACCATGTACGTGATGTCGCCGATCGTCAGGTCGTCGGTCCACGAACGGCCCGTGTCACCGCCTCCACCGCCCTGCACCCCGGCGGTGACGGGCTCCTTCGGCTTGCTGGCGGACGGCGTGTACCGGAACATGTCGTTGCTCGCGTCCTGGCCGAGGTTGCCCAGGTCGGAGACGGTCAGGAAGGTCTTGCCATCCGGGCTGTACGCAATGGCCTCGCCGAACTGGTCGTTGGTGAGTGGGGTCGCCCGCGCCTCGCCGGTGGTGAGCGCCTTGACCACGTCGCCGTCGGTCACGTCGTACTCGAACGCGTCCGCGTAGGTCCGCAGCACCACCCGGCTGCCGTCGGGCGCGCGGGCCGCGCCGGTGACCGTGAGCCGGCCGATCGCGCCGAACGGGTTGTCGGTCTCCGTCTTCGGCAGCGCCACCTCGCCGACCTTCTTGAGCGGCACGGGCGTCTCGTTGTCGGCCTTGAGCGCCGCGGCGGGGCTGTAGAGCTCGGCCTTGCCCGCCGCCTTGGTGATGATGATCGGCGCGTTGCCGGCACCGATGAGCAGCGCCTCGGCGTCGTGGTGCTTGCCACCCGGGTACGCCACGCGGTGCAGCACCGGCCGGGTCCCGCCGCCGATCGGCATCGTCCACAGCGCCACGCTGCTGCGCCGCTCGCTGGCGTCCGGGTTGTCACCCGTGTCGGCGATCCACAGCGTCTTGCCGTCGGGCGAGACCGCGAGGTCCTCGGTGTCGCGCGGGCCACCCCCGGTGTACTGCACGTTTTTGGTGATGGCGCACTTGCCGCTGAGGTAGAAGACGCGCTTGCGGCTGGAGGAGTCGGTGCTGTCGTTGATCGTGATGTAGCCACCGCTGGTGGCCACGAGACCCGACAGCTCGTCGAGCTTGGAGTCCTCGATGGTGCAGACCTTCTTGCCAGCCGCCATTGCGGGCGCCGGGAAGGCGAGGCCAGTGCCGACGAGGCCCAGCGCAACCACCACCGAGGACACCAAACGACGCATCAGATCAGTGTCGCACGCCGCGCGCACCATGTGTGTAACGCTATGTTTCGTCACTCAGCGTGCACGAACGGCGCCAACTCCGCAGCGAGTGCCTGGTCGACCCGCACGTGCAGCTCCGTGCCGCGGTCGGTGTGGCTCGCCGAGAGCACCTCACCCCGTCGATGGATGCGGGCCACGAGCTCTCCCCGCTCGTACGGCACGACGACCGACAGCTCGACCGCCGGCACCGGCAGCCGCGCCTCGATCGCAGCGCGAAGGTCGTCGATGGCCCGACCGGTGCGCGCGGAGACGAAGATGGCGTCCGGCCACGTGCGCTTGAGGCGCAGCAGCGTCTCCTCGTCGGCCGCGTCGATCTTGTTGACCGCCAGCAGCTCGGGCACCGTGTCGGCACCCACCTCGGCGAGCACCTCACGCACCGCCCGCACCTGCTCCTCGGGGTCGGGGTGTGCCCCGTCGACCACGTGCACGACGAGGTCGGCCTCGGCCACCTCTTCCAGCGTGGAGCGGAACGCCTCGACGATCTGGTGCGGCAGGTGCCGCACGAACCCGACCGTGTCGGAGAGCGTGTAGACCCGCCCGTCGGGCGTCTCGGCCCGCCGCGTGGTCGGGTCGAGCGTGGCGAAGAGTGCGTCCTCGACCAGCACGCCCGCACCGGTCAGCCGGTTGAGCAGGCTCGACTTGCCCGCGTTTGTGTATCCGGCGATGACGATCGCGGGGATCGAGTTGCGGGCGCGGCTGGCGCGCATCGTCTGCCGCACCGTGCGCATGCCCTTGATCTCACGCCGCAGACGCGAGATGCGGGTGCGGATGCGCCGGCGGTCGGTCTCGAGCTTGGTCTCACCGGGACCGCGCAGGCCCACGCCACCGCCGGCCCCGCCGCCACGGCCGCTGCCGCCGCTCTGGCGGGACAGCGCCTCACCCCAACCGCGCAGGCGGGGAAGCAGGTACTCAAGCTGGGCGAGCTCGACCTGCGCCTTGCCCTCCTTGCTCTTGGCGTGCTGGGCGAAGATGTCGAGGATCAGCGCGGTGCGGTCGATCACCTTGACCTTGGTGCGCTGCTCAAGGTTGCGCAGCTGGGACGGGGAGAGCTCGCCGTCGCAGATCACCGTGTCGGCGCCGCTCGACTCGACCACGGAGCCCAGCTCGTCGACCTTGCCCCGGCCGATGTAGGTGGCGGGGTCTGGGCGGCCGCGCCGCTGGATGACCCCTTCGAGCACCTGCGAGCCGGCGGTCTCGGCGAGCGCGGCAAGCTCGGTGAGCGAGTTTTCCGCGTCGGTGACCGAGCCCTCGGTCCACACGCCGACCAGCACTACGCGCTCGAGTCGCAGCTGCCGGTACTCCACCTCGGTGACGTCGGCGAGCTCGGTCGAAAGGCCGGCGACACGGCGCAGTGCGTTTCGGTCCTCAAGCTCCAGCTCGCCGGTCGTGGCGTCTTCGCTCATGAGAACGACGTCCTGCAAGCTGGTCTCCCTGGTGAGTGTCCGATTGGTCCGGCCTTCCATGGTGTCACGCCCGCGCGCCGAACGCACCTGGGTTAAATACCCACCCGCCGCCGGAGTAAAAAGGACGCGTGCCCACGACTCGCCTCCCCAGCGCCGGCTTCTCCATCACCATCCGGGTGAGCGTCACCGCCGACGCGTCCGCGATCGGGCGGCTGACGATGTGCGTCGGCGAGGCCGGCGCGGTCGTCACGGCGCTCGACGTCGTCGACTCCGACCACGTGCGGGTGACCGTCGACATCACCTGCGACACCGCTGACTCGGGCCACGCCGACCAGGTGGTCAAGGCGCTCGAGGTGCTGCCCGGTGTCGAGGTGCACAAGGTCTCCGACCGCACGTTCCTGCTGCACCTCGGCGGCAAGATCGAGGTCAGCTCGAAGGTCGCGCTCCGCAACCGTGACGAGCTCTCCCGGGCGTACACGCCGGGGGTCGCGCGCGTCTGCCTCGCCATCGCGGAAAACCCGGCCGACGCGCGCCGGCTCACCATCAAGCGCAACACCGTTGCCGTGGTCACCGACGGCAGCGCCGTGCTCGGCCTCGGCAACATCGGCCCGGCGGCCGCGCTGCCGGTGATGGAGGGCAAGGCCGCGCTGTTCAAGCGGTTCGGCGGGGTGGACGCGTGGCCGGTCGTGCTCGACACGCAGGACACCGACGAGATCGTGCGGATCGTGCGGGCGATCGCCCCGGCGTACGGGGGCATCAACCTGGAGGACATCGCCGCGCCGCGGTGCTTCGAGATCGAGGCGCGGCTGCGGCAGGAGCTGGACATCCCGGTGTTCCACGACGACCAGCACGGCACCGCGATCGTGGTGCTGGCCGCCCTGACGAACGCGCTGCGCGTCGTGGGCAAGCAGCTCGCGGACGTCCGGGTGGTCGTCTCCGGGGCGGGGGCCGCGGGCACGGCCATCATGAAGCTGCTGCTGCGGCGGGGAGTGGGCGACATCATCGCGTACGACCGGCCGGGTGCGCTGCACCGCGACCTCGACGGGCTGAGCGAGAGCCACCGGTGGCTGGCCGAGCACACCAACTCCAGCGGGTACGCGGGCAACCTGGCCGGCGCGATCCGCGGCGCGGACGTCTTCATCGGCGTGAGCGCGCCCAACCTGCTGACCGGTGACGACATCGCGGGGATGGCGCCGAACGCGATCGTGTTCGCGCTCGCCAACCCCGACCCCGAGGTCGACCCGCGCGAGGCCCGCAAGCACGCGGCGATAGTGGCGACCGGCCGCTCCGACCAGCCCAACCAGATCAACAACGTGCTCGCCTTCCCCGGCGTCTTCCGCGGCATGCTGGACGCCCACGCGGAAGAGTTCACCGAGGAGATGGCCCTGGCCGCCGCACGGGCGATAGCCGACGTGGTGGGCGAGGAAAAGATCAACCCGAGCGTGATCGTCCCCAGCGTCTTCGACGCGCGGGTCTCCACCGCGGTGGCCGCGGCCGTCCGCGACGCCGCCCCGTCCTCTCGCGGTTGATCAGGGAGCGGTTGATCAGGGAGTAGGTGGGCGTGGCGCCACACCAAGTCCCTGATCAACCGAGCGATGAGATCAGGCGGAGGGGCACTGGTTGGACGACTTGCGCTTGGCGATCGCCGCGTCGGCACCGCCCGCGTACTCGACCAGCGTGTCGCCCGCCGGCTCGTAGAGCCACTTGCCGCCGGTCAGCCGCAGCGAGCTGTGGCCGACCTTTTCGCCCTGGCGCCAGGTGAGCTCGACAAGCTCCATGCTGACCGGGCGGACGTCCTGGAGCTCGATCTTCTGCCCCTTCTGGACCGGGCAGGCCTTGTTGACCGCCTCGAACGCTTTCTGCGGTACCTCTTTCTTGGCCGCCTCGGTCCACTGGCCCCACGCGCTTGCCCAGTTGCCCTCGGCCAGCAGCGTGAACTGCTTGTTGGCCACGTCGAGCGCCTCCTGCACGTTCGGACCGTTGGGCACGGGCGTGCCTTCGACCGGGGCGGGGGCGGACGTTCCGGAGGTGCCGCCGGGCGGGCCGGCGTTGTCCCCCTGCGGGCCGTTGCAGCCGGTGGCGAACGCCAGCACAGCGACACCGAGCAGCACACCGCTGGTCCAGCGCATCGGTAGACCTCCACGAACGAGATAGATCAGGGTCAGTGGGAGCGTTCCCAAGCGTGCAGTCTGGCACCTGGACCAACATCGATCAAGAGGTCACTGCAAAAGGTCGCCCGAAGCCACGATCACCGCGGGTCCGGCGAGGTGGCACTCCGCACCGTCGAACGTCACCGTCAGCCGCCCACCCGGCACGTCGACGGTCACGGCCCCGGTATCCCGTCCGGAAGCGGCGAGCGCGACGGCCGCCACGGCCACCGCTCCGGTGCCGCACGACAGGGTCTCCCCCGAGCCGCGCTCGTGCACCCGCATCCGGACGTGCGCCTCATCCACGGGAACGTAGAACTCGACGTTGACCCCGGACGGGTAGAACTCCTCGTCGTGTCCCGGCGGCACGTGCAGGTCGAGCGAGTCCAGCGGCAGGCCGGCGGGGAGCGCGCACACGAGGTGAGGGTTGCCGCAGTCGACCGCCACGCCGGGCAGCTCCAGTCCGCCGACCCGGGCGCTGCTGTCCCCGTACACCTTGGGGAGGCCCATGTCGACGCTGATGGTCTCCTCACCGATCACCGCGCGCACGACGCCGGCCCGGGTTTCGATCGGCACCGTGCCGGCCGCGAGGCCGGCGGCGGCGAGATAGCGCGCGAAGACGCGGACGCCGTTGCCGCACATCTCGGCGAGCGAACCGTCGGCGTTCCAGTAGTCCATGAACCACTCGACGCCGGGCAGCGACGACCGCGCGACGCGCAGCACGCCGTCACCGCCGATGCCGCGCCGCCGGTCGCAGACCGCGGCCACGAACTCGGGCGTCAGCTCGGGCGTGCCCTCCGGCAGGATGACGAAGTCGTTGCCGGTGCCGTGGCCCTTCAGGAATCGCACGCCACCCATCATCCCGCAAGGTCCAGCGCGGCATCGACCAGATCCGGGCGGGTGGCGTCCAGCCAGGTGATTCGCGGGTCACGACGAAACCACGTGCGCTGCCGCCGCACGAAGCGGCGGGTGGCCCGCACGGTCTCGTCCCGGGCCTCCTCGCGCGTGTACTCGCCGGCGAGGTGGGCGAGCACCTGCTGGTACCCGAGCGCGCGGCTCGCCGTCCGCCCCTGCCTGAGTCCCCGCTCAGCGAGCGCCGCGGTCTCGGCGACCAGCCCGGCGGCGAACATCACGTCCACCCGCTCCTCCACCCGCGCGGCGAGGTCGTCGCGGTCGACGCCGATCTGCACCGCGTCGTAGAAGGGCTTGGGGTCCGGCAGCGAGGCGGTGAACGGCGCCCCGGTCAGCGCGATCACCTCCAGCGCCCGCACGATGCGCCGCCCGTTGGTCGGCAGGATCTTCGCGGCCGCGGCGGGGTCGGCGGCACGCAGCCGCTCGTACAGCGGTGCCGGCCCGCCGGCGGCCAACGCCGCCTCGAGCTCGGCGCGCAGCTCCGCGTCGGTGCCCGGAAACTCGAACTCCTCCAGCACCGCGCGCACGTACAACCCTGAGCCGCCGGTCAGGATCGGCACGCGGCCGCGCGCCCGCACGTCGTCGACGGCCGCGCGGGCCACCCGCTGGTACGCCGCGACGCTCGCCGGCTCGGTCACGTCCCAGATGTCCAGGACGTGGTGCGGCACTCCCTCGCGTTCGGCAACGGTGAGCTTGGCCGTGCCGATGTCCATGCCGCGGTACAGCTGCATCGAGTCGGCGTTGACCACCTCGCCGCCGAGCGCGTGGGCGAGCGCGATGCCGAGCGCCGACTTGCCCGCGGCGGTCGGCCCCACGACGGCGACGACGCTCACGCCCGCTCCCAGGTCGCCACGAAGTAGGCCACGCCGTACGGCGCGTCGGCGTACTCCATCGTCGCCCGCCACGTCCCGCCCTCGGCGGCCGCGGCCAGCACCTGCCACGGCGCGCGGCCGGCGACAAGCAGCTCGGCGGAGAGCACCGGGTCCAGGCCGCGCAGGGCGGCGAGGTCCGCGGTAGCCAGGGCCCGTTCGACCGATTTGTCGTACGGGAGCGCGCGCGGGTCGTCGTACCCCGGCGCGGCGGTGCCCCGGCAGGCCGACCCGTCGCCCATCGCGAGCAACGCCCACGGGCCGTCGGGCTCGAACGCGCGGGCGAGATCGGCGCACTCCTGGACAGAGGCACCATCCGCAATCGCGACGAAACGCCGGGTGAACGCCGGAACCGGGACGAACGCCCGATTGATCAGCCACGCGCCAACAGACAGGCTGAGCGGCAACGATGGCGGCTCCCCCGGAGGCTCGGGCAGTCCCCATCGGGCAAACGAGGCCCGCACCGGAGAGCTATAGTCCACCGTCAATGAATCGCTACCCACGACCAGCAGTGACCGGGCGCCAGATGCGGCGAGCCGGCGCACCGCCACGTCACAGGCGGCACGCAGCGGCTCGAGTTCCGCAGCCGCACCGCTGGCCAGTTCTGGGACGATCATGGGCGGATGCGGACACACCGCTGCAGCGACCAATGGCACGAGGACACCGTATCGGTGGGGTCACCGCACCTTCTGGCGGTGGGTTTGTGACAGGCGCAAGGCGACCAAGGACACCGTATGGTCACGGTCAACGTTTAGCGCTCGACGCGGACCGGGTTGGACCTGTGACAATGCCGAGAGATACTCCGCTGCAAACATACTGCGCTGTGGCGGTAGCCGCCGGGTAACCCCCGCCCGACGGCGCCGGGAGAACGAGGATGGGCACATGAGCGACTGGACCGCCTTCGGTCGAGTGGACGCCGATGGCACGGTGTACGTCAAGACGGCCGAAGGCGAGCGAGTGGTCGGGTCGTGGCAGGCCGGGCCGCCGGAGGAGGGATTGGCCCACTTCGCCCGCAGGTTCGCCGACAAGGTCACCGAGGTCAATCTCGTCGAGGCCCGCCTCAACTCGGGCGCCGCGGACGCGGCCCACTCCCTCGCCAGCGTGCGCCGGCTCCGCACCGAGCTGGCCGAGGCGCACGTGGTCGGTGACATCGACGGGCTGTGCGCACGCCTCGACAAGCTGGCCAGCCTGGCCGAGCAGAAGGCCGGCGAGGCCCGCGCGGCCCGCGACGCGGCCCGCGCGGAGGCGTTGGCCCGCAAGACCTCGCTCGTCGAGGAGGCGGAAAAGCTCGCCGCCGAGTCCACCGGCTGGAAGACGGCCGGCGACCGGCTCAAGGAGATCCTCGACGAGTGGAAGACGATCCGCGGCGTCGACAAGAAGACCGACGGCGAGCTGTGGAAGCGGTTCGCGGCGGCGCGTGACTCGTTCACCCGGCGGCGGGGCGCCCACTTCGCCACGCTGGACGCCCAGCGCAAGCAGGCGCAGGGCGCCAAGGAAGAGCTGGTGGTCGAGGCCGAGCAGCTGGCCGAGTCCAGCGACTGGGCGCCGACGGCCGCCCGCCTCAAGGACCTCATGACCCAGTGGAAGGCCGCGCCCCGCGCCTCGAAGGAGGCCGAGCAGCGGCTGTGGGAGAGGTTCCGGGCGGCGCAGGACGCGTTCTTCACGCGGCGCAGCGAGGTCTTCTCGGCGCGCGACGCCGAGCAGCGCGGAAACCTCGATCGCAAGCAGGCGCTGCTGGCCGAGGCGGAGGCGCTCGACGTCGACGCCGACCCGCGCGCCGCGCAGGCCAAGCTCCGCGAGATCCAGGGCCAGTGGCACGAGGCCGGCCGCGTGCCCCGCGAGTCGGCCGCCGGCCTGGACCGCCGCCTCCGCGCGGTCGACGACAAGGTCCGCCAGGCGATGGAGTCGGCGTGGCGGCGCACCGAGCCGTCCGCCAACCCGCTGCTCGCCCAGATGCGCGAGCAGGTCGCCGAGGCCGAGCAGCGCCTCAACCGCGCCCGCGCGGCCGGCGACGCCAAGCGGATCCGCGAGGCGGAGAAGGCGCTCGAGTCGAAGCGGCAGTTCCTGAAGCTGGCCGAGCAGGCGAGCTGACGCTCCCCACCTCACCACACGACCCGCCGCAGGCCCCGGCCCGCGGCGGGTCGCGCCGTTTCACACCGGCCGCGTCGATCACGACCTCCACGTCGCCGAGCCGACGGCAGCAGGTGACGTTGAGCGGTGACTGGTGCCGCGGTGACCGGGGCGTTGCGCGGGGCTGGGCTGCGTCACCCCTCCGTGAGGCCGCGCCGCGGGTCGAGTCGGGCCGGGCTGCCGCGCACGCACGCTCTCAAGCTGGGCGCACCTCTGCGCCCAGCCCACGATCGGCGGCGGGGGTGTCCGCTCCCACACCCGACGACCACCCCCCACGCGATGTCCTGCACACGAGGATCACCGGCGTCGTTATGAGCGCGCCCACCGCGGAGGGTGAGGCCGCGGGAGCAACGGTCCGGACCACGGCGGGCATCGCGGCAGCTCTATTCCTGAATGTCACGCCGCTGCGGACCCGGACCGGCGCGAGCAGCGCGAGTGGGGCTCAGGCGCGCTGGTTTACCGGGACGCGCTGGCTGGCCACGGGGGCGGAGGGCTCGGGCGGCAGCTTCATGCCGAGCACGCCCATCGCGCAGTCGAGCAGCGTCTGGCGCAGGACGATCGGTGAGACCTCGGCGATCGTCACCACCGACGAGACGGCGCCGCCGAGGACCTCGGAGGCGGCGACGGCCTTGATCCGGTCGATCTCGGTCGGGTGGGGGCCGGCCAGCCAGGTGTGCAGTCGCGTGCCGACCTGGACCATCTCCTGGAGGATCGGCTTGACCGAGGCGAGCGCCGGGGTGTCGCGCATGACGATCGCGCACGCGTCGCGGTGGCGGATCATCGTGTCGAGGATGCGGCCGAGCGCGACGCGCACGCTCGCCGGGTCGTTCGGCTCCTGCTCCGCCGCCTCCACCTCGCGCCGCCACTCTTCCACGAGCGGCTCGATCAGCGCGATCAGCAGCGCCTGCTTCGACGGGTAGTGGTAGTAGAGCGAGGCCTTGGTCATGCCGACCCGGTCGGCGATCTCACGCAGGCTCGTCTGCTCGTATCCCTGTGCGGTGAACAGCTCCATCGCCACGGCACGGATCCGGGCCTTGGTGTCATCTGCGACCACGGTCTCGCACCTCCTCAGCGCGCCGATCGTACCCAGCAACGTCCGCGTTACGCACTCTCAGCAGGCTCTCAGCGCGCCTCCCGCATCATCATCCTGCGAGCCTGGTCATACGCCCAGAAAGTCCTTGCCGTACGCTGAGATCTTATCTACCGTGCGGCAGGTAGACATCTACTTGCCGGACGGTAAGGACCGGATTCGGCCGACTGAGGGGGAGTCATGTTCGAACGGTTGGGACGCTTCGTCGTCTACAACCCGTGGAAGGTCATCTTTGCCTGGATCATCGCGGCGGTGGGCATCGTCGTCTTCGCCCCCACCCTGTCCGACGTCACCACCGGTGACCAGGCGAACTTCCTGCCCAACAGCTACGAGTCGGTCAAGGCTCAGGAGCTGGCGGAAGAGAAGTTCTCGCAGTCCAGCGACTCCACGGCGACCGTTGTCGTACGCCGCACCGACGGCCAGCCGCTGACCGAGGCCGACCAGGCCAAGGTCGGCGAGCTGGCCGGCGCGGTGCAGTCGGCCAACATCGAGAAGGTCGCCGGGGTCGCCACCGGACCAGAGGCCCTTTCCCCCAACAAGCAGGTCCAGCTGATCACCATCGGCATCCAGGGCTGGCCGACGACCAGAAGACCCTCGACTCCGTCCAGCGGATCCGCGACACGGTCAAGCCGATGATCGCCGGTACGCCGCTCACGCTCGCGGTGACCGGTGACGTCGCGATGCAGCTGGACAACCAGGACGCCTTCGAAAACGCGCTGACCATCGTCAGTATCGCCACGGTTGTCCTGATCATCCTGCTGCTGCTGGTGATCTACCGCAGCCCCATCGCGGCGCTCCTGCCGATCGTCACGGTCAGCATCGTGAGCGCCATCTCGCCGGGGTTGATCGCGCTCGTCGCCAAGGCCACCGATCTGCAGGTCGACCAGTCACTACAGATCATCCTGACGATCGTGCTGTTCGGCGTCGGCACGGACTACATCCTCTTCCTGCTCTTCCGCTACCGCGAGCGCCTGCGCGCCGGCGACGACAAGAAGGAAGCGCTGGTCAGCGCCGTCTCGCGGGTCGGCGAAGTGATCGCCTCGGCGGCGGCCGCGATCATCATCGCGTTCATGGCGCTGCTGCTGGCCATCTTCGGCGCGTTCCGCAGCCTTGGCCCCGGCCTCTCCATCGCCGTCGCGGTGATGGCGCTCGCCGCGGTCACGCTCGTGCCGGCGGTGGTGTCGCTGCTCGGTCCGCGCGTGTTCTGGCCGTCCAAGTCGTACAAGCGGGTGCCGAAGGGCACCGCCTTCCAGGCCGTCGGCAGGTTCGTCGGCCGCCGGCCGGCGGTGGTGGCGGCCGCTTCCGGCCTCTTCATGATCGCGCTCGCGCTCGGCTCGCTCGGCATGGCCACCGACTACGACCAGACCAGCCAGCTGCCCGAGGACACCGAGTCGTCACAGGGCTTCCGCGACCTGCAGGCCGGCTTCCCGGCGGGCGCGCTCAACCCCACGACGGTGTACCTGCGCAGCGACGGCGGGCGGCTCGACACGGCGACACTGGACCAGTTCGCGACGAAGCTCAAGGAGACGCCGGGCGTCGGCGGCATCATGCCGGCGCGCGGTGGCGCACAGGCGGCGGTGAGCCAGGACGGCTCGGCGGCGCGGATCAACCTGTTGCTCGCGACGAGCCCGTACTCGAACGAGGCGCTCGACCTCGCCGGCGGCGAGCTCCGCGACGTGGCGCACGCGAACGCGCCGGCAGGCACCACCGCGTACGTGGGCGGGGCCAGCTCGATCTTCGCGGACGTCCGTCACGCCAACGACCGCGACCTGCGGGTCATCTTCCCGGTCGCGGGCGTGCTGATCGCGATCATCCTGGCCCTGCTGCTGAGGGCCGTGGTGGCACCGATCTACCTGATGCTCGCGGTGGTGCTCGGCTTCTTCAGCACGCTGGGCGCCACGGTGCTTGTCTTCCAGGGCATCGGCGACCGGCCCGGCCTGTCGTTCATGCTGCCCACGATCTTGTACCTCTTCGTGGTGGCGATCGGCACCGACTACAACATCCTGATGATCGCCCGACTCCGCGAGGAGGCGAGACTCGGCAACGACCCGCGCAAGTCCGCCGACCTCGCGGTGGAGCACGGCGGCCCCTCGGTCGCCTCGGCGGGCCTCATCCTGGCGGGCACCTTCGCCTCGATGATGCTGGCCGGCATCGCGTTCCTGAGCGAGATGGGCTTCGCGGTCTCGATCGGCATCGCGATCTCCGCGTTCGTGATGTCGATGTTCCTGGTGCCGAGCCTGACCGCGCTGCTGGGTCACAAGGCGTGGTGGCCCGGCCACGGCGACGCACCGGGCGGCCACGGCCAGCCCGCGCCCGACCGCGAGCCGGTGGGGGCCGGCACGCGCCAGTAGCTGTTCCTCCTCCCAATGAGGTGAGGGCTCTCCGGCGGCGGGTCGGGGAGCCCTCACCCCTTTCACCTCCGGCGGCGCCGGGGTGCTTGCCCACCGCGGAGGGTGAGGCGGCGGGAGCAACGGTCCGGACCACAACGGACATCGCGGTAGCTCAATTATTTGGAATTGGTCGAAAAGAGAAACTCGCCGCGGACGCGGAATGCTCGAAGGTTGTTGGGCGGCGCAATGCGCACCGTGGGAGCAGCGCGACAAAACGCCTCGCAGGCGGCGCGACCTGGGCAACACAGGGTTTGACGAGGACATTTACAGGGATAAGAATGGGCGGCGGAGCCAGGGCAACGTTCTTTCCTTGACGCTGCATTCCCTCTGAACGGAGAGACCTGGCAATGTCCCGCAGAGCGCTCGCGAGCGCCCTTGCCGTCGCCACCGCCGCAGCCGCCGGATTCCTCGTCGCCATCGCCATGGCACCGGCGGCGCTCGCGGCGGGTACCGGCACCGGCTACCTGCGCACCAACGGCAACAAGATTGTCGACAGCACCGGCGCGACCGTCCGGCTGACCGGCATCAACTGGTTTGGCATGGAGACGGACAACAAGACCTTCCACGGCTTGTGGTCCAACAACCCCTGGCGCGGCCAGCTCGACAAGATGGCCAGCCTGGGCTACAACACCCTGCGCATCCCCTACTCCAACGACGCCCTCAAGGCCGGTGCGACCGCGACCGGCATCAACGACTTCGTCAACCCGGACCTGGTCGGCAACTCGCCGCTGCAGATCCTCGACAAGGTCATCGACTACGCCGGCACCAAGGGCATGCGGGTCATCCTCGACCGGCACCGCCCGACGTCGGCTGGGCAGTCGGCGCTCTGGTACACCCCCACCGTGTCAGAGGCGACCTGGATCAGCGACTGGCAGATGCTGGCCCGGCGGTACGCGGGCAACACCACCGTCATCGGCGCGGACCTGCACAACGAGCCGCACGCCGACGGCACCAACCCCAACGCCACCGGCGCCTGCTGGGGCTGCGGCGTGCAGACGCGTGACTGGCGGCTGGCGGCCGAGCGGGCCGGCAACGCGATCCTCGGCGTGCAGCCCAACTGGCTGATCTTCGTGGAGGGCGTGAGCTGCCCCAGCGGTGGCCTGTCGAACGTGTGGGACGGCGACCCCAGCAACGACGAGAGCTGCGGCTGGTGGGGTGGCAACCTGTCCAAGGCGGGCGAGTTCCCGGTACGGCTGAACGTGGCCAACCGCCTCGTGTACTCGCCGCACGAGTACGCGATCTCGGTGTACCACCAGGACTGGTTCGACGAGCCCAACTACCCGGCGAACCTGCCGGCGATCTGGGACGGCTTCTGGGGTTACCTGTACAAGCAGAACGTCGCGCCGATCATGATGGGCGAGTTCGGCAGCACGCTGGCCGACCCGAAGGACAAGGTGTGGCTGCAGGAGCTGATGCGGTACACCGGCACGGGCGTCAACGGCATGTCCTTCACGTACTGGTCGTGGAACCCCAACTCGGGTGACACGGGCGGCATCGCGCTCGACGACTGGACGAACATCAACACGGAGAAGCAGGCGATCCTCCAGCCGTACCTGATCGCACCGGTCGGCGGCGGACCCACGACGGGTGGGCCGACGACGGGTGGGCCGACCACCGGCGGACCCACGACCGGCGTGCCGACCACGGGCCCGCCGCCCACGACCAACGGGCCGCTCGGCTGCCAGGTGACGTACCAGCAGACGAACGCCTGGCAGGGCGGCTTCCAGGGCAACCTGACCGTGCGGAACCAGACGGGCAACGCGGTCAACCCGTGGAGCGTCGTCTGGACCTGGCCGGCCGGCGTGACGCTCGGCAGCGGGTGGAACGCGACCGTGACGCAGAGCGGCACCACCGTGACCGCGGCGGCGCCGTCCTGGAGTCCGTCGCTGCCGGCGGGCAGTTCGGTGACGATCGGCTTCACGGCGAACGGTGCCGCGACCGCGCCGGCGAACGTGCGTCTCAATGGCGGTAACTGCACGGCGACCGCATAGTGCGGTGACTACCGTGGTTCGCCGGGCTTCCGGCGAACCACGGCCCGTGCCGGACGCGGTGTTTCGGGTCCGGCACGGGCGCTCGCGAGGCCAGGGCGAAGTCTCGGGGTTTGGCACGGGCGTCGGCATGGCGTGATCTTTGGGTGAGCCGTCGTCGGTGACATGAGGAAGCGCGACCCCCAGCCTTGGCTGGTCGGTGACGACCTCTGGGCCCGCATCGAGCCGTTGCTGCCGAAGCAATCGGCTCGTTCGGGCCCTGGTCGTCGGCCGGTCGATGACCGCAAAGTGTTGTGCGGCATCTTGTTCGTCCTGTTCACCGGCATCCGTAGGGAATGGCTGCCCAACGCGTTCGGCTTCGGCCGCGGGGGACGACCTGCGGGCGACGGCTGCGCGACTGGACAGTGCCGGTGTGTGGCAACGCCTGCACGAGGTACTGCAGGCGGCTGGGTAACTCGACTTGTCCCGGGTGGTGGTCGACTCCAGCCATGTCCGAGCGCTCAAGGGCGGCCCAAACCCGGCCGGAGTCCGACGCCCGCGGAATCCCGTTGGCGGTGCTGCTGATCGGCGGCAACCGCAACGACGTCACCCAGCTTCGTCTCGTTAATGCAGACCATCCCGCCGATCCGCGGCAAACGCGGCTCCGGGCTGGGGAAGCGGAGGGAGATCCGCGACGACCTCCACGAAGCCCTGCTCAAGCTGGGTTGCGCCCTGATCTGCAGGCGTCTGAGTTCTTGGAGTTCCTGACGCAATGGGGTGAACCTGGTGGGTGGTGCCATGCCGCCGCTGGCGGGTCGGCCTCGTGGGCATGCGTCGTGGTGAACGGCCGCCGTGGGTCGTTCCGGATGGGTTGGGGCAGCGGGTCGAGCCGTTGCTGCCGGACAAGCCGCGCCGGTTCCGCACGGCGTCCTCTTCGTAGTGCACACGGGCATCCACTGGGAGTTCCGACCCCAGCAGCTCGGCTTCGGTTGCGGGATGACCAGCTGGCGCAGGTTGGGAGAGTGGAACACCGCCGGGGCGTGGACCCAGCTCTACTCATCGATGCTCTTGAGTGGCACCCCGATCCGTGGTTTTATGGGAAAGCGCTTACCTCCGGGCTGGAGGCGCTGAGCCGGATGAGTTCCCACGATCCTCGCGAGGGCAACTGGGCAGGGCCCCCGCAACACGAAGCCCAGGAGACAGCATGTTCAGAACACGGCGTCGCATCGCCCTGTTCACCGCAGCGACCGCCGCCGCAGCCCTCTCCGCGGCGGGCGTCGTCATCGTCGCCACCGGAGCGCAGGCCGCGGCCGGCTGCCGGGTGACGTACACCGTCAGCAACCAGTGGGGCGGCGGCTTCGGTGCCAGCGTGACCGTCACGAACCTCGGCGACCCCATCACGAGTTGGGCGCTCACCTGGTCCTACTCCGCCGGCCAGACCGTCACCCAGGCGTGGAACGCCACCGTGACGCAGAGCGGCAGCCAGGTCACCGCCCGGAACGCCAGCTACAACGGCAACCTCGCCACCAACGCGAGCGCCGACTTCGGCTTCAACGGCTCGTGGAACAACAGCTCCAACCCGGCACCGACCAGCTTCGCGGTCAACGGCACGGCCTGCACCGGCAGCGTCTCGCCGACGACGCCGGGCACCAACCCGACGACGCCGGGCACGAGCCCCGCACCACCCACCACTCCCCGCCGAACAACCCGCCACAGACCGGCCTGGTCGGCTGGGGCACACAGAACGGTGGTACCTCCGGCGGTGGCGGCGCGGGGACCACGACGGTCACCTCCGCTTCCGCACTGACCAGCGCGCTCGGCTCCACCAGTGCCTCGGTCATCCGCGTCTCCGGCACGATCTCCTGCTCCGGCATGCTGCGGGTGCGGTCCAACAAGACCATCATCGGCAACTCGGGCGCGACGATCTCCGGTTGCGGCTTCAACATCAATGGCGACCGCAACGTCATCATCCGCAACCTCACCTTCCGCGGCTGGGACGACGACGCGATCAACGTCCAGGAGTCGGCCACCAACATCTGGATCGACCACAACAGCTTCACCAGCGGGTACGACGGTGCTGTCGACATCAAGCGCGGCTCGGACTTCATCACCGTCTCGTGGAACCGCGTGTTCGGCCACGACAAGTCGATGCTGCTCGGCCACAGTGACGACAACGCCAGCCAGGATCGTGGCCACCTGCGCGTGACGTACCACCACAACTGGTTCGACGGCTCCAACCAGCGCCACCCGCGGGTCCGCTTCGGCAACCCGGTGCACGTCTACAACAACCTCTACAGCAACGTCGGCGGCTACGGCGTGGCGTCCACCGAGGGCGCGGGCGTGCTCGTCGAGGGCAACTACTTCGAGAACACCGACGACCCGTACCACCTGGGCGAGGGCGACTCCGGCCCGGGCACGCTCGTGGCCCGCAACAACTGCTTCGTCAACTCGGGCAGCGGGCAAGCCGGTGGCAGCGTGGCCGGCATCCCGTACTCGTACCAGCTCGACACCGCGTGCAACGTGAAGTCCATCGTGTCCGGCGGCGCCGGCGCGGGGCGGATCAGCCTCTGATCGTCTAAACAGGACGGACGGCGGGCATCCCGAGAAGCACCCCTGGTGTGCGGGGTGCCCGCCCCTTCTCCCACGCGTCACCGGCCCGCGTGCGCCGGTGGTGCAGCGGGGCACCGTCGGCGTTGAGGTGGTGCGGCGCCGCGTACGTCACGACGGTGTGCACGATGTCGCCCGGCCGGATCTGGTCGCCGATCGCGCCGGTGGCGAAGTGCACCAGGCGGCCGTCGCGCGCGCGGCCGGACAGGCGGCCGGTGCGCTCGTCCTTGCGCCCCTCGCCGACGGCCACGAGCAGCTCGACGCTCTCGCCGACGAGCGCCTTGTTTTCCGCCCAGGTGACCTCTTCGACCAGGGCCATCAGCCGCTCGTACCGCTCCTGCACCACCTGCTTCGGCAGCTGGTCGGGCATGGTCGCGGCGGGCGTGCCGGGCCGCTTGGAGTACTGGAACGTGAACGCGCCGGCGAACCGGGCCTCCCGCACCACGTCGAGCGTGCGGGCGAAGTCGTCCTCCGTCTCGCCCGGGAAGCCGACGATGATGTCGGTGGTGATCGCCGCGTCCGGCATCGCCGCGCGCACCTTCTCGATGATGCCGAGGTACTTGTCCGCCCGGTACGACCGGCGCATCGCCTTGAGCATCGCGTCGGAGCCGGACTGCAGCGGCATGTGCAGCTGGTGGCAGACGTTGGGCGTCTCGGCCATCGCGGCGATCACGTCGTCGGTGAAGTCCTTGGGGTGCGGGCTGGTGAACCGCACCCGCTCCAGCCCCTCGATGCCCCCGGTGGCGCGCAGCAGCTTGCCGAAGGCGAGCCGGTCGCCGAACTCGACTCCGTACGAGTTCACGTTCTGCCCGAGGAGGGTCACCTCCAGCACGCCCTCCGCGACGAGCGCCTCGACCTCGGCGAGGATCTCACCCGGCCGGCGGTCCTTCTCCTTGCCGCGCAGTGCCGGGACGATGCAGAAGGTGCACGTGTTGTTGCACCCCACCGAGATCGACACCCACCCGGCGTACGTGGACTCGCGGCGGGTCGGCAGCGTGGAGGGGAAGACCTCCAGCGACTCGAGGATCTCCACCTCGGCCGCGGCGTTGTGGCGGGCCCGCTCCAGCAGGGCGGGCAGCGAGCCGATGTTGTGGGTACCGAAGACGACGTCGACCCACGGCGCGCGGCTCACGATCTCACCGCGGTCCTTCTGCGCCAGGCAACCGCCGACCGCGATCTGCATGCCGGGGTGCTTGTCCTTGACCGGGCGCAGGTGGCCGAGGTTGCCGTAGAGGCGGTTGTCGGCGTTTTCCCGCACCGCGCAGGTGTTGAAAACCATCACATCCGGCTCGTCCGACTCGCTGGCACGCACATAGCCGGCCTGCTCCATGAGGCCGGAGATGCGCTCGGAGTCGTGGACGTTCATCTGGCAGCCGTACGTCCGCACCTGGTAGGTGCGCGGGTTGCCGGTGGGTGCGGTAGTCATGGCAGAGTCAAGACTAACTGTCGGAGGTCGGAAGCCAATTTTCTGGGAGGCGTAAATGTGCCGGAGCATCATGACGCTGCGGGAGCCGTTCGTCGAGGAGGTCACCGAGGCTGACATCCAGGCGGCCGCGCTGCAGTACGTCCGCAAGATCTCCGGCTTCCGTACCCCCGCTGCCCACAACGCCGATGCCTTCAACGCCGCGGTCGCCGCGGTCGCCGATGCGACGCGGACGCTGCTCGAAGATCTTGTGGTCCGCCCCAGCCCGAACGCGGACTCCCCGAGGTGCGGCGCGAGAAGGCCCGCGCCGCCCGCCTGGCCTCAGGCCGCGGTTAGGTCGGACGCGGTCACGATCAGATCGGGCTCCCAGCGCGACTGGCGGCACTCCTCCGACTCGCGGCACCGCTGCGTGGCGATCGTGCACGGGCGGGCGTTGGAGTGCGCCGCGCCGTCATCGGTGTCGGCCACGTCGACGTGCGTGGGCCGGAGCGTGCCGTCCGGCATCGCCAGCAGGTGGCGGCCGGGGTTGAGCGTGTCGTCGGCGACGAGGCAGCGGTGACCGAGCCGGCGCGCGACGGCGGCGACCACCGCGGACTCCGGGATGCCGGTGGGAGGGCCGTAGCACTCCACGATCGTGGGAAAGTCGCCCGAGGTATGCCACACGTCACAGAGCACCGCATCCGCCGGTAATCGGGCGGGGTCGGCGGCGCCCAGCGGCACCACGGGACGGCCGAGCACCGCTTCGAGAGTGGCGCACAACCGGGCCGGGTGAACCCGGGCGTCGACCGACCAGGACCAGATCACGGCCGGAGATTCCATATGACGATGGTCGCTGGCCAGCACCGTATGCGTGGCCGGTGTTATTCCTCCGTGACCAAGTAAGTGGCTTTACCGAACTCTGAGCCGCTTAAAGTTGCCGAAGCCGAGGAATCGGCCAACGGAGAGTAGTTGCGACGTTACAGGGCGGTGACCACAGTGGCAGCGGGCGAACCGCTCATCGTGCTCGACTCAGTTAACAAGTGGTTCGGACCGCTGCACGTGCTGCAAGACGTCAGCCTCTCGGTCGACCGCGGCGAGGTCGTCGTGGTCATCGGGCCGTCCGGTTCGGGCAAGTCCACACTGTGTCGGGCGATCAACCGGCTCGAGCCGATCAACTCCGGCACCATCACGTTCGACGGCCAGCCGCTCCCCGCCGAGGGTCGCGACCTCGCACGGCTGCGCAGCGAAGTCGGCATGGTGTTCCAGTCGTTCAACCTCTTCGCGCACAAGACCATCCTGCAGAACGTGACGCTGGGTCCGATCAAGGTGCGCAAGGAGAAGCCGGCCGCGGCCCGCGACCGGGCGATGACGCTTCTGGAGCGCGTGGGCATCGCGAGCCAGGCCCAGAAGTACCCGGCCCAGCTCTCCGGCGGTCAGCAGCAGCGGGCGGCCATCGCCCGGGCCTTGGCGATGCAGCCCAAGGCGATGCTCTTCGACGAGCCCACGAGCGCGCTCGACCCGGAGATGGTCGGCGAGGTGCTCGACGTGATGACGTCGCTGGCCCGGGACGGAATGACGATGGTGGTGGTGACGCACGAAATGGGGTTCGCGCGGCACGCCGCCAAGAGGGTGGTCTTCATGGCTGACGGCCAGTTGGTCGAGCAAGCACCACCGGACGAGTTCTTCGGCAGCCCGAAGAGTGAACGGGCCAAGGATTTCCTGTCGAAGATCCTGACGCACTAGGCGTCCATTGTGGAGCGCACCGCCAGGATTCGGGGGCTCCGTCGAACGAGGAGGGTAACAATGCGTATTGCTCGCTTGACCGCGGTCGCCGCGGCGGCGGTGCTGTCTTTGGGTATCGCCGCTTGTGGTGGCGATGACGGTGACGACAGCGGTTCCACGGGTACCGGGACCAAGTCCTTCGAGGCCGGCAGCACCATGGAGCGGCTCAACAAGGCACAGAAGATCGTGATCGGCACCAAGTTCGACCAGCCGGGCTTCGGCCTGAAGGGCCTCGACGGCAAGCCGGCCGGTTTCGACGTCGAGATCGGCAAGATCATTGCGGATGAGCTCGGCATTCCCGCGGGCAACATCGAGTACATCGAGACGCCGTCCGCGGTGCGCGAGGAGAAGATCGAGAAGGGCGAGGCGGACATCGTCGTCGCCACGTACACGATCAACGACAAGCGCAAGCAGCGGATCGACTTCGCCGGCCCGTACTACGTCGCCGGGCAGAACATCCTTGTGAAGGCCGACGACACCTCGATCACCGGCCCGGACTCCTTCAAGGCCGGCGACAAGAAGGTCTGCTCGGTGCAGGGCTCGACCCCGGCCGCGAAGATCGAGGAGTACCTGTCGAACAAGGCCGAGCAGCTGGTGCTCTTCGACGTGTACACCAAGTGCATCGACGCCCTCAACAGCGGTCAGGTCAACGCGGTGACCACGGACAACGTGATCCTGCTCGGCTTCATCGCCCGCAACGAGGGCAAGTTCAAGCTCGCCGGTGAAAACTTCACCGAGGAGCCGTACGGCATCGGTGTGAAGAAGGGCGACACGGCCTTCCGCACGTTCATCAACGACACGCTCGAGAAGGCCTACAGCGACGGCCGCTACGAGAAGGCGTGGAAGGACACGGCCGGCAAGTTCGACGACCAGGTGCCGACCGGCCCGGCCGTCAACCGGTACTAGGTCAACGCGGTAGCTGGAAGGTGAGCGGTAGGAGATTTCCGTGAGTGTGCTAATCGATCACTTCGACGTCTTCGCCAGCGGCCTGTGGCTCACCTTCCAGCTATGCCTGCTCTCCGCGATCGGTGCCCTGATCCTGGGCACCATCGTGGCGGTCATGCGAATCTCGCCGGTCCCGCCGCTGCGGTGGGTCGGCACGGCGTACGTCACCGTTTTCCGCAACTGCCCGCTGACGATCGTGTTCTTCTTCGCGGCGTTCGGGCTGCCGGCGCTGGGCTCCAACGGCGACTTCCTCAGGATTCCCGGGCTGACGACGCTCTTCACCCGGCTCGGGGTGGACATCCCGTACTTCCGGTTCGCCATCATCGCGCTCAGCGTCTACACCGGCGCGTTCGTCTGCGAGGCGATCCGCAGCGGCATCAACGCGGTCCCGCCGGGACAGGCCGAGGCCGCGCGGGCGATCGGCCTGACGTTCACGCAAAACCTGCGCTTCGTCGTGCTGCCGCAGGCGTGGAAGGCGGCCATCGTGCCGCTCGGCAGCGTGATCATCGCCATGATCAAGAATTCCGCGCTGGCCGGCTTCTTCGGCCTCGTCGGCGACCTGTCCAACTCGGGGGTCAACCTCACGAGCGCGCTCGGTGAGCCGATCATCCCGGTCTTCATCGGTGTCTCGATCGGGTTCCTCATCATGACCGCGCCCCTCGGCATCCTCCTCGACCGCATCGAGCGCCGCCGCGCGGTGGCCCGATGACCGAGGCGACGGTGCACAGCCGCGCGCGAGCCCGCCAGGCGTCTGGACGGAGCCGCACGGCCGACGCAGTCGGGGTTTCCGGGCGGCGGAGGAAGGCATGAGCGGGAGTCGCGAGGCTACGGGCCCGGACCACGACGGCGGACGAGCGCCGAACGACGGAGCGTGGCAGGCACTGCCCTCAGCGCCGCACGAGCGAGCCAGCCAGGAGAGACTGTGAAGGACCAGCAGACCGTCCTCTACGACGCGCCCGGCCCGCGTGCCCGCCGCTTCACGATCATCTTCAGCGTCTTCGCGGTGCTCGCGCTTGCTGCCGGCGCCTACTTCCTCGTGTACCGGCCGCTCGACGAGCAGGGCCAGTTCTCCATGGAGCTGTGGGGCCCGCTGATCGACCCGAACAACGAGGTCTTCTCCCTGGTGTGGGCGCGCCTCCGGGACGGCTTCGTGGCCACGCTGACCGCGGCCGCGCTGGCGATCGTCTCCTCGCTGATCTTCGGTACCGCCCTCGCCGTGCTGCGCATCCAGCTCAAGGCGCTCAGCCGCCGCAAGTTCACCGGGTTGGCCGCGCCGGCCGCGTACGCGCTGCGCGGGCTCAGCTGGTTTCTCAGCCTCGTGTCGCGCTTCTTCGTGGAGGTCTTCCGCGGCCTGCCGGTCGTCATCACGATCTTCTTCGTCGCCAGCGCGCTGCCCGAGCTCGGCGTCGACCTCGGCGACATCCTGTGGTACCTGGTGATCGGCCTGACCCTGTACAACATGGTGGTCATCGGCGAGATCCTCCGCTCCGGCATGGAGGGTCTGCCCGGCGGCCAGCGCGAGGCGGCGGAGGCGATGGGCCTCAGCTCGTTCCAGACGACGCGCATGATCCTGCTGCCACAGGCGTTCCGCATCATGCTGCCGGCGCTGATCAGCCAGCTGGTGGTCGTGCTGAAGGACACCTCGCTCGGCTTCATCATCGGCTACGAGGAGGTGCTGCGGGTCAGCGGCCAGATCATCCAGGCCCTCCCGGAGCCCAACCCCATCCAGGTGTACTTCGTCGTCGGCGCCATCTACATCCTGGTCAACTACCTGCTCTCCAAGCTCGCGGAGTACGTGCAGCGCCGCCTCGCCCGCGGCCGCAAGACGGCTGCTCTGCCCGCCGAGCAGCCGCCGGCAGCCGTGGCCGCCGAGATCGAGCCGACACCCAGCAGCATCTGATCTGCGGGCCCGCCAAAAAGCGGCGCGGGCCCGCAGGTCAACCGCTCAGCTCGCGTGGGGCGACCTTCACCACCGCGAAGGGTGAGGCCGCGGGAGCAACGGTCCGGGCCACCGCGGACATCGCGGTAGCTCTATGAATCTCGAAAGATCGGTCAGCGGGCGATCTCGGTGACGCGGGACTCGCGAACCACCGTGACCCGGATCTGGCCGGGGTAGGTGAGCTCTTCCTCGATCTGCTTGGCCACGTCGCGGGCGAGCACCGCGGCGCCGATGTCGTCCACGTCGTCGGGCTTGACCATCACGCGGATCTCGCGGCCGGCCTGCATGGCGAAGACCTTCTCGACGCCCGTCTTGCCGGCGGCGATCTCCTCGATCCGCTCCAGCCGCTTGACGTACGCCTCAAGGCTCTCCCGCCGCGCCCCCGGCCGCCCGCCCGAGCAGGCGTCCGAGGCCTGCGTGAGAACCGCTTCGATGGTCTGCGGCGGAACCTCGTTGTGGTGCGCCTCGATCGCGTGCACCACCTCTTCCGGCTCGCCGTACTTGCGGGCCAGGTCGGCGCCGATCAGCGCGTGGCTGCCCTCCACCTCGTGGGTGAGCGCCTTGCCGATGTCGTGCAGGAAGGCGCACCGCTTGATCATCTGGGCGTCCAGGCGCAGCTCGGCGGCCATGATGCCGGCGATGTGCGCGGTCTCGACGAGGTGCTTGAGCACGTTCTGCCCGTACGACGTGCGGTAGCGCAGCCGCCCCAGCAGCGTCATCAGCTCCGGGTGCAGGTCGGTGATGCCCACCTCGACGAGTGCGTCCTCCGCGGCGCGCTCGCAGAGCCGCTCGACCTCCTGCTTGGCCGAGTCGAAGACCTCCTCGATGCGGTGCGGGTGGATCCGCCCGTCGAGCACGAGCTTTTCCAGCGTGAGGCGGCCGATCTCGCGGCGCACCGGGTCGAAGCAGGAAAGCAGCACCGCCTCGGGCGTGTCGTCGATGATCAGGTTGACGCCGGTCACCGACTCGAAGGCGCGGATGTTGCGCCCCTCGCGGCCGATGATGCGTCCCTTCATCTCGTCGCCGGGCAGGTGGAGCACGCTGACGACGCTCTCCGCGGTCTGCTCGCTGGCCACTCGCTGGATCGCGTCGACAACGATGTGGCGGGCGCGCTGCTCGGCGGTGTTGCGGGCGTCGTTTTCGATGTCGCGGACGAGCAGCGCCGCCTCCCGCTTGGCCTGGCCCTCGATCGCCTCGACCAGCTCGCCGCGGGCCGCGTCGGCGGTCAGCCCGGCCACCCGCTCCAGCTCGCGGCGCCCCAGCTCCTCGGCCTCGATCAGCGTGGACTCGCGCTTGGCGAGGGCCGCCTCGCGCTCGGCCAGCTCGGCCTCGGCCGCCGCGATCCGCCGGTCGCGCTCGCCGAGCCGGTCCAGCTCCTCCGTGTGCTGCCGCTCGCGCTCGTCGATCCGCGCGGTGCGCCGCTCAAGCTCCGCGGCCTGCTCCTTGACGGTCGCGCTGAGCACCGAGATCTCGCGTTCACCGCTGCGCCGCGCCGCCGACCGCACCTGCTCCGCGTCGGCCTCGGCCTGCCGGTGCGCCCGCTCAAGGATGGTGTCCGCCTCGGCCCGCGCCGCGTCGAGCACCCGGCGCGCCTCCGCACGCGCCGAACGTGCCTCGGCCTTGGCCTCCGCGGCATCGGTGCGGGCCGCCGCGGCGGCCGACTTGGCCTCCTCGATGGCCGACGACGCCTCACCGGCCGCGCTCCGCAGCGCGGCGAGGGACTGCTCCTGGCGGTCGCGCTCCTCGACGAACGCGGGGTCGTCAGGCCGCTTCGCCGCGGGCTGGGCCACCGTCAGGCCGCGCAGGGTCCGCGCGCCGAGAAAGAGAGCCACCACCACGAGTACGGCTAGCGCCAGCACCGCGATCAGCAGTACCACGGTCATCCCGCCCATGCCGCCTCCCTTCGCCGCCTCGGGCGTCGCGGACGGGTTTTGCCCACCCACCAACGCGCCTTACGGCTGTGTCGCCCGACCGAGGCAGCTGGCCGCAGGTACGACCACCAGCGGCACCCTCGCGGGCACCGCCACTGGCCTGATATGTACGTGCCGTCGCCGACGCGGCCTGGTCGACGACGGATCTAAAGTGATGCCGTACTGTTACGCGATCTATGTTGTGCGATTAGCCTGCGATGGTCGGGCTTCCTCGTCTGTAACGCGAGGCTAGGTCGCGAGTGGCGGTTCGGTCAAGGACCCATGATCCGGCCGAACCGGGGACGTAGGGCATCGGAACGCTCACGCGCAGGTCATGGCCGGTACGGGCATTCCGGGACGAGTCACGAACGCCGCACATTTTTCGGATGACCCAGCAGGTCATTCGGCTGATCGAGGGGTCCTCTGAAAGGTCAGCGCGGCTTCCACCAGAGCGCGATTGTCGGGTGCCATCGTGCCATCCGGCATCATCCGGGTGTCTTCCAGCCCCACCCGCGCATGCAGGCCGAGCCGCATCGCCTCCTCCAGGACGGCCCAGACGGCGGGACCTTCGGCGTGGAGCAGTACCGGCACGGGCTGCCCCCCGCCCAGCGCGTCGAGCATGGCGTGCGCGTTGGCCAGCGCCGCCTCCTCCTCGGGCTCCATGCACTCCAGCAGCAGGCGGAGGCAGGGGACGCGCCAGTCCCGGTACGCCGCGACGGCCGCCGGGGTCCACAGCCCCGCCTCCACCCCGATCCCCCGCGAGTGCAGGGCCGCCGCGACCCGCTCTGCGCCCTCCTCGTGCACGTTGACCGAGGCGAAGTCGGGCAGCACCGTCCACGACTCCACGGCCGCCACACGCTCGTCCGGATCGGGCGCCACCCACGCTCCGGTGGTCACCCCCACGGGCAACTCCGGGCAGGCCCGCCGCAGCGCCGCCACGGTCGCGTCGACCGCCTCGGCCGCGAGCGTCTCCCGCCCGTCCTCGTCGCGCGGATGGACATGGACGGCCGTTGCGCCCACCGTCTCGCACCGCACGGCGTCGGCCGCCACCTCGGCTGGGGTGATCGGCACGGCAGGGTGCTGGTGGCGGAGTACTCCCCCGTTGAGGCAGGCCTTGAGCATCTCTTCATTCTGGGGAGTGCGGGGGTGTGGCGCTCGCCGTTGGTACTCGGCGGGACGGGGGCGCTGGGTGTTGTCGTCGCCCAGGCGGGCGGCTGTCACGCCCGTGGCGCCGGGGTGACTCGGCGCTTCTGGTGTCCTCCCAGCACACAGTGCCCGCGCCGCACTGGCCAGCTTTTACGGGGTAAGGCATTGACCAGGCAAGATGCAAGATCCACGTGTCCTATCGACCCCGCCCGTGCTTCTGCAGATCTTCGAGGCGGGAGTGCCCGAGTCCGCCGTCGTCGCGGTCTGTGACTGTTGATCAGGCGCAGGCGGTGTGAGCTTCGAAATCTTGGTGAGTTAGCGCGCCATTTCGACGCCAACTTGCCAAGATCTGCCGGAGCAGGCTCCCGGGTTGAACTGGGCGACCACGGAGGGTGAGGCGGTGACCGCGAAGGACTCCAGACGACGAAAACTCCGAGTGTCGAGTTGTCCCCTCCAGGGGCGGCTAGTGCGCTGGCCACTTACCTTCAACGGGTGACCCGTGGCCTTCGGCAACTGGTCACCCGTGCCGGCGAAGGGCCAGGGTGAGTGGTCACCGCACTAGCGACCACGATCTCGACGCGACCACTCAACGCACACGGCAGCATCCTGCGGTGATCTCCGCGGCGAGCGCCAGGTCGCAAGGTTGGGACCCCTCCGAGATGCCTTGCAGACAGCGAGGTTGCCGCGTACGCCGAGGAGATCACCGCCCGAGCCCTTCCCATCGTGAGGCACCGTCACCGCCCAGACGACTGGACGCTGGCGACCACGCCAGCGGCGCAGGCCATGCCACGGCTCAGAGGACTCATCGCCGGCGCCCCCGGGCCGCGCCGACAACGCCGACACAACTCGACGACCGGCAGGCCGCTGTCACCGCTGGGGCGACCCGCCAGACCGGCCACAGCCGAACGGCCGACGCTCTTCGCTACATACGCCACAACGGCTCCCCACTTGGCCAGCCACGGGGCACGCCCCAGCGGGCGGCGCCAGCCAGACACCAACGCGGCGGCACCACCCACCCGCGGGACAAGCTGCCGGATCGTGGTACGGATCGGCCCTCCCAGGGGCGGATTCCCACCACGATCTACTCCCCAAGAGCGGTAGCGCGCTCCCGCTGGGTCCGCGGACCGGCCCGGACAGTCACCGAACGCGCGGGCTGACCCTAAGACGGCCCGCACCGGGCTCCGGCGGCACAGGGCCACGCCCGAGCACCACGACGACGTCCCAGACCGTCAACAAGGCCAGACAACGACCAGCCGCAAGCCGCACACACCACCCCGGCATGCGACCCCGCGCCCGCCCACCAGCAGCGAACCTGCTGACTCACCGGGACGCCCGCCCAGCTCACCTCAACAGAATCTCACTCGGTGCGCTCGCCGCCCTCAAGGTCGGCAAGCGCATCCGCGTCGACCCCGTCGGCGAACTCGGCTGCCTCCGCGCTCTGCGCCGCCATCGCGTCCTTGACCACGCGGATGGCCAGCCCGGCACCGTATCCCTTCCGGGCCAGCATCCCCACCAGCCGCCGGAAGACGGCCTCGGGCTCGCCCCGTGCGCTGCGCAGCTTGCGGTCGACCAGCGCCCGCGCGGTGGCCGCCTCGGTGTCGGGGTCGAGGTCGTCGAGGGCGGCGCCGGCCGTGTCGGCGTCGACGCCGCGCTGGCGCAGCTCGCTGGCGAGAGCGCGGCGGGCCAGGCCTCGGCCGCGGTGGCGGTCGGAGACCCACGCGCGGGCGAAAGCGGCGTCGTCGATGATGCCGACCTCGTCGTAGCGCTCCAGCACCTCGACCGCCACCTCGGTGGAGATGCCGCGCCGGGCGAGCGCGGTGGCCAGCTCGGCGCGGGTGCGCGGTCGAACGGCGAGCTGGCTGAGACAGATCTCGCGGGCCCGCTCGGCCTCGTCGCGGGGTTGGGGGGCCTGCTGCGCCCGGCCACCACGGCGCTCACGCGGGGCCGGGGTCTCCTCCGGCTCCCGCTCGACGGTGATCGGCACGGGCACCGACCCCTCCGGCCACTCGAACTCGCCCTCGTCGGTGCTCAGCGTCGGCGGCGGCGCCCCTCGGCGGGAACGCGCCGCAGACGCACCATCCGATCCGGAACGCGCTCGGGACGGTGCGGCATCCCAGCCCCGCCCCGAGCGTGCGCCACGCCGTCGTCCAGGCATGGCGAGCCGGGTCAGAAGTCGACCGGGGGCAGCTCGACCCCGCCGGCCTCGTCGCTCGCGCCCTGCCCGACGCCGAGCTTTTCGAGGATCTTCTTCTCGATCTCGGCCGCCACGTCGGGGTTTTCCTTCAAGAACTCGCGGGCCTTCTCCTTGCCCTGCCCGAGCTGGTCGCCGTCGTACGTGTACCACGCGCCGGACTTGCGGATGATGCTCTGCTCGACACCGACGTCGATGAGCGAACCCTCGCGGGAGATGCCCTTGCCATACATGATGTCGAACTCGGCCTGCTTGAACGGCGCGGCCACCTTGTTTTTCACGACCTTGACGCGGGTGCGGTTACCCACCACGTCGGTGCCGTCCTTGAGGCTCTCGATGCGCCGCACGTCGAGGCGGACCGACGCGTAGAACTTGAGCGCGCGGCCACCCGTCGTGGTCTCCGGCGAGCCGAACATGACGCCGATCTTCTCGCGGAGCTGGTTGATGAAGATGGCGGTCGTGCCGGAGTTGTTGAGAATGCCGGTGATCTTCCGCAGGGCCTGGCTCATCAGGCGGGCCTGGAGGCCGACGTGGCTGTCGCCCATCTCGCCCTCGATCTCGGCGCGCGGCACGAGCGCGGCCACCGAGTCGATCACGATGATGTCGAGCGCGCCGGAGCGGACCAGCATGTCGGCGATCTCCAGCGCCTGCTCACCGGTGTCGGGCTGGGAGACGAGCAGCTGGTCGGTGTCGACGCCGAGCGCCTTCGCATACTCCGGGTCGAGCGCGTGCTCCGCGTCGATGAACGCGGCGATGCCGCCGGCCCGCTGCGCGTTGGCCACCGCGTGCAGCGCGACAGTGGTCTTACCGGAAGACTCCGGACCGTAGATCTCCACCACGCGGCCGCGGGGCAGGCCACCCACGCCGAGGGCCACGTCAAGGGCGATCGAGCCGGTGGGGATGATCGCCGTCTGGATGACCGGCCGCTCACCCAGCCGCATGACCGAGCCCTTGCCGAACTGCTTGTCAATCTGCGCCAGAGCGAGGTCGAGCGCCTTTTCCCGGTCAGGTGTTCCTGCCCCCATTGCCGCCACCCCTACATTCGCCGCCTTCGCGGGCGTCTTCGCCGAAGAGCTTCTCGTCACGCGGACACGCTAGGCGCTGGGTCTGACAGAAAACAGCCGACGGGCCGCGTCCTGTGGACAAGCACCCAGCTGTGGACAATAGCCGAACACCTGTACGACGCAAGTGCCGACACGCCGCACAAAGCGTCCGTTAACCCAAAGGTGACCGAACGAAGCGGCGGCGGCACTCAGCGCAGCCGAGCGGGCACCCGATCGGGGTACGCCGCCACCACCGCCCGCCACACCACGACCGTCTCCATGCCCGCGTCGAGTGCCTCCCGGATGGTCCGGCCACCGAGCTGGGGCAGCACCTGGTCGGAGGCGAGGCTGGACGCATACCCCGCGCCGAACGTCTCCTCCAGCCGCGTCCAGAAGTCCGTGAGCCGCACCCCAACCCCCAAGAACGAGCCGCGCGCCGAAGCCCGCGTCGAACCCACACCAGCCGCAACGCTAGCGCGACCACCGGCACGGCGATCGACGGCGTACGCGTACACCCTTGACAGCCAGGTCAACCCGCATTATTGAGCGGTAGATATATGCCCCGGTCCGCATCAGCTGCGGACCGCATGCTCCCGCGGGCACCGCGGAGGCCGGCGGCTCGCAGGGCTCGCCGAGATCCCCGCCCTCCGCTGCCGGGTCCGCGCGCCAAGCCCAACACCGCCCGGCAGGCGGCAAAGGGTGTTGATGTCCGTCGTCACAGACGGATCGTCAACACCCTTCGCCGCACTCGCAGGCCCGAACGCTCGTCTAGGCGGTGGCCTCGCCGGCACCGGCCTTTCGCGACGTGCCGGTGTCCTGCTTGTCGCCGCTGGGCGCGAGGCCGATCCAGGCGCCGTGCTCCATCTCGCGCAGGCGCTCCTCGTCGCTGTGCTCCACCTTGGCCATCGCCCGCCGCAGCATCGGCGGCGCCATCAGCGAGGTGACGATCGCGACCAGGACGAAGACGGTGTACATCGCCGGGTTGAGCACGCCCAGCCGCAGGCCGGTCATCGCGACGATCACCTCGACCACGCCACGGGCGTTCATGCCGGCGCCGATCGCGATGCCCTCCCACCGGCTCATGCGGCTGAGCCGGGCGCCCGCGTAGGCGCCGGCGAACTTGCCGGCGATCGCGATGGCGAGCACGGCCAGGGCGGCGAGCGCGACCGTCGGGTCGGCCAGCGCGGTGAGGTCCATGCGCAGGCCGGCGGTGGCCAGGAAGATCGGGGCGAGCACCGACATCACGAGCGTGCGCAGCGGCGCCAGCTTCGCCTTGTTGGGCGCGACGGCGCCGATGAGGATGCCGGCCACGAACGCGCCGAACACCGCCTCCATGCGCAGCACGTGGGTGGTCACGGCGCCGGCCAGCACCACGGTGACCGCCGCGGCGACGCTCGGGCCGGACTCGTCGGAGCGGTCCGCGACCTTCATGAAGCGGCCGACCAGGGGGCGGCCGAGCAGCGCGGCGAGGATGACGAAGCCGACGAGGTACACAAAGGTCAGTGACACCTGGCCCGCGCTCAGGCCGCTGATCGCGACGGCCGACACGATGGACAGCAGGAACCATCCGACGACGTCGTCGAGCGTGCCGGCCAGGAGGATGAGCTGGCCGACGTTGCGGTGCAGCAGGCGCATGTCGGTCAGCGTCTTGGCGATGACCGGGATGGCCGACACGCACATCGCCACACCCACGAAGAGCGCGAAGCTCACGCGGTCCTTGTCGCCGGTCTCCATGACCGTCGGGAGGAACGCGCCCAGCGCGAGGCCGAAGACCAGTGGTATCAACAGTCCGCCCAGGCTGACCTTGGCCGCGGTGCCACCGCGCCGGCGCAGCAGGCGGAGGTCCAGGTGCGCGCCGGTCACGCCGACCAGCAGGAGTACGCCGATCTGGCCGACCGCGTCCAGCAGGTGCATCTGCTCCGACTCGGCGGGCAGCAGCCAGTCGGTGATCCCCGGTGCCAGGTGGCCGAGGATCGACGGGCCCAGCACGACGCCAGTGAGGAGCTCACCGACCAGGGCGGGCATTCCCGCTTTTCGGGCGAGCCACCCGAAGCATCGGGCGAGTACGAGCAGGACCGTGATCGCGAGCAGGAAGACCAGCAGCTTGTGGCCCCCAACGGTGGTGCTACCGACGCCGCCCAGGTCACCTGTCGTCCTCCTTGTACATTTCCGGGTTGCCCGCTACTCGGCTCAGACCTCGATCCACCCGTGGGACCGGGCGTGCTCGCCAAGTCGCTCGCGGATCTGCGAGATCTGCGCCCCGGTGAGCGTCGGCACGTGCTGCAGCAGGATCTCGGTCACCTCCGTGGTGAACTCGGACGGCGCCAGCACGTCGCACATGCCGTCGTCGTCGGCGGCAGCCGCCTTGGCGCGCGCGTCGACGCCCGGCGGGCGGCGGTCGGCCGGCCGGTTGACCAGCGGATCGACCATCCGCACCGACGAGACCTTCGGACCGCGCTCGCCTTGCTCCACCTCATATTCGACGCGCATGCCGGCGTGCACCAGATGCCTGAGCTCACCGAGGTCGTTCGCATGGACGAAGACGTCCACGCCGCCACCGGCCGGCGCGATGAAGCCGTATCCGCGAACGTCGTCGAAGCGCAGCACTCTGCCGACAGCCACCGCCACCACCCGTCATCCACCAACTCCCATAGGCCCGACCTCGGCGGCGGACGGGCCAGACCCTACGTCGCCCCGGCTGAGTTCGGTGTCGCGAAGTTATATCCCCGCGCACAAGTTGCACACATCCGTGTGGTGGACAAAAAATCGCTGCTACGGTCCCGCGCGGCTTCTTTTCTCCGCTGGTGCCGTGGTGTGCAACCGTACCGTCGCGGCAGTCGCACAGCACGGTTCACGCAGGGAGTCGGCGCTATTGACACACTTCCGGCCGGCCCTGCGATAGTAGGGCCCGGAACGCGACGGCAGCCCGCTGCCCGCTCCCGCTGATGCGGCCGCAAGGCAAATCAATTCTTACCGAAAGTACGACTGACTATCCCAACGGGAGGGCTCAAATGGGTGTCAGTGAGGAGCCGGTCTTTCTGCGCTCCAATGCGATTATCGAGCCACTGGTTGACAGGTTCTATGCGTGGCTGCATATCACCGCACCGGTGCAGGCGTCGATGAACCTGAAGAACCTGCAGGTTCCGCTGCTCGAGTCGTATCTGCAGAATCCGCAGGTGCACATGGCCGCGAGCGTCAACCCGGCCCTGCGCGGCGGATACTTCGTCAACATCGACGAAACCCGCAGCATGGAGGTCGCGGCCCTGCTCGACACCATCAAGCGGGACCGCGCGGACATGCTGAACCTCGCGGCCGCCGTGGCCGAGGCGGACGACCTTCTGCGGCAGAGCGCGACGGGCTTCGACCTGACGCCGCTCTACCCCAAGCTGCCGTCCGCGCTGAACGGTCTCGTCGAGCTGGCCTACGACACCAGCAACCAGGCGTCGATGCACTTCATCGAGCCGCTCACCTACACCAGCCCCTACTACGACGTGAGCCGCCAGTCGGTGCAGCTGTCGTTGGAAGACGGTGTGGAGCGGCCGTTCATCCTCAGCACGCCGCGGCTGCCTGGACCCAACGTGCTGGACCTGCAGATCCCCTTCAACCACCCCGGGCTCGACGAGCTGTTCAAGGCGCGCATCAAGCCCACCACCGCCGCGCACCTGCGTGAGGCGCTGGAGCTCAACGACGAGCAGGCGGCCTGGCTCCAGCGGCTGCTGACGTCGGAGCCCAGCGGTGCGCCGGACCGGCACATCACCGCGGGCGGGCGGGCCCGCTACTTCGGCCACGCGTGCCTGGTGTTCCAGTCGCCCGAGGCGACCGTGGTTACGGACCCGTTCATCAGCGCGGACAACCGCCACGGCGACCGGTTCACGCTCGACGACCTGCCGGACTACATCGACCTCGTGCTGATCACCCACGGCCACCAGGACCACATCGTGCTGGAGACCCTGGTGCAGCTGCGCTCGCGGATCGGCGCGGTGGTGGTGCCGCGGTCGTCCCGGGGCAACCTGTGCGACCCGTCGATCGCCCTGTACCTGAAGGCGCTCGGCTTCACCGTGATCGAGGTGGACGACTTCGACGAGGTGCCGATCCCCGGTGGAAAGGTGATCGCGACGCCGTTCCTCGGCGAGCACTCCGACCTGGACATCCGCGCCAAGTCGACGTTCATCGTGAAGATCGCCGGCGCGAGCCTCTTCGTCGGCGCGGACTCCTCCGGCATCGACCCGGTCCTGTACCGCTACATCCGCAGTCACCTCGGTGACGTGGACATGGCGTTCCTGGGCATGGAGTGCGACGGCGCCCCGCTCACCTGGCTCTACCAGGGCCTGCTCACCCGCCCGGTGACCAAGAAGATGAGCGACTCGCGCAAGCTTTCGGGCTCCAACGCGGCGCAGGCCGCGGCGATCATGACCGAGCTCAAGGCCGACGAGGCGTACATCTACGCCATGGGCGAGGAGAGCTGGCAGGGCCACGTCATGGCCACGACGTACACGGAAGACACGTACCAACTCAAGCAGATCGAGGAGTTCCTGGGCTGGTGCTCCGGTCGCGGCATCACTGCCGAGCATCTGTTCAACAAACGGGAGTGGCGCTGGTAGGACACCAGTAGCTGGCCGACGGCAGGGCCCCCACTGCCGTCGGCCAGCTTTTTTATGCGCGAAACGCGGTCAGCGCCCCCGCCACACGGGATCCCGGCGCTCCGCGAACGCCTTCGGACCCTCGACCGCGTCCTGGCTGTGCATCCGCCGCTGCTCCCACTCGAAGCGGGTCGCGAACGCCTCGTCCAGCGGCATCTCCAGCGACCGCATCGCCGCCTCCTTGATGGCCCGTACCGCCAGCGGCGCGGCACGCACCAGGTCCTCGACCCACCCGGCGACGCACTCGTCGAGCCGGTCGGCCGGTACGACCTCGTTGACGAGGCCGAGCTCGGCGGCCACCCGCGCGGGCATGCGGCGCCCGGTCAGCAGGTAGCCCATCGCCGTCTTCAGCGGGATCTGCCGCGGCAGCCGGAACGCACCTCCCGCGCCCGGCACCAGCCCGAGCCGCGCCTCCGGCAGCGCGAAGACCGCGTCCTCCGCGGCGATCACGATGTCGCAGGCGAGGACGAGCTCGAATCCCCCACCCAGCGCGTACCCGTTGACCCGCGCCACGACCGGCTTCGAGAACGTGGTCCGCTCGGTCAGCCGCGGCCAGCCGGGCAGCCCGCGGCTGCCGAACGTGGTCGGCGGCGCGCCCCCCTCGTTGAGCCGGGCCCGCTCGCGCAGGTCCTGCCCCACCGAGAACGCGCGGTCGCCGGCGCCGGTGAGCACCACCACCCGGACGTCGTCGTCGGCCTCGGCCTCGTCCCAGACGGACCCCAGCTCCTCGTGCATGCGCAGGTCCATCGCGTTGAGGACCTCGGGCCGGTCGAGCGTCACGTACGCGGCGTGGCCGCGCTTCTCGTAACGCACGCGGGAGCGCTCGGCGGCGCTCATCACACGGTCGCCCGCACGCCTGCCGTAAACCGCCCCACCTTGCCGATGACGTCGTCGCTGTACAGCCGCTGCGCCTGCTCGAGGGCGAAGTCGGCCAGGTACCCGCGGAACGCGTCCAGCGGCTCCTCCACGGCGAGCAGCATCCGGCGGTTGGCCACGACGGCCGCCCCGCGCAGCCGGTCCGCGGCGCGCTCCGCGGCCGCGTCGAGCTCGGGGCCGCTCTCGTACACCTCGTCGACGAGCAGCCGGGCATCCGGCTCCACCACGCGGATCCGGCGGCCGAGCAGGATCACCTGCCGCGCGATGCGGCTGCCGGCGGCGCGGGTCAGGCGCAGCGCCGAGGCGCCGGGCACGATCCCCTCCTGTGCCGCCGGCAGGCTCAGGTAGGCGTCGGAGGCCGCGATGACGTGGTCGGCGACGAGGAGCAGCTGGGTACCGCCGCCGATGGCGAAACCGTCGACGACCGCGACCCAGGGCTTGGCGGCCGGCGGTGACCACCACCCGTCTTCGACGCGCACGCCCCGCACGAGCTTGTGCACGTAGCCCAGCTCGCGGCGCAGGAGGAAGTCCACCAGCCCGATCCGGCCGGCGTGCAGCGCCTTGAGGTTGATGCCGGCGCTGAAGACGCGGCGGCCCCGGTAGCGCGGGTGGGTCATCACGTCGCCGCGCAGCACGCACACCTCGACGGCCGGATCCAGCAGCGCGAGGTCGACGGCGGCCTCCATGTCGTCGATCTGCTCGGCGTCCTCCGCGTTCAGGTTGTCGCCGCGGCACATGGTCAGATGTGCCACGCCGTCGCGGCGCTCCAGTCGCACGGAGCCGAGGTCGACCCGGCCGTCCGCGAGGTACCCGTCGCGCAGCCCCAGCGCGCGCGGCGTCGGCCGGAGCATCGCGTCGACCAGGTGGCCGCCGGCGCCCGGCAGCCGCAGCACGCTGCTGAGGAAGATGCCCTGGTCGACCTCGTGGCCTTCCTTGTCCGCCTGCGGCCGCTCCGCCTCGGCGGCCAGGACCTTCGGATCCGGCACGAGCCCGGGAAACGCCGCGGCCGCCGCGGTGCACAGCTCGTCCAGTCGCAGGTGGCGGCTGTGCCCGCCGGTGAGCTCGGCGTAGACGGCCTCGGCGTGCCGGTCGAGGAAGTCGCGACGGACCTGCCGGGCGGCCGCGTGCGCCGACGCGGCCGCCGCGCGCTGCTCCGGTGTCCGGTGCGGCACGTCCGGCAGGCCGGCCAATGTGGACTCGACGCGCTCGGCGGCGTCGAGGAGGGCCCGCCGGGCGAGGGCCAGAGGACCCTCGCCCGCCGAAGAATCTCTACTCACTTCGCCCAACCCGAGCACCAGCGCCTCCTCACGCGTGAACGTCGCCCGCACCCAGGAATGCACGCCTTCGGATCAGCCGGGAAAAGCGGATCAGCCGGGCGAGCTCGTGCGTTGCTCGAGTTCGTTGGCCAGCTGCAACCACTCATCCGCACAAACCCGAGCCACGTTAGCGACTATGTACGTGCAGTGTGGAGGCACCTTACCCACCACATCAAGCCGCTCATCCGACCGGATCGCACGCGAAAAAATCCACCGCAACAACATCCGACCAGACTCCGTAAACCGCAACGACGGATCACTCTGCAACCCACGCAACATCGAAGCCAACCGCGGACCCTCAACACCACCCACACCAAACGACTTCACACCCGAACCATCACCACGCCCACGACGCACCGACGGCACCGGATCCTCACCACGCTCAATCCGCTTCCGCACATCCCGCACCGTCGACGGCGACACCCCCGCCTCCCGCGCCACCTCACGCAACGACGCACCCGGCCGCTCACGAATAATCGCCGAAGCCCTCAACCGACCCTCAGCATTATCCAACGGACGCACCCGACCATCCCGACCAGTCCGCGCCCGCACCTCACCATCCCCACCACCCAACGAACGACGACGAACATTCCCCACCGTCCGCGCACCCAACCCCGTCACCGACGCAATCGCCCGATCCGACCAATTCGGATGCGACGCAATAATCCGCTCCGCAGCCCGCGTCCGATCCGCCAACGACAACGGCAACCCATGAGCAATATTCGTCTGCACCGCAAGCACAAACGCTTCCTGCTCCGAACCATCAAAAAACCGAACCTCAATCAACTCGTCACCACGCAACAACGCAGCACCAAGCCGATGATTACCATCAATCACCCGCATCGAAGAACGATGCACAATAATCGGAGGCAACCGCTGATCCACACTCGCCAACATACGAGTATGCTCAATATCCTCCCCCGCCTGCCGCGGCGAATTCGCCGGCAGCAACGACTTGACGGGTACGAACTGGACTTCCTGGTCGATCTCGAGTGAGTTAACCGCTGGTAACTTCTGGTCGGACAGGTCGAATTGCATCCATGCCGGCACAATCGGTGACGCCGTCACCGTGGCGACATTGCTCCCGTACTCCAAGGTGTGTCCCCCCGATAAGGATTGGATCCTCGGCACAACCCGTTGCATTTGGTGCAGCCATTTGGCCAGGAATGAGCTTCATAGCTGACCAAGATTCGGATTGATCGTACGGGAGATGACCAAGCCCGCGGGGGTGTCCAAGTGCGCATCGACGCAGTTGAACACCGGCGTCCGGCTATGCTGGCGCGCTCCAGATCGCCCATATACGGGCACAGCTGGCATTTTGCAGCGCTAACACACGCGTCACTGTCCGAAACTTTGAGGAAATACACAGGCGACGTAATGACGACAGCGGCATTCTTCGCGGGTAATGGCCTCGGATCGCCCACTTAGTGGGATCGGACCGCGAGCATCCGATGTGGATGAAAACGATCCAACCACGGTGATCCACATGGATACGGCTAAGGCTCGAAAAGCCGCAAATCACCCACGCGCCTGGTCTGAGAGGCGGCGCGGGGTCGGATGGCGATTGTTCGGCCGCTACGCGGCGAGACCGTGCTCCGCCACGTACGCGTGGCCGGCCCGGTCCAGTTCGGACGACGGGACGCCGGAGTCTCGAAGAGCCCGTGCCAATGCGGCGACCGTGAGGTGCTCTAGCACCATTCCGTAGTCCACCGTCACGCCGAGGCTCTTCCGCAGCCGAGTCGCGACCCTCATCGCGGCCAGCGAGTGGCCGCCGAGCGCGAAGAAGTTGTCGTCCACGCCGATCGGCTTCTTCCGCAGGGTCGACTCCCAGCAATGCACGAGCACGACCTCAAGGACGTCACGCTGGGTGCCAGTTTCCACGGACATCGACGGCTCCTCCTTCGCCCAGGCGACAGGTGGGCGTCGCGCGGCCGGCGCGGCATCGGCCGCGCCCGGACTTGGTTCACTCTGGACAGTCGGGAGATTCGCACGGGGAAGGCGCGGCCGTCAACGCGGCGCCGGCGCAGGCTCATACGGCTTGGGACAGCGAATGTGCAACTGCGAAAACAGCAGCAGTCGCACGACTGCGACCACCAATCATCGCGGTCTACCCTCTGCTCGAAATGGCGTGGCGGCGTGGCGTCCCACGTCCGGGACAGACTCGCGATTCGGAGAGGTTCGATGCCAACGGATCAGTACACGCATGTGCTGGAGATCCTGACCAACTACGTTTCCACCGGTCTGCTCGGTGACGAGAACGCAGCGGATCTCACCGCCGACACCCCTCTGCTGGAGCTCGGCGTACTCAACTCGGTCGAGACGGCGCGCCTCGTCGCGTACATCCGCGAGACCTTCGGGGTGCGGCTGCCGCCGGCCTCTATGACCGCCGGCAACTTCCGTGACCTGAAGGCGATCGCCACCCTCGTGGCCGCCCAGCTGCCGGAAGCTGCCGCCGACAAGCCGGTCCCGGCCGGTGTGGACGGAGGCGTCCGTGGCTGACGACTACAAGTACGACGTCGGTGTGATCGGCGGCGGACCGGCCGGCTCCACCGTCGCGTCCTACCTGGCCAAGGCGGGCCTCGACGTCGCCGTCTTCGAGTCGGAGATGTTCCCGCGCGAGCACGTCGGCGAGTCGCTCGTGCCGGCGACGACGCCGGTGCTGCACGAGATCGGCGCGCTCGACAAGATCGAAGCAGCCGGCTTCCCCCGCAAGTACGGCGCGGCGTGGACCTCGGCCGACTCCCGGCCGACCGCACCGCTCGACTTCCACGTCAGCTCGCACGGCTGGGGCGTCGCGGAGATCAGCTACCACGAGCGCAACCAGCGGGGCGTCGACCGGCCGTACTCGTTCCACGTCGACCGCGGGAAGTTCGACCTCATCCTGCTCAAGCACGCCGAGGAGCTCGGCGCCTCGGTCTTCAGCGGCGTACGGGTGAACCGCGTCGACTTCACCGACCCGGACCGTCCGGTGCTGGAGACCACGATGGGCCGTACGCGGGTGCCGATCCCGGTGCGGATGGTGGTCGACGCCAGCGGGCGGCAGACCCAGCTCGGCAACCAGCTCAAGATCAAGGTGTCTGACCCGGTCTTCAACCAGTACGCGATCCACACCTGGTTCGAGGGCCTGGACCGGGAGAGCCTGGCCCGCGACCACGCCCAGTCCGACTACATCCACGTGCACTTCCTGCCGCTGGAAGACACGTGGGTCTGGCAGATCCCGATCACCGACACGATCACGTCGATCGGCGTGGTGACCCAGAAGGAGCGGTTCAAGGCCGCCAAGGACGACCTGGAGACGTTCTTCTGGGACTCGGTCCGCAGCCGCCCCGACCTGTACGACAGCCTGCAGGCGTGCAAGCGGCTGCGGCCGTTCAAGTCGGAGGGCGACTACAGCTACGCCATGCGGCAGATCGCCGGCGACGGCATGCTGCTCATCGGCGACGCGGCCCGGTTCGTCGACCCGATCTTCTCCAGCGGCGTCAGCGTCGCGATGAACAGCGCGCGGTTCGCGGCGGCGGACATCGTGGCCGCGGCCAAGGCCGGAGACTTCCGGCGGCCGAGGTTCGACAACTACGTCGACACGCTGCGGCGCGGTGTGAACAGCTGGTACGACTTCATCTCGATCTACTACCGGCTCAACATCCTCTTCACCGCGTTCATCGACGACCCGCGGTACCGCAACGACGTCATCCGCATGCTGCAGGGCGACGTCTACGACGGTGAGGAGCCGCCGGCGCTCGGCGCCATGCGGGACTTCGTCGCCGCGGTCGAGGCGGATCCCGACCACCTGTGGCACGACCGGCTCGGAAACCTCAAGGCGTCAGCGAGCGCCGCGGCCCTTTTCTGAGCAACGCGATGCGCGAGCGGTCCGGCGGCACGAGGCTCCGGCCGACCTCACAGACCCAGCTCCCGAGCGATGATCTGGCGCTGGATGTCCGAGGTACCGGAGAAGATCGTGCCGCCGACCGCGTCGCGCAGTGCCGCCTCGACCCCGTTTTCGCTCAGGTAGCCGCGGCCACCGAGGACCTGCACGGCGTCGGCGGCACTGGCCACCGCCGCCTCCGAGACGGCCAGCTTGGACAATGCCGAAGCAAGCGGGTCGGCGTCCCCGCGGTCGATCGACCAGCAGGCGCGGTACAGCAGGAGGCGGCCGCTCTCCAGCCGCAGCTTCATGTCCACGATGCGGTTGGACACCGACTGAAACTCGCGCAGCGCCCGGCCGAACTGGCTGCGCCTCTTGGCGTGCTCCACGACCGCGTCGACGAGCCGGTCCTGCACGCCGAGGTAGAGGGCGAACAGGCAGGTCCGCTCCCAGAGCATCGAGTGCTGGAAGACGACCGAGCCCTGGCCCCGCTCGCCGAGCACGCCCTCGTCCGGCACGAAGCAGTCCACGAACTCGACCTCGCTCGCCGGGCACGACGCCATGCCGAGCTTGCGGAACGGCGGGCCCACGCGGATCCCCTCAGCGTCCCGCCCGACTGCGAACGCCGTGAGCGAGAAGTGGCCGGCCGCCGGGTCGGTCGTGGCGTAGGTGACGAACACGTCGGCCGCCGGGCCGTTGCTCACGAAGCTCTTGGTGCCGTTGAGCAGGTACCCGCCGTCGACGCGGGTCGCCGTCGTGGCCAGTGTGGACACGTCGGAGCCGGCGCCGGGCTCGGTCATCGCGTTGGCGGCGACGGCCCGGCCGGCGCACATGTCGGGCAGCAGCCGCTCCCGCAGCGCCGGCGCGCCGAAGTCGGCGATCGGCATCGCGCAGGCGAACAGGTGCGCGGCGGCCGCGAAGACAAGCCCGGTGTCCGGGCAGCCGCGGCCGAATGCCTCGAAGAGGTGGGCGGTGTCGAGGGCGCCGAGCCCCGCCCCGCCGTACTCGGGTGCCACGCTCGCCCCGAGCAGCCCCTGCTTGCCCAGGGCCAGCCAGTCGTCGGGCGCGAGGCCCGGTGCGCCCGTCTCGGGCCCGAAGCCGCGCGCGGCAGCGAGCGCCTCGTCGTACCGCGCCCGCTGCTCGGGCGTCCAGCCGAACTCCATCGGTCCTCCCACAATCGATCGGCCCGGTCGGCCGCGCCAGACCGGCTACGGCGCCCAGGGCGGTGCGGCGAGCACGCGGACCACCGCGCCGGCGATGTTGACGCCCGGCCCGACGCCGAGCAGCAGCAGGTGCGTCCCCGGCACGGCCACGCCCGTGTCCAGCAGGTGGTCGAAGCCGATGACCTGGTCCGCCGCGCCGACGTGCCCGATCGTGCTGCCGTACTCCCAGGTGGTGCGCGTGAGCGGCACGTCCAGTGGGCCGAGCCGGTCTTCGACGAGCTCGCGGCCGGCGTGGTTGAACAGGACCCGGTCGACCTCGTCGAGCTTGATGCCGGCCTCGTCGAGCAGCTGGTCGACCAGCGCGCCGAACTGCTGCACGAAGCGCAGCCCGCTGTTCGTGCCGAAGCCGCCGGAGCTGGCGAACTCGGCGAACCGCGCGCCGAAGTCCAGCCGCTGCCCGAGCGTCATGTCCGGCGGGAAGAGCGGCGTGTCGCCGCGGTGCAGGCCCTCCAGCTCGGCCAGCGTCACCGAGGAGACGGACAGGATCTCGGCGAAGCCGGCTTCCCGGCTGAGCACCAGCGCGCCCGCGCCGTCCGCCATGACCAGGCCCGGGTTGCAGCGCCACCGGTCCAGCAGCGGGGAGCCGCCGAAGTTGTCAGCGGCCACGAGCAGGGCCGACCGGTCGGTGGGCACCACGCGCAGCGCCGCGTCGGCCAGCAGGAGCGCGCCGAACATGCCGTTGCAGCCCTGCCGGATGCCGGTCGCGAACACGTCAGCGGCGTCCAGGTTGCGCTGCAGGTAGGCGTACGGGCACCAGCCCTCCGGACCGGAGTGGTAGACGTCGATGTGAAAGAGGTGGCTCAACGACCGCCCCGGCACGCCCGCGCGACCCAGTGCCGTCCGGGCCGCGGACAGCGCAAGGTCGGGAGCCGACTCGTCGCCGGCGATCGCGATGCTGACGAACCCGGTCGCCTCGGCCTCGTCGGCGTCGTACCAACCGGCGGCGACCGCGTCCTCGACCGGCACCCGGTCGGCGACCCGCACCCCTATCCCACGTACGAACAGTCCTGGTGTCCGCATTCCTTCACCACCGCCGGTAGTTCGTCCGTCCAAGTGGCGCCGTTCCGTGGTTCGGCGCCCTCGGAACACTATGTAGGCGGCCGAGGCGAGGCAAGCGAAGTCAGTTCGTGCGACAAAAACCCTATCGAGGTGGCAAATGACTGGTAAAAGCATGGCGGTGCGCGCGCGATGAACACCCATTCCCATGCGGCTCATCTCCCGGCCCTGGTCCGCGACGCGGCTGCCCGCACCCCGCACGCGCCGGCCGTTCGGGACGGCGACACCACGTTGTCCTATGTAGACCTTGACCGCCTCGCCGGCCGGTACGCGCAGGCCTTGGCCGCGTCGGGTGTCGGCCGCGGCGAGCGGGTCGTGCTCTGGACGTCCAAGAGCGTCGACACGGTGGCGGTCATGCAGGGCGCGCTGCGGCTCGGCGCCGTGTACGCACCCGTGACGCCGTCGAACCCCGTCGCGCGGGTCCTGCGCATCGCGGACGGCTGCGCCGCGACGGTCATCGTCACGGACGAGCCGGTGGCCGGCGACCCCCGGTTCGTCAGCCTCGGTGAGCTGCTCGCCAAGCCGGTCCTGCCGACGCCGCGCGTGCCTACGCACGACGTCACGCCGGAGCCGGACGACTGCGCGTTCATCCTCTACACCTCCGGTTCGACCGGTGAGCCGAAGGGCGTGTGCATCAGCCACCGCAACGCACTGGCCTTCGTGTGCTGGGCCGCGGACGAGACCGGCCTTGTCGCCGGCGACCGGCTCGCCAACCACGCGCCCTTCAACTTCGACCTGTCGGTCTTCGACATGTACGGCGCGTTCCACTCTGGAGCGTGCGTCGACCTGGTGCCGGCGGCGTTCGCGTACGCGCCGGAGGCCCTCACCGAGTTCCTGTTCGACCGCGGCATCACGGTCTGGTACTCGGTGCCGTCGGCGCTCCAGCTGATGATGAACGACGGCGGGATGCTCGACCGCGGCGTACCGGCCTCGTTGCGGGTCTGCGTGTTCGCCGGCGAACCGTTTCCGCTCGCCGACGCGCAGCGCCTGCGGGCCGCGTGGCCCTCGGTCCGGATGTTCAACTGGTACGGGCCGACGGAGACGAACGTCTGCACGTCCTACGAGATGACGGAGCGGGACCTGGCCGCGACCCGGCCGCTGCCGATCGGAAAGGCGTGCAGCTCCGACCGGGTGTGGCTCGACCCGCCCGGCGCCGAGATCGGCGAGATCGTCGTGGAGGGGCCCACGGTCATGCTCGGCTACTGGGGCCAGCCCCGCCACGAAGGGCCCTACCGCACCGGCGATCTGGGCCGGGTCGATCCCGACGGCAACTTCGAGTACGCCGGGCGCCGCGACCAGATGATCAAAGTGCGCGGCCACCGCGTGGAGCCCGGCGAGATCGAGACGGTCCTCGCCACGCATCCCGCGGTCGCCACGGCCGCGGTCGTCGTGGTCGGCACCGGCCTCGAGGCCCGCATCCTCGCCGTCGTCGTCGCGGCCGACGGCCAGCGCCCCACGCTCCTCGGGCTGAAGGCGCACTGCGTCGCCCACCTTCCCGGCTACATGGTGATCGACGCGCTGCGACTCGTCCCCGAGCTGCCCCGCACCTCCAACGGAAAGGTGGACCGGACCGCCCTCACGACCGGCTCGCCGGTCCGCGTCGGATAACCAACTCCGGTCTCAAAAGGCAGATTGCCCGCGCGGGCACCGCGGAGGTCGGCGGCGAGCCGGCGCTCGCCGAAATCCCCGACCTCCGCTGCCGGGCCCGCGCGACAAGCCCAACGGTTTTTGAAGCCCGACCCCCGCGGCGGGTGAGGCCGCGGGAGCGACGGTCCGGACCACGACGGGCGTCGCGGTAGCTCACCTCTGCCTTTGTCCAAAATGGAGCAACGACAATCGGCCCGACCGCGGTGGTCGGGCCGATCGCGTTTTCGGGTCAGGCCGGTGTCGCCTCGGCGGCGGCCCGCCGCAGCGCCCGGTCGCAGGCGGCCAGGTGCACGCCCAGCGCGTCCTCGTAGCCGACGCTCTGTGCCTCCGAGGTGAGCTGCCGGCGCACGGCCAGCTCGGTCCCGGAGCCGGCCGCGACGCGGCGGACGGCCGCCGCGAGAGCCGCGGAGGGATCACCGCTCACCTCGTGCACGAGGTGCAGGTCGCGCGCCTCGTTAGCGGTCAGCGCACCGCCGAACAGCGCCGCCCGGCGGACCACGCCGGCCGGCAGCTGGCGGGACAGCCGGTAGAGCGACATCCCCGGCCACATGAGGTCGCCCTCGGTCGAGAGCACCAGCCGGGCCGACTCGCCGGCGATCCGCAGGTCGGTCACGAGCAGCGCGTCCAGCGCGGCCCCGCCGCAGTCGCCGGTGGCCACCGCGATCGTGGCGGCCGGAAGCCGCTCCAGGCGGCGCAGCGCCTGCTCCCATTTGCTCACGAGCTTGACCGTCAGCCCGCCGGCACGCGCCCCCGCGGGCGCACCGGCCGCCTGCACCACCACGATGGCCTTGCCATCGAGGTCTTCCGCCCGGTCGCAGGCCGCGGCGACGGCGGCGGTGTGGTCGACCAGCCGCCCGTCCGCGCCGTCGATCCGGACCACCAGAACATCGCCGTCGCCCGACACGCTCACGTCGGTGAACATGTTGCTCCCCCCGTTCACCACTGCACCAGCACCGTCTCGATTGTGGAGCCCGGTCCCATCGTCATCAGTACGCCGTAGTCCCCCGGCGCCACGATCCGCTCGCGCAGCAGGCGCTGGTAGGAGAAGAGGAACGAGCCGCTGGACAGGTTGCCGTAGTCGCGCAGCACACCGGTCGTGTGCCGCAGGTCGTGCCGGGTCAGCCCCAGGTTCACCCGCACCGCGTCGATGACCTTCTTGCCGCCGGAGTGGACCAGCCAGTGCTTGACGGCGCCGCGGCGCAGGCCGGCACCGGACAGCAGGCGGTCCACGACCTGCTCCGCGTGCGCGCCCACCACATACGGGATCTCGGGGTCGAGGAAGAAGCTGAACTTGTTCTGCTCGTCGTCCCAGTCGTAGCGCATCGCGTCGAACGCGTCGGTGATGATGTGGCTGGCGAACGACAGCACGCGCGGGCCGTCGAAAGCGGCCTCGCCGCCGGTCGCGGGCGCCATCAGCGCGATGGCCGCCGCGCCGTCGCCGAAGAGGCTGTTGACCACCGCGGTGCGCATCGTCGAGTCCATCACGTACGCCGCGGAGCACGCTTCCGCGCACACCATGACGGCCACGCGGCCCGGGTTGGCCTTCGCCCAGTTGGCGGTCGCGTTGAGCCCGTTGAGGCCGGCGTTGCAGCCCATGCCGACGACGTCGGCGCGGTGGCAGCTCGGGTCGATGCCGAGCTCGCGGATGAGCAGCGCGGTCAGGCCCGGCGTGAGGAAGCCGGTGGACGTCACGCAGCACAGGTAGTCGATGGCCGACAGCGTGATGCCCGCGTCCGCCAGCGACGCCCGCAGCGCGTCGGCGCCCATCTCGACCGCGAGCTTCTTGTGCTTCTGCAGCAACGCACCCTGCCGCTCCTCGGCGAAGGTGCCGTCAGCATTGAGCGGCGGCACCGTCAGGTGCCGCCGCTCGATGGCGCTGTTGCCGAACACCGAACGCACCTTCGGGTCGGCGATCCGGAACATGTCGAGCAGCTCCTGCTGCGTGTACGACATGTCGGTGACAGCCGTGCCGACGCCGATGATCTGCGCGTCCGGGACGACCGTCTCGTGCCGGGCCGCACTGAGGGCGTGGGGCGCCGGGGCGTTGAGGGTCAGTGTCATCGGAACGTCCACCCCCACATACGGGGTTTGCTGCGCGGACGGAACACTACCGTGGTCATGTCGACCGCCTTTCTGCGTCGTTCGGACATGGGTAGGGATACCGGCACGGGACAGCGGACGCTGTCCCGTGCCGTCGTCGTTTGGCCCACGCGACACAGCGCGCGGGAGCTGAGCGGGCAACGGCGCCAATCAGGCCGTTTCGGCGGTGCGTTGCTCGAGTTCGTTGGCCAGCTGCAACCACTCATCCGCACAAACCCGAGCCACGTTAGCGACTATGTACGTGCAGTGTGGAGGCACCTTACCCACCACATCAAGCCGCTCATCCGACCGGATCGCACGCGAAAAAATCCACCGCAACAACATCCGACCAGACTCCGTAAACCGCAACGACGGATCACTCTGCAACCCACGCAACATCGAAGCCAACCGCGGACCCTCAACACCACCCACACCAAACGACTTCACACCCGAACCATCACCACGCCCACGACGCACCGACGGCACCGGATCCTCACCACGCTCAATCCGCTTCCGCACATCCCGCACCGTCGACGGCGACACCCCCGCCTCCCGCGCCACCTCACGCAACGACGCACCCGGCCGCTCACGAATAATCGCCGAAGCCCTCAACCGACCCTCAGCATTATCCAACGGACGCACCCGACCATCCCGACCAGTCCGCGCCCGCACCTCACCATCCCCACCACCCAACGAACGACGACGAACATTCCCCACCGTCCGCGCACCCAACCCCGTCACCGACGCAATCGCCCGATCCGACCAATTCGGATGCGACGCAATAATCCGCTCCGCAGCCCGCGTCCGATCCGCCAACGACAACGGCAACCCATGAGCAATATTCGTCTGCACCGCAAGCACAAACGCTTCCTGCTCCGAACCATCAAAAAACCGAACCTCAATCAACTCGTCACCACGCAACAACGCAGCACCAAGCCGATGATTACCATCAATCACCCGCATCGAAGAACGATGCACAATAATCGGAGGCAACCGCTGATCCACACTCGCCAACATACGAGTATGCTCAATATCCTCCCCCGCCTGCCGCGGCGAATTCGCCGGCAGGATGGTTTTGACCGGCACCCATTCTGTTTCCACAGTCTCCGCGGGTGTTGCCTGGATCAATACCGACGAACTTCTCCACACCGCTGGTTTGGGTTGGTCCAGGACCGTCCCGACCAAACTCGCTTGTTCCACGCCTGTCGTCCTCCCCCGTTTGCGTGCAACTCCTGGCAAAACGCGAAGACCAATCGCTTTTCGCGCTCACAGCCGCCAAGAAGATCGATGCCCGTAATGACTGCGAAGCTAGCCGACGGGGACACACGTGTGCGACCGCGCACTTTACGCACTCGAACATCGATGCGAGGGGCGGATGCGAGGGGAACTTGCGTTCGCCAATAGCGGGTTTGGTGCCGATTTGCACTGCATTGGGGCGACTGCGCCATCACGCAGTCATACGAACGTAGGAGGCGATCTTACCCAACAGGGCGCCTGTTTCACCAGGGCGGGTCAAGCGAGCCGGCCCGGTAGGCGGCGCGACGTAACCCTCCGTCGTCATATCTCGCTCCACTGGCGGCGGAGACTCCCCCGCGCGACCCCATGGACATCGATTGTCACTTTTCGGCAAAGCTAACGAGAATACGATTTCCCTGCCCTGGAGCAGCAGATCTTTGCACTGCCCGTGAATCTATTGCAGCCTCAAGCAAATGCCAAGCCGACACGCTTGGTTATGGTTTGGTTAGCCCTGCGTCGACTGGAGATTACTGGCTCATGGCGATCTGGGCGTTGATGAACCGGGCCAGGCGAGCGGTCCCCTCCGCAATCTGCGCGCCGGTGAGGTAGCTGGTCGACAGCCGGATGCCCCGCTCGCCCCCGCCACCGGGATGGAAGTAGGACATCGGCGTCCACAGCACTCCGAACTCTTCTGCGGAACGCACCAGGGCCGCGTTGTCGGCGCGGAAGGGTACGGAGACGCTCAGGAAGAAGCCGCCGCTCGGCCTGTTCCAGGTGACGCCCAGCTCGGTGCGGATGGCCGGCGGAAACCGCTCGTCGAGCTGCTCCAGCATCAGGCGCATCGACTCGCCGTAGTGGGTGGCCGGTCCGGCGTTGAGGGCGGTGAGGCTGCTGTCCGCGGCGAGGAGCGCGCCCGCGACCGCCGCCTGGCTCAGCGACGAGGTGTTCACCGTCACCATGCTCTTGATCCTGGTCAGCTCGCCGGCGAGCAGGCCCGCCCGACCGTCGTCGTCGACCACCGGCTGGTCGGCGACGACGAAACCCACCCTCGCGCCCGGGAAGATCGTCTTCGAGAACGAGCCGAGGTGAACGACCTGCCGCCGCGTGTCCAGCGACTTGAGCGTCGGCAGCTGCGCGCCAGGACTCACCAGCCGGTACGGGCTGTCTTCCAGCACCAGGACGCCGGCCTGCGCGGCGATGTCGAGCAGCACCCGCCGCGCCTGCAGCCGCATCGTGGTACCGGCCGGGTTGGAGTGGTCCGGGATGACGTAGAGCGCCTTCGGGCGGCGACCCCGCGCCACCTGCGCCGCGATCGTCTCGGCCACGTCGGCGGGGTCGAGCCCGTCCGCCCGTTCCAGGACGGGCACCACCTCGATGTCGAGCAGCCGCGCCACCCCGCTGATGCCGACGTAGCAGGGGCTGGACACGAGCAGCACGTCGCGCGGTTCGGAGAACAGCGCGCGCAGCGTGAGAAGCATCGCCTCCTGCGCGCCCACGGTCACCACAATGGACTCGGCCGCCACGTCGATGCCTTCGTCGCGCCGCAGCGTGTCGGCGATCAGCTCGCGGATCTGCCCGGCCGTCGGGCCGTACTGGTACATCGCGCTGCGGATCTGCTGGGGTGTACGCCCCTCGTCCTCGAGGTGCTTGAGGTACCGCCTGATGTGGTCGAAGATCTGCTCGGTCGAGAAGAACTCGTCGTTGGGACGCCCCGGCGCGAACGAGATCGCCTCGGGGTAGCGCATCGCGATCTCGTTCAAGAAGTTCATCGTGTCCATGACCGGGTCGGACAGGCTGGCGTGCAGCTCCGACCGGCGCAGCGCGATGCCGCCGCTGGCCGGCTCGACGGGCGTCACCAGGTCCGGGCCGGCCGCGGCCACGTCCTTGACCCCGGCGAGCGACATGGCCTCGACCAGCTCCTCCCGCACGATGTCGAGGACCTGGGCGACGCCGGCCTGGTCTCCGATCGCGAGCCCGTGCAGCACCGGGCGGCCGAGCAGCACGCCGTCCGCGCCGAGCGCGAGCGCGGCCAGCACGTCGGTGCCGCGGCGCACCCCGCCGTCGACGAGGACCGCGCAGGTCCCCGCCACCGCGGCGGCGACCTCGGGCAGCACGTCGAGTGCCGGCGGCGCACCGTCGAGCTGGCGGCCGCCGTGGTTGGACACCACGACACCCTGCGCGCCGGCCTTTGTCGCTTCGAGCGCGTCGGCCCCGCTGAGGACGCCCTTCACCACGACGGGCAGCGAGCTTTCCGCACGCAGCCACTCCACGAACGACCAGTCGAGCGCCGGGTCGAGGTCGGCCCCGCCGGGAAGGTTTGCCGCTCGCACGCCCGCGGGGAGCGTGAACCCGTTGCGCTCGTCGCGCAGCCGCCGGCCCGGGTGCGGCGTGTCCACGGTGAGCACCAGTGCCCCGAAGCCCGCGGCCTGCGCACGTGCCACAAGGTCCCGCGTGATCCCGCGGTCGCGGAAGCAGTACACCTGCGCCCACAGCGGCGCGCCGGCCGCCTCGGCGAGCTCCTCGAACGTGCGCCCGGCGAACGCGCTCACCACGACCGGGAGGCCCGCGGCAGCGGCGGCGCGCACGGTCGCGAGCTCACCGTCCGGGTGCAGCAGCGTCTGGTACTCCAGCGGGGCGACGCCGAACGGCGCGGCCCACCGCCGGCCGAGGATCGTGGTGTCGGTGCGCGGCGTGCCGGCGGCCCGGAGCGCGGTCGGGCGCAGCCAGAACCGGTCGAAGGCGGCGCGGTTGGCGGCGAGGGTGCGCTCCTGCCCCGCTCCGCCCTCGATGTAGTCCCAGATCGCCGGCTCGAGTCGCGACTCGGCCAGCCTGGCTACGTCGGCGAGGGTCTGGATGCTCATGCACCGCCTCCTACTTGTCTCACTGGTGAATCCCGCTGCGAGGCGCCGGCGGGGCGTCGTCGACCGGGTGGGCCGCTTTCCACGCCCGCCACGCCTCGTCGTTCATGCCGAGGCGCCAGTAGCCGGAGATCGACAGCTGGTCCTTGCGCAGGCCGCGCTCCTTGAAGAGGTGCCGGCGCAGCAGGTGGGTCGCCCTGGCCTCGCAGTGCACGAACGCGTCGACCTCCCCGTCGCCGAAGCGCATCCGCTCGACGGTACGGACGACGTCGTCGCCCTCGGCCCGGTGCAGCCAGGTGACGTCCAGGTCGGCGGCGCTCACCAGCGGCTGGTGGTCGGCGGCGTCGGTGACGTCGAGGACCACGCGGGCCCGCGCGCCGATGTCGAGGGCCTCCAGCGCCGCGGCTATCGCGGGCAGCGCCACCTGATCGCCGACGAACAGGTGCCAGTCGGCGTGCTCGTTCGGCCGGTACCGCCCGCCCGGCCCCTGCATGAGCACGTCGTCGCCGGGCTCGACGCTCGCGAGCCACGACCGCGCCAGGCCGGGGCGGCCGTGGTCGAAGAAGTCGATGGCGAGCTCGCCGGCCAGCCAGTCGACGTACCGCACGGTGTAGGTGCGGGTGCGCGGCCAGTGCTCGCGCGGCAGCCGGGCGAGGATCCACCGCATGTCGAAGTCGTCCGGGTACGTGACGCCCGCCCGGGGAAAGAGGATCCGGACGTGAGCGTCGGTACACCCGTTCTCCTGGAAGGCCGACAGCCCCGGACCACCGGCCACCATGCGGGTGACGCGCGGACTGATCCTCTGGAGGCTGCGGACCGTGAGCCGGAAGGTGGGGCACCCGTTGACCGAGCCGCGGACCGCGGTGGTGCCCGCGAGCGGGGGTCGGGTCAGCCGCACCATCTGGCTGCCCTCCCCTGTGGACGCGATGGCGTTGGATTTGTTGGATGTTCCGCCAGCGTCACAGGGTGATGCGGCGGGCGCAATCGATGTACAACCGAAGCGGTGACTCAGTCGCACAGGCTGGGATAGGTTCGTGCGCTTCCGCGGTGTTGACGGTGTCGCGCCCCACGATGCGATAGTGAAACACGCTCCACTCTCCGGCCGCGCCTCTCGCGGACCGTCCTATTCGGAGGATTCACGTGCCGTACCTGGCCGCCAACGGCATCCAGCTCTCCTATCAGCGCTCCGGTAGCGGCGAACCCGTCCTGCTCATCATGGGATCGTCGGCCGCGGGTCACGTCTGGACGTTGCATCAGACACCCGCGCTGCACAAGGCGGGATACGAGACCGTCGTATTCGACAACCGCGGCATCCCGCCGTCGGACGCGCCGCCCGGAAAGTACACGCTCCCCGAGCTGGTCGCCGACACCAAGGCCCTCATCGAGGAGCTCGACCTCGCCCCCTGCCGGATCGTCGGCACGTCGATGGGCGCGATGATCGCGCAGGAGCTGGCGATCGGCTGGCCCGACCTGGTCCGCTGCGCGGTGCTGATGGCCACACGAGCCCGGGCGGACGCCGTCCGTCTGGCTCAGGCCGCCGCCGACCGCGCCCTGATCGAGAGCGGGATCAAGCTGCCGGCGAAGTACGAGGCCGTCGAGACGGTCATGAAGATGCTGTCGCCGACAACCCTCAACAACGACGACGCCATCGCCGGGTGGCTGGAGGTCTTCGAGCTCGCGGGCGAGGCGAGCACCACGGCCAGCGGCCAGGTGTGGGTCGACCTCCTCCAGGACCGCCGCGACGCCCTCCGCACGATTTCCGCTCCTTGCCGCGTCATCGGCTTCGCCGACGACCTGATCACCCCGTCACACTTGGCCGCCGAGGCCGCGGACGCCATTCCCAACTGCGACTTCGTGGAGATCCCCCGCTGCGGCCACCTGGGCTACCTGGAGCGCCCCGACGAGGTGAACGCCGCCATCATCGAGTTCCTCGACAAAAACTGACGCCGCGTCTTCCTTGAGGCTCCCGCGGCCTCACCCTCCGCCGTAGCGCGGCCACCCTGACGCCCCAGTCCGCGGCTGGGCTCGGACCCTAGGGATGGGGCGGGAGGAAGCGGGACCCTCTCAAGCTGGTAGCAGCAATGCGCCCAGTCGACAGCCCGGCTATACCCGTCACCGCCACCGGCGCTCGCGGCCGCTTCCCCACCGCCGCGTCGCTGGCCGGGCTGGCCGGCGTCGCACTCTCGGCCGCCGGATGCGACAGGTCCGCGTGGCCGCGTTTCGGCTGGGCCGTCGACAACAACTCCGCGGCGCGGTCCATCGACTCGACACCGGATACGGATCAGCCGGCGAACCGAACGGACCCCGACACCGGCGCCCCGTAGGCCACCGGCAGCTCCGGCACCGACGGCGCCACCCCAACCGCTCGACGCGGTTTGAGGCCGGCCCTTGCTCTGTGCCGAAGAACGCCGGGGCCCTCTACACCGAAGCCAGCGCCTGCGGCCAGCGCCCCCACGCCGCGCGCATCCTGGCCCCAGGGCCCGCCTCGGGCCCTGCGACAACCGCCGACACCCGCGCTGTGAGCGTTCCCCTCGAAGGCTGGGCGCATTGCTGCTACCAGCTTGAGAGCGTCCCGCGGCCCAACCCCGGCGGGGGTTGGTTCTGCAAACGCGGAGGGTGAGGCCGCGGGAGCAACGGTCCGGACCATCGCGGACGTCGCGGTAGCTCAAAGCTTCTTCGGGTCGAAGGGTCAGGAATCCCTCCGCATCGGGCGCAGGGCGGGGCGCTCCGACTTCGTCGTCGGCAGCGCGCCGGCGAGCTCGGCCACCGTGGGCGCGTCGAAGAGCTCGCGGACCTCGACCTCGACGCCGAGGGCCGACCGGATCCGGGAGGTGAGCCGGACGGCGAGCAGCGAGTGGCCGCCGAGGTCGAAGAAGTTGTCGTCCACGCCGACCGAGTCAAGGCCGAGTACCTGGGCGAATGCGCCGCAGAGCAGCTCCTCCGTGCGGTTGGCCGGCTCCCGCCTCGGCCCGGCGGCCACCGCGGCGTCGGGCGCGGGCAGGGCCTTGCGGTCGAGCTTGCCGTTTGGCGTGAGGGGCAGCTCGAGCAGCACGACGACCGCGGCCGGCACCATGTAGTCGGGCAGGCGCTGGGCGGCGTACTTGCGCAGTGACGTGGGCAGCTCGCCATCCGCGTCCTCGGGCTCGTCCGGCACGACGTAGGCGACGAGTCGCCGGTCGCCGGTGCTGTCTTCGCGGGCCACCACGACAGCCTGGGCGACGGCCGGGTGGGTTTGCAGGACCGTTTCGATCTCGCCCGGTTCGATGCGGAAGCCGCGGATCTTGACTTGCTCGTCGGCGCGGCCGAGGAAGACGACGTTGCCACCGGCGGTCCACTTGGCACGGTCGCCGGTGCGGTACATCCGCTCGCCGCTGCCGAACGGGCACGCGACGAACCGGGCACCGGTCAGGCCCGCCTGGCGCACGTAGCCGCGGGCCACACCGGCACCGGCGACGTACAGCTCACCGGGCACACCGACCGGCACGGGCCGCAGCCCGTCGTCAAGGACGTACAGACGGGTGTTCCCGATCGGGGAGCCGACCGGGACCACGCCGCCCTCCACGGCGTCTGCGGTCAGCTGTGTGGTGGCGACACCGATCGTGGTCTCGGTCGGACCGTAGTGGTTGAACACCTTCCGGCCGTTCTGATCCGCCGCGGCCACCAGCTCCCGCAGCCAAGCAATCGGCGCTGCCTCACCACCCAGGACCAGGGACCGGGCCGGCAGCACTCCGGCGACATCGGAGCCGCTGGACAGCGCGGCGAGATGGGACGGGACAGCCTTTACGTAGTCGATGCGGTGCTCGGCCAGGTATCGAGATACCGCCGCCGGGTCCACGACCGCCCGCTCGTCGAGGATGTGCAGCTGACCGCCGGTCGCGAGGCTGATGAAGACCACCGTGTTGCCGAGGTCTGTCACCTGGGCTTGCAGCAGTGCGTAGCGGGCGTCCTGGCCGGTCCACTCCAGACGGTCCGACACGCTCGACACATAGTTGGTCAGCGAGCCGTGGGTGACCGCGACACCCTTCGGCGTGCCGGTCGAGCCCGAGGTGTAGATGACGTAGGCGAGGTTGCCCGCATTCGGCGTCACGCCGACCGGGGTGTCCGGGCTCGCGTTGATCATCATCTCCACCAGCGGAGAGTCGATCGCCACCAGACGCACCCGACCCGCCGGCAGATCGCCGATCACGTCCTCGGTGCCCAGCAGCATCGTGGCCTTGCTGTCCGCGGCCATGAACGCGATGCGGTCCACCGGCAGCGTGGCGTCCACCGGGAGATAGGCCGCGCCGGCCTTCCACACGCCGAGAATCCCCGTGATCATCTCCACGCCGCGGGGCAGGCAGAGACCGACCACCGACTCGGCACCCACACCCTGCTGGCGCAGGTAATGACCGAGCCGGTTCGCCGCCGCGTCCAGCTCCCGGTAGGTCAGCTCGACGCCGTCGGCGACCACCGCCACCGCATCCGGGCTCGCCGCCACCCGCCGCTCGAACAGCGCGGTCACCGACTCGTCCGGCACGGCGGCCGAGGTGTCGTTCCAAGCGGACACGACGCTGGTCCGCTCGGTCTCGCCGAGCACGTCGACGGCGTGTACCCGCACCTCGGCCGACCTTGTCACGACGTCGAGCACGCGCCCCAGCCAGCCGGCGAACCGCTCCGCCGCATCGGCGTCGAACAGGTCCGCCGCCACCGTCACCGAGCCACGCAGCCCGGCCGGCCGCCCCTCGCCGTCGAACACCTCCCCCACCAGCACGTCCAGGTCGAACTTCGCGGCCGGCTTGCCGGCGAAGACCGCCTGCGCCTCGACGCCGGTCAGGTCCAGCACGTCGACGCCGGTCTGGGTGGTGGAGGCGGGGTTCAGCATCGTGAGGACGACCTGGAAGAGCGGGTGCCGGGCCCGCGATCGGGCCGGTGCCAGCTCCTCGACAAGCCGCTCGAACGGCACATCCTGATGCGCCAACCCGCTCAGCGTCGTCTCCCGCACCCGCGACAGCACCTGCCGGAACTCCGGATCACCCGACAGGTCCGTACGGATCACCAGCGTGTTCACGAAGCAACCCACCAGGTCGTCGACGGCGCCGTCGGTGCGGCCCGCGATGGCCGAACCGATCGGCACGTCGTCGCCGGCGCCCACGCGGGACAGCAGCACGGCCACCGCGCCGTGCAGCACCATGAACGGCGTCACGCCCTCGACCCGCGCCAGATCCACGAGCCGCTGATGTACCTCGGCCGGCACCTGCAACGGCACGCTGAACCCACGGTGGCTCGCCACCTGCGGGCGCGGCCGGTCATGCGGGAGCGCCAGCTCGTCGGACATCCCGGCCAGGGCCTGCCGCCAGTAGCCGATCTGGGCCGCCAGCAGGCTCTCCGGATCGCCTTCGTCGCCGAGCAGCTCGCGCTGCCACAGCGTGTAGTCCGCGTACTGCACCGGCAGCGGCTCCCACGCCGGCGCCACACCACGGATGCGGGCGGCGTAGGCGGCGGACAGGTCGCGGCTCAGCGGCCCCATCGACCAGCCGTCGCCCGCGATGTGGTGGACGACGAGCACGAGGACACCCTCGTCCGCGCCGCTGTCGAACAGCCAGGCCCGCACCGGCACCTCGACCGAGAGGTCGAACGCGTGCTGCGTCGCCCGCGCCACCGCGGCGTCCACATCGGACGCACCGACCCGCTCGACCTCCAGCCGCCAGTCAAGGTCCGCCGGCTCCAGGATCCGCTGGTACGGCTCACCCTCCTGGGTGGGGAAGACCGTGCGCAGCGACTCGTGCCGGCCGATCACGTCCTGCAGCGCGGCGTCGAGCGCGACGGTGTCCACGGCGCCGGTGAGGCGGACGACGATCGGGAGGTTGTAGGTCGGGCTGGGGCCTTCGAGCTGCGCCAGGAACCACAGCCGCCGCTGGGCGAACGAGAGCGGTACAAGCTGGGGACGGTCACCCGCGCGCAGCGCCGGGCGTACCCGATCGGTCTCCGCCTCGTCCAGCAGCGCCGCGAGGCCAGCCGGGGTGGGCGTCTCGAAGAGGGTGCGGATCTCGATCTCGACGCCGAGTACCGCCCGGATCTGGGAGGTGAGCCGCACCGCAAGCAGCGAGTGTCCACCGAGGTCGAAAAAGCTGTCGTCGACGCCGACCGAGTCGACGCCGAGCACCTGCGCGAACGCGGCGCACAGCAGCTCTTCGCGCACCGTCCCCGCGCGGCGTCCACCGCTGGCACCGGTCGCGTAGTCGGGGCGGGCAGCGCCTTGCGGTCGAGCTTGCCGTTCGGCGTGAGGGGCAGATCGGACAGGGTCACAACGGCGGCGGGGACCATGTACTCCGGCAGCCGCTGCCCGACGAAGGCTTTCACGTCGGCGTCGGTGAAGCCCGGCTCGTCCAGGTCGTCCGGCACGACGTAGGCGACGAGTCGCTTGTCACCCGCGCTGTCTTCGCGGGCCACCACCACAGCCTGGGCGACCGCCGGGTGGGTTTGCAGGACCGTTTCGATCTCGCCCGGTTCGATGCGGAAGCCGCGGATCTTGACTTGCTCGTCGGCGCGGCCGAGGAAGACGACGTTGCCGCCGGCGGTCCACTTGGCACGGTCGCCGGTGCGGTACATGCGCTCGCCGCTGCCGAACGGGCACGCGACGAACCGGGAGCCGGTCAGGCCGGCCTGGCGCACGTAGCCGCGAGCCACGCCGGCGCCGGCGACGTACAGCTCACCGGGCACACCGACCGGCACGGGCCGCAGCCCGTCGTCGAGGACGTACAGACGGGTGTTGCCGATCGGGGAGCCGACCGGGACCACGCCCCCGTCCACGAGGTCCGGGGTCAGTTGTGTGGTGGCGACACCGATCGTGGTCTCGGTCGGGCCGTAGTGGTTGAACACCTTCCGGCCGCCGGCCGCGGCGACCAGCTCCCGCAGCCAAGCAATCGGCGCGGCCTCACCACCCAACACCAGGGACCGGGCCGGGAGTACGCCCGCCATCCCGGCGCCCGCCGACAGCGCGGCAAGGTGGGACGGAACAGCCTTCACGTAGTCGATCCGCTGGTCGCTGAGGTAGCTCGCGACCGCCACCGGATCCACCACCGCGTCCTCGTCGAGGATGTGCAGCTGACCGCCGGTCGCGAGGCTGATGAAGACCACCGTGTTGCCGAGATCCGTCACCTGCGCTTGCAGCAGGGCGTAGCGGGCGTCCTGGCCGGTCCACTCCAGACGGTCTGACACGCTCGACACATAGTTGGTCAGCGAGCCGTGGGTGACCGCGACACCCTTCGGCGTGCCAGTCGAACCGGACGTGTAGATGATGTAGGCGAGGTTGTTCGGGTCCGTGCGCACGCCGACCGGGGTGGCCGGGCTCGCGTTGATCATCATCTCCACCAGCGGAGAGTCGATCGCCACCAACCGCACCCGACCCGCCGGCAGATCACCGATCACATCCTCGGTGCCCAGCAGCATCGTGGCCTTGCTGTCCGCGGCCATGAACGCGATCCGGTCCACCGGCAGCGTCGCGTCCACGGGCAGATACGCCGCGCCGGCCTTCCACACGCCGAGAATCCCCGTGATCATCTCCACGCCGCGGGGCAGGCAGAGACCGACCACCGACTCGGCACCCACACCCTGCTGGCGCAGGTAATGGCCGAGCCGGTTCGCCGCCGCGTCCAGCTCCCGGTAGGTCAGCTCAGTACCGTCGGCGACCACCGCCACCGCATCCGGGCTCGCCGCCACCCGCCGCTCGAACAGCGCGGTCACCGACTCGTCCGGCACGGCCACGACCGTGTCGTTCCAGCCGGACACGACCCGCACCCGCTCCGCCGGATCGACCACGTCGACGGCGTGTACCCGTACGCCGGCCGAGGCCGTCACGACGTCGAGCACCCGGCCGAACCAGCCGGCGAACCGCTCCGCCGCCGCGGCGTCGAACAGGTCCGCCGCCACCGTCACCGAGCCACGCAGCCCAGCCGGCCGCCCTTCAGTGTCGAACACCTCCCCCACCAGCACGTCCAGGTCGAACTTCGCGGCGGCCCGCGAGGTGGCACGCGGTTCGAGGGTGACGCCCGCCAGGTCGAGGGTGATCTCGTCCGGGTCGAAGACCGTCAGCACCACCTGGAAGAGCGGGTGGCGGGCGAGCGACCGGGCCGGCGCCAGCTCCTCGACAAGCCGCTCGAACGGCACATCCTGATGCGCCAGCCCACTCAGCGTCGTCTCCCGCACCCGCGACAGCACCTGCCGGAACTCCGGATCACCCGACAGGTCCGTACGGATCACCAACGTGTTCACGAAGCACCCGACCAGATCGTCGACAGCCTCGTCGGTACGGCCCGCGATAGCCGAACCGATCGGCACGTCCACACCCGCGCCGAGCCGGGACAGCAGCACCGCCAGCGCCCCGTGCAGCACCATGAACGGCGTCACGCCCTCGACCCGCGCCAGATCCACCAGCCGCTGATGCACCTCGGCCGGCACCTGCAGCGGCACACTGAAACCACGGTGGCTCGCCACCTGCGGACGCGGCCGGTCATGCGGCAGGGCCAGCTCCTCCGGCGCGCCGGTCAACGCCTGCCGCCAGTAGCCGACCTGCTTCGACAGCAGGCTCTCCGGATCGCCTTCGTCGCCGAGCAGCTCGCGCTGCCACATGGCGTAGTCCGCGTACTGCACCGGCAGCGGCTCCCACGCCGGCGCCGCACCACGGGTCCGCGCCGTGTAGGCCGCGGACAGGTCGCGGCTCAGCGGCCCCATCGACCAGCCGTCGCCCGCGATGTGGTGCATCACCAGCACCAGCACGCGCTGGTCCGCGCCGCTCTCGAAGAGCCAGGCCCGCAGCGGCACCTCGGCCGAGAGGTCGAACGCGTGCTGCGTCACCCGCGCCACAGCTTCGTCCACATCGGACGCCGCGACCCGCTCGACGCTCAACCGCCAGTCCAGCGCGGCCGGCTCCAGGATCCGTTGGTACGCCTGGCCTTCGCGGCTCGGGAAGACGGTGCGCAGCGACTCGTGCCGGCCGATCACGTCCCGCAGCGCGGCGTCGAGCGCCTCGGTGTCCACGGGCCCGGACATGTTCAGCACGAGCGGCGCGTTGTAGGTGGGGTTGGGCCCCTCGATCTGCCCGAGAAACCAGAGCCGCTGCTGGGCGAAGGAGAGCGGGATCCGTTCCGGGCGCGCCATCGGCCTGATCGGGCTGGCCGCCGGGGCCTCGCCGGCGCCGCGCGACTCGATCCACTCGGCGAGCTCGGCGACCGTGGGCGCTTCGAAGAGGGTCCGCAGCGGTACCGCCGCTCCTGTCGTCGCCCGGATCCGGCCGAGCAGTCGCGTCGCGGTCAGCGAGTGGCCGCCGAGCGCGAAGAAGCTGTCCTCCACGCCGATCGTGTCGAGCCCCAGCGCGTCCGCGAATTCCGCACACAGCCGCTCCTCCAGGGCGGTGGCGGGCGCCCGGCCGCCGCCGGTCCGGTACTGCGGTGCGGGAAGGGCCTTGCGGTCGACCTTGCCGTGCGGGGTCAGCGGAAGCTCGGCCAGCACGACGATCGCGGCCGGCACCATGTGCTCGGGCAGCCGCTCGCCGGCGAACGCCCGCAGCTCCTGCTCCTCGACGTCGCCCACAACGTAGGCGACGAGCCGCTTGTCGCCGGGTACGTCCTCCCTGACGAGGACCGCGGCCTGCGCGACGCCGGGGTGCCTGAGCAGGACCGCTTCGACCTCGCCGGGCTCGATCCGGAATCCGCGGATCTTCACCTGGTCGTCGGCCCGGCCGAGGAAGACGAGCTGGCCGTCCTTGTTCCACCGGACCCGGTCGCCGGTGCGGTACATGCGTTCGCCGGAGCCGAAGGGGCAGGCCACGAAGCGCGCCCCGGTCAGCCCTGCCCGGCCGATGTACCCGCGCGCGAGCCCGGCACCGGACATGTACAGCTCGCCCGCCTCGCCAACGGGCGCCGGGCTCAGCTGGTCGTCGAGCACGAAGGCCCGCATGTTGGTGATCGGGGTGCCGATCGTGGGGTCGTCCCCGGCGACGAGCCGCGGCGAGATCGTGGCGGCGACTGTCGTCTCGCTCGGCCCGTACCCGTTGAACATCTGCCGGCCCGGCGCCAGCCGCCCGATCAGCGTGGCGTCCAGCGCCTCACCGGCCGATACGAGCGTGGTCACCGAGGCGAGGGCGTCGGTGTCCATGGCGGACAGCACCGCGGGCGGCAGTCCGGCGTACGTCACGCCGTGCCGGGAGATCACCTCGGCGAGGCCGGCACCCGGCAGCAGCTCGTCGGCGTCCGCGACGACCAGCGCCGCCCCGGTGCACAGCGCGGAGAGCACCTCCCACGTCGCGGCGTCGAAGCCGATGGACGCGAACTGCAGCACCCGCTCGCCGGGGCCGACGCCGAACCGCTGCTGGAGCGTGGCGGTCAGGTTCACCGCGCCGGTGTGGCTGAGGCCGACGCCCTTCGGCGTGCCGGTGGAGCCGGAGGTGTAGATCACGTACGCGAGGCCGTCCGGCGACACGCTGACCGCCGGCGTGGTGGCCGGCTGGTTGTCGACGACGGTCCGCACCAGCGGGTTGTCCATGTGAACGGGGATCACGGCGGACGAGGGCCCGGCGGCAGGGCCGTCCGAGGCGGTCAGCAGGACCTTCGCGCCGCTGTCCTCGATCATGAAGGCGATCCGGGCGGCGGGGTACCGAGGGTCGATCGGCAGGTACGCGGCGCCGGCCTTGAGCACGCCGAGGAGCGCGACGACGAGGTCCACCCCGCGTTCCAGCGCGACGGCGACCACCGACTCCGCGTCCACGCCGAGCCCTCGCAGGTACCCAGCCATCCGGTTGGCCCGCTCGTCGAGGTCGGCGTAGCTCAGCTCGACGCCGTCGCCGACGACCGCGGTGGCGTCCGGCGCGGCGGCGACCCGCGACTCGAACAGCTCGACGATCGAGCCGCCCCCGGTCGGCCACCCGGTCGTGTTCCAGCCGACCAGCACGCGGCGGCGCTCGTCCACGCTGAGCAGGCTCGTCCGGGACACCGGCTCGTCGGGCGCCAGCTCGGCGAACGCGCGCAGCACCCGCAGGTACCGCACGGCGATGCCCTCCGCCGCGGCCGGTTCGTGGATGTCGTCGTTGACCTCGGCCTCGATGACCATCTCGGCGGTGCCCGGCCGGTCGTAGACGTTGATGCGCTGGTCGTGGGTGGGCCCGGACCACAGGGTGCGGGCGACCGCCGTGCAGGCGCCGAACCGCTGCGGGTACTCGAATCCCATGATGTTGAGGCTCAGGTCGAAGAGCGGCGCGCCGTCGACGATCTTGAGGTCGCGCAGCATGTCCTCGTACCGGTACCGCTGGTGCCGCATCGACGCGCGCACGACCCGCGAGGTCTGCCGCACGACTTCCGCGAGGGTGTGCCGCGGATCGATCCTGAGGCGCAGCGGCAGTACGTTGGCGGTCATGCCGACGGCGGCGAGCTCGTCGGTGTCGCCCCGGCCGAGTGCCGGCACGCCGAGGACGATGTCGCGTGCGCCGGTGACCCGGTGGCGGTACACGGCGGCGGCCGCGATCGCCAGCTGGGCGAAGCTCGTGCCGTACCGCGCGGCGGTCGTCCTGAGGTCGGCGGCGTCCTGGCGCAGCAGCGGCCGGGCGTGCCGCGTCAGCGTGTCCGGCAGCCACCGGCGCCGTCCGGCGTGCCGCGCCGGCTCCGGCGGGTCGGCAAGCGTGTCGAGCCAGAAGCCGCGGTCGCCGGCGAAGTCGGCCGACTGCCGGTAGTCGCGCTCCGCGTCGAGCAGGACGGAGATCGGCTCCAGCTCGGCGTCCGGCGAGCGGCCCTCGGTCAGCGCGTCGTAGTTTTCGGCCACGGCCGAGGTGAAGAGCGAGAGGCTGTAGCCGTCCACGACGAGGTGGTGCAGGCGCTGGTACCAGAAGTGCCGCCGCGGCTCGAGCACGAAGACGATGTGGACGCAGAGCGCGCTGCCGGTCAGGTCGATCCGCTGGGCGCGGTCGGCCCGCATCAGCTCCTCCGCGGCCGCCTGCGGGTCGGCCTCGCCGCTGACGTCGACGACCCGGATGGGGCACTCCCCGCTGGGTCGACGTACTGCCGGGGCCCGCCGCCGGAGTCGGTGAAGCGCAGGCGGAACGCGTCGGCCCGGTCCAGCGTCCGCCGCAGCGCCTCCTGGAAGAGCTCGACGTCGAACTCGCCACGGAGCTCCACGTACTCGCTGACGTTGAACGCCAGGCTCTCCGGTTCGAGCTGTTGAGCGTTCCAGATGCCCAACTGTCCGGCCATCAGTTCGCGGAGCACGTTCTCAGCAGCAGCCATTCCGCTTCCTCAGTCCTTGGGCCACGCCATGCGGCAATCAAACTCGCGGCCATCTTGTACGACGGCCATCCCCGCACGCCATGGCGTGCGGGGATGGTGTGAGCGCAGGATCGGCACCGGCCCGAAAAGGGCTGTGCAACTGGTGCGACGCTTCAGTCGAACAAGCAGAATCCCGGCCGACATTGGCATCGTGCCGCTTTACGGCGATGGTTGGCCATTGGACTAAGTGGACACTCGACCGGCGGGCGCACGCGGCGCGGTCGGGGTCAGGCTGGGCTCGCGCCGGGCGCGGTGCGCCAGGGTCGGCGGCTGCCCTTGACAGCCGAGGTGCACCTTGTCATTCTACTAGTATCGTAGTTATATACAGGTAGCGCAGTTTGCGTCAGTCATGCCTCTTGCCTCGGGGGCCCTTCAGCCGGCACCGCGCGTGCTCAGCGTGCCGCCGCCGCGCGGATTACCGCAGGCCGGAGCAGACCCCTTTTCCGTGTTCGTGTCTGAGAAAGGCCGCGAGGGTGCACCCATGATCCCAGTCCTCCACACCCAAGGACTCACCAAACTCTACGGACAACACCCCGGCCTCATCGAGGCCAACCTCACCATCCCCGCCGGCCGCGTCGTCGGACTCGTCGGCCCCAACGGCGCCGGAAAATCCACCCTCCTCGGCCTCATCTCCGGCATGCACAAACCCACCCACGGCACCATCCACGTCCTCGGCAACAAACCCGCCGCCAACGCCCACCAACTCGCCCGCGTCGGCTTCGTCGCCCAAGACACCCCCGTCTACCCCACCCTCACCGTCGCCGACCACCTCAAACTCGGCGCCAAACTCAACAAAACCTGGGACCACCACCTCGCCCAACGCCGCATCAACCAAGTCGGCCTCAACCCCAACCACAAAGCCGGCCGACTCTCCGGCGGCCAACGCGCCCAACTCGCCCTCGCCCTCGCCGCCGCCAAACGACCCGACCTACTCATCTTCGACGAACCCGTCGCCGCCCTCGACCCCCTCGCCCGCCGACAATTCCTCCAAAACCTCATGGAATTCGTCAGCGAACTCAACGTCACCGTCATCCTCTCCTCACACCTACTCTCCGACCTCGAACGCGTCTGCGACTACCTCATCCTCCTCGCCGCCGCCAAAGTCCAACTCGCCGGCGAAGTCGACGACCTCCTCGCCACCCACTTCCGCCTCACCACCACCCCCACGACCTCCACCACCTCCCACCCCAACTCGACATCATCACCACCCACCACACCAACCGACACACCACCCTCATCGCCCGACGCACCACCACCACACCCATCCCCCACACCATCCACACCGAACGCATCGACCTCGAAGACATGGTCCTCGCCTACATGACCCGCGCCACCAACCCCACACCCACCCACTACCAGCAGCAGCCGTACAACACCGGCTGGCCGCACCCGATGGAGGCACAGCGATGACCTGGCTAACCTGGCGGCAGTTCCGCGCCCAGTTCTTCGCGACCGTCGGGCTGCTGGTGATCCTCACGGCGTACCTGATCTACCTCGGCACCTCGATGCGCAGCGCCTACACCTCTGACATCGTCGGCTGCCTCGCCGCCAACGGCTGCCAGCTCGACGACGCCAAAGACCGCTTCATCCAGGACTACCGCAGCCTCGTCACCATCCCGGCCATCATCCTGATCGCGGTGCCCGCCATCATCGGCGTCTTCTGGGGCACGCCGCTCATCACCCGCGAGCTGGAGACGAACACCCACCGTCTGGTGTGGAACCAATCCATCACCCGCACGCACTGGCTCGCCGTCAAGCTCGCCGTCGTCGGCCTCACCGCGATCGTGACCACGGCCGCCTTGTCGCTGCTGCTGACGTGGGCCGCCAGCCGGTACGACCAGACCCTGGGCAACCGGTTCGACCCGCTCTCCTTCGCCACCCGAAACGTCGCACCACTCGGCTACATCACGTTCGCCTTCGTTCTCGGCCTCACCGTCGGCCTGCTCATCCGCCGCACGGTCCCGGCCATGGCCGCCACGCTCCTGATCGTCGGCGTCGTGCAGCTGCTCCTTCCGACGATCACCCGCCCGTACCTGCGCCCGCCGGCCACGATCACGGTGGCCTACAACCAGGAGACGCGGTTCAACGGTGGGCAGTTGAGCGTGAGCCCGGCCGAGCCGTTGATGATTACCGGCTACTCCATTCCGGGTTCGCTGACGCTCACCGAGCGCACGCCGCTGCTGACCTCGGGGGGCAAGCAGGTCAGCGCCACGGACGTGCAGGACTGCACGAACGCTCCCGGCCAGTCGGAGGTCACCGCCGCGTCATGGGACGCGCTGGAGCAGTGCATCGGCGGCAAAAACCTCCACTTCGAGATCGAGGCGCAGACTCCCGACCGGTACTGGCCGTTCCAGTGGACCGAGTTCGGTGCGTTCCTCATCATGGGGTTCGTGCTCACCGGCGTCGCGTTCTGGCGGATCCGGCAGCTGTAAGCCCGAAAGCGAATGCGTCCCGAGACGGCTGTCTCGGGACGCATTTTTTGTGCCCGGCCGCGGCCGCGCGGATGGTGAAGGTTCGTCAGGCGATGGCCGGTGCGGTGCTGGACCACTGGCCGTACTGCCGGAAGCCGTACAGCAGGGCGCTGTCACTGCGCAGCCGCTCGACCGACCGCACCGCCCCGATGACGATCACATGATCGCCAGCGGGGTGGGTGCGTTCGACGACGCAGTCGGCGACGGCGTGAGCCGCCTCGACCAGCGCGGGGCTGCGCGTGTGGAGCGTCGGGCGCCAGAGCACGCGGTCGAACCGGTCCGGTGCGCCCGAGGCGAAGAGCGAGGCGACCCCCTGCGCGTCACCGTGGAGCAGGTTGACGGCGAACCCGCCGCTCCTGACCGCGGCCTGTAGCGTCGGGCTCTCCGTACGCAGGCACACGAGCAGGGTCGACGGGTTCATGCTGAGGCTGCACAGCGCCGAGCAGGTCATGCCCCACGGCGCCGCGTTTGCATGCTGGGCCGTGACAACCGAAACCCCGGTTGGGAACGACGCCATCATGTCGCGGAAGTCGACGTCCATCGTCAGTCCTTCCCCGCGCTCCCGCAGATCGTCCATGCGAGTGCTCAGATCTCGTTGCGCATCCTCTTGAAGTACTCGTTCTGCGTCGGCAGCTTCTGCACAAGCTCCTTCGCCTTGCCGGCGATGAGCTGGAACTCGGCCAGCGCGGCCTTCTCGTCGGCCAGGCTGAGCGCCGGCGACGGCTTCACGTCGATGCCACCCATGCCGAGCAGGATGCAGTTGTACGAGTAGGGCGGCAGCCCGTGGTACCGCGAGTACACCGTGCTGGCGTCCGGCACCTTGCTCCCCCACATCTCCAGGCGCTCGGCCAGCGAGTCCGGGATCACGCGGGTCTTCGTGTCACGCCAGTACTGGTTGTCCTGCCGCTTCGCCGCGCGGTAGTGCAGCACGAGGAACTCGCGAACGCCGTCCATGACGTGGTTCATCGAGTTGTTGTACTGGGTGCGCAGCGACGGGTCCCAGTCGAGGCCGGGGAAGTACTTCACCAGCTGCTCGATCGCGTAGTGGATGAAGAAGATGCCGGTGGACTCCAAGGGCTCCACGAAGCCGCTGGACAGGCCGATCGCCACGCAGTTGTTGACCCAGGAGCGGCGGCTGCGGCCGATGCGCATCCTGATGTGGTTGGCGGTGGCGTCCTTCGCGGCCGGGCCGACGAACTCGCGCAGCGTGCGCTCGGCCTCCTCGGGCTCGAGGTAGTCGCGCGCGTAGACGTACCCGGTGCCGATCCGGCTGATCAGCGGGATCGTCCAGATCCAGCCGGCGTCCTGTGCGGTGGCGGTGGTGCACGGCCGGATCGGGTCACGGTCCATGTCCATCGGCACCTGCAGCGCGACCGCGCTGTCGTTGGGCAGGGTGTCCTGGTAGGACTCGAACGGCTCGCCGAGCGCCTTGTTCAGCAGCAGCGCGCGGAAGCCGGTGCAGTCCACGAAGACGCCGCCGTCGATCTGGCCGTTTTCCTCGGTCTGGATGTGCGAGACCCAGCCGCGCTCGTCGAGCGCGACGTCCACCACGTTGTCGACGATGTGCCGCACGCCGCGCTGCGTGGCGTAGCGCGTGAGGAACTTCGCGAGCAGGTGCGCCTCGAAGTGGTAGGCGTACGGGAACTGGGCACCCTGGTACTCGGCGATCGTGGAGGGGATCTCCTCGTTCTCCACGAACTCCTGCTCCAGCAGGCGGCCGTCGGCGTACCGCGGGCTGCGCCCGGCGTCGCAGAGCGAGGCCATGACGAAGCAGTCGACGTCGAAGCGGCTGGTCGTCGGGTAGCGCAGCCACCAGTCGGTCATCGGGAAGCCCAGCACCGAGCGCAGCTGCTCGAACGGGTGGTAGAAGTGATGACCTGGCTCGCGCCAGTCCTGGAAGCGGACCGCGAGCTTGTACGTCGCGTTGCACGCCGGCATCCAGTCCCGCTCGGCCAGGCCGAGGAACTCGAAGAAGTGCCGGATGTCGCTGAAGGTGGCCTCGCCTACGCCGATGGTGCCGACGCTCGCCGACTCGACCAGCGTGATCTTGACTCGGTCGCCGAACGCGGCTGTCAGGTATGCGGCAGTCATCCAACCGGCGGTACCGCCGCCGACGATGACGACGTCATTCGCGGCGGTCTCGGTGCCCTGTCCGGTCGAAGGGTCGTTCGCCATTTCCCACTCCATTTCAACGGTTCGGGGTCGTCAGCACCATGTGGACTGCCCCGAAACGGGCCAGCCGCTCGCAGGCCGGTCGGAAGTGAGCTTGTGACCGCAACGCAGCAAGTACGGCACGTGGGCAGCACCAGACGCCGCCGGAGCACTCGTTCCGGTGCCGTCTCCGGCCGTCACTCTGGCCTGCGGAAGCCGGTGTGACAAGCGGTGACCGCCACCGTCCAACCGCCGCACACCCGCAGTCGAACGCCGCCATCGCACAGCATGGCGTCCCCCACCTGTCCGGTGCGATAGTGGCTCCCGCACCGGACTGTAGTACGCGAGACGGGGCCCAGCATCGGGCGAAATTCGACGCTCGCGCGAACGAGACGGTACCCGCCACCGGCCTGGTGGCCCACCAGCGGACGTCTGCGACCGGCCCGAACGCGAGAGCGAGGTTTTGCTACGTGGCGATGATGGGCGGCCCAGGCCTCGGCCCGATGGGCATGCGCAGCGGTCCCGACTTACCGCGGGGCCGGAAGGTCCGTGCCGGTACGTTCCGGCGCATCCTCCCGTACGCCAAGCGCTATCGCGGGTCGTTGGTGCTTCTCGTGATACTCACCGCGATGCACGCCGCGTTCGCCGCAATCACACCGATCGCCCTCAAAGTCATCATCGACGACGGCATCCTCGACGAGCAGCGGGATGTCGTCGTCTCGCTGTCCGTGGCGGTCGTCGGTCTGGCCATCGTGGACGGTTTCGTGATCTTCCTGCAGACCCGCTTTTCCGGGCGGATCGGCCAGGGACTCCTCTACGACCTGCGCACCACGGTCTTCACCCACGTGCAACGCCAGTCGCTCTCGTTCTTCACCCGGACGCAAACCGGCGCGCTGGTCAGCCGCCTGAACACGGACGTGATCGGCGCCCAGCAGGCGGTGACGACGCTGCTGTCCCAGGCGACCTCGACGATCATGACGCTTGTCCTGGTACTCGGCACGATGTTCCTGCTCTCCTGGCAGCTCAGCCTCGCGGCGCTGGCGATGGTGCCGGTCTTCCTGCTGCCCAGCCGGGCGGTCGGCCGGAAGCTGCAGCGCCTCACCCGCCGGCGGATGCAGCTCGACGGTGAGATGGGCTCGGTGATGAACGAGCGCTTCAACGTCGACGGCGCCACGCTGTCGAAGCTCTACGGCCGCCCGGAGATGGAGTCGGCCTCCTTCGCCGCGAAGGCCGGCGCGCTGCGCGACATCGCCACGACCATCATGGTCTGGGGGCAGATGCTCTTCATCCTCGTCACCGTCCTCACGGCGGCGACGACCGCAGTGGTGTACGGCATCGGCGGCACGCTCGTCATCGACCGCACGTTGGAGATCGGCACCCTCGTCGCGATGGCGGCGCTGCTGCTGCGGGTGTACGGCCCGATCAACCAGCTGGCCAACATGCAGGTGAACGTGATGACCGCGCTGGTCAGCTTCGACCGCCTGTTCGAGGTGCTGGACCTCAAGCCGCTCGTCCAGGAGCGCCCCAACGCGCGCTCCCTCCCGCCCACCGGCTGGCGCGGCTACCCGGCACCGGACGTGGAGTTCCAGTGGGTCTCGTTCCGGTACCCGAGCGCCGAGGAGACGTCGGTCGCGTCGCTGGAGGCGACCGACCGGGGCAAGCCCGAGCGGCGCAGTGACACGTGGGCCCTGCAGAACGTGAGCTTCGTGGCGCCGGCCGGTCAGCTGACCGCGCTCGTCGGCCCGTCGGGCGCTGGCAAGACCACGATCACGCAGCTGGTGCCCCGGCTGTACGACGCCACCACGGGAACGGTGCGGATCGGCGGCGTCGACGTCAAAGACCTGGCGCTCGACGCGGTCAGCGAGACCGTCGGCGTGGTGACCCAGGACGCGCACATGTTCCACGACACGATCCGGGGCAACCTGCTCTACGCGCGCCCGGACGCCAGCGAGCGTGACCTGATCGAAGCCTGTGACGCGGCCCGCGTGTGGGACGTGATCTCGTCCCTGCCCGACGGCCTCGACACGATGGTCGGCGACCGCGGCCACCGGCTGTCCGGTGGCGAAAAGCAGCGGATCGCGATCGCCCGGCTCCTGCTCAAGTCACCACCGGTCGTCGTGCTCGACGAGGCGACGGCGCACCTGGACTCCGAGTCGGAGGCGGCCATCCAGCGCGCGTTGCAGACCGCGCTCGTCGGCCGTACCTCCCTCGTGATCGCACACCGGCTCTCCACCGTGCGTGAGGCACACCAGATCCTCGTCGTCGACAAGGGTCACATCTGGGAGCGCGGCACGCACAGCCAGCTCCTGTCGGCCGGTGGGCTCTACGCCAACCTCTACGGCATCCAGCACGAGCCGCAGATGGACGGCTGGGCGCCGCGTGGGCGGGCGCCGGTGGGATACGACCCGGACCAGACCCAGTTCCTCGGTTTCATCGTGCCTCGGGTGAAATAGCGCGTCCTCGGCGAGGGACGCATACTGGCGAGGAATCACCATTCATCAGTGGATCGCCGCAACAGCCAGATCGGATATTCACCGTGAGGGAAGCGATGGACACCGCCGTAGAGAATGACCACGCCTGGACGCCGCACGAGATAACCGCCGACTCCGCCGGTACAAAGGATCTCGTTGGCTGGCTGACCGCCCTCGGCCCCGATCCGCTCAACGAAATGCTCATCGAGCGGAAGGCGTTGGTCTTCCGCGGTTTCGGCGTCGACGCCGGCTCCATCGAGACGGTGTTCGACAAGCTGGTGCCGGGCCGCCTGCCGTACGTACACGGCAACTCGCCCCGCACCAAGGTCGGCGGCAATCTCTACACCTCGACGGAGTACCCGCAGCAGTTCACCATCTCGATGCACAACGAGATGGCGTACGCCCACCGCTGGCCGAGCCGGCTCGCCTTCTACTGCGAGATCGCGGCCGAGCGCGGCGGGGCGACGCCGGTGCTGGACGGCGCGCTCTGGTATTCCTCGCTCGACGCCGAGGTCCGCGACGCCTTCGCACCCGGCGTCCGCTACGTGCAAAACCTGCATGACGGTTTCGGCTTCGGAAAGAGCTGGCAGGACACGTTCGAGACGGACGACCGGGCCGAGGTCGAGGCGTTCCTCAAGAGCTCCGAGGCTGAGTGGGAGTGGGGCTCGGAGGGCCTGCGCATCTCCCAGCACCGCCCCTCGACCGCTAAACACCCGGTCACCGGCGCCGAGGTCTGGTTCAACCAGGCCGACCAGTTCCACCCCGCCGGCCTTGGTGACGAGACCGCGTCCGAGCTGTACGACATCCTCGAGCCGGAGGAGTTTCCGCAGTACGTGACGTTCGCCGACGGCACCCCGATCCCGGACGCCTACATCGAGCAGATCCAAAACCGCGGCCTCGAGCACGCGGTCGACGTCGACTGGATCGCCGGCGACGTGCTGCTCATCGACAACGTGCTCGTCGCACACGGCCGCCGCCCGTTCGAGGGTTCGCGCCGGGTCCTGGTGGCCATGTCCGACTGAGCACGACCCTTTTCTTCCGGTAGCGGGGACGGCACGTTCGTCCCCGCTACTTTTTGTGTGTACTCACGCGAAGGACCGCGACCCGGTGTGGGCCGCGGTCCCGTGCGCGGTCTACTTCTTGGCGTCCAGCCAGGCCGAGATCTCGCTCCACACCTGGCCCAGCATCTCCGGAAGCACCATGTCCGAGTGCTTGCAGGGCAGGCTGACCTCGGTGACGCTGCCGGTCACGTAGGGCTCCCAGAGGTGACCGCCGGCCACCTTCTCCTTGCGGTCGACGCCCGCGGCGAGCAGCAGCACATCACCGGTGAAGACGCTGGGCTCGTGCTCCATCCTGAGCGTCTGGTTGTTGCGGTACACCTTGGCGAGGCGCAGCAGTTCCTCGTCCGAGGCGCCACCGAACATGTCGCCGAGGTCTTCCCGCAGCCGCAGCATCATGTTGCGCAGGTCCTCGTCGCCGCCGCGGAGCGGGCGGTCCTCGACCTCCTCGACCGGTTCCAGCTCGGGCCGCTCGCCTTCCTTGGGCCGGTCGCTCGGGTAGGTGTCCATGATGACCAGCGCGCCGACCTCGCCGCCGAGGGCCTGGAGCTGCACGGCGACCTCGTGGGCCGGCACGCCGCCGAAGGACCAGCCGAGCAGGTGGTACGGCCCTTCCGGCTGGATCTCGCGGATCTTCTCGGCGTACGCGATCGCCATCTCCTGGACCGACGCGGCCATGGTGCCGTCGCCGTCGAGGCCGGTGGCCTGCAGCCCGTAGAGCGGGATGTCGTCCGGTACGAACCTGGCCAGCGGCATGTAGCACCAGCTCAGGCCACCGGCCGGGTGGATGCAGAAGAACGCCGGCTGGCTGCCCTGGGCCCGGATCGGCAGCACGACCCCCATCGACTCGTGCACCGACGAGAGGCTCATCTGCGCGATGAGGCCGGAGACCGTCGGGGAGGCGAAGATGTTGCGCACCGACAGGGACACTCCCCGCTCCTGGAGCCGCACCACGAGGGTGACCGCGAGCAGTGAGTGGCCGCCGAGCTGGAAGAAGTCGTCGTCCAGCTTGACCGAGGAGACACCGAGCACCTCCGCGAACGCTTCGGAGATCACTTGCTCGAGTGCGGTGGCGGGGCCGCGGCGCTCGCCCGCCACGACATCCGCCGCGCCGGCGTAGTCGGGGGCGGGTAGTGCCTTGCGGTCCAGCTTTCCGTTTGCGGTCAACGGAAGCTGCGGCAGGATGACGACCGCGGCCGGCACCATGTACTCCGGCAACCGCTGCCCGACAAACGCCTTCACATCGGCGTCGGTGAAGCCCGGCTCCTCCACATCCTCCGCGACGACGTAGGCGACAAGCCGCTTGTCACCGGCGGTGTCCTCCCGGGCGATCACCGCCGCCTGGACCACACCCGGCTGGGTACGCAACACCGACTCGATCTCACCCGGCTCGATCCGATAACCCCGGACCTTCACCTGCTCATCGGCCCGGCCAAGGAACACCACGTTTCCATCGCCGGTCCACTTGGCCCGGTCACCGGTCCGATACATCCGCTCACCACTACCGAACGGACACGCCACAAACCGCGAACCCGTCAGCCCGGCCTGACGCACATAGCCACGGGCCACACCGGCACCAGCGACATACAGCTCACCAGGCACACCAACCGGCACCGGGGCCAAGCTGTCGTCGAGGACATAGAGGCGGGTGTTACCGATCGGCGAACCAATCGGGGCCACCGCCCCGTCCAGCGCCTCGACGGTCAGCTGCGTGGTGGCGACACCGATCGTCGTCTCGGTCGGACCGTAGTGGTTGAACACCTTCCGACCATCAGCCGCGGCAACCAGCTCCCGCAGCCAGCCGACCTGGGCCGCTTCACCGCCCAGCACGAGGGACTGGCGGGGCAGGACGCCGGCCATGCCCGCTCCCGCCGACAGTGCGGTCAGGTGGGACGGGACAGCCTTGACGAAGTCGATCTGGTGCTCGGCCAGGTAGTCGGCGACGGCGGCCGGGTCGATCACGGCGTCCTCGTCGAGGATGTGCAGCTGCCCACCGGTCGCCAAGCTGATGAACACCACCGTGTTGCCGAGATCCGTCACCTGCGCTTGCAACAGGGCGTAGCGGGCGTCCTGACCGGTCCACTCCAGACGGTCCGACACGCTCGACACATAGTTCGTCAGCGACCCCTGGGTGACCGCGACACCCTTCGGCGTCCCGGTCGAACCCGAGGTGTAGATGACGTAGGCAAGGTTGCTCGGGTCCGTGCTCACGCCGACCGGGGTGTCCGGGCTCGCGTTGATCATCATCTCCACCAGCGGAGAGTCGATCGCCACCAACCGCACCCGACCCGCCGGCAGATCACCGATCACATCCTCGGTACCCAGCAACATCGTCGCCTTGCTGTCCGACAGCATGTATGCGATCCGGTCCACCGGGAGCGTGGCATCCACCGGCAGATACGCGGCGCCGGCCTTCCACACGGCAAGGATCGCCGTGATCATCTCCACACCACGCGGCATGGACAAACCGACCACCGACTCCGCACCCACACCCTGCTGGCGCAGATAGTGACCGAGCCGGTTCGCCGCCGCGTCCAACTCCCGATAGGTCAGCTCCGTACCGTCGGCGACCACCGCGACCGAGTCCGGGCTCGCCGCCACGCGCTGCTCGAACAGCGCCGTCACCGACTCGTCCGGCACCGCGACCACGGTGTCGTTCCAACCCGTCAGGACGTTGGCCCGCTCCACCTCACCCAGCACATCGATCGCGCGCACCCGTACCTCGGCAGAGGCGGTGACGACGTCGAGCACCCGGACGAGCCAGCCGGCAAACCGCTCCGCCACGACGGCGTCGAACAGGTCGGCGGCCAGGGTGACGACACCTTGGATGCCGGCCGGGCGGCCCTCGGCGTCGAACTCCTCGCCGGCTGACACGTACACGTCGAACTTCGCCGCCGTGTCGACCGCACTGTCCACGCCGGTGTCCGCGGCGGGCGTGCTGCTTCCGGGCCGCAGCCCTGGCAGGTCCACAGTGGCCTGTCCGGCGTTCTGCATGGTGAGCACGACCTGGACCAGCGGGTGACGGGCCAGCGACCGCGCCGGCGCCAGCTCCTCCACGAGCCGCTCGAACGGCACATCCGCGTGCGCGAACGCACCCAGCGTCGCCTCCCGCACCCGGGCCAGCACCTGCCGGAACTCCGGGTCACCCGCCAGGTCCGTGCGGATCACCAGCGTGTTGAGGAAGAACCCGACCAGGTCGTCGAGCGCTTCGTCGGTACGGCCGGCGATCGGCGAACCGATCGGGATGTCGGTACCGGCACCGAGGCGCGAGAGCAGCACCGCCAGCGACGCCTGGAGTGTCATGTACGGCGTGACGCCCTCGGCGCGGGCCATCTCCACGAGCCGCTCGTGGGCTTGCGCTGAGATCTGCCAGTGGACGGTGTGCCCCCGGTGGCTGGCCACCTGGGGACGCGGCCGGTCGTGCGGCAGCGCCAGCTCCTCCGGCAGGTCGGCCAGCGTCTCCCGCCAGTAGCCGATCTGCTGGGCGAGCAGGCTGTCCGGGTCGTTCTCGTCGCCGAGCAGCTCGCGCTGCCACAGGGTGTAGTCGGCGTACTGGACCGGCAGCGGCTCCCACTGGGGTGCCTCGCCGCCGACCCTTGCCGCGTACGCCGTGGAGAGGTCGCGGCTCAGCGGCCCCATCGACCAGCCGTCGCCGGCGATGTGGTGCACGACGAGCACGAGTACCCGCTGGGGTTCGGCGCCGGGCTGGTCGACCTCGGGCTGGAGCAGTGAGGCGCGGATCGGCACGTCCGTGGACAGGTCGAACGCGTACTCGCTGGCCTGCGCGATGACGCCGGGCAGTTCGCCCGCGCCGACCCGGATGACGTCGAGCCGCCAGTCGAGGTCGGCGGGTTCGAGGACGTGCTGGTACGGCTCGCCGTCCACGGACGGGAAGACGGTGCGCAGCGGCTCGTGGCGGGCGATTACGTCGCGCAGGGCCGCGTCCAGCGCCGCCGGGTCGACCTCACCGCCGAGTCGCAGGACGGTGGGGATGTTGTAGGTCGGGCTGGGGCCTTGGAGCTGGGCCAGGAACCAGAGGCGCCGCTGGGCGAACGACAGCGGCACTCGCTCCGGTCGCTGCCCGGCGCGCAGCACCGGCCGGACCCTGCCGGTCTCGGCCTCGGTCAGCCTGGCGGCAAGACCCGCGACCGTCGGGGTCTCGAACAGCACCCGCAGCGGCAGTTCGACGTCGAGCACTGCCCGGATCCGGGAGACGAGCCGCACCGCGAGCAGTGAGTGGCCGCCCAGCGCGAAGAAGCTGTCGTCCACGCCCACCGTGTCGATACCGAGCACCTGTGCGAACGCCGCACACAGCAGCTCTTCCCGCACAGTTGCCGGTCCACGACCGGCACCAGCGGTGTACTCCGGTGCGGGCAGTGCCTTGCGGTCCAGCTTGCCGTTGACGGTCAGCGGCAACTCAGCCAGGGCCACGATCGCAGCCGGCACCATGTACTCCGGCAGCCGCTGCCCGACGAACCCCTTCAACTCCTGCTCGTCAACGCCGCTGCCGACGACATAGGCGACCAGGCGCTTGTCACCGGGCACGTCTTCCCGAGCGATGACGGCGGCCTGGGCCACCCCGGGATGCGTGAGCAGGACGGCTTCGATCTCGCCGGGCTCGATCCGGAACCCGCGGACCTTGACCTGCTCATCCGCCCGGCCCAGGAACACCAGCTGGCCGTCTGGCGTCCACTTGACCCGGTCACCGGTGCGGTACATCCGCTCACCCGCGGCACCGAACGGGCACGCCACGAACCGCTGCCCCGACAGGCCCGCCCGGCCGACATAGCCGCGGGCCACACCCGCACCAGCCACGTACAGCTCACCCGGCACCCCAACCGGCACCGGCGACAGCGCGTCGTCCAGCACATACAGGCGGCCGTTGGCGATCGGCGCACCGATCAACGGGGCATCACCAACGTTGAGCGGCCGGGACATGGAGGCGCAGACCGACACCTCGGTCGGGCCGTAGGCGTTGACGAACCGCCTACCCTGCGCCCACCGGTCCACCAACGCCTGATCCAGCGCTTCACCGGCCGAGACCAGGCTGGTCACGGACGCGAGGTCGTCATCGGCTAGGACGCCTAGGACTGCCGGCGGCAGTGTCACGTGTGAGACGGCGAACTGCGTCAGCACGGTGGCCAGCTCCGAACGCAGCCGCTCGGCCGGGACCATCACCAGCACGGCGCCGGAGCACAGGGCCATCAACAGCTCAGAGACCGCCGCGTCGAAACCAACCGACGCGAACTGCAACACACGCGAGGTCGAGTCGACCTGGAAGTGGGCGATCTGCGCCACCGCCAAGTTGATCGCACCGCGGTGCGGGACGGCGACGCCCTTCGGCGTGCCGGTCGAACCGGACGTGTAGATCACGTAGGCCAGACCTGCCGGGTCCAACATGACGGCCGGGGCGGTCGACGGCTGCGCAGCGATCCGCTGATCGTCCAGGCGCAACACCGGCACGTCATCAGCCGGCACGTCACCGTCGGTCAGGAGCAGACGTGCACTGCTGTCGGCCAGCATGAACGCAACTCGGTCGGCGGGCAGCGACAGGTCCACTGGCAGGTAGGCGGCACCGGCCTTCCACACCGCCAACACCGCAACCACCAGGTCGACGCTGTGATCCAGCGCGACCGCCACCACCGACTCAGACGTGACACCCGACTCGACCAAGCGGTGGGCGAGCTGGTTGGCCCGACCATCCAACTGCCCATACGTCAGCTCGACACCACCGTCACCGACCACCGCGACCGCATCCGGAGCCGCCGCCACACGACCGGCGAACAACTCCAACACCGTCCCGGCCGGCACCGGCGAAGCCGTCTCATTCCAGCCGAACAGCAGCCGCTCACGCTCGGCGGGCTCCAGCACCTGCACGGTGTGAAGGCGGGCTTCCGGCGCGGCGGACACGATGTCGAGGAGCCTCGCCAGCCAGCCGGCGAACCGCTGGGCGGTGGCCGGCTCGAACAGGTCCGCCGCCACCACGACCGAGCCGCGCAGGCCGGCCGGGCGTCCCTGCTCGTCGAACACCTCGCCGATCGCGAAGTCCACATCGAACTTCGCCGCCGTCACGCCACCGTCCACGAAGGACTCGCTGGCGGTGGCGTCCACGACGCGCCGCTCGACGTTCTGCAGGGTGAGGCCGACCTGGAAGAGCGGGTGCCGCGACAGCGACCGGACCGGGGCAAGCTCCTCCACCAGCCGCTCGAACGGCACGTCCTGATGCGCGAACGCACCCAGACTCGCCTCACGCACCCGCGCCAACACCTGCCGGAACTCCGGATCACCCGACAGATCCGTCCGGATCACCAACGTATTGACGAAGAAACCAACCAAATCATCAAGAGCCTCATCGGTACGACCCGCAATCGCCGAACCGATCGAAATGTCATCACCGGCGCCGAGGCGGGACAGCAGCACCGCGATGGCGGCCTGCATCACCATGAACGGTGTCACGCCTTCGGCGCGGGCCAGTTCGGCCAGCCGCTCGTGCACGCCGGCCGGCACGTCCATCGGCGCGATGTACCCGCGGTGTGTGGCGACAGGCGGCCGCGGCCGGTCGAGCGGCAGCGCCAGCTCCTCCGGCGCTCCGGCCAGGGCCTGCCGCCAGAAGCCGACCTGCTTCGACAGCAGGCTCTCCGCGTCGGTCTCGTCGCCGAGCAGGTCACGCTGCCACAGCGCGTAGTCCGCGTACTGCACCGGCAACGGCTCCCACACCGGAGCGGCGCCGTTACGCCGAGCCGCGTACGCCTCCGAGACGTCCCGCCGCAGCGGCCCCATCGACCAGCCGTCGCTCGCGATGTGGTGCACGACAAGCATCAGCAGGTGGTCGTCGGGCCCGAGCGCGAAGAGCCAGCCCCGCACCGGTACCTCGACCGACAGGTCGAAGGCGTGCTCGCTCGCGCGTGCCACGGCGGCGTCGAGGTCGGCGGGCTCGACGCGTTCGACCTGCAGCTGCCAGTCGAGCTCGTCAAGCTCCAGGATCCGCTGGTACGGCTCGCCCTCCCGCGAGGGGAAGACGGTGCGCAGCGACTCGTGGCGGCCGATCACGTCGCGGAGTGCCGCGTCGAGGGCCGTGGTGTTCATCGCACCGCTGAGGCGGACGAGGATCGGGATGTTGTAGGTCGCGCTGGGGCCTTCGAGCTGGGCGAGGAACCACAGCCGCCGTTGCGCGAACGACAGCGGTACGAGCTCCGGCCGCTCTCCCGCCCGCAGCGCCGGACGCGCCTGGTCGGTGTCGGAGGCGGTCAGCAGCGCCGCCAGTCCGGCCGGAGTGGGCGTCTCGAAGAGGGTACGGATCTCGATCTCGACGCCGAGCACCGCCCGGATGCGGGAGGTGAGCCGCACGGCGAGCAGCGAGTGTCCACCGAGGTCGAAGAAGCTGTCGTCGACGCCGACCGAGTCGAGGTCGAGCACCTGCGCGAACGCGGCGCACAGCAGCTCCTCCTGCAGCGTCCCCGCGCGGCGCCCGCTGCCCGCGGTGGGCGCGTAGTCGGGGGCGGGTAGTGCCTTGCGGTCGAGCTTTCCGTTTGCGGTCAACGGAAGCTGCGGCAGGATGACGACCGCGGCCGGCCCCATGTACTCCGGCAGCCGCTGCCCGACAAACGCCTTCACATCGGCGTCGGTGAAGCCCGGCTCCTCCACATCCTCCGGCACCACATAAGCCACCAGCCGCCTGTCCCCGGCGGTGTCCTCCCGGGCGATCACCGCAGCCTGGACCACACCCGGCTGGGTACGCAACACCGACTCGATCTCACCCGGCTCGATCCGGTAACCCCGGACCTTGACCTGCTCATCGGCCCGGCCCAGGAACACGACGTTTCCGTCGCCGGTCCACTTGGCCCGGTCACCGGTCCGGTACATCCGCTCACCACTACCGAACGGACACGCCACAAACCGCGAACCCGTCAGCCCGGCCTGACGCACATAGCCACGGGCCACACCGGCACCGGCGACGTACAGCTCACCGGGCACACCGACCGGGACGGGAGCGAGGTTGTCGTCGAGGACGTACAGGCGGGTGTTACCGATCGGCGAACCGATCGGGGCCACCGCCCCGTCCAGCGCCTCGACGGTCAGCTGCGTGGTGGCGACACCGATCGTGGTCTCGGTCGGGCCGTAGTGGTTGAACACCTTCCGACCATCCGCCGCGGCAACCAGCTCCCGCAGCCAGCCGACCTGGGCCGCTTCACCACCCAACACCAGCGACCGGGCCGGCAGCACCCCTTCCATCCCGGCGCCGGCGGACAGCGCGGCCAGATGCGACGGCACCGCCTTGACAAAGTCGATCCGCTGGTCACTGAGGTAGCTCGCGACCGCCGCCGGATCCACCACGGCGTCCTCGTCGAGGATGTGCAGCTGCCCACCCGTGGCGAGGCTGATGAACACGACCGTGTTGCCGAGGTCGGTCACCTGTGCTTGCAGCAGGGCGTAGCGGCTCGCTTCGCCGGTCCACTCCAGACGGTCGGACACGCTCGACACGTAGTTGGTCAGCGAGCCGTGCGTGACCGCGACACCCTTCGGCGTCCCGGTCGAACCGGACGTGTAGATGACGTAGGCGAGGTTGCCCGCATTCGGCATCACGCCCACCGGGGTGTCCGGGCTCGCGTTGATCATCATCTCCACCAGCGGAGAGTCGATCGCCACCAACCGCACCCGACCCGCCGGCAGATCACCGATCACATCCTCGGTGCCCAGCAACATCGTCGCCTTGCTGTCCGACAACATGAACGCGATCCGGTCCACCGGCAACGTGGCATCCACCGGCAAATAGGCGGCGCCGGCCTTCCACACCGCCAAGATCGCCGTGATCATCTCCACGCCACGCGGCATGGACAAGCCGACCACCGACTCCGCGCCCACACCCTGCTGGCGCAGGTAATGACCGAGCCGGTTCGCCGCCGCGTCCAACTCGCGGTAGGTCAGCTCCGTACCGTCGGCGACCACCGCCACCGCATCCGGGCACGCCGCCACCCGCCGCTCGAACAGCGCCGTCACGGACTCGTCCGGCACCGCCACCACGGTGTCGTTCCAACCCGTCAGGACGTTGGCCCGCTCCACCTCACCCAGCACATCGATCGCGTGTACCCGCGTGTCGACGGAGGTGGTTACCACATCCAGGACGCGGCCGAACCAGCCGGCAAACCGCTCGGCCACCGGGGCCTCGAAGAGGTCCGCGGCGAGGGTGACCACGCCGTGCAGGCCGGATGGGACACCCTCGGGGTCGAACGACTCGTGGACCGAAACCCACACGTCGAACTTCGCCGGGGCCACTGCCTCGCTTTCGAGTGCGGCACCACCGCCGCCGGTGCGGACCTCCGCGAGCTCCACGGCCGCCTCGCCGGCGTTCTGCATGGTGAGCACGACCTGGACCAGCGGGTGACGGGCCAGCGACCGCGCCGGCGCAAGCTCCTCCACGAGCCGCTCGAACGGCACATCCGCATGCGCGAACGCCCCGAGGCTCGCCTCCCGCACCCGGCGCAACACCTGCCGGAACTCCGGGTCACCCGACAGGTCCGTGCGGATCACCAGCGTGTTGAGGAAGAACCCGACCAGGTTGTCCAACGCCTCATCGGTACGGCCGGCGATCGGCGAACCGATCGGGATGTCGGTACCGGCGCCGAGGCGTGAGAGCAGCACCGCCAGGGACGCTTGCAACGCCATGTACGGCGTGACGCCCTCCACCCGCGCCATCTCCACCAGCCGCTGGTGCACCTCGGCCGATACCCGCCACGGCACCGTGTGCCCCGGTGGCTGGCCACCTGCGGGCGCACCCGGTCGTGCGGCAGCGCCAGCTCCTCCGGCAGCCCGGCCAGCGCCTGCCGCCAGTAGCCGATCTGCTCGGCGAGCAGGCTGCTCGGGTCGCCTTCTTCGCCGAGCAGCTCCCGCTGCCACGCGGTGTAGTCGGCGTACTGCACGGGCAGCGGCTCCCACTCCGGGGCTTCACCGTTGCGCCGCGCCGCGTACGCCGTGGAGAGGTCGCGGCTCAGCGGACCCATCGACCAGCCGTCACCCGCGATGTGGTGCACCACGAAGACCAGTACCCGCTGCGGTTCCTCGCCCGGCTGGTCGGCCTCCGGCTGCAGCAGCCACGCCCGGACCGGGATCTGCACCGACAGGTCGAACGCGTACTCCGTCGCCTGCGCCACCACACCGGGGAGGCCGCCGGCGCCGACCCGCACGACCTCCAGGTGCCAGTCCAGCTCCGCCGGGTCCAGGATCCGCTGGTACGGCTCGCCTTCCACCGACGGGAAGACGGTACGCAGCGGCTCGTGCCGGGCGATTACGTCCCGCATGGCCGCGTCCAGTGCCGCCGGGTCCACCTCACCGGCCAGCCGCAGCACGGTCGGGATGTTGTACGTCGCGCTCGGCCCTTCGAGCTGGGCCAGGAACCACAGCCGCCGCTGGGCGAACGACAGCGGCACCCGCTCCGGCCGCTGCCCGGCCCGCAGCACCGGCCGGACCCTGCCGGTCTCGGCCTCGGTCAGCCTGGCGGCAAGACCCGCGACCGTCGGGGTCTCGAACAGCACCCGCAACGGCAGCTCCACATCGAGCACCGCCCGGATCCGCGAGACAAGCCGCACCGCCAGCAGCGAGTGCCCACCCAACGCGAAGAAGCTGTCGTCCACGCCCACCGAGTCGATCCCCAACACCTGCGCGAACGCCGCACACAAAAGCTCTTCCCGCACAGTCGCCGGTCCACGCCCGACACCAGCCGTGAACTCCGGCGCCGGCAACGCCTTGCGGTCCAGCTTCCCGTTGACCGTCAGCGGCAACTCAGCCAGGGCCACGATCGCCGCCGGCACCATGTACTCCGGCAGCCGCTGCCCGACGAACCCCTTCAACACCTGCTCGTCGACACCGCCCACAACATAGGCGACCAGCCGCTTGTCACCGGGCACGTCTTCCCGAGCGATGACAGCAGCCTGAGCGACCCCGGGTGCGTGAGCAGGACGGCCTCGATCTCGCCCGGCTCGATCCGGAAGCCGCGGACCTTGACCTGCTCATCCGCCCGACCCAGGAACACCAGCTGGCCGTCTGGCGTCCACTTGACCCGGTCACCGGTGCGGTACATCCGCTCACCCGCGGCACCGAACGGGCACGCCACGAACCGCTGTGCCGACAGACCAGCCCGGCCGACGTAGCCGCGGGCCACACCGGCACCGGCGACGTACAGCTCACCTGGCACCCCGACCGGGACCGGGGACAGCGCGTCGTCGAGCACGTAGAGGCGGCCGTTGGCGATTGGGGCACCGATCAACGGGGCATCACCAACGTTGAGCGGCCGGGACATGGAGGCGCAGACCGACACCTCGGTCGGGCCGTAGGCGTTGATGAACCGTCTACCGGACGCCCACCGGTCCACCAGCGCCTGATCCAGCGCTTCACCGGCCGAGACCAGGGTGGTCACGGACGCGAGGTCGTCATCGGCTAGGACGCCTAGGACTGCCGGCGGCAGTGTCACGTGTGAGACGGCGAACTGCGTCAGCACGGAGGCCAGCTCCGAACGCAGCCGCTCGGCCGGGACCATCACCAGCACGGCGCCGGAGCACAACGCCATCAACAGCTCCGAGACCGCCGCATCGAAACCAACCGACGCGAACTGCAACACACGCGAGGTCGACTCGACCTGGAAGTGAGCAATCTGCGCCACCGCCAAGTTGATCGCACCGCGGTGCGGGACGGCGACACCCTTCGGCGTGCCCGTCGAACCGGACGTGTAGATCACATACGCCAGACCAGCCGGGTTCAGCGTTACGGCCGGGGCGGTCGACGGCTGCGCGGCGATCCGCTGATCGTCCAGGCGCAACACCGGCACGTCATCAGCCGGCACGTCACCGTCGGTCAGGAGCAGACGTGCACTGCTGTCGGCCAGCATGAACGCAACTCGGTCGGCGGGCAGCGACAGGTCCACCGGCAGATAGGCGGCACCGGCTTTCCACACCGCCAACACCGCAACCACCAGGTCGACGCTGTGATCCAGCGCGACCGCCACCACCGACTCTGCAGTGACACCCGACTCGACCAAGCGGTGGCCGAGCTGGTTGGCCCGACCATCCAACTGCGCATACGTCAGCTCGACACCGCCGTCACCAACAACCGCGACCGCATCCGGAGCCACCGCCACCCGACCGGCGAACAACTCCAACACCGACCCAGCCGGCACCGGCGAACCCGTCTCATTCCAGCCGACCAGCAGCCGCTCACGCTCAGCGGCCTCGACGAGCTGCACCGCCTGCAGCCGGGCCGCGGGGTTGGTCAGCACCAGCTCGAGCACCCGCACGAGCCAGCCCGCGAACCGCCGCGCGGTGGCCGGCTCGAACAGGTCCGCCGCCACCACGACCGAGCCGCGCAGGCCGGCCGGGCGCCCCTCGCTGTCGAACACCTCTCCCACGGTGAAGTCCACATCGAACTTCGCCGCGGCCGCGCCACCATCCATGAGGGACTGCGACGTGGCGGGGTCCACGACACGCTGCTCGACGTTCTGCAGGGTGAGGCCGACCTGGAAGAGCGGGTGCCGCGACAGCGACCGGACCGGGGCAAGCTCCTCCACCAGCCGCTCGAACGGCACGTCCTGATGCGCGAACGCACCCAGACTCGCCTCACGCACCCGACCCAACACCTGCCGGAACTCCGGATCACCCGACAGATCCGTCCGGATCACCAACGTATTGACGAAGAAACCAACCAAATCATCAAGAGCCTCGTCAGTACGACCCGCAATCGCCGAACCGATCGAAATGTCATCACCGGCGCCGAGGCGGGAAAGCAGCACCGCCACCGCGGCCTGCAACACCATGAACGGTGTCGCACCCTCGGCGCGGGCCAGCCCCACCAGCCGCTCGTGCAGCTCGGCCGGCACATCGAGCGACGCGAGGTGGCCACGGTGGGTCGCCACCGCCGGTCGCGGCCGGTCGAGCGGCAGCGCCAGCTCCTCCGGCGCGCCCGCGAGCGCCTCCCGCCAGAAGCCGACCTGGCCGGCGAGCAGGCTCCCCGGGTCGGCCTCGTCGCCGAGCAGGTCACGCTGCCACAGCGCGTAGTCCGCGTACTGCACCGGCAACGGCTCCCACACCGGAGCGGCGCCGTTACGCCGAGCCGCGTACGCCTCCGACACATCGCGGCGCAGCGGACCCATCGACCAGCCGTCACCGGCGATGTGGTGCACCACAAGTACCAGGACGTGGTCATCCGGCGCCAGCGCGAACAGCCAGCCGCGCACCGGCGCTTCGGTCGCCAGGTCGAACGCGTACGCCTCGGCGCCCGCAACGGCGGCGGGCAGCTCGTCGGCGGTGACGGACGTGGCCTGCAGGCTCCACTCCAGCTCCGCCGGGTCGAGGATCCGCTGGTACGGCTCGCCGTCCACCGACGGGAACACGGTGCGCAGCGACTCGTGCCGCGCGATCACGTCGCGCAGCGCGGCGTCGAGGGCGGCGACGTTCAGGTTGCCGTCGAGGCGGACCATCATCGGGATGTTGTAGGTGGGGCTGGGTCCTTCGAGCTGGGCGAGGAACCACAGCCGCCGCTGGGCGTACGACAGCGGTACCCGCTCGGGACGCGCACCGGCCCGCAGCACCGGGCGCGGCTCGTCGCCCTCGGGCCCGGCGAGCCGGGCGGCGAGGCTCGCCACGGTCGGCGCCTCGAACAGCACCCGCAGCGGCACGTCGACGTCCAGCACCGCCCGGATCCGGGAGCTGAGCCGGACGGCCAGCAGCGAGTGTCCACCCAGGTCGAAGAAGCTGTCGTCGACGCCGACCGACTCCAGGCCGAGCACCTGGGCGAACGCCGCACAGAGGATCTCTTCCCGCGCGGTGGCGGGTCGCCGGCCGGTGCCGGCGTTGGCGGCGTAGTCGGGGGCGGGTAGTGCCTTGCGGTCCAGCTTCCCGTTCACCGTCAACGGGATCTTGTCCAGCGTCACCACCGCCGACGGGACCATGTACTCCGGCAGCCGCTGACCGGCGAACGCCTTCAACTCCGACTCACCCACACCACCCACGATGTAGGCGACCAGCCGCTTGTCCCCCGGGCTGTCTTCCCGAGCAACCACAGCCGCCTGAGCAACCTGCGGATGGGTCAGCAGCACCGCGGCGATCTCACCCGGCTCGATCCGGAACCCGCGAACCTTGACCTGCTCATCCGCCCGACCCAGAAACACCAACCGCCCATCCGGCGACCACCTCGCCAGATCACCCGACCGGTACATCCGCCCACCCGCACCCGCGAACGGGCAGGCCACAAACCGCGACGCCGTCAAACCAGCCCGACCCACATAACCCCGAGCCACACCATGACCAGCCACATAAATCTCACCCGGCACCCCAACCGGCACCGGCGTCAGCGACTCATCCAGCAGGAACACCGACCAACCAGGAATACCCCGACCGACCACACTGCCCCGATCCGCAGGCGTCACATCCCACGCCGTCGTGTGCACCGTGGTCTCGGTAATCCCGTACATGTTCACCAGACGCGGCCCACCACTACCGGCCCGCTCCCACCAGCCAGCCAACCGCACCGGGTCCAGCGCCTCACCACCGAACACCATCAGCCGCAGCGAACCCGGCCCGAAGCCGTCCACCGCCAACAGCTGGTACAGAGCCGACGGGGTTTGGCTCAACACCGTCACCCGCTCCCGAACGAGTAGTTCCACAAACTCCCGCGGTGACCGCGACACCGCATGGGAGACGACGACCACACGAGCGCCGTGCGCCAGGGCGCCCCACAACTCCCACACGGAGAAGTCGAACGCGAACGAGTGGAAACACGTCCACACATCATCCGCACCCAGCTCAAACAACTCATCCGTCGAAGCAAACAAACCCACCAGGCTGCGGTGACTAACCCCCACACCCTTCGGCCGACCCGTCGAACCCGACGTGTAGATCACATACGCCAACTGATCCGGCAACCCGACCGCGGGCAGACTCGTGGCGTCCAACACAGACAGCTCCGCTGTCACCGACGGGTCGTCCAGCACGACCAGCGGCAACCCCGCCGAAGCCACCACCGGCACATGCACCGACGTCGTGACAATCCCGGCCGCCGCCGCATCACCCAGCACGAACGCGACACGGTCGGCAGGCGTCGCGGGGTCGATCGGCAGATACGCGGCACCAGACTTCAACACCGCCAACAACGCCACCACCAGATCCGCGCCACGATCCATCACCACCGCAACACGCGACTCCACACCAACCCCGACACCCCGAAGGAGACGAGCCAAACGGTTCGCCCGCGCATCCAACTCGCCATACGACAGCCGCACGTCCTCGAAGACCACCGCCACCGCATCCGGAGCCGCCTCCACACGCTCAGCGAACAACTCCACGAACGTCACATCCGGAACCACCACCGAAACGTCATTCCAACCACGCACCACCCGATCCCGCTCACCAACCTCCAGCACACCCACCGCATGCAGGCGGGTGTCGGGAGCGGCGGTCACCGCGTCGAGGGTCGTGGTGAACCAGCGCGCGAACCGTTCCGCCGTGGTCGCCTCGAACAGGTCGGCCGCGGCGACCAGCGAGCCGCGCAGGCCGGCGGGGTTGCCCTCGGCGTCGAACAGCTCGCCGACCATCACGTCCAGGTCGCACCGCACCGCGGTCGTGACCGGGTCGGGGCGAGCCGGATCGATCCGGTGTCCGAGGGCTGTGCCTCGGCGCGGTCGATGTTCTGCAGGGTCAGGACGACCTGGAAGAGCGGGTGCCGCGCGAGGGAGCGGGCGGGTGCCAGCTCCTCGACGAGGCGTTCGAAGGGCACGTCCTGGTGCGCGAACGCGCCCAGGCTCGCCTCACGCACCCGACCCAACACCTGACGGAAGCCGGGATCACCCGACAGGTCCGTCCGCACCACCAACGTGTTGACAAAAAACCCAACAAGATCATCCAAAGCCTCATCGGTACGACCGGCAACCGCCGCACCAATCGGCACATCCACACCCGCACCAACCCGCGACAGCGTCACCGCCAAAGCCGCCTGCAACACCATGAACGGCGTCACGCCCTCGGCCCGCGCCACGTCCGCCAGGCGCTGGTGCACGGCGGCGGGCACCTGGAACTGCACCCGGTGGCCGCGGTAGGTGGCCACGGCCGGGCGGGGCGTGTCGTGCGGGAGCGGCAGCTCGTCGGGGATGCCGGCGAGCGCTTGGCGCCAGTAGCCCACCTGCGCGGCGAGCAGGCTGTCCGGGTCACTCTCGTCACCGAGCAGCTCACGCTGCCACAGCGCGTAGTCCGCGTACTGCACGGGCAGCGGCTCCCAGTCGGGTGCCTTGCCGGCGGCGCGGGCCGTGTACGCGGCGGAGAGGTCGCGGCTCAGCGGGCCGTCCGACCAGCCGTCCGTCGCGACGTGGTGCACGACGAGCACCAGCACGTGCTCGTTGTCGCCGGTCTGGAAGAGGCTGGCCCGGATCGGCACGTCCACCGCCAGGTCGAACGCGTGCCGTGTCGCCGCGCCGATGGCCTCGTCGAGCTCGCCCGCGCCGATCCGTACGACCTGAAGCCGCCAGTCCAGCTCGGCGGGGTCGAGGATCCGCTGGTACGGCTCGCCGTCCACGGACGGGAAGACGGTGCGCAGCGGCTCGTGGCGGGCGATGACGTCCCGCAGCGCCGCGTCGAGCGCCGTCGTGTCGAGGTTGCCGGCAAACCGCAGTACCGTCGGAAGGTTGTAGTTGGCACTGGGGCCTTCGAGCTGGGCCAGGAACCAGAGCCGGCGCTGGGCGAACGACAGCGGTACCCGCTCGGGCCGGTCCGCCGCGCGCAGCACCGGCCGCGCGCGGTCGGTGCCGTCACCGGCCAGCCGGGCGGCGAGGCCGGCGACGGTGGGTGCCTCGAAGAGCACCCGCAGCGGCACCTCCGTCCCGAGCACCGCCCGGATCCGGGAGATCAGCCGCATCGCCAGCAGCGAGTGCCCGCCGAGCGCGAAGAAGCTGTCGTCGACGCCGACCGTGTCGATGCCCAGCACCTGGGCGAACGCGGCGCACAGCAGCTCTTCCCGCACGGTGGCGGGTGCCCGGCCGGCGCCCGCGGTGTACTCCGGCGCGGGCAGCGCCCTGCGGTCCAGCTTGCCGTTCGCCGTCAGCGGCAGCTTGGGGAGCCGCACGATCGCGGACGGCACCATGTACTGCGGCAGCCGGTGACCGGCGAAGAGCTTCAGCTCCTGCTCGCCGGTGCCTTCGGCGGCTACGACGTACGCGACGAGCCGCTTGTCACCCGGGGTGTCCTCCCGCACGATCACGGCCGCCTGCGTGACGTCGCGGTGCCCGACCAGGACCGCTTCGACCTCACCGGGCTCGATCCGGAACCCGCGGATCTTGACCTGCTCGTCCACCCGGCCCAGGAACGACAGCTGCCCGTCGGCGGTCCACTTGACCAGGTCGCCGGTGCGGTACATCCGCTCGCCGGGTGAGCCGAAGGGGCATGCCACGAAGCGCTGCCCGGTCAGTGCCGCCCGGCCCACGTAGCCGCGGGACACGCCCGTGCCGGCCACGTACAGCTCGCCCGGCACACCGATCGGCACCGGGGACAGGGTGTCGTCCAGGACGAAGACGCGCGTGTTCCGCAACGGGCGCCCCACGAGCGGGGCGGTTCCGTCGATCCGCGCGGTGAGTGTGTCCACAGTGCACTCGGTGGGTCCGTAGAGGTTGAACCCGATCGTGTCCGCCGCGGTGGCCAGCTCCCGCCACAGCGGCTCCTCGATCGCCTCGCCGCCGATCACGATCAGGCGGGGGCGATGCCGCAGGTCGGTCAACAGGCCCTCGGGGAACAGCTGCTGCGCGTACGACGGCGTCACGTTCATGAAGTCGATCTGGTTTTCGACCACGTAGTCGGCGAACGCGCGCGGGTCCAACCGGACCGCGTCGTCAAGCACGTGCACCTCGTGGCCGTCGCCGAGCAGCAGCAGCGCTTCCAGCGACGTGTCGAACGAGAGCGAGGCGCTGAACGCCGCCCGCATGCGCGAACCCGCCGCCGCGGCCACGTACTCGCCGCGGTGGTGCAGGAACATGTTCAGCACGCCCTGGTGCTCCACCAGCACGCCCTTGGGCGCGCCGGTCGAGCCCGACGTGTAGAGCACGTATGCCGGGCACCGCCCGGTGAGCGGGGCCGCACGCTCCACATCGGACACGTCGGCCGGCGACTCGGTCGCCAGCATCGCCGCCGTCCGCGCCGTGTCGAGCAGCAGGCACTCGGTACCGCCGATGCTGTCCACCGCGGCGTGAACGTTGGCGCTCTCGGCCGTGGTCAGCACCATCACCGGAGCGGCGTCGCCCAGCAGGAACTCGATCCGGCCCTGCGGCAGCGCGGGGTCGACCGGCAGGTACGCGCCGCCGGCCTTCCACACGGCCAGCAGCGCGACCACCATGTCGGCCGAGCGCGGCAGCGCGAGCGCCACCACCGACTCCGGACCGACCCCACGACCGATGAGGTACCTGGCGAGCCGGTTCGCCGCCGCGTTGACCTCGGTGTAGGTGCCGCGGTAGGTGTTGCCGAACGCCAGGGCGGTCGCGCCGGGGGAACGCCGTACCTGCTCCTCGAACAGCACCGGGAACGTGGTGTCCGGCAGCGCGACCGACGTGTCGTTCCACATGTGCAGGAGGCGGACCCGGGTGGCGATGTCGAGCACGTCGAGCTTGGACAGCTTGACGTCGCTTCCGCGGTCGAGGCTGGCGCTCAGCGCCGCGACGACGCTTTCCACGGCGGTGCTCAGCAGCTGGCCGACCGCGTACGGGTCGACCGTCTTCGTCACCTCGATGCTGAGGCTCATCCCCGCGTCGCCAAGGTCGTTGACGGCGACGTTGAGGGGGTAGTTGGTCCGTTCCCGGGTCAGGGCCTTCCGCGCGTCCGGCTCGCCGTCGATCGGGCGTGCCGCGGCGCCGGTGATGTGGCGGTAGTTGAACAGCGACGTGAACAGCGGCGCGTTGTCGGCGATCCCGCTCGCCTGCTGCGCCACGACCAGCGGTGCGTGCTCGTGCTCCAGCAGTGCGGCGAGCTGCTCGCGCATCGCGTCGACGGCGGCGCGCACGCTGATCCCGCGGGTACGCATCCGCACCGGCAGCGTGTTGATGAAGGGGCCGAGCACCCGGTCGGCGCCGGCGCCGGCGTTCATCCGGCCGAACAGCACCGTGCCGAAGACCACGTCGTCCCGGCCGGACACGGTGGCCAGGACGCGTGCCCACGCCACGTGCATCAGCGTCGCCGGGGTCACGGCGAGGCGCCGCGCCACGGTACGCAGCGCGGTCACCAGCTCGGCGTCCAGCGGCACCATGCCGGACACCGCGTCGGCGCCGTCGCCGTGCACGTCGAGCAGCCCGAACGGCGCGGTCGGCTCGGTCACGTCGCCGAGCAGCTCGGTGAAGAAGCGGGTGTGCTCCTCGCGCGGGATCGCCCGGGCCTGCGCCACGAAGTTGCGGAACGGTAGCGCGGGCGCGAGGGCGGCTGTGTCGCCGGTCAGCACGGCACGCAGTTCCTTCAGCAGCTCGTCCATGCCGACGTGGTCCTGCACGAGGTGGTGCATGCGCAGCAGCCCGAGCCAGCGCCCGTCGCCGGTGGACGTCACGTGCAGGTCCATCAGCGGAGCCCGACCCAGGTCGAGCCGGGTACCGACCTCGGTCAGCAGCACCTCGGCGAGGTCCTTGCCGGCGACCCGGTCCAGCGCGTGCTCGACGACGGGGAGCGTGGCCCGCCGCCACACCACCTGTACCGGCTCGGCCAGCCCGTCCCACACCACCGAGGTCCGGTAGATGTCGTGCCGGTCCACGACCTGCTGCAGGGCACCCGCGAACTCGTCCAGCCGCTCCCGCGAGCTGAACTCCACAAGCCGCAGCAGCACGTAGGCGTCGTCGGACCCGCCGGCGAGTACGTGGTGGAAGAGCAGGCCTTCCTGCAGTGGTGCGAGCGGGTACACGTCGGCGACGTTCGCGGCGCCACCGTCCACTGTGGCGACGATCCGCTGTACCTCGGCGTCGGTCAGCTCGACAAGGGGGAGCATCGCGGCGGTGATTTCCCGCGCGCCGTCCGGGACCAGGTTGGGCGGCACGGACGCCGCCGCTCCCGTCGAGGCCGCTACCGCCAGACCGGCCGGCGTCGGCGCTTCGAACAGCGCCCGCACCGACACCCGGAAGCCCTTCGCGCGCAGGCGCTCCACAAGGGACACCGCGAGCAGGGAGTGGCCGCCGAGGGCGAAGAAGCTGTCGTCGACACCCACCGCGTCGACGCCCAGCACCTGCGCGAACGCGGCACACAACAACTCTTCCTGCACCGTCGCCGGCGCCCGACCCGCACCACCGGCGAACTCCGGTGCCGGCAGCGCCCCACGGTCCAGCTTCCCGTTCACCGTCAGCGGGATCTCGTCCAACGTGACCACCGCGGCCGGGACCATGTACTCCGGCAGCCGCGAACTCGCGAACGCCTTCAACTCCCGCTCGTCGACACCGTCACCCACCACATAGGCGACCAGCCGCTCCTCACGCACGATCACCGCCGCCTGAGCGACACTGCCGTGCCCGAGCAGGACAGCCTCAACCTCACCCGGCTCGATCCGGAAACCACGAATCTTGACCTGCTCATCCGCCCGGCCGACGAACACCAACTGCCCATCAGCCGCCCACTTGACCAGATCACCGGTCCGGTACATCCGCCCACCACTGCCGAACGGGCACGCCACAAACCGCTCCGCACTCAACCCCGGCCGGCCAACGTAGCCACGGGCCAGGCCAGCACCAGCCACATACAGCTCACCCGGCACACCCACCGGCACCGGCGACAAGCCGCCATCCAGCACGAACAGGCGGGTGTTCGCGATCGGCCGGCCAAACGGCACCACACCAGCCAGATCCGGGTCGACCTGCTCCGCCGCGACCATCACCGTCGCCTCGGTCGGACCGTAGGTGTTCACGAGCCGGCGGCCGGCGGCCCACGCCCGGGCCAACGGCTCACTGATCGCCTCGGCACCCACCAACACCGTCCCCAGCTCCGGGAACTGCGCCGGGTCCAACACCCCCAGCAGGGACGGCACCACACTGGCCGCCTGGATGGGCAGCTCCCGCAACAAGCCCGGCTCAGAACGCTGCCGATCCGACGCCACCACCAACGTCGCGCCACTGCACAACGCCACCGCAACGTCCAACACCGAGGCGTCGAAGCTGAACGACGCGAACTGCAACACACCCACACCAGGGGCGGCACCCATCACCGGGCCGAAGACGGAGACAAGGTTCGACAACGAACCATGCGCCACCGCAACACCCTTGGGCCGACCCGTCGAACCCGACGTGTAAATCACGTACGCCAAGCTGGCCCGATCAATCGCCACCGCCGGCGCGAGGTCCGGGCCGGCGGCCGGCAGATCGAGGTCATCGGCGGTCAGGACCAGGTGGGCGCCGCTGTCGGCGGTGATGAAGGCGATCCGGTCGGCGGGCAACTGCGGGTCGATCGGCACATAGGCCGCCCCCGCCTTCCACACGCCGACGATCGCCGCGACCATCTCCACGCCGCGCGGCAGGCGGAGCCCGACCACTGACTCCGCGCCCACACCCTGCCGCCGCAGAGACCAGGCCAACCGGTTCGCGCGGGCGTCCAGCTCCGCGTAGGTCAGCTCCACACCATCGGCCACCACCGCGACCGCATCCGGCGAGGACGCCACGCGCTGCGCGAACAGCTCCACCACCGAGACATCCGGTACCGGCATCGCGGTGTCATTCCAGGTACGCACCACAAGGTCGCGGGAGTCCGTGTCCAGCACGTCGATCGCGTGCAGCCGCGTCGCCGCGGACCCTGTCGCCACCGCGAGGACCCGCGCGAGCCAGCCGGCGAACCGCTGTGCGGCCGGCTCGTCGAACAGGTCGGCGGCGACCGTCACGGAGCCGCGCAGCCCGGCCGGGCGGCCCTGCTCGTCGAACACCTCGCCGACGAGCACATCCAGGTCCCACTTCGCCACGACGGCCGAAGCCGGGCCGCCGGTGGCGACGTCGGCGCCGGCCAGCTCCAGCGCGCCGCCGCGGGTGAGGTTCTGGAGGGTGAGCATCACCTGGAAGAGCGGGTGGCGGGACAGTGACCGGGTCGGTGCGAGCTCCTCCACCAGGCGCTCGAACGGCACGTCCTGGTGCGCCAGCGCGCCCAGGCTCGCCTCGCGGACGCGGCCCAGCACCTGCCGGAACTCGGGGTCGCCGGACAGGTCGGTGCGGATCACGAGCGTGTTGACGAAGAAGCCGACGAGGTCGTCCATGGCTTCGTCGGTACGGCCCGCGATGGCCGAGCCGATCGGGATGTCGGTACCGGCACCGAGCCGGGACAGCAGCACCGCGAGCGCGGCCTGCAGCACCATGAACGGCGTGACGCCCTCGGCCTGCGCCAGCTCCACGAGGCGCTGGTGAACGTCGGCCGGCACGTGCAGCGGCGCCCGGTGACCGGCGTGCCCGGCCACGGCTGGGCGCGGCCGATCCGTGGGCAGCGCCAGCTCCTCCGGCGCGCCGGCGAGCGCCTGCCGCCAGTAGCCGATCTGTGTCGAGAGCAGGCTGCGCCGGTCGTTTTCGGCGCCGAGCAGCTCCCGCTGCCACAGCGCGAAGTCGGCGTACTGGACGGGCAGCGGCTCCCATGCCGGCGCCTGGCCTTGGACGCGCGCGGCGTACGCGGCGGACAGATCCCGGGTGAACGGGGCCATCGACCAGCCGTCGCTGGCGATGTGGTGCACGACCACGACGAGCACGTGGCCGTCCGGGGTATCGAACAGCCAGGCCCGGATCGGCACCTCGACCGCCAGGTCGAACGCGTACCGGGTCGCCCGCTCCACGCTCTCGCGCAGCTCCGCGGCCGGGACGCTCGCGACCGAAAGGCCCCAGTCCAGCTCGGCCGGGTCGAGGATCCGCTGGTACGGCTCGCCGTCGGCGACGGCGAAGACGGTACGCAGTGTCTCGTGCCGGCCGATCACGTCGCGCAGTGCCGCGTCCAGGGCAGCGGCGTCGACGTCGCCGGCCATCCGCACGACGGTCGGCAGGTTGTACGTGGCGCTCGGCCCTTCGAGCTGCGCCAGGAACCACAGCCGCCGCTGGGCGAACGACAGCGGTACCCGCGTGGGCCGCTCGCCGGCGCGCAGGACCGGACGCCGCCGGTCCGCCTGCTCCCCCGCGGCGATCCGGGCCGCGAGGCCGGCGACCGTCGGCGTCTCGAAGAGCACCCGCAGTGGCAGCTCGACATCGAGCACCGCCCGTACGCGGGAGATCAGCCGCACGGCGAGCAGCGAGTGCCCGCCGAGTGCGAAGAAGTTGTCGTCCACACCGACCGACTCCAGCCCCAGCACCTGCGCGAACGCGGCACACAGCTGCTCTTCCCGGTCGGTGGCGGGTGCCCGGCCGGCGCCGGCGGTGTACTCCGGTGCGGGCAGCGCCTTGCGGTCCAGCTTCCCGTTCACCGTCAGCGGCAGGTCGGGCAGTGTCACGACGGCCGAGGGCACCATGTACCCGGGCAGCCGCTCCGCCGCGAACGCGAGCAGGTCGGGGGTGTCGACCCCGGCCGCGGCGGCCACGACGTACGCGACGAGCCGCTTGTCACCGGGCGTGTCCTCCCGGGCGACGACCGCGGCCTGCGCGACCTCGGGGTGGGCGAGCAGGACGGCCTCGACCTCGCCCGGCTCGATCCGGAACCCGCGGATCTTCACCTGCTCGTCGGCCCGGCCCAGGAACACCAGCCGGCCGTCGCCGGTCCAGCGGACCATGTCGCCGGTGCGGTACATGCGCTCGCCGGAGCCGAACGGGCAGGCCACGAACCGGGACCCGGTCAAGCCGGCACGTCCGGCATAGCCGCGCGCCACGCCGGATCCCGCGACGTACAGCTCGCCGGCGACCCCGACCGGCACGGGGGCGAGGCCACCGTCGAGGACGTACGCGCGGGTGTTGGCCAGCGGGCGGCCGACCGTCGGCTGGTCGAGCACGGACACCTGGCAGGAGAGCGTGTCGATCGTGGTCTCGGTGGGGCCGTAGAAGTTGTAGCTGGCGGTGTCCGTCGCGGCGGCCAGCTCCTGCCAGAGCGGCTCCCCCATCGCCTCGCCACCGAGCATGAGGACCTTCGGCCGGTGCCGCTGGTCGGTCAGCAGCCCGAGCGGGAGCAACTGCTGCACGTACGACGGCGTCAGGTCGAGGAAGTCCACCCGCTTGTCGGCGACGTACTCGACGAGCGCGCTCGGGTCGACGCGGGTCTCGTCGTCGAGCACGTGCAGCTCGTGACCGTCGGCCAGCAGCAGCACGCCTTCCAGCGACGTGTCGAAGGAGAACGCCGCGCTCAGGGCGACCCGCAGCTGCCCGCCGCCCGCGTCGGCGACGAAGCCGGCCCGGTGGTTGGACAGCAGGTTGACCATGTTGCGGTGTTCGACCAGGACGCCCTTCGGCGCGCCGGTCGAGCCCGACGTGTAGATCACGTAGGCGGCGTTGTCCGCGCGCAGCGCCCCGCTGCGGTCGGCGTCGCTGAGGTCGGCGCCGGATGCCTGTTCCAGCAGCTCAGCGGTGTCCGCGGCGTCGAGGACGAGGTGAGCGACGCCGTTGGGCAGCACGGCGTCCCGGGTGGTTACGACAAGTGCGGGCGCGGCGTCGTTGAGCAGAAACTCGACGCGCCCAGCGGGCAGGCTCGGGTCGACGGGCAGGTACACGCCACCCGCCTTCCACACCGCGAGGATCGCGACCACCATGTCGGCGGAGCGCGGCAACGCCAGCGCCACCACCGACTCCGGGCCCACCCCGCGGTCGATCAGGAGCCGCGCCAGCCGGTTGGCCGCCGCGTTGACCTCGGCGAAGCTGCCCCGGAACGAGTCGCCGAACACCAGCGCGGTCGCGTCCGGCGTGCGCCGCACCTGCTCTTCGAACAGGGCCGGGAACGCGGTGGCGGGCGCATCCAGGGCGGTGTCGTTCCAGCCGTGCAACACCCGGTCGCGGGCGGTGGCGTCGATCACGTCGATCGTGTCGAGGCTGGTGTCGCGTCCGCTGTCGAGCGAGTCGGTCAGCGCGGCGACGAGGTTTTCCACCGCCAGGTAGAGGAGCCGGCCGACCGCATCCGGGTTGAGCGGGGTGACCACGTCAACGGTCATGCTGAGCCCGTCCGGGCCCAGGTCGTTGATGGAGACGCTGAGGGGGTAGTTGTCCCGCTCCTGGGTCATGATGGCCCGGATGCCGCTCTGGGTCCGCTCACCGTCGCCCTGGCCCTTGCCCCGGTCGATGTGGCGGTAGTTGAACAGCGACGTGAACAGCGGCGCGTTCCCGGTGATCCCGCTCGCCTGCTGCGCCACCACCAGCGGTGCGTGCTCGTGTCCCAGCAGCGCGGCCAGCTGGTCGCGCATCGCGTCGACGGCGGCGCGCACACCGATCCCGCGGGTGCGCACCCGCACGGGCAGCGTGTTGATGAACGGGCCGAGCACCCGGTCGGCTCCCACGCCCGCGTTCATCCGGCCGAACAGCACCGTGCCGAAGACCACGTCGTCCCGGCCGGACACGGTGGCCAGCACCCGCGCCCACGCCACGTGCATCAGCGTCGCCGGGGTCACGGCGAGGCGCCGCGCCACGGTACGCAGCGCGGTCACCAGCTCCCCGTCGAGCGTCAGTCCGGCCACCGCGCCGGTGCCGTCGCCGTACACGTCGAGCAGCCCGAACGGTGCGGTCGGCTCGGTCACGTCGCCGAGCAGCTCGCCGAAGAAGCGGGCGTGCTCCTCCCGCGGGACGGCCCGCGCCTGCGCCACGAAGTTGCGGAACGGCAGCGCGGGTGCCAGCGCGGCCGCGTCGCCGGCCAGCACCGCGCGCAGCTCGCGCAGCAGCTCGTCCATGCCGACGTGGTCCTGCACGAGGTGGTGCATGCGCAGTAGCGCCAGCCAGCTCCCGTCCTGTACCGAGGTCACGTGCAGGTCCATCAGCGGGGCCTGTCCGAGGTCGAACGCGGTGCCGACCTCAGCGATCAGCGCCTCGGCCAGGTCCGTGCCGGCCACCGGCTCCAGCACGTGCTCGACGACGGGCAGCGTTGCCCGCCGCCACACCACCTGTACCGGCTCGGCAAGCCCGTCCCACACCACCGAGGTCCGGTAGATGTCGTGCCGGTCCACGACCTGCTGCATGGCGGCGGCGAAGCCGTCCAGCCGCGCCCGCGTGTCGAACTCCAGCACGCGCAGGGTCAGGTAAGCGTCCTCGGCCTGGCCGGCGAGCAGGTGGTGGAACAGCAGCCCTTCCTGCAGCGGGGCCAGCGGGTACACGTCGGCGACGTTGGCGGCGCCACCGTCCACTGTGGCGACGACCCGCCGTACCTCGTCTTCGGTCAGCTCGACCAGCGGCAGCATCTCCGCCGTGATCTCGTCGGCACCGTCGGGGATGAGGTTCGGCGGCACCTGCACCGCGGGCCCGGCCGCCGCCGCGACCGCCAACCCGGCCGGCGTCGACGACTCGAACAGCGCCCGCACCGACACCCGGAAGCCCTGGGCGCGCAGCCGCTCCACGAGCGTCACGGCCAGCAGCGAGTGCCCGCCGAGGGCGAAGAAGCTGTCGCCGACCCCGACCGACTCGAGCCCGAGCACCTGCGCGAACGCGGCGCACAGGATCTCTTCCTGCACGGTGGCCGGTCCACGGCCGGCGCCGGCGTGTGCCGCGTAGTCCGGTGCGGGCAGCGCCTTGCGGTCCAGCTTGCCGTTGACCGTCAGCGGCAGCTCAGCCAGGGCCACGATCGCCGCCGGCACCATGTACTCCGGCAGCCGCTGCCCGACGAACCCCTTCAACACCTGCTCATCGACACCGCTGCCGACGACGTAGGCGACCAGCCGCTTGTCACCCGGCACGTCCTCGCGCACCACGACCGCCGCACGCACCACGTCCGCGTGCCCGAGCAGGACGGCCTCGATCTCGCCCGGCTCGATCCGGAACCCGCGGACCTTGACCTGCTCATCCGCCCGACCCAGGAACACCAACTGGCCATCCGGCGTCCACTTCACCCGGTCACCGGTGCGGTACATCCGCTCACCCGCGACACCGAACGGACACGCCACAAACCGCTGCCCCGACAGACCAGCCCGGCCGACATAGCCGCGGGCCACACCCGCACCAGCCACGTACAGCTCACCCGGCACCCCGACCGGGACCGGCGACAGGGCGTCGTCGAGCACGTAGAGGCGGCCGTTGGCGATCGGCGCACCAATCAACGGGGCATCACCAACATTGAGCGGCTGGGACATGGAGGCGCAGACCGACACCTCCGTCGGACCGTAGGCGTTGATGAACCGCCTACCGGACGCCCACCGGTCCACCAACGCCTGATCCAGGGCCTCACCAGCCGAAACCAGAGTCGTCACCGACGCGAGATCATCGTCGGACAGCACACCCAGCACCGCCGGCGGCAACGTCACATGCGACACCCGGAACTGCCTCAACACCGTGGCCAACTCCGAACGCAGCCGCTCGGCCGGCACCATCACCAACGTCCCGCCGGAGCACAACGCCATCAACAGCTCAGAGACCGCCGCATCGAAACCAACCGACGCGAACTGCAACACACGCGAAGTCGACTCGACCTGGAAGTGAGCAATCTGCGCCACCGCCAAGTTGATCGCACCTGCATGCGGGACGGCGACACCCTTCGGCGTCCCGGTCGAACCGGACGTGTAGATCACATACGCCAGACCAGCCGGCACAACCTCGACCGCCGGCGGCGTGACCGGCTGCGCGGCAACCTGCGGATCGTCCAGGCGCAACACCGGCACGTCATCAGTCGGCACGTCACCGTCGGTCAGGAGCAGACGTGCACTGCTGTCGGCCAGCATGAACGCAACTCGGTCGGCGGGCAGCGACAGGTCCACTGGCAGGTAGGCGGCACCGGCTTTCCACACGGCCAACACCGCCACCACCAGGTCGACGCTGTGATCCAGCGCGACCGCCACCACCGACTCAGGCGTGACACCCGACTCGACCAAGCGGTGGCCGAGCTGGTTGGCCCGACCATCCAACTGCGCATACGTCAGCTCGACACCGCCGTCGCCGACCACCGCGACCGTGTCCGGAGCCGCCGCCACACGACCGGCGAACAACTCCAACACCGTCCCAGCCGGCACCGGCGAACCCGTCTCATTCCAGCCGACCAGCAGCCGCTCACGCTCAGCGGGCTCCAGCACCTCGACCGCGTGCAGCGGCACGTCGGGGGTGGCGGAGACGGTGTCGAGCACGCTGGTGAAGCGCCGCACGAGCGCCTCGACGGACTCGAAGTCGAACAGGTCCGCGGAGGCGACGAGCGACCCGCGGAGCCCGGCCGGGCGCCCCTCGCTGTCGAACACCTCGCGGACGGACAAGTCAAGATCAAACTTTGCCGGTACCGGTGTCCTGTCCCCCGCGGCGGGCGCGTCGGCGGCGTCGCGCACCGTGCGCCGGGTGTTCTGGACGGACAGCATGACCTGAAACAGCGGGTGCCGGGACAGCGAACGGGCCGGCGCGAGGTCCTCGACGAGGCGTTCGAAGGGAACGTCCTGGTGTTCGAGGGCACCGAGGCTGGCCTCGCGGACCCGGTCGAGGACCTGCCGAAACTCGGGGTCGCCGGACAGGTCGGTGCGGATCACCAGCGTGTTGACGAAGAACCCGATCAGGTCGTTCATGCCTTCGTCAGTACGGCCGGCGATCGGGAAGCCGATCGGGATGTCCGTGCCGGCGCCGAGGCGGGACAGCGTCACCGCGAGGGCGGCCTGCAGCACCATGAACGGGGTTACGCCCTCGGCCCGTGCCAGGTCGGCGAGGCGCTGGTGCACGTCGGCGGGCACGTCCAGCGGTACCCGATGGCCACGGTGGGTGGCCACCGGCGGCCGCGGGCGGTCGTGCGGCAGGGCCAGCTCTTCCGGCACGCCGGCGAGGGTCTGCCGCCAGTAGCCGACCTGCCGGGACAGCACGCTGTCCGGGTCCTTCTCGTCGCCGAGCAGCTCGCGCTGCCACAGCGTGTAGTCCGCGTACTGCACCTGCAGCGGGTCCCAGTTCGGCGCGGGGCCGTTCAGCCGGGCCGCGTACGCGGTCGACATGTCCCGCCGCAGCGGGGTCATCGACCAGCCGTCAGCCGCGATGTGGTGCACCAGCAGCACCAGGATGTGGTCGTCCGGCGTGATCTCAAACAGTGACGCCCGGATCGGCACGTCGACCGCGAGGTCGAACGTGGTCCACGCCACCTCCTGGATCGCCTGCTCCAGCTCGCCGGCGGTCACCCGCCGTACCGGCATGTCCCACTCGAGCTCGTGCGGCTTGAGGATGTGCTGGTACGGCTCGCCGTCCGCGACGCGGAAGACGGTGCGCAGCGACTCGTGGCGGGTGATGACGTCCCGCAGCGCCGCGCCCAGGGCGGGCACGTTGACCTCGCCCTTCAGCGGGATCACGAGCGGGATGTTGTACGTGGGACTGGGCCCCTCCAGCTGGGCCAGGAACCACAACCGGCGCTGCGCGAACGACAACGGGACCATCAGTCTGTCTCCTTACGCATCGGACGCAATGCCGGCCGGTTCGTCTTTTGGTTTCCGAGCTTTTCCGCAAGTTGTGCCACTGTGGGTGCTTCGAAGAGCATCCGGATCTTCACTTCGACGCCGAGCCGCGCGCGGATCCGGGACAGCAACCGGATCGCGAGCAGCGAGTGGCCACCCAGGTCGAAGAAGTTGTCGTCGACGCCGACCGAGTCCAGCCCCAGCACCTGCGCGAAGATCTCGCACAGCACCGTTTCCCGCTCGCTGGACGGCGCCCGCTTGGCGGCGGCCTGCTCCGGTGCGGGGAGGGCTTTGCGGTCGAGCTTTCCGTTTGCGGTCAGTGGGAGTGCGGGCAGGACGACGACGGCGGAGGGCACCATGTAGTCCGGTAGCCGCTGGCCGACGTAGGCCTTGAGCTCCTGCTCACCGGCGTCACCGACGACGTAGGCGACCAGCCGCTTGTCACCGGCCGCGTCTTCCCGGACGATGACCGCCGCCTGAACGACCTCGGGATGTGCGAGCAGGACCGCCTCGATCTCACCCGGCTCGATCCGGAACCCACGCACCTTGACCTGCTCATCCGCCCGGCCCAGGAACACCACATCCCCGTCCGGCGTCCACTTCGCACGGTCACCGGTCCGGTACATCCGCTCACCGTCACCGAACGGACTGGCCACAAACCGCGAACCCGTCAACCCGGACTGTCCGATGTAGCCGCGAGCCACACCCGCACCCGACACATACAACTCGCCCGTCACACCCACCGGCACCGGCCGAAGGCCGTCGTCGAGAACGAACAGGTGGGTGTTGCCGATCGGTGAGCCGATCGGGGCCGCTGTGCCGTCCAGCGCCTCAGCGGTCAGGCGAGTGGTGGCGACACCGATCGTGGTCTCGGTCGGGCCGTAGTGGTTGAACACCTTCCGCTCATCACCAGCCGTCGCGACCAGCTCCCGCAACCAACCAGCCGGCGCCGCCTCACCACCCAACACCAACGACTGGCGCGGCAGCACCGCCGCCAACGACGAACCCGCAGACAACGCCGCCAGGTGCGACGGCACCGCCTTGACAAAGTCGATCCGCTGCTCCGCCAGATAGTCGGCAACCGCCGCCGGATCCACCACCGCCTGCTCATCCAGGATGTGCAGCTGACCACCCGTCACCAAGCTGATGAACACCACCGTGTTACCCAGGTCCGTCACCTGCGCCTGCAACAGCGCGTAACGGGCGTCCTGACCGGTCCACCCCAGACGATCGGACACGCTCGACACATAATTCGTCAGCGACCCGTGCGTCACCGCGACACCCTTCGGCGTCCCAGTCGAACCCGACGTGTAGATCACGTAGGCCAGACCGGCCGCCTCCGGCACCACACCCAGCGGGGTGTCCGGGCAGCCCGCCAGCACCGCATCATCGAGCAGCACCACCGGCACACCAGTGGGCAAACCCGCCCGGCCGGCGGCCAACACCAACCGGGCACCACTGTCGGCCAGCATGAACCCAACCCGATCCACCGGCAACGCCGCATCCACCGGCAGATAGGCCGCACCCGCCTTCCACACCGCCAGAATCGCCGTGATCATCTCCACACCGCGAGGCAGGCACAGACCAACCACCGACTCCGCACCCACACCCTGCCGCCGCAGACCCCACGCCAACCGGTTCGCCGCCGCATCCAACTGCCGATACGTCACACCGACACCGTCCGCGACCACCGCCACCGCATCCGGCGTCAGCACCGCCTGCTGCTCAAACAAAACAGACACCGACACATCCGGCACCGCCACCACCGTGTCGTTCCACGAACGCACCACAAGCTCACGCGACACCGCATCGAGCACGTCGACCGCGCGGACCCGGGTGGTGGCCGAAGCCGTCACCACATCCAGGACGCGGGCAAACCAGTTCGCGAACCGCTCGGCCGCCGGCGCCTCGAACAGGTCCGCGTCGAGCGTGACCACACCGTGCAGGCCGGCCGGCCGCCCGTCCGCGTCGAAGGACTCGTTGATGGCGACAAAGAGGTCGTACCGTCCCGGCGTCACGTCCTGGCTGCCGAGCACCGACGCGCCACCGCTCGTACGAACGCCGGAGAACTCCACCGAGACCCGCTCCGCGTTGTGGAGCGTGAGCATGACCTGGAAGAGCGGGTGGCGGGCCAGCGACCGGCTCGGCGCCAGCTCCTCGACGAGCCGTTCGAACGGCACGTCCTGGTGGGCGAGGGCGCCCAACGTCGTCTCCCGCACCCGGGCCAGCACCTGCCGGAACTCCGGGTCGCCGGACAGATCGGTCCGGATGACGAGGGTGTTGAGGAAGAAGCCGACCAGGTTGTCGAGCGCCTCGTCGGTGCGGCCGGCGATCGGCGAGCCGATCGGGATGTCGTCGCCCCCGCCGAGCCGGGACAGCGTCACCGCCAGCGCCGCCTGCAGCACCATGAACGGCGTCACGCCCTCGGCCCGGGCCACGTCCACCAGCCGCTGGTGCACCTGCGCGGGCACCTCCATCGGTACCCGATGGGCGCGGTGGCTGGCCACGGCCGGTCGTGGCCGGTCGTACGGCAGCGCGAGTTCTTCGGGAACCCCGGCGAGCGCCTGCCGCCAGTACGCCATCTGCGCGGCGAGCAGGCTTTCCGGGTCGCTCTCGTCGCCGAGCAGCTGGCGCTGCCACAGCGCGAAGTCGGCGTACTGGACCGGCAGCGGCTCCCACACCGGCCGCGCGCCGCCGAGCCGTGCGGCGTACGCGGCGGACAGGTCGCGGCCCAGCGGGGCCATGGACCAGCCGTCGCTGGCGATGTGGTGGACGACCAGCACGAGTACCCGCTCGTCAGTCCCGCTGTCGAACAGCCACGCCCGGATGGGCACCTCGCTCGACAGGTCGAACGTGTAGCGGGTCGCCTGTGCCACCGCGTCCGGGAGCTGCTCCGGCGCGACGTGGACGACCTCCAACCGCCAGTCCAGCTCCGCGGGTTCCAGGACCCACTGGTACGGCTCGCCGTCCACCGCCGGGAACACGGTGCGCAGCGGCTCGTGGCGGTCGATCACGTCCCGCAGCGCGGCACCGAACGCCGCCACGTCCAGGTCGCCGCCGAGGCGGGCGACAGTCGGCAGGTTGTAGGTCGGGCTGGGCCCTTCCAGCTGGCCGAGGAACCACAGCCGCCGCTGGGCGAACGACAGCGGCACCCGCTCCGGCCGCGCCCCGGCACGCAGCAGCGGCCGCAGCGGGTCGGTCTCGGCCTCGGTGAGCCGTGCCGCGAGGCCGGCGACGGTCGGCGCCTCGAACAGCACCCGCAGCGGCACTTCGACGCCGAGGACGGCGCGGATGCGGGAGATCAGCCGCACCGCGAGCAGCGAGTGTCCACCCAGGACAAAGAAGCTGTCATCCACACCCACCCCGTCCACACCCAGCACCTGAGCAAACGCGGCACACAACAACTCTTCCCGCACGTTCGACGGGGCCCGCCCGGCGCCGACCGTGTACTCCGGAACCGGAAGGGCCTTACGGTCCAGCTTCCCGTTCGGCGTCAGCGGGAACTCCGGCAACACCATGACGGCGGCCGGGACCATGTAGTCCGGCAACCGCTGACCAGCGAACGCCTTCAACTCCTGCTCAACGAGCCCGTCACCGACGACGTAAGCGACCAGCCGCTTGTCACCCGGAGTGTCCTCACGAGCCAGCACCGCCGCCCGCACCACACCCGGGTGCGCCAGCAGCACCGTCTCGATCTCACCCAACTCGATCCGGAACCCACGGATCTTCACCTGGTGATCAATCCGACCCAGGAACACCAGCCGGCCGTCACCAGACCACTTGACCAGATCACCAGTGCGGTAAAGCCGCGCCCCACCACCAGCGAACGGGTCCGCGACAAACCTTTCCGCCGTCAACCCAGCCCGACCCCGGTAACCGCGGGCCACACCGTCACCACCGATGAACAACTCACCCGCCACACCCGCCGGGACCGGCTTCAAATGCGCATCCAGCACATACACCTGGGTGTTCGCGATCGGCGTGCCCAACAGGATCGGGCCGCCGTGTTCAAGCGGCTGGCAAGTGGACCAGATCGTCGTCTCGGTCGGCCCGTACATGTTCCACACACCGCCGCTACGGGCCAGCAACGCCTCCGCCAACGTCGCCGGTAGCGCTTCACCACCACACAACACGCGCAGGGCAGGCGCACCCGCCCAGCCGTCATCGACCAGCATCTGCCACGTCGCCGGGGTCGCCTGCATCACCGTCACCCCACGCCGGACGATCTCACCGGCCAGCACGTCAGGGGTGCGGGCGGTGTCCCGGTCGGCGACCACCACCCGGGCACCGACCAGCAGCGGCAGCAACAACTCCAAACCGGCGATGTCGAACGACAACGTGGTAACCGCGAGCAGAACATCCGAACTGGACAGTCCAGGGCGCTGGGCCATACCGACCAGGAAGTTGACCAGGTTCCGGTGGGTGATCTGCACACCCTTCGGCCGGCCGGTGGAGCCCGAGGTGTAAATGACGTAAGCCAACCCGTCACCCGACGACGGCACATCGAGGAGTGTGGACGGGCGGGACGCGATCCTGGCCCGCACCTGCGGATCGTCCAGGGTCACCGTCGCCACCGTGTCGCTGTCGAACACGTGACCGTGCCGCAACAACACCGACGCCCCACTGTCCGCGAGGGTGTAAGTCAGGCGATCGGTCGGATAGTCCGGGTCCAGCGGCAGATAGGCGGCACCGGCCTGCCACACCGCCAACATCGCCACCACCATGTCCACACCACGGTCCAGACACAGCGCGACAATCGACTCCGGCCCGACACCGAACTCCCGCAGCTCCCACGAAAGCCGGCCCGCCCGCTCCACAAGCTCGCGATACGTCAACGACTCCCCGCCACACACCACCGCCACCGCATCCGGCCGCGACACCGCACGCTCCACGATCAACTCACGCGTCGTAGCCAACACCGGCAACGGCATCGCCGTGTCGTTCCAGACACTGACCACACGCTCGCGCTCCGGCGCATCCAGCACATCGACCGCGTGCAGCGGCATGTCCGGTGCGGCCGTCACCGCGGTCAGCACCCGCTTCCAGCGGTCTGCCAGCACCTCGACCGAGGCGAGGTCGAACAGGTCGACGGCGGCGGTCACCGAGCCGCGCAGGCCGGCCGGGCGTCCCTGGTCGTCAAACTCCTCACCCATGATCACGTCGAGGTCGAAGCGGGCCGAGACCACCGCGGCCCGGTCGGCGGCCGAGGTTTCGCCGCTGGTCTGCGCCACCGGCATGTCGAGTGCGCCGCGCTCGTTGTTGCGCATGGTGAGCATGACCTGGAAGAGCGGGTGGCGGGCCAGCGACCGCGCCGGGGACAGCTCCTCGACAAGCCGCTCGAACGGCACGTCCTGGTGCGCGAGCGCGCCCAGGCCTGCCTCGCGCACCCGGGACAGCACCTGCCGAAACTCCGGGTCGCCCGAGAGGTCCGTGCGGATGACGAGGGTGTTGACGAAGAAGCCGACCAGGTGGTCGAGCGCTTCGTCGGTACGGCCGGCGATCGGCGAACCGATCGGGATGTCCTCACCCGCGCCGAGCCGGGACAGCAGCGCCGCCAAAGCCGCCTGTAGCACCATGAACGGTGTCACGCCCTCGGCCCGCGCCAGCGCCACAAGCCGCTCGTGCACCTCGGCCGGCACCTCCACCGGTACCCGATGACCGCGGTGGCTGGCCACCGCGGGCCGGGACCGGTCGTGCGGCAGCGCCAACTCCTCCGGCGCACCCGCCAGCGCCTGCCGCCAGTACGCCACCTGCTCAGCCAGCAGGCTCTCCGGGTCACTCTCGTCACCGAGCAACTGGCGCTGCCACAGCGCGTAGTCCGCGTACTGCACGGGCAGCGGGCGCCAGTCGACGGGGCGGCCTTCGACGCGCGCGGCGTACGCGGTGGAGAGGTCCCGTCCGAGCGGCGCCATTGACCAGCCGTCGCTCGCGATGTGGTGCATGACGAGCACCAGCACGTGCTCGCCCGACCCGCTGTCGAACAGCCACGCGCGGACCGGTGCCTCGACGGCGAGGTCGAACGCGTGCCCGGTCGCCCGAGCGACGGCCTGGTCCAGCTCACCGGCGCCGACCCGCACGACCTCCAGCTCCCAGCCGAGCTCGTCGGGGTCCAGGATCCGCTGGTACGGCTCGCCGTCCACCGACGGGAAGACGGTACGCAGCGCCTCGTGGCGGGCGATCACGTCCCGCAACGCCGCCGCGAACGCGGCCACGTCAAGGTCCGTGCCCAACCGGACCACCATGGGCAGGTTGTAGGTGGGGCTGGGGCCTTCGAGCTGGGCGAGGAACCACAGGCGGCGCTGGGCGAACGAGAGCGGTACCCGCTCCGGCCGCTCCACCGCCCGCAGCCCCGGGCGGGCGCGGCCGGATGTCGCGGCGGCCAGCCTCGCGGCGAGGCCCGCCACCGTGGGCGTCTCGAAGAGGGTCCGCAGCGGCACCTCGACGCCGAGCACCGCCCGGATGCGGGAGGTGAGCCGCACCGCGAGCAGGGAGTGGCCGCCGAGGTCGAAGAAGTTGTCGTCGACGCCGACGCTGTCCACACCGAGCACCTGGGCGAAGGCCGCGCACAGCAGCTCCTCGCGCAGGTCTGCCGGTCCCCGGCCGGCGCCCGACGCGTACTCCGGCGCCGGGAGGGCTTTGCGGTCGAGCTTTCCGTTTGCGGTCAGTGGAAGTGCGGGCAGGACGACGACGGCGGAGGGCACCATGTAGTCCGGTAGCCGCTGGCCGACGTACGCCTTGAGCTCCTGCTCACCGGCGTCACCGACGACGTAGGCGACCAGCCGCTTGTCACCGGCCGCGTCTTCCCGGACGATGACCGCCGCCTGAACGACCTCGGGATGTGCGAGCAGGACCGCCTCGATCTCACCCGGCTCGATCCGGAACCCACGCACCTTGACCTGCTCATCCGCCCGGCCCAGGAACACCACATCCCCGTCCGGCGTCCACTTCGCACGGTCACCGGTCCGGTACATCCGCTCACCGTCACCGAACGGACTGGCCACAAACCGCGAACCCGTCAACCCGGACTGTCCGATGTAGCCGCGAGCCACACCCGCACCCGACACATACAACTCGCCCGTCACACCCACCGGCACCGGCCGAAGGCCGTCGTCGAGAACGAACAGGTGGGTGTTGCCGATCGGTGAGCCGATCGGGGCCGCTGTGCCGTCCAGCGCCTCAGCGGTCAGGCGAGTGGTGGCGACACCGATCGTGGTCTCGGTCGGGCCGTAGTGGTTGAACACCTTCCGCTCATCACCAGCCGTCGCGACCAGCTCCCGCAACCAACCAGCCGGCGCCGCCTCACCACCCAACACCAACGACTGGCGCGGCAGCACCGCCGCCAACGACGAACCCGCAGACAACGCCGCCAGGTGCGACGGCACCGCCTTGACAAAGTCGATCCGCTGCTCCGCCAGATAGTCGGCAACCGCCGCCGGATCCACCACCGCCTGCTCATCCAGGATGTGCAGCTGACCACCCGTCACCAAGCTGATGAACACCACCGTGTTACCCAGGTCCGTCACCTGCGCCTGCAACAGCGCGTAACGGGCGTCCTGACCGGTCCACCCCAGACGATCGGACACGCTCGACACATAATTCGTCAGCGACCCGTGCGTCACCGCGACACCCTTCGGCGTCCCAGTCGAACCCGACGTGTAGATCACGTAGGCCAGACCGGCCGCCTCCGGCACCACACCCAGCGGGGTGTCCGGGCAGCCCGCCAGCACCGCATCATCGAGCAGCACCACCGGCACACCAGTGGGCAAACCCGCCCGGCCGGCGGCCAACACCAACCGGGCACCACTGTCGGCCAGCATGAACCCAACCCGATCCACCGGCAACGCCGCATCCACCGGCAGATAGGCCGCACCCGCCTTCCACACCGCCAGAATCGCCGTGATCATCTCCACACCGCGAGGCAGGCACAGACCAACCACCGACTCCGCACCCACACCCTGCCGCCGCAGACCCCACGCCAACCGGTTCGCCGCCGCATCCAACTGCCGATACGTCACACCGACACCGTCCGCGACCACCGCCACCGCATCCGGCGTCAGCACCGCCTGCTGCTCAAACAAAACAGACACCGACACATCCGGCACCGCCACCACCGTGTCGTTCCACGAACGCACCACAAGCTCACGCGACACCGCATCGAGCACGTCGACCGCGTGCACCGGCACGCTGGCAGAGGTGGTCACCACGTCCAGGACGTGCGCGAACCAGTTCGCGAACCGCTCGGCCGCCGGCGTGTCGAAGAGGTCGGCGGCGACGGTCAGAACACCGCGCAGGCCCGCCGGGCGTCCCTCGTCGTCGAACGCCTCGCCCAGGCTGAACTCGAGGTCGAACCGGGACGACACGGTGACCGAGTCGTCGGCCCCGGTGTCCTGGCGCCCGGCCGCACGTCGGAGAGGTTGAGCGAGGCGCGGCCGAGGTTTTGCAGGGTCAGCATGACCTGGAAGAGCGGGTGGCGGGCCAGCGACCGCACCGGCGCCAGCTCCTCCACCAGGCGCTCGAACGGCACGTCCTGGTGCGCCAGCGCGCCCAGCGTCGTCTCGCGGACCCGGGCCAGCACCTGCCGGAACTCGGGGTCGCCGGACAGATCGGTGCGGATCACGAGGGTGTTGACGAAGAAGCCGACCAGGTCGTCCAGGGCTTCGTCGGTACGGCCCGCGATGGCCGAACCGATCGGGATGTCGTCGCCCGCGCCGAGCCGGGACAGCGTCACCGCCAGCGCCGCCTGCAGCACCATGAACGGCGTCACGCCCTCGACCCGCGCCAGCTCCACGAGGCGCTGGTGCACGCCGGCCGGCACGTCCAGCGGCACCCGGTGTCCACTGTGGCCGGCGACCTGCGGCCGGGGCCGGTCGTACGGCAGCGACAGCTCTTCCGGCGCGCCGGAAAGCGCCTGCCGCCAGTAGGCGATCTGCGCCGACAGGCGGCTGTCCGGGTCGCTTTCGTCGCCGAGCAGCTCGCGCTGCCACAGCGCGTAGTCCGCGTACTGCACGGGCAGCGGCTCCCACGCCGGCGCCTGGCCCTGTGCCCGGGCCGCGTAGGCGTCGGACAGGTCCCGCGCGAACGGGGCCATCGACCAGCCGTCGCTGGCGATGTGGTGCATGACCAGCACGAGCACGTGCCCGCCGGAGTCGCTGTCGAACAGCGACGCCCGGACCGGCAGCTCGACCGCGAGGTCGAAGGCGTGGCGGGTGGCGCGTGCTATCGCGTCGGCCAGCCCGTCCTGCGCGACGGAGGCGGTCTCCAGCTGCCAGGCGACGTCGGCCGGATCGAGGACCCGCTGGTACGGCTCGCCGTCCGCGACGGCGAACACCGTCCGCAGCGACTCGTGCCGGGTGATCACGTCGCGCAGGGCGGCGTCGAGGGCGGCCACGTCCAGGCCCTCGCCGAGCCGTATGACGGTCGGGATGTTGTAGGTCGGGCTCGGGCCTTCGAGCTGGGCCAGGAACCACAGCCGGCGCTGGGCGAACGACAGCGGTACCCGCTGCGGACGCTCGCCGCCGCGCAGCACCGGGCGGGCGAGGTCCGTCTGTGCGCCGGCGAGCCGTGCCGCGAGGCTGGCGGGCGTGGGTGCCTCGAAGAGGACCCGCAGCGGCAGCTCGACGCCGAGCACGGCCCGGACGCGGGAGATCAGCCGCACCGCCATCAGGGAGTGGCCGCCGAGGGCGAAGAAGCTGTCGTCGACACCCACCGCGTCGACGCCCAGCACCTGCGCGAACGCGGCACACAACAACTCTTCCTGCACCGTCGCCGGCGCCCGACCCGCACCACCGGCGAACTCCGGTGCCGGCAGCGCCCCACGGTCCAGCTTCCCGTTCACCGTCAGCGGGATCTCGTCCAACGTGACCACCGCGGCCGGGACCATGTACTCCGGCAGCCGCGAACTCGCGAACGCCTTCAACTCCCGCTCGTCGACACCGTCACCCACCACATAGGCGACCAGCCGCTCCTCACGCACGATCACCGCCGCCTGAGCGACACTGCCGTGCCCGAGCAGGACAGCCTCAACCTCACCCGGCTCGATCCGGAAACCACGAATCTTGACCTGCTCATCCGCCCGGCCGACGAACACCAACTGCCCATCAGCCGCCCACTTGACCAGATCACCGGTCCGGTACATCCGCCCACCACTGCCGAACGGGCACGCCACAAACCGCTCCGCACTCAACCCCGGCCGGCCAACGTAGCCACGGGCCAGGCCAGCACCAGCCACATACAGCTCACCCGGCACACCCACCGGCACCGGCGACAAGCCGCCATCCAGCACGAACAGGCGGGTGTTCGCGATCGGCCGGCCAAACGGCACCACACCAGCCAGATCCGGGTCGACCTGCTCCGCCGCGACCATCACCGTCGCCTCGGTCGGACCGTAGGTGTTCACGAGCCGGCGGCCGGCGGCCCACGCCCGGGCCAACGGCTCACTGATCGCCTCGGCACCCACCAACACCGTCCCCAGCTCCGGGAACTGCGCCGGGTCCAACACCCCCAGCAGGGACGGCACCACACTGGCCGCCTGGATGGGCAGCTCCCGCAACAAGCCCGGCTCAGAACGCTGCCGATCCGACGCCACCACCAACGTCGCGCCACTGCACAACGCCACCGCAACGTCCAACACCGAGGCGTCGAAGCTGAACGACGCGAACTGCAACACACCCACACCAGGGGCGGCACCCATCACCGGGCCGAAGACGGAGACAAGGTTCGACAACGAACCATGCGCCACCGCAACACCCTTGGGCCGACCCGTCGAACCCGACGTGTAAATCACGTACGCCAAGCTGGCCCGATCAATCGCCACCGCCGGCGCGAGGTCCGGGCCGGCGGCCGGCAGATCGAGGTCATCGGCGGTCAGGACCAGGTGGGCGCCGCTGTCGGCGGTGATGAAGGCGATCCGGTCGGCGGGCAACTGCGGGTCGATCGGCACATAGGCCGCCCCCGCCTTCCACACGCCGACGATCGCCGCGACCATCTCCACGCCGCGCGGCAGGCGGAGCCCGACCACTGACTCCGCGCCCACACCCTGCCGCCGCAGAGACCAGGCCAACCGGTTCGCGCGGGCGTCCAGCTCCGCGTAGGTCAGCTCCACACCATCGGCCACCACCGCGACCGCATCCGGCGCCGCGGCGACCTGACGCTCAAACAGGGCCACCACCGACATATCCGGTACCGGCATCGCGGTGTCATTCCAGGTACGCACCACGAGGTCACGGGCGGCGGCGTCCAGCACCGCGAGCGTCGTCAGCTCGACGTCGGGTGCGCCGTCGAGGGTGCCGGCCAGCGCGGTGACCACCTGGTCGACCGTGGTGCGCAGCAGCCTGCCGACCGCTTCGGGGTCGATCGACTCGACGACCTGGACGGTGATGTCCAGCCAGTCGGGGCCCATGTCGTTGATGGAGACGCTGAGGGGGTAGTTGGTCCGCTCCTCGGCCTTGACGCCGCGGATCCCGCTTTCGGTCCGCTCCCCGTCGGCGCGTCCGGTACCGCGGTCGATGTGGCGGTAGTTGAACAGCGACGTGAACAGCGGCGCGTTGCCCGCGATCCCGCTCGCCTGCTGCGCCACCACCAGCGGTGCGTGCTCGTGCTCCAGCAGCGCGGCCAGCTGGTCGCGCATCGCGTCGACGGCCGCGCGGACGCCGATGCCCCGGGTGCGGACCCGCACGGGCAGCGTGTTGATGAACGGGCCGAGCACCCGGTCGGCGCCGGCACCGGCGTTCATCCGGCCGAACAGCACCGTGCCGAACACGACGTCGTCACGGCCGGACACCATCGCCAGCACCCGCGCCCACGCCACGTGCAGCACCGTCGCGGGTGTGACCGCCAGGCGGCGCGCGACGGTACGCAGTGCGGTGACGAGCTCGGCGTCGAGCGGCACTCCCCCGGTCACGGTGCCGGCGCCGTCGCCGTGCACGTCGAGCAGCCCGAACGGCGCCGTCGGCTCGGTCACGTCACCGAGCAGCTCGCCGAAGAAGCGGGCGTGCTCCTCCCGCGGGATCGCCCGCGCCTGCGCCACGAAGTTGCGGAACGGCAGCGCCGGTGCCAGCCCGGCCGCCTCGCCGGACACCACGGCACGCAGCTCGCGCAGGAGCTCGTCCATGCCGAAGTGGTCCTGCACGAGGTGGTGCATGCGCAGCAGGCCGAGCCAGCGGCCGCCGCCGGTGGAGGTCACGTGCAGGTCCATCAGCGGCGCGCGGCTGAGGTCCATGCCGGTACCGGCGGTGGCGAGCAGCGCCTCGGCAGCGTCGGCCGCGTCCAGGACATGCTCGGTCACGGGCAGGGTGGCCTGCCGCCACACGACCTGTACCGGCTCGCGCAGCCCGTCCCACACCACCGACGTGCGGTAGATGTCGTGCCGCTCGACGGCCTGCTGGAAGGCGGAGGCGAACTCGTCCAGCCGTTCGCGGGAGCTGAACTCGACCAACCGCAGCACGACGTAGGCGTCGTTGGCGCCGCCGGACATGACGTGGTGGAACAGCATGCCTTCCTGGAGCGGGGCGAGCGGGTAGACGTCGGCGACGTTTGCCGCGCCACCGTCCACTGTGGCGGTGACCCGCCGCACCTCGTCCTCGGTCAGCTCGACCAGCGGCAGCATCGCTGGCGTGATCTCCCGCGCGCCGTCCGGGATCAGGTTCGGCGGCACGGACGCCGCTTCCCCAGCGGCGGCGGCCACGGCAAGCCCGGCCGGCGTCGGCGCTTCGAACAGCGCGCGCACCGACAGCGTGAAGCCCTGCGACCGCAGTCGCTCCACAAGCGACACTGCCAGCAGCGAGTGCCCGCCGAGCGCGAAGAAGCTGTCGTCGACGCCGACCGAGTCGAGCCCGAGCACCTGGGCGAAGGTGGCGCACAGGATTTCCTCGCGCACCGTCGCCGGTCCGCGGCCGGCGCCGGCGTTGGCGGCGTAGTCCGGGGCGGGTAGTGCCTTACGGTCCAGCTTCCCGTTCACCGTCAACGGGATCTCGTCCAGCGTCACCACCGCCGACGGGACCATGTACTCCGGCAGCCGCTGACCAGCGAACGCCTTCAACTCCGACTCACCCACACCACCCACGATGTAGGCGACCAGCCGCTTGTCCCCCGGGCTGTCTTCCCGAGCAACCACAGCCGCCTGAGCAACCTGCGGATGGGTCAGCAGCACCGCGGCGATCTCACCCGGCTCGATCCGGAACCCGCGAACCTTGACCTGCTCATCCGCCCGACCCAGAAACACCAACCGCCCATCCGGCGACCACCTCGCCAGATCACCCGACCGGTACATCCGCCCACCCGCACCCGCGAACGGGCAGGCCACAAACCGCGACGCCGTCAAACCAGCCCGACCCACATAACCCCGAGCCACACCATGACCAGCCACATAAATCTCACCCGGCACCCCAACCGGCACCGGCGTCAGCGAACCGTCCAGCAGGAACACCGACCAACCAGGAATACCCCGACCGACCACACTGCCCCGATCCGCAGGCGTCACATCCCACGCCGTCGTGTGCACCGTGGTCTCGGTAATCCCGTACATGTTCACCAGACGCGGCCCACCACTACCGGCCCGCTCCCACCAGCCAGCCAACCGCACCGGATCCAGCGCCTCACCGCCGAAGACCATCAGCCGCAGCGACCCTGGGCCGAACGCGTCCACCGCCAGCAGCTGGTAGAGGGCGGACGGGGTTTGGCTCAACACCGTCACCCGCTCCCGAACCAGCAGCTCCACAAACTCCTGCGGGGACCGCGACACCGCATGGGAGACGACGACCACACGAGCGCCGTGGGCTAGGGCGCCCCACAACTCCCACACGGAGAAGTCGAACGCGAACGAGTGGAAACATGTCCACACATCATCCGGACCCAGCTCAAACAGCTCATCCGTCGAAGCAAACAAACCCACCAGGCTGCGGTGACTGACCCCGACACCCTTCGGCCGACCCGTCGAACCAGACGTGTAGATCACATACGCCAACTGATCCGGCAACCCAACCGAGGGCAGACTCGTCCCGTCCAACACAGACAGCTCCGCCACCACGGACGGGTCGTCCAGCACGACCAGCGGCAACCCCGCCGAAGCCACCACCGGCACATGCACCGACGTCGTCACGATCGCAGCAGCCGCCGCATCACCGAGGACGAACGCCACCCGGTCGGCAGGCGTGGCGGGGTCGATCGGCAGATAGGCGGCGCCGGACTTCAACACCGCCAGCAACGCCACCACCAAGTCGGCGCCACGGTCCATCACCACCGCGACACGCGACTCCACACCCACCCCGACACCCCGAAGGAGACGAGCCAAACGGTTCGCCCGCGCATCCAACTCGCCATACGACAGCCGCACGTCCTCGAAGACAACCGCCACCGCATCCGGAGCCGCCTCCACACGCTCGGCGAACAGCTCCACGAACGTCACATCCGGAACCACCACCGAAGCGTCATTCCAACCACACACCACCCGATCCCGCTCACCCACCTCCAGCACACCCACCGCATGCAGGCGGGTGTCGGGGGCGGCGGCGACGTTCTCCAGCACGCGGGTGAACCAGGCCGCGATCCGCTCGGCGGTCGCCGGGTCGAACAGGTCCGTGGCCACGCCGACCGAGCCGCGGATGCCGGCGGGACGGCCTTCGGCGTCGAACGTCTCCCCGACCGCGACGTCCAGGTCGAACTTGGCCGCCGTCACGCCGTCGAGAGCCGTCCCGGCCCCGCCGACCTGCGCGCCGGAGAAGTCGACGACGCGGCGCTCAAGGTTTTGGACGGTGAGCATGACCTGGAAGAGCGGGTGCCGTGCCAGCGAGCGGGACGGGGCCAGCTCCTCGACGAGGCGTTCGAACGGCACGTCCTGGTGTGCGAACGCACCAAGGCTCGCCTCACGCACCCGACCCAACACCTGACGGAACCCCGGATCACCCGACAGGTCCGTGCGCACCACCAACGTGTTGACAAAAAACCCAACAAGATCATCCAAAGCCTCATCGGTACGACCAGCGACCGCCGCACCAATCGGCACATCCACACCCGCACCAACCCGCGACAGCGTCACCGCCAAAGCCGCCTGCAACACCATGAACGGCGTCACGCCCTCGGCCTGTGCCAGCTCGACAAGCCGCTCGTGCACCTCGCCCGGCACGTCCAGCGACGCCCGGTGGCCGGCGTAGCTCGCCACGGCGGGGCGCGGCCGGTCGTACGGCAGGGTCAGCTCTTCGGGGATGCCGGCGAGCGCCTCGCGCCAGTAACCCACCTGCGCGGCGAGCAGGCTGTCCGGGTCGCTCTCGTCACCGAGCAGCTCACGCTGCCACAGCGCGTAGTCCGCGTACTGCACGGGCAGCGGCTCCCACTGCGGGGCCGCGCCGCCGCGCCGGGCCGCGTACGCCGCCGACAGGTCGCGGCCGAGCGGCCCCATCGACCAGCCGTCGCTGGCGATGTGGTGCACCATCAGGACGAGCACGCGGTCGTCCGGCCCGACCTCGAAGAGCCAGCCGCGGACCGGCATCTCGGCAGCCAGGTCGAAGGCGTACGTCGCCGCCCGCGCGATGGCCCCGGACAGCTCGGCGGCGTCGACCTGGACGACCTGCAGGTGCCAGTCCAGCTCGGCGGGGTCGATGATCTGCTGGTACGGCTCGCCACCCTCGATGGCGAAGACGGTGCGCAGCGACTCGTGCCGCGCGATCACGTCGCGCAGGGCCGCGTCCAGCGCCGCGACGTCGACAGCGCCGGCCAGCCGGGCCACCAGCGGGATGTTGTAGGTCGCGCTCGGCCCCTCCAGCTGCGCCAGGAACCACAGCCGGCGCTGGGCGAACGACAGCGGTACCCGCTCGGGCCGCTGCCCGGCCCGCAGCGGCGGCCGCGCCTGGTCGGTCCCGGTCTCGGCCAGCCGGGCCGCGAGAGCCGCGACGGTCGGCGCCTCGAACAGCACCCGCACGGCCAGCTCGACGCCGAGCACCGCCCGGATCCGCGAGATCAGTCGCACCGCCAGCAGGGAGTGCCCGCCGAGGTCGAAGAAGCTGTCCTCGACGCCGACCGTCTCGACGCCCAGCACCTGGGCGAACGCGGCGCACAGGATCTCCTCCTGCTCCGTCTCCGGGCCGCGGCTCGCGCCGGCCGCCGCCGCGTAGTCGGGTGCGGGCAGCGCCTTGCGGTCCACCTTGCCGTTCACCGTCAGCGGCAGTTCCGGCAGCGTGACGACCGCGGCCGGGACCATGTACTCCGGCAGCCGCTGACCGACGAACGCCAGCAGCTCGGCCGGGGTGAGTTCGGCTTCCTCGTCCGGCACGACGTACGCGACGAGCCGCTTGTCGCCGGCGGTGTCCTCGCGGGCGATCACGGCCGCCCGGACGACCTCGGAGTGGGCGAGCAGTACCGCTTCGATCTCGCCCGGCTCGATCCGGAACCCGCGGATCTTGACCTGCTCGTCCGCCCGGCCAAGGAACATCAGCTGGCCACCGGAGGTCCACTTGACCAGGTCGCCGGTCCGGTACATGCGCTCGCCGGAGCCGAAGGGGCAGGCCACGAAGCGCTGCCCGGTCAGCCCGGCCCGGCCGACATAACCGCGGGCCACGCCGGTACCGGCCACGTAAAGCTCGCCCGGCACACCGACCGGGACCGGAGCGAGGGCGTCGTCGAGCACGTAGAGGCGGCCGTTCGCGATCGGTGCGCCGATCGACGGCGCGTCACCGACCGCCAGGGGCGCCGACATCGACGCGCACACCGACACCTCGGTCGGTCCGTAGGCGTTGAAGAACTCGCGGCCCGGCGCCCACCGGTCGACCAGCACCTGGTCGAGCGCCTCACCGGCGGAGACCAGCGCCGACACCGACGCCAGGTCACCGTCGCCCAGCACGCCGAGCACCGCCGGCGGCAGCGTCACGTGCGACACCTCGAACCGGGCCAGCACCGCGGCCAGCTCGGTGCGCAGCTGCTGTCCGGGCGCGACCACCAGCGTGGCGCCGGCGCACAGCGCCATAAGCAGCTCCGACACCGCCGCGTCAAAGCCGACCGACGCGAACTGCAGCACCCGGGATCGCGGGTTCACTCCGAAGTGGGCGATCTGGGCGGCGGCGAGGTTCAGCGCGCCGGCGTGCGGCACGGCGACGCCCTTCGGCACGCCGGTCGAGCCGGACGTGTAGATGACGTACGCGAGGCCGGCCGGATCGGGTGTCACCGCCGGCGGGGTCGACGGCGCCATCGAGACCATGGCGGCGACCATCATGTCGTCGAGCGCCACGAGCCGTACCCGCCCCGCGGGCAGGTCGCCGATCACGTCCTCGGAGCCGAGCAGCAGCGCCGCCCGGCTGTCCCGCAGCATGAACGCGACCCGGTCCACCGGCAGCGTCACGTCGATCGGCAGGTACGCCGCTCCTGCCTTCCACACGCCCCAGAGCGCCACGACGAGGTCGACGCCTCGCTCCATGGCCACCGCGACGACGGACTCGGCGCCGATTCCCAGCCCGACCAGGTACTGGGCGAGCTGGTTCGCCCGCGCGTCCAACTGCGCGTACGACAGCTCCTCGCCGTCGGCCAGGACCGCGACCGCGTCCGGCGTCGCCGCCACCTGCCGCGCGAAGAGCTCCACCACCGTCGCGGCCGGCAGCGGTGCAGCGGTGTCGTTCCACCCGTGCAGCACCCGGTCCCGCTCGGCGGCTTCGAGCACCCGCACCGCGCGCAGCCGCGTCTGCGGCGCGGCGGTGAGCGTGTCCAGCGTCCCGCTGAACCACCGCACGAACCGCTCCGCCGTCGCCGGCTCGAACAGGTCCGCCGAGGCGGTCACCGTGCCGCGCAGCCCAGCCGGGCGCCCGTCGGCGTCGAACAGCTCCGCGATCATCACGTCCACGTCGCAGCGCACCGCCGCGGTCACCGGGCCCTCCGGTGCCGGCCTGCCGGACCCTTCGCGGCCGACCGTGGCACGGCCGGTGTTCTGCAGCGTCAGCACCACCTGGAACAGCGGGTGCCGGGACAGCGACCGGGCCGGAGCCAGCTCCTCGACGAGCCGTTCGAACGGCACGTCCTGGTGCGCGAACGCGCCAAGCGTCGTCTCCCGGACCCGGGACAGAATCTGCCGGAACTCGGGGTCGCCGGACAGGTCGGTGCGGATCACGAGCGTGTTGACGAAGAACCCGACCAGGTCGTCCAGGGCCTCGTCGGTACGGCCCGCGATGCCGGAGCCGATCGGGATGTCGGTACCGCCGCCCAGCCGGGACAGCAGCACCGCCAGCGCGGCCTGCAGCACCATGTAGGGCGTCACGCCCTCGTCCCGGGCGACGTCCACCAGGCGCTGGTGCACCTCGGCCGGGATCTGGAACGGCACCCGGTGGCCGCGGTAGCTGGCCACAGCCGGACGCGGCAGGTCGTGCGGCAGCGCAAGCTCTTCCGGCCCGCCGGCCAGTGCCCGCCGCCAGTACGCCACCTGCTCCAGCAGCAGGCTGTCCGGGTCTGCCTCGTCCCCCAGCAGGTCCCGCTGCCACAGCGCGTAGTCGGCGTACTGCACCGGCAGCGGCTCCCACGCCGGCGCCCGGCCGGCGGAACGCGCGGCGTACGCCGCCGACAGGTCCCGGCTCAGCGGCCCGTCCGACCAGCCGTCCGTGGCGGCGTGGTGCACCACCAGAACGAGGACCGGATCGGCGGACTCCGCCTGGAAGAGCCAGGCCCGGATCGGGACCTCCACCGACAGGTCGAACGCGTACCGCGTCGCGCCCGCCACCGCCTCTTCCAGCTCACCGGCGCCGACCTGGACGACCTCCAGCCGCCAGTCCAGCTCCGCGGTTTCCAGGATCCGCTGGTACGGCTCACCGTCGGCGACGGCGAACACGGTGCGCAGCGGCTCGTGGCGGTCGATCACGTCGCGCAGCGCCGCGTCCATCGCGGCCGCGTCGACGTCGGCCATCCGCAGCACCGTCGGCACGTTGTAGGTCGCGCTCGGCCCTTCGAGCTGGGTCAGGAACCACAGCCGGCGCTGCGCGAACGACAGCGGTACCCGCTGCGGCCGCTCGCCGGCACGCAGCACCGGGCGTACCCGGTCCGACTGCATCGCGGTCAGCTTGGCCGCCAGCGCGGCCACCGTCGGCGCCTCGAAGAGGGTCCGCAGCGGCAGCTCCACGCCGAGTACCGCCCGGATGCGGGAGATCAGCCGCACGGCCAGCAGCGAGTGGCCGCCGAGCGTGAAGAAGCTGTCCTCGACGCCGACCGTGTCGACGCCCAGCACCTGGGCGAACGCGGCGCACAGGATCTCCTCCTGCACCGTTGCCGGTCCCCGCCCCGCGCCGGCGGCCGTTGCGTAGTTCGGCGCCGGCAGCGCCTTGCGGTCCAGCTTTCCGTTCACCGTCACCGGCAGCTCGGGCAGCGTGACGACCGCGGCCGGGACCATGTACTCCGGCAGCCGCTGGCCCACGAACTCCAGCAGGTCGGCGGTGACGACCGCGGTGTCGCCGGCCGGCACCACGTAGGCGACGAGGCGCTTGTCGTCGACGGTGTCCTCGCGCACGATGACCGCCGCGCCGGCCACGCTCGGGTGGTCGCGCAGGACGGCCTCGATCTCGCCGAGCTCGATCCGGAAGCCGCGGATCTTCACCTGCTGGTCGACCCGGCCGAGGTACACCACTCGCCCGTCGTCGGTCCACTTGACGAGGTCGCCGGAGCGGTACATCCGCTCGCCCGTCCCGAACGGGCAGGCCACGAAGCGCTGCCCGGTCAGCCCGGCCCGTCCCACGTACCCGCGGGCCACGCCGCCGCCGGCGATGTAGAGCTCGCCCGGCACGCCGACCGGTACCGGCATCAGCCCGTCGTCGAGCACATAGAAGCGCGTGTTGCCGAGGGGCCGCCCAGCGGCACCAGCCCTGGCCGCTGCCCGTCCACGATGCCGCCGGTCACGATCGCCGTCGTCTCGGTCGGGCCGTACGCGTTGCGCATGACCCGCCCGGGCGACCAGATCCGCGCGATGGACTCGTCGATCGCCTCGCCGCCGACCAGCAGCGTGCGCAGCGGCGCGAGGTCCGCCGGCTGCAGCGCCTTGAGCATCGACGGCGTCACGAACGCGACCTCGGCCTCGGTGAGCTCGCGCAGCAGGCTCGGCTGCGCCCGGTGCTCCTCGCTGGCGATCACCAGCGAGGCTCCGGACGAGTACGCCAGGCCGATCTCCAGGACCGACGCGTCGAAGCTGTACGAGGCGAACTGCAGCACGCCCACGCCCGGCCGCACGCCGGCGACCGGCCCGGCCACCGCGCCGAGGTTGACCAGCGACTCGTGCGCGACCGCGACGCCCTTGGGGGTGCCGGTCGAACCGGACGTGTAGATGATGTACGCCAGCCCGGCCGGCTCGACCACGGCGGGCGGCGCCGTCCGCGGGTGCCGGGCAAGCGGCTCCGGGTCGTCCAGCCACACGACGGCCGGGTCGTCGAGGCCTTCCAGCGCCCCGCCCACCTCGCGGCGCGCGAGGACGACCTGCGCCGCGCTGTCGGTGAGGATGAACCTGACCCGGTCGGCGGGCAGGTGCGTGTCGATCGGCAGGTACGCGCCGCCCGCCTTCCACACGCCGACGATCGCCACGATCATCTCGACGCGGCGGGGCAGGCACAGCGCCACCACCGACTCCGGGCCGACACCCAGCTCGCGCAGGTACCAACCGAGCTGGTTGGCGCGCGCGTCAAGCTCGGCGTAGGTCAGCCGCTCGCCGCCGTCGGTGACGGCGGTCGCGTCCGGGGTGCGCCGGGCCTGTGCTTCGAAGACGCCGAGGAACGTCGCGGGGGCCACGTCCTGGGCGGTGTCGTTCCACCGGTGCAGCACCTGGTCCCGCTCGCGCGGGTCGAGCACGTCGACGGCGCGCAGCGGCAGCTCGGGCGCCGCGGTCACGATGTCCAGCACCCGCACCAGCCAGTTCGCGATGCGCTGCGCGCTGGCCGGCTCGAACAGGTCCGCCGCGACGGTGACCGAGCCATGCAGTCCGGCCGGCCGCCCCTTGTCGTCGACCTTCTCCTCGACGGCGAGGTCGAGGTCGAACCGCGCCGCCACCGTCACCGGGCTGTCGCCGGTGGCCGCCGTGCCGCTGGTGCGCACGTCGAGGTCCAGCGCGGCCCGCTCGTTGTTGTGCAGGGTCAGCACGACCTGGTACAGCGGGTGGGCGCTCAGCGACCGGGACGGCGCCAGCTCCTCGACGAGCCGCTCGAACGGCACGTCCTGGTGCGCCAGCGCGCCGAGGCTGGCCTCGCGGACCCGGGCCAGGACCTGGCGGAACTCCGGGTCGCCGGACAGGTCGGTGCGGATCACGAGGGTGTTGACGAAGAAGCCGACCAGGTTGTCGAGCGCCTCGTCGGTACGCCCGGCGATTCCTGCGCCGATCGGGATGTCGGTGCCGGCGCCGAGTCGGGACAGCGTCACGGCCAGCGCCGCCTGCAGCACCATGAACGGTGTCGCGCCTTCGGCCCGGGCCAGCGCGACAAGCCGCTGGTGCACGTCGGCCGGTACCCGCAGCGGCACCCGGTAGCCGAGGTGGCTCGCCGTGGCCGGGCGGGCGCGGTCGTGCGGCAGGATCAGCTCTTCGGGCGCGCCGGCCAGCGCCTGCCGCCAGTAGCCGACCTGCTTCGACAGCAGGCTGTCCGGGTCGTTCTCGTCGCCGAGCAGCTCCTGCTGCCACATGGCGTAGTCGGCGTACTGCACCGGCAGCGGCTCCCAGTCTGGTGCCGCGCCGTTGCGCCGGGCCGCGTACGCCACGGAGAGGTCGCGGCTCAGCGGGCCGCTGGACCAGCCGTCGCTGGCGATGTGGTGCGCGACGAGCATGAGCACGTGCTCGCCGGTCCCGTCGTCAAACAGCCACGCCCGCACCGGCACCTCGCTCGACAGGTCGAACGCGTACCGCGCCGCCTGTGCCTGCGCCTGTGCGAGGTCGTCGACCCGGACGACCTGCAGGTTCCAGTCGAGTTCGGCCGGTTCGAGGATCCGCTGGTACGGCTCGCCGTCCACCGCCGGGAACACGGTACGCAGCGGCTCGTGGCGGTCGATCACGTCACGGAGCGCGGCGGCGAGGGCGGCCACGTCGATGCCGTCGCCGAGGCGGATGGCCATCGGCAGGTTGTAGGTGGGGCTCGGTCCTTCCAGCTGGCCGAGGAACCACAGCCGCCGCTGGGCGAACGACAGCGGCACCCGCTCCGGCCGCGCCCCGGCACGCAGCAGCGGCCGCAGCGGGTCGGTCTCGGCCTCGGTGAGCCGTGCCGCGAGGCCGGCGACGGTCGGCGCCTCGAACAGCACCCGCAGCGGTAGCTCGACGCCGAGGACGGCGCGGATGCGGGAGATCAGCCGCACCGCGAGCAGCGAATGTCCACCCAGGACAAAGAAGCTGTCATCCACACCCACCCCGTCCACACCCAGCACCTGAGCAAACGCGGCACACAACAACTCTTCCCGCACGTTCGACGGCGCCCGCCCGGCGCCGACCGTGTACTCCGGAACCGGAAGGGCCTTACGGTCCAGCTTCCCGTTCGGCGTCAGCGGGAACTCCGGCAACACCATGACGGCGGCCGGGACCATGTAGTCCGGCAACCGCTGACCAGCGAACGCCTTCAACTCCTGCTCAACAAGCCCGTCACCGACGACGTAAGCCACCAGCCGCTTGTCACCCGGAGTGTCCTCCCGAGCCAGCACCGCCGCCCGCACCACACCCGGGTGGGCCAGCAGCACCGTCTCGATCTCACCCAACTCGATCCGGAACCCACGGATCTTCACCTGGTGATCGATCCGCCCCAGGAACACCAACTCCCCGCCGGTGGTCCACCTAACAAGGTCACCCGTCCGATAAAGCCGCGCCCCACCCCCAGCGAACGGGTCCGCGACAAACCTTTCCGCCGTCAACCCAGCCCGGCCCCGGTAACCGCGGGCCACACCGTCACCACCGATGAACAACTCACCCGCCACACCCGCCGGGACCGGCTTCAAATGCGCATCCAGCACATACACCTGGGTGTTCGCGATCGGCGTGCCCAACAGGATCGGGCCGCCGTGTTCAAGGGGCTGGCAGGTGGACCAGATCGTGGTCTCGGTCGGCCCGTACATGTTCCACACACCGCCGGTGCGGGCCAGCAACGCCTCCGCCAACGTCGCCGGCAGTGCTTCACCACCACACAACACCCGCAGGCCCGGAACGCCGGTCCAGCCGCCGTCAACGAGCATCTGCCACGTCGCTGGGGTCGCCTGCATCACCGTCACACCGCGGTGGACGATCTCACCGGCCAGCACGTCAGGGGTGCGGGCGGTGTCCCGGTCGGCGACCACCACCCGGGCACCGACCAGCAGCGGCAGCAACAGTTCCAGGCCGGCGATGTCGAACGACAACGTGGTAACCGCGAGCAGAACATCCGAACTGGACAGTCCAGGGCGCTGGGCCATACCGACCAGGAAGTTGACCAGGTTGCGGTGGGTGATCTGCACACCCTTCGGCCGGCCGGTGGAGCCCGAGGTGTAAATGACGTAAGCCAACCGGTCACCGGACGACGGCATGTCGAGGAGTGTGGCCGGGCGGGACGCGATCCGCGCCCGCACCTGCGGATCGTCCAACGTCACCGTCGCCACCGTGTCGCTGTCGAACACGTGAGCGTGCCGCAGCAACACCGACGCCCCACTGTCCGCGAGCGTGTAAGTCAGGCGATCGGTCGGATAGTCCGGGTCCAGCGGCAGATAGGCGGCGCCGGCCTGCCACACCGCCAACATCGCGACCACCATGTCCACACCACGGTCCAGACACAGCGCGACAATCGACTCCGGCCCGACCCCGAACTCCCGCAGCTCCCACGAAAGCCGGCTGGCCTGCTCCACCAGCTCGCGATACGTCAACGACTCCCGCCACACACCACCGCCACCGCGTCCGGCCGCGACACCGCACGCTCCACGATCAACTCACGCGTCGTGGCCAACACCGGCAACGGCATCGCCGTGTCGTTCCAGACACTGACCACACGCTCGCGCTCCGGCGCATCCAGCACATCGACCGCGCTCAACCGGGTGGCGGCCGAAGCCGTCACCACGTCCAGCACCCGCGCGAACCAGCCCGCAAACCGCTGTGCCGACGAGACGTCGAACAGGTCCGCCGCCACGGTCAGCACACCGCGCAGGCCGGCGGGGCGGCCGTTGTCGCCGAACGCCTCGCCCAGGCTGAAGTCCAGGTCGAACCGGGCCGCCGCGGTGGCCGAGTCGCCGGGTGCCACCCTCCGGGCGCCGACCACGCCCGGCAGTTCCAGCGAGGCCCGTTCGAGGTTTTGCAGCGTGAGCATGACCTGGAAGAGCGGGTGCCGGGCCAGCGAGCGGCTCGGTGCCAGCTCCTCGACAAGCCGTTCGAACGGCACGTCCTGATGGGCCAACCCGCTCAGCGTGGTCTCCCGGACCCGGGCCAGCACCTGCCGGAACTCCGGGTCGCCCGACAGGTCCGTGCGGATGACGAGGGTGTTGACGAAGAACCCCACCAGGTCGTCCAGGGCTTCGTCGGTGCGGCCCGCGATGGCCGAGCCGATCGGCACGTCGTCGCCGGCGCCCACGCGGGACAGCAGCACCGCGAGCGCGGCCTGCAGCACCATGAACGGCGTCACGCCCTCGGCCCGCGCCAGCGCCACAAGCCGCTCGTGCACCTCGGCCGGCACCTCCACCGGTACCCGATGACCGCGGTGGCTCGCCACCGCCGGCCGGGACCGGTCGTGCGGCAGCGCCAACTCCTCCGGCGCACCCGCCAGCGCCTGCCGCCAGTACGCCACCTGCTCAGCCAGCAGGCTCTCCGGGTCACTCTCGTCACCGAGCAACTGGCGCTGCCACAGCGCGAAGTCCGCGTACTGCACGGGCAGCGGCTCCCACGCCGGCTCCGCCCCGCCGACCCGAGCCGCGTACGCCGCGGACAGGTCCCGCGTCAGCGGCCGGCCCGACCAACCGTCACCCGCGATGTGGTGCACCACAAGCACCAGCACGTGCCCGCCCGACCCGCCGTCGAACAGCCACGCCCGGACCGGCACCTCCACCGACAGGTCGAAGGGGTGCCGCACACTGGCCGCGACCGCCTCGTCCAGCTCGCCGGCGCCGACCTGGACGGCCTCAAGCCGCCAGTCGACCTCGGCCGGGTCGAGGACCCGCTGGTACGGCTCGCCGTCCGCGACGGCGAACACCGTCCGCAGCGACTCGTGCCGGGAGATCACGTCGCGCAGGGCAGCGTCGAGGGCGGCCACGTCCAAGCCCTCGCCGAGCCGCACAACGGTCGGGATGTTGTACGTCGGGCTCGGACCCTCCAGCTGGGCCAGGAACCACAGGCGCTGCTGCGCGAACGACAGCGGTACCCGCTCCGGCCGCTCGCCGGCGCGCAGCACCGGGCGCACGCGGTCGCCTTGCATGGCGGCCAGCCGGGACGCGAGCCCCGCCACGGTCGGCGCCTCGAACAGCACCCGCAGCGGCAGCTCGACGCCGAGCACCGCCCGGATGCGGGAGATCAGCCGCACCGCGAGCAGCGAGTGTCCACCGAGGACGAAGAAGCTGTCGTCGACACCCACGGTGTCCACGCCCAGCACCTGGGCGAACGCCGCGCACAGGATCTCCTCCTGCACGGTGCTGGGGCCGCGGCCGGCGCCGGAGGTGTACTCGGGTGCGGGCAGCGCCTTGCGGTCCAGCTTTCCGCTCACCGTCGCCGGCAGCTCGGGCAGCACCATCACGGCGGCCGGCACCATGTACTCGGGCAGGCGCTGGCCGACGAACGCCTTCAGCGCGCTGTCCGTGACGCCCGTGGCCCCGGCGGCGGCGACCACGTACGCGACAAGGCGCAGGTCGCCGGGGTTGTCCTCGCGCACGACGACCGCAGCCTGCTCGACGCTGGCGTGTGCTTCGAGGACGCTCTCGATCTCGCCCGGTTCGATCCGGAAGCCGCGGATCTTCACCTGCTGGTCGACGCGGCCGAGGTAGATCAGCTGCCCGTCGTCGGTCCACTTGACCGAGTCGCCGGTGCGGTACATCCGCTCGCCGGTGCCGAACGGGCACGCCACGAACCGCTGCCCGGTCAGCGCGGCCCGGCCGACATAGCCGCGGCCGACGCCGGTACCCGCGATGTACAGCTCGCCCGCGACCCCGACCGGCACCGGCGCGAGGCCGTCGTCGAGGACGTACACGCGGCAGTTGCCGATCGGGCCGCCGAACGGCACCAACCCCTGCCGCTGCCCGTCCACGACACCGCCGGCGACCATGACCGTCGCCTCGGTGGGGCCGTAGATGTTCATCAGGCGGCGCCCGACCGACCAGGTACGGGCGATGGACTCGTCGACCGGCTCGGCGCCGACCATCAGCGTCTCGACGCCGGCCAGGTCTTCGGGCTGCAGGACCTTCAGCAGCGACGGCAGCGCGAACGCCACCCGGACGCCGGTCAGCTCCCGCAGCAGTCCCGGTTGCGCGCGCTGCTCCTCGCCGGCCATGACCAGCGACGCGCCCGACGACAGCGCCAGGCCCATCTCCAGCACGGAGGCGTCGAAGCTGAACGACGAGAACTGCAGCATGCCCACGCCCGGTGCCAGCCCGGCCACCGGCGCGAACACCGCCACGAGGTTGGCCAGGCCGCCGTGCGTGACGGCGACGCCCTTCGGGGTACCGGTCGAGCCGGAGGTGTAGATCACGTAGGCCAACCCGGCCGGGTGCGTCGCCACGACGGGAGCCGCCTGGGCAGGCTCCGCCCGCGGCTCGTCGAGCCAGAAGACGGGCAGCTGGCCGGTCCCGGCCGGCTCACCCGCGGCGTGGCTGGCGATGACGACCTGAGCGCCACTGTCGGCGAGCATGAACTCGACGCGCTCCGCGGGCAGCGCCACGTCGACGGGCAGGTACGCGGCGCCTGCCTTCCACACGGCCATGATCGCGGTGATCATCTCCGCGCCGCGGGGCAGGCAGATCGCGACGAGCGACTCGGCGCCGATGCCCCGCTCCCGCAGGTGCCACGCGAGCTTGCCGGCCCGCGCGTCAAGCTCGGCGTACGTCAGCTCCGCCCCGCCGGCGACCACGGCGACCGCGTCCGGCGTGGCCGCGACGTGGCGGCCGAACAGCCCCACGATCGAGCCGTCCGGCACCGCGGTCGCGGTGTCGTTCCAGCCGCGCAGCGTCCGGTCCCGCTCCTGGGCGTCAAGCACGTCCACCGCGTGCAGCCGCACGCCGGGGTTCGCGACGAGCACTCCGAGGACGCGGGCGAACCAGCGCGCGACGCGTTCCGCGGTGGCCAGGTCGAACAGGTCGGCGGCCGCGGTGAGCGAGCCCTGCAAGCCCGCCGGCCGGCCGTCCTCGTCGAACGTCTCGCCGGCCGCGACCTCCAGGTCGAACCGGGCTGTGGTGGTGTGTCCGTCGACGGTGGCCGGGTGCGCCTGTACGCCGGGGAAGTCCGCCGCGCCGCGGTCGGTGTTCCGCACGGTCAGCGTCACCTGGAACAGCGGGTGCCGGGCCAGCGACCGGATCGGTGCCAGGTCTTCGACGAGCCGCTCGAACGGCACGTCCTGGTTGGCCATCGCGCCGAGGCTAGCCTCGCGGACCCGGGCCAGCACCTGCTGGAACTCCGGGTCGCCGGACAGGTCGGTGCGGATCACCAGCGTGTTGACGAAGAACCCGATCAGGTCGTTCATGCCTTCGTCGGTACGGCCGGCGATCGGGAAGCCGATCGGGATGTCGGTACCACCGCCGAGGCGGGACAGCGTCACCGCGAGGGCGGCCTGCAGCACCATGAACGGCGTCGCGCCCTCGGCGCGGGCCAGGTCGACAAGCTGCTGGTGTGCCTGCGCCGGCACGTCGAAGCGCACCTGGTAGCCGCGGTGTCCGACGACGGGCGGGCGCGGCCGGTCGTGCGGCAGCGCCAGCTCCTCCGGTACCCCGGCGAGCGCCTGCCGCCAGTAGGCGACCTGCTTGGAGAGCAGGCTCTCCGGGTCGCTGTCGTCGCCGAGCAGCTCGCGCTGCCACAGCGCGTAGTCCGCGTACTGCACCGGCAGCGGGCCCCACACCGGCGCCTGTCCTTGCAGGCGGGCGGCGTACGCGGCGGACACGTCCCGCATCAGCGGGGCGCGCGACCAGCCGTCGCTGGCGATGTGGTGCAGGACCAGGGCGAGCACGTGCTCGTCCGGGCCGCACTGGAAGAGCCAGGCCCGGATGGGCGCCTCGGCCGTCAGGTCGAATGCGTACCGCGCCGCCCGCTCCAGCTCGCCGGGCACGTCCTCGGCGGCGACGCGGCTGACCTGCAGCTGCCAGTCGAGCGCGTCCGGGTCGAGGATGTGCTGGTACGGCTCGCCGTCCGCGGACGGGAAGACCGTGCGCAGCGGCTCGTGGCGGGCGATCACGTCCCGCAGCGCCGCCTCCAGCGCGGTGGCGTCGAGCGCGCCGGTCAGCCGCGCGGCCGCCGGGATGTTGTACGTGGGGCTCGGGCCTTCGAGCTGGGCCAGGAACCACAGGCGGCGCTGGGCGAACGACAGCGGTACCCGCTCGGGGCGCTTGCCGGCCCGCAGCGCCGGTCGGGCCCGCTCGACGACCCGCGGCTCGGCCAGCCGCTCCGCCAGGCCGGCCGGGGTCGGCGCCTGGAAGAGCATCCGGATCTTGACTTCGGCGCCGAGCTTGGCGCGGATGCGGGACAGCAGCCGGATCGCGAGCAGCGAGTGGCCGCCCAGGTCGAAGAAGTTGTCGTCGACGCCGACCTCGTCCACGCCGAGGACCTGCGCGAAGATCTCGCACAGCGCCGCTTCCCGCTCGTTGGACGGTGCCCGCTTGGCGGTGGCCTGCTCCGGTGCGGGCAGGGCCCTGCGGTCGAGCTTCCCGCTGGCGGTCAGGGGCAGCGCGGGCAGCGTCACGATCGCCGACGGCACCATGTACTCCGGCAGCCGCTGGCCCACGAACGCCTTCAGCTCCTGCTCACCGGCACTACCCACGACGTACGCGACAAGTCGCCGGTCGCCGGCGACGTCCTCGCGGACGATGACCGCCGCCTGGGTCACCTCGCTGTGGCCGAGCAGCACCGCCTCGATCTCGCCCGGCTCGATCCGGAAGCCGCGGATCTTCACCTGCTCGTCGGCGCGGCCCAGGAACACGAGCTGCCCGTCCGGTGTCCACTTCGCACGGTCGCCGGTGCGGTACATCCGCTCGCCGGTGCCGAACGGGCAGGCGACGAAGCGGGAGCCGGTCAGCGCGGAGCGGCCCACGTAGCCGCGAGCCACCCCCGCGCCGGCCGCGTAGAGCTCTCCGGCGACGCCGACCGGTACCGGCGCGAGTCCACTGTCGAGCACGAAGAGGCGGGTGTTGCCGATCGGCGAACCGATCGGCGCCGCTGTCCCGTCCAGTACCCCGGTGGTCAGCCGGGTGGTCGCGATGCCGACCGTCGTCTCGGTCGGTCCATAGTGGTTGAACACCGCCCGGCCGTCGCTGTCGGCGGCGGCGACAAGCTCGCGCAGCCAGCCGGTGGGCGCGGCCTCGCCGCCCAGGACAAGGGAACGGCGCGGCAGCACCGCGGTCATCGAGGAGCCGGCCGACAGCGCGGCCAGGTGCGACGGCACCGCCTTGACGTAGTCGATCCGCTGCTCGGCGAGGTAGCCGGCGACCGCGTTCGGGTCGACGACCGCCTGCTCGTCCAGGATGTGCAGCTGGCCGCCGGTGGCGAGGCAGACGAACACGACAGTGTTGCCGAGGTCGGTGACCTGGGCCTGCAGCAGCGCGTACCGGCTGTCCTGCCCGGTCCACTCCAGACGGTCGGAGACGCTCGACACGTAGTTGGCCAGGGAGCCGTGCGTGACGGCGACACCCTTGGGGGTGCCGGTCGAGCCGGAGGTGTAGATGACGTACGCCAGGTTGCCCGGCTCGGAGCGCACGCCGACCGGCGTCTCCGGGCCCTCGCCGCGCACGGCGTCGTCCAGCCGCACGACAGGTACCCCGGTGGGCAGGCCGGCCGGGTCGGCGGCGAGCACCAGCCGGGCGCCGCTGTCGGCGAGCATGAACCCGATCCGGTCCGCCGGCAGCGCACCGTCGACCGGCAGGTAGGCCGCGCCGGCCTTCCACACGCCGAGGATCGCGGTGATCATCTCGATGCCGCGGGGCAGACAGAGTCCGACCACCGACTCGGCGCCGACGCCTTCGCGGCGCAGGTACCAGGCCAGCCGGTTCGCCGCCGCGTCGAGCTGGCGGTAGGTGACCTCGGACCCGTCGGCGACCACGGCCGCCGCGTCCGGCGCGAGCGCGGCCTGGCGCTCGAAGAGGTCGGTGACGGTGACGTCGGGCACCCGGATCGCGGTGTCGTTCCAGCCGTGCACCAGCCGGTCGCGCTCGGCCGGGTCGATCACGTCGACGGTGTGCACCTTCACGGCCGCCGACGCGGTCACCACGTCGAGGACGCGCGCGAACCAGCCGGCGAACCGCTGCGCGGCCGACTCGTCGAACAGGTCCGCCGCGACGGTCACCGACCCGCGCAGCCCGGCGGGGCGGCCTTCGCCGTCGAAGACCTCACCCACCATCACATCCATGTCGAACCGCGCCGCGGGGCGGACCGTCGACATCGGCTCGGCGGCGACGCCGGTCAGGTCGAGCACCGCTTCGGCCGTGTTGTGCAGCGTGAGGAGCACCTGGAAGAGCGGGTGGCGGGCCAGCGACCGGCTCGGCGCCAGCTCCTCGACAAGCCGCTCGAACGGCACCTCCTGGTGCGCCAGCGCGCCCAGCGTCGTCTCCCGCACCCGGGCCAGCACCTGCCGGAACTCCGGGTCGCCCGACAGGTCCGTACGGATGACGAGCGTGTTGACGAAGAACCCGACCAGGTCGTCCAGGGCTTCGTCGGTACGGCCCGCGATGGCCGAACCGATCGGCACGTCGTCACCCGCGCCGAGGCGGGACAGCGTCACCGCCAAAGCCGCCTGCAGCACCATGAACGGCGTCACGCCCTCGGCGCGCGCCAGCTCTCCCAGCCGCTGGTGCACGTCGGCCGGCACCTGCAGCGGCACGCTGTACCCGCGGTAGCTGGCCACCTGCGGGCGGGGCCGGTCGTGCGGCAGCGGAAGCTCTTCCGGGATGCCGGCGAGGGCCTCCCGCCAGTACCCGACCTGCTCGGCCAGCAGGCTCTCCGGGTCGCCTTCCTCGCCCAGCAGCTCCCGCTGCCACATGGCGAAGTCCGCGTACTGCACGGGCAGCGGCTCCCAGACCGGCGCCTTCCCGCCGACCCGAGCCGCGTACGCCGCGGACAGGTCCCGCGTCAGCGGCCGACCCGACCAACCGTCACCCGCGATGTGGTGCACCACAAGCACCAGCACGTGCTCGCCCGACCCGCCGTCGAACAGCCACGCCCGGACCGGCACCTCCACCGACAGGTCGAACGCGTGCCGCGTCACCTGGCCGATCGCGGCCGGCAGCCCGTCCGCCGCGACCTTGACGACCTCGAGCCGCCAGTCGAGCTGGGCCGGGTCGAGGATGTGCTGGTACGGCTCGCCGTCCACGGAGGGGAAGACGGTGCGCAGCGGCTCGTGGCGGGCGATCACGTCGCGCAGCGCCGCGTCCAGCGCCGCCGCGTCGACGCCGCTGCCCAGCCGGGCCACCATCGACAGGTTGTAGGTCGCGCTGGGGCCTTCGAGCTGGCCGAGGAACCACAGCCGCCGCTGCGAGAACGACAGCGGTACCCGCTCGGGCCGCGCGGCGGCGCGCAGCACGGGTCGCACCCTGTCGCTGCCGGCGCCGACCAGCCTGGCGGCGAGGGCGGCGACGGTCGGCGCCTCGAACAGCATCCGCAGCGGCAGCTCCATGCCGAGCACCGCCCGGATGCGGGAGATCAGCCGCACCGCGAGCAGCGAGTGGCCGCCCAGGCCGAAGAAGCTGTCGTCGACGCCGACCGTGTCCAGCCCCAGCACCTGCGCGAACGCGTCGCACAGCAGCTCTTCCTGCACGGTGGCCGGCGCCCTGCCGGCACCCGTGGCGTACTCCGGCAGCGGCAGCGCCTTGCGGTCCAGCTTGCCGTTGGCGGTCAGCGGCAGCTCGGCCAGCGTGACGATCGCCGAGGGCACCATGTACTGCGGCAGCCGCTGCCCGGTCAGCGCCAGCAGCTCGCCGGTGGCGACCTCGCCGCCGGCCGGCACCACGTAGGCGACCAAGCGCTTGTCGCCGGGGGTGTCCTCGCGCACGATGACGGCCGCCTGCGCGACGTCGGCGTGGGTGAGCAGGACGGCTTCGACCTCGCCCGGCTCGATCCGGAACCCGCGGATCTTGACCTGCTCGTCCGCCCGGCCCAGGAAGACGAGCTGGCCGTCCACTGTCCACTTGACCAGGTCACCGGTGCGGTACATCCGCTCACCGGAGCCGAACGGGCAGGCGACGAAGCGCTGCCCGGTCAGCGCGGCCCGGCCCACATATCCGCGGGCCAGCCCGACACCGGCGACGTACAGCTCGCCCGGAACCCCGACCGGCACCGGCGCGAGGCCGTCGTCGAGCACGAAGGCGCGGGTGTTCCGCAGCGGCCGGCCAACGAGCGCGGTCGGCCCTTCCACCCGCACCGACAGCGCGTCGACCGTGCACTCCGTCGGCCCGTACAGGTTGAACCCGATCGACTCGGCGGCTGCCAGGTCACGCCACAGCGGCTCCTCGACCGCCTCACCGCCCAGCGCCACGACGCGCGGGCGGTGCCGCGGGTCGGTCAGCAGGCCGGCGGGTACGAGCTGCTGTGCGTACGACGGGGTCACGTCCAGGAAGTCGATCCGCCGGTCGACCACGTACTCGACGAACTCGCGCGGGTCCAGCCGCACCTCGTCGTCCAGGACGTGCAGCTCGTGGCCGTCGCCCAGCAGCAGGATGCCTTCGAGCGAGGTGTCGAACGAGAACGACGCGCTCAGCGCGGCCCGCAGCCGCATCCCGGCCGCCGCCACGTACTCGCCGCGGTGGTGGGCGAACATGTTGACCACGCCCCGGTGCTCCACCAGCACACCCTTCGGCGTGCCGGTCGAACCCGACGTGTAGATCACGTAGGCGGGGCTGCTGCCGCTGAGCACACCCAGCCGGTCCGCGTCCGTGACGTCGGCGGCGGACTGCCCGGCCAGCGTGGCCGAGGTCTCGGCGGCGTCCAGGACCAGGCGGCCCACGCCGCCCACGCTGTCCAGCGCCGCGTGCACGTTGACACTGTCCACAGTGGTCAACGCCAGCGTGGGAGCCGCGTCGTCCAGCAGGAACTCCACCCGCCCCGCGGGCAGGGTCGGGTCGATCGGCAGGTACGCGCCGCCGGCCTTCCACACCGCGAGCAGAGCAACCACCATGTCGGCCGAGCGCGGCAACGCCAGCGCCACCACCGACTCGGGTCCGACGCCGCGACCGATGAGGTACCGGGCCAGCCGGTTCGCCGCCGCGTTCAGCTCCGCGTACGAGCCGCGGTACGAGTCGCCGAAGACAAGCGCCGTCGCGTCCGGGGTACGCCGGACCTGCTCCTCGAACAGCGCCGGAAACGTCGTGTCCGGCAGCGCCGCCACGGTGTCGTTCCACGCGTGCAGGAGCAGGTCGCGCTCGGCCGGGTCGAGCACGTCGACGGTGTGCAGCGGCGCGTCGGGGGCGGTCGTGAGGACGTCCAGCGCCCGCGCGAACCAGGTGGCGAAGCGCTCGCCGGTCGCCGGGTCGAAGAGGTCGGCGGCGACGGTCAGCACGCCGCGCAGCCCGGCCGCACGGCCCTGGCCGTCGAAGGACTCGGCGGCCACGACGTCGAGGTCGAACTTCGCCGGTGCCAGCTCGGTCGAGTCGATTGCCGGCAGGCCGCTCTCCTTGCGGACGCCGGGCAGGTCGAGCGCGGCGTGCTCCACGTTCTGGACCGTGGTGAGCATGACCTGGAAGAGCGGGTGGCGGGCGAGGGAGCGGACCGGCGCGAGCTCTTCCACGAGCCGTTCGAAGGGGACGTCCTGGTGCGCCATCGCGCCCAGCGTCGCCGCGCGCACCCGGGCCAGCACCGTGCGGAAGGCCGGATCCCCGGACAGGTCGGTGCGGATCACGAGCGTGTTGGCGAAGAAGCCGACGAGGTCGTTCATCGCCTCGTCGGTGCGACCGGCGACCGGCGCGCCGATCGGGATGTCGGTTCCCGCGCCGAGGCGGGATAGCAGCATGGCCAGGGCGGCCTGCAGCGCCATGAACGGGGTGACACCCTCGGCGCGGGCGATGTCCGCGAGCCGCTGGTGCACGCCGGCGTCCACATGCCACGGCACGCGGTAGCCGCGGTCGCTGGCCATCGGCGGCCTCGGCCGGTCCGCCGGCAGCACAAGCTCCTCGGGCACGCCGGCGAGCGCGTCGCGCCAGTACCCGACCTGCGCGGAGAGCCGGCTGCTCGGGTCGGTCTCGTCGCCGAGCAGCTCGCGCTGCCACAGCGTGTAGTCGGCGTACTGCACCGGCAGCGGCTCCCAGCCGGGCTCCTCGCCCTGGCACCGCGCCGCGTACGCCACAGCCAGGTCCCGGCCCAGCGGCCCGCGCGACCATCCGTCGCTGGCGATGTGGTGCATGACGAGCACCAGCACCCGTTGCGCGGGGCCGGCGTCGAAGAACCAGGCCCGGATCGGCACCTCGGCGGAGAGGTCGAACGCGTGGCGGGTCGCCTGCGCCGTCGCGTCGTCGAGCTCTTCGGCGGTTGTCCGGACGACCTCGAGGCGCCAGTCCAGCTCGCGCGCGTCCACGATCTGCTGGTACGGCTCGCCGTCGACGGCGGGGAAGACGGTTCGCAGCGACTCGTGCCTGACGACCACGTCCCGCAGCGCCGCGTCGAGGGCGGCCACGTCCACGTCGCCGTCAAACCGCGTGACCATCGGAATGTTGTATGTCGGGCTCGGCCCATCCAACTGGGCCAGGAACCACAACCGGCGCTGCGCGAACGACAACGGAATCATCAGTGCGTCTCCTTACGCATCGGCGCTACGCCGGCCCGATGCGGCGACCGAAGAGGCGCGAGCAGTGAGACCCACCGCTATTCACCACGCCGCCACGGGAATTCTTCCCATTGCTCCAGCGTGGACACTCCCCCGTAAACCTGTACCAGGAGATCCACGGGCTGTGCCTCGTGAATCTCCTGATACGTCCGTACTGATATCAGAGAATGTCCAGTGCCACCGACCGGTAGCAGTTACCTGCTACTTCTTCTCCATGGCAGCGATCAGGCTGTTGGGCCGCATGTCGGTCCACGACTTCTCGATGTAGTCCAGACACTCCTGGCGTCCAGCCTCACCGAACACCGCGTTCCAACCGTCCGGCACGTCCACGAAGACCGGCCAGAGCGAATGCTGGCCCTCGTCGTTGACCAGGACCAGGTACATCGCGTCGGGGTCCTCGAAGGGATTCATCGACTTACCACCTTTCTCGGGTCGGGGCAACACTGCGTCAACGCACAGGCGCCGCGCTGGACCTGGCATCACCGGGTCGCATGCGCTTGATCCACGACTACGGCGTCTCTGTACACGCACTGCGGCCACACGTGGACCGCGCAAATTTCAGCGCATCCCAGGGCCCAGAACAAGGCCGGCGGTCGAACAGCGCGCATGCGCCGTACAACCGCCGTGATGCCGCAGTTGGACAGGGGATAAAAGCGGTGGTGGCGCCGTTCAACCGGCGTGTAGCCGCACTTGTACCGACACCGGCTGGACCGCGAGATGATGGCCCGTCGGCGGCTGGGACTCCTCCCGCACGAGCCCGGGCACAGTCTCGGCTGTACATGATCCGACGGCAAGGGCACCGCCCAGGGCACCTCTGACCTGCGCTGTCAAGGGCAACCTTGACAGCTGACATCTGCTAGACCATTCTGCTAGCATCATAGTTGTTTACAGGTAGTAGTAAACCGCGCCGCTCCACGGTCGACTCGCGCGTGCGACCCGCTGCCGACGTTGAGCAGCAGACCCTTTTCCGTGTTCGTGTCTGAGAAAGGCCGCGAGGGTGCACCCATGATCCCAGTCCTCCACACCCAAGGACTCACCAAACTCTACGGACAACACCCCGGCCTCATCGAGGCCAACCTCACCATCCCCGCCGGCCGCGTCGTCGGACTCGTCGGCCCCAACGGCGCCGGAAAATCCACCCTCCTCGGCCTCATCTCCGGCATGCACAAACCCACCCACGGCACCATCCACGTCCTCGGCAACAAACCCGCCGCCAACGCCCACCAACTCGCCCGCGTCGGCTTCGTCGCCCAAGACACCCCCGTCTACCCCACCCTCACCGTCGCCGACCACCTCAAACTCGGCGCCAAACTCAACAAAACCTGGGACCACCACCTCGCCCAACGCCGCATCAACCAAGTCGGCCTCAACCCCAACCACAAAGCCGGCCGACTCTCCGGCGGCCAACGCGCCCAACTCGCCCTCGCCCTCGCCGCCGCCAAACGACCCGACCTACTCATCTTCGACGAACCCGTCGCCGCCCTCGACCCCCTCGCCCGCCGACAATTCCTCCAAAACCTCATGGAATTCGTCAGCGAACTCAACGTCACCGTCATCCTCTCCTCACACCTACTCTCCGACCTCGAACGCGTCTGCGACTACCTCATCCTCCTCGCCGCCGCCAAAGTCCAACTCGCCGGCGAAGTCGACGACCTCCTCGCCACCCACTTCCGCCTCACCACCACCCCCACGACCTCCACCACCTCCCACCCCAACTCGACATCATCACCACCCACCACACCAACCGACACACCACCCTCATCGCCCGACGCACCACCACCACACCCATCCCCCACACCATCCACACCGAACGCATCGACCTCGAAGACATGGTCCTCGCCTACATGACCCGCGCCACCAACCCCACACCCACCCAGGGCCCGATGACCCACCACAACACGACGTGGCCACACTCGATGGAGACCCGATGATCTGGCTAACCTGGCGACAGTTCCGCAGCCAACTGCTGGCCACCATCGCGGCACTTGTCGTCCTCACGGCGTACCTGCTGTACCTCGGCACGTCGATGCGCAGCGCCTACAACTCCGACATCCTCGGCTGCCTCGCGGCAAACGGCTGCCAGCTCGACGACGCCAAGGACCGCTTCATCCAGGACTACCAAAACCTGGTGACCATTCCGGCCATCATCCTGATCGCTCTTCCCGCGATCATCGGGGTCTTCTGGGGCACGCCCCTGATCACCCGCGAGCTGGAGACCAACACCCACCGTCTGGTGTGGAACCAATCCATCACCCGCACCTACTGGCTCGCCATCAAACTGACCATCATCGGTCTCACGGCGATCATCACGACCGCCGCGCTCTCGATCCTGCTCACCTGGGCCGCCAGCCGGTACGACCAGACGCTCGGCAACCGTTTCGACCCGCTCTCCTTCGCCACCCGAAACGTCGCACCACTCGGCTACATCACCTTCGCCTTCATCCTCGGCACGACCATCGGGCTCTTCGTCCGCCGGACCGTCCCCGCCATGGCCGCCACCCTGCTGATCATCGGCGTCGTCCAGGTGCTGGTCCCCACGATCACGCGGCCCTACCTGCGTCCGCCCGTCACCGAGTCGGTCGCCTTCAACGAGAAGGTGCGTGAGGCCGGCGGGATCCTGGACATCGGCCGCGACCGTCCACTTGCGGTACTGGGCTACGCGATCCCAGGCGCGTTGACGCTGAACGACGAGGCGCCGCTGCTGGACTCGTCCGGCAAGACGATGTACGCGACGGATGTGCAGCAGTGCCTCAACGACGCCACCGGCGCGCCGCCGCAGGGCGAAGAGGAAGACCCGCTGGACGCCTGCATCGCCAGCAAGAACCTGCACTTCGAGGTGAAGACGCAGCCGGCGAGCCGCTACTGGTCATTCCAGTGGCTGGAAGGCGGCGCGTTCTTCGGCCTGGGGATGCTGCTGGCCGGTCTGGCATTTTGGCGGATCCGGCGCTTGGGCTAGGCGCAATCCCACCGCGCCAGCGCGCTCACTCGGTGCGTCGTGTCGGGCAATCACCCGGTGCGGCGCATCGAGCCGGTCGCGCGATCAACGGCATCACCGCACTTGGTAGCGTATCAGCTATGATCCTAGTTAAATGGCGGTGATCCCTTGATCGACTTCCAGCTTGACGTCCGTTCCGGCGTCGCACCGTACGTGCAGCTGGTCCAGCAGGTGCGCCATGCCCTGCGCCTGGGTCTGCTGTCCGTCGGCGATCAACTACCGACGGTCAAGGAAGTCGTATCCAAACTGGCGATCAACCCTAACACCGTCCTCAAGGCGTACCGCGAGCTTGAGCACGAGGGGCTCGTGTCGCCCCGCCCCGGCATCGGCACCTTCGTGACCCGGAGCCTGGCCGACAGCACACTCGCCGCCCACGAGCCGCTGCGGCAGGAGCTGCTGCAGTGGTTCGCCAATGCGTACAAGGCGGGGCTCGACGCGGAAAGCATCGAAGCCCTCTTCATGACCACCTTCCGAGCCTCTGTAGGGGCATCGAAATGACATTCGCGCTTGAGGCGACCAATCTGGGCAAGAGCTACGGACGCCACGAGGCGCTCATCGACTGCAACATCAAGATCCCGATGGGACGTGTCGTGGGCCTGGTCGGGCCCAACGGTGCCGGCAAGTCGACCCTCCTGGGCCTCGCGTGCGGCCTGCTCGAGCCGACGACCGGCAGCGTCACCGTCCTCGGCGAGCGGCCCGGCACCAGCGCCGCCCAGCTTTCACGGGTCGGCTTCGTCGCGCAGGACACGCCGCTCTACCCCGACCTGACCGTCGGTGAGCACCTCCGGCTCGGCGCGAAGCTCAACCCCCGGTGGGACAGCCGGATGGCCGAGGAGCGCGTCCGGCAGCTCAACCTCGACCTCAAGCGCAAGGCCGCGCGGCTCTCCGGCGGCCAGCGCGCTCAGCTCGCCCTGACGATCGCCGGCGCCAAGCGACCCGAGCTGCTCATCTTCGACGAGCCGGTCGCCGCGCTCGACCCGCTGGCGCGGCGCGCGTTCCTGCAAAACCTGATGGAGCTCGTCGCCGACCTCGAGCTGACCGTCGTGCTCTCCTCACACCTGCTCAGCGACCTTGAGCGGGTCTGTGACTACCTCGTCGTGCTCGCGCAGGGGCGGGTGCAGCTGGCCGGACCGGTCGAGGACCTGCTCGCCAGCCACTACCGGCTGATCGGCGGGCGCGAGGAGCTCGACTCGCTGCCACCGGGCACCGAGGTGATCCAGGCCGAGCACACCGGCCGCCAGAGCACGCTGACCATCCACGCGCCGAGCCCGCCGCCCGCGTCCGCCACTGTGCAGGCGCAGCGGCTCGACCTCGAGGACATGGTCCTGGCGTACATGGGCCGTGCCGCGAGAGCGGCCGGCGAGGGCTGGTCGACGCCGGACCCGAGCACGCCCGAGCCGGTCAGCTGAGCGTCACAGGCCGAGGCTGCGCCCGATGATCTCCTTCATGATCTCGGTGGTGCCGCCGTAGATGGTCTGGACGCGACTGTTGAGCCAGGCCTTCGCGACCGGGTACTCCATCATGTAGCCGTAGCCGCCGTGCAGCTGCACGCACCGGTCGGCCACCTTGTTCTGCAGCTCGGTCGTCCACCACTTCGCCTTGGCCGCGTCGACCACGCTCAGCCGCCCCGCGTTGAACTCCCGCACGCAGTGGTTGAGGAACGTCCGGGCGATCGTCACCTCGGTGTCCAGCTCGGCCAGCAGGAAGCGGTTGTGCTGGAACTTGCCGATCGGCCGGCCGAACGCCTCGCGGTCGCGGGCGTACGTGAGCGTGATGTCCAGCAGCTTTTCGCAGGCGGCGACCGCGGCCACCGCGATGCCGAGCCGCTCGCGGGGCAGGTTGGCCATGAGGTGGTAGAAGCCGTGGTTTTCCGTACCGATGAGGTTGCCGGCGGGCACGCGGCAGTCGTCGAAGAAGAGCTCGGCCGTGTCGTTGGCCTTCAGGCCCACCTTTTCCAGCCGCCGGCCGCGGGAGAAGCCGGCCGCGCCGCGCTCGACCGCGATGAGGCTCACGCCGTGCGCGCCCTCGTCCGGCGCGGTCTTGGCGACGACGACCACGAGGTCGGCCATGTCGCCGTTGGTGATGAACGTCTTTTGTCCATTGAGGACCCACGAGTCGCCGTCACGCACCGCTGACGTACGCACGCCGGCGAGGTCGGAGCCGGCGCCCGGCTCGCTCATCGCGATCGCGGTGACGATGTCGCCGGAGCAGAACCCGGGCAGCCACCGCTTGCGCTGCTCGTCAGTGGTCAGCTCGGTCAGGTACGGCGCGACGACGTCGTTGTGCAGCCCGAAGCCGAGGCCGGAGCAGCCGGAGGCCACGACCTCCTCGACCAGCACCGTGTTGAAGCGGAAGTCGCGCTGCCCACCCCCGCCGTACTCCTCGTCGACGTCCATGCCGAGCAGCCCGGCCGCACCGGCCTTGCGCCACACCTCACGGTCGACGATGCCGTCCTGCTCCCACGCGTCGTGGAAGGGCACCGCCTCGCGGGCCAGGAACTCCCGGCACAGCGCGCGAAACTCCTCGTGGACCGGCTCGTACAGCTCCTGCTCCATGCCTACCCCGCTCCGCCGCTCGGCGCTTGTCCGCCGTCGGGCCCAAGGCCCGTAGCCTCGCGTCTCCCGCTCATCACGCCAGTGTCTCAGGTCGGCCTCAGCGGTACCCCCGCGCCTGCAGTTCGAAGAGCTCGGCGTAGACGCCGCCCAGCTGGATCAGCTCGTCGTGGCTGCCGACCTCGGCCACGTGCCCGTCGCGCAGCAGCACGATGAGGTCGGCCATCCGGACGGTGGAGAAGCGGTGCGAGACAAGCAGCGTGATCGCGCTCGTCGCGGCGCCGAAGTGGCTCGCCCGGCTGAACCGCTCGTACAGCGCGTGCTCGGCGGCGGTGTCGAGGCTCGCGCTCGGCTCGTCGAGGACGAGCAGGCTCGGATAGGGGCGCATCATCGCCCGCGCGAGGGCGAGCCGCTGCCACTGCCCGAGCGACAGGTCCACCCCGTCCGGCCACTGTGGACCGAGCTGGGTCCGCAGCCGGTGTGGCAACCCTTCGACGAGCGGGCGGGCGCCGGCCCGGTCGAGGGCGTCCCACACGTGCGCGTCGTCGTCCATCCGGTCGAGCCGCCCGACGCCGACCGCCTCGCGTACCAGCAGCTCGAAGCGGACGAAGTCCTGAAACGACGCGGACAGCGCCGCCGTCCACCGCTCCTGGCCGAGCGCGCGCAGGTCGGTGCCGCCCACGGTGATCGCGCCGCCGGTCGGTGGGTACAGCCCGCACAGCAGCTTCACGAGCGTGGTCTTGCCGGTTCCGTTTTCCCCCACCAGCGCGACCGTGGCGCCGACCGGCAGCCGCAACGACACGCCCCGGAGGATGTCGGCGCCGGTCCCGGGGTAGCGGAAGCTCACGTCCCGCAGCTCGATGTCACCGGCGGCGGGCCCGGACGCGGCGGGCGTGCGCGGGGCCGGCACGGCCGGCGTGGTGTCGCCGACGTCGTACAGCCACCGCAGGCGCCGCACGTCCAGCAGCGCGCGCCGCACACCGCTCATGGCACCGCTGAACTCGTCCACCTGCTCGGTGAGCCGGATGGCCAGCGCGAGCACCAGCAGGACCTGGCCGGGCGTGGCGCGGCCGCCCACCGCCTCCCGCACGACGAACGCCATCGCCAGCACGAAGATCACCGAGAAGGCCAACCAACCGGCGACGGTGAACGCCAAGGCGCGACCCTCGGCCGCGTCGACAGCGCGGTACGCCCGCCGCGAGGCGGCGCCGAAGCGGTCGCGCACGAACCCCTCCGCGCGGTTCACCTTGATCTCCTTGGCCGGACCCGCGTTGGCGGCGAGCCCGAACAGCCGGTCGGCCAGCCGCAGCGACGGGGCTGCGCGCTCGTCTCCGCGGACCCGGACCACCTCGCCCCGGCCGCCGAGGTAGATCGCCGGCACGGCGGCCGCGACCAGCGCCACCAGCACCCAGTGCACGCTGGCGAGCGCGAACAGCACCACGCCCATCAGGACGGCCGCCTGCAGCAACGCGATCGCGCGCACCAGCACATCGCCCAGTGCGGAGGCCCTGTCGCGCGCCTGCTCGATCCGGTCGTGAAACTCCGGGCGCTCCAGGTGGTCCAGCGTGTGCGGCGCGGTCGACACGCGCAGCAGCCGCCGCTCGAAGGCGAAGTTCGTCTTCTCGCGGAGGGTCATCTCCAGCTTGCCGGCCGGGTGGTTGAAGGCGGAGCTGCCGACGTCGGCCAGCGCGAGCAGGGCGGCCCATCCCACGGCCGCGCGCACGTCGCCGCGCAGGCCGGCGTCGACCAGCAGGCCGAGCGCCACGGCGTCCAGCGGCGTGAGGACGGCGGCGGCCAGCCGCATCGCGACGACGGTGGCGGCGAGCCGGGGGTCGGTGCGCAGCACGTCGCGCAGGATCGGCGCGGTCCGCCGCCCCTTCGTCACCGCTCCCCCGAGAGCTGGAAGCGTTCGGCCTGCTGGCGGAAGGCCGCCGCGTACACCCCGCCCGCCGCGAGCAGCGCGTCGTGCGAGCCGTCTTCGACCACCCGCCCGCCGCCGAGCACGACGATCCGGTCGGCCCGGCGCACGTTGGCGAAGCGGTGTGAGATGAGCAGGGTGGTGCTGCCGCTGGTCACGGTCAGGATCCGCTCGAACAGCGCCGCCTCCGCCCGCACATCGAGGTTGGCGGTGGGCTCGTCGAGGATCAGCACGCTCGCGCCGGCGTGGCGGCCGGCCAGTGCGCGGGCCAGCGCGACCTTCTGCCACTGGCCTCCGGACAGCTCGACGCCACGGTCGAACTCACGCCCGAGCACGGTGTCCAGGCCGTGCGGCAGCGCGTCGGCCAGATCGGCGGCAGCGGCGTCGGCAAGCATCCGCCGGGTACCGCCGTCGTCGAGGTCGCCGCCCGCGCCCGCGGCGACGTTCTCCCGGAGGGTGAGCGGGTAGCGCACGTAGTCCTGAAAGATCGCCGCGACGTGCCGCCGCCACGCGAAGGGGTCCAGCTCGCGCAGGTCGGTGCCGTCGACGGTGATCCGGCCCGCGGACGGCTGGTAGAGGCCACACAGCAGCTTCACCAGGGTGGTCTTTCCGGCGCCGTTGTCGCCGACGACGGCCAGCGACCGGCCGGCCGCGATGCTCAGGTCGAGACCGCTGAGCACGTCCGGCCCGCCGGGGTACGCGAACGACACCCGGTCGAACCGGATCTCCCGGGCGGGCCGTACGTCCGCGGTCCGGGCGGCGCCGCCGGGCGCTGGATGCGCCACGCGCTGCGCCGACAGCAGCGGCGTGGCGCCGATCGCGAGGCGGGACAGGTCGTTGTAGCTGGGCGTCAGCCGCCAGACCTGGCCGGCCGCCAGCACGTACAGCGCGGTGGCCGTCAACGACTGCCGCCCGGTGGCCAGCTCCCACCCCAGGGCGCCGAAGACCGCCAGGTAGCCGGCGGTCACCGACGCGACCGGCGGCAGAAACCGGCGCAGCCGGGTCGTCCGCTCGCGCCAGAGTGGCACCATGCCGGCCAGGTAGTGCGCGGCGAACCGGTCGCGGACGAAGCCGCCGAGGCCGAAGACGCGCAACTCCTTGGCGGCTGCCGCGTCGGTGCCGAGGCCGCGGAAGTAGCTTGCCCTGGCCTGCTCCGGCGTACGCTCCACCCAGCTGCGGGCGACCTTGCCGTGCTCGGACCGGAAGTACATGTCCCACGGCAGGAACGTCAGCAGCAGCACCAGCGGCGTCCACCAGTGAAAGGTGACCAGGATTCCCGCCGCGGCAAGCCCCTGCAGCCGCCCGGAGATCAGGCCGGCGACCGCCCGGATGGCGTCGTCGGCGCCGAAGGTGGCCGATCGGGTGTCCTGCGCCAGCGTGGCGGCGTCACGCAACGCGCCGTGCTCGACGTGTCCGAGCCCCGGCCGGCCGAGCGTCGCGTCCATGACCCGGTCGCGCACGAGCACGTCCAACCGCGCGCCCATGACGCGTCCCAGCGACCACTGGACGGCCGGCGTCACCTGAGCGATGAAGTAGGCCACCGCCATCGTTCCCAGTCCGATGTAGACGGAATTGGCGGCGGCGGATCCGGCGCCCTGCTCGGCCGCCTCCGGAAGTCCGCCCACGACGGCGCTGACCGCGACCATCTGGATCATCGGGAACGCGGCCGTGGCGACCGCGGTCACGGCCAGCAGGGCGGTCAGCGGACGGCTGACCCGCCACGCCGCGACCGCGACGGTGCGGGCGCTGCGCCACAGCCCGTCGGCTGGGCTGAGGCTGCGCCACCACCGGACCGCCGTCTCACGCATGCCACCTCCGGTCCGGTTCACACGGGTACGCGAAGGGCCGGCAGCGGTCCGGCCGGTGGGCCTGAAAGCCCAGCGAGCAGGTTACTACTTGGCCAACGCCCGCGCGGCGACCTTCAGGTCGGCGACCAGGCCGTCGAACGCCGCGTCGCGGTCGTCGGCGCGCAGCACCGCGGACGGGTGGATCGTGGCCATGGCCTGGATCTCCGCCACCGGAAAGTCTTCCGGGTGCTGCGCCGACGCCGGCCACGGCAGCAGCTCGCCGCGCGAGCGGGTCACCCGGAACGACGGGCCGAGCAGCGCCTTCGCCGCGGTCGCGCCCAGCACCACGATCAGCTCCGGCTTCAGCAGCGACAGCTCGGCCACCAGCCACGGCCGGCACGCCTCGATGTGCACCCGGTCCGGGTCTGGTGGATGCGCCGCTTGCCGCGCTGCTCGAAGCGGAAGTGCTTCACCGCGTTCGTGATGTAGATGTGGGCGGGGTCGATGCCGGCCTCGTCGACCGCGCGGCGCAGCAGATGGCCGGCCGGGCCGACGAAGGGCAGGCCCTTCTGGTCCTCGACGTCGCCGGGCTGCTCGCCCACGAATACCACCCGGGCGTGCGCGTCGCCCCGGCCGAACACCACCTGCGTGGCGTCCTGGTAAAGCTCGCAGCCCTTGCACGAAGGGGCGGCCGCCTTCAGCTTGTCGAGCGTGCGGGCGTCGTCCGGGACGAACTCCTGCGCTGTCGTCACCGCACTGTTCTACCCCATTCGGGCGGGGACGATGCGGCCGCGGCCACCGCGTCGGCGAGCGGCGGAATGTCCGACTCTTTGAGTGGGCTGATCGTGATCCGGACGCCGGGCGGCGTGGCCTGCCGGTACAGCGCGCCGGGCGCCACCGCGTACCCCGCATCGCGGAGGCTGGTGACCGCGCGCGTCTCGTCGGCGACGGGGATCCAGACGTTGATGCCGGTCCGCCCGTACGCCGTCACCCCGCGCTCGGCGAACGCGGCCAGCAGCCCGTTGCGCCGCCGGTCGTAGCTGTGGCCCGCCGCCACCACGCCGGCCGCGACCGCCGGGTCGCGCCACAGCCCGACGGCCAGCCGCTGGAGCAGCGTGGAGACCCACCCGGCGCCGAGCCGCATCCGGCCGGTGACGCGCGCCACGGTGGCTTCGTCGCCGCCGAGGGCGGCCAGGCGCAGGTCGGCGCCGTAGGGCTTGGAGGCCGAGCGGAGGAATGCCCAGGTCCGCGTCGCACCGGCCAGCGGATGCAGCGGTACGTCCGCCAGCTCGCCGGCGTGGTCGTCCTCGATCAGCAGTACCCCATCCTGGCCGGCCAGCAGCGCGCGCAGCTCGCCGGCCCGGTCGGCGGTGAGGTAGGCGCCGGTCGGGTTGTGCGCGCGGGTGGTGACCACGACGGCCCGGGCGCCGGCCGCGAGCGCCGTCTTGAGGCCGTGTGGCGTCGGGCCCTCGCCGTCGACCGGCACCGGGACGGCCCGCAGCCCGAGCGCCGCGACGAGGTCGAGGAAGTTGGACCAGCCGGGGTCCTCGACCGCCACCGCGTCGCCGGGGCGCAGGTGCGCGGTGAGCAGCCGCTCGGCACCGTCGAGGGCGCCGCTGGTGACCGTGACCGCGGGCGCGTCCACCCCGTCGGCGGCGAAGCGGGCGCGGATCATGTCGGCCAGCTCGGGCAGGACACCGGCATCCGCGTACCCACTCGGGGGCCGACCTGCGCGGCGAGCACGGCCAGCTGCGGACCGAGCGGTGGCAGCAGGCTGCGGTCCGGCTCTCCGGCCGAGAGGTCGAGCGCGCCCGGCGGGACGAGCGGGCGCAGCGCGGCGCGGGTGGCGGTGACCGGCGGGCGGGGGCGGATCCGTGTGCCGTTGCGCCCGGCGGTCTCGATCACGCCGCGCTGGCGGAGCACCTGGTACGCCTTGGCGACCGTCCCCGGGCTCACGCCTAGCTCGTCGGCGAGCGCCCGCACGGCCGGCAGCGGCGCCCCGGAGAGCAGCTCGCCGGTGCGCACGCCCGACTCCACGCTCGCCGAAATCTCGGCTGACGTGGTCCCACTGATCTGATAATGTACTGGCACAGTCACAGTTTTGTACTATAACAAACTTTCACGGGGAGGGCGTGTCGGGGTGTACGAGCAGACGGAGCGGACCACCGCCAAGCGGGAGCGGGACCGGATGAGCTACGAGCGCGCCACCGCCCACGCGATCCTCGACGAGGCATACCACTGCGCGCTCGGGTTCACTGTGGACGGTGAGCCGCGGGTGCTGCCGACGCTGCACGTGCGGGTCGGCGAGACGGTCTACGTGCACGGATCCACCGGCAGCCGACCCCTGCTCGCCGCGCGCGGTGACGACGGGCTGCGGGTGTGCCTCACCGTCACCCAGCTCGACGGCCTGGTGCTGGCCCGCTCGCAGTTTCATCACAGCGCCAACTACCGGTCGGTGATTGCGCACGGCGTGGCCCACCTCGTCACCAGCGAGGAGGAGAAGCGCACCGCGCTCAACGCGCTGGTCGACAAGATCGGACGCGGGCGCTCGGCGCAGACCCGCGTCCCCACCCGCAAGGAGCTCGCCGAGACCGCGATGCTGGCGCTGCCGCTGCGCGAGGTGTCGGTCAAGGCGCGGGCCGGCGGTGTCCTGGAGGACGAGGACGACCTCGCCTTGCCGTACTGGGCGGGCGTGGTCCCGCTGCGTCTCGTGCCGGGCATGCCCGAGCCGGACGCCGGCGTCACCGTGCCGGTCCCCCACTACCTGCGGCCGCCCCGCTCCCCCTGGCTGACGCCCGAGCCGCTGTACGGCGACCACGTCATCCTCGAGCCGCTGGACGTGGCGCACGCGGACGAGCTGTTCGCGGCGACCCGCGATCCCGAGGTGTGGCAGCACCTGACGCACGCACAGCCGGCCGACAGCGACGCGATGGCCGAGCTGATCGCCGACGCGCTTCGCATGCACCACACCGGCGCCCGCGTGCCGTGGGTCCAGCGCGACGCCGTGACCGGCGAGGTGATCGGCACCACGTCGTATTACGAGGTGAACGAGACGAAGCGGGCACTCGGCATCGGCTACACGTTCCTCAGCCGGCGTTGTTGGCGCACGGGGGTCAACACGGAGGCCAAGCTGCTGCTGCTCACCCGCGCGTTCGAGGAGTTGGGCGCGGTGCGGGTGGTGTGGCACACCGACACGCGCAACGAGCGTTCGCAGGCCGCCATCGAGCGGTTGGGCGCGCGACGCGAGGGCGTGCTGCGGATGCACCGGCTGCGCGCGGACGGCGCGTGGTACGACAGCGTGCAGTACGCGATGACGGTCGACGAGTGGCCAGCGGCACACAACCGGCTGCGGGAAAGGCTTCGTGCCCCGCTGACGGTGGGGTGAGTATTGGGCCCGTGCTGGGGATCACCGACATCTGGACCTACGTGCTGGGCACGGTCGCAATCGTGCTCCTGCCCGGGCCCAACTCGCTCTTCGTGCTCTCCACGGCGGCCCGGCGCGGCGTTCCGTCCGGCTACCGCGCCGCCGCGGGCGTCTTCCTCGGCGACACGGTGCTCATGGTGCTCTCGGCCGCGGGTCTCGCTTCGCTCCTGAAGGCGTACCCGCCGGTGTTTCTCACCATCAAGTACGGCGGCGCCATCTACCTGGGCTTCGTCGGCGTCCAGATGCTCCGGGGCGCCTGGCGGCGGTGGCGCTCGCCGGCACCGGTGGCCGTCGCATCCCAGCAGGCGGCGGCCCCGCAGGTGTACCACCCCTTCCGCCGGGCCGCGCTGATCAGCCTGCTCAACCCGAAGGCGATCCTGTTCTTCGTCTCGTTCTTCATCCAGTTCGTTGATCCGTCGTACGCGTACCCGGCCCTGTCGTTCCTGGCGTTGGGCTTGATCGCGCAGCTGGCCAGCACGCTGTACCTGACGCTGCTCATCTTTGCCGGCACGTTTCTTGCCGCCCAGTTCCGGCGCCGCCGCCGGCTGGCGGCCGGCGCCGCGACCGCGGCCGGCACGCTGTTTCTGGGCTTCGGCCTCAAGCTCGCGACGGGTTGAAAACCGCCCGGCGGAGGTTACGGCGGAATTGCGGAAGGGCTCCCGCCGGAGGCAAGAAAGGCCGCCGCTGTCGAAATATCGCTTCGAAAGGTTTTCGCAGGGCTTGACAGGCAATGGGTCCAACCCGGAACATGCCTGTTAACGTGAACAGGCGTGTTTTATCACCTGGTTTGAGAACGGGGCCCAGACACATGGTGGAGCGGCGACCAGACCTATCGGGGCGCGGACCGCGCCGGCAGGTCGGGATGGTCGATGTGGCCCGACTCGCTGGAGTCTCCCACATGACGGTCTCTCGCGTCATCAACGATCAGCCGACCGTCAGTCAGGTGACCCGCCAGCGCGTGCTCGCCGCCATGACCGAGCTGGGCTACCGGCCCAACGTGGCCGCCCGCGCGCTCGTCACCGGCCGCACCCGCACACTCGGCGTGGTCAGCATCGACACCACGCTCTACGGACCGGCCTCCATGCTGCTGGCCATCGAGCGGGCGGCGCGCGACATCGGATACGCGATCAGCATCGCGAGCCTGCCAAGCGTCGACCGGCGCTCGTTCGGCGAGGCGTTCGAGGCGTTGATGGCCCAGGCCGTCGAGGGCATCATCGCGATCACACCGCACACCTCGACCACGACGGCCCTGCGCCACGTGCCCAAGGACATCCCGGTCGTGGCGGTCGAGGGCGGCCGCGCGCCGGTGCCCACCGTCGCGGTCGACCAGCGGCTCGGCGCCCGCCTCGCCACCGAGCACCTGCTCTCCCTCGGCCACCACACGGTGGCGCACATCGCCGGGCCGGGCGACTGGCACGAGGCGCAGGAGCGCGAGCGCGGCTGGCGCGACGCGCTCACCGACGCCGAGCACGAGATCCCCGAGCTGGTGCGCGGCGACTGGAGCCCGCGCTCCGGCTACGTGGCCACCCGCAGCCTCATCGGCACACCCGGCCTGACGGCCATCTTCGTGGCAAACGACCAGATGGCCATCGGCGCGCTGCGGGCCCTCTCCGAGGCCGGCATCCGGGTGCCCGACGAGGTGAGCATCGTCGGCTTCGACGACATCCCGGAGGCGGAGTTCTTCACGCCGCCGCTGACCACGCTGCGCCAGGAGTTCGGCGAGGTCGGCCGGCAGAGCCTCGCGCTGTTGATGGAGCAGGTGGAGGGGGCGCCGCGCTCGCGCCGCCGTATCGTCATACCGCCGGAGTTCATCGTCCGCGAAAGCACCCGCGCCCCGGGAAAGGCGGGATCCGGTCCGAGGAGCGCGGCGACGAAGACAGCCGCCCGGAGCGCAAGATGAGCGAAGCAAGCCAGCCAAAACAAGCCCCCCGCTGAGGAAGCCCATGTCCCACGCTGTTAACGCTAACGAACCCCCTCGCTACGTCGTCGGCGTCGACTACGGCACGCTGTCCGGCCGCGCCCTCGTGGTCCGCGTCCACGACGGCGCCGAGATGGGCACGGCCGTACACGAGTACCGGCACGGCGTCATCGACCGCACCCTCCCGGCCACCGGCGCGGCGCTGCCGCCCGACTGGGCGCTGCAGGACCCCGAGGACTACCTCGACGTGCTGCGCACCGCCGTGCCGGCCGCCATCGCCGACGCGGGCATCGACCCGGCGCTGGTGATCGGCATCTCCACCGACTTCACGGCGTGCACGGTGCTGCCCACGCTCGCCGACGGCACCCCGCTGTGCCGGCTGCCGGAGCTGGCCGGGCGGCCGCACGCGTACACGAAGCTGTGGAAACACCACGCGGCGCAGGGGCAGGCCGACCGCATCAACGCGCTCGCGCACGAGCGCGGCGAGCCCTGGATCAACCGGTACGGCGGGAAGATCTCCTCCGAGTGGCAGTTTGCCAAGGGGCTGCAGCTGCTGGAGGAGGACCCGGAGGTCTACGCGCGCGCCGAGCGGTGGATCGAGGCGGCCGACTGGATCGTATGGCAGCTGTGCGGCACCGAGACCCGAAACGTCTGCACCGCCGGCTACAAGGGCATCTACCAGGACGGCAGCTACCCCAGCGCCGAGTACCTGGCCGCGCTCAACCCGGACTTCGCCGGCTTCGTGGCCAAGCTCGAACACCCGCTGCTGCCGCTCGGCGCGCTCGCCGGCGGGCTGACCGCGCGGGCCGCGGCGTGGACCGGGCTGCCCGAGGGCATCGCGGTCGCCGCCGGCAACGTCGACGCACATGTGACCGCACCCGCGGCGCAGGCCATCACGCCCGGCCAGCTCGTCATGATCATGGGTACCTCCACCTGCCACGTCATGAACGGCGACACGCTCGCCGAGGTCCCCGGCATGTGCGGCGTCGTCGACGGCGGCATCGTGGCCGGCGGGTACGGGTACGAGGGTGGGCAGAGCGGCGTCGGCGACATCTTCGCGTGGTTCGTCGACTCCTCCCTCCCGGCCGACTACAAGGCCGAGGCGGAGCGGCGGGGCATCGGGCCGCACGAGTACCTCAGCGAGCTCGCCGCCGCCCAGAAGGTGGGGCAGCACGGCCTGGTCGCGCTCGACTGGCACAACGGCAACCGCTCAGTGCTCGTCGACCACGAGCTGTCCGGCGTGATCGTGGGCCAGACACTCGCCACCCGCCCGGAGGACGTCTACCGGGCGCTTGTCGAGGCCACCGCGTTCGGCACCCGGACGATCATCGACGCGTTCGAGGGCTCGGGCCTGCCGGTCAGCGAGCTCGTCGCGGCCGGCGGCCTGCTGAAAAACGCGTTCCTCATGCAGCTCTACGCGGACGTCACCGGCCGCCCCATCTCGGTGATCGGCTCGGAGCAGGGCCCCGCGCTCGGCTCGGCGATCCACGCGGCGGTGGCCGCCGGTGCCTACCCCGACGTGCCGGCCGCGGCCGCCGCGATGGGCCGCGTCGAGCGCCGGGTGTACGAGCCGGACGCCGCGCGCACCAAGGCGTACGAGGCGCTCTACGAGGAGTACCGCACCTTGCACGACTACTTCGGCCGTGGGGAGAACGACGTGCTGCACCGGCTGCGCCGGATCCGGAACGAGGCCCGCGGATGACATCACCTGAAGCTCGTCGGAATGGGACCAGGCAGGCGCTTTCAGCCGACCAGCTGCGCAAGGACCTCGTCGGGCTGCACGACGAGCTGATCCGGTGGGGCCTGGTGGTCTGGACCGCCGGGAACGTCTCGGCCCGCGTGCCCGGCGAGGACCTTTTCGTCATCAAGCCCAGCGGCGTGTCGTACGACGAGCTGACTCCCGACTCGATGGTCGTGTGCGACCTGGACGGCAAGCTCGTCGAGGGCGCGTTCTCACCGTCCAGCGACACCGCCGCCCACGCGTACGTCTACCGCGCGATGCCCGAGGTCGGCGGCGTGGTGCACACCCACTCCACGTATGCGACCGCGTGGGCCGCGCGCGGCGAGGCGGTGCCGTGCGTGCTGACCGCGATGGCCGACGAGTTCGGCGCGGAGATCCCGGTCGGCCCGTTCGCGCTCATCGGCGGCGACGACATCGGCAAGGGCATCGTGGCGACGCTGAGCGGGCACCGCTCGCCGGCCGTGCTGATGCAAAACCATGGGGTGTTCACGATCGGCAAGAGCGCCCGTGCGGCGGTCAAGGCGGCGGTCATGTGCGAAGACGTGGCCCGCACCGTCCACATCGCACGGCAGCTCGGTGAGCCGCTCCCCATCGCGCAGTCCGACATAGACAAGCTGTACGACAGGTACCAGAACGTCTACGGACAGCGCTGACAAAGACGTGGAGGTCTGGTCGGGGATGGTGGGCCCCGCCAGACCTCCTCGCTTGCGCGCTCCTACTCCAGCACGTACGTCGCGTCCGCGCGGTCGGTGGCCGTGCTGATCGGCTGCACGTACAGCAGGTTCGACGAGTGCCGGATGTACCGGCCGGCGAAGTTGGCCGACTCGAACGACACGGCCGCCGAGTCGGCGAGGCCGGCGCGGCGGAAGAAGCTCGCGTCGGCGCGGAAGGTCGCCGAGCCGTCGTTGCGCTCCACCCACATCTCGTAGTTGCGGTGCCGCAGGTAGTACCCCGGGAAGTTGGTCGACTCCAGTGAGACCGTGCCGCCGCCGTTGAGGCCGGTGACGATGCGGAACTGGGAGTCGGCGAGGTTTGTCACGTTCGCCTCGACCCGCGCGCGGTACTCCCAGTGCCGGATGTACCGGTCGGCGAGGTTGTACGAGCGCAGCCGCTGCGGCGTGGGCCCGTCGGCGACCGGGATGCCGAAGTTCGGCGTGCCGTCGGCGTTCCAGTAGAACTTCTGGATGCGCGTGCGGCGGTTGGGGTCGTTGAGCGGGTCACCGCTGATGTCGCGGTAGCTGCGGTCGTGGTAGACGAGGATGTCGCTCTGGCCGTCCTCCGAGACGGTGAACGAGTTGTGTCCCGGCCCGTACTGGCTCGTCGAGGCGTTGCTGCGGAAGACCGGCTGAGGGCTCTTGGTCCATGACGAGGGGTTCATCAGGTTGCTGGTGGCCGAGGCGGTGAGCAGCCCGATGCAGTAGTTGGCGTCGGTGGCGCTCGCCGAGAACGTCATGAAGACCCGGCCGTTGCGCTGGATGACCGCTGCCCCTTCGTTGACCCGGTGGCCGATGGTCTCCCAGGAGTTCGTGGGGACGCTGATCCGCGCCGGTGTACCCGATATGGTCCATGGGTTTGACATGGGCGCGAGATAGAGGTTGGTGCCGCTGCCGACGGCCGGATCGTTCTGCGCCCAGGCCAGGTAACGTGTTCCATTGTGGACGAACGTGGTCGCGTCCAGCGAAAACGTGCTGAGCGGCGTGACGATGCGGCCCCGCTCGGTCCAGGAGCCGGTGAGCGGGTTGGCGGAGGCGTTCTCCAGCACGTACATCCGGATGGCCCAGACGTCGTCGCTGCGGCCGGCGGCGAAGTAGATGTACCACCGGTTGTTGATGTAGTGAATTTCCGGGGCCCAGATGTGCGCGGCCATCTCGCCGCTGGTGTGACGGCGCCAGATGACGGTTTCGGCCGCGGAGGCGAGGCCCTGCAGCGTGGTGGCGCGGCGCAGCACGATGCGGTCGTATTCGGGTGCCGTCGCGGTCATGTAGTAGTAGCCGTCGGTGTGCTTCACGATGTGCGGGTCGGCTCGCTGCGCGACGAGTGAGTTCGTGTACTGGACGGCGGGCGCCGCCCCGGCCGGCGCGGCGACGATCAGGCTCGCGGCCAGGCTTGCCGCCACGGCCAGGCCCGCGGTGACTTTCCGCATGGCGAATCTCCTCTGTTAACGTTCACATGGGATGCGCGGCGCTGTCCCGCTCCACAAAGGACGGCGAGAAGCGCACGTGCCGCAGGATCCGCACGCCGGCGTCGATCTGCCGGACCACCAGCTCGACACCGGCGCGGCCGAGCGCGGCGAGGTCCTGCCGCACCGTGGTCAGCGGCGGCTGCAGGAACGGAGCTTCGGGGATGTCGTCGAAACCGACGACGCTGACATCGTCTGGCACGATGCGGCCGGCAAGGTGCAACGCCCGCAGCGCGCCGAGTGCCATCTGGTCGTTGGCACAGAAGATCGCCGTCACGGCGCGGTCGGCCATGAGCTGGCGAGCCGCCTCGAAACCCGACCGCACGCCCCAGTCACCGGGGACCACGAGCCCCACCGGCACACCCGCCTCGGCCAGCGCCGCCCGCCAGCCGGCCGCCCGCTCGCGCGCCTCCGGCCAGCCGGCCGGGCCGGCGATGTGGTGGACGGTGGGATGCCCGAGGTCGAGCAGGTGCCGCGTGGCCGTGGCCGCGCCCGAGACGTTGTCGAAGCCAACCACCGGCACACCCTCGGCCTCGCCGGCGCCGACGGCCAGCAGCGGCAGGTCCGCCGGGATGCTGGCCAGCGCGGCGAGCGCCGGGTCGGTCGGCGCGACGGCGAGGATGCCGTCGACGACGCGGTCACACAGGGTATCGACGGCGCCCGCGACCGAGCCGGCGTCGAGCGAGCGCGCGCTGACGACGGTGAGCGGATGGCCGGCGGCGCGAGCGGCGCGCATGATCGCGTAAACCGTCGACGTGGGACCGGTGAGCGAGGTGTCGAAGGCGACCAGGCCGAGCGCGTGTGACCGGCCCGGCGCCGGACTGCGGGAGGCGGTCCGATGTGGTACACCAGCCACGCGGGCGACGCCCGTCATCACCGGCCTGTCCCGCAGCCGCCGCGCACCGCGCATGGGGACCTCCCTCGGGGCCGGCGCGTCAGTGGCAGTGTTAGCGCTCACACCGACACTGTCAAGGGGTTGACTTGGATCGATCTCTTCGGTTAGAACGACGGTCATCGACGTCTCCGGCCGCCTGCCGCGCGGGGTGCACCCGGAGCCACAGGTCCACCGCTTTCCGCTGCTAGCGGCCGGTGGCCACGCCAGCGGGGGCCACCGGGCGTCCTGCCAGGTACCACCGAAGTCACGATTCTGTGAACCTCTTGACGCAGGTGGGAGTGAGCGTTAACACTCTCGCAAACACACTCATGCCACCGCGACGCGTGTCGCGGTGATGTTAGCGCTAACAGCGATGGCGAGGAGTGCGAGACATGCGCAGACAGATATCGACTATCCTGCTGACCGCCGCGCTGGTCGGCGGGCTCACCGCGTGCGGTGGCGGCGACGAGGCCGGTTCCGGTTCGGACGATGGGAAGATCACCCTCGGGTTCTCCCAGGTCGGTGCCGAAAGCGGCTGGCGTACCGCGAACACCAAGTCGATCCAGGAATCGGCCAAAACGGCCGGGATCGACCTGAAGTTCTCCGACGCCCAGCAGAAACAGGAAAACCAGATCAAAGCCATCCGCTCGTTCATCCAGCAGAAGGTCGACATCATCGCCTTCTCCCCGGTGGTCGAGTCCGGCTGGGACACCGTCCTGAAAGAAGCCAAGGACGCCAAGATCCCGGTCATCCTCACCGACCGGGCCATCGACTCCCCCGACACCAGCCTCTACAAGACCTTCATCGGCTCCGACTTCATCGAAGAAGGCAAAAAAGCCGGTGACTGGCTGGTCAAGGAGTACGCCAGCAGCACCGACCCGGTCAACATCGTCGAACTGCAAGGCACCACCGGCTCCGCCCCCGCCAACGACCGGATGAAGGGCTTCGGCGACGTCATCGCCACCGAACCCAAATTCAAGATCGTCGCCTCGCAGACCGGCGAGTTCACCCGGGCCAAGGGCAAAGAAGTCATGGAAGCCTTCCTCAAGTCCAACCCCGACATCGACGTGCTCTACGCCCACAACGACGACATGGGCCTGGGCGCCATCGAAGCCATCGAAGGCGCCGGCAAGAAACCCGGCACCGACATCAAAATCATCACCGTCGACGCCGTCAAAGACGGCATGCAAGCCCTCGCCGACGGCAAAATCAACTTCATCGTCGAGTGCTCCCCCTGCTCGGCCCACAACTCATGGAACTGGTCAAAAAGGTCCACGCCGGCGAAACCGTCGAAACCCGCGTGATCACCAAGGAGACCACCTTCACCCAGGAACAAGCCAAGGCCGCCCTCCCCGAGCGGCAGTACTGACACACCTGTCGGCGCCCCGCCCGAGTGGGCGGGGCGCCGACGGCTTCGCCGCCTCGTCCATTGGGCGGGCGGCGCCGGCTCGCCGCCTTCGCGGTTAACCCGTGCACGCCGCCCTTGATCGAGGCCGCACGCTGTGATCGTGGTCTTTCACTGCCCCTGGAAGGGCAGCAAACGTCCACGATCTGCGAGCTCCCCTTCGCCGTCGCTGCCGATCAAGGGATCGGTCGGCGGTCAGGGACGAGTGACAGGCGGCGGCAACGCCTCGTGATCGGCACGGGAGTTCACGTCAGCGCCGATCGCGGGAGCCGCTAGGAAGCTCGCAGCGCTCTCAAGCTGGGCGCATCACTGCGCCCAGCTTGAGAGCCACGCGGACAGTACGGGTCGGGTAGTCAAGCGGCGGAAGGGGCGGCCACGAAACGCGTGATCGCGCGGGGTTCCCTCCACCACCGATCGTGAGTGAGACCCGCTAGGACACTCACAACAGGCGCTGGGACCACCATTGCGCCCAGCTTGAGAGCCGCGCCGACAGTATGGGCTTGGGTGCTCAAGCGACGGAAGCAGCGGCCACGAAACCCGTGATCCTCCCGGGGATTTCACCCAGCACCGATCGCGGGACCCGCTAGGAGGCTCGCAGCGCTCTCAAGCTGGGCGCATCACTGCGCCCAGCTTGAGAGCCACGCGGAGAGTGCGGGGTTGGGTGGTCAAGCAGCGGAAGCAACGGCCACAAAACTCGTGATCCGCATGGGACTTTGACCTCAGCACCGGTCGTGGGACCCGCCAGGACGCCGGCAGCGCGCCCTGGGCGCAACAATGCGCCCAGCTTGAGAGCGACGCGGACAGTGCGGGGGTTGAGTGGTGAGCGGCGGGAGCAGCGGGCCACGAGAGCAGGCGGCAGCGCGGCCCCTCATCCGCGACCAGTCGAACGCCGTGGCTGACCCGCACCAGGCGCGAGACCGCTATCCGCAAACCCGCGGCTGGACGCGAAGACCGCCGCCCGCGATCCGCACGCGATGGCGAGGCTCCGTCACACAGCTCCACCGCGACCAGACGTAACGACCGCCGGGCACAACCCGACCTCGGTCGCGACCAGGCGCGAAGGCCAAGCCCCGGCACTGCCGCCGCAGCCGCGACCCGACGCCAGGGCCGGCCAGCCGCAACCGGCCTTGGCTGCGGCCGGGGCGCGAGACCGAGCCCCGCAGCGCGGCTCTGATCGCGACCAAGAGCGAAGACCGCCGCCCCCACCCCAGCACACTCACCACTACCAAGCGCGAAGGCCAAGCCGGCGGGCGCGGCCCCGCACCTGCGACCAGACGCCAAGGCCAGCCCGCGGCACAGCACACAACCCCGACCAGCGAACGCCGAGCCCGCGGCACAACCCACAACCGCGACCGGGCGCGAAAGCTGAGCCCGCGGCACGACCCCACTACCGCGATCAGATGCGAAGGCCGCGCCCGTAGCCGCGACCCGCGCGAAGAACGCCGCCGCGGTCAGAGGCCAAGGCCGCGGCCGCGGCGCGGCTCTGAGCGCGACCAAACGCGAAGCGCAACGCTGCGGGAGCAACGGTCCGGACCACGGCGGACATCGCGGTAGCTCAGGAAAGAATGAGGGCCCCGCACCGGCGAGGCCCTCACGCGCGCGACAAGGTCACTCGCCGAAGTCGCCGAAGTCGCCTCCGCCGTCGAAGACGTCGTCCATCGCCTCGCCCAGGACCATGCCGCCCAGGATGCCGGCGCCGGCGCCCGCGATGACCGCGCCCGCGCCCATGCCGCCGCGGCCGTGGCCGCGTTGGCCGCCGTGGAAGCCGTGCGTTGCGCGCAGGCTGGAGTAGCGGTCGCTGGCCGAGCGGACCCAGCCGTCGACGACGCTGGCCCAGTCGGTCTGGTCGACTGTGGCGTGCTCGACGCGGAAGCGGCCGTAGGCGTCGTGGCCGCTGCTCAGGAAGCCGCCGCGCTTGTCGAACTCCAGGATTACCTCGACGCCCTGTTGGTCGGCGACGAAGGTGAGCTCGACCTCGTTGATGCCGCCGGCGTACTGGGGTGGTGGGAAGAACTCGATCTCCTGGTAGAACGGCAGCTGCTGGTTGACGCCGTAGATGCGGCCGCGCTCCAGGTCGGCGCTCTTGAAGCGGAAGCCCAGCCGGTTGAAGGCGTCGAGGATGCGCTCCTGTGCGGGCAGCGGGTGCACCTGCACCGGGTCGAGGTCGCCCTTGTCGACGGCGCGGGCCACGGCCAGCTCGGTGCGCAGGCCCATGGTCATGCCGCGCAGACGCTGGCCGTACACGTCGGTGACCGGGGCTTCCCACGGCACCGGGAAGCTGAACGGGATCTCCTTGCGCTCGCCCTTGCCGAGCGGGAAGGCGCCCGCCACCGCGATGCGGTGGAACTCCACTGTGGAGTCGTAGTTGGCGTCGCCACTTTCCACCTCCACGCGGGTCACCAGCCCGAGCGCGACCTGGTCGATTTTGACGTCGTGGTCGCCACCCAGGATGTGGATCTGACCGTCGAGGGTCAGGCCCGGCCGGGTGTTGGAGTTGGAGAGCACGGTGTCGACGGACGGTCCGCCGACGCCGAAGGCGCCCAACAACTTCTTGAATACCATCGATGCTCCTATCGCATCCGCCGGCCCTGCGGCACGGCATCCGTCTCGTCGTCGAACTCGCCGATGACCTCTTCGAGCAGGTCTTCCAGGGCGACGAAGCCGACCGTGCCTTCGCCCCTGCTGACCAGCGCCAGCTGGGCGCGGTCCGCCCGCATCGCCGCGACCGCCTCGGTGACCGTCGCCGTGGCCGGCAGGACGGAGGGCTCCGTCATCAGCTCGGTCGCGGTGGCCGGCCGCCCGAAGGTGGTCGCCTTTACAGCGTCCCTTACGTGGACCAGCCCGACCAGTTCCCCGTTCGGGCCGGAAACGGCGAGACGTGATCGCCCGCAGCCGCGCGAGATCGCCTCGATCCGCTCGGCGGTCGCGTCGGCGGGCACGGTGACCAGCTCGGCCAGCGGCTGCATCACGGACGCGACGGTGGTGCGCTGGAGCTGGAGCATGCTGGACAGCAGCTGCTCCTGGTCGGCCGCGAGCGTGCCGTGCTCGCGCGACTGCTCCAGCAGGATGCGCAGCTCCTCCGGGCCGTGCACCTGGGCGAGCTGGTCCTGCGGCTCCACTTTGACCAGTCGCAGCACGCCGTTGGCGAGGCCGTTGAAGAGCACCAGGGCCGGCCGCGTCAGCCGCGCGAACGCCCGGAACGGCAGCGCCAGCAGCAGCGCCGACCGCTCGGGGTCGGTGATCGCCCACGACTTGGGCGCCATCTCGCCGACCACCAGGTGGAGGAAGCCGACCAGCAGCAGCGCCACGATGAACGCGATCACGTGGCCGGCGGTGTCGGGCAGCCCGACCGCGTGCAGGGCCGGGCCGAGCACGTGCTCGATCGCCGGCTCGGCGAGCGCGCCAAGGCCCAGCGTGCACAGCGTGATGCCGAGCTGCGCGCCGGCGAGCATGACGGACAGCTCGCGGGAGCCTTCGAGAGCCGCGCGGGCGGCGCGGCTGCCGTCGGCGGCGGCCTGCTCGAGGCGGTAGCGCTTGCTGCCCACCAGCGCGAACTCGGCGGCCACGAAGAAGCCGTTGAGCGCCAGCAGCAGCACCGACAAGATCAAAGCCCAGGTGGTGCTCATGAGGGCACCTCCAGGCGTACCGACTCGGGCACGTGGCGCTGCACGGACTCGACGGAGAGCACCGCACCGTCGATCTCGACGCGGTCGCCGACCGAGGGGACCCGGCCCAGCTCGCGCATCACGAGGCCGGAGACCGTGTCGTACTCGGGGGCCTCTGGCAGCTCGACGCCGGTCGCGTCGGCCACCTCGTCGATGCGCCAGCGCGCGGGCACGAGCCACGAGCCGTCCGGCTGGCGGCGGGGTGCCGGCTCCGGGTGGTCGTCTTCGTCGCGGATCGGGCCGACCAGCTCCTCGGCGATGTCCTCCAGCGTGATGACGCCGGCGAAACCGCCGTACTCGTCGACCACGCACGCCATCTGCCGGTGCCCGGAGCGCAGGCGGTCGAGCACGGCGGGCAGCGGGAGGGTACCGGGCACCATCAACGGCGTCACGGCCAGCGAGCGCACCGGCGTGGTGGAGCGCTCGGCGGGCGGTACCTCCATGACGTCGGTGATGCTCACGATCCCGGTCACGTCGTCGACCCCGTCGCCGCTCTGCACGGGAAAGCGGGAGTGTCCCGTCTCCAGCAGGTCGACGATGCGGCGCACCGGGTCGTCGGCGCGCACGGTGTGCACGGCGACGCGGGGCACCATCACCTCGTCGGCGGTGAGGCGGCGGAAGTCGAGGCCCCGGTCGAGCAGCATGGAGATCTGCGCGTCAAGGTGCCCCTCGGCGCGTGACTTCGCGATGATCTGCTCCAGGTCCTCGGCGGTGGCGCCGGACGGCAGCTCCTCGATCGGCTCGACGCCGACCCGCCGGAGCAGCCGCGCCGCCGCCATGTCGAAGACGCGGATCAGCGGCGCGAACACTTTCAGGTACATCAGCGTGGACCGGCTCAGCGCCCGCGCCAGCCGCTCCGGGCGGGCGATGGCCAGGTTTTTCGGTGCCAGCTCGCCAAGCACCATCTGGATGACGGTGGACAGCAGCAACACAAGGATCACGGACACCGGCAGGCTCACCGCGCGGGACACGCCGGCCGTGCCGAGCAGGTCGGCGAGCCCTTCACCGACGAAGGGCTCCGCCACGTAACCCACGAGCAGCACGGTGACCGTGATGCCCAGCTGCGCGCCCGAAAGCATGAACGAGAGCCGTCCGGTCACCACCAGCGCCCGCGCGGCGGCCTGGTCGCCCTCGTCGGCGAGGCGGCGCAGCTTGCCCCGGTCGACGGCGACGTAGCCGAACTCCTGCGCGACGAAGTATCCGGTCAGCGCGGTGAGCAGCAGGATGAGAAGAAGGCCGATCGCGATCAGCATCGCTGGCTCTCTGTGGAGGTCGTGCGCCGGGTGTCACCCGGCTCGGTACTACTGCCCTCCTGGGCAGGTGCCACGATCATGGACCGCATCCTATCGGAGCTGCCTGAACGTTTCCTGGGAGCGACAAGCCACTCCGACCGGATGACCGCGAGCGGGCCGATCACCGCGAGCACGAGCACGTAGCCCGCGACGAAGGGCGCGATCCGCGAATCCAGGCCCGCGGCGACCGCGAGCGAGCCCAGAATCAGCGAGAACTCCCCGCGGGTGAGCACGGTCAGGCCGATGTTGGCGGCTTCCTGTCGACCGTACCCGTGCAGCCGCGCGGCGAGCACCCCAGCGGCGATGTTGAGAACGACGGTGAGCACCACCGCCGCCGCGATCGGCAGCAGCACCGGTCGGAGGTCTCCCGGGTCGATGGTCAGGCCGAACGTGAAGAAGAAGATCGCCGCGAAGCCGTCCCGCAGCGGCCGCACCAGCGAGCGCACGCGGTCGGCGGCGGTCGAGCCGCCCAGCACCAGACCGATCATGAACGCGCCGATCGCGTCCGACACGCCCAGCTCCTCCGCCACGCCCGCCGAGAGCACGGCAAGCCCGACGAAGAAGACGACAAGCAGCTCGTCGTTGAACACGCGCAGGAGCCGCCCGGCCGCGCGGGCGCCCCACCGGGCCAGCGCGGCGAGCACGATCAGGAACCCGAACGCCTTGGCCAGGTCGGTCGCCACCTCCGCCGGCCCGCTCGCGTTGCCCAGCACCGGCTGGAGCATCGCCAGGTAGAGCGCGAGGAAGATGTCCTCGATCACGATCACGCCGAGGATCAGCCGCGACTCGGGGTTGCGCAGCCGGCCGGTCTCGACCAGCAGTTTCGTGACGATCGCCGACGACGAGATGCCGACCACGCCGGCGACCACCAGCGCCTCGCGCGTGCCCCACCCGAAGGCGAAGCCGAGCGCGAGGCCGCCGCCGATGTTCAGGACCAGGTAGCCGAGGCCGGCCGCGAGCATGCGGCGGCCGCCCGCGACCAGGTCGTCGGTGTGAAACTCCAGGCCGAGGTAGAAGAGCAGGAAGACGAGGCCGAGCGCGGCGATCAGGGCCAGGTCGCCGGGGTCCTCGACGAGCGCGAGGCCGGGCGTGTGCGGGCCGAACACCACGCCCGCGAGCATGAACAGGGGAATCGTGGGCAGGCCGATCCTGGCTCCGAGGCGGGCCAGTACGGCCGCCGCCAGGAACGCCCCGCCCAGGGCAACGAGTGCATCGCCAACGTGCATGAGGTGTGCCTCCACTCCACGCCGGGGTCACGGCGTGTTGATCTCGATGCGGGCGAGGTCAGTGGAGGTTTGGTGGTGCCCGTGAGGAGTGCGGTGCCGATGCGACGGCGGCGGGCAGGGCCGGGTCGGGCTCGGCCACCGCCGCCGGCGCGGCGTCCGCGCCTGGTGGAAGAGCATTATTTGGTACGGGCGTGAGGTCCAGCCGCTGGTCGTGAGTTGCCATCGCGGGGGCGGTGTGCACGACCGCGGCACCGATCGAAGCGGGGCCGTGTGCGATGGCGCCGACCGGGGCGGCCGTGGAGGCGGCCCCGTGCACGCTGGTGAGGGCCAGGACGGCGAGGAGGGCAGCGGCGAGTACGCGGCCGACCGCCGCCGCCGTACCCCGCATGAAGGATCTCCCGCCCCTGGCTGAGGGGTAAGTCGATCGGACCGAATCGGTCGTTACGTTTCGGTCCTGTCGCACCCTCGGGGCAGTATGGGTTCCGTGGTGGATGTGCTGGAGCGCTTCGGGCGGGCGACGCGGGAGTGGTTCGGTGCCGCTTTCGCGGCGCCGACCGGGGCGCAGGCCGGCGCGTGGCAGGCGATCGGCGACGGTCACCACGCGCTGGTCGTGGCACCCACCGGCTCGGGCAAGACGCTCGCCGCGTTCCTCTGGTCGCTCGACCAGCTGGCCCGCGAGCCGCTCCCCGCCGATCCGAAGCGGCGCTGCCGCGTGCTCTACGTGAGCCCGCTCAAGGCGCTCGCGGTCGACGTCGAGCGCAACCTGCGGGCGCCTTTGACCGGCATCCGCCACGCCGCCGCGCGCCTCGGCATCCCGCCGCCCGACATCACGGTCGGCATGCGCACGGGCGACACGCCGGCCGACGAGCGGCGGGCGTTCCAGCGCACCCCGCCGGACATCCTGATCACCACGCCGGAGTCGCTGTTCCTGCTGCTCACCTCGGCCGCGCGGGAGTCGCTGGCCGGCGTCGAGACGGTGATCGTCGACGAGGTGCACGCGGTCGCCGCCACCAAGCGCGGCGCGCACCTCGCGCTCTCCCTTGAGCGGCTCGACGCGATGCTCCCCGGCCGGCCCAGCGCATCGGCCTGTCCGCCACCGTGCGGCCGATCGAGGAGACGGCCCGCTTCCTCGGCGGCTCCCGCCACGTCGAGGTGGTCCAGCCGCGCACCGCCAAGACCATCGAGGTCAGCGTGCAGGTGCCGGTCGAAGACATGACGCAGCTCGACGAGGTGGGCGAGCCCGAGGAGGGTTCACGCCGCGCGTCGATCTGGCCGGCTGTCGAGGAGCGGGTCTTCGACCTGATCGGGCAGCACCGGTCCACGATCGTGTTCACCAACTCGCGGCGTTCCGCCGAGCGCCTCTGCGCGCGGCTCAACGAGCTGGCGACGGACGCCTTTTCCGAGTCGTCAGGCGAAGCCCCACGAGTCGAAATGGGCGCCCGACACGAGATCGACGCCCTGCCCGCCGCGATCATGGCGCAGTCCGGGGCGGCCACCGGCGCGCCACCGGTGATCGCCCGCGCGCACCACGGCAGCGTCTCCCGCGAGGAGCGCAAGCACATCGAGGAGGCGCTCAAGTCGGGCCAGCTGCCCGCGGTGGTCGCCACGTCCAGCCTCGAGCTCGGCATCGACATGGGCGCGGTCGACCTTGTCGTGCAGATCGAGGCACCGCCCAGCGTCGCCGCCGGGCTGCAGCGCATCGGCCGCGCCGGCCACCAGGTGGGCGCGGTCTCCCGCGGCGTGGTGTTCCCCAAGCACCGCGGTGACCTGCTCTCCTGCGCGGTGGTCGCCGAGCGGATGGGCGACGGCGCGATCGAGGAGCTGCGCTACCCGCGCAACCCGCTCGACGTGCTCGCCCAGCAGATCGTCGCGATGGTCGCGCTCGACCAGTGGACGCTGGCCGACCTCACCACGCTGGTCCGCCGCGCCGCGCCCTTCGCCGAGCTGCCCGACTCGGCGCTGCACGCGGTGCTCGACATGCTTTCCGGGCGCTACCCGTCGACCGCGTTCGCCGAGCTGCGCCCCCGCCTGGTCTGGGACCGCGCGGGCGACCTGCTCAGCGGCCGCCCCGGCGCCCAGCGGCTCGCGGTGACCAGCGGCGGCACGATCCCCGACCGCGGCCTCTTCGGGGTCTTTCTGGCCGGCGCCGAGCGGGCCGCGCGGGTCGGCGAGCTCGACGAGGAAATGGTGTACGAGTCTCGCGTCGGCGACGTCTTCCTGCTCGGCTCCACGTCCTGGCGCATCGAGGACATCACGCCCGACCGGGTGCTCGTCTCCCCGCGCCGGGTGCGGCCGCGCGGATGCCGTTCTGGAAGGGCGACCAGCCCGGCCGCCCCGTCGAGCTGGGCCGCGCGATCGGCGCCCGGCTGCGCGCGCTGGTGCGGCAGGACGACGAGACCGCCACCGCGGCGCTGCGCGCGGGCGGGCTCGACGACTGGGCCGCCGGCAACCTGATGGCCTACCTGCGCGAGCAGCGCGAGGCGACCCGCGCGCTGCCCGACGACCGCACGGTGGTGGTCGAGCGCTTCCGCGACGAGCTCGGCGACTGGCGGCTGGCCGTCCACTGTGTCCTCGGCGCGAAGGTCAACGGCCCCTGGGCGCTCGCGGTGGCCCGCCGCCTCACCGAGCGATACGGGGTGGACGCCCAGGTCATGCCCTCCGACGACGGCATCGTGGTGCGGCTGCCCGACACCGCCGACCAGCCGCCCGGCGCCGAGCTGGTCGCCTTCGACCCGGAGGAGATCACCCAGCTGGTCGAGGAGTCGGTGGGCACGTCGGCGCTGTTCGCGTCTCGCTTCCGCGAGTGCGCCGCCCGCTCGCTCCTTCTCCCCCGCCGCGACCCGCGCCGCCGCCAGCCGCTGTGGCAGCAGCGGCAGAAGGCGGCCCAGCTGCTCGACGTCGCCAGGGAGTACGCGGACTTTCCGGTCACCCTCGAAGCGGCCCGCGAGTGCCTGCAGGACGTCTTCGACGTGCCCGGCCTGGTCGGGCTGATGCGCGACGTGGCGGCCCGCAAGGTGCGCCTGGTCGAGGTGGAGAGCGCCAAGCCGTCACCGTTCGCGCGGTCGCTGCTGTTCGGCTACGTCGGCGCCTTCCTGTACGAGGGGGACGCGCCGCTCGCCGAGCGCCGCGCCGCCGCGCTCGCGCTCGACTCCACGCTGCTCGGCGAGCTGCTCGGCCGGGTCGACCTGCGCGAGCTGCTGGAGCCGGCGGTGGTCACCGCCACCGAGCAGCAGCTGCAGTGGCTCACCGACGAGCGCCGCCCCCGCGACGCCGAAGACGTGGCCGAGCTGCTGCGCCTGCTGGGCGACCTCTCTGATCTTGATATTTCCGCTCGGGGTGCACTCCCGGAGTGGCCTGCCGAGCTGGAGCGTGCCAAGCGTGCTCTGCGCGTGCGCATCGCCGGCGAAGACCGGTGGATCGCCGTCGAAGACGCGGGGCGCTACCGCGACGCGCTCGGCGTGGCGCTGCCGGTGGGCGTGGCCCAGGCGTATGTCGAGCCGGTGCCCGACCCGCTCGGCGACCTCGTCGCGCGGTACGCACGGACGCACGGCCCGTTCACCGCCGCCGCCTGCGCCGCCCGATTCGGCCTCGGCGTGTTCGTGGTCGAGCAGGCGCTGCGCCGCCTCGCCGCGACCGGGCGGGTGGTCTCCGGGGAGTTCTCGCCGGAGGGGGCGGGGGCTGAGTGGTGCGACGCCGAGGTGCTGCGCATGCTGCGCCGCCGCTCGCTGGCCGCGCTGCGCCGCGAGATCGAGCCGGTGCCGCCGCGCGCGCTCGCCACGTTCCTGCCGAGGTGGCAGCACCTCGGCGCCTCCTCCCGCGGCGTCGAGGCGGTCGCCGCCGCGGTCGAGCAGCTGCAGGGCGCCGCCGTGCCGGCCTCGGCCCTGGAGCGGCTCGTGCTGCCCGGGCGGGTGGCCGACTACTCCCCGGCGTACCTTGACGAGCTCTGCTCCTCCGGCGAGGTGCTGTGGGCCGGCTCCGGCGCTATCGCCGGTGGTGACGGGTGGGTCACCTTGGCGTACGCGGATGTGGCCCCGCTCCTGCTCCCCCCGCCGGACGAGTCACTCGCGCTCACCCCGCTGCACCAGGGCGTGCTCGACGCGCTCGCCGACGGGCAGGCGCTGTTCTTCCGCGCCCTCTCCGACCGGGTCGGCTCCACCGACGACGCCGACCTGTCCGCCGCGGTGTGGGACCTGGTGTGGGCGGGCTGGCTGACAAACGACACCCTCGCCCCGCTGCGCACCCTCCTCGGCGGCGGTGGCGGCGCCCACCGCGCCAAGCCGTCCGCGCCCCGCACCCGCTACCGCCGCCCCGGCCGGGTCGCCCTCCCGTCCCGCACCGGCCCGCCGACGGTGGCGGGTCGCTGGTCGAGGCTGCCGGAGCGCGACACCGACCCCACCCGCCGCGCCGCCGCCGTCGCCGACGCGCTGCTGGAGCGGCACGGCGTGGTCACCAGAGGCGCGGTGGTGGCCGAGGGCGTCACCGGCGGCTTCGCCGCCGTCTACCCGGTGCTCGCCGCCTTGGAGGAGCGCGGCGCCGCCCGCCGTGGCTACTTCGTGGAGGGCCTGGGCGCCGCGCAGTTCGCCGTGCCGGGCGCGGTCGACCGGCTGCGCGCGCTCGCCGACGAGCACCGCCGCACCCCGACCGCGCTGGTGCTGGCCGCCACCGATCCCGCCAGCCCGTTCGGCGCGGCGCTGCCCTGGCCCGAGCGCGTGGTCGCCCAGGAGGGCGCCGGCCACCGCCCCGGCCGCAAGGCAGGCGCCCTCGTGGTCCTGGTGGCCGGCGAGCTGACCCTCTACGTAGAACGCGGCGGCCGCACCCTACTATCCTTTGTGGACGACGGGGAGGCGCTGGCCGCCGCCGCCAAGGCACTCGCCGACGCGGTCCACACAGGAGCGTTGGGCGCACTGTCCGTGGAGCGCGCCGACGGCGAGGCCGTCTTCACCTCACCGCTGCGCGACGCCCTCACCGCCGCCGGCTTCCGCGCCAGCCCGCGAGGCTTGCGCCTACGCGGGTAGCGCCGGCCGGGGCCTTCGCGATCCGCTCCGGCCTCTGCGTGGCTTGTCGCGCCGTGCGCGTGGGGTGCGCTCGCGGGCGGACCGCGGCTGTTGTGGGCCGGTCCATCTCGGTGGTTGCTGGCCGCGGAGCCTGTCGCGCCGGCTCGGGCTTGTCGTCGTCCTTCTTGCGCTCGACCGGGCGGCTCGGCTGGCCGGCTTCGCGCCGCTGGCCCCGGCCGTTTGCGGTCCAGCCAGGAACACAGCGTCGCCCGCCCATTGGCTGTCGAGCGAGAGCAGCGCTTGGTGCCCTACACGCCGGACTCGTGGTAGACGTCGGCGGGCTGCCGGGGTTGAGGCGGCGGGCGCCCTGGGATTGGGACCGGCGCTGTCCGTGGGCGGTCGTGTGGGCGCATCGGTGCGCCCAGGTTGAGAGCCACCCGCGACGTCGCTGAGCTGGCCCACCGCGGAGGGTGAGGCCGCGGGAGCAACGGTCCGGACCACCGCGGACATCGCGGTAGCTCACATCTACTCAGGTTTGATCTTTTGGCGGCACCCCACCAGGAAGCGCGGCCCGATGCGTGCGCGAGGTCGCCGGCGGGCCAGCGCGGAGGCGCCCAGGTCGAGATCGCTGAGCTGGCCCACGGCACCGCGCCGCTACGCGTGGGCGAGCAGGTCCGCTAGGAGGCGTTCGCCGGCGGGCCAGGGGCCGTGGCCGCTCGCTGTGTTGAGGTGGCCGACGGTGTGGGTGGCGACCCAGCGCGCGACGGTCAGGCAGCCCAGGCTCGTCGCGACGAGGACGGCCGGCTCGGGGTCGGCGGCCAGCGCGGCGTCGAGTGCGGCCACGCGGGCGTCGAGGTCGGTGTCGGGGGTGGTGCGGCGGCGCACCCACGTGTACTCGGGGTGCGCCGCGGCCCACAGGCTCATCCAGTGTGCCGGCCCGGCCGGGCTGCGGCCGGGCACCAGCAGCACGCGGGTCATGGCAGCTGGGGTGCCACCTCGGCGGCGAACACGTCCAGGTGGTCGAGGTCGCCGAGGTCGAGGATCTGCAGGAAGAAGCGGGTGGCGCCGAGCTCGGCGTACCGGCCGATCTGGTCGACCACCTCGGACGGCGTGCCGGTGATGTGGGCGCGGCCGCCGACGTGTTCGTTGCGGGCCCTCGCCTCGGCTGACGTCCGTCCACATGCGACTGTGTGCGCGGCGGAGAGGACGAGCGGCGTCTCGCGCCCCTGGGTGGCGCAGGCTTCGCGCACGCGCTCGTACACGGCGCGGGTCTCGTCGAGGCCCCGGAACGGCACGTTGAACTCGTCGGCGTAGCGGGCGGCCAGCGCGGGCGTGCGCTTCGGGCCGGCGCCGCCGATGATGACCGGCGGGCTGGGCGCCTGCGCCGGCTTGGGCAGCGCGGGCGAGTCGGTGAGCCGGTAGTGGTCACCGTGGAAGGTGAAGCGCTCGCCGACCGGGGTGCGCCACAGGCCGGTGATGATCTCCAGCTGCTCCTCGAGGCGGTCGAAGCGCTCGCCCACCGGCGGGAACGGGATGCCGTACGCGGAGTGCTCCGCCTCGAACCACCCCGCGCCGAGCCCGAACTCGATGCGCCCGCCGCTCATCTGGTCGGCCTGCGCCACCGCGATCGCCAGCGGCCCCGGCAGCCGGAACGTCGCCGACGACACAAGCGTGCCCAGCCGGATGCGGCTCGTCTGCACGGCCAGCGCGGCCAGCGTCAGCCACGCGTCGGTGGGGCCGGGCAGGCCCGCGGTGTCCATGGACAGGAAGTGGTCGGAGCGGAAGAAGCCGTCGAAGCCACACTCCTCCGCGTGTTGGGCCACTTTCCGCAGGTCGTCGTAGGAGGCGCCCTCTTGTGGCTCGGTGAAGATGCACAAGCGCATGTGGATCACTCTATCGGGGGTGGCGGGACGGTACGGACACGAGCAGCTATCCCCCGCTAACGTTCAGGCATGGCCGGCTTCGAGTGGATCAGCTTCACGACCGACTACGGGCTTTCGGACGGATTCGTCGCCTCCTGCCACGGGGTGATCGCGCGCGTCGCGCCCGAGGTGCGGGTCATCGACGTCACACACGCCGTGGCGCCGGGTGACGTGCCACGCGGGGCGGCTGTGCTCGCGCAGACGGTGCCGCACCTGCCGCCGGCGGTACACATCGCGGTGGTGGATCCCGGTGTGGGCACCGCCCGGCGCGGTGTCGCGGCGCGCACGCCCGGCGGCGTCCTGGTCGGCCCGGACAACGGCCTGCTGCCGTGGGCGGCGGACGCGCTCGGTGGCATACAGGAGCTGGTGGAGCTGGCCAACCAGGAGTGGTTCCTGTCCGACGTGTCGCGCACCTTCCACGGCCGCGACATCTTCGCGCCGGTCGCCGCCCGCCTCGCGCTCGGCGCGGACCTCGCCGACGCCGGCCCCGCCACCGACCCCGCGACGCTCATCCGCCTGCCCGAGCCGGTCGTCGCGGTCGGCGACGGGTGGCTGGAGGCGGAGGTGCTGACGATCGACAGGTTCGGCAACGTGCAGCTCGCGGCCGGCGGCGATGCGCTGGACGGGCTGGGCGAGCACCTGCGGGTGGGCGGCGTGCGCGCGGTCCGGGGCACGACCTTCGGAGCGGTGGCGCCGGGCGGGCTCGTGGTCTATGTGGACTCCGCCGGCCGCGCGGCGGTCGCCGTCAACGGCGGGCGGGCCGCCGTCGTGCTCTCGGTCACCCCAGGCGACGTGGTACGGCTCGTCGCCGCCTGAGCACGCGGACGGTGGTGGCATCACCCGCGGACCGCGAGGAGCCCGACGCCGGCCGGCAGCTTGGTGCGCGGCTGTAGCTCGCCGGTGGTGGTGTCCAGCAGCTCCAGCTGGCGCGCGGGCGTTGGCTCGGCGCCGGACCGGTGTTGCAGGAGCAGGCCGCCCGGCACGACGGCGACAACCTGGCGGGAGTCCTCGAGCGACATGGTGCGGCTGCCGTCCGGGTCGACGACGTCCGGGGCCTGCACCGGGTCGGGCAACGCGTACCGCCGGGTGACCCGGCTGCTCTCGATGTCGACGGCGAGCACGTCGTCGCTCGCGGCTCCCCGCCGGGCAGCGGCACCAAGGGCCGCACGAGCAGGCTCCGGCCGTCGGTCCGCAGCTGCCCGCTGGCGAGCATCTGGTCGGTCTGCCGTTGCCGCTCCGTGAGCCACGGCGTCAGGTCGGTGCTGAGGTTAGCAGGTACGCGACCCGCGAGAGCCAGGAGAGGCGGGCCCGTACGAAGTCGCGGAAGCCGTCGTCATCCATGCGAACCCCTCGCGCCGGAAGCGGTAACCCTTCACCCGACTACACGACCGCCACTCACGAAGAGGTTGGAACCATGCGGTAGTCAGCATCCCGACGTGCAGATCCTGGCCGGCTTCGCCGGCGTCGACCAGTCGGCAACGCCGTCCTCCTTGCGGAAGTCGGCGACGGCCTCGATCGTGCTGGCTGTCGTAGCGGGCCGGGCGGTGAGCTGGGTGACGCGCTAGATGCGGTGGTGTACCCAGACGTTGGGCTCGACGTAGACGGCGATGTCCTGGTCGACGTCGCACAGTACGGGGTTGAGCGCCTCCTCCACGTGCACCGGGCCGCTCTTGTCGAACGGCAGGCCGGTCCACTCGCGCCAGCGGGCTAGCTGGCCGGGCATCACCATGCTGGTGTGCGCGACGTTCACGATCGTGCCGCCGGCGCGGACGTGTACCCGCAGCCACGGGTCGTGGGGCAGGCCGTCCTCGCGGGTCCACGTGACGTACTCCTCGATGGGCACGTCGGGGTGTTCGTGCTTGCCGCTCGGCCGCACCGGCGCCACCAGGTCCGCGAAGCCCAGCCGGGCGGCGTTGGCGCGCATCGCCTCCAGCATGCGGCCGGAGAGGCCGCCGCGGCGCAGGTCGGGGCGGATGAAGATCTCGATCGCGGACACGATCGTGGGGGTGTTGCCGCTCAGGCGGTCGTGCACCGACGTGCGGATCACCCAGTCCCACCCGCCGTCGGGCATGCCGTCGGCCGGGTCGTCCTCCCACAGAATCGGCACCGAGTGCGCCTTGGCGATCGGCTGCCCCGTGTCGCCGTCGACGGCGATCAGCACGTACTCGGGGTAGGCGGTCAGGTGGTACCGGAAGAAGAGGCCGCCGGTCGGGTCCTGGGACATGAACTGCGGCCACAGCCCTTCGAGCTGGCCGAGCATCTGACCCCACTCGGGGCGGGCGGCGACGGTCGCGATCTGGATGTCCACGCCGCCATCGTAAGGAGGGGGCCCGCGTCGCGGGCCCCTCCTTTTCGAGCGCTGTCAGTGCGCGCGGGCCTTGCGCGGCAGCAGGAACCCGAGCGCGAACGCCAGGCCGGTCAGGCCGAGCGTGAGCAGCGCGGTCCACTTGGCGGCGTCGACCCACACGTCCAGCGCGAGCTGCTGGCCGACCACCCCGAAGAACACGGTGCCCAGCACCGCCACGCCGAGCGAGGCGCCGAGCTGCTGGAGCGACTCCAGCGCGCCGGCCGCGGAGCCGACCTCGTGATCCTCGACCTCACCCATGATGATGTCGAAGAGCGGCACGAAGATCATGCCCATCCCGAAGCCGAAGATCACCAGCGGCGTGATCAGGTGCGCGGTGCCGACCTCGGCGCCCACGGCCTGGAAGACCAGGTACACGCCGGCCACGCCGGTCGCCATCAGGGCCAGGCCGAGGTGCAGGATGCGGCGGCCGAGCTTGGCCATCATCGCCACCGCGAAGCCGGAGCCGAGGAAGGCGCCGACCGCCCACGCGGCCATCGTGAGGCTGGCGCGCATCGGGCTGTAGCCGAGGCCGAGCTGGAGGAAGAGGCCCACCGCGAGGGAGAAGCCGACCACCGCGCCGAAGAAGACGACCACGAAGGCGACGCCGGAGGTGTACGAGCGGCGGGTGAAGACGCTCAGCTCGACCAGCGGCACCCCACCGGCCCGGCGGCGCCGCAGCTGCTGCACCGCGAACGCGGCCAGCACCGCCACCGAACCGGCCAGCATCACGAACGTCCACGCCGGCCAGCCCAGCTCGCGCCCCTGCACCAGCGGGTACACCAGCAGGAACATGCCCACCCCGGCGAGCAGCGCGCCGGTCAGGTCGAGCCGGGTGTTGCGGGCCGACGGCGGGACGGCGGGCAGCGCGCGGAGGCCGGCGAGCAGGGCGAAGAGGCCGAGCGGCACGTTGATCAGGAAGATCATCCGCCACCCGCTGCCGAAGACGTCGGCGTCGACGAGCAGGCCGGCGACGATCGGGCCGAGGATCGTCGAACCGCCGATGACCGGGCCGAACGCGGCGAACGCCTTGCCGATCTCCCGCGGCGGGAACAGGTCGCGGACCAGGCCGAACGCCTGCGGGATCATCACCGCGGCGCACAGGCCCTGCAGCACCCGCGCGCCGACGAGGGTCGCCGGCGACCACGCGGCCGCGCACGCGACCGAGGTGACGAGGAAGCCGACCACGCCGGCGGTCATCATCCGCTTGCGCCCGTACATGTCGCCGAGGCGGCCGCCGGTCAGCAGGCCGACCGCGAGGGCCAGCGTGTAGCCGGCGGCGATCCACTGCAGCGACGCGTACGAGCCGCCGAGCTCGGCGCGGATCGACGGCGCGGCGACGTTGACCACTGTCGCGTCGAGCAGGTTCATGATCATGGCGGCCAGTACCGCGAAGAGCCCGAGCCAACGGCGGTCCTTGCGCTCCACATCCGCCGCGGGCGGAGCCAGTACCGGTGCTTCCAGCATCGTCGTCATGACTAGAACGCTAAAGGTCCATTAGGAAGAGTCCGTTCCTAATGGTCTGGCAATATCAGAAACATGTTGGAGACCTCGGCGCGGCTGCTGCGCCTGCTCTCGCTCTTGCAGACCCCGCGCGAGTGGTCCGGCACCGAGCTGGCCCGCCGCCTGGAGGTGAGCACCCGCACGGTGCGCAACGACGTGGAGCGGCTGCGCCAGCTCGGCTACCCGGTGCACGGCACCCGCGGCTCGGACGGCGGCTACCGCCTGGCCGCCGGCACCGCGATGCCACCCCTCCTACTCGACGACGAAGAGGCCGTGGCGGTCGCGGTCGGGCTGCGCACGGCGGCCGGCGGCGGCATCACCGGCATCGAGGAGACCTCGCTGCGCGCGCTCGCCAAGCTCGAACAGGTGCTGCCCAGCCGCCTGCGCCACCGGGTGAACGCGCTGCAGACGTACACGGTGAAGGTGACCTCGGACCGCGGGCCGCGGGTCGACGCGGCGGTCCTCACCGCGATCGCCGCCGCCTGCCGCGACCGCGAGCGGCTGCGCTTCGACTACCGCGACCGCGGCGGCGCGGCGACGGTGCGCAGCGTCGAGCCGTACCGGTTGGTCAACTGGGGTCGCCGCTGGTACCTGGTGGCCTGGGACACGGAGCGGCGCGACTGGCGCACGTTCCGGGTGGACCGGCTGGCCCCGCTGACACCGACCGGCCCTCGCTTCGCCCCGCGCGAGCTTCCCGACGACGACGTCGCGGCGTACGTGGCCCGCCGCGTCGGCTCGGCGCCCTGGCGGGTCACGGTGAGCGTCACCGTGCACGCGCCGGCCGAGCGGATGGCGGAGCGGGTGCCACCCTCGGCCGGGATGTTCGAGGCGGTCGACGCGGAGACCTGCGTGTTTCGCACCGGCGCGGACAACCCGGAGACGCTCGCGGTGTGGCTGGGAATGCTGGGCGCCGACTTCGAGGTCACCGAGCCGCCCGAGCTCGTGGAGCACCTGCGCGCGCTTGCCAACCGTTACCACCGCTCGACGCCCGGTGCGGGAGGATAGGAGTCGTGCCCGAGGGTGACACCGTCTGGAACACCGCCCGCGCGCTGCACCGCGCCCTGGCCGGTGGGCGGGTCACGGCCAGCGACTTCCGGGTGCCGCAGCTCGCCACCGTCGACCTCACCGGCTGGACGGTGCTCGAGTCGGCCAGCCGCGGCAAGCACCTGCTGCTGCGGCTGCGCGGCCCGGAGACAGGAGCGAGCGCGGACGGCGGCGACCGCGACGGTGGGCGGCACCTGACCCTCCACTCGCACCTGCGGATGGACGGGGCCTGGCGGGCGTACGCGCCGGGTGAAAGGTGGGCGGCCCGGCCGGCGCACCTGATCCGCGCGGTGCTGCGCACGGCCGACGCGGTGGCGGTCGGCTACCACATACACGATCTCGCGCTGGTCCCCTCCGAAGAGGAAAAGGGCCTGGTCGGGCACCTCGGGCCGGACCTGCTCGGCGCCGACTGGGATCCCGCGGAGGCGGTGCGGCGGCTGGCCGCGCAGCCGGACACCGCGATCGCCGAGGCGCTGCTCGACCAGCGCAACCTCGCCGGCATCGGCAACCTCTACAAGTGCGAGGTGCTCTTCCTGCGCGGCGTCGACCCGTGGACACCGGTGCGGGACGTGCCCGACCTCGCGGCCATGGTCACGCTCGCCCAGAAGCTCCTGGCCGCCAACCGCGGGCGGTGGACGCAGTCGACGACGGGCTCGCTGCGCAAGACCGAGACCACTTATGTGTACGGGCGCCGCGCGCAGCCCTGCCGCCGCTGCGGCACAGCGATCCGGAAGGTGGAGCAGGCCGAGCGCGTCACGTACTGGTGCCCCCGCTGTCAGACGTGACCCTCGCCCACCCGCGCGATCAGGTTGGCCGCGGCCGGCGGGTCACCCGGCAGCGGCGCGATCCGCACGTGGTCGATCATCGAGCGGACCGCGGCGGCCGCGTCGTCGCGGATGAGGGTCACCACCCTTTCGGGTGACATGCGGGCCATCGGCGCCTCGGCCGCAAAGAGCGAGGGGGTACGCGCGCCCGCCTCGAGCAGCAGCGTCACCGCCTCCCAGCCGCTGTCCGCCCCGGGCACCTCGACCGCGAGCACGGCCAGCCCGTCGGGCACCGCGTCCCGGTACAGCTCGGCGAAGCGGGCTCGCAGATGCTCGGCGCTCGCGAAGTCCGCGCAGAGAATCACCCGGACGGGTGCCAGCGCCACGCTCGCCCACGCCTGCACCAGCGCGCTCACCGCCGTGGTCGGCGGGCCGTCCGAGGCCAGCTGCTCGTACAGCGTGCGCACGTCGTCCAAGGTGTCCCGGATGCCGTACCCCGCCTGCGCCCGCTCCCGCCCCAACTGCGCGTACGCCGCCGCGGCCGCCCGCCCCTCGACGAGCGCGCGGGTGACCGCGTCCACCCCGGGGACCCACCAGTCCTCCGGCGCCCACCCCTGCTCCCTGGAACCGGCGCGCCAGGCGTCGCGCAACGCCTCGCCGTCCGTCCGGTGCCGGTAGATCGTCCGGGCCCGCCGCTCCGCGGCCTTCGCCGAGAGCCACCGGTCGCCATCCATCGCCATTAACCCGCTCCCACGTTCGGTGCGAAACCCTGGCCGTCCGGGCTTCGTCACCTCCACGACAGGGCGACCCCGGGGTTATGACTCCGATTTTCGCGAGAGGATTAATCGGGACAACACGGACGGGTGGCGTGACAAGCCGCGAAGTGTGGCGTTGTCCCAGTGACTTCCCCCGAACGGTGCTTTCCCCGAACCCGTGGCAGGGCAGATGACTGACTTCTCCGCCGACTCCGCGCAAGCCTCCGACGCGGAGCTGATCGCGGCCGTCCGCGGCGGCGACACCGCGGCCTACGAGTCGCTCTACCGCCGGCACGTGGAGGCCGCCCGCCGCATGACCCGCACGCTCGTGCCCGACCCGGCCGACGTGGAGGATCTCGTCGCCGAGGCGTTCGCGAAGCTGCTCGCGACGCTGGAGGAGGGCGGCGGGCCGGAGTCCGCTTTCCGGCCGTACCTGCTCACGACCATCCGCCGCCTCTTCTACGACCGGACCCGCCGGGTCCGCCGCGAGTCGGTGACCGGCGACCCCGAGGCGCACGACCCCGGGGTGCCCTTCGTGGACACGGCCGTCCAGGGGATGGAGTACACCTTCGTCGCGCGCGCCTTCGCCCGCCTGCCCGAACACTGGCAGACCGTGCTGTGGCACACCGAGGTCGAGGGCGAGAATCCGGCCGACGTGGCGCCGCTGATGGGGCTGACGCCCAACGGCGTGGCGGCGATGGCGTACCGGGCCCGCGAGCGGCTGCGCCAGTACTACCTGCAGGAGCACATCGCCGCCGACCCGGACGACGAGTGCCGGTGGTCGATCGAGCGGCTGGGCGCGCACGTCCGCAGTGGACTGTCCCGGCGGGACAGCCGGCGCGTCGAGTCCCATCTGGACGAGTGCCGCCGCTGCCACCTGCTCTTCGTCGAGCTCGCCGAGGTGAACGCGGGCATGCGCGAGGTGCTTGCCGGTGCGCTGCTGGCCGGCTCGGCCGGTGCGTACCTCGGCGCCGGGGCTCCACCGCCGGCTCCGGGCTCGGGCTCGCCGGCCGGCTCGTGCGGCGCCGCTCGGTGCAGGTGGCGGCCGGCGCTGCGGCGGTGGCCGCGGCAGCCGCGCTCGTGATGCTGCTGGCCGGCCAGCCCGTACCGGTGGCCGAGCAGCCACCACCCGGTCCCCAGGCGGTCGCACCGCTGAACCCGCCCGCCGTGGCCCCGCCGGCCTCGCCCGCGCCGTCGACAGTGCCGCCGTCCACGGTGGCACCCTCGCGGCCGGCGACACCCGCACCCGTGACGCCGCCCTCGCCCTCGCCCACGCCGCGCGCGGTGCCGGTGACGGCGCGGCTGGAGCCGGTGGGCACGCTGGTGCGCGGTCGGCCGGGCGTGCTCGCGCTGACCGTCATCCACCCTGGACAGTCCGGCGGCACCGGTGGCGGCTCCGCCCTGCCGGCCGCGCCGGACACCGGCCCGCTCACCGCGCAGGTGACGCTCCCTCGTGGAGTGTCGCTGCGCGCCGGTCCGGCCGGCGACGGGTGGACGTGCGCCGCCAGCCGGTGCGGGCGGGCCGCGCTGGCCGCCGGTGGCACCACCCGCGCGTACCTGCCGGTCGCGGTCTCCGGCACGGCCGGCGGCGAAGCACCGAGCGTGCGGCTCACCGCGCCCCGCGCCCGCACGGTCGCGGTCACCGCACCGGCCGGGGTACAGGCCACCGGCCTGCCCGCGGTCTTCGCCGGCACGGCGCCCGCCGCGCTCGCGGTCGGCGGCAACTCGCTGCTGTCCTGCGGCGGCACGTCGCGCACGTGCGGGGACGCGCGTTCGGGGCAGCGGGAGGCGGACAACGGCGACTACCACATGACGCGGTACGCCGACCCGCAGGCGCCGGCCGGTTACCCGTACGGCGCGGCGGTCAGCGCAGCCACGATCCCGGTCCGCGGCAAGGTGCTCTGGGCCGGCCTCTACTGGTCCGGCACCGGACCCCGGCCGAACGAACCTGTCGCGCGGCTGCGTCCGCCCGGCGCGGACGGGTACGTGCCGGTGAGCGCCACGCGCGTGGACACGGCGTCGGGCGGTGACTTCGGCGCCGTGTACCAGGCGTGGGCCGACGTCACCTCACTGGTGCGGGGCAGCCGCGGCGGCACGTGGTGGGTGGCGGTGGACAAGCAGGCGTTCAAGGGCGGCTACAACGCGTACGGCGGCTGGGCTCTGCTCCTGGTCGTCGACGGCGGCGGTCCACAGCGGACGGTCGCGGTGTTCGACGGCTTCACGCCGCTGTCCCGCGGAGCCTCCTACTCGTCCCCACTGTGGGCGGTGCCCGGGGCGGCGAGCGTCGGGCTTGTCGCGTGGGAGGGCGACCGGGTGCTCGCCGGTGACCGGCTGGCGGTCGGCGGCGCGGCGGTCGGCGGCGACAACGTGGCCGCGGGCCGGGCGGACGGCACACCGGCGGGCTGGCACACGCTCGGCACGGACGCCCGCGTGCTCCCCGCCCGCCCGCGCAGCCCCGCGCTCACCGCCTCGGCGGCGACGGACGCGTGGCTGCTCGGCCCGGTGGCTCTCGTGACCGGTCCTAACTGAAGCTGTACGGCCCGAAGCGGCCCCACGCCACGATGGCGCAGAGCACGAGCAGCACGAGGTTGGCGGCGACCATCGGCCACTCCTTGCGGCGCCCGTGCACGATCGCCGCGCCGATCATCACGATCACCAGGCCCGTGGCGGCGATCGGCACGAGCACCGGGGCGATGTCGAGGATCGCCGGCAGGACAAGCCCGATGCCGCCGAGCAGGTCGGCCGCGCCGATCGCCTTCACGGTGCCGGGCGAGTAGCTGTCGACCCAGCCGAGCCCGGACGCGGCAAGCTTTTCCTTCGACTGCACGAGCTTCAGCAGCCCGGCGATGACGAAGGCGGCGGCGAGCACGCCAGCAATGATCCACAACACCACGTTCACTGCGCCTCCACGTCACTTAAAGCGTGAACCGCAAGCTAGTGCTTGATCACTTAAAGACGCAAGTAAAGATATGATCTCGGGGTGGAGCCGAGGTGGCTGGACGCCGGCGAGCAGGAGACGTGGCTCGCCCTCGTGAGCGTCCTCATCCGGCTGCCGGCGGCGCTCGACCGGCAGTTGCAGCGGGACGCCGGGATAAGCCACTTCGAGTACCAGGTGCTCGCCGGCCTTTCCATGTCGCCGCGGCGGACGCTGCGGATGAGCGATCTGGCCACCTTCGCCGACGCGTCGCTGCCCCGCCTCTCCCAGGTGGTCGCCCGGCTGGAGCGGCGCGGCTGGGTGCGGCGCGCACCCGACCCCGACGACGGCCGCTACACGCTGGCGATCCTCACCGATGACGGCTGGGACAAGGTGGTGGCGACCGCCCCCGGACACGTCGAGGAGGTGCGCCGCCTCGTATTCGACCCGACGACCAGGGCACAGCAGCACCAGCTCGGCACGATCGGGAGGCGCATCATGGGTGCCATCGACCCGGACGGCCCCTGCCCGCCGCGCTGAGATGCCGGGAGCCGCCGCAGGCGGCCGCTCTGACCGTGACCAACCGCGAAGGGTGAGGCCGCGGGAGCAACGGTCCGGACCACGACGGGCGTCGCGGTAGCTCGAATCCGTGTCTGTAAAGGGCCCTCAGGCGGTCTGGGGTGGCGTGCGCAGCTGGTCGGGGATGCGCATCGGCTCGGTGAGGTCGCGCAGCTCGGCGAGCCCGGCCGCGACCCCGCGCAGCATGTCGCTCGCCTCGGTGAGCCGCGAGACGGCAGGGTGCTCGGTGGCGGCGCGGCCGTCCTCGGCCACGTAGCTGGCGGCGGCCGCGACAAGCCGCTCGTAGGCCACGACACCGCTGTCCAGCTGCTCGACCAGCGTGCGCCGCGCCTCCTCCAGCGCGGGCCGCGAGTCGGGCGGCGCGAAACGCAGGGCCTTGTCGACGCTCGCCACCCGGTGGGCAAGGTCGCGCAGCGACTGCTCGGCCACCGCGGCCTCCAGCACGGCGGGCTCGCCGGGACCGGTCAGCCGGCTGGACAGGCCGGAGAGGGTGAGCGACGCGCGGTCGAGGCGGGTCCAGTGCCCGAGCGCCGCCGAGCCGCGCATCGAAAAGCGGGCCTGCTGGCGGCGGACCTCGTCGAGGGCGGAGCGGCCGACCGGCAGGCGCTGGACGGCGGCCAGCAGCTTGGCGCGGGCCTGCTCCCCGGCCGCGACGGGGTCGAGCGGTGGCGGCGCGGGCTCGGCGGCCAGCGCGCGGAAGTCGACCCACCGCCACGCGGCGAGCGCGATCGAGCCGCCGGCCGCGGCGGCCCAGGCCGCGTCGGGCAGGCCAAGGCCGGAATACGGCGTGAGCACCGCCGCGGCACCCCCAGGCCCGCGGCGAGCACGCTCCACCGGCGCGCGGAACGGCGCAGCCGGCGAAGCCGCCGGAAGTAGCGGGCCCGGGGATCCTTCACCGCATGCTCCCGCTAGCCGGCCGCGCTGGCGTCGCCGGCGGACTTTTCCTTGTTGGCCAAGCTCGCCCGGATCTGGTCGAGGCGCGCGACCCCGGCCGAGTCGGCGGGGCTCGCCTGCTCGACGGCGGGGGTCGCTGGCTTGGAGGCCAGCTTGTCGCCGGCCATGCTGGCCCGGATCTGCTCCAGCCGCGAGGAGCCGGCGAGGTCCAACGTGGACTTCTGGATCTCGAGCATGCGGCCCTCGACCGAGTTGCCGGCCAGCTCGGCGCGGCCCATCGCGTTGGCGTAGCGGCGCTCGATCTTTTCGCGCACCTCGTCGAGCGACGGCGTGTTGCCCGGCGCGGCCAGCGCGGACATCGACTCCAGCGAGCGGGCCACGCTCTCCTGCATCTTGGCCTGCTCGAGCTGGCTCAGCAGCTTGGTGCGCTCGGCCAGCTTCTGCTGCAGGACCATCGCGTTGTTTTCGACCGCCTGGCGGGCCTGGCCCGCGGCGCCGAGCGCCTGGTCGTGCAGCGTCTTGAGGTCTTCCATCGACTGCTCGGCGGCGACCAGCTGGGTGGCGAGCGTCTGTGCGGTCTGCTCGTACTTACCCGCCTCGGGCTCGTCGCCGCCGGCCCGGGACTTGTCCGCGAGCACCAGCGCCTGGCGGGCCATCGACTGGAGCTTTTCCACCTCGGACATCTGGCGGGAGAGCTTCATCTCGAGCTGCCGCTGGTTACCGATGACGGCGGCCGCCTGCTGGACGAGCGCCTGGTGCTGGCGCTGCGCGTCTTCGATCGCCTGCTGGATCTGCACCTTGGGATCGGCGTACTCGTCGATCTTGGCGCCGAACAACGCCAAAAAGTAGCGCCAGCCCTTGACGAACGGGTTCGCCATCTCCGCGGTATCCCCTCAGTGTCAGCACTCTGGTCGGGCCGCCACCGCTGGGACGACAGGCCCCCGCGGTCCGGCAGAGTTCCATACTCCCAGCCCGGCGCCAACCCGTCATGCGACCTCAGGGGGATATCCGGGTATGTGCCGACGCGCCTGGGTGGCTGCCGCCCCGCAGGCGTCAACCCTACGCGCGTCAGGCGACGCAGACTACATCGCGGTCGCGCGGGGTGGGACGCACGGTGCGCGTGGTGCGCAGGACCGCGGCCAGCGGGGTGTCCTGGCGGACGGAGACGGAGACCGCACCGTCGGTGATCTTGCCAGAAGCGACCTTGCTGGGCCTGGCCATGCGGTGCACCGCGGCCTCGGGCTGGCTCGGGGTCTCCTCGCCGGCGCCCGCCTTGGCCGGCACCGGGGCCGGTGCCGGGGTGGGCGCGGGAGTGCTCGACGGCGGCGTCTCGCGGCTCTCGCGCGCGCCGCCCTGTGCCGGGACGAGCACGTGCTCCATCTGCTCGGCCAGCGCCATCTCGTCGCTGACCTCGCGCAACAGCTCCGAGAGCTGGGCGCCGAGGGCCTCGCAGATCGAGGCGAGCAGCTCGCTGGACGCCTCCTTCTGCCCCCGCTCGATCTCGGAGAGATATCCGAGGCTCACGTTGGCAGCGGTGGAGACCTCGCGCAGGGTGCGGTGCTGCCCCTGCCGGCGCGCGCGTAGTGCGTCACCGATCACACGGCGTAGCAGGATCATCGCACCTCCCCTGGAAACGCTGCCCGCAACGTTACCCGCTTCCAGGCCCGGCGACAGCTTCCCACTTGCGCAACCTTGCTGGCCGCACCTGTTCCGTGACCAACCGGAGGAGGCGGCCCAAGATTCCTCAGAGGCGGTCCATGAGCAGGCGGAGGGCCTCGACGACGCTCGCCGCGCGGATGGCTGGGCGGCCGCCGTCCAGCGAGAGTTCGCGCACGGCTGAACCGGTCGGGCCGGCCACGGCCACGTAGACGAGGCCCACGGGCTTGCCGCCCTGCGGCTCCGGGCCGGCGACTCCCGTAGTGGACACCCCCCAGTCGGCGCCGCAGCGGGCCCGGCCGCCCTCGGCCAGCGCGAGCGCCACGTCCGGGTCGACCGGGCCGCGCTCGTCGAGCAGCTCCTCCGGCACTCCGGCCAGCGCCGCCTTGAGTTCGGTCGCGTAGACCACCAGGCCGCCGCGGAAGACCGCGCTCGCGCCGGCCACCTCGACGACCGTGGCCGCGACGAGGCCGCCGGTGAGCGACTCGACGGTGGCGAGCGTCTCTTTCCGCTCCGCCAGGGCGTGCACCACTCCTGCGGCAGCCGGTGGGACGGTGGCCGGGCTCAGCGCTTCAGGCACGCGCCGCCCCCGCATGCGCAGGGCCCGGAGGGTGTAGTCGAGGCCTGTGGCGACGGTCACGGCGACCGCGGCCGCCATGATCCACGGGCCGACGTCGGCGAGCGGCTCGGGAAACGGCCACAGGTACCACCCGATCGCCAGGATCTGGAGCGTCGTCTTGATCTTGCCGCCCCGGCTGGCCGCGATCACGCCGTACCGGATCACCCAGAAGCGCAGCAGCGTCACGCCCACCTCGCGCACCAGGATCACCACCGTCACCCACCAGGGCAGCCGGTCGTACCAGGACAGCAGCACCAGCGCCGCGCCGGTGAGCGCCTTGTCGGCGATCGGGTCGGCGACCTTGCCGAACGAGGTGATCAGCCCATACCGCCGGGCGATCCAGCCGTCGACGAAGTCGGTCAGCGACGCGAGCCCGAACGTCAGGCAGGCCGCGATCCGCCAGTCTCGCCCGATCATGTCGGACGCCACGACCATCGCCACGAACAGCGGCACCATGACCAGCCGGAGCGCGGTGATCGCGTTCGCCGCGTTGACGAGCGGGACGGGAGGCACGGGCACCGCCTGTACGGCCGGCTCGCCGGTCACGGCACGGCCCGCGGAGCCGCGGAGACCATTTCAGTGGGCACGGCCACGAGGTCGACGCCCTCGGTCGCGACGACCGTGGCGCGCACCAGGTCGCCCGGGAGCAGGGCGGCCAGGTCGGCGCCACCGTCGGCCAGCGTCACCGAGCCGTCGACCTCCGGCGCCTGGTGTGCGGCGCGGCCCTCGACCTCGCCGCCCTCGACGGTGTCGACCAGCACCTCGACCACCGAGCCGACCCGGTCGGCGGCCCGCTGGGCGCACAGCTCCTCGGAGAGGGCGAGCAGCTTGTCGTACCTCCGCTTGACGGTCGCCCGCGCGACCTTGCCGGTCATCGTGGCGGCCTCGGTGCCGTCCTCGTCGCTGTAGTCGAACACGCCGATCGCGTCGAGCCGCGCCCCGGTGAGGAAACGCACCAGCTCGTCCACATCGGACCTGGTCTCGCCGGGGAAGCCCACGATGAAGTTGCTTCGCGCGCCGGCCTCCGGCGCGAGCGCCCGCACCGACTCCAGCAGCTCCAGGAAGCGCTCGGTCGAGCCGAACCGCCGCATCCGCCGCAGCACCGGCTCGCTGGAGTGCTGGAAGGACAGGTCGAAGTACGGCGCGACGCCGGGTGTGGTGGCAATCACCTCGACAAGCCCGGGGCGCGTCTCGGCGGGCTGCAGGTAGCTGGCCCGCACCCGCACGATGCCCTCGACGGCCGCGAGCTGCGGCAGGAGCTTTTCCAGCAGGCGGGGGTCGCCGAGATCCTTGCCGTACGACGTGGAGTTTTCGCTCACCAGCACCAGCTCGCGGACGCCCGTCTTGGCCAGCCACTCGGCCTCGGCGAGCAGCTCGTCGGGGGTGCGCGAGACGAACGCGCCGCGGAACGCCGGGATCGCGCAGAACGCGCACCGGCGGTCGCACCCGCTCGCCAGCTTCAGCGAGGCGACCGGCCCCTCCTGCAGGCGGCGCCGGCGCAGGTGCTTCGGCAGGTGCCCGGGGACCACGACGTCGCTGTCGCGCCGGGCGACCGGCGTGAGCGGCAGCAGCTGGCGGCGGTCGCGCGGGGTGTGCGCGTCGAGCCGCTCACCGGCCAGCACCGCGTCGAGCCGCGCGGTGATCTCCGGGTAGTCGTCGAAGCCGAGCACCGCGTGCGCCTCGGGGAGGCTGTCGGCGAGCTCCCGCCCGTACCGCTCGGCCATGCACCCGGCCGCGACCACCTTCGCGCCGGTGTCGGCGGCGGCCATCAGCGTCTGGATCGAGTCCTGCTTGGCCTTGTCGACGAAGCCGCACGTGTTGACCAGCACCACGTCGGCCCGCTCACCGTCGGTGGTGACCTCCCACCCGTCGGCGTGCAGGCGGCCGGCCAGCTCCTCCGAGTCGACTTCGTTTCGGGCGCAGCCGAGTGTCAGCAGGGCTACGCGACGGGTTTCGGCGGAGGAGGGAGACACCACCCGAGGGTACCGGTCCCAGCAGCGGAAGCACCTGAGGCGTCCGTACCGGAAGTGCGAGACGATCGAGAGGTGAGCGAGCAGATCAGCAACTGGGCCGGCAATGTCACCTTCACCGCGACGCGCCTGCACCGCCCCACGACCGTGGCGGAGCTTCAGGCGCTCGTCGCCGGCGCGGAGCGGATCCACGCGCTCGGCACGGCCCACTCCTTCAGCCGGGTGGCCGACTCCCCCGGCGACCTCGTCACGGTGGCCGGGCTGCCGCCGGTGATGGACGTGGACACGGCCGCCGGCACGGTCACCGTCTCGGCCGGCCTGCGGTACGGCGAGCTGGCGCCCTACCTGAACGACAAGGGGTACGCGCTGCACAACCTCGGCTCGCTGCCGCACCTGTCGGTGGCCGGGGCGTGCGCGACCGGTACGCACGGGTCCGGCATGCGCAACGGCGGGCTGGCCACGGCCGTCACCGCGATGGAGCTGGTGACGGCCGGCGGCGAGGTGGTACACGTCCGTCGGGGCGACGACATCTTCGACGCGGTGGTGGTGGGGCTCGGCGCGTTCGGCGTCGCCACGCGGCTCACCCTCGAGCTGCAGCCGGCGTTCGAGGTGGAGCAGTACGTGTACGACGACCTGCCATTCACCGCGCTCCGCGAGCACTTCACCGAGGTGATGGCCGCGGCGTACAGCGTGAGCGCCTTCACCGACTGGGCCGGCCCGACGATCCGCAACATCTGGGTCAAGCGCCGCGTCGACGAGCCGCTCCCGCCACCGGAGCGGTGGCTCGGCGCGGTGCGCGCGGACGGCCCCCGCCACCCCGTGCCCGGCATGCCCGCGGAAAACTGCACCGAGCAGCTCGGCGTGCGCGGCCCGTGGCACGCGCGGCTGCCGCACTTCCGGCTGGAGTTCACCCCGAGCAGCGGGGAGGAGCTGCAGACGGAGTACTTCGTGGCGCGCGAGGACGCGGTGGCCGCGCTGGAGGCGCTGGACGGCGTGCGGGACCGGATCGCGCCGGTGCTGCAGATCTGCGAGATCCGCACGATAGCGGCCGACCGGCTGTGGCTCAGCCCGTCCTATGGGCGCGACAGCGTCGCCTTCCACTTCACCTGGGTCAAGGACGCCGCCGCGGTCGCGCCGGCGGTGGCGGCGATCGAGGAGCGGCTGGCCCCGTTCGGCGCGCGCCCGCACTGGGGAAAGGTCTTCGCGATGGCGCCCGAGGTGGTCGCCGAGCGCTACCCGCGCCTGCGCGACGCGGCGGCCCTGGCGCGCGCCCGCGACCCGCACGGCACCTTCCGCAACGAGATGCTCGACCGCTACCTGAACGGCTGAAAGGCGCTAGCATCCCCGGAGTGACGGACATCGATGTTGATCACCCACTCGACCCGCCCGCCGGCAGCTGGCAGGAAGAGCACCTGAGCCGCTACGTGCGCACCGGTGGCGAGGACGGACATATCTGGAACGGCGCGCCCACGCTCCTGCTCACCACCCGCGACCGCGAGCTGGGGCGGGCCCGCCGCACCGGACTGATCTACGGCCGCGACGGCGATCGGTACCTCGTGGTCGCCTCCGCCGGCGGGCGGGCGGAACACCCCATCTGGTACCAGAACCTCTCGGCGGATCCCGAAGTGCTCGTGCAGGTCTTCGACGAGCGGTTTCCCGCGCGGGCACGGTCCGCGGACCCGGACGAGAAGCCCCGCCTCTGGCAGATCATGACCGGGATCTGGCCGGCCTATGACGACTACCAGGCGCAGACCGAGCGCGAGATCCCACTGGTGATCATCGAACGTGTCTAAGTGATCACAGAGGGGTACCCGCAACCCCAAGGGAGTGTGCGAAGATACGTCGTGTTTACCCAGCGTGACCAAGGGTCCACTCCGACAGTGACCGCACCGCGCCAGCTCACCGGCGTCGGCGCGAGTGAGCTGGCCGACTCGCGGGAGGCCGGCTACGCCGCCGCCTCGGCCGCCGCGGCAAGCCTGGCGGGCGCGCCGGCCACCCTCGTCATCGTGTTCACCTCGGTCCGCTACGACCTCGGCGAGCTGCTCGACGGCGTCCGCGCGGTCACCGGCACGGCACCGCTGGTGGGCGCCTCGTCCAGCGGCCACTTCCACGACGGCGTGCTGGTCGAGCCGGGCGAGGGCGTGGTGGTGCTGGTGCTCGGACCCGGGCCGTACCGGTTCGGCGTCGCCTCGGCCACCGGCCTGCGCGAGGACGCGTTCGCCGCCGGTCGGGAGATGACCCGCGCGGCCCGCGCCGCCGCCGGTCCGGAGCGGCTCGCGCACGCGGCGATCATCCTGCTCTCCGACGGGCTCGCCGGCCACCAGCAGACGCTGCTCAGCGGCGTCCACCGGGTGGCGGGTGCGTCGGTGCCGGTGGCCGGCGGTGCGGCCGGCGACGACCGGCGGCTGGAGCGGACCTTCGTCTTCCACGACGGCGAGGTGCTGACCGACGCCGCGGTGGCGGTGTGGATCGACTCGCCCCACCGCCTCGACGTGGTGGTGGCGCACGGCTGGCGGCCGGTGAGCCTCCCGCTGCTTGTCACCCGCGTCGACGGCACGGTGCTGCACGAGATCGGCGGGCGGCCGGCGCTCGACGCCTTCCGCGAGCACTTCCCGCACGGCGAGGAGGTGGAGCGCGCCCTGCGGTACGCGCCGGTGGACGGCTGGCCGCGCTCGCACGCGCTCGGGCTGATCGAGCCGGACGGCACCCAGCTGGTCCGCGGGGCGTACCTGGACGAGGAGGGCCAGGTCCACACGTTCGCGCCGCTCCCGCCGTACTCCGCGGTCCAGATCATGGCGTGCGAGCCCGACGACCTGCTGGAGGTCGCCGACGGCATCGCGTCCGGCGCGGTCTCCGGGCGCGAGCCGGGCGTGCTGCTTGTCTTCAGCTGCGTCGCCCGCTTCGACATCCTCCGCGACCGCGGCGCCGAGGAGGCCCGTCGCCTGCAGGCGGCGGCCGCCAGTGTGCCCACGTTCGGCTTCTTCACCTACGGCGAGTTCGCCCGCACGACAAGCGTCGCCGGCTACCACAACGCCACGGTGGCGGCGATAGCACTGTGAGAAAGCGAGCTGGCGCGGCGGCGCCTGGACGGAGCCGGCCCGCCGACGAAGTCGGGGTTTCGGGCCGGCGGAGGAAGGCGTCGCCTTCAGCGCCGCGCGAGCGAGCGAACCCGGAGTTGCTGTGAGAGAGCCGGGCGGGGGATTGAGCAGGTTGCGGCGCTGCGAAAGCAGCTGGACGAGGCGTCCAGCGCGGTTCGCGAGGCGTACCGGGACACGACGCGCCTGATCCGGCTGCTCGCGGCCGTCGGCCAGCCGTCCTCGCCGGAGGAACTGACCGACCGGATGCTGCAGGTCCTCTCCGACGTGTTCTCCGCGGACGTGACGATGCTCGCCCACGTCGCGCCGCCGCAGATGGTCGTGCACCACTCCTGCGGCCTGGCCGAAGACGACCCGGCGCACGGCACGGGCTGGAGCCTGCCCGCGGAGGCCGCCGCGCTGCTCGGCCGGGCGGGGGTCGCCACGCTGGGCGCGACGGGCGCGGAGGCGATGCCCGCGCCGCTGGCCGCGCTCGGCACCCGCTTCGCGGTGTGGATCCCGCTCGACCTCACCGCCGACCCGGGCGACGTGCTGGTGCTGTGCCGGAGCACGGGCGAGGAGTTCACCCAGCTCGACCTGCAGGTGCTGGCGTCGGTGACGCACCGGCTGCGGATGGCGCTGCGCGAGCGCGAGCAGAGCGCGGTCATGGCCCGCCTCGCCCAGTCCGGCCACCTGCTGGCCCGCCACCTCGACCTGTCTCCGCTGCTCGACGAGGCCGCCACCCTGCTGCGCGAGCTGACCACCGCCGACGACGCCTGGGTGATCACCGTCCGCGACGGCCGCGCGGTGCGGCAGGCGCACAGCGGTGTCGACGACACGCTCGAGCCGGGCGACTGGCTGCCGGGGTGGGAGGAGGTGTGCCGCGGCACGCCGTACACGCTGCTCGACGGCCACCGGCGCCTCATCTGCGTGCCGGTGATGCGCGACGGCGAGCCGTGCGCGCTGCTTTACGCGGCCCGTTCGCTGCCCCGCCCGATGACCGGCGAGGCGGTCGAGATCCTCGCCGTGTTCGCCAACTACGTGGCGGCCGCGATCAGCAACGCCGAGCTGTACCGCGCGCTCGGCCAGAGCGAGTCGTCGCTGCGCCTGATCACCGACTCGATCAGCGACCTTGTGGCGATGGTCGGCCCGGACGGCCGCTTCGCGTACGCCTCGCCCTCGCACGGTCGGGAGCTGGCCCGCGAGCCGGACCGGCTGGTGGGGAGGCGGGTGACCGACTTCGTCCACCCCGACGACCGCGAGCGGCTGGAGAGCGCGCTGGCGGGTGCCGCCTCCGGAGACAAGGTGGAGTACCGGCTGCGCACCGGCTCAGGCCACTGGACCTGGGTGGAGAGCGCGCTGCGCCCGGCACCGTCGGCCGGCGGCACCGTGGTGCTCTCCTCGCGCGTGATCGACGACCGCAAGCGGCTGGAAGACGAGCTGCGCCTGCGCGCCACCCACGACCCGCTGACCGGGCTGGCCAATCGCACGCTCGTGGCGCAGCGGCTGACCGAGGCGCTGGCCGACGCCGAGGGCGCCGGCCACGTGGGGTTGCTCTTCTGCGACCTCGACAGGTTCAAGGCGGTCAACGACCGGCTCGGTCACGAGGCCGGCGACGACCTGCTCAAGCAGGTGGCCGCCCGCCTGCGGCACAGCCTGCGCCCCGGCGACCTGCTCGGACGGTTCGGCGGCGACGAGTTCGTCGTGGTGCTCGACGGCGTGGGTGACCTCGCCGACGTCGCGCAGGTCGGCCGGCGGGTGGCCCGCGCGCTGGACGACACGTTCCGGCTGCACGACGAGCCGGTGCGCATCTCGGCGAGCGTCGGCGGTGTGCTCGGCGTGCGCCGCCGTACCACGGCGAGCGCGATGCTCCGCGACGCCGACGCCGCCATGTACGCGGCCAAGGACCGCGGCCTCGGGCTGATCGAGGTGTTCGACGACGCCGCGTCGAGCCGTTCGCTGGACCGGCTGGGGCTGCGCTCCGACCTGCTCGGCGCGCTGGAGGGCGACCAGTTCGCGGTGCACTACCAGCCGATCTGCGACCTGGGCAGCGGGCAGGTGGTGGCGTTCGAGGCGTTGCTGCGGTGGACGCATCCGCAGCGCGGGCCGGTGCCGCCGGACGTGTTCATCCCGCTCGCCGAGGAGACCGGCGCGATCGTCCCCATCGGACACTGGGTGCTCGAGCAGTCCTGCCGCGAGCTGGCCCGGTGGGGTGCGATGGGCGCGAAGCGGATCCGGGTCAACGTCAACCTGTCGCCGGTGCAGCTGCAGCAGCCGCACCTGGCCCGCGAGCTGCTCGACATCGTGCAGCGCTCCGGAGTGGACCCCGGCGACGTGTGCCTGGAGGTGACCGAGCACAGCTACCTGCGCGAAGACGTCACCGAGAGCGCGGCGGTGCTGCGCACGGCCGGGCTGCACTTCGCGCTCGACGACTTCGGCACGTCGTACTCCAGCCTCAACTACCTCAAGTGGTTTCCGATCGACCTGCTCAAAGTGGACCAGTCGTTCGTCGGCGGGGTGGCGGCCAGCGACACCGACCGCGGCATCGTGCGGGCCGTGCTGGCGATCGCCGACTCGCTGCGCCTCGGCGTGGTGGCCGAGGGCGTGGAGACCGAGGAGCAGCGGGCCGCCCTGCTCGCGCTGGGTTGCCCGCTGGGCCAGGGCAACCTGCTGTCCCCGCCGCTGACGCCGGACGCGGCCGCCGAGCTACTGGCCGGCGACCGCCACTCGCTCGCCGCCTCCTGAGGCCGAGGGCATCGGGTACGGCTCGCGGAGCGTGAACGCCTCCGGGCCGGGGCCATCGCGGTCGAGCAGCGCCAGCCGCTCGCGCGCCTCCCGCAGCGTCGGCACCGTGCCGGCCGGCACCCACCACAGCACGAGGTGCGAGCCGAGCGCCTGGTGCGAAAACCACTCCCGGCGGCGGCGCAGCTGCTCCAGGTGGGTGGCGTCGCGGTACGTGAAGTCGCGCAGCGCCTCGACCGACTCCCAGACCGACATGTTCACCATCAGGTCGGGCCCGAACGGGCGCAGGGCGGTGGCGTCGTCCGCACCCTCCCCGACGAGCCGCCACACGAAGCCGGGTGCGGCGTCCGCGCGTGCGTTGATGAGCGCGAGCTCGTCGACGAAGCCCGCCATGGAGGGGTCGTCGAGCGGCGCGCGGGGATAGGCGACGTTGAGCTGGGCCAAGTGATATTCGCTCACGGCCGTACTATAAATCATCGCTCTTGTTTTTAGAAAGGCTCACGCAGCAGTGGTCCGGCACCGGATCCAGCCGGGCCGACCAGCCCTCCGCGGCGGCGCCCTCCAGCACTCCCTCGACGAGCGCCAGGTTCATGCCGCAGACCAGCGGCGGGAAGCGCTGGGCGAGCTGGTGGAAGGGGCAGTTGCGCAGGCGTACCAGCGAATCGTCGGTCTCGGGCTGGTAGCCGCGGCCGGCGAGCACCTCGACGGGGTCGGCGCCCACCCCGGCGGCCGCTCCCGCCTCCCGCCCGCGCCGGCGGGCGACGTCGTAGGCCGCCGCGTCGGCGCCGGCGCGCTCGATGCCCTCGGCGAGCAGCTCGGCGGCGGACAGGTAGGACCGCGGCGGCACGCTCACGGCACGCTCGCCGGCCGCCCGCCGGTAGAGCTTCGCGGGCCGCCCGGCACCCGGCCCGGAACGCCCGCTCCGCCGCGCGAACGACACCTCCAGCAGGCCGGCGTCGACGAGCTTGTCGAGATGGAACGCGGCGAGCGTGCGGCCGACCCCGAGTGCCGTGGCGACCTCGTCCCGCCCCAGCGGCTCGGCGCCGGCCTCGGCCACCACCTGGTACGCCGACCGCCGCACAGGGTCGGTCAGCAGCGCCAACGCCTCTAAATCCTCCACAAATTGACAATAGAGGGTGCGAGGCCCCTTGCGGCAGGTCAGGCGTTGGCCGCCGCGGTCGCGAGCAGCCGCGCGAGCTCGTCCGGCCGGGTGAGCATCGGCCAGTGTCCCGAGTCGATGTCGACGAGGTCGAGGTGCTTGGCCTTGGCCAGCTCGGGCGCGTCACCGCCGTCGATCCATCCGCGCGCCTGCTCCGGCGTGAACTCGGGGCACACGACAAGCACCGGCACGTCGTACCGCCGCTCGTCGGTCAGCCGCACCACGCCGCGGGCCACGGCCTCGGGCACCGGGATGGCGGCGGCGGCGAACCGCTGCCTGGCCTGCTCGTCGAGGTCGGCGGCGTCCGCCCCTCGAACGGGCCCCAGCCGGGAAAGGGCATGGCGCCTGCCTCGATCGGGAGGAAGTCGGCGTAGACCTCCCCGTCGCCGGACGGGAAGCCGCCGATGAGCGCGACCGTGGCCACCCGCTCGGGCCGTGCGTCGGCGGCCAGCCAGGCCAGCGTGCAGGCGGCCGAGTGCCCCACCACCATCGGCCTTCCGGACGCCGAGTCGACGGCGGCGAGCACGGCCGCCACCTGGTCGTCGAACGTCGCGGAGCCGGATCCGTCGCCCTGTCCCGGGAGGGTGAGCGGGATGGGGCGGTGGCCGAGCGGCTCGAGTGCGGAGGCGACACCGTCCCAGGCGGATCCGTCGAGCCAGAGGCCGGCGATCAAAACAATGTCCATGGCCGTCACGCTAGAACGGGTTCCGGACGTTTCGCTTCCGCTACTCGGGACGGAGCTGGGCCAGCGCCTCTTCCAGCTCGTCGGGCTTGACGAGCACGTCGCGCGCCTTGGAGCCCTCGCTCGGGCCGACGATGCCTCGGGTCTCCATCAGGTCCATCAGGCGGCCCGCCTTGGCGAAGCCGACCCGCAGCTTGCGCTGCAGCATCGAGGTCGAGCCGAACTGCGAGGTGACGACGAGCTCGATCGCCTGCACGAGCAGGTCGAGGTCGTCGCCGATATCCTCGTCGATCTTCTTCTTCGGGTCCTGCACGGGGCCAGCACGTCCGGCCGGAACTCCGGCTCGCGCTGGTCCTTGCAGAACTTCACCACGTCGGTGATCTCGGACTCGTTGACCCACGCGCCCTGGATGCGGATCGGCTTCGAGGCACCCATCGGCAGGAACAGGCCGTCGCCGCGGCCGATCAGCTTTTCCGCGCCGGGCTGGTCGAGGATGACCCGCGAGTCGGCCAGCGACGAGGTCGCGAACGCCAGGCGGGACGGCACGTTGGCCTTGATCAGGCCGGTGACGACGTCGACCGAGGGGCGCTGGGTGGCCAGCACCAGGTGGATGCCGGCAGCGCGGGCCAGCTGGGTGATCCGGACGACCGAGTCCTCCACGTCGCGCGGCGCGACCATCATCAGGTCCGCCAGCTCGTCGACGATGACCAGCAGGTACGGGTACGGGCGGATCTCCCGCTCGCTGCCCGGCGGCGGCTTGACCTGCCCGCCGCGTACCTTGCGGTTGTAGTCGTCGATGTGGCGCACGCCGGCGGCGGCCAGGTCGTCGTACCGCATGTCCATCTCGCGGACGACCCAGTCGAGCGAGTCGGCGGCCTTCTTCGGGTTGGTGATGATCGGCGTGACGAGGTGCGGGATGCCCTCGTACGCGGTCATCTCCACCCGCTTCGGGTCGATCAGGATCAGCCGCACCTCGTCCGGCGTCGCGCGGGTCAGGATCGAGACGAGCAGCGAGTTGAGGCAGGACGACTTGCCCGCACCGGTCGCGCCGGCGATCAGGATGTGGGGCATCTTCGCCAGGTTGGCCACCACGTAGCCACCCTCGATGTCCTTGCCGAGCGCCACCAGCATGGGGTGGTGGTCGGACGTGGCGGCGCGGGACCTGAGCACGTCGCCGAGCGCCACGTCTTCGCGGTCGGAGTTGGGGATCTCCACCCCGACCGCGCTCTTGCCCGGAATCGGGCTGAGGATCCGCACATCGGGGGACTTCACCGCGTACGCGATATTGCGCGACAGCTGCGTGATCCGCTCGACCTTGACGCCGTGGCCCAGCTCCACCTCGTACCTGGTGACCGTCGGCCCGCGGGTGAAGCCGGTGACCGCCGCGTCCACGTCGAACTGCTCGAACACGCCCTGCAGCGCGGCGATGACCTCGTCGTTTGCCTTGCTGCGGCTCTTGGCCGCCGCACCCTGCTTGAGCAGGTTGGGCGGGGCAGCTTGTAGTCGCCGGCCATGCCGGTGATGGCCAGCTGCTCGGCGCGGGTCGGCGGCGGCGAGTGCTCGGGCGGCTCGACGACCTTGCGGGCGGCCGGCACCGAGGCCGGTGGCTTGCGGGGCAGGAGCACCGTGTCGTGGACGATCTCCTCCTCGCCCGGCTCCCCGGACTCCTGGGGGTCGTCGGCCTTGCTCGCCACCCGGCGGCGGCTGCTGGACCGGCGCCGCACCGGCGGGGCCTCTTCCTCCTCTTCCTCCACCTCGTCTTCGTCGTCGGAGGAGGGCGGCAGCGGCCGGCCGAGGAGCGAGCCGACGAGCAGGCCCAGCCGCTCGGGGACCTTGTTGATCGGGGTAGCCGTGATCACCAGCAGGCCGAAGAGGAGCAGCAGGACGAGCAGCGGCATCGCCACCCACTCGGTCACCGCCCGCTCGAGCAGGCCGCCCACGCCGGCGCCGATCAGCCCGCCCGCGTAGTCGCGCTGGGCGTTGTCGATCGGGTCCTGCGCCAGGTGCAGCAGGCCGGCCGCGGACAGGATGAGCGCGGACCAGCCGACCAGGCCGCGGCCGCGGTGCTCAGGGTCGCTCTGCTCGCGCATGAGGCGGATCGCGGCGACCAGCAGCAGCAGGGGCAGCGCGGCGGCGATGGCGCCGAGGAAGAGCCGCACGGAGTCGGCCACCCGCTCACCGACCGGTCCGGCGCCGGAGAACCAGACGGCGACACCGGTCAGGATCGACAGGCCCAGCAGAAGCAGGCCGCCGCCGTCACGGCGGTGCTCGGGGTCCAGCTCGCGGGCGGTGGCGGCTTGGCGGCCGACGCCCCGGACCAGCCATCCGACGCTGTGTGCGAGGCCCATCCAGACCGCACGGACACCGCGGCCGACCAGAATGGCCGGGCTGGTCGTCGAGGTGCGGCGCCGGGTGCGGGAGGTCTGCCGGGCGCGACCACTCGCGGCGCGAGCGGTGGACGCGCCGCGCCGCCGACTCGCCTGGGTCGCGCGGCCAGCCATAGGCCCTAGGATCACACGGTAGCCACAAGGTACGACGGAAGCGCGCCCGGGGTGGCGTGTCATTTTTGGGCGCGGCGCCGGGCTGGTTGGGGGCCCAGCGGCGGGTTGGCCGGCTCGATCCAGGCGGGACATCTCGCGCCCGGGGGCTTTGATCCGGCGTTGGCACCGCCGTCGTATCGTGCCCCGGGGACTTGGGCACCGCTCGCCACGCGGTGAGCGACACCGGAAGACTGCAGCCACATCCGAAGGGACATTTCTCGCATGCCATCCGACGGCGAGGTGCAGACCCTCGCGCCGCTCACCAACGAGCTGATCGCGCAGGTGTTGAGCGCCCGCGAATACAACTTCGGCACTGACGACGACGGCGATATCGGCGGAATGTGGGACGACAACCTCATCTGGTTCTTCCGCCGCGGCTCCCAGGGCGAGATGCTCCAGGTGCGCACGCTCGCCGCGACCGAGTTCACCGTCGACGACGTGCCGCGCCTCTACGCGTTCTGCAACGAGTGGAACCACGACCGCCTGTGGCCGAAGGCGTTCGTCCACGTCAACGACGACGGCACCGTCCGCGTCTTCGGCGAGGTCACCACCGACCTCGAGCGCGGGGTCTCCCACCACCAGCTCGACCAGCTCATCGGCTGCGGCATCTCGACCGGCTGCCAGCTGGCCGAAGCCGCCGCGAGTCTGAAGGCACCGTGAGCGAGCGAGTTGGCGCGGCGGCGTCTGGACGGAGCCACCCCGCCGACGAAGTCGGGGTTTCGGGGTGGCGGAGGAAGACGTCGCCTCCAGCGCCGCACGAGCGAGCGAACCAGGGGGCACAGTGAGCGAGCGAGTTGGCGCGGCGGCGTCTGGACGGAGCCACCCCGCCGACGAAGTCGGGGTTTCGGGGTGGCGGAGGAAGACGTCGCCTCCAGCGCCGCACGAGCGAGCGAACCAGGGGGCACAGTGAGCGAGCGAGTTGGCGAGCATCGCTTCCAGGTTGACCTTCGCGGCGTGGTCGACCTGCTCAGCCACCACCTGTACGCGAGCCCGCGCGTCTTCGTACGCGAGCTGTTGCAGAACGGCACCGACGCGATCACCGCGCGTCGCGCCGCGGACCCGGAGGCCCCGGCCGGCCGCGTGGTCATCGAGCCGCTGCCCGGCGGCGCGCTGCGCGTGACCGACAACGGCATCGGGCTCACCGAGGCGGAGGTGCACACGTTCCTGGCCAGCGTCGGGCGCACCTCCAAGCGCGACGACCTGGGCTTCGCCCGGCAGGACTACCTCGGCCAGTTCGGCATCGGCCTGCTGTCCTGCTTCATGGTCGCGGACGCGATCGAGGTGGTCTCCCGCTCGGCCAAGGGCGGTGACGCGGTCAGCTGGACCGGGTACTCCGACGGCCGCTACACGGTCGGCACCGCCGAGGCCGCGGAGGTCGGCACGACGGTCACCCTCCGCCCGCGCACCGGCGCGGAGCACTGGCTGACCCCGGCCACCGTGCGCGAGCTCGCGTCGTCGTACGCCCACCTGCTGGATGTCGAGGTCACCGTCGGTGGCGAGCGGATCACCGAGCCGCAGGCTCCGTGGGAGGTCACCTACGACGATCCGGAGGTACGCCGCGCGGCGCTCCTGGAGTACGGCGCGAAGCTGCTCGGCAGCCGCCCGATGGAGGTCATCGACCTCGGCGTGCCCGAGGCGGGGCTGCGCGGCGTCGGCTTCGTGCTCGCCTCGCCGGCCCAGGTCGGGCAGGGCGGCCACCGCGTGTACCTCAAGCGCATGCTGCTCAGCGAGGACGCGTCCAAGCTGGTGCCGGAGTGGGCGTTCTTCGTGCGGTGCGTGGTCGACACGAGCATGCTGCGGCCGACCGCGAGCCGCGAGGCGCTGTACGAGGACGATCTGCTCTCCACGGTGCGCGTCGGGCTCGGCGAGCAGATCCGCACCTGGCTGCTGGACCTGTCGGTCAACGACCCCGACCGGCTGGCCGCGTTCCTGCGCGTGCACCACCTGGGCGTCAAGGCGCTCGCGGTGCGCGACGACGAGATGCTCAAGCTCGTCGACGCGTGGCTGCCGTTCGAGACGAGCCGGGGCACGATGCCGCTTCGGGTCTTCCGCCGCGGGCTGTCGATGATCCGGTACGTGGAGACGGTCGACGAGTTCCGCTCGCTGGCCGCGATCGCCAGTGCCGCCGGCACGCCGGTGGTCAACGCCGGCTACGCGTACGACACCGAGATCCTGGAGCGACTGTCCAGGGTGGACACCGAGGCGCGGGTGCGCCGCCTCGACCCCGGTGAGCTCGCCGCGCGGCTGGACCCGCTGCCGCCGGGCCAGGAGGCGCTGGTGGCACCGTTCCTGGAGACCGCGCGGGCGGTGCTGCGCGAGCTGGACTGCGTCCCGCAGATCCGCCAGTTCGACCCGGTGACGATGCCCGCCCTGTACGTGATGAGCCAGAAGGCGCGCACCCAGGACACCGTGCGGCGCAGCATCGAGGCGGTCGACGAGCTGTGGTCGGACGTGCTCTCGGCGTTCAACGACGTGACCGTGGAGCACCGGCCGGAGCTGGTCTTCAACTGGCGCCACCCGCTGATCCGGAAGATCACGTCGTACCCGCCGGGGCCCGCGCTGCGCCACGCCGTCGAGGCCCTGTACGGGCAGGCGCTGCTGGCCGGCCACCACCCGCTGCGCGCGGTCGACACGGCGGCGCTGAACCGGTCGTTCCTGGCGTTGCTGGATCGCGCCTTCACCGACATTCCTTCGCTTCCCTCGTCTGATCCGGAGAAGACATGAGCGAGCTTGCGAGCGAATCATCTGACCCAGCGATTCTGTGGCGGCGGACCGCAGGTATAGGGGAGACCGAATGACCACCACGCATGAGCTGCAGGAAGCCCTCGAAGAGGCGCGTGACCTGCCCGACGGCGACGGCAAGATCGCCGAGCTGGAGCGCATCGCGGCGCACGCCGACGCCGCCGGTGACGTGCGGCTGGGCTACGACGCCCGGATCGACCTGATCGACGCGTACAACAACCACACCGAGCGGTGGCGCATGCTGCCCGCGTTCGGGTGGTGCCTGGCGGCGTACGACCGCGACCCCTCGATGTTCGAGGAGTGGGACGGCGAGCAGCTGCGCTGGTACCACAAGTGGGCGGTCGCCACGCTGCGCAGCACGCCGCGCGTGGGGCTGGCGCAGACGCAGGCCGCGCTCGACGACATGGAGCGGCGCTTCCGGGCCGGCGGGCACAGCATGCAGACCATCTACAACCTCCGTTGCAAGATCGCCGACCACATCGGTGACGAGCCGGAGGCGCGCAAGTGGTTCGACCTGTGGCGCACCGCCGAGCGGGACGAAAACAGCGACTGCGCCGGCTGCGACCCCTCCCGCCAGGCCGAGCTGCTGGCCGGCTGGGGCGAGTGGAACGACGCCGTCCAGACCGTCGAGCCCGTGCTCAGCGGCGTGCTGGGCTGTGCCGAGCAGCCGGAGAAGGCGCTCGTCGCGGTGCTCATGCCGTACCTGAAGCTGGGCCGCTACGAGGAGGCGGCGAAGGCGCACGTGCGGGCGTACCGCCGCCACCGCCACGAGCGCGACGCCTTCTCGTTCCTGCCCGAGCACATGCGCTTCTGCGTGCTGACCGGCAACGTCGACCGGGCGGTCGACATCCTCGCCGAGCACCTGAGCTGGCTCGACCGGCCGTACGACGACGCTTCGGCGATGGAGTTCGCCGCGATCGGCGCGCTGGTGTGCCGGCTGGCCGCTCCGACCGGGCGGATCGTGCACCGGCCGGCTTTCGAGAGCCGTCCCGAGGCCGACCTCACGCTGGAGCAGCTCGGCGCCGACCTGGCCGCGCAGGCCCGCGAGATCGCCGGCCAGTTCGACGCCCGCAACGGCACCGACCACCAGTCCCGCCGCATGGCGCAGTGGATGTCCGCCGAGCCGATGCTGGAGAGCCTGGAGCTGCCGCCGGACCAGCCCACCCCGTCGTACATGACCGAGCCCGGCCTGCCCCCGAGGGGCGCGACGAGATCGTGGCGCCGCTGAGCGTGCAGGGCATCACGGCAGCCCTGGACGACCGCGGCGACCGCTACTACGTCGACGAGGACGGCACCATCGGCGGGCAGTGGGGCAAGGGCATGGTCACGTTCGACCGGATGGGCGAGCAGGGCGAGATCCTCCACGTGCGCGTGGTGGCTCAGCGCCGCCTGCCGGCCGACCGCCTCATGGAGGCGTACGCGTTCTGCAACGCCTGGAACCACGACAAGCTGCTGCCCAAGGCGTACGTGCACGACACCGGCCAAGGCGACCTCATCCTGGCCGGCGATATCACCACCGACCTGGAGCACGGCGTGGCGGCTCCCCAGCTGGGGGTGCTGCTGCACGCGGCGATCGTTACGAGCGCCCAGTTCGCCGACGAGGTGGCCGACCTGCCGTAGCCTGCACCACCGCCACGGCGCCGTCCCCGCGGGGGCGGCGCCGTCGCATTACCACCACGAACCCGACCCACGACCCGACGACCGCGGTGGCGGCCAGCACCTGCATCAGGGTGGTGAACCGCTCGGGGTAGACGACGCCTTCGATGTACCGGTCGATGAAGCCCCTGGTCAGTCCCGGCTCCCCCGCCTGCCGGCGGGACCAGTCCTCGGCGTAGGTGAGGGGGCAGGTCAGGCGCGCCGCGATCACCACGAAACCCCACGCCCCGGCGGCCAGGTGCAGCCAGATGGTGCGCGGCCATCGCCAGGCCAGGAAACCACCCACGACCACATAGGCCACGAACGCGAAGTGCAGCCCGAGGATCGCGGTGGTGAGCACGCGGTACCCCACCCGGCCAGCGTATGCCGCCCTTGCGCCGCCGCCCTGGTGTCGCGTACCTAGAAAGATTCAAAGACTGGATGCCGGCGCCCCGTACCTGGGCGCCGGCATCCGGCCCGCCCGCTCACCGCCGGCCCGAGATGGCGGTGTACGGGCTCTTTCCGTGACCGCCGCGGCGGCCGAGGAGGCGCGGTCCGCTCGCGGCGCGCCGCGGGCCCGGCTGGCAGGGGCCGGATGTGCCCGCAGCGCCTTGCTGAGATTCTTGTCGCGCCGCCCCCGCGACCGGGGGCGGCGCGCCTGGGTCATGGGGTGGAGAACCCCAACGTGTAGTCACCCGATCCGGTCTTTGACTGCACGCGGTACCGGTAGGTGCCCGCGTCGCCGTTGAAGGTCAGCGTCTCGTCCGCGTCGGGGCCGGTCGCGCGGGCCACGGTCTGCCAGGCACGGCCGTTCCAGCGCTGGAGGGACAGGTCGAAGTCGGCGCCGTCCGGGCCGTCGAGGCAGGCGGTCTGGCGCCCGGCGCCGGTGCGGAAGAAGCGGCCGTTCGGCTGGGACTGGCGGGCGCCGGTCCGGCTCAGCGCGCCGGCCACCGCGACCTCCTCGTCGGCGCACGCGCTGGTCGCCGGGGGCTCGGGCGCGGGCGGTTCGCTGGCCGGCGGGGTGCCGGTCGCGGGCGGTGGGGCCACCTCGCCGGTGGAGGTGACGAGGGTCAGCTGGTTGATCTGGAGGATCTCGGCCAGCGGCTGGAAGAACGTGGTGCCGCCCACCGTGCAGTTGCCCGAGCCGCCCGAGGTCACGCCCTGCGCCTGGTCGCCGGACATCCACGAGCCGCCCGAGTCGCCGGGCTCGGCGCACACGTCGGTGCGGGTCAGGCCGGTCACCGTGCCCTCGGGGTAGTTGACCGTCGCGTTCTTGGCCTGCACCACGCCGCAGAAGGTGCCGGTCGTGGAGCCGGAGCGGCAGATCGAGGCGCCGACCGGCGCTTCCTCCGCGCCCGCCACGGTGATCTCGCCGCCGTTGAAGTCGTTGACGACGGGACGCGGCGTCCAGTCACCGTTGACCTCGACCACGCCCCAGTCGTCGCCGGGGAAGGACGACGCCGCGAACGTGCCCTGCGCCTGCTGGTTGAAGCCCGTCGTCGTGGCACCGACCTGTCCACAGTGGCCGGCGGTCACGAAGCCGCCGACGACCGAGAAGCCGATCGAGCAGCGGGCGGCGTTGTTGATGAAGAACGGGTCGGCGCCGCGCACGTCGAAGAAGGGTGTCGGAGCCTCCTCCGTCGTCACCACCCGCACGCTGGAGGCCGGCGCGCCCGCGCCGCTCGCGAACTCGCGGGCCGCCGCCTCGCCGCCCTTGTTGGCGAGCACGACGACGGTGTTGGTGGCGACGTCCACGTACCAGCCGGGGAGGTTGGGCGTGGCCGCCTCCGAGCTCTGGTCGAGCGCGCGCTTGACCGTGTCGAGGTCGGCGGCGCTGCGGCTGACCACCTTGACCTCGGCGCCAGCGGCGCGCACCTTGCTGGCGAGCGCGGGGTCGGTCACCGCCACGGTCAGCGTGGTGGCGTCCTTGTTCAGCCAGGCACCGCCCCACGCGTCGGCCGCGGCGGCCTTGAGCTCGGCGATGGTACGGCCGGCAGCGCGCTCGGACGTCAACCGCGTCCGCGCCTGCGTCTGCGTCAGACCGAGGTCGCGCTGGAGCGCCGAGAGCATCTCGGGCTCGGGCGCGCCGGGCGCCGCGCCTCTCGTGGTCGCCACCGCCGGGATCGTCACCGCTGCCGCGGCTCCGGCTGTGGCCACCACCAGGCCTATGGTCAACGCCCGTCTGCGGTCCATCCGCAACACCTCCCACATAGCCGTACTGAACCGGCAAATCGGGGTACGGCCAGAGAGCTAGACGCGGATGAATGGGGAGCCGGTGGTGGATCTCACACGGAAACCGGGGAAAGTAGTGAACTGATCACTCTACGCGCTGATGCAGCCAGGCCACGAAAGTGATCCATTGCCGGGCCGAGAAGATCAGCCGCGGCCCATTCGGATCTTTTCCATCGCGAACCACCACCTCGTCCTTCTTTTGTGCAACTTCCACACACGCATTTGACTCGCAGTGCGCACTCCTGTGCCATTGAAGGCGTTCGGTGTCTGCCATCACCGACTCCGCTCTATGCAGGGGCATCCTCACGATACGTAATCGTCAGACCGAAAGGAAGAGGCGGCATCTTCGGCAGGCTCGCCGCTGATGCCGCCCCTCCATCAGGACTCAGTCGAACTGGAAGTCGCCGTCGTGCACACCACCCACGAAGGCGTCCCACTCAGCCCTGGTGAAGAGCAACGTCGGCCCATCTGGACGCTTCGAGTCGCGGATGGCGATGTCGCGGCCGGACTCGGCCACCTCGACACATGTGTTTGTGTCGCACCGCCCGCTCTTGCGCCAGACCAGCTCGGCGGTCTGCTCCATTCGGTTCTCCTCGGATTAGGTAAACAGAGAGTGTGTTACCCCCGGCCACGGGCGTCCGCGACACTGTTCTCGAGGATTACCGGGGCCGAAGCTTATCTAGCCGCCGCTATATCGCTCGCCGAGCATCTGCTCCGCGCGCGCAGCAATCAGGCTTGCCGACTCCGATTCGCTCAGCGACTCCTGCCAGAGGTGCTCGAAATAGCCGCGGTGGCGCATAAGCGCTTCGCCAGCGTGCACGACCTCGTCGAGAAGCAAAGTCTCCCGGTAGAGAACCGCATTTTCCTCATCGCCGAAATCGCAGATGAGAAAGGGGCCGAGCATCGCGACAAGCGCCCCCTTGGCGAACGGCACGACGCGAACCCGCACGTCCGGGCGGCTCATGATGGCGAGGAGCTGGCGCAGCTGCTCCGCCATCACCTCGACGCCACCCACGGGGCGGTGCAGGAGGGACTCGTCGAAGATGAAGTAGATTTCCGGCGGGTCGGCGCGGTTGAGCAGCTGCTCGCCACGGCGCAGCCGGGTCTCCAGCCGCGCTTCGCGGATGAGCGGGGCGAGCTCCGGCGCCCAGAAATCGAGCACGGCGCTCGCATACGCCCGAGTCTGGAACGGGCCGTGCACAAGCGTCGGCTGAAAGATGCGAATCGCTGTCGCTTCTGTCTCAAATTGCAGGAGCTGAAGCATCGGCGCGGTCAGGTGCTCGCGGTAGCGCGGCTCGTCCCACCATCCCCGCTGCCGCGACGAACGGGAGGCGCGCACCAACTCGTCGATCAGCCCGTCGTCATCGACGCCGAACAACTCCAGTAGCGCGAGCAGATCCGTCTTGGAGACGGTGACATCACCCTTTTCGATGCGGTTGACCTTGCTCAGCGACCAGTCAAGCTCATCAGCCACGTGCTGTTGGGTGAAACCTCTTGCCTCGCGTGCCGCGCGCAACGCGAGACGAACACGGCGGCGTGCGACCGCGGGCGGCTCAGGCGACGTCATGATCCAACCAGTGAGGTGGAGCAAACCTGCCATGTGGCAGATTGCGGTTCCGCCACAAGACACGATGCAGGACGTTACACGTGTCACTTCGGACACGCCAGGACGACACAGACGACTTTGCGGACGGCTAGTGCGCTGACCGCCAACCGTGGACCGGCTTCGCCGGCCGGGTGAACGTCGATGGCCACCGCACTAGAAAGCGACAGGTGCCGCCAGTATGGGCGGCACCTGGCCGAGATCGCTATGCGGTTGAGCCCACTCGCTCGCGGCCAATGCGGACCGCGACCGTGGCGAGTGCGGCTCCGCAGAGCGCGGCCAACGACCAGAGAAAAGCGCTTCCCAGCGTCACCGCCACCGCTCGGTGATCACCATCCGGCACCAGTGGCTGGAGCGCGACGGACACGGCGACGAGCATCGCCGGCCCGCTCACCGCGCCGATCACGGGGTGCGGGTCGGCGCGGCGGGCGGCCCACCAGCCCAGCAGCGCCGCCAGCAGTACGGCGAGTGCCACCAGCCGCACTCCCGGATCGGTGAGCGCCGGCACGGGCACGATGTGGTCCGTGCCCGGCCGGTGGTGTTCGTACGTGATCACCCCGGCCGCCACCGTGCACCAGATCCAGGCGACCCAGACGACGGCGGATCGACCGGCTCCCGGCCACCGCTGGATCGCCAGCGCCATCAGGCCGCCAAGGGCGGCGCCGATCACCACCGCTCGCGCCGCCTCCGCACCGGCGTCGAAGGCTGCCTGTGCCCTGGCCGCGGGCCCGGTCGCCAATCGCATCGCGGCCAGCGATCCCAGCACGGCCGCCGCCGTGACCAGGTGCCGCCACCGCAGATGCCGCGACAGCGGCGCGGCCACTGCGGCCCCCACCAGCACGGCACTCGTCGTGCACCAGGCTACGACGATCAACTGCGCCGGCCAGGCCGGGTTGCCGTACGACGCGTCGGTGGCGTGAAACGCCTGCTCCGGGTAGTAGACCCGGGTCCGCCCAGCCAGCCACAGCTGGGCCGACGCCACCGCGGCGGCCGACAACCCGGCTAGCGCGGCGGCGCCCAGCAGCCTCACAGCGCGTGCCAGGCCCTGCTTCGAAAAGCCTTGCCCGGACGGCGACCGACGGCGCCGGATCGCCGCCTGGATCCCGCCTCGCCTCGACACATCTGTTGAGACCGGCCTAGACCTCGACCACCGTCGGGACGATCATCGGGCGGCGGCGGTAGGCCTCGTTGACCCAGCGGCCGACCACGCGCCGCACGATCTGCTGGAGCTGGTGCGGGTCGGTGACGCCTTCCAGCGCGGCCCGGTCGAGTGCCTCCGTGATCAGCGGGATGACCGCGTTGAAGGCGGCCGGGTCCTCCGAGAAGCCCTTGGCCGACACCGTCGGACCGCCCACCACCTTGCCGGTCACCGAGTCGACCACGACCGTCGCCGCGATGAAGCCGCCGTCGCCGAGGATGCGGCGCTCGGTGAGCAGCGACTCCCCCACGTCGCCGACGGCGAGGCCGTCCACGTACACGTAGCGGCTCTTGACGTGGCCCACGAGCCGCGCACGGCCCTCGACAAGGTCGACCACGTCGCCGTCCTCGCACAGGACGACGCGGTCGGCCGGCACCCCCGACTCGATGCCCAGCCGGGCGTGCGCGCGCAGGTGCCGCCACTCTCCGTGTACGGGCATGAGGTTGCTCGGCCGCACGACGTTGAGCAGGTAGAGCAGCTCGCCGGCGGGCGAGTGGCCGGAGACGTGCACCTTGGCCACGTCTTTGTGGATCACGTTGGCGCCGGCGCGGGAGAGCTGGTTGATCACGCGGTACACGGAGGTCTCGTTGCCCGGCACCAGCGAGCTGGCCAGCACCACCGTGTCGCCCGGCGCGACCGTGATGTGCCGGTGGTCGCCGATCGCCATGCGGCCCAGCGCGCTCATCGGCTCACCCTGCGAGCCGGTCGACATCAGCACGATCTGGTCCGGCGGGAGCGTGGTCGCCTCCTCCAGGCCGACCACCAGGCCGCCCGGGATGCGCAGCAGGCCGAGGTCGCGGGCGATGCCCATGTTGCGGACCATGGAGCGGCCGATGAAGGCCACCTTCCGCTCGTACTCGTACGCCGAGTCGAGCACCTGCTGCACGCGGTGCACGTGCGAGGCGAAGCTGGCCACGATGATCCGGCCGGTGGCCTTCGCGAAGATCGAGTCGAGCACCGGCCCGATGTCGCGCTCCGGGGTGACGAAGCCCGGGATCTCCGCGTTTGTCGAGTCGGACAGCAGCAGGTCGACGCCCTCGGAGCCGAGCCGCGCGAAGCCTGCGAGGTCGGTGATCCGCCCGTCCAGCGGCAGCTGGTCCATCTTGAAGTCACCGGTGTGCAGCACGAGCCCCGCCGGGGTGCGGATGGCCACCGCGAGCGCGTCCGGGATCGAGTGGTTGACCGCGAAGAACTCGCACTCGAACGGCCCCAGCGGCTCGCGCCGCCCCTCGCGCACCGTCAGCGTGTACGGCTCGATGCGCCGCTCGGCCAGCTTCGCCTCGACCAATGCGAGCGTGAACTGCGACCCCACCAGCGGGATGTCCGGCTTGTGCGCGAGCAGGTACGGCACGGCGCCGATGTGGTCCTCGTGGCCGTGGGTGAGCACGATGGCCTGCACGTCTTCGAGCCGGTCGAGGATCGGCGTGAAGTCGGGCAGGATCAGGTCGACGCCCGGCTGCTCCACGTCGGGGAAGAGCACACCGCAGTCGACGACGAGCAGCTTCCCGTCGTACTCGAACACTGTCATGTTGCGCCCGATCGCGCCGAGGCCGCCCAGCGGCATCACGCGCAGGCCACCCGCGGGTAGCGGCGGAGGAAACTCCATCTCGGCGTGCGCCCCGGTCATAGAGGAAGCCCCGCGGCCCCGAAGTCTTCGCGCAGCTGCGCCATGTCCGCCTCGGTGGCGTCGACCAGCGGCGAGCGCACCGGACCGGCGGGCATCCCCTTGGCGGCCAGCGCCCCCTTGACCAGGATCGTGCCGGGGCTGCGGAAGATGCCCGTGAAGATCGGCATGAGGCGCTGGTGCAGGCTGAGCGCGCCCGCGACGTCGCCCCGCTCGTAGGACTGGATCATCTCCTGGGCGTAAACGCCGCTGAAGTGTGTCGACGTACCGACCAGGCCGACAGCGCCGATCGCGAGCAGTGGGAGCGTGAGCGCGTCCTCCCCCGAGTAGTACGCCAGGTCGGTGCGCTGGGTGACCCACGACGTCGCGATGAGGTCGCCCTTTGCGTCCTTGACGCCGACGATGCGCGGATGCTCGGCGAGGCGCACCATCGTCTCGGTCGCGATCGGTATGCCGGCGCGGTGCGGGATGTCATAGACGAGCATGGGCAGGCCGGTCGCGTCGGCCACGGCGGTGAAGTGGCGCAGCACGCCGGCCTGCGGCGGCTTGTTGTAGTACGGCGTGACGACCAGCAAGCCGTGCGCGCCCGCCTTTTCCGCTCCGGCCGCGAGCTCGATCGTGTGTGACGTGTCGTTGGTGCCTACGCCAGCGACCACCTTCGCGCGGTCGCCAACGGCTTCCACCACCGCCCGTATGAGCTGCTCTTTTTCCCCGTCGGAGGTGGTCGGCGACTCGCCAGTGGTGCCGTTGATCACCAGCGCGTCGTTGGCCTGCTCGTCCACCAGGTAGGTGGCGAGGCGGGCCGCTCCCTCAACGTCGAGCGAGCCGTCGGCGCGGAACGGGCTCACCATCGCGGTGAGCAACCGCCCGAAGGGTCGGTGGTCGTGCGTCATGCTTGACAACCTAGCGGACCCGCCCTGACCGGCCGAAGGGTTACGCCCGGTCGACGGCCTTATGACACCTGCGCGTACGGGCTCGACGCGATCTCGGTCCCGTCCGCTAGCCGCGAGATGGTGAAGTCGGCGAACACGTTGGGTGCGACGCCCTGCAACTGGCGCAGGCACTCGACCGCCAGTGCGCGGATCTCCACGTCGGCGCTCTCGGTCGCGCGCATCCCGACGAAGTGCCGCCAGGCGCGGTAGTTACCGGTCACCACGATCCGCGTCTCGGTCGCGTTGGGCAGCACGGCGCGGGCGGCCTGGCGGGCCTGCTTGCGGCGCAGCGTGCCGTTTTCCACGTCGGCGAACTTGCGCTCCAGCCCTTCCAGCAGCTCGTTGTAGGCGCGCAGGCTCGCCTCGGTCGCCTCGGCGAAGAGCTTGTGCAGCTCGGGGTCGTCGGCGATCACGTCGGGCTCGACCATCGCGGCCTCGCGCTCAGGCACATACCGCTGGGAGAGCTGCGAGTAGGAGAAGTGGCGGTGCCGGATCAGCTCGTGCGTGAACGAGCGGGACACCCCGGTGAAGTAGAAGGTCACCGAACCGTGCTCCAGCACCGACAGGTGACCCACCTCGAGGATGTGGGCGAGATAGCCCTCGTTGGTGGCGGTGACGGGGTTGGGCTTTTTCCACGACTGGTAGCAGGCGCGGCCGGCGAACTCGGCGAGCGCCTGACCCCCATCCGCGTCGGTCGACCACGGCACGTCGTCCGGCGCCTCGAAATGCGTCCAAGCGATGAGTTTGACCTGGGGCGGGACTACTTCCGGCATGGCCGCGAGCCTAGACCACCCCACCGACATCATCAGCACCGCCGTTTCACCACCGCGGCTTGCTATGACATCACGATGGTGTCATAGTGACGTCATGGACCTGGCACCGTACCTGGAGTCGCTGCGGCGAGACCTCGCCGCCACCGCCGCACCGGGCGGGCCTGACGTGGCCCGCACGGCTGACCTGCTCACCGGCGCGCTGGACGCGTCGATGCGGCTGTGCCTCCTGGAAGTGCTCTCCGACGCGGCGGACGAGATCACCACCAAGCTCCCGGCGGCGACCGTCGAGGTGCGGCTGCGCGGTGGCCAGGCCGATTTCGTGGTGACGCCGACTGACGTCGCACCCGCACCATCCATGACGCCACCCGAGCCATCCGGTGACGTCGCGCGGATCACCCTGCGCCTGCCCGAGTCGCTCAAGGACACGGCCGAGCGGGCCGCGGCCGCGGAGGGCGTCTCGGTCAACACCTGGCTGGTCCGCGCCGTGCAGGCCGCCGCGCAGGGCGGTCCGCCCACTCCACCGACCCGTGGCCCGACCGGCCGCCGGATCACCGGCTACGGCCGCGCCTGAGAGGAGCAGAAATGCCCGAGTTCACGACCCCTCGACCCGTCACCGCCGTCGTCAAGCTGCCCGGCGGAGCACTGGAGATCACCGCGGAGGAGCGCGACAGCGCCGTGGTCGACGTCCAGCCGTACGACGACCGTCCCGCCTCGCACGAAGCCGCCGAGCGCACCACCGTCGAGATGCACGGCGACACGCTGACCGTCTCGGCACCCGACGGCGGCTGGCTTGCCCGCCACCCGGCGGCGCTGCTGATCACGATCCGGGTGCCGCTGGACAGCCGGCTGCGCCTCAAGACCGCCTCCGCCGACGCCGCCTGCCGCGGCCGTTTCTCCGCCGTGGACGCGACCGGCGCCTCCGGCGACATCTACGTCGAGCACGTCACCGGCGACGCCAAGGTGAAGATCGCCAGCGGCGACGTCACGGCCGGCCGGGTCGACGGCGAGCTGCAGGTCAGCGGCGCGGCCGGCGACGTCACGGCACAGCACGTCGGCGGCCCGATCGACACGAGCGTGGCCAGCGGCAGCATCGAGATCGGCTCGGCCGGCGCGGGCGTAAAGGCCAAGACCGCCTCCGGCCACGTCCGGATCGGCGCGGCCCGGCGCGGCACGGTCAAGGTCCGCACCGCGAGCGGCGACGTCGCGGTCGGCGTGCGCACCGGCACCGGCGTGTGGCTCGACCTCGGCACGCTCTCCGGCCGCACCACGAACGACCTTGACATGACCGGCGGCGACGGCGGCGGGTCCGGCCACGAGCTGAGCGTCGAGGTCCAGACGGTCAGCGGCGACATCGAAATCAGCCGCGCACCAGCCGAGGCCGCGGCGTGAGTGCGCCGCCGCCCGCCCAGATCCCTTGACAGATCAGGCGAGCTACCGCGATGTCCGCGGTGGTCCGGACCGTTGCTCCCGCGGCCTCACCCTCCGCGGTGGCCAAGCCCAGAACCAAACCCCGGTCCGCCTAGACGTAGAACCAGGTGAACGGGGCCCACGGCAGGTTGCGCAGGATGCTGAAGCCCAGCCACACCGACAGGAACACGCCGATCATCGTGGGCGTGATGCGCAGCTTGGGCAGCGTCTTGCCGAAGACCCGCTTGCCGGCCCAGGCCACGTACACATACAGCAGGAACGGCACCGCGAAGATGAACAGCGCGTGGTGCCGGGCGGCGGCCGGGAGATCGCCGTTAATCATGTACCAGAAGGCGCGGGTGCCGCCGCACCCCGGGCAGTCGAGGCCCGTGGTGAGCTTGAGCAGGCAGGTCGGTGGCGCGTCGGCCGTCGACTCGGTCGGGTTGGCGATCGTCACGTAGCCGGTCGCGGCCGCCAGGCAGCCGAGCACCGCCACGGGGGCCAGCCACCGCGGTGACCGGGCCATCAGGCGGGTCAACCGGCCCGGTGGCGGCGGCACGAAATAGTGCGGGGGCGGCGGCGCGGATGTGGGGTCGGCCACGCTGGTCACCGGTTCACCGTACACCGAGGGCGCTTTTCAGCTTCAGGTCTCCACCCTCGGGCGGTGCCACCTCGGCGAGGCCCAGCCACCCCGCGAGCCGGTGCAGCTCGGCAGCGAGCGCCTCGGCGGTCGTGTCGTGGTCGGCGCCCGGCTCCAGCCACGCGGCCGGGATCCGCAGCACGCCGGCCTTGCGGTCGGCCTTGAGGTCGACGCGCGCGGTGAACCGGTCGCCCTGCAGGAACGGCAGCACGTAGTAGCCGTGGACCCGCTTGTGCGCGGGCGTGTAGATCTCGATGCGGTAGGTGAAGTCGAAGAGCCGCTCGGTGCGCGCCCGCTCCCAGACCAGCGGGTCGAACGGGCTGACCAGCGTGTCGCCCCGCACCCAGCGGGGCAGCTTTGCGTCGGCGTGCAGGTAGGCCGGCTGCCGCCAGCCGCGCACCTCGACCGGGACCAGCACGCCCTCCTCGACGAGCTCGGGGATCGCGGCCCGCGCGCCGGCCACCGGCAGCCGGAAGTAGTCGCGCAGCTCGAACTCCGCCGCCACGCCCAGCGAGCGGGCGGCCACCGCGACAAGCTCGCGGTATGCCTCGTCGGGCGTGGGTGTGGGCGCGGCCAGCACCGCGGCCGGCAGCACCCGCTCGGGCAGGTCATACACCCTGGCGAAGCTGCCGTTGCGCCGGGCGGCGACCACCTCGCCGGCCCAGAAGAGGAACTCCAACGCCCGCTTGACGGACGACCAGTTCCACCCCCAGTTGCCCTTTTCCCGCGGCGCCTCGTGCTCGATCTCGGCGGCGGTGAGCGGCCCGTTGACCGCGACCTCGTCGCGCACCCACGCGACGAGCGCGGGGTCCTCGTCGGCGATGCGCCGCACGTTTCCCCACGCGTGCGCGGCGGCCATGCGCCACCGCAGCGCGGGGTGCAGGGCGATGGGGATCAGCGAGGCCTCATGCCCCCAGTACTCGAAAAGCTCCGGGGGTCGCCCGTAGGCCGCACGGTCGAGCAGTGCCGTCGGGTAGGGCCCCAGCCGGCTGTAGAGCGGGAGGTAGTGGGCGCGCTGAAGCACGTTGACGGAGTCGATCTGGAGCAGGCCGGTGCGCGACAGCACACGGCGCAGGTGCCGCATCGTCACCGGCCCGGACGGCACCGGGTCGGCGAACCCCTGCGCGGCCAGCGCGATGCGGCGGGCCTGCGCGATCGACAAAGACTCTGGAACGGCCATCGGGTCGAACGCTAACCCACCGGTACGACATCTCCGCTCCGTGCTCGGACCATCGACGCTTAGTACATGTGTTCGATAGAATGTGGCGCATGGAGCCGCTGGAGGGCGCGTTGTGGTACGCGTCAGCGGGCGTGCCCGTCCTCCCCTGCACACCGGCCTCGGCGGTGGCCGCTGCTCGTGCCGCCGCCCGCACTGCGACCGCCCGGGCAAGCACCCGCGGTGGCACCCGCGCCTGATCACCGCCGGCCTGCACGAGGCCAGCACCGATCCGGAGCGGGTGCGCCGCTGGTGGGCCGCCTGGCCGGAGGCAAACGTGGGGCTGCGCACCGGCGTCGCCGTTGACGTGTGCGATGTGGACACGCCGGCCGGCCTGCACCTGCTGCGCGACCTCATCGGCGACGCGCTGGAGACGCCGCTGGTGCAGACCGGCTCGGGCGGCCTCCACCTGTACTTCGCGGCCAGCGGCGCGCCCAACCGCGTGCGCCTGCTGCCCGGCGTCGACTGGCGCGGCGAGGGTGGCTACGTGGTCGCCCCACCGTCCACACACGGCAACGGCATGCGCTACCGGTGGATCAGCCACGGCCCCGCGCCGCCCTGCCCGCCCGCGCTGCTGCGCCTTGTCATCCCGCCACCGCCGCCACCGCCGGCGGTGGTGCGCCGCCCGGGGCGGTATGCGGCCGCCGCGCTCGACAACGAGGTCACGCGCGTGCGCTTCGCGCAGGTCGGTGAGCGCAACAACACGCTGTACCGCGCCGCGCGCAGCCTCGGCCGGCTGGTGGCCTCGGGACTGCTCGACCCGTACGACGTGGTGAGCGCGCTGACCCCCGCCGCGCTCGCCGCCGGGCTGGGCTCCGCCGAGACCGCCCGTACCATCCACTCGGGCCTGACCGCGGGCCGCGGACGGCGGGTTGCCTGACCTACCGCGAGCGGCCGTTACCCACCTCCGTAGGCTGGTCACTCATGGCCACGGGGTTCGTCCGGCCGGCCCGTCCCGAGGACGCCGGCGAGATCGCACGCATCCAGCTCTCGACCTGGCGGACGGCGTACCGCAAGGTGCTGCCCGCCCGCGCGCTCGACCGGCTCGACGAGGCGTGGATCGCCGAGCAGTGGCGCGCCGCGATCGAGGCGCCGCCGTCGGCGCGGCACCGGGTGCTGGTCGCGTTCGAGCAGGCGGAGACCACCTACCTGGTCGGTTTCGCCGCCTCGGGCCCGGCCGACGAGCAGGCGCTGGCCCCCGACGAGCCGCCCTTGGGCGCGGACGTCGCCGCCTTCACCGACCTGCTTGTCGAGCCGCGCTGGGGACGCCGCGGCCACGGCAGCCGCCTGCTGGCGGCGAGCGTCGACCTGTGGCGCGAAGACACCCTGGCGACCGCGGTGGCCTGGGTCTACGACGGCGACCCGGCCACCCGCAAGTTTCTCGGCTCGGCCGGCTGGGAGCCTGACGGCGCCACCCGCGCGCTCGACGTCGACGACCAGCTCATCCCCCAGCACCGCCTCCACACGAGCCTCTGACGAGATCCCTCAGCCCTTCTCGGCGCCTTCCGTCGCGCCGCGGACGAAGTAGCGCTGGAAGATCACGAAGATGATGGCGACCGGGATCGTGGCCAGCAGGGCCGCGCCGAGCTTCAGCGGGTACTGCGTGCCCGTGCCCAGCGAGCCGCTGACCAGGTCGGCCAGGCCGCGCGGGAGGGTGAAGAGGTCGGGGTCCTGTACGGCGACGAGGGTGTGCGGAAACTCGTTCCACGAGCCCTGGAACGACAGGATCGTCAGCGTGATCAGCGCCGGCCTGGCCATCGGCAGCACCACCGACCAGTACGTGCGGAAGACGCTCGCGCCGTCGATGCGCGCCGCCTCCTCCATGCTGGCCGGCACCGACTCGAAGAACTGCTTCATGATGAACACGCCGGCCGCGTCCACGATGATCGGCAGGATCAGCGCCGTGTAGCTGTCGTAGATGCCCAGCTGGTTGAGCACGAGAAACTTGGGGATCAGCAGCACGACGCCGGGCACCGCCATCACCGCGATGACGCCCGCGAAGATCGCCCGCCGGCCACCGAAGCGCAGGCGGGCCAGCGCGTAGCCGGCCAGCGAGTCGAAGAACACGCGGCCGACGGTGAGCACGACGGTGACGAGCAGCGAGTTGCCCAGCCAGAGGGGGAAGTTGGTGCCCTCGAAGATCCGTTCGAAGCCGGCGAACGAGACCGGGTTGGGCACCGGCGAGAGCGGGTTGTCCGCCGCGTCCGGTTCGGTCTTGAAGGAGTTGGCCAGCTGGATCACGAAGGGGTACAGGAAGACCAGCGCGAAGAAGATCAGGATGGAGTACCCGACGAACGTGTTGACGAGCCCGCGCGGCTTCACGACGACCTCCGCTCGCGCAGCAGCCACCGCTGCAGCAGTGTCATCGCCACGATGATGAGAAACAGCACGAAGGAGATCGCCGCGCCCCGGCCGTACTCGAAGTCCTTGAAAGCCGTGCGGTACGACAGGAACGCCGGCGTCAGCGTGGTCTTCGCCGGGTTGCCCTGGCTCATCACGTAGATCTGGTCGAAGACCTGCCAGGTGCCGATCAGCCCCAGGGTGAGCACCAGGAAGAGGGTCGGCCGCAGCATCGGGAGCGTGACGTACCGCAGCCGCTGCCACGAGTTGGCCCCGTCGATGAGGCTTGCCTCCTCCACCTGCTGCGGCATCTGCTGCAGGGCGGCGAGAAACATCAGCATGAACGTGCCGGACGTGGTCCACACGACCAACGCGATGATCGCGCACATCGCCACGCTCGGGCCGGAAAGCCAGTCCCACCAGGTGAGGCCCAGCACGCCGTGGTTCGAAAGGGCACCGGGCGCGCTGTTGACGCCCACGGTGTCCAGCAGCAGGTGGATGAGGCCGCGCGAGTCGTCGAACCACACCGGCCCGTCGATACCCACCCCGGCGAGCAGCGCGTTGACCGCGCCGGAGTTGGCGAAGATGAACAGGAACACCACGCTGATCGCCACCGAGCTGGTGACCGACGGGAAGTAGAACGCGGTGCGGAAGAAGCTCTTGCCCTTGAGCATCCGCTGGTTGACCACGAGCGCGAGGCCGAGCGCCAGCGCCGTCTGTACCGGCACGACGAGCGCCACGTAGTACAGGTTGTTGCGGATGCTCGTCATGAAGTCCTGGCGGGGCAGGCCGTCCTCAGTGAACAGCGACGTGTAGTTGTCGCCGCCCACGAAGGGCACACCGGACCGGAACGGGCTGCCTTGCCCGTTCCAGCCGGTCAGGCTCACCCACAGCGCCATCACGATGGGCAGCAGCAGGAAGACGCCCAGGATCAGCACCACGGGGGCGACGAAGAGCCACCCCGCCAGGGTTTCGTTGCGCGTTCTCATTGCCCAAGTGCCGACTCGGTGTTCTTCTGCACCCGGGTCAGCAGCGCCTTGGGGTCACCGCTCGCCAGGCCCTGCAGCCCGGTGTCGAAGTCGGCGAGCACGCTGTCCATCTTGGGCGCGTTGACCGGACCCTGCGCGTAGGCGGCGCCGTCGATGAACGCCTTGTCCGCCGGGTACTCCTGGGTGAACTGGCCGCCGGCGGACTGGCGGGACGGCATCACGCCGAACGCCTTGGCGTACGCCATCTGCTGCTCGGCCGTGGTCATCGCCTCGACGAACTTGACCGCCGCGTCCTTGTTCTTGCTCTTCGCCGCGATGCCCCAGCAGTTGGTGAACGACAGCGTGCCCTGGCCCTTGGGGCCGGCGGGGAGGGGGTGCGCGGTGTACTTCACGTTCGGGAAGTCGGCCTGCAGCGCTCCCTTGATCCAGTTGCCTTCGATGGTCATCGCCGCCTTGCCCTTGCCGAACGCCTCGCCCGCCCAACCGGCGTCCAGCGCCTTCGGGTACTGGGCGTACTTGTTCTTCAGCAGCCCCTGGACGTACTGCAGGGCCTGGAGGTTTTCCGGGCTGTCGGCGGTGGCCGTCTTGCCGTCGGCGCTGGTGATCCAGCCGCCGGCCTGCACCATGAACGCGCCGATGCGGTCACGCGTGTCGCCGAGCGCCAGCGGTACCGTGCCGCTGGTCTTGATCTTCTGGGAGACGGCGGTGAGCTGGTCCCACGTGGTGGGGATGTCCGCCTCGGTGAGGCCGGCCTTGCTCCACAGGTCGGTGTTGACCACGAGGGCGAGGGTGGAAAAGTCTTTGGGCGCGCAGTAGAGCTTGCCGTCGTACGTGAACGTGGTGCGCAGGCTCTCGTAGAAGTCGTCCGGGTTACTGATCTTGTCGCCGTACGGCTCCAGCGCGCCCACGCTCGCGTAGTCGGCGAAGCGGCCGGCGTCCACATAGAACACGTCGGGCGGGCTGTCCCCGCGAACGCCTGGCCGAGCTGCTGGGTCAGGTCCTGCGCCGGCGTGACGGTGGCGGTGTTGCCGGACGAGCTGGCCCACTTCGCCGCGGCCTCCTGCACGGCGGTGGTCTCGGCCTGCCCGGACGAGCCGATGAGGATCTGCAGCGAGACCGGCCCGGACTGCTGCTGGGTTTCCGAGGAGTCGTCGTCGAAGCCACTGCCACAAGCGGCGCCGGCCAGCACCGCGCCGGCCGCCATCGCGGCGAGAACTGTCCTACGTATGGGTTTCACGTCGGTCTCCTTCAGGCTGACTGCCGGATCACGAGGGAAGGTTGGAGGAGCACGGGACGCGGCGCGGTGCCCCCGTCGAGCACGCCGGCGAGAAGGTCGACACAGCGGGCGGCCGCCTCGGCGAGCGGCTGCGCGACGCTGGTGAGCCCGAGCACGCGGGCGACGGGCGTGTCGTCGAAGCCGGCGACCGCGACGCCGGGCGGCGCGACCGCGTAGGCTCCGGCGGCCAGCGAGTCGCTCGCGCACACCAGGGCGGTGGGTGGGTCCGATATGGACAGCAGGTCGCGAGCGGCCGCCTCGCCCTCGGCCACACCGTCCACTGTGGTGCGGTGGAGGTGGGCCTGCTCGCGCCCGACGGCGCCGGCCCAGCCGGAGCGGCGGTCGTCGCCGACGCCGGAGCCTTCCGGCCAGCCGATGAAGCCGATCCGCCGGTGTCCGGCCGCGAGCAGGTGCCGCGTGGCGGCGGCGGTGCCGGCCGCGCCGTCGACGTCGACCCAGGGGTGGCTGTCCTGCGCTCCCCAGGGGCGGCCGAACGTCACGAACGGCACGCCCCGCTCGGCCAGCCACGACGTGCGCACGTCGCCGTGGTGGGTGCTGGTGAGCACGAAGCCGTCCAGCTCGTACGTGGCGAGCAGGTCGTCGTAGGTGGCGATCTCGGCCTGGTCGTCGGCGGCGGCGTAGAGCAGGATGCGGTATCCCGCCGGAGCCGCCGCCTCGGTCAGCCCGTGCAGGAAACGGTCGAGGACCGAGCCGTTGATCCCGTCGTGGGTCGGCTCGATCCGCACGGCCAGCAGGTGCGACCGGCCTGTGCGCATGAGCCGGGCGGCCTGGTTGGCTCGGTAGCCGAGGACGGCGATCGCCTCGCGCACGCGCTCCCGCGTCTCCTCGCGGACCAGATGCGGGGTGTTGAGCACGTTGGAGACCGTCTGCCGGGACACGTTGGCGTGCGCGGCAACCGTAGCGATCGTCACCTTATCGGCCATTCGTACCTTCTATCCTCTTGAACGTTCAAAGCGGTGTAGGGCATGATTGGATCGTTCAAGTTTCTGGGTTGTTTCGCACTTTGCTCTGCGCAGGCCGATCTGTCAAGACTGAGCACAGGAGGTAGCCGCTCGTGCCGGATCGCAAGCTGCAACCGCTGCTACACGACCTCGTCACCACGACGGTGGCGCCGACGACCGTGCTCAGCGGGGGCGGTGGGCAGGTCAGCGGCACCGGCGTCGAAGGCGTCTTCCACGCCGACACCCGCGTGCTCGCCGAGGCCCGGCTGCTGGTCGACGGCCGCGAGCCGGACGCGATCGGGCACACGGCGGCCGGGCCGGGCGCCACCCGGTTCGTCTCGCTCGTGCGCTGGCTCGGCACCCGCATCGCCGACCCCACCGTGCGGATCGACCGGACCCGCCGGGTGCGGCCGGGCGGCGTGGCCGAGGAGATCGTGGTCTCCTCGACCGCCGACGTGCCCGTCCACGCCACCGTGACGCTCGACCTGGCCTGCGACCTCGCGCCGATGGACGTGGTCAAGTCCGGCGGCACGGCGGCGCGCCTCGCCCCGGTGGAGCCGCTGGTGTGGCGCGCCGACGGGGTGACGGTGCGGGTGACCGGCGACGGCGCCGTCGACGCCGAACGCCTCACCTGGAGCGTCGACCTTCCGACCCGCGGGAGCGTCACGCTGCGCTGGCAGATGGCCGTCGACGATCCACGCGCCATGGTCGCCGCGCCCTCCGGCCCGGTCGAGTGGTCCCGCCCCGAGGTCACCGCCGACGACCACCGCCTGGTCCGCCTGCTCGACCGCTCGCTCGACGACCTGGCCTCGCTGCGGCTGGCCGATGGCGGCGACACGTACCTGGGCGCGGGCGTGCCCTGGTTTCTCACGCTCTTCGGGCGGGACAGCATCTGGGCCGCGCGCATGCTGCTCCCGCTCGGCACCGAGCTGGCCGCCGGAACGCTACGGGTGCTCGCCCGGCGGCAGGGCGCCCGCGAGGACGACCGCTCCGGCGAGGCACCCGGCAAGATCATGCACGAGCTGCGCCGCCACGACACCCGCCACCAGGGCGAGCAGATCGAGCTTCCCGCGGCGTACTACGGGACTGTCGACGCCACCCCGCTCTGGGTCAGCCTGCTGCACGACGCCTGGCGGTGGGGCATGCCGGCCGAAGAGGTGGCCGCGCTGATCCCGCACGTCGAGGTGGCACTGGGTTGGCTGGGCACACACACCGACTTCGTGCGCTACGTGGACCGCAGCGGCCGCGGCCTGGCCAACCAGGGCTGGAAGGACTCCGGCGACGCGGTGCGCTTCCGCGACGGCCGCCACGCCGAGCCGCCGATCGCGCTGGCCGAGGTGCAGGGCTACACCTACCAGGCGGCCCTGCACGGCGCCGCGCTGCTGGACGCCTTCGACCGCCCCGGCGCCGACCGCTGGCGTGAGCACGCGGGGGCACTGGCCGAGCGCTTCCGCGCGCGGTACTGGGTGGACGGTCCACAGGGGACGTACCCGGCGCTGGCGCTGGACCGCGACGGCCGCCCGGTGGACGCGCTGACCAGCAACATCGGGCACCTGCTCGGCACCGGCCTGCTCACCGCCAAAGAGTCCACGGCGGTGGCCGAGGCACTCGCCTCCCCCGCCCTCTCCGGCGGCTTCGGGTTGCGCACGATGTCCACACAGGACGCCGGATACAGCCCGCTGTCGTACCACTGCGGCTCGATCTGGGCACACGACACCGCGATCGTGCTGGCCGGCCTGGCCCGCGAGGGCTTCGGGCCGGCGGCGGCGCGGCTCGCCGACGGCCTCCTGACGGCCGGCGAGGCGTTCGGCTACCGTCTCCCCGAGCTCTACGGCGGCGACGACCGTACCGACTTCGCCCGCCCGATGCCCTACCCCGCCGCCTGCCGCCCGCAAGCCTGGTCCGCGGCGGCCGCTGTCGTCGTGCTGCACGCCGCGCTCGGCATCTACCCCGACATCCCCGCCGGCCGCGTCACCCTCCGCCCGTCCCTCCCGCTGGGCGCCGTGCACGCCCGCGGCCTGCAAATCGCCAGCCACAGGGTGGAAGCCTCCGTCGACGCCGCCGGCCACGCCCGCCTGACCGGCCTCCCAACCAACCTGACAATCCATTAGCGGGCTACCGCGACGTCCGCGGTGTTCCGGTCGCTCAGCTTGTTTTGATCAAGGCTGTGGTCTGCTCTTTCTCGACAGGTGGCGAGCAAGGGCCGGGTTCGTGGCGCTGCTGCGGCGCAGCCACCGAACGAAGCTCGGCCGGTGATCCCGGCCGTTGTGGAGCGCCCGGGTGCGGCCAAGACCGTGATCAACCCGACGTCAGAGGCGGCCGCAGGCCCCGGGGTAAGGCTCGGGGGCCGCGGAGGGTGAGGCCGCGGGAGCAACGGTCTGGACCACGACGGGCATCGCGGTAGCTCGGATCTGTTTTGGGTTGCCCTCACAAGAGCGCCGACGGCCCTGGGTGCGTGCTCAGGAGGCGGAGGCGACCTTCCACAGATGGCCGTCGGGGTCGGCCAGCGACGACGAGCCCTCGCGAGGGTGAGCAGCGCAAACCGGGGATGTCCTGCGTTACCGTCCCGCCCGGGCCGTCGGCGTAGAAGGTCTTCGCCCGCCGCGCATGATCGTGGTTACCGCGAACGACATCAGCTGTCCAGAAGCGGGGCCAGCCCGACCGTCAGGCCGGGGTGCTCGCGCACGTAGCGGACGGCCAGCAGCACGCCGGGCATGAAGGACGCCCGGTCGTACGAGTCGTGGCGGATCGTCAGCGTCTCGCCCGTCGTGCCGAACAGCACCTCCTGGTGGGCGACCAGGCCGGCCGCGCGCACCGAGTGGACGCGGACACCGTCGAGGTCGGCACCGCGCGCGCCGGCCACCTCGTCCTTGGTGGCGTCGGGCATGGCGGCCAGGCCGGCGGCGGCCCGCGCCTCGGCCACCAGGCGGGCGGTGTGGCTGGCGGTACCGCTCGGCGCGTCCACCTTGCCCGGGTGGTGCTGCTCGATGATCTCGACGGACTGGAAGTAGCGGGCGGCGCGGGCGGCGAACTCCATCATCAGCACCGCGCCGACGCCGAAGTTGGGCGCGATGACCACGCCGACCTCGGGCTTGTGCTGAAGCCAGGCGCGCACCCGCTCCAGGCGCTGCTCGGTGAAGCCGCTCGTGCCCACCACGCAGTTGATGCCCTGGTCGATGCACCAGTGCAGGTGGTCCATCACCACGTCGGGGTTGGTGAAGTCGACGACGACCTCCGCACCCGCGTCCGAGGCGTTGAACAGCCAGTCGCCCTGGTCGATCATCGCGACCAGCTCGAGGTCGTCCGCGCCGTCGACGGCCTTGCAGACCTCCACGCCCATGCGGCCGCGGGCGCCGAGCACGCCGACACGGATGGGTTCGGGCTTCTCACTCACGGGGAGAAACTTAACCCACGACGGCACACCTCACGCGAAGAAGGCCGCCAGCTCACGGTCGCGTGCCGCGCGCTCGGTGGACTCGGTCGGGTACGGCATGTGTCCGGCGCTGAGCACGTAGAGCCGCTTCGGGCCGGCGAGGGCGTGGTAGACGGCGAACTGCCCGATCGGCGGTACGGCCGGGTCGCGGCGGGCCACCGAGACGAACGTCGGGATGCGGATGCGGGTCGCGGCGGTCGCGGCGTCGAAGTAGCCGAGCACGTCGCGTACCTGCGGCTCGCGCGCCACCAGCCGCCGCACCGCCTCTCCGCTCCCGGTGCAGGGCACGGCCAGCCGCAGCGGGTGGTGGCCGAAGCTGGGCAGGTAGAAGTGGGCGCGGCGGAAGCGGTCGTCCCACGGCAGGGCCAGCGCGCCGATGCCGCCACCGAAGCTGCCGCCGTTGTAGTCCAGCCGCTCGATGCCCGGAAACCGCTCCAGCAGCACCGAGGCCGAGCGCCACACGTCGGCGGCGCAGAAGCGGTGCACGTACGTCTGGCGCGAGCCGATGCCGTGCAGCACGTGCTCGGCGGTCACCGGCGGGATCGTGGGTGACAGGCTGCGCGGCAGTCCCGGCGCACACGGGAAGATCTTCGCGGCCGAGGGCGCCGGCGCGTACTCGTCGGGGCCGTCCGGGCGGCCCTGGTAGCCGTGGCTCACCACCATGCCGTGGGTCACGTCGGTGGTCCGCGGGTACGTGAGCCAGGCGAACGCCCGCTCGCCTGTGGACGAGTCGAACGTCAGCTCTTCGACCCGCCGGCCGAGGCGGGCGTCGTCGTACCGCCGGTGGACCCGCCAGCACAGTGGCGGTGTGGTCAGTTCCTCGCGCGTGGCGCGCCAGAACGCGTCGAAGTCGGCAGGCTCTGGCGGTGGTGCGGGAGGCTCGGGGAGGGGCCCGTCGCTCATCGCGATCTATGGTGCCGCCCCGCCACGAGTGGGCTCAAGGCCCTGATAGATAGACCACGATCAGGGCACCAAAATGCCCCTATACCGGCCCAATAACCGCCAGCGAGGTGGGTCGGGTCAGCAGATCGGTGGCAAGTGAGTTCACCTGGTCGAGGGTCACGGCGTCGACGCGGGCGAGCAGCTCGTCGACGGAAAGCACCCCGCCGTACAGCAGCTCGCCCTTGGCCAGCCGGCTCATCCGCGAGCCGGTGTCCTCAAGGCCCAGCACGTACGACCCCTTGGACATGCCCTTGCCGCGGGCCAGCTCCGCCTCGGTGAAGCCCTTCGCCGCCACCTCCGCCAGCTCGGCCCGGGTCAGCTCCAGCACCTCGTCGACCTTGCCCGGCGCGCAGCCGGCGTAGACCGCGAAGAGGCCGGTGTCCGCGTACTGGCTGGAGTACGAGTAGACCGAGTACGCCAGGCCACGCTTTTCCCGGATCTCCTGGAACAGGCGGCTGGACATGCCGCCGCCGAGCACGTTGTTGAGCACGCCGAGCGCGAACCGCCGCTCGTCGAGCCGCCCGATGCCGGGGCAGCCGAGCACGAGGTGCGCCTGCTCGGTGTCCTTACCGCGTACCACGGTGTCCGGCGCCTGTGTCGGGACGGCGGCCACCGGCCGCAGCGGCGACGGCGTGCCCCCACCGGCCAGGTCGAGGTTGCTCCGCACCAGCTCGACCACGACGTCGTGGTCGAGGTTGCCGGCGGCGGCGACCACAATGGACGGTGCCAGGTACCGGTCGTGGTAGAAGCCCTCGATCTGCGCGCGGGTCATCGGCGCGATCGTCTCGGCGGTGCCGGAGATCAGCCGGCCCAGCGGGTGCGCGCCGTAGACGGCCTCGGCGAAGACGTCGTGCACCTCGTCGCCGGGCTCGTCGTCGTGCATGGCGATCTCTTCGAGGATCACGCCGCGCTCGGTCTCCACGTCGGCCGCATCCAGCACCGAGTGGGAGACCAGGTCGCACATCACGTCGATGGCGAGCGGCAGGTCCTCGTCGAGGACCCGCGCGTAGTAGCAGGTGTACTCCTTGGTGGTGAACGCGTTGGTCTCGCCGCCCACCGCCTCGATCTGGGCCGAGATGTCCAGCGCGCTGCGCCGCTCGGTGCCCTTGAAGAGCAGGTGCTCCAGGAAGTGCGACACGCCGGCCTGCTCGGGTGCCTCGTCGCGGGAGCCGATGCCGACCCACACGCCGAACGAGACGCTCCGCATCGACGGGATCGCCTCGGTCAGCACCCTAAGGCCCGAGGGCAGCACGGTACGTCGTACCGTACTGCCCCCGTCCCTGTTGTCCAGCGTCATCAGCGGCGGTGCCGGCGCCGGCGTGGGCCGCCTTCGCTGTCGCCCTCACCCTCGCGCTCGCCGCGGCTCGGGCCACGGTCGCCGCCGTCGCGGTCACCGCGGTCGCGCGGACCCCGGTCGCCACCGCGAGCCGGCGGCCGGTCGCCACCGTCGGCCTCGGCCGGGGCCTCTTCGCCCTCGGCGCGCACCTTGTCCAGGTAGATCTTGCCGCGCTGGTCGATGTCGGCGATCTGCACCTCGACCTTGTCACCGACGTTGAGGTAGTCCTCGACCTTTTCGACCCGCTTGCCGTTGCCCACCTTGGAGATGTGCAGCAGGCCGTCGCGGCCGGGCAGCAGCGAGATGAACGCGCCGAACGCGGCCGTCTTCACCACCGTGCCGAGGAACTTGTCGCCCACCTTGGGCAGCGTCGGGTTGGCGATCGCGTTGATCCGCTCGACGGCGGCCTCGGCCGAGGGGCCGTTGGTCGCGCCGACGTAGATCGTGCCGTCGTCCTCGATGGAGATCTCGGCGCCGGTCTCGTCCTGGATCGCGTTGATCGTCTGGCCCTTCGGCCCGATCACCATGCCGATCTTGTCAACCGGGATCTTGACGGTGGTGACCCGCGGCGCGTACTCGGACATCGTGGCCGGCGCCTCGATGGCCTCCTGCATCACGTCGAGGATCGTCTGCCGCGCGTCGTGGGCCTGCTGCAGCGCGGCGGCAAGCACGTCGGACGGGATGCCGTCGAGCTTGGTGTCGAGCTGGAGCGCGGTCACGAACTCCCGCGTGCCGGCGACCTTGAAGTCCATGTCGCCGTACGCGTCCTCGGCGCCGAGGATGTCGGTGAGGCTCACGTACTGCGTCTTGCCCTCGACCTCGTCCGAGATCAGACCCATCGCGATGCCCGCGACCGGCGCCTTGAGCGGCACGCCGGCGGACAGCAGCGACATGGTCGAGGCGCAGACCGAACCCATCGAGGTCGAACCGTTGGACCCGAGGGCCTCGGAGACCTGGCGGATCGCGTACGGGAACTCCTCGCGGCTGGGCAGCACCGGGATCAGCGCCCGCTCGGCCAGCGCGCCGTGGCCGATCTCGCGGCGCTTGGGGGCGCCGACGCGGCCGGTCTCACCCGTCGAGTACGGCGGGAAGTTGTAGTTGTGCATGTAGCGCTTGTGCTTTTCCGGCGACAGCGTGTCGAGCTGCTGCTCCATGCGGAGCATGTTGAGCGTGGTGACGCCGAGGATCTGCGTCTCGCCCCGCTCGAACAGCGCCGAGCCGTGCACCCGAGGCAGCACCTCGGTCTCGGCGGTCAGCGGCCGGATGTCGCGCGGGCCGCGGCCGTCGATGCGCACCTGGTCGCGGAGCACGCGGGTGCGCACCTCCGACTTGACCAGCGAGCGGAACGCCGGGGAGATCTCCTTCTCCCGGCCTTCGTACTGCGGGGCGACGACCTCGAACGCCTTGTCCTTGATGCGGTCGAGGGCCTCCTCGCGCTCCGCCTTGCCGGCGATCTTCAGCGCTTCGGTGACCTCACCGCGGACCGCGCTGGAGACCGTCTCGAAGACGTCGTCCTGGTAGTCGAGGAAGACCGGGAACTCGGCGACCGGCTTGGCGGCCGACTCGGCGATCTCGCTCTGCGCGCGGCACAGCTCGCGGATCGCCGGCTTGGACGCCTCGAGGCCACCCGCGACGACCTCTTCGGTCGGGGCGGTGCCGCCAGCCGCGACAAGGCCGACCGTGTGCTCGGTGGCCTCCGCCTCGACCATCATGATCGCGACGTCGCCGTCGGGCAGGACCCGGCCGGCGACGACCATGTCGAACGTGGCCCGCGCCAGCTCCTCGTGGGTCGGGAACGCCACCCACTGGCCGTCGACGTGCGCCATCCGCGTAGCACCGATCGGGCCGGAGAACGGCAGGCCGGAGAGCTTGGTGGACAGCGAGGCGGCGTTGATCGCCACCACGTCGTACGGGTGGGCCGGGTCGAGCGCCAGGACCGTCTCGACGACCTGGACCTCGTTGCGCAGGCCCTTGACGAAGCTCGGGCGCAGCGGCCGGTCGATCAGGCGGCACGTGAGGATCGCGTCCTCGCTGGGCCGGCCCTCGCGCCGGAAGAACGAGCCGGGGATCCGACCCGCCGCGTACATGCGCTCTTCGACGTCGACCGTCAGCGGGAAGAAGTCGTACTGCTCCTTCGGCTGCTTGCTCGCGGTCGTCGCGGAGAGGACGACGGTGTCGCCGAGCTGGGCGATCACCGAGCCGGCGGCCTGCTTGGCCAGCCGGCCGGTGGAGAAGGTGATCTCACGGGTGCCGAACGACCCGTTGTCGATCACTGCGGTGCTTTTCTGGTTGCCGAGGCTGTTGTGCTCGGTCATGTTCTGGACGCACTCCTCTTCGATCGTGGGGGCCACAACCGTGGGAGCTGCTCAGACGGGCCGGTCTTCGATCGAAGCGCCCGGGGCCGGCGTGCGGCGGCCCGGGGGCCACTACCGAGGACCGGTGCGTCGATCCGCTCCCGGGCCCCTCTTGTGGTGAGGGAGCGACTCGCGCCGCTCCCCCGTCAGTTCACCGCCGCAAACCGAGCCGTTCGATGATCGACCGGTAGCGGTTGATGTCCTTCTTCGCCATGTAGTTCAGGAGGCGGCGGCGACGACCCACCAGAAGCAGCAGACCACGACGGCTGTGGTGGTCGTGCTTGTGCACCTTGAGGTGCTCGGTGAGCTCGGCGATCCGCTTGGTGAGCACCGCGACCTGCACTTCCGGGGAACCGGTGTCCCCCTCGACAGTCGCGTACTCTTCCCTGATCTTGGCCTTTGCTTGCTGGTCGAGCGCCATTTTCTCCCTGTTCTGTGGGCTTGTCCCAGTCCGGGCCCGCGGCGTCGTGCAGGCACACCGAACAGAACGTCGTAACACGACGTCCCGGTAACACTACCAGCCCGTGGGACGCTACTTGCGGAGCAGTGTCCGGGTCTGGGCCACATCCTCCTTGATCTGGGCAATCAAGGGCTCGACCCCGTCGTACTTCACCTGGCCGCGCAGGTTGGCGACAAGATCAAGGCCGAGGCGCTCGCCGTAGAGGTCGCCGTCGAAGTCCAGGATGTGCGCCTCCACCCGCCGGTCCTCACCCGAAAAGGTGGGGTTGGTGCCGACCGAGGCCGCGGCCGGCAGGCGCTCACTGCCGCGGATCACCCATCCGGCGTACACGCCGTCGGCCGGCACCGCCGTGTGAGTGCCGGTGAGGAAGTTGGCGGTGGGGAAGCCGAGCTGGCGGCCACGCTGGTCGCCCCGGACGATCACACCCTCCACCCGGTGCGGGCGGCCGAGCGCCTCGGCGGCCGCGGCCACGTCGCCGGCGGCCACGCAGGCCCGGATGTAGGTCGAGGAGAAGACCGTGTGACCGCTGGCCACGAGCGGCGAGTCCTCCACCGCGAAGCCCCACCGGCGGCCCAGCTCGCGCAGCAGCGCCCCGTCGCCGGCCGCCTTGTGGCCGAAGCGGAAGTTGTCACCCACGACGACCGCGGCCGCGTGCAGGTGCTCCACAAGCACGTCGTGGACGAACGCCTCGGGCGAGAGCCGGGAGAACTCCAGCGTGAACGGCACCACGCACAGCACGTCGACGTCCAGCTCGGCGATCAGCTCCGCCTTGCGCCGCGGCTCGGTGAGCACCGCGGGGTGGGTGCCCGGCCGGACCACCTCGGACGGGTGCGGGTCGAAGGTCAACACCACCGCCTGGAGGCCGGCCTCACGGGCCCGCTTCACCGCGTGCCCGATGGTCGCCTGGTGTCCCCTGTGGACACCGTCGAACACGCCGATCGTGACCACCGAACGCCCGAACCCGCTGGGCACCGCGTTGTACCCCCGCCACCTCTCCATGCCGACAGCTTAGGCCGGATGGTGCCGCCACCAGCGCGTGTGCGTCATCACTGTGTCTGTGGCACCCTCGGCGCGTGCCCGGTCTTGAGCTTGCCGCGATTTCCCTCGGCGCGGCGGTGGCGCGAGCCGCCTGCGGCGTCTGGCTCGGCGACCACCGGATGGCGGCCGAAGGCGGCGCCAGCGTGATCGACCAGGCGGCCGAGCGGCTGACCAGCGCCCGCGAGCGGCGCCGCTTCCACCGCATCTGGGAGGAGGCCGCCGAGCTGGTCGCCGAGCGCCTGCTCGCCCTCCGGGAGCTGCGCGACCTGCCGCCCAACGAGCAGGAGGCGGCGATCCTGGCCGTGCGCGAGACGTTCGAGAAGGCCGCGCTCACCGAGGAGGACCTGTTCAAGCAGGACCTCGACGCCGGCTACCTGGACCGCTACCTGCGCGCCCAGGATCCCGGGCGACCGGTCCGCGCGGGGCTCGCGGAGGGCGCGGTACGGCTGTACGACCTGGTGCTGCGCGAGTGCGCGGCGTACGCGATCGAGGCCGCGCACGCCTTGCCCGGCGCCGGGCTCGCCGGGATGGCCGAGCTGCTGCGCCGCGACCGTCAGATCCTCGACGAGATCGGCGCCGTGCTGGAGCGCCTGCCCGAGCGGCGCGGACCGCACGACTTCGAGCGCGACTACTGCCAGCTCGTGGCCAACCGGCTCGACCAGGTGGAGTTCTTCGGCGTGACGCTCTCCGAGTCCAGCCGGCGCTACCCGCTCTCGGTCGCGTACCTCAGCCTGACCGCGCGGGCCGCGCGGGCGCCGGACGACCTGCTCGCCGCCGACCAGGTCGAGCGGGTACTGGCCCGGTCCGACCGGCTCTTCATCCGCGGCCAGGCCGGCACCGGCAAGACCACGCTGCTGCACTGGATCGCCGTGCACAGCGCCCGTGACTCCTTTCCGGACCGGCTCGCCGCCTGGAACGGCACCGTGCCGTTCTTCCTGCCCCTGCGCCGGTACGTCTCCTCCGAGCTGCCCGGGCCCGAGGCGTTCCTGCAGGAGGTCGGCCGGCACATCGCGCTGGAAATGGCGCCGGGCTGGGTGCATCGGCAGCTGCGCACCGGCCGCGCGATCGTGCTGCTCGACGGCGTGGACGAGCTGGCCGAGACCCGCCGAGACGAGGTCAAGCGCTGGCTGACCGACCTCATCGCCGCGTTTCCGCGGGCCCGCTACGTGGTCACCTCCAGGCCGGCGGCGACGCCCGAGGACTGGCTGGCCGCGGCCGGCTTCCTGGCCGCGGAGCTCGAGCCGATGACCCCCACGCAGGTACGGGCGTTCACGCACCGCTGGCACGAGGCGATCCGCAGCGGATGCACCACCGAGCCGGAGCGCGCCGAGGTCGTCGAGCAGGAGGAAGGGCTGCTCAACGCCCTCGACCACCACCGGCACCTGCGCCAGCTCGCCGGGTACCCGCTGCTGTGCGCGCTCCTCTGCGCCCTGCACCGGGACCGGCGCGGTCAGCTGCCCGGCAACCGCATGGAGCTGTACGAGATCGCGCTGCACATGCTCCTGGAGCGGCGCGACCGGGAACGCCGGGTCGAGACCCAGCCGGTGGTCGGGCGCACCGAGCAGATGCTGCTGCTCAGCGACCTCGCGTACTGGCTGATCCGCAACGGCTGGTCGGACGCCGCGCGGGCCGACGCGATCGACCGGCTGGCCGCGAAGCTGCGGGCGATGCCCCAGGTCAAGGCCGAGCCGGCGCAGGTCTACCGGGTCCTGCTGGAGCGCACCGGCCTGCTGCGCGAGCAGGTCGAGGGCCGGGTGGACTTCGTGCACCGCTCGTTCGAGGAGTACCTCGCCGCCAAGCAGGCGGTCGACGAGGGCGACTTCGGCGTGCTGCAGGCGCACGCGCACGAGTCGCAGTGGCACGAGGTCGTGGTCATGGCCGCCGGTCACGCGAGCGCCGCGGGCCGGGAGGCGCTGCTCGGCGGCCTGCTGGCACGCGGTCGCGACCGCCAGACCCCGCGCGCCCACCGCGACCTGCTGAGCCTTGTCGCGCTCGCCTGCCTGGAGACCTCGCCGGAGCGCTCCCCCGAGCTGGAACAGAACATCCGCGACGCCACCGCCAAGCTTGTGCCGCCGCAGGGCGAGGCGGCGGCGCGGGCGCTCGGTCGCGCCGGACCGTTCGCGATCGACCTGCTGATGGCGTCCGTGCCCAACAACGAGTACGCCGAGGTGCTCACGATCGAGGCGGTACGCGAGTCCGGCGACCCGGCCGCGCTCCCGCTCCTGGCCCGCTTCGGCCCCGACACGCGGCACAGCGTCGTGGACGCGCTCGTGCGGGCCTGGCCGCACTTCGACCCGCAGGAGTACGCCGCACGCGTCCTGGCCGACTCACCGCTGCACGCCGGGGAGCTGACCGTCAACGACGCGCGCCTGCTGCCCGCACTGCGCTGGCTGCGCCGGCTGACCCACCTGACGGTGGCCACGGCATCGCCGGACGGGGTGGCCTTCGTCCGCGACCTGCCGGCCCTGCGGGCGCTGGAGGTCGCCGCGGCACCGGGACCGCTGGACCTTGCGCCCCTCGCCGGCCTGGCCGACCTCACGACGCTGGTCGTGGCCGGCGACGTGACGAACGTGCGCGTGCTGACCGAGCTGCCGCTGCGTGAGCTGGCGATCGGCGCGCCCGGCTTCTACCGCCTCGGCGGTGCCGAGCTGGCCGCGCTGCAGATGCTCACGCTCTACCACGTCGCCTCCGTCCAGCCGCTCGGCGCCGCGGTGCTGCCCGCGTTGACCCGGCTCGACCTCCACCTCGCGGACGGCTGGTCCGAGGAGGCGCTTCCGGTACCGGCGCGCCTGGACCGGCTCGCCCTGCACTTCGCGACCCCGCCGAACCTGCGCGCCCTTCGTGCGGTAACCGGCCCGGTGCTGGCCCTGCACCACCACGGCCGCGGACCGCTCGACCTCAGTGAGCTGGCCGGACGGGAAAACGTACGGGTGCACCTCTACCGCCGCAGCGCCGAGGTGCTCGGTGAGGCGACGCTCGGCGCGGGCAGCCTGGTGCGCAGCGCCTGGGAAGACGGCGTTACGAGCCGGTGAAGACCACCTCGGGGCGGGCGCGGCCCTCGCGTTCCCGCACGATCGCGAGCAGCGCGCCGTCCGGGGCGAAGACGGCGTAAGGGCCCTCGATCCCGGCCCGGTCCAGCGGCCCGCCGTGCGACAGCGTCTTCGCCTCGTCCACAGTGGCCTCCCGCGCCGTGAAGAACCGGCGGGCGGCGTCCGCGAGGGGCAGGTTGACCACCTCGGGTGCGACCTTCTCCAGCTCCTCCAATGTGGAGGACTCGGCGAGCGTGAAGCCGCCCACCGCGGTGCGCCGCAGCGCGGTCAGGTGCCCGCCCACCCCCAGGCCGGCGCCGAGGTCGCGGGCGATCGCCCGCACGTACGTGCCGGAGGAGCACGCCACCTCCACGTCGACGTCGACCAGGTCGGGAGCCGGCCGCCGGATCGCCAGGAGGTCGAGGCGCGAGATGGTCACCGGTCGGGCGGCGAGCGTGACCTGCTCGCCTTCGCGCACCCGCTTGTACGCCCGCTTGCCGTCGATCTTGATCGCACTGACCGCGCTCGGCACCTGCTCGATCTCGCCGGTGAGCGCGGCCAGCCCGCCGCGGATCGCGTCGTCGGTGACGTCGCCGGCGGGAGTGGTGGCCACGACCTCGCCTTCGGCGTCGTCGGTGACCGTGGTCTGCCCGAGCCGGATCGTGCCGGTGTAGCCCTTTGTCGAGCCGATCACGAACGTCAGCAGGCGCGTCGCCTTGCCCACGCCGATGACCAGCACGCCGGTCGCCATCGGGTCGAGCGTGCCGCCGTGCCCGACCCGCCGGGTGCGGGCCAGCCGCCGCACGCGGGCGACCACGTCGTGCGACGTCATGCCGCCGGCCTTGTCCACGATCACCAGACCGTCCACACTCACGGCCGCCAGCCTGCCAGACGGCGCCGCGGCCGGGCTCAGCGCACCGCGCCGACCACCGCCCACGCGCCGGAACGCATCCGCGCCAGCAAGGTGACCAGGCGCAACACGATGAAGAGGGACAGCCCGGCCCAGATGCCGCCCAGCCCGGCGTCCAGCGCGTAGGCGAGCCACACCACCGGCAGGAAGCCGCCCAGCGCGGCCAGGATCGTGACGTTGCGCAGGTAGCGGGCGTCGCCGGCGCCGATGAGCACGCCGTCGAGGGCGTACACGACGCCGGCCAGCGGCAGCAGCGCGACGAACCACGGCCACGCCACCATCGCCTGGTCGTGTACCGCCGGGTCGTTGCTGAACCAGCCCGGCACCACACCCGCGCCGGCCCCGATCACCACCGCGAAGCCGGCGCCGCACACGCCGCCGATCAGCGCGATCCGCTTCCCCAGGTCGCGCGCCTCGCGGTCGTGCCCGGCACCCAGCGCGGCGCCGACCAGCGACTGCGCGGCGATCGCCACCGCATCGAGCGCGAGCGCGCAGAAGAACCACAGCTGCACGGTGATCTGGTGCGCCGCGACCACCGCGGTGCCGAAGCGGGCGGCCACCGCGGTCGCGGACAGGAAACACGCCTGGAACGCCGAGCCGCGGATCAGCAGGTCGCGGCCGAGCACGAGCTGCTGGCCGATCACCGCGGGGCGCGGGCGCAGCGGCACCCGCTCGGCGACGAGAGCCCGCGCGAACAGCACGCCGGCGAGGGTCTGCGCCACCACGTTCGCAACGGCTGACCCGGTCAGGCCGAGGCCCGCCGGGTACACGAGGATCGGGCAGAGCACGGCGGAGAGCACGTTGGCGCCGAGCACGTAGAACAGCGGACGCCGGGTGTCCTGCACGCCGCGCATCCAGCCGTTGCCGGCGGCGGCGAGGAGCAGGCCCGGCGCGCCCAGCGCCGCGATCCGCAGCCAGTCCGCGGCGGCACCGGCCACCTCCGAGTCACCGCCGCCGAGGGCTCGGGCCAGCGGGCCGGCCGACACCTGCGCGACAACCGCCAGGGCGAGCCCGACGCCGAACGCGAGCCACGACGCCTGTACCCCCTCGGCCACCGCCGCGGCACGGTCGCCGGCACCGAAGCGGCGGGCGGAGCGGCCGGTCGTGCCGTAGGCCATCACCGTGCCGAGCCACGCGGCCACCGACATCACGGTGCCGCCGATCGCGACCGCGGCCAGCGGGACGCTGCCCAGGTGGCCCACGACCGCGGTGTCGACGAGCACGTAGAGCGGCTCGGCGGCAAGCACGATCAGCGCGGGCCAGGCGAGGGCGGCGATGCGGCGCAGGGAGTACGGAGCCATCGCCCGCCATCCTGACACCCGTCGCGTAATGACCGCAACGTCTAGTGGTGCTTACCTCGGACGAGCGAGCGCGGCTCACCGTGTGCGGCGATGTCGGCGCGCGTGGTCTCGATGAGCTCGCGGGACAGGCGCCAGCCGGCGACCTGCTCGGCGAACCGGACGCCCGACGTGCGGGCGACGACAGTCCAGGGCATGCCGAATCCCACGCGCAACAAGGTGACGATCGGCAGCAGCAGGAGCAGGATGAGCCACTCGGCCACGAAGACGGCGGCCACGAGGATGACCGGCAGGATGACCACCAGAACGGCGACGCCGATGGCGATCAGCAGCCCGATGGGCTCGTCACCGGTGATACCGGGCACGTCAGGGAAGCTGCTCTTGCCCATGTCACGGCCGCGGGGCCGCCAGGGCAACCAGCGCCGGCCGACCCACCACCGCCGGCCGTCAGGGCCTTCGATCCGCATGCCCTCGAATGGTGCCAAGGGCATTCAAGCGGGGTGACTGTCTACTGGCGCGTGTCCATGGAGGTCTGCAGGGCGCGGCGGGCCTGCTCGCGCTCGTCTTCGGTGCTCTGCGGCTTGGGCTTGGAAGCCATGGGAAAGGGTCCTTCCAGGGCGTGTGCGGCACGCGACTGCGCGCGCCCACACGTGCGGGCGGTCGTGCGGTGCGCCGAGACAGCCCTCCGGGATCGCCGGAACGGCAGTGGCGCGAGCCCGGGTCGGTCTGACCCTGGAGGCAAACACCGGTCGTGCGCGGCGATGGTTGAAACGGCACGCGCGAGCCGGTACGCAACGTCAACCAAGTTAGCGTTAAGTCAGATGAACGCGCGCTAGGTTCCCGGGATACGGACGGGTAGCAGCAGGAAACGCTGAGTTGCCGGAGCAGGCTCACAGCTCCGCGCGGATGGCCCCGATCACGTCCTCCACCGAACCCCGTCCGGTGAAGCCCGCCGCCAGCCGGTGCCCACCGCCGCCCAGCGCCACCGCCACCCGGCTCACGTCGACAGCGCCCTTGCTGCGCATCGAGACCGCCCACTCGGCCGGGCCGACCTGCTTGATCACACAGCTCACGTCGGCCTCGGCGGCGCACCGTACGGAGTCGATGAGCGCCTCCAGCACGTACGCCTTCTGGCCGTGGCGAGCAAGGTCGTCCAGCGTCGCGTACGTCCACACGAGCCCCACCCCGCCGGCCGCGTCGGGCTCGAGCTGGGCGCGCTGCAGCACGTCGCCGTAGAGCCGCACCGCGCCGAACGGCCGGGTGTCGAAGATCCGCCGGGAGATGTCGCCGGGGCTGATGCCGGTCGCGAGCAGCCGCGCCGCCATCTCGTGTACCGCCGGGGTGGTCATGTCGAAGCGGAACGAGCCGGTGTCGGTGGCCAGCGCCACGTACAGGCACTGGGCGATCTCCGCGTCGAGCGGCACCTCCAGGCGGCTGAGCAGTCCTTCCGCCACCACCGAGGTGGCCGCGGCACCCGGGTCGACCAGGTGGATGCCACCGAACCGGGTGTTGGACGCGTGGTGGTCGAGCACCACCGCCGTGCCCGCCGTCTGGAGCCGGTCGACGAGCGCGCCGAGCCGCGAGGCGCTGGCCGCGTCGAAGCAGATGAACAGGTCGGGCGCCGGGTGCGCCGCGTCGGCCGGCACCAGCAGGTCGAGGCCGGGCAGCCAGCGGAACGGCTCGGGCACCTCGGGCGGCCCGCCGTAGCCACCGGTGGGGGATCCCTGGGTCGCGCCCGGGAACGTCGCCTGCAGCTGGGTGATCCCCAGCCGCCGCAACCCCAGCGCCGTGCCGAGCATGCTGCCCAGCGCGTCGCCGTCCGGGTTGACGTGGCAGACCAGCAGCACCGTGCCGCCCGCGGGCACGCCGTGCACGGCGGCCACGGCCGCGGCCCAGTCAGCGGCGGTCGGCTCGGCGGCCGCCACTTCCACCACGGAGGTCACGGTCGGTCCCGCGGATCGTCCGCGGCCTCGTCCGGCTCGTCGGCCTCGTCTGCCTCGTCCTCATCGGACTCTTCCTTGTACGGGTTGGACTCCCCCGCGTACTCCGCGCCGGCCGCGATCCGCTGCACCTCGGCGTCCGCCGTGCGCGCCTGGGCGAGCAGGTCGTCGATGTGCTTGGCGTGGTCCTGCACGTCGTCGTGGATGAACGTGAGGGTCGGCGAGTGGCGCAGCCCCATCGCCTTGCCCACCGTGCTGCGCACGAGGCCCTTGGCGCTGTCGAGGGCGGCCGCCGTGCCCGCCTGCGCGGCGGCGTCACCGAGCACGGTGTAGAAGACCGTGGCGTCGCGCAGGTCAGCGGTGATCCGGGCATCGGTGATGGTGATCATGCCGAGGCGAGGATCCTTGATCTGGGTGCGCACCACCGACGCCACCAGCTCCCGCACCCGCTCCGCGTGCCGGCGTACCTTGGCCGGGTCCGTCATCTCGCCACCTCCGGAAGCTCCATTTGCGCGCACCCGGCCTGGCGGCCGGAGACACCCGCCAACCCCTGCACATTACCCGTGTGAGCAGCTCAAAATCAGTCCTCGTCGCCGTGTAGCCGGCGCCTCACGGACAGCAGTTCGATCTCCGGGCGCCCGGCGATGAGCCGCTCGCAGGAGTCGAGCACCTCGCTCACGTGGCCGGCGTCGGCGGCGACCGCGGCCACCCCGATCTCCGCCCGCCCGTGCCGGTCGAGCGCGCCCACCTCGGCCGCGGAGACCTCGAACTTGCGCAGCGCGGCGACGATCGGCCGCACGTAGGAGCGCTTGGCCTTCAACGAACGTGAGTCCCCCGGCAGGAGCACGTCAAACACAGCGGTTCCGGTATACACGCGCAGAGAACTTACTGGGCGGACGCGAAGCGCCCCGCCGGCGGGTGCCGGCGGGGCGCCTGTCACACGTTCGCGTTACGAACGCGTCTTCTCGCGCATCTCGAACGTCTCGATGATGTCGTCGACCTGGATGTTGTTGTAGCCCTGCAGCGTCAGACCACACTCGAAGCCCTCGCGGACCTCGGTCGCGTCGTCCTTGAACCGCTTGAGCGAGCTGATCGTGACGTTGTCCGCCACCACGGCCCCGTCGCGGATGAGCCGCGCCTTGGCGTTGCGCCGCAGCAGGCCCGACCGGACGATACAACCCGCGATGTTGCCGACCTTGGACGAGCGGAAGACCTCGCGGACCTCCGCCGTGCCGAGCTCGACCTCTTCGTACTCGGGCTTGAGCAGGCCCTTGAGCGCCGCCTCGATCTCCTCGATGGCCTGGTAGATGACCGTGTAGTACCGGATCTCCACGCCCTCGCGGTCGGCGATCTCACGGACCTTGTTGGAGGCCCGCACGTTGAAGCCGATGATCGTCGCGGCCTCGGACGAGGCACTGGCGAGCATGACGTTGCTCTCGGTGATCGCGCCGACGCCCCGGTCGAGGATCTTGAGCTGAACCTCTTCGGGGATGTCGAGCTTGAACAGCGCATCCTCCAGGGCCTCCACCGAACCGGAGACGTCGCCCTTGAGGATGAGGTTGAGCGTGGTCTTCTCGCCCTCCTTGATCTGCTCCATGAGGTTTTCGAGCGTGACCCGGCCACGGGAGTTGGCGAAGCTCGCCGCCCGCCGCCGTGCCTGGCGCTGCTCAGCGATCTGGCGCACGGTGCGGTCGTCGGTCGCGGCCAGGAACGTGTCACCCGCGCCCGGCACGGCCGTGAGGCCGAGCACCAGCACCGGACGGGACGGACCCGCCTCGGTGACCGCCTTGCCGTTTTCGTCGAGCATGGCGCGGACGCGGCCGTGCGCCCCACCGGCGACGATCGAGTCGCCGGCGCGGAGCGTGCCCTTCTGCACCAGCACCGTGGCCACCGCACCCCGGCCCTTGTCGAGGTGCGCCTCGATGGCAACACCCTGGGCGGGCCCGTCGATCGGAGCGGTGAGCTCCAGCGACGCGTCGGCGGTCAGCAGCACGGCCTCGAGCAGCTCGTCGATGCCGATGCCGGGCTTGGCCGCGACGTTGACGAACATCGTGTCGCCGCCGTACTCCTCGGCCACCAGCCCGTACTCGGTGAGCTGCTGGCGCACCTTGTCCGGGTTGGCCTCCGGCTTGTCGACCTTGTTGACCGCGACCACGATCGGGACCTCGGCCGCCTTGGCGTGGTTGAGCGCCTCGATCGTCTGCGGCATGACGCCGTCGTCGGCCGCGACCACCAGGATGACGATGTCGGTCACCTGGGCACCACGGGCACGCATGGCGGTGAACGCCTCGTGACCCGGGGTGTCGATGAAGGTGATCGCCCGCTCGTTGCCGTCGTGCTCGACCATGACCTGGTAGGCACCGATGTGCTGGGTGATGCCGCCGGCCTCGCCCTCGATCACGTTGGTCTTGCGGATCGCGTCGAGCAGCTTCGTCTTACCGTGGTCGACGTGACCCATGACGGTCACGACCGGCGGCCGGCTGACCAGCCGGTCCTCGTCGACAGCCGCGTCGAGGTCGATGTTGAACTGCGCGAGCAGCTCGCGGTCCTCGTCTTCGGGGCTGACGATCTGCACGTCGAAGCCGAGGTGCTCACCGAGCAGCAACAGCGTGTCGTCGGAGACCGACTGCGTCGCCGTCACCATCTCGCCCAGGTTGAACATCTCCTGGACCAGCGAACCCGGGTTGGCGTTGATCTTGTCGGCGAAGTCGGAGAGCGACGCGCCGCGCGAGAGCCGGACGACCTGACCCTGACCGCGCGGAGCACCAGAGCTCATCTGCGGCGCGGACAGGTTGTCGAACTCTTGACGACGCTGCTTCTTCGACTTCCGACCGCGGGTCGGCTTGCCGCCGGGACGCCCGAAGGCACCCGCCGCACCGCCGCCGCGACCGCGACCGCCGCCACCGGGGCGACCGGCACCGCCGGCACCGGCCGGCGCACCGCCACCGCGGAAGCCACCGCCGCCGCCACCGGGGGCGCCGCCGCCACCGCGGAAGCCGCCACCGCCGCCACCGCCACCGGGACCGCCACCGCTACGGAAGCCGCCACCGCCGCCACCGCCGCCGGGACCGCCACCGCTACGGAAGCCGCCGCCACCGCCACCGCCACGGCCGCCACCACCGGGACCGCCGGGACCACGACCGCCGCCACCGGGACCGCCGGGGCCGCTGGGACGACCGGGCCGCTGCGTCGGCATGGACGCGGGGCTCGGACGCGGCGGCATCGAGGCCGGGCTGGGACGGGGTGGCATCGAGGCCGGGTTGGGACGGGGGCCACCGCTGCCGCTGGCCGCGGGGCGCTGACCGCTGGGCGTGATGCCGAACGGGTTGTTGCCACCGCTGCGCGGCGGGCGCGGGCCGGGACGGCCAGCACCACCCGGGCTCGGCGCCGACGAAGGCGCGGGCCGACCGGCAGCCGGGGAGCCGGGCCGCGGTGGCACCGCACCCGGACCGGGCTTGGGCCGGGTCGCACCGTCGGCCGGGGGCTCCCGGCGCGCGGTGTCACGCTGCTTGGCCGCCTGCTGGGCAGCCTTGACCGCCGCCTCCTGGTCGCGCTTGAGCCGCGCCGCACGCTCCTCGGCCGCGGCGACCTCGATGTCGTGGGCGCTCGCGGGCTTGGCGACGGGGGCGGGCTGGGGCGGATTGGGGGCGGGGCTCTTGGGTCGGGCCGCGGGCCCGGGTGCCGGCGCCGGTGTAGACCGGCGGGGCGGTGCCGGACGTGCCGAGACCTTCTGGGGCGCCGGGGCCGGGGCGGCGGGGGCCGCCGACGAAGCAGCCGGAGCCGACGGGGCGGCCGGAGCCGACGACGGGGCTTGCGATTGTGCGACGAACGCACCGCGCAGCCGCCGGGCGACCGGCGCCTCCACAGTGCTCGACGCGGACTTGACGAACTCGCCCATTTCTTTCAGCTTGGCGAGCACGGTCTTGCTTTCGACCCCGAGCTCTTTCGCAAGCTCGTGTACGCGGGCCTTGCCTGCCACTGCACTCCTCACTCCGAGGTCGTGCGGGCGGCACCCGCGCGACCTCACTCCTGCACTTGAAGCCTGGTCATTTCAGCGACTTCATCGTGTGCTCATGTCGGTCGTCCTACCTTGCTCTTTGCGACCCCCGACCGGTCTGATGACCGGTCGTAGTGGCTACCGCACGGATGTGCTCGGCCAGCGAACCGCTGTCCAGGACACCGGTGACTCGCAACGCACGCCCGAAAGCGCGACGCCGCTCCGCCAGCGCGAAGCAAGCCGGATCAGGATGCAGGTGAGCTCCCCGACCCGGCAGTCTACGGCCCGGATCCGCCATGAGGCTGTGGCCAGCCTCACTGGGAACCGCGACAACCCGCAGCAAATCGGTGGCCAGTGTCCGCTGCCGGCAACCCACGCAGGTGCGCACCGGCCGCGCACGCCGTACCAACAGAGAGTCTACCCCTACGCCTCGGCGACCGCGCCGCCCGGCTCGGTCGCATGATCGCCCCCGGCGGGGCGCGCCGGCTCGTTGTCGGGGCGGATGTCGATCCGCCAGCCGGTGAGGCGCGCTGCCAGCCGGGCGTTCTGTCCTTCCCGGCCGATCGCGAGGGAGAGCTGGAAGTCCGGCACGGTCACCCGGGCGGTGCGCGTAGCGGCGTCGATGACCTCCACACGCAGCGCCTTCGCGGGCGAGAGCGCGTTGCCGACGAAGTGCGCGGGGTCTTCCGACCAGTCAATGATGTCGATCTTTTCGCCGTGCAGCTCGCTCATCACCGCCCGGACCCGCTGGCCCATCGGGCCGATGCAGGCGCCCTTGGCGTTGACACCGGACGCGGCCGAGCGCACGGCGATCTTGGTGCGGTGACCCGCCTCGCGGGCAATCGCGGCGATCTCCACCGTGCCGTCGGCGATCTCCGGCACCTCCAGCGCGAAGAGCTTCTTCACGAGGTTGGGGTGCGACCGGGACAGCGTGATCTGCGGGCCGCGGAAGCCCTTGGCCACGTGCACGACCACGCAGCGGATCCGCTGGCCGTGCGCGTAGATCTCACCGGGCACCTGCTCGGAGTGCGGCAGTACCGCCTCCAGCTTGCCCAGGTCGACGGTGACGATGCCCTTCTCCGAGCGGGCCTCGTGCGCCTGGACCACACCGGTCACCAGGTCGCCGTCGCGCCCGACGTACTCACCGAAGTGCACCTCGTCCGTGGCCTCGCGCAGCCGCTGCAGGATGACCTGCTTGGCGGTCATCGCGGCGATGCGGCCGAAGTCGTGGGGGTGTCGTCCCACTCGCGCACCACGGTGCCGTCCGAGTCCAGCTCCTGCGCGTACACGAGCGCGGCGCCGGTCTTCCGGTCGATCTCCACCCGCGCGTGCGCCTCGGCACCCTCCGTGTGGCGGTACGCGGTCAGCAGCGCGGTCTCGATCGCCGCGAGGATCGTGTCGAACGGGATCTCCCGCTCCCGCTCGAGGGCGCGCAGCGCCGCGAGGTCGATGTTCACCTCTCCTCGTCCTCCTCGTCGATCTCGTCGTCCTCATCCGCACCCTCGACCTCGCCCCAGTGGGTGAACTCCAGCTGCACCCGGCCGGGCCCGAGGTCGGCGTGGGCCACCTCCTGGACGGTGCCGTCGACGTCGAGCGTTACGCCCTCGTCGCCGGCGGACTTGATCCGCGCGGTGACCTGACGGCCGGCCGCGCTCACCTTGACAAGCCGCCCCACGTTGCGCCGCCAATGGCGGGGCAGGGTCAGCGGGCGGTCCACGCCGCGCGAGCTGATCTCCAGCTCGTACTCGCCGGGCAGCAGGTCTCCCTCGGCCTCCTCGGCCGCGTCGAGCGCCGCCGAGATGGCCCGCGAGACGTCGGCGATGTCGTCGAGGCTGACGCCCCGATCGCCGTCGATCGTCACCCGGACCACGTGCCGGCGCCCGGCCCGGGAGACCGCCAGGTCCTCCAGGTCGTAACCGGCGCCGGCCACCACCGGCCGCACCACGGCGTCGACCCGTTCCTTGGACACCCGCGGCTGCGGGCTCCGCTCCCCCGCCGGCGGGCGGCGGCGGCCGTCGGGGCTCCGGGGTGGAGTGGTGCGACCACGCTGAGTCATCAGGCGCACCTCTCTCCGTCACTCGGGCCACCCGGTCAGACCCTTTCGGGCCTGGTTAGGCGGCCATGCCTCCTTGCCACCGGACCAAAGAGCGTCCGGTGGCTGCGCAGAGCGTAACGCGCCGGAGCGCTTTGGGGACCGCCGCCGCACCGACCTTCCACCCCCGGTCACCCACCGCGGGGGTTTCCGGGAGTGGGGTAACCGGCCGCTGGCGGGCGTACGGCAGACTTTGGCCGTGCGGAGCAGGCTTGAAGATCTACAGCCGTCCCGCCGCGGAGTGCTGGCCGCGGCGGTGGGGGCCGTCGCGCTGTACCCGATCTCGGGGTGCGGCCTCTTCGGCGACGAAGAGGACAAGGCGCAACCCCCGGCACCGGACCCGCTCGCTCCGCTGCTCGCCGAGGCGCTGTCCCTCGCCGGCCAGCACGAGGCCGCGATAGCCGCGTTTCCGGTGCTCGCCGGCCGGCTGGCGCCGGTCGCCGAGGCACACCGGGAGCACGCGGCCGCGCTGTTCAAGGTGATCAAGGCGCCGCGGCCAACCCCGTCCACCTCCCCGGACGCCTCCGCCAGCCCTTCGGCACCGGCCGGCGACGCGAAGAGCACGCTCGCCGCGCTGCGCAGCGCCGAGCAGAAGGGTCAGAAGTCGGCAGCGCAGGCCTGCCAGTCCGCGCCCGCCGACCGGGCCGCCCTGCTCGGCTCGATCGCGGCGGCCCGCGCGACACACCTGGAGGTGGTCCGATGAGCTCCGAGGCACTGGCCACCGCGCTCGACGCCGAGCACGCCGCGATCTTCGCGTACGGGCCGATCGGAGTCCGCCTCGACACCGCGTCGGCCGCCGACGCCCGGCAGGCCGAGGCCACGCACCGCGCCCGCCGGGACGCGCTGGTGCTGCGGCTGACCGCGCTCGGGACGACACCACCGCCCGCGGCACCGAGCTACACGCTGCCGTACCCGGTCACCGACCGGGCCGCCGCGCTCAAGCTGGCCACCGAGATCGAGGAGCGCACCGCCGCGGTGTGGCGGGCGGCCCTGCCGGAGACCACCGAGGACGACCGGGCCAGCGCCCTCGCCGCGCTCACCGACTGCGCGGTCCGGGCCACCCGCTGGCGGCGCCGCGCCGGGATCAGCCCGGCGACGGTCCCCTTCCCCGGCCGGGTGACCTGACCTCGGGGGTCTTGCCCACTCCATACCGAGTATGCATACTCGGTAGCCATGTCCATCCGTCACGGTCTCCTGGCGCTGCTCGAGCGCGGCCCTATGTACGGCTACCAGCTCCGCGCCGCTTTCGAAGAGTCGACCGGCACCACGTGGCCGCTGAACATCGGGCAGGTCTACACGACCCTGTCCCGGCTGGAACGGGACGGCCTGGTGCGCCCGCTGCCGGAAAACGACGGGGGCAGCGGCCGTACGAGATCACCGATCCGGGCCGGACCGAGCTGGCGCAGTGGTTCGCCACGCCGATCAGCCGTACCGACCGGCCACGTGACGAGCTGGCGATCAAGCTCGCGCTGGCGCTCACCACGCCCGGCGTCGACGTACGCGCGGTGGTGCAGACCCAGCGGACCGCCACGATGCGGGCGCTGCAGGAGTACACCCGCCTCAAGACCCGCGACAGCGACGCCGCCGACCTGCCGTGGCGGCTCGTGCTCGACGCGATGATCTTCCAGGCCGAGGCGGAGATCCGGTGGCTGGACCACTGCGAGGCGAGCCTCATGCGCTATCCGCCACCAGCGCCGAAGCCACCATCCACCAAGCCCTCCCCGGCCGACCGGCTCGATCCCGACCACAGCGAGGTGACATCGTCATGATCCTCGAACTGCGCGACGTGCACCGCACCCACGGCAGCGGCGCGGCGGCGGTACACGCGCTGCGCGGCGTCACGCTCGGCCTGCGCCCCGGCGAGCTGATGGCCGTCATGGGCCCCTCCGGCTCCGGCAAGTCCACGCTGCTCAACCTCGCCGGCGGCCTCGACCGCCCCACCGAGGGCGGCGTGTACGTCGAGGGCAAGCTCCTCGGCGAGCTCTCCAAGCGGCAGCTTGCCGCGCTGCGCCGCCGCTCGGTCGGCTACGTCTTCCAGGACCTCAACCTGCTGCCCAGCCTCACCGCCGCGGAAAACGTCGCGCTGCCGCTGGAGCTGGACGGGATGAGCGTGCGCAAGTCCCGCCGCCTCGCCGCGGCCGCCCTGGACGAGGTGGGCCTCGGCGACCTCGGCCCCCGCTTCCCCGACGACATGTCCGGCGGCCAGCAGCAGCGGGTGGCGATCGCCCGCGCGCTTGTCGGCGACCGCCGCCTCGTACTGGCCGACGAGCCCACCGGCGCGCTCGACTCGCAGACCGGCGAGGCCGTGCTGCGGCTGCTGCGGGCGCGGGTCGACGCGGGCGCCGCCGGCGTGCTGGTGACACACGAGGCGCGGCACGCCGGCTGGGCCGACCGGGTGGTCTTCCTGCGCGACGGCGTCGTCGTGGACACCTCCGGTCCGCTCGCCCAGCCCGAGGAGCTGCTGGAGCCGGTTCCGTGAACTCCTGGCTGACCGCGCTGCGCATCGCGCGGCGCGAAGCGCGCCGGGCCAAGGGCCGCTCGGCGCTGGTGATCGCGATGATCGCGCTGCCGGTGCTGGCGCTGACGTTCGCCGCGGCGTCGTACGACATGTTCAAGCTGCGACCGGGCGAGCGGGCGGACCGCGAGATGGGCACCGCCGACGCCCGGCTGCTGTGGGAGTACGACGGCGCCGTCGCGCAGGACCCGCGCGGCGACGGATGGAGCGCCGAAGGTGACCCGCACCAGACGGCCCGTACCGAGCAGGAGATCCTGGCCGCGCTGCCCGCCGGCAGCCGGATCATCCGCTCGCTGGAGAGCTACACCGAGCTGCGCACCGCCAGCGGCATCGGCACCCTCAACTCCCGCGGGATCGACGTGCGCGACCCGCTCGCCGCCGGCCTCGTCGACCTCCTCGACGGCCGGGCACCGGCGAACGCCGGCGAGGTCGCCATCAACGCGGCAGCCGCCGACCGGCTCGGCGCGGGCATCGGCGACACGATCCAGAGCGCCGACCGCGCGAAGTCCTGGACGGTCACCGGGCTTGTCGAGCTTCCCGCCTCCCTGTCGGAAAACGTCGTCTTCCTCCCCGACGCCATACCCGGCGGCGGCGCCATGTCCTCGGGCAGCGGCACCGGCTGGCTCTGGGACGCACCCGGCCCGGTCAGCTGGGGCGAGGTCAAGCAGCTCAACGCGCGGGGCATGGTCGTCTTCTCCCGCGACGTGTTCCTGCATCCGCCGCCGGCCTCGGAGACGCCCGAGATGTTCCGCTCCTCGGGTGTGGACGCCGAGGCGATCGGGATCGGCGGCCTTGTCGCCGGCCTGGCGATCCTGGAGATCGTGCTGCTGGCCGGGCCGGCCTTCGCGGTGGGCGCGCGCCGCCGCCGGCGCGACCTCGGCCTTGTCGCCGCCAATGGGGTACCCCGGCACACCTGCGCCGCATCGTGCTCGCCGACGGCATCGTGCTGGGCACGCTCGGCGCCGCCGCGGGCCTGGTGATCGGCGTGGTGGCCGCGTTCCTCAGCCGCCCGCTGGTCGAGCTGTACCTGGTCAACTACCGGGCCGGCGGCTACCGCGTGTTTCCGCTCGCGCTCGCCGGCATCGCCGCGCTGGCCGTCGGCACCGGGCTGCTCGCCGCGATCGTGCCAGCGTTCACCGCGGCCCGCGGCGACGTCGTCGCGGCCCTGACCGGGCGGCGCGGCAGCATCCGCTCGCGCAAGCGCTGGCTGGTCGCCGGCCTCGCGCTGGCCGGGATCGGCGCGACCGCGACGTTCATCGGCGCCCGCGGCACGGACATCAACCTCGTGCTGGCCGGCCTCATCGTCGGCGAGATCGGCCTGGTGCTCTGCACGCCGGCCCTGGTGGGGCTCTTGGCGCGGTTCGGCCGGATCCTGCCGCTGGCGCCGCGCATCGCGCTGCGCGACACCGCCCGCAACCGGGCGGCCTCGGCGCCGGCCATCGCCGCGGTGATGGCGGCCGTGGCGGGCAGCGTCGCGCTCGGTGTGGTGCTCACCGCCGACCAGGAGCGCAACGACGCCAACTACCTGGCCGGCCTGCCCACCGGAAACGCGCTCATTCAGGTCCAGTACGGCCATCCCTCGGCGGAACCGGGAACGCCGCAGCGGGTGCCGGACATGGATCGCATGGCGAGCCTCGTCCGCAACACGTTCCCCGTCGTGTCCACGGTCCCGATCAACGAGATCGCCTGCCCCGCCGGCACACCGGATGAGGTCTACTGTGGACTCAACCCGCGCATGCCCCCGGAGCGGGTGTGCCCGTACGCCGAGATGGCCGGCTCGCTCAGCGCCGCCGACCAGCGCAAGGCCCGCCAGGACCCGCGCTGCGCGCAGACCTCCGGCTGGTCCAGCGTCGGGTACGGCGCGTCGGTCGCCACGCCGGACGCGCTGCCTGGGCTGACCGGCGCGACCGGCGACGACCTGGCCAAGGCCCGCGAGACCCTGGCCGCGGGCGGAGTGGTGGTCAGCGACCCGCGCCTGATCGTCAACGGCAAGATCACCCTGGAGATCTACGACGCGCGGCAGGGGGACGGCACCACCACGCCGCAGGAGCGCGACAAGATCCCCACCCTCGTGGTACCCGCGCACGTGGTCACCACCGGCCTGCCGGCGCACGGCGCGGTGATCTTCTCCAGCGGCGCGGTCGCCGCGGCCAAGTTCGTCGAGCGCCCGGCCGGCCTCGTGGTCTCCAACAGCCGGACGCCCACCCGGGCCGAGGAGGACCGGCTCACAGCCGTGCTGCGTGAGCTGGACCAGGCGCTGTACGTGTCGGTGGAGCGCGGCCCGTACCGCAACTCCGACCCGACGCTGCTGATCCTCGCCGCGGCGGCCGGGGTGATCACGCTCGGCGCGGCCGGCATCGCCACCGGCCTGGCCGCCGCCGACGGCCGCTCCGACCTGGCCACGCTCGCGGCGGTCGGCGCGAGTCCGGGGGTACGGCGCAGGCTGTCGCTGAGCCAGTCGGGGGTGATCGCCGGGCTCGGTACGGTGCTGGGGGTGGCCGCCGGGCTCGGCGTCTCCGCCGCCGTGCTCTACGCCTACAACCAGGCCGGTGCCGACCGGTGGCCGGTCGAGCCGTCGTACCCGGTGGATGTGCCGTGGAGCAGCCTCGCGGTCGTCGGCGTGGTGCCGCTCGTGGCGATGCTCGGCGCCGGCCTGCTCACCCGCTCCCGGCTGCCGATCGAGGCCCGGCGCGCCACCTGACCCGGTAGCTCCCGGACTCGTGCCACAGATACGTCCGGCGGGCCCACCCGGGCCCGCCGGCCGGCACGATCGTCCGTATGAAGCGATGGGCCGGACCAACCAGGTGAACTTAGCGCTACCAAACGAACACGGTGATGACGGAGAATGATCGCCGTGGCGGAGCCGAACCCGTATCTCGCGAATCCCCGCTGGGTCGTCGCGGAACAGGTGGCCGACGCGGCCCGGCGCCGATATCCGGCCGGTGTGCTGGCGATCGGCGTGCACGGGTCACTGGCACACGGCGACGACACCGAGACCAGCGACGTCGACATGGTCGTGGTCACCTACAAGGCGGGAGCCGGGCCGCGGCCGGTGACCCGCCGGGTGGACGGGATCCTCGTCGACCTGGGCGTGGTGGCCGCCGACGAGTACCTGCAGCACGCCCGAACCCTGTCCACGTCGTGGCCGGTGGCCGCGGACCGGTACGTCACGACGCGCGCCATCTACGACCCGAACGGGTGGCTGGAGCGCCTCCGCGACACCCACCTCGGCCGGCTGGCGGAGGCCAAGTCGCTGGAGTTCACGACGCTCGCGCGCGAGGCGTGGTGCCGGGCCTCCTCAGCGCACGCGCGGGCGGTGCGGCTCACCCAGTGGTACGAGACGGACTCCGCGATGCTGATGATCGGCGAGGCGCGCCTGTCCGCGTCGATGGTGGTGGGGCTGCTGACCCGCACGTACTTTCGCAACAGCGCCGACGCGGTCAAGCGCACCGGCCTGGCCGGCGTCGACATGACCGAGCTCGGCATGATCCTGCGCGACCAGGCCAAGGAGCTGGCCAACCGCGGCCGCCCCGTGGACGCGACGGTGAGCCAGATCTTCGACGCGTGATCAGGCCGCGTTGACGCCGATCAGGCTGCCGATCACGTAGGTGGCTCCGGCCGCCGCCGCGCCGAGCAGCAGCTGCCGCAGCCCGCTGCCCCACCACGACCGGTTGGTGAAGCGGGCGACGAGCGCGCCGGCCACGAAGAGCCCCACGCCGCCGACGCCGAGCGCCAGCCACAGCTGCTCGAAGCCGAGCAGGTACGTGACCAGCGGCACCAGGGCACCGACCGAGAAGCACACGAACGAGGAGACGGCCGCGGTCCACGGGCTGGGGCGCTCGTCCGGGTCGACGCCGAGCTCCTCGCGGGCGTGCACCCGCAGCGCCTCCTCCGGGTTGCGCTGCAGGACGGCGGCCACCTCCTCGGCCAGCTCCCGCGGCAGGCCCCGGGCGGTCCAGGTCTGCACCAGCTCGTGCGCCTCCGCCTCCGGAAACCGCTCCAGCTCCCGCCGCTCCTTGGCGACCTCGGCGGCCACCTGCTCGTTCTGGGTGCGCACGCTCGTGTACTCGCCGAGACCCATCGAGATCGCGCCGGCCACCAGCCCGGCCACGCCGGTGAGGACGATGCTTCGCGCGGAGACCCCGCCGCCGCCGACGCCGGCGATCAGCGCGATGTTGGTGACCAGGCCGTCCATCGCGCCGAACACGGCCGGGCGCAGCCAGCCGCCGGAGACGTCGGCGTGGTGGTCCGGGTTGAGCGCGGCCGGCGTGTCCCCGGTCACGGCAGGGTCAGGATCTCGTACCCGTCGTCGGTCACCACGATCGTGTGCTCGAACTGGGCGGTCCACTTCAGATCCTTGGTGACGACCGTCCAGCCGTCCCGCCACATCGTGTACTCGTGGGTGCCCAACGTGATCATCGGCTCGATGGTGAACGTCATGCCCGGCTCCATGACCACGTCGAGCTGCGGGTTGTCGTAGTGCGGCACGTACAGGCCACTGTGGAACGACTCGCCGATGCCGTGCCCGGTGAAGTCGCGCACCACGCCGTACCCGAAGCGGCGCGCGTATGCCTCGATGACCCGGCCCACCGCGTTGAGCGGGCGGCCCGGCGCGACCGCCCGGATGCCCCGCATCATCGCCTCGTGGGTGCGCTCGACGAGCAGCCGCGCCTCCTCGGACACCTCGCCCACCAGGAATGTGGCGTCGGTGTCGCCGTGCACACCGCCGATGAACGCGGTCACGTCGACGTTGATGATGTCGCCGTCTTCGAGCACGGTGCTGTCCGGGATGCCGTGGCAGATCACCTCGTTGAGGCTTGTGCAGCACGACTTCGGGAAGCCTTTGTAGCCGAGCGTCGAGGGGTAGGCGCCGTGGTCGCAGAGGAACTCGTGCACGACCTTGTCGATCTCGTCGGTGGTGACGCCCGGCTTGCACTGCTCACCGGCGAGCTGCGTCGCCTGCGCGGCGAGCCGGCCGGCGATCCGCATCTTGTCGATCGTCTCGGGTGTCTGCACGTGCGAGCCGCGCCACTCCTTGGGCCGCTTCTTCCCCACGTACTCCGGGCGGGGAATGCTGGCGGGCACCTGGCGCCACGGCGAGATCTGTCCTGGCACGAGTGGGGCACGTACGGCGCTCATGGCCTCCACCCTAACGCCGGGCGTGGCCGCCTTATCGGAACGCCATCTTGCGGGCGTTGGCCGCCTGCACGAAGGCGTCGAAGACCCGGAAGTCGTCGGTGTCCTCGGGGTGCCACTGCACGCCGAGCACGAACGTGCGGCTCGGGTCCTCGACCACCTCGACGAGGTCGTCGTCGGGGCACCAGCCGACCGGGGTGAGCCCGCCCGGGTCCCGCACGCCCTGGTGGTGGTACGAGTTGACGGTCACCTCGCCGCCGAGGATGCCGTGCGCGCGCGAGCCCGGCAGCAGGCGCACCGGGTGGTGGCCGAACTTGGGGCCGCTGAGGGGCCGGTGACCATCGTGTCCGAGCACGTCGGGCAGGTGCTGGTGCAGCCGCCCGCCGTACGCCACGGCCATCAGCTGCATGCCCCGGCACACGCCGAGCACGGGCACGTCGGCGGCGAGCGCCGCGCGGAGCAGGAGCAGCTCGGCCCCGTCGCGCTGCGGCTTGACCTTGGTGGTCGGATGGGGTGCCTCGCCGTAGAGGGCGGGGTCGACGTCCGAGCCGCCGGTGAACATGATCCCGTCGATGCCGTCCAACACGTCGGAGTCGGGTGCGTCCGGCGTGATCAGGACCGCCCGACCGCCGCTCTCGTGGATGGCGTGCACGTACGACATCGGCAGCACCGCGGAGAACGTGTCATTGAGCCCGAAGCGCGCATCCTCGCCGTACGTGGTCAAACCAATCAGCGGCCGCCCCATACGGATCAACTTAGCGCGAGGCGTCCACCAACGCCCGGAACGGCCGGATGTCCCCATCCGCCTCGGGATGCCACTGGACGCCCAGCAGGAAGGGGCGGGCCGGGTCCTCGATCGCCTCGATCGTGCCGTCGTCTGCCCAGCCGGTGACCGTGAGCCGCCCCGGGTCGGCGACGCCCTGGTGGTGGTAGGAGTTGACCTCGCCGTCGCCGTCCATGATCCGGTCGACGAGGCTACCCGGGACGAAGCGGGCGCCGTGCGAGCCGTACTGACCGAGGGCGGGGCGGTGCTTGTCGTGGCCCACGACGTCGGGCAGGTGCTGGTGCAGCCGCCCGCCGTGCGCCACCGCGAGCAGCTGCATCCCCCGGCACACGCCCAGGATCGGCAGGTCGGCGCCGGCCAGCGCGAACTCCCCCGCGTCGCGCTCGGGCCGGCTGTCGGTGCGCGGGTGGGCCTCGGCTCCGTACCGGGAGGCGTCGATGTCCGGCCCGCCGGCCAGCACGAGCCCGTCGAGCACGCGCAGGATCTCGGCGCCGTCCGGGTCCGGTGGGATGACGATCGCCCGCCCGCCGGCCTCCTCGACCGCGCGCACATAGGTGTACGGCAGGAGAGCGGCCGGCACGTCGTGCCACACGCCCCAGGCGGCGGGCTCGACGTACGAGGTGATACCGATGATCGGCCGCATCAAGATTGTTTCTACCCTAGATCGGCGTCACGTACGCCCCGGTGATGCCGCCATCGACCACAAACTGGGACGCTGTGACGAACGACGCGTCGTCGCTGGCCAGAAACGCGACCGCGGCGGCGATCTCCTCGGGCTGGGCGAAGCGCCCCATCGGCACGTGCACCAGGCGCCGGGCGGCCCGCTTCGGGTCCTTGGCGAACAGCTCCATCAGCATCGGCGTGGCGACCGGCCCGGGGCACAGCGCGTTGACCCGGATCCCCTCGCGGGCGAACTGCACGCCCAGCTCGCGGCTCATCGCGAGCACGCCGCCCTTGCTCGCCGTGTACGCGATCTGGCTGGTCGCCGCGCCCATCAGCGCGACGAACGAGGCGGTGTTGATGATCGAGCCCTTGCCCTGGCGCTGCATGTGCGGGATGGCGTACTTGCAGCACAGGTACACGCTCGTGGTGTTGACCCGGATCACCCGCTCCCACGCCTCCAGCCCGGTGACCAGGATCGAGTCGTCGTCCGGCGGCGAGATGCCGGCGTTGTTGAACGCGATGTCCACCCGCCCGTGCCGCGCCGCCACGCCGTCGAAGAGGGCCCGCACGGCCGCCTCGTCGGTCACGTCACAGGCGACGAACTCACCCGCCACCTCCCCGGCGACCGCCTTGCCGGAGTCTTCGTCGACGTCGACGCAGACCACAAGCGCACCCTCGGCGTGCAACCGCCGGGCGGTGGCCAGCCCGATCCCGCTGCCAGCTCCGGTCACCACCGCGACACGGTCGGCCAGACGCTCCACGCCTACCACGCTCCGCCCCTCGGCGCTCGTCCGCCGTCGTGGCCGAGGCCCTTAGCCTCAGGACTCCCGCTCATATCACTCCCTAAGCCGCGATAAAGACATTTTTCACATCGGTGAACGCGTGCAACGCGTCAGGGCCCAGCTCACGCCCGAGGCCGGACTGCTTCATGCCGCCGAACGGGGTCCAGTAGCGCACCGAGGAGTTGGAGTTGACGCTCAGGTTGCCGGACTCGACGCCCCGCGCGACCCGGATGGCCCGCCCCACGTCGCGGGTCCAGATCGAGCCGGACAGCCCGTACTCGGTGTCGTTGGCCAGCCGGATCGCGTCGTCCTCGGTGTCGAAGGCCAGCACCGACACGACCGGGCCGAAGATCTCCTCCCGCCAGTGCCGCTCGGCCGGCGAGTCGGCCAGCAGGACGGTCGGCGGGTACCAGTAGCCCTCCCCGTCCGGCGCGGAGCCGCTGAAGGCCACCTTCGCACCGTCTACATAGGAGGAGACAGTGGCCCGCTGCCCGGCCGAGATGAGCGGGCCCATCTGCGCGGTCTCGAGCGCCGGATCCTCCACCCGGAAGGCGCGCACCGCGGGCTCCAGCAGCGCCAGGAACTCCTCGTACACCGAGCGCTGGACCAGGATCCGCGACCGTGCGCAGCAGTCCTGGCCGGCGTTGTCGAACACCGCGGCCGGCGCGGCGGCGGCCGCGGCCGCGAGATCGGCGTCCGCGAAGACCAGGTTGGCGCTCTTGCCACCGAGCTCGAGCGTCACCCGCTTGACCTGCTCCGCGCAGCCCGCCATGATCCGCTTGCCCACCTCGGTGGACCCGGTGAAGCACACCTTGCGCACCGCCGGGTGGGTCACGAACCGCTCCCCCACGACCGAGCCCTTGCCGGGTACGACCGTGAGGACGCCCTCCGGCAGGCCCGCCGAAAGCGCCAGCTCGCCGAGGCGCATGGCGGTCAGCGGGGTCAGCTCGGCCGGCTTGAGCACCACCGTGTTGCCGGCGGCCAGCGCGGGCGCGAAGCCCCAGCCGGCGATCGGCATCGGGAAGTTCCACGGGACGATCACGCCGACCACGCCCAGCGGCTCGTGGAACGTCACGTCGAGCCCGCCCGGCACCGGGATCTGGTGCCCGGTCAGCCGCTCCGGTGCGCCCGCGTAGTAGTCGAGCACGTCGCGGACGTTGCCCGCCTCCCAGCGGGCATTGCCGATCGTGTGGCCGGCGCTGGTCACCTCCAGCTGGGCCAGCTCCTCCAGATGCGCGTCGACCTCCGCGGCGAAGCGCCGCAGCAGCCGGGACCGGTCGCCGGGCGAGACCTGGCGCCAGGAGTCGAACGCCCCCTCGAGCGCTCGATGGCGGCGTCGGTCTCCTCGGTCGATGACGACGGAACCGTCGCCACGACCTGCCCGGTCGCCGGGTTGTGCACATCTGTCGTCGTCACAGCCGTTCGAACCCCCGGTACAGCTCCCAATCCGTTACCGCGGCGTCGAAGGCGGCCAGCTCGACCCGCGCGTTGTTGGCGTAGTGGGCGACCACGTCGTCCCCGAACGCCTCGCGCGCGACCGCGGAAGTTTCCCACAGCTCAACCGCGTCGCGCAGTGACGCCGGCACCCGAGGGGCGTCCGCGTCCTCGTAGGCGTTGCCGCTGTACGCCCCTTCGAGGGCCAGCTCGTTTTCGATGCCGTGCACCGCACCGGCGACGAGCGCGGCGATGGCCAGGTACGGGTTGACGTCCGCGCCCGGCACCCGGTTTTCCACGCGCAGCGAGTGGCCGCCGTGTCCCACCAGGCGCAGCGCGCAGGTGCGGTTGTCGGTGCCCCAGCGCACGGCCGTGGGAGCGAACGAGCCGGGCTGGTACCGCTTGTAGGAGTTGATGTTCGGAGCGTAGAAGAGGCTCAGCTCGCGCATCGTGGCCAGCAGCCCGGCGATGGCCCGCTCACCAACAGCGGAAAGATGCGCCCTCCCGCCGCTCCCGGCCGCTGGGCCTGACCCGTCGCCGACCATCGCCGCGCCACCCGCGGAGGTACGCAGCGAGAAGTGGATATGGCAGGAGTTGCCCTCGCGCTGGTTGGGCTTCGCCATGAAGGTGATCGACATCCCCTCCTGGGCGGCGATCTCCTTGGCCCCGTTTTTGTAGATGACGTGGTTGTCCGCGCAGGTGAGCGCGGACGCGTACCGGAACGCGATCTCGTGCTGTCCCAGGTTGCACTCGCCCTTGGCGCTTTCCGGCACCAGCCCCGCGCCGGCCATGTCGTTGCGGATGCGGCGCAGCAGCGGCTCGACCCGGGCCGTGCCGAGCAGCGAGTAGTCGATGTTGTATAGGTTGGCCGGGTTCAGGTCGCGGTAGCCGCGCCGCCACGCGTCCTCGTACGAGTCGCGGTAGAGCACGAACTCGAGCTCGGTGCCGGCGTACGCGCTCAGCCCGTGCGCGGCCAGCCGGTCGAGCTGGCGGCGCAGGATCTGCCGCGGGGAGGCCAGCACCTCGCCGGAGCCGTCGAGCCACTGCAGGTCGGCCAGCAGCATCGCGGTGCCCGGCTGCCACGGCACCCGGCGCAGCGTGGAAAGGTCGGGCGCCATCGCGAAGTCCCCGTATCCCCGCTCCCACGAGGACATGGCATATCCGTCCACTGTGTTCATGTCGACGTCGACGGCGAGCAGGTAGTTGCACCCTTCGCTGCCGTGCGCGACCACCTCGTCGAGGAAGTAGCGGGCGTGGAACCGCTTGCCCTGCAACCGCCCCTGCATGTCGGTGAGCGCGAGCACGACCGTGTCGATCTGACCGGAATCCACCGCCACGCGGAGCTCCTCCAGCGAGAGTGCTGGCCTGCCTGCCGTCATGAGAGCGCCTCCGGAAAAGGTTCGTAGTAATACCAATATCAGGTCAGGAGCCCCAGCAACAGCTCCGCCGTACCGTCGCAGTGCTCTTCCATGAGCGAGCGCGCGCCGGCCGGGTCTCCGGCGAGGATCGCGTCGACGATGCGGCTGTGCTGGTCGTCGGAGTGGTCCAGGTTGCGCTTGATGACCGGGATGGCGGCGAGCAGCCGGTCCAGCGTGAGCTGGACATCGGCGACCGCGGCCGCCAGCGACGGGCTGCCGCTGGCCCCGGCGATCGCCAGGTGCAGGCGCGAGTCGGCCACGCGCCGCGTGCCCGGTTCGCGGTCGCGGGAGGCGGTCAGGCACGCCACGAGGTGCTGCCGCTCGGCGGCGGAGAGGGCGCGGCTGGCGGCCAGCCCGGCCCCGCCCGGCTCCACCACCCGCCGGAAGTCCAGCGCGTCGTGCAGCGTGTCGCCCATCTCGCGGGCGAGGTCGGCCGCGGCGCCCCGGCGAGCCAGCGGCGTGACGCTCGCCGCCGGCACCGCCTTGCGGCCGGGCCTGCCCCGCGGCTGGGCCGGCGGCCGTCCCGCCCGGGAGACGACGAACGTGCCGCCGGTGCGCCCGCGCCGGGACTCCAGGTAGCCGGCCTCCCGGAGCGCGCGAATCGCCTCGCGGAGCGTGACCCGGCTGACCTGGAGCTTTTCGGCGAGCTCGCGCTCGGCCGGCAGCCGCTCTCCCTCAGCCACCAGCCCGAGCTTGATCGCCTGGGCCAGCCGGGACACCGTGATCTCGAACGCGTTGCCGCCGCGCACGGGTCGCCACAGGGGCATGGCTGTGCTGCTGAACTCCTGTCCCGGCAGCGAGGTGACCCCGTCGCTCGGCATCGATCACCCCTCAGTGCTAGCCGCCTCGACCTCTGCCTCGTCGATCGTACGGCGCGGTCCGGTGAACCATTTGCGGGCCGAGGCGTACCACCAGACCGCCACGAGCAGCAGCAGGCCGCCGACCGCGATCGGCGCGTAGTTCACCGACGACCAGCTGAAGTCGTCGTTGCCGGGCACGCCCGCCGGGACGATCGGCATGATGAAGTACAGGCAGATCACGGCGATCTCGATGACCGCGATCCAGCCGAGCACCTTGTACTTGCGGCCCAGCGTCCACGGCCCGGGCACGAAGCGGTCGCCCATCCGCAGGCGCAGCGCGATCGGGATGAGGAACGCGAGGTAGAGGCCGATGACCGCGACCGAGACGACCGCGTAGAACGCGACCGGGATGCCGGCCGGGCTCTTGTACAGCGCCGGCAGGGTGAGGATCAGGCCGGCGACGGTCGCGCCGATGATGGCGTTGACCGGCGTACCGTTCCGGTCCACCTTGGACCACAGCCGCCAGCCCGGCACGGCGCGGTCGCGGCTGAAGGCGTACGTCATCCGGGACATGCTCGTCACGCAGCTCATGCCGCAGAAGAACTGGCCGATCGTGGAGATGATGATGACGGCCTTGAAGAAGAATGGCGTGAGCGCGCTTTCGAAGATGGCGCCGGAGAAGCCGCCGGCCTCGTTTATGGCGTCCACATTGGTCGCCGCGAACAGGAACGACAGCAGCAGGATCCAGCCGCCGATCGCGGAGTAGAAGATGGACCGCCAGAGCCCCTTCGCGGCCGCGGTCGAGGCACCCTTGGTCTCCTCGGACACGTGCGCGCAGGCGTCGAAGCCGGTGATCGTGTACTGGGTGAGCAGGAAGCCCAGCGGCAGGATGTAGAACCAGAACGTCAGCCCGTTGTTGTCGCCGCCGGCGAAGCCCGAGTTGTTGAACTTCTCGGTGAAGACGAACTGCATGCTCTGGTGGTTGTCCGGCACGAAGACGAGGATCAGCACGACCGCCGCGGCGCCGACCACGTGCCACCACACCGAGACGTTCTGCAGGATGTCGATGATCTGGTGGCCGAAGATGTTGATGATGCCGTGCAGCGTCAGGATGATGACGAAGAGCAGGAAGGCCTGGTTGAGCGTGCCGGCCCAGCCTTCGAACAGCGCCGAGAGGGTCAGGTTCAGGAAGGTGGCACAGCCGTAGTCGACCGACGCGGTGACCGCGACCAGGCCGATCAGGTTGAGCCACCCGGTGAACCAGCCGTGCACCGGCTTGCCCATCTTCGAGGCCCACCAGTAGATGCCGCCCGCTGTCGGGTACGCCGACACGAGCTCGGACATGCAGAAACCGATGATCAGGATGAACAGCGAGATGAGCGGCCAGCCCCAGCTGATAGCGACCGGGCCGCCGTTGTTCCACGCCTGGCCGAAGGTGGTGAAGCAGCCGGCCAGGATCGAGATGATGGAGAACGAGATGGCGAAGTTGGAGAAGCCGCTCCACTTGCGGCGCAGCTCCTGCTTGTACCCGAGTTCGGCAAGGCGATGGGCGTCGTCGTCCATGGGGTGCTCGGCCGTCGCCGGCGCGGTGGTTGCCATGAGGGTCTCCCTATATCGGCTAGGGATGGAGTGAGGCGCGGCCCGCGGCCGCGCGCAGGAGCGTGCCCAGCGCGGGATCGTCCATGTCCCGGCAGGCCTGGCCCCACTTGTCGGTCGCCTCGGCCCAGTAGTCGAATGTCGACTCCGGGTCACGCAGCAGGCCGTGATGCACGGTGAACCACAGCGTCCAGGTGACGTTGGAGAGTAGGAGGTTCAGCCGTACCCGGGCGATCAGCGCGGCCGTCGTCTCGGCGCCGAAGTAGGCGGCGGTGAGGTCCGCCGTCTGATCCGGGTCGAAGTCGGCCTCGGCCGCGATGTCGCCCAACTCGAACGAGGGGTCGTTGTTTCCGGACAGCTGGTAGTCGACGATCCGGATCCGGCCGCCGACGTCGATGAAGTTTTCCGCCAGAAGGTCGTTGTGACAGGGCAAGGTCGGCATCGGTAGGACAGCCAGCGCCGACCGCACGTGCTCCACGATGGACAGCCGCTCCAGGTAACCGTCGGGCAGCGGCAGGTCGTTGTGGCGGCACACGTCCAGCAGCTCGTACAGCTTGCCGATGATGTCGAAGTCGCTGCCGAAGCGGGGCCCGGCGTGCAGGCGTCGGCAGGCGGCCGCGATTCGCGGAATCGCGCTCGCCTCCCGGACCGACGCCGGGTCCAGCGTGCGTCCCGGCAGGAACTCCAGCACCAGCGCGGGAACGTCGGGCAGTACCTCGTAGACCCGGGCACCGGCGCCCGACTCCGCCGCCAACCGAGTATTTTCGATCTCCAACGGCGGGGGCACCCCCAACCCCGCCGCGGAGACCGCGGGCTCGAGCACGCGCAGCACGTAGCTGCGGCCCCTCACGTCGACCCGCCAAATGTGGTGCGAAAGGCCGCCCGTCAGCGGCCTGTGGGTGACCGGCTGGCCAGCCCACATCGAGACGCGCCCCAGCACGTCTTCGACATGGACCGTCCGTGCACCCATGGCTGAGTTTCAGCCCGTGGGCTGAGGAGCGTCAATACACCCCCGGTTAAGTTTTGAGTGGCCGCTCAGCTCTTTTGGTCTGACCAATTAGGTGATACGACTCACGTGTGCGGACTGAAGCGCGGGTGGTCGTGGTGGGCGGCGGCGTCGCCGGCTGCAGCGTGGCGTACCACCTGGCCCGGCTCGGCTGGACCGACGTGGTGGTGCTGGAGCAGCACGAGCTGACCGAGGGCACGACCTGGCACTCGGCCGGCTTCGTCGGCCAGCTCCGCTCCACCGTCAGCCAGACCCGCATGATCATGTACTCCTCGTCCCTCTACGCCGAGCTGCGTGAACGCACCGGACTGGACCCCGGCTGGCGCGGTGTCGGCGGGCTGCGGCTGGCCACCACGCCGGAGCGCGAGCAGGAGCTGCTGCGGCAGGTCAGCGCCGCCACGACGTACGGGCTGGAGATGGAGCTGCTCTCCCCGGCGCAGGCCCTCTCCCTCCTGCCCATGCTCGACGTCTCCGACGTGCGGTCGGCTGGCTGGCTGCCGGGCGACGGCTACCTGCGTCCGGAGCCGCTCGCCGCGGCGCTCGCGGCCGGCGCGCACCAGCTCGGCGTGGGGTTCCACACGGGGGTGCGGGTCACCGGCGTCGAGGTCGAGCGGGGCCGGGTGCGGGCGGTACAGACGGACAAGGGCCGCATCGCCACCGACGTGGTCGTCGACGCGGCCGGCGCGGCGGCCGGGCACGTGGGGCGACTGGCGGGTGTGGCCATCCCGATCGTGCCCATCAAGCACCAGTACGTGGTGTCGTCCTCATTGGACGGCGCCGACCTGCCCGGCATCCCGACCGTGCGCGACCCGGACCACATCGTCTACTTCCGCGGCGAGGGCGACGGGCTGCTGGTCGGCGGGTACATCCGCACTCCGGAGGTGTGCTGGCCGGAGGATGGTTCACCGCCGCTGGCCACCGCGCGCACGCTCTTCCCGCCCGACCTGGCGAAGTTCGAGGAGTCGTGGGCAAACGCGGGCCGCCGCGTTCCAGCCCTGCGGGCGGCGCGGATCGACCGGGTGGTGCACGGGCCGGAGGCCTTCACGCCGGACGGCGAGTTTCTGCTCGGCGAGACGGCCGTGGGCGGCTTCTGGGTGGCGGCCGGCTTCTGCGTGCACGGGCTGGCGGCGGCCGGCGGGGTCGGCAAGGTGCTGGCCGAGTGGATCGTGGACGGCCAGCCCGAGTTCGACGTGTCCCACATGGACATCCGCCGCTTCGGCGGGCATGCGGCGAGCCGCTCCTGGGCCACCGCGAAGGCGCTGGACGCGTACTCCCGCTATTACGACGTGGTGTACCCGTACACCGAATGGTCCGCCGGGCGCCCATTGCGCCGCTCCGCGACCTGGCCGCGGTTGGAGCCGCTGGGCGCCGCCCTCGGCGAGAAGGCCGGGTGGGAGAGGGTCAACTGGTTCGCGCCGCCGCCGGCTTTCGTGCCCTCGGCCCCCCGCCCGACCGGTTGGGCTGGGCAGGTCTGGTCGCCGGCCATCGAGGCGGAGTGCCGCGCGACGGCGGAGGCGGCCGGCCTGTTCGACCAGTCGTCGTTCGCCAAGCTTGACGTGCACGGCCCGGCCTCCTTCCTGCAGCGGATGTGCGCCGCCGATGTCGACCGTCCGGTGGGGACGGTGGTCTACACCCAGCTGCTCAACGCCCGCGCCGGCATCGAGGCGGACCTCACTGTCACCCGGCTCGGCGAGACACACTTCCGGATCGTGACGAGCACCGCGTCGGGCGTACGCGACCTGGCCTGGCTGCGCCGGCACGCGCCCGACGGGGTCAGCGTCGAGGACGTCACCGGCGGGTACGGGTGCCTGTGCCTGTGGGGCCCGGCCGCCCGGGACATCCTGCAGCCGCTGGTCGACGAGGCGCTCGACTTCCGGTTCATGCGGGCACGGCGGCTGACCATCGGCCCGGTGCCGGTGCTCGCCCAGCGGGTCACGTTCGTCGGTGAGTTCGGCTGGGAGCTCTACACACCGACCGAGTACACGCTGACGCTGTGGGACCTGCTGCTGTCGACCGGCGGCCCGTCCGGGCTCACCCCCGCCGGCTACCGGGCGATCGACGCGATGCGGCTGGAGAAGGGGTACCGCGTCTGGGGTTCCGACATCACCCCGGAGACCACCCCCGACGAAGCCGGCCTCGGTTTTGCGGTCCGGACCGAGACCGACTTCCTCGGCCGCGACGCGCTGCTGGCCGCCCGCGCCGCCGGCGGACCGGACCGGCGCCTGCGCTGCCTTGTGCTGGACGATCCCCGCACCGTCTGCCTGGGCACCGAACCGGTCCGCGTGGACGGCCGTCCCTGCGGCCGCGTCACCTCCGGCGGCTACGGCTACCGCGTCGGCGCCTCCATCGCGTACGCCTACCTGCCGTCCACAGTGGATGTCGGCACCAAGGTGGAGGTGGGCGTCTTCGGCTCGTGGCAGAGCGCGGAGGTCCGCTCCGACCCGCTCTACGACCCGAGGAACACCCGCGTCCGCGGCGTCAGGTAACGGTCAGGACGATCTTGCCGGTGGCGCGGCCGCGCTCGCCGAGCTCGTGCGCCTTCGCGGCCTCCTCCAGCGGAAACGTGGTGGCGATCGTGACGTTCAGGTCGCCGGACCCGGCGAGGGCGGCCACCTCACGCATGCCGGCGTGGTCGGCTTCCACGACCATGAACGCCGCGCGCCTGCCGGCTGCCCGCGCCGGACCGGCCAGCGCCGCCTCGGCGGGTGAGGCGAGGGAGACGACGAGCCCGCCCGGCTTGAGCACGCGCAGGGAACGCGGACCGTACGGCCCGCCGATCGTGTCCACGACCACGTCGACGTCGCGGACGGCGGTGGTGAAGTCCTCGCTCGTGTAGTCGACCAGCTGGTCGGCACCGAGCCCCTTGACGAAATCGTGCTTGGCACCGCTGGCCGTGCCGATCACCTCCGCGCCGAGCCGTTTGGCGATCTGCACCGCGACGTGGCCGACGCCGCCCGCCGCGGCGTGCACGAGGACGCGCTGCCCCGGCCGCACCCCCGCGGTGTCGGTCAGTGCCTGCCACGCGGTCAGCGCGACCATCGGCAGGCCGGCGGCCTCCACATGGGACAGCCGCGACGGCTTGCCGACCAGGTGGCGGGCCGGGCAGACAAGATATTCGGCGTACGCCCCGGCCGGCCGCGGCTGCCACGGCATGCCGAACACCTCGTCGCCGGGCTCGTGCAGGGTCACTCCCGGGCCGACCGCCTCGACGACGCCCGAGACGTCCCAGCCCAGCCGGATCGGCCGGCCGGCAAGGCCACCGGTGGCGCGGTGCCAGAAGTCGGTCGGGTTCACCCCCGCCGCGTACACCCGTACCAGCACCTCGCCGAAGCCCGGCTCCGGGCGCGGCACCTCGACCACTTTCAGCACCTCAGGCCCGCCGAGGACGTCCTGACCAATCGCTCGCATACCCGGCAGCCTGCCGGCCCGGGAGCCGGACGGACCAGTGGCCAGATCGACATCATGTGGAAGGATCTGGCCATGCACCGCGTCGCCGTACTCGCCCTCGACGGCGTCTATCCGTTCGAGCTGAGCATCCCCAAGCGCATCTTCGGCACCGCCACCGACCCGCACGGCCACCCGCTCTACGACGTGACCACCTTCAGCCTCGACGGCCGGCCGGTCGCGACGGACGCCGACTTCACCATCGCCGTCGAACACGACGCCGGCCTGCTGACCACCGCGGACACGCTGGTCATCCCACCGTTCGCCGGCTGCGACCAGGTCGACCACGACTGGCTGCCCGAGCCCCTCGCCACCGCACTGGCCCACCGCCGGCCAGGCACCCGCATCGTCTCGATCTGCACCGCCGCCTATGTGCTGGCCGCCGCCGGCATCCTGGACGGCCGCCCGGCCACCACCCACTGGAACCAGGCCCGCCACTTCCAGCAGACGTTCCCCGCGATCGACCTGCGCCCCGACGTGCTCTTCGTGGACGACGGCGACGTCCTCACCGCCGCCGGCGTCGCGGCCGGCATCGACCTCTGCCTGCACCTGGTCCGCCGCGACCACGGCAGCGAGGTGGCCAACCGCGTCGCCCGGCTCTGCATCGTGCCGCCCTGGCGCGACGGCGGGCAGGCGCAGTTCGTGCACCGTCCGGTACCCGAGCCGGACATCGCCACCACCACCGCGCTCCGGCAATGGGCACTGGACCGGCTGCACCAGCCGCTCACTCTGTCCACATTGGCCGCCGAAGCGCGCATGAGCGTGCGCACCCTGAGCCGGCGCTTCCGCGACGAGGTCGGAATGACCCCGGGGCAGTGGCTCACCCAGCAACGGATCCAGCACGCGCGCCACCTGCTGGAAACGACCGACCTGCCGGTGGACCGGGTGGCCACCGAGGCCGGCATGGGCACCGGCGCCTCCCTGCGCCAGCACCTGACCGCCGCCGTCGGACTGTCCCCCACCGCGTACCGCCATCGCTTCCGCGGCACACCCGCTCCGGTGCCGTTCCAGGCCGGTTCCAGCGCGCGCTGACATCGTCCTCCCACGCGGCGGCGACGGCCGCCGGACGACAATCTGCTGACCGCGACCGCCGGTCCTGCCTCAGCCGAGGATCAGCCCTGTAACCAGGGCGAGCATGGGCTCTACAACGCGTGCCTGACGATCGCCTACGCCGGCGGCAGCCGATGGAACGTCCACGCCGGCTACGACGGTCACATGCCCAAACGAACCGCCGACGACCTCGTGGCTTGCCCAGGCGGTTTCTCCATCTTCGCGGAGCTGTGGGGCTGGGACGGCGGCCACCCTTACAACGACCACCTCGGGTACATCCCGCTCCTGCCCGGCTGGCCGTTGCCGCCGGCACCGCGGGTGGCCGCGACAAGCTCCGTGCGCTCGGCGGCAGACCAGGCCAGCGCTTCGCCTGCGGTACACGGGCTTTCGGGCCGCACGCCCGGAAGCGGGTCGGTGAGCGGGATCGTGTTCCAGGTGTGCGCGCGGGCGGCGAAGGACGCCCTGGACTCCGTCACGTACCAGTGGCCGTGGCGGGCCAACCGGGTGGTGAGGTGCCGGATCACCGGCCAGCCAGGACCGCCTTACGACGCCGGCCCGGCACCGGCCGGACCTCGGGCGCCAGGATCTCCACCGAGCCGAGCAGTCTCACCTGCATTGGAAGGCCCACCCCTAGCCGCAGATGCGCCCGATAGTGAGCGGTCTGGTTATCCCAAGTCGAAAGATTCTCAGTCGAGGCAGAACTCGTTGCCTTCGACGTCCTGCATCACGAGGCACGACTCGTTTTCCTCGTCGGCGAGCATCAGGCGCTGGCGGACAGCGCCGAGGGCGACGAGTCGTGCGCATTCGGCCTCTAGTGCGGCCACGCGCTCTTCACCCACGAGGCCGGTGCCGACGCGGACATCGAGATGCACCCGGTTCTTGACGACCTTGCCCTCGGGAACGCGCTGGAAATACAGTCGGGGACCCACACCGGTGGGATCGACACACGCGAAGGCCGAGTCCTGCTTCTCGGGCGGAAGCGAGCGGTTGTAATCGTCCCAGGTCTGGAACTCGTCGGGCGGCGGCGGCACCACGTACCCCAATACCTCGCACCAGAACCGAGCGACACGCTCAGGCTCCGCGCAGTCGAAGGTGACCTGGACCTGCTTGACCGACGCCATCGGTCCACCATAGGGGCAGGGTCGTTCGCCGCCCACTATATTCAGGAGTCGTGCAGCCGGTCGCCGTAGATTCTGATTCCGCTCCCTCCCCCGAGCCGCCCGCCGACCCCCCAGCCCCTGCCGAGGCCGGTCGCTCCTGGGCGGTCTGGAGGTGGGCCGCTGTCGGCCTCGTCGTGCTGGTCGGGATCGCCGGGCAGGTGCGGGTCTGGGCGAGCGATCGTGGCCTCTGGGGCGACGAGATCTACATCGCGGTAAACCTGCGGGGTAAGAGCTGGTGGGAGCTGACCGGCCCGCTGGCGTACTCGCAGATCGCCCCGCCCGGCTGGCTGTTCGAGAGCAAGTTCTTCTATCACGCGCTCGGCGGAGACGAGCAGTCCTTGCGGTTTGCCGGGCTGCTCGGCGCGGCGACCACGCTCATCCTGACCGCGTTCCTCGCCCGGCGGGCGATCGGTTGGGGCGGCGCCGTGCTCGCCAGCGCGCTGGTCGCCCTCAGCCCGGGGATGCTCTACTACGCCGGAGAGCTCAAGCAGTACTCGACCGAGGCGGCCGCCGCGATGCTGCTGCTGCTGGCGATGGGGCTGTTCGTCGAGTACGACCAGCGATCGACGAACCCGCGCCGGCGCTGGCTGCACGCCGCCGCGCTCGCCGTGACCGGCCTGGTGGTCGCGCCGTTCAGCTACAGCGCCATCATCGTGGTCGCGGGCGCGACCGCCGGCGGCGTGCTTGTCCTGCTGCTGTCCCGCCGTCGCGGCACCGCGCTGGCGCTCGGCCTTGCCGTGACACCCGCGCTGGCGGTGGTGGCGCTCATGGTCTGGCGGCGTATGCAGTACACGATCCCGGGCAACCAGTACCAGATCTTCCCCAAGGGCTTCCCGGCCGAAAACGCGGGTCCGTCCGAGTTTGTGGCGTGGCTGCCGCGGATGTGGTCGGGCTTCGCGGACGACCCGCTGGGTTGGCGGTACCCCCTCGTCTTGCTCGTGCTCGTGGTCGCCGGCCTGGTGGCGATGGTGCTGCGCGGCAAGGCGATCTGGGCCGGCCTGATCGGCGGCCTGGGCGTCGCGGCGCTCGGCGCGGCCGCGCTCCGCGCCTACCCCTGGGAAGGCCGGATCGCCGTCTACCTGCTGGCGCCGATGCTTGTGGCGGCGGCGGCCGGTGTTGACGCGGCGGTCCGGGTGGTTCTGCACACGGCGCGGACCCTGCGCTCCGGCGAGCGCTCGTGGCGGCCGGTGGCGGCACTGGTGGCCGCAGCGGTGGCCATCGTCATGACGGGCGTGGCGGCGACGCCGTCGTTCGCCGACGGGGTGCATCAGGCGCGCGAGCCGCGCTACCGCGATCAGGGCCGCGACATCCTCAACGAGGTCGCCGCCCGGCTGCAGCCGGGTGACGTGATCATCTTCTACCGGTTCAGCCGGCCCATCGCCGACTGGTACGGGCGTGGCGGCCGCGATCTGCCGATACCCGGTTTCTTCCGGATGACCAGTGCCGACGCCTGCCAAGCGGGCTCGGTGGACGCGGCGCTGGCTGGCGCGAAGCGGGTGTGGTTCGTGCGGGCGGCCCGCTTCTCCGGCGACCCGGTCGACTACTTCGTCCGGATCGTCGACGCCCTCGAAGAGCGCGGCCGGGTGGTCGACTCCCACCTCTGGACCCCGTCAGAGCCCGACTCGACCGGCTGGACGCTGATCGACCTGACCGCGCCGCCCGACCCCGGCCGGACGACCCCGCCGCCGGATCCCGCCTACGCGTGCCTGGACTTCATCAAGTAGGACCCACGATCACGTGTGACCACCCGTGAGCTCCATGCGACCTCCGCCGACGGAACCCGAGTGGCGGCGATCGACCAGGGCCGGAGGCGGGGCGCCACGGTCCTGATCGTTCATCCCGGGTCGAGCGATGCCTCGTCGTGGGAAGGGGTCGCGGTCAAGCTGTCCCACCGGTTCCGGGTCGTCCGGATCCACCGCCGGCTGTACGCCGCGGGCGGTGCGGCGTTGGCGGGCCACACGATGGCGACCGAGGTCGACGACCTGCTGGCCGTCGGCGCGCTCCTGGAGGGGCCACTGGTGCTGGTGGGTCACTCGTCCGGCGCGGTGGTGGCCCTCGAGGCGGCGCTGGCCCGGCCGGCTCTGTTCGCCGCGATGTTGCTCTACGAGCCGCCGGTGGCGGTCACCAGCCCGCTGGGCGGCGAGGCGGTGCTACGCGCGCGAGCGGCTCTGGACGCCGGCCACCCGGGGCGGGCCATGGCCATCCATCTACGGGAGATTGTCCAGGCGCCCAGGTGGCTGGTCCGGGCCGTCCGGCTGAGTCCTTCGACCTGGCGCCGGCTGCGGGCGTTCGCACCGGCGCAGATCACCGACGACGAAGCGATCGAGGCGCTGGGGGTCGGCGTTGACCGCTACGCCGGCGTGGACGTCCCCACCTGCCTGCTCGGCGGCGACCGTAGCCCCACGAACCTCCGCCAGCGCCTTGACGCGCTGGCGGAGGTCCTGCCCCGCCTGCAGTCGGTCGAGATCCTCCGCGGCCAGGGCCACGCCGCACATCTCACCGCACCCACGGAAGTGGCCTGGACGATCGAAGACCTCGCCGAGACCGTTTTGGGCCGGCGCTGACGAGCGGTTAGTAGTTTCGCGTCTGGACGGGCGCGGCGTGGCTGCGCCCGTTTATTCGACGGTGGCGAAAAGACCCAGGTCAACTGCGTGAATCAGAAAAGCCAGCTTGTGTGATCTGGATAGAGTGGCGTGCCGCACCACTGGGAATTGGTGGCTCAAGCCTCATCGGGGGTGACGGGGCGATGCGGATCCATTTCACCGGCCACGACCTTGCGCAGACTTTTCTCCTCGACGGTTATGACGCGATGTGGGAGCTGGTAAACAGCCTGCAGGCACTACAGGGCGGCTACGGCCGTACCACGTTCGGCGCGTGGCGACGGCGGGTGGCGGAAGACCTGCGGCGCAGCGGTCTGGCCCGAGTGGTCCGGCACCAGCTGTTCCCCGTCGCGCCGCACGCCGCGTACTTTCCCGATCTGCTCACGCCGCCGGTCGGCAGGCTGGGCCCGGCCGCCGGGATCGACGCGGTACTGCACACGCCGGCCCGACGCTGGGCAGCCGAGCTTGGCCGGCTCGGTGGCGCAGCTGGCGCCGGCGCGTGGCTGGACGGCTTGCGGGCCGGCGGCCGGCGGGCGCTGGGCGAGCTCGGCGCCACGTTGGCGGCGTACTACCGCTGCGCGGTCTCGCCTCACCTGGAAGCCATCGCCGGCAGCGTCCACGACGACCTCGCGGCGCGCCGCGGTGCTGCCCAGGACGGCGGCGTCGAGGCGCTGCTCACGACGTTTCGGCCCATGATGCGGTGGGATCCGCCGGTGCTTGAGGTACCGAGCCACCCGTCCAGGCGGGACATCCATCTGGAGGGACGCGGCCTGGTCCTGGTGCCGTCGTACTTCTGCCGGCTTCACCCGCTGACCATCTTCGACCCGGAGCTGCCGCAGGTGCTGGTCTACCCGGTGGCGCACCGATCCTCGCCGCCGCGCCTTGCCGCGAGCCACGAGGCGTTGGTCCGGCTGCTCGGCGAGACCCGCGCCCTTGTGCTGCTGGCGGCCTTCGGCGGGGCCACAAACGGCGAGTTGGCCCGGCGGATCGGCGTGTCCACGGCCGCGGTCAGCCACCACACCACCGTCCTGCGCGACGCCGGCCTGCTGGTCAGCCACCGGCGCGGCAACACGATCCGGCACTCGACGAGCCGCCTCGGCGCCGCGATGATCCGGCACGATCCTGACCGTCCCGCCGCGGAGACTCAGGCCGGATGAGCCCGCGGAGGGGTGGAGAGGTCACCGCTCACCCGGGAGAGGAACGCGTCGAGCGGCTCGGCGGATGTCCACCACGAGCTGTAGTAGTCGCGGAACGAACTCACGGACGAGGGCGCGTCGAGCCGGTGGCCGCTCATGAAGGATCCTTCCGAGGTCAGAAGGATCAGGACGGCCTTCTCGTCGATGATGGCGATGTTGATCGCGTCGACGTCGCCGTCGAGGGGGACGACGCGGGCGTGGTAGTTGGCGACGCCGCGCATCTCCTGCTGGTGCTGCACCAGCCAGCGAAGCATCTCGCCGCGGTAGGGCTCGGTCGAGGGCACGCCGATGATCCGGTGAAACGAGGCTCCGGGGTTGCGCTTCGTCCACTGCACGACGTCCCGGAAGTACTGCTTCGCCGCGGGCGACTGGAAGCTCGGCGGTGGGGTCCTGCGCACGTAGCTGGTGTAGATGCGCCGCTCGGCTGACTGCACCAGCCGGCTGAACGAGGTGAAGAACTCGTCGCTGTGGTTGTAGTGGGTGAAGGTGGACGGCTTCTGGTTGTCCCGGATCTCCATGAGCAGCGACAGGACGATGTAGAGCGCGGCGAAGATCAACGGGATCTGCCACTTGACGTCCCATGCGAGCAGGTTGGCCAGGACTGAGCCGCCGACCACGACCGGGAGCGAGATCAGGAGCGCCTTGCGCTCGACAGACTGGACGTCAACCTTTCGGCGCACCGAATCCCTCCGCGAGTTGAGGTGGGTCGCCGAAGCGTACCGCCGGCGGACAACGGGCGGGCCCGCGCGCATTCGACCTCGGCGGCGGCGCGTCTGTCGTACCGCCGACAGTGGACACTCGCGCCCGGAAAAGCATGATCTGCGCTTGATAGAGTCGTGGCTGCCCGGCGCTCCCCCTCTGACGCCCTCCATACGGACATGCCATGACGAATTCCCCGTCCGCATTCATCCAGTGGCTGACGAACGCTTTGCGGCTGATCGATTCGGATGACGTTTCTCTGCATATCCGGCGGCAGTCGGAAACCGTTCTCGAAGCGTCTTTGGCCTCCGCTCTCCGCATAGACGAGGCGCGCCAGGGCGTTCGAGAATTCATGCTCCTGGCCGTCGACAAGGGCGGCGGGCCGGTCGAGCACTCCGATGTGGAGCGCTTCTGCCTCGAGCACTCGTCCCGGGTCGGCGTGCTCGGTTCCTTCCTGCTCTCCACCGGCACGCCCGACGAGCGGGCCAGAGAAGCCCTGGCAAACAGTCCCGTCGTGTTCGTGTCGGTCGCGGGCCACGAGGAAAACACCGAGCCGACGCCGGAGAGCGTCGCCAACTTCTCCCAGCTCCTGCTCGGCGCCGTCTCGGTCAACTCCGCCGTCAAGCGCCTGGCTGAGCTGGAGCGCGGCGCGACCGCGGATGCTGCCGCCAGCACCGAGGACCCGCTCCACAGTGCCTACCTGGCGCTGCTGGTGCTCTACCACTCGGAGCTGGAGTTTCTCGCCGACGGCAGGGGCGGCCGCAGCACGGTCGCCGTGTCGGGGTCGGGGGTCGAGACGGCGATGTCGGCCGGCTACGCCCTGCAGATCCATCCCCGCGACGGGCGGCAGGAGCGCGTGTTCCTCCCCAGCGCGGCCGAGATCGAGCGAGGGATCTCGCTCGCGGGGACGGCCTACGAGCTGTCGTTGCGGGCGGAGCGGACCGGCGGCGACGAGCCGCTGGCGCGGATGCTCAGTCACGTCTCGCGGCAGTTCATCTCGTACTATCTCGCCTGGGCCGACGGCCGACGCCACGAGCTTCCGTTCGCGGAGCTGCGCGAGCAGTTCGAGGCCTTCGTCGGCGAGCCGCACATCTCGATCCTCACGGGACAGCTAGCCGACTTCCGGCCGCCGCAGCAGGTGACGTTTCTGGAGATGCTCCGGCACCTGCGCGCCCGGGCTGCGACGGCCGACCTGCTCGACGCCCTCGACTCGATGGTCCCGAAGGTCCAGGAGGTGTGCCTGAAGACCCTCGCGGACTTCGGCACCCTCGACGACCTCGCACCGCTGGAGCCGTTTCTCCGGTCCCGGCGCGAGTCGCTGCGAGACGCGGCGCTCGACGTGATCGGAAAGCTCGGCGGGGACGCGGCGGCGCTACATCTCATCCAGCTGCTCAACACCGACACGGTGCCACTGACGGAGTCGGTCCTGCAGGCGATCGCGCGCACGCGCTCCGTCCTCGGGCTGGGCGCCCTCATCGACTTCGGCTCGGGGCGGCGGGAGGTCGAGCTGCCGGTGCTCAAGGCCGTCGAGTCCTGCCTCGACGCAGTCGACGTGGACGCCGTGCGCGGTGACGGCGCGCGGTACCTGGCGCCCGAGGTGCTCGAACGCTACGTCGCCCTCCTCTTCGACGCCGATACCGACCCGGCCAAGCGGCTGGCCCTCAAGCTGGCCGCCGCGTACCAGCTTCCCGCCGGCGTCGAGTACATCGAAAAGGCCCTCGCGGACGAGTCGCTGGTGACCCGGTTGCGCGCCATCCAGGTGGTGCCACTTGTTGCTTCGGACCGGCTCGTCCAGGCCATGACGGACTCCCTGGCCAGCCTGCCCGAAGACTACGAGACGCAGAAGCTGGTGACGTGGATGACCACGAACCTGGGCGTGCGGCACGGGCGCGACGGGCCGGCGGGCGAGCTCGGCGCCACCTCGGACCTGGACCTGCACCGGGCCGTCGCCACCTCGCTCTCCAAAGTGGACAGCGACCTGGCGCGGGCCCGCCTGGAGGAGCTGCCGGCCGCCGTGCCCGACGACGAGTCCGGCGACGCGGAGCAGCACGACTGGCAGAGCGTGCCGCTGATGAACTCCGTCTTCGCCTGTCCGAACGGGCTGACCATCTGGGTGGCGCACAGCACCCGCGAGCGCGAGGCCGACGGCGTGGCTTTCGCGACCCTAATTCACGGCAACACCTTTGACGACGCCATGCGCGTGCCTGAGGCGGCAAACATGCTCAGCGGCGGCATGAGCATGACACAGGGCACCGAGACGGAAATCCTGGAGGACGTGGTATTTCCGTGTCTGCGCGGCGAGCAGCCGCGCTTTCCCACCTCCGTCGGGATGGGCGAGTTCGTGCGGACGACCGTCGAGGGCGGCAAGACCGTTGTCGAAGACCGGACCGACCTGCACGACCCTGACAGTCGCGATCGGGCGGGGTGAGCCATGCTGAAGCGCAAAGAGCTGGCCTGCATGTACTTCCCCTACGCCGACCCGAGGCCCACACCGGCCCTGCTGTCCGCCGCGTTGCTCTTCGACACGATCTACTTCCTCGAGCTCAACTTCTTCCGCCCGCCGAGCACCGACGGCGCCGGCCCGCGTGACAGCCGCCTCTCCCAGGAGCTGCGGGATCTGCGCTGCTTCGCCGAGATCGGCCCGGACCTGCTGGGTTTCAACTCGTCGGTCAGCCCCGGCCGCGCCGTGATGGACGCGGGCATCCGCACGGAGATACAGGCGAGCATCAGCGACGACCTCAACAACGAAGGGCTGAGGCGACTCGCGGACGACAGTGGCAAGGTGCATTGGTACCTGCCCAACGGCCAATACCTGTTCTGGTCCGGGCTGGGCATCATCTTCGACTACCTCAGAAACAGCCAGGGGGAGCTGGCACCGGTACCCGAGATCCTGGCCACGCGCCCGAAGTCCTATGAGGAAGTCCTTGGCGCGTGGGGATACGGGACCGAGATCCGGTCCTTCGAGGAGGCGAGGCTGCGCGACCCTTCGGGCGAGCTGATGGTGCGGCTCCCCTTCCTGGCGGCCGAGTCCCTCATGATGACCGTCGCCCTGCACGCCTGCCGGGAGATGGGTCTGGTGCCATTCACCGACAGCGCGTTGCACCAGCGGTTTCTGACCAAGAAGATGAGCCATCTCGCCAGCCGGTTCGGCGACGACGCCGACCTGCTTCCGGATCTCTCGCCGGCCTACTCCCGAGTCGGCACGAAGCTGATCGAGCTGAGCCTTCCCCGCGTCGAAAACCTCACCCCGGCCCGGGTGCTCCAGCTGCGCGACAAATGCGCCGACCAGCTGTCCCGCTTTCGGCAGGAGCTGCTCAAGATGGCCGCCGAGATCGAGGTCAACGCCTGGGAGCCCGCGTTCGAGCGGCACCTGAACAGATACGTCGACGCGAACGTGCGTCCCGCGCTGCTCGACCTGGAAAACAAGCTGCGCGACCTGCGCCGCGACCTCGGGCTCGTGATCCTCGAAAAGTCGGCGACCACGGCCCCGCTGCCCTTTCTCGTGAGCATCTTCACCGGCATGCCGGTCGAGTGGGTGCTGCCGGCGAGCGTGGGCGTCGTCTCCCTTAAAGAAGTGCTCTCCTACCTGTCAAACCAGTCGAAGCTGAAACGCAACGGGCTGAGCTTCCTCCTGACCCTCACCTGAAACAGGCCCAGTGCGGTGACCACTAACGTTTCTGGGTCCGCCCGCTGCGCGGGCGGACCCAGAAGCCCTGCGCCTGGCAGGGCCTGGTTCGCCGGGGAACCCGGCGAACCACAGTGTCACCGCACTAGCCGGTGAAAGTGCGGACCTCGACATTGCTGAAGGCGACCGTAAAAGGCGGCTCGTGGTCCTGCGTCTCCGGGTAGATGCCGAGCACCACCCGGCCCACTGTGAATGTGCTGTCCTGGACCGTGCCCACCTGCTGGCCGTCGCGTTCAAGTGTGATTGTCGTGCCCTGCATCGAGATGCCCACGCGGGTCGCCGTGTCCAGCGGGATCGGCGTGGTAAACGGCATTGTCCGCAGCGGCAGCACCTTTTTGCCGTCTTCGACGCCGTGGGTGCTCACGTGGAATGCCTCCGGGCAGATGCGCACGAGATAGCCGGCCTTGCCCACGAAGCGAAACCACATCGCCGCGCACGCACCCTCGTCGCGCAGGCGCACGTCCACCGTCATCGAAAAGTCGGTGAACGGGTCCATCGGGCCCGGGCAGCGGTACGGGCCCTGCTTGTCGCGGGTGATCACCAGGGCGTCTTCGAACGTGCAGGTGGTGAGCTCGCCCTGGTCTTCGCGCAGCAGCCACAGCTTGGGCTTGTCCAGCGGGTCCTGCATGACGACCTCGCTGGCGGGCGGTGACGGGGAGGGCGTCGCGGGGGCGGTGGTCGTAGGCGCGGGGGCGGCGGAGGTGGCGGTGGTTGCCGAGCCGGACGGGGTGCCGCCGTCGCCGAAGGGCAGCACGCCGCTCGCGATGCCGGCCACGGTCAGCGAGGTCACGAGCACGGCCAGTGCCATCGCGACGTTCGCGATGCGACCCCAGCGGCTCCCACCCCTGGCCGCGGGCGCGGGCGGTGGCGGTGGCGTCGCCTCCCGGGTAGAGGCAGACCACGCCGCCGGCCTGGTGGCCGGTGCCGCGACGGGGGCCACCTCCGTCTCACCGGCGGCGACGGTTTCAAGCTCCGGGGGTACGGCCGCCGCCGTCATCGCGTGCTCCGGACGCTGCTCGGTCGCCGCCTGCGCCTCCTCGGCCGCGAGCAGCAGTCCCGGCTGCCGCGCCAGGGCGGCGGCCACGGCGGGTTGGCGGTCGGGACCGGCGGCCAGCAGCAGGTCGAGCAGCTCGCGGGCGGTGGGGCGGGCGGCCGGGTCCTTCGCGAGCGTGCGCTCGACAAGGTCACGCAGCGGCGGCACGAGGCCGGTCAGGTCGGGCGGCTGGGTCAGGATGCGGGCGGCGACGACCGGCGGTGACTCGGCCGCGAAAGGGGTACGGCCGGTGCCCGCGTAGGCCAGCACCGCACCCCAGGCGAACACGTCCGCCGCCGGCGTGATGACCGCGCTCGCGTTGTCGCCGAAGCGTTCCGGCGCCATGTACGCCACCGTGCCCAGCCACTGGTTCGTCGCGGTGTGCTGGCTCGTCGGCTCGACCGTCCGCGCGATGCCGAAGTCGATGACCTTCGGGCTGCCGGGCGGGAGCAGAACGTTGCTGGGCTTGAGATCGCGGTGGATGACGCCGGCGCCGTGGATGGCGGTGAGCGCGGTGGCCATGCCGATGGCGAGCGCGTGCAGGTTGGCGGGGCTGAGCGGGCCGCGCTCGGCGACCACCGCGGAAAGGCTGGGGCCGTCGACGTACTCGACGACGAGGTAGGGCCGCTCGTGGTCGGGGTCGGCGTCGAGCACCTCGGCGGTGCAGAAAGGCGGCACCTGGCGAGCCCGGTTGACCTCGCTGCGGAAGCGGCGGCGGAACTCCTCGTCGACCTCCAGGTCGGCGCGGATCATCTTGATCGCCACCTGCCGGCCGTCGGCGGCACGGGCGAGAAAGACGACTCCCATGCCGCCCTCGCCGAGCCGGCCAACCAGCTCGTACCGCCCCAGCTTGCGCGGGTCGCCCTTGCGCAATGGCGCAGCACGCGACCCTGATTCCCCGCTCACGGCCGTCCTCGCTCCCCCTGGATCGGCTCCGACCTCCACGGAACCGTGCCAACCAGCCGACAGCATCCCATTCAGGCGGCGATCACGACACCCCCGGAGCGCGCTTCTGCCTCTTCAGCGGGTTGACCGCAACCGCGCCGTGATGTCGTCGGCGGATGTGGCGCCGCCGAAGAGCAGTCCCTGCCCGGTGTCGCACTCCAGCGCCCGCAGCAGCTCGGCCTGCTGGGCCGTCTCGACCGCCTCCGCCGTCACGGTGAGGCCGAGGGCGTGCGCCAGCCGTACCAGCGCGTCGACGATCCGCTCGTCGGCCATGCTCGCCGAGTCGACGACGCCACCCGCGCGCAGCCCTTCGATGAACGGCCCGGCGAGCTTGAGCGAATGGATCGGCAGCCGCCGCAGGTAGGCGAGGTTGGAGTAGCCGGTGCCGAAGTCGTCGATGGCGATCCGCACGCCCGTGTCGGCGAGCCCGCGCAGCGAGCGCACCGGCTCGCCAGCCGTAGGCATCACGGCGCTTTCGGTGAGCTCCAGCTGGAGCTGGCCGGCCGGCAGCCCGGTGCGGGCCAGCACGCCGGCCACCTCTTCGACGATGCCGGGCGCGTTCGCCTGGCGTACGGCGAGGTTGACGCTCACCACGAGCGGCGCGTCGGGAAACTCGCGGTACCACCACGCGCCCTGTTCGCACGCCTGCTCCAGCACCCACCGTCCAAGTCGGACGATCATGCCGGTCTCCTCGGCCAGCCCGATGAACCGGTCCGGGGGCACCATGCCCAGCTCCGGGTGGCGCCACCGCACGAGCGCCTCGACCGCGCGCAGCCGCCCGCTCTCCAGTCCCACGATCGGCTGGTACTCCAATGTGAACTCACCCCGGTCGAGCGCGCCGGGCAGTGCGGCCGCGAGCGCCGCGCGGGCCAGCTGGTGTGCGCCGCGCACCGGGTCGAACAGCGCCCACTGCCCCCGCCCGTCGGCCTTGGCCCAGTAAAGCGTGGTGTCGGCGGCCTTCATCATCTCGGTAGGGCTTGTGCCGTCGACCTCCCGCTCCACGATGCCGATGCTGGCGGTGACCGAGAGCGGCTGGTGCGAGTCGATCTTCACGGGCTCGGCCACGGCGGCGAGGGCCGCCTCGGCGACCTCGATGGCCGCGTCGGTGCCGGTGGAGTCCTCGACCAGGATCACGAACTCGTCGCCGCCCATCCGCGCGACAAGGTGGCCGCGCGCCGAGACCGAGGCGGCCAGCCGCCGCGCGACGACAACGAGCAGCTCGTCGCCGACGTAGTGGCCGAGGCTGTCGTTGACCGCCTTGAAGCCGTCGAGGTCGAGGAAGCAGACGCCCACCCGGCTGGCGGCGCCGTCGAAGACCGCGGCGAGCCGTTCGAAGAAGAGGGTGCGGTTGGGCAAGCCGGTGAGCGGGTCGTGGAGGGCCTGGAAGCGCAGGCGCTCCTGCAGCTCGTACCGGTCGGTGATGTCCTCGACCATGGCGACGGTGAAGCGCGGCTGGCCGTCCTCGTCGCGGATGAGCGAGACGGCCAGCTCGGTCCAGAGGATCGTGCGGTCCTTGCGGTAGTACCGCTTTTCCACCCGAGCCCCGTCGCGCTTGCCCTCGATCATCTCCTTGTACATGTCCCACATGCCCGGCGCGTCGTCCGGGTAGAAGAGATCGGCGACGTTGATCTCGAGCATCTCGTCGACGGTGTACCCGAGCATGTCGGCGAACGCCTGGTTGACGTCGATGATCCGCCCGTCCATGTCGGCGATGCCGATCCCGATCGCCGCGCCGGCGAAGACCGCCCGGAAGCGGGCTTCGCTGGCCCGCAGGTCATGCTCGATCTGGTTGCGCGCGGACCAGACCGCGCGGCCGATGCGTTCCTGCTGGGTGAACGTGCGGTCGCGCAGGCCGCGCGCGTAGCCGGCGGCCAGCGCGGCCTGAAGCGCCACCGCGCGGTCGGCGTGCACGCGCCCGTCCGCCGGCACGACAAGCTCCAGAAACCGCCGCCCGAAGGTGAGCAGCGTCTGGTCCAGAAACTCCGGGGCGGTGAAGTGCGCGTCGACGAGCGCCCGCCCGACTGCGTGCGCGGGTGCGGTGGTGAACGGCTCGGCCACCAGCGCCTCGGCCAGCCGCTGGGTGTGGCTGTGCAGCATGCGCTCGGTCTCGTCCGGGCTCATCGGCACATAGCCGAGCGCCGCCCCGGCACGCGCCCACAGGTGCGCGTACCGCTCCACTCCCTCCGCGTCGAACCGGTCGATCGTCGCCTCCAGCGCGTCCCGGTCAGCCGGTCGCCCGGTCGTTGCGGCCGACGCCGCCGAAGGCGCCGAACCGCTCCGGGTGTTCGTCCACATCTCCCGGCGACTCCGGCCGCCACAACGGCAGGTGTACGAGCCCGGGGTCGATGAGCGTGAAGTCGCCGAAGTACGACGTGATCTCGGCGTGGGAACGCAGTGTGATCTCGGTGGCGGTGCGCTTGGAGAGCTGCTGCGCGTCGAGCATCTCCTGCGGCTGGTCCTCGAACGTCGAGTGGGAGATCACCAGGTAGCTGCCCGGCCCGACGGCCGCCCGGAGCGTGGCGATGACCTCGGCCGGGCGGTCGGCGTCGGGCAGGAAGTGGACCACGCCGCCGAGCAGCACCGCGATGGGGCGGTCGAAGTCGAGCAGGTCGAGCTTGCGGGTCGCGGCGAGGATGCGCTCGGGGTCGCGCAGGTCGCCTTCGAGCACCGCGGTCTGCTTGTCACCCTCCAAAATGGAGCGACTGTGCATGACGGCCACCGGGTCGATGTCCACGTACACGACGCGGGAGGCGGGGTTGGCCGCCTGGGCGACCTCGTGCACGTTGCCGACCGTCGGGATGCCGGAGCCGATGTCGAGGTACTGGTCGACGCCCTCGGCCGCGACGGCGCGCACCGCGCGGCGCAGGAACGACCGGCCGGCCCGCATCGTGTCGGCGAGGTTGGGCGTGAGGCTGGCGATCTGCTCGGCGAGGCGGCGGTCGATCTCGAAGTTGTGCGCCCCGCCGAGGAAGTAGTCGTACACCCGGGCCGCGCTCGGACGGCTCAGGTCGATTTCCGTCGAGAGGTCGCGCGGCTGTTCCATGATCCGCCTTCGGGGTCCGGCCGTGAGAGAAGTTCGCGATCACCCTACCGCTAGGGCGCCTCCAGCAGGAGAGAGATCCCCTGGCCAACCCCTATGCACATGGTGCACAACGCCCGACGCGTCCCACGTTGTCCCAGCTCGACCGCTGCGGTCAGGGCAAGCCGCGCACCGCTCGCCCCGAGCGGGTGGCCGAGCGCTATCGCGCCGCCGTTGGGGTTGACGTGGTCGGCGTCGACAGGCAGGCCCAGCTCGCGCAGCACGGCCACCGCCTGTGCGGCGAACGCCTCGTTGAGCTCCACCACATCGACGTCCGCGATCCCCAGGCCGTGCCGGTCCAGCAGCTTGCGGGTGGCCGGCACCGGCCCCATACCCATGATCCGCGGAGGCACGCCCGCGCTCGCGCCGCCGACCACGCGGGCCAGCGGCGTCAGCCCGTACCGCTCGACCGCCTGCTCGCTGGCCACCAGCAGCGCGGCCGCGCCGTCGTTGACCGGTGAGGCGTTGCCCGCGGTGACGGTGCCCCCCTCGCGGAACGGGGTTGGGAGCGCGGCCAGCCGCTCGAGCGACGTCTCCCGCGGCGGCTCGTCCACCTCGACGGCGCGGGTGGCGCCGCGCCCCGCCGGTACCTCGATCGGGGCGATCTCGAGCGCCAGCCGCCCGCGCGACTTCGCCGCCCGCTCCTGCGACCGCAGCGCGAACTCGTCCTGTGCTTCACGGCTCACGCTGTACTCGGCGGCCACGTTTTCCGCCGTCTCGGGCATCGAGTCGACACCCCAGCCGTCGCGCATCAGCTTGTTGACGAACCGCCAGCCGATCGTGGTGTCGAAGATCTCGACGTTACGGGAGAACGCGCTGCCCGCCTTCGGCATCACGAACGGCGCCCGGCTCATGCTCTCCACGCCGCCGGCCACCACGAGGTGCGCCTCGCCCGCGCGGATCGCCCGCGCGGCGGTGGCGACGGCGTCGAGGCCGGACCCGCAGAGCCGGTTGACGGTCGTGCCGGACACCTGCTCCGGCAGGCCGCCCAGGAGCAGGGCCATGCGGGCCACGTTGCGGTTGTCCTCGCCGGCCTGGTTGGCGCAGCCGAGCACGACGTCGTCGACCGCCGCCCAGTCCACGGACGGCTGCTTGCGGGTCAGCTCCCGAACGACGTGCGCCGCGAGGTCGTCCGGCCGCACACCAGACAGCGAACCGCCATACTTTCCGAACGGTGTACGGACACCGTCAACAATGAACGCCTGCATCTCAGAAAGGATATGTCGGTACGTCGCCACGGACAGTTACCCAGCGGGTCTCGGTGAACGCCTCGACGTTGGCGGCCGCACCGCCGAAGCGGGCACCCGTCCCCGAGGCGCCGACCCCGCCGAAGGGCACGTTCGCCTCGTCGTTGACCGTCTGGTCGTTGATGTGCACGATGCCCGTGGGAATGCGGTCGGCCAGCGCCAGTCCCTTTGTCACGTCGCGGGTGATGATGCCGAGCGAGAGGCCGTACTCGGTGCCGGACGCGAGCGACGCCGCCTCGTCCAGGCTGCCGAAGCGGGCGACCGGCGCGACAGGGCCGAAGACCTCCTCGGCGTAGGCCGGCATCTCCGGCGTGACCTCGGCGAGCACCGTCGGGCGGTAGAACAGCCCGGTGAACGTGCCGCCGGCCGCGAGCCGCGCGCCCCGCTCCACGCTGCCGGTCACCAGCGCGTGGATCTTGTCGCGCTGACCGGCGTCGATGACCGGGCCGAGCTCCAGCGCGTCGGCCTTCTTCGCCAGGCGCTCCACGTACTCGTCGTAGATCGACTCGTGCACCAGGTGGCGGCCGGTGGTCATGCAGATCTGGCCCTGGTGGTTGAACGAGCCCCACGCGCCGGCCGATATCGCCCGGTCGAGGTCGGCGTCGTCGAGGACCACCAGCGCCGAGTTGCCGCCCAGCTCCAGGTGCACGCGGGTCAGGTTGGCGGCGGCCACCTCGCCCACCCGGCGGCCGGCGCGCGTGGATCCGGTGAACGACACGACGCGTACCCGCGGGTCCGCGATGACCGCCTCGCCCACGTCGGGGCCGCCTGGCAGCACGTGCAGCAGGCCCTCGGGCAGCCCGGCCGCGGCGAAGATGCCGGCTAGCAGCAGGCCGCCGCTGACCGCGGTGCGCGGGTCGGGCTTGAGCAGGACCGCGTTGCCGAGCGCGAGCGCGGGCGCGACCGAGCGGATCGACAGGATCAGCGGGAAGTTGAAGGGCGAGATGACACCGACCACGCCGGCCGGCACCCGCCGCGCCATGCTGAGGCGCCCGTCGAGGCTGGGCAGCAGCTCGCCGTACGGGCGGGAGGGCAGCGCCGCCGCCTCGTAGCACTCCTGCGCGGCCACGCCGATCTCGAAGTCGCCCTTTGGCGGAACGGCGCCGGTCTCGCGCACGATCCAGTCACGCACCTCTTGGGCGTTCTCCTGCCACAGGTCACCCGCCTTGCGCAGCACGGCGGCACGCGCGGGGTGTGGCAGGGCCGCCCACTCCACCTGTGCGGCGGCCGCGGCGCGGGCCGCGGCGCCCACGTCGGCCGGGGTGGCGATGCCCACGCGGCCGAGCTCCGTACCGGTGGCCGGCTCGACCACGGCCGCGTCGCCGCCGTCGCCGGAAATCCAGCCGTTACTGAAGAACCTGCTTTGCCAGGTCGGTTGGTCGAGCAACATCATGACTCCCCACTGTGGACTCTCTCTTGGCGGCCTGGATCTGCGCGTACACGTGGGAGCGCAGCTCCGTGAAACGGCTGTCTGACCGCGTGGTCAGCTGGTCGCGCCGGTCGGGCAGGTCGACGTCGAGCTCCTCGCGCACCACGGTGGGCGAGGAGGACAGGATGATCACACGTTGCCCGAGGTAGACCGCCTCGTCGATGTCGTGTGTGACGAACAGGATCGTGACGCCCAGCTTGCGCCACAGGTCGCGGATCAGATCCTCCAGGTCCGCCCGGGTCTGCGCGTCGACGGCCGCGAACGGCTCGTCCATCAAAAGCACATCCGGTTGGTACGCGACCGCACGCGCGATCGCCACCCGCTGCTGCATGCCGCCGGACAGCTGCCACGGGTACGCGTGGTGGGCGTCGGAAAGGCCCACGGACTCCAGCGCCTGCGCCACGAGGTCCTGCCGCAGCTTGCGCGCCACGCGCTTGTTGCGCAGCGGCAGGTCCACGTTGTCCCGCACGCTCATCCACGGAAACAGGCTGCGCCCGTACTCCTGGAATACAACGGCCATGCCCGGCGGCGGCCCGCTGACCACCTTGTCCCGCAGCCGCACCTCGCCAGCGGTCGGCGTCAACAGCCCGGCCATGCACTTGAGCAGCGTGGTCTTGCCGCAGCCGGACGGGCCCACCAGGCACACGAGGTCGCCCGCGTCGAGGCCGAACGTCAGGTCGCGTACCGCTTCGACCGGGCGCTGGCGGCCTTCGTACACCTTCTTGAGGCCGCGGACGTCGAGCAGCATCGTGCGTTGTCCTTTCAGGACGGTCCGCGCTGGGCGCGGCGCTGGCCGTGGTACCAGGCCAGTGCCCGGCTCTCCACGAGTCGAAAGAGGACGGACAGGGCGAGGCCGAGCAGGCCCAGCAGCAGGATGCCGCTCCACATGTCGGGAATCGCGAAGCTGCGCTGGAACTGCACGATGGTGAAGCCGAGCCCGTTGCTGGCGGCGAACATCTCGCTGATGACCATAAGGATGATGCCGATCGACAGTGCCTGCCGCATGCCGGCCGCGATCTGCGGGCTGGCCGAGCGGAGCACGAGGTGGCGCACGCGGTTGGCGCCGGTGATGCCGTACGACCGGCAGGTGTCCGCGAGAACGCTGTCGACGGCCCGGACGCCCTCGACGGTGTTGAGCAGGATCGGCCACACGCAGCCCGCCGCGATGACCACGACCTTCATCGTGTCACCGATTCCGGCGAAGAGCATGATGACCGGCACCAGAACCGGCGGCGGGATGGCCCGGAAGAACTCCAGCACCGGCTCCAGCACGGCCCGTACCCGGCGGCTGCCGCCGACCAGCAGGCCCAGGGCCACGCCGGCGAACACGGCGATCGTGTAGCCGACGGCGAGGCGGATCAGGCTGGGCAGCACGTCGGCGCGGATGCGGTCCCACGTCCAGACGTCGGGGAAGGTCTGCAGGATCTCGCGCAGCGGCGGCACGTAGAAGTTGTCGCTGCCCTCGGTGGCGACCCACCAGATGGCGAACAGGACGGCCGGCAGCGCGACCGCCAGCCCGACCTTCGTGAGGACGCGGCTCATATCAGGACCTCCCCGCGCACGGACTGGTGCCAGGAGAGCAGGAGCCGCTCGACGCCGCGGGCGGCGAGGTTGATGGCCACGCCGAGCAGGCCGGTGACGGCGATCAGCGCGTACATGTTCGCCACCGCGTTGGAGCTCTGCGCGACGGCGATGCGGCTGCCGAGCCCCGGCGCGCCGATGACCAGCTCGGCGGTGATCGCGAGCACGAGGGCCACCGCGGCGGCCAGGCGGATGCCGGTCATCACGTACGGCAGGGCGGTGGGCCACAGCACGTACCGCACGCGGTACCAGGGGCTGAACCCGAAGCTGCGCGCGGTCTCCTCGGCGACCGGGTCGACGTCCTGCACCCCGTAGAGCACCTGGATCAGCACCTGCCAGAACGAGGCGTACACGACGAGCATGAGCGTGGACTGGATCTCCGTGCCGTAGAGCAGGACGGCGAGCGGGATCAGCGCGACCGACGGGATCGGTCGCAGGAACTCGATCGTCGAGGCGGTCAGCGCCCGCAGCACGGGGACCGCCCCGATCACGATGCCGACCACGATGCCGGCGACCACGGCGATGGTCAGCCCGATCGCCCAGGCCAGCAGGGTGTCCCACAGCGCGGCCCAAAAGGCGCCCTCGGCGAGCTCGTCGCCGAGCGCGGCGGCGATGCGGTGCGTGGGCGGCAGGTAGTCCGCCGACACCACCCCGGTGTACGGCAGCAGCTCCACGAGCAGGAGGAGGCCGGTGAGCCCGGAGAGTCCCAGGATCACCGGCGTCGCCCGTACCGCTCGTGTCATGGCAACAGCTGGCTGAGGTCGGGCGTCTTGTCACCGAAGACGCCGTCGTTCTTGCCCAGCGTCGCCAGCGTCTCGATCGACGCCTTGTTTATCTCGGTCGGCCACTGCGGCAGCGTGATCGCGTCGCGGGTCTTCTGGTCGATCTGCGTGTACGTGCCCAGCACCTGCCGCACCTCGTCGGCATGCGCGGAGGCGTAGGTCAGCGACTCGTTCATCGCCTCGGTGAAGCGCTTGACCAGGTCGGGGTTTTCCTGCATGAGCTTGTTGGAGGCGAAGTAGGTGGCGACGGTGAGGTCGGGCGCGGCGTCCACGTAGTTCCACGCGACGACCCGGCCGCCCTGTGCCTTGATGACCGACAGGGACGGCTCGACCACCCAGGCCGCGTCGACCTGGCCCTCGGCGAGCGCGGCCGGCATCTGCGGGAAGCCGATCTCGACGAAGCTGATCGTGCTGGGGTCGCCGCCGGCCTTGCGGACCGACTCGCGCACGGTGGTGTCGCCGATGTTCTTCAGCGTGTTGACCGCGACCTTCTTGCCGGCCAGGTCCTTGGCGGACTGGATCGGGCTGTCGCCCTTGACGGTCACGCCACCGAAGTCGCCACCGTCCTTGCCGGTCGAGGCCACACCGTTGGCCACTACCTTGATCGGCACGCCCTGGGTCTGCGCGAGCATCAGCGACGTCACGTTGCTGAAGCCGAACTGGAACTGGCCGCTGAGCACGCCCGGCACGATCGCGGCCCCACCCTGGCCGCTTTCCATCGTGAGGTCGATGCCGCGGCTGGAGAAGAAGCCCTTCTCCTTACCGAGGTAGATCGGTGCGACGTCGACGATCGGAATCACGCCGACCGTGACTTTGGTGGGACTGCCTTCGTCGGCGGGGCTCGACGGGGAGTCGGACGACCCGCATGCCGCGGCGCCCAGCAGGGCTGCGACCACAGAAAGGACTGCGAAGGACCGGCGCAAGGGGACCTCCGGGAGTGCGTACGGTATACGAACGGCGGTTCTCATCGTGAACGTACGGCGTGACCACGCTCACGTCAACGCCACGGTTCTGAAGTATGGAGTGACTCGTTGACAGCGCTCTGCCACGGTCGTAGCGTGCGGATTGCGAACTAAAGTTCTAGCACCGCACAGGTACGCATAGGTCGAGGAAGGTCGTATGGGGGTCATAGCCTCGCTGCCCGACGCGATCGCCGAGTTGGTCCGCGACGGGGCGACCGTGGCCCTGGAGGGGTTCACGCACCTCATCCCGGTGGCGGCCGGACACGAGATCATCCGGCAGGGGCGGCGCGATCTCACGCTGGTGCGGATGACGCCGGACGTCGTCTACGACCAGATGATCGGCGCCGGGTGTGCCCGCAAGCTCGTCTTCTCCTGGGCCGGTAACCCCGGCGTCGGCTCCCTGCACCGCTTCCGCGACGCCGTGCAGCGCGGCTGGCCGGCGCCGCTGGAGATCGAGGAGCACAGCCACGCCGGCATGGCCAACCGGTACGTGGCCGGCGCGACAGGGCTGCCGTTCGCGGTGCTGCGGGGGTACGTCGGCACGGACCTGCCCGCGCAGACCGCGACCATCAAGCCGATCACGTGCCCGTTCACCGGCGAGGTGCTCACCGCCGTGCCGGCCCTCAACCCCGACGTCGGCATCGTGCACGCCCAGCGGGCCGACCGCGCGGGCAACGTGCAGATGTGGGGCATCACGGGCGTACACAAGGAGGTCGTGCTCGCCTCGCGCCGCTCGCTGGTGACCGTCGAGGAGATCGTCGACGAGCTCGACCCGCGCCCCGGCGCGGTGATCCTGCCCACCTGGGCGGTCAGCTACGTCGCCGAGGTGCCCGGCGGCGCCCACCCGTCGTACGCGATGGGCTACAGCGAGCGGGACAACGAGTACTACCAGGCGTGGGACGCGATAAGCCGCGACCGGGAGACGTTCACGGCCTGGCTGAAGGAGCACGTCCTGGATCGGGTACGGGTCACGTGAGCTGGTCCGCTGACGAGATGATGACCGTCGCGGCGGCGCGCGCGCTGCGCGACGGCGACCGCTGCTTCGTGGGCATCGGCCGGCCCAGCACCGCTGCCAACCTGGCCCGCCGCACGCACGCGCCCAACCTGGTGCTCATCTACGAGTCCGGCACGATCGGCGCCAAGCCGGCCACGCTCCCGCTGTCGATCGGTGACGGCGTGCTGGCCGAGACCGCCGACGCGGTCGTCTCGGTGCCGGAGATCTTCAACTACTGGCTGCAGCCCGGCCGGGTCGACGTGGGCTTTCTCGGCGCGGCGCAGATCGACCGGTACGGCAACATCAACACCACGGTGATCGGCGAGGACTACCGCGACCCGCGGGTGCGCCTGCCCGGCGCCGGCGGCGCGCCGGAGATCGCCGCCTCCTGCCGCGAGGTCATCGTGATCGTCAAGCACAGCCCGCGCACGTTCGTGGAGCGGGTCGACTTCGTCACGTCGGTCGGATATGGCGGCGGGCCGGGCGACCGCGGCAAACTCGGCCTGACCGGCCGCGGCCCGGTGCTGGTCATCACCGACCTGGGCGTGCTGGAGCCGGACCCGCGCACCGCCGAGCTCACGCTCACCCAGGTGCACCCCGGCGTCGAGCCGGCGCACGCGGTCGAGGCCACCGGCTGGCCGCTGGCCGTCGCGCCGTCGCTGCGCGTCACGCCCGACCCGAGCGCGGCGGAGTTGTCCGCGCTGCGGCTGCTGGAACGGCAAGATTGACTCTGTGAGGAGGCCTTCGCCATGACCGCCGCTGGCCGGCTCGCCGTGCCCGGGTACCGCCCGGACGGCACCGGCACCCACCCCCACTGCTGTCGCCCGGCTACAAGTCGACCCTCCTGCGCGCCCCCGCCCAGGCGCCGCTGCTGCTGCCGCACACGCTCACCGAGGTCACCGGGCCGCTGCTGGGCGAGGGGCGGGTCACCGCCGCCGACGCCGACCTCACCCACCACGCCGGTGGCGAGGCGCAGGGCCAGCGGATCATCGTGCACGGGCAGGTGCGCGACAGCGACGGCCGGCCGGTGCCGGACACGCTCGTCGAGGTGTGGCAGGCCAACGCCGGCGGCCGCTACCTGCACAAGTGGGACCAGCACGACAGCCCGATCGACCCGCACTTCCTCGGGGTGGGCCGGGCGCTGACCGACTCGGTGGGGCGCTACCGCTTCGTCACCATCAAGCCCGGCGCGTACCCGTGGCGCAACCACTTCAACGCCTGGCGGCCGGCGCACATCCACTTCTCGGTCTTCGGCCGCGCGTTCACCCAGCGGCTGGTCACCCAGATGTACTTCCCCGACGACCCACTCTTCCCGCACGACCCCATCTACAACTCGGTGCCCGAGGCGGCCAGGCACCGCATGGTGTCCCGCTTCGACCTGGCCGAGACGGTCGAGGAGTGGGCGCTGGGCTTCGAGTTCGACATCGTCCTACGTGGACGCGAGGCGACCCCGATGGAGGAGTCGTGAACACCACGCCTTCGCAGACCGTCGGGCCGTACCTGTCGATCGGACTGCCCTGGCCGGACGGGCCGGACGTGGTCGCCGAGGGCGTGGCGGGCGCACTGTGGCTGCACGGTGTGGTCACCGACGGCGCGGGTGAGCCGATCCCGGACGCGCTCATCGAGACCTGGCAGGCAGATCCCGACGGCCGCTTCGACCACCCCGACGACCCACGCGGCGCGGTCGCCGGCTTCCGGGGCTTCGGCCGCTGCCCGACCGACGACAGTGGACGGTACGGGATACGCACCCTCAAGCCGGGACCGGTGCCCGGCCCGGACGGCGCCCCGCAGGCACCGCACATCGACGTGTCGGTCTTCGCCCGCGGGCTGCTGCACCGGGTCGTCACCCGGATCTACTTCGCGGACGAGCAGCGGGCGAACGCGGCCGACGCCGTGCTGGCGAGCGTGCCCGAGGCACGGCGGGCCACGCTGCTGGCGGTGCCGGACCAGACCGGCTACCGGTTCGACATCCGCTTGCAGGGCGACGATGAGACAGTCTTCTTCGCGATCTGACCCGCCGGGCCTCTTCGACGGCGTGCTCGCCGCCGGCCCGGTGCGCGAGGCGACCGGCGATCAGGCGTGGCTGAGGGCGATGCTGGAGGTCGAGGCGGCACTGGCCGCGGCCGGCGGCGCACCTCCGGAGGCGGTCGAGCAGATCAAGGCCGCTGACCTCGACGTCTCCGCCCTCGGCGCCGCGGCCGCCGAGTCGGGCAACCCGGTCGTGCCGCTGGTCCGCGCGCTGCGGGCGGCCGTCTCCCCCGCCTCGGCCCACCACGTGCACCGCGGCGCCACCAGCCAGGACATCCTCGACTCGGCCGCGATGCTCATCGCCCGGCAGGCGCTGGGCCTGATCGTCGCCGACCTGTCCACCGCGGCCAGCGCCGCCGCCGGGCTCGCGCAGGCACACCGGGACACCCCGGTCGCCGCGCGCACGCTGATGCAGCAGGCGCTGCCGACCACGTTCGGGCTCGTGGCGGCCGGCTGGATGGACGCCCTGGACGGTGCCGCCGACCGGCTCGCCGCGCTGCGGGACACCGGCCTGGCCGTCCAACTGGGCGGCGCGGCCGGCACGCTCGCCGCCTTCGGCTCACCGTCCATCGTGGAACGGGTGGCGGCGCTGCTGGGCCTGCCCGCGCCCGCCTTGCCGTGGCACGCCGACCGCACGCGCGTCGCGGACCTCGCCGGCGCGCTCGGCACCGCGTGCGGCGTGGTCGGAAAGGTGGCCGGCGACGTCGTGCTGTACGCACAGACCGAGGTCGGTGAGCTCGCCGAGGGGCAGCCGGGCGGCTCGTCCAGCATGCCGCACAAGCAAAACCCGGTCGCCGCCATCTCGGCCCGCGCGTGCGCCGCACAGGCACCCGGCCTGGTCGCCACGCTGCTGGGGTCCATGGGGCACGAGCACCAGCGGGCGGCCGGCGCGTGGCACGCGGAGTGGGCGCCGTTGACCGGGCTGCTGCGCTCGGCCGGCTCGGCCGCGCACTGGCTGGCTCGCTGCCTGGCGCACCTGCGCGCCGACCCCGCCCGGATGCGGGCCAACCTCGACCTGACCGGGGGCGCGCTGCTGGCGGAGCGGGTCAGCGCCGCGCTCGCGCCGAAGCTGGGCGCCAGCCAGGCACACGACCTTGTCCGCGAGGCGGTCGCCAGCGGGCGCCCGCTCGCCGAGGCGCTGTCCGGCCACGTGGAGGCGGCCGAGCTGGCCGCTCTGCTGGACCCGGCGTCGTACCTGGGTGCCGCGCCGGCGCTGACCGACCGCGCACTCAAACGGCACGGGCAGCGGCAATGACCGTCTACTCCATCGTGGATGGTCCGGCCGGCGCGCCGGTGCTCGTGCTCGCCAACTCGCTCGGCACCACAGTGGACATGTGGGAGCCGCAGCTGCCCGCGCTGGCGCGGCGTTTCCGCGTGGTCCGTTTCGACACGCGTGGGCACGGTCGCTCGGCGGTGCCGCATGGCCCGTACACAATCGGGGATCTTGGTGGCGATGTGCTGGCGCTGCTCGACGAGCTCGGAGTCGCGCGGGCCCATTTTTGTGGTCTTTCCCTGGGCGGCATGGTCGGCATGTGGCTGGCGGCGCACGCGCCGCAGCGGATCGACCGCCTGGTGCTGTGCTGCACGTCGGCGCGGCCGGCGGCGCCCGAGTCTTGGGCGCGGCGCGCGGCCACGGTACGGGCCGAGGGCACCGCGGCGATCGCCGAGGTGGTGGTGAGCCGGTGGCTGACGCCGGAGTACGCGCACCGCGAGCCGGAGCTGGTCGCCCGGCTGCGCGCGATGCTCGCCGCCACACCCGCCGAGGGGTACGCGTCCTGCTGCGACGTCATCCAGACGCTCGACCTCACCCCGGTGCTGCCCCGCATCACGGCGCCGACGCTGGTCCTGCACGGCGCCGACGACCCGGCGATCCTGCCCTCGCACGGCGCGGACATCGCGGCGGCCGTGCCGGGCGCGCGGCTCGCGCTGGTGCGCGAGGCCGCCCATCTGGCCAATGTGGAGCAGGTCGACGTGGTGACCGCGCTGATCGTCGACCATCTGGGGGGGCGCAAGTGACTGACTTCGAACGCGGAATGGGCGTGCGCCGCGAGGTGCTCGGCGACGCGCACGTCGACCGCGCGATCGCCGGCACGACGCCGCTGACCGCACCGTTCCAGGAGTTCATCACCCGGTACGCATGGGGTGCGGTGTGGGGCCGCGACGGGCTGGACCGCCGCACCCGCAGCTGCGTCACGCTCGCCGTGCTGGCTGCCCTGCGGTGCGAGGAGGAGCTGGCCATGCATGTACGCGCGGCCCGCCGAAACGGCCTCACCGCCGCCGAGATCGGCGAGGTGCTGCTCCACACGGCCGTCTACGCTGGTGTGCCGGCCGCGAACAGCGCGCTGGCGGTGGCACAGCGTGTGCTCGACGAGCTTGAGGGGGATGCGTGACGGACGTGGGGCGGGAGGCCCACTTCGTGCAGTCGCTGGAGCGCGGGTTGGCCGTCATCCGCGCGTTCGACGCCGAGCACCCTGAGCTGACGCTCAGCGAGGTGGCGCGCATCTGCGACCTGACCCGCGCCGCCGCCCGCCGCTTCCTGCTGACCCTCACCGATCTGGGGTATGTGCGCACCGACGGCCGCCTCTTCAGCCTCACGCCGCGGGTGCTGGAGCTGGGCTACGCGTTCTTGTCGAGCCTCTCGCTGCCGGAGGTGGCCGAGCCGCACCTGGAGCGCCTGGTCGCCCAGGTGCACGAGTCGTCATCGGTGTGCGTGCTGGACGGCGACGACGTGGTCTACGTCGCCCGCGTACCCACCTCCCGCATCATGACCGTCGCGATCAACGTGGGCACACGCTTCCCGGCGTACGCCACGTCGATGGGCCGCGTGCTGCTGGCCGGGCTGCCCGACGAGGACCTGGAGGGGTACCTCGATCGGGTGAAACTGTCCCGCCTCACCGCCCGCACGGTGGCCACGCCCGCCGCGCTGCGCACGGAGCTGCGCAAGGTGCGCGCCCAGGGCTACGCGATCGTCGACCAGGAGCTCGAGGAGGGCTTGCGCTCGGTCGCCGCCCCGATCCGCGACCGCGCGGGCGCCGTCATCGGCGCGGCCAACGTTTCGGTGCACGCCAGCCGCAACTCGGTGGAGTCCATCCGCCGTGACCTGCTCCCCCACCTGCTCGCCACGGTGGCGAAGATCGACGCGGATCTGCGGATCGCCAACCCGCGCCGCACCCGCCACCGCGTCGGCTGACCTCCAAGATTGGGTCTCGGTCCGGACCGCGTGGCTGAGCCCACCGTCAGCGGACGTGGCCCTGCTTGGTGGGCAGCTCATGTCCTGCGCAGAGCACGATCACGCGGAGGGCGACGTGCGACCGGGGACGGGGACCTTGGCCACCGCGGAGGGTGAGGCCGCGGGAGCAACGGTCCGGACCACCGCGGACGCCGCGGTAGCTCACATCTGGATCTTGTTTGGTCGGCGGCCGCTTACCGGCGCAGGCCTCCTCGACGCGATGAGTCGCGCCGGCGGGTGGCCAGCACCGCCGCCGGCGGCGTGGACGGGATGGCTGCCCTCTTCGCCGGCGGCGGCGCCACTGGTATTGCCCGCACTCGGCCCGCGCCACTCTCCGCCAGCGCGCAATTTGCATCCGACGTGAATACGCCACCTGGCGGACGTACGCGAAGCCCGCTCGGGAAAGGATGAAGTCCAAGCCGCTGAGAGAGCGGGACCGATGAGAGAAGTCCCAGCCCGCGTACTGCCAAGGGGCTGCGCCGGCTGGCCGACAAGGGGTGCGTGTGAGCGCACCCCATCGGTAGGTTGGGGGTGCAGTCCTTGATCGGCGTTCGCGGGGCTGCGCATGTCGGACCGCAGTCGTAGCCTCCCCGCATGCGAATTACGTACCCCGATTCCACGCCACCCCACGCGCAGTCGGTCGAGGATCGCGCCAGGGCGTTGGCCCTCGTGGAGCGGATCTGCGGCCCGCTGGACGTGGCGACCCGCCGGACCGGCGCTGTCCTGCAGGCGCACGGGGCCGCCCTGGCTTGGGTGCGGGAGACGACCGGGCGTTACCCCTCTCCCCGACCGGTCGCGGATGCCATCCAGCAGACGGCGGCCCGCCTCCGCGACGTCGCCGACGACCGCGATCCACACCAGGTTCTTCTCCGCGTCGCCGAAGAGGCTCTGGCCGAGCACATGGCCGCACGGTCTTCGTGAGCGAGCAGACGGGCTTCGTGCTCGACGATCTCGCGCTCGTCGCGGGCCTCACCGGCACGGCCGGCGAGCATCCCCGCCGGGGCCTGTCGTGGCTGATCCACAGCGCGGTGGTGGGCGGGTCCAAGCTCGACGTCCCGGCGCTCTGCCTGGCCGAGGCGACCACCGCCCACCATTCCATCGCCGCGCATGTGGCCGACCTTGTCGCGTCGGCTCCGCCGGGCGCCGTGACAGTGCGCGAGCTGATCCGCGATGCGACGCTCGACGCCGTGCGGACCGCCGATCCCTCGCTCGACTGGGCAGGGACGCACGCGGCGCTCCGCGCGCTCGGCACCGACCAGCCGGTCGTGACACTGGCCCCCGAGCGCTACGAGGGGCTCGGCATCGACGTGGTGCCGCTTTGATCGTCGGCAGTTGATGTCGTGGGAGGGCGGTAGGGTCGCGGTGGGTAGGGAGGGCCGCCGATGACGCAGCAGCCGGTGCCGCAGCAGCCGGTGCCGCAGCAGCCGGTGCCGCAGCAGCCGGTGCCGCCGGAGCCGGTTTCGTTCGAAGAGTTTCGCCTCTACCACGCGACCACGGAGCGGGTGACCGACCGGCGGCTCGCGCTGAACCGGTGGAACTACTCGATCCTCGTCGCCACGCTCCTCGCGATCGGCGGCGTCCTCACGTGGTCCACGTCCCGCCCGTCGTATGTGCTGGTCGGGCTCGGCGGCGTGCTCGTGCTGTCGGTGGCGGCGATCCTGCTGTGCACGTACTGGATCCAGCAGATCAGCGACTTCAAGTCGCTCAACGCGGCAAAGTTCCGCATCCTCAACGAGATGGCCCCGCTGATCGTCTTCGACGGGCCGAGCGGGCCGTCCGCCGCCCGGTCTTACCGCCCGTTCGAGCGCGAGTGGGAAGACCTCCAGGACCAGCAGGCGGTCAGCAAGGTCCCGACCGGCCGGCTGCGCCACACGTTGGCGCTGAGCTCCTCGGGTGCCGAATATTTCATCCCGAGGGCGTTCCGGGTGCTCTTCGCGGGATCCTGGTGGTGACGGTAGCGTTCGCGGTGATCAGCCATGACGCCGTGTTCGACCAGATCTCGCCGTTCAGTGGCACCGGCGCGGACGGAGGGGATGCACCGTGACACCCATCGTCTACGTGATCATGCCGGTGGGTTCCGACCCGGCGTACGAGCGCCGCCGCGCCGCCATCGAGCGGGTCACGGCCACGCTGGGGCTGGCAGCGCTGCTGCCGGCCGACCGGTTGCACGCGGAAATGCCGTTCGACCTCGACCACGCCCGCCGCGACCTGCGTCGCGCGCGGGTGGTGGTGGCCGACCTGACGCTGGAGCGGCCGAGCTGCTACTACGAGGTGGGGCTGGCCCAGGCGCTCAGCCGGCGCGTGGTGCTCGTCGCCGAGCGCGGCACCGCGATCCACCAGGCGCACGACCGCGACAAGGTGATCTTCTACGACTCGCTGGACGACCTGTCGGCCAAGCTGACCAAGGTGCTGCGCCCGATCGCCACGGCGGCGGCCAAGGCCACGACGAAGGCTCCGGCAAAGGCGGCCGGCATCTAGGCGCGGTCGCTCGGTCAGTACAGCTCGAACCTATTTGGCCAGGCGGTTGAGCAGCCCACTCGCGATGCCGATCGCCACGGCGGCCGAGCCCACCAGCACCAGGTAGTCGAGCCAGAGGCGGGCCGGTGTGCCGATCAGCAGGCCGCGCAGGGCCTCGACCTGGTAGCTGAGCGGGTTGGCGTGGTTGATTGCCTGGAGCCAGCCGGGCATGAGGGAGACCGGGTAGAGGGCGTTCGAGGCGAAGAAGAGCGGCATCATGATGGCCTGGCCGATGCCCATCATGCGGTCGCGGGAGAGCACCAGGCCGGCGATGATGATGGACAGGCAGCAGAAGAACGCCGAGCCGAGCAGCACCGCCACGACGACGCCGAGCAGCCGCAGCGGGTTCATCGACAGGCTGACGCCGAGCAGGGCCGAGAGCACCAGCACGACCAGCACCTGGCTCAACGCCCGCATCCCCGCCGCGAATGCCTTGCCGGTCACCAACGCGGCCCGTGGGGTCGGGGTCACCATCAGCTTGGCGAGGATGCCGGCGTCGCGGTCCCAGATGATCTGGATGCCGTAGAAGATCGAGATGAAGAGCGCGGACTGGGCGATCACGCCGGGCGTGAGGTAGTCGAGGTACGGCACGTCGCCGGTCGGGATGGCCTTGATCTTCGTGAACGTGACGCCGAAGACCAGCAGCCACAGCGCCGGCTGCACGCACCGGAAGAGCAGCTCCGCCTTGTCCCGCCGCATCTTCTGCAGCTCGACGAGGCACATCGCGCCCACCCGCGCGAACAGCATCCGGATGCTGCCGCTCCAGGTCTCAACCGAGGCGCGCGGCAGTGCGTCGAGTCTGGCGGACATTGCGGAATCCCTTCGTCTCGTCGTCCCAGTCGTCACCCGCGTACACCCGGAAGACCTCGTCGAGGGTGGCCGGGCCGGCGGCGTCGAGGCTGGCGACCAGCTCGGCCGGCGTGCCCACAGCCCGGATGTGGCCGCGGTGCATCAGCGCCACGCGGTCGCAGGACTGCTCGGCCTCGTCCATGTAGTGGGTGGTGACCAGCACTGTCATGCCCGTCTCGCGGCGCACCTGCGCGATCCGCTCCCACACGCCGGCCCGCGCGACGGGGTCGAGGCCGATCGTGGGCTCGTCCAGCACGAGCAGCTGTGGCGAGCTGACCAGCGCCTGCGCCAACTCCAAGCGGCGGACCATGCCACCGGAGTACGTGCCGGCGGGCCGGCGGGCCGCCTCGGTCAGCCCCATCGCGGCGATCGCCTCGTCGACCCGGGCGGAGCGCTCGCGCCGGGGCACGTCGTAGAGCCGGGCGAACAGGCTGACGTTTTCCCGGCCGGTGAGGGCGCCGTCGGCGGAGAGAAGCTGCGGCACGTACCCGATAAGGCGCCGCACCGCGATCCGCCGCCGCCGCACGTCGAGCCCGAAGACGGTCACCGTCTCGCGTGGCACCGGCAGCAGCGTGGTTATCGCGCGGATGGTGGTGGTCTTGCCCGCCCCGTTGGGCCCGAGCAGGCCGAAGATCTCGCCCGGTGTGACGTCGAGGTCGATGCCGTCGACCGCCACCGTGTCACCGAACGCGTACCGCAGCCCGCGGACGCTCACCGCCTCAGTCATGCCGGCCCCTCCTCGTCACGAACCTGCTCCAGCAGGCGGTGCAGCGCGGGCAGCGCGGCCGCGACCGCTTGGCGGTCGGGCTCGTCGAGCCGCTCCATCGCTCGTGCCACAAGCTCCGCCCGCGCCGCGCGCCAGTCGTCGAGCCGGTCGCGGGCGGCGGGTGTGAGGAACAGCCGCGCGGCCCGCCGGTCCGCGGGGTCGGTCTCACGGGCGAGAAGGCCGGCGTCCACGAGGACGTTGACAAGCCCGCTCACCGAGTTGTCCGCGAGGTGCAGGGCGCGGGCCGCGGCCGCCACGCCGGTGCCCGGGTTTTCCTCGATCGCGATCAGCAGCTCCACCTGCGCCGCCGGCAGCCGGAGCGGCCGTGACGCCCCCAGCCGGCGCCGCACGACCCGCCGCATGCCGGCGAGCACCTGCATCAGCTCGCCGGCCACCTTGGTGTCCACGCTCCCCAAAATACCTCGGTTACCGAGGTATCGCACCACCAGCGTCGATAGTCCCAACCCGCAGGACACAGCACCCCGAACCCGGCAATGACCTGCAGATTCAATCCGCGCACAAGCGCGAGTCAATAGATGTGCGCCCACCTTGGCCATTCCGTCTTCGTCATCACAATGCGTATTCATGACTTGCGATCTGATAAGACTTCGCGAACCAGCCGGGCCGACCACTTGCGACATGCGGACCGAAACTTTCGAACGCCGCACGCCACCTCACACCCCCGTCAGCGGCAACCGGCTCGCCCACGCGAGGCAATCCCCGCCCGCCGCGACGTCTCCGCGCGGCCAGAGCTATGACCAGGTAACTCCTCGCCAAACCGCTGACGCTCAGATCTACAGCACAGCGCGCGCGGCCGACTTTGACAGGCGCCGAGACGCGCCTTGTCCCCAAAAGTGGGCACTCCGCCTGCGTCCCATTGTGCTAGATTCATCGATCATTACCAGTGTCGCTGGTTCCGGAAGACGTGCGAAACGATCTTCCGGAGCGGCTACTGACAGTGATGCAATGACCATCGATACACAGGGGGTGCCTCGCACCGCCCGGAGGCGGTTATAAACGACTTCTTGATCGCGGACCATTTCGGGGGCAAGGTTGATCCGGGTCGATATCATCGATAGTTCTCCAGTATTTCTGGTTGGGTTGGTGCAGATCCTTTCGGAAAGTGGAATCAAAGTCCTGGGTGCCAGGACATCGCCTGACGAGAAGGTTTCCTGGCTGGCTGACGCCGTCCTGGTCGATCCGGACGCGTTGTCTCCGCCGGACGACATGGAATACCTCTTACACCTCGCGAGGACGACGTCGGTGGTCGTCCTCACCTCCCGCTCGCCGGCCGAGCACGAGCGATACCTACGGGTTGGCGCCTCAGCGGTGGTCAGCAAGCGGGAGCCGGGCCAAGCCCTGGTCAACGCGGTGAGGGCGGTAACGGCGGGTTCGGCGGCGGCACCGCACGGTGCAAACGGCGCGCCGGCCGCGGAGCGGCTCGAGCCGCCGGTCCAGCACCTGTCCGAGCGTGAGGAGCAGGTGTTGCGGCAGATCTCCCAAGGCTTGACCCATGGGCAGATCGCCACCCGGCTCGGCATCAGTCAGCACACCGTCGATACGTACGTCAAACGCATCCGCGCCAAACTCGGCGCCGGCAACAAAGCGGAGCTAACCCGGGCGGCGCTGCTCGGAAACGTCGTCGACGCCTCTTAAAAGCACCTGCGCGCGCATTCGGCGGGCCAGTCCCGCGAACGGGGTACTGGTCCCGCCGAGCCGAGGTTGCGACCGTTCTCGTTGCGACAGCCACGGGCATAGATGCGAGGAGACCAGATGCCAGCGGTTGGAACGTCCGCCTCCGCGCAGGTCAGGGCTCGGCTGAGCCACCCGGTAGTGGATTGTGACGGGCATTGGACCGAGCCCATCCCGCTGTGGGCCGAGTACGTCAGGAAGCTTGCCGGCTCCAGCGCTGCCGACACGTTCACGCGGATGCAGCGCGGCCGGGGCGACGCCTGGTACTCGATGACGCCGCAGGAGCGGCTCCGCCAGCGGTACTGGCGACCAGCCTGGTGGGGCTTCCCCGGTAACACGCTGGACCGCGCCACCGCGATGCTGCCGGAGCTGATGTACCAGCGGCTGGACGACTTCGGCATCGACCTGGCCCTCATCCTGCCCACCCGGGGAAACACGCCCGACTACATCCCCGACCCCGCGCTGCGCAGTGCCGTGGTGCGCGCGGCGAACATCATGCACGCCGAGGTCTTCGAAAAGTACGGCGACCGCATGCTGCCCGCCGCCACCATCGCCACCAACACGCCGGAGGAGGGCATCGAGGAGGCCGAGTTCGCGGTCAAGCAGCTCGGCCTGCGGGTCGTGGTGCTCAACGGAAGCCTGCGGCGCACGGTCCCGGCCTTCGAACGCGACGGTGCCGACCCGGCCGCACTGCCGTACTACATCGACAACCTCGCGCTCGACAGCCCGCACGACTACGACGGCCTGTGGGCCAAGCTGGCGGAGCTGCGGGTCGCGCCGATGACGCACAGCGGCAGCCGCGGCTGGGTCGACCGCTCCTCGGTGACCAACGACGTGTTCAACCACATGGGTCATTTCGCGCAGGCGGCTAACTGCTTCGCCCGCGCCCTGTACCTCGGTGGCGTGCCACGGCGGTTTCCCACGTTGAAGTTCGCCTTCCTCGAAGGTGGCGTCGCCTGGGCCCGCAGCCTCTGCGCCGACCTGATCGGGCACTGGGAAAAGCGCAACGAGCGCGCGCTGCTCGAGCACCTCAGCCCGGCAAACCTCGACCTCGCCATGCTGACCGAGCTCATCGTCAAGCACGGCGGCCCGTGGATGGCCGAGCACGTCGACGCGTTGCTGGCCAACCTTGACGTGCTGTTTCCCGGCACGAGCGTCGAGGAGCTCGTCGCGCGGGAGACCGACCTCGACGACTTCGCCGCCATCGGTGTCACGTCCGCCGAGGAGGTGGGCGAGACCTTCGCGCGAAACTTCTACTTCGGCTGCGAGTCCGACGATCCGCTGGTGTCGGTGGCGTTCGACACCCGGCTCGGGCCGGCGTTGAAGCCCTTCTTCAGCTCGGACGTCTCGCACTTCGACGTCACCGACATGACCGAGGTGCTGGCCGAGGCGCACGAGCTGACCGAGCACGGCCTGCTCGACGCCGACCAGTTCCGCCGGTTCGTCTTCAGCAACACGGTCGAGCTGCACGGCGGCACCAACCCCGACTTCTTCCGGGGCACCGTGGTGCAGGCGGAAGCCGAGGCCGAGCTCGCCCGGCTCAGCGCACCCGGTGAGGTTTCGTGACGGCCACGGACGACGTCGTGTGCACCCGTTGCGGACTTCCCGCGACACGGCGCACCGTCACCCTCGACCAGGACACCGTCTGTTCGGTGTGCCGGCACCACGAGGTGAAGCACACGGGTATCGACTGGGCCGAGCGGGCGGCGTCTCTTGCCGCGCTCGCCGACGAGGTTCGCGGGCGTGGGCAGTACGACGCGGTCGTGCCGTTCGGCGGTGGCAAGGACGGCGCGTTCGTCCTGTACCACCTCGTCCGCGAGCTTGGCCTGCGCTGCCTCGCGGTGACGGTGGACAACCGCTTCCTGCGCCCTCGGGCATGGGGAAACTGCCAGGCGGTGCTGGACGGGCTCGGGGTGGACCAGGTCATCTACCGCCCGCCGATGCCGCTCGTCAAACGCCTGATGCGGGTGGGCCTCGACCTGGCCGGCACCGTGTGCTGGCACTGCAACGCGGCGATCGCGGCGGTGCCGGTACGCACCGCGCTGCGGCTGGGCGTGCCCCTGCTCGTACACGCGCACAGCGTCGCCGAGTACCACAGCTACACCGGCCGCACCTACGCGGACGCGCCCACCGGCGACGTCGTCGACGCCGAGTGGTACGAGATGGTCACCGGCCTGACCTTCGACAAGGTGGCCGCCGCACTGTCCGATGTGGATCCCGCAGAGCTGGAGCCGTTTCGGCTGCCGGACGACGCCGAGGTGCGGGCCGCCGGCTTGCGCACCATCTTCCTGAGCAACTACCTGCGGTGGGACGAGCGGCGCCAGGTCGGTGTCATCGAGGAACAGCTCGGCTGGTCGCGTGACGTCCAGGAGGGCATCCCGGCCGGCTTCGAGTACGAGAAGATCGACTGCTTCCTCGTCGGCACGCGGGACTACCTCCGCTACATCCAGGAGGGGTACGGCCGTGGTGCCCGCCTCGGCGCGATGGAGGTACGGCTGGGTCGGATGTCCCGGGCCGAGGCCGAGGCGCTCGGCAGGGAAACGGACGGTCGGCGGCCGGCGAGTCTCGACACGGTGCTCGGCATGCTCGCCATCGACGAGGAGGAGCTACTCGACGCGGCGGACGCCTACACGACGCCGGGACGCGAGTTCGACCTGGAGTCCGTGCGGCGCGGCGAGCCGCTGCCGGACGCCGCGGCGATGCCGCGATGACCGCACGGCCGGAAGCGAACGGATCGCCGCCCGTGGAGTGGGACGACGCGCCGGCCGCCACCGGGCCCGCGGACGTGCTGCCCTTCAGCGCGATCGTCGGCCAGCCGGCCATGCGGGCAGCGCTGATGCTCAACGTGGTCGATCCGTCGATCGGCGGGGTGCTGATCGGCGGCGAGCCCGGCACCGGGAAGTCGACCGCCGTGCACGGGCTGCGCGCGCTGCTGCCACCGATCGAGGTGGTCGCCGGCTGCCCGTTCAACTGCCCACCGACCGGCGCGGGGCCGCGCTGCCCCGCCTGCCGGGACCGGCTCGCCGAGGCCGGCCGCCTGCCGGTCGCGCGGCGGCCGGTGCCGCTGGTCTCCTTGCCCATCGGCGCCACCGAAGACCGGCTGCTCGGCACGCTCAACCTCGACGCCGCCCTGCGACACGGCCAGCGGCGACTGTCGCCCGGCCTGCTCGCGGCCGCACACCGCGGCATCCTGTACCTGGACGAGGCGAACCTTGTCGCCGACCACCTGCTCGACGCCCTGCTGGACGCCGCGAGCTCGGGCTGGCACCGGATCGAGCGGGACGGGGTCTCCGCCGCCCACGCGGCCCGGTTTTCGCTCGTCGGCACCATGAACCCGAGCGAGGGCAACCTCCGGCCGCAGATCCTGGACCGGTTCGGGCTGAGCGTCACCGCCGAAGTGCTGCATGACCAGGCCAGCCGGGTGGCGGTGCTCCTGCGGCGGCTTGAGTCGCAGGACGCCTCGCAGCGGCGGTACGCGGACGCCGACGCCGCGCTGGCCGCCAGGCTGCAGCGGGCCCGCGCCATCCTGTCCCGCGTGAGCTGCACCCGGTCGACGCTGGAGTCCGTGGCCGCGCTCGTCGTCCGGGCCGGTGTCGCGAGCCATCGCGCCGACCTCGTGATCGTCCGCACCGCCCTGGCGAACGCGGCGCTCGGCGGGCGCCCGGCCGTCACCCCCCAGGACGTGGCGGTCGCGGCCACCCTGGCTCTCGGGCACCGGGTGGCCGACGACGGTGCGCGGCTCGCGGCCGCGGTGACCGCGCTCGTCGGCGAGGAGGCGGGCAGCGCCGACGAGATCATCCGCCGCTGGGCCGAACCGGCGGACCTGCTCGACGGAGCGGACCGGGACTCGCCCCAGCCCCCGGCTGACAACACGCCTGGCGGCCGCGACGGCCCGGATCGCGCCGCCGGAAACGGCGCGATGCCCGGTCACAGCCTGAACGGCGGGACCGCCGCCGTGGTCGCGGGCGGGTCGGAGCCCTTCCTGGCGCCCGACCCCGGCCGGCCGCCCGCCGCCGCTCCGCACGGGTGGACCGCCGTCCTGGACGCACCCACGCCCAGCCGCGATCTGCTGGCGCTGTCCCGGCGTCGGGTCGCCCACCCGCTTGCCGTACGCGCCCGCGGAAGGGCGGGGGGCGTGCCGGCGGGCACCGCACAGCGCGGGCCGATCTCGCTGCCGCTCTCCATCGTGGCGGCCACGCTCCGGCAGGCCGCGTCGCCGACCGCGCTCGGTCCGGATCGCCGGCTCGAACTGGGCCCCGGTGACCTGGTCCGGTCCGCTCACGCCGGGCGGCCGCGCCTCGCCACGGTGGGGGTGCTCGACTCGTCGTGGTCGATGGCGATGGACGGCCTCTTCGCCGAGGCACGGCAGATCATGTCCGGCCTGTTCGCCGCGGCGCCGCGCGGCGACCGCGTCGCGCTGGTGGTCGCCGGCGGGGCGAACGCCCACGTCGCCGTGCCGTTCGCCCGGACGCCGGAGGCGGCGCTCGACGTTGTGCGCCGGCTGCGGCCACGCGGCCGCACTCCGCTTGTCGACGGCCTGCGCCGCGCCGTCGAGCTGTGCGGCAAGCGGTGGTTGTTCCGCAACGGCGGGATGGCACCGGCGGTGGTGATGGTGACCGACGGCCGTGGAGACCACGGGCGCGCGGACGACGAGGTGGCCCGGCTCGTAGCGACGGTTCGCCGGCTCGCACTGCCCGGGGTGATCGTGGTGCCGGCCACCGCCGGCTTCAGCTGGCGGAGCGAGAGCGCCACCCAGGCGCTGGCCCGCCGGCTCGGCTGGCGGCTCGTGGTGGCGGCACCGGCGGGAGGCCCGACGTGAGCGGCTGGCATCCGTACGTTGTCGACCTGACCGGCGACGCGGCCGCCGCGGCCCTGGCGCTGGCCGGCGACGCCGCCCGCGAGTACGGCACCGTCGAGAGCCCGGACCTGCAGGCAGAGGCGCTCACGATCGCTCAGGAGCTGCCCCGCGACGTACGCCGGGCGCTGAACGCGTTTCGACTCTCCGAACCCTCCTGCGTATGTCTCGTCCGCGGCCTTCCCGTCGACGACGCGGCGCTCGGGCCGACCCCGCGGACCAGGGCGGAGCGCGAACGCGGTGGCCAAACCGCCGCGGAGGTCTTCTTCTACCTGTGTGCCGCGCTGCTCGGCGACCCGATCGCGTGGTCCACCAAGCACAGCGGGCGGATCATGCACACGATCGCGCCCCTGCCCGAAGACGAGGACGAGCAACTCGCATCCAGCAGCACGACGCCGCTGACCTGGCACACCGAGGACGCGTTCCACCCGCTGCGCGCCGACTACGTGGCCCTGCTGTGCCTGCGCAACCCGGACGGTGTACCGACCACCGTCGGCTGCGTGGACAACCTCACCCTGCCGCCGCGGGTGCGGGAGGTGTTGTCGCAGCCCCGCTTCACCATCACGCCCGACGGCTCCCAGCTTGCCAGCGGCGGGATGGCCGCGATGGCCGCAAACCCGGAGCCGGTGCCGCTGCTCTTCGGCGCCCAGGACGCGCCGTACCTGCGACTGGACCAGTTCTACACGCGACCCCTCGACAGCGACGCCGAGGCGCGGTCGGCGCTTGACTCGCTGCTCGCCGCCACCGACGCGAGCCTTTCCCGGTACGCCCTGCGCCCCGGTGAAGTGTGCATTGTGGACAACTACCGGGCGGTGCACGGCCGGGACAGCTTCCGGGCGCGTTACGACGGTACCGACCGCTGGCTGCGGCGCCTCAACATCGCCCGCGACCTTCGCCGCTCCCGGGCCCTGCGGGCCGCGCCGGCGGTACGCGTGCTCGGCACCAGCGCATGAACGGAGACGACGACACCGTGCACCTCGCCGGATACACCCTGCCGCTGTCGCCATCGGGCCGCTCGGCGCTGGTACCGCCGCCGCCCTGGCACTTCTCCGGGGACGTCCTGGCGGTGGAGTACCTTGCCGACCCGGCCGCGGTGCGGTCGTTCCTCCCGCCCGGCATCACCCCGGCGGACCCGCCCGGACTCGCCTTCGCGATCTTCGGCGACTGGCAGTCCTGCACAGACCAGGGTGCGGAGCTCACCGACCCGGTCCGCAGCCAGTACCGGGAGTTCTACGTCGCGCTCGCCGGGCAGTGGGAGGGCGACCTGGTTGCCCGTTGCCCGTTCTGCTGGGTGGACCAGGACTTTTCGCTCGTCCGCGGGCTCATCCAGGGGTACCCCAAGAAGCTGGGCCGGATCGGCATCACCCGCCTCTTCGACGTCGGCCGGGCCACCCCCGGCCTGCTCCCCGGCGCTGTGTTCGGCGCGAGCCTCGCCGGCGCCGACCGCCGGCTGGTCGAGGCGGAGGTGACGCTGCGCGGGCCCGGTGAGGCGCCACCGCTGATGTCCGCACCCCTCGTCCACACCCGGCTGTTTCCGGCCTGGACGCCGGACGGGGCACCGGTCGAAGAGCTCGTGACCGGCGGCAGCACCGACCTGACCATCGCAAACGTGTGGACCGGCGACGCGACCCTCTCGTTCTTCGAGTCGCCGGTCGACGAGCTGGCCCTCCTGCGACCCGTCGAAGTGCTGCGGGGCTACCGGTTCAGCTTCGCCGAGACGATCGTCGGCGGGCGCCTCCTGTCCGGTACCGCGCGATGAGCGCCTTCCAGTCCGGCCTCGAAGGCGTCGTCGTCGCGCAGACGGAGATCAGCGAGGTCGACGGCGAGCGCGGCCGGCTGATCTACCGTGGCGGCAATCTCATCGAGGGGGTGTGGCAGCGCAACGTCCCCGAGATCGCCCACCTCCTCTGGTACGGCCGGTTTCCCACCGCCGCGGAGCTTGCCGATTTGGAGCGCGTGCTCGCCAGCCGCCGTGCGCTCAACCCGGCTGCCCGGGCCGCGCTCGCCGGCCTGCCGGTCGATGCCGACCCGATGGACGCGCTGCGCACCCTGCTGTCCGCCGCCGGCGCCGGCCCGGGTTGCCCGTCCCCGTCGATCGACCAGGCGAAGACCATCACCGCGCAGGCCGCTACCGCGCTGGCGGCGTTCTGGCGGCACCGGCGCGGGCTGCCGCCGGTGGAGCCCTGCGCCGAGCTCGGCCACGCCGAAAACCTGCTCTACATGATGCGCGGCGAGCGGCCGACCGCGGACGAGGTGCGGTGGCTCGAGGCGTACCTGGTCATCACGGCGGACCACGCGCTCAGCCCGTCCACGTTCACGGCCCAGATCGTGGGCTCGGCCGGCGGCGACCTGTGGTCGGCGATCGTCGCGGCGATCAGCACGCTCAAGGGGCCGGCGCACGGCGGTGCCATCGCGGCCGCGACGGCCATGCTCGCCGACGCCGGCACGCCGGAGAACGCCGAGCGGTTCGTGGTGGACCTGTTGGACCGCGGCGGCCGGCTGATGGGATTCGGCCACCGCGAGTACCGCGTCTACGACCCGCGGGCCCGGCTGCTGGGGGCGGTCTGCCGGGAGGCCAACCCCGCCTTCCACGAGGTGGCCTCGGCGGTGGAGGAGGCCGCGCTGCGCGAGCTGGCCCGCCGGTACCCGCACCGCCCCAACTTCACCAATGTCGACTTCTTCGCCGGTGGCATCCTGTCGCGGCTCGGCTTCGACCCGGACTTCTTCGCGTGCGTGTTCGCCGCGGCGCGGGTGGTCGGGTGGTCGGCGCACGTGGTGGAGTACCTGGACCGCGGTGGGCGGATCATCAGCCCGAAGTCGGAGTGGATCGGCCCGGAGCCGGCCTCAGATCCGGGTTGAGTCGATCGCCTCACCGGCCAGCAGCCCGCCGGCCAGCGCGTAGAACTCCGGTCCCACGCCCGCGTGCTGCGTGATCGTGTACATGTCGCGCAGGTGGCGCTGCACGGACGCGCCGTCGTACACGCCGACCGAGCCGCTGCACCGGTACGCGACGTCGACCACCTCGGCGGCCACCGCGACGACCCGCGAGCTCGTCGCCCGCAGCCGGGCCCGGTCGAGCAGCGAAAACAGGTGACCCGCGCTGGCCAGGTGCCACATCTCTGCGGCGTCGGCGTACAGCAGCGCGCGTGCGGCGCGCAGGCTGGCGTCGGCTTCGCCGAGCCGGTGTTGAAACAGCGGAGCCGCGGCGAGCCGCTGCCCGCCGTACGCGGCGCGCTTGCCGGCCCGGGCCACGGCGGCGACGTCGTCGAGCGCGGCGCCGGCGATGCCGAGCGCCACCGCGGCGATGAAGAGCCCGAGCTGCGCGACCGACGGAATCTCGAAGACCGTGCCGGGCACGGTGGGCGCCCCGCCGAACAGCCGGCATGTGCGTTCGGGCGGGCACAGGACGCCGTCCAGCCGCACGTCGTGGCTGCCGGTCCCGCGCAGGCCGAGCGCCTGCCAGGTGTCGACGACCTCGGCGTCGCGGACCGGGGTGAGAGCCAGGCGCAGCTCGGGCGCGCCACCGGCGTCGAGCACGGGGGCACCTTCGCCGGTGACCACCCGGCTGTGTGTGATCAGCCAGCTGCTGTGCTCGCATCCGCTGGCGAACGGCCACTGTCCCCGGATGAGGTATCCCCCGGCGGCCACGGTGGCGGTGCCCTTCGGCGCGTGGGAGCCGGCCGAGATGACGTCGGGGCCGTCCGCGTAGACGGCCCGGAAGGTGTCCGCGGGAAACAGCGAGAAGACGATGATGTTGCTTGCCGCGATCATGACGTTCCACCCGGTCGAGCCGTCCGCTCTGGACAGTTCCTCGACGACGGCGAGTGCCTGGTCGACGCGGAGCTCGTCCCCGCCGTACTCCTTCGGCAGGAGCATCCGGAAGCATCCGGCCGAGGTGAGGTCGGCCAGGACGTCGGGCGGGAGGCGGCGGGCCGCCTCGATCGCGGCGGCGCGTTCGGACAGGGCGGGCGCCAGGTCCCGCACGTTGGCGAGGGTCGGCGACGCCGGCAGCGGTGACCCGGAGGCGGTGGCGTTCACGGCTACCGCGTCCTGGTGGCCTCTGCCAGGTGCGCCAGCGCGGTGTCCACGTCGACGGTGTTGCGGGCCAGCGCCAGGCGCAGGTAGCGACCGCCCTCGCCCGGTCGCGCCCAGTGGAACTGCTGGCAGGGCAGCAGATGGATGCCACTGCCGCGGAGCAGGCCCAACACGCGGCTGGCCGCCTCGGCGGAGTCGAACCGCAGGCGGCAGACGCTCACCCGTGCGTCCGGATCGGCGACGGCGACGCCGGGCAGGTCGGCAACGGCCGCCGTGACCCGGGACCGGTTGGTCGCGATGAGCTCGTGCAGGGCGCCCATTCCACTCGCCGCGGCGTCGAGCGACAGGGTCTCCACGAGCTTGAGCACAAGTGGGGAGACGCTGAGCAGTACCTCGCTGAGCGCGTGCGCCACGGCTTCCCGGAGGTCATCGCTGACCGCGAGGAAGCCCAGCTTCAGCTCGGCCATCGGCCAGATCTTGCCGGTGTCCTCGATGACGATGTACGACACACCGGACCGGTCGAGGATCTCGTAGGTGTCGTACTGGGCGCGCACGTCGAAGCCGCGGAAGGACGTGTCGAGGCACAGCAGGATGCCGTTGACCTTGCAGGCCTCGGCGAGCGTCTTCAGGGCGGCGCTGTCCAGGTACCAGCCGGTCGGGTTGTTGGGCGTGGTGACGAACAGGGAGGTCGCACCCTGCTGGACGATCTCGTCGAGCGCGGGCGGCGCGCAGTCGTCCTCCCCCACCGGCAGCACGGTCACGCTCCGGCGGAGCAAATCCGAGATGTTGTCGAAGGTCGGGTGCAACAGCGCCAGGCGGTGCTGCCGCTGGGCGAGCACGTTGCCCACCACCATCGTGGCGACCGAGGAGGAATAGACGCTGAACACCCGGCCGTCGGCGATTGGCGCGCGGTGCTGACCGAGCATCGCGAAGAAAGCCCGCTGCGCGTGTTCCTCAATGTGGTCCGCGGGGAGGGCCAGCGCCACCTCGAACAGTTCCGGCAGCGCGTGAATGATCTTCCATTGTTCGTCGGTCGGGTCCTGGCGCGGGTGGCCGTCCGCCATGTTGAGATGTGAGACGAGTGCCTGTTGCTCAAGTTCGGTGAGATTGAGCACGCGCATTCCCCTATTGGACGATGAAGGCCCTGGGGCCAAAGAGTAGTTTCGATGCGACAAGAGGTGCCGTCCCGTGAAAGCGGGACGCCCGGCGGCGCGTGGGGCGGCGTGGTGGCGCGTCGGGGGTAACAGTGACTTTGGGTAACATGGTCGCGTGATGCCAACCCAGCTTGCTGAAGCCGTTCATGGTGCCGCGGCGGCGGTCCTCGCCGAGCGGGGCTTGGACCAGTCGGTCCTGCCCGACCAAGCGACCGTGAGCCGCACCAAGCGACCCGAGCACGGCGACTACGCCTCGAACATCGCGATGCAGGTGTCCAAGGGCGTGGGTGTGCCGCCGCGAGAGCTGGCCGGCGACATCGCCAGCCATCTGGCGAACTACCCGGGTGTGCGCGGCGTCGAGGTGGCAGGTCCCGGGTTCCTCAACATCTGGGTGGCGGCCGCTGCGGCGGGTGGGGTGGTCCGGGAGATCGTGCGCCAGGGCGATGCCTACGGCCGCACCGAGACGCTGGCAAACGACCGCGTCAACCTGGAGTTCGTTTCGGCCAACCCGACCGGCCCGATCCACGTCGGCGGGGTGCGCTGGGCGGCGGTGGGCGACGCGCTGGCGCGGCTGATGCGTGCTGCCGGTGCTGATGTGGTCACTGAGTACTACTTCAACGACGCCGGCGCGCAGATCGATCGGTTCGCCCGCTCGTTGATGGCCGCCGCCAAGGGCGAGGCGGTCCCCGAGGACGGGTACGTCGGCGACTACATCGGCGAGATCGCCGCGGCGGTCGTGGAGCGGCGGCCGGACGTGCTGAGCCTGCCCGAGCCGGAGGCGCAGGAGGTCTTCCGCGTCGAGGGCTGCGCCTTGATGTTCGACGAGGTGAAGGCGTCGCTGACCGAGTTCGGCCTCACGTTCGACGTGTTCTTCAACGAGCAGACGCTGCACGAGCGGGGCGAGGTGCAGGCGGCGTACGACCTGCTGACCGAGCGCGGCTACGTGTACCCGAAGGACGGCGCGTTCTGGCTGCGCACGACGGCCTTCGGTGACGACAAGGACCGCGTCATCCGCAAGTCGAACGGCAACTGGGGCTACATCGCGGCCGACTGCGCTTACTACCTGGACAAGCGCCGCCGCGGGTTCGAAAAGGTGATCCTGGTGCTCGGCGCCGACCACCACGGCTACGTCGGCCGGCTGCGGGCGATGGTCGCGTGCTTCGGCGAAGACCCGGACCGCCACCTGGAGCTGATCATCGGCCAGCTCGTCAACCTGACCCGCGACGGCAAGCCGGTCCGGCTGTCCAAGCGGGCTGGCACGCTCGTTACTCTCCGCGACATTATCGACGCTATCGGTGTTGACGCGGCGCGGTACGCGCTGGCCCGCTACTCGGTCGACTCCGCCATCGACCTCGACCTCGACCTGTGGACGCGGCGCTCCAACGACAACCCCGTCTTCTACGTGCAGTACGCCCACGCCCGCATGGCGAGCGTGCTGCGCACAGCGGCCGAACGGGGCGTCTCGCGCGGCGACGACTTCGACCCGTCGCTGCTCGTGCACGAGCGCGAGGGCGACCTCGTGCGCGCGCTTGCCGCGTTTCCCAGCGTGGTCGGGATGGCGGCGGAGCTGCGCGAGCCGCACCGGGTGGCCCGCTACCTGGAGGAGCTGGCCGGCACGTACCACAAGTTCTACGACACCTGCCGGGTGCTGCCGCACGACGACGAGGAGCCGACCGACCTCAACCGGGCGCGGCTGTGGCTCGTCGAGGCCACCGGCACCGTGCTCGCCAACGGCCTGTGGCTGCTCGGCGTCTCCGCGCCGGACCGGATGTAGCCCGAGGGCTTCAGGTTCACGCGCCCCGAAGGTACGTCTCGGTGAACACCTGGACGACCGTGTCGACCATCGCGCGGGTCACGTGCGAGCCGTCCGGCAGCCGGCTGAACTCGGGGTCGGCGCCGGTGACAAGCTCGTAGCTCGGGAAGTAGTGCACGTCGGGGTGGCGGAACGCCCATGCCTCCGCCACCGCGCGCAGCACCGCCTTCGAGTAGGTGTTCGCGACGATCACGTCCCGGCCGGTGAAGGTACACCGCATCGTCACCGGTGACACCGTGACGACGATGTCCGGCCCGCCGGTGCCGCCGGCCGGGTGCAGCAGCTCGTAGATCCGCTCCAGGTTGCGCAGGTTTTCGCCGTAGTCGGTGACCTCGAACTGGTACCGGTCCGGGTGCAGCTCGCGCATCTGGGCGGTTGGCGCGCCGTTGAGGTAGTAGCCGGTCAGCTGGTCCCGCCAGACCTCCACGAGGCCGAGGGTGACGACGACGACCCGCGCCCGCGCGATCCGGGCGGTGAGCGTGTCGTGCTGCCGGCGCCGCCGCAACGTGCCGTCCAGGTCGACGAGCTCCAGCGCGTGGTGGGCGTGCGGGTCCACGACAAGGCCGCCGTCCAGGCGGACCAGCCCCGCGTCGGGAAACTGCGCGGCCGGGTCAAGCGCCCATTCGATGGCCTGCACCATCGAATGCGTGTGGTACTTGTTCGTCACGTGATCGGGGCGCCCGACCTCACCGTCCGGCATCCGCTCACCGGCGAACTCGCGGCCCAGGCTCAGCACCGGATAACCGCCGGCGTCCAGCGCGTACTCGATGTTTCGCGCGAAGCACGAACCGATGCAGAAGACCGGGTCGTCACGGCGCAGGTGGAAATCCGCCGGGATGGTGAGCCGAGGTATCCGCTCGCGCAACCGCACACCCGCCGGTGGATGGGGATACGGCTCGTCGTCGTACCAGTACGCGGCCGGATTTTCCGCCAAGCGCCGGAAGGCATCGTCGGCCGTCAAACGCAGCAGTGCCAAGACGTCCTCTTCCGGATGCGGTCGCCGGGCAGCGGGCTACGAGTCAACGTACCGACAGCGGCGCGGGGTCCGGCGTAACCAAAACTCGGGGCAGTCGCACGACCTCCCGCTCTGGTTACGGTCCATCCCGATGGATATCCGCTGCCGGCTCCGAACCCGGACCGCGTTCCCGGAGGGAGGCGGACCATGCCGGACAGTCATCTAGTCCCCCGCTACGAGGCCGACAAGGGCCATGTGCGATTCGCCGACGATGTCGTCTTCCACGTCCGCAGCGGCGCCATCGGTACCGCGGACGGACCCTGCACCTGCGCACAGGACGAGCCGATCTTCCATCCCGCGGGGTACCGCGAGGCCGTCCCTCAGCTGCAGCTGTCCCTCACCGACGCGTGCAACATGGGCTGTACCTACTGCTCCTTCCGCGACCGCGTGCACGCCGACGGCAAGCCTGTACGGATGCCGATGCCCGTGGTGCGGCAGGCGGTCGACTTCTTCCGGCGCGAGGTCGTCGACGACCAGACGCGGTACAGCCGGGTCGACTTCGGCCTGGCCGGCGAGACGATGCTGGTACGGCACCTGCATGAACAGGTGCAGGAGACGGTCATCGCGGGGCTTGAAGGCTCGCCGGTCGCCACCGTCTGGAGTGGACCCAACGTCACCAACGGCACGCTCTCCATGGACGCGGACCTCGCCGACCAGCTCGGACCGCCGCAGGACATCAGCCTTGACGGGCCGCGGGAGGTGCACGACCGCGTCCGCTTCTACACCAACGACCGTGGCGGCACCTACGACGACGTGCGTCCGGTGCTGGACCGGGTGCTCGCCCGCCATCCCGACATGGGTGTCTCGTCGGTGCTGACCGCGTACTGCACGGACTTCGCCAGCATCTTCTCCCACCTCTACGACGACGTGGGCGCGCGAAACATCTACATGAAGCCGGTCAACGCCAGCCACGACAAGGACTACGCGCTCAACCGCACGACTCTGCCCGCCTTCGAAGAGGGATACCTGGGCCTTGTCGAGCACATCCTCGACCACGACGCCGCCGGGATCCTCGGCCGGCTCATGGCGTTGAGCACCGAGGACTACTTCATGCGGTTCTTCTACCGGGTCAAGGACCAGACGGTTCAGGTGTACCGGTGCGGGGCCGGCAAGAGCGGCGCCTATGTGGACACCAACGGCAGGCTCTACGCCTGCGCCCATTTCATCGGCAAGTCCGGCTGGGACATCGGGCACGTCAGCACGGGCTTCAACGAGGAACGGCGCCGGGAGTTCGCCGACATGACCGTCGACGACCGGCCCGGGTGCCGCGACTGCTACGCCCGCTACGCCTGCGGCGGCGGCTGTCACTACCAGGCGGTCCTCGCCAACGGTGACATCAGCCGTCCGGACGAGGTCAAGTGCGACCTCATCCGCTTCCTCGTCCGGCTGGCCCTGCGCCTGTTGACCTATCTGGACAGACACCACCCGGAGGTGCTCGCGGCGCTACCGGCACCGTTCGGGATCGACCCGGCACTCGCGGAAGCGCCCGCCCAGGCCGCGTACCGGCCGGTCGGAGCGCTCGTCGCCGGCAGCGGGGCCGCGCCGGTGCGCCTCGGTACGCCGGGCCGCGTCCGTGGCGGCCTGCCACCGGAGTGGGATCACCCGGCGCTGCTTCGCGTCGACGACGGCCAGCTGACGGTGGACCTCGGCGGCCCGCCGCCGCACGACGGGGAGCTGCGCGCCGGTGTGGCCGCCCTGCGGCTGTGGCTGGTGCGCTACGACGACATGACGCTCGGGGACCTGACAGTGCGAACCCCGCAGAACGACGGGATGCTGTTGCGGGTGACCGCCGCCGGGGCGGCGTGGCGCGAGGCGAGCCAGGAACGCTTCCGCCGCGTGCCGCACCCCCCGGCCGTGTGGCGCCCCGCGCCGGAGGTCGAGGTCGCACCGGACGGCGAGCGGGTCCGGGTACGCGTCGACATTGCCGCGCTGGCCGGTGCCGGCGCGCTCGGCCTCAACCTCTTCCTCGACCTGTCCTCGGGCGGCCACGCCGCGCTCGCCGTACGCGAGCCGTTCGTCGGCCTCTCCCCGGGGGTGTCCGGCTCGTTGCGGCTCACCGGACCCGACGCCGATCGCGACCAGTCGCTGCTTCCGCTGAGTCGCTGGGCAGGTCTGCAGCCCAATGTCTGCTGACCCAGCCCGGGCGCCGGGCGGCGCCGGCCGTGACGCGGGTGCGCACGTCCTGGTCATGAGCAACCGGTACGACACCGAGCCCGGCGCCGGCGGCACGGAGGCCCTGACGGCCGATCTCGTCACCGCGCTGACCGCACGGTCGCTGCGGGTCACCTGGTTGACGCCGGCGGCCGCCGGCCAGCAGCGGGCCGGCGCGGTGCCCCGCCCGCGCGTGCCTGGCGGGAGCGGGAGGACGACCAGGCCGCCGCGCTGGCACCCGTGCTGGGCCGGCTGGCCCCGGTCGACCTTGTCCACCTGACCCACTTCAGCCGGACCGGGCTGGCGTTTCTCGACCAGCCGCCGCTGCGTCACGTGCCGCTGGTGGCGACGCTGACCGACTACACCGCGGTCTGCGCCGACTACCAGATGGTGCACCGCCGGACCGGAGACGAGTGCGCGGCGCCCGTGCCGGCCGAGGACTGCGCGAATTGCCTGGCCACACATCCCGACGGCGCGGCGCCGTCGGCCGCGGAGGTCGCGGGGTGGCGACACCGCAACCTGCGGCTGCTGAACGACCGCTGCCGGGCGGTGTGGGTACAGACGCCGCATCAGGGTCGGGTCCTCGTCCGCGCCGGGCTACGCAAGTCGCTGATCGTGCGCGACCGCGCCGAGTACGACATCCCCGCGCACTGGGGGCCCGCGCCGCGGTCCGCGCCGGTCGTGCTGTTCGTCGGGCGGGCCTCGCCGGAGAAGGGCCTGCACGTCCTGCTGGAGGCGTTTCGGCAGTGGGCAGGGGCGGCGCGCCTGGTGGTCGTCACCAGCGCCGACGACCCGGCCTACGAGGCGCGGCTGCGCGAGCGCGCGGCGGCCGACCCGCGCGTGGAGTGGCGACCACCGCTGCGCCGGGGCGACCTCGGCGCGCTGCTCGCCGGTGCCGGTGCGCTCGCGGTGCCGTCGCAGTGGCCGGAAAACTACCCGATGGTCGTGCACTACGCGCGGGCGCTCGGCGTGCCGGTGGTGTGCTCGTCGGTGCCGTCGATGGAGCATCTCGGCCAGCGGGACGGGGTGTGGCTCGTCGACCGGCGGGACGACCCGCGGGCCTGGGTGGACGCGCTTGACGCGGTCCTCAGCGGGCCGGCCGGCGCGCGGGAGGACCGCACCGGGCAGTTCCGGGCGGCCTACAAGCAGTTCGTCGACGAGATCGCCGGCGTCTACGCGACCGTGCTGGCGGGCCGATGAGCCGGACGCCGATGGCCGAGGTGCCGGCCCGCTTCCACAAGTTTCTCGTGCCGGACGACTTCACCCGCTACGGGCTCAGCCTGGACACGCCCGCGGCGAGCCCCCGGTACCTGCAGATCGAGCTGACCGACCTGTGCAACCTCGCCTGCGCCGGCTGCGTGCGTGCGAGCCACGAGAGCACCGGAAGCACGTTCAGCTTTCCGGACTTCGTGCGGCTGCTGGACGACATGCCGGAGCTGACCCAGGTGTCGTTCGTCGGCGCGGGTGAGGCGCTGATCGTCCGCGACCTGGCCCGCTACGTCGAGGAGTGCACCCGCCGCGGCATCCTCTCGTCGAGCAACACCAACGGCCTGCTCGTCGCGCGGCGGCTGGGCCCGGTGGTGGAGGCCGGCCTCGGCATGCTCGCCGTGAGCGTCGACGGCGCCGACGACGCCACGCTCGCCGACATGCGCTCCGGCCTCCGCCTGCGGCAGCTCACCGCGAGCATCGCCGCCGCGGTACGGATAACCAGCGGCACCACCACGCGGCTTTCGGCCGCGGTGACGCTGTCGCTGCGCAACATCGCCGGCTTCCCGGGGATCGTGGAGTACCTCGCCGACCAGGGCGTCGACGAGGTGAGCGTGGAGAGCCTGCACCACTGGGGTGACGACAAGACGCTCAACACCGAGTCCCTGTTCGCCGCCGACCCGGCCACCGTGGTCCCCCACCTGGAGCGGGGACTGGAGGTCGCGCTGCGGCGCGGGCTGACGGTCCGCGTCTTCGACTACCGCCGGCTCGGCGATCCCCGCGCCGACCAGGTGTGCCCATGGCCCTGGGACGCGTTCTACGTGACCCGTGACGGGCGGGCCACGCCGTGCTGCGTCCAGATCGAGGCGGACGACAGCAACACCATCGGCAACGTCCTCGAGGACTCCGTCGCGGCGATCTGGACCGGTCAGCGCCTGACCGACCTGCGAGCCGGCCTGCGGCACGGCGGCGGCTGGACGTCCTGTGTGGACTGTGTCTACCGGAGGGAGTTCGGACATGCTCGATGAGGACCCGCGGTCCTGCTGCGTGACCTGCCCGCCTCCGAGCTGGCCCGGCTCGCGGCTCGGGCGGTGGCGATCGGTACGGACTTCGTCGCGGGCGGGCTCCGCGACGGGCTGGTGCTCAACTACGCCAGCGAGCGGGAGATGATCCAGCGGTTCGCCGGGCCACTGCCCGAGCGCGGCCGGCCGATCGACGGCCTCCTGGACGAGCTGGCCGAGGTGGCGCACTGGTCCGTCGCCCAGAGCGACCCCCGCTACCTGGCCTTTCCGGACAGCGGATCGAGCGTGGCGGCGGCGCTGGCGAGCATCGTGTCGACCTTCCTCAACCAGAACCTCATCACCTTCGACCGCGGCGCGCCGGCGGCGAGCGTCATCGAGCTGCAGCTCATCGGCTGGCTGCGCGAGCTGGTCGGGTACCCGACGCGGCCGCTGACCGAGTACGACGGGCTGCGCGGCGTGGGCGCCATGTGGACCTCCGGCGGCAACATGAGCAACCACGTCGCCATCGCGACCGCCCTGGCGGCACGGTGGCCGCAGGTGCACCGCGAGGGGGTTCGCGGGCTGCCCGAGCGCCCGGTCATCGTGCTGGCCCGGCAGGTGGAGCACTTCTCCTACCGCGCGGCGGCACAGGTGCTCGGGTTGGGCTCCGATGCGCTGGTGTGGTCGGCCGCGGCTCCGAACCACACGAGCGACGTCGCCGCCCTGGCCGCCGCGCTGGCGGACCCGCCGGACGGGGCGCGGCCGTTCATGGTCGTGGGCGTCGCGGGCAACTGCCGCACCACCGGGATCGACGACCTGGCCGCCATCGCGGACGTGTGCGCCGAGCACGACGTGTGGTTTCACGTCGACGCCTGCCACGGCGGCAGCCTGCTCTTCTCCGAGCGGCTGCGGGGCCGGCTCACCGGCATCGAACGGGCCGACTCGGTGTCGCTCGACCCGCACAAAGGGCTGTTCGTCACGTACCCGTCGAGCTACCTGCTCGTCCGCGACCCGGCCGACCTGGCGCGGTTCGCCCGGTACCCGGAGAAGCTCAACGACCCCGACTGCCTCGACCTCGGCCTGATCACCCCGTTCTACGGCTCGCGCGGCTTCGAGTCCCTGCGACTCTGGGCCCTCATCACCCACCTGGGCCGGGCCGGCGTCGCCGCCCTCGTCGAGCGGCGGCAGCACACCTTCGAAGAGATGTCCCAGCTGCTGCGCGACACCGGCATGTTCCGCTTCGTCGGCGACTCCGACTTCTACCGGTGCGCGTTCGTCTTCTGCCCGCGCCCCGCCGGCGAGTTGCTCGAGCAGCTCAGCGCCCGCCGCGAAACCCGTCCGCCGCTGCGCGCGATCGTCTCCAAGTACACCCGGGCCTACGCCGAGGAGCTGTACCGCTCGGGCGCCGTCGTGTTCGACCTCTTCGCGCTGGAGGACCTGGCCGACCGGCTCGGGCTCGGCACCACCGACAAGTTCGACGTGATGGGGATGTGCGTCGGCCATCCCGACATCGACGACGCGACCCGGCAGCAGATCACGGAACACCTCGTGGCCACCGGCGAGAAGCTCATGCCGGCGATGTTGGCGGAGCTGCGGCTGCTGGGTGACGGCGAGGCCGCCGACGACTCCTGCCTGGTGCTCGGGCCGGCTGGCTGGTGACCGTGGACAACGCCTGCCCACCCGAGTTCACCGTGGTGTTCCTCGTCCACGGGCCGATCGAGCTGCTCGACCGCACCGTCCCCACGACGATCGAGGCGCTGACCGCGCGTACCCGGCGCACCGTCGACCTGGTGCTGGCCATCGACGGCGCGGAGACCGCGCCGGTCGACGCGCTGCTGGAGCGGGCGCCGCGGTGGGGCATCGACGAGGTACGGCTGCGCCGCCGCGACCGGAACGTCGCCGGCGGTGACCCGTCCAACAACGGACACGCCCACCTGGTCCCCGGCAAAGGACGGTTTCTGATCACAGTGGAGGGTGATGTGGTCGCCTTCCGCGCCGGCGAGGGCGATCCGCTCGCGTTCCTTGCGGAGACCTTCGACCGCACGCCGGAGCTGGCCCTCGCCACGCGGATCGACGACCACGCCTGCTGGCGCGAGCCGCTATTGGACGTCGGGTCGCCGCTCGCGCCCGGTGTCCGGTCCGTCAACCGGGTGGCGTCCCATTTCCTCGTCTACGACCTGCCGCGGGCGCTCCCGGTGATCTGGGCGGCCGGTGGCGTGCCGGCCAGCAGCTTCCATGACAGCGACGAGGCCTGGTTCAACTACGAGGACTGGCTGTCCCGCACGTTCGCGGCGCCGGCCGGGCCCGGCATCGGCTACCTGTCCGAGCTGCCGGTACGGGTGTTCCACTGCGACGAGAAGACCGCGCCCGGCGCCGCGACGTACACCCGCAGCCTCGACGTGCGGTTGCGGGTGTTCGAGCGGGCCCGACGCGCGTGTGCCGGCCATGCCACCGTTTGAGCCGGCCCGCCTGGTCAGCCGGCCGGTCTTCATCCTCGCGCCGATCCGGTCGGGTTCCACCCTGCTGCGCTGCCTGCTCAACTCGCACCCGGCCGTGCTGGCGCCGCACGAGCTGCACCTGCGCTATCTCGACGTGGACATCGGCAGCGAGTACACCGATCTCGCGATGGGCACCCTCGGCTGGAGCCGCGCCGAACTGCGTCACATGCTGTGGGACCGGATCCTGCACCGGCAGCTTCAGGCCAGCGGGCGAGCGGTCGTGGTCGACAAGTCGCCCAGCAACACCTTCATCGTCGACGAACTGCGCGCGTGCTGGCCCGAGGCGCGGTTCATCAGGCTTCGCCGCCACCCGGCGGCGATCGCGGCGTCCATCGTCGCCGCGGACGACGGTCGCGACCTCGCCGCGGCGGTGGAGCACGTCCTTCGCGTCGCCGCGCTGATCGACGAGCGGACCGACCTGGACGGCGCGGCGGTCGTCCGGTACGAGGACCTCACGGCCGATCCGGCAAAGGTCTGCGCGGAGCTGTGCGAGTTCCTCGGGATTCCGGCCGATCCGCGGATGGTCGACTACGGCCGCCACGACCACGGGCCCTTCGTCTACGGCATCGGCGACTGGAGCGAGCGGATCCGGTCCGGACGCGTGCAGCCGCCCGCCCGGGTGCCGCATCCGTGTCCAGCGGCCCTGCACGAGCTCTGTGAGCGGTGGGGATATCCGGTCGCCGCGGAGCCCGTCGAAAGTCCGATGAGGACAGTCGGATGAGGACGGAGGGCTGGCCGGCGGCGGTACACGCGGTCAGGACGCTCCTGCGCCCCGGTCCGGTGCGGCCGGCGGCGGACTTTCCCACCGACCTGGACCCGCACGCGCGGATCCGCCGGGTACGCGTCGGGCGGCGGGTCTTCGTGGCGAAGTCGTGCCGGACGCCGGCGGCCCGCGAGGAGCGGCGCCGGGCGCTGCACGCGCGGCGGCGAGCCGGTGCCATCCGGGTGCCGGGCCTCGGTCCGCTGGTGGTAGTGGTGCCCCAGGTCGTGACGCTCGCCGGCAGCACGGCCGCCCTGATCACACCGGATCTCGGCGAGCCGCTCAGCAAACGCTCCGACGCCGCACGCCTCGTACCGGTGAATGCCCTTCGGGCGACCCTGGCGGCGCTGCTGGCGGCCGGTGTGGAAGCGCCCGGCCTGGTCCCGCGAAACTCCTTCCTGATCGGACCGGCCCTGCATGTGATCGACTGGGAGGACGCCACCTTCGACCCGGTCGCCGGTCCGGACCCGGTCACCACCGCCAAGTGGGACGTGGGATGGTCCGACGTCTACCGCACGGATCCAGGACTGCGGTACAGCCTCGCGGGCGCCGCAACGGACGCCGTGGCGCTGGACGGGTTCGAGACGACGCTGGGTCACCTGCTGGAACAGCCCACCTCGGCGCCGCGCCTGCGGGCCTTGGGCGTGCACCTCACCCTCGCCAGCGAGCTGAACACACCGGCGCGGACCCGCGTGACACCGGCCGTGCTCGGCCACCTCGCCGACGAGGTTCTCGCCCCGGCGCACAGCGTGTTCCACACCGCGCTCACCGCCGCCGTGCGCCTGCGGTCGGGTGAACCCGCGTACGCCGCGCTTGTCGACAGGCTGTGGGGTCGCGTCGGGAGCGCGGTCGAGTCGGTCCGCCGTGGCGGTTCGGCCGAACGGGACTGGCTGCGCGCGCTGGTGTTCGCCGCGGACGCGGTCCAGCCGGATGCCGACCGCCGGGCGCCGGCCGGCCTCGACGCGACCGCGCGGCAGTACGCCAGGCTCGGTACCCGGATTGGGTGGGCCGCCGGCCGGCGGCGAGCCGAGCTGGCCGAGCGGCTGACGGTGGCCACCTGGCAGCTGGTGGCCGCCGCCTTCGACCTGCGCCGGCTCCAGCTGATCCTGCGCGGCTCGCTCGCACAGGGCATGCTCACCCGGCGAAGCGACGTCGACTTCGAGCTCAGCTCCCCCGAGCATCCGGACGGGCACCGGGCCGCCGAGCAGCTCGTGATCGACATCCTGGCCGCGCTCGGCTGCCCCGCGGAAGGTTCCGCGAGCCGGCCGGTCGAGGTGGACCTGCGCGCCGGTCCGGTCCACCGTGACCTGCACGAGTGGATGGAGCTGCGCAGGGCCGGCTCGCGACGCCACGACCCGGGTTGGCTCGGCCCCGTGCTGGGCCAGGTCCCGAACGGGTTCGACCTCGGCTCGCGGAGCACCTACGAGCGCGCGGGCCGCACGCTGACCGGCAAGGGACTCTGGTTCGAAGCGCGGGCGGTGCTCGCCCGCCTCACCTTCCCCACCGGCGACGTCCCGCCGGTGCGCCTGCCGGACCAGGTCGCGGCGCTGTCCACAGTGGTCGGCCGCCGGGACGCCGAGCGGGTGGCCGCCCTGGTACGGACCGCCTTCGACCTGCGCGAGCGCACGCACGTGGGCGCCGGTGAACTCGCCGCCCTGGCCGGCCGGATCGATGCCGTGCGCCAGCGCTTCGGCCTGCCCGGGACCCGGCCATGAGCGCGGATCCGATCGCGGGCCTCCTCCTCGACGCCTTCCGGGACGTCATGTGCTACCCCGAACTGCGCACCGACGAAAACCTCTTCGAGGCCGGCTGCACGTCGCGGATGGCCATGGAGGCGATGGGCCGGGTGCGCCGGCACGGGATTTCGGTGGACCTGCGCGACATCCTGGAGCGGCCGTTCGTCGAGCAGTTGGCACGGCACGCGGCCGAGGAGGTCATGTTCGACGGCCGGATGTGGGCGCCGTTCGACCTGTCCGGCCGGTTCGTGCCGATCAAGGCGCACGGAACCGGCCAGCCGCTGGTCGTCGTGCACCCGGCGATCGGCGAGCCGCTGTCGCTGTGGAACCTGGGAGTCAGCGACGTGCCGTGCCCGATCCTCGGCGTACGCGCCGTCGGGCTGGACCCGGGCGAGCGCCCGCTGGCCCCGATGGAACGGATCGCGAGCCGCTACCTGGCCGACCTCGCCGCGGCCGGCATCGGCCACCCGCACCTGCTGGGCGGCTACTCGATGGGCGGCCTTGTCGCCCTCGAGATGGCCCGGCAGCTTGTCGAGGCGGGCCAGCCGGCCAAGCTGCTGGTCATCTTCGACACCGTCGTGCCCGAGCTGCGGGCCGACCACAGCCGCGGCCTGCTCGACGTCGACCTGGCGCACGTCCGCCGGCACCGGCACGACCTGCTGCTGGGCGAGTTGCGCGGCCGGACCGGCCGGGACCTGCCCGCCGGGGCGAGCTACGCCGACATCCACGAGGCGCTGCGGCAGGAAGGGGTGCTGGAGCCGGCGACCACGCTGGACAGGTTCATCCGCATCCAGGAGGTGTGGTGCCACAACACGTACTCCGCCCTGCGGTACGCGTGCAGGCCGGTTCCGGTTGACACCGTCTACTTCCGCGGCACCCGGACCGGCGGCTCAGACCTGCAACGCGAGTACTGGGCGGCGCTGCAGCGCGGGCACATCACGTTCATCGATCACGCGGAGGACCACGACACCCTGATGCGCAGCCGCGCGGTCGGGCGGGACGTGGTCGAGCTGCTGGCGCGGTCGTCATGACCGCGGGATCGGTGGCGGTCATCGGCAGCGGCGGGTTTCTCGGCTCGCACCTGGTCCGCTCGTTGCGGGCCGCCCGCATCCGGGTGTCCGCCTTCACCCGGCACCGCCCCCTCCCACACGCGCTGCGGGCCACGACCGTGTTCTTCGTCGCGGGCTCGGTGACGCCCGCCACCGCCGAGTCCCGACCCGGTCTCGTCGCGGCCGACCGTGCCCTGCTCGACCGGGTGCTCGCCGCCGTGGGCCGGGCCACCGAACCCACCATGCTCGTGCTGGCGAGTTCGGGAGGGACGGTCTACGCCCCCGACGCGCAGCCGCCGTACACGGAGCGGACCCCGGTGGGACCCGACACGGCGTACGGCGAGATGAAGCTCGCGATGGAGGGCGCGGTGCTCGGCTGCCCGTGGGTGCGGCCGGTCGTGCTGCGGTTCGCCAACGTGTACGGGCCGGGCGAGCGGGCCACCAAGGGACAAGGGGTGATCGCGCACTGGATGGCGGCGCTCGCGGCCGGGCGCCCGCTGACCGTGTACGGCGATCCCGCCACCAGCCGCGACTACGTCTACATCGACGACGCGGTCAGCGCGATGATGCTCGCGCATCGCTCGCCGGAGGTGCCGCCCCGGTGATGAATATCGGATCCGGCGAGGCGACGAGCCTGCACCATCTCGTCTCGCTGGTCACCTCGGCCGTCGGCGGGCGCCAGGTGTCAGTCGGGCGGCTGCCGGCCCGCCGGGTCGACCGGGCGTACGTGTCCCTCGACGTGGAGCTCGCCGCGTCGGCGCTCGGCTGGCGGCCGGTGGTCTCGCTGCCCGTGGGGCTCCGGCGTACCTGGCGCCACGTGTCGATCCACCAGCCCGGCCCGCCGCCTGAGTTTCAGGGATCCGGGTGGCTTGGTGGACTACCCGGTGCCCTCGCCGGCCACCGCGAGCTGCGCGGACCGGATGGCGTCGAGGACGCGGTCGGCGGTGCGCTCTCCGTACAGCGCGCTCGCGCAGGACACCCGGATGCGCCACCGATGCGGCCGGATTCTTAGCTGTACCGACACGTTCGGGTCGACGAACCCCGGCAGCCCCGGAAGCGGCTCGCACGGCGCACCGTCGAGGTCCCATGCCGGGACCTCGTCGCCGTCCTCGACCCGGAGGTCCCACGCGATCCGGTTGGGGGTCTGCAGGTAGTTGGCCGGCGCGCACTCCCGCAGTACCTCGCTCCAGGGCAGGTCGGCGTGGCGCAAGGTGGACCGGACCGCGCGGGTGGTAGCCGCCAGCACCTGCGCGGGCGTGGCGCCGGGGGCGAACCGGGTGCGAAACACGATCCTTGTCGCGAACGATCCCACGGTCTCGGCGAACTCCGGGCGGGACCGGTTGGCGGTGTGCGAGGCGATCACCACGTCCGGGTCGCCGGTGAGCTGGTAGGCGGCGAGGTTGACCGCGGCGAGGACGGTGGCGAACGGTGTGGCGCCGGCCGTGCGTGCCGCGTCGCGCAGCGCGGTGAGCTGGCTCCCGGTGACTGTCCACTCGCGAACGTGAGCGGCCGGTCCCCCGGGCTGCCGCTCGGCCGGCGGGTCCGCGGGCAGGGGGTTCTTGAACGGGGAGCTGCCGGCCAGATGGCGCCGCCACCACTGCCGCACGTCGCTGTCCTCGGCGAGCAGCGGGGTGCTGCGCTGCCAAGTGGCGTAGCGCCACCAGGCCGCCGCCGCGCGCGCCGGGAGGCGGCCGGTCCGGTAGGCGGTCGTCAGATCGCGGACGAACACCTGGTAGGACAAGCCGTCGAACACCGCGTGGTCGAAGCCGAACAGGATCAACCATTGGCCGCCGACGCGGACGAGCCGGGTGCGGAAGACGTCGCCCTCGGCCTGCGCCCAGTCGACCTCGGTGAACTCGCGGATCAGCCCGTCGAGACCTTCGGGTGTGGTGTGCAGCAGCTCCAGCCGAAGGTCGCTCGGGATGACCTGCTGGCGGGCGCTTCCGGCGGCGTCCCGGAAGATCCGGGTGTGCAGGGCGTCGTGCCGCTCGGTCACCTGGGCCAGGGCGTCGGTAAACCGTCCAGGGTCGACGGCGGCGCAGCGGACGAAGTGCCAGAGGCGGAAGCTGCGGGACAGATCCGACCTGTCGCGCAGCAGCCTGCGCTCCTGGTCGAAGGTCGCGGGGTACGGGTCGTCCGGCACCGACCGGCCCGCCGTCTCGTCCAGGTCCGCACCGAGCAGCCGGGTGCCGAGCCCGGTGGGTGTCGGAGCGGCCAGCAGGTCGGCGAGCGTGAGCGTGCGGCCCGAGACGCGGTGCAGCTGGGCCACCGCGTGAAGGGCCTGAATGGAACTGCCGCCGAGGAGGAAGAAGTTGTCGTCCGGCCGCACCCGCTCGTCCAGCAGCTCTGACCAGACGTCGACGACAAGCGCGACCGCGCGGGCGTGGCTGAGTTCCATCGGCTTGGATGTTAGGGGCTGCCTCGGGCGGGCGTGCGTCGCCGGTACCAGGGACAGGCCGCCACCTGGCCCGCCGTGGTTGGCTGAGCTGGATGACGACCGGGGCAGAGCGCGATCCCGCGCCGCAGTGGTTTGTGCGGCTGCCACCGCGCGCGGAGGCGCCCGTACGGGTGATCGGGTTTCCGTCCGTCGGCAATGGACCCGCCCAGTTCAGCCCGCTGGCCAGGGCCGGGCGCGGCCGCCTGGAGGTGTGGGCGGCCAACTTGCCGGGACGCCAGGCGCGGTACACCGAGCCGTCGTTCACCCGCTTCGACCCGCTGATCGACGCGCTTGTTCCCGCCGTGGCGGAGGTCCTGGACGACCGGCCGTGCGTCCTGGTCGGGTACTGCTCGGGTTCGCTGATCGCGTTCGGGCTCGTGCGGGCGTTGCGCAGGCGTGGCCTGCCGGCTCCGGCCGGGCTTGTCTGTGTGGCGTACCCGCCGCCGCGCGACGGTCTGCACCCGGACCTGTCCGGGGTGTCCTCCGACGACTTCTGGGACCACCTGCTGCACAGTGGTGGTGTGCCTGCTCGGCTGGCCACCGGTGCGCACCGCCCGCTGTTCGAGCCGGCGCTGCGGGCGGACTACGCGGTGCTGCGCGACTTCCGCCCCGCCGACCCGCAGGATGTCATCGACACTCATATATATGCGGTCGTGGGAACCGGCGAGCCCGCGTGGTTGCGCGAGGAGATGAGCGGCTGGGCCCGATTGACCAGCGCCGGTTGCCAGGTGGTCGAGCTCGACGGCGGCCACTGGCTGCTCGACGAGTCACCGGAGGCGTTCGTCGACTTGGTCGCGGAAGGTCGATGGGTTACCGATCCGGCCCGCTCCGCCCGCTCCTGACCGCCGCAGCTACCCGCGGGCCGGCACCTCGACCGCTTCCGGAGCTGTGAGCAGCCGCCACAGCTCGGCACGAATGGGCTTGCCGACGGGAGTGCGCGGGATTGCCGAAACGACCCGCACCCGGGAGATCGGCGGACCGATGCCGGCCACCGCGGCGAACGCTTCCGGCTCGCCGCCGCCGTCACCGAGCACGACACAGGCGCCCAGTCCGTCCCATCCCCCGGCGCCGTCGATCGCCGCCACGGCACAGTCCTTGATGTACGGTCGCCCGCTCAGGCGTTCTTCGATCTCGGTGAGGACCGCTCGCCCGCCGGGCAGAAACACGATCTCCTTGGCCCGCCCGACCAGATGCACCCGTCCCCGCTCGTCCAGGTAGCCCAGGTCTCCGGTGCCGATCCAGCTCCGGCCGGCTGGGGCCGGATCGCCCGCGTGGTGGGAGACCTGGATCTCGCCGACCGTTCCGGGTGGAGCCACGCCCCCGTGGTCGTCCACGATCCGGGCTTTCGTGCCCGGGCTCGGCACGCCCAGCACGTCGGACTCGCCGCGCTTGGCGAGGCGCGTGAAGATCGCGGCGCCGAGCTCGGTAGCGCCGTAGATCGAGAAGATCCGGGCCGCCGGAAACGCGTCCATCGCCGCCGAGGCGAGCTGTTCGGAGAGTGGGCCGGCCACCACCTTGACCGTGGTGATCCGGCTCGACGCCGCCGGCGGCAGGCCCGCCGCGAGCAGCTTGCGCAGGGCGTACGGCGTCACGACCAGCTCACGGCAACCGAACCTCTCGACGAGATCGGGCACCTGCGCCGGGTCTTTGGCGGCGGCGCTGAGCGCACCCACCGCGAGGTGCCGCAGGAGGATGCCGTGCACGCCGGTCGAGGTGCCGAACGGAATGCCGCAGTGCACGACGGCGCTCCCAGCCGTACCGGACGGCCGGAAGGGCCAGTCCCGGTGATGGAAGACCGCCGGTTTCGGTACGCCGGTCGTGCCCGAGCTGAAGACGATGTCCAGTGGGTCGTCGGGCGCCGGACGGGCCCGGCCGGTAGCCCTCGGCTCGGCCGGCTCCGGGTGAGGTGCTCGTCGAACCGCCCGACCGGGCCGTCGACGAGCCGCAGGAGCCGCTCGTCGTTGATGAGGACCGCGACCGCCCCGATCCACGCGCAGGCGAGGTAGTCCACCGCGATGGACCGCCACGGGCGGCCGGCGAGGGTGACCGCCATCCGGTCGCCGGTGCGGACACCCGCTCGGCGCAGTCGCTCCGCACGCCGGACGGCGTCCAGCAGCAGTGGCCGCACCGCGGTCGCGCCATCGATGTCCGCGAGACCGCCTCCGGCCGGCGTGAACACCCGGTGGGCGATGAGCTGCGCGACGGTCGCCGTTTCTGACATAGCCATCTCCAGCGTGCTTCAGCGCGGTTTCCGCGTCCTGGGGTTGTGCGCCTGGTAAATCCACGCGGTGAAGAGCCGCCGCAGTTGGGGGTCTTTGGCGAGCCAGGTGTCGATGGTCTTTTTGAGGATGGTGGCGTTTCGTGGGTTGGTGAGGTCGAATTTGCGGCGTAGGAGTGGGTAGCGGAGCCAGACGTGTAGGTAGAGGTCGTCCAGGCCGGTCGGGTTGAGTTGTTCGGCGAGTTTGGTGATGTGTGCCGGGTCGCGTTCGAACGGTTTCGTGGTGCGCGGCAACGGCTGGGTCGACTGGTACCGGGCGGCGTTGGTGAACGTGATCCGGTGCTGGTTGAGGTAGGCGAACGGCAGGTTCTTCCGTAGACAGAAGTTGATCGCCTGCGGGATGGTGTCGATGATCGGCTCGCCTTTGTCGTTCAACGACGTGTTACACAGCAGCGGCACCCCGGTCGCTTCAGCAAAACCGGTCAGGATCTGATGCAGGACCGGATCCTGCCGCGCGGTCAGGGTCTGCACCCGCGCCGACCGGTCCAGATGCGCGATCGCCGGCACCAGATGCTCACGGTCACCGCGGACGGTAAAGGTCTCCAACATGTAGGGCGAGGGCCGCGGGTTTTCGAACCAGTCGGCGTGGTCCTCTTCCCGGATGATCGGAGCGACCGGCCGCCACCACTGCCGCTGCTTGAGCCGGTTCAACTCGTCCTTCGAGGCCAACCGGGTCGGATCAGCCAGGATCGACCGGTGCCCCAGCGCCCGCGGGCCCAGCTCGGCACGCCCGTCCAACCACACCACCGCCGCACCCGACCGCAAATCCGCGACCACGTCCGCCACACTGGCCGGCCGAACCTCCGCGATGAACCCCTCAAAACCAGCCAACGCGGCAGTCACATCAACGTCTTCGTGTCCGACGTAGGCGCCCGGGAAACGGAACGAAAAATCCGTACCACAACGGCGGAAGAACGCGCCCAACGCGATACCCAAAGACTGGCCGCTATCGTCCACACACGGCGGTGTCAACAACCGCGCAAACCCGTACCTGTCCATCAACGCACTATTCGTCGGACAGTTCAACGCGAACCCACCAGCCAACGCCAAAGCCGTAACACCCGGATCAATACCGAACCGGTCACACGCCTCATCAATATTCCGCTCCATCACCGCAAGCGAAATCCGCTGGATCTCCTTCATCACCGCACTCATCACCTGCTCCTCAGGCGTGAACCGATGATCCGGCACCCAACCAGCCTCCACCACCGCATCATGCAAACGCCCAACAAAACGCTCACACTCAACCAAAAGCGTCGCCGCCCGACCAGAAAACGACAACTCCCGCAACGCCTCGTCCCGCAACCCACCCACATCAGCATCACACGACGCCGCCGAAGCCAACGCCATCAACGTACCCTCACGCAAACCAAACCGATGACGCGCCGCCGTAAACAACCGCGCCGGCGAACCCACCGAAAACCAAGAAACCCGCCCCTCCACGAAATAGGCACCGGCGCAGGATGACGGGTAGTCCTTCGTGGCGAGGACGGCGTCGGAGTCGGGGCCGCCGTCGACGGCCATCGCCAGCACGGGCATCGAGCTGGCAACGTCGGTGTCGAGCAAGGCGCAGCTGAAGACGTGCGCGAGGCTGTGCGGTGGCAGGTCGGCGTCGGCGTAGTCGCCGCTGACGTCGACATAGCGGTCGCCGCCTATCCCGGGCGTCCCCCAAAACTCCACCACGTCGCCGACATCGACACCCACTGACGCCAACAGCGACGCCACAAGCCCGTCACCGGACACCTCGTCAGCGACCGCCGCCCCATGACGACGCCAGCCCGACAACCGGTCGACCGGCCAATAACCCACCAACCGCACCACACCCCCGACTTCTGCCACAAAGACACGTTCGTGTTGTGGCGAAGCCAGGTGTCCAGGACATGGGGAAGGCCGGGTGGGGTCAGGTAGGTGGAGACGTAGTAGCCGTCCCTCATCGCGGCTTGTTGCGTCATGCCTGGTGCAGGACCGTGACCTGGCGCAGCGGCATGGTCGAGGAGAGCTCTTCGATGTCCACGTGCAGCCCTTCGTCGCCGAGCGTCTCGACGATGACGATGGCCGACAGCGAGTCGCCCCCAGGTCCTGGAAGCTCGCGGAGCCGTCAGGCGGGTCGATGTCCAGGGCGTCCGCGACGGCGCCGAGGAGTCGGGACAGCGGTGGGGCGTCGGCCTCTGTCTGGGGCATGGTCTAGCCCTCCCCTCCGGTCGGCGTCGCCAGCTCACCGGCCATGGCGTCGGTCGCGCCGGTCGCGCGCTTGATCCACAGCCTGATCCCCTCGTCGAGTTGGGGGTCTTTGGCGAGCCAGGTGTCGATGGTCTTTTTGAGGATGGTGGCGTTTCGTGGGTTGGTGAGGTCGAATTTGCGGCGTAGGAGTGGGTAGCGGAGCCAGACGTGTAGGTAGAGGTCGTCCAGGCCGGTCGGGTTGAGTTGTTCGGCGAGTTTGGTGATGTGTGCCGGGTCGCGTTCGAACGGTTTCGTGGTGCGCGGCAACGGCTGGGTCGACTGGTACCGGGCGGCGTTGGTGAACGTGATCCGGTGCTGGTTGAGGTAGGCGAACGGCAGGTTCTTCCGTAGACAGAAGTTGATCGCCTGCGGGATGGTGTCGATGATCGGCTCGCCTTTGTCGTTCAACGACGTGTTACACAGCAGCGGCACCCCGGTCGCTTCAGCAAAACCGGTCAGGATCTGATGCAGGACCGGATCCTGCCGCGCGGTCAGGGTCTGCACCCGCGCCGACCGGTCCAGATGCGCGATCGCCGGCACCAGATGCTCACGGTCACCGCGGACGGTAAAGGTCTCCAACATGTAGGGCGAGGGCCGCGGGTTTTCGAACCAGTCGGCGTGGTCCTCTTCCCGGATGATCGGAGCGACCGGCCGCCACCACTGCCGCTGCTTGAGCCGGTTCAACTCGTCCTTCGAGGCCAACCGGGTCGGATCAGCCAGGATCGACCGGTGCCCCAGCGCCCGCGGGCCCAGCTCGGCACGCCCGTCCAACCACACCACCGCCGCACCCGACCGCAAATCCGCGACCACGTCCGCCACACTGGCCGGCCGAACCTCCGCGATGAACCCCTCAAAACCAGCCAACGCGGCAGTCACATCAACGTCTTCGTGTCCGACGTAGGCGCCCGGGAAACGGAACGAAAAATCCGTACCACAACGGCGGAAGAACGCGCCCAACGCGATACCCAAAGACTGGCCGCTATCGTCCACACACGGCGGTGTCAACAACCGCGCAAACCCGTACCTGTCCATCAACGCACTATTCGTCGGACAGTTCAACGCGAACCCACCAGCCAACGCCAAAGCCGTAACACCCGGATCAATACCGAACCGGTCACACGCCTCATCAATATTCCGCTCCATCACCGCAAGCGAAATCCGCTGGATCTCCTTCATCACCGCACTCATCACCTGCTCCTCAGGCGTGAACCGATGATCCGGCACCCAACCAGCCTCCACCACCGCATCATGCAAACGCCCAACAAAACGCTCACACTCAACCAAAAGCGTCGCCGCCCGACCAGAAAACGACAACTCCCGCAACGCCTCGTCCCGCAACCCACCCACATCAGCATCACACGACGCCGCCGAAGCCAACGCCATCAACGTACCCTCACGCAAACCAAACCGATGACGCGCCGCCGTAAACAACCGCGCCGGCGAACCCACCGAAAACCAAGAAACCTTGTCGGGAGATTGGCCGGGAGAAAAGTACGCACCGGCGAACGAGGACCTGTAATCCGCCCTGGCCAGCACGGAGTCCGGTCCGCCGTCGACCGCCATCGCCAGCACGGGCATCGACCGGGTCACCTCGGTGTCCAGCAGCGCGCAGCTGAAAATGTGCGCCAGGCTGTGCGGCGGGAGGTCGACATCGGCGTAGTCACCGCTCACATCCACATAGCGGTCGCCGCCTATCCCGGGTGTCCCCCAAAACTCGACCACGTCGCCGACATCGACCCCTACCGACGCCAACAACGACGCCACCAGCCCGTCACCCGACACCTCGTCGGCCACCGCCGCCCCATGACGACGCCACCCCGACAACCGCTCGACCGGCCAATAACCCACCAACCGCACCACACCCCCGACTTCTGCCACAAAGACACGTTGTTGTCGTGGCGGGCGCGGAGGTTGAGGACGTAAGGCAGCCCGGGGGCGTCAGGTATGTCGAAACGTAGTAGCCGTCCCTCATCGCTTCGCCCCCAGAAGAGTCGCCCCAGAAGAAAGGAATCCACTGTTTACTTTATCGAGCGACACCTTTTGACAGCCGTCACTAGATCCAGGGACAGCCCCGAACGGTGGCCTCTGGTTAGGTGAATCCGACACCGATTCCGGCTGCCGCGGCCGATCCTCCGGAATGGAATGCGCCGTGAACATTGACATGCTCAGCGATTACACCGGCGTCGACGTGGCGGACACTTTTCGCCAGATCGCCGAAGCCGGTCAGGACATCGTCGATGCCCAAACCGGAGAGCTGATCATCGTGCGGCACCGGGAGGTGCGTGCGCTGCTTCCCGCCGCCGGACTGACGACCAAGCGTCCGCAACGCGACCTGTTGGCCCTCGACTCGCTGCCGCCGGCCGCGCGGGAGATCCAGCTGGCGATGAAGGCCCACTACGCCCGGTGGCCACTGTTTTCGGACGGCGACTACCACCGGCGCCTCCGGCGGTACCTGACCAGGTCGATGACCGACATCGTCGAGGTCGTGGCCGGCAATGCCGCTGACCATCTCCGGGAGGCGCAGCGGCAGACCGCCGGCAGCTCGTTCTCCTGGCTGGAGCGGGTCGCGGAGCCCATCGCGGCGTCGCTGGTCGGCACCATTCTGGACGTTCACGCGGACGAGGCGGCGGTGCTCATCGACCGGGCGACGGTGATCGTCCGTGAGCTCGCCTGGCCGATCCTGGACGACGCCCGGGCGGCCGACGCCGTCACGGCGCAGCGGGATCTCGCCAGCTGGCTTGAGCGCGCCCTGCCGTCGGCGCAGGGCTCCACCCGCTACCTGCGCGCGCTGCGCGCCATCGCCGACGACCCGGCACTCGGGTTCGAGTCGGCATCGGCCACCCTCGCCCAGACGATCACCGGCGCGTACGACCCGCTCGTCTCGGTCCTCGGCACCCTCGCACTCACCGTCGGGCCGCGGGAGTTGGCCGCGCTGGCGCCCGAGACGATCGCCGAGGAAGTGCTCCGGCTCGCCACCCCGTTCCGCTTCGCGCGCCGTTTCACCACCGAGCCGGCGCGGCTGGCCGGTCACGAGGTCCCGGCCGAGACAAGGATCTTCCTCGGCCTCGCGGCGGCCAACCTGGACCCCCGGGCCTTTCCCGACCCCACGTCCCTTGCCGCGCGGCAGAGCCCGCACGTCGCGTTCGGCCTCGGCCGCCACTACTGCCTCGGCGCCGACGCGGTGCGGAGCTGCCTCGTGGGGGTTGTGGGCGCGCTCGTCGAGGCGCGGGCCGCGTTCACCGCGCACCACGTCGCGTACGCGCCGGAGCTGTCGATCCTGCGGTTCACCGCGATGGACGGGAGCTGGCGGGCGTATTGAGCCACACGAGGGCCGCGGCGGCAACCAGTCGCATGAACCTGCGACAAGTCGGCGACCGGCGGGCGTGGTGTGCTGCTGGGCGTGAGGGCTGAGCCATGACCCGGACGGGGGCGCATACTCTGCCGGCGATGCTGGCGGCCAGGGCGGACCTGGAGCCGGACCGGGTGGCCATCGAGACCTTCGGCGTCGGCACGCTCACCTTCGCCCAGTGGCGCGGTGCCGTCGACACGGCGGCTGGCGGGCTGCTCGAGTCGGGCCTGCGCCGCGGCGATCGGGTGGGGCTGCTCTTCACGAGCCGGGACTGGATCGAGTACGCCATCGCCTACTGCGCGGTCCAGCGCGCCGGTGGCGTCTGCGTGCCCTGCCCCGAGCAGGCTCCCGCCGCCGACCTGCGGTACCTGCTCGACCACTGCGGCGCGGTGGGAGTGCTGCATTCCGCGCAGCATCCCGCGCCGGAGGTGACCTCGTGGCGGCGTACCCTCGCGGACCTGCAGGGGCCGCCCGATCGCGCCGGCAGCGTGCGCCTGAACGCGGGCGACCTCGCCCAGATCCTTTACACATCCGGGACCACCGGGCGCCCGAAAGGCGTGGCGGCGAGCCACCGAAACCTTGTCGCCGGTGCGGCGGCGCGCGGCGGGCGCCGGCCGCTGGCACACTCCGAACACTTCCTGCACGCGTTTCCGATCGGGACGAACGCCGGCCAGACCATGCTGGTCAACGCGCTGGACGCCAAGCCGGCGGCGTTGACGCTGCCGCACTTCACGCCGGCGCGCTTCGCACGGCTTGCCGAGGCGTACCGCGTCGGTTCGATCTTCGTCGTGCCGGCGATGGCGATCGAGCTGATCAACTCGGGCGCACTCACCGGACGTGACCTGTCCGCCGTACGGCTGCTGGGTTCGACCGCCGCGCCGCTGCCGCCGTCCGTCGCGGCCACGCTCGCCGGCCTCCTGCCCCGCGCAGTCATCGTCAACTACTACACCTCCACCGAAGCCGCACCCGCCCATACAGCGATGATCTTCGACCCCAAGCGCCCCGACTCGGTCGGCCGCCCGATCGCGGAGGGGCTGATGATCAGGGGTACCGACGGCGAGCCGCTGCCAACCGGCGAGGTCGGCGACGTCTGGCTGCGCAACCGCCACTCCCGCCACTACTTCCGGGACGAGGCCGCCAGCCAGGCCGTCTTCCAGGACGGCTGGGTACGGATGGGCGACCGCGGCCGGGTCGACGGCGAGGGCTTCCTCTACCTGACCGACCGCGACCCCGACGTCATCAAAGCCGGTGCGCACAAGGTGTCCACCCTGCACGTGGAAGCCGCGCTCTTCGAACATCCGGACGTGCTCGACGCCGCCGTGCTGGGCGTGCCACATCCGGTGCTGGGCACGGCCGTCGCCACCGCGATCGTCGCGCGGTCACCGCTGCGCGCCAGCGACCTGCGCGCATTCCTGCTGGACCGGCTCGCGCCGTACGAGGTGCCGGCCCACGTCGTCTTCGTCGACCAGCTCCCCCGCAACCCCGCTGGCAAGGTCGTCAAGAGGCACCTCTCCCCGCTCTTCACGCCGGAAGGCGAGCAGGCGGGCGCGGCGGTGCGAAGGAGTGTCCACGTTGAACGATGAGCGCCGAAGGCTGGCCGACCTTGTCGTCGCCGCCACCGACGGGGAGATCAGCCTCGAGGACGCTCTGGCGGCGGAAGTCCCGTTCAGCGCCCTGGGCATGACCTCGCTGGGCATCATGCGGCTGATCGACGCGATCGAGGACGACTTCGGCATCGAGCTGGACCTCACCGCGGAGGTGCCGGTCGCGCTCACGCAGACCGTCGACTCCATCGCCGTCTACCTCGCCGAGGTCTCCGCCGCCGGCCGCTGACCCCGGCCCGCGGTCCCGCACCGGTCACGCCCGGAGCCGCACGACCTCCTCGGCGATCGCCGAGACCGTCGGGGTCTCGTAGAACACCGCCGGCGAAACGCTCACCGCGAACGCCTGCTCGATCCGGTTCGACACCATGATGACGGTCAACGAGTGTGCGCCGAGCTCGAAGAGGTCCTGGTCCAGTCCGATGTCGGCGCCGTCCAGCGCCTCACTCCACATCGCCTGGACCTGCGCGAGCACGCCGTCCGCGGGCCCCGGCACGGTGGATCCGGCGGCGGGTGCCTGCGGCCGCGGCGGTGCGGGCAGCGCTGAGCGGTCGAGCTTGCCGTTGAAGGTGACCGGAAACGTGTCGAGCGTGACCCACACGGCGGGAACCATCACGGCCGGAAGCGTCTGCCCCGCGTGCTGGCGCAGCGTGGCGGCGTCGAGCGCGGGCATGCCGCGGCGGTAGCGGAGGTACGCCACGAGCTGCGGGTCGCCTCGACCGGCTCCGGTGAGGACCACGGCGGCCTCGGCGACGGCGGGGTGCTCGAGCAGCCGCGCCTCGATCTCGCCCAGCTCCACCCGGTGTCCCCGGATCTTCACCTGGTTGTCCACGCGCCCGAGGAACACAAGACGCCCGTCGGCCAGGTACCGGACCCGGTCACCGGTGCGGTACACCCGGGCGCCCGCCGGCCCGTGCGGGTCGGCCCGGAAGCGTTCGACGGTCAGGTCCGGCCGCCCCCGGTACCCCTCGGCGACGCCCCGCCCGCCGATGTAGAGCTCGCCAGGCAGACCCACGGGCACCGGTTGCGCGGCGGCGTCCAGCACGTACACGCGGGTGTTGGCGATCGGCCTGCCGATCGTCACCTCGCCGTCGCCGACGTCCGCGGGTAGTTCGGCCACAGTGGACCAGATCGTCGTCTCGGTCGGTCCGTACACGTTGAACAGCCGCGCGACCCGGCCACCGACCTCCCGCGCGAGCGCACCCGGAAGGGTCTCGCCGCCGGCCAGCGCCACGGTGGTGTGGCGCTCCGGACCGTCGCCGATTCCGGCGTCGACGAGCATGCGCCAGCCGGACGGGGTCGCCTGCACCCGGGTGATCCCGTGACGGCGGATCAGCCCGACGAGCGCCCGGCCGTCGGCCGCCTCGCCGTCGGTCGCGACAACGGTGGTGGCACCGGCGACCAACGGCGCCAGCAGCTCCAGCGCGGCGATGTCGAACGACAGGGCGGTGTGTGCCAGCCACGGGTCCGCCGGACCCCAGCCCACCGCGTCGCGCATCGCCTGCAGCAGGTTGGCCAGCGCGCCGTGGCTGACGGCGACTCCCTTGGGCTCGCCGGTGGAGCCGGAGGTGTAGATGACGTAGGCGAGGTCGGCCGGACCGGGCTCGGGGTCGCCGCCCGGCGCCGCGCCGTTCACCCGGCTGTCGAGGTCCGCGCCGGTGAGTACCAGCACCGGGCGCGCCTCGGCCAGGATGCGCTGCTGCCGCGCCTCGGGATGGCGCGGGTCGAGTGGCAGGAACGCCGCACCGGCGCGCGCGATCGCGAGGATCGACACGACCAGGTCGGCCGACCGGGGCATCCGGACCGCGACGACTCCACCGGCCACACCCCTGGCCCGCAGCTGCCCCGCGAGCCGCCGGACCGCCGCCGCCAGCTCCCGGTAGCTCATCGGCTGCCCGTCGCACATCACCGCGGGAGCGTCCGGCGTCGCCGCGGCCTGCGCCTCGAAGAGGCCGACCACCGTCGAATGTGGAGGGTACGGCCGCTCCGTCGCGTTCCACGCGTGCAGCAGCTTGTGCAGCTCCGCGCCCTGAAGTATCGGCAGGCCAGCCACCGGCGCGTCCGGGTCGGCCACCATCGTCGCGAGGACGGTGCGCAGGTGACCGCCGATCGCCGCCGCCGTCCCCGGCTCGAACGCCTCCGACGGGTGCTGCAGGCTCATGGCGAGCGTCGAGCCGTCGTCCACCACCTGGATGTGCAGCGCGTTGCGGGCGGTTCCGCTGAAGACCGTCCAGTCCACAGTGGTGGGTACGTCGCCGAAGCACGGTGTCCCCGGCTCGCGGCGGCGGTAGCTGAGCGACACCGGGGCGAGCGCCGGCCGGGGCCGCAGTCCCGGTACGGTGCGTGCCACCGCGGTCCGCCTGAATCGGTACAGCTCGCGCAGCTCGGCCCGTACCGCACGGGCGAAGTCGCGGCACGTCCCGACCGGCGGCGGGGAGAAGACCGGCAGCTCGTTCACGAACGGGCCCACCGCGCCGGCGTTGCCTTCGCCGCGGGTCGACACGTCGATGGCGACCACCGGTTCGGGATCGCCGTAGCGGTGCAGCAATGCCAGTACGGCGGTGAGCAGCAACTCGAACCGCGTGACGCCGATCAGCCGGCAGGTCTCCGCCATGCGCCGCGGCAGGTCCTCGTCCAGCACGATGTCGGTGCTCGTCCCCGGCTCGGCCGCGTCCACCGCGCGGCGCAGGCCGGGCAGGACCGGATCGCGCGGCTCCCGCCACCGCGACCGCCAGTACTCCCGGGCCCCGTCGTCCGGCCGCGCCGGCGGCAGCGGCGCTGGCACGGCGGTCGTCGCCACCGCTCCACGCTCGGCACCGTAGGCGTCGGCGAGATCACGCAGCAGGATCTCCTTGGAGGTCCCGTCGAACACGGCGTGATGCGCCACGACGAGCAGGACCGGCGGTGCCGACGGGCGGCACAGCAGCATCAGCCGCGCCAGCGGTCCCCGCGCCAGGTCGAACGGGCGCGCCACCGCCGCCGTCAGGTCGTCGCCGGCGAGGTCGGCGATCTCCAGCCTGGGCGGGCGTGCGGCGGGTACGAGACACAGCCGGCCGTCGCGCTCCGTGAGCACGCTGCCGAGCGCGCTGTGCCGGGCCACCACCGCGTCACACGCCCGGCGCAGCGCCGCCACGTCGATCTCCCCGCCGAAGCGCACCGCCATGGCCAGGTGGTACGCGGCCCCGGCGGCACCGGAGCGCTCGGTGAACCAGATCCCGTGCTGTACGTCCGACGCGGCCGTGAGCCCGCTCTGCTCATCCACCGGCACGAACCCTCCTCGTCGAGATCCTGGCCAGGTCGGTTGCCACGTCGGCGAGGATGCGAGCCCCGTGCTCGGCCAGAAACAGGTGACCGCCGGTGAACGTGCGCAGCCGGTACGCCCCGGTCGTGTGGTGCTCCCACGCCGCGACGTCGGCCACGTCCACCTCCGAGTCGTCGACGGCGGCGAAGCAGGTCAAGGGCGTATCGAGGGGTGCCTGCGGCCGGTGCGGGTGGCGTTCGCACAGCTCCAGGTCGACCCGGGTGATGCCGGCAAACGCCAGCAACAGCTCGGGATCGCGGATCGCCACCGGGGAGTCGCCGGCTCCCTCCAGCAGGCGGGCCACGAACTCGTCGTCGGGCAGGCGGCTCATCGGGCCGCGTTTGGGCGGCCGGCCGGGTGCGCGGTGTGCGGAGACGAACAGGTGGACCGGCAGCGCTGCCCCGCGCCGGCGCAGCAGTCGGGTCAGCTCCACCGCGACGAGCGCGCCCATGCTGTGCCCGAAGAAGGCGAAGGGCCGGTCCATCAGGGCGGCGAGGCCGTCCGCGCAGGCCTCGACGTACGGCTCGATCCGCCGGATCAGCCCTTCCCTGGCGCGCGTCTCCCGGCCCGGCGGCTGCACCGCCCACACCTCGGCCGCCAGCTCGTCCGGCAACCGCCACCCGGCGTAGGTGGAGGCGCCGGCACCGGCGTACGGGAAGCCGAACAGCCGGAGCGCCGGAGCGGGGTGGCGCGGCTGGTAGGTCTGTGCCCAGCCGCCCACCGTCTCCACCGCGATCACTCCAGCCCCCGGTCCCGGAGCGCGGCACAGAGGTCGCCGAACGTGCGGGACTCCAGGAGCAGGCCCACCCGCAGGTCTGCGCCGAACTCCTCGCGGATCAGCGCCATCAGCTCGATCGCACTCAGCGAGTTGCCGCCGGATTCGAAGAAGTCCTGGTCGGGTCGGATGTCGGTCGCGCCGAGGGCCTGCTGCCAGAGCGCGAGCAGGCGGCCCTCAAGTCCTTCCGCGACGGGTGCCGGTGCGACCGGCGCGATTTGCGCAGCGGGCGCCGACTCGCGTGCCGGGGGCACCGGCTCGCGCGGCGGGAGCGCCGGCTCGCGCACCCCCGGCGCGGGTACGGACGCGAGCGGTGCGGGTGCGCCGGACACGAACGGGCGGACCAGCACGTGCCCTGTCACGCCGGCGTCGAGCAGCCGGAACATGATGTCGACGCCGGTGTCGGAGGGCAGCCCGTCCCGGGCCGGTGCCGCCGCGGGCTGCGTGGCGTGCGACGGCGCCGACGCGGCCTTCGCGGACGCCGTCAGCCGCTGCTCGTCAACCATGATCATCGTGAAGCCGGTGATGGTGGCGAGTACCGTGCCGTCGTCGTCGATCAGGTCGATGTCGCCGGACGGCGTCTCGGCCGGGGCGGCCGTGTCGCGACGGGCATGGGCGTGGAAGCGCGCCGGCAGCGAGCCGTACACGACGAGCCGCTGGTAGTGGAACGGCACCGACGACGCTTGCTCCGGAGTACGCACGCCGGCCGCGGTCGCCGTGTCCAGCAACGCCGGATGCAGGCTGTGCCCGGCGACCTCGTCCCGGTACGGCGCCGGCAGCTCGATGCACAGCAGCCGCTCGTCGGGCAGCGCGAGCAGGTCGGCGATGTTGTCCCACCGCGGGCTCAGCTTGAGCAGCCGGCTCTTGGTCTGCCCCCGCGGGCGGCCACCTGGAGCGCCGGCGGCCGTAAACCGCCGCCGCAGCGATGCCAGGTCCACCCGTTCCGGCGTGCCTTCGACCGCCCGTATCCGACCTGTCGCGTGCACCGTCCAGGCCCCGCCGTCGCCGGCGGGCCGGGACTCCATGCGCAGGTCGTGCCGCCCGTCGACCGGCCCGAAGGTGATCCGCAGCGTCCGGGGAGCCCGGTCCAGCAGCGGCGTGTGAAACACCATGTCCGAAAGCTCGATCGGGGCCGCACCGCGCACGACCTGCTCGCGGTACGCGGTGACGGCCAGGTCGATGTAGGCGGTCGCCGGCAGCAACGGCATCCGGCCGACGCGGTGCTCGTCCAGCACCCAGTCCGTCGCGGATCCCATCTCGCGCTTGACCACCACGGCGGGGCCGGCCTCCGGCGCCGCGGCCTGACCCGAGTCCAGCTGCCGGACCGCGCGGTGCAAGGTGGCGATGTCGACGTCACCGGTGGCCGCCATGCCGGCGTCGCGCCAGACCGGCCAGCCGATGCTGAGGGCACCGCTGGCGGCCCCCTCGACGGCGACGCCGTCCAGAAAGGCGTTCGCGGCGGCGTAGTCGGCGCCGCCGACGAGCCCTTCGACCGCTGCCCGGCTGGAGAAGTAGACGGTGAAGTCGGGCGCGGGCCGGTCCGCGAAGACAGCGGCCAGGTTGGCGGTACCCGCCGTCTTGGGGGCGAGGACGGCTTTCGCGTCCGCCGGCTCGCGGAACGCCAGCATGCGTTCGCCCGGCACCCCGGCGAGATGGAACACACCCGCCACGGGGCCGAACCGGCTGGTGACGTCTTCGACGGTCTGGCGCAGGCCTTCGAGGTCCGTCACGTCGCACGGGTAGACCCGCACCTGCGCGCCACAGTCGGCAAGTGCGGCCAGCTCCGCCTCGTCGACGCCGTCGTTGCCGCGGCGCCCGAGCAGGGCGAGGCGCGGCTGCAGGCCGGTGGCCGCCAGTCCTCTGGCCACCTCGAGGCCGAGCCCTCCGGTACCTCCGGCGATCAGATAGACGCCGCGCTCGCGCAGCGCGCGGCCGGTCGCCGGGGGCAGCGGCAGCGGCAGCTCCGTGGGGAGCCATCGGCGGTTGCCCCGCAACGCGACCACCGGCGCCGTCGTGCCGAAGGCGATCTCCGATGCCAGCTCCGACACCGGTACCCGTCCGGTCGCGTCGATCGCCGTGCACGCCGTCCGCGGCGACTCGGCGGCGACCGTGCGGAACAGCCCGTGCAGCGCCACCCTGGCGGGCATGACCCGCTCGCCGCCGGACACGTCGACCGAGTGGCTGGTGAGCAGCACCAGCCGCGGCTGGACGGTCCACTGGTTGGAGGTCACGACCAGCCGGCTCAGCGCCATGAGGCTGTAGAACCCGTGCTTGAGCTGGGCGTCGAGTGGCTCGTCCGGTTCGGCGCCGTACGTGGCGGCGTGCACCAGCACGTCCGGCACGCGGCCCGCGTCGGCGAGGCGGGCCAGGACCGACTCCAGGTCCGCCTGCTCTCCCGGCCGCACGCGGAAGCCGTCACCACCTTCGGCGTACCCGTCACCGGGGCGCACCGCGACAGGTTGCAGGCCCGCCCGGCGTACCGCCAGCAGCACGTCGATCGCGGCGGGCGGAGCGGCGGGGAGGATCACCAGCGCACGCTCGCCGGACCGCCCGGACGTGTCGCCGGTGCGCTCTCCCTCCACCCACCGCACGGTGCTCACCGGCGCCGCCGGTGCCTCGACCGGCGCGGGCACGGCCTCGACCCGAGCGGGCGCCACGTCGCCGGCCTGAACCGGCGCGGTCTCGACCGGCAGGTCGGCCCAGTGCCGGTCGCGGGCGTACGGATAGCCGGGCAGCGGGACCCGCACCGCCGGCGGCGGCATCTCCGCGTGGGACCAGTTCACCGGGCATCCCGACAGCCACAGCCGGGCGGCGGCGGTGAGCACGTCGGCCCGGTCGCCGGGCCCGTCGCCCAGCGTGGCAACGGTCCTGGCACTGCTGGCGTGCGGACTATGCCGGGCCAGACCGGTCAGCGTCGTGCCCGAGCCGACCTCCAGCAGCACGGCGTCGCGATGCTGGAGCAGCAGCGCCGACAGGCCCGCCTCGAACCGGACCGGCCGGGTCAGCTGGCCGGTCCAGAACTCGGTGCGGGTCACCTCGTCCGGATCGGCGAGCCGCCCGGCGTAGGCCGAGTAGAACGGCACCTGTGGCGGGCTGGCCAGGACATCCTGGAAGGCTTCCGACCAGGCGTCCGCGGCGGGGCCCCACCCGGGTGGTGGAAAGCCGCGGCGTGCCGCAGGACCTTGCTGATGATCTTCCGCGACTGCAGGCGGACGGCGAGTTCCTCAAGCTGCTCGGTGGGTCCGGACACGCAGACCTGGCGGGTGCCGTTCGACGCGGACAGCGCCAGCGGCTCGGCGACGAGGTCGCTGACGTCGTCCTCGCCCGCGGCGACGACGAGCATGCTGCCCGGCACCGGGTGCTCGGCCATGGCCACCGCGCGCGCGACGACGAGGCGCACCGCGTCGGGCAGCGTGAAGACCCCGGCGACGGCCGCCGCCGTCAGCTCTCCCAGGCTGTGCCCGAGCACCGCGGTTGGCGCCGCGCCGAGCTTGCGCCACATCGTCGCGAGGGCGTATCCGATCGCGAACAGCGCCGGCTGCGCCACCATGGGATCGGCCAGGCTCTCGTCGCCCGACTCGCTGCCGGCCCAGCGGCGGTACAGCGGCACACCGTGGTCCTCGAAGAGCTCGATGCACTCGTCCATCGCCACGCTGAAGCTGCGGACCGTGCCGTAGATGCCGCGCGCCATCCCGGCGCGCTGAGTCCCCTGGCCAGGCAGCAGGTACGCGACAGCGGGCTCGTCCACCGCGGTGTCGACCATGACGAGCGAGCCGTCGCGGAGTGCGGCAGCCGCCGAGGCGGCTGAGTCGGCGACCACCGCCGCCCGCACCCGGTGAGCGGTACGGCCGTGCAGCAGGGTCGCGGTGGCATCGCCGAAGACCTCTGCGCCGGAAGCGGAGAAGTATCCGGCCAGATCGGCCCGCAGGCGCCGCTCGCCGGCCTCGTCGCCGGCCGACCACGCCACCACGCGGGGGCGGCCGTCCGGTGGCTCGTACAGCGGCGGCGGACCTTCGGTGAGCAGGAGGTGTGCGTTCGTGCCGCCGATGCCCAGCGAGGTCACGCCGGCCACCCGGCGGCGTGACGGATCCCTCGGCCACGGACGCAGGTCGGTGCTGAGCTCGAACGGCGTCTTCTCCAGTTCGAGTACCGGGTTCGGCGTGGCCAGGTTCACGGTCGGCGGGATGGCTTCCCGCTGCAGCATCAGCACGGTCTTGATCAGGCCGGCGATACCCGCCACCGCGCCCATGTGGCCGATGTTCGACTTCACCGAGCCCAGCACGGTCGTGGCCATCGGCGCCCCGTCGGCGAGCCGCCGGTACGCGTCGGCGAGCGCGGCCACCTCGACCGGGTCGCCGAGCGCGGTGCCGGTCGCGTGCGCCTCGACGTAGCCGACCTCGTCCGGGGCGACGTCGGCCAGCAGCATCGCCTCCATGACCGCGTTGGCCTGTCCGGTGAGGCTCGGCGCGCTGAAGCTCACCTTCTCCGCGCCGTCGTTGTTGACCGCGCTGCCGAGGATGACCGCCGCGATGTTGTCGCCCGCGCCGAGCGCGTCGTCGAGTCGCTTGAGGACGACCGCGCCGGCGCCGCTGCCGAAGATCGTGCCGGTCGCCTCCGCGTCGAACGGCCGGCAGTGCCCGTCGGAGGTCAGCACGTTGCCCGGAGTCCACAGGTGCCCCCGGCCCAGGTCCACCACCGCGCCACCGGCCAGCGCGGCGTCGCACTCACCGGCGCGCAGCGCCTGGCAGGCGAGGTGCACGGTGACGAGCGTGCTGGAGCAGGCGGTGAGGGCGGTCAACGCCGGCCCGCGCAGGTCGAGCTTGTACGCGACGAGCGTGGACAGGTAGTCGATCTGGTTGAGGGTCTGCAGCAGCATGCCCGCGCGGCCCACCAGGTCGGGACGGCGGCGCAGGTAGAAGTCGAGGTACGAGTTGGGGCCGGTCGCGCCGAACACGCCGACGCTGTCCGCCATCGCGAACGGGTCGTACCCGGCGTTTTCCAGGGCGCTGTGACACATCTCCAGGAAGACCCGGATCTGCGGATCGCAGATCTCGGCCTCCCGGTCGGTCATGCCGAACAGGCTCGCGTCGAAGCGGTCCGCCTCGGGCATGACGGGCGCGACGGGCACGTAGTCCGGATTGTCGATGTGGGCTTGCGGTACGCCGGCGCGGCGCAGCTCGTCGGCGCTCAGGAAGGTGATCGACTCTTTGCCCGCCACGAGGTTCTGCCAGAACTGGCTGAGGTCGCGAGCGCCCGGAAAGCGCCCGGCCAGGCCCACGATGGCGATCGGTTCGAGACTGCTCTGCGTTGGCGCCGTCACCTGTTCCCCTCTCGGATCCGTGCCCGCAGCTCCTTCCGGGACTGTCCGGCGCCCGCGGTCCAGACCGGGCGCCGGCGGCGGTCCGGCGGTCGCCGCGGTGGCGAGGTGACCGGCGAACGCGCGGACGTTTGGGTACCGGAACAGGGCCAGCAGCGGGATGTCCCGGCCCAGCCGGGCGACCAGCGCCCGGTGTACCCGGACGAGATCGGCGGAGCTGATACCGCCCTCGAAGAAGTTGACGTCCGGTGCGATGGCGATCCCGGTCGTCTCCTGGATCACTTCGCTCAGGGCCGCACGCATCACCTGCGGATCGGCGACGTCGCTCATCCGCCACCCGCTTCGGGCGCCGCTGCGCGGTCGCGCCGGATCAGTGCGGCAAGCGCCGCCGGTGTGGGCGCCGCGAGCATCATCCCCAGCGAGACCGGTACGTCGCTCCAGGCGCTGATTTCTTCCGCCGTCTGTGCCGCCAGCAGTGAGGAGCCGCCGTACAGGAAGAAGTTGGCCTGTGCGTCGAGGTCCGGCTCGCCGAGGGCGGCCGACCACGCGTCGACGAGGCGCCGCTCCAGCGGATCCCGGACCTCGCCCGGCGCGGCGGCGGAGCCGGCCACCGGCGCGTCATAGCCGGCGAGGGCGAGCAGGTCGACCTTGCCGTTCGCGGTCTCCGGCAGCCGTTCCAGCACCATCACGCGGGCCGGCAGGCTGTACCCGGGCAGCCGCGAGCGGGCGAAGGCCCACACGTCGTCCACCAGGCCGGGCCGGTCCTCGGCCACCACGTAGGCCGCCAGCTGGCCGTCCCCGTCCGGCCCGGTCCGCAGGATCACCGCGGCCGCCGCCACCTCGTCGTGGGCGGACAGGACCTGCTCCACCTCGCCGAGCTCGATGCGGTGGCCGCGCAGCTTCACCTGGCGGTCGCGGCGGCCGAGCAGCTCGATGCGGCCGTCCGGCAGCAGCCGGGCCAGGTCGCCGGTGCGGTAGTACCGGCCCAGCGCCGGATCGTCGCGGAACCGCTCGGCGGTCAGCTCGGGGCGGTCGTGGTAGCCGGCCGCGACGCCCGTCCCGGCCAGGCACAGCTCGCCGGTCACGCCGGTCGGGCAGGGTGTTCCCCAGGCGTTGAGGACGTACGCCCGGGTGTTGGCGATGGGCTGGCCCACCGTGAGCCGATCGGGGTCCTCGGTGTCGAGCGGCGCGGCGGTGGACCAGATCGTGGTCTCGGTCGGACCGTACACATTGGACGCCCGGCAGCCGGCCGCGCGTAGCTGGCGGGCCAGCGAGGGCGGCATCGGCTCGCCGCCGCAGAGCGCTGTCCGGCCGGCCAGCCAGCCGCTGCCCGCCGCCAGTCCGAGCCGCCACGTGGTGGGCGTCGCCTGCACGACCGTCACGTTTTCCCGCTCCACGAGGGTGGCCAGCCGCTCCGGCAGCACGCGTACCTCGTCCGGCCCCACGACCACGCGCCCGCCGGCGCTCAGGGGAAGCCACAGCTCCAGCGCCGAGATGTCGAAGGCGACGTCGTCAGCCACAGCATCGTCGTTTCCGGCCCCGCCGGCAGCCACGCGGTGAAGTGGCGGACGACGTTGGCCAGGTTGCGGTGGGTTATCCGGACTCCCTTGGGACGGCCGGTCGACCCCGACGTGTAGATCAGGTAGGCCAGGGCGTCCGGGTCCGAGGGCGCGGGCGCCGCGGCGCCCTCCTGCGCCGCTGTCGTCCATTGCACCGGTACCGCCGTCGCGTCCAAACCGTCGAGGCAGCCCTCCGGCAGCAGCTGCCCGTCGAGCACCACGCCCACCCCCGCGTCGGCGAGCTGCTCGCGCAGGCGGCTGGGCGGGTGCTCCGGATCGAGCGGGAGGTACGCCGCACCGGCCCACCACACGCCGAGCGCGGCCGCCGCCAGCTCCGGTGCGCGCCGGCCGGCGAGCGCGACCACGTCCCCGGCGCGCACACCGAGCCGGTCCAGTGCCTGCCGGACGCCCTGCGCCGCCTGGCACAGCTCGCGGTACGCCACCTGGCGGTCCCCGTCGACCAGCGCGACCGCGTCCGGCGTGTCCCGGCCGGCCGTTTCCACCAGCTCGGGCACCGTCTGCGGCCCGGCCCACCGCATCTGCGTCCGGTTGACCCGCTCGAGGAGGTCGATTTCCGCCCTGGTCCGCACATCGAGGTCGCGCAGCGGCAGTGCCGGCGCCGCGTGTGCCTGGGCGATCACCGACTCCACGCGTTCCAGCAGCGCCGCGGCGAACGTGCGCTCGTGCACCTCGGTGCTGTAGAGCAGGCGTGCGCGGAACGCACCGTCGAGCTGCTCCAGAGTCAGCTCGATGTCAAACCGGCACAGCCCGGTGTGTATGTCGCGCACCTCGCGGCGCCCGGACGGCGAGCGTTGCGGCTCCGCCGCGACGCGGTAGTTGAACAGGTGCCGGAACAGCCCCGCCCGCCACCAGAGCGGATCCTCCCGGCCCTGGACGAGTTCGCTGGCGAGCGCCTCGAACGGCACGTCGGCGTGCTCCATGCCGGCGATCAGCCGGGCCGCGACGGTGGAGGCGAGCTCGACGAACGGGCGGTCGGGGTCAATCTTGATCCGCAGCGGCAGGGTCGCCACGTGGTAGCCGACGCTGCTCGCCCGCGCCGCGCTGCGCGTGCTGGCCATGACGCCGACCAGCGCGTCGTCGGACATGCCCACGGAGTGGAGCGCGACAAGGTACCCGGCGAGCAGCACCGCGGCGTCGGTGCTGCGGGAGCGGGCGCGCAGGTCCGCCACCTGGGCGGAGAGCGTGAGCGGGTAGACCCATTCGACCTCGTCGGCGGCGAACGTGGCGGGCTGGGCGGGCTCGCGGGCCGGGTCGAGCCGGGTGCCCGCCGGGTCGATGCCGGCCAGGTCGGCGCGCCAGTAGCGCAGCGAGTCAGCGCTGGGCGTGACCCGCGCGGCCCGCGCCGGCTCGGGCAGCGGCGGCGGCTCGCCCGCGTCGGCGAAGGCGGGGTAGCTGGCGTTGAACTCGGCCAGGAGCACGCGCAGGCTCAGGGCGTCGATGACGACGTGGTGGGCGACGAGGCAGAACACGTCACGGCCGGCGCCGCCGCGAAACCAGCCGAGGCGCACCGGCCGGCCGCTGGTCAGGTCGAACGGGCGGCCGGCGTACTCGCGCAGGCGCTCCTCCAGCCGGTCCGTACCGTCGATGACGTCGACGCTGACGTCCAGCTCGTCGGCGGGTACGAGCGTCCTCACCGGCCGTCCGTCCACAGTGGAAAACCTGCACCGCAGGGCCGGGTGGCGGTCGACGAGCCACTCGAACGTGGCGTTCAGCGGCCACCAGCGCAGCTGCACCGCCGCCTCCACAGCCATGGCCACGTTTGTGACACCCCGGTCGGGCGCGAGCTGTTGCAGCAGCCACAGCGCCTCTTCGGCGGCGGTCAACCCCCGCGCCTCGGGCTCGGCAAGTCGTGCCGCGGGTGCCGTCATACCCGCTCCCCCACGGTCAGTGCGCTGCGGACGACCGACGCGAGGCCGCCGCACGCGTCGTCGAGGAGCCAGTGCCCGCCGGGGAGTTGGACCAGCCGTACGCCGTGGTCGGTCTGCCGCCGCCAGCCGAGCCACGCGCCGCGCGGTGTCGGGTCGTCCTCGCCGAAGCAGACGACCACCGGGCAGGGCAGCGGCGGCCCGGCGGTGTGCCGGTAGCCCGCGAGTGCCGCGAAGTCTGCGCGTACGGCGGGCTCGATCAGGCTCCGGACGCTCGGATCGACGGCCAGGTCGGACGGGACGCCGCCGTCTTCCAGCAGCCGGGCCCACAGCTGGCCGCTGGGCAGGCCGGCGAGTCCACGCGGACGCCAGGCGATGTCGGGTGCCTCGGCCGAGGCCACGATCAGCGCCCGCGGAGCGGGGGCGCCGCGCTCGTGCAGCGACCTGGCGACGAGGAACGCCAGCACGGCGCCGCCGCAGTAGCCGAACAGCGCGTACGGGCGGCGGGTCAGCTCGGCGATCTCGTCGGTGAGGGTGCGCACGAGCGTGGTGAGGTCCCTCGGCGGCGGCTCGGCGATCCGCGCCTGGCGCCCCGGCAGGTTGGCGGCCCACACGCCGATGTCGGACCCAACCTCGTTGGCGAAGCCGGCGAAGCGGGTGTAGCCGGCTCCGGCGTGTGGAAAGATCACGACCCGCGCCTCGGCGTCCTCGCCGATCCCCACGTACCAGTCGCGGACGCTCATCGGGCCACGCCGTCCGCGGCCCGTACGCGCGTGTGGAGCAGGGCGTGCATCTGTACCGGAGTGGACGCCTCGAACACCAGCTCGAAGCCCACGTCCTGCGCGAACTCCTCGCCGACCCGGGCGGCCAGCGCGACCGCGAGAAGCGAGTGGCCGCCGTGCAGGAAGAAGTCGGCGTCCGGGCCGAGCTGGTCGACGCCGAGGACCTCGCGCCACAGCTCCACGAGGCGGCGCAGCACCGGGTCGTCGGGTGTCACGGCCGGCCCGTGCTCGGCCCGTACCCGCGTCGCCAGCGCGGGGTAGTCGACCTTCCCGTTGCCGGTCAGGGGCAGCGCGTCGAGGAACACGTACCGGCTGGGCACCGCCGCGTCGGGGAGCAGGCCGGCGAGGTGCTCGCGCAGCCGCTCGGCCGCCGGCGGACCGCCGCCCTCCTCGACCTGCACCGCGGCGACGAGCCTCAGGTGGCCGGCGCTGTCGGGTTCGGCGATGACGGCCGCCGCGCCGACGCCCGGGTGGCGCTCGATGGCCGACTCCACCTCGGTGAGTTCGATCCGGTGGCCGCGGACCTTCACCTGGCGGTCCAGCCGCCCGAGAAACTCCAGCCCGTCCGCGGTCAGCCGGACCCGGTCACCGGTGCGGTAGTAGCGCCCGAGCCGCGGCGAGGTCGGGAACCGCTCCGCGGTCAGCTCGACCTGGTCGCGATAGCCGCGGGCCAGGCCGGCGCCACCGATGCACAGCTCGCCCGGCACGCCGGGCGGCACCGGCCGGCCGTCCGGGGTCAGGACGTGCACGCTGGTGTTGGCGATCGGACGGCCCACCGGCACGGACTCCGGTACCGGGGACGTCAGCTCCACGGCGGTGGACCAGATCGTGGTCTCCGTCGGTCCGTACACATTGAACAGCCGGCAGCCGTCGGCCAGGAGCCGCTCGGCCAGTGCGGCGTGCAGCGGCTCGCCTCCACTCAGGACGGTGCGCCCGGCCAGCCGGCCGCGCAGGTCGCCGCTCACGTGGCGCCACGTCGTGGGGGTGGCCTGTACGACGTCGACCCGCTCGGTGGCGACGAGGTCGAGCAGGCGGTCGGCGACGACGCGGTCGGCGTCCGGCGCGACGACGAGCGTGCCGCCGCTCACCAGCGGCATCAACAGCTCCAGCGCCGAGATGTCGAACGAGAAGGTGGTGAGCCACAGCGTCCGCTGGCCCGGCCCGAGTGACAGCCGGTCGACGAAGTCGAGGACGACGTTGGCAAGGCCGCGGTGGGCCACCTCGACGCCCTTGGGCTTGCCCGTCGAACCGGAGGTGTAGATGAGGTACGCGATCCCGTCCGGATCCGGTGCGGGCCAGTCGGCGGCGGCCTCCCCGCTCGCGGGCCGGTCGCCGTCCGCCCCGGGCAGCCGCATCCACTCCCGCCCGGCGAGGCAGGAGGCGGGCGGCGGCTCGTCCGCCAGGACCAGCCGCACGCCGGCATCGTCGAGCTGCCCGGCGAGGCGGGCGGCGGGCTGCGCGGGGTCGAGCGGAAGGTACGTCGCGCCCGCCAGCCAGATCCCCAGGACCGCCGCGACGAGCCCGGGCCCGCGCGTGGCGTGCAACGCGACGACGTCACCGCCGCCGATCCCGCGCCCCGCGAGGTCCTGCCGCACCGTGTCGGCGGCGGCGACAAGCTCCCGGTACGTGGTGTCCTGCCCTCCACACCGGATGGCGACCGCCTCCGGCTCGCGGGAGGACCAGTCGCGGATCTGCTCCAGCAGGCTGCGAGCCGGCCACTCCCGTTCGGTGGCGTTGTGCTCGCGCGACAGCGCGCGGTCGGCGTCGCTCCACGCGAGGATCTCCCCGACGGGCGCTTCGACGTCGCGGGCCATCTCGACGATCGTTCCCTCGTACCGCCGCAGCAGCAGCTCGACGAACTCCCGGTCGTGCACCTCGGTGCTGAAGGTGGCGGTGATGCCGACGTTCGTGCTCGACGGCCAGAGGATCCATTCGAGGTCGAGCCGGCTGATCGGCACGTGAATGTCCACATGGGTCAGTGGCGCGCCGGCCATCGACCTGTCGATCGCGCGTGGCGAGGCTTCGAGGGTCGCGTGCCCGCGGTAGTTGAACATGTGCCGGAACAGCGGCACCCGCCAGTCGTCGGACCGGACGGTGAGGCTGCTCTGGATCGCCTCGAACGAGGCACCGGCGTACTCCATGCCGCTGAGCAGTGCCCGTACGACCTGACCGACCAGCTCCTTGACCGGCACGGTGTCGTCGAGCGTCACCCGCACCGGCAACGTGTTGGCGTGAAAGCCCGCCACCTCCGGCGCCACCCCGAACCGCCCGTTTACCGGCACTCCCACCACGAGGTCCGGTCCGGCACCGTGGCGGGCCAGCAGCAGGTAGTACGCCGCCAGCAGCACCGTGTTCTGGGTGGCCCGCAGCCGCTCCTGCATCAGCGTGAGCGCCGCGAACGCCGCCTTCGACAGTCGCCACTCCGTCCGGTCTCCCGCGAACGTCGGCCGGCCGCGAAGGGGGCGGGCGCCGGCGAGCACGAGGCGCGCGGGGTCGACGCCGTCGAGGTGGTGCAGCCAGTACTCGACGGCCGCGCGGTCCTCGACCGGCTCCAGGTACACCGGTGCGGTGCCGGCGAGGCGCGGGGGCGGCTCGTCGTCGGCCGCGTAGCTGTCGTAGAGGGAAGGAAGCTCGTCCAGCAGCACCTTGAGCGTGAAGTGGTCGGCCACCATGTGGTGCACGACGATGCAGACCACGCTGGCCGAGGGGAGCGTCAACAGGTACGCGCGCGCCAGCGGCGAACCGTCCATTTCGAACGGTCGCTCCACGATCGCGGTGAGCTGCTCGTCAAGGCTCTCCTCGGTGGCCGGGACGAGCTGAAACGGCATGTCCTCGTCTTCAGGCAGAAACCGCTTCGACGGCACAGCCGCGTCCGTGGCCACGACCGCGCGCAGCGCGGGGTGCCGGCGCAGGAGGTGGTTGAGCGCCTCCTGCAATGGCCACCATCGGACGGCACGCTCCACCCGGAACGCGAGCTGGATGTTGCAGACGCCGCGATCGGGCACCAGCCGATGCAGGATCCATTGCGCCTGCTCCTTCGCCGTCAGGGCAGTGCGATCAGGCAATTCGACATCATGGGCCATCGTGACGAGCTAACCATTGTGAGCTGGCGTCAGCCCGTCACCCGTTCTCGGGACTGTGCCCGCGGCCCCGGCGGTCGTTGGCCGGTCAGCGTACGCGTTCGCCTGGAGCCGGTACAGGTCCGCGTAGACGCCACCGCTTGCCATCAACGCCTCGTGGCTGCCCTTTTCGACCAGGCGGCCGCCGTCCAGCACGACGATCAGATCCGCCATCCGCACGGTCGAGAAGCGGTGCGAAACCAGGAGCGTGACGCCGCCGCTGCCGGCGTCGGGCCGGCGGCCGAAGGACTCGTAAAGGTCGTGCTCCGCCTTGGCGTCGAGCGCCGCGCTCGGCTCGTCCAGCACCATCAGCAGTGGGCGTTCCCGCATGAGGGCACGGGCCAGCGCCAGCTTCTGCCACTGCCCGAGCGACACGTCGACGCCGTCGAAGGTGGGGCCGAGCTGCGTGTCCAGCCCCGCGGGCAGGCTCGCGACCACCCCACCGGCATCGGCACCGGACACCGCACGGGCGACGGCCGACCGCTCACGGAGCCGCGCGACGTCACCGACGCCCACCGTTTCCCGGGCCAGCAGGTGAAACTGCGCGTAGTCCTGGAATATCCCGGACATCCTCGCCCGCCACGAGTCCAGCGTGTACTCGGCAAGCGGGCGCCCGTCGATCCGCACGGCACCGGCGGTCGGCTCGTACATTCCGGCGAGCAGCTTCACCAGCGTCGTCTTTCCGGAGCCGTTGACACCCACAAGCGCCACGGTCTTGCCGGCCGGCAGCTCGAGGTGGATGTCACGCAGCGCGGGTGCTTCGGCACCGGGGTACCGGAACGACACGCCGTCCAGAGTGATCCCGCGCTGCAGCCGCTGCGGCACCGGCCGGCGCTGGGGGGAGCGCTGTGCGCGGGCGTACCTGCGCAGCCACATGAAGTGGCCGACGATGTGGCCGGCGTCGGCGACCCGCCGGCTGTTCCAGACGACGGCCCAGATCTGCCACTGCAGCTGGGTGGCGAGGGAGATCACCAGCAGCACGTCGCCAGGCGTCGCGCGACCGGCGCGTACCTGCTGCGTGACAAGCCACACCGCGCCGACCTGCCCGGCGACGAAACACAGCCAGCCGCCGAGCTCCCAGACCGAGCCGCGCAGCTGCGCCAGCGCCTGGCGGCGGGTGACCTCCCGCCACAGCCGTGCGGCCCGCCCGTCAAGCTCCCGGGCGGAGTCACTGATGCGCAGTTCCTCGGCGTGCTCGGCGCCGACGCACAGCTCGTGCAGGCGCCGCTCCTGCCGTACCTGTTGCGCCGAGGCGTCGCGGGCCGCCTGCCGGTACCTGCTCGCGCGGTGGCTGCCCAGGAGCGGGAAGACGGCGAGGACGCAGAGCGCGGCAAGAGCCGGGTAGATCTCGCCCAGCAGCACTCCGCTCAGCACGAGGCTGACCGCCGTGGCGAGGGCGGCGGCCATCGACCAGAGCGCCGTCGCCAGCGCCCAGCTGCCCCGCCGCAGCTGGTCCAGCCGGTCCAGGTACTCCGGGTGCTCCAGGTGCGCGATGGTGGGGATGCCGGCAGCCGTGGTGAGGATCTCGCCGCTGAGCGCGGTGTCCACCCGCTCGCCGAGGTAGACGCGCAGCGTGTTCTGGGCACGAAACATGACCAGCACCGCACCGTGGGCCAGCGCACCGACCGCGACCGCCAGCGCGATCCCCGCGCCCCGGTCGGCGGCCACCGCGTCGACAAGCCACCGTTGGCTGGCGCCGACGCCCGCGGCGACACCCCCTGGACCAGGGCCAGGCCGGCCAGCGAGAGGGTCGCGGTCCGGTCCGCCCGGTACGTGACGGCCACCGCGTGGCGGGCGAACCACCACAGGTCGCTCGCGCTAACTCGTCTGATGGGTACCCGCCTCCTCGAAGCGACGCGCCTGCAGGAGGTAGAGCCGCCGGTACTCGCTGTCTCGCGCCATGAGCTCCCTGTGGCCGCCCTGCTCGACGATCCGGCCGTCGCGCAGCAGGACGATGCGGTCAGCCGGGCGCACTGTCGAAAGCCGGTGCGAGATGAGCAGCACGGTCGCACCGTCCACAGCGGACACGATGCTTTCGTGGAAGGTCGCCTCGGCGCGGACGTCGAGGTTGGCGGTCGGTTCGTCCAGCACCAGCACCCGCCTTCCGTGCGCCACGGCGAAGAGGGCCCGGGCGACGGCGATGCGCTGCCACTGGCCGCCCGACAGGTCTGTGCCTGCGCTCCCCTCCCGCCACAGCGAGCCGTCCAGGCCGGCCGGCAGGGCCTCGTCCGCGCCGGCCTTCCGGAGGGCGGCGACGACGCCTTCGCGGTCGGCGAGCGCCTCGGGCGCCGCGAGGGCGACGTTGTCGCCGGCCGACGCCGGGTACCGGACGTGCTCCTGGAACACCGCCGCAACCGAGCTCCGCCAGGCGGCCAGGTCGAGTTCGGCCAGGTCGACACCGTCGACGGTGATCCGGCCCGCGGTCGGCTGGTACAAGCCGGCGAGCAGCCTGACGAGCGTGGTCTTGCCGGTGCCGTTGCGCCCCACGAGGGCGACGGTCTCGCCGGCGTGCAGCGTGAGCGTGAGGTCCTTGAGCACGGGTCGATCCGGATCGCCGGGATAGCTGAAGCTCACCGACTCGAACCGGATGGTCGGCGCGGTCGCCGGCGGCCGCGCGGACCGCTCGGCGGTGGCCGCACCGCCCGATCCCGACTCGAGCCGCGCCAGCGCCTGGGCGGCGCGGGTGCCGTACTCGACGTCGAACATCTCCTCGCCGTGCTCGGTCAGCGTGAAGATGCCCCAGATGAGGAGGAGCCCCATGGCGATCTCGGCCGTGGTGAAGCTGCCCGAGCCGAGCACTCCCCACGCCACGGCGGCCGCCGCCACGACCAGCACCGCGGAGGTCCACTGCTGCCGGACCACCCGGGTGGCCACGCGCCACTGCGGTGTGTTGCTCCGCGCGCTCCACACCCGCCAGCGGCCGTGTATCCACGGTCCGAGGCCGAAGAGCAGGACCTCCTTGGCCGCCTTTTCTTCGGCAAGCCCGGTCCAGTAGCCGACGCGGCGCCGGTCGGCGGCCGCGGCGTCCTTGGCCGAGGCGAGGGACATCCACTGCCGACGGATCCGGGCGCCGACCACGACCGCGACCGCCAGCAGCAGCACCGCCGGGACGACCGCGATGGCAGCCAGCGCGACGGCTGCGATCACCGCGCCGGCCGACCGGGACATCAACGCCAGCTGGCCGATCGCGGCGGCACCCGGTGAACCGGACCGGCCCAGGCCCCGCCCGTCGTCGGTGGCCCGGCACGCGTCGTCCTGGAATCTGGGTGACTCGAGGTGTCCGATCCCCGGCGGGCCGAGTGCGACGACCCGGACCCGGCGGCGCACCGCGCCGTCCACCCGGCGGATCACCAGGTAGTCGACGGTGCCGCCGAGCGCGTACACGGTCTGCGTGAGCACCACCACGCCGCCGACGCCGCACGCCGCGACAAGCAGGTGGATCGCGCCGGCCGGCTGGCCGAGCGTGCGCACCACGTACGCGGCGCTCGCCGCAGCGAGCGTGGGCAGCAGCGCCGTGACGACGCGGGTGGCGGCCACCACCGAGACGAGCCACCGTCCCTCGGCGACGAGCAGCCGCAGCAGCGACGCCCTTGCCGACCAGTCCGCACGCCGTGCGAACACCCACGACCGGAGCCCGGAGCGCACGCGGCCGCCGGTCACCCGCCCACTCCGGCGAAGTCCGCCGTGTCCGTGCGCGCCTGCTGGCACTGCTCCCGTACCTGTGCGAGGGACACCGGTTCGAAAGCCGCCGTCACGACGAGGTGTTCGAGCCCGTACAGGAACGCCTCGAGGTGGTGCGGCGGCAGGTACACGGAGTCGCCGTTGAGTGAGATCATCCGGCTGGCGCCGCTGCCGCGCAGCCGCAGGCAGAACCTGCAGCGCACCTGGGACGGCTCGGGCAGCCAGTGCAGGCGGGTCTGCGGCCGCATGGCCATGACGGCGTCCCGGTCGGGGTCCTCCGCCGCCAGGCGCGGCACGCCCTCCTCGCTGGTGCTCACGTCGTTGAAGCAGCAGTACGGCAGGACCTCGCCGCCACGCGCCTCGCGCGCCTCGGTGAGGACCCGGTCGACGGCGGCCTGCTCGTAGTAGGCGTGCCGGTAGGTGGCCAGCGCGCCGGCGCCGCCGCGGGTGAGCAGCTCGTCGAAGTCGACCTCGCCGTCCAGGTCCAGCGTGAGCAGCCCGCCCTGCTGCAGGTTGCTGACCACGTGCCGGTACGCGGCACGGAAGCGGTTGTGGACGATCACGGTGAGGGCGCTGACCTTGTGTCCGGTCCAGGCGCCCAGCATCGTGGCCGTCGCGACGAGTAGCACGGTGGACGTGGTGAGGCGGTGGTGGGCCGCGAGGCGGCGGGCGGCCGCGTTCAGCGCCGGCGAGGTGAACGTCGCTTCCTGCGAGCGGGGCGTACGGCCGGGGCCGGCCGGTGCGCTGAGCATGGTCAGTGGGATCCGCGCGCACTGTTCGCGCCAGTACCGGACCGCCCGGTCGGTGCGCGACCTGCCGGACTCCTGCTCCCACCGAGCGACGTCCAGCGGCTGCATGGCCGCGTCGGTCGCGAACGTGCCGGCGGTGAGCAGCGACCGCACGTCGTTCAGGACGATCTGGCTGGCGTGCCAGTCCAGCGTCAGGTGGTTGAACCCGAACACGATCCGCTGGACGGCGCCGTCGACCATCACCAGGCACGCCTCAAGTGGCACGACGTCTTCGCGCGGCGTGGGCTGGGTGGCGATCTCGTACCAGATCCGCTGGGTGTCGTGCTGGAGCCGGTCCCGTTCGGTCTCGTACACCCGCAGCGCGATCTCACCGGTCTGCGCGGCCACCTGGCGCGGGCCGGCGCCGGTGCTGACGAGCCGCGTGCGCAGGGCCTGATGCCGGGCAACGGTACGGGCGAGCGCCTGTGCCACCGCGTCCGGCGTGCGCGCGGCGCTTGCCGGCAGCGGCAGGATCTGCGCGATCGTGGTCTGGCTGGTGGGGTTGCGGCCCATGGCGTCCCACATGCCGCGCTGACCCCAGGTAAGTGGACCCGTGCCGCCGTGTTCGGCGGTGAACGGGACGTCTATGTGGCCATCCACGGTGCGCCTCCGTCGTCAGCCCACCCGTCGGGCCAGCACGTTCCTTGTCTTGTGAAGGATCTCGAACTCATCGCTGTCACCGAAGAACTCGTCGACGGCCCGGACGACTCCGGGAAACGTGGGGCTGTAGTCGTCGAGGAAGACGACTCCCCCGGGAACCACCTTTGGCGCGTAGTCGTGGATGTCACCGCGGACGGTCTCGTAGGAGTGGCTGCCGTCGACGACGAGAACGCCGATCCGGTCCGGGACAAGGTCGACTGTGGAGTGTGACAGCCCGGTCAGCACCATGCACTGACCTTCCAACCCGTACTTCCGCACGTTGTTGTGGTATTCCGCGTAGTCACCCTGGACGTTGTTGGCCTCCACGCTGAGAAGGTCGAAGGCGTCGATGCTGAGTACCGGCAACGGCCGGCCGAGCACGCGCAGGGTCCGCCCGATGAAACAGGCCGTGCCCCCGCGGTAGGTCCCGATCTCGACGACGATGGTGCCGGCCGTGGCCGGGCACAGCGCGAGGGCGGAGGCGAGGGTGAGCAGCTCCCCCGCGTCGGCCACCTCTGACGCGTGCTCGCGGGTGAGCTCGGCGACCTCGTCCGGCAGGTGGACCTCTTCGTCCTTCTGGTTGAGGTACGTCCGCATCACGCTCTCCCCCGGCTCCCCCGTCGTTATGGCGACCGTATGGGATCTGAGCGATCGGTTGATCGTCCCATGAACTCGGGACAGCGAGCCGCGCGGGTCAGGGTTGGGGGTGACACGGCGGCCAGCTTCGACGCGTCCAGCCTCGTGGAGATCTCCCTCCCGGACCGACCGTCCAGCGCGTCCGGTTCGTCAACGACTTGTCCATGGCGTTGAAGCAGCACAGCGGGTTGATCTCGCCGCCTCGTTCGGCGTTGACGCGTTCTCTGGCCACATCCAGTCCGGTCCTCGTGCCGGGTCAGCAGCTGCTCGATCGCCTCGAGCGTGGACGCGACACCGGCCCTGAGGGTCCGACAGGCCGACGACGAACGCGAGGTTCCAGGCCTGCCGGTTGCGGGCCATCCCGTCCCACCTACCGCGTTGACCCCAGGTGAGCGGCTCTTCACCGTCCCGCAGGCCGCGGAAGTCCACATTGACTACTCGCGCGTGTGTCGTCGTCATGCGAGGACGAGGGTGGTCAGCGAGCGCGCTGGCAGCAGGACCGCCGGGCCGCCGTCCGACCAGTCAACCGACACGGGTGCCATCGACCGTGCCTCGTCGGTCACATAGGCCGTGACGCCCTCAGTCGCGTGCCGCCCCAGGCTTCCGAACCTCGCCGGCCGCTCGGCTCCACCGTTGATGAGGTTGACGACGACCGGTCCTGCCGGGTTGACGAAGGCGGACACCTTGACCGTGGAGTCGTCCGCCGTGGCCTCCACGCGGACGGCTTCTGGACGGATGAACCGGCTGTACCCGGCCATCGCCCACAGCCGCTTCGACACGTGGTACCGCGCGCCGTCGAGTTGGATGAGTGCGCGGGTGCCGCCGACGGAGGCGCCGAGCCAGTAGATGTACCCGCTGACGTTGGCGGCGGTGAGGGCGTCGTGGATGTCGTTGGCGAGCTGGATGCCGTCCGAGCGGTTTCCGGTGTCCCAACCGGGGATCCAGGTGTTGCCGCCCACGTCCGGTTCCCATTCCGACATCCAGGTCTTTCGCGCGGTCGGCAGTCTCGACCGGGCCGGCTCGGCGTAGTTGTGTCCAGCGTGGACCGCCACCCGCGCGGCGGCCTCGGGGTCGGCCTCGATGGCCGCGGTGTAGCGCGCCTGCTGTGCCCACGACATCGCGTCGCAGCAGACGATGGAGACCGGCAGGTCTGACCGCTCGACCGCGCGCCCGAGCACCTTCACGAAGTCGACGACCTGGGCGTAGTCCATCCGCATCGCGGCGTAGTGGATTTCGTCCGGTCGCTTGACGAGAAACAGGTCCGGCTCGTTGGTGAAGCCGAGGTGGGTGATCTCGATACCCTCCCTGCGGTAACACCTCACGTACTCGAGCAGGTACTCCGCATACCTGGCGCGCCAGTCCGGCTGGCCCTGCGGCGTCCCGGGTAGACCGTTGAGAAACCCGCCTCCGGTGTCCTTTCCGTTGCTCATCATGTATCCGGGGGCGCTCCAGGCGCATGCGTAGTACTGCCGTACGCCGTACTCCGCGGCTCTTTGGGCGAGCCAGAGCTGGCCCGAGTCGTCGGCGTCCCACTCGTACTTCATCGGGGCTTCCGGTCCGCCCGGCGAGATGGGGGCGATCGACCGCATGTGGTCGTACACCTCATCGCCCGAGGAGCCGATCCCGAGCCTGAGGATCGAAAACCCCGCACCATGAGTGGTACTCAGCAGCAGGTCCAGAACCTCGCGCTGCTTCGCCGGCGGCAGGCCCCGCGAACCGCGCATGATGGTGGCGCGCTGGAAGGCTTCACAGAACCCGAAGCCGTCGATGGCCTGGTGCCTGACTGACTGGTCAACGTTTATGAACACGGTGCTGTCGGCCATCGCTGCTTCCGCTCCGTCCTGCGCCGCGCGTCACGCAAGGCTAACCGGCGCGGTGGCGGAATCCGGCTCTGTGCCACAGATTTACGGGACAGCGCATCGTCAGTGGTCGGTAGATTGCGCATCCGCCAGCCGTCGCGCGAGCGCGGCACCGCGAGCGGCGAAAGGGCGCCAGCTCGCCGGTGTCTGCTCCAGATACCGCCCCGCCAGGTCGGGCGAGCAGGGACGCTGGGTCCAGGTGCACAGGCGACCGCGCCGCACCTCAAAGCGGATCAGCAGGCCGTCGGACCAGCCGTACACGTCGCAGCTGTCGCTGGGATCGGCGACCGGGTACGACACGGTCACCTTCTGCTCGGCGACGATCCAGTCGATCGCCTCGATCTCTTGCTGGATCCGGGCCGCGAGCTCGAAGGCGAGGCCGGCCGCGGCTCGGTCCCGCTGCATGGTGAGGCCCTGGCGCACCGTCTGGACCGCGTCTGGTTGCCGCCGCAACACCGCGGCGACGGTGGCCAGCAGCGCCTCCCGGTCGGCCACCGCGACACCGCGCACCCGGGCCATGTCCCGCTGGGAGCCACTCAGCCGATCCTCGGTGTACCCCAGTGACAGCACCCGATCCAGCGCGGACACCGCCAGCCGCGCCTTGGTCCCGCCCAGGTACGGACCGAACACGTCGCCCGCGTGGCCCGTCCCGTGTACCACGGCCAGCCGCGCGACACCGGGCCGGCGATCCAGGCGGATGTAGACCGGCACCTCCGCGCCGCCGCGGACCCTGTTCCACCGTGGCTTCGACCGCTCCAGCAGATTTCGCTCCAGCCATGCCGCCTCGTGTGCCGAGTCGCACTCGACGGCCTCCACACCGGCGATCTGCGGCACCATCCGGGCCAGGTGGCGCCGATCTCCCAGATCTGTCCAGTACGAAGCCACCCGGCGCCGCAGGTCGACCGCACGACCGACGTAGAGCGCGCGCCCGCGACTGTCACGGAACCGATAAACGCCGGGCTCGCCAGGCAGCCTGCCTATGACCGCACGCGGAGCCGCGCTCATGCCCGCCACCCGTCGTCAGCGCAGAAGGGTGAGGCAGAGGCTGCCAAGGCCGAGCAACAGGGTGAGGACGGCCATGCGCTCGTTGATGTTCCAGCTGGTCCACCCGCGGCGCGGGCGAGGACCGGCGACCCAGATGAGTGTATGGCTACGCCTCGCCTGCCAGCGGCCGGCGAGGAATCCCACCGCCGTGACAAGAGCGACCGACAGACCCGCGAGCATGAGTACGTTGTTTGTGGCATCGAGCCTGCCGGTTCCAATGAGGACGACGATCGCGACGGCGGCGAAAGCGCCGGCGCCAAGTGCGGCCCGACCGGCGTCCAGGCGTCTGAGCCGCGAGTGTCCGTCCGCGCGGATGAGGAGCTTGCGGAGCTGCTCGGCTCGTCCGATCGCCCAGGCGGCTTCGTTGTCCTCCACGGTCACGGATGCGGCCTGCTCGCCGATGCGGATCTGAACCTGCCGGCTGCCGCCGCCGATCCGGAGGTCAAGGGTGTCCAAGCGCCGTGGTTCTGCCGGATGCAGGCACACGTCCGCGGCTTGGCGCAGCCCTTCGAGCGAGTCGGAGCGCAGGTGGGTTCCGCCACTACTCGTGGCGTATTCGACCCGTGGGGTCGCGATGCCGTCGGCTGCGACGGCGACCAGCTTGTCGATTGCCGCCTTGTCGAGCTTGCAGCCGTAGACCGTTTGCGTGACCAGCGCGGCGGACAGGGACGGCGTCGCCTTCGAGTCAGGAGGGATGGTCACATCATCTCCTCGAGGTGGGGGTTGAGGTCATGACGGCGTCTTCCTCCGGCGCTCACAAGCCGCGCGTTTTACTCCGCCATTGCACGATGTGCCCCAATTCGAACTCTAAACACGATATGTTCTCGCCTTTGTTTCATGGTGAAAGACAAAAACTGGTTTACAGAGGTCCCCAGGCACCGCGACAACCGCAGATGGTAGCAGCACCCCACGCATAGGACGTGAAAACTTTCACGACGACATTCGCCTGTCGCGATACGGAACTTAACGGACATCGCCGCCAATGAGCCCCGACAATCGGGCCGGCGAGAGCGCGTTGAATCGCGGAGAGTCGATCCCACGATTGGCGAGAAAGGCCACCGCGAGCGGCAGCGGCGCGTGCCCGATGGCTACTTGGCGGCGCCCTGGAGTGCCGGCTCGGGCTCGGTCTTGGCCGGCGTCGCGGCCGGGCCGGCGGTCGAGCCGGAGGCGGTCAGCTGCTCGTAGAGCATGCCGGCCTGGTGGGCCAGCGCACCCACCACCGCGGGCACGACCGGCAGCACCCAGTCGGCGATGACGCCGCTGTGCGGGAGGTTCAGGATCAGCACGGCCGCCGCGGCGCCGCCCAGCCCGTGCGCGAACGCCCGCCACACCGCCTTGCCCGCCTGCCCCGCCATCGCGCGCCGCGCGGCCTTGTCGCCCAGGTCGGGCATGCCGGCCAGCGCACGAGCGTCACGGCGGCCGAAGTTGAGGCCGGCGACGAGGGCGGTCACGGAGGTGCCCATGACGACCGCCAGAAGGACGTTTCGGGTGAAGAGCATCAGCAAGCCGAACGCGGCCAGCCCGATGCCGAGCGCCACGGCGGCGCGGATCCACTCCTTCTTCTCACCCGGGTACCAGTAGTACTTGGTGGTCCCCTCGGAGACCTGCTTTACGATCCGCCCCATCGCGGTGCTCACCCCACTGGCCGTAACCTGCATCGCGGTCGGTCGTTACGTAGCGTAGGCAAGCGTGAGCAGAGAGTGCCGACTCCTTGCTGAAAACGCCTACCATTCTCCCAAATACTGGGCGGTAAGGCACCCAAACGGGTCTAGAACAGGACGGTCGCGAACTCGCCCGCGGGGCGGAAGCCACACCTGGCATACACGTGGCGGGCTCGCTCGTTGTGGCCGTTGACGTACAGGCTGACGCTCGGTGCCACCCGCCGCAGGGCGTCGCGGACCACGGCTGCCATCGCCGGGCCGGCCAAGCCTCGGCCGCGCCACTGCGGTGCCACCCAGACACCCTGCACCTGCGCGGTGTGCCGGGTGACGACCGCGAGCTCCGCTTTGAAGATCACTTCACCACCGGCGAACCGCGCGTAGGCGCGGCGGGCGCGCACCAGCTCGGCCACCCTGCGCCGGTAGCCGCGGCCACCGTCGTCGGCCAGCGGGGAGACGCCGACCTCCTCGGTGTACATCGCGACGGCGGCCGGGAAGAGCTGGTCGACCTCGTCGGGGCGGACCAGCCGCACGCCCGGGTCGGCCGGGAGCGCGGGTGGCGCGTCGGCGACCAGCAGCGGCTGGTAGGGCCGGACGTCGCGGGCCGGCCCCCAGTGCGGGCCGAGGCGCTCCCACAGCCCGAGCACCGCGTCGGCGCGCCCCACGATCGAGGAGCAGCCGCGGTCTTCGGACAGGATCATCTCGGCGAATGCGGTGACCGCGGCCGGTGAGGCCAGCACGGGTGTCAGGTGGCCGCCGAACCAGCACAGTGCCTCAAGGTGGCGGCGCGACCCGTATCCGAAGATGCGCCCGTCGGCCCGCCACCACGACAGGCCGTGCGTGGCGACGCGCTCGGCCACCTGGGCAGCGCCGAACGGATCGAGGTCGAGGAGTCGCTCGACCGCACCGCGCTCGGTCTCGCCGAGCTGCCGCACGGGCACCGTCAGCACATCTGCCAGCCTATATGGAAGCGGCGCGCCAACGAACCGCCGGATATGACGCAAATGCTGCACCGCCTGCCACGGCTACCTCAGACCTTGACAGTTGTCGCTGTAAGCGCTCACAGTATGACGGCGATGTTTCAGGCATAACTCCATTTCAATCGACTGTGAGCGCTCACAGGAGGCTAGCTATGAAGGTCTTACGGCTGGTCGCGGTCGCGGTGTCTGCGGCCCTTGCCGGTGGGTTCCTGGGGACTGTTCCGGCCCGCGCGTCCGCGGACGCCGTGCACAACGCGGGTTTTGAAGACGGGCTTGCCGGCTGGGCCACCGCCGGCGCGGCCACGGCCGATGCGGGCGGGCACGCCGGCACCACCCGCCTCACGCTCTCCGCCGCCGCCTCGGCGACACAGAGTCTGTCCGGTCTGTCCCGCGGTCCGTACACGCTGCGGGTGTGGGTCCGCGGCGGCGGTGCTGCGGCGGCGAGCCTTGAGTGCGGCGGACCGGCCCGCCGGGTGGCGGTGCCCCGCACCGGCCCGGACCTGTGGGTGCAGGTGGCGGTCGACGCGCCGGTGACCGCCGGCCGCTGCGTGATCCGCCTGGCATCGAGCGACGGCTGGGCGCACGCCGACGACCTCACGCTGACCCGCGGCGCGCTCGACCCGGTGCGCATCAAGGGTGCCGACATCTCCCACCTGACCAAAAACGAGGACTACGGCGCCGTCTACCGCGACCACCGGGGGCGGCGCGGCGACGCGGTCCGGATCCTGCGCGACAACGGGGTAAACCTCGCCCGCCTCAAGGTGTGGGTGGACCCGGCCGACGGCTACAACAGCAAGGCGCGCGTGCTGGCGATGGCCAAGCGGGCCAAGGCGCAGGGCATGCGCCTGCTGATCGACTTCCACTACTCCGACGCGTGGGCCGACCCGGGCAAGCAGAACAAGCCGGCCGCCTGGGCGGACCTGCCCTTCGACGAGCTGCGCCAGGCGATGTACGACCACACGTACGACGTCATCTCCGCGCTGCGCAGGCAGGGCACGCCGGCCGACATGGCGCAGGTGGGCAACGAGATCAACGGCGGCCTGCTGTGGCCGGACGGCCGCTGGGACAACTGGGACGGCCTCGCCGCACTCCTGACCGCCGGCAGCAACGCCGTCAAGGCGGCCTCACCGTCCACAAAGGTGGTACTCCACCTCGCCGAGGGCGGCAACAACGGCGGCCACGTCTGGTGGTTCGACAACGCGATCGCGCGCGGCGTGCCGTTCGACATCATCGGCCTGTCGCACTACGTCTACTGGCACGGTCCGCTCGGCGCGCTCCAGGCGAATCTCTTCGACCTGTCCGCCCGCTACGGCAAGCCGATCGCGCTGGTGGAGACGGCGTACGGCTTCACCCTCGAGGAAAACGACCACGAGGCGAACATCTTCAACGCCTCGCTGGAGCAGGCCGGCGGCTACCCCGCCACCCCGCGGGGGCAGGCCGACGCGCTGCGCGACATGTTCAACGTGGTGGCCGCGGTGCCGGGCACGCTCGGCGTCGTGTACTGGGAGCCCACCTGGACGGCCGTGGACGGCGCCGGCTGGGACCCGGCCGACCCGACCTCGGGCGACGGCTGGGAAAACCAGGCGGTCTTCGACTACTCGGGCCGCGCGCTGCCGGCCCTTCGAGTCTTCGGGAGGTTTTGATGAGACGGCTCATCGTGCTGGCAGCCGCGCTCCTGCTGGTCCCGGCGGCACCCGCGTCAGCGGCGACGACGCTGACCAACACCGGCTTTGAGTCAGGGCTCAGCGGCTGGAGCGGCAACGGCTACACTGAGTCCGGTGGGCGCTCCGGCCAGCGCCTCACCCACTGGGCCTCGGGCGCGTACCGGTGGGAGACCACCCAGACCCTGACCGGCCTGAGTGGCGGCTCCTACACCGCGCGGGTGTGGGTGCGCTCCGGCGGTGGGCAGAACGCCGCATACCTCGCTCTCAAGAACTGCGGCGGCGCGGAGCAGCGGGCCTCCGTGCCGGCCACCGACGCGTGGACACAGATCTCCGTCACCACCACCGTCTCGAATGGACAGTGCACCGTGTCCCTGTTCTCCGACGCGAACGCGGGCAACTGGGCCAGCTTCGACGACGTCAGCTGGACCGCCGGCCCCACCGGTGGCGGCGGCACGCTGCAGATCCGCGGCGTGGACGTCTCGACACTCAAGAAGAGCGAGGACCGCGGCGGCGTGTACCGCGACAGTGGCGGCACCCAGCGCGACGCGCTCACCATCATCCGCGGCAGCGGCGCCAACTACGGGCGGCTCAAGGTGTGGGTCAACCCGGCCGACGGGTACAACAACAAGGCGCGCGTGCTCACCATGGCCAGCCGCATCAAGGGCCAGGGCATGAAGCTGCTCGTCGACTTCCACTACTCCGACTCGTGGGCCGACCCGGGCAAGCAGACCAAGCCGGCCGCGTGGGCGTCGCTGTCCTTCACCGCGCTGCGGCAGGCGGTCTACGACCACACGTACGACGTGCTCAACGCGCTCAAGGCGCAGGGCACCACCGCCGACATGGTGCAGGTGGGCAACGAGATCAACGACGGCATGCTGTGGCCGGACGGCCGCTCCAACAACTGGGCCAACCTCGCCTCCCTGCTGACCGCCGGCAGCCAGGCCGTCAAGGCGGTCAACTCCTCGACCCAGGTGATGCTGCACCTGGCCGAGGGCGGCAACAACAGCCAGCACCGCTGGTGGTTCGACCAGGCGGTCAGCCGCGGCGTGCCGTTCGACGTGATCGGGGTCTCGCACTACATCTACTGGCACGGCTCGGTCTCCAGCCTCCAGTCGAACATCAACGACCTGGCCTCGCGCTACAGCAAGCCGATCGTGGTGGCCGAGACCGCGTACGGCTTCACGCTCGCCGCCGACGACAGCGAGCCGAACATCTTCAACTCTTCGCTCCAGCAGGCCGGCGGCTACGCGGCGTCGGCGCAGGGCCAGTCGGACGCATTGCGCGCCGTCATCAACGCGGTCAAGGCGGTGCCCAACGGTCGAGGCCTGGGCGTCTTCTACTGGGAGCCGACCTGGACCGCGGTGACCGGCAACGGCTGGGACCCGACCAACCCCTCCTCCGGCAACGGCTGGGAAAACCAGGCCCTCTTCGACTACAGCGACCGGGTGCTGCCCGGCCTGTCGGTGCTCGGCACCGGCTGAGACCACCCCGCCACGTCCCGAGCCCGGCCGGTCCCCTCGTGGGAGCGGCCGGGCTCTTCGCACATCAGGTGCACCGCTCGGTCGAGCCGGCCGCGCGCCTCCGCCGTGTACGTGCGCACCGGCCGGTCGGCCACCTCACCAAGGCCGAGCCCCACCAGAAGGCAGGCCGCCAGGGCGCGCGCCCGCGGCATGTCCATGCGCTGCCGCCAGCCGGTCAGCAGAAGGTGCTCCAGGCCGGTGAGCTCGTCGTCCACGTCACATCCTCCCGAACACTTGTCGGCGATAGGTTACCGATATATCGTCAACGTATCAACGACAGAACGAAGCTCGACCTGAGGGGGAAGCACCATGGGGTTCCGCAGAGGTTTCCAAGAGATGCATGAGGCCCGCATGCGCGGGTTCGCGTTCGGCGGTCCCGGCTGGGGCGGCGGCGGTGGCTGGGGCCACGAGCACGGCCACCGGCACGGCGGCCGCGGCCGCGGCGGTCGCCGCCAGAACGTGCGGGCCGCCGTGCTCGCCCTGCTGGCTGAGCGGCCGATGCACGGCTACGAGATGATCCGCGAGCTGGAGAGCCGCACCGGCGGCATCTGGCGCCCGAGCCCCGGCTCGATCTACCCGACCCTCCAGCTGCTGGAGGACGAGGGCCTGATCGTGGCCGAGACCGGCGAGGGCCGCAAGCGGTTCGCACTCACCGAGGCCGGTCGCGAGGAGGCCACCCGGGCGGCGGAGGCGCCGCCGTGGCAGGAGTTCGCCGACGACACCGTGTCGCAGGCCCAGGACTTCCGCGACGCCGCCTTCGGCATCATGAACGCGCTGCGCCAGGTCGGTTTCAACGGCACGCCCGAGCAGCGCCAGCGCGCGCTCGAGGTGCTCACCGAGACCAAGCGCAAGCTCTACGCCATCCTGGCCGAGTCCGAGTGAGCACGGCGGTGGCGGGTCTCGCGGTTGTGCCGCGAGACCCGCCATTGAGCTACCGCGATGTCCGCGGTGGTCCGGACCGTTGCTCCCGCGGCCTCACCCTCCGCGGTGGTCCGGCATAACCAGGCTCGCCGCACGGCCGTGACGAACTCGACCTGGGCCAGGCCTTGATCGCCGCCACCGGCAGCGGACCATGCCGGCCCGGCCGCCATCCACGCAGCGGACATGTGTGACGCCTCACCCTCCGCGGTCGCCCAGCTCAACCCAGGAGCCCGCACCGGCAGATCTTGGCAAGTCAGCGTCGAAATGGCGCGCTAACTCACCAAGATTTCGAAGCTCACGCCGCCTGCACCTGATCCACAGTCACCGACCGCGACGACCGTGCCGAACTGCGGGTGGACTCGCGCGCGCTCCCGCCTCGAAAGATCTGTAGAGCACGGGGAGAAGCTGACCGCTTACGCCCCTCGGGACACTCGCTGTAACGGACCGTCGCCGTCTGCTCGACAAAGCTCCCCACAGCGGGCAGCACGCGGTCACGTAGTTGCGCGGCCGGCCGCAGGCCCTGGGGTGAGCTTGCGCCACCGCGCAGGGTGAGGCCGCGGGAGCAACGGTCCGGACCACGACGGACGTCGCGGTAGCCCTAATCCTGACCTTGGTTTAGTGCACGGTGACGCGCGGGCCTGGCACCAGGTCGCGCAGCTCCTCGGGCAGCTCGGCGCCCATCTCATCGGCCAGGCGCAGCGCCTCTTCGATGAGGGTCTCGACGATCTGCGACTCCGGCACGGTCTTGATGACCTCGCCCCGCACGAAGATCTGGCCCTTGCCGTTGCCCGAGGCGACGCCGAGGTCGGCCTCGCGGGCCTCGCCCGGGCCGTTGACCACGCAGCCCATCACGGCGACTCGCAGCGGGACCGGCAGTCCCTCGAGGCCGGCGGTGACCTGCTCGGCCAGCGTGTACACGTCGACCTGCGCACGCCCGCACGACGGGCAGGAGACGATCTCCAGGCCGCGCTCGCGCAGGCCGAGGGACTCCAGGATCGCGTTGCCGACCTTGATCTCCTCGACCGGCGGCGCGGACAGCGACACGCGGATGGTGTCGCCGATGCCCTCGGCCAGCAGCGCGCCGAACGCGACCGCCGACTTCACCGTGCCCTGGAACGCCGGGCCGGCTTCGGTCACGCCGAGGTGCAGCGGGTAGTCGCACTGCTCGGCGAGCTGGCGGTACGCGCGGATCATCACGACCGGGTCGTTGTGCTTGACCGAGATCTTGATGTCGCGGAAGCCGTGCTCCTCGAACAGCGAGCACTCCCACAGCGCCGACTCGACAAGCGCTTCGGCGGTTGCCTTGCCGTACTTGGCCATCAGCCGCTTGTCCAGCGAGCCGGCGTTGACCCCGATCCGGATCGGCGTGCCGGCGTCGGCGGCCGCGCGGGCGATCTCGGCGACCTTGTCGTCGAACGCCTTGATGTTGCCCGGGTTGACCCGCACCGCCGCGCAGCCGGCGTCGATCGCGGCGAACACGTACTTGGGCTGGAAGTGGATGTCGGCGATCACCGGGATCTGCGACTTCTTCGCGATGGCCGGCAGCGCCGCGACGTCGTCGGCCGAGGGCACCGCCACGCGCACGATCTGGCAGCCCGACGCGGTGAGCTCGGCGATCTGCTGGAGCGTCGCGTTGATGTCCGCGGTGAGCGTGGTGGTCATCGACTGCACCGACACCGGCGAGCCCCCGCCCACCGGCACCGATCCCACCATGATCTGCCGCGACTTGCGGCGCGGCGCCAGCGGCGGTGGCGGCACCGCGGGCATGCCAAGGGATACGGCCGTCATGGGACTCACCTCAGAAGGGCAGCTGGATCGGGTTGACGATATCCGCGGCGACGGTCAACAAGGTGAACCCGCCGAAGATCAGGATCACCACGTAGGTGACCGGCATGAGTTTGAAGTAGTCGACCCGTCCCGGGTCCGGCCGGCCGATCCGCGCGTACAGCCAGGAGCGCACCTTCTCGAACCAGGCGATCGCGATGTGCCCGCCGTCGAGCGGCAGCAGCGGCAGCAGGTTGAAGATGCCGATGAAGAAGTTGAGCGCGGCCAGCAGCAGGATGAACGTCGGCCACTCGCCGCGGTCGAACAGCTCACCGCCGATCCGGCTGGCGCCCACCACGCTGATCGGCGTCTCCGGGTCGCGCTCCTCGCCGGTCAGCGCGGCCCACAGCGCCGGCACCTTTTCCGGGAAGCGCTTGAGCGCGCTGAACGTGCCCTCGAACATCACGCCGGTCTGCTCGACGGCCTTGCCCACCCCGTCGATCGGGCCCGCGGCGGTGCGCGGGATCACCGGTGTGATGCCGAGCATGCCGACGTTTTCCAGGTCGGCGGGGGTGATGTCGGCGGCCGAACGGTCCGGGTCGTCGCGAATCACCTGCTGCTTGACCCGCTCGGCGACCGGCAGCGTGACGGACTTGGTCTCGGTGGTGCCGTTGCGGTCGTACGTGATGCTGACCTGCTGGCCGCCGGATGCGCGGATCTTGGCGGTGAGCGCGTCCCAGCCGCTGATCGCCTGCCCGTTGAGCGCGGTGATGGTGTCGCCTGGCTGCAGACCGAGCTGGACGGCGGCGCTGTCGGGGTCGACACCCTTTTCGCACACCCGCTCGCGCTGGGTGGCCGGGTCGACGCTCCACTGCTGCTCGACGCAGGGCGCGATGCTGGCGATCGTGACCGGCTGGCTCTGCAGCTTGGACTCGTCGTTGAGCGGGACGAACGAGAACAGGCCCCACAGGATCAGGATGCCCAGCGCGAAGTGGGTGATCGACCCGGCGCTCATCACGATCGTGCGCTTCCACACCGGGTACCGCCACATCGCGCGCGGCTGGTCTTCCGGCGCGACGTCGTCGTCCTGCGGCGTCATCCCGACGATCTTGACGAACGCACCGGCGGGGATCGCCTTGAACCCGTACTCAACTTCCTTGCGCTTGAACGCGAACAGCGTCGGCCCGAAGCCCACGAAGAAGCGGGTGACCTTCATCCCGAACATCCGCGCTGTGCCCATATGTCCGGCCTCGTGGAGGGCGACGGAGATCAAGATGCCCAGCGCGAACAGGAGGATCCCGAAGATCTCCATCAATCTCCTTCACCGATGATCCGCTGGGCGTGTGATCGCGCCCAGGCCTCCGCCGCAAGCACGTCCTCGACGGTACCTGGTTCGGCGAAGTCCGGAGCCTCGTCCAGTACCCGTTCGAGCGTTTCAACCATCCCCAGGAATGGCAGGCGGCCGGCCACAAAGGCCGCCACACACTCCTCATTGGCCGCGTTGTAAACGGCCGGGCGGCAGCGTCCGGCCGCGCCCGCCTCCTTGGCCAGCCGCACCGCGGGGAACGCGGCGTCGTCCAGCGGCGCGAACTCCCACGTGTGCGCCCGCGTCCAGTCGACCGCCGGCGCCGCGTCGGCCACCCGGTCGGGCCAGCCCAGCGCCAGCGCGATCGGCAGCCGCATGTCAGGCGGGCTGGCCTGCGCGATGGTCGACCCGTCCACGAACTCCACCATCGAGTGGATGACGGACTGCGGGTGGACCATCACCTCGATCGACTCGTACCCGATCCCGAAGAGCTCGTGCGCCTCGATCACCTCAAGGCCCTTGTTGACCAGCGTGGCCGTGTTGATCGTCACGACCGGCCCCATGTTCCACGTCGGGTGGGCCAGCGCCTGCTCGGGCGTGACGTCGGTCAGCTCCTCGCGCCGCCGCCCCCGGAACGCTCCCCCGCTCGCCGTCAGCACCAGCCGCCGCACCTCGCCCGCCGAACCGCCGCGCAGGCACTGCGCCAGCGCCGAATGCTCGGAGTCGACCGGCACAATCTGCCCCGGCCGCGTCATAGCGGCCTTGACGAGGGGGCCGCCGGCCACGAGGGACTCCTTGTTGGCCAGCGCGAGGGTACGGCCGGCGCGCAGCGCGGCCAGCGTCGGCGCGAGCCCGAGGGAGCCGACCACGCCGTTGAGCACCGTGACGTCCGCGCCGTCGCGCCCGCCGGCACCCGGCCACTCGGCCAGCTCGGTCATCGCGTCCGGCCCGGCCAGGATCTTGGGGATGCGGAAGTCGCCGGTCGCGTAACCCCGGCGCGACGCCTCGGCGTAGAAGGCGAGCTGCAGGTCCTGGGCCGCGGACGCCTTGGCCACGCCCACCGCCTCGACGCCCAGCTCGAGCGCCTGGGTGGCGAGCTGCTCCACGTTGCCGCCGCCCGCGCCGACAGCCACCACCCGAAACCGCTCAGGGTTGCGCCGGACGATGTCGATCGCCTGGGTGCCGATCGACCCGGTGGAGCCGAGGAGCACGATCTCGCGGGGAGCACTCACCGGGCCATTCTTTCAGCGCCCTCGGCACGTCTTTCAGCGCCCTCCGCGCGCGGTTGCGCCGAGGGCCGCCGGGGTGGCGTCGACGGACCGGCCGAGCCGTGGTTCCGGCATCACAGAACTTTGATGGCGGTGGCGGTCATCACGCAATGGCCGTGCGCGGTCGCGGCGAGGCGGCATGCTCTGACCGATGCGCAGTGGTGGTGTTGGAGCCTGTGTTGTCGGTGCCCTCGGGTCGGGGTCGTTTGCCCGACGCGATCCGCTGGCGAGGCGCCGGTGTGGCCGGCCACGCACCCGCCCGGACCGTGTCCTGGCCGATAAGGCGCACACTGCAAGCCGCCGCGAGGATCAAAACGTGCATCCCCGAGCACGCTAACCAGGACGCCGACCGCAGGCCGCTCCAACGTGGACGACCCTCGCCGTCTGTTACACCCCACCCTCACCGCCGCCGCCATCAACCAATGGCTACCAGGCCGCCCGCCACCCGAGCCGGAGAAATCGTTTCTGGCAAGCCAACCAACCGCCCTAAACTGCCTAGTCGCACAGGCACCGATCTCCAAAACCGAGGAGTTGCCGATGCCCCACGTGACGCTCTACGCGCTGGAAGACCAGCTCGCCGGGCGTGAACCCGGCCTAATCACCGAGCTGACCAGCGCCGTCGTGTCCGTGTACGGCGAATGGGTCCGAAGCTCCGTCGACGTCAAGCTCGTTGGCATCCCCGCCGGGCGTTGGGCGCGCGGCGGAGCGGCCGTCGCCACCGCCGCGCCTTCGGTCACGTTCGGCATGCGCGAGGAAGTGTTCGCACGGGAAGACGCGGCCAGGGTCATCGCGCGACTCGTCGCCGCTTTTACCGATGCCGTCGTTGCGGTGTTCGGCGACGCCTGTCGCGACGACGTGCTCGTCGAACTCGTCGGCCAACCCACATCCCGCTCCGGGCTCGGCGGGAGGGTCATAAGCGAGGGCGGCTAGCCTCGTAGGCCGCTCGGCTGGCTTCGACGTGTGGCACGTGCTCGATGGCCCACCCGGCCAGCGCAGAGCCGGCGCGATGAGGCTCTTGCCGGTCTGGGTCAGCGTGTACTCCACCCGTGGCGGGACCTCCGCGTACACCGTGCGGGACACCCAACCGTCGCGCTCGAGGTTTCGCAGGGTCAGGGTCAGCATGCGCTGAGAGATCCCCGGGCACCTGCTGGTGCAGGTCGCTGAAGCGGACCGGCCCCTGGTCGAGAGTCGCCACGATCAGCAGCGTCCATTTGTTGCATATCCGGTCCAGGATCGCGCGCAATGTGCGGCCGCCATCGCCCCGGATCATGCCCGTGACCCAATACTGACGCATGATGTGGCCACGCACTTCGCGTAACCATCCTGGTCGTCGCGATGCGCCTGTCACCGAGGGGCCCTCGTGGAACTCGCCTACTGGATCATCGCCGCGCTGTTGGCCGCGTTTACCTGTACGCCGGAGGCAGGAAAGTCGTCCAAACTCGGGAGCGGCTCGAACCCATGATGGGCTGGGTCGACCGCATCCCCATGCCGGTGGTCAGGACCATCGGCGTGCTGGAGGTGCTCGGCGCGGCCGGGCTGATCCTGCCACCACTGACCGGCATCGCGGCCTGGCTCGCCGTCGCCGCGGCGGTCGGCCTCGCCCTGATCCAGGTCGGCGGCATCGTGGTCCACCTGTCCCGCAACGAGGCTCGACTGATCGGCCTCAACATCACGCTGCTCGCCGCCGCCGCCGCGGCCGCCTGGCTAGGCACCACCTGGCTCTGAGCCGGCCGAAGCCGGGGGCACGGGCTCGCGCCGCGTGAGCACCAAGGGGGCGTCCTCGGTGATGGCGACCGTGTGCTCGGAGTGCGCCGTGCGTGAGCCGTCGGCCGAGCGGATGGTCCAGCCGTCGGGGTCGTACACGATCCGGTCGGTCGTGCGGGCCAGCCACGGTTCGAGGGCGAGGGTCAGTCCCGGCCGCAGCTTGAGGCCACGCCCGGCCTGGCCCTTGTTCGAAACGTGCGGCTCCTCGTGCATGGTGCGCCCGATGCCATGGCCGCCGAACTCGGTGTTGACCGGATAGCCGTAGCTGTTGGCCACCGCCCAGATGGCCGCCGAGATGTCCCCCAGGCGGTTGCCCGGACGCGCCACCTCGATCGCCGCCTCCAAGGCTTCCTCGGTGGCGCGGATGATCCGCAGGTCCTCCTCGGCCGCGGTACCAACGATGACAGTGCGCGCCGAGTCGGCCACCCAGCCGTCGATGCCGACCGCGATGTCCGCGCTGAGCACGTCGCCGTCCCGCAGCGTGTAGTCGTGGGGCAGGCCGTGCAGCACGGCGTCGTTGACCGACAGGCAGATCACGTTGCGGAACGGGCCTCGTCCGAAAGACGGCGCATAGTCCCAGTAGCACGACTCCGCCCCGCGCCGCTTGATCATGCCGCGCGCGTGGTGCTCCAGGTCCAGGAGGTTGACACCCACGTCGGCGAGCCGGCCGACCTCGGTGAGCACCTCGGCGACGAAACGCCCGGCCACGTGCATGCGTTCGATCTCCGCAGGCGTCTTGAGCTCAATCACGAGTACCTCGCGCAAGAGAGGGTGTCGGTATAGTAATACCGGCACACTAACACTTGCCGGTATAGTAATACCAGCCATATCCTGGGGCGCATGGTCCGCCACCCGCTCACCCCCGAGCAGATCGAAGCCGGCAGGCGCCTGGGCGCCCTGCTGCGCCACGCGCGAGCGGGACGCGACCTGGCCGAGGTCGCGCAGGCGGCGGGCATCTCGCCGGAGACCCTCCGCAAGATCGAGACCGGACGGCTACCCTCCCCGGCTTCGGCACGATCATCCGTCTCGGTGAGGCGCTCAACCTGCCGGTCCAAGAGCTGGCCGCCACCTGGCGCGGCAGCGACCTGCCGCTGGAAGCCGTCTCCTAGAGGACCCACTTTCAAGGGATTTGGGCTACCGCGATGTCCGCGGTGGTCCGGACCGTTGCTCCCGCGGCCTCACCCTCCGCTGTGGTCCACCACGTCCGGCACTTTGTGATCGTGGACCCCCGTGGCCCCGGAGGGGCAGCAGACGTCCACGCGGCCGGACCGCAGGGATCGGTGGTCCACTATGCCCCGGCGTTGGCCGGGGTGAGTTGACGGACAAGGCGTGGGCGGCGGTTGAGCCGTTGCTGTCTGAGCCGGGCGTGCGGTCTGGTCGGTGGCATGAGCACCCGCCAGGGACCAACGGGATTCTGCGGAAGCTGCGCCAGGGGCGCCGTGACGCGTAGGTTCCTCGATTGTGCGAGCTCACCAGCATGCGGCTGGTGGTCGGCAAGGGGGCGCCAGCGGCGTCCTGGTGGCGGCGACGGACCATGAGGCGATGGGCCGCTCCCGGGGCGGACTGACCACGAAGATCCACTTGCTGTCGACGGTCGTAGTTGACCACTTTTCGATCCTGCTCACCGGCGGACAGGCCGGTGACAACCCGCAGCTACTCAACCTGTTGGACGCGATCGCCATCCGCAAGGCCTGGCACACCATCCCGTAACCATCCGATCAGACCGCCCGCCACCGGCCTTCGCTGCGGACAGCTACCGACACTCACCACCCGACATGCCGAACGGAACGCTCTCATGATCGGCGGGACACCAGCCGCTCAGGGGCGTCCGGCGGGCTCGGGTTCGCGGGCGGGTTCGGCGACGGCGCTCTCCCGGATGCCGTAGCGGCGGTAGACGCGGCCCAGCGGGCCCGGCGCCCACCAGTTCCAGCGGCCCAGCAGCCGCATCGTCGCCGGTACCAGCAGAGCGCGGACGAGCGTCGCGTCCACCACGATGGCGACGATCATGCCGACGCCGATCAGCTTGACGAACATGATGCCGCCGGTCGCGAAGCCGGCCACCACCACGATGAGCAGCAGCGCCGCGGCGGTGATGATGCGGCCGGTCGCGGCGAGCCCGCGCGCCACCGACGCGGTGTTGGCGCCGGTGCGGTCCCACTCCTCGCGCACCCGGGATAACAGAAACACCTCGTAGTCCGTGGCGAGTCCGAACAGGACGGCCAGCATCAGGATCGGGCTGCTCGGCTCGATGAAGCCGCTCGGCGTAAACCGCAGCAGGTCGGCCAGGTGGCCGTCCTGGAAGATCCAGACCACGACGCCGAACGAGGCGCCGATCGAGACGAGGTTCATGAGCACAGCCTTGATCGGCAGTACGACCGAGCCGAACGCGAGGAAGAGCAGCACCAGCGTGGCCGCAGCCATGATCAAGGCCATCCAGGGCAGCCGCGAGGCGAGGCTGGATACCAGGTCGATGTCGGCGGCGGTACGGCCGGTGACCATCACGTCGGCGCCTTCCGGCTCGGGCAGGTCGCGGATCGCGCGGACCGTGTCCTGCGCGGTGTCGCTGGTCGGCTCGCCGGTGTACGTGGCGGACAGCAGCGTCGACTCGCCCCGGTTGGCGGTCACCTGCACCCCGGTCACGCCCGGCACCTGCCCCACCCGCTCGGCGAACCGCTGTGCCTCGGCCGCGGGCACGCCGGATACCAGCACCTCGATCGGCCCCACCGTGCTGCCGGGGAACTCGGCCGCCATCCGGTCCGCGACCACCCTCGGCCCGCTCCCGGCCGGCAGCACCCGCTCGTCGAAGCCGCCGAACTCCATCCGCAGCGCGGGCACGGCGAAGACGGCGAGGATCGCGACCACGCCGACCACGTACAGCCAGGGGCGACGCATCACGCTGCGGGCCAACCGTGCCCACCCCGCGCCGGTCGTGTGCTCGCGGCGGCGCCACGGGGTGGGGATGCGCAGCGCGTTCACCCGGGGGCCGAGCACGGCGAGCAGCGCCGGCAGGACCGTCAGCGCGCCGAGCATCGCCACCAGCACGGCGGCCATGCCGCCGAACCCCATCGAGCGGAGGAAGACCTGCGGGTAGATCAGCAGGCTGGCCAGGGCGAGCGCGATCGTGAGACCGGAGACCATCACGGTACGGCCGGCGGTGATCATGGTTCGCTGTATCGCGGTCGAGGTGTCGTGGCCGGCGGCCAGCTCCTCGCGGAAGCGGCTGACCACGAACAGCGCGTAGTCGATCGCCATGCCCAGGCCGATCAGCGTGATCACGTTGACCGCGAAGACGGAGATGTCGGTGACGAGCGTGAGCAGGCGTACGGCCAGGAACGCGCCGAGGATGGCCAGCCCGCCGACCAGCAGCGGCATGCCGGCCGCCACCAGGCCACCGAAAATGATCACGAGCAGCACCAGCAGTACCGGCAGGGATAGCGTCTCGGCGCGGATCAGGTCGCGCTCGGTCTGGTCGTTCGCCTCGTACCCGAACGGCACCGAGCCGCCCGCCTCGGTGGTCAGGCCCGGCGCGTCCAGGACCGGCGCCACCCGCTCGTACGCCGCGGTCTTGTCATCCGGCTCGACCGCTCGCAGCTGCACGACCGCGTACGTGGCGTGGCGGTCGGTGGAGACGAGGTTGGGCGCCTGCGTGTCGTACCAGCTCGTCACGCTCGCGACCTCGGGCAGCGTGCGGACCTCGGCGAGCGTGGCGGTGACCGGGTCGCGGAAGGCGGGCTGGTCGACGGTGGCGGCGGCGCTGGAGTAGAGGACGAGCACGTCCACGTCCTGGTTGCCGAGCTCGGCGATGATCCGCTCGCGCGCCTTCGTGGACTCGCTGGCCGGGTCGTCGAAGCCCCCGCCGGTCAGCTTGCCGAACACGCCCGTGCCCCAGGTCGCGCCCACCACGACGAGCACCGCCGCGGCCGCCAGCACTCCCCACCGCAGCCGGACGACCGCCCTACCCCACCACGCGAACATGCGCTTACCCCCAGGCCCACAACCGCTAAGCTGTAATAGCCGATCAGTCAGGTGAACGATGTTTACTATCGCAATCGCCGTTTCCGAGCGTCAAGGGGGTTCGCGCTTATGACGGCTACGTCACCGTCCCGGCGGGAACGCCTGCGCACGGCCACCGTCTCCGAAATCAAGGAGGGCGCTCGCAAGCTGCTGGTCACCGGCGGCCCGCCGGCCATCTCGCTGCGCGCCATCGCCCGCGACATGGGCATGACCGCACCCGCCATCTACCGGTACTTCCCCAGCCTCGAAGCGCTCGTCATAGCGCTCGCCGAAGACCTGATGGCCGAGGTCGCCGCCGTCGTGGCCGAGGCGAGCGATGCGGCCGGCGAGGACCCGGGGCGCCAGCTCGCGGCGATGGCCCGCGCGTACCGGGCGTGGGCGGTCGCCAACCCGGTCGAGTTCGGCCTCGTCTTCGGCGCGGCGGTGCCGGGCGTCGGCGACCTCGGCCTCGAGTGCCTGCCCGACGACCCGGGAGCCGACCTCGGCCGGCCGTACCTGGCCGCGTTCCTCAAGCTGTGGCAGCGCAAGCCGTGGCCCACGCCGCCCCGCGAGTACATGCTTGAGCACCTCGGCCCCTACCTCGGCCCGCTGCGCGAGGTGCACGGCGACCTTCCGATCGAGGTGGCGTACACCTTCCTGTCCGGTTGGGCGCGGCTCTACGGCATGGTCGCGATGGAGGTGTTTCACCAGGTGCGGTGGGCGCTGACCAAGCCGGAGGCGCTCTTCGAGGCCGAGATCGTCCAATTCCTGAGCCAGGTGGGCGCGCTGCCTGAGTAGGGTGCCAGACATGAGCGAGACTCGCGCGGACGTGGTGATCGTCGGAGCCGGACACAACGGGCTCGTCTCCGCCGTCCTGCTGGCCCGGGCCGGCCTTTCCGTCGTCGTGCTGGAGGCCGCCGACGTGATCGGCGGCGCGGCCCGCACCGAGCACCCGTTCCCGCGGGTGCCGGGCCTGGGCCACTCCACCGGCTCGTACCTGCTCGGCCTCATGCCTCCCGAGCTGCTCAAGACGCTCGACGTCGACATCCCGGTGCTGCGCCGCGACCCGCACTACTTCCTGCCCACGCGCGGCGACGCGTACCTGCTCTTCGGCACCGACCGCGAGTCCACCCGCGCCCAGATGGCACGCTTCTTCTCGCCCGAGGACGTGGCCGCCGACGACGCGATGCAGGCGGAGATCGCCGCCCTCCGCGACGACCTCGGTCCCGCCTGGCTGGCCGAGCCGCTGCCCGTCGAGGAGACCGCCGACCGCTACATCCGGCCCGCGCTCCAGCAGACCTTCATCGACCTGGTACGCGGCTCGGTCGCCGACTACCTCGCGCGCTTCGACTTCCGCTCCGAGCTGCTCGTGTCCATGTACGCGGTCACCGACGGCCTCTCCGGCCTCAACGCCGGCCCCGACGACCCGGGCACCGGTCACAACTTCCTGGCGCACAACATGTGCCGGCTCCCGGGTGCCGACGGCACATGGATGATCGCCAAGGGCGGCATGGGCACCGTCTCCCGGACCTTCGCCGACGCCGCACGCGCCGCCGGGGCCCAGATTTTCACCGGTACCAAAGTGAAGCAGATCTCCCTCGACAGCGGCGCGGCGTCCGGCGTCGTCCTGGAAGACGGGCGGTCGGTGCACGCGAACGTGGTGTTGGGCGCGTGCGACCCGTACCGGCTGATCGAGCTGTTGCCCGACGGCGCGCTGCCGGCGCCGCTCGCCGCGCGCATGGCGGAGGTCCGCCGCCCCGGCACCACCCTCAAGGTCAACCTGGCCCTGTCCGACCTGCCCCGCTTCACCTGCCTGCCGGCGGACGCGCCCAGCCCGTTCGGCGCGACGATCCACCTCCTGCCCTACCAGGACTCGCCGATGGCCTCGCTCCGTGCGATGTGGACGGACGTGGTCGCGGGGCGGCTGCCCGCCGAGCCGACCATCGAGTGGTACCTGCACACCACAGTGGACCCGTCGCTGCAGGACGAGGGAGGGCACCACTCGTCGGCCCTGTTCGTACAGTCGGTGCCCGCCACCATCACCGACGAGCAGGTGCCGTCCTATGTGGAGCACCTGCTGTCCATCTGCGACTCGTACGCGCCAGGCTCGTCGGCCCTCGTCGCGGACGCGTTTCCGCTGACCCCGTCCGGGATCGAGCGGCACTTCGGCATCACCGGCGGCCACATCCACCACATCGACAACACGGTCTCCTTCACCGACCGGATGCCTTATGCGACGGGCATCGACGGCGTGTACGCGGGCAGTGCCGGCTGCTTCCCGGCCGGCTCGGTGATCGGCGCCGCCGGCCACAACGCCGCGATGCGCATCCTCCGCGACCTGGGCCGCTGACCGGGGAGTCAGCCTCGGGAGTGGCGGGAGTTGAGGTGAGGGTCCAAGTCCTTGGTCCGATCCGGGTGTGGCTCGGACCCGATCCCGTCAAGCTCGGCCCTCCTGGACAGCGGGCGGTGCTGGGACTACTGGCCCTGGCCGTGGGGCAGCCGCTGTCCCGGGCGAGTTGGTCGACGCGTTGTGGGGCAGCCGGCCGCCGCCCACCGCCGTCAACATGCTGCACAGCCGCGTGAAGCATCTGCGACGGCTGCTGGAACCGCAGCGGCGCCGGTTCGCCGGCAGCGAGATCCTGCCCGCGGTCGGTGACGGGTACGCGCTGGGGCTGCCCGCGGATCGGGTCGACCTTTCCAGCTTCCGGGATCTGGCCGACGCGGCGGCGGTGGCCCACGGCGAGCGAAACCCGCGGCAGGCGGCGGACCTGCTCGGCCGAGCGCTGCGGCTGTGGCAGGGGCCGCCGCTGGCCGATCTTCCACTGCTGGCCGGCCATCCCAAGGTGGTCGCGTTGATCGAGCAGCACCGCACCGTGGTCGCCCGCTACGGCGAGTCGTTGATCGAGGCCGGCGACCCGGCGGCGGCGGTGCCGGTACTGGAGCAGGCCGTCGCCGCGCATCCCTTGGACGAGACCACGTGCGCGCTGCTGGTTCGCGCCTGCCATGCCGCCGGCCGGCGTGGCCAGGCCTTCGCCGTCTACCACGAGACGCGGCGGCGCCTGGCCGAGCAGCTGGGTGTCGATCCCGCACCACAGCTCGCGGCGGCACATGAGGCCCTTCTCCAGGACGATGGACGCTCGAACGCCGCGCTGAAGACCGCGGTGCCCACCGCGCCGCGACCCAGTCCCGCCCAGCTTCCGGCCGACCTCGCCGCGTTCACCGGCCGGACCGACTCCCTGCGCCAGCTCGACGACCTCCTGCCCGGCGACACCGCGGTGGCATCGGTCGGAGCCGTGTCGGGCGCCGCCGGCGTCGGCAAGACCACGTTGGTGGTGCACTGGGCGCACCGCGTCCAGGACCGGTTTCCGGACGGGCAGCTGTATGTGAACCTGCACGGTTTCGCCCCCGGCGCGGCGGCGACGAGCCCTGAGGAGGCGCTGCGCGGCTTCCTCGACGCGCTGCGGGTGCCGGCGACACAGATCCCGCGGGACCTGCCGGCCCAGGCCGCCCTGTACCGCAGCCTGCTGGCCGGCAAGCGGATGCTGGTCGTGCTGGACAACGCCCGCGACGCCGAGCAGGTCCGCCCGCTGCTGCCCGGCGCGCCCGGCTGTCTGGTGGTGGTGACCAGCCGCAACCGGCTGGCCAGCCTCGTCGCGGTGGAAGGCGCTCGTCCGCTCCCGCTGGACCTGCTGACGGTCGGCGAGGCACGCCAGTTTCTGACCCGCCGCCTCGGGCGGCGGCGGATCGACGGTGAACCCGAGGCGGTGGACGCGATCATCTCCGCGTGCGCGCGGCTGCCGCTCGCGCTTGCCGTGGTGGCCGCCCGCGCGGCGACCCATCCGCACTTTTCCCTCACCGCGCTGGCCGGCCAGCTCCGCGGCCCCGCTGGCGGCCTCGACGCGTTGGCCGGCGAGGACGCGGTCACCGACGTCCGGACGGTGTTCTCCTGGTCGTACGACGCCCTGTCACAGGACGCGCGCCGGCTGCTGCGGTTGCTGGGCGCCCATCCCGGTCCGGAGATCGCGACGGCCGCCGCCGCAAGCCTCGCCGGCGCGCCGGTGGAGTCGGTGCGACCGCTGCTGACCGAGCTGACCCGCCTGAGCCTGGTCAACGAACCGGTACCGGGCCGGTACAGCTTCCACGATCTGCTCCGTGCCTACGCGGTCGAGCTGGCACACGCTCACGACGCCCAGCCGGAGCGGCACGACGCGCAGCGCCGGATGTTCGACCACTACCTGCACACGAGTCACGACGCGACGGCGCTGCTCTATCCCCACCCTGCCCGGGTCACCCCGGCGCCGGCCCACCCCGGCGTGACCATCGAACCGCTGAACGACCGTCCTCAGGCGTTGGCCTGGGTGACCACCGAACTTCCCGTGCTGCTCAACACGGTCACCGCCGCCGCGGACGCCGGCTTCACCACCTACTGCTGGCAGCTCGTGGTGACCCTCGCGGAGTACCTCGAAGGGTGGGCACGCTGGCACGACTGGGCCGATGCCGTTAGCACCGCCCTGCGCGCCGCGCGCGAACACGCCGATCTCGTCGGGCAGGCCAACGCACATTGGTGCCTGGCCAACGCGCGCTTCTTCCTTGGCAGCCAGCACGATGCTGACACGCACGTCGAGCGTGCCCTCGAACTCTTCACCCAACTCGACGACCAGGCCGGACTTGCCCGCACCCACCACAGCGCCAGCGCCTTGACCTGCGACCCGCAGACCGCCCTGCGCCACGCCCGGCAGGCGCTCACCCTTTACCGAGCCGCCGGCAACCGCTCCGGACAAGCCCACGCGCTGAACAACGCCTGCCAGGCCCAACTCTTCATCGGCGCCCATGACGAGGCTCTCCGGCACGGCGAGCAGGCGCTGACCATCTTTCAGGAGACCGGCAACACGAACAGCGAAGCGTACACATGGGACACGCTCGGCACGCTCCACCAGGTCCGAGGCGACCACCAACAGGCGATCACCTGCTTTCACAACGCTCTCGCCCTGCTACGCGACATCGGTGAACGCGTCGTCGAAGCCGGTGTCCTCTGCCGGCTCGGCGCGCTGCACGTCGGCCTTGACAACCTCGCCGCCGCCCGCGATGCGTGGCACCGGGCACTGAGCATCTACGACAAGCTCGGCCCGCCGGACGCGGCCAGCGGCCTCCGCGCTCGCCTTGACGGCCTCGACCAGTCGCCGGCCAGTCGCTGACCAGTCGGGTCTCTCATGCTTTCGCCACGACTCTCTTCGTCCTATGGAGGTCCCGTTGATGATGGACTCCGCAGCGACGCCGTGGTGGCGGCTCGGACGGTTCGCTGCCTGCTCGGTGCTGGTCGCCGCCACCACGGCGGTGGTGACACCCGCGCCCGCGGCCGCTGGTGGCCGGTTTCCGCCGGGGGCGGCCGGCGTCGGCGATCCCTACTTCCCGACGTACGGCAACGGCGGCTACGACGTCGCGCACTACGACCTCGACATCCGGTACGCGCCGAGCACAGACCTGCTGACCGGGCGCGCGGTGATCCGGGCGCGCGCCACCGCAAACCTGTCCAGCTTCAACCTCGATTTCGTCGGGCTCACGATCGACGGTCTGTTTGTCGACGGGCGGCCGGCGGCCTACTCCCGGGCGGGGCAGGAGCTGACCATCCAGCGCACCCTGCGCGAAGGATCGGTCTTCACCGTCGACGTGCGCTACCACGGCGTGCCCGAGCCCTTCCCCATCCAGTTTCCGGTCCGCGCATGGCCATCGGGGTTCCTGCACACCGACGACGGCGCGGTGGTGGCTGGGTTTCCGGAGGTCGCCGCGAGCTGGTACCCGGTAAACGACCACCCCATCGACAAGGCGAGCTACTCGTTCGCGATCACGGTGCCGGCCGGGCTGGAGGCGATCGCGAACGGCGTGCCGCGCGGGCAGACCAGCCGGGCCGGCTGGACGACGTGGCGGTGGGAGCAGCGCACGCCGATGATCAGCTATCTGGCGACGGCCGCGATCGGTGAGTTCGACGTGCGGACCACGTGGCGAGAGGGCCGGCCGACGGTGATCGCCATCGATCCGGACCTGCCACCGGGCTTCGCGGACGACGCCGTGGCGCGCACCGACGAGATCACCGACTTCTTCGCCGGCTACTTCGGCCCGTACCCCTTCGAGGCCAACGGCGCGATCGTGGACGACTTCCCCGACCTTGTGTTCTCCCTTGAGCTCCAGACCCGGCCGATCTACTCGCTGGACCAGTTCGACCAGGGAGCGACAACCCGCGAGACGTACGTCGTCGCGCACGAGATCGCCCACCAGTGGTTCGGCGACAGCGTGGGGCTGCGCCAATGGGACGACATCTGGCTCAACGAGGGCTTCGCGACGTACGCGGCGGACTACCTGTGGAGAGAGCACCTGGGCGAGGGCACCGCGCAGGAGGTCTTCGACTTCTTCTACGCCGAGCCGCCGGACAGTCCGATCTGGACACCGCCGCCCGGCGATCCCGGCCCCGGCGACCTCGACCTGTTTGGCCCGTCAGTCAACTACCGCGGCGCGATGACGCTGCACGCGCTGCGGATGACCGTGGGCGAAGACGCGTTCTGGCGGATCGTGCGCGCCTGGTACGCCGAGCAGCGCAACGGCAGCGGCTCCACCGGCGACTTCGCGGCACTCTCCGAGCGGATCTCCGGCCAGCAGCTCGAGGGGCTCTTCGAGGCGTGGCTGTTTACCGGAAGCAAGCCGCCGTACCCGCAGGGCGCCGCACCGGTCCCCTCGGTGCTCGTCAGCCCAGGACTTGGGCCTTTGCGGCGGCATACTCCTGGTCGGTGAGTGCGCCGCTGGCGTGCAGGTCGGCGAGCTGCTGGAGCTTGCCGGCCAGGTCTGAAGGGGCAGGCGGCGGTGCCGACTGCTGCGGCTGCCGCTGCTCGTGGGCCGCCTGCCGGGCAGCCTCCTCCTGGGCGGCCTGCTGCTGCCGCCGGCCCCGCCAGCCGTGGACCGCACCGGTGGTCGCGCTGGCGGTGCCGGCGATGACCGCGGTGCGGGCCATGGTGCCCAGCAGGCCAGGCCGGCCGCGCCGCACCATGGGACGTCCAAGCATGGATAACCTCCGATCGTCAGATGGCGGCGGCCTCGACGGCGCGGACGACAGCGCCAGGTATCCGTTCGGCGTAGGCCACCTGCCCGCCAGCCTCGGCGACGATCCGCCGCACCTCGCTGGCCCAGGTGTTTTCCCACAACAGCACGCCGGCGGTCGTACCCGGCTCGAGCTCCTCGCCGATCTCCATCAGGTCGGACTCACCGATGAGCCCGTCGACGGCCTGCACGACCTGGTCCAACGCCTCGTACGTGTCTTCGCCGGCACGCTCACCAATCTCGAAGGTGATGACGGTGCCGTCGTCTTCCTTGCGTACAAAGGCGATGTCGATGATCCGGATAGTGCCGAACTCAGCCAACCGCCGCAGCTCCGGCGCGAGCCGGTCTCCCGGAACGTCGCCGGGAAACTGGACGACCACCAGGTCCAGCGGCGCCCGCTCCACGACTTCTTCCCTGGTCATCGCGCCTCCCAAAGCCGCGTTTCGGCCCATTCTCCCGGGCGGGCTGCTCGTTTTGTTCGCTTTCGCGGTTTTCGGTGTTGCCTCCGGTCATTGGAGGCGCGCCGCATATCTCATCCGCGTTTTCGGTCCTCGGTCAGCGCCGACGGATCTTGTCCGGCACTCGCGGCTCTCATCCGCGCCTCCGGGGCGATGCCCGCTGTCCGCTGAGGTCATCACCGCCCTTCGGGTCGCGCCCCGGCACTGGCGGCTCTCATGCCCGCCTTCCGGCCCCTGCCCCCGCGTCCGATCCACGCCTGCCGCTCCGGACTTCATCCCCGCCTCCCTATCCACGCCCGCCGCCCGCGGATTCCACCCACGCCTCCCCGGTCTTCGGTCGGCGCTGGCGGATCTCGTCCCGGTCTCCCCTCCCGGACCTCATCCACGCCGCCGGTCCACGCCCGCCGCCGGCGGACCTCATCCCCGCTCGTGGTCATCACCCGGCACCGGCGAACTCCGCCCGCGCTACGCGCCGCTTCGGTGAGCTGCTCCGGCATCCCGGCCGTCACCCCGTCCCGGCCCGCCCGGCGCTGCGAGATCGCAAAGGCGCCCTCCCGGTCACCGCCCCGGGCTGGCAGAGGGCGAGGCGGAGGGCGAGGCGGTCGGATCCGGCGAAGGCGTGACGGAAGGCGAAGGCGAAGGTGTGGGCGACAACGACGGTGAGGGCGACGGCGGCGGGCCCGGTGTCGTCGGCGGGCAGATCGGGACCGCGTCGCCGATGTGGAGCAGCAGGTTCGGGCTGCCATCGAGAGGATCCCGGACGGCGCCCGGCGTCGCGGCGGCGATCACGGCTGCCGCAACCTCCGGCGGTGTGGCCTCGGGATGCTCGGCCAGGTAGAGGGCGGCGGCGCCGGTCACGTGCGGTGCCGCCATCGAGGTGCCGCTCAGGCTGCGGGTGGCGTCGTCGGAGGCGCCCCACGCGGACATGATCCCCACGCCGGGCGCGAAGAGGTCGACGCAGCCGCCGGTGTTGGCCCACCGGGCGCGGGCGTCGTCGCGGTCGGTGGCCGAGACGGTGAGCGCCTCGCCGACGCGGGCGGGTGACTGGTTGCAGGCCGGGCGGGGCTCGCCGCCGGAGCCGTTGCCGGCCGACAGCGCGAAGGTGATGCCGCTGGCGATGGCCCGCCGTACGCCGTCGTCCAGGGCCGGGTCGGGGCCGCCACCCAGGCTCATGTTGGCGACGGCGGGCTTACGGACGTTGGCGGCCAGCCAGTCGACGCCGGCCAGGACCGTCTCGGTGGTCCCGCCGCCGGCACAGTCGAGCACGCGGACCGCGACTACGCGGGCGGCCTTGGCCACGCCGTGCGCGGTACCGGCGATCGTGCCGGCCACGTGCGTGCCGTGGCCGTGGCAGTCGTCCGCCGGGCCGCCGTCGATGGCGTCGAAGCCGCTCTCGGCCCGCCCGCCGAAGTCCGCGTGGGTGGTGCGCACGCCGGTGTCGATCACGTACGCGTGGACGCTGGCGGCGTCGCTCGGGTAGGTGTACGCGCTGTCGAGCGGCAGCGCCCGCTGGTCGACGCGGTCCAGGCCCCACGACGGCGGGCCGGACTGGGTGTCGGTGAGGTGGTGGGCGATGCTGCGCTGCACGTACGCCACCGCGGGGTCGCGCAGCAGCGAGCCGGCCTGTTCGGCGGTCATCGTGGCGGAGAAGCCGTGCAGCGCGGTGCTGTAGGTGTGGCGGGCGGTGACGCCGTACCGGTCAGCGACCGCCTCGGCCTGGATCGCGCCAGTGGTCACAACGATGTAGACGCTGTCGCTCGTGGACGGAGCCGGTGCGGGCGCAGGTGTGTGCGACGGGGCGGGCGCCGGCGTGGCCAGCGGCACCGCGATGGTCATGAACACGGCGACGAGACCGAACACGGCCCTCACCTGCCCTCCCGAGGCGGGACTAAATGTCCCTTTTGTACCTCAAGGAGCGCGGGCGCGACAGGCGATTACTCCGATCGGTTGGCCGGTGCGGGCGCCTTGCTGGCGCGGATCTCGTGTCCCACGCTGGTCAGGCACCGCCCGCTGGCCAGGTCGAACTTCCAGCCGTGCAGCTGGCAGGTGAGCTGGTTGCCGTCGACGATCCCGAAGCGGGTCAGGTCGGCCTTCAGGTGCGGGCAGCGGCGCTGCACGACCCAGTCGCCCAGGCGGATGTCTTCCTTGTCGGCGTTCTGGAAGTGCTCGTCGTACCAGCCCTCGGCGTACTGCAGCCGCTCCTCGGACAGGCACTTGAAGAACGCGTACACGAACTCGTTGTACTGACCGATCCGGGCCGCGGAGAAGCGGCAGGACAGAAACAGCGAGTTGACCCAGTCGACCTCACCGATGTGCAGCAGGTGCTCGACAAGGGCCCGCTCGGTGCGGAAGCGGTAGCGGACCTTCTCATCGCCGTAGGGCCGCACCTGCCCCTCCGGAAAGTCCACCACGATCGACTCGACCGACTCCCCGTCATACCCGACCAGGTCGAAGCGGACCGGCCCACCCACACCCTTGGCCAGATAGATCGACTCGTCCAGCAGCGGCTCGATGACCCGCTTCATCTCCTTGAGCACGTCGATCTCGGGGTGCCGCCACGACGCCTTCGCCGCCTCGATGACCGGACGCTTACGCTCCCGCATCTCCTCCAGGTGCGCCCGCTTGTTGGCGAAGAACTCGTCCACATCGGTCGGATGCGTCGTCGTGCACGAGTCCGCGGTCAGCTCCGACACCGAGCCGGGCAACAACACCACACCGTTGGTTCCGCCAACCTTGGCGTACTCCGCCATGAACACCGACTGGTCCGGGAAGATGTTGCCCTCGTCGCCGAAGATGTCGTTGAACTGCCACAGCTCGTCATCCAGAAAACACGGCGGACCCGCGATCGGGAACACATGCGACGCCTTGAGATCGTCGATGTAACGGAATGTGCGGTCGAACTGCCGATCCCGCTTCTGCTTACCGAACGCGGTCTTCGCCGTCTGCGGCAGCTCGTACACCATCGGGTACCAGATCGCGCCAGAGAACTGCAGCATGTGCGCGTGCACATGCCCCAACTCCGCGAATGTCGACAGGTCCGTCGGCCGCGCGTCGTTCTGGTTCAGCAGCCGCACCCCGCCGTACTCCACCCACAGCGACGAGTCCCCGATCGGCCCGTCCGTCGGCGACGTCAACGCCTGGATCATCACCTTCAGCCCACCATCGAGCTCCAACACCTCGTTGGTCTTCGTCTCGATGAAGCTCGTGAACCCCAACTCCCGCAGCTCATCCTCAAGCTCGCTCGTCGGGTACTCCGGCAGCAGCACCGTCGCCTTCTTCGACACAAAACGCTTCAGATGCTCCGCGTCGAAGTGGTCCCGGTGCAGGTGAGACACATACAGGTAGTCGGTACGCCCCAAACTCTCCCAGTCCAACAGCGAGTTGTCCGGGAAGGGGAACCACGACGCGAAATACGCCGGGTTGACCCACGGGTCGCACAGGATACTGCCCGCGGCCGTGTCGATCCGCATGCTCGCGTGCCCGGTACCCGTCACTCGCACCGCACTGCCTCCACACTCGTTGCCGCTCGCAGTCGAGGTTACGTTCCGACGCTACCGGGCGCGCGGCCACATCCCGGCGCGGGGCACGATTCCCGCGCATGCCAGACTTACCGCAGATCGGATCGAGGGGAAGGACCCGAAGGTGGCGGGTAGCGAGCCGGTGACCTCACCGGACCAGCGCAAGCCGGGCGGCCGTAAGGCTTCCCGCATCGGCGCGGTTTTCACGATCCTGGTGCTGCTGTCCTTGCTGATCGGCAACCACACCGGCCGCGTCGAGGACGTCTTCCTGATCGTCATCGCCGGCGTGCTCACGCTGATCCTGATCGGCGACGTGGTGCTGCGCCGAAACGGCCTGCGTTCCTAGCAAGAATTTTGAGCTACCGCGACGTCCGCGGTGGTCCAGACCGTTGCTCCCGCGGCCTCACCCTCCGCGGTTTCACAACCGGACCGGCCGCTGGGCTCGGGATGGCTCATCGGGTCGAGGCGGCCAATCGCGGTAGGGCAGAAACGCGACCCGCCATGCGATCACCACGAAGATGTAGAGGCCGGCGCCGCCGACAAACCACCACAGCGCGTCGCGGCGGCGGTAGGAAGCACGCGGCGCGAGCCAGGCCGTGACCACCACCGGAACGGCGATCCAGCCCAGATCGGCGAGCGGGCCGCTGCCCATCGCGCCCTCGATCAGCTCGCGGGTGGCGGTGGATGACACCACCACTCCCAACACCAGCAGCGTGGCGATCAGCGTGCGGGGCGCTCGCCTGAGCGGTGGGCGTGAGCTGAGCGAGCCATCGAGCATGGCCAGCAGGATACGAGCCGAGGCAGGACGGCGGGAGCCGCTCTTCGCCGGCCGCAGGCCCTGGTCTTAGGCCCGGCGACCACGGAGGGTGAGGCCGCGGGAGCAACGGTCCGGACCACCGCGGGCGTCGCGGTAGCTCCCGGTCTGAAAAGGATCTTCAGGCCGGGAGGCGCTCACTGGCCGCGGAGGATGTCCTTGACCTCCTTGAGCGCGGCGTCCACCTCGGCCTCGAAGTAGCCGCCCGGCACAAGGCCGAACTGCGCCCGGTCGATCTCGTTGGGGCTCATGGGCATCGGGCCGCGGCCGGTCACCGCGTTGAAGATGCCCTCGAAGAGGCGGTCGACCTGGGCCGGGTCGTAGCCGCTGCCGAAGCGCCGCACCTGGAAGCCGCGGCGCAGCTGGTCGATGCGCTGGAGCTCCGGGGGCAGGCCGGGCATGCCGGGCGGCGGGCCGCCCATGGAAGGGCCCCCCAGGCGCATCTCGGCTGTCATGTCCTTGCCGTGGCGGCCGGGCTCGGCGAAGCCGTCGAAGCGTTCGTCGCCGCCGTAGCGGTCGTCGGGCGGGCCGCCGAAGCCGCCGGGGGGTGCGCCGAAGCCGCCGGTCGGAGGGCCGTCGTAACCGCCGCGGCCGGGGGGCGGGCCGTCATAGCCGCCACGTCCGGGCGGGGGTCCGTCGAAGCCGCCGCGGCCCGGGGGCGGGCCGTCGAAGCCACCGCGTCCGGGTGGAGGGCCGTCGAAGCCGCCGCGGCCGGGCGGGCCGTCGAAGCCGTTGCCGCCGCCGTAGCCGCCGGTCTGGTCGTAGCCGCCCTGGTCGTCGTAGCGGCCGTAGGGGTCGCGGCCAGCCTGGGCGGGCATCGGGCGCTGGGGCATCGGGGGGCCGCCGGGGGGCATGCGGTCGTCGCGCAGCGGCGGGCCGATACGCTCCGTCATCGGGCCGCCACCCATGCGATCGGGTGGGCCCATGCGGTCCGGCGGGCCCAGCCGGTCTGGCGGGCCCATGCGGTCGGCGGGGGCGAGGCGGTCGGGCGGGCCCATGCGGTCGGGGACGCGGCCGTAGCCGCCGCGCTCCTCCAGCTCGGCGAGCTGCCGCTCGACGCGGTCGAGGTGGAGGTCGACCTGCCACTCGTCGTAGCCGCCGAAGCGCACGCGGAAGACCACGTCGTGGACCTCCTGCGAGGCGACCGGGGCTCCCACCGGGTCGCCGGCCAGGGTGGCCTCCACGCGGTCGAGGAAGGCGTCCACCTCATCGACCTTGTAACCGCGACGCAGCGCCCGGCGCCGGAACCGCTGACCCTGACTAGCCACCTATGTCACCTTCCGTCCGCGCTGCCGGTCTCGCTGGCGGCCAGCTGTCCGCACGCGCCGTCAATCTCCCGACCTCGCGTGTCACGCACTGTGGTCGAAACGCCGGCTTCGCGCAAGCGCCGCACGAACTCCCGCTCGACCGGCTTCGGGCTCGCATCCCAGCGGCTGCCCGGCGTCGGGTTGAGCGGGATGAGGTTTACGTGGGTCGACCGCCCGGCGAGCAGCCGCCCCAGCAGGTCGGCTCGCCACGGCTGATCGTTCACATCCCTGATCATCGCGTATTCGACGGACACGCGGCGACCCGTGCGGGAGGCGTAGTCCCACGCGGCGTCCAGCACCTCAGCGACCTTCCAGCGTTGGTTGACGGGCACGAGTTCGTCGCGCAGCTCATCATCGGGCGCGTGCAACGACAGCGCAAGGGTTACGGAGAGTCCCTCTCCCGCCAGCCTACGCATCGCCGGCACCAACCCGACCGTGGAGACCGTCACATGGCGCTGGGAGAGCCCGAGCCCCTCCGGCGCCGGCGCGCACAGCCGCCGGACCGCATCGACGACCCGGGAGTAGTTGGCCAGCGGCTCGCCCATGCCCATGAACACCACGTGCGACAGCCGCGGCGGCGAGCCGGAGACGGCACCCGAGGCGGCCACACCGGCCAGGTAGACGGCCTGGTCGACGATCTCGGCGGTGGACAGGTTGCGGGTGAGGCCGGCCTGGCCGGTGGCGCAGAAGGGGCAGGCCATGCCGCAGCCTGCCTGGCTGGAGATACAGACGGTGACGCGGTCCGGGTAGCCCATCAGCACGCTCTCGACCAGCGAGCCGTCGTGCAGCCGCCACAGCGCCTTGCGGGTGGCGCCGTCGTCGCAGGCCATCTCGCGCACCGGGGTGAGCAGGCGGGGCATCAGCGAGCCGGCCAGGCGGTCGCGGGTGGCGGCAGGTAAGTCGGTCATCTGCGCGGGGTCGCGCACGAGCCGCCCGAAGTAGTGGGTGGACAGCTGCTTGGCCCGGAACGCCGGCTCGCCCAGCTCCGCCACCAACGCCTGCCGGCCGGCCAGATCGAGGTCGGCGAGGTGTCGCGGGGGCAGCGCCGGGCGGCGCCCCGGCGCGTCAGGGCTGATCGGGAGTACGGGCAGGCTCGTCATAGCTCGTCCAGTCTCCCATGCGCCCGCTTTTGGCGCGGACTCGTGTCAGGTGAAGACGGCCAGCAGCAGGTACGCGGTCGGCAGCGCGAACAGGATGGAATCAAGCCGATCCATCAGGCCACCGTGTCCGGGCAGCAGGTTGCTCATGTCCTTGATGCCCAGGTCGCGCTTGAGCATCGATTCGGCCAGATCGCCCAGTACCGACGCAATCGACAGTGCCAAACCGAACACGGCACCCCACCACGGCTCGACGTCGAGCAGCAGGTAGAGCAGGATCGCGCTGCCCACCGCGGTCGCGACGAGTGAGCCGGCCAGCCCTTCCCACGACTTTTTGGGGCTGATCGTGGGGGCCATGGGGCGCTTGCCGAAGAAGACGCCGGCCACGTACCCGCCTGTGTCGGAAAGCACTACCGCGGCGAGTGTGACGATCACGCGGCGGGCGCCGTCGTCGGGCTCGGCGAGCAGTGCGGCGAAGCCGCCGAGGAATGGCACGTACACCGCGATGAGCGTGGCCGCCGCCGCGTCCCGCCCGAAGCCGGACAGGCCGTCGGCGAGCCGCCACACGAGCGTGGCCAACAGCGTGACGAGGAAGCCGAGCATGAGGGCGTCTTCACCGGCGTACCAGGCCATGCCGATCGTGACCAGGCCACCGGCGGCCAGCGGCACCGCCGGCGGGTGCGCGCCCACGGCGCGCACCGCGCGGCTCATCTCCCAGATGGCGACGCCGAGAGCGACCACGATCACCGCGAGGAACGCGGGGCGCCACACGAACAGCGACGCGATGACCACCGCGCCGAGCGTGACGCCCACGCCGATCGCCGCGGGCAGGTTGCGGCCGGCCCGGCCGGTCGCGCGCCGCTTTCCGGGACCGGGGCGCCGCGGCCGCACCGGGTCGGTCGCCGGCTCCGCGTCCGCCTCGGCGCGGGGTTGCACCTGCGGGTACGCGGCGGTCTGCGCTTCGGCCTCGGAGTACGGAAGGTCACCCGACCCCGTGTACGGCTCGTCCGCGCGCCCGTTACGGGTCGGCCACTCGCCGGCCGGCTCGCGGTCGGGCTGGTCCAGCCAGGGGTCCGGCACCCAGGAGTCGGGTGCCCGGTTGGGCGTCTGGTTGCCGTAGGGGTCGAGTTGCGACATCAGACCTCGAGCAGCTCGGTTTCCTTGTGCTTCACGAGCTCGTCGATGTGCGTCACGTACCGGTGGGTGGTGTCGTCGAGGTCCTTCTCCGCACGGCGGCCGTCGTCTTCGCCGGCCTCGCCGTCCTTGACGATGCGGTCCAGCTCTTCCTTGGCCTTGCGGCGCACGTTGCGGATCGCGACCTTGGCTTCCTCGCCCTTGTGGCGGGCCACCTTGATCATGTCGCGGCGGCGCTCCTCGGTCATCTGCGGCAGCAGGATGCGCAGCTGGGTGCCCTCGTTGTTGGGGTTGACGCCCAGGTCGGAGTCGCGGATCGCCTTTTCCATCGCGCCGAGCTGCGAAGCGTCGTAGGGCTTGATGATCGCCATCCGTGGCTCGGGGGTGCCCACGGAGGCCATCTGGGTCAGCGGGGTGGGGCTGCCGTAGTAGTCAATGATGATCTTGGAGAACATCGCCGCGTTGGCGCGCCCGGTGCGGATCGCCGCGAACTCCTCCTTGGCGTGCTCGACCGCGCGCTCCATCTTTTCCTCGGCCTCGAGGAGGGTGTCGTCGATCACCTGCCCCGTCGCCTCCCTTCTAGCTAGTTAGCAGTGATCAGGGGTGCCGATGCTCGCCTAGTTGGCCGTGATCAGCGTGCCGATGCGCTCGCCGCTCACAGCCTTGACGATCGTGTCGTCGCCCTCGGCTCCGAACACCAGCATCGGCAGACCGTTGTCGCGGCACAAGCTGAAAGCGGCGGCGTCGGCGACCCGCAGGCCTCGCTGCAGCGTCTCGTCGAAGGTGATCGTGTCGAGCTTGACGGCGGTGGGGTCGGTGCGCGGGTCGGCCGTGTACACGCCGTCGACACCGTTTTTGCTCATCAGCACGACATCGGCGTGGATCTCCAGGGCCCGCTGCGCGGCGACGGTGTCGGTCGAGAAGTACGGCATGCCGGCGCCCGCGCCGAAGATCACGACGCGCCCCTTCTCCAGGTGGCGGATGGCGCGCAGCGGGATGTACGGCTCGGCGACCTGGGCCATGTTGATCGCGGTCTGCACCCGCGTCTCGATGCCCTCCTTCTCCAGGAAGTCCTGGAGCGCCAGGCAGTTCATGACCGTGCCGAGCATGCCCATGTAGTCGGCGCGGGCCCGGTCCATCCCGCGCTTTTGCAGCTCGGCGCCGCGGAAGAAGTTGCCACCGCCGACGACAACCGAGACCTGCACGCCGCGACGCACGACGCTCGCGATCTGCCGGGCCACGGCCTGCACGACATCGGGGTCGACACCGACCGCGCCGCCGCCGAAGACCTCACCGGAAAGCTTGAGCACCACGCGGCGCGAACGCCCGGGGGGCGGTGCGGTCGGATCGTCCATCGTCGCGGGGTCTCCCGCCACCGTCTGCGTCATCCGGTCCGCCCTCCGCCGTCGTTGGCTGCCTTGCTGATGGTGCTGGTGGTGCTGGTGTGGCGCGCTCCGGCGTCACCGGCGCTGCCGCTCACACTACGTGACAAGGAGGCCGCCGTGACGGTCACGTCCACCGGCGGCCTCCTCGGCTGTTCGATCTTGTACTGGCGCTTCGTCTTCGCAGTCGGAAGGCCGATCAGGCCTGGCCGACCTCGAAGCGCACGAAGCGGGTCACTTCGATGCCGGCCTCGCCGAGCACCTGCTTGACCGACTTCTTGTTGTCGGCGACCGACGCCTGCTCCAGCAGGACGAAGTCCTTGAAGAAGGCGTTCACCCGACCGTCAACGATCTTGGGCAGCGCCGCCTCCGGCTTGCCCTCCTCGCGCGCGGTCTGCTCGGCGATGCGGCGCTCCGACTCCACGACATCGGCCGGCACCTCCTCGCGGGTCAGGTACTTCGGGCGCATCGCGGCGATCTGCATCGCCACGCCACGCGCGTCGGCGTCGCCCGCCTCGTCGGTCTTGCCGGTGTACTCCACCAGCACGCCGACCGCCGGCGGCAGGTCCTGGCTCTTGCGATGCAGGTAGACCGCGGCGGTGCCGTCGACGACGCCGTAGCGGTTGAGCACCAGCTTTTCGCCGATCTTGGCGGACAGGTCCTGCACCGCGTCGGCCACGGTCTGCCCGTCGGCCAGCGTCGAGGACAGCAGCTCCTCAGCGGTGGTCAGACCGGCGGTGTCACCGTGCTCGACAAGGCGCTGGGCCAGCGCGACGAAATCGGCGTTCTTGGCGACGAAGTCGGTCTCGCAGTTGAGCTCGAGCAGCGCCTTGCCCGAGTGCGCCACCAGGCCGTTGGCGGCGGTGCGCCCGGCACGCTTGCCCACGTCCTTCGCACCCTTGATGCGCAGGACCTCGACAGCCTTGTCGAAGTCGCCCTCCGCCTCGTCGAGCGCCTTCTTGGCGTCCATCATGCCGGCGCCGGTGAGGTCGCGGAGCTTCTTGACGTCCGCGGCGGTGAAGTTGGCCATGACTCTCTCTTTGGGTCGTGGTTGTCGACTGGCTTGTGGGTCCTACTCGGCGGCGGCCGGCGCCGGCTCGTCCGCCTTCTTCTCGGTGTCCTCGAGCAGCTCGCGCTCCCACTCGGGCAGCGGCTCGTCAGCGCCGACCACACCAGGCTCGGGCTTCTCCTCGGCACCGCTGCGGGTCGCGCGGCCGGAGCGGGCGATCAGGCCGTCGGCGACCGCCGTCGCGACAACCTTGGTCAGCAGCTCGGCGGAACGGATCGCGTCGTCGTTACCCGGGATCGGGAAGTCGACCTCGTCCGGGTCGCAGTTGGTGTCGAGCACGGCGATCACCGGGATGCCCAGCTTGCGGGCCTCGTCGACGGCGATGTGCTCCTTCTTGGTGTCGACCACCCAGATCGCGGCCGGCACCTTCTGCATGTCGCGCAGGCCACCGAGCGTGCGGCTCAGCTTGTCCTTCTCGCGGGACAGCTGGAGGGTCTCCTTCTTCGTGTACCCCGCGGCGGTGCCGGTCAGGTCGAGCGACTCCAGCTCCTTCATGCGCTGCAGCCGCTTGTACACGGTCTGGAAGTTGGTCAGCATGCCACCGAGCCAGCGGTGGTTGACGTACGGCTGGCCGACCCGCGTCGCCTGCTCAGCGATCGCCTCCTGGGCCTGCTTCTTCGTGCCGACGAACAGGATGCTGCCGCCCTCAGCGACGGTGCCGCGGACGAAGTCGTACGCCTTCTCGATGTAGTCGAGCGTCTGGCGCAGGTCGATGATGTAGATACCGTTGCGCTCGGTGAAGATGAACCGCTTCATCTTCGGGTTCCAGCGGCGAGTCTGGTGCCCGAAGTGGACACCGCTCTCCAGCAGCTGGCGCATGGTCACTACGGCCATGGTGGGGTGCTCCTCGATCTTCCCTGGTTGTCACGCCCGACCGGTCGGTCAGGCGTCCTGGCGCCTGATCGCCGGCCAGGGTGGGCCCGACAACGTCGGGACCAGGGGACCGTCGCCCCATGGACGAAGCCGTGGGGAGGGCGCGCGAGGTCGGCCGCCAGAGGCGGTCGCCAGTCGACCAGTGTACGCCCCGCTCCGCTCCGTCGCCGGGCGGGCTGGGGGCGGGCGTTCGCTCTGGATTCCTGGGGCAACGCCCGCCTCGCCAGTGACAGCGGCTGGTGCACGGCGGCTGCTTCCCGGCACGAGGCTGCCTGCTGTGCACGGGTCCTTGATCCGCGTCTTTCCGAGTCTTCGTCGTCTGGAACTCAAGTCAGGCAGGCTTGCATCTTGCCTGGTCAGGCCTGCTGGGTGACACCGCAAGCTGCAAGGGCAAGCGTCCGCTCGCGATCGCATCAGGCCATGGGGGCGCTCGCGCTGCTTCCAGCGGACGCCCAGCACCACGCCGCTGCCGCCCATGAGGTCCTCGATCGGCGTCAACCCCCGATGCAGCGAGCAGATCGTGGACGTCTGCCACCCCTGGATGGGCTGGATGGGCAACCAACGTCCAAGATCACAGTGCGACCACGTCGAAATCCCGCTCGGAGACCGTTCGCTCGTGATCACATCAGCCCCAGCCGGCGCCCTCGCCGCTTCCAGCAGGCACCAACACCACACTGTCTGCTACGAGCGGGATCCCTTGATCGGTGCCACACCCGACGCCAGCGAGCAGATCGTGGACCCTTCCTGCCCGTCCAGGGGCTGTAAACGTCCACGATCACTACGCGACCACCCCAAACCCCGCTCGGAGACCCTTCGCGGTCAAATGCGTGCGCTCGCTCGCGATCACAACAGCCCGCGCCCTCGCCGCTTCAAGCAGGCACCCAGCACCACACCGTCTGCTATGAGCGGGATCCCTCGATCGGCGCCAACACCGACGCCCACAAGCGATCACCCCAAACCCCGCTCGGAGAGCCTTCGCTCCTGATCACGTCAGCCCAAGCCGGCACCCTCACGGCTTCCAGCGGACACCCAACACCACACCGGCCGCCGCGAGCGGGACCCCCTCGATCGGCGCCAACACCCGGCGCCACGAGCAGATCGAGGACGCCTACCACCCCGAATGGGCCACCAATGTCCCACGATCACGATGCGATGACCTCAAAGCCCAGCGTTCGCGGTCCAAGAGCAAGCGCGATCACATCTGCCCAAGCCTCCGCCGCCTCGCGGCTTCCAGCCGGCACCCAGCGCGCACAAGGCGTCGACACGCAACGCCAGCGAGCAGATCGTGAACCCCTACCGCCTCCGAAACGGCGGGATCCGACGTCCGCAGCCACTGTGCGACCCCGGTCCAAGGGCGACCATCCGGCGGACAGGACCACCCCGACGCTGGCCCACCGCGAACGGCGAGGCCGCGGGAGCAACGGTCCGGACCACGACGGACGTCGCGGTAGCTCAAAATCTTGGTTGTCAGGTCGCCAGCGCCGCCGCCACGAGCAGCACCAGCCCGATCGGCAGGTAGGCGGTCGGAGGGCGCAGCCACGCCTGCGGTCCCGCGCCGTCGCTGGGGAGCCGGTTGGCGCCGGTGACCAGCGCGTACAGGCCGAACGCCACCAGCGGCAACCCGGCGACCAGGAACGTGCCGGCCACCACGCCGGAGGCCACCACGGGCCCGCCGACCGCGGCGTCCGCGAGCAGCCGCAGCGCCGGGATCTCGAAGATCGCGGCGAGTACCGCGAAGACGATGCCCGCCGCGGGCCGCTTTGTCCGGTACACCCCGTCGGCCGGCGGCATCGACGGGCGGTGCAGCGCGGAGCGGTCGATCGCCTCGGTGTGGAAGCGCTGCGTTTCGATCGGCCCGGCCTCGGGGCGGGGTGCGATGGGCGGCACCGCGCCGGTGGGCTCCTCGAACGACTTGTAGCCCGGCGGCGGTGGCGGCGGGACCTGCTGTGCCGCGGGCGGCACCTCGTACGCGGCGGGCGCGGGCACCTGCTGCGTGCTGTAGGAGGACGGCGGCGGCCCGTAGGCGGGCACCTCGATCGCCGGCGCGGCGAGGGGGTTGTAGGCGCTCTGCTGGTCGTACGCGGGCGGCGACGCGGCGTGCGTGCCTCCCGCCAGCGGGTCCGCCTCCAGCGACTCGCCCGCGCCGCGCGGGCCCGGCAGGCGGTAGCCCTCCCACTCCGGCTCGCCGTGGCGGCGGTCGTACCAGCCGCGATCTGCCTGGTCGGGGGCGTTCCGTTGAGGGTCCACGGCCGCAACCTATGCGACCTGGCGCGAATAGGCCACCTTCGCAAAGCGGGCAAACATCTGTGATCGGCGTCGCTGCGCGCGGCGCGGCGGGCGGGCGGGCACGATCCCGGCATGACACCGGCGGACGCGGCCATGCTGACCCGGACGTTCCGGCATTTCGCGCGCAGGGAGTTCCGCGGCCACTCGATCCGGTACGAACACCTCTCCGCCGCCGTCGCCGACCACCCGCAGCTCGCCACCCCGCTGCTTGCGGCCCCGCCGGGGCAGCGGCGGGCGATCCTGTTCTTCGCCGCGGTGCAGTACATCTTGCGCACCGTCGCGCCGGGCCACCCGCTCGCCGGGTACCTCCCGACGCTCGGCGGCACGCGTGAGGCGGACAGCGCGATGCCGGCGGCGCTGGCGGACCTCGTGGCCGCGCACCGCGACGATCTCACCGCGCTCTGCGCGACCAGGACCACCCAGACGAACGAGGCGCGCCGCGCCGCCCTCCTGCGGCCTGCGTTCGGCCGCGCCGCCGAGATGCTCGGCCGGCCGTTGACGCTCGTCGAACTCGGCACCAGCGCGGGCCTGCTGTTGATCAGCGATCGGTACACCTGCGAGTACCGCGACGGCGATCGCGTGGAGTCCTACGGGCCGGCGGGCGGGCTGACGATGAGCTGCGAGGTGCGCGGCGGGCGGTGGCCGTCGCCGGCCGCGGCGGACCTTGTGGTGGCCGATCGGGTGGGCATCGATCTGTCCCCTGTGGACGCCGCCGATCCGCGTGCCGTCGAGTGGCTGCGGGCCTGCGTGTGGCCGGAGCACACCGAGCGGCTGACCCGCCTCGACGCGGCGCTGGCCGAGGTGGTGGCCGCGCGACCGCGGCTGGTGGCGGGCGAGATGGTGGCCACGCTGCCGGGCGTGTTGTCCACTGTGGATGAGGACGTCGTGCCGTGCGTCTTCACGTCCAACGCGCTCATGTACCTGTCGGCCGCCGACAGCCGCCGCCTCGCCGCCACGCTGGCCGAGGTCGGAGCGCGGCGCGACCTCGCCGTGGTGCTGAACGAGGCGTCCCAGTGCGGCGCGGAACTCTTCACCGGGAGGCCGGCGGAGGCAGGCCCGCGCGGGATGCTGGCCGTGGGCCTGCTCACCCTTGTCGTCTGGCGGGGCGGCCGGGCCACCGTCGAGGTCCTGGCCCGGACCGGGCCGCACGGTCAGTGGTTGGAGTGGGTGCAGCGGGAGTACGGGTACGAGCCAGCCTCATAACACACCCACCGCATGATTGTCCGGCTCTCCACAGCCCACCCGCCTGTCCACAGATCGATCATGGTCCCGTTCCGCACCCGTCCCCTCCCCCACATGCTCTTTTCCCATGACGACGGCGACATTGGCGGTCGGTGCGTACGGCGAGCGGCGTGCGGTCGCCCACCTGATCGAGGCAGGCATCCGGATCGTCGAGCGCAATTGGCGCTGCACCGACGGTGAGATCGACATCGTCGCCCGGGACGGCGACGACATCGTCTTCTGCGAGGTGAAGACGCGGCGCAGCTTGGAGTTCGGGCCGCCGGTCTGCGCGATCGTGCCGACCAAGGCGCGGCGGCTGCGGCGGCTCGCGCTGCGCTGGCTGCACGAGCACGACCTGCACGGCCACGACGTGCGCTTCGACGTGGTTTCCGTGCTCCCCCAGCGGCGGGGTGCGGCGCGCGTCGAGCACCTGCGCGGGGCCTTCTGATGCGGCATCGCGGGGAGCGAGGGCGGCCGTGAGCTACGCGAAGGTGCTCTCGCTGGGGCTCGTTGGCGTCACCGGCCACCTGGTCGAGGTGGAGGCGGACCTCTCGCCCGGACTTCCGGCCGTGGTGCTGTCGGGCCTTCCCGACACCGCGCTGAGCGAGGCGCGCGACCGGGTTCGCGCCGCGATCGTCAACTCAGGGCAGCGCTGGCCCAGCCGCCGCATCACGGTCAACCTGCTCCCAGCCGGTATGCGCAAGACCGGCTCGGCATTTGATCTCGCCATCGCGGTGGTGCTGCTCGGCGGGGCGGGTGAGTTGCCGCTGGCCGCGTTCGAGGGGGTGGCCATCTTCGGCGAACTGGGGCTCGACGGCACTGTCCGTCCGGTGCGCGGCGCGCTTCCGATGGTGGCGGCCGCGGCCAAGGCCGGGATCGGTCGGGTGGTCGTGCCGATCGGCAACGCGTCGGAGGCGGCCGTCGTGCCCGGCGTGCAGGTCAAGGCCGTCGACACGTTGCACCGGCTGGTCGCGTTCGTCCGCGACGGCGGGCCGCTGCTCGACCCGCCCGAGGGCGATCCCGACGCGGAGCCGGAGGGGCCCGATCTGGCCGATGTGGCCGGCCAGGCGCTCGGCCGGCGCGCGATCGAGGTGGCCGCCGCCGGCGGGCATCACGTGGCGCTGCTGGGCCCGCCCGGCGCGGGAAAAACCATGCTCGCCGAGCGCCTGCCGTCGATCCTGCCCGAGCTCGACGACGAGGCCGCGCTGGCGGTGACCGCGCTGCACTCGATCGCCGGTGCGCTCCCGCCGGGCGGGCGACTGCGGCGCCGGCCACCGTTTCAGGCACCGCACCACACCGCGACCGTCCAGGCGCTTGTCGGTGGCGGCTCCGGCCTGGCGCGCCCGGGAGCTGTCTCGCTGTCCCACCATGGGGTGCTGTTTCTCGACGAGGCGGCCGAGTTCACCGGGCGCGCCCTCGACGCGCTGAGGCAGCCGCTGGAGACGGGCAGCATCCTGTTGCGCCGGACCGACGGCGCGACTGAATACCCCGCACGCTTTCAGCTTGTGCTCGCGGCCAATCCCTGCCCATGTGCAAAGCCGGCAGGCGACCAGTTCTGCGAGTGCAGCCCGGTGGCGCGCCGCCGCTACATCGGGCGCCTCTCCGGTCCGCTGCTCGACCGGATCGACGTTCAGGTCACGCTTGAGCCGCTCGGTGCCGCCGAGCTGCTCGCGCCCGACTCGCGCAGCGAGCCGTCCGCCGTGGTGGCCGACCGCGTGCTCAAGGCGCGCGCGGCGGCGACCGCCCGTTGGTCCGCGCACGGCTGGCGGACCAACGCCGACGTGCCCGGCACCGCGTTGCGGCGGCCACCGTGGCGCCTGCCGTCCACCGACACCAAGGCGCTGCGCACCCGCCTCGACCACGGTTCGCTGTCCGCCCGCGGCTTCGATCGCATCCTCCGGCTCGCCTGGACGATCGCCGACCTCGACGGTCGCCACCGGCCAGATGGAGATGACGTGCTCGAGGCCACTCAGCTCCGCACCGGCATAGCTCCATGAGGGAGGGACTCGTGAAGGAAGACGTGCGGCTGGCCCGGATCGCGCTGCACTGGCTGATCGAGCCGGGAAACGAGGCCGTGCATCGCATGGTCAACGCCAACGGTCCAGTCCGCGCGCTGGAGCGGCTCGTGGAGGGCGACGTGCCGGACGAGCAGCTGCGGGGTGCGGCAGCCGCCCGGATGGTGGCCGGTGATCCGCGCAAGGTGGCGGAGGCGGCGCTCGACCGGGCCGAGCGGCTCGGCGCCCGCATCGTCATCCCCGAAGACGACGAGTGGCCCCAGCCGGTCCGCGATCTCACTCGCCTGCTGGGCCGCCCGGCCAAGGACCGCATCGACCGCGACGTCGCGCCCCCGCTGTGCCTGTGGGTGCGCGGCGTGCCACGGCTCGACGAGGCGCTCACGCGGTCAGTGGCGGTGGTGGGCGCGCGCGCCTCCACGCACTACGGCGAGCACGTGGCCACGACGCTCGCGTTCGAGCTGGCTGAGCGGGAGTGGACCGTGGTCTCCGGCGGCGCCCATGGGATCGACGCGGCCGCGCACCGGGGCGCGCTCAACGCGGGTGGGCTCACGGTGGCGGTGTTGGCCTGCGGCGTCGACAAGCCGTACCCGTCCGGCAACACCGGCCTCTTCGACCGCATCGCCGACGGAGGCCTGCTGATCAGCGAGTGGCCGCCCGGCACGGTGCCGGTGCGCCACCGCTTCCTGATCCGCAACCGCGTGATCGCGGCGGCCACCCGAGGCACCGTGGTCGTCGAGGCGTCCGCGCGCAGTGGCGCCAGCCAGACCCTCCGCCGCGCGATCGCGCTTGACCGCAGGCCGATGGTCGTGCCCGGTCCGGTGACGTCCGCGATGTCGGTGGGTTGCCACGGCCTGATCCGCGACTACCCGGAGGTGCGGCTGGTCGCCGGCGTCGACCACGTTCTGGAGGAGGTCGGCCGCATCGGAGAGCTGGCACCCCGGCCGCGCGGCCCCGAGCGCCCGCACGACGGCCTCGACATCGAGTCGGCGATGGTGCTGGAGTCGGTGCCCCGGCGCGGCTCCGCAGGCCCCGACGAGCTGGCCGCCAAGGCCGGCCTCGACATCCGCACCGCGATGCGCAAGCTGACGCTCCTCGAGAGCATGGGGTTCGTGGCTCGCCGCGCCGGCGGTTACACGCTCGCGCCCAAGCCCGCGCGCGCCCGGGCGGGCAGCGGCGCCGAGCCGGCTCCCGCGGCGGTCGGCGGCACGCGATCGGGGCCGCCCATGGATCACGAGGCCGGCGCGGCGCCTTGACACGCCCCGGTCCTGGCTTCCACGGTCAGCGGTGTGAAGCGAAAGAGCGTCAGCATCCGGGCGATCCACGAAGGTCTGCCCGAGCCGATGCGCGAGGCGGTCGACCACTTCGCGGACCACCTCGCTCGCGTCGACAACCGGTCGGCGCACACCGTCCGGGCGTACGTGGGCGACGTCGTCTCCCTCCTCGACCACGCCACGCTCATGGGATGCGTCGCACCGGGCGACATCGACATCGCCGTGCTCCGCAGCTGGCTGGCAAAGCTCCGCACGCTGGGCGCCGCACGCACGTCGCTGGCCCGCCGCGCGGCGTCGGCGCGCACGTTCAGCGCGTGGGCGCACCGAGCCGAGCTCATGACCGCCGACGTCGGTGCCCAGCTCGCGAGCCCGAAGGCCCACCGTGACCTGCCGGCTGTGCTCCGCGCCGACCAGGCCGAGGCGCTGGTGCTGGCGCCGGGAGATGAGGCGTCTCCGGTGCTGCTGCGCGACCGTGCGCTGCTGGAGCTGCTGTACGCGACGGGCATCCGCGTCAGCGAGCTGTGCGGCCTCGACGTGGCCGACGTCGACCGCGGCCGACGCGTGGTGCGCGTGCTCGGCAAGGGCGGCAAGGAACGCTCCGTCCCCTATGGACTGCCCGCCGAGGAGGCCGTCGACGACTGGCTCCGCCTGGGCCGCGCCGCCCTGTCCAACAGCTCCAGCGGCAACGCGCTGCTGCTGGGAGCGCGCGGCGGCCGGCTGCAGCCGACGATCGCGCGGCGCATCGTGAGCGGCTACGCCCGCGCTGCCGGCCTCCCGCACACCAGCCCGCACGGCCTGCGCCACTCGGCGGCGACCCACCTGCTGGAGGGCGGCGCCGACCTGCGCGCGGTGCAGGAGCTGCTGGGCCACGCGTCACTTTCCAGCACCCAGATCTACACCCACGTCTCGGTCGAACGACTCCGCGCCGCGTACCGCCAGGCCCATCCCCGCGCATAGGTCCTGCTTCGCGGTCCTGCTGGAGTGCGCGGGCCAGCCTCGCCCCCTTGGTTGGGGTCCCAAGCAACCGCTGACCCCGCCCACGCGTGCTGTGGGTGCAGGTGCTTGTGACAGGGGTGACCGGAGGGGAGCAAGCGACCGATGTGGCCTCAGCTCAACGAGATGTTCGAGCGGCTCAAGGGATCACCACCGCCGAGGCCGTGGCTGGAGGCGTGGCGGATACGGGAGGTCAAGGACCGCTGCCCGTGGGGAGGGTGCATGTGGCCGCCCGAGCGGGACAGGTGACGCGCCACGGTGCCCCAGCGCCGCGTAGGGTTGGCACGTGGGAGGCGCGGTGGTCGAGGGCGTGGACGTCGGCTGGGACCGGATCCGGGAAGGCTTTTCGCTCGATCCCGCCATCGCGTACCTCAACCACGGCGCGCGCGGAGCCGTGCCGGTCGCCGTCCAGCGCGCGCAGCAGCGGGTGCGTGACGAGGGCGAGACCAACCCGATCCGCTACTTCCGTGACCTGCCCGACCGCATCGCGCACACCCGGCGCCACCTCGCCTCCTTTCTCGGCGCCGACCCGGAGGGCGCCGCGCTGGTCGGCAACACCACGATCGGCGCGGCAATCGTGCTGCAGTCGCTGGGGCTGCGCTCCGGCGACGAGGTGCTGCTGACCGACCACCGGTACGGCGCGATCGCCTTCACCGCCGAACGCGAGTGCCGCCGCACCGGCGCCACCGTGCGCACCGTAGGAGTGCCGCTCGATGCCAGCGACGACGAGGTCACGGCGACGGTCACCCAGGCGCTCCGCCCGGGCCGCACCCGCCTGCTCATCGTCGACCAGATCTCCTCGCCGACCGCACGCCTCTTCCCGGTCGACAAGATCGCGGCAGCCGCACGCGAGCGTGAGGTACCCGTGCTCGTCGACGCCGCCCACGTCCCCGGCATGCTGCCCGTGTCGGTCGACGCGATCGGGGCCGACTTCTGGGTGGGCAACCTGCACAAGTGGGCGTACGCCCCGCGCGGCACCGCCCTGCTCAGCGTCGCCCCGCACTGGCGCGACCGCATCGATCCGCTGGCCATCTCGTGGGAGCAGGGCACCGGCTACCCGGCGAGGGTGGAGTGGCAGGGCACGCTCGACTACACGCCGTGGCTGGCCGCACCGACCGGGCTCTTCGTGCTGCGCACCCTCGGCGCGGACCGGGTGCGCGCGCACAACGCCGAGCTGGCGGCGTACGGCCAGCGGGTGGTAGGCGCCGCGCTCGGCCTGACCCCGGAAGAACTCCCCGACCCCGGCTCACCCGAACTCGCCATGCGCATCCTCCCTCTGCCGGCCGGCGTGGCGACGACCTTCGAAGCGGCGGAGCGGCTCCCCGAGCGGATCGAGCGGGAGCTGTCGGCCGTCGTGGGCGTGATGTCCTGGAGCGGCCGAGGGTGGCTGCGGCTGTGCGGGCAGGTCTACAACCGCCGCGAGGAGTACGACCGGCTGGCTGAGCGACTCCCCGCCTTCCTCCGCGGCCTGCGCTGAGCGCGCGTTCTGCCCGGCTCCCGCCTCCTTCGTTGAGCGCACGGATGCGTCCCGGCCCGACCTGACCGGTCACCGGAGTTGGTCGTTGATGCGGCCCAGGCGGGTGGCTTGGCGGGCTTGCATGCCGGCGGCGCGGCGCACGCCCAACGCGCGGCGGTGCTCGGTGCGGGCAGCGCGCTGCCTCACCGTCCGCTCGACGGCTGCGCGCAGGCGAGTGCGCCATTCCGGGTCGCCGGTCTCCGCCCAGCTGGCGAGCCTCTCCAGATCGCCGGTCTCCGCACCGCCGGCGGGCCACTCCGGATCCCCGGTCACGCCACGGCCGGCGGGCCACTCCGGATCGCTGGTCGGCCCCGGCACCGCCCAGGTGGCGCGGCGCCGAAGTTGCTCGGCGGGCTGTTCCGGATCGCTGGGCGGTGCCAGCCCTTGCTGGGCGGTCACCGAGGCGCCCCGGCTGAGACGGTCCCACCCAAGGGCAGCAGGCGCACCCGGCCGAGGCCCAGGAGGGCCAGCGGGTCCAGGTACTCCTCGCCGCGTCTCAAGCCCCAGTGCAGGCAGGCCTGTGCCGCGCAGCCGGCGTGCCCTGCGGCGAGCGTGCCGATCTCGTCGCCGGCGGCCACGGCCTGTCCGGCGGTGACGGTGGGCTCCAGCGGCTCGTAGGTGGTGCGCAGGCCGTTCGGGTGGTTGACGCTCACGACGCCTCGACCGGCCACGCGGCCGGCGAAATGGACGGTGCCGGCGCCGGCGGCTCGCACTGTCACACCCGGGACGGCGGCGAGGTCGACGCCACGGTGGCCGGCTAGCCAGGGGCTGGGCGGTGGGTCGAAGCGCCGGACGACGTGCGGTGGCCCGTCCAGCGGCCACCGGAAGGAGGCAGCCGGGACCGGAGCCCAGGCGCGGACCCGAGCGGGTCCCAGGCCCGCCCGGGACCCGAGGCCTGGCCAGGCCACCAAGCCTGATCAGGACCCGAGGCCTGGCCAGGCCACCAAGCCTGATCAGGACCCCAAGCCTGGGCAGGTCCCCAAGACCGATCGGGACCCCAAGAACGAGCAGGCCCGGGCACCCCAGCGAACACCGAGGCCCGCACAACCACCGAACCCGAAAACTCCCGGGACTCGGAAAGCTCAGGGCGCCCGCCGGGCGGAGCACCCACCACAGTAAGCAAGATCGCGAACAGCCAGGCCGACACATGCATGGAGAGCAGCGTCGGCGCGTGCCAGGAGGAAGCCAAACGGGCCGCGGCCAACCTGTGGATGACCGGGCCCGCTGTGGACAACGCCCGAAAAGCTTGTTGATCTGTTAACGGCGCGTGCGAGGAGACGCGCAAGCCGCCAAAGCGACGCTAGCCGCCGAAGCCGTTTTCCGTCGGGAGGGAGATGTCGGGCTTTTCCAGCTCCTCGACATTGACGTCTTTGAAGGTCATGACGCGGACATTCTTCACGAAGCGGGCGGGACGGTACATGTCCCACACCCAGGCGTCGTGCATCTCGACCTCGAAGTAGACCTCGCCGTCCGAATTACGAACGTGCAGGTCGACCTGGTTGGCGAGGTAGAAGCGGCGCTCGGTCTCGACCACGTAGGAGAACTGGCGGACGATGTCGCGGTACTCCCGGTAGAGCTGCAGCTCCATCTCGGTCTCGTACTTTTCGAGATCTTCCGCGCTCATCGCACTCCGCCTTCCATGGCCACATCTTCCCCACCGACACCGGCAGCCGCGCCCCCTCGGCCAACGCCACGCCGACCGTACCCCCTGCGGGGACGCCTTGCCCCATCGGCTCGAGCACACCCACCGCGGCGGGACGGCGGGAGCGGGGCGGGCGCGAGTCGCGGCCGGAGACGGTGGCCACGTTGACGTACGAGAAGCGATGCTCCGCACACGGGCCGTGACTGGCCAGCGCGGCGTTGTGCTCGGGGGTGACGTAGCCCTTGTGCTCGTCGAAGCCGTACTGCGGGAAGCGCTCGTGCAGGCCCACCATGATCCGGTCCCGGGTGACCTTGGCGAGCACGCTGGCCGCTGCCACGCAGGCGGCCACCTGGTCGCCTTTCCACACGGCGAGGCCCGGCACGCCCAGCCCATCGACGCCGAAGCCGTCGGTCAGCACGTACTCCGGGCGAGTGGTGAGCGCGGCGAGCGCGCGGCGCATGGCGGCGAGGTTGCACACGTGCAGGCCGCGGGCGTCGACCTCGTCGGCCGGGATGATCACGACGGCGTAGGCGAGGGCGCGCTTGACGACTTCGGCGTAGACCCGTTCGCGGGCGGCGGCGGTCAGCAGCTTGGAGTCGGCCAGCTCGTCGATCTCGCCGCGTTTGCCTTCGGGCAGCACCGCCGCCGCGGCCACCAGCGGGCCCGCACAGGCCCCACGTCCGGCCTCGTCGGCCCCCGCCACGATCCGGAAGCCGCGGCGCTGCAGCGCCCGCTCAAGGGCGTAAATACCACCCTCCCGGCGCACCACCGTCCGCGGCGGCGTCAACACGACAAACCCCCAGCCACACAGTCAGGGCCCACTTCGAAACGGACCACCGCCCAAGCCGCACGCTCAAGGCGCACACCCGCCCGCGGCCGGGTCAGCATGACGAGCCCGCGCCGTCGGTAAGCAGACGTCGCAGCAAGGGAGCGAGATCCACCGGGTACACCCGCTCCTCGGTCGCCTCCAGCTCCGCCACCTCCCACCACCGGTGATCGTCGATCGAGTCGCGCTCCACCTGGTCGAAGCCGCGCGTGTCGACCTCCCAGCTTGGCACGCGCACGAGGAAGAACTCCTGCCGCTGCCGGTACCACAGGCCGTCGAACGGGTACTCCGTCACCTCGTCCCAGACCGGCTCGCCCAGCTGCTCAGGCATCAAGCGCAGGCCGGTCTCCTCGGCGAGCTCGCGCGCGGCGCCGGCCGCGTACGGCTCGTCGGGGTCGAGACCACCACCTGGTGTGAACCAGAACCGATGGTGCGGCCGGGCCGGGTCGAAGCCGCGAAACAGCAGCACGCGGTCGTCACCGTCGACGAGCAGCACCCGTGCCGCCCGGCGAGGTATACCGTCCACCAGCCCACCCTATTGCGTTGCCGCGGTGGGCCGAGAATCAGGCGTCGGGCACCTTGTCGAAGGGCTTGGGCACGGACAGCCACTTGGCCCGCCCGACCGGCCAGAACACGACAAACGCCCGCCCGATCACCGCGTCTTCGGAGATCGTGGAGGAGTTGAGATCGCGGGTGCGCTCCCAGTGCTCGAGCGAGTCACCGGAGGCCGAGCGGTGGTCGCCCATCATCCACAGCCGCCCCTTGGGCACGGTGATGTCGAACGACTCGTCGGCGGCCAGGTCGGTGGTGCCGCCCTCGGAGAACAGGTACGGCTCGTCGAGCGACTGCCCGTTGATGATCAGGCGCTGGTCGGGGTCGCAGCAGACGATGTGGTCGCCGCCCACGCCGATAACCCGCTTGATGAAGTCTTCGCCGTCCGGGTTGCTGCGCCAGTCGGCGGGCGCCTCGAACACCACGACCTCGCCGCGGTGCGGGGAGCGGAAGTCGTAGACGAGCTTGTTGACGAGCACCCGGTCGTAGATGTCGAGTGTGTGCTCCATCGACGGCGACGGAATGTAGAACGTCTGCAGCACGAAGGCGCGCACGAGCACCGCAACCAGGATCGCTACGCCCAACAGGATGGGAAGCTCGCGCCAGAACGAACTGCGGCGCTTGTCGGTCTGCTCGTCAATCACGGACGGAGCCTACGACGGCGACCTGAGTAAGGGCGTCGAGAACGCGCGGAGAAGGCCAAAGACCCCCGGTTGAACAGCGCGAGCGGCAGCAGCAGCGGTAGGACGACAGCGAAACCTCCCTGGTCAGGCAGGCGAGCCGGAGACTCCGCCGGCGGTCCGAGCGCCGCGGCCCGCGGCACGTCGTCAAAGTTGGACGGCACGCCGAGCCCGGCCCACCTGTCGTACGGCCAGACGATGACGAAGGCGCGCCCGATCACGTTGTCGATCGGCACCTGACCCTGGCAGCGCGAATCCTGGGAGACAAGGCGGTGGTCGCCCATCACGAACAGGTTGCCCGGGGCGACGGTGATCTCGTCGAACTGGCGGGAGCGGCACTCGCGCGGGTTGGGTGGCAGGTCGGGATCGGAGTTTTCCAGCACATACGGCTCGTCCATCGACTTGCCGTTGACCTGCACGCGGCCCTGCTCGTCGCAGCACTTGACCTTGTCGCCGGGCACGCCGATGACCCGCTTGATGAAGTCCTTTTCGCCGGGGCGGCTCACGCCGACCAGGTCGCCGACCGTGCGGCCGAGCTTGGCCATGAAGCCGACCTGCGGCTCGTCCTGGAACTCGGGTGTCCAGTTTGGTGGGCCGCGGAAGACGACGACCTCACCGCGCTCCGGGTCGCGGACGTCGTACACGATCTTGTTGACCAGCACGCGGTCGCCGACCAGCAGCGTGTCCTCCATCGACCCCGAGGGGATGAAGAACGCCTGCAGCAGGAAGGTGCGGATCAACACGGCCAGGCAGAACGCGACGATCAGCAGCAGCGGAAGCTCTTGCCACAGCGGCATCTGCCGCCGCCGCCCGCTGGCGCGTCGGGGCATCCGCCATGGATCGACGTCCTCTTCCCGCTGCACGTCGCGCGCCCCCCGAGTCCGAGATACAGCACTACCGCCCGCGGGGCCCCCTCCTCGGAGGCTTGGCGAGCGGTAGTGCGGGGGTGTCGCGCCGCCCTGGCGTTGACCGCGGACGAAGCGTTCGTCGTACGTCACCGCGCACAGCGTATCCGGCCGGCACCCGAAGCGGCTAATGCCAAGAACACAAACCCGGAGCGGCCACTGTGGGCACCCGGATCGATGTCAGGAGGGGCGAGCCTCAGCTCGCCTGCTTCTCCCGCTTTTCCTTGATCTTGGCGGCCTTACCGCGCAGCTCGCGCAGGTAGTAGAGCTTGGCCCGGCGGACCGCGCCACGGGTCACGACCTCGATGCGGTCGATCGCCGGGCTGTTGAGCGGGTAGGTGCGCTCCACGCCGACGCCGAAGCTGACCTTGCGGACCGTGAAGGTCTCGCGCAGGCCGCCGCCCTGGCGCCGGATGACCACGCCCTGGAAGACCTGGACCCGGGAACGGTTGCCCTCGACCACCCGCGCGTGCACCTTGACGGTGTCACCGGCGCGGAAGGCGGGGAGGTCGGTCCGCTGCGACTGGGCGTCCAGTGTGTCGAGCGTGTTCATCGCTTGGCTTCCTCATGGCTCGTTGGGGCGATCACCACCCGGCGGCGGCCGGGGATGAGGACGCGGGCACACCGGAGGGCGGTGAGCTGGTCGCGGCAACCTCACTACTTTGCCATATGGGCACCCCGGACCTGAAATCCGGCCCCGTCGAGGAGGGCGAGGTCGCGCTTGTCCAGGGTACCGGGGTCAAGCGCGGCAAGCAGATCCGGGCGGCGCTGTGCCGTGCGTAACAGCGCCTGATCGCGGCGCCACCGCGCGATCCGGCCATGATCACCAGAGCGGAGGATGTCGGGTACGCCGCGGCCGCGCCACTCCGGCGGCTTGGTGTATACCGGCGCCTCCAGCACACCGTGCGCGTGCGACTCGTCGGCCAGCGAGTCGGCATTGCCCAGCACGCCGGGCAGCAGCCGCACGATCGCCTCGCAGATGACCAGCACCGCCACCTCCCCGCCGAAGAGCACGTAGTCGCCGAGCGAGACCTCGGTGACCGGCATGCGGGTGGCGGCGTGGTCGAGTACCCGCTGGTCGATGCCCTCGTATCGGCCACACGCGAAGATCAGGTGCGGCTCGGCCGCCAGCTCGTGCGCCAGTGCCTGGCTGAACACCTGGCCCGCCGGCGTCGGCACCACGAGCCGCGCCCCGCCGTCAGAAGCCAGCGCGTCCAGCGCCTCGCCCCACGGCTCGGGGCGCATGACCATGCCCGGCCCCCCGCCGTACGGGCTGTCGTCGACCGTCCGGTGCACGTCGTGGGTCCACGTCCGCAGGTCGTGTACGCCCACGTCGAGCAGCCCGCTGGCCCGCGCCTTGCCGATCAAGGACAGGTCGAGTGGGCCAAGGTACTCCGGGAAGATCGTGACAACGTCGATCCGCATCCCTATTTCGACCTCCGCATGGTGGCGGATGTATCCGCACGCGCTCTGGCCGAGTCTTTAACCCATGTACGGATCATCCGAGCAGGCACTCTACGTGCTGGACCAGGCAGCGGAGGTTCGCGCCCGGGCCGACGTCACCTGGCGCTCGGCGATCAGGCAAGCCCTCGCCAGCGAGGCGTCGATCGACCAGATCGCCGACCGGGCCAACACGACCGTCGAGCAGATTCTCGCGATCGTCGCCACCCCCATCCCCACCCCCACATCCGAGTCTCCGCGTAGTGGCGGATGTTTGCCCCGCAACACCGGGCGATGGTGATAACCATGCCCCGGCTGGACATCACCACAACGCGGTGTGAAGCGCTGTTCGTGTCCGATCTGCAGCACTCGCAGCGCCCCAGCGCGGAGCAGGTACGTGCCGCGGTCGTCCGGACCGTTCGCGCGTACGGCGCGAAGAACTGCGTGGCCATGGTCGCGCAGGAGTTCGGCGACCACCCCGACATCGCCGTCGCCCGCATGCGCTGGGCTCGGGCGGCGGTCGCGGCGGCGTACACGTTTCGCGTAACCGGATGGTCGACCCGAACGACCATCTGCCATCTGGCCGCTCCTGCCCTGCCTCCGGCCAAGGCGGCCTGAAACAGCCGGTCATCCCCCCGACCGGTGACAGCCCCCGGGTGGCGGACGTACCACGCCTCCCCGCCACCCGGGGGTTCTAAAACGGGGAACCCACGCCTCCGGGTTCCCCGACGGAAACCCAATGCCTCCGGGTTTCTGACGAAGAATGACCCCGACCCCGTGGCCAGGGAACTGGGCCCTGGCCACGGAAGGAGGGTCTCCATCCGCGGTCACGGCCAAACCCGTCAGAGGTCGAAGAGGCCTTCCGGAGGATCGACGATCACGCGGCCACCGGCCAGGTCGACCTCGGGCACGATCGCCTTCACAAACGGCACCAGCGCCGTGTGCCCCTCGGGCCGGCGCAGCACCAGCAGGTCGGAAGCGGGCGCGTGGTCGATGCGGGCCACCTCGCCGAGGGTCTCCCCCGACGGCGTCACCGCTGTCAAACCCACCAGCTGGTGGTCGTGGAACTCATCCGGATCCGCCAGCGGGCCCACGTCGGCGCTGTCGACGCAGAGCAGCACCCCGCGGAGCGCCTCGGCGACGTTGCGGTCGTAGATGCCGTCGAACCCGATGATCAGGCGCCCGTGGTGGGACCGGACCTCTTCGATCGTGAGCCGCTCCGGCACCTGGAAGGCGGCCGGGTCGGTGTCTTTGGACGGCATCGCCCCCGGATCGGTCACCAGGACCTTTCCGGGGGCGAAACGCTCATCCGGGTCGTCCGTCCGCAGGTCCACGATGACCTCACCGCGGATCCCGTGCGGCCGGGCGATGCGCCCGACGTAAAGCAGCATCTATCAGTACGAATCGACGATGTCGACCCGCACGCCGCGGCCGCCGATCGACCCGATGACCTGCCGCAGGGCCTTGGCGGTGCGCCCGCCGCGGCCGATCACGGTGCCCAGGTCCTCGGGGTGCACGCGCACCTCCAGCCGCTTGCCGCGGCGTGAGTCGATCATGCGGACCCGAACGTCGTCCGGGTGGTCGACGATGCCCTTGACGAGGTGCTCCAGCGCGGGCCGGAGTGCCACCTCAGACCTGCTCGCCGGAGTCCGCACCGGCCTGCTCCTCGGTCTTCTCGGCGGATGCCTCGGCAGCCGCCTTCTTGGTCGCCTTCTTCGCGGGCTTGGCCGGGGCCGCCTCCGCGACGCCGGCGGCCGCCTTGGCCTCCGCCTCGTACGCCGCCTTGCGGTCGGCGCGCTCGGCGGCCACAAGCAGCGGCGGCGGCGCGGGCTGGCCCTTGAACTTCTGCCAGTCGCCGGTCTTCTCCAGCAGGCGCTGGACAGCCTCGCTGGGCTGGGCGCCGACGGAGAGCCAGTACTGCACCCGGTCCGACTTGACTTCGATGATCGAAGGGTCTTCCTTCGGCTGGTAAATGCCGACGTACTCAATCGCGCGACCATCACGCTTGGTGCGGGAGTCGGCGACGACGATGCGGTACTGCGGGTTGCGGATCTTACCCATCCGCAGGAGCCGGATCTTTACGGCCACGTTTGTTTTCGCTCCTGTGCGATACGGGTGAGCTGACCGGATCGCCACGTGGGGTTGTGACGGCGGAGCTCGGGTGGACTGGCCCGCACGCCCGGGTTAGAGGGCGCGGACGTGGAGCCGGATACCAGCAAGCTATTGTGCCAGACCCGCCACGAAAGGTCCGACCGGGGGTTGGCAAACGAGCGAAGCGAGCGTGGAAAACAGCCCGGGGGTGAAAGATCAGGAAACCGCGGGTGGGCGGTCCCATCCGCGCGGCAGTGCCAGCGGAGGAGTCCAGGCCGGATCCGGCGTGAAGTCGACCCACGTGCCGTCGAACGGAAACTCGCCCGCCTCGACCTGCTTGAGCACCCGCCGGCCCTCGGCCCACACCGCTGCCTCGTCGCGCACCCAGTAGTGATCCGGGTAACCCAGCCGCTCGGTGAACTCGCCCTCGTCCTTCCACTCCCACGAGCGGTCGGGCAGCACCACGATGTCGAGGTCCTGGTCGACGATGTCGACGCCGGCCAGCTCGCCGTCGTCCCAGCGCACGCCGGGCTCTTCGAGGTTGACGTACCAGCCGCGGAACTCACCCGCCTCGTCCCGGAACCACCACACCGAGTGCCGCGCGCCGACCGGCAGAAACTTGAGCACCGGCGGGCCGGCCCAGGTCCCCTCCGCCAGCCGGTACGGCCCCTGCTCGATCCATTCCGCGAACGGCATCGACCGCAGTCCCCGCCCGTCGGCCGCGACCTCACCGGCCACCGGGGTGCCGCGGGCGACCCACACCAGCAGGCCGCGCTCGTCGTCGGCGACCACCCGCGCGGGGCGGACCCAGGCGATCCGGCCCCGGTGGACGTTGCGGTGGATGATCAGCTGCCCCGGTGCGAAGCCCATCAGTAGGCGCGCGCCAGGATCGCCTGCAGCTCGGGCTCGTCTTCTGAGTCGGGCACCGACCCGTCCGCGCGGATCAGGCACCGCACGGTCACGCCCTGCCCGTTGGCTTCCTTTTCACCGGCCGTGCCGACCTCGGACCACGGCACCCGCGCCCAGCCCGTGGTGCTGGCCTCGATCGCCTCGGCGAGCGTCGCCACCGTCACGGTGCGGTCGAGGCGCATCTTCAGCGCCTCGTCGTACAGCGCCTGCTGGTCGGTCTCCAGCGCGGCCAGCACCGACGTGACCACGTCGGGCACCGCCACCGGCGTCTTCGAGCCGTCGGTGCGGCGCACCAGCACCGCGTTGCCAGCGGCGAGGTCGCGCGGGCCCACCTCCACCCGTACCGGATAGCCCTTGAGCTCGGCGTCGACGGCCCGGCGGCCGAAGGGGGTGTCCACCCGGTCGTCGAAACCGACCCGGACCCCGGCGTCGCGCAGGGCGTCGCGGAGCTTGGCCGCGGCCTCCCGCACGCCGTCGCCGTCCTTGACGATCATCACGTAGGCCTGGACGGGCGCCAGCCGCGGCGGCACCCGCAGCCCGTTGTCGTCGCCGTGGCACATGATCAGGCCGCCCAGCATCCGGGTCGAGGTGCCCCAGCTGGTGGTCCACACGTGCTCCACGCCGCCGGTGGCCGACGAGTACGTGATGTCGAACGCGCGCGCGAAGTTTTGCCCCAGCTCGTGCGAGGTGCCCAGCTGCAGCGCCTTGCCGTCGCCCATCATGCCCTCGAGCGTGTACGTGTTGGTGGCGCCGGCGAAGCGCTCACCGGCCGTCTTGCGCCCCACCAGCACCGGGATGCCGAGGACGCTGACCATGAAGTCCTCGTACACCTCATGAAGGATCTTGCGGGCGTAAGCCCGCGCGTCGGCCTCGGTGGCATGCGCGGTGTGCCCCTCCTGCCACAGGAACTCGCTGGTGCGCAGGAAGACCCGCGGCCGCAGCTCCCACCGCACGACGTTTGCCCACTGGTTGAGCAGCAGCGGCAGGTCACGGTACGAGTCGACCCACTTGGCCATGAACTCGCCGATCACCGTCTCGCTGGTCGGCCGCACGACCACCGGCTCCGCGAGCTGCTTGCCGCCACCGTGGGTGACGACCGCCAGCTCCGGCGAGAAGCCCTCGACGTGCTCGGCCTCGCGGCGCAGATAGCTTTCCGGGATGAAGAGCGGGAAGTACGCGTTTTCCGCGCCGGCCGCCTTGATCCGGTTGTCCATCTCGGCCTGCATGCGCTCCCAGATGGCATACCCCGTTGGCCGGATCACCATCGTGCCGCGCACCGGCCCGTTGTCGGCGAGCTGCGCCTTTGCGATGACGTCCTGGTACCAGCGGGGGAAATCCTCCGCACGGGGAGTGAGCACGCGTGCCATGAGCCGACATCCTAGTCGCGCCGCCCACGCAACCCGAATCGGCGCCTCCCCGTGTTCCTTCACGTGAGGATGTCGGAGGCCGAGCGGTTCGACGCGTTCTACCGGGACACGTCGAGACGCCTCGCGCGGTACGCGTACGGCCTGGCCGGCGACGTGACCGAGGCGCAGGACCTGGTGCAGGAGGCGTACGCGCGGGCCTGGCAGCGGTGGCGGCGGGTGAGTGGGTACGACAGTCCCGAGGCGTGGTTGCGGCTGGTGGTCACCCGCCTGGCCGCGGACCGCTGGCGCCATCTTCGGGTACGGCGGACGCGCGACGCGGCCTCCGGACCGCCACCCGCGGTCCCACCGCCGTCGGAGGACACGGTGCTGCTGGTCACCGCCATGCGCACGCTCACACCGGTGCACCGGCGCGCGCTCGTCCTGCACTACCTGCTGGACCGCTCGGTCGCGGACATCGCCGTGGAGACCGGTGCCGCGCAGGGGACGGTCAAGTCGTGGCTGTCCCGGGGCCGCACGGAGCTGGCCGCCGTGCTCGGACAGCAGGTGGCCCAGAGCGCCCGAGGGGGTGTGGCAGATGTCGACTGAACTGGAGCGGATGTTCACCGCACTGCGCGACGACGCCGACGCCATCCCACTCGGCGAGGCGGGCGGGGCGCGGCGGCGGGGCGAGCGGCGGCGCCGTACCCAACTCGTGGCGGTCGCCGCGGCGGTGGCCTGCGTCGTGGCCGCGGGCGTCGCCGGCGGCTCGTGGCTGACCCGAGATCTCGCCGGGCCCGAGCCCGAGCCGATCGCGCCGCCGGACCGGATCGTCCAGCTCGGCCCGCCCCGCCCGCTGGGCGAGGAGATCTCCTTCGGCGCACGGCCGGCCTTCTCGCTGACCTCGGTCGCGGGCGAACGGGCGTACGCGAGCTGGTTCGCCGGCGACCAGCTCATGGTGGCCGCCGCCGACCTGCGGACCGGTGAGCGGGCGTGGCCGGCGAAGGCGCTGGGCGAGTTCGACGATTCCAACGGGATCGTGGCACTGCCTCACGCGCTGCTGGCGATCGGCGAGCACAACGACGGCACGATCCCCGACCAGCTGCTCTTCGTCGTCGACCCGGACAGCGGCGTGGTGCGGTGGAAGCTTCCGTTCAGCATCAACGACGACGACCTGCTGTTCTTCGAGGCGGCTGTGGTGCTCGTGACCGCGGACGGCACCTCCCGCGGGTACGACTGGACCACCGGGCGGGTGCTGTGGGAGCAGCCGGCGACCGCGGACCGTCCCGTGATGAGCATCGGCATGACCCATCCGGACAGCGGCCTGCCCAACGACGTCCTCCTCGCCCAACACCTGCCGCTGCTGCGCGACCCGCGGCTGCTGCAGGTCACGGCCGGCGGCAACCTCCTGGTCCGCGACGCGGCGACCGGCACGCTGACCGCGACGAGGGCCGGGGTGGCGCCGAGCGGGCACGCCAACTACATCGCCACTGGCGGGCGGCTCTACGGGTACAGCCTGATGGAGCGCACGTACCGCCTGCGGGTGACCGACGTGGACGGCACCGGCGCCTCCCGGGACATCCTCACCGGCGCGCCCGAGCACAACCTGACCACCCTGGTGGCCTGCGGGACGGGCCGGGTGTGCGTGCTGGACTCCTACATGGACACGTCACAGGTGATCGCGCTCGACGTCACCCAGGGACGCGAGCTGTGGCGGGTGACCGCCCCGAGCGACCTGGACCAGCTGACCGCCGCCGGCACGCGGGTGCTGCTCACCGGGCGAAGGTCTGAGCCGCCGCAGGTGGCGAGCATCCTCATCGACAAGGACGGCCGCGAGGTGATACGCAGCGAGGCACAGCTCGTCTGGATCTCCACCGGCACCCTGCTCTCGCTCGGCACCACCGAGGTGGCAAGCGTCGACGCGGCCGACGGCGAGGTGCGGGCGCTGGGCGAGCTGCCGGCGCACCTGCGCTGGTGCTCGTGGACCGAGACCCGGCTGGCCTGCCCCACCCCGACAGGCTTCCAGGTCTGGGCGATCAACCGGTGACGGTCAGCCGGTGGCGACGACCCGCCCGCGCAGCACGATGCGGCGCGGGGCGCGCACCACGCGCAGGTCGCGGCGGGGATCCTGGTCGTACACGACGAGGTCGGCCAGCCCGCCCTCGACCAGCCCGGGGAAGCCCAGCCACTCGCGCGCACCCCACGACGCGGCGCGCAGCACGTCCAGCGGCGCCACGCCGGCCTCTTCGTGCAGGCGCAGCATCTCGTCGGCGATCCGGCCGTGGGTGATGCCGCCGCCCGCGTCGGTGCCGGTGTAGATGGGCACGCCCGCCTCGTACGCGGCGCGCACCACGGCCGGAAAGCCGTCGCCGAGGGCGCGCATGTGCCGCGCGTACTGCGGAAACTTGCCCTCCGCCCGCGCCGCGATGTCACCGAACGTGGCCATATTGATCATCGTGGGCACCAGGGCCGTGCCCTGCCGGGCCATCTCGTCGATCAGGTCGAGCGAGAGCCCGGTGCCGTGCTCCACGCAGTCGATGCCGGCCCGCACGAGGGCCGCGACGGCCTCCTCCGAAAACGTGTGCGCCGTGATCCGCGCCCCCGCCGCCTGCGCCGCACGCACGGCCGCTTCGAGCGTGGCGGCGTCCCAGGCCGGCGCGAGGTCGCCGACCGAACGGTCGATCCAGTCGCCGACCAGCTTCACCCACCCGTTGCCGGCCGCCGCCTGCCGGGTCACCTCACCCGGCACGTCCGGCGCGTCCACCTCCACGCCGATATCCCGCAGATAACGCTTGGGCGGCGCGACATGGCGGCCCGCGCGGGCCAGTCGCGGCACGTCGGGGTCGTCGTCCAGCTGGGGGTACGGGTACGGCGAGCCGCAGTCCCGGATCGCCAGCACTCCGGTGTCGCGGTCGGTGGCCGCCAGCTGCTTGACCTCCGCGATCCCCCCGATCGGCTCCCCGCCGGGCGCGATGCCGATGTGGCAGTGCGCGTCGACCAGGCCGGGCAGGATGTACCCCCGGTCCGCGATCGTCTCCGCCCCCGCGACGGCCGAAAACGTCACCCGGTCGCCGACGAGCCAGATGTCACGCTCTTCGTCGTCCGGCAGCAGGACCCCACGCACGTGCAACGCCATGCGACAGTCCTACCCGATCACCGCCGCCCAGGCTTGGTCCGGGCCAGGAAAGCGTCGCGCCGCGCCGTCAGCGCCGGCAGGTCGATGGTGATCGCGTACGGCTCGTCGGTCGTGAAGACCTCGGTGGTCTGCCGGGCGATGGCGTACCGCCGGAGCTTGGGCTCCAGCACGTGCTCGGCGAGCGAGATCTTGTCGGTTAGCGGGTCGATCACCCAGTAGTGCTTGACTCCGGCGGCGGCGTACATCCCGGCCTTGTCATACACGTCGCGCAGCCTCGAGTCCTTCGAAACGACCTCGACGGCGAGGAGTGCATCCTCAACGGGCGGCGGGTGCTGGTCGACGTGCGACGTATCCATCACGACGACGTCGGGCCGCGGCTCGCTGTACCGGCCGACATCGAGCGTCAGGTCGCCGACCGGGGAATACGCCGCCGGGCAATTGGCGTCAAGCGCCTGCATGATCCGAAAGCACAGGAACTGATGGACGAAGTCCGGCGACACGAGGATCAGCCTTCCGTTGACCAGTTCGTACGGAAGGTCAGGCGGCAGCTCGGCCAGATCGTCGACGGTCCACACCTCGCGCTGAGGCAGGTTGAGGGCCGCGGTCATGGGGCGCTCCTTCCGTGATGGCGGCATCGCGTGACCACCTCACGTCTCATCCTGGAGCGCTGTCAGGGTTGGTGCGAGTCCCCCAATTCGAGCGCGCTACTTGCCGTCGTTTTCGTCGTCTTCGCGCTTGCGGAGCTTGCCGAAGTCGAGCTTGGGGAGCTTGAAGCCGGGCGGCAGGCCGCCGCCGGCAAGGGCACTCGGGTCCATGCCCGGGGCAGCTGGGGCATTCCGGGGGGCATGCCACCCGGCATCCCGCCGGGCAGGCCGGCCGAGCGGGGACGGCCGCCGCCCTTGGTGCCCTTGCGCTTGTTCTTCGGCGACTTGGTGGCCTTGCGCCGGCCGCCGGGCAGGCCCATCATGCCGCCCATCTGCTTCATCATCTTCTGCGCTTCGGTGAAGCGGTTGAGCAGCTGGTTGACGTCCATGACCGTGACGCCGGAGCCGTTGGCGATGCGGGCGCGGCGGGAGCCGTTGATGATTTTCGGGTTGGAGCGCTCGCCCGGGGTCATCGAGCGGATGATGGCGGTGACCCGGTCGAAGTGCTTGTCGTCGAGCTCGGCCAGCTGGTCCTTCATCTGGCCCATGCCCGGCATCATCGACAGCACGTTCGCGATCGGGCCCATCCGGCGCACGGCGATGAGCTGGTCGAGGAAGTCCTCCAGCGTGAAGCTCTGGCCGCCCATGAGCTTGGCGGCCATCTTCTCCTTCTGGTCCTCGTCGAACGCCTGCTCGGCCTGCTCGATGAGGGTCAGCACGTCGCCCATGCCGAGGATGCGGCTGGCCATCCGGTCGGGGTGGAAGACGTCGAAGTCCTCCAGCTTTTCGCCGGTGGACGCGAAGAGGATCGGCTGGCCGGTCACGTGCCGCACGGAGAGCGCGGCACCACCGCGGGCGTCACCGTCCAGCTTGGACAGCACCACGCCGGTGATGCCGACGCCGTCGCGGAAGGCCTCGGCGGTGGTCACCGCGTCCTGGCCGACCATCGCGTCGATGACGAACACGATCTCGTCCGGCTCGACCGCGTCGCGGATCGAGGCGGCCTGCGCCATCATCTCGGCGTCGATGCCGAGCCGGCCGGCGGTGTCGACGATGACGATGTCACGGGCCACGCGGCGGGCGTAGTCGATCGAGTCGCGCGCCACCTGGACCGGGTCGCCGACGCCGTTGCCGGGCTCCGGCGCGTACACCTCAACGCCGGCGCGCCCGCCGAGGACCTGCAGCTGCCCGACGGCGTTGGGGCGCTGCAGGTCGGCGGCCACCAGCAGCGGCTGGTGGCCCTGCGCTTTGAGCCAGCGGGCGAGCTTGCCGGCGAGCGTGGTCTTACCGGAACCCTGGAGGCCGGCCAGCATGATCACCGTGGGTGGCTGCTTGGCGAACTGGAGCCGCCGCGCCTCCCCACCCAGGATCGCGACAAGCTCCTCGTGCACGATCTTGATGACCTGCTGGGCGGGGTTGAGCGCCTGGGAGACCTCGGCACCCCGCGCCCGCTCCTTGATGTTCGCGATGAAGGACTTGACGACCGGCAGCGCGACATCGGCCTCGAGCAGGGCGAGGCGGATCTCGCGGGCGGTGGCGTCGATGTCGGCGTCGGAGAGGCGCCCCTTGCCGCGAAGCTTGGTGAAAATCCCGGAAAGCCGGTCACTCAAGGTGTCAAACACGCCACAACATCCCGTTTGTCATCAATCGGCGAGCACGGAGCGGGCCGGCTCAGGAGCCGGCCGCGCCCCTAGCGTAACCGGACACCTCCCCACCGGCGCGGCGCGCGTGCGCTCAGCGGATGCGCGCCGGCTCCGCCGCTCGGATCTTGGCGAAGCCCTCCTGCAGCCCGCGCCGCAGCCGCTTGGCCAGGGGCCGCTCGACCAGCCGGTACGTCAGGTAGGACAGGAGCAGGACGCCGGCCACCGCCGCGGCGAGCAGCAGCCACGGTGGCATCCGGTCGTGCAGCTTCTTGATCGCGGTCAGGCCGATGTTGTGGTGCAGCAGGTAGAGCGGGTACGTGAGCGCGCCGACCGTCACCAGCCCACGCCACCGCACCCAGCGGAACCAGCCGAGCGAGACCGCCACCATGATCAGGATGAAGACGAGCATCAGCACGAGCGTCACGCCGTACGAGTTGATGCCCCGCTTGACCGGGTCACGCTGCGCCAGGTTGGACATGGCGATCGCCACCGAGATGCCGAGCATGCACCACAGCAGCAGGTCGGGACCGAAGCGGTGGATGAGGTAGAGCGTGATGCCGGCGACGAAGAACGCGGCGTAGAACGGCTCGAAGATCGCGTTCAGGAACTGCGACCCGGTGTACATCGAGAACAGCGCGACGACGATCCACAGCATGCAGAAAAGGACCACCCGCCGGTACGTCACGCCGAACGCCACCACGACCGCGAACAGCAGGTAGAACTTCAGCTCCACGAACAGCGTCCAGTAGACGGAGTCGACGCCCGGCACGTTCACGAAGCGGTTGAGCATCGTCAGGTTGATCAGGACGTCGGGGACCTTGGGGCGCTCCCGCAGCACCGGCACGAGCGTGAGGACGGCGGCGGTGGCCAGGACCGCGAACATGTACGCCGGCATCAGCCGGGTCACCCGCGAGACGAAGAACTGCGACGGGGTGCGCCCCCAGCTGCTCATGCAGATCACGAAGCCGCTGATCACGAAGAACGCCTCGACGCCCAGCCACGCGTACTGCAGCACGTCCTTGAGCGGCCCGGAAAACGCGGCGTCGTCGCCGCCCCACGCGCCCGCCGAGGACGGGATGAAGTGGTACGCCACGATCGAGAGCGCCGCGCAGAAGCGCAGCAGGTCAAGGATGTACAACCGGTTGCCGGCCTCGGGCGGCTGCGGCGCGGCCTCGGGCTCCGGCGCGGCCTCGGGCTCCGGCGCGGCCTCGGGCTCCGGACCGGGCTGGCGCGGCACCGCGGTCGTGGGGACGTCGGCAGTCGACACTGCCTCGGTTTCGATGCTCACTGGTCCCTCAGGCTCCCCGGTCGCGCCTGTCCCCGTCGTGGGCGGCGCCAGCAGGATACCGGGTTCGCGCAGCGTGACGGGTCCCCGGCGAAGTCATGCTGCCCCTACCGCAAACAGGCCGGCTGACCGGATTCAGACCGGGCGCGTGGCTTCATAGCGTTCAAGGCATGACGATACGTACACGAACGACTGCCGCGGTCGCGGTCGGCGCGCTCGCCGCGGGGGCGGTCGCGATCGCCGCGCCGGCCGTCGCCGAAGACAAGCAGCCGGACGGCGAGCGCGGGCGCATCGTGGCGGTACAGCCGCTGCGCACGCTCACCACCAAGCAGGACGTGGCGCGGGAGCTGGCCGCGGCCGGGTTCAAGACCGGCGAGGTGCGGTACGGGGTCGACACGTACCAGCTGGTCTACCGCACCGTCGACCCCGCCGGGCGGCCGACGGTCGCCAGCGGCCTTGTCGCCCTGCCCGCGGCGGGGCGCGCGAGCTGCGCACGGTGTCGTACACCCACGGCACCGAGATCAACCGCACCGACGCCCCGTCGATGTGGCGGGACGGATGGGCGGTGGGCCCGGCGCTCACGTACGCCTCGGCCGGCTTCGCCGCGGTCGCGCCCGACTACCTCGGCATGGGCCTCGGCCCCGGACCGCACCCCTACCTCGACGTGCCGTCGGAGACCACCGCCGCGCTCGACCTGCTCCGGGCCGCGCGGGAGTTCGCCCCGCGCACGGGCCACAAGCTGGACCGCAAGGTGCTGGTCACCGGCTTTTCGCAGGGCGGCACCGCGGCCACCGGCCTGGCCCGCGCGCTGGCCGGCGGCACGGACGAGTGGTTTCGCCTCGGCGCGCTGTCACCGATCGCCGGCGCCTACGACGCCCGCCGCGAGCTGCTGCCCATCATCGGCGACCTCGAGCCGCCGATCAACACGGGCTACACCGCCTACCTGCTGGTCTCCTGGAACCGCCTGCACCACATCTACGACCAGCCGAGCGACGTCTTCGAGGTGGACGGCATCGAGCAGCTCTTCGACGGCGTACACGCCGGGCCTGACCTCGCCGACAAGCTGCCACCCACCCTCGACCTGCTGCTCACCGACGAGGGCGAGGCCCTGATCGACAACCCGACCGGCCCGTTTGCCGCGGCGCTCGCCGTACACGACGCCACCTGCACGGGCTGGACCCCGCGCGCACCGGTGCGGCTCGTGGTCTCAGGAGGCGACGAGCAGATCCGGCCCGGCCACACAACGACCTGCCAGGCAGCCTTCGCCGCCCGCGGCGTGCGGGCGTCCATTGTGGACGCCGGCGACCTTGTCTTCAACGGCTCCACGCACCTGGGCGCCAACATCATGGGCACCGCCGACACCGCGCGGTGGTTCCGCACCCTCTGATCCGCGAGGTCTTCAGGCCCGCCGCCTTTGTCGCGGCGGGCCCCCGGCGCGGGATCGGGCCGGCGGTCTACAGGTCGGCCAACCCTGACTGGTACGCGAAGACGACGAGCTGGGCGCGGTCGCGGGCACCTAGCTTGATCATGGCGCGGCTCACGTGGGTGCGGGCGGTCGCGGGGCTGACGACGAGGCGTTCGGCGATCTCGTCGTTGCTCAGGCCCTCGCCGACCAGGCCGACGATCTCCTTCTCCCGCTCGGTGAGCGTGCCGAGCTGGGGGTGCGGCTTGGGCACCCGGCTGGGCCGCGTCGCAAACTCGCGCACCACGCGCCGGGTCACCGACGGTGACAGCAGCGCCTCGCCGCCGGCCACCAGGCGGATGGCGTGCAGCAGCTCGGCCGGTTTGGTGTCCTTGATGAGGAAGCCGCTCGCGCCGTGGCGGAGCGCGTCGAACACGTACTCGTCCAGCTCGAACGTGGTCAGCACGACCACGCGAGTTTCGGAAAGCGAAGGATCGGCCACGATGCGGCGCGTCGCCTCGATGCCGTCGATGCCGGGCATGCGGATGTCCATGAGCACCACGTCGGGGCGTTCGCGCCGGGCGGCCTCCACCGCGGCAAGGCCGTCAGGGGCCTCGCCGGCCACCTCCATGCCGTCTTCGCTCTCGACGAGCGTGCGCAGCCCGAGGCGCACCAGGTCCTGGTCGTCGGCGATGAGTACCCGGATCATGGCAGCGGAAGCGTCGCGTACACCCGGAATCCGCCGCTCTCGGCGGGCCCGGCGGTGAACTCGCCGCCGAGGGCCGCGACCCGCTCGCGCATCCCGACCAGGCCGTGTCCCCCGCCTGGCGCGCCGGGCACGCCGCGGCCGGTGTCGAGGACCTCCACGCTCACCTCCTTGGGCAGGTAGGTCAACCGGACCGTGGCGGTGGCCGCGCCGGCGTGGCGCAAAACGTTTGTCAGCGACTCCTGCACCACCCGATATGCTGCCAGATCGATCACCGCCGGCAGGTCCCGCCGCTCGCCGGTGACCTCCACCGTGACCGGCACGCCGGTCTCGGACATCCGCGCCACAAGGTCGTCGAGACGGGCCAGGCCCGCGGTGGCCGCTCTTGTCTCGCCTTCCCTGGTACGGCGTACGAGCGCGAGCGTCACCCGCAGCTCGTCCAGCGCCTCCCGGCTCGTGCGGCTGATCGCGGTGAGCGCCGCCTCGGCCTGCTCCGGGCGCTTGTCGAGCAGGTGGAGGGCGATCTCGGCCTGCATGTTGATCGCGGACAGGCCGTGCCCCACCACGTCGTGCACCTCCTGGGCGACACGGAGGCGCTCCTCGTCGGCGTACTGGCGGGCCAGGTCGTCGCGGGTCCGTGCGGCCGCCTCGCGGCTGAGCCGCACGGTGACGCCGACCGCGAACGGCACCACCACCCAGGCCGCCCCCGGCACCAGGCCCTCGATGTTGCCGTCGGTGAAGGTGTGCACCGAGAGCACCACCAGCGCGATGCCCGCGGCGATGGCGGCGGGCTTGAGCGGCAGGTGGCGAGCCGCTGTGTACGTCGCGACCATGAACGCCAGCAGGATCGGCCCGTACGGGTACTGCAGCACGAGGTAGAGCGACGTGCCCGCGGCGGCGATCCCGAGCGTGACGAGCGGCCACCGGCGGCGGACCACGAGGGACAGGGCCACGATCACGACCAGCACGTACGTGAACGCGGTGACCGGCCGGTCCTGCCCCTCGCCGGCCGGCCCGGTGCCGCCGATGCCGATCACCAGCAGCACCAGGGCGAGCAGCCCGTCGGCCACCCACCTCCGGAGCGAGTCGCTCATGGCCGTCCTCGCTTCGCTGCGGGCGGCCACGAGGCTCCGAACGCACAGCGCCCAACGATTCGCTCGCTGCACTCGCTCATTGCCACATTCTTCCTAGATGATGTCGCGGCGGCGCAGCAGCAGGCCGCCGACGCCGACGAAAAGGACCAGGTAGCCGGCCAGTACCGCCACCGCGTGGCCGCCGCCGACCAGCGTCTCGACGCCGGGCGTGTCCGGTGCGGAGCCGAGGGCGGCGGCGAGCGAGCCCGCGTTCGGGCCGGGCAGCCACTCCTGCAGCGCCGCCACCCAGTCCAGCAGCGGGGCGGCGATCGCGGAGAGCAGGTTCTGCACGGCCATCAGCCACACGAGGCCCAGCCCGATCGGCAGCGCCACGCCGCGCAGCGCGACGGCGAGTACCACGCCGAGGCCGGCCCACACGGTGGCCATCAGCCACCCGGCGCCGATGCCGGCGAGCAGGTCCACGGCGGACGGCCAGTGTGCCGGTGCACCCTCGGCGGCAGCGATCGCCGCGCTGGTCACCGCGCCGGCCGCGAACAGGGCCAGCACGATCGCGAGGCTGGCCAACGCGACCGCGGTGACCTTCGCGGCGTACACGGTAAGCCGTGACGGCCCTTGCGCCAGCAGCGTCTTCCAGGTGCCCCAGCCGTACTCGCCGCCGACCGCCAGCACGCCCAGGATCAGCAGGATCGCGCCGGCGAAGACCGGCAGCCCGCCGATCGAGTTGCCGACCAGCTGGTCGGGGAGCGTCTCGGCGATGCCCCGGGTGGCGTTGGGCGCCCCGTCGGCGGTGCCGTTCGCACCCGCGTACGGGACCAGGTAGGTGAAGGTCAGGCTCAACACGACGGCAACGGCCAGCAGCAGCCAGCTCGCCGGTCGCCGCACAAGCTTGGTGATCTCGGCTCGCGTACTACCCCACATGTGTCAACTCCAGAAAGACGTCTTCCAGCTCCCGCTCGCGCACGCCCAGCTCGCTCACGTCGATGCCGGCGCCCACCAGCTCGGAATTCACCCAGGCCGCCTTGCCCGCCTCGACGTCGAGCACGAGCGCGCCGTCCTCCACGCGCACCCGGTCCTCGCCCAGCAGCGCGCGAGCCCGCGCGGCCGCCTCGTCGAGCGGGTCGGCCACCACCCGCAGCCGCGCGCCGCCGCGCAGCTCGGCGACGGTGCTCTCGGCGATCAGCCGGCCGCCGGAGACCACGCCGACCCGGTCGCAGATCTGCTGGACCTCGCCGAGCATGTGGCTGGACAGCAGCACGGTCTTGCCAGCCGCGCCGAGCCGCCGGATCAGCCGCCGCATGTCCGCCATGCCGGCGGGGTCGAGGCCGTTTGTCGGCTCGTCGAGTATCAGCAGCTTGGGGTCCTTGAGCAGCGCGGCGGCCACGCCGAGGCGCTGCTTCATGCCGAGCGAGTACGTGCCGTAGCGGTCCCCGGCCCGGTCGGTCAGGTCCACCAGGTCCAGCACGAGCCCGACCCGCCCGGCCGGGCACCCGGCGTAGCGGGCGAGGACGCGCAGGTTGTCCCGCCCCGACAGGTACGGGTAGAAGGCCGGCCCCTCGATCAGCGCGCCGACGTCGCCGAGGCTCTGCGCGATGTCCTTGCCGAACAGCCGCACCGTGCCCGCGGACGGCCGCACGAGCCCGAGCAGCATCCGCAGCGTTGTCGTCTTCCCGGCTCCGTTCGGGCCGAGAAACCCGTAGACCTCTCCGGGCCGTACGGTGAGGCTCACCTTGTCGACGGCGACGAGTTGCCCGTACCGCTTGGTGAGCTCGTGGGTCTCCACTGGGAACATGCCCCCACCCTCGCGCGAAGGCCGCCCCCGGGCGTCCGCCGCCGAGCGTGAGTGCGTGTACGCCCGCTGACGTACGCGCTCAGTCCAGGCCGTCGAAGACGTCGCCGAGCATCGGCGCGCCGGGCGGCCGCTCGGGCCAGGCCACGACCCACCACTCGCGGCCGACCACCCGCTTCCACCGCTCGGTGTCCGCCGGGTCGTCCGACATCACGTGGTGCTGGCTGCGGTGTTCCAGCAGGCCGGCGACCTTGCGGTCGGCCACCGGGCGGCAGTCGACGACGACGCCGATCCGGTCGTCCGGCACGCCCCGCATGTGGTACATCCGGGTCGGCTCGAAGACGGGCAGGCCCATCGACGCGCGCTGATCGTTCCACCGGCTGAACACCGACTCCGGTACCGCACCGTGGCACAGCCGCCGAAACCCGCCGGCCGCTCCCGGAGCGAGCCGGTGGAAGGCCTCGTCGGTCGCCGCGCCGACGGCGATGTGGTCGGGATGGCCGAAGATGCCGTCCGGGCCGAACGTGACCACCACGTCGGGACGCTCCTCGGCCAGGATTGCGGCGATCCGCGCGACGAGCTCGTCGCGCGGCACCTTGTCGACCGCCCCGTCGTCGTAGCCGAGCCACTCGTGCCGGTCCGGCTCCCGCCCCAGCGCCCGCCACGCCGCCGCGTCCTCGCCGCGCCGGATGGCGCCGAGCGTCTCCCGGGTCGCCGCGAACCCCTCGCGGATGTCGCCGGCGGCGCCGTCGGTCGCGAGCACCAGCACAAACCGGAAGTCCGGGTCGGAGGCGTGCAAGGCGACGGTGCCGGCGATCCCGTAGGCGTCGTCGTCGGGATGGGCGAAGACCGCGACCAAGGTCCGTGTCACCGGCACATCTTCTCCTGGTGGCGCGGCGGTGCAGCGCTTTTCCGCAAGCATTCGGCCGAACGCGGCGCGGCCAACCGCTGTGGTCAGCCCGCGGCGCCCAGCACCGCCGCCTCGATCTTGTCCCGCTCGGCCTCCTCCGCCCAGCCGCCGACAAGATAGAACGCGTCGACGACGTCGGTGCCCAGCGTGGAGATGCGGGCCGCGCGCACCTGGGCACCCGCTTCGTCCAGCGCGGACGTCACCCGGTAGAGCAGGCCGGGCGCGTCGGCCGCGCGCAGCTCCAGGATCACCGCGTCGGTGGCGGCCTCGCGGTGCCACACCACGCGGGACGCCGCCGCCGACGCGCTGGACCGGGCGGCCAGTGCCCGCCCGCGCAGGCGCTGGGTCACCGAAACGTCGCCGGAGACAGCGCGGCGCAGGTCGCTGGCGAGCGCGAGGGAGTCCGGCGGGGTGCCGTAGCGCGGGCGCACCCGAAACTCCACCAGCGACCGACCGTCCACCGTGGACGCGTCGGCGGTCAGCACCTCCAGGCGGTGCAGGGCAAGGCAACCGGCCACCGCGGCGAGCAGGCCGCGCCGGTCGGCCGCGGCCACCGCGACACGTTCACCATCGAGGTGTACGACCGGCAGCGGACCGGCCACCAGCGCCGGATCGGGCTTCGGGGGCGCGGGCAGCACGCCGGTGTCCAGCGCGATGTGCACCCGGCGCACCAGGTCGGCGATCAGCCGGCCCTTCCAGTCCGACCAGGCGGCCGGGCCGGTGGCCTGGGCGTCGGCGCGGGCCAAGCCGTGCAGCAGGCTCAGCGTGGTCGTGTCGCCCACCGCGTCGGCGACCCTGCGGATCGTCACCGGGTCGGAAAGGTCGCGGCGGGTGGCCACCTCGGGCAGGAGCAGGTGCAGGCGGACCAGCTTTTCGATCACCGCCACGTCCTGCGGCGGCAGGCCGATGCGCTGGGCGACCGCGGCCGCGACCGGCGCGCCGACGATGCTGTGGTCGCCGGGCAGGCCCTTGCCCACGTCGTGCAGGAAGGCGCCGACCAGCAGCAGGTCGGGGCGGCCCACCTCGCGGGTGAAGGCGGTCGCCTCGTACGCGGCCTGCACCAGGTGGCGGTCGAGTGTGAAGCGGTGCACGGGGTTGTGCTGCGGCAGGCTGCGCATCCGGGTCCACTCGGGCAGCCAGGCGTCGACAAGCCCGTACCGGTCGCAGGTCTCCCAGGTCGGCACCAGTCCCATGCCGGCGCCGAGCAGCGTGATGAGCGCGTCGCGGGCCTCCGGCGGCCACGGCGCGGGCAGCGGCGGGCAGTACGCGGCCAGCCACTCGCAGGTGGCCCGCGCGATCGGCAGCTGGGTGACCGCCGCGGCGGCGGCGACCCGCAGGGACAAGCTCGGGTCGGGACGGGCGCCGATCGCGGCACGCGCGAGCACCAGCTCGCCGTCCTGCTCGACCACGTCGCGGGCGACCGGCCGCCGCTGCGGCTTGCCGTCGGCGCCCCGACGCCGCCCGGAGCGGAGCCGGTCGGCCATCCGCCAGCCGTCGTCGAGAGCGTGCGTGACGGTGCGGGCGTCGCTTGCCACCCGGCGCAGCAGCGCGTCGCCGTCGTCCAGGCCCAGCATGCGGGCCACCGTGGCCCTCTCCTGGGCCACCAGCCGGTCGACCCGCCGGCCCACGCTCGCGTGCAGCGCGTCGCGGGTGTCGAGCAGTCGCAGGTGCGCGGCGCGTACCGCCGGTCGCATCGTGTCGGCCAGCCCGCCCTGCGCGATGGCCCGCAGGATGCCGACGTCGCGCAGCCCGCCCGCGGCCTCCTTGAGGTCGCCTTCGAGCAGGAACGCCAGCTCGCCGTGCGCCTTCCACCGGCTCAGCGTGATCTCGCGCAGCCGCGCCAGCTGGCGTACCGCCGTGCGCCGCCACTGCTCGGCGGCCGCCTCGACAAGCTGCTGGGTCAGGTCGCGGTCACCGGTGACGTGGCGCGCGTCGAGCAGGCTGAGCGAGACCTTGACGTCGTCGTGCGCGACCGAAAGCGCCTCGGGGATCGTGCGCACCGAGTGGTCGAGGCCGATCCGCGAGTCCCAGATCGGGTACCACAGCGACGAGGCGACCTTGTCGATGCCGGGCACGCCGGTGTGCAGCAGGATCAGGTCGAGGTCGCTGTGCGGGGCGCACTGGAGCCGGCCAAGGCCACCGAAGGCGACGAGCGCGACTCCGGGCGGCCAGGCCGACACAAGCGAGCGGAGCCACATGTCAAGCGCCGCCGCACGCTCCACGCGTGCGGCGGCACCGACCTTGTCGCTGATCTCTCTCAGAGCGCGTCCAGACCGCGCTCACCGGTGCGGACCCGGACGACGTCTTCCACCGCCGTAACCCACACCTTTCCGTCACCGATCTTTCCGGTGCGTGCCGCCGTGACGACCGCGTCGACGACCTTCTCGACGTCGATCTCGTCGGTCAGCACCTCGACCCGGATCTTTGGAAGGAACTCCACCGTGTACTCGGCACCCCGATACACCTCGGTGTGACCCTTCTGGCGTCCGTAACCCTGGACCTCGCTGACGGTGAGGCCGGCGACGCCGAGGGCGTGCAGCGCCTCCTTCACGGCGTCCAGCTGGTACGGCTTGATGACCGCGGTCACCAGCTTCATGCTCAATCCCTCCATCGGTCCGAGGTTAACCGGAGACCTTCTCGCTCACCGGCGCCTTGGCCGGTGCCGCGCTGCTGACCGGCGACGCGATACCCGCCTGGGCGAACGCGCCGCTGCTGCCCGCGGCCGGGGACAGGTCGTAGCCGCTCTCCGCGTGCTCCGCCACGTCGATGCCGTCGACCTCGGACTCGGTCGAGGTCCGCAGCCCGATCGTGGACTTCACGATCAGAGCGATCACCGCGGCGATGGCGAACGAGTAGATCGACACGATGCCGCTGGCGAGGAACTGCCGCCCGAGCTGAGTCGCGCCGCCGCCGTAGAACAGACCCTCGCTCGCGCCGAGGCCTTCGATCGCCGAGTTGACCTGGAGCGTGGCGAAGAAGCCGATCGACAGCGAGCCGATCCAGCCGGCGACGAAGTGCACGCCGACCACGTCGAGCGAGTCGTCGAAGCCGAGGCGGTACTTCAGGCTGACCGCCAGGGCGCAGACCGCACCGGCGATGATGCCGAGGATCACGGCCGGGATGGGCGCGATGAAGCCACAGGCCGGAGTGATCGCGACAAGGCCGGCGACGGCGCCGGACGAGGCGCCCACCAGCGTCGGCTTACCGTCGCGGATCCACTCCACGATGATCCAGCCCAGCACACCCGCGGCCGTGGCGACCTGCGTGTTGACGAACGCGACGGCGGTGGTGCCGTCGACGGTCAGCTCGGAGCCGGCGTTGAAGCCGAACCAGCCGAACCACAGCAGGCCCGCGCCGAGCATCACGAACGGCACGTTGTGCGGCTTGAAGCTCTCCTTCGGCCAGCCGACCCGCTTGCCGAGGATCAGCACCAGGCCGAGCGCTGCGGCACCGGCGTTGATGTGCACCGCGGTACCACCGGCGAAGTCGAGCGCCTTGATGTCCGCCCCGATGAAGCCGCCGCCCCACACCCAGTGCGCGACCGGGACGTAGCAGAGCGTGAACCAGCCGAAGGCGAACAGCAGCCAGCCGGCGAACTTGAGCCGGTCGGATGCCGCACCGCTGATCAGGGCGACCGTGATGATGGCGAACATCATCTGGAACGCCATGAACACGTACGTCGGGATGCCCGTACCGGCGCCGAGGAACAGCCACTCCTCGCCGATGAAGTCGGTCTCGGTGCCGAGGTACTGGGTGAAGTTGCCGATGAAGTCGTTGACCCCGGCGTTGTCGTTGGTGCCGAACGCCAGGGTGAAGCCGTAGATGACCCATAGGACGGAGATGAGCCCGATGGCACTGAAGCTCATCATCATCATGTTGAGCACGCCCTTGGACCGGTTGAGGCCTCCGTAGAACAGGGCCAGACCCGGCGTCATGAGCAGCACGAGCGCAGACGACAGGAGCAACCAGGCGGTATTCCCGGTATTGATCTCCACGCTGCCTCCTCTCGGTAGGTTGCCTCCCTCCGGCAGGAACAGGGCAGCGGTGCCCGAACGCCGGTTGCGCGGAAGCTTCTAGCCCCGAGGTTTCGCGCACGGTGCCTGCGTGATTTCCGTGACGTCACGCTTTGTTTCGTACGTGTGAAGAAAGCCTCAAACCCGCTGGACGGATGGGGTCGTCTCAGCCGAACGGACGGTCAGGTTTATCAAACGCCGTTTTACCGGAGTGCGTACTCCAGCGTGTGCCGCTCGTAGTCCAGGAGGCGAAGGTCGCGCATCGGGCGGCGCAGGTGCCCCTTGTGCACGATCCGCACGAACGCCGGGTCGCCGGCCGCCGCCATCCGCCGGATGCCCTCCACGTGGTCGACGATCCGCTTGCGGATCGTGCGCACCAGGCGGTGGCGGTCACGCGGGATCAGCCCGTACGCGTCGGCGAACAGGCGCAGCCGGCGCGGCCGGTTGGGCCGCTTCCAGCCCAGCGTGTACGAGTCGCGGTCGGAGAACAGCGGCACCCAGGTCCACGCCGCGTACGCCACGTCGTAGATCCGCGCGCCGGGCGAGGCCAGGTCGAAGTCGATCAGGGCGAGCGTGCCGTCCGGGCGCCAGATGACGTTGTGCGGGGCGGCGTCGTGGTGGCAGATGACCTCGGTGTCCGGCGGGGGCGGCCCGAAGGAGCGCCACACGGCGTTGGCCGGCGGGTTGAACCCGTACTGCGCGTCGTGGAACATCCGCAGCATCGTGGCCACCGTGACCAGCGCCTCGTCGGTCACCCAGTGCGGGGCCAGCGGGTACTCCCCGCACTCACCCTCCAGGTAGGAGAGCACCTCGCGGTTGCGCTCGTCCATGCCGAGGGCGCGGGGGGAGCCGGTGAAGCCGACGTACTCCAGATGGCGCAGCAGCGCGTGGACCGACGGGGTCCACGGGCCGGCGTTGCGCCGGACGGTGTCCCCCACGCGCACCACGGTGCTGACGTTCCCGCCGCGGAGCGGGATCTCATGCGAAGTCACGTACGGTCTCCCGAGGCGCGGCGCCTGATCGCGGTAGGTCACCCGAGGTTACGCGTCCGTGCCAAGGAGCGCGTCGACGAACTGGCGCGGCTCGAACGGCGCGAGGTCGTCCGGGCCCTCGCCCAGACCGACAAGCTTTACGGGTATGCCCAGCTTGCGCTGCACCGCGATGACGATGCCGCCCTTGGCGGTGCCGTCGAGCTTGGTCAGCACGACGCCCGTGACATCCACCACCTCGGTGAACACCCGGGCCTGCTCCAGGCCGTTTTGCCCGGTGGTCGCGTCGAGCACGAGCAGGGTCTCGTCGACCGGCTGGTGCTTTTCCACGACCCGCTTGACCTTGCCGAGCTCGTCCATCAGGCCGACCTTGTTCTGCAGGCGGCCGGCGGTGTCGACGAGCACCGTGTCGACCCCGGTCTCGATGCCGCGACGGACCGCGTCGAAGGCCACGCTGGCCGGGTCGGCGCCTTCCGGACCGCGCACCACGTCCGCGCCGACGCGGCCGCCCCAGGTGGCCAGCTGGTCGGCGGCGGCGGCGCGGAATGTGTCCGCCGCGCCGAGCACGACGGTGCGCCCGTCGGCGACGAGGACCCGGGCGATCTTGCCGCAGGTGGTGGTCTTGCCCGAGCCGTTGACGCCGACGACCAGCACGATCGTGGGCTTGCCGTCGCTCTTCAGCGAGCGGTCCAGGCTGGGGTCGAGCGCCGTGACCAGCTCCTCCGTCAGCAGCGTGCGCAGCTCGTCGGGGCTGCGGGTGCCGAGCACGCGGGTGCGCTCGCGGAGGCGGTCGACGATCTCCCGGGTGGCCTCCACGCCGACGTCGGCCGTGATCAGGCTCTCCTCGACCTCGTCCCAGACGTCGTCGTCGAGCCGGTCGCGGGACAGCAGGCCGAGCAGACCCTTGCCCAGGACGCTCTGCGAGCGGGACAGCCGGGTCCGCAGCCGGACCAGCCGGCCCGCTGTCGGCTCGGGAACTTCCAGCTCAGGGGCGGTCGGCACCGCTTCGGGCTCGACCTGCGTCGGGCGCGGCTCGACCTCCGCCGGCGCTGTCTCCACCTGCGCGGGTGGGGCCGGTGGCGGCGGCAGCTCGGGACGGCGGCGCAGGCGGGGCACCACGAGCCCCAGGCCACCGAGCACGAGCACGCCCAGCAGGACGAGCGCGATGACGACGTACTCCATGCGGAAATCCTGACAGATGGCCGCGCGGCCCACACCGTGAGGCTCGTGCCTAGCGCACAGCGATCTCGGGTAGAGAGGATGGTCCCCAGTCCCCCGACGGGAGGTCAGACCCTTGTCCGCTGAGCTTGTCATCGGCCCGGTACTGCGCCGGGTAGCCGGCACCCGCGCCACGATCTGGGTGGAGACCAGTGCGCCCGCCACCGTGCGGGTGACCGCTGGGCCGGCCGCTGGGGAGGCGACGACATTCAGCGCGTACGGCCACCATTACGCGATCGTGGTGGTCGAAGGGCTCACCCTGGACAGCGCGACGGAGTACGAGGTGTTCGTCGACGATGCCCGCGTGTGGCCCCAGCCGGACAGCCCGTACCCGCCGAGCGTGATCCGCACCCGTTCGGGTGACGACGCCGATCAGCCGGTGCGCCTCGTCTTCGGCTCGTGCCGGGAGACCACCCAGCACGCCACACCGCGGCAGCTGCCGCCGGACGCGCTGGACGCGTACTCGCGGCGCTTGATGACCGGCGCGGACCCGGCACCTGACCTGCTGGTCCTGCTCGGTGACCAGGTCTACGCCGACATACCCTCCCCCGCGGTCAAACGCTTCCTGCGCCGCCGCCGCGGGCATGAAAAGCACAAGCCCGACAACCAGGTCGTTTCGTACGAGGAGTACACGCAGCTCTACCTCGAGTCGTGGTGCGACCCGGAGATCCGGTGGCTGTTCGCCACCGTGCCGAGCGTCATGATCTTCGACGACCACGAGATCATCGACGACTGGAACTCCTCCGCCTCCTGGCGCCGTGATGTGCGCGAGCAGCCGTGGTGGCCGGAGCGGATCGCCAGCGGCCTCGCCTCGTACTGGGTCTACCAGCACCTGGGCAACCTCGACCCGGACCAGATCGCCGCCGACCCGGTGTACCAGAAGGTGCTGGCCTCCGCCGACGACGCCACCGAGGTGCTGCGCGACTTCGCCACCGAGGTCGACAAGGAGGCCGACGGCGCGCCCGGGTACCAGTGGAGTTACGCGCTGGACCTGGGCCGCACCCGCCTCGTGGTGCTGGACAACCGGTGCAGCCGGGTGCTCGACCCGGACCACCGCGCGATGCTGCCGCCGGGCGAGTGGGCCTGGTTCGCCGAGCTGGCCCGGGGTGACTTCGACCACCTTGTGGTGGGCTCGTCGCTGCCGTGGCTGCTGCCGCCCGGCATCCACCACCTGGAGGCGTGGAACGAGCGGCTGGCCGGCTCGGCCCGCCCGTGGGTGTCCAGGTTTGCCGAGCGGCAGCGCCGGGTGCTGGACCTGGAGCACTGGGCGGCCTTCCAGCGCTCGTTCGACTCGCTGGCCGCGCTCTTCGCCGAGGTCGGCTCGTCGGGCGCGGCGTCGATCAGCGTGCTCTCCGGCGACGTGCACCACTCGTACGTGGCCCGCGCCGCCTTCCGCGCCCGCCCGGTCGCCGCGCCCGTGCACCAGCTGACCTGCTCACCGGTGCACAACCAGCTCCAGTCGCTGATGCGCCCGGTGCTGCGGCTCGGCTGGTGGCGTGGACCGGCCACGGTGGCCCGGGCGCTGGCCCGCGCGGCGAAGGTGGCCGCGCCCACGGTCCGGTGGAAGAAGCTGGCCGGTCCGTACTTCGGCAACGCGGTGAGCACGCTGACGCACGACGGCCACACCGCACGGGTGCTGATCGAGGGCACGACCACCGGCGGCGACCTGCGTGAGGTCGCCGCCGTGGACCTCGCTCCGAGGACCGCCCGCGTCAGGCGCCGGCGGCCGGTTGGCAGGTGACCTGCGGCAGGACGAGCGGGCCGCTGCCCACGTAGCCGAAGTTGACGGCTTGGCCGGGCTGCAGGATCGGGTTCCAGGGCCGGAGCCACACGGTGGAGCCACTGACCGTGACGGTGACGTTCCACGCCTGGATGATGTAGCCGGGCGGCGGGATCACGACGGATGCCGACCAGGTGACCGGTACGTTCGAAATGTTCTTTATGTAGATGTCGACGATGTAGCCGTTGTTCCAGTGCGCCGGCACGGAAATCCGGATGTCGCAGTACTGGGCGGGTGGGATCGCGGCCGCCTGTGCCGGCGCGGCGGCGGGCGCGGATGCGGCGGCGGCCGCGGGTGCGGCCATGACGAATGCCGCGAGCAGCCCGATCAGCCCAGCGAGAAGCCTTGTGTGGTAACGCATCCAGTCCCCCATAAATAGATGTGGATGAGTCAACGATCCGCTACCCACAGACACTGGTCAATGTCCGAACGGCTTCACATTCTCTTCACAGGAACCATGCAGAAACTGGACCGGAGTTTGATCGAGGTTCATCCAACCCCGAACGACCCTGTCTCCGTCAGGAAGGTGAAGATTCCGCACCTGATGGAGGCCCGGATTGTCCACCCACACGGGGACCCTGCTCGACCGGCCCGCCGCGTACCCCGCCGCGGACCGGGTCCATCGCCTGGTGGCGGGCGGGTCCGAGCTGGGCGTGCAGCTCGCACGCGCGCTCGACCTACCGCTGCGCGCCTACCTGCGCGCGCTGGTGCCCGCCCCGCAGTCCCAGTACAACTCGCACCGGCTGCGCCTGGCCCAGGCGGTGGAGACGTACCTGCGCGCGCACGGTGACACCGATGTCGACGCGACCTGCGAGCACCTGCTGCGGGTACCGGTCATCCAGCAGGCCGACCACTCCAACCTGCTGCTGGACGCGGAGACGTTCCTGCACAACTACCTCTTCCACGTCGCCAGCCGGGAGGCCGGCGCCACGGTGGCGGTGGTCAACCAGTGCTCGATCGTGAGCTGCCTGGCCCGCCGCGCACCGGTCCTCGGCCCGACCTTCCTGCGCACCCGCGGCGGGCTGTTCAGCGTGTACCCGCTGTCCAAGACGACGCTGAAGAACTCCTCCTTCTGCGGCCTGCCCGGACCGCTGGAGATGGCGTTCGAGCCGCTGGAAGGCACCCGCCACGACATCGCGTCCGACCCGGTGCTGGGGCCGCTGACCGGCCTGAAGGCGCCGGACGCGCCGACCGCGTACCGGATGGCCAACGACGAGATCTGGGCCGGCCTCGACCTCGACCACGGGGTACGCCGGGTGCAGATCGACGAGGCCGTCGTCTCCGAGTGCGTCGCCCTGCACGTCGAGGACCCGGCCAGCCCGGTCTTCGCGCTGCTGTTCGACCCGCAGGTGCGGGACGCGTTCCTGCGCGCCAAGCGGCGCCTTGTCGCCGACCCGGCCAACCTCACCGTCAACAACGCCGCGCCCGACTTCCTGTGGCTGCGCAAGGGCAGCCGCCTGCACCAGGTCGTTCTGACCGGCACCGGCGCGGGTGCACAGTGGATCGTCGAGACAAACGGGGCGCCACTGCCGGTACCCATGGAGCCGGCGGCCGTGGCCGAGGCCCTGCGTGCCGGCGTGCTGTACGCGGACCGCATCCTTGCCTACCTCGTGCGCTGCCTGCTGCCCGGCGTCGTGGCGGTCGGCGGCACCAGCCAGCAGGACTACGTCGCGCTGTACCGGCGGATGTTCGTGGCCGCGGACGCGGAGGCGCCGTTCCTGGACCGCTCCGACCTCGACCGCATCCGCCAGCCCGGGCACAGCGTCGCCGGCGGCCGGCCGCTGCTGGAGCCGTACGGCGATTCGCTGGAGCTGATCCGCCACCTCGGGCCGCACACCCGCCTGGCCGACCTCGACGAGGCGTACCTCGACCGCCCGGTCGGCGAGACGATCGGCGAGCTGCGCTGCGTGCGCCACCTGGAGCGGGCCATCGACCGGTGATCACCGCGGGCGCGGTACCAGGAAGAATGCTCTTCATGACCTGGACCGCACCGCAGATCGAGCGCCGCCACGAGCCGTACGTCGCCGACGAGCGGGCCATGCTGGAAGGCTGGCTCGACTTTCACCGCGACACCCTGCTGTACAAATGCCAGGGCCTGACCGCCGAGCAGCTTCGGCGCCGCAGTGTCGAACCGTCGTCACTGAGCCTGCTGGGTCTGGTGCGGCACATGGCGGACGTGGAGCGCGCGTGGTTCCGGCGCCGGGCCGGCGGGGACGCCGGCCTGCCGCGCATCTACTACACCGACGACAACCCGGACGGCGAGTTCGCAGACGTGGACACCGCGGACGCGGCCGCCGACTTCGCGACGTTCCGCGCGGAGGTGGAGCTGGCCAAGGCGGCGGTCGAGGGGCGGTCGCTGGACGAGACCTTTATCAGCGAGCGGACCGGCGCCGAGATCAGCCTTCGGTGGGTCTTCGTCCACATGATCGAGGAGTACGCCCGCCACAACGGCCACGCTGACCTCATCCGCGAGCGCATCGACGGTGAGACAGGCGACTGAATGACAGGACTCTGACAGGTCGTCCCCAAAGTTTCCCGGCGCCCGGCCGCGCCAACTTGGTACTGTGTGCGCTGTTGTTGATCAGCCCGGCGCAGCACATTGGCAGGGGGCGATACAGATAGAGGAGCCTGCCCCGCCCAGGGATAGCAGAGCCTCTGGGGTCGCGTCCGCCCTCTTCCTCGCCGCTGGCGTAGCCGCCGGAGTACTCTACGTCGCCGCCGGCGACCTCGTGGCCGCCGCGGTCTTCGCCACCGTCGCGCTCGCCGCCGTCGCCGCCATGCTCAGCGCGCCCCGCCTGCACCACGCCGCTCCCCACCACCCGTGGTACCTGCTCGGCGCGGCCGGCACCACGTTCCTGATCGGTGCGCTGCTGCGGCCGTGGTCGGTCGAGCGCATGGGGTGGCAGGCGTTGCTGGGAGACGCCTTCACGGTCTCCGGCTACGTGCTGATGGCCCTGTCACTGGGCGGACTGCTGCGGGCCCGCAGCGTCATGCAGCGCCACGCGATCATCGACGGGCTGATCGTCTGCGTGGGCGCCGGCCTCGCCACGACGCTGCTGCTGGCCATCCCGGCCGCGTCGATCGAGGGGCGGCCGCGGGTCGTGTCCGTCCTGGCCGGCCTGTACCCGCTCTTCGACGTCGTTCTGGTGCTGCTGCTGGTCAGCCTCGCGTTCACGACCAGCGGCCGCCGCCCGGCGTACATGTTGCTCCTATGTGGAATCCTGCTGCTGCTCGCCGGCGACCTGGCGTACGCGATCATCGGGGCGTCCGGCCACCTCACCGGCGGCCGGATCATCGACGTGCCGTTCCTGCTGTCGTGCACCGCGATCGGCGCGGCCGCGCTGCACCCGTCGGTGGCCGACCTGACCCGCCCGACGTCCGTGCCCGTGCAGACCTGGTCGTTGCGGCGGCTGCTGGTGATCATGCCGGCGATGCTCGTGCCGTTTCTGCTGATCCCGCTCGTCGAGCACGGCCACGCCGAGCACGTCGCGCTCGCCGCCGGCGGCACCGCGATGGTGGCGCTGCTCGTCGCGCGGGCCGTCGCCGCGGTACGGGACTACGCGGACGCCCAGCTCAAGTCCGAGCACCAGGCCACCCACGACCCGCTGACCGGCCTGCCCAACCGGCTCATGCTGGCCCGCGAGATCGGCCGCCTGCTCTCCACCGCCCCGCCGCCCAAGACCTCCTCCGCCGAGGTCGCCGTCTGGGTGCTCTTCCTCGACCTCGATGGCTTCAAGCTGGTCAACGACTCGTGGGGGCACGAGGCCGGCGACCACCTGCTGGTGGAGGTGGCGCGGCGGCTGCGCGACACCGTGCCGCAGCCGGCGATGGTCGCCCGCGTGGGCGGCGACGAGTTCGTGGTCGCCCGGCTGGGCACCCGCCAGGAGACGGTGACGCTCGTCGAGCAGATCATGGAACGGCTCAACGCGCCGGTACAGGTCAGCAGCGCCGAAGTGGTCATCACCCCGTCGATCGGCGTCGTCGGCACCACCGCCGGCATGGCGCCGGTGCCCGCCGTCGCCGCCGTGACGGCCGAGGCCCTGATGCGCGACGCCGACACCGCGATGTACCGGGCCAAGTCCGACGGCCGCGGCCGGTGGACCGAGTTCGACGCCTCGATGCACGAACGGGTGCGCGAGCGGGTCGAGATCGAGCTCGCGCTGCGGCAGGCGCTGTCGACCGGGCAGCTGCACCTGGCGTACCAGCCGATCGTCGAGCTGGGCAGCGGCGAGCTGGTCGGCGCCGAGGCCCTGATCCGGTGGAGCGACCCGGTGCGCGGGCCGATCTCACCGGCCGTCTTCATCCCGATCGCGGAGGACAGTGGGCTGATCTCCGCGATCGGTCGCTGGGTGCTTGACGAAACGCTGCGCCAGGTCGCCGCGTGGCGGGCCGACAGCCTGATCAGCCCGGACTTCTGGGTATCGGTAAACGTCTCCCCCGCCAGCTGCGCGACCCCACGCTGCCAAGCAAGGTCTCCGAGGCGCTGCGGCGGTGGGACGTGCCACGCTCCGGCCTGGTCCTGGAGATCACCGAGTCGGTGATGATCGACGCGTCCACCGTCACCGACCAGGTGCTGTTCGACCTGCGCCGGCTCGGCGTGAAGATGGTCGTCGACGACTTCGGCACCGGCTTCTCCGCGCTCGGCTACCTGCGGCGCCACCCGGTGACCGGCGTGAAGATCGACCGGTCCTTCGTGGACGGTCTGGGCACCGACGCCGAAGACGAGGAGATCGTGCGCGCGGTCGTCGCGATGAGCACCGCGCTCAAGCTCACCGTGGTCGCGGAGGGCGTGGAGACGGCGACCCAGCAGGACGTACTGTCCACATTGGGCGTGACGGTGGGGCAGGGTCACCTGTGGAGCGCGCCGGTGAGCGCCGAGGAGTTCACCGAGCGGTGGCTGGCCCTCGCGGTGCTGCCGGAGGCCACTCAGGACGCCGCCGGCAGCTCGTAGCACCAGTACGCCTGGGTGTCGAGGCGGTGGCTCTCGACGCTGCCGAGCCGGCCGAGTGCGCCGTCGATCGCCTGCGGCAGCTTGTACCGCTCCTCGTTGCGCCGGCAGAAGTCCAGCCCGACGATGCCCGGCCGCTCTCGCGAGCCCACCACGACCTGGCGCATCGCCTCGACGATCAGCTCGAAGATGCCGCTGCCGCGGTGGTCGGGGTGGATCGCGTTGAACGTGACATACCAGATCAGGCGCTCGGCGTACTGCGCCGGCCACCGGTGCCGGAAGTAGTCCGGCGAGATCAGCGGCACCGCCTCCAGATCGTTCGTGATCGTGGACAGCGCCGCCAGGTGCTCATCGTCCGGGTGGCGGACAACGTACTTGCGGATCCGCGGGTCGGCCATGTGCTCGTCGAACTCCGACCGCGTCATCACGTGCCGTTGCACCGCCACGGTGCGCAGCTCTTCGAATGCCTCCGCGTACAGCCGCCACGCCTCCTCGAGCATGGCGGCCGGCAAGACCTCGTGGGTCTCGATCCGCATCGCCCCCGCCCTTCTATGACACAGGTGAGCCCGGTTCTTTTTCGGGCCCACCCAATATCAAAAATAACCGAGGCGTGTTCACATTCTCTTCGCGGCGACAGTAAGGACAAACCCGGCGAACGCGCTCTAGCCGGCCGATTGACCAGCTTCAGGCCAGGCCGAGGGCGGCGCGCAGGTAGGGCAGATCGGCGGGGCCGTTCCAGCGGTACGCGGACAGGCCGACAACCCGGGCACCACGTACAAAGCGGTCGGAGTCGTCGACCAGCAGCACCTGGCTCGGGATCCGGTGCAGGGCCTCGCAGGCCGCGGCGAAGAACTCGCGGGTGGGCTTGTGCGCGCCCACTACGGAGGAGTTGACGACCGCGTCGACCTCACCTGTCAGGCCGAGTGCGGCCAAGTCCGCGTCGAGGTGGTCGGTGGCGTTCGTGCCGATCGCGACCGGCAGGCCGGCGGCCCGCACCTCGCGCACGAAGCCCAGCACGTCCGGGTCGACCTCGCCGCGGTACTCCTGCCACTGCGCGACCGCCTGCGGCGCCTCCAGTGCCTGCGCCACGCCTGCCATCCAGCCCGCGTGGCTGACCTGGCCGGTGATCGCGGGCAGCAGGCGGGACCAGTCCATCGCCGTCTTCTCCAGCGCGCCGGCGGGCAGGCCGTGCGCCGCCTCGATACGCGCGGGCACCTCCGGGTCCCAGCGGCGCAGCACGCCGTCCAGGTCCACCAGCAGTGCGGTGGGCCGGGCGCGGACCACTCAGCCCTCCTCTTGGTTGGACAGGCGCTGGCTGATCACCTCGGTGACACCGCTGCGCATGGTCACGCCGTACAGCGCGTCGGCGACCTCCATCGTGCGCTTCTGGTGCGTGATGATGATGAGCTGGCTCTTTTCCCGCAGCTGCGCCATCAGCGTGATCAGGCGGCCCAGGTTGACGTCGTCGAGAGCGGCCTCGACCTCGTCCATGATGTAGAACGGGCTGGGCCGCGCGCGGAAGATCGCCACGAGCATCGCGACTGCGGTCAGCGAGCGCTCGCCACCGGACAGCAGCGAGAGCCGCTTGATCTTCTTGCCGGGCGGGCGGGCCTCGACCTCGACACCGGTGGCGAGCATGTCCTCCGGGTCGGTGAGCACCAGGCGCCCCTCGCCGCCGGGAAACAGCACCGTGAAGACCTTTTCGAACTCGCGGGCCGTGTCCTCGTACGCGCTGGTGAAGACCTCGAGGATGCGGTCGTCGACGTCCTTGACCACCGTGAGCAGGTCGCGGCGGGTGGCCTTGAGGTCTTCGAGCTGGTCGGACAGGAACTTGAAGCGCTCCTCCAGCGCGGCGAACTCCTCCAGCGCCAGCGGGTTGACCTTGCCGAGCAGGGTCAGCTCGCGCTCGGCCTTGGCGGCCCGCTTCTCCTGGGTCGGCCGGTGGTACGCGAGCGGCTCGGGCGCCGGCTTGCCGTCCGCCTCGGCCGCGTTGACCTCGGCCTGGGTCGGCGGTACCGGCTGCTGCGGCCCGTACTCCGCGACGAGGGTCTCGACGTCGAGCCCGAAGTCCTCGGCCGCCTTGATCTCCAGCTGCTCGATGCGCATGCGCTGCTCGGCGCGGGCCACCTCGTCGCGGTGCACCTCGCTGGTGAGCCGCTCCAGGTCGCCACCGAGGCGCTTGGCGGCGCTGCGTACCTCCGACAGCTCCGCCTCCCGCGCGGACCGCGACTGGGCGATCTCGTCGCGGGTGCGCACGGCGTCGGCCAGCGAGACCGCGACGCGGGCGAGCGCCTCGCGGGCGCCGATCTCGACGGCGCGGGCGATGCCGGCACCCCTGGCCCGGGCGGCCCGGCGGGCGGCGGCGCGCTCGCGGGCGGCCCGCTCCGCAGCGGCCTGGCGGGCCAGCGAGTCGGCCCGGCCGGCGATGGACGCGACCCGCTCCTCGGCGGTGCGGACCGCGAGGCGGACCTCCATCTCGTTTTGCCGGGCATGCGGCACGGCGCCGGCGAGCTGGTCGCGCTCGTCGGTGTCCGGCTCCTCGTCGATCGCGGTGTCCTCGGCCAGCCGCAGCCGCTCCTCGAGGTCGTCGAGGGCGGCCAGGTCACGCTCGCGAGCCTCCTCGGCCTTGGCCCGGGAGGCAGCCAGCCGCTCGGTCTCGGCCTTCGCGGAACGGGCCGCCGCGCCCAGCTCGGCCAGGCGGCGGGCGGCGGCGTTGCGCTGGCCCTCGGCTTCCCGCTTGGCAGCCGCGGCGACCGTGACGGCTTCCTTGAGGACGGCCACCTCGGCGCGGGCCTCGGTGAGCTCGTCGGCGGCGCCGGCCATGACGTCTTCGGCCTCGGCGCGGCGGGCCTTGGCCTCGTCGACCGCCGCCTGCACCTCGATGTAGCTGGGGGCCTTGCCCGAGCCGCCGGCCGCCGCGTACGCACCGACGACGTCGCCGTCGGGCGTGACCGCGCGCAGCTCGGGGTTGGCGGCCACGAGCCGGCCCGCGGCGGCGAGGTCGGGCACGAGCACGACGTCGCGCAACGCCCGGTGCACCGCCGGCCGGATCTGGTCGGGGCAGCCGACCACGTCCGGTGCCCATTTGGCGCCGTCGGGCAGGGCCGGGCGCAGGGCGTCCAGCGACCCGATCATGCCGGGGCCGCCGGGGCTGCCCACGAGCAGGCTGGCGCGGCCGGCGTCCTGGATCTTGAGCAGGCGCATGGCCTCGGTGGCCTCGTCGACGCCGGCCACGGCGACCGCGTCGGCCAGGCCGCCCAGCGCGGCGGCGAGCGCCGCCTCGTGGCCCGGCGCGACCGTGAGCATGCTGGCGAGGCTGCCCAGCAGGCCGGGCACCTGGTCCGCGCGGGCCAGCAGCGCACCCGCACCGTCCTTGCGGCGCAGGCTCATCGCCAGGGCGTCTTCGCGGGCCTTCCAGGTCGCGGCCTCCTTTTCGGCGGCCCGCTCGGCGTCGCTGAGCGCCCGCACCCGGGCGGAGGCCTCCTCGTGCGCGGCCACCGCCTCGGCGTGCTGCGCGTCGAGGTCGGCGTTGTCCCGGTCGGCCTCGCTGGAGAGCGCGGCCACGGCGTCCACTTCGGCCTGCGCCTTGTCGGCGCGCTGCTGCGCGTCGGTGTGGGCGGCGGCGAGCCGGGAGATCTCCTCGGCCGCGCTGGTGGTGCGCGCCCGGGCGGCGTTGACCTGCCCGGTCAGCTTGGCGAGGCCCTCGCGGCGGTCCGCGATCGCCTTCGCGGCGGCGCGCAGGGCCCGCTCGGCGTCGGCGAGCTGCCGCTCCAGCTCCTGGCGGCGCTCCACGGCCTCGGCGAGGTGCGCCTGGTCGGCCTTGAGCGCGGCCCGCAGCTCCTCCTCCTGCGCCCGCACCTTCTCCGCCTCGGCGGCCAGGTGCTCCGGGTCGCGGCCGGGACGCTCGTCGTCCGGCGTGGCGGACAGGTGGCGCAGCCGCTCGCTGGCCAGCTGCTCGGTCGAGCGGAAGCGCTCCTGGAGGGCGGAAAGCTTGTACCAGGTGTCCTGCGCGGCGGCCAGCAGCGGCGCGTCCTCGGCCAGCGCGGCTTCCAGCTGGGCGAGCCGCCGGCCCACCTCGCCGTACTGCTCCTCGACAAGCTCCCGCCGCTCCCGCAGCGCGGTCTCGTCGGCGATCTCCTTGTCCAGAGTGGAGCGCAATGTGGACAGATCGTCTGCGAGCAGGCGCAGTCGGGCGTCGCGCAGGTCGGCCTGGATGCCCGCGGCGCGCCGGGCCACCTCGGCCTGCTTGCCCAGCGGCTTGAGCTGGCGGCGCAGCTCGGCGGTCAGGTCGGTGAGCCGGTTGAGGTTGGCCTGCATCGCGTCGAGCTTGCGCAGCGCCTTTTCCTTGCGCTTGCGGTGTTTGAGGACGCCGGCCGCCTCCTCGATGAACGCGCGCCGGTCCTCCGGCTTGGCGTGCAGCACCGCGTCGAGCTGGCCTTGGCCGACGATGACGTGCATCTCCCGGCCGATGCCGGAGTCGGAGAGCAGCTCCTGGATGTCGAGCAGGCGGCAGGAGCTGCCGTTGATCTCGTACTCGCTCTCGCCCGAGCGGAACATCCGCCGCGTGATCGACACCTCGGTGTAGTCGATCGGCAGCGCGCCATCGGTGTTGTCGATGGTGAGCGTGACCTCGGCGCGGCCCAGCGGCGCGCGGCCGGCCGTGCCGGCGAAGATCACGTCTTCCATCTTGCCGCCACGTAGCGCCTTCGCGCCCTGCTCGCCCAGGACCCAGGCGATCGCGTCGACCACGTTGGACTTACCGGAGCCGTTGGGGCCCACCACGCAGGTGATACCCGGCTCCAGTCGCAACGTCGTGGCGGAGGCGAAGGACTTGAAGCCCTTCACCGTCAGGCTCTTTAAATGCACGTCTTTCTATCCGCTCGCAGGTGACATCTCATTGGGAGAGTAACCCGACCGCAGGCCGGGCACCGGGCACGCCGCGCTCGCCCCCGTGGCTAACGATTCAGCGATGGCAAAAAGCTGCGCGCCGCCACTTATTGTGTCGGCGCGCGATGTGTGCGTAGCGATTGAGTTGTCGGCGGTGGGCGCCGGCAGGCCGGCGCCCGGGAGATCAGGTCAACGCCGGTTCGGGCAGCCTCAGCAGGTCTCCTGCTTCAGCGGCGGCCGCCGCAAGCCGGTCGTTTTCAGCTCGCAGCCTGGTGACCTCGAACTCCAGTGCCTGAACCCTGGCACGCAGTCGGGTGACCTCGTCGAGGAGGCGCCGATCGGGCGCCGCACCAACGTGGCCGTAGAGGGCCTTCGCCATATCGTCTCCTTGTAATGCGCTGCCGGAGTGGCCGGCCAACGCGCGCCCAGCTAACTTCGCGACTATCAGCCCACGGGCACGCGTGGGCATGATTGGGCGCGACTGGCGACGCCCCTATACTCCGCCGAGACGCCCCACTTCGTCAAGTTAACCGGGCCCACATCACCCCACGCTGCGTCGATTGGCGCACTCATTCCAGCCTGGCAGCCATGATCAAGAGGATCCTTGGCGCCGGCTTAGATCTTCCTTAGGGCGATTGCCCAGGTGGGAGCGCACCCGTACCGTCCGGCTCGGCCCACCTACCGGAAGGACCCCATGGACGCCGATGCGCCGACGAGGCACACCGGCCGGCACCGGCCGAGCGGCCGCCTGCCCGGCCCCCTCGCCCTCGCGCTGCTGGTCGGCGTCCTCCTGCTGGCCTTCGGCGCGGGTGCGGCGGTGCTCCGCCCCAACCTAAGCGGCGATTCTGGGTCCAATAGGACAGCTTCGGAGCGTACGGACGAAGCGGGCGGTACCGGCGGTTTCGGCGTCGCGCTTGCCGCGACAGCGGGACCGACCGCGAGCCCGAAGGCGAGCCCCAAGCCGACACCCAGCAAGGCCAAGCCCCGCACCGCCACGAGCCCGACGCCGAAGCGCTCGCCGAGCCGGACGACCACCCGGGCTACCACCAGCGGCGGCAGCACCGCCCAGTCGGCCGACGAAAACAAGGTCGTCGACATCACCAACCAGGAGCGGGCGGCCGCCGGCTGCGGGCCTGTCAAGGTCAACACCAAGCTCGCCAGCGCGGCCGGGCTGCACAGCGAGGACCAGGCCGAGCACAACAACATGTCGCACACCGGCAGCGACGGCAGCTCGCCGTGGCAGCGCTCGGAGCGGGCCGGGTACACGAACGCGATCGGCGAGAACGTGGCCATGGGCTACCGCACGCCGGCCGCGGTCATGGACGGCTGGATGAACAGCCCCGGCCACCGCGCCAACATCCTCAACTGCTCCGCGAAGGCGATCGGCGTCGGCCTGGCCTACGCGAGCGACGGCTCGCCGTACTGGACACAGATGTTCGGTTCGGTGGTCTGACCCTTCAGCTGTCGCGTAGCTGACAACCACCCCGCATCGGTTCGAACTCGATCGTTGCCCCCTGCATGCGGGTTGCGCTCATAACGGACGACTCCTACCCGTACGTCAAGGGTGGTCCCGGCGACTGGTGCCAGCGGCTGCTGCACGGCCTGGACGGGCACACGTTCCACGTGGTCGCTCTCGGCACCGACCAGCCGCGGCGGGAGGCCGCGTACGCGCTGCCTGTGAACGCCCTCCTCCACCCGATCGCCGACCCCCGGCCCGCGCCGGCCGGACGGGCTGCCCGCCAGCACCGGCGGCGGGCGGCCACCGCGGCCGGGGTACTGCTCTGCCGGGGGCTGCTGACCGACGGTGAGCAGGGCGCGGCGATGTTCGCCGAGAGCCTGCGCCTGCTGGCAGACCTGGCCGCCGCGGGCGGGGCGCCGCTGCGCGGGGTACCCCTCGCCGACGTGCTGCTCGACGCCTGGCAGGTGGCCCGCTGCGAGCCGGCCCTGCCCCGCCTGTCGGTCCGGGACGCCCGGCACGCGGCCGCGCACCTCGACCACGCGCTGCGGCCACTGGCCGTACTGGCCCCGGCCGCCGACCTCTGCCACGCCGTCGCGGCCGGTCCACCGCTGCTCGTCGCGCTCGCGGCGCGGTGGCGTGCGGGCACGCCGTTCCTGCTCAGCGAGGACCGCCCGCACGTCGCGCCCGAGGGGCCGCCCGCGGTCAAGGCGGTACTGCTGCGCTACCACCGCGCGCTGCGCCGCCTCGGGTACGCCGAAGCCGCGCTGATCGCCTCCGCCAGCCGCTTCCACCAGCGCTGGGAGCTGCGCGACGGCGCGGACCCGGCGAAGGTCGTGGTCGTGCCCGGTGGCGTGGAGCCGGTGCGGTACGCGCCGCTGGACATCGAGCCGGTCGCGCCGGCGCTCGTCTGGGTCGGGCAGATCGCCCCGCACCAGGACCTGCACACGCTGATCCGCGCGTTCCGGCAGGTCCGCGACGCGGTGCCGCACGCCGCGCTCCGCCTGGCCGGACCCGAGGCGGACGCCGGGTACGCGGGCACCTGCCGCCGCCTTGTCGAGCGGCTGCGGCTCGGCGACAGCGTGACCTTCCTCGGCGCGGTGCCGTCCAGTCGCGAGGCGTACGCTGCGGGGCACGTCGTCACCTCCTCGAGCGTCACCGAGCACACACCTGTCGCGCTGGTGGAGGCGATGTTCTGCGCCCGCGCCACGGTCAGCACCGACGTCGGCGCGGTGGCCGAGGCGGTGGGCGACGCCGGCGTCGTGGTGCCGCCCGGCGACCCTGTCGCGCTGGCCGCCGCCTGCGTCGAGCTGCTGCACGACCCCGAGCGGCGGCAGCGGCTGGGTGCCGCCGGGCGGGCGCGCGCGTTGCGCCTGTTCACAGTGGACGGGATGCGCCGCGCGTACGGCCACCTCTACCGGGACGCGGTGGCGGCGTGACGGAGTCCCCGGTGTCCCCGGTGTCCCCGGTGTCCATGGCGTCCACGGCGTCCACGGCGTCCATGGCGTCCACGGTGGACGGTGCGGTCGCGGTCGCCGAGCTGGCCAAGCGGTTCGAGGGCGGCGTCGCCGACGTCGACGAGCTGGTCACCGCGCTGGAGTCGGCCGGCATCAGCGACCGGGTGGCCGCCCGGCGGTACGGGCAGCCGACGGTGTTCGCGCTCGGTGAGGCGGTCCTCGCCCTGCTGGACCAGCCGCCGGCCCGGGCACCCCGCCCCGGCCGTACCTGCGGGCCGCCCTGCGCCGCTCCGCGCTGCTGCTCGCCCCGGTCGCCGCCGCGCTCGCCGCCGCCGACGAGGTGGAGCGGGTCGGGTGGATGGTGCCCGCGCTCGCGGCGGTGCTCGGGTGGGGCGGCGCGCGTGGCCGGCTCTACACCGCGGCCGGCGCACCCCTGGTCGCGGCCGCGTGCCTGCTGGCGCCGGTGGGAGGCGCCGACCGCCGGCTGGCACTCGCGGTGGGGCTGACCGGGTACGCGCTGGTGGCCGGCGCCCGCACCGGGCTGCTCTGGGCGGTGCCGGCCTGGGCGGCCTCCGCGGCGCTGCTGGCCGGCGTGTGGGACCGGGTCGAGGTGCTCCCCGTGGCGGCCGCGTTGATGCTGGCCGGCGCGCTGCTGGTCCGCACGCACGCCCCGGTGACCGGCGTCGTCGCCGCGCTCTGCCAGGGCGCCGCGGCGGTGCTCGTGTGGCGAGCGGCGTCCGACGTGGCGGTGCTGGCATCGGGCGTACCCATGCTGGTTTTCGTGGTGTGCTGGCACGAAGCCCGCGCCGCCACCGCGGCGGACGCCCACGACGACCTGCGTGCCTTTCATCGTGAGGTGCGTGACCTTGGCACGGTGACCGTGGGTGCGCTCGTGCCGCCGCTGGTCGCGGGCGTGGCGCTGGGCGCGGCGGCGTACCGGCTGCCGTACGAGCTGTCCGGCCACCCCGGCGCGCGCGGGCTGATGCTGAGCGGCGCGGCGGTGCTGCTGCTCGGCGGTGTGCTGGCGCTGACCGCCCTGCTCACCGCGCGCGGACGCCCGGTCGTGGCCGCGCTTGTCGCGGCCGCCCCACTCTCCGCCCTCGCCGCCGGCGGCACGCTCCTGCCGGCCACCGTCACCGCGCTCGCGGCCACCTACCTCGCCGGGCTGGTGCTGGCCGCGCACGCCGTCTTCGACCCCGAGCGCTACTGATGGAACGCTTCGCGAAGATCGACCTCGAGTACGGCGGGCGCCCGCTAGCCGACGTGCTGGACGCGGTCGAGCGGTGGGCGACGAAGCCGCACGACGGGGTCTTCCTGGACCGCGCGCCGGGCGACCTGGCCGGGCTCGGCGGCGTAGCGCTGGCGGTCCGGGTGGCCCGCCGCGCCGGGTTCGGGCTGGTGGTGCTCAACCCGGGCCGGCCGGTGGAACCCGCGTACCGCGCGCTGGACGCCGCGCTCTGCGTCTTCGACGGCGACTGGGGCGCCTACCAGCGGTGGTCCGGCGAGGGCGCGGCGCCCGGGGACGGCCACCTCGTCTACGGTGTGCCCGCCGCGCAGGCCGACACCGCCCGCAAGATGATGGAATGGCGAGGTGCGGGCTTCGGCGTGGTAGCCGAAACCCGCACCTGGTAACACCTTCCTCAGTGGACGGAGACGAGCTCCCGCTCCGGCTCCTCCGCGTGGCGGGCCGGCTGGCGCTTGCGCAGGAAGCGCGGCGCCCACCAGTTGGCGTCCCCGAGCAGCGTCATCACCGAGGGCAGCACGACCGCCCGGATGATTGTCGCGTCGAGCAGGATCGCCGCCGCGAGGCCGATGCCGAGCTGCTTCATGTCGATCGTGCTCAGCGTGGCGAAGATGGAGAACACCGCCACCATCACGATCGCCGCGCTGCTGACCGTGCCGGCCGAGCTCGTGATGCCGTACGCCACCGCGTCCCGGTTGGACACTCCACGCTGGACGGCCTCGCGGATCCGGCTGACCACGAAGACGTGATAGTCCATCGACAGTCCGAAGAGGACCACGAAGAGGAACAGCGGCAGCCAGGTCACGATCGACCCCATCGACGTGAAGCCGAGCAGCCCTTCCGCCCACGTGCCCTGGAAGACAAGCACCAGCAGGCCGTACGCGGCGCCCACCGACAGCAGGTTGAGCACGATCGAGGTCAGCGCCACCACCACCGAGCGGAACGTCAGCACCATCACCACGAACGTGAGGATGAGTACGAACGCCATCACCAGCGGCAGCTTCTTCGTGACGTGCGCGGCGTAGTCCACACTGCCGGCCACGTCACCGCCGACGGCATAGTCCACGTTGGACAGGCCGGCCATGGCCTCGGGCACGTACACGTCGCGGAGCTTGTCCAGCGACTGCCGGGCCTCGTCGGTGCGGCTGTGGTACGGCGTCGCCACCTGCAGCAGGCTCACCGTGCCGTCCGCGGACTGCTCGATGTCCGGCCCGTCGGCCTCGACCGGTGCGAAGAGCGGGTCGCCGCCGGCCTTCTGCGCCAGCGTGGTCAGCGCCGCCTTCACCTGCGCCGCCTCAGCCGCCGGCGCCTCCACGGCGAGGTAGTGCGCCGTACCGGTGCTCGGGAAGGCCGCGGTCAGCCGGTCGTACGCCTGCATGGCTGTTGTGGTGCGGGGCAGGTCCTCCATCCCCGGAAACTTCATCTTCATGCCAGCGGCGGGTGCCGCGAGCGCCAGCAGCACGCCGACCGAGATGACCAGGGCGAGCAGCGGGCGGCGCAGCGCCGGGCGCAGCAGGGCCGGCCAGATGCGCGGCGCACCCGAGCGACGCGCCTGCAGGCGCCACAGCAGCGGAACGCGCGGGCGGTCGACCCAGCGGCCGAGCTTGGCCAGCAGCGCCGGCAGCACGGTCAGCGAGCCGATCACCGAGACCGCGACGACCAGGATCGAGCCGACGGCCAGCGAGGAGAACACCACGTCGGTGGCGAGGAAGAGGCCGGCCATGGCGATCATGACGGCGATACCCGAAACCACCACCGCGTGCCCGGACGTCTCCGCCGCGATCTCGACGGCGTCGAGGTGGCCGCGCCCCTTGGCCCGCTCCTCACGCTCGCGGCGGATGTAGAACAGCGAGTAGTCGACGCCGACCGCGAGTCCGATCAGCAGGATCACGCTGTTTGTCGTGTCGGTCGCCGGCAGCAGGTGCGAGGCGAGCGTGGACAGGCCCATCGCCGCGAAGACCGACGACATGGCCAGCAGCACCGGTACGCCGGCCGCGATGAGCGCACCGAACGCGACGATCAGGATGGCCAGCGTCACCGGCAGGCTCAGCAGCTCGGCCCGCTCGAAGTCCTTGCCGAGCGTCTCGTCGAGCGCCTTGTTGATGGACGGCCCGCCAACCTCCTCGATACGCACCTGCGGGTGCGCCCGCTGCAGCTCGGCGGTGGTCGCCTCCAGCGGCTGGAGGCGGTCCGACGCGGTGTCGGGGTCGCCCGCCATGGTGACCGCGATCAGCAACGCCGACCCGTCCCGCGCCGGCACCGCCTCGTCCACCTTCGCCACGCCCGTGGTGGCCTTCATCTTGGCGATGGCGTCGGCCGCCGCCGCGTCCGCCGCGGCCTTGTCCAACTGTCCACTAGGGGCGGTGATGAGGACGTTCTCCACCGCCGGGTCGTCAAAGTCACCGTGGATCTCGATCACGGACGCCCGGCCGGCCTCGCCGATCGCCTGGTCCTCGTCGGTCGCCTCGTTGAGGCCGGCCGCGCTGCCGCCCACGAAGCAGACCGCAACGAACACCACCCACAACGCGATTGCGCGCCACGGGTGCTCCGCGCTCCATCGCGCGACCCGCACCGTTACCGGTCGCTTGCCCATCGTGGGCTCCCCCTCCGCCTGAGTCCTGTTCACAGGAACTGACGCTAGGGAGCCGAGCGCGCGACGACATCCGGGACCGACCCGCTGCGCCCCCGGAAGTAGCGCCTCAGGGAATACCCCGACCGATGCCCGCTTCGGGGCCACCGGCGTCAGGGTGCCGCCGACCCGCGATCGTCCTCGGCCCAGCGCAACGGTCCGGACCACTCACATCGCGGCGGCCGGTGTCCTGAGTCGACGGCCCAGGGGAACCGGTGGCATGCCCGCGCCAGGGCGCCTCCTCAAGGGCCACGGGTCGGTCGCGATCTGGCCGGTTTGTTGTGGAGGTGCGTGACGGCGCGCGGTGGCGCGCCCTGCCGGACGCCATGGATGGCACGTTCGCGCGGACGCTGGCAGGGGGTGCACGTTGACGCGGACGCAGCTGGAACATCGAATGGCTGGTGTTGGTGGACTCGACGACAGTGCCGGGCGCATCCGCACGCCGCCGGGGTCCCGACGAGAGTTGCTCCCGCGGCCTCATCATCCGCGGTGGGCGAGCACGCCCCGGTTCTCGTTGAGATCGTGGTCGTTTGCTGCCCCTAGAGGGACAGCAAACGACCACGATCTGCTCTGTGGGGGCCTTTGTTAACGCCGATCAAGGAGCCACTGTGGTCTGGAGACCTTTCGGGGTCGGGGTGGGTGGGATCTCCGCGGCCTTCAGTAAATCCAACCCGAACCAGACGCGAGCTACCGCGATGTCCGCAGTGGTCCGGACCGTCGCGCCGGGTCCCCGGGGAAACGTGGAGCGTTTTGGGTGCTTTCCCGCGGCCTCACCCTCCGCGGTCGCCCAGCTCACCCCGCTCCCGCAGATCCTCTTCCCCTACCCGTGCTTCTGCCGATCTTCCGAGGCGGGAGTGCACGAGTCCGCCCGCAACTCGGCACCGTCGTCGCGGTCGGTGACTGCCGATCAGTTGGGCTCGCTGTGCGCTTCGAAATCTTGGTGAGTAAGCGCGTCATTTCGACGCCAACTTGCCAAGATCTGCCGGAGCGGGCTCCTGGGCTGAGCTGAGCGACCGCGGACGGTGAGGCAGCAACCGCCGCCGATCAGGAAAGCCGGTCTCACAGATCCGCCGAAGTTCGCCGCCCCGGGGCGATCTGGGCAATCGCAAGGGCACACTGGCTCCTTGATCGGCGTCAACAAAGGCCCCACAGAGCAGATCGTCCCCGAGGGGTGAGCTCGCCCACCGCGTAGGGCGAGGCCGCGGGAGCAACGGTCCGGACAACGACGGACATCGCGGTAGCCCGCATCAGTTTCGGTTGGATCTTTGAAGGGCCCGTGGGCGCACCGGTGCGCCCAGCTTGAGAGCCACCCCCGGCGCCCGGGCTCGCTAGGACGGTGTGCGGCGGGGGCGGGGCTGGCAGCGGGGGCAGCTGAAGGACGAGCGGTTCATAAAGGCCTCGCGCCGGATCGGGGCGCCGCAGCGGTTGCAAGGCTCGCCCTCGCGGCCGTACACGTTGAGGGAGCGGTCGAAGTAGCCGCTCTCGCCGTTCACGTTGACGTAGAGGGCGTCGAAGCTGGTGCCGCCCGCGACCAGCGCCTCCGAGAGCACCTCGCGGACGTGGGCCAGCAGGCGCGCGGCGGCTGGCTTGGTGATGGCGTCGGTCGGGCGGGCGCCGTGCAGTTTGGAGCGCCACAGGGCCTCGTCGGCGTAGATGTTGCCGACCCCGGAGATCAGGGTCTGGTCCAGCAGCGCCCGCTTCACCTCGGTGCGCTTGCGGCGCAGGTTGGTCACGAAGTCGGCGTCGGAGAAAAGCGGGTCCATCGGGTCCCGGGCGATGTGCGCGATCTCGCCGGGCAGCTCGGCGCCGCCCGGTGAGACGGACAGGCCGCCGAACGTGCGCTGATCGACGAAGCGCAGCTCGGGGCCGTCGTCGTCGAAGCGGAAGCGGATGCGCAGATGTGCCTCGTCCGGTGCGCTCTCGGGCTGGAAGAGCAGCTGGCCGGACATGCCGAGGTGGCCGATGATCGCGTCGCCCGAGTCGAGGGGCAGCCACAGGTACTTGCCGCGGCGGCATACGTCGACCACCGTGTGGCCGGCGAGCACCGCCGAGAAGTGGTCGGCGCCGGGCAGGTGCCGGCGGATGGCGCGCGGGTGGTGCACCTCGACCGACGCGATCCGCCGCCCGGTCACCCACTTGGCCAGGCCTTGGCGGACCGTCTCGACCTCAGGAAGCTCCGGCACTGTCCCCTCCAGACTGCGTGGCACCCGGGGCGGGAGCGGGTGCCGAGGCTCCCGCCGCCTCACCGAACTTCGCGGACAGCGTGCGGTACGCCGCCTCGGCCGCCCGCTGCTCGGCCTCTTTCTTGCTGCGCCCGTCGGCCCCGCCGTACCGGTCGCCGGCCACCACCACCCAGGCGGTGAACGTCTTCGCGTGGTCCGGGCCGGCCTCGTCGATCCGGTACTCCGGCACGCCCAGCCCCAGCGAGGCGGTCAGCTCCTGGAGGCTCGTCTTCCAGTCCAGGCCCGCGCCCCGCCCGGCGGACTCAGCCATCAGCGGGTCGAAGAGGCGGTGGATCACCTCGGCGGCGATGTCCAGGCCGTACTGGAGGTAGATCGCGCCGAGCAGCGCCTCGAGCGTGTCGGCGAGGATGCTGGCCTTGTCCCGCCCGCCGGTGGTCTCCTCGCCCTTGCCCAGCAGCAGGTGCGGACCGAGGCCGCCGGGGCCGAGGCCGCGCGCCACGTCGGCGAGCGCCCGCATGTTGACCACGCTGGCGCGCAGCTTGGCGAGCTGCCCCTCGGGCAGGTCGGGATGGTTGTGGAAGAGCGCGGTCGTGATCACCACCCCGAGCACCGAGTCGCCGAGAAACTCGAGCCGCTCGTTGGTCGGCAGGCCACCGTTCTCGTACGCGTACGAGCGGTGGGTAAGGGCTCGCTCCAGCAGTTCCGCGTCGAAGGCGACGCCGAAGGCCGCCTCCAGGTGTTCGGCCGGTGGCCGCTTGCGCTTATCCATGACTCACCCCTAGCAGCGTGGCGATCTCCGTGGCCGCGGAGCGGCGGTGCAGATGTGCGGCGAGAGCGATGCCCGAGGCGACGTCCGCCCCGGTCGCGGCGCCATGGCAGACGATGACGACGCCGCCGACCCCGACGAGCGCCGCCGCCCGCGGCGGCGCCTCGATGCGGTCCGGGCGGCATCGGTTGTACGTGCCCTCGATGCCCTTGAGCAGCACGTTTCCGGTGAAGCCGTCGGTGACTATCACGTCCGCGCGCTCGCCCAGCGAGGCTTCGTAGCCCTCGACGAGCCCGACGTACCGGGCCTCGGAGGGAAGGACCTGCGCCGCGATGAACGGGTCGGCGGCCCGCCGCGCCCGGTCACCCTTGCCCGGCTCGGTGCCGATCGACAGCAGGCCGACACGGGGACGCTTGATGTGGTGGACGGTGGCGGCGTACGCGGCGCCGAGCGCGGCGTTGCGGGCCAGCGTGCCGGGACGCGCCTCGACGGAAGCACCCACGTCGAGCAGCACCACGGGACCCGCCTCGGCGGGGAGGGTGGCGACGAGTGCGGGGCGGCGTACCCCCGTCCAGCGCCCGAGGCCCAGCACGGCGGCGGTGACTGTCGCGCCGCTGGCCCCGGCGGAGACGACGGCGTCGGCCGCCCCTTCGGCCACCGCCGCGACGGCCGCGCGGACGGTGGTGTCGGGGCGCTTGGCGCCGGTGGGCGCGTCGGCCATGCCGACGACGGCCCGTACGTGGCGGACCGACACGCGCTCGCGATCGGCCTGTGGGAGCGCACCAACCAGCTCGCCGGCTACCTCAGGTGGGCCGACGAGCAGGAGGTGGAGGTCGGGATCGGCGCTGCATGCCCGCAGAGCGCCGTCAACCACGACGGCGGGTGCCCCGTCCCCGCCGAGGAGGTCAACGGCGATCCGCGCGATGCCCGGTTCTACGGGAACGCCGGCCGGGCGATGCCGGCCGGCGACTGGAACCGGAGCTTCCCGACCCGGGGTCGGGTGTTCCACGCGCGGCTCGGGTCAGACCTCTAGGACCTGACGACCGTTGTACGTGCCGCAGACCGTGCACGCCGCGTGCGGGAGCTTCGGCGAACGGCACTGCGGGCACGCCACCGTCGCCACCGCAGTGGCCTTCCACTGCGCCCGGCGCGACCGGGTGTTGCTGCGCGACATCTTCCGCTTGGGGACCGCCACGGTTCCTACTCCTCTTTCTGGTGCAATTGAGTCAGGGCCGCCCACCGGGGTCGACCTGCTCGTGGCTGTGGCCAGCCGGCAGCTCGTCCCAGTGCACCCCACACTCGGGCACAGCCCTGGACAGTCGTCTCGGCACAACGGGGTGACGGGCAGTGCGAGCACCACCGCATCCCGCAGCGCAGGCTCCAGGTCGACAAGGTCACCCTGCAACCGGCCGACCTCGTCCTCGTCGGTCGTCTCGTCCGTGGTGCTGTGCTCATACGCATACAGCTCCTGGATCGGGACGACCACCGAGTCGCTGATCGGGCGCAGGCACCGGCCACACTCACCCGCCGTGGGGGCGGACGCGGTGCCGGAGACGAGCACGCCCTCCGAGACCGACTCCATCCTCAGGTCGAGGGTGAGATCGGCGCCGTCGGGCACCCTGATCAGCTCCAGTCCGAGGTCCGCCGGTGCCGGCACCACCCTCCTGACCGTACGCATCGCACCAGGCCGGCGTGGCAGCTCCCTCGTATCGAGGACCAGCGGCGACCTGGGGTCGAGGTGGGTCTGTGAGTGATTGGGCATCATGAGACTCCGGCCTGGTAGGAGGCCGACGGTCTACGGTACCCGACGACCCGTCCCGGTATCAAAAGGGCAGGTCCCCATGTCAGAACGGCAGCGGCCGCTCGTTTTCCTCGCCGGTGAAGGTGCCGATCTCACGCAGGGCGTGCATCTTGTCACGGCCCCGCTCGATCGAGGCGAGGGCACGGGTGAGGAACTGCTCGAAGTTGGCCAGCGCGGTGTCGACGTAGTCGTCGACCTCCTCGCGCAGCCGCTGGGCCTCCGCGCGGGCCTCGGCGACGATGCGGGCGCCCTCGTGCTCGGACGAGACAGTGATCTCGTTCACGGAGACGAGGCGGGCGTGCTCGGCCTCACCCTCGCTGATGATCCGGTCAGCCTCGCGGCGACCGGCATCGATAATCTTGTCGCGCTCGTCCAGCAGCGCCGTGGCCCGCCGCAGCTCGCTGGGAAGCTCGGCGCGGAGCTGGTCGAGGGCATTGATCATCTCGCCGCGATCGACCATGCAGTTGGTGCGCGACATGGGAACCGAGCGGGCGGCCTCCACGATGGCGATGATCTCGTCGATGCGGTCGAGCGGGTCCACTGGCGCCTCACTCCTGTCGTTCCACAACCGACCCTCACATGATGAGGGTGCTCACCCCATGATGCGGTCCCGGGCGGAAGGTGCGCCCACTGGTTGTCCGCCGGGCGCGTCGCCGTCGGCGCTGTCCGCCGGGCGCGTCGCCATCCGCGCAGTGCCGGTCAGGAGGCCAGGCGGTCGGCCAGGCGGGCCGCCACCACGTCGGGCACGTGGGCCGACACGTCGCCGCCCCATTTTGCGACCTCCTTGACGAGGCTCGAGGAGAGAAACGAGTAGAGCGGGTTGGTGGGCATGAAGAGCGTCTCGACGCCGGCCAGCCCGATGTTCATCTGGGCCATCTGCAGCTCGTAGTCGAAGTCGCTGACCGCGCGCAGGCCCTTGACCACCACGGCCGCGTCGTGGGTGCGGCAGAAGTCGACCAGCAGGCCGCGGAACGACAGCACCCGCACGTTGTCGTACCCCTTGGTGACCTCGCCGAGCATCTCGATGCGCTCGTCTTCGGTGAAGAGGCCGGTCTTCGCCTGGTTGATCAACACTCCGATGATGACCTCGTCGAAAAGCCGACTGGCCCGCCCGACGATGTCCAGGTGCCCGTTGGTCACCGGGTCGAAGGAGCCGGGACACACCGCACGTCTCACGATCGGCGACCGTACCAAAGTGTCGTCTCCCCGTAACGCCGGCTGTGCTCGCCGGTGATCCCTTTCACCCAGGTCACAGGCCCGGACCGGGTGCCTCGCTCGAACACGACCACGGCGTCCTCGGCCAGCCAGCCGCCGTCGACGAGCGCGGCCTGCACGGCGGTGACCTCGTCGTCCGCCACCGCGTACGGCGGGTCGGCGAACACCACGTCGTAGCCGTCCCCGTCCGGCCCGGCGGCCAACGCGGCACCCACCTTGGCCGTGGTGAGCCGGGTGGCGGAGCCGACGCCCAGCGCCGCGATGTTTTGCCGCACGACGCGCGCCACCCGCGGGTCCGACTCCACCAGCAGCACGTGTGCCGCGCCCCGCGACAGCGCCTCGAGGCCGACCGCGCCGGAGCCCGCGAACAGGTCGGCGAAGCGCGCACCCTCCAGGTCGACCATCGACTCCAGCGCACTGAACAGTGCCTCCCGCACCCGGTCGGACGTGGGACGGGTGCGGTCGCCGGCCGGCGCCGCGATCCGGCGGCCGCCGAGAGTGCCGGCCACGATGCGGGTCATGGGAGTGACGCTACGCCACGCGGCGCCCGAGTCACACCAGTCACTCCACTACACAGAGGTATCACGCGATATCACTCCGGCCATCGAAGATTACGAGTTCACAACGGGATTCTTAGTTCGTCTTCAATTCCTCTGCGTCACTTCAGGAACCGCTAAGGTCGTGCGCTGTGTCGGCAGCGTCCTCGCCGGCACGACGACCTGGGGAGGCGTCGGACGCGTCACGGCTGGAGTTCGCCGTGGCCGGCTGTGCCATGCCTGAGCCCCGGGCCGCGCCCTGAAAGCCCCCCTTTGTTCAGGAGTTCGCGTGAACCGTACAAAGCTGTCGTCGCGGCAACCGATCGCCGCTCTCGGCGCGGCCGTGCTCGGCCTCGCGGCCGCCGTCGCCCTCTCCTCCCCGCCAGCGCGCACCACCCCATCGTGTCCGGTACCGGCAGCTGCATCATCGACGGCGAGTGGAAGGCCACCTGGACCGTCTTCAACAGCGAGGACGACCTCGAAGGCAAGATCGTCAAGGTCGAGCCCACCGCCGTCGAGGGCATCGCGGAGGGCGCCACTCTCCCGCGCTCGATCGACGGCGGCCTGACCGGCAAGCAGACCCTCTCCGCCGAGACCGAGAGCGTGACGCTCAAGGTCAAGGTCCGGTGGAAGCGCGACGGCGTGATCCACACCAAGTGGGCCGAGGGCACCGCCACGCCCCGCAAGCACTGCGGCGAGAAGCCGGACGCGACGTTCACGCCGGAGTGCGACGGCTCCGTGGTCGTGACGCTCGACAACACCAAGGGCACCCGCAAGGCCAAGATGACCGTCTCGGCGGGCGAGTTCAGCGAGAGCGTCGAGGTCCCCGCCGGACAGACGCTGGGCGGCATCGTCGTGCCGGCCGGCTCGGGCGAGATCACCGTCGTCAAGGGCGAAAAGGTGATCAAGACCTACACCTGGGAAAAGCCGGGTGACTGCGGGCTTCCCACCCCCAGCGACAAGTCGACCTGTGACGAACTCGTCTACATCCTGGAAAACCCGAAGGACGGCCGGGACATCACGGTCACGCTGACGCCGAACACGGGCGCGCCGCAGACCATCACCGCCAAGCCGGGTGAGACCAAGGAAGCCCGCTTCCCGGCCGCCGAGGGCCTCGTGGTCGTCCCCTCGGTCGGCGAGGCCCAGGGCAAGCCCATCACCTGGGAAAAGCCCGACAACTGCGCCACACCGCCCCCGCCCCCGGGTGAGGGTGGCGGCGGCCCCGAGCTGCCGGTGACCGGCGTCGCGGCCGGTGGCATCGCCGGTGGCGCGCTGGTGCTGCTGGCCATCGGCGCGGTGCTGTTCTTCATGGCCCGCCGGCGGCGCACGACCTTCACCGCCTGAGCCGTAAGGCGTTACACCCCCTCCGCGGCCCGCGACGACACCCCCGGTCGTCGCGGGCCGCACCCGTCTCCGGGCGCGGGCTCAGCCCTTTTCGAGGTACTCGGCGCGCTCCTCGTCGACCAGGGCTGCCACGGACGCGGCGAGTGCGGGATGCCGCTCCAGCTCCGGGTCGTCCTCGACGAGCGAGATTGCCTCCGCGCGGGCGTCGTTGATGAGCTTGGTGTCGTGCAGCAGCGACAGCAGCCGCAGGTGTGAACGCCGGCCCGACTGGGTGGCGCCCAGCACGTCACCCTCCCGTCGCTGCTCCAGGTCGATCTCGGCGAGCCGGAAGCCGTCGGTGGTGGAGGCGACCGCGTCAAGCCGCTCGCGGGCGGGCGTGCCCTCCTGCGCCTCGGTGACCAGCAGGCACAGGCCCGGCGCGGAGCCGCGACCCACCCGGCCGCGAAGCTGGTGCAGCTGGGAGACGCCGAAGCGGTCGGCGTCGAGGACCACCATGACGGTCGCGTTGGGCACGTTGACTCCGACTTCAATGACCGTGGTGGCGACGAGCACGTCGAGCTTGCCCGCCGCGTACGCCCGCATCACCGTGTCCTTCTCGTCCGCCGGCAGCTTGCCGTGGAGCACGCCGATGCGCAGGCCGTGCAGCGGGCCCTCGGACAGCAGCGGGGCCACGTCGAGCACCGCCACCGGCGGGCGCCGCCCGTTGTCGTCCGCCCCGTCCGGCGCGTCCTCTTCGGACGAGCCGGTGTCGCCGATGCGCGGACACACCACGTACGCCTGGTGGCCGGCCGTGACCTCCTCGCGGATCCGCTTCCACGCGCGCTCCAGGAAAGCCGGCTTGTCCGCGGCGGGCACCACGTGCGAGGCGATCGGCGAGCGGCCCTGCGGGAGCTGGGACAGCGTGGACACCTCAAGGTCGCCGTAGACGGTCATCGCCACCGTGCGCGGGATCGGCGTCGCCGTCATCACCAGCACGTGCGGCGGCTGCTCGGCCTTGGCGCGCAGGGCGTCGCGCTGCTCCACGCCGAAACGGTGCTGCTCGTCGACCACCACCAGGCCGAGGTCGGCGAAGTCGATGCCTTCGTACAGCAAGGCGTGCGTGCCCACCACGATGCCCGAACGGCCGGTCGAGATCTCCTCCAGCGCCCGCCGGCGGGCCGCCGCGCCCAGCGAGCCGGTGACGAGCGTGACGCGGGTGGCACCCTCGGCCGAGTCGAGCTCGCCGGCGCGGCCGAGCGGGCCGAGCAGCTCGGTGATGCCGCGGTAGTGCTGGGCGGCGAGCACCTCCGTGGGCGCGAGCATCGCGGCCTGGCCACCGGCGTCGACGACCTGGAGCATCGCGCGCACGGCCACGAGCGTCTTGCCCGAACCCACCTCGCCCTGCAACAGCCGGTGCATCGGGTGCGGCGTGGACAGGTCTTCGGCGATCTCCTCGCCGACCGTGCGCTGGCCGGCGGTCAGCTCGTACGGCAACGTGGCGTCGAACGCGGCCAGCAGCCCTTCCTGCTTGCGCCGGCGGGGGCGGGCCGGCCAGGCGGCCGCGCGGTGCTTTCGCTGCACGAGCGTGAGCTGCACCGCGAACGCCTCGTCCCACTTGAGCCGCCGCCGCGCCCGGTACAGGTCCTCTTTGGACGACGGCCGGTGGATCTCGCGCAGCGCGGTGGCGATGTCGACGAGGTTGCCGTGGGCGCGCACGGTCGACGGCAGCGGGTCCTCCGGCGGGGTCACCACCTGCAGCAGCACGCCGACGCAGCGCGCGATCGTCCAGGTCGGCACCTTGGCGGCCGCGGGGTACACCGGGATCAGCGCGCCGGCGAACTCCTCGACCTCCTCCGACGCCTCGCCCTCTTCGGAAAAGAGCACGTACTGCGCGCCGTTGAGCTGGCGCTTGCCCCGAAACTCGGTCACCTTGCCGGCGAACAGCCCCCACCGGCCGGGGCGCAGCTCGCGCTCGCGCCAGACCTGGCGACGCCCGAAGTACGTCAGCATGAGCTGGCCGCCCGCCCCGTCGCCGACCGTCACCTCGAGCATCTCGTCGGCGCCGCCCCGGATGCGGCGGCGGCTGGCGGCGCGCACCTGCGCCATCACGGTGACGTCCTCGCCGACCTCCAGCGAGCGGATGTCGGTGTGGTCGCCACGCTCGTCGTACCGCCGGGGAAGTGGTAAAGCAGGTCGCCCGCCGTGTGCAGGTCGAGGTGTGTGGCGAGGGCCTTGGCCGTGTTGGCGCCGAGCACCTTGGTCAGTGGGGTGTCCACGTCGGTCATTCGATGCCTACCAGGAGCGGATAGGTGGGTTGGCCGCCGTCGTAGATCTGCACCTCCACGAACGGCCAGCGCTGCGTGAGATGCTCGCTCAGCTCGTCGCCGAGGCCGGGTGGCGCGCCGTCGCCGAGCAGGAGCGTGACCAGCTCGCCGCCCCCGCCCAGCATGCGGTCGAGCAGGTCGAGGCAGGTCTGGCCGAGCTCGGTGCCGATGATGTGCACCTCGTCTTCGACCAGCGCGAGCACGTCGCCCGGGCGGCAGCGGCCGGCCATGGTGAGCGCTTCGCGGCTGGCGTAGCAAACCTCCGCGTACCGGCAGGCGCCCGCCGCCTCGGCCATCGCGATCACGTCGTCTTCGAAGCCGCGGCCGGCGTCGCGCACCGCCAGCGCGGCCAGCGCCTGCACCGGCGAGCGGGTGGGCACGACACTGACCCGCACGCCCCGCGCCTGCGCCTCGCGCGCCGCCGCACCGGCCACCGCCTGGGTGTCGGGGTCGTCGGGCAGCACCACCACCCGCCCGGCCCGCGTGGCGAGCACGGCGTCGAGGATCTCGGCGGTCGACGGGTTGGCGCCGATCACCCGCGCGCCCTCGCCGCCGAAGAGCTCGACAAGCCCGGGACCGGCGGCGACCACCACGGCACCCCGCCCGTCCGGGTCGAGCGGCGGCGCCTGGTCCTCAAACCGCGTGACCGTGATCCGGTGTGGCCGACCCGCCTCCACGCCGGCCTCGATGGCGGCGCCGACGTCGTTGACGTGGACGTGCACATTCCACGTGGGCTCCGCACCCACCACGACGAGCGAGTCGCCCAGGTCGGCCAGGGTCGCCCGCAGCCGGTCGACGGAAGCGGAGTCGGCGTCGAGGAGGTACTGCACCTCGTACCCGTACTCCGAGGATCCGGTCTCGCGTGCGGCGATGACGGGGCGGCGGACGGTGACCGGTGCGGACACCACCTCCTGCCCGGTGACGACCGCAACCAGCGCGTCGAGCAGCACGCAGAGCCCCCGCCCGCCGGCGTCGACCACACCGGCCCGAGCCAGCGCCGGCAGCTGCTCGGGCGTGCGGGCCAGCGCGCGGGCGGCCGCCCCGGCCGCCGAACGCGCCACCGCGTCGAGGTCGTCCGAGCCGGTCGCCGTGGCACCCTCCGCGGCGGCTGAGGCGACGGTCAGGATCGTCCCCTCGACCGGCTTGGCCACCGCCGCCCGGGCCGCCGTGGCCGCCTCACCCAGCGCCTCGGCGAGCGCCCGCCCGCGGACCGCACCGGCGTCGACGAGCGCGTCAGCCATGCCGCGCAGCAGCTGGGAGACGATCACACCGGAGTTGCCCCGCGCGCCCAGGAGCGCGCCGCGCGACATGAGCCGCAGGACGCCGCCGCTGTCGTCGCCGCCGTTGACCGCGTCGTTGGCGATGGCCTGCTGCGCGGACGCGACGGTGAGCACGAGGTTGGTGCCGGTGTCGCCGTCGGGCACGGGATAGACGTTGAGCTGGTCGATCTCTTGCTGGTGCAGGCGCAGCGACTCCAACCCGGCCGCGCACCACCGGCGCACCGCCTCCGCGTCGAACGTCTCCAGCACGCGATGAGCCTACTGTCGCCCACCGACAGCGGCGCGTTCTCCCATCGCCCGCCGTGGCATGTCGCCGCGGGCCGCTCACGCCGCATGGTGGGGCCAGGTCACACGCGCAAAACCGATGCGGGCTACCGCGATGTCCGCCGTGGTCCGGACCGTTGCTCCCGCGGCCTCACCCGCCGCGGGGGTCGGGCTTGGCCCGCGGACCTCGCAGCGGAGGCCGGGGATCTCGGCGAGCCCTGCGAGCCGCCGGCCGCAGCGGTGCCCGCGGGAAAGCACCCAAAGAAAACGCTCCGCTGCGCTCCACGTTTCCCCCGGGGCCCGCGCATGCGGTCCGCAGGTGGCGCGGACCGGGGCACATCCGCTTGAAAGGAACGTAATGAGGCCGGGCACAGACGTAGCCGCCGGATCGGTGTGATCCGGCGGCTACGGAAGCTACTCGTCTGGGGCGCGCCTCAGGCGCGGACGACCTTGCCCGCCTTGATGCACGAGGTGCAGACCTGCATCTTGCGGGTGGTGCCGCCACCGGCCGGCGTGCGGACGGTCTGGATGTTGGGGTCCCAGCGCCGCTTGGTCTTCTTCTTGGACCACGGCACGTTGTGGCCGAAGCCCGGCCCCTTGCCGCAGACGTCGCACACGCTAGCCACGGAACTCTCCTGGGATTGTCGATCATGATGTCGCCGACGGATGCGGTCCGGGCAACCTGACCAGGGTAGCCGATCCCCCGCGCGCCGAGCCAATCGGGCCCCGCGAGGGCGGCCTCAGCGGTCGCCGACCGTGGCGACCACCTTCTGGGTCCAGGTGGCCTGGTAGGTCACGTCCGGGTCCAGCTTCGGGACACCCGGGCCCGAGACGATCTTCAGGTCGGCGTCGAGCGTCACCGAGCGCCGGCCCACGGCGGAGCCCGTGGCGGGGTCGAAGAGGATCTCGTCGCCGACGCCCCGCTCGGTGTGCCGCACGGCCACGAGCCGCCGCCCGTCGATCGTCGTCTCGCTGGAGGTGATGCCCCGCAGCCCGGTGAACGACAGTAGCAGCGCCGCACGCAGCTCCGGCGTCATCAGCAGGTCGCTGGTGAAGTAGAAGTCCTGCAGCGCGTTCCAGAGCGAGTGGTCGGTGGACCAGGCCCCGCCCTCGCCGGCGAGCTCACGCAGCTTGCCGCGAAGCTGCTCCGGGTCGGTGGGCAGCCCGGCGATCCACTCGGGCGTCGGCGCCCTGAGCCCCAGGTCGGTCGGCTCGACCTGCCCGCGATCGCCGCCGGTGCCCAGCTCCTTGCTGCCGTCGGTGATGGACCGCGGGACCATGCCCTGCGGGTCAAACCACATCTCCCGGATCTGCCGCTCGATCGTGCCGCTCTCCAAATTCGCCTCGGGCGGTGCGGCCCCGGCGGCGCCCTCGCCCTTGGCGCCACCCGCGTTCGCCTGGAACGAGGCCGCCCACCCGTCGTGGTACACGAAGATCAACTGCCCGGGCCGCACCTTGGCGGCGGCCGGGCCGTGCTTCGCGGCCTCGGCGAGGGCGTGGAGGACGGCGACCGTCTGCGGTGACGCGGGCGTCAGGTTGGGCTCGGCGGTCTTTTCGTCGGAGGGCGAGCCGGCCTCCAGGTCGCCGCCGCCCCCGTCCGGCCGGAAAAGCGCGGCGCCGCCCACCACCAGGCCCGCGACGAGCGCCGCGGCCATCGCGGGGACGAGGATCCGGGAGGGGGTACGCGCCCGCGCCGGCTTGCGCTGCGCCGTGATCCGGTGCCAGGTGCGGCTGACCGACTCGTCGGTCGGCTCAGGGAGGCCGGGCGGGAGGTCCCGCACGGCGATGATGTCTGAATCGTCGCGGCTCATCGCGCGTCTCCTTCGGCGAGGGCGGCCCGCACCTTGGCGCGGGCACGGTGCAGTGCCGACTGGACCGATCCCAGGGGAATCTGCAGGGCCTCGGCGATCTCCGCGTACTCCAGCTCGGCCACCGCGAAGAGCATCAGCACATCGCGCTGCCGCCGCGGCAGTTTCGCGAGTACGGCGGAGAGCCGCCCCACCGCCCGCTCGGCGTCCACCCGGTCGGTGGCGCGCTGTGCCGGTCCCTCCGCCGCCCGCGCTCCCCCGTCCGCGTGCGCGAGCGCCCGGAGTGCCCGGATCTCGGTGCGGCGGTGGCGGCGCAGCAGGTTGGTGGCGATGCCGTAGAGCCACGGCAGCACCTCACCCCGGCTGGCGTCGTAGCGGTCGCGCCGCTCGTACGCGACGAGGAATGTCTCGGCCACCACGTCCTCGGCGACCTGCTCACCCACCCGGCGCGTGCAGTAGCGCAGCAGGTCCCTGGCGTACCGGTCGAACACCCCCGCGAGATCAGCCGGATCGATCGCGACGGGGGTCGTCGGCGTCGTCATGCCCATACTTGCCGCGCGGCGCACGCCATGTTCCCGTCAGAAGTGCTGCCAGCCGGTGGGGCCCTTGAACGGCTTGCCGTCGGCGGTCACACCCGTACCCTCGCGCACCTCGCCCACCACCCGCCACCGCGGTGGCAGCGCCACCCCGACCGGAAACGTGGCGACAAGCGCGTGGTCCTCGCCGCCCGCGAGCACCCAGGTGTAGGGGTCGACGCCCAGCGCGTACGCCGCGTCGCGCATCTGCCGCGGCACCTCGAACGCGTCCCGCCGCAGGTCGATCGCCACCCCGCTGCCGCGGGCCACGTGGCCGGCGTCGGCCAGCAGGCCGTCAGACACGTCGATCATGGCGGTCGCGCCCAGCTCGGCCGCCTCCGGGCCGGCGTCGTAGGGCACCTCAGGCCGCCGGTACGCGTCCACGAGCACCTTCGGCGTGCGGAAGCCGCGGGAGAGCACGGTGTAGCCGGCGGCCGCGTACCCCACCCGCCCGCACATGGCGACCACGTCTCCCGGCCGCGCGCCGGTGCGCACGACGGGCGCCCGCCCCCGCAGGTCGCCGAGCGCGGTGACCGCGATCGTGAGCGTGGGGCTGCCGGACATGTCTCCGCCGACGACGGCCGCGCCCACGAGGGCGGCCTCCTCGCCGAGCCCGTCGGCCAGCTCCTCCGCCCAGGTGGCGTCGAGGTTGGGCGGCACGCAGAGCGCGACGAGCAGTGCCGTCGCTGTGGCGCCCATCGCGGCGATGTCCGCGAGGTTGGCGGCAGCGGCGCGGTGCCCCACATCCTGCGCCGTGCACCAGTCGCGCCGGAAGTGCCGCCCCTCCACCAGCACGTCGGTCGATGCCACGACCCGCCCGTCCTCCGCCTTGACCACGGCCGCGTCGTCGCCGGGCCCCAGCAGGGTCCCGGGGCTGGTCGGTAGGCGCGCGGTGACGCGGGCGATCAGTCCGAACTCACCGGCTTTCGCCACACTCACTCCGGCCTCCTGTGCACCATCGACGATCCTGTTCCGCTCCGTACGGTAGTTTCACGGTCGAGCCGCTGGCTGCGGCGGAGAGGAGGCGGATCGTGGTCCAGGCATACATCCTCATCCAGACCGAGGTCGGAAGGGCGCGTGACGTGGCCGCGGCGATCAAGGATGTCTCCGGAGTGGTGCGGGTCGACGCCGTCACGGGGCCGTACGACGTGGTGGTCCTCACCGAGGCACACACGGTCGACGAGCTGGGCAAAATGATCGTCAGCAAAGTGCAGATGGTGCCCGGCATCACGCGCACACTCACCTGCTCGGTGGTGCACTTATAGATGGACCGCACCACCCGCCGGGCGGCACTGTGGGCCACGCTGGTCGCGGTGCCGGTGACGCTGGTCGTGGCGCTGGTCGCCTTCCTCGCCGTCCGCCCCGATGACACCCCGGCCGCCGACTCGAGCCCGACGCCACCCCGGCCCCAGTCGACCACCCCGGTCGCGATGGACGCTCCGAAGCTCTCGGAGCGGGCCACGCTGGTCTGCCGCGCCCTTGTGTCCCAGCTGCCCACCGCCGTGCGCGACCTGCGCATCCGCCCGGTGTCCGCGGGCCCCGAGCAAAACGCCGCCTACGGCGACCCGGCCGTCACCGTCTCGTGCGGCGTGCCCAAGGCCACCTACCAGCCGACCGACCAGGTCTACCAGCTCAGCCGCGTCTGCTGGCACCAGGTCGACCGCCCCGAAGCGACCGAGTGGACGACGGTGGACCGCGAGGTCCCGGTGCGCGTCACGGTCCCGAAGTTCTACGACACGCCAGGCCAGTGGACGACAGCCTTCTCCGCGACGGTGACCGCCACGGTGCGGTCGCTGGACCAGATCCCGACCGGCTGCAAGCCCTGACGCGCAGGCCCGCCCTTGCAGGGTGGCGGTTTCCACGGGGGCGGCCTGTCCGCGGGGGCGGCCTGTCCGCGGGGGCGGCCTGTCCGCGGGGAGCGCACTGCTGGCGGTCTCCACGCTGGCGCTGAGGAGCGGCGCCGCTCGATTTGCCCACCGCGGTCGCTCGGCTCCCCCTGGTGGCTGGCTGCGGCGGTTGGTCGACGACCCGTCGGCGGGCGAGTTTCCGATGCCGATCGACGCGGTGGGCACCGACCCGTCGTGGGCCGGGTTGCCGGGCTGCGCCGTGGTGAGGTCGCCGCGATCGGCGCCCACTCCGCGGAGATCTCGTCGGGCACGTCGAACATCGCCACGTAGACACCGTCAAACACCTCGGACGTGAGGGCCTTGCCTCGCTCGGGGCGAGGAGGGTGCGTCGCCGCGGTCGCTCTCAACCTGGGCGCACCAATGCGCCCACCCACGACGCCGGTTGGTGAGCACACCAGGGCTCGCCGCCGCGGCGGCCAGCGACGTGACGCCACTCCGCCGGCCGGCCGCCAACGCTTGCACCATGAGGCGGCGGGCCGGTTCGGCGCAGGCGTTGCGCACCCCCACGCCATGCGAAGTCTGCCCCCGACTGATGGCCGGGGTGGGGCGCGCCGCATCGGTCCTTGATCGGCGGACAGCACGGAGACCTCGGACAACCCGCACGCAAGCACGGGCCTGGCCACCCGCCACCCGCCGGCCGATTAGGCCGGACGAGTAGCCCTGACCCGGTTTCGGGCAGCGGCACGGGTGAAGGTGTTGATGATCAGCTTGTGGCAGCCGACCCGTTCCTGCCCGCACCCTGCACGCGACGCACCCACTGCTCCGGGCCGGTCCAAGGCCCCTTGTCTGCGGTTTCCGTATCCGCCACCCAGTCCAGGTACAGCACGTGCCTGAGAAGGGTCGGCCCCGCTGCTGGAGCGCATCTTGACCGGTACCCCAGCCAGGCTGCCGATTACCTGGGCGTTGACCATGCCGAAGGTCGATCAACGACACGTCCCGGCCGAGCCGGACCACCGCCGTGGAGATCGTGGTACGGATCGGCCCTCAGAGGGGCGAATCTGACGAGGCCACGGCCCGGATCACCGCCGGCCGCTCCAACCGTCCTACCGCAACCGCACGCCACGCCCGGAGCCCGGGGCTGCCTAGTGCAGGCCGGTCCCGCGGTTGAGTGCCGTACGCAACAGGCGGCTCACCAGCTTCGGGTAAGCCAGGCCGGTCTCGGCCCACATGCGCGGAAACATCGACGTCGGCGTGAAGCCCGGCATCGTGTTGATCTCGTTGAGGTAGACGTCGAGCTCGGGCGTCACGAAAAAGTCGACGCGCGCCAGCCCCGCGCAGTCGAGCGCCGTAAACGTGCGGCACGCGTAGTCCTGCACCTGCCGCGTCACCTCCGGAGGCAGGCCGGCCGGGATGTCGTACTCGCAGGAGTCGTCCAGGTACTTCGCCTCGAAGTCGTAGAACTCATGGCCCGACACGACCCGCACCTCGGCCAGGAGCGACGCCTCGGGCGCGCCGCCGGTCTCGGCCTCCAGCACGCCGCACTCGATCTCGCGGCCCACGATCGCCGCCTCGACCAGCACCTTGGGGTCGATCTGGCGGGCCTCGGTCACGGCGGCGTCCAGCTCGGACCAGTCGTTGACCTTGGAGATGCCGTACGACGAGCCGGCGCGGGAGGGTTTGACGAAGACGGGCAGGCCCAGCCGCTCCTTGTCCGCCTCGGAGAGCGAGACACCGGAGCGCAGCACCGCGTACGGCCCGACGGGGATGCCCTCGGCGACCGCGAGCTTCTTCGTAAACTCCTTGTCCATGGCCGCGGCCGAGGCGAAGACGTTCGCCCCTACGTACGGAATGCCCGCCATCTCCAACATGCCCTGGATCGTGCCGTCCTCCCCGTACGCCCCGTGGAGTGCCGGAAACACGACATCGACGCCTGCGAGTGCCTGGGGGCCAGCGGCGGCATCGAGCACCATGAGACCATTGGCCGTAGGATCGGCGGGTAGCACAACCGCCTTGCCGGTCTCGGGCGTGATCTCCGGAAGGCGGCGGTCGGCGATGGCCAGCTCGGCCGGGTCGCCGGCGGTGAGCACCCACTGGCCGGCGCGAGTGATCCCTACCGGGATGACCTCAAACTCGTCGGGATCGAGGGCGGCCATAATGCTGCCCGCGCTCACGCACGAAATGGCGTGCTCGGTGCTGCGTCCGCCGAAGACAAGGGCTACGCGGGTCTTCCGTGGGCTGCTCACGCGGGTGACCCTACTCTGAGTGGGCGGCTTTCGCGCTCAAGGAGCGAGGAGTCCATGAGACCGACACTCCATGTGATCGAATGGCACGGACCAGGGCGGTTGGCGACGATGTCGCACCCCCGCGGTGGCGACTGGCTGGAGGACGAAATGTCCGCCCTGGTCGACGCCGACGTCGACGTGCTCGTCTCCGCGCTGACCTCGGAGGAGTCCGACCGCCTCGCCCTCACCCAGGAGCGGGAGGCGGCCAAGGCAGCCGGCATCACCTTCATCCCCTTCCCGATCCCGGACCGGGGCGTGCCCGAGCCGGGTCCGGCGGCGATCGAGCTGGCCATCAGGCTGGCGGCGCACGTGCGCGCGGGGCGGTTCGTGGTCACGCACTGCTTCGCGGGCATCGGGCGGGCGTCCCTGCTGGCCGCCGCGACGCTCGTCACGCTGGGCGCCCGGCCGGCCCACGCCCTCCACCTGATCGCCGTCGCCCGCGGCCTGGAGGTCCCCGACACCGACGCCCAGCGGGAGTGGCTCTTCGACTTCGCGGCCGCGCACGCGTGTTACCGGGAGCGCGCCTGGCCAGGACGCCTGATGGCGCCCCAGCCGCGGATGCCCGCGAGCGGGAGCGCCACCGTCAGCAGCGCGGGTCACCAGTAGCGGCGACGGCCCTTCTTCTTCGGCCGGTAGTGGCCGTGGTACCCGTAGTGCCCGTGCCCACCCTTCGGCCGGTAATGCCCGTGGTACCCATAATGTCCGGGTCCCGGAGCAGGCCCAGGGCCGTATCCGTGGCCATATCCGTGCCCGTGGCCGCCGCGGCGGTGTAGCTCGTGCTCGAGGTAGCGGGCCGCGGTGGAGTGCCCGCGGCGGTGAAGCATGCGGCCGAGCTTGGCCGCGAGGATCGAGAAGAACATGCCCTTCAGGTGGCGCCTCATGGGACAAGGGTAGGGAGCCCACGCCACGCCGCCCTGTGGGCGAGCTGTGAGTTTTCTGAGCGCCATCTACACGTTCGTCAACCTGGGTTGACAAGACGCCGTTTGTCAACGTAGGTTGACGGCATGACTGAGGCAACCGAGCTCGCCGCGGCGGCAGGAAGCACCGACCCCGGGTCGGCCTCCGCTCGGTGCTGGCCCTCCGCCGCCTGCTGGAGACCCTCGAGGTGCTCCAGGTCGACAACGCGCGGCGGCAGGGCTGGTCGTGGCAGGAGATCGCGGACGCGCTCGACGTGACAAAGCAGGCAGTCCACAAGAAGCACGCCGGCCGGCCGCCGGTGGGCACACGGCGGGAGGCGTGATGTTCGAGCGGTTCACCGATCGGGCCCGGGACGCGGTCAAGGGCGCTCAGGACGAGGCGCGCGAGCTGCGCCATCGCTACATCGGCACCGAGCACATCCTGCTGGCGCTGCTCGGCGAGAGCGGCGGCCTGGCCGCGACTGTCCTGCGTGACGCCGGCGTCTTCCCCGAGCAGGTCCGCGCCGACGTGCTGGCCGCCGTGGGCGTGCGCCGCGAGCCGCTGGGCGTGGCCGACGCGGAGGCGCTGCGGGCGATCGGCATCGACCTCGACGCCGTGCGGGAAAAGGTCGAGGAGTCGTTCGGCGAGGGCGCGCTGGAGCCGCCACCGGTGTTTCCGCTACGGCGGAGGGGACTTTTCCGCCGCGTGCAGCAGGTGCCGGTGCCGGGCCCCGGGCACATCCCCTTCACCCCGCGGGCGAAGAAGGTGCTGGAGCTGTCGCTGCGCGAGGCCCTGTTTCTCAAGCACAAGCACATCGGCACCGAGCACATCCTGCTCGGCCTCATCCGCGAGGGCGAGGGGCTGGCCGCCATGGTGCTCACCAAAGCCGGCCTCAGCCTCGAAGACCTCCGCCGGCACGTGCTGGACGCGATGGACCGCGCCGCCTGACGTTCATTTTCAAAGCACATGTTTGCCCCGGTCCGCCTCAGCCGCGGACCGCATGCTCCCGCGGGCACCGCGGTGGCCGGCGGCGAGCTTGGCGCTCGCCGAGTTCCCCGACCTCCGCTGCCGGGTCCGCGGGGACAAGCCCGGCCGGCGGTCAGGCGGCGTCGAGAGCGGCGGTGAGGTCGGCCACCAGATCGGCGGTGTCCTCGATGCCGCACGAGATGCGCAGGAAGCCCGGCGGGGTGTCGTCGCCCCACTGGGCGCGGCGGTCGGCGGTCGTGTGCAGGCCGCCGAAGGAGGTCGCGGCGAAGACAAGCTTCGACGCCTTCAGGAAGGTGGCCACCCGCTCGGCGGAGCCCAGGTCGACCGAGACGAGCCCGGGGATCCGCCGCATCTGCCGCTCGGCGACCACATAGGACGGGTCGTCCGGCAGGCCGGGCCAGCGGACGCTCTCCACATCGGACCGCGCTGCGAGCGCCACCGCGACCGCCGCCGCGTTCGCTGACTGGCGGGCCAGGCGGAGGTCCAATGTGGCCAGCGAGCGGTGCGCCAGCCACGCGTCGAACGCACCCGGAATCGCACCGGCCTGCGTGCGCCACGTGGTGATCCGCTCGAGCAGGCCGGCGTCGCGGGTGGCGGCGTACCCCAGCAGCAGGTCGGAGTGGCCGGTCAGCGCCTTGGTACCGGAGGCGACCGAGACGTCCGCGCCGAGGTCGAGCGGGCGCTGGCCGAGCGGGGTGGCCGTGGTGTTGTCGACGGCCACGAGCGCGCCCGCCGCCTTCGCCGCCGCCGCGAGCGCCGCCACGTCGCACACGTCGAGGCCGGGGTTTGACGGCGTCTCCAGCAGCACCAGCCGCACGCCGTCGAAAGACGGGTACGGCCCGGCTGTGGGCACATAGGACACCCGCACGCCGAGCCCGTCCAGTGTGGAGGCGGCGAACGAGCGCACCGCGTAGTACCCATCGGCGGGCAGCACCACCGTGTCGCCGGGGCGCAGCACGGTCATCAGCACGGCGGTGATGGCCGCCTGCCCGCTGGCGAAGGCGCGCGCCTGGCCACCCTCCAGCTCACCGATCGCCGCCTCCAGCAGGCGGCGCGTCGGGTTGTCCGGGCGGCCGTAGCCGTTGAGGCCGGGGCCGGCGTCCGGATCCAGGTGGTACGGCGCGGCGAAGACCGGCCCCGGCAGAAACGGCTGCCCCGGCTCGGGCGCGGGCAGTCCAGCGTGGACGGCTCTCGTCCCGTCCCCGTAACTCATGGCCGTCCTCGCTTCGCTGCGGGCGGCCACGAGCTGCCAAGCACACCGAGTTCGATAATTCGCTCGCTGCGCTCGCTCATTCCGGCTTCGTCTCCCGGCTCATGAGCGCGATCAGCGCGCTGCGCGGGTTGACACCCTCGTGGCAGACAAGCTCGACCTGCTCGGTGATGGGCATGTCCACATTGTGCGTACGCGCCAGGTCACGGATCGCCAGGCAGCTCTTCACACCTTCAGCGGTCTGCCGCGTGGCCGCCTGCGCCTGCTCCAGCGTCTCGCCGCGCCCCAGGTGCTCGCCGAACGTACGGTTGCGCGACAGCGGCGACGAGCACGTGGCCACCAGGTCCCCCAGCCCGGCCAGCCCGGAGAAGGTGAGCGGGTCCGCGCCCAGCGCCACGCCAAGCCGCGCCGTCTCCGCCAGCCCGCGGGTGATGAGCGTGGCCTTGGTGTTGTCGCCCAGGCGCATGGCGGTGGCGATGCCGTACGCCAGGGCGATCACGTTCTTGACCGCGCCGCCCAGCTCGCAGCCGAGCACGTCCTTGTTGGTGTACGGCCGGAAGTACGGCGTCGTCACCGCACGCTGCACGAACGTCGCGCGCGCCCCGTCGATGCAGGCGACCACCGTGGCGGCCGGCTGCTCGGCGGCGATCTCGGCGGCCAGGTTGGGCCCCGAGACAACCGCGACCCGGTCGGCCGGCACGCCGGCGGCCTCCACGATCACCTCGCTCATCCGCTTGGTGGTGCCGAGCTCGACACCCTTCATGAGCGACACGAGCGTCGCGTCGGGCGCGAGGTGCGCGGTCCAGTCCGCGAGGTTTGCGCGCAGCGTCTGCGACGGCACCGCGAGCACGACAAGATCGGCGCCGGCGATCGCGGTGGCCGCGTCGGAGGTGGCGGTGACCCGCTCGGGCAGCCGCACGGCGGGCAGGTAGTCGGGGTTGGTGCCGTACTCCCGGATGGCGGCCGCCACGGACTCGCGCCGGGCCCAGATCGTGACGTCGGTACCGGCGTCGGCGAGGACCTTCGCGAACGCGGTACCCCATGATCCAGCGCCGAGCACGGCGGCGGTGGTCATGCCTTCTCCCCTTCGCCGGCGCCCACAGCGGCGGCGGCGTCTCGCCGCGGATCCCGGCCAGCAGGTCGCGGACGCGCAGCATGATCTCGTCGGTCATCTCGTCGAGGGTGGCCCGCGTGGGCTCCGCGCCGGCCCAGCGGGAGAGGTCGACCGGCGGCCCGGCGGCGATCGTGATCGGCGTCCGCGGCCGCACCCGGACCTTCTTGGTGCGCGTGTCGTAGAAGCCCTGCGCACCCCACTGCGCGATCGGGATGACCGGAGCGCCGGTGGCCAGCGCGAGCCGGGCCGCGCCGGTCTTGCCCCGCATCGGCCACAGGTCGGGCTCGCGCGTGGTCGTACCCTCCGGATAGATGATCACGGCGCCGCCGTCCTTCAGCGCCGCGGTGAGCGCTTCCAGCGACTTCACCGCGTCGACGCTGCCCCGCTCGACCGGGATCTGCTGCACCCGCAGGATCAGCCGCCCGATCACCGGTACCCGAAAAACGCTGGCCTTGCCCAGGAAGCGCGGCCACCGGTGTGCGTCGTAGACGAAGTGCGCCATCACCAGCGGGTCGGCGTGGGAGAGATGGTTGGGCGCCAGGATCACCCCGCCGGTGGGCGGAATGTGCTCCTGGCCGGTCCATGTGCGCCTGGTCATCGGTGTCATGACCGACTTGACCAAAATCACCACGAACCGCCGCAATGGCCCCAGCCGCTTGACGGCCATCCCTCGCTCCCGTCCGGCACCCCCACCGGGCACCCGCAGCGAAATCATGCCTGCTGAAGCTGGGTACGGCCAGCGCGGGATGCCGGTACCCGGCACCGACGGTTCGGGCGGGACGCTGGCAGGATTGGGCCGTGGAACGGACATGGGGGTGGTACTGCCGGTCAAGCGCCTCACCGCGGCCAAAAGCCGGCTGCGGGGAGCGCTCACCGGTGTGCCGCACGAGCGTTTGGCGCTGGCGCTGGCCCAGGACACCGTCGCCGCGGCCCTGGCCAGCGCCGAGGTGGCCGAGGTGCTCGCGGTGACCGACGACCCGGCGGTGGGCCAGGCGCTGGCCGCGCTCGGTGCACGGGTCGTGCCGGATGTGCCCGGTGGTGGGCTGAACGCCGCTTTCGCGTACGGCGCGAGCCTGCTCGCCCACCGGCCGGTGGCCGCGCTCGCCGCCGACCTGCCGACCCTGTGCCCCGCCGACCTCTCCGAGGCGCTGCGCGAGGCCGCCGGTCCGGGCCGGCATTTCGTGGCGGACGCGCCCGGCACCGGCACTGTGCTGCTCACCGCGCAGGCCGGGGTCCGGCTCGACCCGCGCTTCGGTCCCGGCTCGGCGGCCGCCCACCGCAGGTCAGGCGCGGTGCCACTGGCCGGCGACTGGCCTAGCTTGCGCCGCGACGTGGACACGGCCGCCGACCTCGAGGCCGCGACCCGGCTGGGGCTCGGACCGCACTCCGCGGAAGTTGCCGGGCAGATTGGCTCGGCGAGCTGCTCTCACACGTAGGCTGGGCACATGCAGGGCACCGTCGCCACCTACGACCCGCAGACCCGGGCCGGCACCCTCCTGCTCGACGACGGCACCGAGCTGGCCTATCCGGCGGAGGCGTTCGCCACCTCCGGCCTGCGGCTGCTCCGGCTGGGCCAGCGCGTCCGCATCGACCGTGACGAGTCCGGCCAGGTGACGCGGTTAACGTTGCCGACGTTCGACTGATCTCATCGCTCCCGAATTCACTTCGCGTTAACCGTTTACGGGTGATGATTGGTCGGTGAGTGAAACGCCTCCCGGCCAGCCCCCTCGGCAGCGCCCCGCACCCGGTGCGGTGGTCGCGTCCATCCCGCTTCGCGGCATCGACGGGCGGTTCGTGAAGGCACCACCCGAGCTCACCCGTCCCGCGGAGTCGCCAATGTCCAGCACCGACGACGCCGACCGCCCGCCGCCCGGCGACCAGCCGGTCGTGCTCGACGACCCGTTGCCCGAAGACCGCTTTCTCAACCGGGAACTGTCCTGGTTGGACTTCAACGCCCGGGTGCTCGCCCTCGCCGAGGACCCGGACACGCCGCTGCTGGAGCGGGCCAAGTTTCTGGCCATCTTCGCCAGCAACCTCGACGAGTTCTACATGGTGCGGGTCGCCGGGCTCAAGCGCCGCCTCCAGGCCGGCCTGCCGGTGCGTGGCGGCGACCAGATGCCGCTGCGCACCCAGCTGGAGCTCATCGCGGAAAAGACCAGCGAGCTGATCGCCCGGCACGCGCGCTGTTTCGCCGAAGAGGTGCAGCCCAAGCTCGCCGCCGAGGGCATCCAGCTGGTCGGCTGGTCGGATCTGGACGGCGACGAGCGCGACCGCCTCCGTACCTACTTCCGCGAGGTCGTCTTCCCGGTACTGACCCCGCTCGCGGTCGACGTGGCCCACCCGTTCCCGTACATTTCGAGCCGCTCGCTCAACCTGGCCGTGACGGTGCGCGACCCCGACGGCGGGCCGGAGCTGTTCGCCCGGGTCAAGGTGCCCAACAACGTGCCGCGCTTCGTCGTGGTGGAAAACTCCGCCCGGGTGGCCCGCTTCCTGCCGCTGGAAGAGCTCATCTCCACCCAGCTCGGGCAGCTCTTCTCCGGCATGCAGGTGGTCGAGACCCACCTTTTCCGAGTGACCCGCAACGCCGACCTGGAGGTCGACGAGGACCGCGACGAAGACCTGCTCCAGGCACTGGAGCGGGAGCTGGCGCAGCGCCGCTTCGGCCCGCCGGTACGGCTGGAGGTCGCCTCGACAATCTCCCAGCAGATGCTCGACACGCTCGTGCACGAGCTGGACATGGACAGCCACGACGTCATCGAGGTGCCGGGACTGCTCGACCTGTCCGCGCTCTGGCAGATGTACAACGCGGTCGACCGCCCCACCCTCAAGGACCGCCCTTTCGTGCCGGCGACCCACCCGCGCTTCGCCGAAGGCGAGGTGCCGAGGAGCGTCTTCGCCACACTGCGCGACGGCGACGTGCTCGTGCACCACCCGTACCACTCTTTCTCGACGAGCGTGCAGCGCTTCATCGAGCAGGCCGCGGCCGACCCAAACGTCCTGGCCATCAAGCAGACGCTCTACCGCACCAGCGGCGACTCCCCGATCGTCGACGCGCTTGTCGAGGCGGCGGCCGCGGGCAAGCAGGTGGTGGTGCTCGTCGAGGTCAAGGCGCGCTTCGACGAGCAGGCCAACATCGGCTGGGCGCGCACGCTGGAGCGGGCCGGCTGCCACGTGGTGTACGGGCTGGTGGGGCTCAAGACGCACTGCAAGACCTCGCTGGTCGTGCGGCAGGAGGGCAACCAGATCCGCCGGTACTGCCACATCGGCACGGGCAACTACCACCCCAAGACCGCCCGGCTGTACGAGGACTTCGGCATGCTCACCGCCGACGCGGAGGTGGGCAAGGACGTCACGGACCTGTTCAACGTGCTGACCGGCTACAGCCGCCAGACCGCGTACCGGAGGCTGCTTGTCGCCCCGCACGGAGTCCGCGCCGGCATCATCGGCCGCATCGACCGGGAGATCGAGCACGCCCGCCTCGGCGGGCGGGGCCTCGTCCAGATAAAGGTGAACTCGCTGGTGGACGAGGAGGTCGTGGACACGCTGTACCGGGCCTCGCAGGCCGGCGTGCAGGTCGACCTCATCATCCGGGGCATGTGCATGCTGCGTCCCGGCGTGCCCGGCCTGTCGGAAAACATCCGGGTCCGCTCGATCCTGGGCCGATTCCTGGAGCACTCGCGCATCTTCCGCTTCGGCAACAACGGCTCGACCGAGTTCTGGATCGGCTCGGCCGACCTCATGCACCGCAACCTCGACCGCCGGGTAGAGGCGCTGGTGCAGGTCACCGACCCGGTCGCCCGCGCCGAGCTCGACCAGGTGATCTCGCTGTCTATGAGCGAAGAGTGCGAGGCTTTCGACCTCCAGCCGGACGGTACGTGGGTCCGCCGCCAAGGCGAGATCCACCTCCAGGAGGCGCTGCTGCGTCACGTACTGGGGGCATCGAAGTCTCGCACTGAGTAGGCTGATCGGATGCTGGAGGAGGAACGCAAGTACGAGGTGGAGCCGCGCTTCACGCTGCCCGATCTGACCCCGTGCCTGCCCTCCGGCGGCCGGGTCGAGGAGCGGCCGCCGGTCACCCTCACCGCCACCTACTACGACGCGCCCGACCTGCGCCTCGCGCGGGCCGGCGTCTCGCTGCGGCACCGCAAGGGCGACGCCGAGCCGTGGACCGTCAAGCTGCCCGCCGACTCACCGGGCGTGCGCCACGAGATATCGCGCGGCGGCGGGCCCGGCATGCCACCGGCCGACCTCGTCGCGCTCGTCACCGCGTACTCGCGGGGTGCCGACCTCGAGCCCGCCGCGGTGGTGCGCACGGTCCGCCGGGCCTACGAGCTGCGCGACAGCGACGACCGCGTGCTCGTCGAAATCGCCGACGACGCGGTCACGGTCCTCGAAGACCGCAAGGTGAAGTTGAAGTTCCGCGAGATAGAGGCGGAGCGCAAGGGCGGCGGCCGCAAGCTGCTCGACCGGGTCGAGGAAGTGCTGCGCGAGGCGGGCGCTGTCGCCGGCGGGTTCACGCCCAAGCACGTGCGGGCGCTGGGCGAGGCGGCGGCCGGTCCGCCGGACCTTGTGCGCGCCGGTGAGCTGCCGCGCAAGCCGCGGGCCGGCGACGTGGTCACCGCGGCCATCCGCAAGGGCATCGAGCGGGTGCTGACCCACGACCCGCTCGTGCGGCTGCGCGCCCCGGTCGGCGACAACGACACCGCCGTGCACCAGATGCGGGTCGGCTGCCGGCGGCTGCGCAGCGACCTCAAGACGTTCGGGCCGCTGGTCGACGCGGGGTGGGCAAAGCCGCTCCGGGACGAGCTCGGCTGGGTGGCGGGGCTGCTCGGTGGCGCCCGCGACGCCGAGGTGATGCGGGCCCGGCTGCGCCGCACCGCCACCGCCGACCCGCTCAGCCCGCCCGACGAGGCGTCCGTCGCGCGGATCGACGCCGACCTCGCCGCCCGCCACGAGGAGTCGCTCGTGGCGCTGGAGGAGGGGCTCCGCTCGGACCGGTACGCGAAGCTCGTCGACAGCCTCGTCTCCGCCGCCCGCGAGCCGCAGCTCACTCCCCTCGCCCGGGAGCGCGCGGTCGACGTGCTGCCCAAGCTCGTGTCGCGGCCGTGGCACACGTTCGCGCTCGGCGCCAAGGGTGTCGACGGCGCGGCCGACCTCGACCCGTACGCGCCGGACGAGCAGTGGCACGCCGTGCGCATCAACGGCAAGCGCGCCCGGTACGCCGTGGAGGCGGTCGCCGGCGTGCTCGGCGGTGCGGCACCCGAGCTGGCCAAGGCGCTCGCCGGCGTGCAGGATCTGCTCGGCGAGCACCAGGACGCGGCGACTGCGGCCGAGACGTGGCTGTCCATCGCGATGTCCGATCCCGACGACCACTCGCTCGCGGTGACCGTGGGCCGGCTCTTCGAGCGCGAGCGCACCGCGATCCGCACAGTCCGGGCCGAGTTTCCCGAGGCCTGGCGCAAGGCGACGAAGCCACGGATGACAGCTTGGCTTCCGTAGGCACTATCCGGGCCGCCGGCGGCGTCGTCTGGCGGCCGGGGCCGCGCGGCGGTGTCGAGGTGTGCCTTGTGCATCGGCCGCGCTACGACGACTGGTCACTGCCCAAAGGCAAGCTCACCGCCCGCGAGCATCCGCTCGCCGCCGCGGTGCGCGAGGTCGAGGAGGAGACATCGGTACGGGCGCGGCCGCAGCTGCGCCTGCCATCGGTTCGGTACCGGCGTGACGGCCAGCCGAAGGTCGTCGACTACTGGACGATGCGCGCGCTGTCGGCGGCGCGCTTCTTCCCCAACTCCGAGGTCGACCGGCTGCGCTGGGTCTCGCCCGAGACGGCCGAGCGCACGGTGTCGTACCCGCACGACCAGCGCGTGCTGCGCCACTTCGCGAGCCTGCCCAAGGTGACCTCGGTGATCGTGCTGGTACGCCACGCGCTGGCGGGCAAGCGCGGCACGTGGAGCGGGCCGGATAGTGCCCGCCCGCTCGACCAGCCCGGTCGCGCGCAGGCGCGGGCGCTCGGCCCGATCCTGGCCGAGATGGCGCCGGAGCTGATCCTGTCCGCGTCCGCCCGCCGGTGCACGCAGACGATCGAGCCGGCTGCGGCCCGCCTCGACCTGCCGATCGAGGTCGACTCGCTGTTCGACGAGCCCAAGCCGGGCCAGGACCCTGCCGACGTCACCGCCGGCGCGGCCGCCCGCCTCGCCGAGCTGGCCACCGGGTACGAGTCGGTGCTCGTGTGCAGCCAGGGCAAGGTGATTCCGCCCGCTCTGGCCCGCCTGTCCGGCCTGGGCTCGGCGAAGGCGTGGGCCACGCCGAAGGGCACCGGCTGGCTGCTCGCCTTCGCCGGCATGCACCTGGCCGGCGCGGACCGCATCGTCGTCTGACCACCCAGTCCTCGATCGGTAGCGGTGGGGGTACGGGCACCTCGCTCCCAGGAGGGAGGCGGACCATCGCCGGGGCGGGTGATACTTCGACGGTGAGCTTGCTGAGCACGCTTCGGGCGCGCGCGGCGGTGGTGCCCACGCGCATCGTCGACGCGGGTTTCGCGCTGCTGTGCTACGTGCTGATGGCCATCTCGGTCGGCGCGCACACCGAGACCCAGCCGCTCTCGCTGCTGCTCATCGCGGTGGCCACGCTCCCGCTGATCTGGCGGCGCCGGTGGCCGCTGCCGGTGACCGCGGTGTGCGGCGTGGGCACCGTGTCGCTCACGCTGCTCGACCGGCTCGGCGACCTGCCTTACAGCCAGCTCGTCGCGACGTACACGCTGGCGGCGTTCTCCGGTCCGCTGGCCCGGCTGCTGGGCGTGGCCGGCACGGTGATCGGCATCGGTGTCTCGTTCATCGGCCACCAGGAAAAGCTCGTGCAGCTGCCGATCGTCGCGCTGCTGTTCATCGGGGCCTACGCATTGGGCACCGCCACCCGCGCCCGCCACGACCGCATCGCCCTGCTGGAGGAGCGAAACCGGCGGCATGCCGAGGAGCGCGAGGCGGCCGCGGCCCGCGAGCGCGAGCGGATCGCCCGCGACATGCACGACATCCTGGCCCACTCGATCAGCCTCATCGCGGTGCAGGCCGAGGCTGGCCCGGTGCTCGTGCGGGCCGACCCGGCGCGCGCCGAGCGGGTGTTCGACACGATCGGCGAGACCGCTCGCGAGACGCTGACCCAGCTGCGCCGCACCCTCGGCATCCTGCGCGGCGAGGCGGGCAGCCGCGCACCGCAGCCCGACCTCGACGGCCTCGCGGCCCTGGCCGAGCGCGCCCGGGAGGCGGGTCTCGCGGTCGCGGTCGAGGAGCGCGGCGACAAGCGCCCCCTGCCGCCGGAGCTGGGGCTGGCCGCCTATCGCGTGGTGCAGGAGTCCCTGACCAACGTGGTGCGCCACGCGCGTGCCAAGCGCGTGTGGATCCGCCTCGACTGGGCACCCGACCAGCTGGGCGTCGAGGTCCGCGACGACGGCCGCGGCCCCGGCGGCGCCAAGCCCGGCGGCGGCCACGGCATCATGGGCATGCACGAGCGCGTCGGCGCCGTCGGCGGCGCGCTGCGCACCGGCCCAGGCCCCGGCGGCGCCGGCTTCCAGGTCACCGCCACCCTCCCCGCGAGCCTCGACAAGGACCAGGTCCGTGGCTGACCAGCTGCGCGTGCTCGTCGTCGACGACCAGGCCCTGGTGCGCGACGGCTTCAGCGTGATCCTGGACGCCCAGCCGGACATCACGGTGGTTGGGGAGGCCGGCGACGGCGAAGAGGCCGTCAGCGCCGCGCTGGCCCTGCGGCCCGACGTGGTCCTGATGGACGTGCGCATGCCCCGCCTGGACGGCATAGGCGCGACCGCCCGCATCTGCGCCGAGACCGAGGCCCGCGTGCTGGTGCTGACCACGTTCGACGTCGACGAGTACGTGTATGACGCCCTCCACGCCGGCGCCAGCGGCTTCCTGCTCAAGGACATGCGCCGCGACGAGCTGGTCGCCGCCGTACGCACGGTCGCCGCCGGCGAGGCACTGCTCGCACCGACCGTCACCCGCCGCCTGATCGCCGAGATGGTGCATCGCGGCAGGTCCGCACCGGCCGGCCGCCGCCCCGAGGGACGGCTGGCCACGCTGACCGCCCGCGAGACCGACACGCTGCGCCTGGTGGCCCGCGGCCTTTCCAACGCGGAGATCGCGGGCGAGCTGTTCGTGACCGAGCACACCGTCAAGACCCACGTGAGCAACCTGCTCACCAAGCTCGGCCTGCGCGACCGCGTGCAGGCGGTCGTCGTGGCCTACGAGTCAGGGCTCGTCGTCCCCGGCACGGCGGCGGGGCAGGGGCCGGCTCAGCCCACGCCCGGTCGCGAAGCAGCCACCTCCGGCTGAGGCGGCGGGCCACCGTGCCGGGGCCGGTCAGCGGCCGCGCGTGAACGGCCAAGTCCGACCACGCGACCGGACGCGAGGCAACAACCTCCGACCAGCCAGCGGACACGGCGAACGAGGCCGACCCAACCCGCAGCCGGGCGCGAAGCAGCAACCTCCGAGTGAGGCGGCCGGCCACGACGGCGGGGCGTCCCAACCCACGGCCGGACGCGGAGCAACAACCTCCAACTGAGCTGGCCGGGTACCTCGACGTGCTCGCTCACCGGCCTCCCGAAACGCCGCCTCCGACTGCCCAACCGGACACGACCGCGTCGGCGCCCCCAACCCCGGGCCCGATGCGAAGCAGCACAGCCGTTCGCGTGCGCCGGCGGGTTGAGCCGATCTCGGCCGGCTGCCCGTTTGGGGTTTGTTGCTTCGCGGCCGGACGCGAAGCATCACAGTAAGAACGGCCGCCTCAGTCGGAGGTTGAGCCGGCCGGCGAGCGGAACCACTCCGTCGCAGGACTGAGTCGCGACTCCACTCTCAGCGGCGATCCGCCGGGTGGGTACACCGGACGAGCATCGGCACCATGCTTAAGTCAGTCACAGGATTCGCGATCCGGCGGCCGCGCATCGTCGTCGTCGCCTGGATACTCGCGCTGGTCGCCGGCTTCGGGATCGGCATCGGCGTCTTCGAGCGTCTCACCGCCGAAGTCAGCTCCGGCTCCGGCACGGAGTCGGCGCGTGGCGGCGACCGCATCGCCGCTACCGGGCCTGAGCAGTCGGCGATCACCGCCGTCGTGCATGGGAAGCCGGCCGACGACCCGGCCGTGCGGGCGCAGGTCGACGACGCCATCGCCGACGTGCGGGCGATTCCCGGCGTGGTCGAGGTCAGCCCACCGCAGCCTTCCGCGCGCACCGGTGAGGCCCTGATCCTCAGCGTCACGCTGCGCTCGGAGGACGAGACCGAGGCCGCAGAGGCGGCGGCCGAACGGCTGCGCGAGATCTCCGCCGCGCAGGTCGCCGTCTCCGGTGGTCCGCTGACCGAGGAGGAGTACGGCACGCAGGCCGAACAGGACGTGCAGCGCGCGGAGATGCTGACCACGCCGGTCGTCCTGGTACTGCTGCTGCTCATCTTCGGCGGACTGATCGCGGCCGGGCTCCCGCTGCTCATCGCGGTCGCCGGCGTGGGCGGCACGTTCGGCATCCTCTACGGCTTCTCCGAGGTCACCGACGTCTCCGTGTACGCCATCCAGGTCACCACGATGATGGCGGTCGGCCTCGGCGTGGACTACGCGCTGCTGATGGTCAACCGCTTCCGCGAGGAGCGCGCGATCGACCCGGACGTACGTGGCGCCGTGACCCGCACCGCCGCGAGTGCCGGCCGTACCGTCCTGTTCGCCGGCCTCACCGTCGCCCTCGCGCTGGCCGGGCTGGTGGTCTTCTCCGACCCGTTCCTGCGCTCGATGGGCTTCGCGGGCATGGCGGTCGTGCTGGTGGACATGCTCGCCGCGCTCACCCTGCTGCCCGCGCTGCTGGTGCTGCTCGGTCGCCGCATCAAGCCGGGCAAGCCGCAGGCCGGCGGCGGCTTCTTCGCCCGCGTCGCGCGGCGGGTGCAGCGGCGCCCGATGGCCACGATGCTCGTGACCGCCGCCGCGCTTGTGTTCGTCGCGCTGCCCGCGCTCGACCTGCGGCTCGGCCTCGGCGACCCGCGCATGCTGCCCGCGGACTCCGGCACGCGCCAGCTCTACGACGCGCTGTCGACGCACTACCCCGAGGGCAACGCGCCCGACCCGATCGAGGCCGTGGTCACCGCGCCCTCGACCGACCCGGGCATCGCCGAGCTGCGCGACCGGATCGCGGGTGTGGACGGTATCGCGCGCGTCGAAGCGGTTCCCGCGGGCGCTGACCTCACGGTGCTCAACGCCTACCCGGTCGACATCACCCCGTCGGACCGTACGAAGGAGGCGGTGACCGCGATCCGCGACCTGCCGGCGCCGTTCGAGGTGTTGGTGACCGGCGACGCCGCACACCTCGTGGACTACGAGTCGATGCTGGTGGAGCGGGCGCCGTGGGCGATCGGCGTGGTGGTGCTGGGCACGCTCTTGCTGCTGTTCGCCTTCACCGGCTCGGTGCTGTTGCCGATCAAGGCGGTGGTCACCAACATGCTCAGCATCGGCGCCGCCCTCGGCGTGGTGGTCTGGGTGTTCCAGGACGGCAACCTGGCTAGCGTCTTCGGCACCAGTGGACTCGGATACCTCAACCTCACCGTGCCTGTGCTCGTCGCCGCAATCGCGTTCGGGCTGTCCGTGGACTACGAGGTGTTCCTGCTCTCCCGCATCCGCGAACGCTGGCTGGCCGGCGTACCCGCCGATCGCGCGGTGGCGGAGGGGATACAGCGCACCGGGCGCATCATCACCTCGGCGGCGCTGTTGCTGGTGGTCGTGTTCGCCGGTTTCCTGGTCGGCGGTTTCGTGCCCATCAAGGGCATCGGCCTGGGGCTCGTGCTCGCCGTCGCGATCGACGCCACCGTGGTACGGATGCTATTGGTACCAGCCACGATGACCGTGCTCGGCCGGTACAACTTCTGGGCGCCAGGTCCGCTGCGCCGCCTGCACAAGCGGATCGAGGTGACCGAGGAGGCCCCGGCGGAAAGGGAGCCGGCGCTCGTCTGACCCCGGACACAGCGAAAGAGGGCACCCCACCGTGGGGTGCCCTCTTTCGCCGCTTGCTTAGCGCTTCGGCGCGGCCTTGCGGGCCGGGGCCTTCTTCGCGGGGGCCTTCTTGGCCGCCGCGGACGCGCGGGCGGTGGTGCTCTTGGTCGCGGCCTTCTTGGCGGGGGCGGCAGCGGCCTTCTTGGTCGCCGTAGCCTTGGCCGGTGCGGCGGCCTTCTTGGTGGCCGTGGTGGCCTTGGCGGTGGTGGCCTTCGAGGCGGTGGTCTTCTTGGCGGCGGCCACCTTCGGCACCCGGCCGCTCGCGACCATCTCCTTGAAGCCGGCGCCGGCGCGGAATGCCGGGACCGACGTCTTCTTCACCTTCACCGCTTCACCGGTGCGCGGGTTGCGAGCTGTTCGCGCGCCACGGACCCGCTTCTCGAAGACGCCGAAGCCGGTGATGGCCACTCGGTCGCCCTTGGTGACAGCCTGCTGGACTTCTGCCAGCACCGCGTCGAGCGCCGCCGTCGCCGCCTTCTTGTCCCCCAAGCGGGCGGCGAGCGCCTCGATGAGCTCGGCCTTGTTCACGTTTTCCCTCCCGTACTTAACTTCGGACTCAACTCGAGCCCATTCTGCGCGCACCGTATGCCCTTTGCCCAGTCTGAGCAAACATCCGCGCGAAAAAAGTCGTTGTGTCGTAACGGATTCGCCCCTGTCGGATGATCCGACAGGGGCGAAAACGGCCAGGTACGGGGTACTGCAGGGCTAAGAAACCACTGGCAGGAAGGGCAGTCGACGCTCTTCGTACGAGGTAATCGCGTCCTCGTGGCGCAGCGTCAGTCCAATGTCGTCCAACCCCTCCATCAGCCGCCAACGGCTGAAATCGTCGAGAGGAAAGGACCAAGTGCTGTCATCGGCCCGTACTTCCCGCGCCGTCAGGTCCACCGTGACCTGCGCGGTCGGGTCGTTCTCGACGAGATCCCACAGCGCTTCCACAGCTTTGAGTTCGAGCTCGACCGGCAGCAGACCCTCCTTCAAGGCGTTGCCGCGGAAGATGTCGCCGAAGCGAGGTGAGATGACCGCCTTGAAACCGTAGTCACGCAACGCCCACACGGCGTGCTCGCGCGACGACCCAGTGCCGAACTCGGGGCCGGCCAGCAGGATCGAGGCGCCCGCGAAGGCGGGGTTGTTGAGCACGAAGGCGGGATCCTCGCGCCACGCGCTGAACAGCCCGTCCTCGAAGCCCGTGCGGGTCACGCGCTTGAGGTAGACGGCCGGGATGATCTGGTCGGTATCCACGTTGGACCGGCGCAGCGGGAGCGCGGTGCCGGAGTGAACGGTGAACTTTTCCATGAACTACTCACGCCCTAGTTCAGGTCGGCGGGCGCGGCGAGGCGGCCCACGACGGCGGTTGCGGCGGCGACCGGGGGCGAGACGAGGTGGGTACGACCACCGCGCCCCTGCCGGCCCTCGAAGTTGCGGTTGGAGGTGGACGCCGAGCGCTCACCGGGCTTGAGCGTGTCGGGGTTCATGCCGAGGCACATGGAGCAGCCGGCGAACCGCCACTCGGCACCCGCGTCGGTGAAGACCTTGTCCAGCCCCTCGTGCTCGGCCGCTTCGCGCACGGCGGCGGAGCCGGGCACCACGAGCATGCGCACGCCGTCGGCCACCTTGTGACCGCGCAGCACCTCGGCGGCGGCGCGCAGGTCCTCCAGACGTCCGTTGGTGCACGAGCCGACGAAGACCACGTCGACGGCGACGTCGCGAAGGCGCGTGCCCGGCTCGAGCGCCATGTACTCCAGGGCGCGGCGGGCGGCCGAACGCTCGACCTCCTCGACGAACTCCTCCGGGTCCGGCACGGCGCCGTTGAGCGCGATGCCCTGCCCCGGGTTGGTGCCCCACGTGACGAACGGGCTGATCTGCGAGGCGTCCAGCACCACCTCGGTGTCGAACGTGGCGCCTTCGTCGGTCGTGAGGCTCTGCCAGTGCTCGACGGCCGCGTCCCACGCCTCACCCTGCGGCGCGTTGGGGCGCCCCTTCAGGTAAGCGAACGTGGTCTCGTCCGGAGCGATCATGCCGGCCTTGGCGCCCCACTCGATCGACATGTTGCAAATCGTCATGCGCCCTTCCATGGAAAGCGCGCGGATGGCTTCGCCGCGGTACTCCACGATGTGGCCGCGCCCGCCGCCGGTGCCCACCTTGGCGATCAACGCCAGCACAAGGTCCTTGGCCGTGACGCCGGGGCCGAGCGCCCCTTCGACGGTCACCGCCATCGTCTTCGGCCGCGCCTGCGGCAGCGTCTGCGTGGCGAGCACGTGCTCGACCTCACTCGTGCCTATGCCGAACGCGAGCGCGCCGAACGCGCCGTGCGTCGCGGTGTGCGAGTCGCCACAGACGATCGTGAGACCGGGCTGGGTGAGACCGAGTTGCGGGCCGATCACGTGAACGATGCCCTGCTGCGCGTCGCCCAGCGGGTGCAGCTTCACGCCGAACTCGGCGCAGTTGCGGCGCAGCGTCTCAATCTGCGTGCGCGACGTGGTGTCGGCGATCGTCAGAAGATCGCCGCGACGGTTGTTGAAGGACGGATCCGCGTACCCGGTCGGAGTGTTGTGGTCCTCGGTCGCGAGCGTCAGGTCCGTGCGCCGGACGGAACGTCCGGCCATCCGCAGGCCGTCGAATGCCTGCGGGCTGGTCACTTCGTGGAGCAAGTGAAGGTCGATGAACAGCAGATCCGGCTCACCCTCGGCGGATCGCACCACATGGGCGTCCCACACCTTCTCGGCGAGGGTCCTTGGTTTCTGCGTGTCTCCCACCATCTGGACATCCTAAATTCTGGGAGGTATGTTTCGGCTTGTGGGACACAGTATGAGCGGTGTCGGCGTTCTCGACAAGGCGGTGGTCATCCTGGCCGCATGTGTCGACGGCGCCAGCTTGGCCGAACTCGTCGAGCGCACCAAGCTGCCCCGGGCCACCGCGCACCGGCTTGCGCAAGCACTGGAAATCCACCGGATGCTGGTGCGTGACACCCAGGGACGGTGGCGCCCCGGGCCGCGTCTGGGCGAGCTGGCCAACGCCGCGCCCGACGTCCTGCTGACCGCCGCCGAGCCACTTCTGGCCGCGCTGCGCGACGCGACCGGCGAGAGCGCACAGCTTTACCTGCGCCGCGCGGACGAGCGCATCTGCGTGGGCGCCGCCGAGCGCGCGAGTGGCCTGCGCGACACCGTGCCGGTGGGCGCGGTGCTCCCGATGACGGCGGGCTCGGCCGCACAGGTGCTGCTCGCCTGGGAGCCGCCCGAGGCTGTGATGCCACTGTTGCCGCGGTGCAAGTTCACCGGCCGGACGCTGGCCGAGGTGCGCCGCCGCGGCTGGGCGCAGAGCGTGGCCGAGCGCGAGGCCGGCGTGGCAAGCGTTTCCGCCCCGATCCGCGACCGCACGGGCCGCGTCATCGCCGCGATCAGCGTCTCCGGCCCGATAGAGCGCCTCGGCCGCCGCCCCGGCGACCGCCACGCGATGGCCGTCGTGCGCGCCGGCCAGCGCCTGAGCGGCCTCTGAGGATCCTTCGAGCGGCTTTACCCCCGTCCGCGTCACCTGCGGACCGCACGCTCCCGCGGGCCACGCGGAGGTCGGCGGCTCGCCAGGGCTCGCCGAGATCCCCGACCTCCGCTGCCGACTCCGCGCGACAAGCCCAACCCGGGATCGGCGCCAGACCCACGCGCCGGCCAGCCACAACCGGCCCACCACAAGGGCATCACCCTGCCCGCTCGCCGAAAGCACACCGTGGCAACGCCACACCGGCCAACCACAGCGCATCACCGCGCCCGTCTGCCGGAAGGCACGCCAGGGCAACGCCACGCCGGGCAACCGCCGAGCAGCGCGATGAACCCGGCGGTGGAGCGGGCGATGACGTTGGCGATGCCGCGTCCTGGACCCGGCGGGGGCTGCCCGTGGTGGACCGACAGGGCATCACCGCGCCCGCCCGCCGAGAAGCACACCATGGCAATGCCGTCCGGCTGGCCACAGGAGCATCACCGCGCCCGACCGCCGGAAAGCACGCCGCGGCAACGCCACGCCGGCCCGCAAAAGGGCATCACCCTGCCGCCGCCGGAAGCACGCCGTGGCAACTCCACGCCGGCCAGCCGCAGGGCATCGCCGAGCGCCTGACCGTCGGAAGGCCCGCCGTGGCAAGGCCGTCCGGCCAGCCACGGGGCATCACTGCGGCCGCGCCGCGATCACACCGCGGCAACGCCACGCCGGCCGACCACAGGGGCATCACCGCGCGTGCCCGTCGGAGGCGCACCGTGGCAATGCCGTGCGGTCGGCCACCGGGGCGTCGCCGTGGCTGCCCGCCGGAAAGCACGCCGTGGTAACGCGGCGCCGGCCGGCCACAGCGCATCACCGTGGCTGCCCGCTGGAAGGCGCGCCGTGGCAAGGCCGTCCGGGCTCGCCAGCCGCCCCGAGATGGCCTCCGGCGACTTGGTTGGCCTAGCTTTGGCTGTGTCGCTGCTCTTCCTCGACGGCGTGGGCGCTTCGCCGGTCGCGACGCGACGTTCGGCGACGGCACAAGGCTCTCGCTGATCGGCCGGGCGGTGGCCGCCATCCGGTCAGCCGATGTGCCGCTGACCCGCGGCCGCACTGCGCTGTCGGGGTTGTCCTTGTCGCGCGGAGCCGGCAGCGGAGGTCGGGGATCTCGGCGAGCGCCAAGCTCGCCGCCGACCGGAGCGGTGCCCGCGGGAGCATGCGGTCCGCAGGTGACGCGGACGCGGGCAAATCCTGGCTCTGAAAACGATCGAGGCCCGCACCTGTGTGCGGGCCTCGCCAGATGTAGCCCCGACCGGATTCGAACCGGCGCTACCGCCTTGAGAGGGCGGCGTCCTAGGCCGCTAGACGACGGGGCCAGGACTTTCTTTGCTCCGCTGCCCTATCGGACAACGGTGCTGAACTCTACCAGAGGGCCAGCACCGGCGTCCTCACGGACAACGGCTGCTGGGGTACCAGGACTCGAACCTAGACTAACTGAACCAGAATCAGTTGGGCTGCCAATTACCCCATACCCATTGGCACGTGCCCATCGGGCCGTACCGGAGGGGAACTCTACCCGACTGGACGGCTCCCACCCAAATCGACCCGCGCGGTCAGTCGAGCCCCACGACGGGGTTGGCCAGGTCACCGATGCCCTCGACCCGCACCATCACCGTGTCGCCGGCCGTGATGGGACTCACGCCCGCGGGCGTGCCGGTGAGGATCACGTCGCCGGGCAGGAGGGTCATGACGTGTGACACGTAGGAGACCAGGGTGGGCACGTCGAAGACCATGTCCTTGGTGCGGCCCAGCTGGCGGACCTCCTCGTTGACCTCGCAGCGCACCTCGAGGTCGCTCACGTCGAGGCCGGTGCTGATCCACGGGCCGAGCGGGCAAAACGAGTCGAAGCCCTTCGCGCGCGTGAACTGCACGTCGGCTTTCTGCAGGTCGCGGGCGGTGACGTCGTTGGCGCAGGTGTACCCGAAGATCGCCCGCTCGGCCGCCGCCCGGTCGGCGCGCCGCGCGCCCGGCGGGCCGATGACCACCGCGAGCTCGGCCTCGTGCTCGACCTGCTTGGACTGGGGTGGCAGCCGGATTGCGTCGCGCGGCCCGATCACCGACGTGGAGGGCTTGAGGAAGAGCAGCGGCTCTTTCGGCACCTCGTTGCCCAGCTCGGCCGCGTGATCGGCGTAGTTGCGCCCGACGCACACCACCTTGCTCGGCAGGATCGGCGACAGCAGCCGCACGTCGGCGAGCGCCCAGCGCTGGGTGGTGAACGAGATCTGCCCGAACGGGTGGCCCTCGATCTCGGCGACCGTCAGCCCGTCGGGGTCGCCCTCCACGACGCCGAAGGACATCCCACCGGCATGAACGAAACGAGCGATACGCACAACCGCCAACCTACCCTGGACCGGTGCAGGTCCTGGACGCCACCGAGTGGCAAGCGCGCCGCGCGGCGCACGAGGCGCGCGTGGACGCGTGGCTGGCGCCACACCTCGCCCGCCGCCGGGCCGGCGTCAAGCACCCGGTCGAGGACTTCCTGTTCACGTACTACTCGTTTCGCCCCGCCCAGCTGCGCCGCTGGCACCCGGGCGCCGGCGTGGTCCTCGAAGGCGGCGAGCCAGACCGCGACTACATCACGGCCGGCACAGGCGTCACCCTCGACCCCACGATCGCCAAGCGCCGGTCGGTCGAGTGGATCAGGACGCTGATCGAGCGGACGGCGAGTCGGCCGCCCAACTACGGGTGCTTCGGGATGCACGAGTGGGCGATGGTCTACCGCACCGAGGGGGTACGCCACGGGCAGGTGCCACTGCGCCTCTCCCCCGACGAGACGGCGCGCGTGGTGGACGAAAACCGGGTGCGGTGCAGCCACTTCGACGCGTTCCGCTTCTTCACGCCCGCCGCCCGCCCGCTCAACCTCATCCAGCCGAGCCGCGAGTCACAGCACGACAACGAGCAGCCGGGCTGCCTGCACGCCAACATGGATCTCTACAAGTGGGCGTACAAGCTGTCGCCGCTCGTGGAGAGCGAACTCGTCGCGGACGCCTTCGCGCTGGCCCGCGACATCCGGGCGCTGGACATGCGCGCCAGCCCTTATGACCTGGCCGCCCTCGGCTACGAGCCGGTGCGGGTGGAGACCGCCGAGGGGCGGCAGGAGTACGCGCGAGCTCAGCGTGCCTTCGCCGACCGCGCGGCACCACTGCGCGCCCGCCTCATTGCTGCCCTCGATCGTCTCGACGACTCTTCTTGATCGCGGAGCGGCGCCGCTTGTCGTCCAGGCGCCGCTGCTTGGCCGCGCGGCTCGGCTTGGTGGGACGCCGCGGCGGCGGTGGCGGCGCAATCGCCGCACGCAGCAGCTCGGCCAGCCGCTCCCGCGCCGCCTCCCGGTTGGCAAGCTGCGCCCGGTGCTCACTCGCCGCGATCGTGAGCACCCCGTCGACGAGCCGCCCGGCCAGCCGCGCCAGGGCACGCGCACGCAGGTCGGCCGGGATCGCGGGCGAGCCGGCCACGTCGAACGACAGCTCCACCCGGCTGTCCGTCGTGTTGACGCCCTGCCCGCCCGGCCCGGACGAGCGGGAGAAGCGCTCGCGGAGCTCACCGCCGGGGATGAGGAGGCGGTCGCTCACGCGCAGGTCGTTCATCCCCCTAGTAAAGCGCCCGGTCGGCATGTGCGTGAGGCGTGGACGCCGATCGAGGAACACGCCGCGCCGTCGCTTGCGCGCTTCACGTTCAGCGCCGACTAACCTGACCCCTGCCGCTGGTCGCACCCGCTCGGGGTCGCCCCCACATCGAACATGGCCTGAGCAGCGCCTATGGGCGATTTGTGCCGCCCAACCATTCGGAGTAGCCGGCATTAGAGCAGGGGCAGGCGCGGAGTTCGGAGCGCTATTCCACGCAGCTGATAGAGATGCGACAACGAGAAGCAGCGCCACACCTCCCAACGAGCGCGAGTGTGTCCACAGTGCAGCACTGCCACGCGGCCGTCCCTGCGTATCGACTCGGCGCAAGCAGCTCCGAATTCCCTGCGCGCAGGGCCAGGCCGCGGGCGCTGGCCACCGGGAGCGGCGTTGCGCTAGTTGAGGGCGTTCACGGCGCGGGCGATGACCAGGACCACGATGAGGAACGACATGCACGCCTGCACCGTCATCGCCAGCTTTGCCCACCGAGCCAGCGGCATCGTGTCCGTCGGGCTGAAGGCGGTGGAGTTGGTGAAGGCGAGGTACAGGTAGTCGACGTAGAGCGGCCGCCACTCGCTGTGGGTGAGGTCGGGCGTGGTCATCTGCGGGAAGAGGAACTCCGGCTGGATTTTGCGCGCGTTGGCCCTGGCGGCGGGGCCGCCGCGGTCGGTCAGCCAGTACCAGATGGAGAAGACGATCACGTTGGTGAGCCAGATGACGGCGCCGCTGAGCAGCACGTTGCCGGGGTCTTCGTCCTCGCCGCGGACCAGCACCAGCACGAGGCGGCCGGTGGACCAGAGCAGCGCCACGGTGGCCACGCAGACCAGCGCGACCCCCAGCATCCGCAGCACGGCCGACTCGCGGTCGATCCGGAACGGGTTGACGACCAGCACGCCGAGCAGCAGCGCGACCTCGACGGCCGGCAGCAGCCACTTCGGGTCGAACGCCAGGTCCTGTGGGGTCAGAAACTGCAGGAGGATGGCGAAGGCGATGGCCAGCGCGACCGGCCAGCGATGCTCTCCCTGGTGGGGCCGCTTCCAGGCCGGGGGCTGATCACTCACGCGTCCATTGTGTACGCGATGACCGATTGACAACCCTGTTACGGCTTTCTATCGTGACCGGAAAGCGCTTTCCAGCCAGGGGCGCCTCTCCCCACGTCACGAGGGTCTGCCACCTCGCCTTCCCGCACGAAAGGCAGACCCCGCATGCCTCGAGCCACCGTGCTCCGGCCCGCCATCGCCGCCGTGCTCGTCGCGGCCGGCCTCACCGCCGTCACGCCCGCCGCCCCGGCCATGGCCGCCGACACCGCGCCCATCGGCTTCGCCGCCGTCAACGCCCTCGGCCAGAACGGCACCACCGGCGGCGCCGGCGGCCCCACCGTCACGGCCACCACCACGGCGCAGTTCCTCGACTACATCGCCCGCCCCGGCCCGTACGTCATCCAGATCACCGGCTCGATCACGCTGCCCACCGGCAACAGCGACGGCATGCACAACGTGACCTCGGACAAGACCATCATCGGCGTGGGTGCGAACGCCCGCCTCGTCGGCGGCGGCCTCAACATCGGCGTACCGGTCGACGACGACGTGACGAGCCCGCCTGCCAACGCCGTGCACAACGTGATCATCCGGAACGTGCACATCACCGGCGCGACCGACGACCTGATCAACGTGCAGATGTACAGCCACCACGTGTGGATCGACCACAGCACGTTCTCGAACGGCGACGACGGCGCGATCGACATCAAGCGCGGCTCGGACTACATCACCGTCTCGTGGAACCACTTCTTCGACCACGACAAGACGCTGCTGGTCGGCCACGACGACGACAACGCCGCACAGGACCGCGGGCGGCTGCGCGTGACGTACCACCACAACTTCTTCGACGGCTCGGACCAGCGCAACCCGCGCGTGCGCTTCTCCCCGCTCGTGCACGTCTACAACAACTACTACGACGACAACAGCTACGGCATCGCGTCGACAATGGACTCCGGCGTCTGGGCCGAAGGCAACTACTTCTACAGCGTCAACAACCCCGGACGCGTCGACTTCAGCGGCGACCTCGGCCGCATGTTCCAGCGGGACAACATCCTCGTCGCCTGCAACCACGCCATCGAGGTACGCGGCACCGTGACCGACCCGCGCACCTATTACCCGTACACGGCGGGTCCCGCCTCCACGGTCCCCACGGTCGTCCCGGCCGGCGCCGGCGTCGGAAAGATCTGAGGTGCCCGCCATGAAGCGCATCATCGTCCCGGCCGCGGCGGCCGTTCTCGCCGTAGCCGCCGTCACCTTCACCGCCGGCGGCGCGCAGGCGGCGACGCTGTTCAGCGACAACTTCGAAGACGGCAACAGCAGCGGCTGGACCACGAGCGGCGGTACCTGGGCGGTCGCCGCTGACGGCTCGCAGCTGTTGCGGCAGTCCGGCACCAGCAGCGACGCCCGCGCGCGGGCCGGGCAGGCGAGCTGGACCGACTACACGGTCACGGCAAAGGTGAAGCCGACCGCGTTCAGCGGCAGCAACCGCTTCGCCGCCGTGCTCGCCCGCGCGCAGTCGGCCACCAGCTACTACTACGTGGCGCTGCGCTCCAACAACACCGTCGAGCTCAAGAAGCTCGTCAACGGCACCGCCACCACGCTCGCCTCGGGCTCGCTGACGGTCTCGGCCGGCACCACCTACACGGTCAGCCTCCAGGTGGCCGGCTCGACCCTGCGCTCCACGGTCAACGGCAGCGCCGCGCTGAGCGCCACGGACACGGCGTTCGCGGCCGGCGGGGTCGGCGTCGCCACCTTCTATACGGCGGCCAACTTCGACGACGTCTCCGTGGACACGGCCGCGACGCCGACCACCCCGCCGCCGAGCAGCGCCAACCCGACCACGCCGCCCCGACCACGCCGCCCCGACGACTCCTCCGCCGGCGCCGGGCGGCGGGCCGATCGGGTTCGCCTCGCTGAACGCGCTCGGGCAGAACGGCGTGACCGGCGGCGCCGGCGGGCGCACGGTCACAGCGACGAACGCGACGGAGTTCCTGGACTACATCGACAGCACGGAAACGCTGATCATCCGGGTGGCCGGGCAGATCAACATCACGAGCAAGCAAGGGGTACGGCCGAACAAGACGATCATCGGCGTCGGCACCTCGGGCCACATCAACGGCGGCGGGCTGGACTTCTACCGCTCGTACAACGTGATCGTGCGGAACCTCCGCTTCACCAACGCCGAGGACGACGCGGTAAACGTCGGGCAGGAGTCGCACCACATCTGGATCGACCACAACTCCTTCTCCGGCGCGGTCGACGGCTCGATCGACATCGTGCGCGGCGCCGACTACGTGACCGTGTCGTGGAACCACTTCGACCACTCCGACAAGAGCATGCTGATCAGCCACTCGGACGGGGCGGCCTCCACCGACATCGGCCACCTGAAGGTGACCATCCACCACAACTTCTTCGACAACAGCCGGCAGCGCCACCCGCGCATCCGCTTCGGCGAGCCGGTGCACGTGTTCAACAACTACTTCCTGAACAACGAGCTCTACGGCGTCGCCTCGGTACAGCAGGCCGGCGCGGTGGTGGAGAACAACTACTTCGAGAACGTGCCGTTCCCGTGCTTCTCCGCCAGCGGGTACGCCGACAGCGGGCCGGGACGGCTCGTGCACCGGGGCAACACGTTCGTCAACTCGGGCACCTGTGAGGCGGCCGGTTCGGTCGTGGAGCCGCGCACCTACTACTCGTACACGATGGACAGCGCCGCCAGCGTCCCCGGCCTCGTGCGGGCCGGCGCCGGCTACGGCAAGGTCAGTTGATCCGGAGGTGAGCGCAGGGGCGACACCGACGGCGCGGGAGCGTCGTCGGTGCGGTCCCGGGCCGGCAGCCACAGCACGAACGTGCTGCCGGCCCCGAGCGTCGAGAAGACCGACACGTGACCGCCGTGCGACTCGGTGATCTGCCGCACGATGGCGAGGCCGAGTCCGGTACGGCGGTCACGGGACGGATGCGCGCCGCGCCAGAAGCGGTCGAAGACGCGCGGCTGGTCGTCGTCGGAGATCCCCGGCCCCTCGTCGGCGATGGCCAGCCACAGCCACCCGCTCTCCTGCCCCGTCCCCACGGCCACCGTGCCGCCCTCGGGTGACAGGCGCACCGCGTTCGACAGAAGGTTGCCGGCGGCCCGGCGCAGCGCGTCGTGGTCGCCGATGAGCATCAGGTCGCCGCGCACGTCGTACCGGATATGGACGTTGCGGTCCGCGGCGATGGCCGCGAAGTCCTCCCCCGCCTCGCGCGCGACGGCGCCGAGGTCCACGTCGCTGTCGGCGAGCGCGACCGCGTTGCGCCGCGCGGTGGCCAGCAGGTCCTCGACGAGCCGCGACATGCGCGTGGTGGCCCGGTCGATGACCGCGACCGCCCGCTGCTTCTCCGGCTCGGTGGCGTCCGGCGCGTCCATCAGCGAGGCGTCCAGGTTGGCGCGGATCACCGCGAGCGGGCTGCGCAGCTCGTGCGAGGCGTCGTCGATGAGCTGCCGCTGCGCGCGGAACGCCTCGTCCAGCCGGTCGAGCATCGAGTCGATCGTTTCGCCGAGGTCGCGCAGCTCGTCCCGCGGGCCGCTGAGCCGGATGCGGCGGGACAGGTCGGTGGCCTGGATCTCCCGCGCGGTGCGCGCGATCGCCCCCACCGGCCGCAGCGCCCGGCCGGACAGCACCCACCCGATGCCCAGGCTGGCGACGAAGAGGCCGCCGAGCGCGATCGCCGAGTAGTTGCGCAGCGTCTCCAGCGTGCTGAAGTTGACCGCCGACTCGATCTCGTCCACCTCGGCGACCGTCATCGTGCCGGTGAACTGGCCGTACTTGTAGGTCTTCGCCTCGTACGACTGGGTGATCGGCTTGGGGTCGGTGGTGCGCTCGACCGCCACGTACGTCACCGCGAGCCCGCCGCCGGCGAGCGCGAACAGCAGCGTGGAGTAGAGCACCGTGAGCCGGAAGCGAATCGTGCGGACAAAACGCATTACGACTCCTTCAACCGGTAGCCGCGACCCACCACGGTCTCGATGGCGTCACCGCCGAGCTTGCGGCGCAGCGTGCCCACCGTCACCCGCACGGTCTGGGTGAACGGGTCGGCGTTTTCGTCCCACACGTGCTCGAGCAGTTCCTCGGCCGGGACGACATGTCCCGGGCGGGTCATCAGGTACTCCAGCACCCCGAACTCCTTGGGCGTAAGGTGCAGCGCCTCGCCGGCCACGCTCGCCTCGTGCCGGGCCACGTCGAGGCGGATGCCACCCACCTCCAGCACGGCGGTGCCGCCGCCGGTGTCGCGGCGCAGCAGCGCGCGCACGCGGGCGAGCAGCTCCGCCAGCGCGAACGGCTTCACCAGGTAGTCGTCGGCCCCCTCGTCCAGCCCGCGCACCCGGTCGTGCAGCGCGCCGCGCGCGGTGAGCATCAGCACCCGCAGGTCCGCGCCGCCCTCGACGGGCACCTCGCCGCGCCGAATCGCGTGGCACACGCCGAACCCGTCGGCGTCGGGCAGGTTGATGTCGAGCAGCATCAGGTCGTACGCGTTGACGGCCAAACGGTCGTACGCCTGCGCCGCGTCGCCGGCCACGTCCACCGCGTAACCGGCGCGGACCAGGCCGAGGCGCACGGCCTCGGCCAGGTCTTCTTCGTCTTCCACCACGAGCAGGCGCATGGCTGAACGCTATCCGCCGCCGGCGATGATGCGCTCAGCCGCCTGCTGGGCCTGCTCGATCGGGATGGCGAAGCCGATACCGATGTTGCCGCTGCCCTCCAGAGTGGCGATCGCGGTGTTCACGCCGACCACCTCGCCGCGGGCGTTCACCAGCGGGCCGCCGGAGTTGCCCGGGTTGATCGAGGCGTCGGTCTGTATCGCGTTGCGCCGGGCACCCGAGCTGCCGAGGCGGACCTGGCGGTCGAGCGCGCTCACGATCCCCGCGGTGACCGTGCCGGAGAGCCCGAGCGGCGAGCCGACGGCAAGCACCGGCTCGCCGACCCGGGTGCTGCCGGGCTGCGCCAGCGCGAGAGGGCGCAGCCCGGACGACGGATCCACCCGCAGTACCGCGATGTCGCTTCCCGGGTCGCGGCCGACCACCTCGGCCGGCAGCCGCCGGCCGTCCGGGCCGACCACGGTCACCGAGCCGCCACCCTCGACCACGTGGTTGTTGGTGATGATGTGGCCCTGGTCGTCGACCGCGAAACCGGAGCCGCCCGAGCTGCCCACCCGGACCTGCACGACGCCGGCGAGCGCGGTCGCGGCCGCGCCGACCAGGTCACCCGGCACGCCACCGGCGGCGGGCGGCGGTGCGCTCGTGGCCGGCCCGGGTGCGGGCGGCGTCGCCGAGGCCGTGGTTGCCTCGTCGTCGTCCGCCACCACGCCGCCGGCGATCGCGCCCGACGCCGCGGATACCGCCACCACGGCGAGGCCGGCAAGCAGCATGCGCGGCCACCGCGCCGGGTCACCCTTCGCGGCCGCACCACCGGGTACGCCGGGGCGCGGCTGGCCCCAAGCATCGAGCTCCGGAGAGATGAAGCCCGGCCCGCGCGGTTCTCCGAGTCCTCGTAGGTCAGTCATGGCCACCCTCCACTAAGGAATTCTCGAGAACCAGAACATCGAGGCGGCCGCCGCCATCAGCGCGAGCACCAGCCCGACGCCGATGAAGCGGGCCGAGACGTCCTGCCGCTCGGTGGTGAACCCGACCGAGCTGCCGATGTCCTCGTACACCGCGCGGAGCTCGTCCGAGCTGCCGGCCTGGTGGTACGTGCCGCCGGTGCCCTGCGCCACGGCTTCGAGCGTCTCGCCGTCCACCGGCACGCTCATGCTCCGGCCGGGGCCCTCGATGGCGCCGGACTCCGTACCGAAGGCGATCGTGTCCACCGGCACCCCGGCCGAGGTTGCCGCCTGCGACGCCTCGTCCGGGTCGCGCCCGGCGGTGTTGGCGCCGTCGGAGAGCACGACGACCCGCGCCGGTGGCGGCTCCTCGGCGGCCTCCGCGTCCAGCGACTGGATCGAGCCCAGCGCCGCGTAGATCGCCTCGCCGATCGCCGTACCCTGCTCGCCCGCGCTCCCCTCCTCCAGCCGCTCGATGCCGTTGTACATGGCCTCCCGATCGGTCACCGGCGCCACGAACACGGACGCGTTGCCGGCGAAGCCGACCAGCCCGACGTTGAACTCCTCGGGCAGCCCTTCGACGAAGTCGCGCGCCGCGGTCTTGGCCGAGGTCAGGCGATCCGGCGCCACGTCGGTGGCCAACATGGACAGTGACACGTCCACCGCCACGATGACCGTGGCCCGCTCGCGCGGCACCCGCACGTCGTCGGTCGGTCGGGCGAACCCGACCACCAGCAGCGCCATCATCGCCAGGAACAGCGTCGCCGCGACGTGCCGCCGCCAGCCCGGGCGCTTGGGCGCGACCCGGTCGAGCAGGCGCAGGTTGGTGAAGCGCACCGCGTACCTGCTGCGGCGACGCTGCAGCACCAGGTAAAGCGCGGCTATGGCTGCTACGCCGACGAGCAGCCAGAGCCGCACCGGACTCTCGAAACTCATACCCGTCCTCGCTTCGCTGCGGGCGGGCGTGAGCCACTTGACACGCTGTGCCCAATGGTTCGCTCGCTTCGCTCCCTCACGCTGAACCCCTCTTCGGTGTTGCCGCCATCGCGAGGCGGCGCTGGGCGTACACGTGGCGCACGATGTCGGCCACCCAGTCCCGGTCCGTCCGAAGTGGAAGGTGTGCCGCACCGGCCCGGCGCAGGGCCCGCCGCACGGTTTCCCGCTGGACGGCGGCCGCCGCCGCGTACCGCTCCCGCAGCCGCCGGTCGCCTGTGGACACTTCGCGCCGCCGCCCGCTCTCCGGGTCGACGAGCGTGATGAGCCCGACGTCGGGCAGCTCCAGCTCGCGCGGGTCGGTCACCTCGACGGCCAGCACCTGGTGCCGTACCGCCACGCGGCGCAGCTCCTCTTCCCACTCCGGCCGGGCCTCGGGGTCGTCCGACTCCGGCAGGCCGTCCAGGAAGTCCGAGACCACGACCACAAGACCCCGCCGCAGCGCCGACCGCCGCAGGCCAGCGATCGCCTCGGCCAGCGCGGGTGGCTGGACTCCTTCACCCACACGGGGTACGGCGAGCAGCGTGCGCAGCAGGCCGAGCAGGTGGATGCGACCTGTGCGGGCCGGGTAGCGCCGGATCGACTCCACGCCGAGCAGGTGCGCGCCGAGCCGGTTGCCTGAGCCAGCGGTCAGGAAGCCGACCGCCGCGGTCGCCGCCACGGCCAGCTCCCGCTTCTCGATCTCCGCCGTGCCGAAGTCCATGCTCGGCGTGGCGTCCGCGAGCAGCCAGGTGGTCAGCTCGCGGTCCGCCTCGACCTCGCGGACGTGCGGCACCGTCGTACGCGCGGTGACCGCCCAGTCCATGCGGCGCACCTCGTCCTCGCCCGGCCGGTACTCCCGGCTGCCGGCCAGCTCGCTGCCCGCTCCGGGGAGCAGGCCGAGGTACTGGCCGTGCAGCAGCCCGTCGAGCCGCCGGGTGATGGTGAGCTCCAGCCGCCGCAGCCGCCGTTCCGGGGCAAGGTCGTGGATGGACGCGTACCCCTCGTTCATGCCGCTGCTTTTTCGGCTTGATGGGGTGCGATCTGCGGCGGTGGCACGGCCTCGACAAGCCGGCGCACCACGGTGTCCGCGCCCACGCCGTCGGCGACCGCGTCGAACGACAGCACCAGCCGGTGCGAAAGCACGTCCACCGCCAGGTCGGTGATGTCCGCCGGCAGCACGTAGTCGCGCCCGCGCAGCAGCGCCAGCGCCCGCGAGGCGGCGACAAGCCCGAGCGTGGCGCGCGGGCTCGCGCCGTACGCCAGCCGCGACCTCACGTCTCCCGCGCCGAACCGCTCCGGCTGCCGCGTGGAGACGACGAGCCGCACGATGTACTCGGCGAGCGCGTGGTGCACGAACACACCCCGCGCCAGCTCCTGCAGCGCCCGAAGTCGCACCGGGTCGAGCACGGTGCGCGGTTCCGGCCGCTTCGTGCCCATCCGGTAGAGGATGCCGAGTTCCTCCTCGTCGGTCGGGTAGTCGACCACGACCTTCATCAGGAAGCGGTCGCGCTGTGCCTCCGGCAGCTGGTAGACGCCCTCGGACTCGATCGGGTTCTGGGTCGCGAGGACCAGGAACGGATCGGGTACCGGGTACGACCGCCCGCCGATCGAGACCTGGCGCTCGGCCATCGCCTCCAGAAGCGCGGACTGCACCTTGGCGGGCGCCCGGTTGATCTCGTCGGCGAGGACGAGGTTGGCCATCACCGGCCCCAGCTCCACGTCGAAGGTCTCCTTCGACGACCGGTAGATCCTGGTCCCGACGATGTCCGACGGCACCAGGTCCGGCGTGAACTGGATCCGGCTGAAGCTCCCGCCCACCGCGGTCGCCAGCGTCTGCGCGGCGAGCGTCTTCGCCACGCCGGGCACGCCTTCGAGCAGGCAGTGCCCTTCCGCCAGCAGCGCGGTCAGCAGCCGCTCAACCAGCCGGTCCTGCCCGACGATCACCCGCTTGACCTCGAACAGCGCCTGTTCGAGCTGCACGTGCGGCGGCGTCGCCTCCAGGTCGGCGAGGGTAAGCGCGTTCTCGGTCACAGGTTCTCCTGCGCCGGCGCGCCACCGTCGCTGCCGCCGTTCTTCTCGGGGCAGTCCTCGGCCGACCCGCCGACCCCTGCACCGCCCTGCTCGATCTTGACCGTCGTGCCCGCGCCACCGGTGTCGTCGGCGGCGTACGCCACCCCACCGGCCACCGCGACCGCGGCGACCGCACCGGCGAAGCTCAGGCCCACGATTGTCTTGATCCGCATTGATCCGTTCCCTCCGTCGAACCTCGCCGTAGAAAGCCGGCGCTTCCGTACGGGCGCCCGTGTTCCGTCAGCTGGGGGCAGCACCACGGGCGCCCGCATATGCCCCATGTCATCAGGGACGGCCGAAAGACAGCCGAAGACGGCGAAGGAACTCCTCAGGAATCCAACAGATCGCGCAGCTGCGCGCGGCGGGGGCCGGAGACGCATCCGGCGCCTCACCCTCCAGGGAGCGATCAGGTCACCCTCGCCACGCTCTCGCCGCCTCCACCTCGGCGACCTCGTGGACCGTTCCCGTTGCGATGTCCCATAGAACGTCGGCTTTCTGCCACCGCGTTAGGGTCGGATCATGCGACTGACCAAGTACACGCATGCGTGCGTGCGCCTCGACGACGGTGACCGGCGGCTCGTGATCGACCCGGGCATCTGGAGTGAGGGCGCCGCGCTCGAAGGGGTCTCGCACGTGCTCATCACGCACGAGCACTTCGACCACGTCGACGTCGACAAGCTCGCCGCGGCCCAGCTCGCCAACGCCGGCCTCAAGGTGTACGCGCACGCCGACGTGGCCGCCCAGCTGGAAAAGCTCGGCGATGCCGTGGTGACCGTGGCCAGCGGCGACGAGTTCGACGCGGGCGGTTTCGCGGTGCGGGTCGTGGGTGGCGCGCATGCGGAGATCTACGACGGGCTGCCCGGCTGCGCCAACGTCGGGTTCGTCGTGGAGGGCGTGTACCACCCCGGTGACTCGCTGTTCGTACCGGACGTGCCGGTGACCACGCTGCTGGTGCCGACCAGCGCGCCGTGGCTGAAGCTGGCCGAGGGCATCGAGTTCGTACGGGCCGTGGGGCCGGCACGGGCGCACTCCATCCACGACGCGATGCTCAGCGACAAGGGCGAGCAGATCATCGACCGCTGGCACGACCTGAAGGGCGGGACCGAGTACTCGCGGATCCCCGTCGGCGGGACCGTCGACCTCTGAAAAGCGCGGAGGCGCGGCGGCCAGTGGCCGCCGCGCCTCATGTCAGCTGTCCGGGTGTCAACCCGTGGCGCAGGTCGCGGTTGGTGTGGTGTTGTTGCCGTTCTTATAAAGCGTGATGCCGAAGTTGTTGCCGCTGCCGTTGGGCCGCGCGGTCAGTGTGCCGCTGGTGCCGCTGACCGAGGCGTTCCAGCTGTTTTGCAGGCTCTGGCCGCCGTTGGTGCGGATGGTGACGACCCAGTTGCTGGCGCCGGTGACGTTGAACGTCGTGTTGAAGCGGTCGGTCCACTCCTGGCCGCGGGTGACGCTTACCGAGCAGCTGCCGCCCGGGTTTCCGGGACCGGAGGTCGTCGGGTTCGGGTTGGGGTTGCTGCCTTCGCGGACGGTAATGTCGGAGCTGCCCTGGCTCTGGTAGCCCTCGGTCGCCATCACCTGGTAAGCCCAGCTGCTGCCGAGGTTCAAACCAGCACGCGCCCACGCGTCGACGTGGTTGGCGAAGGTGATGGTGCCACTGCTGCGCTTCTGCTGGCGCACACTCCAGTACTGGTAGAACGTGGCAGTGCCATCGATCGACGGCTGGTTCACCCGCTGGCTGCGCAGAATGTCATAGGTGCCGCCGTCAGTAGTGACCGTGCCGAGCCGCTGGGCGCCGCTGCTCGGGTTGTAGCTGCCGAAGTTCTCCACCACGTAGTACTCGATCAGCGAGTTCCGCGTCCACCCGTACAAGGCCAGGTACGTGTTGTTGTTACCCGGGTTGTACGTACCGGAGTAGCTGACCGTCCTCCGCGAACCAGTGGCCCAACCCTTACCGCCAACCCAGTTGTTCGTGCTCCTGCTCCAAGAGCTGGAGTAACGGCCATTCTCGCGCAACGTCATACAGGCGTCGCCACTGTCCTTCCAGAACGAGAAGTAGAACCCGTTGTGCGTGCCAGTAGTGTTCGAGCAGACCTGCCGGTCCGCCTCGGCGTACGCGTTTGTCGCGACCGTTGTGCCGCCGACGGCCAGCACCAGGGCGCAGGCGGCGCCGATGAGCATCCTGGTGCGGCCGCGCCTGCGGCGACCAGGTTGGGCAGGGGCGTCGTTCATCTTCGTGCTTCCTCCTCGTGAGCGCTGGCAAGGCGGCGGCCCGGTGGCGCCACTGAGGACGCGCCGGATGGCCGGTCGACGACATGAGGACCAGGTCTGGTGGGTGACCTGGATCGACAGCAGCTAATGCCTGTCGATGGCACAGTATTGTTTCGGGCTCGTCACATTGTCAACAGTTCCCGGAACGATTGCGAAACCTTAACCGGGAAAGTACCCCTGTACCTGCTAGAACCAGGGCCCAAGCACGCGGCAGACCCAATGTGGATCACGTGAGCCGCAGCCGAAAGTTTCGGAAACATTTCGGGGGTTACGAGGCACTCCAGTCGCGCCACCTGCGGACGGTCACCTCGATGATCGGGCCGGGCAGCTCCACCGTGCGGTACTGCGCGTACTTCTCCCGGAGCAGCCGCACCGCGCGGTCCACCGCCGGCGCCTGCTCGGTCACCACGGCAAGGCCGTCGGCGCGCACCCACCACAGCGCCGACCACTCCTCGTCCCAGTGCTGCGCCAGCAGGCTCACCCGCGGGTTGGCGCGGATGTTGTCCAGCCGGCGCAGCGCGCGGCTCCGCTTGGGCTTGGCGTCCACCGCCGACCACACCGTGTCGCCGTCCAACGCGAACGTCACCGGCACCACATGCGGCGCGCCCGCACTGTCCACCGTGGCCAGTGTCGCGACGCGGGCGGCGGCGAAGCGCGCGCGGGCCGGCGTCACAGCACCACGTCGGCCAGCCGGTCCACCTCGTCGACCGACGGCACGGTGGGGTCGAGGACCAGCTCGGTCACCCCCACGTCGGCGAACGCGCGCACCGCCGCGCGGATCGCGTCCGGCGAGCGCAACGCCGAGACCGCGACGCCCTCGCCGCCGTCCGGCAGGAACGAGTAGTAGCGGCGCAGCGACCCCATCGAGACCTCCGCGTCGCCGAGTCCGAAGTAGACGAGCGCGCTGATCCGCGGCTCGCCCTCGCGCCCCGCCTCCTGCCACGCCTGCCGTACCTTCGCGATCATCGGCCCGACCCGGTCGGGGCTCGCCCCGCCCGCGGTCCAACCCTCCCGTACGCCACCGTGCGCCGCACCGCCGCGTCCGAGCTGCCACCGATGAGCACCCGCACGCGGTTGCCCGCCGCCGGCTCGGGGCCTACCGGATGCTCGTCGCCGGTCACGCTCTCGCCGGCCCAGGCGCGGTGGAGAAGGTCGAGCGTCTCGTCCATCAGCTTGCCGCGCCGCTCGACCGGCCGCTCCATCGCGGCGAAGTCGTCCGGCCGGTTGCCCACCCCGAGCCCCAGCGTCAACCGCCCGCCGGAGAGCGCGTCGAGGCTCGCCGTCGCCTTGGCCAGCCACACCGGCGGGTACACCGGCGTGAGCAGGATGTCAGGGAAGAGCCGGATCCGCGAGGTGGCGCCCGCGGCGGCCGCGAGGGCGGTGAGCGAGTCGTACGACGGGTACACGATCCGGTCGATCGTCGCCAGCGAGCTGAACCCCCGCGCCTCCGCGCGGCGCGCCCACTCGACAACATCCTGGCCATTGATGTGCAACGTGTTCGGCAGCCCGATCGCTATGTCCACAAGGTCTCACCGTACGCGCTGGGCAGGCCCCGCGAGCCGGTACCGGCTCACCAGATCATCGTCACCACGCGCTCGAAGTTTGCGAACCCCGCCCGCTCGAACGCGCGCGCCATCGGCACGTTGCCCACGTCCGTCGAGGCCCGGATGCGTGGCACGTCCTGGCCGGCCAGGAAGCGCGTGGCCTCGCCGAGCAGGTCGTCGATGTAGCCCTTGCCGCGGTGGCCCGGCCGCACCGCGATGTAGCCGACGATCGGCCCGTATTCGTTGCGCGCCGGGCACGCGAAGCCGACCGGCTCCCCGTCCGGCAGCGTGCCCACCAGCCACCAGTCGCGCGGGCTGCGGTAGTGCGCGAGCTCCCCGTCGAAGTGGCTGCGCGCCGCCTCGCGCGGTGACATCGTGCGCAGGTCGTTGCGGCTGTGGCCGTCGAGCGTGCCCTCCAGCACCTCGGTCATCAGGTCGATCATCTCGCCCTCGTCGCGCACCGGTCGAAACGCCAGCCGCCCGCGCGGCTCGGGCAGCGGCGTGCCCGGCCGCCACTCAAACCGCAGCCGCTCCACCAGCGGCCGCGCGCCGGCGTCCGCGAGGATCGCCAGCCGCTCCTGCACCGGCACCGGGTCGTCGTGCCAGTCCGGCGGGACCATGCGCAGGTACTCCGGCGGCGTCTGTCCCTCGGGCACGACCGCGGCCATGGCCGCGGCGACCAGCCGCTCACCCACCGCCCGCCGGTCCGGCGCCGCATCATCAAGATCAAAAATATCGAGCAGCAGGGGTACGGGCTCCGACTCCCTCCCCCACCAGGCGATCCGTGCCACGACACGGTCACCTCGCACCGCGACCCACATCCACGCGGCTTGCCGCCGCCCGGCCGCGAGGTCGTCTTCCAACTCCTCGTTCAGGACGTAGGGCAGCGTGTTGAAAAGGCTCAGCTCGTCCGGCCCGCTGATCGGCCGGATCGTCAGATTCTCAGTCAAGACCACAGTCTGCACAGAACCCCCACACCCCCTACAACCGATTTACCCGGTTCCGTCACGCCCCTGTCGATCACCGTGGCTACCGTCAGGGCATGGCGAGATGGCTGACGGTGCTCTGCTGGGCGGTGGCCGTGCCGGGCGTGCTGTGGGCCGCGGTGCGGCTGCTCGGCGTGGAGCGCGGGCCGCTCGTGCAGCTGCTCGCCTTCACCCCGTACGCCGCCGCGTGGAGCCTCGGCCCCCTGGTGCTCGCCCTCGCCCTGCGGCGCTGGTGGCCGGCGGGCGTGGCGGCCGTCGCCGCGGTGGCGCTTGTCGCGGTCGTGGTGCCGCGCGCGATCGGCGGCCCGGCCGGCGGCGACGGCCCCACCCTCCGCGTACTGACCGCCAACCTGCTCGCCGGCGCGGGTGACGCCGAGACGCTCGTACGGATCGTGCGCGAGCGCGAGGTGGACGTGCTGGCGGTGCAGGAGTTCACGCCCGCGGCGGCCGCCCGCCTCGACGCGCTGGGGCTGGCCGCTCTGCTGCCGCACCGGCGGCTCAACCCGATCGCCGGCACGGAGGGCTCCGGGCTGTACTCCCGCTACCCGCTCACCGCCACCGGCGTGCGGCAGAACCCGGGCGGCTTCACGCAGGCGTACGGCACGCTGACCGCGCCCGGCGCCGCACCTACCACAGTGGAGTCCGTGCACCCGGCCGCGCCGTACTCGCTTGGCCAGCTGCGCGCCTGGGAGCGGGATCTCGACGCGCAGCCGCGGGCCACGCCGAGCGGGCCGGTGCGCGTCCTCGCCGGCGACTTCAACGCCACGCTCGACCACGCGCCGCTGCGCCGGCTGATCGACTCCGGCTACCGCGACGCGGCCGACGCCGCCGGCGCGGGGCTCACCGGCACATGGGGGCCGTATGACGGCGATCGGATCCCGCCCGTCACCATCGACCACGTGCTGGTGGACCGCCGCGTCGGCGTACGCGACGTGTCCGTGCTCCGCCTGCCGGGCAGCGACCACCGCCCGGTCTACGCGGAGCTGGCGCTACCGCGCGCTGATCTGGGCGGGTGACAGCCCGTACGTGAGCGCGTCGACGAGCGCGTGCCAGCTCGCCTCGACAACGTTTTCGTGGACGCCCACCGTGGTCCAGTCGCGGCCGCCACCGTCGGCGGTCTCGACGAGCACCCGCGTGACCGCGCCACTGCCGTGGGAGCCCTCGAGGATCCGCACCTTGTAGTCGGCGAGCTCGAAGTGGGCAAGCGCCGGGTAGTGCCGGCGCAGCGCCACCCGCAGCGCCTCGTCGAGGGCGTTGACCGGGCCGTTGCCCTCGGCGGTGGCGATGACCCGCTCGCCGCGCACCCGCACCTTGACGGTGGCCTCGGAGACGACCGCGCCGTCCTCGCGGTGCTCGACCTGCACGCGGTACGACTCCAGGGCGAACGGCTTCGCCGTGCTCTCACCCGGCAGCTCCGAGCGGACGAGAAGCTCGAAGGACGCGTCCGCGGCCTCGAACGACCACCCGCGCGCCTCCAGCTCCTTGACCCGGCGCGTGACAGCGGAGAGGGCTTCCGGATGGCCGGCCAGGTCCAGACCGAGCTCGCGACTCTTGAGCTCGATGCTGGCCCGGCCGGCCATCTCGGTCACCAGGATCCGCATGTCGTTGCCCACAATGGATGGATCAATGTGGTTGTACAGCACCGGGTCCACTTTGATCGCGCTCGCGTGCAGCCCCGCCTTGTGAGCGAATGCCGCGGCCCGACGTAAGCCTGGTGGGTGTCGGGGCGATGTTGGCGATCTCGGCGACGGCGTGCGAGACGCGCACCGTCTGTTCCAGGCAGCCGTCCGGTAGGACGGGCAGCCCGAGCTTGAGCTGGAGGTTGGCGACGACGGCGAAGAGGTCGGCGTTGCCGGGGCGCTCGCCGTACCCGTTGGCGGTGCACTGGAAGTGCTTCACGCCCGCTTCGACGGCGGCGATCGTGTTGGCGACCGCGCAGGAGGTGTCGTTCTGGCAGTGGATGCCGAGGCGCTCCGGCCCGACGCCGAGCCGCTCGACGAGCTCGCCGATCGCGGCGGTCACGCGCGAGGGGAGCATGCCGCCGTTCGTGTCGCACATCACCACGACCTCGGCGCCGGCCTCAAGGGCGGTGGATACGACCGAGGCGGTGTAGGCGGGGTCGTGGCGGTAGCCGTCGAAGAAGTGCTCGCAGTCGAGGAACACCCGCCGCCCCTCGGCGACGAAGTGGGCCACGCTGTCGTGCACCATGGCGAGGTTTTCCTTGCCGTCGGTGCGCAGCGCCCGCTCCACGTGGCGGATGTCCGACTTGGCGACCAGGCAGACGGCGGCCGTCTCGGCGTCGAGCAGGGCGCGCACCTGGGGGTCGTCGGCCACGGCGATGCCCGCCTTGCGGGTCGCGCCGAACGCCACCAGGACGGCGTGTTTGAGTGGCAGCTCGCTGCGGGCGCGGGCGAAGAATTCGGTGTCCTTGGGCATGGCGCCCGGCCAGCCGCCCTCGATGAAGCCCACGCCAAACTCGTCGAGCAGCTTGGCCACGGCGAGTTTGTCGACGACGGAGTAGCTGATCCCCTCACGCTGCGCCCCGTCGCGGAGCGTGGTGTCGTACACCTGGAAGGTCATGGCTCTTGCCTCCTGATCCAACAAAAAGACCCCCGCGGTCGCGGGAGGTCTGCGCGCTCGGCGTGAGGGGGCCGGCGCGCTAGGTGCCAATAATGAGGACGAGGTGGGTCACGCCAACACTCTGCCACCGGTCCGGCACGTTTGGAAAGCAAGGTCCACATCTCGGGACCCGTGTCGCCGGGTTAGGTGACCCTCGATGTGGGTACCTCCGGTGTCGGAAGGAGTGATAACCGTGAACAGGCACGATCCCCAAACCCCGTATCAGCCCCCGAACCCGAACGAGCTCGGTGGCGCCATGCCGGGTGCCGTGCCGGGACGGGCGTTCGACCCGTGGACGTACCGCGACGACGCCGGCGTGACCGGCACGGACCTCGTCGGCTACAAGGTGGAGGCTACCGACGGCAGCATCGGCAAGATCGACCGTTGCAGCAATGAGGTCAGCGCCAGCTACCTGGTCGTCGACACCGGCCCGTGGATCTTCGGCAAGAAGGTCATGCTGCCAGCCGGCGTGGTGAACAACACGGACCACGAGGACCGCAAGGTGTACGTGGATCGGACGAAGGACGAGATCAAGTCCGCGCCCGAGTTCGATGAGAACACGTACACGGACCCCGTTTACCGGGACAAGCTCGGCTCGTACTACGGCGGGATGCACTAGATCGGTTCCCTCCCTCTAGAAGGGCCGGGGCGCCCCCTCACCAGGGGCGCCCCGGTTGTCGTCTCGGGTTACGGTGGCGAAGTGGATCGCACGTTGCCCTTCACGACCACCTTCAACTTCCGCGATGTCGGCGGCTACCTCGGCCACGAGGGACGCACTGTCCGGTGGCGCCGCCTCTACCGCTCCGACTCGCTTCACCGCCTGGACAACGGCGACACCGAGGCGTTCGCCGCGCTGGGCGTCCGCACGGTCGTCGACCTGCGCCGCCCGCACGAGGTCGCCCGCGACGGCCGCGTCCCGGAGTACCTGGGGCTCGGCTACCGCCACATCCACCCTCAGCACCAGGACTGGGACGAGATCCCGTACGAGGAGAAGATCGGCGTCGCCCGCTACCTAGCCAACCGCTATTACGACCTTGCCGAGCAGGGTGCGGCCGGCATCTCGGCCGCGGTCGGCGTGATCGCCGACGAGGCCCTCGCCCCGGTCGTCGTGCACTGCGTGGCCGGCAAGGACCGCACGGGCGTGGTGTGCGCGCTGACGCTGTCGGTGCTCGGCGTGAGCGACGAGGACATAGCGACGGACTACGCGCTGAGCACGCAGGCGGCCACGCGGTTCACCGACTTCCTGCGCAGCCGCAAGGTCGAGGTGCAGCGCATCCCCCAGCCGTACTTCTCGTCACCCGCCGAGGCGATGCTCATCTTCCTGAAGGAGCTCCGCGAGCGGCACGGCTCCGCCGAGGGCTACCTGCTGGCCGCCGGCCTCAAGCCCGAGCAGCTCGAGTCCATGCGCACCCACCTGCTGTCCTGACCCGCGCTGTGTGACTTCCCACCCGCTCACCCGACCATGACCGTGGGACGGTGGGCGTATGACGGAGGACATCCCGGCGGAGGTTGCCCGGCTCCGCAACGCCATCTCGTGTGAACTGCACGCCCAGCTGGCCCTGCGCGGCGAGACGATCGACCTGGCCGCCGTGCCCGAGGTCGCCTACGCGGTGGCACTGCGCCTCCGCGAGGCGTTCGCGATCGAGTGGGCGCCGCGGGGCGAGCAGGACCCGGACGACGACGGCTCGCTCGGCCTGGACGCCGCGGTGTTCCACGCCTCGTCCCTACCCACGGCCGACCGCTACCCAATCTTCGACCACGGCTGGCCCCGCCCCTGAGCCGCCACCCAGACCGCGCCAGCCCATCCCGCGCGGGGGTGCGTCCACGACGCGAGCGGCAGCTGGCGCCGGTTGATCGTCGCTGGCTGCAACCATGCCTCGCCCCCCGCGAGCGGCGGGCGGCGGTTCGTTGATCAGCCGCAGGGCTGCCGGTGGTTGGACGCGATCGTCGCGATGGGTCGCCCCGTGGGGCACCTTCTCGCCACGGACGGCCCAGCCCGCCCTTGGATCAAGGACTGATCCCCGCGCTGCACCCCCGGATCAAGCCCGAGCCATGGCGATGTCCGCACTGTCCGGACGGTTGGCGGGGTGAGCCGCGGGAGCATCCCAAGCTGGGCGCACTGCTGCGCCCAGCTCCAGAGCCTCCACCACCACGGCAATGCGCCGCCTGGATCCTCGACAGGTGCACAGCCGGGCCGCCGTCCGCGGTGAGAAAGCGGCCCCGCAAGGGCAAACTGATCGCCATATCGCACCCCAAAACCGCAGTCGACCCGCGCCGATCGAGGATCGGTCTGATGCCCTGCCGTCGCGGACCGGCGCACGAGGATCTAGGTCCCCGACAGCGCGGAGGGTGAGGCGGCGGGAGCATCCCAAGCTGGGCGCACTGCTGCGCCCAGCTCCAAAAGCCTGCACCACCACGGCATTGCGCCACCTGGATGCACAGCCGGGCCGCCGTCCGTGGCGAGAAAGCGCCCCCTGTCGACCCGCGCCGATCGGAGACCGGGCTGATGCCCTGCCGGTCGCGGACCGGTCGGGCGCGCGAGGACCTAAGGTCCTCGACCGCGGAGGGTGAGGCCGCGGGAGCAACGGTCCGGACCACCGCGGACATCGCGGTAGCCCAAATCTCTTGTGGGCGCGGCGGAGCGTCTCCCTGGCGCGTTCGCGGGACGCGCAATCAACGTGCGTGAGCATCACGGAGCGGGTGAGGCCGCGGGAGCCACAGACCTCTGGGTGGACGCGGAAGGGGCAGCGTCCTACGACGCTGCCCCCTTCGAAAGTCCGTGCTCAGATGACGCGGTGGACCCAGCCGTGCGGGTCGTCGGCGCGGCCGCGCTGGATGGCGACGAGCTGCTCGCGCAGGTCCATCGTGACCTCGCCCGGGCCGCCGTCGCCCATCGCGAACTCGCCCTCCGGCGTGCGGACCACCCCGATCGGGGTGATGACCGCGGCCGTGCCGCAGGCGAAGACCTCGCGGAGGCGGCCGCTCTTGGCGTCCGCCCGCCACTCCTCGAAGCTCACCGGGCGCTCCTCCACGCGGCGGCCCTCGCGGGCGGCCAGCGCCATCACCGAGTCGCGGGTGATGCCGGGCAGGATGGTGCCGGTCAGCGGGGGCGTGGCCATGGTGCCGTCGTCGTACACGAAGAAGATGTTCATGCCGCCGAGCTCGTCGACGAACTTGCGCTCCACCGCGTCCAGGAACACCACCTGGTCGCAGCCGTGCTGGATGGCCTCGGCCTGTGCGGCCAGCGAGGCGGCGTAGTTGCCGCCGCACTTGGCCGCGCCGGTGCCGCCGGGCGCTGCCCGCGTGTACTCCTGGGAGACCCACACCGCGACCGGCTTGACGCCGCCCGAGAAGTAGGCGCCGACGGGTGAGGCGATCAGGACGTACAGGTACTCAAGCGCGGGGCGCACGCCGAGGAAGACCTCGCTCGCGTACATGAACGGGCGCAGGTAGAGGCTGCCGTCCTCGGTCGGCGGGATCCACTCGCGGTCGATCTCGATGATGTGGTGCAGCGAGTCGAGGAAGGTCTGCTCGGGCAGCTGCGGCATGGACATGCGCTCGGCGGAGATGTTGAACCGCCGTGCGTTGGCGTCCGGGCGGAACATCGTCACGCCGCCGTCGGCCGCGTGGTACGCCTTCAGGCCCTCGAAGATCTCCTGCGCGTAGTGCAGCACCGCGGAGGCGGGGTCCATCGGGATCGGGCCGCGGGCCTCGACGCGTGCGTCGTACCACCCTTTGCCGTCCGCGTACTTGATCGTGACCATGTGGTCGGTGAAGATGCGGCCGAAGCCCGGGTTGGCCAGCAGCGCGGCGCGCTCGGCGGCCGATACCGGCTGAGGATTCGGACGGATCTCGAAGTCGAGCTTGTCACCACCGCTCATCGCGCTGGTACCTCCGTAACTATGGGAGTGCAGAATACCCCGAACGCTCGTTAGAAAGCGCGGGGTGAAGAAGGGGGAACGAGGGGTCGGCTAGGCCGCGACAGCGGCGGCGAGCCGGTCGCCAACCTCGGCGGTGCGCAGCGGGGCACCCGGGGTACGGGACGCCAACTCGGCCGCGACCGCCTCGGATACTCGACGGGCCTCGTCTGCGTGGCCGAGGTGGTCGAGCAGCAGCGACGCCGACAGCACGGCCGCGACCGGGTCGGCCAGGCCCTTGCCGGCGATGTCCGGAGCCGAACCGTGGACCGGCTCGAACATCGAGGGGAACTCGCGCGACGGGTTGATGCACCCGCTGGCGGCGAGCCCGATGCCGCCCGTGACCGCGGCGGCGATGTCGGTGAGGATGTCACCGAAGAGGTTGTCGGTGACCACGACGTCGTAGCGCTGCGGCTGGGTCACCAGGTACATGGCGGCCGCGTCGACGTGCTGGTACTCCGTCTCCACGTCCGGGAAGTCGGCCTTGACCGCCTCGAAGGCGCGCGACCACAGCGAGCCCGCGTGGGTCAGGACGTTTGTCTTGTGCACCAGCGTCACCTTGCGCCGCTCGCGGCGCTGGGCCCGACCGAAGGCGTCGCGGATGACCCGCTCGACGCCGTGCCGCGTGTTGAGGCTCTCCTCGGTCGCGACCTCGGCGGGCGTGTCACGGTGCAGCGTGCCGCCAGCCCCCGCGTACAGCCCCTCGGTGCCCTCGCGCACCACCACGAAGTCGATCTCGCCGGGCTTGACGTGTGCGAGCGGGCTCGACGTGCCGGGCCAGAGGCGGGACGGGCGCAGGTTGACGTACTGGTCGAAGGCGAAGCGCAGCTTGAGCAGCAGCCCGCGCTCCAGCACGCCCGGCGGCACGGTCGGGTCGCCGACGGCGCCGAGCAGGATCGCGTCGTGCTCGGCGAGCTCGGCGAGCACGGAGTCCGGCAGCACTTCGCCGGTGCGGTGGTAGCGCGCGGCGCCCAGGTCGTACTCCGTCGCGGTCACTTCGCCGGGAAGCACGACGTCAATGACCTTGAGGGCCTGCGCGACCACCTCGGTCCCGATGCCGTCGCCGGCGACCACCGCGATGCGTGCCACGTCAAACCCCTTCGTCTTGACCCCTCATGGCGCTGCCTGTGGCGTCGCGGGCCCGCGACGCCACAGGCAGCACTGGAAAGACTGTACTGAGGGAACGTTAATCGTCCGTCCCGATTCTCGGTACGCGAGTCCCAAAATTCGGTACACAGGTCTTTCTCAGCTAATCCCCATGATCCGGTCAACTTCAGGGCTTACCTTCTCCATCATGGCTATCCAGCGGGCCCCGATGCCGAGCCGTAGCGTCGCACGGACGGGGCGGCTGAGAGACGGGCGGGGCCGCGCTGACCTGTGGCTCGGCTACCAGGGCCCGGCCAACCGGCCGTTCGGGGCCGCCACCTCCGCCGCGACGGGCCGGTTGGTCGCCCGCCACGCGGTGCACACCTCGGCGGCCGACTTCTCGCTGATGCTCGTCGCGCCCGAGTGGATGACCCGCCGCACGGTAAGTCTGGCCATCGCCGACGCCGTCGCCGAGCTCCGCGCGATCGACGCGACCTACAGCCCGCTGCGCCGCGGCAGCCTCGTGTCGCTGCTGCGGCGGGGCGAGGTCACCCCGGAGGCCTACGCGCCACTGGCCGACATCGTGGCCCGCTGCGACGCGATGCGCGCGGCCACCGACGGGTGGTTCGACGCCTGGGCGGTGCCCGGCGGCTTCGACCCGGGCGGCCTGCTCAAGGGCTGGGCCGTGGAGCGTGCCGCGGCGCGGCTGCGCGCGTCGGGCATCACTGACTACGCCGTGGTGGGCGAGGCGGATCTGGCGGTGCGGGGCAACGCACCGCACGGCGGGCCCTGGCGCGTCGCGATCCACCATCCGCGCGAGCCGCGCCGGGTGCCGATGATGCTGGAGATGACCGAGGGCGCGGTCGGCACCTCCGGCATCACCGGCCACAGCGGGCACGTGGTCGACCCGCACACCGGCGAGATCGTGCGCCACGTCGGCTGCGCTGTCGTGACCGGTCCCGACCTGTCCATCGCCGACGCCTACGCCACGGCCCTCTACGCCGCCGGGCCGGCCGGGCTCGGCTGGTTTCCCACTGTGGACGGTTACCGCATGCTCTTCGCCGACTGCCGTCCCGCCTAAAGAGCTTTTCTCAAGGGGTAAGGAAGATCAGCCTCCGCGGTCTCGGCAAGTGACCGCGGAGGCTGATCGGCAGTTCGGGTACGCGTGGCTCGCGCACACGGGAGGTGCGGAAACACACCTCGCCGGCCGCGTCACCCGAAGACCGGCCCACGCGGTGCGTAACCAATTGAATACGCTATCGATTCGGCCCGGCCGGGCGCAAGGCAGGCCCCCCGCCGCGTGTCGCGCGGGGTGGGCGCCCCCGGACGTTCACCGGATGGCAATATCTGTGCCCGTGAGTTTTGACCTCGTCGTGTGGGCCCTCGACCGTGGCGCCACGCCAGCGGACGTACGGGCGGCGCACGAGCTGTGCCGCGAAGGTGAGCACGCGGAGGGCGAAGTCGACCGCCGGATCGGCGCCTTCTACGCCGAGCTGACCGCCCAATACCCGGACAAGGAGGCGGTCGCGGACAGCCCGTGGACCGACGCTCCCTTGCACGTCGCGCCCGACCACGTCCTGATGTGCCTGAGCGAGTCGTGCGCCGACGCCGTGCTCGAGGCGATCGAGCGTCTGGCCGGCGAAAACGACCTGATGCTCCTCGACCTGCAGGACGGCACGGTCTATCCACCACCGTCCCGCGTCGTGTGAAAGGGCTCCCCGCCGCGGCGGGGAGCCCTTTTGCGGTCCTACTACTCGTCGCGCAGGTCGGCCGCGCTCGCCGCGGTCGCGCCGATCACGTCGGCGGACTGGGTGAGCAGCTCGGCACCGACCGAGGAGTCGACGGTGAGCGTCATCAGCGCCTCGCCGCCAGCCTCGCGCCGGGCCACCTGCATGGCCGCGATGTTGACACCCGACTCGCCCAGGATCGACCCGATCGCGCCGACCACACCGGGCCGGTCCGCGTACCGGAAGAAGAGCAGGATGCCGTCGGCGGTCAGCTCGATGTCGAAGCCGTCGACCTCGGTGAGCTTGATGGTCTCCCGGGTGCCGCTGACCACGACCGTGCCGGAGACGCTGACCGTACGCCCGTCGGGCAGTGCGCCGCGGACCGTCACCAGCGTCGGCTCCTCGGCCGAGTCGGCGAACGTGGTCAGCTCGACCTCGACGCCCCGGTCGGCCGCGAACAGCGGCGCGTTGACGTACGTCACCTGCTCCTCGACCACGGAGGCGAACAGGCCCTTGGTGGTGGCGAGCTTGAGCACCGAGACCTCGTTGGCGACGGCCTCGCCCCGCACCTCGACGGTGACGCTGGCGGCGACCCCACCGGCGACGGCGGTGAACACCTTGCCGAGCTTTTCGGCGAGCGGGAGCAGCGGGCGCACGTCTTCGGCGACCACGCCGCCGGCCTGCACGTTGACCGCGTCCGGCACGAACTCGCCCTGCAGCGCGAGCTTGACGCTCTTGGCCACCGCGAGGCCGGCCTTGTCCTGCGCCTCGGCGGTGGACGCGCCGAGGTGTGGCGTGGCCACCACGTTGTCGAACGCGAACAGCGGCGAGGCGGTGCAGGGCTCCTTCGAGTACACGTCGATGCCGGCGCCGCCCACGCGGCCCTCGGCGATCGCGTCCGCGAGCGCCTGCTCGTCGATCAGGCCACCGCGCGCGGCGTTGATGATCCGCACGCCCGGCTTGACGATCGCCAGCTCCTTTTCGCCGATGAGGCCCACGGTCTCCGGCGTCTTGGGCAGGTGGATCGAGATGAAGTCGCTCTCCCGCAGCAGCTCCTCCAGGCCGACCAGGCGGACGCCGAGCTGGGCCGCGCGAGCGGGCTGCACGTACGGGTCGTAGGCGATCAGGCGGGTGCCGAACGCGGCGATCCGCTGGGCGAAGAGCACGCCGATGCGCCCCAGGCCGACAACACCCACCGTCTTGCCCTGGATCTCGACGCCGGTGTACTTCGACCGCTTCCACTCGCCGGCCTTGAGCGCGGCGCTGGCGCTGGCGGTGTTGCGCGCGACCGCGAGGAGCAGCGCGAGGGCCTGCTCGGCGGCGGAGACGATGTTGGAGGTGGGCGCGTTGACGACCATGACGCCGCGGGCGGTGGCGGCGGACACCTCGACGTTGTCGAGGCCGACCCCGGCACGGGCGACGACCTTGAGGCGGGGGGCGGCGGCGACAGCCTCGGCGTCGATCTGTGTGGCGGAGCGGACGATCACTGCGTGGGCTTCGGACAGCGCGGCGAGGAGGGCCGGGCGGTCGGTGCCATCCACGTGGCGGACGTCGAAGTCGTGCGCGAGCACGTCGATGGCGGCGGGAGCGAGCTCTTCAGCGATCAGCACGACCGGAGTAAATGCGACGGGAGTCATCTGTCCTCGTAGGTTGTGGGCGGGTTTTCGGCAGCGCGTCGACCTCGAGTGAGTGTGGCCGTGTCAGCGCGCCGCTCTGCGCCCTGCGCCTCCCCGCGAGCGGACGGCTCTCGCGGTCGTCGCCATCTCCACGCCGCCCGTCAGGGCCCGGCGACCGGCGCGAGGAAAGCGTGCGTGCCCTATCCCGCGATCGTAGGCGCACGAGGACGCTGCGTCGCTCCCACCTCGGCGTGAGCGCCCTCACAACCCTTTACAAATGCGACGTAACAGGCGCAGCTTGCCAGCCGCAGGACGCCTACCCGAACGGGTGACGGTCCACCTTGGCGAGCTCGCGACCCACCTGCCGGAACGACGTCGCCTCCGAGGTGAGCGCGTCGAGGAACGTGTCGAAGGCGAGCGAACCGACCGGCGGGTAGATGCGCTCCCGCGGCGGCTCCTGGCCCGGCACGAGCGCGCCCTCGGAGACCATGAACTCCAGGATCGCCTCGCGCACCGCCGGAAGCGCGACCGGCGAGTGGTACAGCACGTTGAGCGCCTGCATCCGCATGCCCTTGACGTGGTCCTCGCCCTTGTTGTCGTGGAAGTGCGGGTTGCGCGTCTCGATCTGCAGCACGGGCACCGAATGCGGCAGCGCGTGCGCGGAGACGACCGGGAGCACGCCGCCGAACTGCTCGAAGAGCTCGACGTACTCGAACGGCTCGACCGCGAAGCCGCCGGCCAGCCGCATCTGCATGCCGAGCTCGAGGCTGAGCGCGTGCTCGCCGGCGTTGCCGGTCGCGATCACCTCGGTGCCGAAGCCGGAGTACTCGGCGACGAGGCGGTTGAGGAACATGTTCGTGACTTCGGAGCTGCGCCCGCGGCGGCTGAAGAAGAGGCGTCCGTCGCGCAGCTTGGGCTTGGAGTGCCAGGAGATGCGGACCATCGAGTACGGGCTGTCGGCCGAGGCCAGGTGCAGGCCGGCCGCGTAGGCCTTGCAGTACTCGTTGACCGCGCCGGGCACGTAGTTGTCGGCGTCGACGTAGCCCAGGTACCGCCGGCCGGTCATGGCCGCCATCGCCATGCCGATCAGCATCGCCTCGCCCTTGCCGGTGCGGACCAGCCCTTCGTCGTCGATCAGCTCCGGCATCCCGGCCGCCTTGATCGCCGCCGCCAGACCGGGGTCACGCTGGTGAATCGCCATCGCCGGACGCTCCGCCGAGCGGCAGAACTGCTCCAGGCTCTGCACCTCAATCTCGTACCGATCGACGGGCTGGCGAGCACTGTTACTGACGAGAATGATGAGACAGTCGTGCGGAATTCCAGAGAGCACGCCCTCAATTACTCTGCGTGTCTCATTCATACACGGAATAACGACGACCAATTCCTCCTCGACCACACGCATGGCGTCGGGTGGCACCAGCTGACTATGGGATCCGCCCTGGTCAGCGCCGCGTTGCGCGCCCGAGTCGAGCTCGATGACGCGCTGAAGCTCATGGATCCGGACGGCGCCGAAGCGCTCGGTTCGGTGCGGTTGCTCCAGACGCATGAATCGACGGTACCTGAGGGTTCGATTAAGTGCGCGTAAGCGAAGACAGATTGGGGGAAGGTGGGGCTGCCGCGCGTAATAGTTCCATACACGCAATCTGCTGGTAACGAAGACGCCCTCCGGAGACCGTCCGGAGGGCGTCTGCATACAGTCGACTAGGCGGTTTCGGTGATCGGGCGGTCGACCCAGCTCATCATCGCCCGGAGCTTCTTGCCGGTGTCCTCGATCGGGTGCGCGGCGCCCTGCTCACGGTACTTGTTGAAGTTGGGGCGGCCGGCGTCGTCCTCGGCGATGAGCTCGCGGGCGAAGCTGCCGTCCTGGATCTCGCCCAGGATGCGGCGCATCTCCTCCTTGACCCGCTCGTCGATCACGCGCGGGCCGCGGGTGTAGTCGCCGTACTCGGCGGTGTCCGAGACGCTGTACCGCATGCGGGCGATGCCGCCCTCGTACATGAGGTCGACGATCAGCTTGAGCTCGTGAAGGCACTCGAAGTAGGCCACCTCGGGCGCGTACCCCGCCTCGGTGAGCACCTCGAAACCGGTCTGCACCAGCGCGGACGCGCCACCGCAGAGCACCGCCTGCTCGCCGAAGAGATCGGTCTCGGTCTCCTCCTTGAACGTCGTCTTGATGACGCCCGCCCGGCTGCCGCCGATGCCCTTGGCGTACGACAGGGCCAGCGCGAGCGCGTTGCCGCTGGCGTCCTGCTCGACGGCGACGAGGCACGGTACGCCCTTGCCGTCCACGTACTGGCGGCGGACCAGGTGACCCGGGCCCTTCGGCGCGACCATCGCCACGTCGACGTTGGCCGGCGGCTCGATCAGGCCGTACCGGATGTTGAGCCCGTGCCCGAAGAACAGTGCCTTGCCCTCGGAGAGGTTCGGCGCGATCGACTCGGCGTAGATCTTCCGCTGCGCGGTGTCCGGCGCGAGCAGCATGATGACGTCGGCCCACTCGCTGACCTCGGCCGGCGTACCGACCGTCAGGCCCTGCTCCTGCGCCTTCGGCCGGCTCTTCGACCCCTCGGGCAGGCCGATCCGCACCTCGACTCCGGAGTCCCGGAGGGACAGCGCGTGGGCGTGGCCCTGGCTGCCGTACCCGATCACGGCGACCTTCTTGCCTTGGATGATTCCAAGGTCCGCGTCGTCGTCGTAGAAGACCTCAGCGGCCATTTCTTCCCTTTCTCGGTTTGGTCCCGGCCGCCGCGGTGCCCGCGGCCGCCGAGGAAGGTCAGGCTGCGCGCAGCGCCGGCCCGGTCGTAATGGAACGCGAGCCGCGGCCGATCGCTACCATGCCGGACTGCACCATTTCCTTGATTCCATACGGTTCGAGGTCGCGCAGCAGCGCGTCCAGCTTGTCAGCCGTGCCGGTGGCCTCGATCGTGAGCGTGTCCGGCGCGACGTCGACGACGCGCGCGCGGAAGAGGTTGACCGTCTCGAGCACCTGCGAGCGGACCGGGCGGTCGGCCCGGACCTTAACCAGCAGCAGCTCCCGCTGGACGGCCACGACCGGGTCCAGCTCGACGATCTTGAGGACGTGCACCAGCTTGTTGAGCTGCTTGGTGACCTGCTCCAGTGGGGACTCCTCGGCGTTGACCACAATGGTCATACGCGAGACCTCCGGGTGCTCGGTCTCCCCGACGGCGAGGGAGTCGATGTTGAACCCGCGGCGGGCGAACAGTCCGGCCACCCGGGCCAGGATGCCCGGCTTGTTTTCCACCAGAACAGAGAGAGTGTGCTTGGTCATCAGAGGTCGTCCTCGTCGAAGCTCGGGCGCATGTCGCGGGCGAACATGATCTCGTCGTTGCTGGTACCGGCGGCGACCATCGGCCACACCATCGCGTCCTTGCCGACCACGAAGTCGACGACGACGGGCGCGTCGTTGATCTCCATGGCCGCCTTGATGGTCTTGTCGACGTCGTCCGCGCTCTCGCAGCGCAGGCCGATGCAGCCGAGCGCCTCGGCCAGCTTGACGAAGTCGGGGATGCGGTGCTTGTGGGTGCCCAGGTCGGTGTTGGAGTAGCGCTCGCCGTAGAACAGCGTCTGCCACTGCCGCACCATACCGAGGTTGCCGTTGTTGATGATGGCGACCTTGATCGGGATGCCTTCAAGCGCGCAGGTGGCCAGCTCCTGATTGGTCATCTGGAAGCAGCCGTCGCCGTCGATAGCCCACACGGTGGTGTCCGGCTTGCCGACCTTGGCGCCCATCGCGGCCGGCACCGCGTACCCCATCGTGCCGGCGCCACCGGAGTTGAGCCACGTGTGCGGCTTCTCGTACGAGATGAACTGCGAGGCCCACATCTGGTGCTGTCCGACACCGGCCACGTAGATGGAGTCCGGGCCGGCGATCTCGCCCAGCCGCTTGATGACGTACTGCGGGGCGAGCGTGCCGTCGGTCGGGTCGTCCCAACCCAGCGGGTACCGGTTGCGCAGGTCGTCGAGCTGGGCCCACCAGTCGGTGCGGTCGCCGGTGCGGCCGGCCGCCCGCTCGGCCGAGACGGCCTGGATCAGCTCGTCGATGACGTGCCGCGCGTCGCCGACGATCGGCACGTCCGCGGTGCGGTTCTTGCCGATCTCGGCCGGGTCGATGTCGGCGTGCACGATCGCCGCGTCCGGCGCGAACGAGTCGAGCTTGCCGGTCACCCGGTCGTCGAAGCGGGCGCCGAGCGCGACCAGCAGGTCGGCCTTCTGCAGCGCGTACACGGCGGAGACGGAGCCGTGCATGCCGGGCATGCCCAGGTGCTGCGGGTGCGAGTCGGGGAACGCCCCGCGCGCCATCAGCGTGGTCACGACCGGGATGCCGGTCAGCTCGGCCAGCTTGCGCAGGCTGTCGGTGGCGCCGGCCTTGAGCACGCCGCCGCCGACGTACAGCACGGGACGGCGGGCCGAGGTCATCAGCTTGGCGGCCTCGCGGATCTGCTTGCCGTGCGGGTGCAGCGTCGGCCGGTAGCCCGGCAGCTCCATCGCCGGCGGCCAGTTGAACGTGGTCTGTGCCTGCAGCACGTCCTTGGGGATGTCGACCAGGACCGGCCCGGGGCGCCCGGTGGAGGCGAGGTGGAACGCCTCGGCCATGACCCGCGGGATCTCCTCCGGCGTGGTCACCAGGTAGTTGTGCTTGGTGATCGGCAGGGTGATGCCCTGGATGTCGGCTTCCTGGAACGCGTCCGTGCCGATCGCCGGCCGCGCCACCTGGCCGGTGATCGCGACGATCGGGACCGAGTCCATGTACGCGTCGGCGATCGGGGTGACGAGGTTGGTCGCGCCGGGGCCGGAGGTGGCCATGCAGACGCCGACCTTGCCGGTGGCCTGTGCGTATCCGGTGGCGGCGTGACCGGCGCCCTGCTCGTGGCGGACCAGGATGTGCCGCACGGCCGAGTCGTAGATCGGGTCGTACGCCGGCAGGATCGCGCCGCCGGGGATGCCGAACATGACGTCGACGCCGAGGGCCTCGAGCGACTTGACGAGGCTTACCGCGCCGGAGACCTTGGCGGGGGCGGGCGGTGCCGCCGGGGTGGCGGCGTTGGCCGCGGCGGCGAGCATCGCCGGCGACGGTGCGCGGTGGGCGAGTGACTCAGGTGTTGGTCTCGTCATGGCGTTCAGCCTTCTGGCTCGTGGTCGGCGGTCTCGTGGTCACGTGGCTTTTCGAAAGGCACAAAAAAGGCCCGCGTGCGAACGCACGGGGCCAGCGCACTCTCCGGAGGGGAGAGTGCGCTCAGGTAAGTACTCGAGACGACCAAGTCGGCATGGGCCTAAGCCTGACGCATCTCACGCGATGAGTCAACTGCTCCCACATTGTGGGCGCGGCGCCCTGTTGGCCCTGCATTTTGCTCTCGATCGCTCTTCTGCTCGGGCACTGGCACGACTCGAGCGGGCGACGAGGCGGACTCCAGCCGGGCCTCGAAATGCTCAGCCGGCACCGGCCATCCGGACAGGTAACCCTGGCCGAGCTTGCATCCCGCCTCGACCACCATCGCCATCTGTCGCTGCTCGCCGATGCCCTCCGCGATGACCTCCAGCCCGAACTGGTGGCCCAGCTCGACCACCACCCGCACCATCTGCGGCACCACCAGCGAGTGGTCGATCTTCAGGATGTCGATCGGGAGCCGGCTCAGCTGGCCGAGCGAGGAGTACCCGGCGCCGAAGTCGTCCAGGGCGATCCGCACCCCTGTCTCGCGCAGGTCGCCCAGCCGCCGGATCAGCTCCTCCACGTCGGTGGAGACGGCGTGCTCGGTGACCTCCAGCACGAGGCGCTGCGGCGGCACCCGGTGCGCCCGCAGCGCGTCCTTCACCTGGTCGACGTACCGGCTGGCGTGCAGCTCGCGGGGCGAGACGTTTACCGACACCCACACGTCGTGTCCCTCGGCGAGCCAGCGGGACAGCTGGTGGCAGGCCTGGTGCAGCACCCACGCGCCAAGCCTGTTGATCATCCCGCACTCCTCGGCGAGCGGGATGAACTCGTCCGGGCCGACCTTGCCCAGCCGCGGGTGCTGCCACCGCAGCAGCGCCTCGGCGCCGACCGGCCGCACGTCGGGCAGCACCACGACCGGCTGGTACTGCAGGTGCAGTTCGTCGCGGTCGATCGCGCCGCGCAGCTCGTGCTCCAGCTCGGTGTGGCGGCGCAGCTTCACGTCGTACTCGACGTCGTAGCGCTCGACCCTGTTTTTGCCGTGCGACTTGGCCCAGCGCAGGGCGAGATCCGCGTTGCGCAGCAACGTCGTCACGTCGGGGACGGTCGCGCAGCCGGCCAGCCCGATGCTGACGGAGAGGAAGACCGTGCCGGTCTCCTGCTCGTACGGCCCGCCGAGCACGCGGAGCAGCCGGGACGCGGCCCGCGTGGCCTCGTCCGGGCGGGCCCACATCAGCACGGCGAACTCGTCTCCGCCGAGCCGCGCGGCCACGTCGCCGGGGCGCAGGTTCATCCGCAGGCGCTGCCCCACCTCGACGAGCACCGCGTCGCCCACGTCGTGGCCGCGCATGTCGTTGACGTTTTTGAACCCGTCGAGGTCGAGCGCCAGCAGCACCGCCTCGGCTCCCGGCGCCTGCTCGTCCTCAAGTGCGCTGAGCAGGCCCCGCCGGTTGGCCAGGCCGGTGAGCGGGTCGGTGTGGGCCAGCTCGCGGAAGTGCGCCTCCCGGTCGCGCAGCCTCTCCGCGTACGCCTTGACGTCGCGCAGCGCCAGGAACTGCCGCCCCACCAGCGCGAACCCCTCCAGGCTGCCGGTCACGATGCCGACCATGTCGAAGGCGCCGCCGCGGACGAGGTGGTACAGGGCGGAGGCGGCCATCGCGGCCATCGGCAAGAACGCGTACGCACTGCCGCGGCGGCTCAGCTCCTCGTCTAGCGCCGGGCTGTCGTCGCCCTCGGGCACCGGCGCGACCGGCCAGCGGTCGGTGCCGCGGGCGGCGAACGCGACGAGGCCGAGCGCGGCCGGCAACGCCACGGCGCTCACGTCGACAAGTGCGGTCATGCCCTGGCAGACGCCACCGGCCAGCCCCATCCCGGCGACCGCCGCCAGCGTCACGCCGGTGCCGACCCGCACCAGCGGACCGCGTGGCCGGGCCGCGCGCATCGCCGTGATCACGCTGACGCCCAGCGCCAGCGCGGCGATCGCGGCCGGGATCAGCAGCGGGCGGCACCAGAACGGGGTGCGGTCGCCCAGCACGCGGGTCGGCTCGGAGACCGCCACCCAGCCGACGAACCACAGCGCGGCGGCGATCACCAGCGCGTCGAGCAGGTAGCGCAGCATGCCCGGCCGCGAGGGTGCCGCGCCGGGCAGCGTGAGCAGGCCGAGGAGCAGCAGGCCGCTGCTGACCGCGACGCCGAGCGCGAGCAGGCTGCCGAGCGAGGTCTTTTCGTGCTGGGTGTGCACGATGTGCTCCTGCACGGCGATGCTGGCCGCGATGCCTCCGGCCGTGGTCAGCGCCCCCGCGGCCGCGCCCGCGGCGAGCAGCCGGTGGGCGCGCCGACTCGCTCCGGCGCGCGCTCGCGCCGACGCGGCCAGCAACACGACACAGACCAGCGCGAACACCACGCCTGCCGTCGCGACGGCCGCCACCACCGAGGGGAGGGGCACAAAACCATGCTGCCGGAATTCAGGGGGCCATGGGGGACGGCATGTGCGACTCGCATCTTTTTGGCACGAAGCGGCTATTCGGACGAGTGCTACCCGACCCAACGGGCAGGTTGCCCTTATCTGATCCCGGATATTGAAACGTGACAGACTGGGTTTCATGCCTGAGCTGCGGTCGAGGACCTCCACGCATGGTCGCACCATGGCCGGCGCCCGCGCCCTGTGGCGCGCCACCGGCATGACGGACGACGATTTCGGCAAGCCGATCGTCGCGATTGCCAACAGCTTCACCCAGTTCGTACCCGGGCATGTGCACCTCAAGGACCTCGGCGGCCTCGTCGCCGATGCGGTGGCGGAGGCCGGCGGCGTCGGGCGCGAGTTCAACACGATCGCGGTCGACGACGGCATCGCGATGGGCCACGGCGGCATGCTCTACTCGCTGCCCAGCCGCGAGCTGATCGCCGACGCGGTCGAGTACATGGTGAACGCGCACTGCGCCGACGCGCTCGTCTGCATCTCCAACTGCGACAAGATCACGCCGGGCATGCTGATCGCCGCGCTGCGGCTCAACATCCCCACGGTCTTCGTCTCCGGCGGCCCGATGGAGGCCGGCAAGACGGTCGCGATCGAGGGCATCGTGCACGACAAGATCGACCTGATCGACGCGATGATCGCCTCGTCCAACGACGCGGTCACCGACGAGCAGCTCGGCGGCATCGAGCGTTCCGCCTGCCCGACGTGCGGCTCGTGCTCCGGCATGTTCACCGCCAACTCGATGAACTGCCTCACCGAGGCCATCGGCCTCGCCCTCCCGGGCAACGGCTCGACCCTGGCCACCCACGCCGCCCGCAAGGCACTCTTCGAGCGGGCCGGCCGGCTGGTCGTCGACATCGCCAAGCAGTGGTACGAGAACGACGACGCCTCGGTGCTGCCCCGCGCGATCGCCTCCCGGAGCGCGTTCGAAAACGCGGTCGCGCTGGACGTGGCGATGGGTGGCTCGACCAACACGGTGCTGCACCTGCTGGCCGCGGCCCGCGAGGCGGAGCTCGACTTCGGCGTCGCGGACATCGACGCGATCTCCCGCCAGGTGCCCTGCCTGTCCAAGGTCGCGCCGAACTCGCCGAAGTACCACATGGAGGACGTGCACCGCGCCGGCGGCATCCCGGCCATCCTGGGCGAGCTCGACCGCGCCGGCCTGCTGCGCCGCGACGTGCGTTCGGTGCACGCCGGCGACCTCGACACCTGGCTGGCCGACTGGGACATCCGCGGCGGCAAGGCGACGCCGGAGGCGATCGAGCTGTTCCACGCCGCGCCGGGCGGGGTGCGCACCACCCAGCCGTTCTCGACGGAAAACCGGTGGGACCGCCTCGACGTGGACGCGGCCGAGGGCTGCATCCGCGACCGCGCCCACGCCTACACGGCGGACGGCGGCCTCGCGATCCTGCACGGCAACCTCGCGCCGGACGGCTGCGTGGTCAAGACCGCGGGCGTGCCCGAGGAGGTCTGGCGCTTCAGCGGCCCGGCCCGGGTGTTCGAGTCGCAGGAGGACGCGGTCAGCGGCATCCTCAACAAGGACGTCAAGGCCGGCGACGTGGTCGTGATCCGGTACGAGGGGCCGAAGGGCGGGCCGGGCATGCAGGAGATGCTCTACCCGACCTCGTTCCTCAAGGGCCGTGGCCTGGGCCGCGCGTGCGCGCTGATCACCGACGGCCGCTTCTCCGGCGGCACCTCGGGCCTGTCCATCGGCCACGTCTCCCCCGAGGCGGCCGGCGGCGGCCTGATCGCCCTGGTGGAAGACGGCGACGAGATCGTGATCGACATCCCGGGTCGCTCGCTCGAGCTGAACGTGCCGGCCGACGTGCTGGACGCCCGCCGGGTGGCCCAGGAAAAGCGCGACAAGCCCTACACCCCGATAGCCCGCACCCGCCCAGTGTCGGCTGCCCTCCGCGCCTACGCCTCGATGGCCACCTCGGCCAGCGACGGCGCCTACCGCCTCGTCCCCTAGCCGCTTCACGCAGTTGATCAGGGAGTTGGTGGGCGTGACGCGGCGCGCCGTTGCACCAACTCCCTGATCGACAGGTGCGGAGGGCGGGTTACTCGGCCCGGACGTTGTCGATGTCGAACTCGCCCGGGTGCGCCCACACGTAGACCTCGCGCACGTCGGACAGCGCCGCCGCGTCGCAGGACATCTGGGTGAGCAGGTCGGCCGTCACGGTCACCTGGGTGCTTTGCGGTACCCAGGCGAAGTTGGACTGGCACCAGCTGGGCACGTCGCCGTACTGCACGGCGATCGCACCGCTCGTGCCGGCGTCCGGACCGGTGCGCAGGTCGAACTTGAGCGACACCTTGCCGGTCAGGTCGAGCGGCGCGGGCAGCCGGATGCCGAACCACCCCTGTGCCGAGGCGGAGATGTGCAGGCCGTACGCGCCCTCGGTGTGGAAGTCGGCGGTCTGCGTGGTGGTACCGACGTCACCGAGCCATGGCGCGGCCGCCCACCCCTCCGTCCCGGTCTCGAACGTGGCGATCTGGATCGGCGGGGTCGCCTCGGGCAGCACGGTGATGGTCAGTTCGGCCACATTGGACGTACGGCCGGCGAGGTCCCGCACCGTGTAGCCGGCCACCGCGCGCCCGTGGAAGTCGGTGGCGGGCGTGAACGTCACCGTCGAACCGTCCAGGGTGAACACTCCACCCGCGACGGTCACGGACCGCTGCTGCCCCGCTGCCGCCGGGTCGAGGTCGATCGACGAGGCCCGCACGGACGTGCGGTACGCGATGTCGTTGTGCGCCGGCTCAAGCGTCACCGGCGTCTCGAAGGCGGTGACGGCGCCGTCGTGGTCGGCCACCGGTGGTCGTGAACGCAGGCCGCGGCGGATGTCGTCGCCCGCGTTCGCGAGCGTGATGCAGACCGGGCTCGGGCAGTAGACGGTGTAGCCGTCGTAGTCGGGGTAGAGCGTGCCGTCGTCCTGCACGCCGGAGAGGATCCAGTAGAGCCAGCCGCTGCCGCCGCTGGTCCGGAACGTGTCGGTCCACTCCTGGTAGACCGGGTTGCGGTCCTCCTTCTCCACCCAGCCGAACTCGCCGAGCATCGCCGGCTTGCCGACCCGCCGCGCCTCGCGGTTGTGCCGCTCGATCCAGGCGGTGCCCCAGGGCGCGTCCTTGCCCCAGTGGTGCGGGTACAGGTGGTAGGACATGACGTCCACGGCGGGCAGCTTGGCGAGCGCGATCGAGTCGACGCCCTCACCGCAGTTGACCGTCCAGTCGGTGCTGGCCCGGTCGTCGCAGAAGAAGCCCTCGTCGCCGACGCTCGCCAGGTGCCTGCGGTCGATCGACTTGATGTGGCGGGTCATCTCGTCGGCCCACGTGGTGAGCGTCTGCGTGGTGCAGGTGGGCGAGGTCGGGTGGATACCGGAGCCCTTGCACCGCGGCTCGTTGCCCAGCTCCCAGGTCATGACCGCCGGGTCGTCCTTGTACTTCACGCCGGTGAGCGTGTTTGTGCGGTTGAGGACGTGCGAGATCCAGTCCTTGTACCAGCCGCGGATGACCGGGTCGGTGTAGAACTCGTCGTGGTACTGCCCGCCGCGCCAGCGCACGTACTGGGCGATGCCACCGAAGTCGCTCCAGTTGTTGGTGAGCGGGATGACAAGCTTGATGCCCGCGTCGCCGGCGGCCTTGATGACGTAGTCGAGGCGTTCCAGCCCGTCGGCGCCGTCGTTGTACGCCGGCCTTGTGCCGTCCCAGTACTGGAAGTAGACGCCGTCGGCCTTGCCGGCCACGGAGTTGGAACCGTCCTGGTTGCCGATGTCGAGGAAGCCCCACGTGCGCAGCACTGTGAAGCCGCCGGACTTCGCGTCGGCGTACACGTCGTCGACCATCAGGCGCGACTTGTACATGAGGTAGTAGTTGTTGGTCCCGGCGAAGCGGAACCTCTTGCCGTCGAGCTTGAGGTCGGCACCGTGCCGCGTGACGAAACCGTCCTGTGTGGACGGAGTGGCGGCGGCCGGAGCGGCGGGGGCGACGACGGCGAGTGCGGTGAGGAGGGCGAGGAGGGGACGCACTTTCATCAGGTACTCCCGAAAATGAGAGCGGCGGCACCGAGCAGACCCGCGTCCGCGCCGAGCAGGCTCGGGTGGATCCGCACCCGGCGGACGAAGGCGAGACCGGCCAGGTCGGCGACGGCCTCGCGGAGCGGGGTGAAAAGCAGGTCGCCGGCGCCGGCTACGCCGCCGCCGACCACCACGTCGTCGAGGTCGAGCAGGCCGCCGGCGGAGACGATGCCGGCGGCGAGCGCGGCAGCTGAACGCGTGAACGCGGCCCGGGCGATGGGATCGCCGTCGCGGGCGTCCCGGGCGAGCGTGCGGGCGTCCGGTGGCGCGGCGGCGGCATCTGGTCGCCGCTCTACCCGGTCACCGCCTCGCCAGCCCTTGGACCAGGCCCACTTCACCATCGACGGCCCGCTCGCGATCGCCTCGACGCAGCCGCGACCGCCGCAGGGACACGGTGGGCCGTTGAGGTCGACCACGACGTGTCCGATGTGGCCGGCGTTGCCGGTGACGCCGGCGTACACCCGGCCGTCGAGCACCAGCCCGCCGCCCACGCCGGTGGAGACGACCATGCCGAGCATGGCCGGGGTGGTGTAGCCACCGCGCCAGTACTCACCGAGGGCCATGCAGTGGCCGTCGCCGGCGAGCACCGCGGGCCGGCCCGGCAGGATCGGGCGCAGGGCTTCCAGGATGGGGTACGGCCGCCAGTCCGGGATGTTGACCGGGCTGACCGTCCCGGCGCCGATGTCGACCGGCCCGGCCGAGCCGACGCCGAGGCCGGTCAGCTCGGCGGGCGTCCCCTGTGCCGCGACCTCGCGCACGAGCCGGTCAAGGGCGGCCGCGACCTTCTCTCCACCCGCCCCCGCGGGCGTGGCGGTCGTCCCCCGCGCCAGGATCCTTCCGTCCGTGTCCACGATCGCCGCCGCGATCTTCGTACCCCCGACGTCGACGGCCAGCACCGGCCCGCGCCCGCTCACGACCCCTCCCGTTGATCAGGGACTTGGTGCACTGAAACGCCGCGTGACACGCCCATCAACTCCCTGATCAACGCTGGTGGGGGACGTCGTTGACGCAGCGGAGCACGGGGCGGCGCGTCAGCGCCGGCCCGTGCAGTGTGGGTGGCGCGGTCACCCGGAAGACGGCGGTCTCGCCGGGCAGGAGGGTGACCATGACGTCGTCCACCGACGCGGTCGCGTCGAGGCGGTCGGGGAAGAGGGTCAGGTCGCGGAGGATCGTGCCGGCCTGCACGGTGACCTGCCAGCCGCCCGGCACCGGCTCGGCGGTGGACTCGTACTCCGGCGCGGGGTAAGGGATGTCCTTGTCCTCGGCGAAGAACCACCACGCCCGCAGCCCGTCGATCTCGGCCAGGAGCAGCTCGCGGTGCGGGTCTTCGCTGCCGGTCAGGTCGGCGGGCAGCGGCAGCGTGACCGCGGAGCGCGGCGGCACGTCCAGGTCGAGCGCGGTCTTGGCGCGCGGCTCTCCCGCGATGGTCAGGCGGGTGACGCTGGCCGGTCCCTGCCACGGCTCGGCGCCGTCGTTGACCGCGACGAGCACCAGGGCGCCGTCGCGCGGCTGGATCGTGAGGAGGCGGTCGGCGTACGCGCGGCGCAGCGCGTACCACAGTGGTTTGCGCCGCCCGTCGCCGTCGACCGCCGCCCACGAGGTGACCGGCCAGCAGTCGTTGAGCTGCCACATGATCGTGCCCATGCACAGCGGACGCAGCGACCGGAAGTGCTCGATGCCGAGCGCGAGCGCGCGGGCCTGGTTGACCTGGGTCAGGTAGTGCCAGTCGTCGAAGTCACCGGGCGCCGGCAGGTGGGCGTCGAGCCCGCGCTGGAGCTTGGCGTCGCCGTCCATCGCCTTCTGGTGGTGGCGCATGCCGGGCGAGTCGTGGGCGAGCGGATCATCGCTGATCGACCGCCGCAGCGTCGCGTACACGGGCGGGGCCTGGTAGCCGAACTCGGCCACGAAGCGCGGGCGGTAGTCGCGGTAGTGCGTGTAGTCCTTCTGGTTCCACACGTCCCAGATGTGCATGCTGCCGTGCGCGGGGTCGTTCGGGTGCCGGTCGGGGTCGCCGGAGTAGGGGCTGCTCGGCCAGTACGGCCGGGTGGGGTCGAGCTCGGCGACGATGGCCGGCAGCACCCGCAGGTAGTAGCCCTCGCCCCAGCTGCGCCCGGCCAGCCGCTCGGGCCATCCCCAGTCGTGAAAGCCCCAGATGTTTTCGTTGCTGCCGAACCAGGCCACCAGGCTGGGGTGGCTGGCGAGCCGGGTGACCTGCTCGCGCGCTTCGGCCACCACCTCGCTCGCGATCGGGTCCTCCTCCGGGTACGCGGCGCAGGCGAAGAGGAAGTCCTGCGCCACGAGCAGCCCCAGCTCGTCGGCGAGGTCGTAGAAGTCCTCGGACTCGTAGCGGCCACCGCCCCACACCCGCAGCATGTTGACGTTGGCGTCGCAGGCCTGGGCCAGCCGCTGCGCGTACCCCTCGCGGGTCACGCGGGTGACGAGCGAGTCGTCGGGGATCCAGTTGACGCCGCGGGCGAAGACCGGGACGCCGTTGACCACGAACATGAAGGGGGTGCCGTCCGCATCCGGCGTGGTGTCGAGGTGCACCGAGCGGAAGCCGATCCGCCGCTGCCACGTGTCGACCGCCGTGCCGGCGGCGGAGCGCAGCGTCACGTCGAGAAGGTGGCGCACCTGCTCCCCGTACCCCCTGGGCCACCACAGCTCGGGGTCGCGGACCTCGACCTTCACGATGGCCGTGCGCTCCCCGGGCGCGACGGTGGTTTCCGCGCGGAACCCCGCCACCGCCGCACTGAGCGCGAGCGGTTCGTCGGAGTCGCGCTCGACCTCGACGTGTACCTCGACCCGCCCGACTCCATCGTCGACGGTCACCAGTGGACGGACCGTGGCCAGCCGGGCGGTGGACCAGGCGTGCAGCCCGATCGGCTGCCAGATGCCGGCGGTCACCACGTTGGGTCCCCAGTCCCAGCCGAAGTTGCACGCCATCTTCCGGATGAAGTTGAAGTAGTCGGGGTACGCGTTGGGCCGGTCGCCGAGCGCGTCCCGCACCTGCTCGGCATAGCGGTACGCCGATCCGAAGTGGACGCGGAGGCGGTTTTCGCCGGTGCGCAGGTGCGGACGGGCGTCAAAGCGGTACGAGCGGTGCATGTTGGCGGTCGTGCCGACCTCGGCGCCGTTGAGGCTGACCGTGGCGACGGTGTCGAGACCGGCGCAGGCGAGGTCGACGCGCGCGTCGGTGGTGCCGTCCCACTGGAACGCCGCCTCGTACACCCAGTCGGTGTGTCCGATCCAGCGCAGCGCGGTCTCGTTGGCGTCGAGGTGCGGGTCGGGGATGAGGCCGGCGGCCAGCAGGTCGGTGTGGACGCAGCCGGGGACCGCCGCCGGCAGCGGACCGACCGACCCGTCGGCCGCTGCCACCGTCCACCCGTCGTGCAGCGGTCGAAAATCGCTCATGCCCGTCCTCGCTCCGCTGCGGGCGGGCACGAGGCTCCAAACGCCCTGAGCCAAATGATTCGCTCGCTTCGCTCGCTCATGTGTGTGTTTACCCTTGATTCCGGACAGCGCGATGCCCCTGGTGAAGTGCTTCTGGAATATGAGGAAAACGATGACGGTGGGCAGGGAGGTGAGCAAGGAGGCAGCCATGATGACCGCGAAGTGTTGCGGGTTGTACGCGTTGGACGCGTTCAGCCGGGAGAGGGCCACGGGCAGGTTGGCCATGCTGTCGCTCTGCACGATGATGAGCGGCCACAGGAAGTTGTTCCACTCGGCCAGCACCACGAAGATGGCCATCGCCGCGAGCGCCGGCCGCATCAGCGGCATCACCACCCGCCACCAGATCCGCCACTCGCCCGCGCCGTCGACCCGCGCCGCGTGCACGAGGTCGTCAGGGATCGAGCGCATGTACTGCACGAGGAAGAAGACGACGAACGCCTTCGCGAGCGCCGGGACGATGTACCCCTCGTAGCTGTTGAGCCAGCCGAGGTTGCGCACGATCAGGTAGTTGGGGATGAGGCTGACCTGCCAGGGCACCATCATCGAGGCCACGATGACCACGAAGATGACCCGCTTTCCGGGGAGGTCCATCTTGGTCAGCGCGTACGCGGCGAGCGAGGCGAGCAGCAGCGACACGACCGTGATCGTGGTGGCGACGAACAGGCTGTTGAACATGAACCGCCCGAAGCCGCCCGGCACGTCGCTGAAGCGCTGGAAGAGCCCGGCGACGACCTGCTGGCCGCGCTGGTCCGGCGTGTAGTTGGGGTCGTAGAAGGCGTCCACCGTCGGGTCGTTCGGCACGAAGCTGGGCGGGTTTCTGGTCAGCTCCGGCACCGGCTTGAACGCGGCGGTGAGCATCCAGTAGAAGGGCACCAGCATGGTGGCGCCGAAGATGTAGAGCGGGATCCGGCCGATCGTGGGCAGGAGGCTTCGTCGCATCACAGCTCCCTCAGCGCGCGGGTGACCCGGAGCTGGATCATGCTCACGATGAAGATGATGATGAACAGCGACCAGGCGATCGCCGACGCGTAGCCGAGCTGGAACTTCGTGAAGCCCATGTCGTACAGGTACGGCACAAGCATCAGGCCGCTGTCCTGCACGCCCCCGACGCTGCTGACGCCCCGGAAGACGATGTAGACCGCCTCGAACACCTGGAACGCGGAGATGAGGCTGGTGATCACCACGTACGTGGTGACCGGCTTGAGCTGCGGCAGCGTGATGTACCAGAACTGCTGCCACGAGGTGGCGCCGTCCAGCTTGGCCGACTCGTAGTGCTCCTCCGGGATCGCGTTGAGCCCGGCTACGAAGATCACCATGCCGTACCCGCAGCCGCCCCAGACCGCCATCACGACAAGGATCGGGATCGTGAGTCTCGGCGTCGCGAGCCACTGCACCGGCTCGAAGCCGGCCCAGCCGATCACCGTGTTCGCGAGCCCGAAGTCCTCGACCGTGAAGATCCACCGCCAGATCAGCGCGACCGCGATGGTCGAGGTCACCGCGGGCAGGAAGAAGAGCGTGCGCATGATCCGGTCGCGCCAGCTCGTACCCCGGAAGGCGACCGCGAGCGTGAGGGCGAGCGCGGTGGTGAGCGTGACCGCGGCGGCGACGTAGATGAACGAGTTGAGCAGCGCCTGGCGGAACCGCTCGTCCTCCAGCCACAGCCGCCGGAAGTTGTCGACGCCCACGAAGGACGGCGGCTTGACCCCGTTGTAGTTGGTGAACGCGAAGTACAGCGAGTTCAGCAGGGGCCACACGAGGAACCCGACGAACAGCACCGCGAACGGGAGCAGCATCAGGTACCCGGGAAGCGCCCGCCGCAGCCGCATGCGCCGCAGTTCGGGCGAGCGCTTCGCCCGGCGTACCCCATCCAGGCCTTGGCCCGCCGCGGCCGGCGCACCCGGCGCCGGCGCGGTGGTGGTCGGTGTGGCCATCGTTACTTGAGGTTGTTGTTCATGATGGTCGCGGCTTCGGAGAGCGCCTTCTTCGGATCGACGTTGTCGTTGACGACCGACTGGAGCTTCTTGGTGACCTCGGCCTGGCTGACCTCCCAGCCCTTGCAGTGGGGCGGGCCGCTGATCGTCTCCATGGTGGTGGCGAGCGTCTGCTTGATGTTGTCGGTCGTGTTGAGCGTGTCGAGCTGGTCCGACCGCGGCGACAGCCACAGTTCACCGGCGCGGTTGTAGACCTCCTTCTGCAGCAGCTGGATGGCCTCGTCGGTGTACGTCCACTTGATGAACTCGGCCGCCGCCTTCGGGTACTTGGTGTACGACATCACGCCGATGATCCGGCCGCCGACGAAGGTGCCGGCCCCGGCCGGGCCGGTGGGCAGCGCGGCGACCTGCCACTTCCCCTTCAGCTGCGGGTGGGCCGTGTCGATCGCGTTGGCCACCCAGGAGCCGTCGATCGCCATCGCGATCTCGCCGTTGGCCATGCCGGCGGCGGAGTCGGTGGCGGCCTTGGGCACGCCGTACTTGCGGAACTGGTCGGCCCAGGTGGCGGTGGCGAGCGCGGCCTGGTCGGTGTCGATCGTGGCCTTGGAGCAGTCGTCGGCGTAGAGGGAGCCGCCGGCCTGCTTGAGCCAGTTGAACCAGGGCAGCCACTCGAAGGTGTTCCAGTTTTCCACCAGCGGGGTCTTCACGCCGGAGGCCTTGAGCTTGGTGACCGCGGCGGTGAGCTCCTCCCACGTCTTCGGCGGGCCGCTCAGCCCGGCCTTCTGCAGCAGGTCGGGGCGGTAGAAGAGCAGGTAGAAGGCGTTGTCGAAGGAGGCGCCGTACACCGCGCCGCTCGACGAGGTGATCGCCTTGAGCACCTCGGGGCGGGTCTGCTGCTTGATCGTGCCGATGTCGTACGTGTTGAGGTCGAGCATGCCGCCCAGCTCGCCGAACTCGATGCCCCAGGACATGCCGCCGGAGATGATGTCCGGCCCGGTCTTGGAGGTGGCCGCGGTCAGGACCTTCGCGTGGCCGTCGTCCCAGGACAGCGCCTGAACCTTGATCGTCACGTCGGGGTGGGACTGCTTGTAGATGTCCGCGACCGCCTGGAGTGCGGCGGCGTGCTCATCGGACCCCGTGTTCCAGAACGTGAGCGTGGCGGGCCCGTCGGCCTCCTGGGCCGGCTCGTCGCTGCCGCCGGAGGTGGTGCAGCCGGCCACGAGGGCGGTTATCGCGGCCGCGGCCGCGGCGACCGCCAATCGCGTGCGCATGTGTGCCTCCACTATGACTAGCGCCACATCATCGATGAGCATTGACTGAACCGGTTGAGTGAGGAAACGGTACGGCTGGCCATCAGGGGTGTCAATGGCGTGTTACAGCTTGATCGTCACGAAAAGGGAAGGACACTTAACCGGACAAGCGTCTTGCGGCAGACCTGTTTTCGCTGGACGCGCGGTAGCGTTAGACCGCTTGTGACGAAGGAGCGCCATGAAGCGACCCACCATCGCGGACATCGCGCGGCGAGCCGGTGTCTCCAAAGGCGCCGTGTCGTACGCGCTCAACGGGCAACCCGGCGTCTCCGAGGCGACCCGGCAGCGCATCATCGCCATCGCCCAGGAGATCGGGTTCAACCCCAACAGCGCCGCCCGCGCGCTCTCCGGCGCCACCGCCAACGCGGTGGGGCTCGCCCTGTGCCGCCCCGCCCGCATCCTCGGCATCGAGCCGTTCTTCATGGAGCTGATCAGTGGCGTGGAGGGCGAGCTGTCGGCCCGCTCGTACGCGCTGACGCTCCAGGTCGTCACCGACCCGGACGCCGAGATCGCGGTGTACCGGCGCTGGTGGGGCGAGCGTCGCGTGGACGGCGTGTTCGTCTGCGACCTGCGCGTCGACGACCGCCGCGTGCCGGTGCTGGAGGAGCTCCAGCTGCCCGCGGTCGTCATCGGCGGCCCCGGCCACACCGGCTCGCTGGCCAGCGTGTGGGCCGACGACGCGGCGGCGCTGGTGGAGACGATGGAGTACCTTGTCGCGCTCGGCCACCGCCGCATCGCGCGGGTGGGCGGGCTGCCCGGGCTGCTGCACACCGAGATCCGCCGGCAGGCGTTCATCGACGCGAGCGAGCGGCTCGGGCTGGAGCAGTCGCAGACCGTGCCGTCCGACTACACCGGCGAAGACGGCGCCCGCGCCACCCGGCGCTTCCTCAGCGCGGCCAGCCGCCCGAGCGCGATCATCTACGACAACGACGTGATGGCGATCGCCGGCCTCGCCGTGGCGCAGGAGATGGGGCTCGCGGTGCCCGGCGACCTGTCGATCGTGGCGTGGGACGACTCGGCGCTGTGCCAGTTGACGCACCCGCCGCTGACGGCCATCGGGCGGGACATCCCGGCGTACGGCGCGCACGCCGCCCGCCAGCTGCTCGCCGCCATCGAGGGACGCCCGATCGGGGCCTACCAGGATGAGACAGCTCACCTCACCCCGCGGGGTAGCACCGCCGCCCCGCGGATAACGGGCTAACATCACGGGGTACTCGCGACTGGCGTATTGGGGCCTGTTTCAGAGGTTCACAGGACCCAGGTGGAAGGAACCACCGGGGAGCGACCACGATCGCGGCACCGTGCGCCTGGGTGCCGGTCAGCGTTGACATGCCTGGAGGTCGCTGTGCACGTACCACCGATTCCACACCTGACCGCCGCGGACCCCGAGCTGGCCCATCTCGTCGAGGGCGAGGCCGAGCGCCAGCACGACAAGCTGCGCATGATCGCTTCGGAAAACTACGTCTCCGAGGCGGTGCTCGAGGCTAGCGGGACGGTCCTCACCAACAAGTACTCCGAGGGCTACGCCGGCAAGCGCTACTACGAGGGCCAGCAGTTCATCGACCAGATCGAGACGCTGGCGATCGAGCGGGCCAAGTCGCTCTTCGGCGTCGACCACGCCAACGTCCAGCCGTACTCCGGCTCCCCCGCCAACCTCGCCGTCTACCTGGCGTTCCTCAGCCCGGGTGACACGGTCATGGGCATGTCCCTGCCGATGGGTGGCCACCTGACCCACGGCTGGTCCGTCTCCGCGACCGGCAAGTGGTTCAACTCGGTGTCGTACGGGGTTTCGCGCGAGACCGGCCGGATCGACTTCGACGAGGTCCGCGACCTCGCCCGCCGCGAACGCCCGAAGGTCATCTTCGCCGGCGGCACGGCGATCCCCCGCACGATCGACTTCGCGACGTTCGCGGAGATCGCCCGCGAGGTCGGTGCCATCCTGGCGGCCGACATCGCCCACATCGCCGGCCTCATCGCCGGCGGTGCCCACCCGACCCCGGTCGGCCACGCGGACGTCATCACCACCACGACCCACAAGACCCTGCGCGGCCCCCGTGGCGCCATGATCCTGTCGACCGAGGAGCACGCGAAGGCGATCGACCGCGCCGTCTTCCCCGGCCTGCAGGGCGGCCCGCACAACCACACCACGGCCGGCATCGCGGTGGCGCTGCGCGAGGCCGCACAGCCGGCGTTCCGCGACTACGCCGCCCAGGTGGTGGCAAATGCCAAGGCGCTGGCCGCCGCCCTGACCGAGCGCGGCTTCGACCTGATCTCGGGCGGCACCGACAACCACCTGATCCTCGCCGACCTGACCAGCAAGGGCATCGGCGGCAAGCCCGCGGCCCAGGCGCTGGACCGGGCGGGCGTGGAGCTCAACTACAACACCGTGCCGTACGACACCCGCAAGCCCTTCGACCCGTCCGGCATCCGGCTGGGCACCCCGGCGCTGACCACCCGCGGCCTGACCGAGGCGCAGATGCCGCAGGTGGCCGCGTGGATGGACGAGGCCGTGACGGCTGCGGTGAAGGACGACGACGGGACCCTGGACCGGATCGCGGGCGAGGTCCGCGACCTGCTCGCGTCCTACCCGATGCCGGGCTACCAGGCCTGACCAGTCATAACCGGAACGCCGCGGCCCCGCATGTGGGCCGCGGCGTCTTCGTCTACAGCATCGACTCGTAGCGGTCGCCGGCGTCGCGGATCGGGCGGAACGCCTCGCCGGCCGCCAGCCTGTGCAGCGCCTCGACCAGCCCGTCGGCCGGCGGCAGGTCGAGGGCGGCACGCAGGCGCTCGCGGTCGGCGTCGAGGTCCGGCCAGTCCTCGCGCAGCTCGTCGTCCGCCTCGGCCAGCAAGGCGCGCAGGGCGGCGCCGCCGTCGTCGCCCAACGGCCGGGCCGTCGCGTCGTGGAAGCTGGAGATCGAGGCCCTTCAGGAACGCAGGTTTCCGACCGCGGTGGCGTAGTACGTCGAGCCTTCGAGGTGGAACGCGATCTGCCGCACCGACCACCCCTCGCCGTCGCGGCGGTCCAGCTGGTCGTCCGTCAACGCGCGCAGCCGCACGTCGAAGATCTGCGCCAGTCGCGTCAGCCGGCTGCGGGCCTCGTCCAGGTCGTCGGCGGTGAAGGGCGCCAGGTCCGCCGCCGTGGTGATGGCAGAGGCGTGCCAGCCGTCCGGGAGCGTCGGCAGGCCGGCCACCCGGGCCTCGATCTCCGCGAGGTGGTCGACCAGGTGGTCGGCGACGCGGCGGACGGCCTTGTGCGGCGTGTAGATCCGGTCGTCGACCTGGCTGGGCTTGCCGTCCCAGGTCGGCCAGGTCTCGGCGAGCCGGAGCACCTCGGCCACCATCCCGGTCACCACGCTGGCGGGGTGCCGCCCATCGACCCGCGGTTCGTCGGACATGGCCGCACCCTAGACCTGGGCACCGACATCCTTTGCCGGGCTGCGCCGGGCCCGGACGACGACCGGCGGCGCCGGCTCCCGGCTCGCCACCGGCCGGAATGCGGGCTCGCGTCACACGATCGGGTGGTTGCGAGTAACGCGGTGCGGCGGGTCGGCGCTTGTCACGTTGTCGGCTGGGGCGGGATCCCCTTTTCAAACTCGGCGCTGCCGTGCCGAGCTCCCCCTCGTCCCAGCCGACCCCCTTGGCGGCCGGTTCTCGCGGCCGTACCGACCCGCCGCGCCCCGGCGGGATACGGGTGGCTCGGTCACGGTCGAGGTCTCGGTGAAGAACGACGCGGCCGGCGACGCCCCCTCCTTTGTCGACGTGATGTGCGTCAGCTGATCCGCGAACGTCAACCGGTAGGCGGCACCCGCGGCGTCGCCCACCGGCCGCGCTGGGCGAGGTGGGACCCGCGAGCGTCAGTTCGACGGGGCGCGGTGCTCCTCCAGGAACGCCTCCACGCGCTCGGCCGGCGCCGGCCTCGCCAGCGCGAAGCCCTGACCCAGGCCGCAGCCGGCCTCCTGGGCCTGCCTGACCTGCGCCAGCGACTCCAGGCCCTCGGCGATGATGTCAACGCCGAGGCGGCGGCCCAGGTCGGCCACCACGTCGATGAGCGGGCGGCTGTGACCCTGCAGGTCGGCGGGGAGCTGGTCGGAGGGTGCGGCGATGATGCTGCCGTCGATCTTCAGCAGGTCGACCGGGAGGCGGCGGAGCTGCTGGAGCGACGCCTGGCCGGCGCCGAAGTCGTCCAATGCGGTGCGGACGCCGAGCGACCTCAGCGCGGCGAGCTGGGTCACGACCGCGGACACGTCGCTGGACAGGCGGGACTCGGCGACCTCGACGACGATGAGCTCCGGGCTCACGTCGCGTTCGGCGAGGATCGCCTTGACCCGGGTGACGTAGTCGACGGCGGCGAGCTCGCGCGGCGAGACGTTGATGGACATCCACAGCTCGCGGCCCGGCACGGTCCACGAGGCCAGCTGCTTGACGGCGGTCTTCAACACCCACTGGCCGATCTCCTCGATCAGCGCGAGGTCTTCGGCCACCGGCAGCAGCTCGCTGGGCAGCACCGTGCCCAGCGTGGCATTGCGCCAGCGCAGCAGCGCCTCCACGCCGACCGGCTGGCGGTCGGGCAGCGACAGGACCGGCTGGTAGACAAGGTCGAGCTCGCCGCGGGCCGCCGCGCCGGGCAGCTCGCGCTCCAGGTCCATGCGGCGGACCAGCTGCTCTTCGAGGTAGGCGTCGTACCACTCGATGCGGTCGCGGCCCATCTGCCGGGCACGGCGCCGGGCCAGGTCGGCGCGGCGCAGGACGTCGTCCACATTGTCGCCGCCGGACAGCTCGGCCAGGCCGATGCTCACCTTGAGGTGCACGATGGCGCCGGGCAGCTGGTACGGCTCGGTCAGCACCGTCAGCAGGCGGGTGCCCAGCGCGTACGCCATGACCGGGCCCTCGACCGTGACCACCGCGAACTCGTCACCCGCCAACCGGGCCGGCAGGTCGTCGGAGCCGACGGCGGTGCGCAGGCGGCGGCCGACCTCGATCAGCACCGCGTCGCCGATCTCACGGCCGCGCACCTCGTTGACGTCGGCCATGCCGTGCAGGTCGATGACGAGCAGCGCGCCGGTGTGGCCGGACACCTCCCGCTGGCTGACGATCGTGCGCATCAGCTCGCGGCGGTTGGCGAGGCCGGTCAACTGGTCCGTGAAGGCGAGCTGGTGCAGCGTGCGCTCCAGGTGGCGGCGCTCACCAACGTCGCGGACGTGCACGACCAGCGCGGCCACTTCCGGCACGGCGCGCTGATCGCCCACAGTGGACTCCGTGTCGCGCCAGGTGCCGTACCCGTCGCGGAGGCGGGCCTCGACGAGCGGTGGGCGGCCAGGCGCCTGGCGCTCGGCGAGCACGGCCGCGAGCAGCGCGGTGACCTCGGGCGCGTCGTCCGGGTGCATCAGCGCGGGGAACGGGCGGCCGATCACGTCCGCGTCGGAAAGGCCGAAGAGGCGGGCGGCGGCCGGCGACTGCCAGCGCACCACGAGGTCCTCGCTGACGATCATGATGAGGTCGTTGGCACCGGCGACGAGCGAACGGAAGTGCGCTTCCTGCTCGACGAGGCGGCGGGCGAAGCGGCGCACGTCGGCGGCGGCCATGATCTCGCGCACCACGACGGTGGGGATGACCATGAGGCCGATCAGGATGGCGGTGTGGTCGAACTCGCCGACCGTGATCAGGTGGTACAGCGCGGCAAGCATCGCGAGCAGCGCGGGCACGGTCAGCAGCGGATAGCCGGAAAGCCGCGTCTCGGGCTCGTCCGGCGGCACCAGGTCACCGTCGGCATCCGCGCGGTAGGCGCCGAACAGCACCATCACCGGGCCGATCAGCACGAGGATGGCGGGGTAGAGGAGGGCGCGGTCGCTCACCCCGTACGCAATCATCATGGTCTGGATCGCGAGGCCGAGCACCGCGGCGCCGGAGCCGCCCCCGCAGAGGATCGCGGCGCGGCGGTAGCGGGCGGCGCGCAGCGCCGTCACGGTGACGATCGAGAGCCCGCCCACCATGAAGAGGAAGCCGGCCAGCGCGGCGGGCGGCATGCCACCGGGCGGCGGCAGCAGCCAGCCGGCGAACGCGAGGCTCACACCGATGCTGACCCCGTCACAGGCGCGGCGCAGGCGCACGCCGAGCGTGGTGGCGGCGCCGGGCAGGAGGAGGACGCCGAGCACGTAGGTGGTGACGGCCGCGCCCAACCCCACCGCGCTCACGGCGGCCTGGTGGGAGGCGTCGACCTGGGGCAGCGCGACCGCGGTGAGGCCACCGGCGAGCGTGCCCATGCCCAGAAAGCCGGCACCGCGGCAGGGTCCGAAGTTGTGCTGCTTTGCGTGGATGTCCAGCGCCAGCCGCCACAGCCGGAAAGTCGCCAGCGCGGCGACACCGCCCACGCCGACCACCAAGCCGAACGCGGGTGGGGTGAGGCCGACCAGCGAGCCGGCGAAACACACCGACGCAGCGGCGGCCACGGCGATGTCCACTGTGGGGACGGCGCCGAACCGGGTGCTGGCGCCGGGGCTGTACGGCACTGTCACTGCCGGGTCCTCTTCACGAGGTTGAGGGGGACGGCGCGGTTTCGCTTTTGGCGACACCGCACCTATGACCGGTAACGAAGCGCCGGCCACACGGGTTACGGGTAAGTATCGCCTCAGATGATCAGCCTCCCGCGACCGAGGGGAGGATTCGCACCTCCCCGCCGTCGGCCACGGGTGTGTCCTGCCCAGCTGAGAGACGGCAGTCGTCGCCGTCCACGTACACATTGACATAGCGGCGCACCTCGCCCCGCTCGTCGCGGATGCGACGCTCGAGCTTCGGCCACCGCGCGCCCACCTCGTCGAGGACGGCGCGCAACGTGCCGGCGGCTGCCACATCCAAACGGGCGGCACCGCCCGCTTCGGTCCGCAGCACGCTTGGCACAAGCACGGTCACCATGCCGCTCACACCTCCGTCGCCCGGACGCACAGCACGTCGGGCAGGTGCGCGGCGACCAGCGACCACGAGTCGCCCTCGTCGCGGCTCGCGTAGACCTCGCCGGAGCGGGTGCCGAAGTACACGCCCGCCGTGTCGGCGTCGTCCGCGCACATGGCATCCCGCAGCACGGACGGATAGTACGGCTCGCGGGGCAGCCCTTCGGTGAGCGGCTCCCACGACTTGCCCGCGTCGGGCGAGCGGAACACCCGGCACCTGCGGTCCGCCGGGAAGCGCTCGACGTCGCGGGCCAGCGGGAAGTTGTACACCACCCCTCCCCGCGCCGGGTGCGCGAGGATCGCGAAGCCGAAGTCGCTCGGCAGCCCGTCCGCGATCGAGCCCCACGTGGAGCCGCCGTCGTCGGAGCGGTACACGCCATGGTGGTTCTGCGCGTAGAGGCGGTCGGGGTCGGCGGCGTCGCGGGCCACCTTGTGCACGCACTGGCCGAACTCGGGCCACTCGTCCGGCTGGAAGTACGCCCGGATGCCCGTGTTACTCGGCGCCCACGTGTGCCCGCGGTCCGCGGTGCGGTAGACCCCGCCGGTGGACATCGCCACGAGCACGCGGGACGGGTCGTCGGGGTGCGGCAGGACGGTGTGGATCGCCTGCCCGCCGTAGCCCTCGCCCCACCGCTCGCGGTGCGGGTGCTCCCACAGCCCGCGGACCAGCTCGTACGTGAGGCCGCCGTCCGTCGAGCGGAAGAGGGCGGAGGGCTGCGTGCCCGCGTACACGACCTCGGGCTCGGCGGCCGAGGCGGTGGCGAGCTGCCAGACCCGCACGAGCGTGGCGCCGGTGTCCTCCGGGAACGCGACCGGTGCGTACTCCGGCTCCCGCCACGAGCGCCCGAGGTCGTCGCTGACGGCCACGCTGGGCCCGAAGTGCGAGCTGCTGCTCGATGCCAGCAGCCGCGGCGCGCGAGGCCGCTTGTCGATGCCGACCGCGTAGATGGCGGTCATCGGAAAGTGCGGGCCGTCGACCCGCCAGGAGCGCCTGCCGTCGTCGCTGGTGGCGAGGAAGAGCCCCTTTCCCGTGCCGATCGCTAGCAATGTGCCCATACGTGCACACTATGCCCGCGGACCGGTGCGGACCTGGAGCGTGACAGTATCGTTCGGGTGAGCAGCGACCAGCCGAAACGGATCCGCTTCAGGCCGCACGGCGCGATCGCGATCGCCGCCCTAGTAGCGCTGATCGGCGCGGTCCCGCTGGCCAGCGCCGGGTGGTACTACCTACCGATACTGCTGATCCCGCTGGTGATCGTGATCTGGGTGCTCCGCGCCGGCACCGAGGTGAGCCCCGACGGGGTGCGCGTCCGCGCGCTGCTCGGCGAGCGCCGCATCGGGTGGTCCGAGATCAGCGAGCTGGGCGCCGACCAGCGCGGCCGCGTGCAGGCCCGCCTCACGGACGGCCAGATCGTGCCGCTCACCGCGGTGCGCGACCGCGACCTGCCCCGCCTGGCCGAGATGGGCAACCGCTAAAGACCAGTCCTCATAGGACAGTGAGCTACCGCGATGTCCGCGGTGGTCCGGATCTGTTTTGGCTGGGTCTCAGTAGCCGTCGCGGACCTGGTTGATCAGGGGTTCGCCGGCGGTGAAGCGACGCAGTTGCTCGCCCACGAGCCTGTACGCGCGCGGCAGCAGCCCGCGCACCGAGCCGCCCACGTGCGGGGTCAGCAGGAAGTTGGGCATGCTCCACAGTGGATGACCGGCGGGCAGGGGCTCGGGCTCGGTGACGTCCGCGGCGGCGGCGATGCGGCCGGTGGCGAGTTCGGCCACCAGCGCGTCGGTGTCGACGACCGGGCCGCGGGCGCCGTTTACCAGCAGTGCGCCGTCGGGCATCGCGGCGAGGAAGCGGGCGTCGACAAGGCCGCGCGTCTGGTCGGTGAGCGGGACGATGAGCACCACGATGTCGTGGTGCGGGAGGAGGCCGGGCAGCTCGTCGACGGCGTGTACGCCCTCGTCGGGGCGGGCGGTGCGGGCGACGTTGGTCACCGACACCTCGAAGGGTGCGAGGCGGGCCGCCAGCGCCGCGCCGATCGAGCCGGCCCCGACGATCAGGACGCGCTTGCCGGCCAGCTCGTCGGTGGGGGTGTGGTCCGCGTACGACCACTCGCCGCGCGCCTGCGCGCGCACGAACGCCGGGAAGGCGCGCAAATGCGACAGGATCGCCGTCATCACCCACTCGGCGGTCGGCGAGTCGTGTACGCCACGCGCGTCGCAGAGCACCATGCCCTCGGGCAGCTTGCCCACCCAGACCTCGGCGCCCGCGGAGAGGAGCTGCACGACCTCCAGGTCGGGCATCTTGGCCGCGAGGCTCGCCGACTCGGACTGGGCGAGGAAGGGCGGCACCCAGAAGCGCACGCCCGCGGGGTCGGAGGGAAGCGCGTCGGGCCTGACGGCCACCTCCACCGTCACCCCGGACGGCACCTCGCCGATCAAGTCGACGCCCTGCTCATGCGGTATCCACACCTTCACAGATCACGACCCTAGCCCACAGGGCGCGCACAGCCACGGGACAAGGAGAGGCCAGCTTGGGCCGACAACCTCGTCCGCATGACCTCGACACTGCCTCATGCCGTGCCGGCCCCACCGGCGCCGCCGCCTCCCCGGCGTACCCCCGTCGCCTCCCGCATCCTCCGCGGGCCCGCCGGCGACCCGGCCTGGACGCGCCCGGCGCTGCTGGTCCTCCTCGTCGCGACGGCCCTGCTCTACCTGTGGGGCCTGGGCGCCTCGGGCTGGGCCAACTCGTTCTACTCGGCCGCCGCGCAGGCGGGTTCGGCGAGCTGGAAGGCGTTCTTCTTCGGCTCCTCCGACGCCTCCAACGCGATCACCGTGGACAAGCCGCCCGCCTCGCTGTGGGCGATGGCGCTGTCCGTCCGGGTCTTCGGGCTCAGCTCGTGGAGCATCCTTGTGCCGCAGGCGCTGATGGGCGTCGGGTCGGTGGCGCTGCTCTTCGCCACCGTCCGCCGCTGGTCCGGGCCGGTCGCGGGCCTGCTCGCCGGCGCGATCCTGGCGACCACGCCGGTGGCGGTGCTGATGTTCCGGTTCAACAATCCGGACGCGCTGCTGGTGCTGCTGCTGGTGGCCGCCGCGTACGCGACCGTGCGCGCGATCGAGACCGCCGGCACGCGCTGGCTGGTGCTGGCCGGTGCGCTCGTCGGCTTCGGCTTCCTGACCAAGATGCTGCAGGCACTGCTTGTGGTGCCCGCGTTCGCGCTCGCGTACCTGATCGCGGCGCCCACCTCACTGCGCCGCCGCGTCGTGCAGGTGCTGTGGGGCGGGCTGGCCATGGTGGCCGCGGCCGGCTGGTGGGTGGCGATCGTGGAGCTGGTGCCCGCGCGCTACCGCCCGTACGTGGGCGGCTCGCAGAACAACAGCGTCCTCGAGCTCACCCTCGGCTACAACGGCCTCGGGCGGCTCAACGGCAACGAGACCGGCAGTGTCGGCGGCGGACCGGGTGGCGGCTGGGGGCAGACCGGCCTCACCCGCCTCTTCGACGCGGAAAACGGCGGCCAGATCGCGTGGCTCCTGCCCGCGGCGCTGATGCTGCTGGTGACGGCGTTCGCTCTGCTGAGGCGGGCGCCGCGCACCGACCGGACGCGCGCGAGCCTGATCCTCTGGGGCGGGTGGCTGCTGATCACCGGGCTGGTCTTCAGCATGATGCAGGGCATCTTCCACGCGTACTACAACGTGGCGCTCGCGCCCGCCGTCGGCGCCGTGGTGGCCGTCGGCGCGACCGTGCTGTGGCGGGAGCGCAAGAGTCCCGCGATCGCCGTGATCCTGGCCGGCACCACCGCGATCACCGCGCTGTGGGCGTGGGTGCTGCTGGGCCGCAGTGCCGACTGGCACCCGTGGCTGCGGGCGCTCGTGCTGGTGGTCGGCCTCGTTTCGGCCGGCGGGTTCCTGCTGGCCGGACGCCTGGCCAGGTGGGCGGTCACGCTCGTCGCGGCCGGCGCTGTCGGCGCCGGTTTGTTCGGACCCATCGGGTACGCGCTGAGCACCGCCAGCACCCCGCACACCGGCTCGATCCCCACCGCCGGTCCCGCGGTGGCCGGCGGCCGCGGCTTCGGCGGTGGCGGCGGTCCTGGCGGTGGTGGCGGTCCCGGCGGCGGCTTCCGGGGCGGTTTTCCGGGCGGCGGCCAGGCGCAGGGGGCTTCCCGGGCCTGCCGGGCGGCGGTCAGGCGCCGGGCGGCGGCACGACCGGAGGCGGCATGCGGGGCGGCGGCATGGGCGGGCTGCTCGACGCCACCACACCCGACGCCGAGCTTGTCGCGGCGCTGTCGGAGGACGCCGGCTCGTACACCTGGGTCGCCGCGGCCATCGGCGCCAACAACGCGGCGGGGTACCAGCTCGCCACCGAGCAGCCCGTGATGGCGATCGGCGGCTTCAACGGCAGCGACCCCTCGCCGACGCTCGCCCAGTTCCAGCGGTACGTGGCCGACGGAAAGATCCACTACTTCATCGGCAGCGGGCTGGGGCGCAGCAACGGCGGCAGCGACGCCGCGCAGCAGATCGCGACCTGGGTGGCGGAGAACTTCACCGCCACGACGGTCGGCGGCACGACCCTCTACGACCTGTCATGACGGCGACCGTCTCGCTCCCCGGGCCGGTGGCGCCGCCCGGTGGGCGTACCGATGCCGTGCTCGACGTCGTGATCCCGGTCTACAACGAGGAACGCGACCTGGAACCCTGCGTCCGCCGGCTGCACGCGCACCTCAGCGAGACGTTCCCGTACCCGTTTCGGATCACGGTCGCGGACAACGCCAGCACCGACGGCACGCTCGCGGTCGCCGAGCGGCTGGCGCGGGAGCTGCCCGAGGTGGAGGCGTTCCACCTGACGGCGAAGGGGCGCGGGCGCGCGCTGGCGGCGGCCTGGTCGGCGTCGGGCGCGCCGGTGCTGGCGTACATGGACGTGGACCTCTCCACCGACCTCGCCGCGCTCCTCCCGCTCGTGGCTCCGCTGCTGTCCGGCCACTCCGACCTGGCGATCGGCAGCCGCTTGTCGCGCGGCTCGCGGGTGGTGCGCGGGGCCAAGCGGGAGATCATCTCGCGCGGGTACAACCTGCTGCTGCGCGGCGCGCTCGCGGCCAGGTTTTCCGACGCGCAGTGCGGGTTCAAGGCGATCCGCAAGGACGTGGCGCGGCGGCTTCTCCCGCTGGTACGCGACACCGGCTGGTTCTTCGACACCGAGCTGCTGGTGCTCGCCGAGCGGGCCGGGCTGCGCATCCACGAGGTGCCGGTGGACTGGGTCGACGACCCGGACAGCCGCGTCGACATCGTGGCCACGGCGATCGCCGACCTCAAGGGGATCTGGCGGCTCGGGCGGGCCCTGGCCACCGGCCGCCTCCCACTCGGGGACCTGGCGCGGCAGCTCGGCCGGGAGCCCGCGGCACCGCCCGCCGGCGTACCGCACGGGCTGGCCGGCCAGGTGATCCGCTTCGCCGGCGTGGGGGCGGCGAGCACGCTCGCGTACCTCGTCATCTTCTGGATTTTGCGCGGCACGGCCGGCGCGCAGGCCGCGAACCTGCTCGCGCTGCTGGTCACGGCCGTCGCGAACACGGCCGCCAACCGGCGGCTCACCTTCCGGGTGAGCGGGCGGCGGGGTGCGGCGCGGCACCAGGCGCAAGGGCTCGTGGTGTTCGCGCTGGGACTGGCTCTGACCAGCGGCGCGCTCGCCACGCTGGGCGCCGCCGCGCCCGGCGCCGGGCGGGTGGTCGAGGTGACCGTGCTGGTGGCGGCCAACCTGGGCGCGACGCTGCTGCGGTTTCTGCTGATGCGGGGGTGGGTGTTCGCCCGTTCCGCCGCTCCCTGACCTGGAACCTCGCGGGTGGCGTCCGCCTCGTCCTGCGCGTGATCACCTCACCTCACAGCAGGCGCGGCTACCCTGGCCGGGTGGACGCCCGCCCCCCGTACCGTGCCACCGCCGCCGCCCTGGCCCTGACCTTGGCGGTCGGCGGCTGCACCTTCGGCCCGCCGGATCCCGACGAGGCCGGCGAGCCGCCCACGTTTCCCACCCCCTCGGTGACCGCCACGGCACCCGCCGGCAACAACCAGGAGGTGGCCGCGACAGTGCTGGCCAAGGGGCTGCGGGTGCCGTGGGGCGTCGCGTTCCTGCCCGACCGCGGCGCGCTCGTGACCGAGCGCGACACCGCCAAGATCCTCAAGGTGGGACCCGACTCCGGCAACGACGGGCTCAAGGTCACGACCATCCAGACGCTCGACGAGGTCGACGCCGCCGGTGAGGGCGGCCTGATGGGCATCGCGGTCTCCCCCAGATACGACACCGACAAGACCGTTTTCGTGTACTACTCGAGCGCCACCGACAACCGCATCGCCAAGCTCGTCCTCGGGCAGAAGCCGGTGCCGATCGTGACCGGCATCCCGCTCTCGGGCATCCACAACGGCGGGCGGCTGGCCTTCGGCCCGGACGGCTTCCTCTACGCGACCACCGGTGACGCCTCGCAGCGCGGCCTCGCCCAGGACACCCGCAGCCTCGGCGGCAAGATCCTGCGCATGACGCCGGAGGGCAAGCCGGCGCCGGGCAACCCGCTGCCCAACTCGCTCGTCTGGTCGTACGGTCACCGCAACGTGCAGGGCATCGCCTGGGACGAGGCCAAGCGGATGTACGCGGCGGAGTTCGGGCAGAGCACGTGGGACGAGATCAACCAGATCCAGCCCGGCAAGAACTACGGCTGGCCCACGGTCGAGGGGCGGGCCAACGACCCCAAGTTCGTCAACCCCCTCGTGGTGTGGTCACCGGGTGAGGCGTCCTGCTCCGGGCTGGCCGCGCTGCAGCGGCTGGTGATCGCCGCCTGCCTGCGCGGCGAGCGGCTGTGGTCCGTCGAGCTCACGCAGAGTGGCACCGTCTTCGGCCAGCCTCGCGCTCTGCTCACCGAGCAGTTCGGCCGCCTGCGTACCGCCGTGGCCGCCCCGGATGGTTCACTGTGGGTGACCACGTCAAACCACGACGGTCGCGGCGAGCCGAAGCCCGAGGACGATCGGATACTCCGGCTCGTCTTCTCCGGCGGCGGTGCCGGAAAGAGCTAGGGTCTAGTTTCGCCCGCAAGGGTCAAGGGCACGACAGAACACGGTGATGGAAGAACGTACTGAAAGCCATCGACGTGCCGCTTCGGCGGCGCGTCGCGTTGTGGGTTGGGTCAGGTCCTTCTTCGTCGCCCGCGCCACCCGCCGCATCGGCCTCGGGCTGCTGGTCTTCGCCGTCGCGCTGGTCGGCGTGGTGGTCGGTGTGCTGCTGGGCGCCCGCACGGAGACGGACGTGGGTCCGTTCCGGGCGGAGATGTCGGTCGCCCCGTCGTTCGTCGGCGACACCGAGGTCGCCATCCCACCCCTCGGCTCGCTGCACCTCGACAGCCACGACGGCCCGACGCACCTCAACGTGAGCCTCGGCGCGCTGGACCAGGGCCGCACCGAGGCGCTGATCGACGACCCGGCCGGCATCACGCGGGCCAGCCAGACCGCCGTCGACGACGTCAAGAAGGGGCTCATCCAGCTCGGCATGCGTACGGTCGCGGTGTCGGTGCTCTTCGCCATGGCGCTTGGCGCGCTGGTCTTCCGCAACGTGCGGCGGGTCGCGTGGTCGGGCGCGTTGGCGCTGGTCATCGTGGGCACCAGCCTGGGCAGCGCGTTCGCCACCCTGCACCCGGACTCGATCGAGGAGCCGCGCTACGAGGGCCTGCTGGTCAACGCGCCGGCCGTGGTCGGTGACGCGCGGCGGATCGCGGACGACTACGGCCGGTACGCCGAGCAGCTCCAGCAGCTTGTCGCCAACGTCAGCCGCATCTACACGACGGTCTCCACGCTGCCGGTCTACCAGCCGGAGGAGGGCACGACCCGCATCCTGCACGTCTCCGACCTGCACCTGAACCCCACCGGCTGGTCGATCATGCGCACGATCGTGGAGCAGTTCGGCATCGACGCCGTGATCGACACCGGCGACATCACCGACTGGGGCAGCGAGCCGGAGGCGTCGTACGTGGCCTCGATCGGCCTGCTCAAGGTCCCGTACGTCTTCATCCGCGGCAACCACGACTCGGCCGCCACGGGAGCCGCCGTCGCCCGCCAGTCCAACGCGATCGTGCTCGACAACTCGATCACCGACGTGGCCGGCCTGCGCATCGCCGGCATCGGCGACCCCCGCTTCACCCCGGACAAAGAGACCTCCCCGTCCGGCTCGGGCACCTCCAAGCAGACCGTCGAGCAGGTGATCGGCGCCGGCGAGCGGCTGGCCGCGACGATCCGCGGTTCCACCGAACCTGTCGACGTCGCCCTGGTGCACGACCCCGCCTCGGCCGGCGCGCTCTCCGGTGTCTGCCCGCTAGTCCTGGCCGGCCACACCCACCAGCGCGACGTACGCACGCTCGACCAGGTCCCCGGCCAGATGGCGACGCGCCTGATGGTGGAGGGCTCGACGGGCGGCGCCGGCCTGCGCGGGCTGGAGCACGAAGACCCGCTGCCGCTGGCGATGTCGGTGCTCTACTTCGACAAGGAGACGCGGGCGCTGCAGGCGTACGACGACATCAAGGTGGGCGGCACGGGCCAGTCGCAGGTGACGCTCGAGCGCAAGGTCATCGAGGCCGAACACCATCCGGCTCCCGCCGAGGGCCAGCGCCCGGCGCCAACACCGACCCGCTGACGGCGCGCGGCTTCAGTGTCCGGGGCCGCGCGTCGCTTCCCGGACGCCGTGGGCCAGTCGCGGTGGGCGCATTGGTGCGCCCAGGTTGAGAGCCTCGTGCGGCGCGACCCCGGCGTGGCTTCGGATGAGGGGCTGGCTCCGGCACGCGGCTCGAAAACCACGGAGCTCCGACCTGCCGCGATGTCCGGCGCCCGCCTCGACGCGGCCAAGTAGGGCGAGCGTGCGCGGCCAGTGCGAAGGCGGCGTCGACCGGGAGCGCGCGCGCCGCTGCCCGCCCTCGGCCTCGACGGGAGGCGACGAAGTCGGCGAAGCGGGTCAGCCAGTCACCGGCTCCCGGAGCGAGGGCCTGGCCACCGACGTGACCGGTGCAGGCCCAGATCATGGACCTTCAGCGCGGTGCTCAGGATCGTCGTCGCGCGGCCTCGCCGGCGCCCGGCCGACCCGGTGTGGGTGCGAGGCGGATTGGCGGGGTCAGGCAGCCTCGGAAATGGCGACCCGGATGTGCGCCGCGCGGCTGGCTGCGGCAGATCTTGGTAGTTTGTGTCGATCGACTTTCGGAGTTGGGATTGCTTGCGGCGCGACAGCTTCCGGTGTCTTCCCAGCTCACGGTTCTTTCGAGGCGGGAGTGCGCGAGTCCGCCCGCGGTTCGGCGCCTTTGTCGCGGTCTGTGACTGCCGACCAGGGTGCAGGCGGTGTGAGCTTCGAAATCTTGGTGAGTTAGCGTGCCATTTCGACGCTAACTTGCCAAGATCTGCCGGAGCGGGCTCCTGCGCGCGCCTCGACGGGGCAGCCAGGCGTAATGGTGACCAACCGCGGGCGGTGAGGCCGCGGGAGCAACGGTCCGGACCACCGCGGACATCGCGGTAGCTCAAATCCCTTGAAACCAAGGTCGTGCCTGAAGCGGGCTCCCGCGACCGGCGTCGCGGGAGCCCCGAAAGCTCAGCTCAGGCGGGAGATGATGAGGTCGCGGACGGTCTTGGCGTCGGCCTGGCCGCGCGTGGCCTTCATGACGGCGCCGACCAGCACGCCCGCGGCCGCCACCTTGCCCTCGCGGATCTTGGCGGCCACGTCGGGGTTGGCGGCGATGGCCTCGTCCACGGCGGCGGTGAGCGCGCCCGTGTCGGAGACGACGCCCAGCCCGCGGGCGGTCATGATCTCGGTGGGTGACCCCTCGCCGGCGATCACGCCCTCCAGCACGGCGCGGGCCAGCTTGTCGTTGAGCTTGCCCTCGTCGACAAGGCGCTGAAGCTCGGCCACCTGGGCCGGCGTGGCGCCGACCTCGACCAGCTCGATGCCGGCCTCGTTGGCGCGGCGGGCCAGCTCGCCCAGCCACCACTTGCGGGCGCCCTCGGGCGACGCGCCGGCCGCCACCGTCTCCTCGATCAGCTCGACCGCGCCGGCGTTGAGCACCGACTGCATGTCGAGGTCGGACAGGCCCCAGTCGGCCTGCAGGCGCTTGCGGTGCACGCGCGGCAGCTCGGGCAGCGACTCCTTCAGGGACGATACCCAGGCGGGGTCCGGGGCGAGCGGGACCAGGTCGGGCTCCGGGAAGTACCGGTAGTCGGTCGCGGTCTCCTTGGAGCGGCCGGGCCGCGTGTCGCCGGTCTCCTCGCTGAAGTGGCGGGTCTCCTGCTTGATCTTTCCGCCGGCGTCGAGGACTGAGGCCTGGCGGATCATCTCCGTGCGGACCGCGCGCTCGACCGAGCGGAGCGAGTTGACGTTTTTGGTCTCGGTGCGGGTGCCCCACTCCTCGCCCGGCAGGCTGAGCGAGGTGTTGACGTCGCAGCGCAGCGAGCCCTGCTCCATGCGCACGTCGGAGACGCCGAGCGAGCGGATCACGTCGCGCAGCTCGCTCACGTAGGCGCGCGCGACGATCGGGGCCAGCGCGCCCGTGCCGGGCACCGGCTTGGTCACGATCTCGACGAGCGGGATGCCGGCGCGGTTGTAGTCGACGAGCGACTCGGTGGCGCCGTGGATGCGGCCGCTCCCGCCCACGTGCAGCGTCTTACCGGTGTCTTCCTCGAGGTGGACGCGCTCGATCTCGACGCGTACCACCGAGCCCTCGACCTCGACGTCCAGCCAGCCGTCCACGCACAGCGGCTCGTCGTACTGGCTGATCTGGTAGTTCTTCGGCATGTCCGGATAGAAGTAGTTTTTCCGGGCGAAGCGCGACCAGGTGGCGATCGTGCAGTTGAGTGCGAGGCCGATCCGGATGGTGGCCTCGATCGCGGCCCGGTTGGCCACCGGCAGCGAGCCGGGCAGCCCCAGGCACACGGGGCAGATGCGGGTGTTGGGCTGCCCGCCGAAGTCGATCGGGCAGCCGCAGAACATCTTCGTCTTCGTGCCCAGCTCGACGTGCGTCTCCAGGCCGATCACCGGCTCGTAGCGGGCGACGACGTCTTCGTAGGGCGGCAGGGTGACGGTCATGACAGCTCCCCGGGGTCAGCGTGCCGACGGCGGACTCGAGCGCGGCTGCCACCCGGTACATCCGGTCGTCGGCGAGCGTCGGCGCCATGATCTGGAAGCCGACCGGCAGGCCCTCCGAGAGTCCACAGGGACGGAGATCGCCGGGCCACCGTAGAGGTTGGTCGGGATCGTGAACAGGTCGGCCAGGTACATCTGGTACGGGTCGGACGTGCGCGAGCCCAGCGGGAACGCCACGAACGGCGTCGTCGGCGACACAAGCACGTCCACCTGCTCGAACGCGGACGTGAAGTCGCGCGTGATCAGCGTGCGCACCTTCTGCGCCTGCCCGTAGTAGGCGTCGTAGTAGCCGCTGGACAGCGCGTACGTGCCGATGATGACCCGCCGCTTCACCTCCGGGCCGAAGCCGGCCTCGCGGGTGAGCGACATGACCTCCTCGAGCGCCTTCTGGCCGTCGTCGCCGACCCGCAGGCCGTAGCGCACGCCGTCGAAGCGCGCCAGGTTGGACGAGCACTCGCTCGGCGCGATCAGGTAGTAGGCCGGCAGCGCGTACTGGAAGTGGGGGCAGGAGACCTCGACCACCTCGGCGCCGAGCTTGGTCAGCGCGTCGAGGCCGTCGCGGAAGGCGGCCATCACGCCCGGCTCGGCACCCTCGCCGCCGAACTCGCGCACCAGGCCGAGCCGCACCCCGCTCAGGTCGCCGGTCGCGCCCCGCCGGGCGGCGCCGACCACGTCCGGCACCGGCTGCGGGATCGAGGTGGAGTCGCGCGGGTCGTGGCCGGCCAGCACCGCGTGGAGCAGGGCCGCGTCCTCGACGGTACGGGCGCACGGGCCGGGAGTGTCCAAAGAGGAGGAGAACGCCACGAGCCCGTAGCGGGACGTGCCGCCGTAGGTGGGCTTGGCGCCGACGGTGCCCGTGACGGCGCCCGGCTGGCGGATCGAGCCGCCGGTGTCGGTGCCGACGGTCAGCGGCGCCTCGTAGGCCGCGAGCGCGGCCGCGCTGCCGCCACCGGAACCGCCCGGGATGCGGGTGAGGTCCCACGGGTTGTACGTGGGGCCGTACGCCGAGTACTCGGTCGAGGAGCCCATCGCGAACTCGTCGAGGTTGGTCTTGCCGAGGATCACGAGCCCGGCCGCGCGCATCCGCTCGACGACCGTCGCGTCGTACGGCGGGCGCCAGCCTTCGAGGATCTTGGAGCCGGCGGTGGTGGGCACCCCGCGGGTGACCACGATGTCCTTGACGCCCACCGGCACGCCGGCCAGCGGCCCCAGCGGCTCACCCGCCGAGCGGCGCTCGTCCACCTCGAGCGCCGCGGCGCGGGCACCCTCGGCGTCGACGTGCAGGAACGCGTGCACCCGGTCGTCGACCGCCGCGATGCGGTCGAGGTGCGCGTCGGTGACCTCCGTCGCGGAGGCATCCCCGCTCGCGATCAGGCCCGCGAGCTGCGCCGCGCTCATCCTGGTCAAGTCACTCACGGTTACGCCTCCTCTTCCAGGATCCGAGGCACGCGGAACCGGCCCTCTTCCACGTCGGGCGCGCCGGCGAGAGCGGCCTCCGGCGTCAGGCACGGGACCTCGACGTCGTCGCGCAGCACGTTGGTCAGCGGCACGGAGTGCGAGGTCGGCGGGATGTCCTCGGCCACGACCTCGCCCACCCGGGCGACCGCCTGGAGGATCACGTCGAGCTGGCCGGCGAAGAGGTCGAGCTCCTCTTCGGTTACGGCGAGCCGCGACAGGCGCGCGAGGTGCGCGACCTCCTCGCGGGAGATGGCGGCCATGAGTGCCCCCTTTTTGAACGGTTGCGGACTGCCCGAGCGTGGCACGTGCCCGGTGACCCGAGCGAGTTTATGACCCCAGCGAGTTTAGTTAGCCACCCTCCGCCGCCCGCGAGCCGACCCCACGGAAAACGGAGGCATAGACCGAACTCCTCGCCGTCGCCGGCCGTATAACCCGGTATGCCCATACGGCGCGAGGTGATCCTGCCTGCCGCCGATCCTCTCGTCGCATGGCGTCGGATCGCACTGGACAAGCAACTGGCGGCACCGAAGTTTCCGAGTGGCATCCGCGCACCCTCCGTGGTGTTGCTGTGCGCGCTGCTCGCTCTCGCCGTGGTGTGCGCCGTCTACCTGGGCATGTTTCACGGGCGGGTGATCCCGCAGGCCGTGGTCGACTCGCAGGACCGCCTTGTCACCAGCCTCGCCCGCGGCCTCAACGCGACGGTCACCAGCGGCGTCGAGGAGATGGAGGCGGCCGCCGAGCAGGTGCCTGCGGGCGGCGACCCGGCCGCGGTGCTGGCCTCGGCGGCCGGTGGCGGCACGGCCTGGGCCGGCGCGGCGGTGCTCGACGCGGGCAGCCGGCGGCCGGTCGCGGCGCGGGGTGAGCCGGTGCCGGTGGCGAATGTTCCTCAGGATGTCCCGCGCACCACGGTCACCCCCTTGATCCAAGGCGGCGAGCCGCGCGCGCTGATCGTCGCGCCACTGCCCGACGGGCGGCTGCTCGCCGGCATGACCTCCTTGCGCGTACGCCCGCTGCGGCTGGCCCCCAACTCCCGCCAGTCCGTGCTCGTGGGGCTGCCCACCGGCGAGAGCACGGTCCTGCAGGGCGCGCCCCCCGCCGGCGGGCCGGCCAGCGACGTGATCAAGCGGACGCTCGCCGAGACCCGCGAGGGGCGCGCCGTGCGGTCGAGCGGCGGACCGGCCGGGAGCGCGCTGCTGGTGGTGGCGGCACCGGTGGGTTCGCTCGGCATCGCGGTGGCCTCGACCGTCTCCGCGCCGGTGATCGACGTCGGCTCGCCGTGGAAAGGGCTGCTGCCCGCCGCTGGGCTGGTCGTGGCCGCGCTGCTGGCATATCTGGTGGCGCGCCGCGCGCTGGTCCGCCCGGTCCGCCGGCTGCTGGAGCGCGCCAAGGCGGACGCCTGCGGCGACCCGGGTCCACGACCCAAGATCAAAGGCCCTTCCGAGGTACGCCGCATCGCCGCCGCCCTCGACGACCGCGCCCGCCCGCGCGGAGTACCGGCCGTGGTGCTGCTCCTCGGCATCCCGGCGATGGTGTTCGCCTGGTGCGGCGCCCTCGGGTACACGTTCGCCGGCGGCCCCGTGCCGGTGCCCGCGCAGGTGGTCCTGGACAGCGAAAACCAGGTGACCGCCGCGACCCGCGCGCTCGGCGACTCGCTCGACGGTGGGCTGCGGCAAGCCACGGTCACGGCCGCGCAAAACGCGCAGACGGCGCCGGCTCAGCTCACCCCCGTGCTCGGGCAGCTGGTGGAGAGCGACGACAGGTACCGCGGCGCGTACGTCACCGACCCCGAAGGGCGGGTCGTGACCACCGCCGGGCGGGAGCCGCTGCGCCAGGCGGAGAAGCTGCCTCAGGAGAGCGGCGTGCGGCTGGCGAACACGGGCGGGCGGCTGCCGGTCATCTACGCGTACGCGCACCGCCCGGACGGGCACAGCGTGGTGGTCGAGTTCGACGTGCCACGCCTCGCCGACCTGCTGCGGCGCGCCGACGGGCGGGTGCGCGTGGTCGACGCCGAGCTGCGCACGATCCTCGACACCGAGGGCTTCCGCGCGTTTCAGCCGCTGGCCGGTGGCGAGGCCCGCGAGGCGGCGACCACCGCGTCGCAGGGACGCACCGGAGCGAAGATCGCGGGGCGGGCGCTGGTCGCCGGTACCCCCTCGCCGAGCCCAGCTCCGCGGCGGGCCTGCGCTGGTCCGTGGTGGCCGAGCAGGCCGTTGGTGATCTTGCTTTGCCGGTCAACAGCCTGCGCCGCGCGAGCCTGGTCCTCGGCGGTGCCGCGGCCTTCCTCGCCGTGGTCGTGCTCGGCTGGCACTACTTCGTGCTGCTGGTGCCGCTGCGGCGGCTCGCCGCGGCGGCGGACCGCATGGCCGACGGCGACACCGAGGCGGTGATCTCGCCGCACCGAGCCGACGAGATCGGCGCGATCGCGAGCTGCCTGGAGATCTGCCGCCAGGTGCGCGTGCACGGCCCGGCCCGCCTCGGCGGCGCCGAACGCCTGCGCGGCACGGGCGCGCCGCCCACGGTCGTCGTGCGCCGCCCACCCAACCGCCAGAAGGTCGGCTCGCGCCGCGCGGGGAGGCGCTGAGGTGCTCTTCCTCTACGGCGTCTTCGCCGCAAGCTGCGTGGTGCTGCTGGTCGCCGGCATCATCGAGCAGCGGGGGCACAACGCCAACCTGCGCAAGATTCCCACCCGCATCCTCGTCAACGGCATCCGCGGCAAGAGCTCGATCACCCGCCTGTGCGCGGGCGCGTTGCGCGGCGGCGGCCTCTCCGTGGTCGCGAAGACCACCGGCACGGCGGCGCGCTTCATCTTCACCGACGGCAGCGAGGAGCCGGTCTACCGCAAGTTCGGCATCGCAAACGTGGTCGAGCAGATCGGCATCGTGCGGCGGGCCGCGATGTACCACCCGGACGCGCTGGTCATGGAGTGCATGGCGGTGATGCCGGCGCTCCAGGAGATCAACCAGGAAAAGCTGATCCGGTCGACGATCGGCGTGCTGTGCAACGTACGCGAGGACCACCTCGCCGAGATGGGGCCCACGCTCGACGACGTGGCCCGCTCGCTGAGCCGCTCCATGCCGGTGGGCGGGGTGTGCGTGACCGCCGAGCGGGACCGCCTCGAGATCCTCAAGGAGGAGGCGGCCAAGCGGCGCTGCCGGCTCATCGTGGTCGACCCGGAGACGGTCTCCGACGAGGAGATGCGCGGCTTCGGCTGGATCACGTTCAAGGAAAACGTCGCGATCGCACTCGCCGTCGCCCGCCTCGTCGGCATCGACCGGCGGGCCGCGCTGGCCGGCATGTGGGGCGCGCCGCCCGACCCGGGCGTGCTGACCGTCGAGACCTACGAGGCGAACGGGCGGCGGCTGCGCTTCGCCAACGTGTTCGCCGCCAACGACCCGGAGTCCACATTGCTCAACGTGCGCCAGCTCGCCCAGCAGGGCCTGATCCGCCGGCCGGTGCACCTGGTCATCAACTGCCGGCCCGACCGGGTCGAGCGCAACGGGCAGATGGGGGCGCTGGTGCCGCGGCTGGACCCGGACCGCGTACTGCTGATCGGCGAGCCGACCCGCAGCGCACTGTCCAAGATCCCGGAGCGCTGGCAGGGGCGGGTCCTCGACCTCGGCGGGCGGCAGCGCCCCGGCGCGATGCTGGACGCGCTGCTGGGCCAGGTGCGCGGCACGGCCTCGGTGGTCGCGGTCGGCAACATCCACGGCCAGGGCGAGGTCCTGATCGACGAGTTGGCGCGGCTGCGGGGTAAGCGGTGACCTTCCTTCCCGGCGGGGAGCTGAGCCCGCAGCTCGCGACCATGTGCCTCGGCGTGGGGCTGATCTTCGCGCTGATCTGCTATCTCACCACCAACCTCTCCCCCGGCGGCATGATCACGCCGGGCTGGGTGGCGCTCGCCATGGTCGAGGACCACCTACAGGCCGCCGTGATGGTGCTGATGACGGTGGTGACCTTCGGGCTCATGAAGGTGCTGCAGAAGATCGTCATCCTGTACGGCAAGCGCCTCTTCGCCGCCGTCGTGCTGCTGAGCGTGCTGCTCCAGGTGACCGCGTTCCTCATCATCCAGCGCGACGTACCGCTGCTGTTCGCCCACCAGACGCTCGGCTTCGTGGCGCCGGGCCTCATCGCGTACCAGCTGATCCGCCAGCCCAAGGGCGCCACCATCCTGGCGACGACCGTCGTCTCGGCGGCCACCTACGGCGTCGTGATCAGCGGCATCCTGACCGGCCTGGTGCCGGTGACGTAGAAGGTCGTGGAGGGAGTGTTGTCGATGCGCGGGATCTTCGTGAGCGCCGCCGCCGTGGTACTGCTCGCGGGCGGCGCCGCCGCCTGCCAGCGGGGCGAGGTGGAGGGCACAGCGCCGGCCGCCGCCGCCCCCGACTTCGTGTCCGCGCCTCCCGTGGAGGAGCTGCAGTTCAAGCGGGTGAGCAATCCAGCCCGCACGCTCGTCGTCGACGCGGAGGGCGCGACGCTCGCGGTCTTCACCGACAAGGCCCGCACGGTGCGCCTGACCGGCCCCTCACGCACCTTCGCCGAGGAGGCTCACACAGCAGCGACCGTCACCACGGACGCCTGGATACGGCTGGCGCCGCGCGCGTGGCAGAAGGACGCCGTTGACGACACCTGGGTGCGCCCGTGGCTGGAAAAGGCACTCGCCGACCGCAGCCCCGACGCGCTCGCCATCGCGATGGAGTACACCGAGGGCGGCAAGCGCAACGCCTCGTTCGGCCCGCTCTCGACCACCGACCCCGACGGCCGCGCCGAGCGCTCGGACTTCTACGACTACCTCGGCATCGACTGGGAGTTCCCGGACGGCAAGAAGGAACGCCCCGACCCCGACCACATCCGCAGCCTCGACTGCTCCGGCTTCCTCCGCATGGTGTACGGCTACCGCATGGGCTACCCCCTCCGCGGCACCAACACGGCCGGCACGGGCCTGCCCCGCCGCGCGTACGCGATGGCCGCGCTGGGCCCGGGCGTGCAGCTGATGCCCAACCGCGGCACGCAGGCCCGCGAGTACGAACGCCTCAACGCCGGCGACCTCGTCTTCTTCAACGGCGGCCCGGTCCTGAACGACCACATCGAGCACATGGGCATGTACCTGGGCGTGGACAGCAACGGCCGGCACCGCTTCATCTCCAGCCGCACCAAGGCCGACGGCCCGACCCTTGGCGACACCGGCGGCGACTCGCTGCTGGACGGCTCCGGCCACTACGGCGTCCGTTTCCGCACGGCCCGCCGCATCTAAACCCGCAGATTCGAGCTACCGCGACGCCCGTCGTGGTCCGGACCGTTGCTCCCGCGGCCTCACCCCCGCGGTCGGCAAGCTCACCCCAAAAGGCCTCGCTCCCGCAGATCGGCGAGCTGCAGCCCCGGGGCAAAGCGCCTCAGCCGGCGGCAGCTGGCGCCACGGGCCCGCCAGCGAGGCGCGCGCCCACCACGCCGCGCTGTGCCATCCCGCCGCCCATCGACCCACCCGTTCTTCAAGCAGGTCGGCGCCCGGGGCACCACCACGCACGCACCGCGCCCGACGAGACCAACGCTGGCGTCCCGGGCGCCGACCTGCTCCACTCCCGTAGGTCGATGGCCGGTGGGATGGCACCCCTCCCGCTGGTCGGAGCGCTCCCGCCGGAGGCAAAAGGGGTGACCGCAACCAACCACAGTGCCGCGCAACCACGGCGGGCGCGAGCAACCGCAGCGCGCGTCCCGGCGGCTCCACAACGCCGATGTCCCCAGCGTCGACCCGTGGATCGATGGCCGGTGGGATGCCCCCTCCCGCTGGGAGTCCTTTTGCGGTCAGGGTGAGCCTTTCCAAGTCCGACCCCCAGTTGGATGTGAGCTGCCGCTGTGCCCGCGGTGTCGCCTCACCCTCCGCGATCGCCCAGGTGCCCCTCCGGCAGATCTTGGTAAGTTAGCGTCGAAATAACGCGCCAACTCACCAAGATCTCGAAGCGCACACCGCCTACACCTGATCGACAGTCACGGACCGCGACGACGGTGCCGAACTGCGGGCGGACTCGCGCACCCGCCTCGAAAGATCTGCAGAAGCACGAGCGCTCCCACCGGCGGCAGGACGGCTAACCGCGACCACCACCGGGGCGCGACCGGTCTGGGAGACGCCGCGCCAAGCAGCAGACGGCGTGCGCCACGACCGACAAAGGGCTGACCGCGACCAACAGCGGCACGCGAGCAACCCAGCAAGCATCCCGGCCGTGCGCCGGACGGAGCGGCCGCACCCACCAGCAGCCGGTGCCGACCGCCAAGGGCAAAGGGCTGACCGCGACCAACAGCGGGCGCGAGCAACCCCACCGTGCGTCCCGGCGACGCGCCGGATGGAGCGGGCGCACCGAGCGACAGCCGTGCCGACCTGACCGCGACCAACAGCGGCACGCAAGCGACCCCAGCTAGCTAGCGTCCCGGCAGCGCGCCGGGCGGAGTGGCCGCACCGAGCGTGCGGCCGGCGCCGCGGGCAAAGGGGCTGACCGCGACCAACGGCGGAGGGTGAGGCCGCGGGAGCAACGGTCCGGACCACCGCGGACATCGCGGTAGCTCAAATCAAGAAAAGGACTCGGGGTCAGGCTGCGCCGTCGAGCGGGCCGTTGGGGTTGACGGCGCGGTAGCGGGAAAGCCACCTCACCAGCTCGTCCGCGGGCATCGGGCGGGCGTAGAACCAGCCCTGCGCCACGTGGCAGCCGGCGGCGTGGAGGAGGCGCCAGGTGCGTTCGTCCTCGACGCCCTCGGCGACCACGCGGAGGCCGAGCGCGCCGGCCAGCTCGATCACCGAGCGGACGATCGCGGCGTCGTCGGCGTCGGTGGCCATGCCCAGGACGAACGAGCGGTCGACCTTGACCTCGGCGAGTGGCAGGCGGCGCAGGTGCTGCATGGAGGAGTAGCCGGTGCCGAAGTCGTCCAGGGCGATGGCCACGCCGATCTTGTCCAGGCGGGCGATGGTGGCCAGGACGCGGCGGGGGTCGGCCATCAGCGCGCCCTCGGTGATCTCCAGCTGGAGGCGGTCGGCGGGGAGGGCGTAGCGGCCGAGGCGGTCGGCGATCTGGTCGGCGATCTCGCCGTCGTGCAGGTCGCGTACGGAGACGTTGAGCGCGGCGCGCAGCTTGAGGCCGGCGGCGCTCCACTTGGCCACCTGCTCGACCACGTCGTCGACGACCCGGCGGGTGAGCAGGCGCATCACGGCGCTCTGCTCGGCCACGCGGATCAGCTCCTCCGGGTCGACCATGCCGTGCCGCGGGTGCTTCCACCGCAGCAGCGCCTCGACCCCCACCACCTCGCCGGTCTCGATCGCGATCTGCGGCTGGTAGTACATGGTGATCTGGCGGCTGCCGGCCACGGAGCCGTCGTCCAGTGCGCGGCGCAGGTCTGCCAGCAGGCTCAGCCGCTCCGGCGAGTTGTGGTCGGACTCGGGCGCGTAGACGGCGATGGTGTCGCCGCGGTGCTTGGCGTCGTACATGGCCACGTCCGCGTGCCGCAGCAGCGTCGCGAAGTCTTCGCCGTGCTCGGGGTACAGCGCGACGCCCATCGAGCCGGACACGTCGAGCGGCAGCCCGTCCAGCTCGACCGGCTCGCCGAGCGCCGCCACCACGCGCGCGGCGAGGTCGCGGGCTTCATCGATGCCGGCCAGGCACGGCGCAAGGATCGCGAACTCGTCGCCGCCGAGGCGGGCGACCACGTCACCGGGGCGTACCGCGTCGGTGAGGCGGCTGCCCACCTCGATCAGCAGCCGGTCACCGACCGCGTGACCGAGCGCGTCGTTGACGTGCTTGAACCGGTCGAGGTCGAGCACCAGCAGCGCCAGGTGCCGGTCGTCCGCGCCCTTGGCGTCCCGCGCGGCGTGCGTGGGCAGCTGGTCACCCACCTCGCCGAGCAGGCCCTTGCGGTTGGCGAGGCCGGTGAGCGGGTCGACGCGGGACAGCTGCTCCTGCTCGGCGGAGAGGCGGGCCATCCGGTAGACGGCGTACAGCGGGACGACCACGAGCGGGATCAGCGCCGCGCTCGTCTCGGCCGCGGCCAGCAGCACCGGGCTGAGCAGCAGTAACGCGCCGATCGAGAGCAGCTCGAAGGGCAGGCCCTGGCGGAACATCGCCCACCACCGGCCGCCGAAGAGCAGGCGCACCGCGATGGTGACCGAGCTGTACTTGACCACGAACCAGGCCGCGGCCGCCGCCGCGAAGACGACGACGTCACCCCAGCGGATGCGGTCGAGGTCGGCGAGGCGGCTCACGGCGTAGGCGGCGGAGAGGGCCAGCGCGTACTGGGCGATGTTGAAGGCGGCGCGCCACCACACGTGACGCATGCGCCACGAGGAGACCACGACCGCCGCGGCCTGCACGGCCACGGCCGGTGCGAGACCCCAGCCCAACATGATCGCGAACGTGAAACACGTGGACGGGAAGACCGCTGAGCTCTGCCGCCGCCCCGGCGGGGTGAACGGCCGCGCGTCGACAAGCACCGCGAGACCGGCCATCACCCAGAACGCGGCCGGAAGGTCGTCCACCTGCCCCGGCAGGCGGGCCAGCGGAACCGCACACACAAGGGCGGCCACCGTGATGACCGCCAATGCGAAAGCGAAGAATGGGCGAGCCCGCTCAGGGGGAACGGAGTTCCGCGACGCTGCGGCCTCCATGCATATCCTCCCCCGCCTCGCGCCACTGCATGAGCCGTTCACCACCTTAGGTGTGGGAGCGCGCCAGGCAGGGAGTATTCGCCAACAGTCGTGACTAACTTGAGATACGCGAGTGGCACGCGACGTTATTCATCGATGGTCTGCGCCACCTCTCGCGCAGCATCGGGACCGCGCTCCAGCAACACGTCGAAACCCGCCTCGTCGAGCACGGGAACCTTGAGCGATACCGCCTTGTCGTACTTTGATCCTGGATTTTCGCCCACGACGACAAAACCGGTCTTCTTCGATACGGACCCGCTCACTTTGCCACCCCGCGCACCGATCTCTTCGGTGGCCTGGTCGCGCGAGTACGTCGACAGCGTGCCGGTCACCACGATCGTGATCCCCTCCAGCGGCCGCGGGCCCTCGTCAACCTGCTCCTCCACCATGCGCACGCCGGCCCGCCGCCACTTGTCGACCACCTCGCGGTGCCAGTCGACGGTGAACCACTCGCGCAGGCTCTCGACGATCGTCGGCCCGACACCCTCCACACCGGAGAGCTCCTCCAGCGACGCCTTTTCGATCGCGTCCATCGAGCGGAAGTGCCGGGCCAGCGCCTGCGCGGCGGTCGGGCCGACGTGCCGGATGGAGAGCGCGACGAGCACCCGCCACAGCGGACGCTCCTTGGCCTCCTGGAGATTTTCCAGCAGCTTGACCGCGTTGCTGCCGAGTGAGCCGTCCTTGTTGACGAAGAACTCGGCGCGCCCCAGGTCGTCGGCCGTCAGCCCGAACAGGTCGCCCTCGTCGTGGATGATGCCGGACTCCAGCAGCGCCACCGCCGCCTTGTAGCCCAGCACCTCGATGTCGAGCGCGCCCCGCCCAGCCAGGTGGAAGACCCGCTCGCGCAGCTGCGCCGGGCACGAGCGGTTGTTGGGGCAGCGGATGTCGATGTCGCCCTCTTTGGCCGGCGCCAGTGGCGAGCCGCACTCCGGGCACCGCTCCGGCATCTCGAAAGCGCGTGCGTCGTCGGGTCGCAGCTCCATCACCGGGCCCAGCACCTCGGGGATCACGTCGCCCGCCTTGCGGATGACCACGGTGTCTCCGATCAGCACGCCCTTGCGCTCGACCTCGCGAGCATTGTGGAGGGTGGCCAGCGCGACCGTCGAGCCGGCCACCCGCACCGGCTCCAGCACCGCGAACGGCGTGACCCGGCCGGTGCGCCCCACGTTGACGCGGATGTCGAGGAGCTTGGTGTTGACCTCCTCCGGCGGGTACTTGAACGCGATCGCCCAGCGCGGCGCGCGGCTTGTCGAGCCGAGCCGGCCCTGGATGCTCACCGCGTCGACCTTGACGACCACGCCGTCGATCTCGTGCTCGACGTCGTGGCGGTGCTCGCGGTAGTAGTCGATGAACTCGCGCACCCCAGCCATGTCGGGCTTGACCTGCCACCGCTCGCTGACCGGCAGGCCCCAGCCCTTCATCACCTCGTACGCCGTGCTCTGCGCGGTGGGCTGGAAGCCGCGTCGCGCGCCGATGCCGTGCACGACCATGCGCAGGCCGCGGGAGGCGGTGACCCGGGGGTCCTTCTGCCGCAGGCTGCCGGCCGCCGCGTTGCGCGGGTTGGCGAACGGCGGCTTGCCCTGCTCGACGAGCCCCGCGTTGAGGTCGCCGAACGCGGAGACCGGGAAGTAGACCTCGCCGCGCACCTCGAGCAGGTCGGGCACGTCGTCGCCGGCGAGCTGCTCGGGCACGTCACGGATGGTGCGCACGTTGGGCGTCACGTCTTCGCCGGTGCGCCCGTCACCGCGCGTGGCGGCGCGGACGAGGCGACCCTTCTCGTACGTCAAGTTGATCGCGAGGCCGTCGACCTTGAGCTCGCACACGTAGGTCACCGGCCCGCCGGCGTCCCGCTCGACCCGCTCGGCCCAAGCGGAGAGCTCCTCGTCGTCGAACGCGTTGTCCAGCGACATCATCCGCTCGGCGTGCTCGACCGGCGTGAACTGCGTGGAGAACGTGCCACCCACCCGCTGGGTCGGCGAGTCGGGCGTGCGGAGGGCGGGAAACTCCTCCTCGATCGCCTCCAGCTCGCGCAGCAGCCGGTCGAACTCGGCGTCGGAGATGGTCGGCGCGTCGAGCACGTAGTACCGGTACTGATGGTCGGAAAGCTCGGCGGCGAGCGCGGCGTGGCGCTCGCGGACATCGACGGGTGGCTCTTTGCCCGCCGCCGCGACCTGCTCCGGGGTGACCTGCTGCTGGATGACTTCCTCAGACACCTCTGCACCGTAACCGCTTGGTATGACACCGGTGGGTACGACTAACGTGCTGACCATGAGTGAGCCGACCAAGATCTTGCTGGACGAGTCGGAGATGCCTCGTCGCTGGTACAACGTGCTCGCCGACCTGCCGAGCCCTCCGCCGCCGGTGCTGCACCCCGGCACGCTCCAGCCGGTCGGTCCGGACGACCTCGCGCCGCTCTTCCCGATGGACCTGATCCTTCAGGAGGTGGCCACCGACCGGTACGTGGACATCCCCGACTAGGTGCTGGATGTCTACAAGCTGTGGCGGCCCTCGCCCCTCTTCCGCGCGCACCGGCTGGAGAAGGCGCTCGGCACTCCCGCCAAGATCTTCTACAAGTACGAGGGCGTGTCGCCGGCCGGCTCGCACAAGCCCAACACCGCGGTGCCGCAGGCGTACTACAACGCGGCCGCCGGCATCCGCCGCCTCACCACGGAGACCGGCGCCGGGCAGTGGGGCACCGCGCTCGCGTTCGCCTGCTCGCAGTACGGGCTGGACTGCGAGGTGTGGCAGGTGCGCGCCTCGTACGACCAGAAGCCGTACCGCAAGATCATGATCGAGACGTTCGGCGGCGTCATCCATCCGTCCCCTTCGGACCTGACCGCCGCCGGCCGCGCGATCCTCGCCAAGCACCCCGACTCCCCCGGCTCGCTCGGCATCGCCATCTCCGAGGCGGTCGAGGTGGCCGCGCAGAACGACGACACCAACTACGCGCTGGGCAGCGTGCTCAACCACGTTCTGCTGCACCAGACGGTGATCGGTGAGGAGGCGATAGCCCAGTTCGCCAAGGTGGGGCTCACGCCCGACGTGATCGTCGGCTGCACCGGCGGCGGCTCGAACTTCGGCGGCCTCGCGTTCCCCTTCCTGCGCGAGAAGCTGGCCGGCCGCATGGACGTGACGATCCGCGCGGTCGAGCCGGCCAGCTGCCCGTCGCTGACCAAGGGCGTGTACGCGTACGACTTCGGCGACACCGCCGGCATGACCCCGCTGATGAAGATGCACACGCTGGGCCACGACTTCATCCCCGACCCGATCCACGCCGGCGGCCTGCGTTACCACGGCATGTCACCGCTCATCTCGCACGTGTACGAGCTTGGCCTGATCGAGGCGATCTCGAAGACCCAGCGCGAGTGTTTCGAGGCGGGTGTGCGGTTCGCGCGCACCGAGGGCATCGTGCCGGCACCCGAGCCGACCCACGCGCTGGCCGCCTGCATCGAGGAGGCGCTGCGCTGCAAGGAGACCGGCGAGGAGAAGGTGATCCTGACCGCGCTGTGCGGCCACGGCCACCTGGACTTGGCGGCATATGGCGCTTACCTTGCCGGCGACCTCGTCGACCACGAGCTCTCCGAAGCCGACGTCGCCACCGCGGTAGCGGCCCTGCCGAAGGTGCCGGCCTAGCCAGAGCTACCGCGGTGTCCGTCGCGGTCTGGACCCCGCGGCCGACCGACGACGGCCGCGCGGCGTGACAAGCCATGGGCCGCCCGCGGGCCGCGACTCAGCGGCGGGCCGTGCCGGCCGGGGGTTGCGTGCGCAACGGCGGAGGGTGAGGCCGCGGGAGCAACGGTCCGGACCACGACGGGCGTCGCGGTAGCCCAAGTCTTCGGGATCCCCGGCCCTGCGGCTCAGACCTCCTGGAGGCGCTGCGACGCCTCGCGGACGGCGGTCAGTGCGCGCCGCGCGTCGGCGGCCGGCGTGCCGGCGAGGCCGCAGGCCGGCGTCACCACGACCTGGTCGGGCAGGCGCTGATCGGGGAAGCCCAGCTGCCGCCACACGCCGCGCACCTGGTCGGCGACCGCGGCGGAGGTGGCCTGGCCGGAGCCGGCGAAGAGGCCGAGCCCGGCGTCGATCGCCTCGCCCAGCGGGTCGAGCTTGTCCACGAGCGACATGTCGAGCGCCACCGCGGCCGCGCCGCTCGCGCGGACCACGTCGAGAGGTACGTCGGGCGCGCAGCAGTGCAGCACCACCGGCGCGGCGGCCGCCTCCACGACCGTGCGCAGCAGCGAGCCGGCGGTGGTGGACTCGATCGAGCGGTAGGTGTACAGCCCGCTCTCCGTCGCGATCCGCCCGCCCAGCGCCGCGGGCAGGGACGGCTCGTCGAGCTGGAGCAGGATGGTGGCGGCGGGCAGCCGGCGGCGTACGTCGGCCACGTGCGTGCGCAGCCCCTCGGCGAGCGACTCGCTCAGGTCGCGCACCGCACCGTGGTCGCGCAGGATGCGGCCGCCGAGCGCGAGGTCGATGTTGGCGGCGAGCGTGAAGGGCCCGGCCGCCTGCACCTTGAACGTGCCGGCGAACCCGTCGGCCTGCTCGGTCATCTGGTCGAGGTCGCGTTCGAGCAGGTCGAGGGCGCGGCGGCGGTCCCGGCCGGGGCGGGAGGCGACGCGCCAGCGGGCCGCGTAGAGCTCGACGGGCAGCTCGACCAGGAACGCGGCGCCCCGCCCGACCATGTCCGCGCCGGGGCCGCGGTCGGGCAGCTCGGGCAGGTGCGGGAGGTTGGGCAGCTCACCGAGCACGATCTTCTGCGCTTCGGCGACGTCGGTGCCGGGCAGCGAGCCGATGCCCGTCGCCGAACCGCGCGGCCAGGGAAAGTCAGTCACGGCTGCCAATCGTCGCTGAGCCGAGCACGATGTCGCCGGCGGGGTCCGGCCGGTACGCGACGAGCGCCTGCCCGGCCGCCACACCGCGGGCCGGGCGGCGCAGGGCGGCGAGCATGCGGCCGCCGGTCAGCTCGACGGTGGCCGGCACGACCTCGCCGTGCGCGCGCAGCTGGACCTCGCACTCGATCGGGCCCTCCGGCGGCGGGCCACCGGTCCACACCGGACGGTCGGCGGTGACGTCCGAGACGTCGAGCATCTCGGCCGAGCCGACGGTCACGGTGTTGGTGACCGGCGTGATCGACAGCACGTAGCGGGGACGACCGTCCGGCGCCGGCTCGCGGAGGGCGAGGCCGCGGCGCTGCCCCACGGTGTACGCGTACGCCCCTGAGTGCGCACCGAGCACCGCGCCCGTCCGCGCGTCGACGATGTCGCCGGGCGCCTCGCCCAGCCGCTCGGCCAGGAAACGGCGGGTGTCTCCGTCGGCGATGAAGCAGATGTCGTGCGAGTCCGGCTTTTCCGCCACGGCCAGCCCGCGCTCGGCCGCCTCGACGCGCACCTGCGCCTTTGTCGTGTCGCCGAGCGGAAACATCGAGCGGTCGAGCTGGTCGCGGCGGAGCACGGCCAGCACGTAGGACTGGTCTTTGGCCAGGTCGACGCTGCGGCGCAGGAGACCGTCCGCACCGAGGCGCGCGTGGTGGCCGGTCACCACGGCGTCAAAACCGAGGGCCACCGCCCGATCCAGCACCGCGGCAAACTTGATCTTTTCGTTGCAGCGCAGGCAGGGATTGGGGGTACGGCCCGCCGCGTACTCCGCGACGAAATCATCGACCACGTCTTCGTGGAAGCGGTCGGCCATGTCCCACACGTAGAACGGGATGCCGATCACGTCGGCGGCACGGCGGGCGTCCCGGGCGTCTTCGAGCGTGCAGCACCCGCGGGCCCCCGAACGGTAGGTCTGCGGGTTGCGCGCCAGCGCCAAATGGACGCCGGTGACGTCGTGACCGGCGTCGGCCGCCCGTGCGGCCGCCACCGCCGAGTCGACCCCGCCGGACATCGCGGCCAGGACTCTCACCCGACAACCGTAACCGGCAGCGCCAGCCGGCTCGGCTCCGCCTCACTCCGGCGGTGACCGGCATGGCGGCTGCGCGGCCTGGCGAGGCTCACTCGCGGCCCGTCGCGCCGTCTTCGTCCACGAAGTCGAGGAAGGCCCTGGCGAGGGCGGAGGGTCGCCCGCCCGGGCGGTGACCGATGCGCAGCGTGCGCGGCACGCGGGGGTTGAGCGGGATCGGCACCACCCCGGCCGGGTCGCCGTCGAGCATGAGCGAGGGCAGGAGCGCCACGCCCATGCCGGCTCGGACCATGGTCACGATCGTGCTGAGCTGGGTGACCCGGTGGGTTGGGCGGAACACAAGCCCGTGGCTCCCGAAGATCGACTCGACCAGCGGCTCGCACCCGCTCTTGCTGGTCACGAACGCGTCGTCGAGCAGATCCTCGACCCGCACGGCCGCCTCGCCGGCGAGCGGGTGCTCAGGGTGCACAAGCGCCACGAACTCGTCCTCAGCCAGCACCGGCCCCTCGACCACGCCCAGGCCCACGACCACGCAGCTGAGGTCGACGAGGCCGCGCTCCAGCCAGTCGACCATCTCGTCGTCGGTGCCCTCCAGCAGCGAGACGCGGGCCCCCGGGTGCCGCCGCGCGAAGCGGCGCTGGAGCGCGGGGAGCACGGCAAGGTTGGTGCTCGGCATCCCACCCAGGCGCAGCTCCCCCACAAGCTCACCGGCGCTGGCCGCGGCCCGCTCGGCCACCCGGTCGGCCGCACGCACCGCATCCCGCGCGTCGTCGACCACGGCCTTGCCCACCGCGGTGAGCACCGCGCCCACCCGCTCCCGGTCGACGAGGCGCTGACCGAGGTCACGCTCCAGGGCGGCGACGGCGTGCGAGACCGCCGACTGGGTGAGGCCCAGGTCGCGCGCGGCGCGGGTGAAGCTGCCGCGGTCGGCCACCGCGACGAGGGCGCGCAGCTGAGCGAGGTGCATGCAGACTCCTCATGCCGACTATGAGTCATATGAGTTTGACTTGTGGATGCAGCACAGCGTACCCCTGAGGGCATGTCTCGCAAGGATCTGGCGATCCTGCTGTCGGTCGCCGCCGTGTTCGGCGCCTCGTTCCTGTTCATCCGGGTCGCCTCCCCGGTGCTCGGCCCGCTGCCGGTCTCGGCCGGCCGGGTGGCGCTGGGCGCGCTGGTGCCGCTCGTGTTGATCGCGGTGACGCGCCAGCGGCTGGCCGCCGAGCTGCGCGGGCGCTACCGGGACCTGATGGTGGTGGGCTTCCTGCTGGCGGCGCTGCCGTTCACGCTCTTCGCCGTGGCTGAGCTGCGCCTGCCCGCCTCGCTGGCCGCCGTGCTCAACGCCACCACGCCGATCTGGGGCATCGTGGTCGCCCGCATCTGGCTCGGGCAGGCCGCGAGCGGCCGGCGCCTGCTGGGTGGTGCGGTCGGTCTGGCCGGGGTGGCCGCGGCGGTCGGGCTGGGCTCGCTGCCGCTGGACGGCGTCACGCTGGCCGCCACCGGCGCGTGCCTGCTCGCCTCCCTGTCGTACGCGGTGGGCAGCGTGTGGACCGCCCGCCGGCTCGGCGGCACCCCGCCGCTGGTGCTCGCCGCCGGCCAGCAGATCGGTGCCGCGGTGCTGCTGGCCGCCCCGGTCACGGTGGCCGGCACGGCGCACCCGCCGACGGCCAAGGCGGTGGCGGCCGTGGCTGTTCTGGGCCTGGTGTGCACGGGAGTGGCGTTCGTGCTGTGGTTCCGCCTGCTGGCCCGGGTGGGGCCGGTGGCCGCGGTGACGGTGACGCTGCTGGCGCCGGTGTTCGGCGTGCTGTGGGGGCGCTGCTGCTGGGCGAGCCGGTCACGCTCGGCCTGGTGGCCGGCATGGCCGCGGTGCTCGCCGGCGTCTACCTGATCGTCGCCAAGCCGCCGTCGCCTGCGCCGCCGCGATCGGGTGGAGGGCCGGCCTCAGCGGGCAGCGGCCCGCCGCGCCCGCTCGACAGCGCCGGGGAGGGCGGCGACCAGCGCGTCCACGTCGGCGCGCGTCGAGGTGTGGCCGAGCGTGAAGCGGAGCGATGACCGCGCGCGGTCGTCGTCGGCGCCCATCGCCAGCAGTACGTGCGACGGCTGGGCGACCCCCGCCGAGCAGGCCGAGCCGGTCGAGCAGGCGATGTCCTGGGCGTCGAGCAGGAGCAGCAGCGCGTCACCCTCGCAGCCGGGGAAGGACAGGTGCGCGTTGCCCGGCAGCCGGTGGGTCGGGTCGCCGTTGTAGATCGCGTCCGGCACCGCCTGCCGCACCCGGGAGACCAGGTCGTCGCGGAGGGCGCCGAGCCTTGCCGCGGTCTCCTGCTGGGTCTTGACCGCGCTCTCGACCGCGACGGCGAAGGCCGCGATGGCCGGTACGTCGAGCGTGCCGGAGCGCACGTCCCGCTCCTGCCCGCCGCCGTGCAGCAGCGGGGTGCAGGCGATGTCGCGGCCGAGCAGCAGCGCGCCGACGCCGGTGGGGCCGCCAAGCTTGTGGCCGCTGATGGAGAGCGCGGCGGCCCCGCTGGCCGCGAAGTCGACCGGCACCTGGCCGACCGCCTGGACCGCGTCGGTGTGAAACGGCACCCCCGCCTCGGCCGCGAGCGCGGCGAGTGCGGCGGCGGGCTGGAGCGTGCCGACCTCGTTGTTGGCCCACATCGCGGTGACGACGGTGGCCTGGTCGCCGTGCGCGGAGAGGGCGTCGCGCAGCGCCTCGACCGGCACCCGACCCTGCTGGTCGACCTCCAGCCAGGTGACGTCGGCGCCCTCGTGCTCCTCCAGCCAGCGCACCGAGTCGAGCACCGCATGGTGCTCGACCGCGCTGGCGATCACCCGGTTGCGCCCGGCGGCGCGGTCACGGCGGGCCCAGTGCATGCCCTTGACCGCGAGGTTGTCGCTTTCCGTACCGCTACCGGTGAAGATCACCTCGGACGGGCGAGCACCGAGCGCGGCGGCGATCCGCTCCCGCGACTCCTCGACGGTGCGGCGAGCCCGCCGCCCCGGCGCGTGCAGCGAGGAGGCGTTTCCGACGTCGCGGGCGGCGGCGACATACGCCTCGATCGCCTCGCTGAGCATCGGCGTGGTCGCGGCGTGATCCATGTAGGCCATCGCATATCAGCCTAATGCGCCGGGCCGGGGTCATCCCCCGGCCCGGCATGTGACGTGCGCACGCTCTATTTACGTTTGCGGATTTCTTCGGTGGCTTGTGGGACGACTTTGAACAGGTCGCCGACGACGCCGTAGTCGGCGAGTTCGAAGATGGGTGCTTCGGCGTCTTTGTTGACCGCGACGATGGTCTTGGAGGTTTGCATCCCGGCCCGGTGCTGGATCGCGCCGGAGATACCCAACGCCACGTACAGCTGGGGGGAGACGGTCTTACCGGTCTGCCCGACCTGGAACTGGTGCGGGTAGAAACCGGAGTCGACCGCGGCCCGGGACGCGCCGACCGCACCGCCGAGCAGGTCGGCGAGCTCCTCGACGAGTTTGAAGTTGTCGCCGCTGCCCACGCCACGGCCGCCGGAGACGACCACGGACGCCTCGGTCAGCTCCGGCCGGGCACCCTTCGGCTCGACCTTGCGCTCGAGCACCCGGGCCAGCTTCGCCGACTGCTCCACCACCACATCCACCGCCGACACCCGCACGCTGGCCGGCGCCGGGGTCGGGGTCAGCGAGTTGGGGCGGACAGTGACCAGCGGCAACCCGCGAGTCACCCGCGACTTGACGATCGTGGAGCCGGCGAACACCACCTGCGTCGCCACCCCGTCCGCGTCCAGCCCACTAACGTCGGTCAGCAGACCGTTGTCGAGCTTGACCGCGAGCCGGCCGGCGATCTCCTTACCCTCCTGGGTCGAGCCGAGCAGCACCGCGGCCGGCTGCACCGACCGGACCAGCCCGGCCAGCACGGCAGCCTTCGGCGCGACCAGGAACCCGTCCAGATCCTCACTCTCGGCGGCATACACCGTCGCCGCGCCGAACTCGCCCAGCTTTTCGGTCAGAGGAGCGGCCACGCCCGGGCCGCCGAGCACCACCGCCGCCGGGGTGCCCAGCTCACGGGCCAACGTGAGCATCTCCAGGGTGACCTTCTTAACCTCACCACCGGAATGCTCCACGACAACCAAAACCTCAGCCATCGAAACCCCTCCCCTTTTACACAAACTTCTCGGAGGCCAGGAACTCGACCAGCTTCACGCCGCCATCGCCCTCATCAGCGACCTTCTGCCCACCCGAACGCGGCGGCCGCTTACTGTGCTGCACCACCACCGACGACGCACCCGCAAACCCCACCTCAGACGCGGCGATCCCCAGATCGGCCACCGACAGCGTCTGCACCGGCTTCTTCTTCGCCGCCATGATCCCCTTGAACGACGGATACCGCGGCTCGTTGATCGTGTCCCACACCGACACCACCGCCGGCGTCGAAGCGGCCACCACCTCGAAGCCTTCCTCGGTCTGCCGCTCGATCGTCAACGACGCACCGTCCACGGTCAGCTTCCGCGCACCGGTCAACGCGGCGATCCCCAGCCGCTCAGCCAGCATGTGCGCCATCACCTGCACCCGCCCATCGGTCGCCTCCGCACCACACAGCACCAGGTCGGGATTGAGGGTGCCCAACGCCGCCGCCAGCACCTTCGACGTGGCTACCGCGCACGAGCCGTGCAACGCATCGTCCAGCACATGCACCGCCCGGTCCGGACCCATCGACAACGCCTTACGAATCGACTCCGAAGCACCCTGCGGCCCCATCGTCAAGATCGTGACCTCACCACCATGCGCCGCCTGAACCCGCAACGCCTCCTCAATGGCATACTCATCCATCTCATTGATGACATTGCTCGCCGACCCACGGTCGACCGTATTATCACCAGCCCGCAGCGAACGCTCCGCGCTCGAATCCGGCACCTGCTTGACGAGCACCACGATGTTCATCGCGCTTCCAGGACCTCCTGCTTGGGTTAACGCACGTTAACTGAAGTTACCCACCGTCTAGGTTACTCGCCAGTAATAGTGGGATCGGCCACGACCCCCACAGCCGCCTTGACCTTGGCCAGTGCGTCTGCTTCGCGGGCGTTGACGCCATGAGTGGCCTTCGCGGCCTGCTCGACCGCGGTGATCACCGCGGCCTGGTAGTTGTCCACCTCGGACGGTGCCTTCTCCCGCAGGATCGCCATCGACCTCTCCAGCGCGGGCAGCACGAACGCCTCCACCTCAGCGGTGGACGCGCGCGGAAGCTTGGGCAGCGGGCCGGTGCTCAGCACCTCTTTGACCAGCCCGGTCGCCCCGGCCAGCGCGTCGGAGGCGGCGAAGCTCTCGCGGAGCATCGCGAAAAAACCCGGATCGGCGTCGGAGACCAGGAAGACCGCGCCGAATGCGGCCGTCTTCAGGGTGGACTTTTCGTCGGCGGTCAACTCGGTCACGCACACAGGTTACGGGCGAGGCCGGCGGGATAATGGCAGGCGTGCTGGGCGCGATCAAGCGATGGTTCGATCCCGAGGAGGTACGCCGGGTCGGCGCGACGCCCGACTACCGCTTCTCGCTGGCCAACGAGCGCACCTTCCTTGCCTGGATACGCACTGGCCTGGCCCTTGTGGCGGGCGGCCTGGCCACCGCACAGTTCCTGCCGCCGCTGCGGGTCGCCCACCTGCGTGAGGTGATCTCCATCGCACTGCTGCTGTTGGGCGGTGCGGTCGCCGTGCGCGCGGTGGACCGCTGGGCTCGCACCGAGCGGGCGATGCGCCTCGGACGCGACCTGCCCGCCTCCCGCTTCCCCGCCCTGCTCGCGATCCTGGTCGGTGCCGGCGCGGCGCTGCTCGTCGTCGTCGTACTCGTGCAGGCCTTCGATTGATCGACCGATGAGCGACCCCGGGCTGGCCCGCGAGCGCACGTGGCTCGCCTGGTGGCGCACGCTGCTCCTCGCCGGCGGTGTCGCCGTTCTCCTGGCCCGTCTGGCCGCGATCGACGGCGACCTGCTGATCGTGGCGGCCGCCCTGGCCGGCTGGACAGCGCTGTTCGCCGTGGCCTTCTGGCGGTACCGGTCCCGCCGCCCCGGGCCGGGCCCGGCCCTGCCTCTCGTCGCCCTGTTCACGGCCGGCTACGCGGCCCTCGGCACGCTGCTGGTGCTGATCCGTTAGCCAGGGTGGCCATCAGGGGCCATCATTGCGGGATGGCCCGCCTGTACGTGCTCCTCTTCCTGGTACAGATCATCCTCGCTGTCCTCGCGCTGATCAGCTGCCTATCAGCCGAGGAGGACGAGATCCGGGCGCTGCCTCGGCTCGTCTGGGTGCTGATCATCCTGTTCTTCCCGCTGATCGGGTCCATCGCCTGGTTCCTCGCCGGCCGGCCGGCGCGCGAGGGCTCTCCCGGTGGCGGCTGGCGGGCCGCGGGCGGCTTCCCGGAGCCCAAGCGGTCGCGGCCGGTGGCACCGGACGACGATCCGGAGTTCCTTAAGTCGCTGGATGCCGGCAAGTCGCAGCACGACCGGGAGCTGTTCGAAAAGTGGGAGGAAGACCTTCGCCGCCGCGAAGACGAGATGCGCCGCCGCGAAAGCGGTGAGGAGAGCACCTCCTGACCCGACCCCCACACAATCCGGGGGAGAATCGTTTCGTGCAGATCGCGCTGCTCGGTCCGCTCGAGGTGCGCGCCGACTCCGGCGCGTCCCTTGAGGTGGGTGGCGCGCGCCTGCGCAGCCTCCTGATCCGGCTCGCGCTCGACCCCGGCCGGGTCGTCACTACCAGCGCGCTGATCGACTCGCTCTGGGAGGAGGAGCCGCCGGCCGGCGCGTCAAACGCACTCCAGGCCGTGATCTCCCGGCTGCGCCGCGCCCTGCCCGAGGGCGCGATCGAGTCGACCCCGGCCGGCTACCGGCTGGCGGTGCCGCCCGAGGCGGTGGACGCCTGCCGCTTCGAGCGCGACGTGGCCGCCGGGCGGGCCCGCCTTCGCACCGACCCCGCCGGCGCCGCCGTGACGCTGGCCGCCGCACTGGCGCTGTGGCGCGGGCCGGCACTGGCCGACGTCGCGGACGCCGCCTTCGCCCGCGCGCCCGCCGCCCGCCTCAACGAACTGCGGCTGGCCGCGATCGAAGATCGGGTGGACGCCGCGCTGGCACTCGGCGACGGGGGCGGCTTCGTGCCCGAGCTGGAGTCGCTGGCGCTGGCCCACCCGCTGCGCGAGCGCCTGGCCGGGCAGCTGATCCGGGCGCTGCGGGGCGCCGGCCGGCCGGCGGAGGCGCTCGCGGCGTACGACCGGCTGCGCTCCTCGCTCGCCGAGTCGCTCGGCACCGACCCGTCACCCGAGCTGGCGGCCCTGCATCTCACGTTGCTGAAGGACACGGACGCGCCGCCGGCACCCCTGCCGACCACCAACCTGCCCGCGACGCTGACCAGCTTCGTCGGCCGCGACGACGACGTGACGAAGGTCACGAAGGTGATCGCTGAGTCCCGCCTCACCACGCTGATCGGGCCGGGCGGCGCGGGCAAGACAAGGCTCGCCATGGAGTCCGGACGGGCGATGCTCGACCAGGCGCCGGACGGGGTGTGGCTGGTCGAGTTCGCGCCGCTGACCGACGGCGCCGAGCTCGCCTCGATCGTGCTGTCAACGCTCGGCCTCCGCGAGTACCCGCTGGTCTCGGGGCGCGGCCAGATGCCGCAGGAGAGCGTCGACGCGCTCACCCGGCTGCAGGGCGCGTTGGGCGATCGGCGGGCGCTGCTCATCCTGGACAACTGCGAGCACCTCGTGGCGGCCGCCGCCCCGCTGGCCGAGAGCCTGCTGGTGCGCTGCCCGCACCTGCGCGTGCTCGCCACAAGCCGCGAGCCGCTGGGCATCACCGGCGAAGCGCTGTTTCCGGTCGAGCCGCTGGCCCTGCCGCCCGACGGGGTGGCCGCGGCCGACGCGCTCGCGTATCCGGCCGTGCGCCTCTTCGCCGACCGCGCGGCGGCGGTGCGCCCGAGGCTCACGGTCACCGACGCGGTGGTCGAGATCTGCCGCGCGCTCGACGGCATGCCGCTCGCCATCGAGCTGGCCGCCGCCCGGCTGCGCGCGCTCACACCCGAGCAGGTCGCGGTCCGCCTCACCGACCGTTTCCGGCTGCTGAACGCGGGCAGCCGCACCGCGCTTCCCCGCCACCAGACGCTCCGCGGGGTCATCGACTGGAGCTGGGAGCTGCTCGACGACGCCGAGCGCGCGCTGTGGTGCAGGCTGGCCGTCTTTTCCGGCTCGGCGAGCCTTCCGGCGATCGAGGAGGTGTGCGGCGGCGAGGCGCTCGACGAGCTGGCGGCGCTGGTCGACAAGTCCCTCGTGGTCGCGGATCCCGACGGCCGGTACCGGATGCTGGAGACCATCAAGGCGTACGGGCTGGAGCGGCTCGGCGAGTCCGGCCTGACACAGGCCACGCGCCGGGCACACGCCCGGTACTTCCTGCGCCTGGCCCGCAGCGCCGACCGCCACCTGCGCTCGCGCGCCCAGGTGGAGTGGCTGGCCCGCCTCGACGCCGACCACGACAACGTGCACGCGGCGGCGCGGTGGGCGATCGCCGCGGGCGAGGCACGCCTGGCGGTGGGCTTCGCGGCCGCGCTCGGCTGGTACTGGTGGATGGGCGGCCGCCGCGCCGAGGGGCCGAGCTGGCCATGGAGGCGCTGGCCGTCCCTGGCCGGGTCGCCAGGCCGCTCGTCGCCGCGGCCATGGGTACCGCCGCGCTCAACGTCGTGGCCGGCCTCTTCCAGCTGGAACAGGGCCAGCGGCTGCTCCGGGAGGCGGCCGAGCTGGCACGCGGCTACGAAGACCGGCACCCGATCCTCCGCCTGGTCGGCCCGATCTCGTCCCTCTTCGGCAACCCGCCGGAAAACGAGCGGGCGATGGCCGGCCTGGCGAGCCTCTTCACGCACCCCGACCCGTGGGTACGCGGCGTCGCCCGGGTCATGTACGGCCACGCCGAGGCCAACCTCGGCCTGCACGAGCGCGACTCGGAGGGGCACTTCGAGGCGGCGCTCGTGGAGTTTCGGGCGCTGGGCGATCGGTGGGGCACCGCCACCACCCTCGCCGGCCTGGCGCACATGACGTCCACCGACGGCGATCACGCGCGCGCGGCGGCGTACTTCCGGGAGGCGCTGGACGAGATGGCACCGCTCGGCGCCGCCGAGGACGTGCCGGAGATGCAGGCGCGGTACGCGTACGAGCTGTGGATGCTCGGCGAGACGGAGGAAGCGTTCGCGACGCTCGACGAGGCGCGGCGGGCCGCCGAACGGGTCGGCAGCGACGAGGGTCGGGCGGCCGTCTCGTACCACCACGGCGAGATCCTCCGCGCGATGGGCGAGCTGAAGCGTTCCCGCACGGAGCTGATGCGCGCCGAGGCGGTGGCGACCGGACACGCCTCGGCACCGCAGTGGGTCGCGCTCATCGTCGCCGCCATCGGGCAGATCGACGCCGCCGAGGGTGACCTCGTCGCGGCTCGCTCCCGCACCGACGCCGCACTCGAGCTCGCCAACTCCTCCCGCGACATGCCGGTGGTCGGCCTGGTGCTGATGGCGTACGCGGACGTCGCCCTCCACTGTGGAGAGCCGGAGCGGGCCGCCAGCTTCGTCGGCGCGGCGTACGGCGTGCGCGGCGGGCCTGACCGGTCCACTGTGGATGCCCGCCGCGTGGAGGCCGCCGCGCGCGAACGCCTCGGCGAAGAGCGCTTCACCGAGGCATTCGAGCGGGGCCGGCGGGCCGCGAAGTCCAGCGACATCCGCGAGGCTGCCCGCGTCATACTCGGCGCTTGAACGTGCTGACGGCGAGCGGCGCGAAGACAGCCGCGATCGCCGCGGCCCACAGCAGCGACTGGCCCACGTGGCTCGCCGCCGCGCCACCGGCGAGCAGCTCGCGCACGGCGTCGGCGAGGATCGTGACCGGGTTGACGTCCACCCACGCCTGAAGCCAGCCGGGCATCGTGTCGGTCGGCACGAAAGCGTTGCTGGTGAAGGTGAGCGGAAAGACGACCACGAAGGCGAAGATCTGCACCTTCTCCGGCTCGCTGGCAAGCAGTCCCACGAGCACCGCAATCCAGGACACGGCCAGGCTGAAGACCAGCAGCAGCGCGAACGCGGCGAGCATGCCCGCCACGCCGCCGTGGATGCGGAAGCCGAGGATCACGCCGAGGCCGAGGATCAGCGCGATCGACCACGCCTGCTTGACCGTGTCCGCGATGATCCGCCCGGCCAGCGGAGCGGAGCGCGCGATCGGCAGGGACCGCAGCCGGTCGAAGACGCCCTTGGTCAGGTCGGTGTTGAGCCCCACGCCGGTGGTGACCGAGGCGAAGAGCGCGTTCTGCACGATGATGCCGGGCAGGGCGAACATCAGGTAGTCGCCCGTGCTGCCCGAGATCGCGCCGCCGAAGACGTACGTGAAGAGCACCACGAACATGATCGGCTGGATGCTGAGGTCGAGCAGCTCCATCGGGTTGTGCTTGAGCTGCACGAGGCTGCGCCAGGCGAGCGTAAACGTGTGTCGTACCCCGTCGATGGGGTTGACCCGGCGCGGCAGTGCGACGGCGGCGGTCGTCATGCGGGGATCTCCTCTGTCTCGTAGCGGCCTGCGGGCTCGTTCTGGTCTTCGGTCCGGTCCTCGGCACGGTGACCGGTGAGCGCGAGGAACACCTCGTCGAGGCTGGAGCCGCGCAGCGCGAGCTCGCCGATCGGGACCTCGGCCTCGTCGAGCCGGCGCACGACGGCCGGCAGTACGGCCGCGTCGGTCACCGGCACGGCGAGCACGCCGCCCTGCGCCTCGGGTGCCCGCCCGGCCACCTGGGCCACGATCGACTCCACGATCGGGGTGTCGGCGGCGTGCTTGGCCCGTACCGTGAGCGTCTGCGCACCGACCCGGCCCTTCAGCTCGTCCGGGGTGCCGGTGGCGATCACCCGGCCGTGGTCGATGACCACGATCTCCTCGGCCAGCAGGTCGGCCTCTTCCAGGTACTGCGTGGTGAGCATGACGGTGACCCCGTCCGAGACAAGGTCACGGACGATGTCCCACATCTCGTTGCGGCTGCGCGGGTCGAGGCCCGTGGTCGGCTCGTCCAGGTAGAGCACCTGCGGGCGGCCGACGAGGCTCGCGGCGAGGTCGAGGCGGCGGCGCATGCCACCGGAGTACGCCTTGGCGGCCTTGTTGGCCGCGTCCTCCAGACGGAACTCGGCGAGCAGCTCACGCCCCCGCGCCCGCGCGTCGGTGCGGGACAGGCCGAGGAGGCGGCCGATGAGGATGAGGTTTTCGAGGCCGGTGAGCGTCTCGTCGACCGAGGCGTACTGGCCGGTGAGACCGATCAGCCCGCGCACCTGGTGGGCGTCGCGGACGACGTCGTACCCGCCGACGGTGGCCCGCCCCGCGTCCGGCCGCAGCAGCGTGGCCAGGATGCGGACGGCGGTGGTCTTGCCCGCCCCGTTCGGGCCGAGCAGACCGAGCACGGTGCCGCGGCGTACGGCGAGGTCGACCCCGCCCAGCGCGGTGGTGTCACCGAAGCGCTTGACCAGCCCTTCGGCGAGTATCGCGTGTGTGGTCTGTTCGTTCATGCGACCACCGTGCGGCACGGCCCTGACGACCTGCTGACGGTGGCGCGGGGGCGCTGACAGACCGCTGACAGCGCCCCCGCGAGGGTGGTTCTAGGTGGTCGCGGTGCAGGTGGGGGTTGGTGCGGTGTTCGTACCGGTCGACGAGCCGATCAGGCCGAACGTGGTGCTCGCACCGGCGCCGAGACTGCCGTTGTACGCGGCGTTCGTCGCGGTGACGCTCGATCCACTGGAAGTTATGGTGGCGCCCCACGACTGGGCGACCGTCTGCCCGTTCGCGTAGGTCCACCGCACGGTCCAGCCACGGATCGCCGACGAACCGGCGGTCACCCGCACCTCGGCCTGGAAGCCGCCGTTCCACTGGCCGGTGACCGCGTACGACACGGAGCAGCTGCCGTTACCCGGCGCCGGTGTGGTGGGCGGCGGGGCGGTCGTGGGCGGAGGCGTGGTGGGCGGAGGCGTGGTGGGCGGAGGGGTCGTGGGCGGAGGCGTGGGGTTGGAGGTGCCGCCGAAGTTCACATCGCTGCAGAAGTAGTAGTTCTGGTCGGCGTGGCTGGCCTTCCAGATCGCGTACACGATGTGCCGGCCGCTGCGGCCGGGGGCGGTGACGTTGGCGGAGATGGTGACGCCGTTGAGCACGGGGTCGGTCTCGCGCGCGCCGACGCCGGGCAGGATGCGTCCGGTGTCGTGGCGCAGCTCCAGATCGCTCCACCGGAGCGCCTGGGTGAGCGGGTTGTAGCCCTGGCGCGTCACGTAGATGCGGATGTAGTCCGCGCCGTGCAGCGCCTGGTCGTGCATCCGCCACGTGAACGAGGTGCTCAGGTTGGTGGCCCGCCAGTTGCCGGGGTTGTCCAGCGCGGCGTAGCGCGTGCCGCCGGTCCGCCCGGCACTGCACAGCTGGCCGTCCGGCACGTGCGCCTGGTGGTTGCCGGCGACCTCTTCGCGGTAGAGCGAGTTCCAGTTCCACATCGCGGTGGAGTCCGCCTGCCAGGCCTGCCAGCACATCGGGTCCTGGGTGGCCATGGCCGGGTTCTGGAAGTCGCTGCCCCAGCGCTTCCAGCAGCCGTAGTTGCGGGACTCGGGGCCGATCGCCGAGCCGTGTGCAGAGGCGGTGCCTGGCGTACTCACGAGTGCGGTGGTGAGCAGGATCAGGGCGGCAAACACGACCGTCGCGGTGCGGCGCGCGTGTCTGACTGTCGACATTGGACCTCCACGGTACGCAGGTACAAGCGAGGCGCGGGAAGTTGCCCTACTCCCCACGCCGGCTACGTTGCGGCTCCCGCAGCGGTCGCGCGTTAACAATAGTTTGACGTATCGACAAACTCAAGTATTTAATTACGCACTCCGGACGCCGGCGTGCGTGACCGCCCTCGGCAGGTGGCACGTGCACTCCACGCTGGGCGGGGCCACTCAGGCGCACGAAGCCGTCGGCCTCCACGGCGCACGGGTGAGCATCCGGTGCAGGAGGCCGTCGACCGGGCGGCGGGATGGGGTGGGCTGCCCGCCTGATCAGCACGTCGGTGCGCCCGGTCACGACTGATCGACGCGCCGCCCGCCCCGCCGCTCACTGCCGGCGACCACAGCCGCCAGGTCCCGACTGACCCACGCCCGACCCGACGGCCGCACACGATCTGGCCACCGCGGCCGAGACCTCCTGTCCAACTTGGACGGCCCACCCAGCCCAGGCGACACCGCACACAGAGCCTTCGGGTTTGAGGCCGATGCGTCCGTCCACAGTGCAACTCCGCCGCGGCCGTCCCTGGTGGTGGGCCGCGGATCGCGGAGGGTGAGGCCGCGGGAACGCACCCCAAGAAAAGGCTCCGCTGCGCTCCACGTTTCCTCGGGGCCCCGCGCAACGGTCCGGACTACGACGGACGTCGCGGTAGCCCAAAGCTGTTGACCAGCTTGTCCTCTACGCCAGGTTGGAGGACCTCGGGTAGGCGTCCTCGGGGTCGGTGAGGACGTTGACCAGGTACGGCACGCCGGCGTCGAAGGCTCGGGCCAGCGCCGCCCCAGGTCGCTCGCCTTGGCCACCGTCTCGCCCGCGCCGCCCAGTGCCTTCACCACGTCGTCGTACCGCAGCTCCGGCTGGAGGTCGGCGGCCACGTCGTAGCCGTACATCGCGCGCATGGGGTGCTTTTCCAGTCCCCAGATGCCGTTGTTGCCGACCACGATCACGACCGGCAGGCGCTGGCGGGCCAGTGACTCGGCGTCCATCAGCGAGAAGCCCGAAGCGCCGTCGCCCATCAGCACGCAGACCTGGCGGTCGGGGTAGGTGATCCTCGCGCCCATCGCGTAGCCCATGCCGGTGCCCAGGCAGCCGTACGGGCCGGGGTCGAGCCACGTGCCGGGCTCGGCGGGCTCGAGGTACCTGCCGGCGTACGACACGAAGTCGCCGCCGTCGCCGATCGTCACCGCGTCGCGGGCGAGGACCTTGCGCAGCTCGCCGTAGACGCGGGCGGGGCGGATCGGGTCGGTCTCGGCGGCCATCTCCTCGGCGTCGCGGGCCTTCGCGGCGTCCTCGGCCACGCGGAGGGTGGCGATCCAGTCGGCGTGGTCCTCGCGGACGCCCTCGTAGTCGGCGAGTGCGGACAGGATCAGCCGCAGGTCGCCGGCGGGCGAGGCGGCCGGGGTGACGTGCGAGGCGCGCTGGGTGGGCGCGTCCACGATGTGTACGACCTGGGCGCTGCCGAAGTCGCCGAAGCTGAGCCGGAAGTCGAGCGGCGTGCCGATCACCGCGATCACGTCGGCGCCCTTGAGCGCCGTGCGGCGCGACTTGGCGAACGCCAGCTGGTGCTCGGGCGGCAGCGCGCCGCGGCCCATCCCGTTGGTGAAGACCGGCACGTGGAGCGTCTCGGCCGCCTCGCGGAGGGCGGCCACCGCGTCCCCGGCGTAGACGTCGGAGCCGGCGATGATGACCGGGCGTTCGGCGGAGGCGATCAGCTGCGCGGCCCGGGCGACCTCGTCGGGGTCGGGCTCCACCAGGGGTACGTCCGGCGCGGCCGGTGCGTCGGCGTCGGTGGCCGAGAAGATCACTTCGAGCGGGAGGTCGAGGAAGGCGGGACCCCGGTGGGCGGTGAGCGCTGCCGTCAGCGCGGTGGCCACGGCGCCCGGGATCTCCTCGCCCGAGCCGACCGTGGCGGCGTACTTGGTCACCGGCGCGACCAGCGGCAGGTGGTCGATCTCCTGCAGGCTGCCCGAGCCCCAGCGGAACGCGGGCGCCCGGCCGCCGATCACCAGCACGGGTGAGCCGTTGAAGTACGCACTTGTCAGCCCCGAGATGCCGTTTGTGACACCCGGCCCGGCGGTGAGCACGGCGAGTCCCGGACGGCGCTGCAGCTTGGCAACCGCCTCGGCCGCGAAGACCGCCGACTGCTCGTGCCGCACGTCGTAGAGCGGGAAGCCGGTCTTGTGCGCCGCGTCGTAGAGCGGGAAGACGTGGCCACCGGAGAGGGTGAACATCTCCCTGACGCCGTACGCCCGCAACGCCGCCAGCGCCAGCTCGCCGCCGTGTCCCTCGATCCGCTCGGGTGATGTCATGGGCGTAGGTTACCGCCCAGTCACTCCAGGCCGGCGAACCCCTGGATCCAATCGACGAGGTTTTGGAGGACGTCGCTGGGAGCCTGGTTGCGGGCGGCGGCGTAGGCGAAGATGCCGGCACCGATCGGCACGACGATCAGCAGCGTGGTGATCACGAGTGCGCGGATCGCGCGCACGATGAAGCCCGGACGCCGCCGGACCGCCGCCTGCCGCACCACCGGCTGCGGGCTGCGCGGAGCGGCGAGGGGCGCCCGCGGTACTCGGGGTGGCGTGTAGCGAGGCTGTGCGGGCGGCGTGTACCGCGGCTGCGGCGCCGCGGGTGGCGAGTACGGCTGGCTGGCCGGGGCGTAGCCCCCTGCCGGTGGGTATGCCGGCGAGGTGGGCGGCGCGGTCGGCTCCTCGTAGCGCGGGAGCGGCTTGGTCGCGGCCGGCGGCGGCACTTGGGCGCGGGGGCGGCCGGACGGCGGCTGGGCCCCGGGAACGATCACTCGCCCGACCGTGCGTGGCGGGCTCGCCGGTGGCGCTCCTCCGCTGATCGGGCTCGGCGCGGGTGGAGCCGCACCGCCACTCGGGCTCGCCGTCCGCGGCGCTCCCGCGGTGGGTGCGCTCGCCGCCGCCGGCGCGGTGACACCGGCCGACGGGATCTCCTCCGGGGGCAGCACGCGGGTCGAGCCGGGCGCCAGCGAACCGCCGGCGGGCGGCGCGGAAACGACCGGCTGCGGCGGCGGGCCGGCCGGCGAGACCGGGCGCATCATCGAGGTGGCCGGTCCCGGCGCGGGCGGCGCGCTCGCCAGCAGCGCCTCGCCGGCGAGGATGCTCCCCTCGGCCACCACGAGCTCGGGCTGCTCGATCACCGCTGGCGCCTCCCCCAGCGCGCGGTGCAGCAGCGTCGCCATCAGCGGCATCCGGCTGGAGCCGCCGACCAGGAAGACGCCCGCCACCTGCCCCTCGGGCAGCTTGGCCCAGCGCATGACGCCCTGCGTCACCCGCACGGTCTGCTCCAGGATCGGCGTCGCCAGCTGCTCCAACTCGACCCGGGTGAGATGCACGTCGAGGTCGAGCAGCGGCAGCATCAGGTCGGCCGACGGGCTGCGGGACAGGCGCTCCTTGGCCACCCGCACGTCGTCCCAGAGCTGGCGCTTGGCCCGCCTCTCCTCGGCGGTGGACGGGTTTTCCAGCCGTGCCCAGGCGGCCCTGTCGCGGTCCGCGTAGGTCTTTTCGAGGTGCGAGATGATCGCCGCGTCGACGTCGAGGCCACCGATGTCGTCGCGGCCGTCGACGGCGAGCACCTCGAAGCCGGTCGCCTTGCGGGCCACCACGCTCGCGTCGAAGGTGCCCGCCCCGAAGTCGTGCACCACCACGACCGACCCGATCGGCACGTCGCGGCCGAGCACCTTGGCGAAGTAGGTGGCGGCGGCGACCGGCTCGGCCACCAGCCGTACCCCCTCGAAGCCGGCGGCCGCGGCAGCACCGGCGAGCAGCCGGCGGCGAGTGGCACCCCACATGGCCGGGCAGGTCAGCGTGATCTCCGGCCGGGCCCGGCCGACCGTGCGGTCCCACTCCTCGGCGACCCGCGCGAGCACCGCCCTGACCAGCTCGCCCACCGGCACCTCGCGGTCGCCGAGCAGCAGCGTGCCGTCGTCGATGCGGCGCTTGGGGTTGGGCTCGAAGCGGGCCGGGTCGAGGCGCGCGCTGTGCACGGCGTCGCGCCCGACGATCAGGCCGCCGCCCGGCTCCGCGTAGACCGCGGAGGGCAGCAGCGGGGAGCCGTCGACCAGCAGCGGGCGCCCCCGCCCGTCCGGCCACCGCACGAACGCCACGGTGTGCGAAGTGCCGAAGTCGATCCCCAGGGCATGGCCTGAGGTCGGCGTCCGGTCCGCTGGCATGGCGATCAGTCTACGAGCCGGCTCCTATCCGGAAGCGTCCGATGAACGACGCCGTCACCGTCCCGTGAAGCGCGGCTTCCGCTTCTCCACGAAAGCGGTCATACCCTCCCGCTTGTCTTCGGTGGCGAAGAGCGCCGCGAACAGCTGGCTCTCCCAGGCCAGGCCCGAGGTGAGGTCCATGTCCAGGCCGCCGTCGATGGCCAGCTTCGCGGCGCGCACGGCCTGTGCCGGACCCTCGGTGTACGGGCGGACCAGCGCGACCGCCGTGTCGTACACCTCGGCGGCCGGCACCACCCGGTCGGCGAGCCCGATGCGCAGCGCCTCCTCGGCGTCCACCATGCGGCCGGAGAGCACGAGGTCCTTCGCGCGTGCCGGGCCGACCAGGCGGGCCAGCCGCTGGGTGCCGCCCGCGCCGGGGATGATGCCCAGCTTGATCTCCGGCTGGCCGAGCTTGGCGTCGTCGGCCACCACCCGCCAGTCGCACGCGAGGGCGAGCTCACAGCCGCCGCCCAGCGCGTACCCGGTGATCGCGGCGACCACCGGCTTGGGGATGCGGGCGAACACGCCGAGTGCGGAGGAGAGGTCGGCGGCGCGGGCGGACATGTCCACGTACGACATGTCGGCCATCTCCTTGATGTCCGCGCCGGCGGCGAAGACCTTCTCCCCGCCGTACACGATGACCGCGCGGACCTCGGGGTCGGCGGACGCCGCGGTGGCGGCCTCGCGCAACTCCTCCTGCACCTGCGTGTTCAGCGCGTTCATGGGGGGACGGTCCAGCCGGATGGTGCCGATACCGTCCTTGATCTCCACGCGCACAAAGTCAGCCATGCCAGTAGGCTAGTTGTGCCATGGTCACGTACTACAGCGACAAGTCGGTGCAGATCACCTCAGATGCCATCCGCATCGGTGGTCGCCGTTACCCGCTGCGTGAGCTGGCCCGCGTGTGGCACTCCAAGGGCGCCCGCTCGTGGCGTGCGATCGCCGGCCGCGGCGCCATCGGCATGGCGCTGCTCGGCCCGCTCGCGGCGGCCGCGATCGGCATCGTGATCGCGCTCAGCGTGCACGCCTCGCTCGACGTGACCATCGCGATCGTCGGCGTGTCCTGCCTGATCGGGCTCGGTGTCGGCCCGCTGGCCGACTTCATGCTGGAGCGCATGGACCGGTCGTATGCGCGGGGCTCCCGCTCGCTGGAGATCTGGGCCACCTGGCGGGGCCAGCAGGTGCTGCTGCTGCAGACGGGCGACGCGCTCCGCTTCGGCCAGATCTACCGGGCGCTGCAGCGCGCGCTCGAGGGCTCCACGGTCAGGTGATTCGCGCGATGGCGTCGTGCCACTCGCGCAGAAACTCCGGATAGTGCTCGGCAAAGCCCGCCAGCTCGGGCCGCGCGTCCTCGGTGAGGGCGGTCAGCTCGTACGTCACCGTGACCTCGCTGCCGCCTTCCGCCTCGTCGAGCACCACCTCGACCGTACCGGCCGTGCCCTGGGCGATCCGCGCGTAGCGCACGCGGCGTCCCGGCTCGCGGTCGACCACGACCCAGGTCGTCGTGCCGCCGTGGCCGGTGGTCTGGAAGACCGTGCCGGGCGCGGAGTCGTCCTCGACCGGGTCGGGAAAGTGCGGCTCCCAGTGGTCCACCCATTCGCGCTCACCCAGCGGGGTGAAGAGGCGGAACGCCTCCTTCGGCGGGAGCGCCACGCTCAGCTTTCCGGTGCGGATCATGCGCGTCCTTTTGCGGGGATCGACCTGTGCTCGGATAGGTAACACTGGGCGAGTGGCCGTTTACTATCGCGACGACACCGTGCGTGTGACGTCGTCGTGGGTGCAAGCGTACGGACTCACGTACCCGCTTTCAGATCTTTCTTATGTGTGGCACCGGCGCACCCGGCGCGACCTGCGTGTAGGTGGCCGCATCGCCGGCCGATGGGCGCTGGTCACGCTGCTCACGCTGCCGGTCGCCGTCGGCGCGCTCTGGATCCTCACCGACTGGGGCAGCAAGATCGGCCTCGCGCTGGTCGTGGTCGCGGTGGCGCTCGGCCTGATCTTCACGCTGACGCCGCTGTCGGAGTTTCCGCTGATGGCGCTCGAACGGTCATACGATCGCGGCTCGTCGGTCCACGAGATCTGGGTCCAGTGCCGCGGAATGGACGTGCTGCTCCTGCGGACAAACGACGCTTTACGTTTCGGGCAGATTTACCGCGCGTTACAGCGCGCCTTGGAGCAGAGTGAGTAATTCCACGCCTTGGGCGTGACATGATGTGGACCCCCATGATCCAGGAGGTCCCACATCCCATGAGCCGTGGCATCGCGCTCGTGCGGCGGCCCAGCAGCCGCCTCGCCGAAGGGCTGGTCACCCACATCGAACGGTCGACTGTGGACGTCGACCTCGCCCGGCGCCAGCACGACGCGTACTGCGCCGCTCTCGCCGACGCCGGCTGGAGCGTGCTCGACGTGGTACCCGCCGACCACTGCCCCGACTCCGTCTTCGTCGAGGACACCGTCGTGGTGAGCGGTTCGCGGGCCATCCTCGCCCGACCGGGCGCCCCGCAGCGCCGCCCGGAGGTGGCCGGCACCGAGTCCGCCGTACGCGCGGTGGGCCTTGAGGTCGACAAGATCACCTCGCCGGGCACCCTCGACGGCGGCGACGTGCTGCAGATCGGCGACACCGTCTACGTCGGCCAGGGCGGCCGCACGAACGGCTCCGCGATCCGCCAGATGCGCGGGCTGCTCCCCGACCGCCGCGTGGTGGCGGTGCCACTCGGACGTGTACTCCACCTCAAGTCGGCGGTCACCGCCCTGCCGGACGGCACAGTGGTCGCCTCGCCCGGCCTTGTCGACGTCGGCATCTTCCCCGCGGTGCGCACGGTCGAGGAGGGGGCCGGCTGCCACGTGATCTGCCTGGGCGGCGACAAGGTGATGATCAGCGCCGCCGCACCGAAGACCACGTCGCTGCTGGAAGACCTCGGCTTCACGCCCGTCGTGGTCGACGTGAGCGAGTTCGAGAAGCTGGAGGGCTGCGTAACCTGCCTGAGCGTCCTGGTGCCCGGCGTGACCGGCCCCCACCACTAGACCCTCTCGCGGTCAGGGTGAGCCCTTCTGGAAAGTTCAAACCGAAGGAGATGTGAGCTGCCGCGATGTCCGCGGTGGTCCGGACCGTTGCGCGGGGCCTCGGGGAAACGTGGAGCGTCTTCTTGGGGGTGCGTTCCCGCGGCCTCACCCTGCGCGGTCGCCAGGCTCAATCCAACGCCGAGCCCGCCCACGATGCGGCGCCGTCTTTGAGGGCTCATTACCGTCAGCGCCATCCGTCGCACGCAAGCGGCACCGCAGTCGAGACCTTGGTGAGTTAGCGCGTTATTTCGACGCCAACTTGCCAAGATCTGCCGGAACGGGCTCCCGGGTTGAGCCGGGCGACCACAGAGGGTGAGGCGGCACCCGCGGGCATAGCGGCAGCTCCCAGCTAACTCGGGTCGGACTCTGTCGTGTCCGAGCCGCTGCTGCTGCGGCGCGGCCACCGAACCACGGGCTCGGCCGGTGATCGCCGGCATTGTGCAGTGCCCCGGGTGCGGTCAAGGTGGTGAGGGCTTCGCAGGGTGTGGCGATCGCGGTGTGGATCGGCCCCTGTAGGGGCGAATCGGTACCACGATCTGCCGGCGAGGCGAGCTGAGCGCCGGCTGCCTGGTCCGTGGCGACAAAGCGCCCGCACCGACGAAGGCTCCTGCGCGAACCGCCTAACGCACAAGGGGGTTCAGGTCCCCACCGCGGAGGGTGAGGCCGCGGGAGCAACGGTCCGGACCACCGCGGACATCGCGGTAGCCCAAAATCAGCCCATGATCAGGCGGCCGTGGGCAGCGCGGGCGGCGGGCGGTGCGGGCGGCGCGGGCGTGAGGAGCGGGGTGGCTGGGCGCATTGGTGCGCCCAGCTTGAGAGGCGCTGTGCCGCGACGCACCAGCGATGGGTGCGGAGGGTGAGGCCGCGAGAGCGGTCAGGCGTAGCGGGCGGCGAGGTCGAGCACGCGTTGGGCGGCGCCGACCATGGCGCGGTCGGCGAAAGTGCCGTCGGGCAGGACCACCGTGCCCTCGCCGGCCTCTGCCGCATGCGCGACGCCGGCGAGCAGGGCCACGGCCCGCGCCACCTCCTCCGGCTCCGGGCGGAAGGCGGCCTCGATCACCGGCAGCTGGCGGGGGTGGATGGCGGCGCGGCCCAGGAAGCCCTGCCCGCGTCCTAGCCGGCACGAGGCTGCCAGACCGTCCACATCGGACACGTCGGGGTACACGGACATCGCCGGCGGTGGCAGGCCGGCCGCTCGTGCCGCCACCACCACGCGGCCGCGCGGCCAGGCGAGTGCGGTCTCGTCGGTCACGCCGAGGTCCGAGCGCAGGTCGGCTTCGCCGAGGCCGATGCTGGCCACCGCCGGGTGCGCTGTCGCTATCCGGTAGGCGTTCTCGACGCCGGCCGCTGACTCGATGAGCGGGTGCAGTTCCACGGCGGTGAGCGCGGCGATGGCCCGTACCTGCTCGGCCGTCTCGACCTTGGGCAGGCGCAGGCCGGTCGCGCCGGCGGCTGCCGGCAGGTCGGCGGTGGAGGCGATGCGCACGTACACGGGCAGGTCGTGGCGCTGCGTCAGGAAGTCGGCGACCGCCGCCCGGGCGTACTCCTTGCGGGGCGCCGCCACCGCGTCCTCCAGGTCGAGGATCACCGCGTCCGCGCCCGAGGCGACCGCCTTGGCGAAGCGGTCCGGGCGGTCTCCGGGCACGTACAGCCAGGTGAGCAGCATCAGACCACCCCGCGCTCGCGCAGCCCTTCGATCTGCTCGGACGTGTACCCGAGCGACGTGAGCACCTCCACCGTGTCCTGCCCGTGCGCCCGCCCCGCGTGCCGGATCGCGCCCGGCGTGGCGGACATGCGGAACGGGACGTTCTGCATCCGCACCGTGCCGAGGTCCTCGTCCGGCACCTCGACCGCGGTGCCCAACGCCGTGTACTGGGGGTCGGCCAGGATGTCCCGCACGTCGTACACCGGCGCGACCGCGGCCTCCGCCGCCTCGAACGCGGCCACCACCTCGTCCCGGTCGCGGGCGGCGACCCAGGAGGCCACCGCCGCGTCCAGCTCGTCGGCGTGCGCGGCCCGACCCGAGCCGGTGGCAAACCACGGCTGGTCCACCAGGTCAGCCCGACCGACCAGCCGCACGACCCGCTCGGCGATGCTCAGCGCGCTGGTCGAGACCGCGACCCAGCGCCCGTCCGCGCAGCGGTACGTGTTGCGCGGCGCGTTGTTGTCCGACCGGTTGCCCCGCCGCGGCTGCACGTAGCCGAGCTGGTCGTACCAGGTGATCTGGGGCCCGAGCATCGCCATGATCGGCTCGATGATGGCGAGGTCGACGACCTGGCCCGCGCCGGTGCGCTGGCGGGCGTGCAGGGCGAGCATCACCGCGTAGGCGGTGGCGAGCGCGGTCACCGAGTCGGCCAGCCCGAACGGCGGCAGCGTCGGCGGACCGTCCGGCTCACCGGTCGCCGCCGCGAAGCCGCTCATCGCCTCGGCGAGAGTGCCGAAGCCGGGGCGCCGCGCGTACGGGCCGATCTGGCCGAAGCCGGAGATCCGCGCGATCACCAGGCCGGGGTTGTCCTCGTGCAGCACCTCCGGCCCGATCCCCCACCGCTCCAGCGTGCCGGGGCGGAAGTTTTCGACAAGCACGTCCGCCCCTCCGGCGAGGCGCCGCAGTAGCGCGGCGCCCTCGGGCACCGACAGGTCGAGGGTGACCGTGCGCTTGTTGCGCCCGAGCACCTTCCACCACAGACCCTGACCGTCCTTCGCCGGCCCGTGACCGCGGGACGGGTCGGGCTTGGCCGGGTGTTCGACCTTCACCACGTCCGCGCCGAAGTCGCCGAGGAAAGCGGCGGCGAGCGGGCCGGCAAAGAGCGTCGCCGTCTCGATCACGCGTACGCCGTTGAGCGCCGGATTCACGGCTCGACCTCGGCCACGAACACGTCGCCGCTGGTACGGCCCGTGATCAGCAGGTGCTCGCCGGACCGGACGGCGTACAGGTTCTCCTCGCCGAACTCGTCCGCACCGTCGTCGCGAGGAGTGCCGAGCTGGGCCACCGCCTGCTGCTTGCCGCGGCTGGAGAGGCGCAGCGCGAAGACGTCCGCGCCGCCGGCCGGTACCCCGAAGGCGCTGCTGGTGAAACCGACCACCGCGACCTCGCCGCCGGCGAGCGCGACCACCTCGGCGCCCGCGTCGGCACCTCGACCGGCCGTGACCGTCCGCCACCGCTGTGTCCCGCCACTGCTGTACGCGGTAGTCAGCACGTCGCCGCCGGCCGCCCCGGTCGCCACGACCACCCCCGCGGTCGTGACCGCCACCCCCCGAAGAGGTCGCCGTCGGCCGCGACCCACCGCGGAGTGCCGTCCGTGCCGAACGCCGCGACGAAGCCGTCGGTGCCGCCGAGGTACGGCGCGCCGGGCAGCCCGGCCGACGTCACGCCCGCGACGTACACGCCGCTCGCGGCGGCCGCCACCGCGTACGCCTTGTCCTCGCCGGCTCCGCCGAGCTGGCGGGTCCAGGCGACCGCGCCGTCCGCACCGACGCGGGCCAGCACCAGGTCCTTGTCGCCCGCGCTCGGTCCGGCCAGCGCACCGCTGGTGTAGCCGGCGACGTAGGCACCGCCGTCCGGCGCCGCCGCGAGACCGTAGAAGCGGTCGGCCTTCGTCGCGTCGCCGAGCTGGGTCAGCCACGCCCGCTCCCCCGTCGCCGTGAACCGGGCCACGAACCCGTCGTCGGCCGGGCTGCCCGGGTGCTTGCCGTCGAGGTCGCCACGGGTGTACCCGGCGACGATCACGCCACCGTCGGGTGTGGACACCGCGCCGTACAGGCGGTCGTTTGCCGGCGTGCCGAACTGCCTCGTCCACTGTGGCGCCTCCACCACCGCGTCGAGCCCGCCCGCGTAGGGCTGCCCGTCCACCGGGCCCGGCGCGGCGTACGCGACAGTGCCGTCCGCGGCGACGCCACCCGCCCAGTCGGTGCCGGGCGTGCCGCGCAACGGCCCGGGGATGCCGGTCGGCGGTGTCGCGCTGAGCGTCGAGCTGAGCTCGGTGAGCCCGGCCACGAACGCGGGCCGCCACACGTCCCAGTCGTGCCCGCCGTCGAGCACCCGGAACTGCGCCGCCACCGCGTCCGAACGGCGCACGTTGTTGTAAAGCGTCGCCGCCTCGTAGTCGAGGTCGTGCGCGGCGTCCGCCGGGTCCGGGTTGGCCCACTCGTCGTCGCCGACCGCGATGAACATCCTGACCGGCAGATCAGGGTCCAATGTGGGCAGCAGTGCGGGGTAGTTGAGGCGCCGGTACACGTCGTCGACGAAGCGCTCGCCGCCCTGGCCGAACGCGCCGAACTCGCGTGCGGAGGAGTCGGCCGGCGGCAGCGGGTTGTAGACCGCCGGGCTGAGCACGAGCGCGTTGGCGAAGAGGTCCTGGTGGGCGAGGGCGTAGCGGAGCGCGCCGTACCCGCCCATCGAGTAGCCGCCGACGAGGCGGGCGCCGCGGTGCGCTGCCGTGCGGTACGTGGCATCCACATGGGACACCAGGTCGTGGGTGAGCGCCGTCTCCACCGCGGTGCCGCCGTCGTAGGCGGAGTCGACGTACCAGCTGCCCCGCTCGCTCCACGGCGCGTCCGGCAGCACCGCGATGACCGGCGCGATCGTGCCGTCGTCGATGAGCTTGTCGAGGTCCGCCTTGACCTGGGTCCACGCCTGCATGGTGTCTCCCCGGCCGTGCAGCAGGTAGAGCACCGGGTAGCGGACGGCCGCGTTCCTGGCGGCGCCGTACCCGTACGGCAGGTAGACGGTGTAGTCGATCGTGCCGGCCTTCGCGGTGGACAGCGTGCCGGCGCGGGTGCCGCCGGCCTCGGCAGCACCGGACGCGCCCACGGTGAGCACGGTGAGGACGAGGGCGAGGACGGCTTTTCTCATTGAACGCCTCCGGTCAGGTCAACGGCGCAGCGGAAGCCGACGTTCGGCGAGCGGGTCAGCCCGGCGCCGGCGATCAGCAGCTTGACGGAGACCTCGGGCGGCTGCGGGCCGCCGTCGAGGTACCAGTCGGAACCTTCGGCACGGAAGTCCGCACCACCCTTGAGAATCACGAACCTCGTGCGGCCGTCGGCGTGCTCGCTCTCGGTCAGCTCCCACACCAGCGGCGCGGTGCGGCGCAGCAGCCCCGCCTCGGCGGCCACCTGCCACTCGTCCTCGGTCGGCAGCCGCAGCCCGGCCCACGCCGCGTACGCACGCGCGTCAGCCAGGTCCACATTGGTCACCGGCCGGTCGGTCGGGCCCTGCCCGGCGGTGAACCGCTCCGGGCGCACCGGCCGGTAGCCGGTGGCGACCAGGAACGCCGCGTACTCGCCGTGGGTCACCTCGCGCTCCGCGATCGCGAACGCTCCGAGATGGACGCTGCGGTGCAGCGTGCCGACGCCGTGCAACCGCGGCGGGAGCGGCTTCCACTCGTCCACATAGGGCGCTTCACCATAAAGACCGGTCTCCCGGACCCGGTGCCGCACCACGAGATCCCGTCGCCCACCGTCGAGGGCCAGCATCCCATCCGGTACGACCCGTCGCGGCGGGACGGTCACCGGAACGCGAAGCGCCGCGCGGGCGGGAAAGCCCGGGTCGCCGCCGGCCGCGGCCTGCCGGCCCGTCCCCCGCCCACGGCGACGGCGGCGATCCCGCCGGCCGCCAGTGGCCCGCCGACCGCCACCTTCCCGTCGCCGACCGGGGTCACCGCAAGCGGCTCGCCGGTCAGCAGGTCGACGAAGCCGGGTGCCGCGCCGGTGACCAGCCACGGGCCGTCCACGTCGCCGCCCCGGTTCACGACGGTCCACAGCGGCTGTCCTTCGTGGACCCAGCGGGACGCGTACACGTCGCCGCCGGCGTGGTCGGCGAGCGGCGTCCAGTCTTCCGACCGCAGCCACTCGGCATGGCTGCGGTGCACCCGCCGCATCGCCCGCAGCACCGAGCGGTCCCGCTCGCTCCAACCGACCCAGACGCCGAAGACGCTCTCCCACACGAGGATGCCGGTGCCGTTGAGCCACGCGGAGTGCAGCTCGTCGAGGTGGCTGCGGTGCCACCGGCGGGTGTGGTGCAGCACGTGCCGGCGCTCGAACCACTTGGCCCGCAGGACGCCCGGCACCTCTGAGTCGGCAAACCACTGCGCCCACGACATCGCGTGGTCCTCGACGCGCGCGAGCGGTACCCGCGACTCCCCGGCCAGCACGACGTGCGGCGGCAGCGCGGCGCGCAGCTTGCCGGCACCCTCCTTGAGCGTGTCGAGGAAGACCCCGTCGGCGCCCAGCCAGGTGACGATCGCCGCCACCGCCTCCTCGTCTTCCACCGCCTCGCGGCGGGTGCCGGTGTCCCACGGGTTGTAGTCGACGAAGACGCGTACGCCGCGGGCCTGGAACGCGCGCACCACCTCGGGCAGCTCGGGCACGTCGCGGTAGAAGTCGAACTGGTTGCGGTCGTCGAGGCCGATGATCGGGTACGCGTGCCAGAGCACCACACCGTCGAAGCCGCCGAAGTCGCGTTCGGCCCCGTCCAGAAAGGCGTCCACGGTGAACGCGCCGCGCTCGTGGTCGTACAGCGTCTCGTCCCACAGCCAGGCGAGGCAGACGCTCAGGCAGTCGCCGGGCACCTCGTCGTAGTGCCGCCCGTCGTAGCCGAGCCGCCGCCGCGCGTCCGCCCGCCACTCGGTGAGCCGCTCCCGCCAGGCTGGCCAGAGCGCCGGGTCGTCCGGAGCCGCGAAGATCTTCGCCTCGTCCAGCTCGTCGAGGCGGGCGCCGAGCACCTCGGTCGGCCGGTCGATCGGCCGCGGCACGTACGGGTTGAAGCTCACCGCCTGATGGTTCGCTCGCTCGTGCGGCGCTGAAGGCGACGTCTTCCCTCGCGACCCCGAAACCCCGACTTCGTCGGCGGGGCCACTCGGTCCAGACGCCGCCGCGCCAACGCGCTCGCTCACGAGAGGGCCTCGATCTCGGCGCGGGTGGGCAGCGAGCTTGAAGCGCCGGGCCGGGTGGCGCAGACGGCACCGGCCGCGCAGGCCCAGCGGACCGCCTCCTCGACCGGCCGTCCCTCCGCCCAGGCGACCGCGAGCGCACCGGTGAACGCGTCACCCGCCGCCGTCGTGTCCACCGCCGTCACCGCCGGCGCGGCGACGTCGAGCCGCAGCCCGTCGCGGTCGGCGTAGGCGGCGCCCCGGGCGCCGAGGGTCATCACCACGCGGGGTACCAGGTCGAGCAGGTCGCCGGGCTCGGCGGGGCGGCCGGCGAGCACCTCGGCCTCGCCCTCGTTGACCACGAGCAGATCCACCGTCGACAGCACCGCGGCCGGCAGTGTGCGGGCCGGCGCGGCGTTGAGCACCACGACGGTGCCGTTCGCCCGGGCGGTCGCGGCCGCCTCGGCCACCGTCTCCACCGGGATCTCCAGCTGGCACAGCAGCACGTCGGCCCGGGCGACCTCGGCCCGGTCCTCGGGCGACAGGCCGGCGAGCGCCGCGTTGGCGCCGGGCGCGACAACGATGAGGTTTTCCGCGTGCTGGTCCACCGCGATCAGCGCGACGCCGGACGGGCCGGGCACGGTGCGCAGCCGGCTCACGTCGACGTCCGCCGCGACCAGGTTGTCCCGCTGGGGGCGGGCGAAGTCGTCGTCGCCGACCGCGCCGACGAAGCTGACCCGACCGCCGGCACGCGCCGCCGCGACCGCCTGGTTGGCGCCCTTGCCGCCCGGCACGGTCGTGAACTCGCCGCCGAGCACCGTCTCCCCGGGGCGGGGCAGGGCCGGCGCGGTCACCACGAGGTCGAGGTTGGCGCTGCCCACCACGACCACCCGCGCGGTCATGATGACTCCTTCCGTTCGCGACCGCGGGGCTCGGTCGCTGGCGCTCCCTCACTCCTCGCGCTCACCGTGCTTGCCTTTCGTGACTGCGGGGCGCTCACCGGGACGATCTCCGCCGTGCGCCGGGCCAGCTCCTCGAACGTCACGCCGTCGAAGCCGGCGATGCTGCTGCGCAGCCGCCCTCGCAGCGGTGCGGTCCACTCCGGACGGATCGCCGAGGCGCCGCTCAGCGCACCGAGGATCGAGCCGACCGTGGCCCCGTTGGAGTCGGTGTCCCAGCCGCCGCTCACGACCGCGCAGACGCCCTTGTCGAAGTCGCCGCCGCTGTGCGCGAGCGCGGCGGCCACCAGCGCGGCGTTGTTGCGGGCGTGCACCCAGTGCAGGTGGCCGTGGCGCTTTTCGAGGGCGTCGAGCACCGAGTCCCAGTCGCCGGACAGTGCCCGCGCCTCGGTGACCGCCGCCGCGAACGGGCCGCCCGGTAGCACGGACTCGCCCGCGTCCAGTACCTCGTCCACGGTGGACGCCACGACGGCGGTGGCGGTCATGGCGGCCACCCACATCGCCCCCGCGACGCCGTCGCCGACGTGGCTGACCACCGCGTCCCGGTACGCCAGCGCCGCTGCCGCGCGTGGCCGACCCGGCGAGGCCCAGCCGTACGCGTCGGTGCGGATCTGCGCGCCGATCCACTCGCGGAACGGGTTGTGGTGCCGGGCGGTCGCCGGCGGCGCCAGGCCGAGCAGCAGGTTGCGGTACGCCGCCCGCTCGGCGGTGAAGACCCGCCCGGCCGGCAGCTGGTCCAGCCACGCCTGTGCCACGTCCGCGCTGGTGAAGTCGCGCCCGTGTGTCTCCAGCAGGTGGAGCGCGAGGAGGGCGAAGTTGAGGTCGTCGTCCTCGGGAGTGCCGTCGATGTTTTCCGCGAGGCTGTTGACGGCGCTGCGGCGGTTCCACGGCCAGCGCCCGGCCACGTCCGGCGGGAGCCCTTCGGCGGTGAAGTACCCGGACAGCGGCCAACGGCCGGTCACGGTGAGGATCTCCCGTATCCCGCGGCGGGGAATCTTCTCCACCGGCTTGCCGAGCACGCACCCCACGGCCCGCCCGGTCCACGCGCCGAGCAGCCGGTCGTGGTCGGTGCGCCCGCCGGTGCCGTCCTCCGGCGTCACGCCGAGCGGCGGGGTCGCCGGCGCCGGTACGGCGTCGAGCAGCTCCAGGGCCAGGGCACGCAGCGAGGGGTCGCCGGGCACCGAGGCGCCCTCGACCGGCGCCGCCAGCGCACCGCCCGCCGCCGCCCAGCGCGCCTCCACTTCGGACACGTCGTGCCCCTCGTCGCGCTGCGCCATCAGCTCGTACGGCAGCAGCTCCTCAGGGAGCGTCCAGGTCAGCCTCACGACAGTCCCTTGAAGCGGTCGGCGCGGCGGGCGAAGCGGTCGGCGTCCGCGGCGTACACCTCGGCGGCGACGGCGGCCAGCACCCGCGCCGGCTCCGCGAGGTCCACCCTGGACGCCTCGGCCACGGCGGTGGCCCACTCGGCGGGGACGGCCGGCGCGCCCCCAGCGCGCCGGCTATCGCCCCCGCCATGGTGGCGGTCGAATCGGCGTCCCGGCCGTAGTTGACCGCCCCCAGAACCGCTTCCCGGTATCCCCCGTCGGCGATGACGAGCATGCCGAGCGCGACCGGCAGCTCCTCGATGGAGTGCAGCCGGCTCGGGCGCCGTGCCCCGAGCCCCGGGTTGCGGTAGTCCTCACCCACCGTGTCGTACGGCGCCACCGCGGCACGCAGCGCGGGGATGGCGGAACGTGTCGCCTCGTACCCCCTGGCCTCCTGGACCACCGCGACGATCGCGGCGCGCGTCCCGTCCCGGGCCAGGTCGAGCGCCGCGTCCACGACGTCGCCGGCGGTCGCACCCGGCGCCATCGCGGCGGCCACCGCGGCGGCGAACACCGCGGCCGCCTCGCGGCCGTAACTGTGCTGGTGCGCGCCGCCGATCTCGACGGCCTCGGCGTACGCGCCGGCCGGGTCGCCCGCGTTGACGACGCCGACCGGTGCCATGTACATCGCGGCGCCGCAGTTGACGATGTTGCCCACGCCCGCCTCGCGCGGGTCGGCGTGCGCGTGGTGCAGGCGGGTTACGAGCCACCGTTCGGCGGCCGCGAGGCGGTGGAAGGCCACCGCCTCGCGCTCCAGGTCGGGTATCCAGACCTCCCGCTCGATCAGGTCGGGCACGAGCAGCTCGGCGACGTCGTACGCGTCGAGGTGGTCGCGCTTCTTCGCGTAGGCCCGGACCAGCGCGTGGGTCATCAACGTGTCGTCGGTGATGTGCCCGTCGCCCTTGTGGTACGGGGCGAGCGGCCGGTTGGTGGCCCAGTTCTCGTGGAACGGGGGCACGATGCCGTCCACCCAGCCGCCGTACCGCGTCCGGATCTCTTCGGGAAGGGCCGTCTCGGTGGCACCGCCGAGGGCATCGCCCACCGCGGCGCCGACGAGGCAGCCGACCGACTTGTCGAGCAGTGTGCTCATGGTTACCTCAGTACCTGCTTCCCACCATCGACGAGCTGCGTGCCCAGCTCATCCAGCGTGATCTTGTTGGCGAAGTACTGCTGGAGCGCTGGCGTCGCGTACTTCGTCTTCCACTCCGGGTACCCGCTGACCGTCTGGAACGGCGCGATCGTCAGGTCGCCGGCGCTGGCCACCGCCACGTCCCAGCCCTGCTTGCCGCCGGTCGCCTTGACCAGCTCCTCGCCGGCCTTCTTGCCGGTCGGCACGAGCCAGTCGCCCTGGGCGAGGCGAGCCTGGTTGGCGGGGTTGAGGAAGTACTCGACGAACTGCGCCGCCTGCTTCTTGCCCTCCGAGTCCTCGGAGATGGACAGGGTCTGCGGGTTGGCCGCCTGGTTGGCCGACGTGCCCTTGACCGGCGGCAGCGTCACCCACTCGAAGCCGGCCGGAGCCTGCTCCACCATCTGCTGGCGCAGGTACACGCCGCCGGGCAGCATCGCGTACTTGCCGGCGAAGAAGCCGGGCAGCGGGTCGGTGCCGCCCATGCCGACCGCGTCCGGCGAGGCGGTCTTCGACACGTAGATCATGTCGTGGATCCGGCGCGGGATCTCCTTCTCCGCGTCGCCGACCTTCACCTCGGTCTTGCCGCCCTCGGTGTAGAAGAACTTGCCGTCGAAGTTGAGCGACAGGTTCATCACCCGGTTGGTCGGCGACTTGAGCGCCCACGCGACGCCGTACGTGCCGCCCTTGGTGAGCTTCTGCGCGTTGGACTGGAACTCGTCCCAGGTCCACGCCTGGCCCGCGGCCGGCACTGTCACACCGGCGGCATCGAGCAACTTTTTGTTCGCGAGGACGACCTGCGACTCCAGCAGGAACGGCGCGCCGATCACCTTGCCGTCGACCGTGACGGTGTCCCAGATGCCCTGCTGGATCTCCGCCTTGAAGTCGTCACTCAGCAGCCCGGACAGGTCGGCCAGGTACCCCTGCTTCGCGAACTCGCCGATCGACGCGCTCTCGTACTGGAAGATGTCCGGCGCGTCCCCGCCCTCGAATGAGGTGAGCAGCTGGTCGTGCACGGAGTTCCAGTCGCCCTGCACGTACTCGACCTGGATGTCGGTGTGCTCGGCGTTCCACTTGTCGACCAGCTCGCGGTTGGCGGCCAGCGACTCCTTCTGCCACGCCAGGCTCAGGAAGCGGAGCTTGACGGGGCCGCTGCTGGTCTCCTCGTCGTCCCCTCCGCTGCCGCATCCGGACAGTCCAATGAGGAGCGCCGCGGACACGGCGACCAACTTTCTCAACATGGGGGTGTACTCCTAACCCTTGACGGCACCAGCGAGCGACCCGGACGTCAGCCGGCGCTGCAGGAATGCGAAGAAGAGAAGGCTCGGGATGGTCGCCATCAGCGAACCGGCGGCGAGGGGTCCGAGCCGCGCGATGCCCTCGACCCCGACGAACCGGGCCAGCGTCACCGGCAGGGTCGCGAGGTCAGGGCTCTTGAGCAGGACGAGCGCGAAGAAGAACTCGTTCCACGCGGAGATGAAGGCGAACAGGGACGTGGCCACCACGCCGGGGCGAGCAGCGGGGCGACCACCCGGCGCAGCGTCTGCAGCCGGGTGGCGCCGTCCACGGCGGCGGCCTCCTCCAGCTCGCGCGGGATGTTGCGGACGAAGCCCTGCAGCATCCACAGCGCGAACGGGAGTGCCCACACGACGTAGACCAGGACGAGGCCGGCGTGGGTGTTGACCAGTTCGACCTGTCGGAGGATGAGAAAAAGCGGGATAACCAGCAGCACGAACGGGAACAGCTGGGACAGCAGCACCCACCCGAGCGCGACGGTGCCGAGCCGGGTCTTGAAGCGGGCCAGCGCGTACGCGGCGGGCAGCGCCACGAGCACGGTCAGCACCGCCGTCGCGAGCGACACCTGCAGGCTGTTGAGCGCGGCGCGGCCGAGCTCCTGCTCGGTGAACGCCTCGACGTAGTTGTCCAGCGTGGGGTTGTGCGGCACGAGCGTGGGGTGGATCTCCACCATCTCGCGCGGCGGCTTGAAGCTCGTCGAGAGCATCCAGACGAGCGGGAAGCCGAGGAAGACCATGTAGCCCAGCAACGCGATGTACTGGAACGTTTTCGTCGTCCGGCTGGCTTTCATGCGTTCGCCTCCCGCAGCCGGCGCCGCAGGTACAGCGCGAGGAGGGCGACGATGATGACCACCATCACGTTGCCGAGCGCGGCGGCGTAGCCGTAGTTGCCGTAGCGGAACGCCTCCTCGTACGCGAAAAGCATCGGCAGCATCGTCCGGCCACCCGGCCCGCCCGCGGTGAGCACGTAGACGAGGCCGAACGAGTTGAAGTTCCAGATGAAGTCGAGTGAGGTGATGGCGATGATGACCGGCATCAGGTTGGGGACCGTGACGCTGCGGAAGCGCTGCCACGTCGACGCGCCGTCCACCGCGGCCGCCTCGTGCAGCTCGCGCGGCACACCTTGCAGGCCGGCGAGGAGCACGATCGTGGTCTGCGGCATGCCGGCCCAGACGCCGACGACGATGACCGCGGGCAGCGCGGTGCTGAAGTCGCCGAGCCAGTTGTGCTGCAGCCCTTCCGCGCCGCCGCGGTAGAGCACCTCGTTGAGCAGGCCGGCGTCCGGGTGGTAGACGAGCCGCCACATGATGCCGACGATCACCGGCGGCATCGCCCACGGCACCAGCGCCATCACCCGCGCGAAGCCACGGAAGCGCAGCGGCTGGTCCAGCAGCAGCGCCAGACCCAGCGCGAGGACGAACTGGATGATCGTCACCCCGAACGCCCACACCAGCCCGATCCGGAACGCGCTCCAGAACAGCTCGTCGCTCATCAGCTCGCGGTAGTTTTCGACGCCCGTGAAGCTGGTGTCGACGTTGCGGCCGGCGCGGGCATCGGTGAAGCCGAGGTAGATGCCGCGCAGCAGCGGTACCACCGAGAGGACGAGCACCGGCAGGAGCGCGGGCAGCAGCAGGAGGTAGACCGTCGTCCGGTCCGACCGCCGCCGCGCCTCCGCAAACGTCGTCATTGGACACTGCCGCTCGACGCGCGGACAGCCAGGCTCGGCGCGACGTGCTCGCGGCGAGGCGCGAGCGTGCCGTCCGCGATGCGGTCGAGCAGCAGGCCGGCGGCGAGCTGCCCGCGCTCGGCGGAGCCGAGCGAGACGGACGAGATCTGCGGAAACGACATCTGCGCCAGCTCGGTGTCGTCCATGCCCACGAGCGCGACGTCCTCGGGCACGCGGCGGCCGGCGACCAGCAGCGCGTGCAGGGCACCGACCGCGATGAGGTCGTTGGCGCAGACGATGGCGTCCGGGTCGGTCCGGGCGAGCAGGCGCTCGGCGGCGGCCCGCCCCGCCGCGTACTGGAAGTCGCCGACCTCGACCATCGCCGGATCCACTGCCAGCCCGTGGCGCGCCATCGCCGCGCGGAAGCCGGCGTCGCGGGCGGCGCCGGGCACCGTGTCCAGCGGGCCATTCACAAACCCGATCCGGGTACGGCCGGCGCCGACCAGGTGGTCGACGGCGAGCGCGACACCGGTGCGCGAGTCGGCCCGCACGTTGTCGACGGGCACGTCTTCGGGCAGCTGGCCGACCACCACCACCGGCACCGGGCTGGCGGTGAGCGCCTCCACGTGCACGTCGGTGATGCGGATCGGAGAAATGATCATGCCATCGACGTAACGGTGGGCGAGGCGGCGCAGTAACGCGGTCTCGCCGGCCACGTCACCGCCCGTGGCGTGCACCAGAAGCTGATGTCCCGACTCGGCGACCACGGCCTCGATTGCCCGCATCATCGCCACGTACACCGGGTTGCCGATGTCCTCGACGGCGAGCGCGATGAGGCCGGTCCGCTGCGACTGCAGGGAGCGGGCGATCGCGTTCGGCACGTACCCGACCGCGGCCGCCGCCTCCCGTACCCGCCGGGTGGTCTCGGGGCTACCGCCGATCCCGTTGAGCACCCGCGAGGCCGAGGCGATCGACACCCCGCCCGAGCGGCGACGGTGTGCACCGTCGGCCGACCGTCGGCAGCATCCTGTAAACGTTTACGCCCCACAGGCGCTACCTCCGAACCTCAGCTGTAAACGTTTTCAAGAGCCTGCCTCTTGATCACCCTCCGCGTCAACCCCTCGTTACGATCTCGTTTCCAAGCCGTCCGCGCGGGACCGGCCGGACGGTGCCCGGCCGGTCCCGCCGCGTGGTGTCAGTCGTCGATCGCCTGGTAGACCGTCGTCCAGAAGTCGTGGATCAGCCGCGCCGAGTTCGGCACCGAGAGCCCGACCTGGGTGAGCAGGATTCCGGTGACCTGGTTTTCCGGGTCGGCGTAGGCCGTGGCGCCGCTTCCGCCGTCCCAGCCGAACTGGCCGATGGGCGCGTAGTCACCCTGGTACGTGCGCACCGCCATCCCCAGACCCCAACCGCCGTGCTGCCCCTGCCCGAACGACACGTGGACGTTGTCGGTCGCCATCGCGGTCCGGACGGCCTGCTGCTCGGGCGTGAGGCGGTTGGTGGTCATCAGCTGGACGGCCGGCCGCGACAGGATCCGTTCGCCCCCGTGCGTCCCGCGGGCCAGCAGCATCTGGAAGTAGGCAAGGTAGTCGTCGACGGTGGAGACGAGCCCACCGCCGCCACCCGGAAACGCCGGCGGCTGGCTCCAACGCCCGCTCGCGGGCTCGTCCCACACGTGGAACTCGCCCGTCCGCGGGTCCGGGGCGTAGAGGGTGGGCAGCCGATCGATCTCGTCGGCGGGCACGTGGAAGCCGGTGTCCTTCATGCCCAGGGGGTCGAAGACACGTTCCCGGAGAAACGTCTCGAACGGCTGACCCGTGACCCTGGCGACGAGCACGCCGAGCAGGTCGCTGCTGATGTGGTACTGCCAGCGCTCGCCGGGCTGGTGCATCAGCGGAAGCGTGCCGAGGCGGCGCATCCACTCGTCCGGCTCGGGCATCGGCACCGGCAGGTCCGGCGTGAGCCCCTGCTCGAAGACCGCCCCATGATCGGGGTGCCCAGCGACGTCAGGTCCATGCCGAGCCCGAAGGTGGAGGTCAGCACGTCCCGTACGGTGATCGGCCGCCGCGCCGGCACGGTGTCGTCCAGCGGGCTGTCGATCCGCTTCAGCACGCGCCGGTCGGCGAGCTCCGGCAGCCACTGCTCCACGAGGTCGTCCAGCCGCAGCCGGCACTCGTCGAGCAGTACCATCGCCGCCGCCACCGAGACCGGCTTCGAGGTCGACGCCATCCGGAACATCGTGTCCCGCCGCATCGGCGGCCCACCGTCGTGGCGCATGGTCCCGATGGCCTCGACGTGCGTCTCACCGCCCCGGCTGACCAGCGCCACGACGCCAGGCACCTTCCCGGAGTCGACGTGCCGCGCCAGCACGCCATTCAGCCGGCGCAGCCCGGTCGCGGTAAAGCCACGGTTGCCAGTGCTCATCTTGAGTCTCCCTACCCACGGTGTCCGATCCAGCGACGCCGAACCGCTCATGACAGCCACGGTCGCCAGGCGCGCTGACACCGGGCCGCCGCCGTCCTGACACCGCCACTGACACGGGCAGGGTTTGTGGGAGATCAGTCGAGCTCGACGACCTCGCGGCCGAGCGGCCAGAAGGCGGCCGGGACGAGCTTGAAGTTCGCGATGCCAAACGGGATGCCGATGATCGTGACGCACTGGGCGATACCGGCCAGGATGTGCGTCAGGGCCAGCCACCAGCCGGCGACGACCACCCAGATCACGTTGGCGATGCCCGAGGCCAGGCCGGCGCTCGGCTTGGTGACCAGCGTCCTGCCGAACGGCCACAGCGAGTAGTACGCCAGCCGCAGCGAGGCGACGCCGAACGGGATCGTCACGATCAGGGCGAAGCAGATCAGCGCGGCCAGGCCGTACCCGATGGCCAGCACGATCCCACTCCCGAAGACCAACCAGAGCAGGTTGAGGATGAGGCGGAGCATGCCTCCAGCATGTACCAGCTGATCAAGCCGCCGAACCGAAAAGCGCGTCAATCTCGGCGCGCTGCGGCAACGCGACCGAGGCGCCCAGCCGCCGGACGCAGACCGCGCCCGCCGCGCAGGCCCACCGCACGGCCTCGACCATCTCCCGGCCTTCACCCCAGGCGACGGCGAGCGCACCGGTGAACGCGTCGCCCGCGGCCGTCGAGTCGACCGTCTCGACCTTGAACGCGGGCACATGCACGGACGTGCCGTCGCGGTCCCCGTACCACGCGCCCTCGTCGCCCAATGTGATCACCGCGCGTGGCACCACGGACAGCAACGCACCCGGGTCGTCGCGCCCTCTCCCCGTGATGGCGAACGCCTCGCCTTCGTTGACCACGAGCAGGTCGACGGCGTCGAGCAGCTCGGCGGGCAGGCTGCGGGCGGGTGCGGCGTTGAGCATGACCCGCACGCCGGCGGCGCGGGCCGCGAGCGCCGCCTCGGTCACCGTCTCGACCGGGATCTCCAGCTGGGCCACGAGCACGTCCGCCCCGCGCACCGCCGAGAGCTCCGCCTCGGTGAGCGACGTGAACGCGGCGTTGGCACCCGGCGTGGCGACGATGGTGTTTTCCCCTCGCCGTCGACGACGACCAGCGCGACGCCGGACGCCCCGTACACCACTCTCGCTTGTGCACTGTCCACACCGGACGCTGCGAGCCTCGCCCTGAGCGTCACGCCGAACGAGTCGGAGCCGATCGCTCCGAGGAAAGCACACGAGGCACCGGCCCGCGCGGCGGCGATCGCCTGGTTGGCGCCCTTGCCGCCGGGCACCATCGCGAAGTCCTTGCCGAGCACGGTCTCACCCGGCCGGGGCAGCACCGGCGCGGTGGCGACGAGGTCCATGTTGGCGCTGCCGGCGACGACCACCCGAGGCGCACGCATACGGGAGAGCTAAGCAGCCCGAGCCGTGAAGCGCGAGCCCGAACGCTCCAGCGTCAGCGGCACGTCAAACGTCTTCGACAGGTTTTCACTCGTCACCGTGTCGCCGATCAGACCCTGCGCCACCACCGCGCCGTCGCGCAGCAGGAGCGCGTGGGTGAAGCCGGGCGGGATCTCCTCGACGTGGTGGGTGACGAGCACGAGGGCGGGGGCGTCCGGGTCGTAGGCCAGCTCGGCCAGCCGGCCCACCAGGTCTTCACGGGCACCGAGGTCGAGGCCGGCGGCCGGTTCGTCGAGCAGCAGCAGCTCGGGGTCGCTCATCAGCGCGCGGGCGATCTGCACCCGCTTGCGCTCGCCCTCGGAGAGGGTCCCGTACGCCCGGTCGGCCAGTCCCGCCACGCCGAACTGCTCCAGCAGCGCCCGCGCGCGCACCTCGTCCATCGCCTCGTACCGCTCGCGCCACCGCCCCACGACGCCCCACGACGCGGTCATCACCACGTCGGCGACCCGCTCGTCGCCCGGGATCCGCTCGGCCAGCGCCGCGCTGGCAAGGCCGATGCGGGTGCGCAGCTCGTTGACGTCGGTGCGGCCGAGGCGCTCGCCGAGCACGCGGGCGGTACCGGTGCTGGGGTAGAGGCGGGCGCCGGCGATGTTCAGGAGGGTGGTCTTTCCCGCGCCGTTCGGACCGAGGACGACCCACCGTTCGTCCAGCTCGACCTTCCAGGTGAGATCCGCCAGCAGGTGCGCGCCGGTGCGCACGACACCGACGCTGTCGAGGTCAACCACGAGATCTTCGGACGATGTCACGCGACCATCCAACCACGTTTGAACTGCCGCCCCCCAAGGATGTGACCAGCACCGTATGGTTCTGGCCCATGACGGCCGTCATCCAGATCGAAGGGCTGCGCAAGACGTTCCGCACGTTGCGGGGCGGCGCGCGCGTGGCCCTCAACGGCTTCGACATGACGGTCGAGGCGGGGCAGGTTCACGGGTTCCTCGGGCCCAATGGTTCCGGCAAGACCACCACGCTGCGCACGCTGCTCGGCCTGGTCCGCGCCGACGACGGTCGCATGTCCATCCTCGGCCAGCCCGCGCCGGAGGCGCTGCCGCTGATCGCGCCGCGCGTGGGCGCGATCGTGGAGAGCCCGGCGTTCTTCGGCAACTTCACCGGCCGCCGCACGCTCCGCCTGCTGGCGCGGGCCGGTGGTGTGCCGGAGGAGCGGGTCGATGCGGTGCTCACCCAGGTGGGGCTCCGCGACCGGGGCGACGAGCGGGTCAAGGCGTACTCACTGGGCATGAAGCAGCGCCTCGCCGTGGCGTCCGCGCTCCTCAAGCAGCCCGAGCTGTTGATCCTCGACGAGCCGGCCAACGGCCTCGACCCGGCCGGCATCCGGGAGATGCGCGACCTGATGCGCGAGCTTTCGGCGGCCGGCATCACGGTGCTCGTCTCCAGCCACATCCTCGCCGAGATCCAGCTCATCTGCGACCACGTGACGATCATTTCGCGCGGCCAGCGGGTCGCGACCGGCCCGGTCACCGCGGTGCTTTCCGGCTTCGACAAGGGTGAGTACCGGGTGCGCGTGGCCGACCTCGACCGGGCCGCCGATGTGCTCACCAACGCCGGCCTCCCGGTGACCAAGCACGAGGAGCACCTCGTGGTCGCCGACGTGGGCGACTCGGCCTGGATCGCCGAGCAGCTCGGGCAGCGCGGCATGTGGGTCTCCGAGCTGACCCCGCTCACCCCGACCTCGAAAGCGTCTTCCTCCAGCTGACCGGCACCACACCCGAGCCCGGCGCGCCGAAGCAGGTGGACGAGGCGGTCCAGCCCGGCCCGATCGACCTGGGAGTCCAGCCGTGAACCTCGCACTCGCCGAGCTCAGCCGGCTGGTGGCCCGCCGGTTCGTCCAGCTGATGACCGTGCTGCTGATCGCGGCCTTCGGCGTCACGGTGGCCACCACGGTCGCCAGCTCCCACCAGCCGACCGCCGTGGAGTGGCAGCGGGCCGAGGATCAGGTCCGCCTGGCCGAGCAGCGGATCGCGGACGTCCGCGAAGACTGCGAGCGGCGGCAGGCGAGCGCCAGCTTCTGCGAGGCGTACGCGGAGCGCGACCCGCGAATCGAGGACTACCTCTTCGGCGTCTTCGTGTTCTCGGAAGAGATCACCGACCTGGTCTACTTCCTGATCGCGTTCCTCGCGCTGTTCGCCTTCCTGGTAGCCGCCTCCTTCGTGGGGGCCGAGCTCACCTCGGGCGGCATGACCAACCTCCTGCTGTGGCGGCCACAGCGCCTGACCGTGCTCGGCACCAAACTAGCCACAGTCCTCGCCGCGACGGTCGCGGTGTCAATCGCCGCGAGCGTCCTCTACATCGGCGCGTTCTACGCCATAGCCGAGGTGGCCGGCGTCCCCGGCGCGGTCGACGGCGAGTTCTGGGGCGACCTGTCCCTGACCGTCCTGCGCGGCCTGGGCATGGTGCTCTTCGCCGGCGCACTCGGCTTCGGCGCCGCCACGCTGGGCCGCCACACGGCGGCGGCGCTGGGCCTGATCGCCACGTACGCGATCGTGTGGGAGATCGGCGCCCGCATCGTCTTCGAGGTGGTCGAGGTGGGCCGCCCCGACCAGTACATGCTGACCAGCTACATCGGCGCATGGATGGCCGGCGACGTCTCCTTCTACGACCAGTACGCGTGCATCGGCAGCTTCGGCTCCCTCTGCGACGGCCAGTACGAGCTGACGTGGCTGCACGCCGCCGCCGTCTTCGCCATCACGCTGGCGGTGATCGTGGGCGGCGCCTTCGCCACCTTCCGCCACCGCGACCTGGCCTGACGACCTGATCGTCGGTCAAGGCCCGCCAACCGCAGAGACTCTGAGCTACCGCGACGTCCGCGGTGGTCCGGACCGTTGCTCCCGCGGCCTCACCCTCCGCGGTCGCACAACCCCGCCTCGGCTGGGTGCGTCTGCGGGGTCGGCGTGAGCCGCGGGGAGGGCTACCAAGCTGGACCTGTCCGCCCGGCGACGCGCGGCGGCCCAGCAACCACAGCGCCCGTTCACGCCGCGGGCCGCAAGAGACCTTCGGGTCGGGGGGTCGGATCTCCGCGGCCTTCAGCAAATCCAACCCAACGAGACGCGAGCTAGCGCGATGTCCGTTGTGGTCCGGACCGCCGCGGCCTCACCCTCCGCGGTCGCCCAGCTCACCCCGCTCGCGCAAATCGTGGAGACTAAGCGTTTTCGACTTCGGAGTTGGGATCACTTCCCGCAGTTCGGCACCGTCGTCGCGGTCGGTGACTGCCGATCAGTTGGGGCGGTGTTAGCTTCAAGACCTTGGTGAGTTGGTGCGCTATTTCGACGCTAACTTGCCAAGATCTGCCGGAGCGGGCCCCTGGTTAGAGCTGGGCGACCGCGGAGGGTGAGACGGCAACCGCGGGCACACAGCGGCAGGCCGCAAGGCAACGGTCCGGACCACGACGCACATCGCGGCAGGTCACACCTCGTTCGGATTGAACGTTCCAAACGGTGGTGGCTGCGGCGCGCGGACCCCTGGGTGCTGGCGGCACCGCGGACGGTGAGGCCGCGGGAGCGGTTGTCCAGGGAAGGCCACAGAATCCTGAACCTGGCATGTTGCTGATCAAGGCGACTGTGGAACTCCCGAAGCCGACCTACGGACGGCGTGGCGTGCACGGTTAGTGGGTGCGCTGGCCCAGATTGGGGTCAAGAGCCCTGGCTTCCCATCGGGGGCCAGGGCCCTTTTGTGTGGGGCGGGGATCATCGCGGAGCCCGGGTAGGCGAGGTCTACCCTCGATCCACAGCGGAGAAGGGCTATCGTCTCTCGTTGTCCCAACTCGACCTAGAGAACGCAATGGAGGTACCTTGACGCCGCTTCTCCATGGTTTAGCGTTGCGTGGCTACCGCAGCTTTGGGGCTGATTATCAATACTTTGGGCCACTTGCGAAAGTCAACCTAATTGCCGGGCAGAACAACGCGGGCAAATCGAATATTATTCGATATCTGGCCAAACATCTGAGAGAACACCGCACGTGGCGGCCAGAGAGTCTTGATCTTCCCCGCGTGTCTGGAAGTCCGCCACTCTTCGGTTACGCTCTCGCGCTCCCGCCGGTGGACGTTGTTCTGGACCGATTTCCGAACCTTGGGCAGTGGAGGGTTCACCTGGATCGTATATTGAGGTCTAGGGCATTCCATGCACCGGCCGGAATATCTGGCATGTGGCTAAGGTATCTTCAGTCCGAAGGTGGCAGCGGCACAGGTCCTGATTCCGACCAGCTTAGGTCTCTTTACGAGGAAGACGGAAGCTATCCTTCTCTATTCAGGAACATGAGCAACGGCTTGTACAGGTCGACTGGAGGGGCACATATTCCGACGGCATTCGCGTCTTGGGTTCAGTCGCGGATCAATTATTGATACCTCCCGTGCGGGTCATTCAAGCTTTTCGGCAGATAGCTCCGCTTGCGGGCGGACAGAATGAGCCACCAACCGGCCAAGGCTTGATAGATATCATCGATAAGTTGCAGAATCCCGAAGCGATTGAGCAGCCTGAGGCAGAACTGAAGTATTTTGCCCTGAATGAGTTTGTCTCAAGCGTCTTTGACGAGCGTGGTATGAGATTAGAGGTGCCTAGCAGTCGGCGCACTATTAACGTTCGGACACGAAACAATATGGTACTCCCTCTAGAAAACCAGGGTACAGGAGTACATCAGGTAATCATCATCGCCGCACTAGCCACCACATACGAGAACACCCTCGTATGCATAGAGGAGCCGGAGGTCAATCTTCATCCAATCTTACAGCGAAGGCTCTTGAAGTATCTCGCCGAGAACACCTCGAATCAATACGTGATTGCCACGCACTCCGCTCAGATGCTGGACCACGAGCGAGCCAACATCTTTCATTTAACGCTCTCCTCAAGCGGCACCCAAATAGCCCCCGCCACCACCCCGGCCGAGGTCGCTAACGTATGCGCCGATCTGGGATATCGGCCGTCCGATCTGCTTCAAGCCAACGCAATTATTTGGGTAGAAGGGCCAAGCGATAGGACGTATCTAAATCACTGGGTTCGGCAGATCGATCCCGGCCTTGAGGAAGGCATACATTACTCCATAATGTTCTATGGCGGCTCGCTCTTGAAAGAGCTGTCTGCGGATGACCGAATCGTAGAAGAGTTCATCAACCTCAGAAGGTTGAATCGAAATACGGCGATACTCATCGACAGTGACAGAACCTATATCGGACGACCATTGAACGACACCAAGAAGCGCGTAATTCGAGAGTTTGAGAAGTCAGAAGAAAATGGTCTCGCGTGGGTCACCCACGGCTACACCATCGAAAACTACGTGCCACCGGACATCCTTGCGGCGGCGATACGCGCCGTTCACCCACGTAAAGGCAAGGCTGTTCCGCTCCCGTCATCGCGGTGGGCAAACCCGCTCTCTAGCGTCGACTCGCCCAACAAATCGAAGATCGCCAAGTATGTGGTCGACCTGTGGCCTGACAGCATGGCGGACGCTGCACTAAAGAAGCAGGTAAATAGAGTGGTGCAGTTCATCCATCGGGCCAACGTGGGTCTCATTAGCGAGGTCCACTAAGCGTCGGCGCCCCTTCGTACTCAAGAATGGAAAGAGCAAGGAGTCTCGCCATCACCGTTGGCGAAGGGTCTCGCACGCGTCGGCGTCTACCGTTGCGGATGTCCGCCTTTCCGGTTGGGCAGGTCGCCATCACGCCGGTCATAGTGGCGGTTGTCGTACCACTGCATGTAGAACCAGGTGCCAACAACGATTGGCCCGACGGTCACAACTAGCGCAAAGACTGTTAGCGACAGGCCGTTGAGGGCATGTAGAACGATCTCCCAATCCATCATCACGTAAGTCCAACTAGATCGGTTAGTTGTCGCAGATCATCCCGACCGTTGTGCCTGTCAGGAATAATGGCGACAAGCTCCGAGACTTCCGTTTGGAACATCTTCGTACGACTGCCGGCAGGGACCGCTTTGACTGCGCTGATGGCCGTTTCTATCCCGTGTGCCAGATCCCCGCGTTTCACGTAGGCGTATGCCGTCTCGGATCGAGAAAGGCTATGCCAAATTCGAGGCACGTTAAGCTCGTTGACCATTGCCCACGTGGCTTCGTTTCTCGCTAGGCTTCCCAGGCGGGAAATGACGTAAGTGCCCGCGTGTAGGACCCTGGTTTGAGCATCGAAGGTGCTCTCCGAATCGTAGGGGACCGTTGCCGCGAGATCGAGGGCGGTCTCGTATTCGTGAATGCCGCGTGGGTCACCCATTCGAGCAAAGGTTACGGCCTTGGCGACATGACATTCTACGATGCCTATACATGGATCGCCTCCGAGGCTCAAACCTTTGTCGGCCAAGCGGATCACATCTCGCGGGGAAGCGTCCTCCCAGATCATTCGCGTGGCACTTCGTGCATGCATGAAGATTTCGAGTTTCTTGTCTCCGGATCTGCGAGCTAGATCGATTGCGGCCGAGTACCAGGGCGACCCTCCGTCTCCTAGCTCATCGGAAACACACTGGCCTTTGAGTAGCGCGAGATGAGAGGCCGCGCGTACTAGGTCGCTACCGCCGCCTGCCTTGATTCTCCTGTTCAGCTCAATCAAGTCGATAACGAGCCTATGCTTTAAATCGCCAGACGGCGTGCTGATGATTTCGCGACTGTAGTCAGACACGCGCCGTTGCCAGTCGTCATCGGCGAATTCCGCCGCCGATCGCAATAGCTCCTCGCGAATAAGTTCAGCTACTGTTTCGCCCGATGCAACTCCCAGGCCGGCAACTGCGCCAAGCTGGGAAACTAGCGCCCTGCGCTTCATGATATCGCCATCCCGTTCCGCTTGTGCAAGCGCGGCAAGTACACCTTTGGTTTGGAACTCTCTATCGACTGCCGCTGCAAATTTTGGACTGGGACGCGCTTGGCCTGTAAGCACCTCGCCAACCTGGCTGCGGGAGAAGTAGATAGCAGCAGCTAGTTTGCGAATGTTGTATCCGCGAGCCTGCATTAGGTGTCGCAGCGTCCCACGAAAAGTATCGTCCACTCGCCATTACCTCCTGCCGCTACGCGCCAAGATCCGGACTCGCATCGGACTGCCTAGCCCTTCCGACCCTCGTGTCACAGGGTGACTCTAGGAGCACGCCGCCCGGTGCGCTGCAACGAGTATCCCCGGGCAGCGCCGTTTCATCCACGCACGGGTCAACCGGCCACGGGAGGGACCACACGATGACGAGCGAACGACCTCCGACCTGCGGGTCCCGGTCGGTGACGTTGTATGCGTCTGAGGGTCAGCAGCTCCAGATTGCGCAGGAGGTGTTGGACGAGCATGTGACGTCGTCGGTGTCGGGGTGTTGTCGGGTGTGTGGTGTGCCGGGGCCGTGTTTTCGGCGGGAGACGGCGATGGCGGTGTGGTCGCGGTCGTGGCGGTTGCCAAGGCGGGTGCCGGGGTTGTCGCGGCCGGAGTTGGTGAACGCGCGGCGGGTGGCGGTGCCTGGTTCGGGGTTGTGGGCGGTGCGGGGTGTGGTGGTGGGTCATGGCGGGTGAGGTGTCGTTGTGGCCGGAGGAGCCGATGCCGGCTGGTGTGTATAACTCGCTGATTGGTGATCATCACGCGTTTGGTGTGGATCGGGATGTGGCTGATCGGTTGCGGCGGGTGGAGGCTGCCGCGCCGTTTTGGGCGGTCGCGGTCAAGTCTGGTGGGCCGGTCGGGTGTGCGGGGTGTGTCGTGACTGATGCGGCGCGGTTGGAGACACCGGATTTGCACCTTCCGGTGCGGCCGGCGTGGTGGTGTACGGATGACGGAACGCCGTGGCCGTGCGCGGTTTACAAGCGGCGGCTGTGGGCGACGGCGCGTGGCCGGTCGGTGAAGGTTGCGGAGCGGATGGGCCGGTGGATGGCGTTGGCCGGCCCGGAGTTGTCGGGGTTGTCGGAGCGGCAGTTACGGGATCGGTTCGTCGGGTGGGTCGCGGACGGGCCACCGCCGCCGCAGGTGGTGGTGATGCCCGCGCAGCAGTCGGGCACCGATCCGGGTAGCTGACGGGTCCGTCTTTTGTTTGGGCTCCCGTCGTCCGAGGGGTCGGCGGGATACGTCCCTAAAAGGGAGGCGCGGAGGGCGGGCCAAGTCCTTCGAGGTTTCTTTGGAAATCTGCGTCTGTGTTGGTTGCGGGCGATTGTCGTTTACACCCTTTTCGGGGATAGGGGCGTCGGGAAGGACCGGGTTTGAGAGGGAGATGATCAGCGGTGGTCCGGTGGATCCTTTCTGATCCTGTCCTTCCCGGCGCTTGGCACCTGGACACAACGAATGCCGAAGGTTGAACTCTTGGAGGATCGGTCAGAGAATGCGTGCCGGTCGGAGGGTGACGCGGTGAGGGCCGGGGGCAAGCGACACGGCCTTGGCGAGGTGTTGCCGCACGGTTTCACAGTCGAGCGGCTGAATAGAACGGCCAGTTGGTCCGCGCGTGGATCGAGGTGGGGATATCCGCCGTATCTGGAGAAAGTCGACCTTGCCCGTTTCGCGATTCTGGAGCATTTGTATATGTGCCCGGATCATGAGGACGTGCGGGAGAACGGTCATCCATGCAATCTGTTGCGGATTGGCCAACGGGCGATCACGCAGCACCTTCGAGACTTGGGCACGTTGCACGGTATCGCGATTAACCGTGACGGCTACGAAACCGGCGATCACCTACTCAAATACAACGTGTATTGGACCTCCACCGCGTCGCCTACCCGGTCGCCGGAGGATCCGGTGGTGGACGTGATGGCGCTAAGACAGATTTGGCCGTTGTTAGAACCGAAGTATCAGCGGGCTCTGTTGGCGTTGGCCGAACACGACACGTACGACGGAGCCGCCCAGGCTTTGGATTTGGCGTACAACTCGGTCAAGCAGTACGTGTACCAGGGCCGGGAGATGTTTTTGTGGTGGTGGCACCAGCACGAGAAGCCGTCCGGTGTGTGGGGGTGGACCAGCGACGCCGCAGAGACAACAACCGCAACATCATGTCCCGGACCTTCGGCGCCCGTAAACGGCAACGGCTGCACCAGCAGCGCAAGGCAGCCGGCCAGACGGTACCGGCAGCGCAGATCAGGGCGTGGGCCGCCGCTAACGGTGTGCACGTCAACGAACGCGGCCGGATCGCGCAAGAGGTCATCAACGCGTACACCAGAGCCACCACGACGACGGAGGCGGACGCCACCACGGCGACCACAGCGACGGATCCGCCCATGGCCGAAACGGAACTGCGGACATCCGAAAAGAGAAAAGGGGTGGCTGTTGGATGACGATGACCGGATAGCACGGCAGTTGCACGAACGGCGGGATCCGGGCGCGAAAGCGTACCCGGTTGCGAACTCGGACGATGCGGAGGTCCAGCTACGCCGGATCGTGCGAGAGAACCATCCGGGATGGGACATGCCCGTGCCGCCACCGATTTACACCGCCGCCGAGTTGCGGGACCTGACGGATGCGAGAAAAGGGGAGGCTGGCTTCGTGCCTGATGTGGGTGACGAGGTGATCGTGACCGCCGGAACCATCCAGCGGTCCAACGGCGCGGCGTGGAAAGGGGACCGCGGAACGGTCATCAACAAGAACGGCGACGGGCACCAAGTGCGATTCGGCAGCCTGATCCTCGACAACATCAAAGACAACGAGATCACCAACGCCTGAACGCCGGCCCGTCCCGCCAGGCAACTGAAGCCTTTGGGTGGAAACCTGTAACGGCTTTCGGTGATGCCTATGTGCGCCGTTGCCGGGCGATAGAGGTTCGCACCAACGCAGGGCAGACCCATTTTCATCGGAAGAAGAGAGGCGATCCCGCGATGGCGAACGCTGAAATGCGTCGAGACAAAGATGGGAAAGTGACGATGTCGGCGACCGACGGGTCCGGGAAGACGCACACGATGACCGGTGACGGCACGTCCGGCCGTACCCAGACCAGCAAGGACGGATCGGTCGTGCAGACGGACGGAAACCAGACGATCCGCGAATAGGAGTAGCTAGCCACATTTCCCCCTCCTACGGGAGGGGGCGAAAAGAGCTGGGCCGGACCACCCCTGACCCTGGCAAGAGCGAGGGTGGTCCGGCTTGGGGCCGTAACCCCGGTGCCGATGGTACCGGGGCAGTTGTGGTTGTCCATGTTCGACCAACCGCGTACACCCCGGGGATACACGCTGATGTTGGGGAGGGTTGTGCTGCGGGTGGTCGATGACGACGGGGGAAGCGATCCGGAGGCGTCCGGGGTGGCGTTGGTGGCCGGGGTGCCGTACGTGCGTGGCTGGGCCGACGCGGAAGCGGCGGCGGAGCTGCTGCGGGCGGAGCTGGCCGCGTGGGGCATCGGGGACCGCATGCGCGTCCACGCGCAGGTGTCGGCCGGCGGCGTCGGGGTGGTCGAGCTGGGCTGGGTCAGTCCCGAGGTTGCGCGGCTGCTGGCAGGATTGCTGGAGCAGGCGAGGGTGGCCACGCCATCGAGGCGGCGTCGGGCGGACGCGGCCTAGCCTGCGCTTTGGCCCGCACCAGGCAAGACGGGGGACAGCCGGTGCGGGCCAAAGACGGGCGGCGGGCGCGGGTGTTTGGCCCCGGCACGCACTGTGGACGTGGCACCCGCACCCCCACCGTCCAGTGTGCGTCCGCGACGCGGCGGTGGTCCATCGACGTTCCGGCATTGACACCACGGCCGAAGGTGCACGGTTGGTGCGGGTCACGGGCCGGGGCGGGCAGCGCCGAAACCGGTGAGCTCAGATGCCCGGGTGGTGGTCCCCGTGGCCGGTTTCCGGGAGCAGGTGCAGGGCGGTGGTGACGCCGAACAGGTCGAGGCGGCGCACCAGCCGCGGCGTGGCGGTGATGGCCAGGGTGGTTCCGGTGTGCGCGGCCTGCCGGGTGGCGTTCAGGAGCGCGCTGACGCCCTCGGAGGACACGAAGCCCACGCCGGTCAGGTCCAGGACGACACGGCCGGGACGGGCGGTCAGGGCGGCGTCGACGGCGGTGCGGAAGGCGTCCCGGGTGGTGTAGTCCAGGTCGCCGGACACGATCAGATAGGCGGCGTCCGGGCGGGCCTGCACATGCCAAGAGAACGGGGCGTACTTTTCCATCTCGGGGGACAGGCTAGCCGGTCGTGGATGCTTTGTCCTGGCGGGTGGTACCGGCAGCCCGGTTGGTGCGGCGGGGTGTGCTGACCGGGAGCGGGTATGCGGGTTCGGTCTGGTCGGCCGGGACCCGGATCTCTTCCACGGTCAGTGCCCGGCCGCCGGTGGATGCGGTGCGGGTGATGGTCAGCAGCGGGGTTTCCGGTCGCATCCGTAGCGCGCTGGTTTCGTCGCCGACCGGCATGCGCGCCCGTACCTGTTCGGTGAACGACAGCCGGTGGCCGTTGTCGTGGAGCCAGGTGTAGACGTCCGTCGCGGGCGGTAGGTGGGGGTCGTCCAGCCACGGGGTTGTCAGGTCTGCGGCGACCCGGAACGGCATGATCAGCCGCACCGACCGGCGTGCCCCGTCCGCCCGATGGTGCAGGGTGTCCCGGGTGAGCATCGGCTCTGCGGCCGCGATGCCGAACACGTCCGCGTGCCAGGCGGAGGCGTCCGCGCGGGTGAACGTCGGCCCGTCGATCATCGCCCACTGGTCTGCGCCGGGCTCGGTGACTGTCCCGTCCACGATGGACAACCCGCGTGGTTCGGCGGATGGGCGGGCGTGCGGGTCCCGTACCACGGTGCCGTAGGGGCGGCGCACGGTCACAAGTCCTTCTGTGACAAGGGTCTTGACCGCTTGCCGGATCACGGTGACGGAGACGCCGTACTCGTCGGCCAACCTCCGCTCGGGCGGTAGCGGCTGGCCCGCCGGGTAGGCGCCGGACAGGATCTGTTCGCGCAGGCGGTCGGCGACCTGGCGCCAGAGCGGCAGGGTCTGAAGCTGCGTCTTCATCGGTGGTGTGACCATCGTCACTCCTCGGGGCATTCGCCCAGCTCAATTCATTGATCGATCGGGTCGCGCCTGGTTGGTGCACCGGCACCAACGCGAATCCCTCTTGGCAAGCTACAAGCTTCAACCTACCTTGGTCAAGGTACAAGCTTCAAGCATTGAGTTGTGGAGGTGATCGGCTCTTGATCAACGACCGTCCGGGTGGGCTGGCGTTACCGGGACCGCGTTGCGGGTGCGGCGCGGTGGCCGAGCCGGGCAAGCGGTGTGTGAAGTGCCGGGCGCGTGCCCGGTGGACGCGCCGGAAGGGCAGGAACGAGGAGGTGAGCGGTTGACGGAGGTGAACGAACCCAACCAGCACGACAACGGACACGACGGCAACGAGGATCAGGCAGTGGTGCCGGTCCCGCCGTCGGTGGCGGTGCTGCTGATGTGCACCGCGGACGTGATCATGCAGGGGCTGCCCGAACCGGTCCGGGTGGACGTGACTCGTGGCGCCAAGCTGGATGTGGAGGTGTCCAGCCATACCGACCTGTCGGCGTGGTCGCAGGTGTTGGGGCTGCGGCGGTGGCCGTGGTCGAGCCAGTCCTACGTGTCGGGCGGGACGCTGTGTCAGCTGACCAACGTCTACGGCCAGTGGCGGAACGCGCCGGTTCGGGTGCACTGCCTGGAGCCGGTCGACGCGATCACCGCCCTGCACGGTGGCGATGAGCCCGGTCCGGAGCAGCCGTGACCGGACCGGAAACCGGTACGTCCCGGTCGGGGCGGGGCTGGGCCTACGCGGGCGTGGCGCTCGGCGGATGCGTGTCGGTCGCGGCGAACGTGGCCGCGACGTTCATCCCACCGCCCGACGCGACGGCCGGTTGGAGTCCGCCGGTCGGGGGTGTGGTGTCGGCGGTGTGCTGGCCGGTGCTGCTGCTGGTCGCGGTCGAGCTGTTCGCGCGGATCTTGTGGCCTGCGGGTTGGCGGTGGTGGCTGCTACGCGCGGCTGGGCTGCTGCCGGTCGCGGTGATCGCCGCCGTGGTGTCGTACCGGCACCTGTCCAAGCTGCTGCGCTTCTACGGCGAAGACCCGGTTACGGCGACCCTTGGACCGCTTGCGGTGGACGGGTTGATGGTGATGGCCACCGGGGCACTGCTCGCGGCAAGGGGTACCCGCGAGCACCGTGCTCCGGTAGCCACCCGGTCCGGGTCTGCGGGCTCCCCCGAGCGCAGGCGTGTCCGGACCGCCCCCGCACCCACCGGGCTGGCCGCCCCCCGGCGTGGCGGGACGAGATCCCCTCAGCGTACCGACGCTGACCTTGTTGACGTCCTCAAACGCGTCAAGCGTGACCGGGACGGGACCGTACCGGTACGCCGGGCCGCCAAGGCGCTGGGTACCGGCCCGGACCGGGCGCGGCGGCTGCTGCGCGATGCCGGGCTGCTGCGGGTACCGCCTGCGGTACCGGACCCACCAGTTCGGGCCACACCCACCCGTGACCTCATCGCCACGATGGACCCGCCCCCATCGACGTCCAGGAAAGCGACGTACGTTGATCCGTATGGGTCCACGGGGGACAACCGTACCGGCAACGCGGCCGGGTGCGAACATCGCGGGCGGGGTGTTGCTAGGTTGCCTGCTCGGTGTCGGCGGCGCGTGTGTGGTCGGTGCCGGGGCGGCGTACTGGGCGGGCAGCCGGATCGGGCTGCTGCCCGGCCTGTCCGCCGGTGCCGGTCTGGGCGCGATGGCGGTGTGGCTGCTGGTCGTGCTGGCCGTGGTAGCGGGGCATGTCGGGTGTTCCTGGTGGGCGTGGCGGGTGCGGCCCGGCCGTAAGGCTGTGGTGTTGACCCAGGTCCCGCACGTGGTGGTGTATGTCGGGGCGGTGGCGTGGTGGTCGGCCACCTGGACCGCGCTGTACCTGCTCTGGATCTACGCCACCCTGTCGGCCGTCGCCTGGTTGACGGTGTGGTTCCTGCGTAACCCTGCGGTGGCGCGGCGGGCGGTGGTCTACCTGTCCGCGCTGGGGTTGCTGGTCGCGGTCAACACGGCCGGGCTGCTGTCGCTGTCCTGGCAGCGTACGAACGGGTTCGGGCTACGCGGCCAGTCCACGCCATGGGCGGCGTTCACCGCCCTTACCGCCACGTCCTGCCTGACCCGGCACCCCTTCTACACGGACGGGACCAACACCATTGCGGCGAACTGCCCGACCGGCCCGGACGCCGACTTCTTCGCCGGAGCCTACGACCAACCAGGTTTCGCCGACACGCTGTGCGGGGAGCAACCCCGGCAGGCGTTCAGCAAATGGTGGCAATGGAACCGCGAATACCAAGTGTCTTTCACCCTCGACTGGGCGCAAGAGGCCACCACCGTCGACCACCAACCCATTGCACCCCCGTACCCGGAAACCATCGACGGGGCGACCGCAACAATCCAATACACCCTGAACGTCGAGAACGTGTCCACCATCGGCGCGGACCGACCCCACCAGATGCGCGCCCCACACGCACAGGAAAACTGGACCGTCCACTTCGAGCCGGTCACGCTGGGCGGCTGGAAAGTCTGCCGCATCGACATCACCAACCCGATAACGGCGACCTTCACACCCCAGTAAGCCGACACCCATGTTGTCGTGATGGGCGCGGGTCGCCATCGACCGCCCGTGACAACCCGCGCCCACCACTTCGGCAGTCCCGGTGTGAACATCCCCTGTTTCCTCAAGGGACAGGGCTGCCTTACCCGACCCTACCCGCCGTCCTTGCGTGCCGCTTGTCCCCAGTGGCCCGCCCACAACGGCACTTTCCCCTGTTGGCTGTTCGCTTTGGAGGTGATCCTTCGTTGCCCAACCCTGAAAACAAACCACACGACGACAGCGAGGTGCACGAACGCGAATTCAACCCCTTCCCCACCCCGGACGCGGCAACCGCCGCGCTCGGCGCCCAACTCGGCCAGCTCCGCCGCGAGCTTGCCCGGGTACAGCAGGCGTACGCGAACCTGGTCGCCGCGTGCCAGGCCGCGTTGACGGCCCGCCATGACGGCGAACCTGACCCGTGGTGGTTCATCGAAGACGAGCTACCCCCGACCCCACCCGGACACCCCCTCAACACCGACAGCGACAGCCGTAGGGGCGGGGGTGGACGGTGATGGCCCGCTACCGGCGCCGGTGGGGCTACTACCGGCACGACCCCTACTTCTGGCCGTACGGCTACGAACGCACCATCACCGGGATGGTGGTCGGCGCGGTGATCGGCGCGATCGGCACGATCATCGGCAGCCTTGCCGGGGCGGCCTGGCGCTACCGCTCCGAACTCGCCCCCCTCGCGGTCGCCGGCGTGGTGGCGTGGTGTGCACAGTGGACACACAGCAACACCCCGAAAGTGTGGCCGTTCATCGCGGCCGGCACCATCGCGGCGGTAGCCGTGCTAGCCGCTTTCCCCGCGCGGTGGCGGCGCCTGCCGTGGCCGTGGCTTTCCCGGGGCATCGAACGCGCCTACATCGCGCTGTGCGTCGCGATCGGGGGCGGGTGGGTGGCGGCAGCCACCCACGCCGGAATCGACGCTGCGCCGCTGCCCTGGCTGGCCCTAGCGGGCACCGTGTTGTGCGCGGTGCCGTGGTGGACCCACCGCCGACGTCGGGCCAAGGTGCGGGTCGAACGGGTCCTGGAAACCTGGCCGGACGTGGCCGATGCGGCCGGGCTGGCCGGCACCCGTGCGGTGTCCGCCGTGGTGGACGCCTGGGGGTGGACCGCCCGGATCGCGTTGCCGCGCGGGCGGACCGCTGGTGAGGTCGTCGCGGCGGTCCCGGCCGTCGAGTCGGGGTTGGGTGCGGCGCCGGGCACAGTCCGGGCCGAACCGGACCCGCGCCGCGCGGACCGGGCGTATCTGCGGGTCTTGGACAGTGACCCGCACGCGGTCCCGATCCCCTATCCGCGACCGGCGGCCGGAACAGCCTCCATCCACAAGCCGATCCCACTCGGCCTGTTCGATGACGGCACCACCGTCGCGGTTCGCTTCCTGCGCCGAAACGCCCTCATCGGCGGAGTCACCGACAGCGGCAAATCGGGGCTGCTCAACGTGATCCTCGGCTACCTGGCCCAATGCCCGGACGTGGCTATCTGGGGGATCGACCTCAAAGGCGGCATGGAGCTAGCGCCGTGGGCGCCGGTCATGCCCCGGTTCGCCGCGACCCCGGAAAAAGCAGTGGCGTTCCTGGCCGCCGCTGTAGATGAGATCAAGCTCCGGGAAGCGGAGCAGGTCGCACGCGGCGAACGGGTGTGGGAGCCCACCGCGGACCGGCCCGCCCTCGTCATCATCATCGATGAGTACGTGGAACTGCCCGAGGCGGCACACCAGCATGCCGACACGATCGCCCGACTCGGCCGCGCGGTCGCGGTCAACCTCATCGTCGCGACCCAACGCCCGACGCAGAAAGCGATGACGAACAACGCTGTCCGGTCGCAGATGGACATCCGGATCTGCCTGCGCGTGCGGGAACGACGGGATGTCACCCTCATCCTCGGTGACGGGATGCTCAGCGCCGGATGGCACGCCCACAAACTCGACCTACCCGGCAAGTTCTACGTCTCCGCCCGCGAACCGCAATTCCGAACACCCCGCCCAGCGCGCGGCTACTACATCACCGTCACCGACATCGTCCGGGTAGTGGACGAACACGGCACCTACACCCCGCACCCCGGGCCCAGCCACACCGATGAACCAGACGACGAAATAGACACCGACACACCCGACACAAACACTGACGAACCGGTGCCGGAATCCGACGGGCACCCGCCAAACGGGAACCGCGTCGCGGTTATCGAACGGCCACCCACACCGGAACGTCTCCTACTCGACGCGCTACGAAACGCGCCAGAGCAAGGAATCACCGTGCCGGAACTCGCCCAAACAACCGGCAAGCCGCGCCGCTGGGTTTACCGGCGACTCCAACAGTTCACCAGCACCGGACACGCGGAACAGGTCTCCTGGGGACACTGGCGCACCCCACCACCACCCACCGAAACTGACCCTGGGTAACTGTGCCGCTGTGCCGCTGTGCCACCCGCCTCACGCGCCTGCACCCGTTATAGGCAGTGACACAACGGCCCGGACGACACAGCGACACAATCACACGCAGTAACACCCGCGGGCGGGTCAGGAGAGGGCAGCAATGGCAGGCCCTCCCCTGACCCTCCCCACCAAAACCGCACCGGGAAGGACCCTGAAACGACGATTCCAGGAGGTGAGCGAGTATTCAGACTGCGCACAATCACCCGACCGACAACACCGAAACAGCCCCGATAGGGCAGGACACTGATGCCATTCATAGGTATGATGGCGACGCGTCACCCGCCGTAGCAGCACCCGAAAAGCCGACCGGGGACGCGCCAACGAATCCCCGCCGTCAACGACGAACGCTAGCCGTGAGCGTGCAAATCGAGTACGTGACCGGCGAAGATTTCGCTTACCGGCAATGGCAGATCATCAAGGAGGTTTTGGAATGGGTCACCGCCCATCACCCACCCGCCCCCGCCCCCAGCCCCAACGGGAGCGGCCGTGAGCGCCGTCCTGCCCGGCCCGGGTGGACCCGGTCCGGCGTCGCCGTGGTCGGCGATCACCCGCGCGTCCCTCGCCGACCGGGTACCCCTGGCTGGGCTGCTGCGGGTGTCCACCGAAGATCTACAGAACCCCCGCGCGTCGGTGCTGCGGCAGGTCGGCAACTGCACCCGTGCACTCCCGGCAGGCTGGTATATCGTCGGCTGGTTCATCGACGTCGAGTCCGGCCGCATGGAGCTAGAGGAACGCGGCGGTGGCACCGGGCACCTCGGCCTGGACCTGCCCGTGGAACGCGACGGTGGCCTACCCGACCTTCTGGCGGAAGCGAAAAGCCCTGCCGCCCGGTTCGCGGCCGTTATCTGTGAGAACACCGAACGGCTGGCCCGCTACACCTACTTCAACACCAAAGTCGAGTACGAACTCGCCAAACACGGAATCGAACTGTTCGCCTCCGACGAACCGATCGACCCAGACGGCAAACGCGCGGCGAAAGTCTTGGTCCGGCGGATCAAACAAGCCGTTGGCGAGTGGACCGCCATCAACACCTTCGAACTCGCGTGGGACGGGTTGAAGACGCACACCGAATCCGGGTACAACATCGGACGCGCCCCCTACGGATACCGCAGCAAGACGGTGCAGGAGGGCGGAAAGAACAAGTCCGTACTCATCAAGGACCCCAAACGGGGACCAGTCGTCACCCAAATGTTCCGGTGGCGGATCGAAGAACGCTTGAACTACCGGCAGATTGCCTCTCGGCTCAACGAAGATCTCATCCGCTACCCGGCGCCCACCCCCGCCCGGAAGGAAACCGCGCTGGGTGAATGGACATGGGCGGTGGTCCGCAACATTCTCAAGAATCCGAAGTACACCGGATACATGGTCTGGAACCGCACCACCACCCGCACTGGAGCAACCGTCCACCGCAAACGACGCCACCGGAACAACCGCATCGATCAATGGGTATGGTCACCGCAGCCCACCCACGAACCCCTCGTGTCACTGGCCGACTACCACACCGCCGCACAAATCAGCGACGAACAACGCGGCCACCGCGCCGACCACGAACCCAACTCCCACCCCGACACCATCCACACCTACGCACTACGCGGCTACGTCCGACACGACTGCGGCCACCGCATGGTCGGCACCACCCGCGCCGACCGCACCTACTACGGATGTCGCGGACCCAAAGACGGGCGCGGCAAACCCAAACTGCCCGACCACCCGCCATCCATCTACATCCGCGAAGACATCCTCCTACCCGCCGTACAGGCCGTCATCGCTGAACGGGTCTTCGGCCCACAGCGGCGCACCTACCTAGCCGCTCAACACGACAACGCACCACAACAAGCGGCGCAGGCACACACCGAGGCGATCACCGCCACCCGCGCCGCACTGGACGACATCACCGCCCGACAAGACAGCATCGCCACCGAGCTAGAAGAAACCCCCGCCACCGACCGGGCATGGCGCACCAAACTCCGCGAGCGCTTCAACGCCCTGGAAACGCAGCGCATCGACACCGCCGCCAAGCTCACACAACTCCACGCCGCCCAACCGCAACACCCGACCCAAGATCCCGCCCTGCTCGACGCCATGCCGCACCTCGACCAGCACCACCTAGCCGGCATGCCCACCGAGCTACAACGCAGGCTCTACGACGCCCTGAACCTCACCATCACTGTCCCCAACCCCGGCCAAGCCCACATCACCATCACCCTCGCCGCACACAGCCCCAACCAGGCACACGCACTCACCACAGCGAATCGTGAGCATCCACAGACAACCACCGGAGCAACGGTCCGGACCACAACGGACATCGCGGTAGCTCAAAAACGAAAAAGGCTTCGGACCGCGACCAACGGACGCGGCCCGAAGCTGGCAAACTGCCTCAGCCCACGGTTGAGCCGAAGACCTCGTCGCGGACGGCGTTGAGGGCGGTGCGGAGGGCGCCGATCAGGACCGGGTCGCCGCTCACCTCCGTGGCCACGACGCGCGGTGAGACCAGCGTGATCGCCGCGACCTCGTGCTGGACGCGCTCGGCCAGTGCGGTGCCGCCGGCCTGGCCCACCTCGCCGGCCAGCACGACCAGGGGTGGGTCGAGCACGACGCAGCTGCTCGCCACGCCCAGCGCGAGGCGGCGGGCGAGCTCGTCGAGGAGTGGGCCACCGCGGGTGCCGGCGGCGATCGCGGCCTTGACGGCCTCGGCGGCGCTGGAGCCGCGGAAGCCGTGCTCGCGTGCCACCGCGCGCACCGCGTCGGCGCCTGCCACCTGCTGGAACGCGCCCTTCGAGCGCCGGTACGTGTCCCGTGGGATGGGGGCGCCCGGCACCGGGAGGTAGCCGATCTCGCCGGCCGCGCCGGTGCTGCCCTCGTGCAGCCGGCCGCCGAGCATGACCGCGAGGCCCATGCCGCCGCCGGCCCAGATGAGCACGAAGTCGTCGACGCCCTTGGCCGCACCCTCGTGGGCCTCGGCCACGGCGGCGAGGTTGACGTCGTTGCCGAAGACGACCGTCGTGCTCAGGTCTTCGCGGAGGGCGGCAAGCAGGCCGCGGTGCCAGCGTGGCAGGTTCCACGCGAACGTGATGTCGCCCGTGCTCGGGTCGACCAGGCCGGGCGTGCCGAGCACCACCCGCCGCACCGCGCCGAGGTCGGCGTTGGCGCTGTCGGCGGCCTGCACCACCGCGCTGTGCACGACCTTTACCGGCTCGTCGGTGTCCTTGGTGGACAGTTCGGCGCGGCCGATCACGTTGCCGGTGATGTCCGCGCAGGAGGCGACCACGCGGTCGGCCTCGACCACCGCGCCGATGACGTAGGCGCTGCCGGGCGTGACGGCGTACAGCTGGGCGTTGGGGCCGCGGCCGCCCGCCTGCTCACCCACACGGGTGACGAGGCCGCGCTCCTCCAGCCGTTCCACCAGCTGGGACGCGGTCACCTTGCTGAGCCCGGTCAGCTCGCCAAGCTGGGCGCGAGTGAGGGGCCCGCGCGAGAGCAGGAGCTCCAGGGCGGCGCGATCGTTCAGCGCGCGCAGGAGCCGCGGCGTACCGGGTAGGCGTGGAGACCCCATCTACCGTCCTCTAGTATTTAGGAGACTTAACAGTTAAACCTTACTCACTTAACCGGGTAGGCGTAGCGTAATCGTCTAGGGCCGCTCCAGCGGTCAGCCGGCTGGACAGAAGGGGTTCCCATCATGTCGCTCGATCCTGGGCTGCGCCGGCTTGCCCTGCGTACGCTGCTCGCCGCCTTCCCCGGCACCAGCGCGCCGCAGTGGGCGGTGGACCTGGTCGGTGACGGGCTGGCCGGTTACACGCTGTTTGGATACAACATCGCAGAGCCTACGCAGGTCGCCGCCATCACCGCCGCCCTGCGCGAGGCCCGCGGCGACGTGCTGATCGCCATCGATGAGGAGGGTGGCGACGTCACCCGCCTGGCCCACGCGACCGGGAGTCCATATCCCGGAAACGCCGCTCTCGGCGCGGTGGGTGACACCTCGCTGACGCAGCGGGTGTACGAGGCGATCGGCGGCGAGCTCGCCGCGCTCGGCATCAACCTCAACCTCGCGCCCACCGTGGACGTCAACACCGCCGCCGAAAACCCGATCATCGGTACCCGCTCGTTCGGCGCCGACCCCCAGCAGGTGGCGGCACACGCCGCCGCGGCCGTGGCCGGCCTGCAGGACGCCGGGGTGGCCGCGTGCGCCAAGCACTTCCCCGGGCACGGCGCGACGGTCGCCGACTCGCACCTCGAACTGCCCACTGTGGATGCCCCGCTGGACGTGCTGCGCGGCCGCGACCTGCCGCCGTTCGCCGCGGTGGTCGAGGCCGGCACCCGATCGATCATGACGGCGCACATCCGGGTACCGGAGCTGACCGGCGACGGCCCGGCCACGTTCAGCCGCGCGGCGCTCGTCGACCTGCTCCGCGGTGAGCTGGGCTTCACCGGCGCGGTCATCACCGACGCGCTGGAGATGAAGGGCGCCGCGCTGGCGGCGGGTGGCACGGCGCGCGCCGCCGTTCCCGCGCTCGCCGCCGGCGCCGACCTGCTCTGCATCGGCGCGCAGGTGGACGCGGCTCTTGTCGAGGACGTCGCAGCCGAGATCGTGGGCGCCATCTCCGACGGGCGCCTCCCTCTCGCGCGGGTCGAGGAGGCCGCCGCCCGCGTCGACGCGCTCGCCGCGTGGGCGTCGCGGTCCGCACCGGCCCAGGTCACGACGACCGATCTCGGGTACGCGGCCGCGCGGCGCGCCGTCCAGGTGGAAGGAAGCCTGGACGGGATGGCCGGGCTCGGCGCGCCGCTGGTCGTGCAGCTCGTCGCTTCCTCGACGATCGCCGAAGGGCCGGTGCCGTGGGGGCTCGGCCCGCACATCAACGGCACCGAGCAGGTGCGCGTGGCGGCCGCCGACGCGGTCGCGGCCGATCTGCTCACGCGCGCCGGTGCCCGGCCGATCGTGGTCGTCGGGCGGCACGCGCACCGGGTGCCGGAGGCGCGCGCGCTGATCGAGGCGCTGGCCGCCTCACACCCGGTCACCGTGGTCGAGATGGGCTGGCCGTCGCAGTGGCGGCCGGTGGGCGCGCGGGCGTTCGTCACCACGTACGGCGCGAGCCACGCCAACGGTCGGGCCGCCGCCGAAGCCCTTGGCCTGGCATAACTCTGCGTAGTCGAGCGCTCCTCGGCCGAACGGACTATTTCCGCCCTTCTCCTCTTGAAAGGCCATTTACTCGCACGTAGCGTTTCCGGCACGTGAGCGAGCGAGAACGCTGGCACACAAGAGACCATGACCTGGGGAAACAAACGAACCGCGGGCCCGGTGTCCCCCGACCGGGCCCGCGGTTCGTCTCTTCCAGCCGACCGCTGGCTCAGATCCTGGAACGCACGATCTCTAGATCCACTTGGGGCTTCACCGTCGAGTAGGGTGCGCGCATGCGGCTGGCGAATCAGGGCGGGCGCCTCGTCATCGTGACGGGCGACGAGGTTGTCGACGTGGCTACGGCGAGCGAGGGCCGGTTCGGGCCCGACCCGCAGTCGGCGTACGAGGTGTGGGAAGACTTCACGGCGTGGGCGGCGCAGGGCCCCGCGCCGACCGGCAAGCTCGACGAGGCGGCGATCGGCGCGATCTCGCCGCGGCCTCGGCAGGTCTTCGCGGTCGGCCTCAACTACGCGGACCACGCGGCCGAGTCGGGCCACCCGTTGCCCGAGTACCCGATGATCTTCACGAAGTTCGTCACCGCCATCGCCGGGCCGTACGGCGACATCGTGCTGCCCAGCGCCAATGTGGACTGGGAGGTCGAGCTCGTCGCGGTGATCGGCCGGGCCGCCACCGGCGTGCGCGCCGATGACGCGTGGGCCCACGTCGCCGGCCTCGCCGTCGGGCAGGACATCTCCGAGCGAGAGGTGCAGCGGCGCGGGCAGCCGCCGCAGTTCAGCCTCGCCAAGTCGTACCCCGGCTTTGGCCCGGTGGGGCCCTACCTGGTCACGCTCGACGAGGCCGGCGACCCGGCCGACCTGGCGCTGACCTGCACCGTCAACGGCGAGGTCATGCAGGACGGCAACACGAGCTCGATGGTCTTCTCGATCCCCGAGCTGATCGAGTACCTGTCCGGCGTGTGCACGCTGCTCCCCGGCGACCTCATCTTCACCGGCACGCCGCCGGGCGTGGGCATGGGCCGCAAGCCGCCGCGCTACCTGGCGGTCGGCGACGTTCTGGAGACCACGATCCAGGGTCTGGGCACCATGCGGCACCGGTTGATCTCGCCGGCTTGACCTGCCCGGTGGGGTGACCGCGCGACGCCTTGGCGACACAGCGGTTGACAGCGCTCCGTGAGCATGGGATTCCGGAGTGCATGGCCGAACCTCACGCGCGCCAGGAAAAGACCGACCGCCGCCGCAAGCGGGTGGGCGGATGGCGAGAGATCGTCGCCGCCCGCGCCGCGCTGATCGAGGCACAGCTCGAGTCGACCAGAGTGGACACCGAGGCGTGGCGCATCACGCGCGCGTCGGTGCACAGACATCTCCGGTCCGCTCTGGAGGCCGCCGACCGGCGGCGGTGGTTTCGCGGCACGTACGACTGGTGGACGGGGGCGCACGTCACCGCCGCCTGGGCGCACCTGCACAACGCGGAGCTGCTGCTGGTGTCGGTGGCCGCCAAGGAGGACCTCTCCGCGGGGCGGCACGCCGTTATCGCGCTCCTGGAGCAGGTCTTCAGCCAGCCTGACCCGCGCCGCGCCGAAGCCCGCCGGCAGCTGATCGACGACTGGCCCAAGCCCGACGACCGGGAGCGCCCCGCCGCGGTCGAGCGCGCCGCCTACCGCACCGCGCTCCAGTGGGGCTTCACGGCCGCGGACGAGCAGTACGCGCGGGTGCGCAGCCTCCGCAACCTGATCATCGGCTCGACCCTGTTCATGCTCGCGCTCGTCCTGGCGCTGGCGTGGATCGGCGCGGCCAAGCCCGACCTGATCAACCTCTGCTTCACAAACATCGCCCCGGGCGGCGCGGAGGTGCAGAGCTGCCCGGCCGGCGCGAGCGGCCCCAGCGGCTGGGACGTCTTCCTGGTCGAGCTGCTCGGCCTGGTGGGCGGCTCGCTCAGCGCGATGGTGGCGATCCGCGGCATGCGCGGCACCTCGACCCCGTACGGGGTGCCCGTCGCGCTCGCCCTCCTCAAGCTCCCCGCCGGCGCCCTGGTGTCGCTGACCGCGTTGCTGCTGCTCGGCGGCGAGTTCTTCCCGGGACTGTCCGGTCTGGACAGTCCACAGCAGATCGTGGCGTACGCGCTCGTGCTCGGCTACGCCCAGCAGCTCGTCACCAGGCTCGTCGACCGCCAGGCCAACACCGTGCTCGACCGCGTGCCCAGCGCGGAGCCCGTGCCCCGCGAGCAGGCGCCCCCGCGACGCCGCCAGCGGCCGCGCCCGCGCCAAGGTCACCGTCCGACGCACTGGTCCCCGGCAACTCCTTAGCATCGACAGTGTGACGGTCGGACAGCTCCTGCGCCGGTGGCGCCAGACGAGGCGGCTCAGCCAGCTCGAGCTGGCCATCCAGGCCGAGGTCTCCACGCGGCACCTGAGCTTCGTGGAGACCGGCCGGGCGGCACCCAGCCGCGAGATGCTGCTGCACCTGGCCGAGCACCTCGACGTGCCGCTGCGCGAGCGCAACGAGCTGCTGGTGGCGGCCGGCTACGCGCCCGCCTACGCCGCGGCACCCCTCGACTCGCCACACCTGTCCGCCGTCCGCGCGGCGATCCGGCAGATCCTGGCCGGCCACGAGCCGTACCCGGCGGTGGTGGTCGACCGGGGCTGGCAGCTTGTCGACGCCAACAGCAGCGTGGCCTTGCTCACCGAGGGAGTCGCCCCGCACCTGCTCGCCCCGCCGGCGAACGTCATGCGGATCACCCTCCACCCCGACGGGATGGCGCCCCGTGTCGCCAACCTGCCCGAGTGGCGGGCCCACCTGCTCGAACGCCTGCGCCGCCAGCTGGTCGCCGGCGACGACGAGCTCGCGGCGCTCTACGAGGAGCTGCGCGGCTACCCCGGCGGCGAGGTGCCCGACCCCGGGGCTGGCTCGACCCGGAGCTGGACGCGAAGCGACCAGCCCGGATTGAGCCGGCATCCGGGGCCGGAGCGAGCCAGTCAGCAGAGCCCGGGCGATTTCGCGGTACCGCTGCGGCTGCGGCACCGGGAGCGGGAGCTGGCGTTCTTCAGCACGACGGCGACGTTCGGCACGCCGCTGGACATCACCGTCGCCGAGCTCGTCATCGAGAGCTTCTTCCCCGCCGACGAGGAGACGAGGAAGTACCTGCAGTCACTGTGACGCGGGCACCTTGTCGAGGAAGCCGTAGACGCCCAGGATTCGCCCGTCACCGTCCAGGACCGCCACGTCCGATCCCTCCACTACGGACTCACCGCCGGCGTCGGGCACCAGCTCCCAGGCGAACCTGCCGATCCCGTGGTGGCTGTCGACCGGGCCGAGCAGGCGGAACGTGAACCCGGGAAACTGCTCACGCGCGCCGGCGATGACCGCACCGATGCCGTCGTGCCCGGCCACCGACGCGAGCGGGTCGATGTAGGTGCCGTCCTCCGCCCACAGCGCGGCGATCGCGGCGCGGCGCGCGTCGGCGTCCGGCTCGTTCCACGTGGCGATGTACCGGTCGGCGAGTTCCTTGAAATCACTCATGATCCGACCCTGTCACGGCGCCGCGGACCCGTCGATTACCACCCAGGTAAAGCGGGCTGGAACCCGCGACCAACCGCGGACGGTGAGGCCGCGGGAGCGACGGTCTGGACCACGACGGGCGTCGCGGTAGCTCAAATTTTGCTAAACGCCGTAGACGGTCCAGCCGCGGTCGGGGAAGCCGGCCGCCTCCGCCACCTTCGCCGAGGCTGTGTTGTCGAAAGCGTGCAGGTAGGTCGGCACCGCGCCCTCGTCGAGCACCCGCCGCGCGGCCTGTGCCACGAGCCGGCGGGCCAGGCCTCGGCCGCGCGCGGCCTCCTCCGTGCCGACGGACAGCTCGTTGCCGTGGGAGTCGTGGCGCTTGATGCCCACTCCGGCAAGGTATGCCCCCGTGTCGGGGTCGCGGGCGACAAGCACGTCGCCGCCGAACGGCCACAGCCACTCCGGCACCACGGCGTGGTCGTGCGGCAGCCACTCCCCGGCGTCGGGCATCGCCTCGGGCTCCAGCGAGTAGCGGAACACGCCCCGGTAGGCCCGGCGCCCGTCGTCGAGGCCGAGTGCCGTGGGCAGCTTGGCGAGCAGGTCGTCGAGGGGCTGGTCGGCGAGCACCCGCGCGGCGGCCGCGCGGGTCGGTGCCACGGAGATGACCGTGCCGCCCGGTGCGCCGACACCCACCATCGGGTAGAGCTTGCCGTCCCAAGCCGGCTGGGTGCGCCGCTCGGAGCCGACGACAACCAGCGGCTGACCGGCGGGCCATTGGCCCAGCCAGGTCACGAGGTGGTGGTATAGGCGCTTATCGAGCATCGCCAACGACTTTACCTGTCCAGCGGCTCACCACGCGCGCCTCGTTGTGGTCCGGATCACGCCGCTGCGGCGGTCCGGACGAGCGTGCGGATCTGGCGCAGGAGTACCGAAAGCGCCGCCAGGTCGGCCCGCGAGTCGCCGAACTCCCCGATCGCGTTGCGGGTGCGGGCGATCGACGAGGCGTTCTCCTCCTCCCAGGCCCGGACGCGCTGCGGTGCCGCCACGTCGTCGGGCGTGGAGTTGAGCACCTCCGCGGTGAGCGCGGCGAGCGCGGCGTACAGGTCGTAGCGGAGCGCCATGCGGGCCAGCGTCTGCCACCGATCTTCCCGGGCAGCAGCGAGATCTTCGACAGCAGCTCGTCGACCCGGAACAGTTCCGACAGGACGAAGTAGACCTCCGCCACCCGGTCCAGCTGATGGCCTGTGCGGTTGGCGACCTCCACCACGTCGAGCAGGCCGAAGCCGTACACGAGGCGGGTGGCCTGCTCGGCGAGCGGCTCGGGCAGGCCGTGCGAGGCGAGCCCGGAGGCGTGGGCGCGCAGCGTGTCCCGCTCCGTGCCGCGGAAGAGCGTCTCCAGCTTGGGCAGGAGGGTGGTGATGCCAGGGCGCAGCCGCTCGATCTCGCCGGGCACGTCCAATGGGGACCGTCGCGAGGAGGCCAACCACCGCACGGCACGGTCGAGCAGCCGCCGGCTCTCCAGGTAAATCATTGTCTGTGCGGACGTCGACACCCGGTTGTCCAGTGCCTCCACCGCCGCCCAGAGGTCGCGGAGGCCGAAGACCTCGCGCACCACCACGTACGCCCGGATGATGTCGGCGGCCGAGGCACCGGTCTCCTCGATGGCCCGGAACACGAAGGACGTGCCGCCGCGGTTGACGACCTCGTTGACGAGCTGGGTCACCACGATCTCGCGGCGCAGCCGGTGCCCGCCCATGCGGCCGGAGCAGCGTTCGCGCAGGGGCGTGGGAAAGTACTCGACCAGCACGTCCGCCACCCACTCCTCGTCGGCGATCGGGTCGGCGAGCAGCTCCTTTTCCAGCGCGATCTTCACGTACGCGAGCAGCACCGCGAACTCGGGCGTCGTCAGCCCGCTCGCCCGCACGTCCAGCTCCTCGTCCGTGGGGAGCGCCTCGATCTGGCGGTCGAGCCCACCGGTGCGCTCCAGCTCGGTCAGCATCCGCCGGTGCACGGGCAGCAGCGAGTCGGCCTGCGCCCGCGCGTTGCCCAGCGCGCACGCCTGGTCGTAGTTGTCCCGCAGGACCAGCTCGGCGACCTCGTCGGTCATCTCGGCCAGCAGCGCGTCCCGCTCCGGCGTGGTCATATCGCCGTCGGCGACCGCGCCGCCGAGCAGGATCTTGATGTTGACCTCGTGGTCGGAGCAGTCGACACCGGCCGAGTTGTCGATGAAGTCGGTGTAGATGTGCCCGCCCTTGAGCGCGAACTCGACCCGTCCCCGCTGCGTCAGCCCGAGGTTTCCGCCTTCGCCGACCACCTTGGCGCGCAGCTGCCCACCATTGACCCGGATCGCGTCGTTGGCCTTGTCACCGACGTCCACGTTGGACTCGTCGGCCGCCTTGACGTAGGTGCCGATCCCGCCGTTCCACAGTAGATCGACCGGCGCCAGCAGGATCGAGCGCATGAGCTCCTGCGGGGTGAGGGCCTGCAGACCCTCGTCGAGGCCGAGCGCCACGCGCATCTGCGGCGTGATCGGGATGGATTTCATGGTACGGGGGAAGACTCCCCACCCTCGGAGATGAGCGTGGCGTCGTAGTCCGCCCACGACGAGCGCGGCAGCTCGAACAGTCGCCGCCGCTCCACATAGGAGGCTTCAGGGTCCGGCGTCGGGTCGACGAAGATGTGCCGGTGGTCGAAGGCGGCCACGAGCTTGATGTGGCGGGACAGCAGCATCCCGTTGCCGAAGACGTCGCCGGACATGTCACCGACCCCGACCACCGCGAAGTCCTGGGTCTGCGTGTCCACCCCGAGGTCGCGGAAGTGGCGCTTGACCGACTCCCACGCGCCGCGGGCGGTGATGCCCATCTTCTTGTGGTCGTAGCCGGCCGAGCCGCCGGAGGCGAACGCGTCGCCGAGCCAGAACCCGCGCCGCACCGAGATCTCGTTGGCGATGTCGGAGAACGTGGCGGTGCCCTTGTCGGCGGCCACCACGAGGTACGTGTCGTCGGGATCGTGGCGCACCACGTCTCGCGGCGGTGTGACCTTGCCGCCGACGATGTTGTCCGTGACGTCCAGCAGCGCGTTGATGAAGAGCTTGTAGCACTCCACCGCCTCGTCACGGTCGCCCGGCTTCTTCTTCAGCACGAAGCCGCCCTTGGCGCCCACCGGCACGATCACCGCGTTTTTCACGGACTGCGCCTTGACCAGGCCGAGCACCTCGGTGCGGAAGTCCTCACGCCTGTCTGACCAGCGCAGACCGCCGCGCGCCACCGGGCCGTAGCGCAGGTGGACGCCCTCGAAGCGGGGCGAGTACACGAAGATCTCGAACTTCGGCCGGGGCGCCGGCAGGTCCGGGATCGCCTGGGGGTCGAGCTTGAACGCGATGTACGACTTGGGCCGCTGCTCGCTGCCGCGCTGGAAGAAGGAGGTGCGGAGGGTGGCTTGGATCAGCCGCAGGTACGAGCGCAGGATGCGGTCCTGGTCGAGGCTCTCCACCGCGTCGAGCTGCTTGCCGATCTCCTCGATCAGCTCGGTGCTGCGCTCCTCGCGCTCCTGGTCGCTCAGCGCGGGGCGGGGCGCGAAGCGGGTCTCGAAGAGGCGCACCAGCAGCCCCGCGATCACCGGGTTTTCGATGAACGTGGTCTCCATGTACCGCTGCGAGAAGAAGGTGCCCGCCTGGCGCAGGTACTTCGCGTACGCCCGCAGCACCACCACCTGCCGCCAGGTCAGCCCGGCACGCAGCACCAGCTCGTTGAGGCCGTCGACCTCGGCCTCTCCCCGCCACGCGGCCGCGAACGCGTTTTCCACGTGCGGCCGCACCTCGCCGAGGTCGCGGTGTGCCTCGGGCAGCGCCAGGCCGAAGTCGTACAGGTAGACGGCGGCGTCGAGGCGGCCCAGCTCGTACGGCCGCTCGTCGATCGCCTTGACGCCCAGGGAGTGCAGCACCGGCAGGACGGCGGAGAGGACCATCGGCTCGCCGTACCGGTAAATCTTGAACCGCACGTTGCCGAAGTCCTGGTCCTTGCGGAACAGGTGCATCTCCAGCTGTCCCGGCTCGTCGAGCAGCTCCAGCTTGGCGAGGTCTTTGACCGCCTCGAACGGGGCGTGCTCGTCCTTGTACCCCTCGGGAAACGCCTCCGCGTACCGGTGGTAGAGGCGCTTGGCCTGCTCGTCGCCGAGCTTGCGCTCCAGCACCAGCCGGAAGTCGTCCTCCCACAGCCGGGTGGCGTCGGCCAGCTCTTCGGCGAGCGCGTCCGGCTCGACCTCGCCCGGCGGGTTGCCCGGCTCGGTGCGCACGATGAAATGGACGCGGGCGAGCGTGGACTCCGTCACCCGGGTGGTGTAGTCGACGCCGATGCCGTTGAGCTCGCGCAGCAGAATCTCCTGCATCTTCAGCCGGTTTTGCGTGGTGAAGCGGTCGCGCGGCAGGTAGATGAGGCAGGAGATGAAACGCCCGTACCCGTCGCGCCGTAGAAAGAGGCGCAACTGGCGGCGGCCGGCCATGCGCAGCACGCCGATGACCGCGTGGTACAGGTCGTCGGTCTTGATCTGGAAGAGCTCGTCCCTCGGGTACGTCTCCAGGATCTGGAGCAGGTCCTTGCCGGAGTGGCTGCGCGGCGAGAGGCCGGAGCGGTCGAGCACCTCGGTCACCTTGCGGCGCACGACGGGCAGGTCGCGCACGCTCGTGCGGTACGCCGCCGTGGAGAACAGGCCGAGGAAGCGCCGCTCGCCGATCACGTCACCGGCCGCGTCGAACATCTTGATGCCGATGTAGTCCAGGTACGCCGAGCGGTGGACGGTGGCGCGCGAGTTGGCCTTCGTAATGATCAAGAGGCGCTTTTCCAGCACCTTCTCGTACGCCTCCGGCGTCATCGAGGAGATCACTCGCGGCGTGGTCTGATCCTGGCGCAGGATGCCGAGGCCGGTGCCCATGACCGCCTCCAGCAGCTTTTCGTCACCCTCGCCGTCGACGAGCCTGTACTCCCGGTACCCCAAAAAGGTGAAGTGGTCGTCGGCCAACCACCGCAACAGCTCGACGGAGTCCGTGATGTCCTTTTCGGGGACCGGCGGGCGGTCCGGGGTGTTGCGCGCGGCGGCGAGCTGGTCGGCGATGGCCGTCGCCCTGCGGCGCATCTTCGGCCAGTCCTCGACGGCCTCGCGCACGTCGGTGAGCACCCGCTGCAGCTCCCGGCGCAGCTGGTCGCGGGCGACCGCGTCGCGGACCGGGTCGACCTCGATGTGCATCCAGCTCTCGACGATGTCGCCGTCGATCGCGTCGTCGGCCTCGACCTCGGAGGCGACCTCGGCCAGCTTGCCGAGCGGCTCGCGGCGCACCACGATCAGCGGGTGCACCAGCAGGTGTACGTCGAGGTGGTGGGCGGTCAGCAGCGCGGTCACCGAGTCGACGAGAAACGGCATGTCGTCGGTGACGATCTCGATCACGGTGTGGTCGTCGGCCGCGTCCGGCTCGCTGATCCGCAGCTTGAGCTCGCCCGGCACCCGCTGCTCGGCCAGCTCGCGGTGGCTGCGCGCGGCGCCGAGCATTTCGGCCGCCGTGTATCCGATCAGCTCCTCGTCCGGCGCGAACCGCCAGAACCTGTCGACGAGCGCCGCCGAGTCGAGGTCGTCGCCGGCCAGCGCCACGGCCTGTGCGACGAGGCGCTCCGTGCTCGGCACCGGCTCGTCGATCTCGGCGTCCTCCACCTCGTCGACACTCGGTAACTCTGGGAGCGGACCATCCGAAATGGTGTCGACGCTCGCGCCGGCGCCGATCCGGTCGGCCGAAGATGTGTCCGCTCGCCGGACCATGGGTGCACGCTCCCCCCTCGACCCACCACGCTGTGGGCCGTCTCTGTTCAGACTAGGCCCTTCCCAAGTACCCGGGCCTAGGCGGTATAGGCACCATGCGGGGCTCCGGTGCCCTCGGGGCCCGTACTACCGTCACGGCATGCGTGTGACTTACGGGGTGGCGGCGATTGTGCTGGCCGCGGGCGTTTTAACCGCCTGCGGAAGCGATGATGGGCCGGAAAAGAGCGTCGACGCGTTCCTGTCCGGGTGGCGCTCGGGCAATCTCGACGCGGTGGGCTTCATCAACCCGGGCGGGCAGAAGATCCCGGCCGCCGACGTGGTGACCGAGATCAAGGCGCTCTCGGGCGCGCTCGCGACCACCCCGCCGGCACTCACCCGCACGGGTGAGCCGTCGGTCACCGAAGACATCGCCACCAGCACGGTCAACGTCGACTGGACGCTGCCGGGCGGCGCGCACTGGACGTACCCGACCACCGTCCGCCTCAACAAGAGCAGCGACGACAAGTGGCAGGTGATCTGGGAGCCCAAGGTCGTCCAGGAGAAACTCACACAGGGTGACGAGTTCGCGATCGAACGGGAAACCTCCGATCGGGCGCCCATCCTCGACGCCGCGGGCAAGGCGATCGTGGAGTCCCGCCCGGTGGTCGTGGTCGGCATCGAGCCAGGCCGGGTGGTGGGCATGGAGCAGCTGGTCAAGGACCTGGACAAGATCCTCAAGTCGGCACAGGTCGACGTCGACCTGGCCGACCTCCCGGCGCGCGCGGCCGCCGCTGACCCGACCCACTTCGTCGACGTGGTCACGCTCCGCAAGGAGGTGTACCTGAAGGTCCGGGACCGGCTCCAGGCACTGCCCGGCACGCGGTACCGCGACGAGAACCGCTATCTGGCGCCCACCCGCGAGTTTGCCCGCGCGCTGCTCGGCACCGTCGACCCGGTACAGAAAGAGGACATCGACAACAATCCGGGCAAGTACGTCGTGGGTGATGTGGTTGGGCACGGTGGGCTGCAGGAGCGGTACGACGACCAGCTACGCGGCGGCAGCGGACAGATCGTCAAGATCGTGCGAAAGAGCGGCGAAGGCACCGAAAAGACCACCGAGGAGGTGGCGGAGGTGTTCCGGGCCGAGCCCAAGCCGGGTGCCCCGCTGAAGACCACCCTTGACCCGAAGATCCAGCGTGCCGCAGACAACGCGCTTCGCGGCACCGGCAAGCCCGCCGCCCTTGTCGCGGTGCGGGTGCACGACGGCACGGTGGCCGCGGTCGCCAACACGGGGGACGTCAACCTCGCGTTCGACGCGTCGGTACCGCCGGGGTCGACGTTCAAGATGGTCTCCGCGCTGGCCCTGCTCGACAAGGGCGCGGTGACGCTCGACACCAAGGTCAACTGCCCCAAGAACGCCACGGTGGACGGCCGCTCGTACAAGAACTCGCACGACATGGCCCTCGGCAACGTCCCGTTCCGCGTGGACTTCGCCCGCTCGTGCAACACCGCCTTCATCGGCCTCGCCCCCAAACTCGGCGACGACGGCCTGGCCACCGCCGGCCGCGCGCTGGGCCTGGAGGGCAAGTGGAGCCTGGGCATCGACGCGTTCAGCGGCAAGGTCTCGACCGGCGGCTCGGCGACGGAGCGCGCGTCGGCCTCGTTCGGCCAGGGCACGACGGTGGTCAGCCCGCTGGCGATGGCGGCGGCGACGGCCGGGGTGGCGCGCGGACAGTGGCAGCAGCCGACGATCCTGACCGAGCCCGCGCCGGCGGAGAAGGCCGCGCCCGGCCCCGAGCTCAACGCCGGATCGGTCGAGGCCGTCCGCACGATGATGCGCGAGGTGGTCACGGAGGGCACGGGGTCCGCGCTGAAGGACGTTCCGGGCGAGCCGGTGTACGGCAAGACCGGCACCGCCGAGTTCGACAACAATCCGGCCAACACCCACGCCTGGTGGGTGGGGTGGCAGGGCGACATCGCGTTCGCCGTTTTCGTCGAGAAGGGCGGCGACAGCGGCAAGAGCTCGGTGCCGGTAGCGGAGAGGTTCTTGCGCGGCCTCGCCTGACTTTGCCCTGATAGTGCGGCCGGATCTGGGGGATCCGGCCGCACGCTTTTGGGGGTTTGCGTTTTGGGGGCCGGCTTTAACGGCAACCGCGAGGCGATCCGCGCTGGCGTCGCCTCGCGCCCTGCCTCGCCCTGGCGGTGCCTCGTCCCGTGCTCTGCCTCGCGCCGCGCCCTGCCTCGCGCCGCGCCCTGCCTCGCGCCGCGCCCTGCCTCGCGCCGCGCCCTGCCTCGCGCCGCGCCCTGCCTCGCGGCGCGCCCTGCCTCGCGGCGCGCCCTGCCTCGCGGCGCGCCCTGCCTCGGCCCGCGTTCTGCCTCGTGCCTCGACCCAGGCCCTGCCTCGGCCCGGGCCGCGCCGATCAAGGTCTAGGCGTTTTCGCCCGGCAGGCCCTTCTTGGGGCGGCGCAGGCGACCGGGCCCCGCCTTGGCTGGCGGGCCAAACGGCTCGAACGCCGGCACGGACGTCCCCCCACCCGGCCGTGGACGCGGTTCCGGCACCTCGCCGTTGTCCCTCGCCCCCAAGTCCGCCGGCTCCGCCTGCGCGTCCTCGTCCGCGGGCGGCTGGGCCTCATCGTCCTTCCACGACGACTCGGCCTGTCCACCCCGGCGCAGCCTGCCCGGCCCGAGATCGTCGGCGCTCCGCCGCAGCCCGCCCGGCCGCTGGTCGTCGTCGCTCCGCCGCAGCTTGCCTGGCCCGTGGTCCTCGTCGCCGCTCCGTCGGAGCCTGCCTGGCCCTGCGTCGTCGTCGCTGCCGCGTCGCAGCCCGCCCGGCCCCAGATCGTCGTCGCTCCGCCGCAGCCCGCCCGGCCCTGGATCGTCGTGGCCGCTCCGTCGCAGCCCGCCCGGCCCTGGGTCGTCGTCGCCGCTCCGTCGCAGCCTGCCCGGCCCTGGGTCGTCGTCGCCGCTCCGTCGCAGCCTGCCCGGCCCTGGGTCGTCGTCGCTGCCGCGTCGCAGCCCGCCTGGCCGCTGGTCGTCGCCGCCCCTGCGGAGCTTGCCCGGCCCCAGGTCGTCATCGCCGCCCCGACGCAGCCCACCCGACCCTGGGTCACCGTCGCCGCCCCGCCGCAGCCTGCCCAGCCCCATATCGTCGTCGGCCCGGCGCAGCTTCGCCGGCAGGCGGTCCTCGTCGCTCTGGCGGGGGTTTGGCAGTCCCGGAACGTCATCGCCGCGGCCCAGCTTCGCCGGCCCCGGCTCGCCGTCGTCGCTACGCGGTGCGGCCGGCTCCGAGTCACCGTCCCTCCGCAGCCCGAACGGTCCCACCTCGCCCGCCCGCCGCGCGGCCCGCTCAGCGGGCGTGCCCCTCCGCGCGGCGAGGTCGGCCGAGACGCCCATCCACGCCGACTCGGCCTTGCGGCGCAACGTCGAGTCCGACCCGGGACGGCCACGGGGACGCGACTCCGGATCGGCCTGGTCCGGCTGGCCCGACTCCGCCTCATCCCTCGCCCGACGTGCCGGGTCAAGGCCGCCCTTCTGCGACGCCCCCGAATCCGACGCGGCCTTGAACCGCCCGGCCGAGTCCCGCTCCGGCATCGTGCGCCCTGCAGCTTTGTCGTCCGCCTTGGCGGGGTCGGGCTTTTCGTCGTCGCCGGGCTGCGGCGGCTCCGCACCCATCTGCGAGGCGGCGGTCTCACGCTGCGCACCGGTGGGCTCCGACTCCGCGTCCAACGGCGGGTCGGCGGGCTCACGCCGCGAACCGATGGGCTCCGACTCCGCGTCCAACGGCGGGTCGGCGGGCTCACGCCGCGAACCGATGGGCTCCGGCCCCGCAGCCGACTGCGAAACAGTGGGCTTGTCGTCCGGGGCCTTGCGGGCGGCGGGAGGCTTGCGGATGCCGGCAGCCGCGGCGGCAGCGGCCAACAGTTCGGCGGCGGCGCTGTCGCCGAGCAGCGGTGGGACGGATGGCGCGGTGCCCGCGCTGGATGTCGCGGAGGCCGATGCCGCGTGGGCGGCAGAGGTTATCGAGGCCGTGTCGGACTCGTAATGCGATGGCTTGCGCGCCGACGGCGTGACCGGGACGGGCCTGACCTCGGCGGGCGCCGACACGGCCGTGGACGGCTCGGTGTCGTCAGCGTCGGCAGCCTCCACATCGGACGGTGCGGTGACGGGAGCGCCATCCTGGGTGGCACCCTCCGCGCCGCCGGCCTCGGGGGAAAGCCCACCGACCTCCGGCGAAGGCCCACCGGCCTCGGGCGAAGACGAAGACCCACCCGTCTCGGACGAAGGTCGACCACCGTCCGGCGACGGTCGGCCGGCTTCCGGCGAGGATGGATCGGCGTCGTGGGAGACGTGGGCGGGCTCCAGCGGAGAGTCGTCGGTGTCCGGCTCGTCGGTCTCGGCCGCGGCGCCGTCAGCATCGGGCGAGGAGGTGCCGTCCTCGGGCCAGGGACCGTCGGGCGACGGCTCGCCAGCGTCGGGCGAAGGCGTGACGGCGTCGGGCCAGGGGCCGCCGGCCTCGGGGGATACGCCCGCCGAAAGGTCATCGTCCTCGAGCGAATCCCGGTCAGATTCCAGCCAGGGACCACGGGGCTCGGGCGGGCGAGAGCCGGAGTCGAGCCACGGGCCAGTCGTTTCGGGCGTGAGCCATCCGGCCTCCGCCGTTGGCCGGCCAGCCTCGGACGGCGAGCCACCAGCCGAGGGCGACAAGCTGCCAGCCTCCCGCGACAGGTCGCCAGCGTCAGGCGAGAGGTCGCCAGCGTCGGGCGGCGCGCCTGCGGACCCGGGCGGAAGCCCAGCCGCCGCCGACCCGGAAGAGCCGCCGGACGGCGCCCCGACCTCACCGGCATCCGCCACCGGCGAGAGCACGACGGGAGCGGCAGTGGGCGACGGAGGCGGGAGCGGGAGCGGGTCGGCCATGCGGACGGGTGACAGGCCGGCCACCACGGTGTCGACGATCTCGGCCGCGTACGAGCCGTCCGGGTCATAATCCGGGTCGAAGACAGTGAGCTCCACCCCCAGGCAGTGCGGGGTGTCCACCAGGCCGCTCAGCAGCAGCTCCAGCTCGGCGAACGCGATGCCGCCCGGGTCTGGGGCGTCCACCGCGGGCATCACCGCGGGGTCCAGCACATCCACGTCTATGTGCACCCAGTAGCCTGCGCAGTCGCTCAGCTGGTCGCGGGCCCACTGGGCGGTGCGGGCCGCGCCCTCCACGCGGAGGGCGGGCACCGGGCGGGTGATGATGCCCGCCGCCTGGAGGTCGAGCCGGTACTCATCCTGGGCGCGGATGCCCAGCACGACCACGTCGACGTCCCGGAAGTACGGGCGGCGCCCCTCGATGCCGGCCAGGTCGGCCTGGCCGCGGCCAGTGGCGAGCGCGAGGTCCTCGCCGGCCGCGGCGCCTACGTAAGAGGCGTTGCCGGGGTGGCGGAAGTCGGAGTGGCCGTCGACGAACACCAGCCCGATGCGGCCACCCACCACCTCGCCGAGCCGGTGCATCGCCAGGGCGGAGCCGAGCAGGATGGAGCAGTCGCCGCCCAGCACGACGGGAAACTCGCCACCGTCGATGATCGAGCCGATGCGGTCGGCCAAAGCCACCGAGTACGCCGCGATCTGCTCGGCGTGGCACACCCCGTCGCCCGGACGCCAGTCGCCCGGGTCGTACCGCGGTGGGGTCAGGCAGCCCGCGTCGCGGGCGGCGAGGCGGGCCACCAGGTCGTGGTCGCGCAGTGCGCCGGGCGCCTTCGCACAGCCTGGCACCGACGTCTCGGTCGGCGGGCGCAGTCCGAGGTTGGAGGGTGCGTCGAGGATGGCGATGCGGCGCATGGGCGGCACTAGAAGAGGGCGCTCGCGAGGGCCCGCCGCGCGCTGGAGACCGCCGGGTCGTCAGGTCCGGCGATCGCGAACAGCGACAGCAGATGCTTGCGGATCTCCTCGCGCTCGTCGCCCGACGTGCGGCGGACCAGGGCGACCAGCCGCTTGTACGCCTCGTCGGCGAGGCCGCTGAGCACCTCGACGTCGGCCGCGAGCAGCTGGACGGGCACGTCGTCGGGCTTGGCCTCGGCGTCGGCGAGCGCGGCACGCGGGTCGACGCCCACCACCCGGCGGGCGAGGGCGACGTGCGCCAGCCCGGCCTCGGCCGCGGCGTCGGCCGGCGACTCGGCGAGGATCTTCTTGTACGCCTGCTCGGCCGTGTCGAGGTCGCCGGTCATCAGCGCGTCGTCGGCGTCGATCAGCCGCGGGTCCTCGGGCGCGGTCGGCGGCTGCACGCCGCCCGCCTTGAGCACCGCGTCGATCCACTGGCGCAGCTGCGTCTCCGGCACGACGCCGGTGAACGCGTCGACCGGCTGGCCGCCCACCACCGCGTAGACCATCGGGATGCCCTGGACGCGGAACATCTGCGCGAGCCTCGGGTTGCTGTCGACGTCGACCTTGGCGAGCACCCACGTGCCGCCACCCTCGACGGCGAGCTTTTCGAGGATCGGCGAGAGCTGCTTGCAGGGCTGGCACCACTCGGCCCAGAAATCGATGACTACCGGTACGGTGAGCGACCGCTCCAGCACCTCTGTCTGGAACGTGGCCTCGGTGACGTCGATCACAGTGGCAGCGCCACCGCCGGGCGGTCCGCCAGGCGCGCCTTGTCGGGCCGGCGCCTCGGTGCGGCTCGGGGTGGGTGCGGGACTGCGCAGCGCGCTGAGGTCGACCGCGCCGCGGGTGAAGATCGACGGAGTGGTCCGTGGGTCGCTCATGGTTCCCTAGTCTCGCACGCGCGAGGTCCAGTCGAACCCACCCAGCGCTGCAACGCCATCACCCCAAAGTGCCTCTTGCGACGGAGCGGCGCAGCGCCGCCGCCACGCCCACCGCCGCGCCGATGAAGCCAAGCGCGGCGAGCAGCGCGGGCAGTGCCGCGGCAGACGGGGACGGCCACCGGGGCAGCGCCAGCACGAGCGAGTCGTCCACGAACACGGGCAGGTATCCGCCGGCCACCCACCACGCCACGACGGCCGCCACCGCGCCGGTCACCAGCGCCGCCGCGACCACCGGCAGGTAGCTCCAGAGCGCGGACCGCCCCACCGCCCGCGCGGGCAGGCCTTGCAGGCGGAGTGCGCGCATGTCGTCGGTGGTGCGCCGCCGGTCGACGGCCGCCATCAGGGTGAGACCGCCGAGCCCGAGCAGCACGGCAAACCCGGCCGCCAGCAGGTGGAACCAGATCGCCAGCGCCGGCGCCCGCTTGTCCAGCAGCGCCCGCGCCTCGGCCATCGTGTCGTCGCCGGCGATGACAAGGCCCTGCTCGGCGAGGCGGTCGGTGACGTCGGCCGGGGCGTCCGGGCGCAGCCAGACCTGCGGGTCGGTCAGGCGGGTGCCACCGACGGTCTGGCGTTCGAGGTACTCAAGGTCGGTCAGCACCCCGCGCGCGCCGAGTCGCGGCAGCGTGGTCGCCTCGGACACGACCTGCGGCACGGGACGGTCGGCGTCGAGCCCGGTCAGCGCCACCGTGTCCGGCAGCTGCCCGGCCGGCACCACGGGCAGCGGCGTGGGCACGTCCGGCGCCAGCACCCAGGTCTGCTGCCGCGCGCCGGTCGCGGTGACGCTGACCGCGAGCCCACCGGGGCCGGGCGTGACGTCGCCCGCGGCGGTGCCCTTCCACCCGGTGGCCAGCTGCTCGGTGGAGACGAGGCCGGGCAGCTCGCGGATGACCATGGAAGTCTTTTCCGAGCCGCTCCGCGCGTAGATCGCGTCGAAGCCGAGCAGGCGGCAGCCGCCGGCGCAGGAGCCCACCTCCGCCGTGTACGTGTGCACGCCCGGGTCGAGCACGCCGAACGTCATCCGCACCGTCGGGCTCCCGTCGAGCGGCCGCAGTGACACCGCGACCCGCAGCTGCCCCTCGCTCAGGGCGGGGCTTTCGAGGACGGCGGTGACGCGGGTGCCGCGCAGCACGTACGGCTCGGGGGTGGCCGGCCGCAGCAGCCGGGTTACCTCGCCGGCACTCGGCCCGAACTCCGGCCGCCACACCGCGACCTGCCCGAGCCGGGTGGTGTCGACTGCCAGCATCGGGCGGCCGGCGGGCGTGGCGGGCTGCACGACGGCCGCGGCCATCGCATAGCGCCCGTCGGGATCGACCTCGCGCACCGCGGCGAGCAGCCTGCCCGCGTCGACCGGCAGGACCGTGACAACCCGGTCGGCGCCGGTCTCGACGGACGCCCGCTCGGCACGGGATCGGGCCGCGACGTCGACCGCCATCGCGGCGAAGCCGAGCAGCGACACCGCCACGGCCAGCAGCACGAAGAGGCGGTGGCTGCCGGGGCGGCGGGCCACGTGCAGGGTGCCGAGCGCGAGGCCGAGGCGGCCGCGGCGCAGCGCGCGGGTGCCGAGCCGGCCGGCAAGCGGCATGAGCAGGCGGGCGGCGACGAGCGCGATGGCGACCGCGACCAGCGACGGCACGAGAAGCGACAGCCCCACCAGCTCGCCCTCGAAGCCGCGCAGCTGGAAGACCGCCACCACGGCGAGCACGACGACGATCGCCTCGATCGCGGTGGAACGCCAGCTGCCGCCCCGGGCCGGCACCCGCCGAAGCAGATCGGCCACCGGGCTGGCGAGCTGCTGGCGCTGGGCGAGCAGGGCGGCCAGGAGGGCACCGCCGGCGGCGAGCGCCGCATACGGCAGGGCTTCGCCCGACAGGGTCAGCTCTCCGCCGCCGAAGCGGGCCCTGGCCGCCAGCCACACCGCGAGCGTGCCGGCCAGGTAGCCGAGTGGGGCGCCGACCAGGATCGCGAGCGTGCTCTCGCCCGCGCTCAGCCACCAGCGCACGGGACCACGCGCACCGCGGAGGGCGACGAGGCCGAGCTCGTGGCGGCGGCCGGCCGTCCCGTACGCCACGGCGAGGAAGATGACGAACCAGCAGAGCCCGACCAGCGGCACGGCGGCCACCGGCACCACCCGCCGGGCCAGCACCTGCGCCCCGTCGATGCGGTCGAGCAGCGCGCCGAGCTCGGTGTTGAGCTGCGCGAAGAACGCCTGCGACCCGCCGGTGCCGCCGGTCAGCTCCTCGCGCAGGTCGTCGAGGTCGGCGCGGACCCTCCCGATGTGGTCGGCGTCGAGCGCGCCCGGCCCGGGCACCGCCTCCACCGAGCGCATGTCCTGCGGGTGCACGACGCCGTCGGCGGTCTGCCGGTTTACGAAGATCGGCTCACGCTCACTGTCGGCGCTGCCGGGCGCGAAGTACCCCGTCCGTCCCCAGTAGACATTCGCGGTGTCGAGCGGCTTGTAGACCCCGACGACCGACAGCAGGGCAGGCGGGCCGGCTGGCACGTAGCGGCGGGCGGGCTCGCTGTAGGTGGCGGAGGTGATGTTGATCGTCGAGCCGGGCCCGAGGCCGAGGCGGCGCGCGGTGGCCTCGCCGAGCACGATCTCACCGGTCGCCATCACGCACCGGCCGGCGACCATCCGCAGGTGCGGGCAGACGTCGGAGCGGAAGACAAGCCACGAGACGTTGGGGTCGGGCTCCATGCCGAGCACGACGTAGGACGCCGAGTAGACGACCTCGAACCGTTGCAGGTCGAGCGCCCGCGGCACGACGGAGTCGAAGCCTTCCGACGTGACCGCCTCTTCGTCGCCCACGAACGCGGACAGGCTGACCGTCTGCTCCACGCGGTCGGACTCGCCGACCTCGGTCTTCACGACGGCGCGGTCGACGGCGCGCAGGTATGTCGGGCCGGCCACGGCCGCGCCGACCGCGAAGAGGCTGAGCAGCATCACCGCGACGGCCTGCGCCTTGCGGGCGGCCAGCATGGAGAAGACGAGCGCGATCACCGGCGGCCACCGCCCGTCGCCCGCACAAGCTGACTGGCGGCCACCGCGCCGGTGAAGCCGAGCACGACGAGGCCGCCCAGCGCGGCCAGGGCGAGAGCGGGCGCCCGCGGGCCGGTGGCCACCGGCAGCACCGCCCAGTCGTCAACGAACACCGGCACCGCCGCCTCCACCAGCGTCCCGCCCAACGCCGCCGCCCCGATCCCGATCGCCACGCCGGCGACGACGAGCACCGCATAGCCCCCGTATCCGATAAGGCGCACCGCCCGCCGCGACAGGCCTTGCGTGCGCAGGGCGGAGAGCTCGGCCGCGCGGTCGGGGCGCTCCACCGCGGCGGCCACCGCCAGCGCGAGCGCGGCGAGGAAGACGCCGAGCGCACCGGCGAGGAGCTGGAAGCGGAGGGCGAGGGGTGGGCCCTGCTCGCCATACCGCGCGCGGGCCGCGTCGATCGAGTCGTCGGCGTGCACGGCAAGCCCCTGCTCGCGCAGGCGGTCGACGACCGTGTCGGGCGCGCCGTCGGCCAGCCACACCTGCGCCTCGTCACCGAGGCCGGGGTCGGCCGCGAGGCGGTCCGCAAACTCAAGGTCGACAAGGTAACCGCGCGCCTGCACCCTCGGCAGCGCGGTGACCGCGCCGGAAAAGCGCACCGGAACCTCGTCGCCGCCGAAGAGCGAGAGCCGCGGATCGCCGGGATCCCCGCTCGCCGAGGCCAGCCGGGTGTGCGCCACGGGCAGGGGCACCGGCGAGTCGACGAGGTAGGCCAACCCGGTCCGGTCGACGCCGGGCCGGGACGCGACCGGGGGTGTGGTCAGGTCCACCGCACCGTCTGCGGCGGACACCGTCGGACCCTGCCCGTCGACCCGCGCCGGGCCGCGCCACCGGCTCACGTCGACAAGCGCGGGCACTGCGGCGCCTCCGCTGGTCAGGCTGTGAAACCGGACCGGGCGGTCCGGGGGTGTATCGCCGCCCTCCGCGAGGGACGCCAGCTCGAGGGCGGCCAGCCGGCACTCGCCGCCACAACCCGAAAGATCCATTTGGTACGAGCGACGGCCGGCCGCCAACTGTCCGAAGTCGACGGTCAGCGGGGCGCCGGCGGCCGTGACCAGATGCAGCACCACGCGCAGCGGCTCACCCGCCTTGAGCAGCTCGGCGTCCAGCGCGAGCGGACCGTCGCGGAGGTGCACCGCTTCCGGCGTGGCGGGCCGCAGCCGCCCGAGGATATCGGCGAGCTGTGCGCCGTACTCCCCTGCCAGCTGGCGACCCGCGCGAACCGCTCCGTGTCGACGGCCAGCACCACCTGCCCGGCCTCTCCCGTGCCGTTGCGCACGACGGCGGCGGCCTGCGTGCCACCGGGGTCGGCGGCCCGGACCGCGGCCAGCAGGTGGGCGCGGCTGCGCGCCTGGACGGTGAGCACGCGGTCGGCGCCGATGTCGTGGGTGGCCCGCTCCTCGCGGGCGGTGGCCGCCGCCGACCACCCGCTGGCTGCCGCGCCCAGCAGCGCGACGGAGACGGCGAGCAGCGCGAACACCCGGTGCGTGCCGGGCCGCCGCGCCAGGTGCGTGGCCGCCATCGCGAGCGGGAGCCGCCCGGCCCGCAGCGCGCGGTGGCCGGCCCGCACGGCCAGCGGCGCGATCGCGCGGGCCGCGACAAGTGCCACGGCGAGCGCCACCAGCGCGGGTGCGACGAGCACGAGGCCGGTGGACTGGCCGGGATCGCGATCCGTGACATACGCCTGGTAGACCCCAGCGACCGCGACCACCACGACGACCAGGTCGATCACGTCGGCCCGCCAGCCGCGGCGCCGCGCGGGCACGTGGCGAAGCAGGTCGATCACGCCGGCGCCCATCCCGGACCGGTCGGCGGCGACCGCGGCGATCAACGCGCCGAGCACCGCCGCTCCACCGGCCGCCAGCGAGAGCGAGGCGGCGAACCCGGTGCGGTCGGGGTCCACCTCGCCGAGCAGCTGGGCGAGGGCGACGCCGGCCACGGCGCCGGCGACCGCGCCGGCAAGCATCGGCAGCACGCTCTGCTGGAAGACCAGCGCCCACACCCGCCACCGCGCACCGCCGCGGAGCTTGAGCCAGCCGATGTCGGGCCGGCGCTGCTCGGCGCTGTGCCGCACGGCGAAGAACAGCGCGAACCAGCAGAGCAGCAGAAGCTGCACCGCCGCGACGCTCACACCGAGGTTGACCAGCCACTGCTCGCGCTCGACCCGACTGACCAGCGCCGGCGCGCGGCTTTCCACCCGCCACTGCGCGCCGGCGGAGGCCTGCTGGCGGTCGATCTCGGCGGCCAGGTCGTAGCCGTCGATGCCCAGGTATGCCTCGACCGGCACGACAACGTGGTATTCGGCGAACATCTCCGCCGCATCCGCGGAGGCCACCGTCTCGACGGTCGTCAGGACCGGGTCGCCCGCGCCGGCGGCCGTGTCGGTGCCGCTGGCGCGGCCGAGCACGCTGACCGCCCAATACGCACCCAGGGGGTCGCGCAGCTGGTAGGTGCCGGTGATGCGCAGCTCGATCGGCGCCTTGCCGAGCACGGTGAACACCGCCACGTCGCCGGCAGCCACCCCGAGCCGGGTGGCGGTGCGGTCACTGACCACCGCCTCACCAAGCGCCGCCGGGCAGCGGCCCACGAGCGTGAGGTGTGCGCACATGTCGTCGCGGGCGGCGACGGTGGCGGCCTGCTTGAGGCCCTCGCGCGCCAGCTCGCCGGAGACCCGCACCGACGCGGTGCCGCTGCCGCCCTCGATGTCGACGACCCGCCCCGCCTCGGCCCGCACCTTGGCCGTCGCGGCCGGGTCGTTGTCGACCCGCGCGGTGGCCAGCACGACGCGCTGGTTGGACGGTGCGCCGGTGACGTCGGCGATGGCGACGGAGCGGGCGGCTGAAACCACATACCACGGGGCGGCGGTCGCGGCGGCCACGGCGACGGCCGTCAGCAGGAACAACGTGGCGGCCTGCGCCCGACGCGCGCGGATCGCGCCCAGCACCACCGCAAGCATGCGCAAGACCATAAACCGGCGATGCCAAGAATTTCGATCCCGAAAGCCCACCCAGTCTCAGCCCTGGCCCGGGCAGCAGAAGGCCCGGACGGCACCGTGAGTGACGATTCCGGGCTTGATCCACGGACCCGGCAGCGGAGGGCGGGGATCTCGGCGAGCCCTGGCGAGCCGCCGCCCTCCGCGTTGCCCGCGGGAGCAAACGGTCAGCGACTGGCGCGGACCGGGGCAAATCCGGATCTGTTATGCCACAAGGGAGCCAGCAGCCTCACGACTCGGCCTGGCTACCGCCGACGACCAGGGTGACCGAGCCGTCGACGTGGTCGACGGTGAAGAGCGTGCCGGGCGGAAACTCGCCGAGCACCTCGGGCGGGAGCTGGACCGTGCCGTCGCCGGCCACCACCGCGAAGTCCTGGCCGTCGCGCCCCTCGGCGCCCACCCGGCCGTCGCGGATCGTCACCGCCCGCCCGAGCCGCGCGCCCACCTCGGCGTCGTGTGTAACCACCACTATCGTGGTGCCGCGCTCGGCGTTGACCGTCTCCAGCGCGCCGAGCACCTCGTCGCGGCCGTGGGTGTCGAGCTGGCTGGTGGGCTCGTCGACAAGCAGCAGGCCGGGCGACGCGGCGATGCCCACCGCGAGCGCCGCCCGCTGCCGCGCGCCGGGCGCCAGGTCGCCGATCTTCGCGGACGCCTTGCCACGCAGGCCAACCAGGTCGAGGATCCGCTCCGGGTCGTCGAGCTCGATGCCGGCCGTGTGCGCCGCGCGGCGCTGGGCGAGCCAGACGTTGCGGTGCAGCGTCGCGTAGGGCAGCAGGTTGCGCGCGGCGCCCTGCAGCACCACGCCGATCTCGGTGCCGCGCAGCCGGGAGATCTCCGCGTCGGTGAGCTTGCCCATGTCGTACGTCCCGACGCTGACCCGCCCCGCCGACGGCCGCATCAGGCCGCCGAGCAGCGCCACCAGCGTGGACTTGCCGGATCCCGACGGGCCGACGAGGGCCAGCATCTCGCCCGGGTTGATGGACAGGTCGACGCCGGACAACGCCACGACGTCACCGCCCTCGGCGCGGTAGATGTGCACCACCCGCCGGCAAGCCACCGCCAATCCCGTCACGGCACCCATTAAAGCGGCAAAGTCAGAATCGCGCGGGCTCCCGGTACACGCCCCACTCGGCGCGGAGGGCGTCGCAGATCTCGCCCAGCGTTGCCTCGACCCGCACGGCGTCGAGCATGGCCGGCACGATGTTGGCGTCGGTGCGGGCCACGTCGACCATCCGGGAGATGGCCGCGTCGACCGCCGCCTTGTCCCGCTCGCCGCGCCGCCCGGCCAGCAGCTTGCGCTGCTCCAGCTCGACCTCGTGCGAGATGCGCAGGATCTCCAGCGGCTTGGTCACCGTGCCGGTGTGGTGGGTGACGCCGACGACGCGCTTGTCGCCCTTTTCCAGCGCCTGCTGGTAGACGAACGCGGCCTCCGCGATCTGCCCCGTGAACCACCCGTCTTCGATGCCGCGCAGGATGCCGGAGGTGATGGTGCCGTCCGAGCCCATCGACTTGATCTTCGCGAAGATCTCCTCCGCCTCGGCCTCGATGCGGTCGGTGAGCGCCTCGACGTACCACGAGCCGCCGAGCGGGTCGGCCACGTTGGTGACGCCGATCTCCTCCATCAGCACCTGCTGCGTGCGCAGCGCGATCTCCGCCGACTCGTCGGTGGGCAGCGCGAGCGTCTCGTCCAGCGCGTTTGTGTGCAGCGAGTTGGTACCGCCGAGCACCGCCGCGAGGGCCTCGACCGCGGTGCGCACGACGTTGTTCACCGGCTGCTGCGCGGTCAGCGACACCCCGGCCGTCTGCGTGTGGAAGCGGAGCCAGAGGGCTCGTTCGTCGGTGGCGCCGTACACGTCGCGCAGCCACCGCGCCCAGATCCGGCGGGCCGCCCGGAACTTCGCGATCTCCTCGAAGAAGTCGACGTGCGCGTCGAAGAAGAAGCTCAGGCCGGGCGCGAACAGGTTGACGTCGAGGCCGCGGGACAGGCCGAGCTCGACGTAGCCGAAGCCGTCGGCGAGCGTGTACGCCAGCTCCTGCGCGGCGGTCGAGCCGGCCTCGCGGATGTGGTAGCCGGAGACCGACAGGGGCTTGTAGCGCGGGATGTTGTGCGCGCAGTACTCCATCAGGTCGCCGATCAGGCGCAGGTGCGGCTCGGGCTCGAAGAGCCACTCCTTCTGCGCGATGTACTCCTTGAAGATGTCCGTCTGGAGTGTACCGTCCAGTGTGGACAGATCGGCGCCCTGGCGCTCGGCGGCCACGAGGTACATGCAGAACACCGGCACCGCGGGCCCGGAGATGGTCATGCTCGTGGTGGTGGCGGCGAGGTCGATGCCGTCGAAGAGCACGTCCATGTCGACGGCGGAGTCCACCGCCACGCCGCAGTGCCCCACCTCGCCGAGCGCCTGCGGGTCGTCGGAGTCGCGGCCCATGAGCGTCGGCATGTCGAACGCGACCGAGAGCCCGCCGCCGCCCGCACCGAGGATCATCTTGTAGCGCTCGTTTGTCTGCCGCGCGTTGCCGAAGCCGGCGAACTGGCGGATCGTCCAGGTGCGCCCCGGTAGCCGGTGGGGTAGAGACCGCGGGTGTACGGGTACTCCCCGGCCACCCGATCCGCTCGAACCCGGGCACGTCGGCACCGGGGGCGGACCGTATACCGGGTCCACCTCCAGGCCGGAGAGCGTGGTGAAGTCGGCGTCGCGCTTGCGGGCTGCGTCGTACCGGGCCTGCCACCGCTCCCGGCCCGCCGCGATCTCCTCGGCGTTCATGCAAGAGAGTCTAGAGGTAACCCTGAACGATCGCTAAGGTTGCCTATGTTTACGGCTGGTATCCCGCCGCCCGCGCCTCGTCGCCACCGACCGGGCCGGCGTCGTCGACGTGCACATCGTCCACCCTGATGTTTACCTCAGTGACCTCGAGGCCGAGCAGGTTTTCCACGGAACTGATCACCTTGGCCCGGACCTTCTCGGTCACGGAGTGGACCACGAACCCGTACTCGATCACGAGCGTGATGTTGATGACCGCGGTGCGCCCTTCGAGCCGCACCGACATGCCGCGGTCGGCGTCCTCGTCGGCGTCGCCGAGGCCGATCCGCTCCTTGACGTTGGCGAAGAAGCGGGCGACGTCGCCACCCAGGTCGTACACGCCCGGGACCTCGCGGGTCGCGATGCCGGCGATCTTTTCGACCACCTCGTCGGCGATCGACGTCATGCCACGCTCGGCGGCCAGCTCGGCGTTGTTGCGCAGGCGCTCGACCACCTGCGAGGCGACCCGCCCGAGGCCGCGGCGGCCCGCTCGACCGCGTCACCGGCCCGGTCGACGGCGTCGTTGATCTGCTCGCTGATCTGCGCGACGGTGCCGTTGCCCGCGGAGGGCGACGAGGCGGGCGCGGCGGACGGCGTCGCGGCGGGCGCCGGCGTGGTGGCCGGCAGGACCGCCGAAGGGGCGATCGCCGAAGAGGCCGAAGTGGTGGTCGCGGGCGCCTCGACGATCGTCTCGTCGGCCTTGCTCTCCTGGCGCTGTGCCGGCACCTGAGCCGCTACGTCGGTCATGACATCTCCCCCTGTGTCGCTGGCAGGCCACTGGGACCGGAGCGTACCCGCCGCGGGCGAACGCGGGGAGTGCCGTGACGCCCCGTCACTACGCGCGCACGAGCTCCGCGCGGCCGTCGACCAGGTGCAACTCAGCGTCACACGCGGCGGCCGCCTCAGGGTCGTGGGTCGCGAAGACCACCGCCGCGCCCCGCCCGGCCTCGTCGTGCAGCAGGTCCAGCACCCGCTGGCGGTTGGCCGCGTCGAGCTCGCTGGTCACCTCGTCGGCGAGCAGCACGGTGCCGCCCAGGGCCAGCCCGCGCGCGATCGCGGTGCGCTGCTGCTGGCCGCCGGACAGCTCCTCGACGAGCTGGTCGGTCTGCCCGGTCAACCCCAACCGCTCCAGCGACGCCGCGGTCAGCCGCCGCGCGTCGGACGGCGAGGCACCGGTGGCGATGAGCGCGACCTGGAGGTTTTCCCCGGCGGTGAGGATCGCGGCGAGCCCGTTGTCCTGCGGCACCAGCACCACGCCCCGGGCCACCGCGTGGTCGCGGTCGCGCAGCGCCTCACCGTCGACGGTCACGCTGCCCGCGGCGGGCGCGAGCAGGCCGGCCATGGTCGCCAGCAGGGTGGTCTTGCCCGCACCGGACGGACCGGTGACGGCCAGCACCCGCCCCGGCTCGGCGGTCACCGTGACGTCCCGCAGGACCGGCTCGCCCCGCCCGTACGCGACTGAGAGCTTGTCGACCATCACCGTCGTACCCACGGGGAGAGAGTAGCCACTGGCTACGGTTTGGGATGACCTGCTCGCACCCGGTCCTTCGCGGAGAGCCGTACCGCGAGAAGGTGTGGCTCAAGCAAGCGACGCGAGGAGTGAGGCCGCGGCGGCGTAAGGGTCTGTCTCGCCGGCCGCCACCTTCACGGCGGCGTCGCGCAGAGCGGTACCCGAGCGGATCGAGCCCAGCCGCTCACGGAGGGTGCCCAGCGCGATCGCCTCGACCTCGGCGGCGGCCCGCTTCTCGCGGCGGCGGCGCAGCTCGCCGTGCTCGACAAGCCAGGCGCGGTGCTTCTGCACGGCGGTGAGGATGTCGTCGATGCCCTGGCCGCGCGACGCGACCGCGCGCACCACCTGGGGCCGCCACTCGCCGGGGGCCCGCTCGCCGAGTCCGATCATGCCTTGGATGTCGTGATAGGTGGCGTCCGCGCCGTCGCGGTCGGCCTTGTTGACAACGAACACGTCGGCGATCTCGAGGATGCCGGCCTTTACCGCCTGGATGGCGTCGCCCATGCCGGGGGCGAGGAGCACGAGCGTGGTGTCGGCGAGCGAGGCAACCTCGACCTCGGCCTGCCCGACGCCGACGGTCTCGACCAGCACGATGTCGCAGCCGGCGCCCTCCAGCACCCGCACCGCCTGTGGCGTCGCCGCGGCCAGCCCGCCGAGGTGGCCGCGGCTGGACATCGAGCGGATGTACACGCCGGGGTCGGTCGCGTGGTCCTGCATGCGCACCCGGTCGCCGAGGATCGCCCCGCCGGTGAACGGGCTGGACGGGTCGACCGCCAGCACCCCCACCCGGTGCCCCTCGGCACGCAGCGCGCGCACGAACTCGTTGGTCGTCGTGGACTTGCCGACGCCGGGCGAGCCGGTGAGGCCGATGACCTGCGCCTTGCCGGTGTGCGGCGCGAGCGCGGCGGCCACGTCGGGCAGCAGCTCGTCGCCGGACTCGACCAGGGTGATCAGCCGGGCCACCGCGCGGGGGTCACCCTCGCGCGCGGCGGCCACGAGCGCGGCTACGTCACGGCTTCTTCTCACGGGACCTTGATGATAAGTGCGTCGCCCTGGCCACCGCCGCCGCACAGGGCCGCGGCGCCGGTGCCGCCACCGCGCCGCTTCAGCTCAAGGGCCAGCGTGAGTACCAGGCGTGCGCCGGACATGCCGATCGGGTGGCCGAGGGCGATCGCGCCGCCGTTGACGTTGACGATCTCGGGGCGGACGCCGAGCTCGCGGGTGGAGGCGATGCCGACCTGGGCGAACGCCTCGTTGATCTCGATGAGGTCGAGGTCGGACACGCTCATGCCGGCCTTGGTGAGCGCCTGCTGGATCGCGTTGGCCGGCTGGAGGTGCAGCGAGTTGTCCGGGCCGGCGACGTTGCCGTGCGCGCCGATCTCGGCCAGCCAGGTCAGCCCCAGCTCCTCGGCCTTGGCCCGGCTCATCACCACGACCGCCGCGGCACCGTCCGAGATCGGGGACGAGCTGCCCGCGGTGATCGTGCCGTCCTTGGTGAACGCGGCCCGCAGCTTGCCCAGCGACTCCGCCGTGGCGTCCGGGCGGATGCCCTCGTCCTCGGCGATCACGATCGGGTCGCCCTTGCGCTGCGGCACCTCGACCGGCGCGATCTCCTCGGCGAACGCACCGTTCTTCTGCGCCGCCGCCGCCCGCTGGTGGCTGGCCGCCGAGAAGGCGTCCTGCTCCTCCCGCGTGATGCCGAACCGGCCGCCGTGCCGCTCGGTCGACTCGCCCATCGAGCAGGCGTCCCACGTGTCGGTGAGTCCGTCCAGCGCCATGTGGTCGCGGATCACCACGTCGCCGTACTTGTACCCCTGGCGCTGCCCGAGGAGCAGGTGCGGCGCGTTGGTCATCGACTCCATGCCGCCGGCGACCACGATGTCGAACTCACCGGCCCGGATCAGCTGGTCGGCGAGCGCGATCGCGTCGAGGCCGGACAGGCACACCTTGTTGACCGTCAGCGCGGGCACGCTCATCGGGATGCCGGCGTTGACCGCGGCCTGGCGGGCGGGGATCTGCCCGGCACCGGCCTGGAGCACCTGGCCCATGATCACGTACTGCACCTGCTCGGGCGAGACACCCGCCCGCTCCAGCGCAGCCCGGATGGCGAACCCGCCCAGCGCCGTGGCTGGAAAGTCCTTGAGGTTGCCGAGCAGGCGGCCCATCGGCGTGCGCGCGCCACTCACGATCACGGAGCCGGTCATCTTGCTCACCCTCCCGCACCACTTAACGGTCGTTCGGGTCAGACTAACTCTATGAGTGAGCATGACCACGGCGAGCCCGCTGCCGACTATGTCACAGGGATCGGCCTGCTTCGCATCGACCACGTCGGCGTGGCGGTAGCCGACCTCGACGAGGCGATCGGCTTCTACGCGCGGGTCTTCGGCATGCGCTGCGTACACCGCGAGACCAACGAGGAGCAGGGAGTCGAGGAGGCGATGCTCGCGGTCGGGCCGGATCCGGCCGGCGGGCAGGTGCAGCTCCTCGCGCCGCTGTCCCCGTCGTCCACGATCGCGAAGTTCCTGGAGCGGAACGGGCCGGGCGTGCAGCAGGTGGCGTACACGGTGGCGGACGTCGAGGCGGCCTGCGCGCGGCTGCGCGAGCGCGGCATGCGGCTGCTCTACGACGAGCCGAGGCGGGGTACGGCGGGTTCGCGGATCAACTTCGTGCACCCGAAAGACGCCGGCGGAGTGTTGATCGAGCTGGTGGAACCGCCAAATGCAGTACTTCACAAAACGGTTCCGGCTTAAACTACCGTTCAGTAACATCCTGGGCCTGAACCTCCAGGAGGTGCGCGGTGCAGAAGATCCTCGAAACGATCATGTCGGCCGAGGGATCGACCGATCCGGACAAGGAGCTGGCCGGCGTCGCGGGCCTCCCGGTGCCGGAGACCTACCGCGGCGTGGTCGTGCGGGCCGACGAGACGTCGATGTTCGACGGCCTGGCCGCCAAGGACAAGGACCCGCGCAAGTCGCTCCACGTGCAGGAGGTGCCGACGCCCGAGCTCGCGCCGGGTGAGGCGCTCGTCGCGGTGATGGCCAGCGCGATCAACTACAACACCGTGTGGACGAGCATCTTCGAGCCGCTGTCCACCTTCAAGTTCCTCAAGAAGTACGGCCGCGTGTCCGCGCTCACCAAGCGCCACGACCTGCCGTACCACGTGGTCGGCTCGGACGCGGCCGGCGTCGTGCTGCGCGTCGGTCCGGGCGTGACCAAGTGGGCGGCCGGCGACGAGGTGGTCGCGCACTGCCTCTCGGTCGAGCTGGAGGACGCCGCCGGCCACGACGACACGATGCTCGATCCGCAGCAACGGATCTGGGGCTTCGAGACCAACTTCGGCGGCCTCGCCGAGCTGGCCGTCGTGAAGGCCAACCAGCTGATGCCCAAGCCGCGCCACCTCAGCTGGGAGGAGGCCGCCAGCCCGGGGTTGGTCAACTCGACGGCGTACCGGCAGCTCGTCTCCCAGCACGGCGCGCAGATGAAGCAGGGCGACGTCGTGCTGATCTGGGGCGCCTCCGGCGGGCTCGGCGGCTATGCCACGCAGTTGGCGCTCAACGGCGGCGCGATACCCGTCTGCGTGGTCTCCTCGCCGGACAAGGCCGAGCTGTGCCGGCGGATGGGCGCCGAGCTGGTGATCGACCGCAGCGACTTCCGCTTCTGGCGGGACGAGCAGACGCAGGACACGGACGAGTGGCGCCGCTTCGGCGAGCGGGTGCGCGAGCTGACCGGCGGCGAGGACCCGGACATCGTCTTCGAGCACCCGGGGCGCGAGACGTTCGGCGTGAGCGTGTACGTCGCCAAACGCGGCGGAACGATCGTCACCTGCGCATCGACGAGCGGTTTCCTGCACCAGTACGACAACCGCTACCTATGGATGAATCTCAAGCGGATCATCGGGAGCCACTTCGCCAACTACCGCGAGGCCTGGGAGGCCAACCGCCTCGTCGCACTCGGCCGGATCCATCCGACCGTGTCGCGCACCTATCCGCTGGAGCAGACCGGCCAGGCGGCGTACGAAGTGCACCGCAACGCACACCAGGGCAAGGTGGGCGTCCGATGCCTCTCACCAGCCGACGGTCTGGGTGTCCGCGACGCGGAGCTGCGGGCCCGCCACGAGGCTGAGATCAACCGCTTCCGCGGCCAGTGATCACATCTCCATTCACCCGAAAAGATGACCTTATAAGTGGGGGCGACATGGGGCCGTACGGCCTTGCGAAGCCCCCGGTGGGTCTGCCAGTATGTCCCAATGCCCCAGCAGCAGCAGCCGTCCTCCCTCGCGTTCTTCGAAAACGCGAACTCGCAACATGACTTCACCGTCGTCCTTCGGGGATACGACCGTGGGCAGGTCGACGACTTCGTCGGCCGGCTCAGCGCCGCGCTGACCCAGTCCGAGCAGGCCCGCGGCGAGGCCGAGCAGCGCATGAACGACGCGCAGCGCCGGCTCCGCCAGGCCGAGCAGCGCCTCGGGTCGCTCGAGCAGAAGCTCACCGACACCAACAAGCAGCTCGAGGAAAACAGCCGGCCGACACTCTCCGGGCTGGGCACGCGGGTCGAGCAGATCCTGCGGCTGGCCGAGGAGCAGGCCAACGACCACCGCGGCGAGGCCAAGCGCGAGTCGGAGGGCATCCTGTCCGCCGCGCGCCTCGAGGCCCGCGAGATCACTGACAAGGCGCGTGCCGAGGCCGCCGCGATGAAGGCGACCGCCGAGCGCGAGGCCGGCCAGGTGCGCACCGCCTCCGAGCGCGAGGCCGCCGAGGTGCGCGTGCAGGCCCGCCGCGAGGCCGACACCCTGCGCGCCGACGCCGACCGCGAGACCAAGCAGCTGCGCACGGTCACCGCGCACGAGGTGGCCGAGCTCAAGTCCACCGTGGAGCGTGAGGTCGCCACCCTGCGCGCCACCGCGGAGCGGGAGATCACCCAGCTGCGCGCGAAGGCGGCCCGCGAGGCCGAGGAGAAGCGCGCCGAGGCGACCAAGCTGCTGACCGACGCCCGCGACAAGCGCGACAAGGACCTCCAGGCGCTGGCGCTGGAGCTCGCCGAGCGCCGGGAGAAGTCCGAGCGCGAGGAGTCCGAGCGGCACGCCGCGCAGGTGGCGCAGACGCAGAAGCTCGTCGCCGAGGCCGAGGAGCGCGCCCGCGCCGCGGAAGACCGCGCCAAGGAGATCGAGCAGCGCGCCGAGGCCCGCCGGGTCGAGTCCGAGCGCAGCGCGAGCGAGACGATCGACAAGGCCAAGGCCCTCTCGGAGAAGACGCTCAACGAGGCCCGCGCCGAGTCGCACCGCCTCGTCAGCGAGGCCCGCACCGAGGCCGAGCTCACCACCCAGGCCGCGCGGCGCGAGGTCGAAGACCTCACCCGCCAGAAGGACGCGGTCACCGCTCAGCTCGGCCAGATGCTCTCCGGCCTCGCGGGCATCGTGCCCACGGCGCCGCAGCAGGCCAAGCCGGAGGAAGACAAGTCGGGCAAGGGCGACGGCGAGCGCGTCAACGCGGGCGCCGCGAGCTGACGTTCGGCGTGCCGCGCTGGCAACGTCCGATCCGACGAGGACGGACGGCGCTGGCGCGCACGCCGCACCTGGAAACAGCCCTGAGGGCTGATGACGGTCACGGCATCGCGGGGCAGATGCGATCGAGTACAGGCCGCACCGGTAAACCGGTGCGGCCTGTACTGGTGTGCTCACCATCTGTAGACGTGGCGCGTATCCCTCCGCCGAATGGTGGGTATCCAGGCGCCGTTCAGGCGAGCGTGTGAGGATGGACAGCATGTCGCACGGCGGAGAGCTCTTTGGTCTAAGTGATGGCACCTCGACAGAGCCGACCTTCGAGTCGGCCATGCGGGGTTACGACAAACGCCAGGTAGACCGGTATGTCGCCCGCGCCGAGGGCGAAATAGCCTCCCTCGCCGCCGAGCGGGAGCAGCTGTACGCGCAGATCCAGAGCCTCGCCGCGCAGGTCGAGCAGTTGCAGGCCGAAGTGGTCAACGTCCGGCGCCAGTCGGCGAGTGTGGACAAAGTCTCGTACCGCCACCTCGGTCCGCGCGTGGAGCAGATCCTGGCGCTCGCCGAGGAGCAGGCCGACGCGATCCGCGGCAGCGCCACCCACGAGCTCGCCGAGCAGCGGGCCGAGGCGGAGCGGGCGCTGGCCGAGGCGAGGGCGCGCGCGGCCGACGCGGTGCGTGACTTCGAGATCGCATTGGCAGCCCGCCGTTCCGATGAGGAAAAGGCGTCCGCCGAGCGCCGCGCCGCGGCCGAGTCGACGGTGGCCCAGGCCCAGGAGCAGGCCGACGCGATCCTGGCGGCCTCGCGCCAGCAGGCCGAGGCGATGCGCGCCGAGGCGGAGGCCGCGCTGGCGCAGGCCCGGCAGCGTGCGCAGCAGCTGAGCGAAGAGGCGACGCACTTCGCGGAGCAGTCCCGGGCGGAGACCGAGGCGTTCGTCCAGGCCGCCCGCAGCCAGGCCCAGCAGGAGCTGGCGCAGTGGCGCGGCAGCGTGGAGCAGGAGATCAACCAGCGCCAGGCCGAGTTCGACCGTGACTTCACCCAGCGGCGGACGGCCGCCGAGCAGGAGTTCGCACAGCGGCGGGCGGCGGCCGAGCAGGAGTTCGCGCAGTGGCGGGCGAGCGCCGAGCAGCAGGTGGCGGCGCGCAACGCCGATGCCGAGCGGTACGTGGCGGAGGTCCGGCGCCAGGTCGAGGAGCAGGCCGCCTCGGTGCGCCGGGAGGCCGAGGAGCACGCCGCGGCGATCCGGCGGCAGACCGAGGAGCAGGCCGCGACCGCGCAGGGGCACCTCGCCGCCACGCAGAAGCACCTCGCCTCGACGCAGAAGGAGACGGCCGCCGCCGGCCAGCTCCTCGCCGATGTCCAGCAGCAGGTGGCACAGGCGCAGGAGGCCTTGGCCGAGATCAAGCACCAGACCGTGGCCACCCGCCAGGAGGGCGACAAGTTCCGGCGCGCGCTCAACGAGGTGCAGGAGCAGCTCGCCACCGAGCGGCAGCGGCTCACCGAGGCGCAGCGCACGGCGGAGCAGGCCGAGCGCAAGGTGGTGGAGGCCAAGGCGACCGCCAAGAAGGCCAGCGACGCCGCCGCCGAGATGGCCGAGCCGCGCGAGCTGGAGTCCGCGTCGGAGAAGACCCAGGTGGTGGACACGGCGGCCGTCACTCAGGTGGTGAGCGTCGACGAGCCGGCCGCCGAGGACGACGAGGAAGAGTCCGGCGCGAAGGAGCGGGCGGAGACGCCGCAGAAGGTCGGTTAGCCCCGCCGTCACCCTCTCCGTGCGACCCGTGACCTGCGGGTCGCGCCACTGGCGTGCTGCCGTTACCCTGCTGCGGGGTCGGTAGCGGGGAGGTCAAGTGGCAGCTGAGGCATCAGGCGACAAGCCCGCCGAGGAGCGGGCGGTCGAGCCTGAGCCTGCGCCCGACCGGCCCGCCGGCGAAGCGGCCGAGGCCCCGGACGATGACGCGCCCGTTCCCCCGCCCACAGGCAGGTTCGGCCCGCTCGGGCGCCCGCTGGGGAGAAACGCGTTCGTCACCGGGTTCGTCGGTGGCTTGGGCGTGCTGCTGGCCTACGCGGCGTACATCGCGGTCCGCAACGCCGCTGGCGTGCTCCTGCTGATCTTCATCGCGCTCTTCCTCGCCGTCGGGCTGAACCCGGCGGTCGTGCGGCTGCGCCGGTGGGGCGTTCCGCACGGCCTGGCGGTCGGCACCGTGGCGCTCGGCATCATCCTGCTCTTCTGCGGCGGCCTCTTCGCGCTCGTGCCGCCGGTGGTCAACGAGTCCACCCAGGTGATCGACAACCTGCCGGGCTACGTCGACCAGCTCAACGACAACCCGACGATCCGCGACCTCAACGAGCGGTACGACATCATCCAGCGCGCCTCGTCGGCGGTCACCGCGGAAAACATCACCCGCGCACTCGGCGGCGTGCTGGGTGGGGCGTCGCTCGTGTTCGGCACGGTGTTCCGGGTGCTGACAGTGCTGGTGCTGACGATCTACTTCATGGCCGCCTTCGACCGCATCAAGGAAGGCGCCTACCAGCTCGTCCCGGCCTCCCGGCGGCAGCGGGTGCGGCTGATCACCGACGAGATCCTGACCAAGGTCGGCGCGTACATGGTGGGCGCGCTCGCCGTCGCGCTCCTGGCCGGCACCAGCACGTACGTCTTCTTGATCATCACCGGTGTGGCGTACCCGTTCGCCCTGGCCGTCGTGGTCGCGGTCTGTGACCTGATCCCGCAGATCGGTGCGACGCTCGGTGCGATCGTCGTGAGCATCGTCGGCTTCGCCAGCTCGCTCACGGTCGGCATCGCCTGTGTGGTCTTCTTCATCATCTACCAGCAGGTCGAAAACTATCTGATCTACCCGAAGGTGATGCGCCGCTCGGTCGAGGTCAGCGATGTCGCCGCGATCGTGGCCGCCCTGCTCGGTGCCGCCCTTTTCGGTGTCATCGGCACTCTTGTCGCGATCCCGGCGGTCGCGGCGATCCAGCTCATCCTGCGTGAGGTTGTCGTTCCCCGCCAGCAGGAGCGCTGAGTTCACCCGGTTGGCCGGTACCCCTGTCACGTTCTAGACAGTGGAATCGGACCGGCCACCGGGCCTTCATAGCATCTAGCAGTTCGCTGGACCCGTCTGGCGGTCTTTCGGTATGGCTTCGGCACGCTCAGCGGGAGGGGCGCCTGTGCGGGCACATCAGTTTTCTCGGGACGCGGTGATCGTCGGAGGTTGCGGACGGGTGGGCCTGCCACTCGGCATCGCGCTCGCCTCACGCGGACTCTCCGTCACGCTGTACGACATCAACGCGGCCGCGGTGGCGACCGTCAACGACGGCGTGATGCCGTTCGACGAAGAGGGCGCCGCACCGCTGCTCACCGAGGTGGTCAACGCGGGCCGGCTGGTCGCCACGACCGACCCGGCCAGCGTCGGCGCCGCCGAGCACGTCGTCGTCGTGGTGGGCACGCCGGTCGACGAGCACCTCAACCCCGATCTGGGCGCGGTGCCACGGGCCCTGGAGCGGTGCGCCGAGCACCTGCGTTCCGGCCAGCTCGTGATCCTGCGCTCCACCGTGTACCCGGGCGTGACCGCGCTGACGGAAAAGCTGCTCGCCGGCCTCGGCACCGGTGTCGACGTGGCCTTCTGTCCGGAGCGGATCGCCGAGGGCAAGGCGCTCACCGAGCTGTTCGACCTTCCGCAGATCGTCTCCGCGCGGACCCCCGAGGTGGTCGGGCGCGCCGAAAAGTTCTTCCGCAACCTGACCGACCAGATCGTGCCGCTGGAGCCTGAAGAGGCGGAGTTGGCGAAGCTGTTCACGAATACGTGGCGGTACATCAAGTTTGCGACGGCTAACCAGTTCTGGATGATGGCGAACGATTTCGGGTTGGATTTCGCGCGGATCCGGCATGCGATCACGTTTGACTATCCGCGGGCGGCGGATTTGCCGATGCCGGGGTTTGCGGCGGGGCCGTGTTTGTTCAAGGACACGATGCAGTTGGCGGCGTTCAACCGCAACAACTTCGTGTTGGGTCATTCCGCGATGTTGATCAACGAGGGTCTGCCGCTGTATCTGGTGTCCCGTCTTGAGGACAGTTACGACCTGTCGTCGATGACGGTGGGGATTCTGGGGATGGCGTTCAAGGGTGGTAGTGACGACCCGCGCGAGTCGTTGGCGTACAAGCTGCGCAAGATCTTGTCGTTGAAGGCGCGCGAGACGTTGTGCACCGACCCGCACATCAAGGACGAGCGGTTCGTGCCGCTCGACGAGGTCCTCGCAAAGGCCGACCTGCTCGTCATCGCCTGTCCACATCACGAGTACGCCGCCCTGGACACGCAGACCCCCGTCGTCGACATGTGGGGCCTGACCGGGCAGGGCGTGCTGGTATGACGATCACGCCCCGGATCTCCGTCGTCATCCCGGTCTACAACGAGGGCGAAGCGATCATCCGGTGCATGGAGCGCATCCTCCGCGAGGTCATGCTGCCCAGCGAGATCCTGCTCGTGCACGACATGCCCGAAGACACCACCGTGCCGTACGCGCTGCAGATCGCCGAGTCGCACCCGCAGGTGCGGCCGGTGCTCAACACGTACGGGCGGGGGCCCGCCAACGCGATCCGCTTCGGCATCGACGCGGCCCGCGCGCCGGTGACCGTGGTGACGATGGCCGACGGCTGCGACGACCCGCGGCAGATCGACGACCTCGCGCGGCTCGTCGAGCGCGGTGTCGTGGTGGCGGCCGCGTCGCGGTACATGCCGGGTGGCCAGCAGGTCGGTGGCCCGCGGCTGAAGCGGATGATGTCCCGCTGGGCCGGTCGCACCCTGTACGCGTTCACCCGCGTGGGCACCCGCGACGCGACAAACAGCTTCAAGGCGTACGACACCGACTTCGTGCGCCAGGTGGGCATCGAGTCGCGCACCGGCTTTGAGATCGGGCTGGAGCTGACCGCCAAGGCGGGACGCCTGGGCCTGCCGGTCGCGGAGATCCCGACCATCTGGCTCGACCGCCAGCTCGGCGAGTCCCACTTCGACCTGGGCCGGTTCCTCCCGTCGTACCTGCGGTGGTACCGGTTCGCTTACGGCCGCCGGCTCACGATCGAGCAGATCGCCAAGCGCCACCCGGCCGAGCCACAGACCGAGGCCGTTTCCGCACCGTCAGTCCCCGCGTCACTCAGCTAGGAGCACATTCTCGTGTCAAAGGTTTTGGTTACCGGTTCGGCCGGGTTCATCGGTGGTTACGTCGTCGAGGAGTTGCTCCGGCGTGGTCACGAGGTGGTCGGGTTGGACAACTTCTCGAAGTATGGGCCGGTGACGCACAGCTACGATGACAATCCGGGTTACCGGTTTGTCGAGGGTGATGCGCGGGATACGGCTTTGGTGACGGAGTTGGCCGCGGATTGTGATCATTTCATCGCTGGTGCGGCGATGATTGGTGGGATTTCGTATTTCCACGCGTATGCGTATGACTTGTTGGCGACGAATGAGCGGATCATGGCGGCGTCGTGTGACGCGGCGATCGCGGCGCATCGGGATGGCCGGTTGCAGAAGGTGACGTACATGTCGTCGTCGATGGTGTTCGAGTCGACGGAGACGTGGCCGTCGAAGGAGGGTGACGAGCGGCGGGTGCCGCCGCCGTTGTCGTCGTATGGTTTTCAGAAGTTGGCGGTGGAGTATTACGCGCGGGCGGCGTGGGAGCAGTACAAGTTGCCGTACACGATCGTGCGTCCGTTCAACTGTGTGGGTGTGGGTGAGGGCCGTGCTTTGGGTGAGGCCGAGGTGCTGTCCGGGAATGTGAAGCTGGCGATGTCGCATGTGGTGCCGGACCTGGTGCAGAAGATTGTGAAGGGTCAGGATCCGTTGCACATTCTGGGTGAGGGTAACCAGGTGCGGCATTACACCTATGGTGGTGATCTGGCGGCGGGGATCGTGACGGCGATGGAGCACCCGGCGGCGTTGAACGAGGACTTCAACCTTTCGACGGCGGAGTCGACGACGGTGTTGGAGTTGGCTGAGGTGATCTGGGCGAAGATCAAGGGTCCGGAGGTGCCGTTCCGGTATGTGTCGGACGATCCGTTCGAGTACGACGTGCAGAAGCGGGTGCCGGACGTGACCAAGGCGCGTGAGGTCCTCGGGTTCGAGGCGACCACCAGCCTGGACGAGATGCTCGACGAGGTCGTCCCGTGGGTGACCCAAGCCGTACACGACGGTCGGTTGTGACGATCGCGGAGACGCTGTTCGCGGCGCCGGCGCGGGTGGAGACCGCCCGCCCGGCCCGCTGGCGGGGTGTCGCGCTCGGCGCGGCGGCGGTCGCCGCGGGCACCGCGCTCGGCCTCCTGCGGCAGCCGGGTGCCGGCGCGCTCGACACGATCTGGGCCGAGGACGGTGGCGTCTTCCTCGCCGAGGCCGTGCGCCAGGGCCCCTTCGACGCGCTCGTCACGTCGTACGCCGGCTACTTCCACGCCGTACCCCGCCTGATGGCCGCGGTCGCCACGCTCTTCCCGGCAGGCGCCGCCTCGACGGTGCTGGCCCTGCAGGCGGCGCTCGCGGTGTCCCTGCTCGCCGTGCTCGTCTTCGTGGCCAGCGGGAGCCATCTCACCGGCACGCTCTCCCGCGTGCTGGTCTCGGCCGTCGTCGTGGTCGTGCCGGTGGCGCAGGGCGACGTGCTCAACTCCATCGCCAACTTCCACTGGTACGGCCTGTACGCGCTCTTCTGGATGCTTGTCTGGACACCGTCCCGGCCCACCGGGCGCGCGGTCGCGGTGGCGGTCACGCTTCTCGTGGCGGCCAGCGACATCGTGGCCGTCGTGTTCGTGCCGCTGGCGATCTGGCGCGCTGTGCGCCGGTCAGAAGGGGGCGGCCGCGACCGGCACGGCATCGCGCTGGCCGGCGGGCTCGGTGTGGGACTGCTGATCCAGTTCGTGGGGCTGCTGAGCGGGTCCAGCGAGCGCGCGCTCTCCCCCGACCCGGTGCTCGCGGTGACCGGCTTCCTGCTCCGCGCGGTGCCCGCGCCGCTGATCGGCGAACGCTGGCTGGGCGACGCCGTCGACGCCAGGTGGGTTGCGCTGGCCGCGGTCGCGTGGCTGGTGGTCGGCGCGGCCTTCCTCGTCGCGTACACCCGACGCACCCGCCCGGCCTGGACGCTGGCCATCGTGGCCGGCCTGCACGCCGCCGCGCTCTACATGGTGCCGGTGCTGCTGGCCGGCACCGCGACGCCCCGGTACGCGGTGGCGCCGGCGATGCTCGTGGTGACCGCGCTCGTCGCGCTGCTGCAGCCGGCCGGCTCGCGGCTCCCGCTGTACGCGCTGACCGCGCTGCTCGCGCTCGTGGCCGTGGTCAACCTGCGGGTCGACAACACCCGCGCCGACGGCCCCGGCTGGGACGCCGAGCTGGGCGCCGTACGCGAGGAGTGCGTGCGGCAGCCGGACGGTACTGTCGAGGTCGCCATCCCGCCTGACTGGAGCGTTTCCCTTCCGTGCTCGTACCTGTCGCGTTGACCCCTGTCCGGGAGATGTCGTGATCTCGCGCCTCGCTGGGAAAGCCAACCAACGGCTGGAGTCCTTCCGCCTGCAGCGCGAGATGCGCCGCCGCCAGCCACCCGCGCTGCACACCACACCCGCGTCGACGGCGCCCACGGTCTACTACCTGGGCCCCGACATGGACCTGCCGATCGGCGGCATCCGGGTCATCTACCGGCACGTCGACGCGCTGCGGCAGATGGGGATCGAGGCCGCGGTGCTGCACGGCACCGACGGCTTCCGCAGCACGTGGTTCGAAAACCAGACCCGCATCGAGTACACGTCGCAGGCCCGCATCGGCCCGGAGGACCTGCTCGTGGTCCCGGAGTGGTACGGGCCGACCCTCGACCGGATCCCGCGCGACATCCGCGTGGTCATCTTCAACCAGCGGGCGTACGACACGTGGGACTTCGTACCGTACGACGAGACGGGGGCGGGCGCGCCGTACGCGGGGCACGACAACGTCCTGGCGATCCTCACGGTGTCACGGGACAACGCCGACCTCCTCGGGTACGCGTTTCCGCACCTGCCGGTGCACCTGACCCGCAACGCGATCGACCCGGCCCTCTTCCACCCCGGTGACAGCCTGCCCGGGCGGCGGATCTCGTTCACCACCACGCGCCGGGCGCGCGAGCGGGAGCAGCTGCTGCACATCCTGCGTTCGCGCGACGTGCTGCGCGGGTGGGAGGTCGTGCCGATCGTCGACCGCACCGAGCGGGAGACCGCGGAGATCATGCGGGGCAGCGCGATCCACCTCAGCTTCAGCGACCGCGAGGGCTTCGGGCTGCCACCCGCGGAGGCGATGGCCAGCGGCTGCTACGTCATCGGCTACCACGGGCTGGCCGGGCGGGAGTTCTTCGACCCGGACTACAGCACGCCGGTGGAAGACGGCGACCTCGTCGCCTTCGCGCGGGCGATCACCGACGCCTGCGCCGAGTACGACGCCGACCCCGAGGCGTTCTGCAAGCGCGGCCGGACCGCGTCCGAGCGGGTGCTCGCGAAGTACTCGGCCGCACGCCTCGCCGACGACCTGCGCGCCTTCTACACCGCGATGGGCGTCAGCTCTCGGTGAGGACTCCGCCGGCCTCGGTGTAGACCGAGCCGGTGCGCGGGCACACGAACTGGCCGTCGCCCTTGGCCACCAGCGGCTCACCCGCCCGCCCGACCCAGCCGACCCGGCGGGCGGGCACGCCCACGACGAGCGCGAAGTCGGGCACGTCCTTTGTCACCACCGCACCCGCGGCGACGAGCGCCCAACGACCGATCCGCACCGGCGCGACGCAGACCGCCCGAGCGCCGATCGCGGCACCCTCGCCGACCACCACGCCGACCGCGGTCCAGTCGTCGCCGCCCTTGAGCCGGCCCTCCGGCGTGACGGCGCGCGGGTACTCGTCGTTGGTCAGCACCGCGGCGGGGCCGACGAAGACGCCGTCGGCCAGCTGCGCCGGCTCGTAGACAAGCGCGTAGTTCTGCAGCTTGACGTTGTCGCCGAGGCGGACACCGGGCCCGACGTACGCCCCGCGGCCGATGATGCAGTCCCGACCGACGGTCGCCTCCTCGCGCACCTGTGCCAGATGCCACACCCGGGTGCCGGACCCCACCTGGGCCCGCGGGTCGACGTCCGCGCTCGGCGCGACGACGGCGTCGGTCATGTCTGGGCTCCTTTCGCCGGGCCGCTGCCGGCCCGCTGCACATCCGGCGTGAGCCTACTGTCGGTGCCGGTTCGGGCGGAGTCGCCAACCCGACCCGGCGGCGGGACCGACCGGGCCGCGCGCTCCACCGACCGCGCGGGCGGTTCGCCGAGGGTGCCGGGCCGGCATCGGCCGTCAGGCTGGCCCGGAGCGCCGAACATACGGGTGACCTGGCTTTCTCTGCCGGATTTCCGTCACTGCGCTGGTCCCGATCTTCGGCCGGACGATAGCCTGCCCGAGCGGATCTGAGTCCGCCCTGCCGTGGCACGGGTTGTCAGCGGCACATTCCACCTCGATACGGACTGAATCGGGATATCTGTGACCTCACCCCATGTCCCGGCCGCCGCGCCGGTAGAACCCATCGGCGTCGCGGTCATCGGAGCGGGCTACTGGGGCCCCAACCTTGTCCGCAACTTCCAGTCCTCCAGCGCCTTCCGCCTCCGGTGGCTGTGCGACCTCGACGTCGAGCGCGCCAAGCGGGTCCTGGGTGGATACTCCACCGTGCAGACCACCGCCTCGCTCGACGAGGTGCTCGCCGACGACAAGGTGCAGGCGGTGGCGATCGCCACACCGGCCGGCACCCACCTGCCCGTCTCGCTGGCCGCCCTGCGCGCCGGCAAGCACGTGCTGGTGGAAAAGCCGCTCGCGGCCAGCCACCAGGAGGGCCGCCAGCTCGTCGACGAGGCGGACAGCCGCGGGCTCACGCTGATGTGCGACCACACCTACTGCTACACGCCGGCGGTGCTGCGCATCCGCGAGCTCCTGCACGCCGGCGAGCTGGGCGAGGTGCACTTCTTCGACTCCGTGCGGATCAACCTGGGGCTGGTGCAGCGCGACATCGACGTGCTGTGGGACCTGGCGCCGCACGACCTGTCGATCCTCGACTTCGTGCTGCCGCCCGGCGTGCGGCCGGTGGCGGTGGCGGCGCACGGTGCGGACGGCATCGGCGCGGGGCGGGCCTGCGTGGCGTACCTCACGTTGCAGCTCAACACCGGCGCGATCGCCCACATCCACGTCAACTGGCTGTCGCCGGTCAAGATCCGTACGACTATCGTGGGCGGGTCGAAGCGGACCCTGGTGTGGGACGACCTCAACCCGTCGCAGCGCCTGTCGCTCTTCGACCGCGGTGTCGACGTGGCCACGCCCGACGAGATCGGCGACGAGCTGCGGCGCGACATGCTCATCTCGTACCGGTCCGGCGACATGGTCGCGCCGGCCCTCACCGAGCGCGAGGCGCTCCGCACGATGGTCGAGGAGTACGCGCGGGCGATCCGCACCGGCACCCCGGCCCTGACCGACGGGCGCGCGGGCCTGCGCGTGCTCGGCATCCTCGAGGCGGCGTCCCGCAGCCTCGCCAACGGCGGCACGATGGTCCAGCTCAACGAGGAGGAAGTGTGACGGCGGCGGTCGAGATCGAGGGCGCGCGGGCGCTGGTCACCGGCGGGGCCGGCACGATCGGCTCGCACGTGGTCGACGAGCTCGTGCGCGGCGGCGCGGCGGACGTCGTGGTGCTGGACAACTTCGTGCGCGGCCGCAAGGACAACCTTGCCTGGGCGCTGGAGCACGGCCCGGTCCGGATGGTCGAGGGTGACATCCGTGACGCGGCGCTGGTGCGCGAGCTGACCAAGGGCAACGACCTGGTCTTCCACCTCGCCGCGATCCGCATCACGCAGTGCGCCGAGGAGCCGCGCCTGGCCAACGAGGTGCTCGTCGACGGCACGTTCAACGTGCTGGAGGCGGCCGCGGCCGAGAGCGTGCGCAAGGTGATCGCCTCGTCGTCCGCCTCGGTGTACGGGCTGGCCGAGCAGTTTCCCACGACCGAGCGCCACCACCCGTACAACAACGACACCTTCTACGGCGCCGCGAAGGCGTTCAACGAGGGCACGCTGCGCAGCTTCCACAGCATGTACGGGCTGGACTACGTCGCCCTGCGCTACTTCAACGTGTACGGGCCGCGGATGGACATCTACGGCCTCTACACCGAGGTGCTGATCCGCTGGATGGAGCGGATCGAGTCGGGCACTCCCCCGCTGATCCTCGGCGACGGCCTGCAGACGATGGACTTCGTGCACGTGGCCGACATCGCCCGCGCCAACGTGCTGGCCGCCCGCGCCGACGTGACCGACACCGTCTACAACGTGGCGAGCGGCACCGAGACGAGCCTCAAGGAGCTGGCCGCGGCGCTCAGCGAGGTGATGAAGTCCGACCTCGCTCCGGAGCACGGCCCGGCCCGCGCGGTCAACGGCGTGACCCGGCGCCTGGCCGACACCTCGTCGGCGCTCCAGGAGATCGGCTTCAAGGCGGAGATCAGCCTGCGCGAGGGACTGCAGGGCCTGGTCGAGTGGTGGCGGGCGAGCAAGGGCGCCACCGCATGAGCGGGAGTCGCGAGGCTACGGGTCTCGACCACGACGGCGGAGCGCCGAGCGGCGGAGCGCCGAGCGACGGAGCGTGGCAGGGCGAGCGCCGCAAGATCCCGGTGATGATCCCAATGCTGGGTGAGGAAGAGGCGCAGGCGGCGGCGGACGCCGTCCGCTCCGGCTGGGTCGCACAGGGTCCGCGGGTCGCCGAGTTCGAACGGCAGTTCGCCGGGCTCGTCGGCGCCGGCCACGGCGTCGCGGTCAGCTCCTGCACGACCGCGCTGCACCTGGCGCTCGTCCTGCACGAGGTCGGCCCCGGCGACGAGGTGATCGTGCCCTCGCTGTCGTTCATCGCGACGGCAAACGCCGTGCGGTACGTCGGCGCGACCCCGGTCTTCGCCGACGTCGAGCTGGCCACCGGCAACCTCACCGTCGAGACCATCGACGCCGTCCGCACGCCGCGCACGCGCGCGGTCATCGCGGTGCACCAGGGCGGCGTGCCGTTCGACACCGAGGCGCTGCGGGCCGCGGCCGGCTCGTGGGGCGTCGCGCTTGTCGAAGACGCGGCCTGCGCGGCCGGCTCGACGGCGTACGGCAAGCCGGTCGGCACCGGCGCGACGGTGGCCGCCTGGTCGTTCCACCCGCGCAAGGTGATCACCACCGGCGAGGGCGGCATGCTCACCGTCGACGACGGCGACTGGGCCACCCGGCTGCGCCGCCTACGCGAGCACGGCATGAACGTCTCCGCCGCCGACCGCCACGCCAGCGCCCAGCCGGTCCTCGAGGCGTACCTGGAGACCGCGTACAACTACCGCATGACCGACATCCAGGCCGCGGTCGGCCTGGTGCAGCTCGGCCGCCTGCCCGGGCTCGTCGCGCAGCGGCGCGAGCTGGCCGCGCGGTACCAGGAGCTGCTGGCCGGCATCGACGGCCTCGTGCCGGTCCGCGACCCGGCCTACGGCGAGACCAACTACCAGTCGTTCTGGGTGCTGCTGGAGTCGTTCCCGGTCGGGCGCGACGAGGTGCTGGCGGAGCTGGCCGCGGCCGGCGTCTCGGCGCGGCGCGGCATCATGGCCGCCCACCTCGAGCCGGCGTACGCGGACGTCACGCCGCCCGCCCTCCCGGTGACCGAGCGCCTCACCCGCGACTCGCTGATCCTGCCCCTGCACCACGCGCTCACCGAGGACGACCAGGACCACGTGGTCGGTGTGCTGCGCAAGCTGGCCGGTCAATGAGCGAGCGAGTTGGCGCGGCGGCGTCTGGACGGAGCCGGCCCGCCGACGAAGTCGGGGTTTCGGGCCGGCGGAGGAAGACGTCGCCCTCAGCGCCGCACGAGCGAGCGAACCCGGAGACACAGTGAGGGATCTGGTCATCGTCGGTGCCGGCGGGTTCGCGCGGGAGACCGCGGCGGCCGTCCGGGCGGTCAACGAGGTACGTGCGGCCTGGCGGCTGCGCGGCTTCCTCGACGACGACCCGGCGCTGCACGGCACCGAGCGCTCCGGCGTGCCGATCCTCGGCGGCATCGACCACCTCGCCGACCTGCCCGGCGCCGCCGTGCTGGTGTGCATCGGCAACCCGCGGCACTACGGCACGCGGGAGCGCGTGGTGGGCAAGCTGTCCCTGCCCCCCGACCGGTACGCGACGATCGTCCACCCCACCGCCCAGGTCGGCTCGGGCAGCCTTGTCGGGCCCGGCACCGTGCTGCTGGCCGGTGTGGTGCTGACCGCCGACGTCACAGTCGGCGCGCACGTCGCGGTGATGCCGCAGGCCGTGCTGACGCACGACGACGTGGTCGGCGACTTCGCCACGATCGCGTCCGGCGCGCGCCTGGGCGGCAGCGCACTGCTGGAGCGCGGCTCGTACATCGGTGCCGGCGCCCTCATCCGCGAAGGCGTCACGATCGGCGCCCGCTCGCTCGTCGGGATGGGCTCGGTCGTCCTCGGCGACGTGCCGCCCGACGAGATCTGGGTGGGAAACCCCGCCCGCAAGCTGCGGTCCACCTCCGACACCCTGACAGGAGCCACGTCATGATCCCTCTGGTCGATCTCGCGGCCGCACACGCCGAGGTGGCCGAGGAGGTCGAGGCCGGCTTCAAGCGGATCATCGCGGGCACGGCGTTCATCGGCGGGTCCGAGGTCGCGGCGTTCGAGCAGGAGTACGCGGCGTTCAGCGGCGTACCGCACTGCGTCGGCGTGGCCAACGGCACCGACGCGCTGGAGCTCGCCCTCCGCGCGGTCGGCGTGGGCCCGGGCAGCGAGGTGATCCTGCCGGCCAACACGTTCATCGCGACGGCCGAGGCAGTGGCCCGCGCCGGTGGCAAGGTGGTGCTCGTCGACTGCGACCCGGCCACGTACCTGATCGATGTCGACGCCGCGCTCGCCGCCGTCACGCCGGCCACCCGCGCGATCGTGCCGGTGCACCTCTACGGCCAGCTGGCCCCCGTCGAGCGGCTCCGCGAAGGGCTCGCCGGCCGGGATGTGTCCATCGTGGAGGATGCGGCCCAGTGCCAGGGTGCGACCCGGCACGGGCGCGGCGCGGGTGTCGACGGCATCGCGGCCACGAGCTTCTACCCGGGCAAAAACCTCGGCGCGTACGGTGACGCCGGCGCGGTCGTGACGTCCGACGCCGACCTCGCCACGGCGGTCCGCACGATCGGCAGCCACGGCGGGCTCCGGAAGTACGCGCACGACGTGATCGGCGTCAACAGCCGGCTGGACGCGCTGCAGGCGGTCGTGCTCCGGGCGAAACTGACCCGCCTCGCCCGCTGGAACGAGGCGCGCCGCGCGGCGGCCGCCCGCTACCACGAGCTGCTTGACGGGCTCGACGTCGTGCGCCCGGCCACCCTCGACGGCAACGAGCACGTGTGGCACATCTACTGCGTGCGCGTGCCCCGCCGCGACGAGGTGCTCGCCAAGCTCAACGCGGCCGGCGTCGGCGCGGGGATCCACTACCCGGTGCCGGTGCACCGCACTGGCGCGTTCGCGGGGCTGGGCCTGGGCGACGGCGCGTTTCCGCACGCCGAGCGGGCCGCCGGCGAGATCCTGTCGCTGCCCATCTTCCCGCAGATCACCGCCGACCAGCAGGACGCGGTCGTCCGCGAGCTGGCCGCCGCCCTGGGTTAGGCGCTCCACCCGTGTACGTGTCACTGCGCGACAAGCCGGCGGGCGAGGCCTCGCCGGCCGGCCGCACGGTGGCTCGGCGGGTCTCCTCGACGGTCGTCCTGCTCGGCGTGGTCAGCCTGCTCACCGATGTCTCCTCGGAGATGGTCGCGTCGATCATGCCGCTGTACCTCACCGCGGTCGTGGGCCTCAGCCCGGCGGCGTACGGCTTCTGGGACGGCATCTACCAGGGCGTGAGCGCGGTCGTCCGGATCGCCGGCGGGTTCGCCGCCGACCGGCGGGAGCACCCCAAGCTGGTGGCCGTGCTCGGGTACGGCGTGTCCGCGCTCAGCCGCATCGCGATGCTGCCCGCGCAGGGCTTCGCCGCGATCACGGCGGTCACCACGGCCGACCGGCTCGGCAAAGGGCTGCGCACCGCGCCCCGCGACGCGCTCATCGCCGCCTCCTCGCGGCCGGAGTCGCTGGGGCGCTCGTTCGGCGTGCACCGGGCACTGGACACGTTCGGGGCGGCGCTCGGCCCGCTGGTCGCGTTCACTCTCTTGTGGACGGTGCCGGGCAGCTACGACTCGGTGTTCGTCGTGTCGTTCGGCTTCGCGACGGCCGGCCTCGCCGTACTCCTGCTGCTCGTCCCCAACCTGCGCACGGCGTCGGGCAAGGCCCGCGTGGGCCTGCGGCGGGTGGCCCGCGAGATCAGCGGGCGGTCGCTGCGCCGGCCACTGCTCGCGGCCGGCGTGCTGGGCCTGCTGACCGTTGGCGACGGCTTCATCTACCTGTCGCTGCAGGACCGCGACGACTTCGCCGCCCTCTACTTCCCGCTGCTCTACATCGGCACCAACGCGGTGTACCTCGCGCTCGCCGTGCCCTTCGGCCGCCTCGCCGACCGCGTGGGGCGCGCCCGCGTGCTGATCGGCGGCCACGTGGCGCTGATCGCCGGCTACCTGCTTGCCGCCCGCCCCGCAGGCGGCCTGGCCTCGACGATCGCCGTGCTCGCGCTGCTGGGCATGTTCTACGCGGCCACCGACGGCGTACTTCCCGCGCTGGTCAGCCGCCTGGTCCCGGCCGAGACCCGGGGCAGCGGCATCGCGGCCGCGCAGACTGTGGTAGCGCTGGCCCGCTTCGCCGCATCACTCGGCTTCGGCATCCTCTGGCAGCTGGTGGGGCGCGGCGCCGCGCTGACCGTCGTCGCCGCCGCCCTGGCGCTCGCCGTCCCGCTCGCGGCTATGCTGCTGCGCGGTGTCGATCGGCCGGAGCGGGTGGTGACGGGATGAGCCAGCGCTGGCGGGTCGCGATCCTGGTGGCCGTCCTGCTCGTCACCGCGCTCGGCGCGACAGGCTTCGTGCTGCGCGAGCGCCGCGCGCAGGAGCGGCAGGAGGCGGCGGCGCCCGCCGTGGCGGTGCGGGAAGACCTGGCCGAGGTACGGGGCGAGCCGCACCTCGTCTTCCGCAACACCGCCCTCGGCACCGGCTACGGCGACGTCGCGATCGTGCCGCTCCGCGCCCCCGACGGCCCGCGCGCGCTCACCGGCACCTCGTGCGATCGCGTCTACGCGACGAGCGCGCAGGCCGTCTGCCTCACCGCCGACCGAGGGATCGTCACCACGTACCAGGCGAAGCTGCTCGACACCGCCTGGAAGCCCACCCGCGACCTGCCGCTGACCGGCATACCGAGCCGGGCGAGGCTGTCGCGGGACGGCAGCCTCGTCGCCACGACCACGTTCGTCTTCGGCGACTCGTACGCCAACCCCGGCCAGTTCTCCACCCGCACGGTGGTCAGCCGCACCGCCGGCGGCGTGGTCGGCGACATCGAGACGTTCAAGCTGACGGCCGGCGGCCGCGAGATCACCGCGATCGACAAAAACCTGTGGGGCGTCACCTTCGTCGACGACGACACCTTCTACGCCACGGCGGCGTCAGGAAAGAAGACCTGGCTGGTGCGCGGCACCCTGTCCAGCAAGACCGTAACCGCACTGCGCGAGGACGCCGAGTGCCCCTCACTGTCACCGGACGGCACCCGCATAGCGTTCAAGCGCCACGGCAACCTTCCGGCCGGCCAGTGGCGGCTAGCGGTGTACGACCTGGCCAGCGGCCGCGAGACGCTGCTAGCCGAGACCCGCAGCGTGGACGACCAGGCCGAGTGGCTGGACGACAGCACCATCCTCTACGGCCTGGCCCGCGGCGACGCCGGCTCGGCCAGCAGCGACATCTGGCGCGTGCCCGCCGACGGCAGCGGCGCACCCCAACTCCTGGTCAAGGACGCCTGGTCCCCCGCCGTAGTCCGCTGACCCGCCCACGCTGCCTCACCGCTTCGCAGCCGGCCAGCTCACGGCTCCCGGGCGACCCGTTCCAGGTCCGGCCCGGCAGGAAGCCCGGGGTCTCGCCACACTGCCTCTCAAGCTGGGCGCACGGATGCGCCCAGGGTTTCGGACACCGCGCCCGGCTCGTCGCGACCCCGCCCTGCCCGGATCCAAAGGCGGCGGTCGGCCGCAGCCAGGGGATTCGGATCGCCGGCTTCACGGATTGCGCCGACACTGCCGCCGTTCAAGGACCGGTCTCGGTCCGTGGGCGCATTGGTGCGCCCAGGTTGAGAGCCGCGTGCAGTGCGACACCCACTCGACGCCCGGGAGCGACCCGAGTGGGGCGGGCGGGGGCTGCGGACGGAGCGGCGGTCCAGAGCTACGCCGGGCGGTCTGGCCACGTCGAGGGGTGGGCGGCTCGCGGGCGGCGACTGGGGAGCTTGCGGGACCGCGGAGGGTGAGGCCGCGGGAGCAACGGTCTGGACCACGGCGGACGTCGCGGTAGCTCGCTGCTCCTTTGGGCTTGGGTGCTCCTACTCGGCGGTGGCGCCGACAGTGCGCAAGGAGCGTAGGACGCCGCGCATGCGGTAGCCGAGCAGTGCGATTGTCGCCAGTGCGGCCGCGCCCGCTATGGAGAGCACGACCAGGTCGATCGAGCTTAGGCGGGCGGCGAGTAGGGCGATGGCGGCGACCGCTAGTGCGCCGGCTGCGGGTAGGGCCAGGCGCCAGGTGAACGAGCCGGGCGGGATGCCCACCCGGCGCATCTCGTAGAGGTAGATCGGCAGCACGATGAGCAGGGCGACGGCTACCTGGGCGGCGCCGGCGCCCCACAGGCCGCCGGCGGTGGCGCCGAACCACAGGGCGGGCACGAGCGCGACTAGCCAGATCACCTGGACTGTGAAGACCACGCGGGTGTTGGCGATGACCACGAAGTAGTCGTATACGAGCTCGAAAACGATCCGGGCGGCGGCTAGGACGGCTAGCCAGACCAGCACGGGGGCTGAGGGCTGCCAGACGCCGCCGTAGACGAAGCGGATCAGCGGGTCGGCGACGGCGGCGAGCAGCACGCACGCCGGCAGCGTCACGGAGGCGAGCAGGCCGGCGGTGGACAGGAAGGCGGTGCGCATGGCCGGCGCGTCGCCCTGGAGGCGGGCCAGGGCGGCCGGTGCGACGGCGCGTACGGGCTGGGAGAAGATGCTGATCGGCCAGTTGGAGAGGTTGACGGCGAGCACGTAGTAGCCGAGCGCGACAGGGCCCAGCAGCGCGCCGACCATCAGGCGGTCGACGTTGGTGGCGGCGAAGACGACGATGCTCGAACCGGCCAGCGGCAGCCCGAAGCGGAGCAGCTCGCGGGCTTTGCGGCGGTTGAAGCCGAAGCGCAGCCCCTCGGGCGCGAAGCGGAAGAACAGGATCGCGCCGGCGAGCGCGCCGGTGAGCTGGCCGACCGCCAGGCTCATCGCGCCCAGGCCGGCCACCGCGCAGCCGATGGAGGTCAGCGCGCTCGACCAGTTGGTGGTCAGGTCGGCGACCGTCTTGCGGTCCTGGCGGAAGCCGCGCTGGAGCAGGGCGACCGGTGTGGCGACGAGACCGCTGATGATCACGCTCAGTGCGAGCACCCGGATCACCGGGGTGGCGGTCGGGTCGCCCATCGCGTCCGCGAAGAAAGGTGCGCCGAAGAAGCAGACGGCGTACACGAAGCAGCTGGCCGCGACCGAGATGGTGGCCACGGTCGGGGCGATCTCGCGCGGCTCGCCGGGCCACCGCACGATCGCAAGGCTCACGCCGAGCTCGTTGAAGCTGAGCACGGCAAGCAGCGCCACCATCGCGACGGCGAACGTGCCGAACTCCTCCGGGCCGAGAATGCGGGCCAGCGCGATGCCGATGACCAGCGTGCTCAGCCGGCCGAACGCCGTGCTCGCGAAGCTCCACCCGAGAGCGCGACCCGCCTTGGCGAACAGCGACGCGTCCTCGGCCACCTTGAGGCTCATGCGCGGCCCCGCCGCAGCCGCTGGCGGACCGACTCGGGCAGCATGTCGGCCGCCGCCTTGTGCATCGCGACGCGCGCGGCCTCGCCGACCCGGCGGCCGGCGGGCTGGTGCTGCTCCAGCGCCCGGGTGTACACCTCGGAGAGCTTGTCCGCCGCCGCCTTGAGGCTGAAGCGCTCGACGATCAGCCGGCGCGACCAGTCGCTCAGCCGGGCCCGGCGATCGGGATCGGCGGCGAGCACGCGAATCTGCTCGGCCAGCGGCGCGTCGTCAAGGTCGCCGTCGCCGATGCCCCAAAAGCCGGCGCTGAGGAAGTGGTCGAGCGTCTCCGGCGTGCACTCGCGGGACCAGCCCTGGATCCCCAGCACGATCAGCGGGCGCCCGAACGACATCGCCCGCAGCGCCGAACCGCCCATGCCGAGCGCGATGTCCATGCCCGCGTAGGCCGGCCGCGGGTCCTCCAGCGCACCCGGCAGCAGGATGGCCTGGCGACCGAGGGCGTCGTTGACCCGCGCGGCCTCGGCCCGCAGGTCGGCGGCGGACGGGCCGGTGCCGACCACGACAAGCCGCAGCCGCTCGTCGTCGAGGCGGCGCAGCGCGGCCATGGCCCGCAGGATCCCCTCGGCCTTCATGTCCGGCTCCAGCCGGGAGACGACGCCGAGCAGGATCTCGTCGTCGCCGATGCCGAGCGTCTCCCGGAAGATCCGGCCGTCGACCGCCGCGGCGTCGTCGGCGTCGGTGTTGACGGGCGGCTCGATCAGCGTCGGCGGCGCCCGGAACGCGGCGGCCTCGTCGACCAACTCCTGGGTGCCGACGATCAGCTCCGGGTAGCGGGGCAGCCAGCGCGGCACCGCCATGCCGTAGATGGTCACCACGACCGGGAGGCCCAGCCGCAGGTGCGGCCCGTCGAACGCGTCGAGCGCGAGCGGAAACTCATACACGTGGACCAGGTCGGCGCGGTGCGCCCTGGCCGCGGCGGTGAGGCCGCGGGAGACGGCCCGGCGGTACGGCACCACCGCGCGGTGCCGCTCCACCGGATGTCTCACCAGGGTCACCGGTAAGCCCGCCGACTGTGCCATCTCCGCCACCGGACCTGGCACTCCGGTGTGGACGCCGAACACGGCCACATCGTGGCCGTGTTCGCGCATCGTGAGTGCGAAGTCGAGGGCGTTCAGCTGGCTGCCCCCCAGCTCGAGATGGTGCAAGCCGACGAGCAGCCGCATGTCACTCTCCCGCTAGGAACCGGTGGGTTTGAAGATGACGTCGACCCAGTAGTTGTGGTTGGACGCGGCGGACGGGTGGCCACCGCCGGTGCCGTACAGGTAACCCGCCGCGGTCATCGGCGCATGCAACGGTACGTTGTCGACGCCACCGGCCTGGAAGGTGTTGGCATTGACGGCGTACCAGCCGGACGGCGTGTAGTACGAGACCGTGTACGCCGTGTTGGGCGTGATGGTGAACGGCTCGTCGAAGATGAGGTTTTGCCAGCCGGAGGCCGTCTCACCCACGAACGTGCCGGTGGCGCGCCGGGTACCGCCGGCGTCCCAGAGCGAGCCGGTGTGCGTGCCCGTGTTCTGCGGGCCCTTGTAGAACCGCACGCCCAGCACCTGCCCCGCGACGTCCGACCGGAACGTCATGCCCAGCTCGATCGGGCTCCGGTCGTCCCACTCCGCGTGGTCCGGCGTGGCGTTCGTCGGGAACAGCGTCAGCGCACCCTCCGGCAGCGGTACCGGCGGCACGGTCGGCGTCGGGCTCGGCGACGGCGTGGGGCTGCCGGTCGGGCTCGGGCTGGCCGTGGGGCTCGCGGTCGGGCTCGTCGACGGCGTCACCGTCGGGGACGGGCTCGCGCTCGGGCTCGGTGCCGGCGTGGTCGGCGTCGGCGTCGGGTTGGGGTTGCCACCACCCGACGGCATGAACAGCGGGTCGACCCAGTAGTTCGACGAGTTGTACGAGTTTTCCGGGAACGAGTCGCTGCCGTAGACGTAGACGCCGTTGGTACCGCCGGGCGCGCTCAGCGGGCCGTTGGTCCAGGTGTTGTCGAAGAAGCCCGTGTTGATCGCGTACCGGCCGTTCGGCGCGAAGTACGACACCACGTACTCCGTGCCGGCCGTGACGTTGAGCGGGTCGAACAGCGCGGTCTGCCACCCCGAGCCGCTGCCTTCGGGGAACGTCACCTGGCGCAGCCGGCTGCCCGTCGAGCTCCAGATGCTGCCGCTGTGCGTACCCGTGTTGCCCGGGCCCTGGTAGAAGCGCAGGCCGATCAGCTGGCCGTTTTGCGACGGGGTGAACCGGACGCCCAGCGTGACCGCCGAGCCGTCGCTCGCCGCCGCCGTCGCCGGAGTGGCGTCGGCCGCGAAGAGCCGGGCGACGCTCGGGTCCACGTCGGTGGTGAACGACCACGTCTCGCTGACCGGGTTGTTCTCGTTGTCGCTCGCCGAGACGGTCGCGGTGTACTCGGTCGCCGCGGCGAGCGGTGCCGATGGCGTGAACGTCACCGTCTTGGTGGTGTCGTTGTACGCCTTCGTGCCGGCGATCGTCTGGTTGGCCGGGTTTTTCAGCGTGAACTGCACCGAGACCGGCACCACCGACTTCGAGAACGTCGCGGACGGATTGACGCCGAGCGCCGCACCGGTCGCCCCGTTGAGCGGCGAGGTCGCCACGACGACCGGAGCGGAGCTGCCGCTGTCGGTGAAGAGCACGTCGACGTAGTAGTTGGTGTCCTGGTACGTCTCGGTCGGGAAGCCGGCACCCAGGCCGTACACCCCGTTACCGCCCTCCACATCGGACGCACGGGGCGCCACGAGCGGGCCGGCGGTGTGTGCGTTGAAGGTGAAGAAGTACGGGTCGGCGGCGTAGTGGCCGTTCGGCGCGTAGTAGGACGCCACGTAGGTGCGGCCTTCGATGACCGGCACCGCCGGCGAGAAGTTGAGCGTCTGCCAGCCGGTCGCCGTCTCGTTGCTGAAGGTGCCGGTCGCGAGCAGCCCGCCGTTGGCGTTCCACAGCGTGCCGTTGTGCGTACCGGTGTTGCCGGCGCCCTTGTAGAAGCGGATGCCGGAGATGTAGCCGCTGGTCTGCGGCACGACCTTGACGCCCACCTCGACCGGCGAGTCGTCACCGACCGCCGGGTTGGCCGGCACGCGGGCGCCGAAGAGCGTCGACTTGCCGGTCAGGTTGATCTGGCGGGTGGCCGGCGCCGGCTGGATGTTGGCGCTGTCGTCGACCGCCCGCACCTTCAGGGTCTGCGTGGTCACGCCGCTGGCGTAGAAGCTGTATGACCAGGCGGTGGTGCCGTTGGCCGGGTGCCAGCTGGTGCCGCCGTCGGTGGAGACCTCGACGCCGGCGACCCGGCCGCCCGTGTCGGTCGCGGTGCCCTGCACGGTCACCTGCGCGCCGTTGGCGAACGAGGCGCCCTGCGCGGGCGAGGTGACGGTCACCGACGGCGCGGTGGTGTCGGTGGAGGTGCTGACCGCGTCGAGCGTGCTCATCCGGGTGGCCGGCAGCGCGCCCATGTCCGCGAGCAGGTTGATGGTCGCCTGCTGCATGCGGTCGTCGGGGTCGGACTGCACGCCGTCGTGCTGCTCGTCGAGGCCCCACGCCCACTGGATGCTGCCCGCGGAGAAGACGAGCGCGCCGCTCTCCGCCCGGTACAGCGTCAGGTTGTGCGTGGTGGTGCCCGGCGTGACGATGCTGCCGAAGTCACGCAGGTACTCCGGGGTCTCGCCGACCGTCTTGGAGAGCCGGATGAGCCCGGCCGGACGGAAGCCGTTGTCGATGTCCTCATTGGACTCGTAGCCGACGGTGTTGGGCGCCAGCGTGGCGACCTGGGTACCGGTCAGCTGGTCCAGTCCGGTGTTGCGCCAGAGCCGCATGTCGCCCTGCTCGGCCGGCACCTGCAGCGAGAGGCTCGCGTTGTTGGACTGGAACATCGTGCCGGTGAGCGCGTTTTCCGGCTTTCCGCCGTTGGACGGCGGGCTGAAGCGCGGGTCGCGCCATGTGCCGGTCCACTCCGACGACGGGTCGATCTTGTCGTTGGCCCAGGTCTCCTTGTAGCAGACCAGCGTCCGGTACGGGTTGCCGGCGCCGTCGACGCTTGTCTCCCAGCGGGTCTTCCAGTAGACCTCGTTGCCGCTGAAGAAGGCGAGGCTCACACCCGCGTCGCGGGCCGCTTCGACGTTGGCCCGCTGCTGGCCCGACCAGTACTCGTCGTGGCCGACCGAGAGGAAGACCTGGTGGTTTTGAATCAGGTTGCCGCGGCGGTCGGAGTCGACGCCGGTGGTGTAGCTCATGTCGTACCCGTTGCGCTCCAGGAACCGGATCATCGGGTACTCGTTGCTGAACAGGTAGTCGCGCGCGGTGACGCCACCCCGGGTCGCGAACGGGCGGTTGTAGCTCAGCTTGTACGCCCGGCCGTTTTCGCCACCGCTGTAGAAGTTCGAGCCGCCGTAGCTGTTGTACGCCTGCCAGGTGGTGTCCGAGGTCTGGAAGAAGAGCGCGGAGTGGCTGGCGTCGTTGCGCACGACGAACGGGATGTGGCTGCCGTCGCTGGCGCCGGGACGCTGCAGCCGCGCGATGTAGACGCCGGAGACCGCGGTCGCGGGGACGTCCCAGAACGCGGAGACCGCCCACGTGCCGCAGTCGAAGATCTCCGTCTGGGTGTTTGTCACGCAGTCGTCGTTGTCCTGCAGCTGCGGCAGCGAGGCCGACGGGTTGACGTCGTCGACCTTGCGGGCGCCGTCGCCGTCGTACCAGCCGAGGCGGTAGATGTCGATGTCGTACGAGCTGGCCGTCGTCGAAATCTTGAAGTTGACGCGCTGGCCGGCATTGACGCTGATGTCGGTCGCGAAGCCCTGGATGGCCGGGTCACCGACGCCGTCGACGTCCCACTGGTCGCGCGGCGAGCCGTCCTTGCTGTTTTCGCAGACGATCGGATTGACCACCGGGTTGCACGGGTCGGCCGCGGCCAAGGCCGCCGGCATCGCGACGAGACCACCGCCGGTGAGCACGAGAAGCATGGTGCTGGCGGCGAGCACCAGGCGGCGAGGCGTCGTCCTGAGCCCCGAGTACCACTTCAGAGCGAGCGCGAGGCCACGCCGGCCGAACCCGACCGCACCACCCACAGCGGATCTCACCCGATCCACACTCACCGCGAACTTCCGGATCCGCTCGGTCCCCCCAGACCGTGTATCCGTCCCGTCACCTTGCTTGGTGCCCACGCAAGCTCACTTCCCACGTTTTAGTTGGCAGCCTGGTCATGACCCCCCGCGGCCTCTGCGGGACGTTAACGGGGCGAAGGGGGAATCAGCAATGAGGCAACCACCCAGAACGGGACACCAAGACGGCGCGGCGCACTCAGCCGTAGAGTCAAACCTTGACGGCGGTGCGACGGGTTCCCGACAGACGCGGGCGTGTGGTGTATCGACGATACCAATAGAGCGTTACCTACGTCGATACACCGGCGCAATTCTAATCACAGCGTCAGCGACCCGCTCCGCTTCGTGTGCGGCATCCCGCTCCGGCTGGTCGTTGTACGACACCACGGTCGAGGTGCGCACGGTCCGCGCCGGGTGAGTGAGACGCCACACAGCACCGCACACACCCATGAGAAGAAACACCGTCAGGGCGAATGTCGTAAACCACAGGGAGTCGACGGTGGCGGCGACGAGCAGCGAGACGACCTGCGCCGAGATCAGGGCGGCACAGAGGTGCCGGTCCTCCTCGATCTGGGAGCGCCGCCACGCGATCGCGGCGAGCACGATGGCCGTCAGGTGCATGAGGGCGAAGACGATGACGCCGATCAGGCCGCCGGTCACGAGCGTGTACAGCCACTGGTTGTCCAGGACCAGGCCGTCGTAGAGCTCCGGCACGAGCGTGTTGGGCCCGCGCCCCAGCCACGGCCGCTGGGAGAACCAGTGGCCGACGAGCTCGTAGTCGTCTGTCCGGCCGGAGATGCTCGGGTCCTCTTCGGCGCCGGTGAACATGTAGCTGACGGTGCCGAGCAGGCCGGGGCGGACCACCATCATGCCGGCGATCACGACGGTCCCCAGCAGGAGCATGTTGTATCGCACCCGCCAGCTCCAGGCGATCATCATGACCGCGAGGACGGCGCCGAGCGCGACGACGCCGGTACGGGAAATCGACATTGGTACCGCCACCGCGGTCAGCACGGCCACCAGGCCGGCGAAGTACCGGTGTCGCTTCAGCGCACCGTACCGCGCGAAGTGGATGGCGAACGGCAGGGCGACCGCCATGAGCGCGCTGAACTCGATGTAGTGCGCGGCGGTCGAGGCGACCCGGAAGAACTCACCGCTGCCGCGCTGTGACAGGCCGATGATGCCGCCTTTGACCTCGAGGCCCGGGACCACGAGGTATTCGGCGATGTTGATTTGTGTCGTGGACTGGATGATGCCGATGGCGGCCATGTAGCCGGCGCACCACACGAAGACGCGCAGCACACCCTTCAAGCGCTCCCAGTTGGGAATGCCGTCGGCGACCACGAGAGCGACGCCCAGAAACTGGAAGAGCTGGAGCATCGCGAAGTTTTGCGCGTTGGCCTCCAGCCCGGGCAGGCCGCGCAGCAGCCCCGCGAGGTACGAGCCCATCGTGCCGGCCAGGTAGAGGAAGGCGGCCCAGCGGATCGGCTGCGGCCCGGTCATCACCAGGCGCCGGTTGAGGCGGGTCAGCGCCCACCAGGCGAAGAGGGCGAACGCGACGAGCAGCGCCGGGCGGCCGGCGAACGACATGTTGGGCACGATGAGCGTGCCGGGGATCAGGTAGAGCAGGCAGATCATCACGCTGACCACGGCGGCCACGTCGATCCGGGCGCGGCGCCGGCGGGTCGCGTACGTGCTTTCGGCGACCAGCGACGGCTCGAGGTCGACCGGGTGGACAGCGAAGGAGGTCAACGTCCCTTGTTCTTCTCTTGGCCCGTGCGCCAGGAGACCTGGGACAGCGGCAGCACGATGGTGCTGTCCACCTCGTGCGTCGGCTGGTCGGGACGGATCAGCTCGCCGCCGGAGCCGTTGGGCTTCGACCCGTTGCTGCCGTTGGCGCCGTTGGTGCTGTTGAAGACCTTCGGCCCTTTGCCGGCCGGCTCGGCCGGCGCGCTGCGCGCCGAGGCACTCTGGTGGGTGCGCCCCATGCCGTTGGCCTGCCGCATGCGCGCGCCAAGCCCGCTGCGCGGGACGGCGGGCTCGCTGGCGACACCGTTGCCCATCGAGATGACCATCGTCGAGTCGCCGCCGGAGCCGGCGAGGCCGGTGCCGGATCCGGAACCGCTCCCCGCGTCGTCCGGCTTCCTGGTCTTGGCGCCCTTTTTCGCCCGGCGGCGCAGGAGGGCGTCCAGGCCGATGGAGAGGCCGACGCTGATCATGACGGCGATGCCGAGCCCGACGATCGTCACGCGCTTCTTCTTCGACGTGATGGCTTCGACCTTGTCGCCGTTGTCGAGTGGGAGCGTCGTGATGGAGGTGGCCCTTGTCGCGCCGAACTGCTGCTGCTGCGCCACCACGAACTCATCGAGCAGCTTCATCAGCCGCTGCACGGTCGAGGTCGCCTGGGCGGGTGTCGAGCCGACCGCCTCGATGGTGAAGTAGGTCGTCCCGTACTCCACGGCGATGGTAAAACTGTCCGTGTAGCCATCTTTGACAAGCTGTTCGAGCACCGGCTCGTCCTGCGCTTGGAGGATGACGGCCGAGCCCAGCGCCGCGAATCCGAGGTCGAGCCAGGGATTCGTGGGCTTCTTCACGGCGCCCTCGCCCGTCGTGGAGTTGGGCGGCGGGATCATCTGCAGGTGCCCGACCGCGCTGTAGTCGGGCTTGATGTTCTTCGTCATCAGAAACACAGCCAGGAGCGAAACGACCAGGAGCGGCGCGAACACGTACCAGCGCCGAAACAGCATCCTGGTCAGATCCCAGAGATCCACAGTGTCCTCTCGATTCGCCTTGGCCTCACATCTGTGACCCCGCGCAAGCACACGGTTGTCCCGCCGCCGGTCCGGCAGTTAGGGACAGGGTACGCGGCCCGGGAAGGGCTGCCCAGAGGCCGGATACCAGCCGGTCGGACACCCGACGGATCGCTTGACCCGCCCACCGGGCCTCGTAGGATAGACGGTTGTCACTGGGATTCGGTCATCGCCGCCCGTACCGGCACATCCAACCAGATAGCCACGTGCCGGGTAGAACGTGTGTCGGCTAGCCGTCACCGCTTGGCCGGTCACGCCGATTCCGTACGCGTCTACAGTGAGCCCCATGTGCCTGAACCCGCTGCCGGCCTGCTGAGATGCGCGGCTTCCTGGCCGTCTCGGTAAGCCCACACGGGCCTGCGGCGGCGCGTGTCCCGCACCGGGACGCGATCGCCCTTCTCGCCGGACCGCACGAGTCCGGACCGGTCGTCGCGACCCGGGACGGCTGGCTGGCCTTCACCGCCGCCGAGCCCGGCGACCGGCTCGGCGACGACCCGGGCACGGGCTTCACGGTCCGGCTCACCCGCTCGATCCGCGACCGCGCGGGAGACATCGACGCGGACCGCATCGCCAAGCTCCTCGGTGAGGGCACCGATCCGGACGGCGAGGCACTGACCGCCATCCTCCCGCCGTTCGCCGCCGCCCACCTGGCCCACCGCGAGGCGCCCGTGCTGCTGGCCGGCGACTGGCTCGGGCTGCGCCAGCTCTTCCGGTGGCAGGGCGAGGGTGTGGCCGCCGTCTCGACGAGCGCGCTGGCCCTCGCCGCGGTGGCCGGCGCCGGCCTGCACACCGGCGCCCTCGGCGTGCAGAGCCTGATGGGCTGGCAGGTGGGACTCGAGACCGTGTTCACCGGGGTCGAAAAACTCGGGCCGGCCGCCGTCGCCAAGCTCCGTGACGGCACGGTCACCGTCGAGCGGTACGCGAGCGACGACCTCGCTCTCGACGGCGCGCCGGGACTCGACGCCGCGGTCGAGGAGATGGCCGGGATCCTGCGCGCGTTCCACCACGCCTATCTGACCGACCATCCCGAGACCGTGCTCCAGCTCAGCGGCGGTCAGGACTCCCGCCTGCTGCTCGGTGCCGTCCCGCCGGAGCTGCGCCGCGGGATGGCCGCGTTCACATTGGACACGCACGGCGGAGCCGAGGCCCGGGTCGCCACCCGCCTCGCCACCCGGTGCGGCCTGGCGCACACCGTGCACTGGACCGACGAGCGGCCGCCGGTGGACGCGGAGGCCGGCCACCGTGCCGCGCGCGCGGCCGCCGCCGCGCTCGACTGCATGGCCAGCCCGATGGCACTCGCCCCGCTCGCGCTGATCGAGGCCGACCTGGAGCAGGGGCACCGGCTCTCCGGCGCCGGCGGCGAGCTGGCCCGCGGCTTCTACTACCCCGGGCAGCCCCGGCACGCCGGTACGGACGAGCGGATGGTGCGCCGCCTGGCCGAATGGCGGCTGTTTACCAACGAAGCGGCCGAGGCCGACGCGCTCGAGCCGGACTTCGTGGCGGCCGCCCGGTCGTACGCGCTGGACGCCGTGACCGAGCGCTTCGCCGGCTATGACCGGGACTGGCTGCGCGCCACCGACGACTTCTACCTCTGGGACCGGATGGCGCGGTGGGCCGGCGCGCAGGGCACACCGGCCGCCGTGGACAGGTTCTACGTCAACCCCTTGCTGGACCGGCGCTTCGTGCAGCTGGCGCTCGCGGTCGCGCCGGACGAAAAGCGCGACTCGCGCCTTACCGGACGGCTCATGCAGCGGCTCGACGCCGGCCTGGCGGCGATACCGCTCGACTCCGGCCTCGTCCCGGCGCGGCTGGGCCGCCCCGGGCTGTCCACCAGCGCGGCGGTCGCCCGGGTGACCGTACGGAAGACCGTCGGCAAGGTGCGGCAGCGCCTGTCCGGTGCCCGCCGGACCCAGCTGGGCGCCGGCGACGTCGCCGCCCGGGTCGTGGCGCACTGGCGCGCCAGCCCCGAGACGGCCGATCCGCTGCGCCGCGCCGGCATGGTCCGCGCGGCGTGGCTCGACGAGCTGCTCGACGGCCGCCGCGAGGCGCTGCCGGCGACGGTCGCGTTCCTGATGAACACGCTCGTGGCGACGGAAGCCACCGAGCCGGGCCGGGCCACCCGCGCCGGTACCGCCGGTGGCGCCGCGCTGCCGCACCTCGGTTAGTTCGCGCGCGCCGGTGCGGCCCGGCGCGCGTACCGCAATCGCCGCTCGATATAGAGGAGGACACGTGTGCGGTCTCGTGGGTAGATGCGCGCGGGCCACGGCCACCGTCACCGCGGACGAGATCCTGCGCGCGCTCGAACCGATCCGCCACCGCGGGCCGGACGGTGACGGCGTGTGGACGGATCCCGGCATCGGACTGGGGCACGTGCGCCTGTCGATCCTCGACCTCAGCACCGCGGCCGCGCAGCCGATGCGCTCCTTCGACGGCCGGTACGCGCTCGCCTTCAACGGCGAGATCTACAACTTCCGCGAGCTGCGTGACGAGCTGATCGCACAGGGTGTCGAGGTGCACTCGACCGGCGACACCGAGGTGCTGCTCTCGCACATCGCGGTGCACGGCTGCGCCGCCACGTTCGCCAAGCTGGAGGGCGACTGGGCGGTCGCCGTCTGGGACACCCGCGACGAGCTGCTCACGCTCGGGCGCGACGTGCACGGCGTGAAGCCGCTCTACTACGCGCAAGGCCCGGACGGCAGCCTGCGGTTCGGCTCCGAGCTCAAGGCGCTGATCGAGATCGGCACCACGGCCAGCGAGCCGAGCCCGGCCGCGGTCAACGCCGCCCTGCTGGGCTACTCGGTCACCTGGGGCGACCGCACGCTGTACCGCGGGGTGCGCGCGGTCCGCCCCGGCGAGCAGCTCACGTTCGACCGGTCCACGGGCCGGATCGAGCGCCGCTTCTTCGCGCGGGTGGTCGACTGGGTCGACGACGACCTCTACCGGGAGCTGCGCGCCGCGCCGGCGTCCGAGGTGGTGCAGCGGGTCGAAGACGCGATCACCGCGGGTGTGCGCTCCCGCCTCGTCAGCGACGCGCCCCTGGCCTGCCTCGCCAGCGGTGGCGTGGACTCCAGCCTCATCGCCACGCTCGCCAGCAAGGAGCGGGCGGACCTGCCGCTGTACCACGCGGACGTGGTCAACGACAGCGAGCGGCCGGCCGCCGAGGCGCTGGCGGCGGCGCTCGGGCTGAAGCTGCACACGGTGCGCGTCACCGACGCCGACATCATCTCCGCCATCCCGGACGTGACCTGGTACAACGACGGGCCGCTCATCTACCACCTGAACGCGCTCCCGTTCTACGCCGTGTGCGAGCTGGCCGCCGCCGACGGCATCAAGGTGCTGCTGACCGGCGAGGGCAGCGACGAGTACCTGATCGGCTACCCCAACGAGGCGTTGAAGCCCGTGCTCGACCTTGTCGACCGGGTCAAGGCGGTGCCGCGCTCCTGGCTGAACGCGCTTTCGCCGAAGGCCGCCAAGCTCTTCTGGCCCAAGTCGGACGACAGCTTCGAGCACCGGCTGCTCGAACTCAACTCGGCGTTCGAGCAGGGCATCGTCGCCGACCGCAGCGCCGCCGCGCTGGGCGGCAGCATGGGCCGGCGCGACCGCCGCTCGCGGATCACGTCGCTCAACCTGGCGCAGTCGCACCTCGTCTCGCTGCTGCACCGCAACGACCGGCTGGGCATGGCGTGGGGGCTGGAGGCGCGTTTCCCGTTCCTGGCGCCCGAGTTCGCGTCGCTGGCGGTCAACCTGCCGGACCGGTACAAGCTGCGGCGCACGATGCGGGCGCACGACAAGCGGCACCCGTTCATCATCGACAAGTGGGCGATCCGTGAGGTGGCCGCGCGGCGCCTGCCGTCGGCGCTGTCCGCCCGGCCCAAGCGTGGCTTCCCGGTCTCCATCAACCGAAGGCTCTCGGTCTCACCGAAGTTCTTCGCCGACGGCTTCGTCGCCGACCTGTACGCGCTGGACGAGGACGCCATCGCCACCGCGATCAGCGACGGGCCGAGCGAGTGGCTGACCCGGCTGATCCTGCTGGAGGTGTGGGGCAGATCTTCTTCCGCGGCGCCAGCCGGGACGCGATGCGCGAGACGCTGCTGGCGCACACCCAGACGGCGGTGCCGGCCGGTCACTGAACGGCGGTGACACGAAGCCGGCCGGGCGCTGCGCGCCCGGCCGGCTTTCGACTGTGTGGGGTCAGGACTGCGGCTTGACCGCGCCGGAGCCGTCCTGCCACGCGTTGCCACTCCACACGTTGCCCTGGTGAAACTCGAACGTCGCGACAGGTCCGTAGTAGCCGCACTTGGGGCCGTACTTCTTGCCGAACAGGTTGTTCACGTACCGGATGTTGGTGCCGATCGGATACGGCTTCGCCGACGTGGAACCGCCGTAGGTGCAGTAGCCGCCGTTGGTGTTGAAAAGGTTGCGCTCGATCAGCGCGTTGTTGATCGGCTCGAAGTCACCGTAAAGCGAGAGCGCGGCCGAGCAGCCGTCGCTGTCGCAGATCAGGTTGTTGTGGATGACCTTGTAGTTGCTGCCGCCGTTGGAGCCGATCGCGGTCTGGTGCGCGCCGTTGACGTACACCCACCCGTGCAGGTACGAGTCCTCGATATGGACGTTCTTGCGCATGTTCGCCCCGCGGCCGGTGCCGTGGATGTGACAGCGTATGCACGTGTAGTCATCGTTGCCGATCGCGGCCTCGCCGTTGGGGTCGACCTTGCCGCCGCCGTCGATCTCGACGTCGACAAGTCGCAGACCCACCAGGCTCCAGTCCGTCTTGTACGTACCGCCGACCTTGCCCAGCACCAGTGACCGGCTGATCGTGACGTTTTTTCCTTCGATCGTCAGCCCATTGGTGAATCGGCAACCGTCCAACTTGACATTGCTCTTCGTGACGGTGTTGGGACAATCGCGCAACTTGACGCCGGTGTGCTTGTAGCCCGTGCAGTTTTCGTCCGGAAACTTCGGATAGCTCGGGCACGCGGAATTGCCGATGGAGCCGGCCTTCTTCGGCGTGGCGGACGGGCTGGCGGAGGCGCTCGCGCTCGGCGCGGCGGCAAACTTGCCCTTTCCGTCCGGCACCGGCGTCTCGGTGGACACCTGTCCCTCGTCCGACGCGGTCGGCGTCGCGGTCACGTCGCCGCTGCTCGCGGATGGCTTGAAAACGAGATCAGTCGCACGGACGAAGCCGAACGTCGCCGCAAGCGCGATCACCGTACCCACAGCCACAAAAACCAACTTTTTGGACGAACCACGCGAAGAACGATGGTTCGACCCGGGGACGGGCGGCGTTTGGCGCGTTTTGTCAGAGTGACCTGTCACAGATGCTCCTACTCGAACCTGCACGCTGGCGCCTGGACTCACGCCGTTTACGCGCCGGCCTTCGCATATTGGTCATTCGCGATGAGCGCGGTAATGCTAGCACCGTAGGCATTGGTCATTCCGGCATACGGACAATGCGTGCGGCGTAAGGGATCCACGGTGTCATCATCGCGACACCCCAGCCCGGATCACTGCCAAGTATGGTGACGCGGTGACCACGGTCCGACCGGCCGCCTTGCCCCCGGCCAGCCCAGATACCGCCGGTGGCCGGCTCCCGTCGCTGACCGGGCTCCGCTTCGTCGCCGCGTTCCTCGTCTTCGGTTTCCACGTGCACATCGAGCATCTGATGGCACCCGGGGCCGTCCGGACCACAATGGAGTGGCTGTTCGGACAAGGCGCGGTTGGCGTTTCGTTTTTCTTTATTTTGAGCGGATTCGTCCTCACCTGGTCCGCACGCAAAGGCGACACCGCGGTGCGTTTCTGGCGTCGACGCATCGCGAAGATCTACCCCAACCACGTCGCCACCTGGCTGGTCGCCCTCGCCGTCGCCGTGGTCACCGGCGCGGGGCTGAGCCTGGCGGTCGTCGTCCCCAACCTGTTGCTCCTGCAGGCATGGTCGCCGGACATCGACGTCTTCTTCGGCCTCAACACCGTGAGCTGGTCGCTGGCCTGCGAGGCGTTCTTCTACGCGCTGTTCCCGCTGCTGTACCTCGGGCTTGTGCGCGTGCCCGGCCGGGGCCTGTGGCCGGCGGCCACACTCGCGCTGGGGGCGGTGTGGGCTGTCCCGGTGCTCGCTTCGCTGCTGCCCGCCGACGACCGGTACTGGGCAATCTGGATCTTCCCGGTGGCTCGGCTGCCCGAGTTCGTGGCCGGCATGCTGCTGGCCCGCATCGTCCGCGAGGGGCGCTGGCCGAGGCTGGGCGTGTGGCCGGCGACCGCGCTCGCCGCCGCGGCGTACCTGACGTCGCGGTTCCTGCCCGACGACTTCCGGCTCGTGGCGGGCACCGCGATTCCCCTCGCGCTGCTCGTGGCGGCGGTCGGAGCCGCGGACGCGACCGGGCGCCCGACACCGTGGCGAGCCGGCTGGATGATCTGGCTGGGCGAGGTCTCGTTCGCCTTCTATCTCGTGCACCAGCTCGCGTTGCGGGTCGTGCTCAAGGGCTCCGGCGTCGAGCACTCCGCGCCGACCGCGATCGGTATAGCCGTCGTGGCGCTGGCGCTCGCCCTGCTCGGGAGCTGGCTGCTCTACCGGTGCGTCGAGCTGCCCGGCATGCGCCTGCTCCGGCCGAGGCCACGGGCCCGATCGGCGTACCCCGCCACAGCCGTCCGCCCAGAGCAGGTGTAAGACATTCGACACCCACTCCCACCAGGCGGCCCATTGTCCGGACCGCCGGATTCCAGGAATGTCGGTAGGCGTGTCTGTACGCTCAGCACCGCCGAGGCGCGCATCCCGCGCGGAGTTGACGAGGTAACCGCCTGATGAAAAACCGCCGGGCCAACATCACGATCCTCATCGCCAACCTCCCGGCCGAACGGGATCGCCGAGTCATCCGCGAGTGCCTGAGCCTGGAAGAGGCGGGATACGAGGTCACCGTCATCGCCCCGCGCGGTGACAAGAGCCTCAAAGTCCTGCCGGGCAGCCGAAATACCCGGCTGCGGCCCTACCCGGTCTTCGTCTACGGCTCCGGCGTGCTGTCGTTCGCGACCGAGTTCATCTGGTCGTTCCTGTGCATCGCCGTCCGGCTGCTCGGCGAGGTCTTCGCCGGCCGGGCCCAGGCGGTGCAGGTGTGCAACCCGCCCGACGTGTACTGGCCGCTGGCACTGATGATGCGGGCCATGGGGCGCCCGTGGGTCTTCGACCACCACGACCTGTGCCCCGAGGTCTACGCCACCCGCTCCGGCGGCCAGCCAAACCGCTGGGTGTACCGGATGCTCGAGCTGCTGGAGTGGCTCACGCTCCGCACCGCCTCGGCGGTGTTCGCGACCAACGAGTCGTTCCGGGACAACGCCTTGCGCCGCGGCGTGCCGGAGGAAAAGGTCACGGTGGTGCGAAACGGGCCGGCCCTGGGCGAAATCGCGCCGGCCGGTCCCGACGGGGCGGCAGAGGGCCGGCACGGCGAGCACCACCTCGTCTACCTCGGTGTCCTCGGCCCACAGGACAACGTCGAGGGCACCGTGCTCGCGGCCGAGGAGCTCACCCGGATCCGCGGGCGCGCCGGGTGGCGGCTCAGCATCGCCGGCGACGGCGAGAGCCTGCCCGCGCTGCGCAAGCTCGTCGCCGACCGGGGGCTCGGCGACGTGGTCGAGTTCACCGGCTGGCTTGACGGTCAGGCGGTCGACGACCTGCTGCGCACCGCCACGGTCGCGATCCAGCCCGACCTGCCCACGACGATGAACCACCTGTCGACCATGGCCAAGACCGTGGAGTACGTGGCGCGTGGCCTTCCGGTCGTCGCCGCCGACCTCGTCGAGACCCGCCGGACCGCCGACGAAGCCGCGATCTACGTGCCGAACGGGACTCCCCTCGAGTACGCGATGGCGATCGACGAGCTGCTGCGCGACCGGGAGCGCCGGGAGAAGATGCGCGAGGTGGGGCTGACCCGCTTCGCCGACCACCTCGCCTGGGAGCACCAGGCCCGCGAGTACCTCAAGGTGTGGCACCGGCTGCTCGCCCGGCGGCCCGTCGACCCCACCGTGCCCCGCCCGCGCACAAGTGGCCCCGGCTCGTCCCGGGTCGCGGAGCCGGCGGGCCGGGAATGACGAGCGTCGTCATCGCCGCGCACAACGAGGCGGCGGTCATCGGTCGCTGCCTGGACGCACTGCTGGCAAGCAACCCGGGGCTCGACGTGACCGTGGTGGCCAACGGCTGTACCGACGACACCGCCGCGGTCGCGGCAGCGCGCCCAGGCGTCCGGGTTGTCGACCGGCCCGAGCCCGGCAAGGCCGGCGCGCTCAACGCCGGAGACGCGGTCGCCCAAGGCTTTCCCCGGCTGTACCTGGACGCCGACATCGTGCTGACGCCTGGTGGCGTGCACGCGCTGGCCGCCGCCGTGGCCGAGCCGTCCGGCGCGGGGCCGGCCCCGCTCGCCGCAGTGCCCCGGCGCAAGCTGGACCTGTCGGGGCGCCCGCTGCTCGTGCGCGCCTTCTTCGCGGTCAACTCCCGGCTCCCCGCCTACGACCGGGCCCTCTTCGGGCGCGGCGCCATCGCGCTGTCCGCGCAGGGGCGGGCCCGCTTCGACACGTTCCCGTCGGTGATCGCCGACGACCTCTACCTGGACTCGCTGTTCACCTACGACGAAAAGCGCGAGGTCGAGTCCGTCGTGTCGACGGTGGCGACGCCGCGCCGGACCCGCGACCTCGTGCGGCGCCTGGTCCGCGTCCGCGCCGGGAACGCGGCGATGAGGGCGGCGTCCGCGGCGGGCGATGGGCCTTCCGGGGTACGCTCCAGCGCGCGCTCGTCCTGGCTGCGCGACGTCGTGCTTCCCCGGCCCTGGCTGTGGCCGGCGGGGGCGTGCTACGCCGCGATCACCGTCACCGCCGCGGTCACCGCCAAGCGACGCGGTGGCGCGGTCGGCTGGGGCCACGACGAGTCGAGCCGGCAGGCCGAGCGGCAGCCGGCGGCATAGGGCAGGAGTCTGATGGCGACCGACAGCGTCGTTAACGTGTGCTTCCACGGTGTGGGCACGCCGCAGCGCGAGCTCGAACCCGGCGAGGACGTCTACTGGGTGGACGTCGACAGGTTCCGCCGGATCCTCGACGAGGTGGCGACCTGGCCGTCCGTGCGGATCAGCTTCGACGACGGCAACGCCTCCGATGTGGAGATCGGCCTGCCCGAGCTGGCCGAGCGCGGGCTCACCGCCGACTTCTTCGTGGTGGCCGGGCGGCTCGACAAGCCCGGCAGCCTCGGCGTCGACCACGTGCACGAGCTGCGCGACCGGGGCATGGAGATCGGCACGCACGGCATGTGGCACCGCTCGTGGCGCGGCCTCGACGAGGCCGAGTCACACGACGAGCTGGTGGCCGCCCGTGACCGGCTCACCGAGGTGGTCGGCCACGTGGTCGACAGCGCGGCGCTGCCGCTGGGCCAGTACGACAGGACCGTGCTGGGCGCCTTGCGCCGCAACGGGTACCGGCGGGTCTACAGCAGCGACCGGCGCACCGCGCGGCGCGGTTCGTGGCTGCAGCCGCGCTACAGCGTGCGCCGCCACGACACCGCCGAGGGCCTGCGCGCCGAGATCCTCTCCGCACCGCCGCTGACCCGCCGGGTCCGGGCGACCGCCGTGGGAGTGGTGAAGCGGTGGCGGTGAAGGTCCTCGCCGGCTTCGCCGAGTCGCTGGCCGCGATCGAGTCGGCCTGGTGCCTGCGCGACGCCGGGTACGAGGTCGTCGCGTTCACCCGCGCCGGAAAGCGCCCGCCGCTCGCCGCCGCCCGCGGCGTCCGAGTGCACCCCGTGCCGGCTCCGGAGACAGACGTCGCCGCCTGTGTGGAGGCGATCCGCGCGCTTGTCGACGCCGAGCGCCCCACCGCGGTCCTGCCCCTCGACGACGCCGCGCTGCTCGCCTGCGACCGCGCGGCCGAGGCCGGCGGGCGGATCCTCGGCGTGCCGGTCGCCGGAGCCACGGGTGCCGCCGCCCGCCTCGCACTCGACAAGAGCGAGCAGATCGCGCTGGCGGAAAAGGCCGGCATTCCGGTACCGCCCACCGGCTCCACCGAACCGCCCGCGGGTCCCGGGCCGTGGATGGTCAAGTCGGCACTCGCCGCCGTCGAGGTTGGCGGGCGGCTGACCCGGCCGGCCGGCGCGATCGCCCGCGAGCCCGGCGAGGTGCCGGCGATCGTCGCGAAGCTCGGCGGACCAGCGCTCGTCCAGCCCGTGCTCGACGGCATCGGCGAGGGCGTGTTCGGCATCGCGGTCGACGGCGAGGCGTACGCGCTCTCGGCCCACCGCCGCGTCCGCATGATGAACCCGCGCGGGTCCGGCTCCAGCGCCTGCCGCTCGATTCCGGTCGACCTCGACCTTGCCGGTCCGGTGCGCCGCTTCGTGGCGGAGGCGGGGTGGCACGGCATCTTCATGGTCGAGCTGCTCCGCGACGCGGATGGGCAGCCGTGGTTCATGGAGCTCAACGGGCGCACCTGGGGCAGCATGGCGCTGGCCCGGCACCGCGGCCTGCCGTACCCCGTCTGGGCCGTCCAGGCCGCGCTGGATCCCGCCTGGCGCCCGCCGGCGGTGCCGGAGGCCCCCCACCTGCTCTGCCGCCACGCCGGGCGCGAGCTGGTGCACCTGCTGGCGGTCATGCGCGGCGCGAAGGGCGCAGACGCCGGGCGCTGGCCCTCGCGCGGCGCCACGCTCAAGGCCATGCTGCGGCGCGAGCGCGGAAACCGCTGGTACCACGCGGACGAGCGAGGTGTCTTCCTGCGGGACACCTGGCACACCGTGGCCGACCAGCTGCGCCGCCGATGAAGACCGTCCGGGCCGCGGCCCACGTGCACTCGGAGTGGTCCGATGACGCCACGTGGAAGCTCGCCGACATCGCCGCCGGCTTCGCCGAGCGCGGCTACGACGTGGTGCTCCTCGCCGACCACTGCCGGGAGTTCGTGGCCTCGCGGTGGGCGGAGTACCGGGCCGCGTGCGCCGAGGCGAGCACCGGCGCGATCCTGCTGGTGCCGGGGATCGAGTACAACGACCTGGACAACACCGTGCACGTCCCGGTCTGGGGCGACGTGCCGTTCTACGGCCAGCAGGTGCCGGACATCGGCGCGCTGCTCGCCGGCGTCACCGCCGACGGCGGCACCAGCGTGTTAGCCCACCCGTGGCGGCGCGACGCGTGGCGGCGGTACAAGCCCGCCTGGAGCGCCCACCTGGCAGCGGTCGAGGTGTGGAACCGCAAGTACGACGGCATCGCGCCCAACCGCCACGCGGCCGACCTGGCCCGCCGGGAAGGGCTGCCGCAGTTCGCCGCCGTCGACTTCCACACCAGCCGGCAGTTCTTCCCGCTCGCCATGCGGCTGCGCCTCGCCAGCGACACGGTCGACCTACCGGCCGTGCACGGCGCGCTGCGCGAGGGCGCCTTCGAAGCCGCGTTCCGCGAGCGGCCGATCGCGTCGATGCTGCGCGGCCCAGCCCTGCACGCGGCCGTCGCCGCCGAGACCGCCCGCCGCGCGGTCCGCCCGGCCGTCAACCGCCTCCGCCGCCTGCGCGGCTGAGACCCGCGCTGCCGTAGGGGCCGCGGTCCCGGCGTTCTGTGTAACCCGCCCGCTCTGGGCCGCGCGGTTCGTGGCTGGGTGCGGGTTCTTGGGCGAAGGGCGGCCGATTGCGGGAGGCTCCGGAGCTGGGCGCAGCAATGCGCCCAGCGGGTGTGCTCGCTGCGTTGGGTTGGTCCGCCGAGGCGGCGCGTCTGGGTCGGTAGTCCCCCGACCGCGGGGCCCGAGGCCGCCGTTACTGCTGGGGGAGCATGACTGCTGGGAAGATCGCGGACAGTCCGGCAGAGACGCGCCGGCGCCCCGCGTCGCGATAGCGCCGTGCGGGGCAACCGATGGCCCCACCCCGGGCAGCCCGCGGCGATCAGCGGACCCGCGGCATCGGCCCCCGGCGGTGAGGGACGCCACCGCAACCCGCTCAACCGGGGCTGGGCGCATTGCTGCGCCCAGCTTGAGAGGCTCCCGCGCCGGGCGCCCCCACCGGGGCTCGCGCCGTGCGGGCCGTGCGGACCGTGCAGGCCGGGCGGATTGGGCGGACCCGGGCGGACCGGGAGCGTGCGCACCCGCGGAGGGTGAGGCCGCGGGAACGCACCCCAAGAAAACGCTCCGCTGCGCTCCACGTTTCCCCGGGGGCCCCGCGCAACGGTCTGGACCACGACGGGCGTCGCGGTAGCTCAAAATCACCTGGCGAGGGCGGCGACCAGCTCGGGGCTCGGGGTGGCCCGCAGCCGCGACGGGCTGGCCAGGGCCTTGGCGGCCGCGCGGCTCGCCCTGTTGCCCAGCGCGGCGCGGCTGGTCTCGCGCAGCAGCAGTGCCGCCCAGTAGGCCGCCGTGGGCACGCTGCCGTGGCGGCGGCGGTAGAGGCGCACGCGGTTGAGGTTGAGCAGTGCCCAGAGGCCGGGCGACTGCTTGGACTCGCCCTCAAGGTGCACGGCCAGCGCGGACGGTGCCAGGCGGGTCGGCAGGCCGGCGTCGCGGGCGCGCAGTGCGAAGTCGGTCTCCTCGGAGTAGAGGAAGAAGGACTCGTCCCACGGGCCGACCCGGGACCAGCACTCGGCGCTCAGCAGCATCGCGGAGCCGGCGGCCCAGTCGGCCTCGGTCTCGGCGCCGTAGAGGTGGTCGCTGACCACGAGCTCGCCGAACAGGCGGAACCGGCCGGCCCGGTGCGCGCCGAGCACGGCGTCGCCGAGGGCGCGCAGCGGGCTCGGCTCGCGGCGCAGCACGTGGATGACCGAGCCGTCACCCCGCTCCAGCCGCGGCACGACGATGCCGGCGGTGCTGCCGCGGAGCACGGCGAGCAACTCCAGCCCGCACTTGGGTGCCAGGCGGATGTCCGGGTTGAGCACGAGGACGGCCGTGTGCGGCCTCGCGGCGGCCACGGCTGCGTTGATGCCCGCCGCGTAACCCGCGTTGCGCCCCATCTCCACCACGACGCTGCCCGGCGCCAGCCGCTTGACCGCCGCCGCGCTCCCGTCGGCGGAGGCGTTGTCGGCCACGGTGAGGTGCCACGAGATGCCTTCCAGGCCGGGGCCGAGGGAGGCGATCAGGTCGGCGAGGAGCCGCTTGCTGTTGTAGGTGACGACGACTACCGCGATCGTCTCCTCGGCCTGGCTCAACCCGACTCCCCTGTTGCTCGCTCACGACTGGCGGCCGCGCTGATCCGGGCGCCGGCGCCACGACCATCCTGCCGTCCCGCATGGCCACCACGGTTCCGTCGTCCGGGTGAGAGAGGTGTCGGCAACCCGTCGGTCGGGGGACGGTCCATCCGGTCAGTCGTTGTTCTCCCGCCTTCGGCTGATTCGTCGGTCAGGATCATCGGCGTAGCGTCGAGCGCCATGGCCGATACTTTGCCGCCCGCACCACCGCGGGAGGCACCTTCCACCGACGCGCGGGAGGCGGAGCCCGCGACCCGCCCACTGGACGTGCTGGAGGCGCCGCCCGAGCAGGCACCCAAGGTGGCTCCCAGCCGCAAGCGGCGCTGGTGGCGGCTCGTCGCGCTCATCGTGGGGCTGTCACTCGTGCTGGGCGCGGCGGCGAGCGGGGGCGCGCTGTGGCTGTACGCGCGGTCGGTCGAGGGCGAGATCGAGCGGGTGGACGCGTTCGCGGGCGTGCCCGAGCAGGCCCGTCCGCCGGTGGTCGTCGAGGAGGCGCTCAACTACCTCGTGGTCGGCAGCGACTCCCGGGCGCCGGACAGCACCGACGGCTCGCGCACCGACGCGATCCTCCTGATGCACGTCGCGGCCGACCGCAAGAGCGGCCAGATGGTCTCCATCCCCCGCGACACGTGGGTCCAGGTGCCCAAGTCGGCCGACGGGCGGCACGGCGGCGTCCAGGCGAAGATCAACGCCAGCTTCGCGTGGGGTGGTGCGCCGCTGCTCGTACAGACGGTGGAGAGCTTCACGGGCGTACGCATCAACAACGTGATCATCGTGGACTTCGCGGGCTTCCAGGAGATCATCGACACGCTCGGTGGGGTGGACATCGACGTGGACGCCAACTTCCGCTCGATCCACGCGCCTTTCCGCAGCTTCACCAAGGGCCCCCAGCGGATGGACGGCGCGACGGCGCTGGACTACGCGCGCCAGCGCTACCAGTTCAGCGACGGCGACTTCACCCGCGTGCGGCACCAGCAGCAACTGGTCCGCGCGGTGCTCACCAAGGCGACCGAGAAGGGCCTGATGAAGGACCCGGGCCGGCTCAACGGCTTCCTCCGCGCCACCGCCCACTCGGTCAGCGTGGACAAGGGGCTCGACCTTTTCGGTACCGCGTGGGCGCTGCGCGACCTGCGCGCCGACGACATCACGTCGCTCACGAGCCCCTCCCAGTCCACCGGCATGGTGGGCGACCAGAGTGTGGTCTTTCCGGACGAAGAGGCAGCCGCCGGCCTCTACAAGGCGATCCAGAACGACGAGATGGACACCTGGCTCCTGGAGAATCCGCAGGGCTGACTGTCGGATAGCTGATGGAAGGCTGATCCGGACGGGTCTGCCGCTGGAAGTGACGGCCGAATACCCTCCACGCGTGGCTCTTCATTCGATTCGCCGGCGACTTGTCGACTCGCCGGACTCCTGGGGTGCGAAGCGCCGTGCGCGGCGGGCGCAGTGGCTGAGCGAGACGTTTCCGGATCTCGCCCAGATGTCCGTCATCGACCTTGGTGGGCGGGTCGACACCTGGGAGCGCGCGCCGGTGCGGCCCAAGCACGTCCACGTGGTCAACCTCGAGCCGATTCCCGGCGAGCTGCCGGAGTGGGCCGAGCTTGACTACGGCGACGCCTGCGCGCTGCCGGAGCACATCGCGAAGCGCCGCTACGACCTCGTCTTCTCCAACTCGGTGATCGAGCACGTCGGCGGCCACGAGCGGCGCCTGCGCTTCGCCGAGTCGATCCACGCGCTCGCCGACGCGCACTGGGTGCAGACGCCCTACCGCTACTTTCCGATCGAGCCGCACTGGGTAGCGCCCGGCATGCAGTTTCTGCCGGTCTCGCTGCGCACCACCGTCGCGCACCGGTGGCCGCTGGCGCACACGCCGGCCAAGGACCGCGACGACGCGCTGCAGTCCGTGCTCTGGACCGAGCTCATCGACAAGACGCAGATGCGCCACTACTTTCCACAGTCGACGATCCGCAGCGAGCGCATCTTCGGGCTCACCAAGTCGATGATCGCCTACAAGCTGCCGGGCGCCTGACGCTGGGCCGGACCCGCGACCGGCACGTCGGAGAAGGCGGCGACAGTCCGGTCGGCGTACGCGCTCGCGTCGCCGAACTCCATCGGACCGTCCCATGTGGACGGTAGTGGGACAGCCACGTCCGGCGCGACCCGGGAGACGATCTCGTCCAGCACCCGCTCGGCGTCGCCCACCCACAGGTGCTTGGCCCCGTCGACGCCGATGACCTCGGCCTGCGGGACGGCGGCGAAGCGCTCGCGGGCCTCCTCCGGTCGCAGGTAGTCGTCGAGCTCGGGCACCAGGGCGGTCACCGGCTTGCCGGACTCGGCCCACACCGCCAGGTCGTCGTCGGTGGCGAAGCGCAGCGGCGGGGAGAGCAGGATCGCGCCGGCCACCGACGGGTCGCAGCCATACTTCAGCACGAGGTCGGTGCCGAACGACCAGCCGACAAGCCACACGTTGGGCAGCGAGGCGAACTCCGCGTACTCGATCGCGGCGGCCACGTCGAACCGCTCGCCGACCGCCTTGTCGAACTGTCCCTCGCTCGTGCCCCGCACGCTGCTCGTGCCCCGCGTGTTGAACCGCAGCACCGCGAGCCCGGCCAGCGCGGGCAGCCGCCACGCCGCCTTGCGGAACAGGTGGCTGTCCATCATGCCGCCGTGGGTGGGCAGCGGGTGGACGCAGATCAGGGTGCCGGCCGGCGGGGTGTCACCGGCGGGGAGGGCCAGCTCGCCGACGAGCTTGAGGCCGTCGGCGGTGTGCAGCTCGATGTCCTCCCGCCGCCCTGGCAGGATCGAGTTGGCGCGGATCGGTTCGCTCACTCCCACAGTCTTTCACCGCCGCCGCTCGCGGGCCCGCCAGCAGCCGGTATGCCAGTGGCGGCGGTCACCCTCGTCGCCGCGGCCGTCGACCGGCCAGGCCACCACGTGCGGGGTGCCGGGACGGATCTCCTGGTTGCAGCCGGGACACCGGTACGTCTTCGTGGACGTTTTGCCGGGTATCGTGCGTACCGCCCACTCGCCGTCGCTCCACTGCTGCACCCGCTGCACACCCTGCCGGGCGCGGTCGAGGTCGAGCGGCGGGACGTCGTCCCGGTCGGGGTTGCGGCGTGGCATGGGTCTCAGGGCAGGCGGGCGTACACGTCACCCGAACGGCCCGACGGCCGCAGCCGCTCCAGCAGTGCCAGCAGGCCCGGCATGTCGAGCCACTCGTCGCTCACCCAGCGCGCGGTCTCGGCGAGCGAGTAGTTGTACCGGTATCCGCCGGCGGCGGCGCCGAGCTTGTCCACCATGTCGAGCGTGGCCATGGAGGCGTCGTGCGCGGACGGCACGTACTCGACGGAGAGGGCGCGCACCGGCCGGGAGAGGCCCGCCAGCACCTGGGTCTCGAAGCCTTCAACGTCGATCTTGCAGAACGCCGGCTCGCCGTACCGCTTGACGAGCTCGTCGAGCGTGACGACCTCCACCTCGACCGAGCGGTCCCACCGCACGCTCTGGAACGAGCGGTCCGCCGCGACCGAGTCCATCCACTCGCGGGACATCGAGGAGACCGTCGGGTTGGTGGTGGAGAGGGCCAGCGACGCGCGCCCGGACTGCTCGCCGACAGCGCTGGGCACGAGCGTGACGCCCTTGTCGCGCCCGAAGAACAGGCGCAGGACGCGCAGGCAGTCCGGCTGCGGCTCCACCGCGATGACCCGGGCGCCCAGCTTGCGCCACGCGCGCACCCGGCTGCCGACGTGCGCCCCGATGTCGAACCCGAGGTCGCCGGGGCCGAGGAACTCGCTGTAGAGCCGCCGCATCCGCCGATGCTTGGTCGGCTGGCCGTGGTAGATGACCAGGGAGCGGGCGATCCCCCAGACGCGGTCGAGCATGCTGCGACGCTACCCCCTCAGCTTGCTCGTTTTGGGTCCTTGGCGAAGCAGCGGGCGATGTTCTGCTCGCCCGGCCGGCCCAGGAAGTCCATCGGTGACTTGCTCGACGGCTTCGCCTTGGGGTCGGTGTCGAGGTTGATCATCCAGAAGTAGATGCCGCCCAGGTCGCGCTCGCGCATCACCTGGCACGCGGTGTCGAACCAGCGCTGCTGGATCTCCGGCTTGAGCGTGCCCTTGGCCTTCGGCGACCACGGCTCCTGGTACGCCCCCGAGCGGGCCCCGATCGCCACCTCGGCGAGCACGAGGGTGGGCAGCTCGCCGGTGCCGACGGCGTCGTCGAGCCAGTCGTTCCACCCGTCGACGAGCCGGCTCACCGAGGCGCTGTCGCCCACCTCCAACGGCGGGTACGCGTCGACGGAGAGCGTGATGCCCGGCGCCGGACCGCTTTCCTTGAGGCGGTCGTAGTTGGCGCTGTAGTCGATCTCGCCGGAGTACACCTCCTTGACGCCGGTCGCGACCGTGCGCCAGCCGGTGGTGCTGGTCTCCATCGTGTTGAGCTCGGTGCCGACCACGAACGTCGCCGACTTCGCCGCCTCGGCCACCTTCGCGTACTGGATGAGCATGTCCGTGTACGAGGCGAACCACTTCGTGCGGTTTTCCGGCCGGATCGAGCCGCGCCACATGTCCGGGTCGTCCTTGGTCAGGTTGCGCTCGTTGAGCATCGGGCGTACCGCCGTGCGCAGCCCGCGCTTGTTGGCCTCGTCGAGCACGATCTCCAGGCGGGCGGGAGACGGCGTGATGGGGTGGTCCATCCGCACCGCGTTCGCGTACGCCGAGTCCATGACGAACGAGAACGAGATGGAGACCGAGTTGGCGCCGAGCTCGACCACGTGGTCGAGGACCTTCTGCGCCTTGGCCCGCACGATCTGATCGGTGTCGTCCTGGTTGTTTTCCCAGTAGACCGCGATCCCGTACTGCCGCATGCCCTCCTGCCACGGCTCGCGCACCTTGACGACCTCGGGCTCGGCCGGCGTGCTCGCGCCGGGCTTTCCACCGGCGGCAGGCGGCGGCCCTTCGGAGAGGCGCTCCAGCGGGTCGCCCTCGCCGGACGAGCAGCCAGCGGCAAGCAGCACCGCCAGTGCGGCGGCGCAGCGGGCGACGGCGGCCCTCATATCGGCTTGGCGATCACGACGAACTGCTGCTGACCGCCGCGCAGGTAGCGGATCAGCCCGCGGATCGCGCCGATCCCCTCCATGAGCGAGAAGAACGGGACGAGCAGGATCACCGCTATCCCCTCCCACCATCGGTACTTGGCGCGGCGGGAGACGCTCACGTTGATGCGCAGGCCCTCGGAGTAGAGCCAGATCGCGAACGCCATGTTGAGCGCCCAGACCGGGAGCACGAGCAGCGTGATCGGCACGGTGTCGAACGAGCCGAGCGCCCAGCCCAGCAACAGGATCGTGCCGAGGTGCTGCAGCGGGCTGATCACCCACGTGAACGTCGAGTATCCAATGTAGAGCCTGTCGCGCAGCGGGATGCGGTCGTCGAGCGAGAGCCCGATCAGGCCCCACGCCCACCGCTCGCGCTGGCGGAAGAAGTCGCGCACGGTGGCCGGCGAGGCGCCGTAGCAGCGGCCGGCGAACCAGGCGCTGCGCCCCGGGTACCGCCGGCTGAAGATGAGCGCGAACTGCGCGTCCTCGACGATCGCCTCCGGACCGAAGTCCCAGCCGATCTCGGCCTCCACCGACGCGCGGACCAGCAGCAGCTCGCCGTGCACGCCGGCCAGCGGGTGCCCGCCGCCGGTGAACGCCGAATACACCGTCACGTCGGCGATCGGGCGGCTCGCGTCGGCCAGCCAGGTGAGGCGGCTGCGGGCGTGCTCGCGCGGGTACGTCAGGATGCCCTGTGCCATGTGGCAGGCCTTGTCGCCGAGGTCGCGCTGCTGCTCGATGAGGCGGGCCAGCGCGATCGCGGTGTCAAGGCCGACGCCGGTGTCGTCGTCCATGTGCAGCACCCAGACGTCGTCCCGGTCTTCGTGCTGGGCGATGCGCAGCTCGTGCGCGTAGTTGTTGGCGCGCGACTTGAACTTGGTGCCGTTGACCGTGTGGTAGCTCTGCGGCACGGTGACCACCCGGATGTACCGGCTGATCTCGGCCAGCTTGTGGATCTTTTCCGCCGCCTCGCAGCCCTCTTCGATCACCACGTCGACGCGGAGCTTGGGGAAGCACTCCGGCAGGTACGTGATGTACGAGTGGACGACCCGGTCGAGCGCCGGATATGTGTCGTGGCGGCCGATCGTCGGCACGACCACCACGAGCCGGTCCTTGCACCGGATGATCTGGTCGTCGGCGGCGGTGAGCCGGTCGCGGCGCAGGCGGCGCCGGGTGATGAGGGCACCCACGATGCCCACGACCGTGCCGATCACCGGGTAGGTCCACACGATCGTCACCACCGCGCCGAGCGGCCCGGTCGACTTGACGCTCAGCCACAGCGTGACGGCGAGGACGGCGAGGAACCAGACGGCCAACGGCCACATCCGCGGAAGCCAGCCGGCATGACGCTGCGCCATCGTGGTGGCACGCGGTGTGATCGGCATGCGCACGGCGGGCATGACGTGCGTCTCGCCGGGATGGTGTTGGCGGGGAATGATCTGCGTCCGCTCACCCGGCTCGTCGCGGCGCGAGGCAGCGACGTGCATCGTCACACGGCTTCCTTCCGGGTCAGCAACGCGACGGTGTAGCCCGTTGTCCACCAGCTGTCCGCGACATCATAACGTTCCTTAAGGACGTCCTTCTTGCTTCCATCGAGGTCATCGAGTGGATCTCCGTACTCCCCGAGGCGAAGCACCCACAGCCGCCGCGTCTCGCCGAGCCGGACCGCGACGTCCTGGTGCTCGCTGGCCACCATCCAGCCGTCGGTGCGCATCGGGCGGTCCATGAGCAGGTCGGTGGGGCGCCGGTTGGCCGGCAGGTAGTGCGCGATCACGTCACGGTTGAGCACGCCGGGGCCGCGGTCCTTCAGCCCGTACACAATCCCGTCGCCGGGCTGGAAGTCACGCTCGATCAGCGCCACGACCGCCTTGGTGTCCTGGTACCGGAACGCCGGCTTGCGCACCTCGGCCTGGCCGGGCAGGGTCAGCACGGCCAGCACCGCAATCGTGGCGGTCGCCGCGAGCAGCCCGCGCTTGGCCAGCAGCAGGCCGACGAGCACCGCCCAGCCGACGATCGTGTAGAGCACGTACCGCTGCTGCCACAGGTGGGCGACCGAGCCGAGGGCCATCAGCAGCGCCACCGGCACGACGCCGAGAGTGATGGCCACCACAGCGCCCCGCTCGCGGGAGACCGCCGCCACACCGAGGGCGATGACCGCGCCGCCGATGAGCGCGCCGCCGAAGAACTCCAGCCCGTACGCCTCGATCTGGTGCAGGTCGGTGAACGGGATCCAGCCGATCTGGTTTCCCTGCTGCCGGCGCCCGATCAGGATGATCGGGATGAGCGGTATCAGGCCGACGAACGCGCTCGGCCCCCACCGCCACACAAGCTTGCGCTTGAGGAGCAGGACGGCCAGGCCGTGCGCCGCGAGCATCAGCAGTGCGACGAGGTGCATGGCGCCCAGCGCGGCCACGGCGGCGCCGTAGGCGAGCGCGAGGCCGAGCGTGTAGCCCTCCAGCATGCGGATCAGCAGCAGCGTGGCCACCGCCGCGGCGAGCGTCGCCATCGCGTACGGCCGGGCCTCCTGCCCGAAACGCGTGGTGATGGGCAGGATCGCGAAGGTGAGGCCGGCGATCAGGCCGATGCGGTGCGAGCCGAGGCGGATGCCGATCAGGCCGACCACCGCCGCGGCGCCGACCATCGCGAGCAGCGACGGCAGGCGCAGTGACAGGTCGGAGTCGCCGAAAACGGTGGTCCAGATGCGGATCAGCACGTAGTACGGGCCGATGGTGGCGTCGGTGCCGTCGAGCTGGCGCCACAGCTCCGCCCACGAAACCGTGGTGATGCCCCACGTCGCGAGCTCGTCGGCCCACAGGCCGGTGCCGGTCAGCCCGACGACGCCGAGCGCGAGCGTGACCAGAGCCGGCGCGCCCCAGGCGATCCGGCGCTGCCACGCCTCCCGCCGCAGCTTGCGGTCAGCCTCTTCCTGCGACGGCGACTTCGGCAGGAGCATCGTCGCGTCCGCCGGCGGAGGCGGGTCCGGCGGGGTCACCACTCCGACCCGGCGCGGCAGGGGAATGTGCACTTCCCCGTTGGGGGTCGCCACCGGAAGTTGCGAGCGAGCGGCCCTGTTCATCGGAGCAGGATAGACCGGCGCGTCCACAAGCAAACCCCCTTGTTGGGCACGTTTATTCGGTCAGTCCCCGGCGCCACAGGCGGTCCCGTCGCCGTTGCGATCGAGGCCGTGCCGGTCACGCCCTCCAGTGATCTTAAGCGGTTTGAATCCGCGCTCTTTCAGCCAACCGCACTTGTCGGTCACTCCCGCCGGAAACTCCCACGGTACGCAAATGTCGCGATCGCCATAGGCGTGGTCGCAACCGTCCGTACCCTCCTCGATCTCGACCCCCGCCGTCGGCGAGGGCAGCGGTGCGCGGGGCTTGACCCCCGGCTGCTCCGCGAAGGGCTGCACGTACGGCGGCGGCGACTCGACCGGCGCGGCCGGCTGGCGCCCGCCGCTTTCCTGCCCTGCCTCCGGGGCCTGGCCGCTGTCCGGCGCCGTCTCGTCGGCCGGCGCCGCGGCGGGCTTGCCGTCAAACCAGAGCAGGTCACTGTCGCTCCCGCCGGCCACCGCTACGCCAGCGAGCCCCAGCACGAGCGCGGCGGCTACCGCCGCGATCCCGATACGGTCACGGCGGCTGCGGGCCCTGAGCCAGGCGGCCAGGGCCCGGTACCAACGAGTCATCCGAGCTTGACCCACTTGGCGATCGAGGGAACGCCGTTGGCGTTGTGGACAAAGAGCATGTACCACCCGGGCGGGGCCAGGTTGGGGTTGCTCGTCACGTTCAGGTCGATGGTGGTGGCGTTTCGCACCGTCATCGGCAGCTCGACGAACCGCTGGTTGGGGTCGGACGAGTGGGTCACGGCCGCCGGACGGATCAGCGACGCCCGGGTCACTCCGGAATTCACGGTGATCCGCTGGGTCGTGCCGTATCCCCAGTTGGTGTTGGCCACGGTCTGGATCGCCGGCCGCGCGCCCTTGAACATGTACGGCGGCGAGTAGATCGAGATGCGCGTGTCGAACGTGCCGTTGCCGGGGTTGTCACCGACCGCCATGACCCGGCCGTCGGGCAGCAGGAACGCCGACGAGTGGTACGTGCGCGGCACCGGGTCGGTCGCCATGCCGGCGCGGAACTTGTTGGTCTGCGGGTCGAAGATGGACGCCTCGAAGACCGGGTCGGCCCGGTTGTGCAGCCCGCCGCCGGTCTCGAAGACGGTGCCGTCCGGCAGCAGCACGAGCGAGACGTACATCTTGCCCTGGTCGCCGGTCTGCGGCGCACCGCCAGTCAGCGTGCCCTGCGGGATGAGCGGACCCGCCTGGTAGCGCGGGCTCGCCGCCTTGAGGTCGATGAGGTCGGTGAGCCGGTGCGCGGTCGCGCCGGCGTCGCCGTTGCCACCGCCGACGGTGAACACCCGCTGCGCCTGCGCGGGCGGCAGCAGCACGCTCATCGACTGGTCGCGCTCGTCCTTGCGCTGCAGGCCGGGCACGTCGGTGATGGTGCCGTTGCCGTAGTTGTAGATGGACGCCCCGCTGCCCGGCAGGCCCACGCCGAACGTGTGGCTGCCGGTGTAGAAGAGCCGGCCGTCCTGCATCAGCACCATCGCCGGGTACAGGCCCCACCACGCCCAGGTCTGCTTCGTCTCGTCCTGGCGCAGCCAGCGCCCCTCGGATGCCTTGAAGTAGTCGGTGGTGGTGCTGCCGGTCGAGTCCTCACCGAGGCCGCCGAGCGAGAGCACGTCGCCGTTGCCGAGGATCGTCGCCGACGGGTACCAGTGGCCGACGAGCATGTCGTTCGTGCGCGTGTACCTGTTTGTGGCCGGGTCGAAGATGTACGAGTTTTTCAGGCCCTTGTAGCCAACCGTGCCGTCGGCGCTCGGATAGTCCTTGTTGCCGCCCATCACCAGCACCTTGCCGTCGCGCAGCTGCACGTGCCCGGCGCAGAAGAGGTCGACGGGCGTGGCCACGTTGGTGAAGGCGCCGGTCGCCGGGTCGTACACCGCGGTCTTGAACGTGCCGGCGGCGAACGCGTTGGGGTCGTTGCCGGAGCCCGCGACGAGCAACACCTTGCCGTTGTTGAGCATCACCGCGTGGACGCCGCGCACCGCCGACTGGTACGGCATGACCTGCCACTTGCCCTTGGTGCAGCCGGCCGCGTCGGTGCAGCCGCTGGGCGTGGGCGTCGGCGTGACCACCTCGACCATCGAGTAGTCGTCGGTCGTCAGCGTGCCGAGGGCGTAAATGCTGACGCCCCAGGTGATCTGGTCGGTGTTGGCCGGGATCGGCGGCGTACGCACGACCTTCTGCGTCCAGGCGGTGGTGGCCGGCAGGGTCGCCGGATCCATCCAGTACTGCCAGCCGAGCGCGGTGTCGTGGCGGAAGAGCGTGACGGCGTTGGCCGCGGTGGTCGACTTGTAGTAGACGGACAGGTCGTACTGACGACCGGGTGCGACGCGAGGAGCACACTGCGCGTTTTCCAGCATCATCGCCTTGCGGTCGCCCGAGACGAGGCGCGTGATGCTCACCCGCATCGCCCGCGAGCCGCTGCGCGCGTCGGTGGTCACGCCCATCGTGAACGTGTTGTCACCGTGCCCCGACCGCTCCCAGCAGGTCGGAAAACCGTTGGCGTCCAACGTCTCCAGGCCCGGGTTTTGCACCAGGTTGACGGCGGCCTGCGCCGGTGTGGCGACGAAGACGCCGACGGTCAGCATGAGAGCGAAGGCGAGCAGCCGGCCGAGTCCACGGCGGAGCTCAGGGCTGAACATCGGGACGGCTTTTGCGGGAGGCACAGCGTCTCCTGTCGATCCACATCTACCTGGGCCGTCCCGCAGGCTACCGGTGATTCCCGCACTGGCCAAGACGGGTTTGTCCGTCACTGTCCGAGTGGACTTATGTCCAGCCTGGCAAGCCGATCCGGGTCCACAAGAATGTCCAATGCAGTCACCTTGCCGCCACGGATCGTAAACGCCATGACCGACGTGACCCGCTCGCCGTCGCTCGCCACCAGGCCGGGTACGCCATTGACGAGCGCGAGTACGGCCGCGCGCCCCATCCGGGAGTAGGTGACGGCGTTCGTGGCGAGTGTCCTGGCTCCGCGCACCGCGGGACCCTTGTCGGGCCGGGCGACAACGTCGGGGTCGAGCACGGCGAGCAGCGCCTCGATGTCGCCGCCGCGGGCGGCCGCGAGAAACGCTTCCACCACCGCGCGCTGGCCGGCCAGGTCGCCGTCGGACATCGGCTCCGCACCGCGCACCCGGCGGCGGGCCCGGCTGGCCAGCTGCTTGGCGGCGGCCGGCGAGCGACCGAGGATCGGCCCGATCTCCTCGAACGGCACCGCGAACGTGTCGTGGAGCACGAACGCGAGCCGCTCGGCGGGCGCCAACTGTTCGAGCACGACGAGCAGCGCCAGCCCCACCGAGTCGGCCAGCAGCGCCTCCTGCTCGGGGTCCGGCCCGTCCGCGCGGCTGATGATCGGCTCAGGCACGTGCACGCCCAGCGGCTCCTCGCGCCGCGCCCTGCGGGTGCGCAGCATGTCCAGGCACACCCGGCCGACCACGGTGGTGAGCCAGCCGCCGAGGTTGGTGACGTCGCTCGTGTCGGCGCGGGTCAGCTTGAGCCACGCCTCCTGCACCGCGTCGTCCGCCTCGCTCACCGAGCCGAGCATCCGGTACGCCACCGCGCGCAGGTGGCCGCGGTGCGCCTCGAAACGCTCGGCCATCCAGTCGTACTCGTTCATGAACTGTTGACGAGATCGGCCGCGGAAACGTAACAGCTACCGGAACCCACGGCCTACCTTGCGCCCGAGGTAGCCGGCGGTCACCAGGTGCTCCAGCAGCGGCGCCGGCGCGAAGCCCGGCTCGCGCAGCTCCAGGTACAGCTCGCGCTGGATGGCCAGCGCCACGTCCAGCCCCACCACGTCGAGCAGCTCGAACGGCCCCAACGGGTAACCGCACCCCAGCTTCATCGCGTAGTCGATGTCGTCCGCCGTCGAGTACGAGGCCTCGAGCATCCGCACCGCGTCGTTGAGGTACGGAAACAGCAGCGCGTTCACCACGAAACCGGCCCTGTCGGCGCAGACCACGCCGGTCTTGCCGAGTGCGGCCACCACCGCGCGGGCGGTGGCCAGCGCCTCTACCGAGGTACGGATCGTGTGCACCACCTCGACCAGCGACATGACCGGCGCCGGGTTGAAAAAGTGCAACCCCACGACATCGGCCGGCCGCTGGGTTGCCATCGCACACTGGATGACCGGCAGCGACGACGTGGTGGTCGCGAGCACCACGCCGGGCTTGCAGATCTCGTCCAGCAGGGCGAAGAGCGCCCGCTTCACGCTCAGCTCCTCGACGACCGCCTCGACCACGAGGTCGACGTCGGCGAGGTGGTCCAGCGTGGCCGACCAGTTGACCCGCCCCAGCGCCGCGTCGCGCTCCTGCTCGGTCAGCTTGCCCCGCACCACGCCCTTGTCGAGCGACTGCTTGACCGCCTCGCACACGCGGGCCGACTTTTCCGCGCCGCGGGTGACGGACACGACCTCGTACCCGGCCTTCGCGAACACCTCGATGATGCCGGTGGCCATGGTCCCGGACCCGACCACGCCGACCTTCGCGATCCCGCGAGCCCCGTCGGCCGCCGCCGGCTCCGCCGCGGTCGGCGTCTGATCATCCGGTACGAGTACCGGCGAACCCGGCTTCTCGTACGTGTAGAAGCCGCGCCCGGACTTGCGGCCCAGCAGCCCCGCCGTGACCATCTGCTTGATGAGCGGCGCGGGCGCGTGCCGCCGGTCCCGCCCGCCCCGGCGGTACATGGTGTCGAGGATCTCGTACGCCGTGTCGAGGCCGATCAGGTCCATCAGCGCCAGCGGGCCCATCGGCAGCCGGCAGCCGAGCTTCATGGCCGCGTCGATGTCCTCCCGGCTGGCGTAGCGCGCCTCGTACATCCCGACCGCGTGGTTGAGGTAGCCGAACAGCAGCGCGTTGGCGATGAACCCGGCGCGGTCGTTGATGGTCACGTCGACCTTGCCCAGCCGCGCGCAGAGCGCCTCCACGTCGGCGACCACCTCGGGCTCGGTGACGACCGTGCGCACCACCTCGACGAGCTTCATGATGGGCGCCGGGTTGAAGAAGTGGATGCCCACCACCTGGTTCGGCCGGTGGGTGGCCACCGAGATCTCCGTGACGCTCAGCGAAGAGGTGTTGGTGGCAAGGATCGCGGTGGGCTTACAGACCCGGTCGAGCTCCGCGAAGATCCGCTGCTTGAGGTCGAGGTGCTCGGGCACCGCCTCGATGACCAGGTCGACGTCCCGCAACGCCTCCAGCCCCACCGCAAACGTGATCCGCGTGAGCAGCGCGTCCCGGTCGCCCGGCTCCAGCTTGCCCCGCGCGACCGCCCGGTCGGTCGACCCGACAAGCGTGGACCGCCCCTTCTCCAGGGCGCCGTCGCTGATCTCCACCGCGACGACGTCGATCCCGTTGCGGGCGAAGACCTCCACGATCCCGGCACCCATAGTGCCCAAGCCGACAACGCCCACGGTATTGATCTCGCGCGCCACTGCGGTCCCCCTAACGTTCGCTAAGGTTATGCGCGCGAGTCTGCCACGTTTCGCCCTCCCACCCCCGCGGGTGGCACATCTCACCGCCGGCGCCGGACGCCCTCGCCCCTCGCGGACCTTGATACGCGGTCACCCACAGACCAACGACTATCACATTTGCGTTGGGCCCTTTACACCACGCAGTTTCTCTGAATACGGTCGCGTCACCCAACGGCGAATGTAGCGAGGACTGCAATGGCGAAGCTGTGGGGTTGGTGGACCCGACACAAGCTCCAGATCTTGGAAGACTATCTCCAAGCGTTCGCGACAGCGACGAAGTCCGTCGAGGAACGCATCTATCTGGACCTCTTTGCCGGCTGGTCGGAAAACATCAGCCGCGAGACCGACGAGCAGATCCTCGGCTCCGTGCACCGCGCGCTTCGTGCGACACCGCCGTTCACCCGTCTTTGCCTGTTCGAGGTGGAGGGCAAGGCGCAGCGGATCGAGGCCGCGATCCACAAGGCCTATCCCGGAAGGAAGGGCATCGCCGTCTACCCGGGTGACTGCAACATCCAAGTCTCACGGGCCCTCGTCGACCTACGCAGGGTGGCCTGGGCACCTACGTTCGCCTTCATCGACCAGTTCGACTCCGAGGTCCATTGGTCCACTTTGGAGAAGATAGCCAACTTCCGCCTTCGCGGCCCCAAGGCCGAGATGTGGATCCTCTTCGCAACGGGGCAGTACCCGCGCGGCCTGAACATCCACGGCGACGAACTCAACTCGACCTACGGCGACACACTCACACGAATGCTCGGCACGGAAGAGTGGATCAATATCGCCGAAGCACGCAGGCGGGGGATTCTTGACCCGGGGCGCCGCACGCGGCGAATGGGTCAATCTGATGCGTTGGCGCTTGGAGCACGCCCTCGGCTACGCCGCCTCACATGCGTTCACCATGAAGAACACCAACGGCAACGATATCTACGACATGATCTTCACGACGGATCATCCCGTCGGCGCGAAGATCATGAATCACCTATACGCCACGGCGCTTTCACAGCATGAGGCGATGCGCCAGCACGCACTGGCGTTGCGCAGAGACAGACGGCGAGAGGATGCCGGAAGCCCGTCGCTCTTTGCCGTCACCCCGGAAATGATCAGAGCACCGGCTACGGCCGCCGATCATGGATACGTACATGAACCTCCCCACGAGCCGTACCAACTACCCCGCTAGCCAGCCACCGGCAGCACCGGCTCCAACCGCCGACGCGGCATCTCGTCCCAGGTTTGGCCGTCCAATAGGCGGCCACCGGCCTTCGGCGTACGACCTCCCCACTGTTTGAAAAAGAACGCCACCTCAGCCTCGGCGCACGCCTCCCGCAATTGCCGTAGCCATGCTGCCGCCACCGGCCGCGCGTTTGGCCCCGACTCTCCGCCGGCAATCAGCCAGTCCATGCCAGTCAGATCAATCCCGTCAAGCGGCCCTAGAAGCGGCTCGGCGGAAACGAACCGTACCGCGGCGGGGACGCCGCGGAGGCGATCCAGTCGATCAAGGTGACCGGCGTCCTCCACGCTCACCCCCATCCAGACGTTGTCGGGCCACACCAGCTCAGGCGCCAGGCGACTGAGGCGGCTGGCCCGCTTCGTCAGGACCTGATAGGTGTGCCGCGGCGTGGCGGCCATGACCTCGAAAACCTTGTGCACAAAGGCGACCGGCACCCGCGCGTGAAACAGGTCGCTCATCGAGTTGACGAAGACGACGCGTGGCTCACGCCACCGCAACGGTGTTTCCAGCGCGTCCGCATGGACGGCAACGCCGAACCCAGGGCCGGAGGTGCGCGGATCCCCATCGTTCTGGTACTTCGACGAACCCATCGCCTTCAGACGTTTCGCCAACACGAGGGCATAGCAATTGTCGCAACCGGCCGACACGCGGTCACATCCCGTAGTCGGGTTCCATGTCGCCTCGGTCCATTCGATGGCGCTCCGATCCGCCACAACACCCCCTCAGATTCCCGGACAATGGTCTCGCCCAAAGTACGGTCAGATCGCCGCCACGCACTCGGTAGCCTAACGCTGATACACGATCGTGACCGTCGCCGTAGCCATTGAAGCGACGCCCGGATAAATTGCTATTTTGCTAACGCGGCTGGGAAATGCCGGCGGTACCAGTCGTCGCCAGCCCTTGTGACGGTCACCGCTTGATCCAGCGGACCCCGGCCAAGGCGCCCTCCAATGCGCGCCGAGCATGGACGCAGTCCCTCAGGCCGGCGTCAGCCAGCCGCTCCGCCACCTCCTGCGCGCCGATCAGGCGTAGCGTCTCCGCGTCCGGGACGCCGACCTGGCGCAGGTCCGCCGCCAGCTTCGGGCCGATGTTGACCAGGCTCTCCAGCTCCGTCGCCATGGGTGTATCCCTCCAGTCCGAAAAGGACGATCGCGTCGTCCAGCGCCTGCGCCAGCCGGCGCAGGGTGGTGCGGTCGGCCGGCTCGTAGCGCAGGCGCACCGGGCCGGCGAGCGGGGCGGCGCCGACCGTGCGCTCCCCGGCGGTCGTCAGACGCACAAGCCGGCGGCGGCGGTCGCCCGGGTCCGGCGACACCTCCACGAGCCCGCGGGTGGCGAGCCGGTCGAGGAGCTGGCCGAGCGTGGCCGGGTGCATCACGAGCCGCTCCCGCAGCGTCGTGAGCGCCACGCCGTCCGGGCCTGACCACTCTCCGACGATGCGCAGGATCGCCAGCTGGGCACCGGTCACGCCGTGCTCCCGCTCCAGCCGGCGGTTCAACCCGTTGATCGCCGCGTCCAGCCTCGTCCACGCCTGGATGGCGGCGAGCGCGTCAGGGTCGGTCACAAGATTATTATGTAGCACATAGCAATTGCCTTACCGGTGGGTAAGTTTGGGTTTAGACTCCGGACATGACCGCTGTGCACACGCCCGGGGCCCCGTGGATCGAAGACGGCGAGCTCGTCTCCACCAACCCCGCCACCGGTGCGGAGGCCGGCCGATTCCCGGTCGCCGACCCCGACGACGTGACCCGCGCGGTGGAGCGCGGCCGCGAGGCGGGTCTGTGGTGGGCCGGCCTTGGATTCGCCGGCCGCAAGGAGCGGCTGATGCGGTGGCGCGCGCTGCTCGCCCAGCAGATCACCGAGCTGGCAGACCTCGTCAACCGCGAGTCCGGCAAGCCGGTGGCCGAGGCGGTGGTCGAGGCGGTCGCTGCCATCGAGCACGTCGACTGGTCCGCGCGCAACGCCCGCCGCGTGCTGGGCCCGCGCAAGGTGCGCACCCGCCTTGTGCTCGCCGAGTTCTCCGCCCACCTTGAATACCAGCCGTTCGGCGTGGTCGGCGTGATCGGCCCGTGGAACTACCCGGTCGTCACCCCCCTCGGCTCGATCGCGTACGCGCTGGCCGCCGGCAACGCGGTCGTCTACAAGCCCAGCGAGTACACGCCGGCCGTCGGCCAGTGGCTTGTCGACTCGTTCGCGCGGGTGGTGCCCGAGCACCCCGTCTTCCAGATCGTGCACGGGCTGGGCGACGTGGGCGCGGCGCTATGCCGCTCGGGGGTGGGCAAGGTCGCGTTCACCGGCTCCTCGGCCACCGCCCGCAAGGTGATGGCCGCCTGCGCCGAGACGCTGACGCCGGTGCTGATGGAGGGCGGCGGCAAGGACGCGATGATCGTCGACAGCGACGCCGACCTCGACAAGGCCGCCGAGGCCGCCGTGTGGGGCGGGCTCACCAACGCGGGCCAGACGTGCATCGGCATCGAGCGGGTGTACGCGGTGGACCCGGTCTACGACGAGTTCGTCGCCAAGGTGGTGCAGCGGGCCGAAAAGCTGACCGTTGGGGCGGGCGGCGGCGCCGACATCGGCCCGATCACGATGCCCGCGCAGCTCGACATCATCCGCCGCCACATCGACGACGCGCTGGCCCGCGGCGGCCGGGCGCTGCTCGGCGGCGCCGAGGCGGTGCAGCCGCCGTACGTGAAGCCGACAATCCTCGTCGACGTCCCGGAGGACTCGGCGGCGGTGCGCGAGGAGACGTTCGGCCCGACGCTGACGATCCGCCGCGTGCGCGACGCCGACGAGGCGGTCGCGCTGGCCAACGCCGTCACCTACGGGCTCGGCGGCTCGGTCTTCGGCCACAAACGGGCGGTCGCCATCGCCCGCCGGCTCCGCTCCGGCATGAGCGCGATCAACTCGGCGCTCACCTTCGTGGGCATGTCGACGCTGCCCTTCGGTGGCGTCGGCGACTCCGGCTTCGGCCGCATCCACGGCGAAGACGGCCTGCGCGAATTCGGCCGGGCCAAGGCGATCACCCAGCGCCGCGGCCCGTCCGTGCTTCCGGCCCAGACCTTCGAGCGCACGCCCAAAGACGTCGACCGCATCGTCAAGGTCGTCAAGCTCCTCTACGGCCGCACCCGCTAGACACCATTTCAGGAGATTTGAGCTACCGCGACGTCCGCGGTGGTCCGGACCGTCGCGCGGGGCCCCCGGGGAAACGTGGAGCGCAGCGGAGCGTTTTCTTGGGGTGCGTTCCCGCAGCCTTACGCTCCGCGGTCGTTGAGCCAACCCCAACCCTCCACAGGGGAACGCGGCGGCCGCCGGCCGCGTCGAACGGGCCATGAGGATCACCGTGGGGCTGCTGGCGGCCATGTCCCTCGCCGCGTGCGGCGAGGCCACTCATACGATCGAAGCCGCGCCGGTGTGGCAGGAGCCGAGCCACTACACGTACGTCCTCGAGTCGAGCTGCGGCGAGCGCCTGCTGATCGGGCGCTTCCGCATCACGGTGGACGGCGGCAAGGTCACCAAGGCGGAAGGGCTCGACGAGCCCGGCCAGCGGGCGCTGCAGGGCAAGAGCGAGAGCCCGCCCACGCTTGGTCAGCTCCTCGAGCAGGTGCGGACCGCCCGCCGCGCGAACGCGCACAAAGCCGAGCTGACCACCGACCCCACCGACGGCCACCCGACGAAGATCACGATTGACCCGATCGAAAACGCGATCGACGACGAGTCCTGCTACGCGATCACGGAGTACCGCGCCTAGCGTGGCCTCGAAAGGCCCACCGGAAGCGCTAGTCGCGGGCTGAGCGGCCGGCGTGGGTGGCCAGCTGGTCCAGGCCGCTGATGATGCCGCCGGCAAGATCGTCGCCGCCGAAGGCCGCCACCATCGACAGCGCGGCAAGCTTGGCCTCGCGGTCGAGGATGCGCTTGCGGGCCACCGAGCCGGTGATGATCTCCAGCACCCGCTGGTTGGGCGACACCGCGACGAGCACCGAGCGGTCCGGGTCGCCGAGCTGGGCGTGAAGCTTTTCGGCGTGGCCGCGCACCGGCTCGTCCAGGTCTCCGATGTAGACGCTGAACGTCAGGCCCGTGGACCGGTCGGCCACCCGCAGCGCCTCGTCCAGGCGCAGAAGCTGCCGGGTGTTGAACGGCCCGTCGAGCACACCGGCGCGGACCGCCGTGCCGCCCTCGGCGGTGTGGTCACCAGCGGTCACTTGCGCCTCCCGTCGGTCCGACCCGCGTCGGCGCCGCGACGAGCTCGCCGCCCCGCTCCGCTGGGGACTCCACTCCGGCCGACCCCGCGGGCAGCGCCGCGTGCGACGACGTGCCGGCGGGCAGCTCACCGTGCGAAGCCTGCGAGCCAGAAGCCTGGGCACCGGCCAGCTGCTCGGGTGCGGCCAAGAACCACACCGGGGCGAACTCGAACGGGCGGCCCGGCCGGTAGCGCCTGGCCGCGCGGCCACCGCCGAGCGCGGCCAGCCCGGAGATCACAAGCACGATCGCCAGCGGTATGCCGGCGAAGACGAGCACCGTCTCGGTTACAGACACGGACAACACTCCTGACTCAGACGCCGTTCACGGTAGCGGAGGGCGTTGCCCGCCATATCTCGGGGTGCCGATCACCCCATCCGAGTGACGCTTCCAGCTCGGCGGCGGCCGTGATCAGGACGCCGTCCGCGCCGGGCCGGCCGGTCAGCAGCACCCCGACGGGCATCCCGTCGACCGGCGACACCGGGATGGACACCGATGGCTGGCCGGTGACATTGAACACCGCGCAGTACGGCGAGAACCGCCGCTGCAGGTCGAAGTCCAGCTCAGGGTCGCCCGCCTCGGTGAACGAGCCCACCCGCGCCTGGGGCGCCGCCAGTGTGGGGCAGAGCAGCAGGTCGTACCCGGCGGTGGCGCGCATGCCACGGCGGACCTGTACCTGGATCTCGGCCAGCGTGCTCATCAGCTGCGCCGCCGTGACCGCCGCACCCCGCTCCCGCATCAGCCGGGTCAGCGGCAGCAGCTCGGCCTCGCGCTCGGGTGGGACCGGGGCGAGCGCCAGCACGTACCAGAGGATCTCGAAGAGCGGCCACACCTCGGGCCCGAACGGCGCCGGGACCTCGACCACCTCGTGCCCGGCCGCGGCCAGCGCGGTGGCCGCGACGTCGACGGCGCCCGCGCACGCCGGGTCGACCGGCTGGTCCCCCACGAGCATCGGCGTGACGAAGCGGCCCACCCGCAGGCGTGGGCCGGTCCGCCGGGCCGCGGCCAGGTACCCGCCCTCGGGCGGCGGCGGCGCGGGGTACGGCTCGCCGGGCACGGGCACGGCCATCGCGTCGAGCATCGCCGCGGCGTCGGCAACTGTCCGGGCCAGCGGGCCGGGCGTGGGCAGCCCGAACGCGCCGAAGCCCAGCGGCCCGCCGGAGACCACGCCACGGCTGGGCTTGAAGCCGACCAGCCCGCACAGCGCCGCCGGTATGCGCACCGACCCTCCGCCGTCGGAACCCTGCGCGAACGGCACCAGCCCGGCCGCCACCGCCGAGGCCGCGCCGCCGCTGGAGCCGCCGGCGGTGTAGTCCAGGCCCCACGGGTTGCGGGCCGGCAGCGCGACGATCCCCTCCGAGTAGAGCGAAACGCCCAGTTCGGAGGTGGTCGTCTTGCCGAGGCTGACCGTGCCGGCCGCGCGGAGCAGGGCCACCACGTCGGCGTCCAGTGGCGGCACGAAGTCGGCGAACGCGGCCGAGCCGAACGTCGTCCGTACCCCCGCGGTCATGGTCAGATCCTTGATCGCCGTCGGCACCCCGTGCAGCCGCGGGCGTCCCTCGATCGGAACCGCGTCGGCCGCCACGGCCTGCGCCCGCGCCTGGTCGGCGGTCACCGTGACGAACGCGCCTACCGTCTCGCCGTGCGCGGCGATGCGGTCCAGGTAGTGGTCGACAAGTTCGAGGCTGGACACCTCGCGCCGGCGGATCGCGTCGGCCTGCTCAAGGGCGGTGAGGTCGTGAAGATCGGCCATGCCACCTAGTTTGTATCGCGTGACGGACTTTCTCTCCCGGGCCCGCGAACTTGACGCCGCCGACACGCTGGCCCCCTTTCGCGAACGGTTCGTCATCCCCGACGAGGACCTCGTGTACCTCGACGGCAACTCGCTCGGCCGGCTCCCTGTGTCCACAAGGGAGCGTCTACACCAGGCGATCGACGAGTGGGGCGGCGACCTGATCCGCGGGTGGGACCGGTGGATCACGCTGTCCCGCGAGGTCGGTGACGTGCTGGCCGGTGGTGTGCTGGACGCCGCACCGGGCGACGTCGTGCTCGCCGACTCGACGAGCGTCAACCTCTACAAGCTCGCGGCCGCCGCCTGCGCCGCACGGCCCGCACGCCACGTGATCGTCACCGACGACGACAACTTCCCCAGCGACCGGTACATCTTCCAGGGGCTGGCGCAGGCGCGCGGCCTGGAGCTGCGGGTGGTGAAGTCCGACATCGACCTGGGCGTGTCGGTCGAGGCGGTGCGCGAGGCGCTGGACGAGGACGTGGCGCTGGTGTCGCTCTCGCACGTCGCGTACCGCTCGGGCGCCGTCGCGGACATGGCGGCCATCACCGCCGCCGCGCACGAGGTCGGCGCCCTCACCCTCTGGGACCTCAGCCACTCGGCGGGCGCGGTCCGCGTCCCGCTGCGCTCCGCCCGGGTCGACCTCGCTGCCGGGTGTACCTACAAGCACCTCAACGCCGGCCCCGGCGCTCCCGCGTTCCTCTACGTGCGGGCCGACCTGCGGCGTGAGCTGCGCCAGCCGATCTGGGGCTGGTTCGGGCAGCGGGCGCAGTTCGACATGGCCGCCGAGTACGACCCGATGGACTCGATCGACCGCTTCCAGGTCGGTACCCCATCGGTGCTCGGCGCGTACGCGGCACTCTCGGGTGCCAAGCTCACCGCCGAGGCGGGCATCGGGGCGATCGCGGAAAAGGGCGCGGCGCTCGGGGCGTACGCGATCGAGGTGAGCGACGCGTGGCTCGCACCGCACGGGTTCACGCTCGCCTCGCCGCGCGCGGGCACCCGGCGGGGCGGGCACGTGACGCTGCACCACACGCGGGCGTGGCAGTTCAGCCAGGCGCTGCGCGCGGCCGGCGTGGTGCCCGACTTCCGTACACCGGACCGGCTGAGGCTGGGCTTCGGCGCGCTCTACACCCGTTTTGTGGACGTGTACGCCGGCCTGTCCCGACTGCGCGATATCGCCGAGGCCGGAACACACCTGGAGTTTCCGGAACAACATGCCCGAGTGACCTAGCCTCAGCTTTTGCCCGGTTTTCCGATCTTTTGAGGCGACCGGGTGCGAAGATCCGTCTCATGAGGGCTTTCACGATGGGCCGCTCCGCCGCGGCCCTGGGCATGGTGGCGATGGCTTGCCTGGCAATGCCCGCACCCGCCTACGCCGACGGCGCGTGGGTCGAGGTCAATCCCAGCAGCATCCAGGCCGGGTACCGGGTCGGCATCCGGGGCAGCTGCCAGGAAAACCTCAACGACGCGGTCGCCAAGTCAAAGGCGTTCGGCGAGGTGAAGATGGCGCCCGAGCACGGCTTCGTCGTGGCCGCCGTGACGATCCCCAGCGGCGCGCGGCCCGGTGACTACGACGTCAAGCTCTCCTGCGCAAACGGCAGTTCCGCCACCACCACCATGTACGTCCTCGGCAAGGACCACCCCACCAAGGGTCCGGCCACGGGTGGCGGCGGTACGGCCGGCGGCTCGAGCACCCCCCTCGCGCTCACCGGCGGCGGGCTGGCCGCCGTGGTGGCCGGGGTGGGGCTGCTGGCGCTGCGCCGCCGCCGGGCGTAGCCACCGATGCCCGCGGGCTCCCGGCTGCTCGCCGGGATGCTCGTGCTGGCCGGTGTGTTCGCGATCGGGCTGGGCCTGGGCCAGATCGAGCTGCCCGCGTGGTGGACGCCGGAGGGCAAGCCACCACCGAAGGCGTTCCCGGTGCTGGAGCCGAGCCGCCCGACCCGCATCGCGATCCCCTCGCTGGGGCTGCGGGCGCCCGTGCACGGCGTGGGCCTCGCCGACGACGGCACGATCGCGGTACCCGCGGCGACCCGGCGGCACGAGGCCGGCTGGTACGACGAGAGCCCCACCCCGGGGCAGTTCGGCCCGGCGATCATCGTGGGACACGTGGACACCCGCTCCGGGCCGGCGGTCTTTCACGACCTGCGGCGGCTGCGGCCTGGCGCGACGATCGAGATCACCCGCCGGGACCGCTCGGTGGCGATCTTCGAGGTGAACACGGTGGAGCACTTCGGCAAGACCGAGCTGCCCATGCGCCGTCTCTACAGTGACTTCAGCCGTCCCGGCCTCCGCCTGATCACCTGCGGCGGACGATGGGTGGGCGGCGAGACAGGCTACGAGGACAATGTGGTGGTCTTCGCCTCGCTCGTGCGCGCCAAAAACGTCAAGAGCGTGTAGGCGAAGACAACAAAAGCGGCGCCTAGGCCGCTTCGGGGAGGTCGAGCCAGTCGGCCCAGCGTGGGTCCGGGGCACGGTGCCCGAGCACGCGCCAGGCCATGCCTTTCGGCGCCGCGGGAAGCGCGTGCAGGCGCCAGCCGAGCTCCGCCGGGGTGCGGTCGCCTTTGGCGTGGTTGCACTTGGCGCAGGCGGCCACCACGTTTTCCCAGGCGTGCCCCCCGCCGCGGCTACGCGGGAAGACGTGGTCGATGGTCTCGGCCGGACCGCGGCAGTAGGCACAGCGCCAGCCGTCTCTGGCGAAGATGGCGCGCCGGGAGAGGCCGACGTGGCTGCGGTAGGGCACCCGCACGTAGCGGGTCAGCCGGACCACGGAGGGCACGGGCAGGTCGTGGCGGGCGCTATGGAGCATGCCGTCGCCGTCGGCGACGCACACCGCCTTCGCGGACAGGACAAGGATCGCGGCTCTTCGCACTGACACGACACACAGCGGCTCGTACGTGGCATTGAGGACTAATGCTCCTGAGCCCACCGAGGGTCGTATGTCAGGCATCGCGCTCACCTCTCCAGGTCCCGCAGACCAGCTCCCTGTCAGACCAGTCCGCCGCGGGCCGTCGGTGACCGCGGCCAACGCCGGCAGATCACCGGCGTCCGTGCGCCAATAGTCCCCGATGGGTAGCTGAAATGCACGTACTATTCGGGGCCTACCTCGTGAAGCTTAGGTATCCCGTGGCAAGATGACCGGTTTATCCGGTGAGAAGGGCCGCACCGGGGGCGACCCCGCCGTGCCTTCGCGCCCCGGGTGCGGTACTAAGGCACACGTGATTGCCGCCCTCCTCGCCGCCCCGCTGCCGGACCCCTCGCCCTCCCCCACCGTGGGGGCGGACTGCCGCGAGGACGCCCTCTGCCAGCGGGTGTTCGAGTGGACCGGCACCCCGTGGCTGGCCGAGAGCAGCTTCTGGATCTTCGTGAAGCCGCTCCGCATCATCCTGATCCTGCTGATCGCGCTCCTGATCCGCTGGGTCACCCACCGCATGATCAGTCGTCTGGTCCGGACCTCGACGCACACGTCGGTCCCGACGATCTTGCGGCCGCTGCGCGAGCGCGTCCCCAACGCCCCCACCGACCCGGCCACGGTCGTGCCCGAGCGGCGCCGCCAGCGCGCCGAGGCGATCGGCTCGGTACTGCGCAACACGGTGACCGCGGTGGTCTTCGCGATCGCCGTACTGCTGGTCCTCTCCGAGCTGAACTTCAACCTCGCCCCGCTGATCGCGAGTGCGGGCATCGCCGGCGTCGCACTCGGCTTCGGCGCCCAGTCGCTGGTCAAGGACGTGATCTCCGGGGTCTTCATGCTGCTCGAAGACCAGTACGGCGTGGGCGACACCGTCGATCTTGGAGAGGCGACCGGCGTCGTGGAGGCGGTCGGGCTGCGCATCACCACCGTGCGGGACGGCCGGGGCGTGCTCTGGTACATCCGCAACGGCGAGATCATCCGGGTCGGCAACAAGAGCCAGGGCTGGGCGATGGTCATCGTGGACATGCCGATCGGCTTCGCCGGCGTCGAGGAGGCCACCTCGGTCATGCGGGCCGCCGCCGTCGAGGTCGCCGAGGACCCCGAGCTGGCCGGTCACTTCGTGGAGCCGCCGGACGTGCTGGGCGTCGAGCAGATCACTGTGGACGGCGCCGTGATCCGTACCGTCGCGAAGACCACCGCCGATGGCCAGTTCGACGTCGGCCGCGAGCTGCGCCGCCGGCTGACCCAGGCGCTGGACGCCGCCGGCATCACCGCCAGGATCGCCGCAACCCGGATGTTTCCCCGCCCGTCGGCGCCGAACGGCGAGGGCGATACGCGGGGTGGGGCCACTTAGGGTGCCAGCCGCGGGGCACGGATGAGGGAACCGTGGCGCGTGGGTCGCGCGCCAGCTGGACGGTCAGGTATCGTCCGTTCGTTCAGTCGTCGAGGCGACGGACCATCCGTTCGCCCTAGCGAGTTGTCAGACGATCGGGCAGAATTCGTGAATAGCTCCATGGCGGAGCGTCACGACGATCTCGCCTTTCCGTCTAGATAGCGTTCCCCGGCGATGTCACCACAAGTGACTGCTCGGAAGGGACGATGGAGGCCCCCCGGTGTCCGACGAGGCACGCGCCGCCGCCGAACGGCAGGCCACCTTCCGTGAGGTGTTCAGCCAGCCCGAGTATCGAGCGGTCTATATCGCGAGCGCGTTGTCCTGGTTCGGTGACTATGTCGCCAAGGCCGCGGTGACCGTCCTTGTCTACGACCAGACCCAGTCCGTGGCGATGTCGGCCGCCGCCTTCGCGATCAGCTACCTGCCGTGGCTGCTCGGCGGCCCGCTGCTGGCCACCGTCGCGGAGCGTCACCCTTACCGCACGGTCATGGTCACCGCCGACCTGGTCCGCATGGTGCTTGTCGGGTCGATCGCGCTGGTCGAGATGCCGGCGCCGCTCCTGCTCGTCGTGATCTTCCTGTGCACGCTGGCAAACCCGCCGTCCCAGGCTGCCCGCTCGGCGCTGCTGCCGATGATCCTGGCCGGCGACCGCCTCGTCGTGGGCCTCTCGGTCAACCTGACCACCGGCCAGGCCGCCCAGGTCGGTGGCTACCTCGCGGGCGCCGCCATCGCGGCGGTCAACCCGCGCGTCGCGCTGGCGATCGACGCCGGGACGTACGCCGCTTCCGCTGTCCTGATCCGCCTCGGCGTCCGGGCGAGGCCACCGGCGATGGCTGCCGCGCACCGCAGCCACCTGCTGCGGGAGACCGCCGACGGCTTCCGGATCGTGTTCGGCACACCGGTGCTGCGCGCTATCGCCGTGCTCGTCTTCGCCTCCATGCTCTTCGCGATCGTGCCCGAAGGGCTGGCCGCCGCCTGGGCGGCCACGCTCGGCTCCAGCGAGACGGGGCGTGGTTTCTCCCAGGGCCTGATCATGGCCGCCAGCCCGGCCGGCTTCATCATCGGCGGCCTGGTGACCGCCCGGCTGCTCCGGCCCGACGTGCGGCGCGCGCTGATCCGGCCGTTCGCGGTGCTGGCGCCGCTCTCGCTCGTGCCCGCTCTCTTCGGACCCTCGGCCGTCGGCATCGCCGTGATGGCCGCGATCTGCGGTTTCTCCGTGGCCGGCATGATGCCCGCGGCCAACGGCCTGTTCGTCCAGGCACTGCCGCACGGGTTCCGGGCCCGCGCCTTCGGCGTGATGCAGAGCGGCACCCAGATCATGCAGGGCGCGGCCGTGCTGGCCACCGGCGTGCTCGCCGAGCACAACCCGATCCCCCGCGTCGTCGGGCTCTGGAGCCTCGCCGGCGTCGTGCTGATCCTGCTGGCCGCCACCCAGTGGCCGAGCGCCGACAGGTTCAACGCCACGGCGGCGGCCGCCGCCCGCAACCAGCCGGGCGCCGTGCCCGCGCCGGCAGACCCGCTGGACCAGCCGGTCCGGCAAAACGGCGCCCACCAGGGTGACGCACGTGACGTGGTCGAGCAGGTAAGGCTGCCTGGCAAGATAGAGCGGTGAACTTCTTCGACGCGGTCGGCGGTGAGCCGACCTTCCGCAAGCTGGTCGACGAGTTCTACGCGGGGATCGCCACCGATCCGCTGCTCCGGCCGATGTACCCCGAGGAGGACCTCGGGCCGGCGACCGAGCGGCTGACCCTCTTCCTGATGCAGTACTGGGGCGGTCCCAACACGTATTCGGCGGAGCGCGGGCACCCGCGGCTGCGGATGCGGCACGCGCCCTTCAAGGTGGGGCCCGCCGAGCGGGACGCGTGGCTGCTGCACATGCGCCGCGCCGTCGACAGCCTCGACCTGCCGCCCGAGCAGCACGCGACGCTCTGGGACTACCTGGAGCGGGCGGCGTACTTCATGGTCAACACCATGGACGACGGGCCGGGTCCGGCCGGCCCGACAAATGGGTTGAAGACCGCATAACAGCGCAGCTACCTCGGTCGTTGGTCAACGCGTACCCCAACGCCGGCCGCCGAGGGAGATCATGCGCCGCCGCCTCTTCGCCATCGCCGCCGTGGCGGCCGCCACCGTGGCCGGGGTCGTACCGGCCACCGCGCAGATCGCCCAGCCGACCGTGGTCTCCACGGACCCCGTCGACTGGACGCCGCACGTGCTCGACGGCACCGTGCACGCGATCGCGGTCGTGGGCGAGACGGTCGTCGTGGGCGGCACGTTCTCCGCCGTGGAGACCGAGGCGGGCTTCCAGTACCGGCGGGACTACCTGCTCGCGTTCAGCGCCGCAGACGGCACGCTGCGCCGCTTCGCGCCCCGCCTGGACGGCCCGGTGTACGCGCTGGCGGCCGGCCCCAACGGCACGGTCTACGCCGCCGGCGCCTTCCGCACGGTGAACGGCGTCGCGCAGCGCGGCCTCGCCCGCCTCTCGGTCGCCACCGGCGGGCGCGTGGGCAGCTTCACGCCGAGCGTCAACTGGGGCGATGTGCGGGCGCTCGCCGCCTCCGGCCGGTGGCTGTACGCGGGCGGCACGTTCTCGGCGGTCAACGGCGTTCCGCGGCTCGCTCTCGCCCGGCTGGACGCCATCTCCGGCGCGGTCGACGGCGGCTTCGACGCCGCCCTCACCGGCCGCACGGCCGAGCAGCGGGTGCGCGTGGAGGACTTCGCCCTGGCACCCGACGGGCGGCGGCTGGTGGTGGCCGGCGCGTTCGGCCGCGCGGCGGGGCAGCCTCGCGCGCAGCTCGCGCTGCTCGACACCAGCGGACCGGGTGCGGTGGCGGTCAACTGGCACACGGACGTCTACCAGGACACCTGCGACGCCGGCTACGAGACGTACCTGCGTGGCGTGGACTTCGCGCCGGACGGCTCGTACTTCGTGGTGGTGACGACCGGCAACGCGCACGGCCCGTACCGGCTGTGCGACACGGCGGCCCGCTTCAACGTGGCCGGGCCCGGCCTTCACAAGCCCGCGTGGGTCAACCACACCGGCGGCAACACGCTGCTGTCGGTCGCGGTGACCGGCAGCGCGGTCTACGTCGGCGGTCACCAGCAGTGGCTGGACAACCCGCACGGCCGCAAGAGCGCCGGCCCGGGTGCGGTGCCGAGGCCGGGAATCGGCGCCATCGACCCGCGCACCGGCAAGGCGCTGCCGTGGAACCCCACGCGCAGCCGCGGCGTGGGCGTGCGCTCATTCCTCGCGACGCCGGGCGGCCTGTGGGTGGGCTCGGATACCGACCAGCTGGGCAACGAGTACCACGGCCGCATCGGGATGTTTCCGCTCTGACTCCGCCGGCCGGTGCGACCGCACAGGGTGAGGCGGGGGAAGCAACGGTCCGGAGCGCCGCAGCGCCGCTAGAGCAGTGCACCCTCGTCGTGCAGCCAGTCGACAAACGAGGTGGCCACCGCGGCGCCGCAGTCGAGCAGCTCGACCACGAGAGCGTCGTGCGCGCCAGCGCTCAGCGGCACCTGGAGCTCGGCGTAGATGGGCAGCTGGCCGCGCTCGGTGGGATCGCCCACATACGCCTTGCAGAAGCGGCGCGTGTGGTTCCACTCGTTGACCACGCGGTATGCGCGGTCGGCCCAGTCTGGCGGGACCGTCGAGTGTGGACGGGCGCGCATCACGAGGATCTCGTCGTCGGGGCCCTCGAGCGTGAAGAGCACCGCGTGCCGCTCCCACATCGCCAGCAGGCTGCCGTCGCCGTCCGCGAGGTAGCGCACGTCGAGCAGGTCGAGTGCCTCACCGATGCGGCGGAGGGTGACGGGCGCGACCTTGACCGGCATGTCGTCGTCCATGCTGGACAGGTCGGACGGCACCTTGATGTGCCCGGGCTCGCGCTGGGCCGGGACGCCGACGCGCACCTTGCCGGGGATGGTCGTGCGCTTGCCGGAGCCACCGGTCGGCCGCGGCGCGGGACTCTGCCGCGGAGCGCTCCCCGTGCTCGCCGCCTCGGGCTCCTCCCCGATGGTCTCCTGGGTCACGCCTGGCCTCTCCAGCCTTTCGCCACCGGTGTGACCGGGGCGCCATTGCCACCACGGCATCGCTCGTGCACCTCACTCCCCAGCGGATCCAGCCGCCTACGTTGCGTTGGACCCGACGCACGACGGTACCCGGACAGCCGGCTTCAGGCATCCCCCCAACGACCCCACCAAGCTAGAAAGATGATGTGGCATCAGCCGTTCGTATGAGCCGCGGCTGGTCGTACCGCGAATTGACTCACGGGAAGTAGCCACGCCACACCGTATGGTGCCGCCAACCCAACCCACCGGCCGATAGCTTGGATACGCACTTCGCCTAGCTGTACGGGGTCGACTTCACCGGGAGCCGGGGCCGAACGGCCGAGAAACCCCATCCGTACGACGGCCTGGATCAGCCTTTGCGGCACCTCGACCCGAGACTCCGCGTCTGTGACCAGGATCGCAACATGATCCAGAAGCGCGTCCCGGAGTGCCCGCTGGCCCACGGCCCGGCCGCCGACGCCCTCCGTGCTGGCCGCACGCAGCGTGCCCGCGGCCGCGGCCGCGATGCGGTGCACCTCGGCGGCGGGCACGGTCTCCACCACCCGCGCGCCAGGCGGCGGCAGCGGCCACCGCCACTCCTGGTCCCGCCGGCCCGGCAGCGCGTCTCCCCCGCGCCCCAGCTCGGCGAGCAGGTCGGCGGCCGAGACGGTGGCGTCCCGCGGCCCGGTGCCGGCGACGGTGCGGCCGACGAGGACGGCCCACGGCAGGCGGGCCCAGAGCGCGACGTGCTCGCCGCCGCTCTTCATGCGCACCACAGCGCCCGGATCGAGGCGGGTCAGCCTGGCCAGGAAGGCACCGGCGTCCGGCGCGGAGAGGTTCATTGGTAGGCGCTCAGGAAGGCCCGCTCGGCCTCCGTGAGCCGGCGGGGTCGCTGCTCGCTCAGGTCATAGGGTGCGCACACGGTGCGGGCGCGGCTGGCCAGGACGCCACCGTCGAACAGCTCGTACGCGACGGTGAACCGGGCCGCCCGGATCTCCTCGATCCACGACTCGATGCGCACCGGGTCTCCGTAGTCGACCGGCCGCAGGTAGTCGATCTCGTGGCGGGCGATGATCACGCCCTCCTCCAGCGAGGTCAGGCCGGCCTCCCGGGCGCCGACGAACATCATCGCCACCCGGGCCTCCTCGTACAGCGTGAGGAACCGTGCGTTGTTCACGTGCCCGTACGCGTCCATGTCGGACCACCGCACGGCACAGTGGTAGACGAACCGGTCAGTCACGTGTGAGCTTGCGGTAGGTCACCCGGTGCGGCCGAGCCGCCTCGGCGCCCAGCCGGTCGATCTTGTTCTTCTCGTACGCCTCGAAGTTGCCCTCGAACCAGAACCACTTCGCCGGGTTTTCCTCGTCGCCTTCCCAGGCCAGGATGTGCGTGGCCACCCGGTCCAGGAACATCCGGTCGTGGGAGATGACCACGGCGCAGCCGGGAAACTCCAGCAGCGCGTTTTCCAGGCTGGAGAGCGTCTCGACGTCGAGGTCGTTGGTCGGCTCGTCGAGCAGGATCACGTTGCCGCCGATCTTCAGCGTCAGCGCGAGGTTGAGCCGGTTGCGCTCGCCACCGGAGAGCACCTTGGTCGGCTTCTGCTGGTCGGGACCCTTGAAGCCGAACGCCGCCACGTACGCCCGGGAGGGCATCTCGACCTTGCCCACCATGAGGTGGTCGAGACCGTCGGAGACGAGCTCCCAGACCGTCTTGTCGCCGTCGAGGCTCTCCCTGTTCTGGTCGACGTACGACAGCTGCACCGTCTCGCCGACCCTCACCGCGCCCTTGTCCGGCTGCTCCAGCCCCACGATCGTCTTGAAGAGCGTGGTCTTGCCGACGCCGTTCGGCCCGATGATGCCGACGATGCCGTTGCGCGGCAGCGAGAAGGAGAGGTTTTCGATCAGGACCCGGTCGCCGAAGCCCTTGGTGAGCCCCTGCGCCTCGATCACCGTGTTGCCCAGGCGCGGGCCCGGCGGGATCTGGATCTCCTCGAAGTCGAGCTTGCGGGTCTTCTCCGCCTCGTTGGCCATCTCGTCGTAGCGCTCAAGGCGGGCCCGCGACTTGGTCTGGCGAGCCTTCGCGTTGGAGCGGACCCACTCCAGCTCCTCGGAGAGGCGCTTCTTGAGCTTGGCGTCCTTGCGCCCCTCGACCGCGAGCCGGGCCGCCTTCTTCTCCAGGTAGGTGGAGTAGTTGCCCTCGTACCCGATCGCGCGGCCGCGGTCGAGCTCCAGGATCCAGCCCGCGACGTTGTCCAGGAAGTACCGGTCGTGGGTGATCGCCAGGACGGTGCCCGGGTACTTGGCGAGGTGCTGCTCCAGCCACTGGACGCTCTCCGCGTCGAGGTGGTTGGTGGGCTCGTCGAGCAGCAGCAGGTCGGGCGCCTCCAGCAGCAGCTTGCACAGGGCCACGCGGCGGCGCTCACCACCGGAGAGCTGGGTGACGTCGGCGTCCGGCGGCGGGCAGCGCAGGGCGTCCATCGCCAGCTCCAGCTTGGAGTCGACGTCCCACGCGTCGGCGTGGTCGAGCTCCTCCTGGAGGCGGCCCATCTCCTCCATCAGCTCGTCGGAGTAGTCGGTGGCCATCTGCTCGGCGATCTTGTTGAACCGCTCCAGCTTGGACTTCGTCTCCGCGACCGCCTCCTCGATGTTGCCGAGGACGGTCTTCGCGTCGTTGAGCGGCGGCTCCTGGGCCAGCAGCCCCACGGTGTAGCCGGGCATCAGCCGGGCCTCGCCATTGCTCGGCCGGTCGAGCCCCGCCATTATCTTGAGCAGGCTGGACTTACCCGCGCCGTTGGGGCCGACCACACCGATCTTGGCGCCCGGCAGGAAGCTCAGCGTCACATTGTCGAGCACGACCTTGTCGCCGTGCGCCTTGCGCGCCTTTTCCAGGACGTAGATGAACTGGGCCACGGTGCGGCCTACCTCCAATGGATCATGCTGTCTGCTCGGCGAACGCCACCGACAATCCTGACAGGTCCACAACCCGAGTAGCGAATCACCCCGACGGACGCGGAGCCGCCGACTCCGACCGCCATCGACATTGATGAGTAATCGGGCGTTCACGACAATGGGCCGGTTCAACCCCCGCCACCAGGGAAATCAAGCCTCGCTGGGCGCTATGTGAACCGGCATGCTCCCGCGACGCAGTGACGAAATGCCAGGCAAGTAGTCTCTGCTGGGGACCCGTCGACACCGGAGGTGTACGGAGCGTGACGGTTCGTAGCTCGTTCGTCGTTGTTGCCAACCGGCTGCCCGTCGATGAGGTGACGACACCGGAGGGGCGCGGCTGGCGGCGCAGCCCTGGTGGTCTGGTGACCGCGCTGCATCCGGTGCTCGCCCAGCACAAGGGCACCTGGGTCGGCTGGGCGGGCGGGGTGGGCGAGGCGCCCGAGCCGTTCGACCTCGAAGGCATCCACCTGCACCCGGTGCCGCTCAGCTCCGAGGAGCTCGAGCGCTACTACGAGGGCCAGTCCAACGCGACCATCTGGCCGCTCTACCACGATGCCGTGGAGCAGCCGGTCTTCAAGCGCCGCTGGCGTGAGGCGTACCGCGTGGTCAACGCCCGCTTCGCCGAGGCGGCCGCGGAGGTGGCCGCCGAGGGTGCCACGGTGTGGGTGCAGGACTACCAGTTGCAGCTGGTGCCGGCGATGCTCCGCGAGCTCCGCCCCGACCTGCGGATCGGTTTCTTCCTGCACATCCCGTTTCCGCCGATCGAGCTGTTCATGCAGATGCCGCTGCGGGCCGAGGTGCTGCGCGGGCTGCTCGGTGCCGACCTGGTCGGCTTCCAGCAGCGGCTCGCCGCGCAAAACTTCGTCCGGCTGGCGCGGCACCTGCTCGGCCTGCGCTACGAGGGTCAGACGATCGAGGTGGACGGGCGGCGGGTCAAGGCCGGCGCCTTCCCGATCTCGATCGACGTGGCCGAGATGGAGCGGATGGCGGCCGACCCGACGGTGCAGGCGCGCGCCAAGCAGATCCGCGCAGAGCTGGGCGACCCCAAGACGATCGTGCTGGGCGTCGACCGGCTCGACTACACCAAGGGCATCGAGCGCCGCCTCAAGGCCTTCCGGGAGCTGCTCGCCGACGGCAGGCTGAGCGTGCCCGAGGCGGTCATGGTGCAGGTCGCCACGCCGAGCCGGGAGCGGGTCGAGCACTACCAGGCACTCCGGGTGAAGGTCGAGCGCGAGGTCGGGCGGATCAACGGCGAGTTCGGCCGGGTGGGCGTGCCCGCGGTGCACTACCTGCACCAGTCGTACAGCCGCAGCGAGCTGTCCGCGCTCTACTGCGCCGCCGACGTGATGATGGTCACCCCGCTCCGCGACGGCATGAATCTCGTCGCCAAGGAGTACGTCGCCTCCCGCTCCGACACCGGTGGCGCGCTGGTGCTCAGCGAGTTCGCGGGGGCCGCGACCGAGCTGCGGCAGTCCTTCCTGTGCAACCCGCATGACCCCGAAGGAGTGAAAGACGCGCTGCTCAGGGCGGTGCACGTCGATGGGGTGGAGGCTCGGCGGCGCATGCGGATCATGCAGCGTCACCTCCGAACGCACGACGTGGGCCACTGGGCGCGGTCATTCCTCAACGAGTTGGGGGTCCCGGACGCGGCCTGAGCCGCTTCCAGAGCACGAATCGGGCGAACGGGGCAGCATGGAGTCATGGTCCTTGACCTTGACCAGCGCACCGTCGGCGAGATCGACCCCGACCTACGGCAGGCGGTCGGCCGGATCGCGCGCGTTCCCAACCTGCTGATCGCCTGCGACTACGACGGCACGATCGCGCCGATCGTCCTCGATCCGTCCAGAGCGGTGCCGCTGCCCGAGTCCGTCGCCGCCATCCGCGCGCTGGCCGCGCTGCCGCAGACCACCGTCGCGGTGATCTCCAGCCGGGCCCTGCGCGACCTCGCCGCCCTCTCCCGCCTGCCCTCCGAGGTGCACCTCGTGGGCAGCCACGGGTCGGAGTTCGACATCGGGTTCGTCGAGCGCCTGGCGCCCGAGCTTGTCGAGGTCCGCACGCGGCTGCAGACCGCGGTCCGCCAGATCGCCCAAAACCAGTCAGGGGTACGGCTGGAGGCGAAACCGGCCAGTGTGGCCGTGCACGTGAGAGCGGCCGAACCAGAGGTGGCCGCCCGGGTCCTCGACGCGCTCCGCGCGGGCCCCGCCACCTGGCCGGAGGTGACCGTCACGGACGGCAAGCAGGTGATGGAGCTCTCCGTACTGCCCACCAACAAGGGCGCGGCCGTCGACCAGCTGCGCACCCAGATGTCGGCGAGTGCCGCGCTGGTGATCGGCGACAGCGTGACGGACGAACGGGCGTTCGAGCGGCTGCACGGGCCCGACGTGGGCGTCAAGATCGGGCCGGGCGAGACCAAGGCGGCGTACCGGGTGGCGGAGCCGATCGAGGCGGCCCGGGTGCTCGGCCTGCTGCTCCAGATCCGCCGCACCTGGCTCTTCGGCGAGCGGGCCGTGCCGATCGAGCGCCACTCGATGCTCGCCAACGGCCGTACCGTCGCCCTGCTCACCCCCGCCGCCAAGCTCACCTGGCTCTGCCATCCGCGAGCCGACTCGGCCGCGCTCTTCGCCGACCTGCTCGGCGGCAACCCGGCCGGGCATTTCAGCGTGTCACCCGACCGGGGCGGCATGCCGCTGGGCCAGCGCTACCGCTCGGGCACGATGACGGTGGAGACGCGCTGGTCCGGGCTCAAAGTCACCGACTGGCTCGCCACACCCAGCGACGGCGGCGACTCGACGCTCGTCCGTGTGCTCGACGGCCACGGGCGGGCCCGGCTCGAGTTCGTGCCCCGGCCGGAGTTCGGGCAGGTCGGGGTGAGGCTGCAGCACCTCGGCGACGGCCTGCTCGTGCTCGGCTCCAACGAGCCCGTCGCGCTCTACTCCCCCGGCATCGAGTGGGAGCTGACCACCGACGGCGGGTACGACACCGCCCGCGCGGTGGTCGACCTGGCCGCGGCGGGCGGGCAGGTGGTCCTGGAGCTGCGGTTCGGCTCGCACAGCCTCGACCACCACGCGGTACCGGTGTCCGACCGCCAGACCACGGCCGAACGCCCCTGGCGGGACTGGGCGGGCAGCCTGCGACTGCCCGGCGTGGCCCGTGACCTGGTCCTGCGGTCCGCGCTCACCCTCCGCGCCATGTGCAACGACGCGACCGGGGGCATCCTCGCCGCGGCGACAACGTCGCTGCCGGAGGAGGTCGGCGGCGTACGCAACTGGGACTACCGCTACTGCTGGCTGCGCGACGCCGCGATGACCGCGCGGGCGCTTGTCGACCTCGGCTCGCTGAGCGAGGCCGAAGGCTTCCTGCGCTGGGTCGACGGCTGCGTGGAGCGCACCGGCGGCCACCCCGAGCGGCTGCACCCGCTCTACACCGTCGAGGGGTACGAGCTGGGCGCCGAGGCGGTCATCGACACGCTGCCCGGCTGGGCCGGCTCCCGCCCGGTGCGCGTCGGCAACCTCGCCAACCACCAGCTGCAGCTCGACGTGTTCGGCCCGGTGGTCGACCTGATCGCGGCGGTGGCCGACTCCCGCGGCTCGGTACGCGAGCAGGAGTGGCGGGTCATCGAGGCGATGGTGCAGGCCGTCGAGCGGCGGTGGCACGAGCCGGACCACGGCCTGTGGGAGGCGCGGCTTCCGCCGAGGCACCACGTGTACTCGAAGGTCATGTGCTGGCTCACAGTGGACCGCGCCCTGCACGTGCTGAGTGCCCACGGCGGAGGCGGCGACCGACCGGAGTGGGTGGAGCTGCGCGAGCGGATCGGCCACAACGTGCTGGAGCACGGCTGGCACGACGGCGCGGGCGCCTACACGGTGGCCTACGGCGACGAGGAGATGGACGCCTCCAGCCTCTGGGTCGGCCTGTCCGGCCTGCTGGCCGACGACGACCCCCGCTTCCTCGCCACTGTGCTCAAGGTCGAGGCGGACCTGCGCAGCGGCCCGGTCGTCTACCGGTACCGCTGGGACGACGGTTTGCCCGGCCGCGAAGGCGGCTTCCACGTGTGCACCGCCTGGCTGATCGAGGCGTACCTGCGCACCGGCCGCCGCAGCGACGCCGAGGAGCTCTTCGCGCAGATGCTGGACACGGCGGGGCCGACCGGCCTGCTGCCCGAGCAGTACGACCCGATCGCCGAGCGCGGCCTGGGCAACCACCCGCAGGCGTACAGCCATCTAGGCCTGATCCGCTGCGCCCTCCTCCTGGACGGCTAGCACGTCGACGACCTCGCCCACGACCACGATCGCGGGCGGGCGGAAGCCGGCCTCGGCGGTCTGCTCGGCGACCTCGGACAGCGCGCTGCGCAGCACCCGCTGGGCGCCCGTGGTGCCCTCCTGCACGACGGCGGCGGGGGTCTGCGGCGCCCGCCCGTGCGCGAGCAGGGTAGCTGTGATCTTGGGAAGGTTTTTCAGGCCCATCAGGATCACCAGCGTGCCCCGCATCCGGGCCAGGGCCGGCCAGTCCACCAGCGACGACGGATCCTCCGGCGCGACGTGCCCGCTCACCACCGTGAACTCGTGCGCCACCCCGCGGTGCGTCACCGGTATCCCGGCCACGGCCGGCGCGGCCACCGAGCTGGTCACGCCCGGTACCACCGTCACCGGCACGCCCGCCTCTGCACAGGCGATCGCCTCCTCGCCGCCGCGGCCGAAGACGTACGGGTCGCCGCCCTTGAGGCGGACCACCACCAGCCCGGCGGCGGCGCGCTCGACGAGGATGCGGTTGATCTCCTCCTGCGCCTTGGCCGGCCCGTACGGGATCTTCGAGGCGTCCACCAGCTCCACCTCGGGCCGCAGCTCGTCCAGCAGCAGCCCGGGCACCAGCCGGTCGGCGACCACGACGTCGGCCTCGGCGAGCATCCGCCGGCCCTTGACCGTGATCAGCTCCGGGTCGCCCGGCCCGGCGCCCACGAGCACCACCCGCCCGCCGCCGAGCACCTCCCGCGCCGGCGCCTCCGAGACCGCCGCCGGCGCCGCGCAACCCGGCAGGGTGCCGTCCAGCAGACCTTCCCGGATCGCGTCGCGGATCACCATGGCGCGGGGCGGGTCGCCGCCGGCCGTGACCGCGACCGTGACCGGGCCGTGCCGCGTGGTCGCGGGCGTCCAGGCGCTGGCCGCGTGCCGGTCGTCGGCGCGTACGCAGAACACCCGCCGCTCCAGCGCCGCCGCGCTCACCGCCGCCGCGGCGGCCGGGTCGTCGACCGCGACCTGCACCAGCCAGGCACCGTCCACATCGGAGGCTTGGAAGCGCCGCTCGCTCCAGTGCACCCGCCCGGCGTCGGCGAGTGCGCGCAGCGCCGGCGTGAGGTACGGGCTGACCACCTCGACGCGGGCGCCGGCGTCGAGCAGCGCCGGCACCCGCCGGGTGGCGACCACGCCGCCGCCGACGACGAGGACGCGGCGGCCCTTGAGCAGCAGGGCGAGTGGGTAAGGACTCGTCACTTCTCGGACACTCCCGCGGAGTCGAACGTCGCCACCTCGTGCAGCACCCGCACCGAGCCCGCCACGATCGGCACCGCGAGCACCGCGCCGGTGCCCTCGCCGAGCCGCAGCCCGAGGTCGATGAGCGGCTCGAGGCCGAGGTGGGCCAGCGCCACGGTCGCGCCCGGCTCGGCCGAGCGGTGGCCCGCGACCATCGCGCCGACCGCGTCCCGGGCCAGGGCCGCCGCGGCGAGCGCGGCCGACACCGCGATCACGCCATCGAGGATCACGGGTACCCGGCGGGAGGCGCCGCCCAGGATGAAGCCGGCGATCGCCGCGTGCTCCAGCCCGCCGACCGCCGCCAGCACGCCGACCGGGTCGGCCGGGTCGGGCGCGTGCGCCTCCAGCGCGGCGCGGACCACCGCCACCTTCCGGGCGTACCGATCGTCGTCGATGCCCGTGCCCCGCCCGGTGACGGCGGCCGCGTCGGCACCGGTGAACGCCGCGATCAGCGCCGCCGCCGGCGTCGTGTTGGCGATGCCCATGTCGCCGGTGACCAGCGCCCGGGCGCCCTCGTCCACCAGCGTGAACGCGACCCGCGCGCCCGCCTCCAGCGCCGCGGAGACCTCGTCGCGGGTGAGCGCCGGCTCCGCGGTCATGTCCCGCGTGCCGGCCCGCACCTTCGCCGCGACGAGGCCCGGCCCTTCACCGAGGTCTTCGAGCACCCCCACGTCCACGACGGTCACCGAGGCGCCGACCTGCCGGGCGAACGCGTTGACCACCGCGCCGCCGGCCAGGAAGTTGGCCACCATCTGGCCGGTGACCTCCTGCGGCCACGGCGTGACGCCCTGGGCGTGGACACCGTGGTCGCCGGCGAAGACGGCCACCGCGGCCGGCTCGGGTATCGGGGGCGGGCACTGGCCGGCCAGCCCGGCCAGGCGGATGGAAAGCTCCTCCAGCGCGCCCAGCGAGCCCGCCGGCTTGGTGAGCCGCGCGTGCAGGGACCGCGCCGCCTCCATCGCCGGCCCGTCGAGCGGGGAGATGCTGTCGATCATCACGCCTCCAGGTTCATTGTCTTGCGCAGGGCCGCGACGAAACCATCGGTGACCGCAGTGTCCCGCACCGCGATCCGCAGCCAGTCGGCGCCCAGCCCGGGAAAAGTGTCGCCGCGCCGCACCGCGTACCCCATCTCGCGGAGGGCCAGCCGCACGCGGCCGCCGTGCGAGGTGCGGATCAGGACGAACGACGACGCCGGCCGCCCCACCACGGCGACGCCGGGGATCGCGCGGAGTTCAGCCACCAGGTGGTCGCGGTCGGCAGCGAGCGCAGCGGCGATCTCCCGCTCGGCCGCCACGGCCGCCGGAGTCGCGCACGCGGCGGCCGCGGCGAGCGCGGGCGTCGAGACGGCCCAGAGCGGCTGCACGGCGGCGAGCCGGGTGAGCAGGTCGGCCGGGCCGAGCAGGTACCCGATCCGCAGCCCCGCCAGCCCCCACGTCTTGGTGAGGCTGCGCACGACCACGAGCCCGGGCAGGTCGCGCCGCGCGGCCAGCGACTGCGCCTCGCCGGTCGTGTCCGCGAACGCCTCGTCCACCACCAGCACCCGACCCGGGCGGGCGAGAGCGGCCACCGCCTTCGCGGGGTGAAGGACGGAGGTCGGGTTCGTGGGATTTCCGACGAAGACGAGGTCGGCGTCGTCCGGCACCAGCGCCGGGTCGAGCGCGAAGCCGGACGCCTCCGGAAGCACCACCCTGGACACCTCGTGGCCGGCGTGCCGCAGCGCCGCCTCCGGCTCGGTGAACTGCGGATGTACCACCACAGCCCGCCGCGCCCCGCGCAGCGCCTGCGCCAGCAGGACGAAGCCTTGCGCCGCGCCGGCGGTGAGCAGCACCTCGGCGGCCGGGCGCGCGTGTCGCGCGGCCACCGCGGCGGTTGCGGGGGCCGGATCCGGGTACGCGGCGAGGTCGGCCAGCGAGGCCGCGATCGGCTCGGCGAGCCACGGCGGCATCGGCGCCCGGCGCACGTTGACCGCGAGATCGACGAGGCCGGACCCGACTTCGGAGTCGCCGTGAAACCCGAGATCCATGCCCTCCAGGATGACCGAGATCAGACAGTGCCAACGCGCGGCATGTTTTGCCTCTTTAGATCATGTCTTGACTGGCTTTGTCCTACCTTTGGGTAGTGATGAAGCGCGTACTCTCCGCAACCAGTCGGATGGCACCCCTCGTCCGCACCGGACTCATCGCAGGGGTGCTGGTAGCCGCCGTCGCCTACCCCATCGCCGCCGCGGGCGGCATCGGGGCGAAGGCGGCCGCCGACTTCGTCGGCGACATGCCGTCCGTGCTGGACGTGACCCCTCCGGCACAGACCACGTACGTGTACGCGGCCGACGGCAAGACGCTGATCACGATGTTCTATGAGGAGCATCGAAAGTACGTGCCGATCAGCCAGATGTCGGTGAACATCCAACGGGCCATCGTGGCCTCCGAGGACTCGCGCTTCTACCAGCACAACGGGGTGGACGCGAAGGGCATCGCCCGCGCGTTCGTCGCCAACCACCAGGGCGGCGAGGTGCAGCAGGGCGCGTCGACGCTCACCATGCAGTACGTGCGCATGGCGCTGCGGGACGGCGCCAAGACGCCGGTCGAGGTGCAGCAGGCCACCGAGCAGACGAGCGCCCGCAAGATCCGCGAGATGCGGCTGGCCGTCGAGCTCGAGAAGCAGATCAGCAAGCAGCAGATCCTGGAGCGGTACCTCAACTCGGCCTACTTCGGCCACCGCGCCTACGGCATCTACGCCGCCGCCGAGGTCTTCTTCTCCAAGCGACCCAAGGACCTGACGCTCGTCGAGGCGGCGACCATCGCCGGTCTGGTCAAGGCGCCCACGGCGTACGACCCGGCGAGCCAGGACAAGCGGGCGGCCACCGAGCGGCGCAACTACGTGATCGACCGGATGGTGGCGCTCAAGTACGCGACGCCGGCCGAGGGCGAGAAGGCCAAGGCCACGCCCATCAAGCTGCGGCTCACCACGCCGGCGAACGACTGCGTCTCGGTCGACGACAAGCACAACGACTGGGGCTTCTTCTGCGACTACTTCAAGACGTGGTGGAACGAGCAGAAGGCGTTCGGCAACAGTGCGCAGGAGCGGGAGGACCGGCTGCGCCGCGGCGGGTACAGGATCGTGACGACGCTCGACCCGAAGATCCAGCGCAGCGCGCAGGCGAACGTGCTGGAGAAGGAGGGCAAGCGCAGCCGCTTCGCGCTCGGCATCGTCGCCATCCAGCCCGGCAGCGGCCAGGTGAAGGCGATGGCGGTCAACCGCACGTACTCGCTCGACCAGAAGGCGAACGGCGCGCACTCCGACCCCGCCAAGTCCGGCAAGATCCCGGGCAACTACCCGAACACGGTGAACCCGCTGCTCGGCGGCGGCGACATGCCCGGCTACCAGGCGGGTTCGACGTTCAAGATGTTCGTCATGCTCGCCGCGCTCGACGCGGGCATGCCGATGAGCACCTCGTTCCACGCCCCGATGCGGTACGTCTCGCAGTACCTGGCCGGCGAGGGCGAGCCGAGCAGCTGCGGCGGCCGGTGGTGCCCCTCGAACGCCTCCGGCGCGATGACCGGCCGCCAGAACATGTGGTCCGGCTTCGGCAAGTCGGTGAACACGTATTTCGTCCAGCTTGAACAGAAGGTCGGCGCCGACAAGGCGGTGCGGATGGCCGAGCGGGTGGGCCTGCGCTGGCGCACGGACATCGACAAGCTGCAGGCCTCACCGAAGAAGGCGCGCGGCTGGGGTGCGTTCACGCTTGGCGTGTCCGACGCGACGCCGCTGGAGATGTCGAACGCGTACGCCACGGTGGCGGCGGACGGCAAGTACTGCGAGCCGCTGCCCGTGCTGTCGATCGCGGCGCCGGACGGCTCGCAGGCCGCGTACAAGGGTGTCGAGGTGGCCAAGCCGCGGTGCATGCAGGCGGTCAGCCCGGCAGCCGCCCGCGCGGCGGCGGATGCGGCCCGCTGCGTGACCGGCTTCGGCGCGGCCCGCGGCTCCTGTGGCGGCTGGTCGACCGCGCCCGGCGTGTACGGCATCGTGGGCCGCCCGGTGGCCGGCAAGACCGGTACGACCGACTCGACCCGCGCGGCCTGGTTCGTCGGCATGACGCCGGACCTGGCGGCGGCCTCGTTCATCGCCGACCCGGACTACCCGTTCAACGCGGTGGGCGACGGCCAGTCGCTCAAGCCGATCAACACGGTCGCCGAGACCCTGCGCGACGGCCTGAAGGGCAAGCCCAAGCGCAACTTCATCCCGCCGCCCGCGTCGATCCTGCGCTAGGTTTCGCCGGTCAGCTCAGGTCGGCCTTGACAAGAGACCAGACCTCGAGGTCGACCCGTCCACTGTGTACATGCCCGGCGTTGCGGAGCAGGCCCTCGTAGGTGAAGCCGGCCTTCTCCGCGACCCGGCGCGACGCGGTGTTGCCCGGCGCCACCCGCAGCTCGATCCGCTGGAAACCGTGCTCCAGCAGCAGCGCTATGGCCAGCGCGTCGACCGACTCGGCGGCCACTCCAAAGCCGCGGGTGTCGGGCGCGATCGCGTACGACACCTCGGTGACCCGGGCGACCCAGTCGGTGCGCTTGGTCCACAGGCAGCCGATGAGGCGGTCGTCCTCGCGGCGCACCACGGCGTAGTGGTCGCCGTTGCCGCTGTCCCGCCGCTCCTGGGCGCTCTCGGTGCACCAGGCGATGCCCTCGATCTGCCCGAACTCGCGCGGGAACGGCAGCCACCGCTGTGTCTGCTTGTCCATGAAGACCTCGGTGACCGGCTTGGCGTCGGCGGCCTGTACCGGGCGCACGAGGACGCGCGGGGTCGACACGGTCAGCGTCGGAAACCGCCGCACCGCCACATGTCCACTCACGTCGTGACCTCACCACTGGGGCTGACGGGCGTTTGGGCATCTTGCGGGCCGGGCTGGGCGGGCAGCTGTGCGGTGTCCGCCGTCGAGGTGATCGCGGGCACCGGCGAGACCGGCGTCGCGGCGTCGGCCGGCGCGGCCGCCGCCACCAGCCGGTGGGCGATCTCCGGTGCGCCCGCCCAGTGGAGCATCAGCTGGGAGGCGTGCACGCGCCGCCACACGAAGCCCTCCGGGGTGCTGCCACCCCAGGTCCAGGCCGGTGTCTGGCCGGCGCGCGGGTTGAGCACGCCGCGGTGCTGCTTGTAGCCGACCATGCGGGCGCCGAGCTGGGCCACCGGTGTGGAGGCCCGGGCGGTCGCCTCGCGGTAGCCGACGACGACCTGGTCGGTGCTCATGCCGGTGGCCTCGACGACCCCGCACATCGGCCGGCCGTCGAACTCGCGGGCCAGCCACAGCGCGCCGGCGCCCTCGGCGATCACCGGGCGGCCGGCCTGGGCGAGCGCGGCGACCTCGGTGCACAGTCGACGGTTGGCGGACAGCTCCTCCGCGTACGACTCCGGCAGGCCACCGCCGATCACCAGCGCGTCGGTGCCTTCCGGGAGGTGCTCGTCGCGCAGCGGGTCGACCGGCACGACGTGGGCGCGGGCGGCGGCGAGGAGCTCGGCCGTCTCCGCGTACGAGTACGAGATCGTGGGACCACCCGCCAGCGCGACCACCGGCCGGCGGCCGACCGCCACGGCGGGGCTCTCCCCGCGCGCCGTCCACGGCTCGACGCCGAGCTGCGGCGCTGAGCGGGCGAGCGCGACAAGCCTGTCGAGGTCCACCGCGCCGGCGATGCCCTCGCCCAGCCGCCGGACGCCGCGGGCCGCCTCGACGCTGCGGTGCACCACCGGCACCACGCCGTCGTGCCGGGACGGCAGCGCGGCGGGCAGGTCGCGGCGGCGCAGCGCGCCGAGCACGGGCACGCCGATGTCGTCGAGCGCCTCGCGCAGAAGCTGCTCGTGGCGGTCGGAGGCGACCCGGTTGAGGATCACGCCGCCGAGCCACAGCACCTCGTCGTACGCCCGGAAGCCGTGCACAAGCGCGGCGACCGACTGGCCCATCGCGCCCACGTCGACGACGAGGATCACCGGGGCGCGCAGGGTGGCGGCGACACCGGCGGTGGAATGCGAGTCGGCACGGCCGGTGAGGCTGTCGAAGAGCCCCATCGTGCCCTCCATCACCGCGATGTCCGCGCCGTTGGCGCCGTGGGCGAAGAGCGGGGCGACCCGCGCCGAGCCGACCAGACGGGGATCGAGGTTGCGGCCGGGCCGGCCGGCGGCGAGGCCGAGGTAGGCGGCGTCGGTGTGGTCGGGTCCGATCTTGAAGCCGGCGGCGCGCATGCCCCGGCCGGCCAGGGCGGCGAGGAGGCCGACGGCCACCGCCGTCTTGCCGTGTCCGGACGATGGCGCGCTCACCACGACGCGCGGTACGGCGGTCATCGACGTCTCCTCCCCACAAACGGCCGGGACCAGCGTAGTGCCTGAGATCACACGAGTAGCCTCGTGCTGTGTACCGGTTCCTCCTGACCCCCGCTGGCTGGGCTTTGCCGCCCTCGTCGGCGTGGCGGCCGTCGTCATGGTGATGCTGGGCAACTGGCAGCTGCACCGGTACCAGGAGCGCAGTGCGACAAACGAACGGATCGACGAGTCGTCACGGGTCGCGCCGGTTCCACTGCCCGAGGAGGTGCCCGCGGCCTGGACCCGGGTGACCGTCACCGGGCAGTACGACGCGACGAACGAGATCCTCGTCCGCGGCCGCACGGTCGACGGGGCGGTCGGGTTCGAGGTGGTCACGCCGCTTGTCCGCACCGACGGGCCGACGGTGCTGGTCGATCGGGGCTGGGTGCCACCGGCGCCCGGCGGTGCCATCGCGATGCCGAAGGTGCCGGCACCGCCCACCGGCGAGGTGACGGTGGTCGGCCGCCTGCACCCCAGCGAGAGCCGGCCCGAGTCGGTGACCCGCCGCGACGGCAAGATCGAGGTGCGGCGGATCGGTGTGGACCGGCTCGCGCAGGAGCTCCCGTATTCCGTCTACGGTGCGTACCTGCTGGCCGAGGAGCCCGCCGAGGGCTTCACCGAGGTCACCATCAAGCACGAAAACTCCTGGCAGAACGCGGGGTACGTGCTGCAGTGGTGGCTCTTCGCCGCGCTGGCCGTGGCCGGCTTCGGTTGGATGGTCTACCGCGAGGCGCATCCGAAGGAGGAGTCAGTGGACCGAGCCGAGCTGGCCGACGCATGACCGAGCCCGTCGTCGCCCTCATCGGCGAGATCGCGGTCACCCCCACCACGGTCCGTACGCCGGCGGGCGAGATCCCGCTGGCCGAGTCGACGTGGCAGGTCTCCGACTTCTGGCAGACCGAGCAGAAGACCCCGACCTGGGCGATCGTGGCCGCGGTGCTGGGCTTCTGCGTGCTGACCGTGTTCAGCCTGCTCTTCCTGCTGGTAAAGCGGACGGTCTACAAAGGCACCGTGCAGGTGACGGTGACAAACGGCCCGCGCCAGTACGTGGCCCGCATCCCGGTGACCACGCAGGAGCAGGTGCAGCAGGTCCACAACCAGGTCAACTACGTCCGGTCGCTGGCCGCTCTCTGACGAGGACGACCTCCTCCGGCGCCACCGCCCGCCCGTAGTGCCAGCCCTGCGCGGTGTCGCACTCCAGCTCGCGGAGGGCCGCGGCTTGCTGAGCCGTCTCCACGCCCTCCGCCGTCACCGTCAGCTTCAGCTTGTGCGCGAGCCGGATCAGTGCGGAGAGGATCTCCTGGTCGGTCTGGTCCGGCCCGCCCGGGGCGCGGAGTCCGGCCATGAAGCGCCCGGCCAGCTTGAGCGCGTGTACCGGCAGGTCGCGCAGGTAGGCCAGGTTGGAGTAGCCCGTCCCGAAGTCGTCGATCGCGATCCGCACGCCGAGCTCTGCGAGCGCGTGCAGGGTACGCAGCGGCTGGCCGGCACTGCCCATGACCGAGCTCTCGGTCACCTCCAGCTGCAACGCCTCCGGCTCCAGGCCGGTCTCGGCGAGCACCTCCTTGACCGCGTCGACGAAGCCGGCGTCACGCACCTGGCGTACCGCGATGTTGACGCTCATCAGCAGCGGTTGGGTGGGGTGCGCGTCCCGCCACGCCCGGCCCTGCCGGCACGCCTCGGTCAGCACCCACCGGCCGAGCGGGCCGATCGCGCCGGTCTCCTCGGCCAGCTCGATGAAGCGGTTTGGGCCGAGCACGCCAAGCTCCGGGTGGCGCCACCGCACCAGGGCCTCGGTGCCGATCACGACGCCGTCGTCGAGGCGCACCAACGGTTGGTACTCCACAACAAACTGGCCCTGGGCCAGTGCCTCGGGCAGCTGGCCGGAGAGCCGGTAGCGGCTCACGTCCGAGGCGTGCCGGTCGGCGTCGAAGATCGCCCACCGGTCCCGCCCGTCTGTCTTGGCCCAGTAGAGGGTGGTGTCCGCCGCCTTCATCAGCTCGGCCGCGTCGGTGCCCTCGACCGCACGGTCGACAACACCCACGCTGGCCGAGACGTTGAGCACGTGCCCGCCCAGGTGCACCGGCGTGCGCACGGCGTCGAGGGCGAGCTCGGCGACCCGTACCACGTCGGCGGTCTCCTTGACCCGCTCGACAAGCACCACGAACTCGTCGCCGCCCATCCGTGCCACAAGGTGTCCGCTCGGCCTGAGTCGGGACGCCAGGCGGCTGGCGATGGTACGGATCAGCTCGTCCCCGGCGTCGTGGCCGAGCGTGTCGTTGATCGCCTTGAAACCGTCGAGGTCCAGGTAGCAGATGCCGACCCGCGCGTCCGGCTCGGTCGTGATCAGGGCACCGGTCAGCCGTTCGAAGAAGAGCGTGCGGTTGGGCAGGTCGGTGAGCGGGTCGTGCAGCGCCTGGTGGCGCAGCTGCTGCTGGAGCGAGCGGCGCTCGGTGACGTCCTCGACCATCGCGACCGCGTACAGCGGGGAGCCGTCGCGCCCCCGGATCAGCGAGACCACCAGGTCGATCCAGATCCGGCCGCCGTCGGCCCGGCGGTACGGGCGCTCGGTGCGGTAGTTGTCCCGGTTGCGCAGGCCGCCCGGCGGGAGGAGCGCGCCGGCCGGCAGGGCGAGAAACTGGTCCCGGCTGTACCCGAACATCGTGCACAGTGCCCTGTTGACCTCCAGGAGCCGCCCGTCCAGCGCGGCGATACCGATACCGATTCCGGCCTCGGCGAAGACGGCCTGGAAGCGCGCCTCGCTCGCGATCCGGGCCTCCTCGGCCTCGACCCGGGCGGCCAGCGCGGCGGCGTAGATGTCCTCCTGCTCGCTGAGCGTCCGCTCGCGCAGCGCCTGCGCGTACCCCGCGGCGAGCGCGCCCTGCAGCAGGCCGAGCCGGGAGCCCTTGCCGATCGACTCCGCGTACTCCCCCAGCTGCTCGTCGAGCACCACGAGCGTGCGGTCGAGCGAGGCGGGCTGGGTGAAGTGGGCGGCGACGAGGCCCGCGCCGACGTCGTGCGCCGGCTGCGGGTCGGACTTTTCCGCGATGAGCGCGTCGAGGAGGCGAGTGGCCGGCCCGGTCAGGTGGACAGCCAGCTCACCACTCGTCATCGACACGAAGCTCGTCCACGCGATAGCGCGGGCCCAGTGCTGGGCGAGCCGCTCGGCGGTCACCATCGCTGTCGCCGCATCCCTACCGTCGGACCATCGCGCCGCGTGACCGCGACCCGGTGATCCCGCCGGGGAAGACCACGGTGCCCCCCACCTTTCGGACAAAGGCCGGCAGATTACCGCCAGCATAGGGGGCAAAGTTGCTCGCGTGGAACTTTCACGTTCCGTTGTGGATCGCCCGCACGGTGTCGATGGTGTCGGCCTCCGCCGCCGGCTTGTCGTCCCTGTACCGCAGGACCCGGGCAAACCGCAAAGCCACGCCACCGGGGTATCGCGGGCTCGCCTGCACCCCGTCGAACGCGATCTCGACGACCTGCTCGGGTCGCACGGTCACGACCCAGTCGCCTTTGTGGACCGCCAACTCCAGGAAGCGTTCAGTCTGCCACCGAAGGAGCTCGTCGGTGAGGCCTTTGAAGGTCTTGCCCAGCATCACGAACCCGCCGGTCTCCGGATCCCGGGCGCCGAGGTGCAAATTGGACAGCCAACCCTTGCGCCGCCCGTGTCCCCACTCGACGGCAAGCACCACGAGGTCGAGCGTGTGTCGCGGCTTGACCTTGACCCAGGCGGCGCCGCGCCTCCCCACGTCGTACGGCGATTCGGGTGACTTCACGACCACGCCCTCCTGCCCCGCGGCAAGCGCCGCGGCGAAGGCGTCCGCCGCCTCGGCCGGTGTGGTCACGGCGGTGCGGCCGACCAGCAGCGGCTCCGGCACGGCCTCGGCGAGCGCGGCCCAGCGGTCGCGGCCGGGCGCGTCGAGCAGGTCTGCGCCGTCGAGGTGCAGCAGATCGAAGAAGTACGGCGTGAGCGCGGTGACCGGCCTGCCCCTGGTCGCGGCCCGGCTGGCCGTCTCCTGAAACGGGCGCGGCCTGCCGGTCTCGTCCAGCGCCATCGCCTCGCCGTCGAGCACGACCTCGCGGGCCGGCAGCGCGCGCACGGCGGCCACCACCTCGGGCAGCCGGGACGTGATGTCGTCGAGGCTGCGGGTGAAGACCGCGACCTCGTCGCCGGAGCGGTGCACCTGGATGCGGATCCCGTCGAGCTTGACGTCGACCACGGCGGGCACGCCGGTGGCGGCCAGCGCGTCGTCGACCGAAGCCGCGCTCTGCGCCAGCATCGGGGCCAGCGGCCGCCCCACCCGGAGCGTGAACTCCGCGAGTGCCGCCGCGCCACCGGTGAGCGCCGCGGTCGACACCTCCTTGAGGTCGCCGGCCAGCAGCAGCGCCCGCCGCACCAGCGTCACCGGCACCTCGCCGGCGCGGGCGATCGCGTCCACCAGGAGTCCGGCCTGCGCGCCCTGCCGCAGCTCGCCGCCGAAGAGCCCGATGAGGTGGCGCTGCTCGTCCGCGGTGGCGGCGCTGAACAGCGCGCCCACGAGCTCGCGGCGTCGGGCCTGCGAGCCGGCGCCGCCGACCTTGGAGATCTCCTCGATCGCCCGGTCGACGGCGCCAACGGTCAGGGTGGGCTCGCCCGCTGGTGGTGGCGCGTCCCGGAGGGTGGCCCAGCCGACGCCGGTCTGGCGCTGGCGCAGCTCACCGGCGAGGTACGCCGAGCCGGCCACGACCTCCTCCGGCCCCAGCCGGCGCAGGGCGTCGGCGAGCAGCTCGACCTTGGCCTTCCGGCTGGACGTCGCGGAGACCGCCGCCGAGGTGGCCACGAGATCAACAAAGCGCACGCCTTCACGGTAGTGGCCCGACCGACAATTCCGCGGCCACCGGCTGCGCCTCGCGCTGCTCGGCCCGCTGCAGCAGCAGGACGAGGAAAGCGCCCGCCACGGTCACCACGGCGGCCACCCAGCCGGCGGTCCGCAGCCCGGCCACCAGGTCCGCGGCCGGCGCCGCGCCCGCCTCCACGTCCAGTCCGGCATTGGCGACCGCGACGAGCGCGGCCAGCCCCACCGCGCCGCCGATCTGCTGCGACGTGGAGATCAGGGCCGACGCGACGCCCTGCTCACCGGCGGAGACGTCCGCGCCGCCGGCGAGGAAGACCATCGGGTACACCATGCCGGCGAACAGCCCGAGGAACACGATGCCGGGCAGCAGGCGCCAGTACGACCCGCCCGCCGACATGCCCGCCGCGACGGCCGCCATCGAGAGGCCGGCGCCGAGGACGCCGGTGAAGAGCGCGCCGCGCATGCCCAGGCGGCTGAGCAGCACCGGGAGCAGCTTGGCCGCGCCGACGATCGACATGAGGCTCATCGGCAGGAACGCGAGGCCGGCGCCGAGCGCGGTGTACCCGAGGACCTCCTGCACGTCCATGTAGAACAGGTAGTGCAGCGTGTTGATCGTGCCCATCAGCACGAAGATCAACGCCATCACCGTGACCAGGCTGCGCACGCCGAACAGGCGGGGCGGGGCCAGGGGGTCACGCGAGCGCCGCTCGATCAGCACGAACGCGGCGAGCAGCACGCCGCCGAGCGCCAGCGCACCCGCCCCGCGGGCCGAGCCCCAGCCCGCCTCCGGCCCACTGGCCAGCCCGAACACCACGAGCGTCGAGCCGGCCGTGGCGACCAGCGCGCCCGGCAGGTCGAAGCCGCCCCACGCGTAGCCGCCGGGGTCGGGGGCGAGTACCCGGAACGCGGCCACCACGGCGGCGAGCGTGAGCGGGGCGTTGACGAAGAAGACCCACTCCCAGCCGAGGTAGTTGGTGATCACACCGCCGGCCATCGGGCCAGCGACCGCGCCGAGGCTGCCGGCGACACCCCACAGGCTCAGCGCTCGGTTGCGGGCCGGCCCCGCGGCGAACGTGTTGTTGATCAGGGCGAGCGTGGCCGGGAAGAGCAGCGCCCCGCCCGCGCCCTGGACCACGCGGGCTCCGACCAGCACTCCCGGCGTGCTCGCCAGGCCGCCGGCGAAGGAGGCGAGCCCGAAGACCGCGAAGCCGAACACGAACATCCTCCGCGCGCCGAGCCGGTCCACCGCCCGCCCACCGAGCAGCAGGATCCCGCCAAGGCCGACCGCGTACGCGCTGACCACCCACTGCAGCGACTGCGCGGTGAAGCCAAGCTCGTGCCCGATGTCGGGGAGCGCCACGTACACGATGTTGAAGTCGATCGAAATGATGAAGGCCGCGAAGGTCAACAACGCCAGCCTGAGCCTGTTCATGGGTGACCACCCGTTCTCTTGGTGCACGACTTGTAACAGCACCCATGATGTGTGACCATGAACCCTGGCGTAAGGAGGCACTTTTATGTCCCAGGGAAACATCGGTGTGTCCGAGCAGGTCATCGACCCGACCGAGGATCAGGCCTGCACCGTGCGCCAGGTCCTCGACCGGGTCGGCGGCAAGTGGAGCATCGGCATCCTGGTGGCCGCCTCGAAGGGCCCGGTCCGCTTCACGGAGCTTGAGCGCTCGGTCGAGGGGATCAGCCGCCGCATGCTCACGCTCACGCTGCGCCAGCTGGAGCGCGACGGGCTGCTGGTGCGCACGGTCTACCCGACCGTCCCGCCCAAGGTGGAGTACCGGGCGACCGAGATCGCGCTGGAGCTCTACGACTCGCTCGTCACGCTGACGACGTGGGCCGAGCGGCACCGCGCCACGATCGCCGCCGCCCGCGAGGCGTACGACCGGGAGCACACGCTCACGCCAGTGAGTTGATGTCCTTCGGATCGAGGATCCGCTTCGGCGCGCCGTGGCGGGCGGCGTTGAGCATCGCGAGCCCGATCAGCTCGGTCGTGGTGACCTGGTTGGGAAACAGCCGCCGGATCAGTGGCGCGACCGGCCCGATCACGCGGTAGAGGATCCGGTAGAGCCGGGTCCTGGACGTCGCGCCGTACTTCGCCTGGATGAAGCCGGGGCGAAACATGACCGCCTTGGGAAACAGGTCCAGCAGCGCGGCTTCCGTCTCCCCCTTGACCTGCGCCCACATCGCCCGCCCGCCGGTGCCGGCGCCGGAGACGTACACGAACGTGAGGTCGGGGTTGTCGGCCGCCAGCACGCGGGCCGCGGCCATCGTCACGTCGTACGTGATCCGGCGGTAGTCGGCCTCGCTCATGCCCGTCGACGAGACGCCGAGGCAGAAGAAGCAGGCGTCCTGCCCGGCCAGGTCGCCCGCGATCGGCGACAGGTCGAGCAGGTCCTTGTGCACGATGTCGCGCAGCTTTTCGTGGCTGACCCCGGTCGGCGTGCGACCGACCGCGAGCACGCTCTCCACGTCGGGCGCGAGCAGGCACTCCCGCAGCACGCCCTGGCCGACCATCCCGGTGGCGCCGAAGACCACGACTCTCACGTGGCCGAACCTACCGCCACATCGGACGGCGCGGCGCCCGGCGCGACGAACGCCAGCAGCCACGCACCCTCGGCCGCCACCGCGGCCCGGTCCCGCTTGGTGAGCCGCCCGAACGGCTCGACCGCCAGCCGCCGCTTCGTGATCGTCCAGGTGCCGGCCACCACCCCGTCCACGAGGAACGCCCGCACGAGGCGGTGCCGCGACATGTACGCGCGGTGGGCGTCGGAGATCACCCGTGTGCGGTCGGCGTGCGACACGAGCAGGTTGTCGAAGTCGGCGAGGAAGCGCACCGGTGCCGGCGTGTCCGGGTCAGGGCGCGGCGCGTCCGGCAGGTCGAAGAGCTCCCGTCCCGCCTCGTCCCGGAAGCGGGCCAGCGGCAGCGCGTGCACCACGTCGCGCAGGCCGGTGAGGCCGGACCACACCTGCACGTCCTGGACGGTGGCCGGGCCGAACGCGGCCAGGTAACGGCGCACCATCTCTTCCGGCGCCATCGGCGACAGCGGGGCGCCGGTCCAGGACTCGAGAGTGGTGAGCACCGGCTGGCCGCTGCGCCCCCACAGGCCGCGTGGCGGCACCTGGACGAGCGGGAGCAGCCCGCGCACCCCGTGAGCGAGCGAGGCCGCCTCCCGGTCGGGCCACCGTTCGTGCAGTAGCGCCCCGAGATCGGTACCAGATATGGGTTGTGGCTCGGTGAGCTCGCGCCCGGCGGCGGCCAGGGCCGCGTGGTCGAGGCCGGCCAACGGCGCGGCGTGGATGGTGTTGGTCCGCAGGTCGCGGTCGTAGAGCGGCTGGACGAGCGGGCGGAGGCCGGCCGCGTCGCGGGCGGTGACCAGGTGGACCGTGCCGCGCATGAGCGCGATCCGCACCACCTGCCGGTCGCGCAGCAGCCCGCTCAACTCCTCGGGGTCGAACCCGGACAGCCGGCTCCACAGGCCGAGGTACGGCGCGTGCGGCGCCTGCCCCTGCAGGCCCACCAGGTGCTCGACCGCCTCCGCCGCGCCCAGCGGCACGCGCTCCAGCAGATGCTGGCGGGCGAGCGTGGCGCGCCCGAGGGCGCGCCACGTCAACACTTTCGTCACCGCAGGCCGTCGAAGAACTCGCGCACGTCGCCGACAAGCGTCTCGGTCGCCACGTGGGCCGCGTAGTGGCCGCCGGGCTCCTCGTACCGGTGCCAGGACACGATGTTGTGGTGGTCGCGCTCGGCGAACGTGCGCATCGACACGAAGTCACCCTCGAACATCGCCACCCCAGCGGAACGGTCGTCGGCTCGGCCGGCGCCTTGGCCTGCTCGGCGTGCGCGTCCTCGTAGTAGAAGCGGGTGGCCGAGGTGGCCGTACCGGTCAGCCAGTACAGCATCGTATTGGTCAGGATGAAGTCGTCGTCCACCTCCTCGCCGAACAGCTGGGCGTTCCAGCCGAGCAGGCCGGCGGGCGAGTCGAAGATGCCGTACGCGAGCGTCTGCGGCTGCTGCGAGTGGAGCGTGTTGAAGGACATCTTGTTCTCGTAGAACCACTGCAGCACCTCAAGGCCCTTGAACTCCTCGGGCCGAGCTTCTCCATCTCGGCCGGGTCGCCGGAGGGAAACGAGAAGATCTGCGTCACGTGCACGCCCACCACGTGTTCGGGGTCGAGGCGGCCGAGTTCGGGGCTGACGAACGAGCCGCCGTCGTTGCCCACCGCGCCGTACCGGTCGTAGCCGAGCCGCCGCATCAGCTCCGCCCACGCCTTGGCGGTGCGGTAGCGGTTCCAGCCCTTCTCGGTCGTGGGACCGGAGAAGCCGAAGCCGGGCAGCGACGGAATCACCACGTGGAAGTCGCGGGTCAGCGGCTCGATGGCACGGAGGTACTCCACGATCGACCCCGGCCACCCGTGCGTGAGGATCAGCGGGAGCGCGTCCTCCCGCTCCGAGCGGACGTGGATGAAGTGGATGTTCTGCCCGTCGATCGTGGTGGTGAACTGCGGGTACTTGTTCAGCTCCGCCTCCCACCGGCGCCAGTCGTACCCGGTGCGCCAGTACTCGGCCAGCCGCCGCACGTACCCGACCGGCACGCCGTACTCCCAACCCGCGCCGGGGATCTCGTCCGGCCAGCGGGTGCGGTCGAGGCGGTCGCGGAGGTCGTCCAGCTCGGCCTGCGGGACGTCGATGCGGAAGGGCTTGATCTCGTTGTTCTCCGTCATGCCAATAACGCTACGGACCCTTCCGGTCAGGTCCTGTCCTAAAGGTCTGGCAAGATTTTCCTCGTGCTTGAGACATCCGCGAGACTCCTGCGCCTGCTCTCGTTGCTGCAGGGCAGGCGCGACTGGTCGGGCTCCGCGCTGGCCGAGCGGCTGGAGGTGAGCGAGCGCACGGTCCGCCGCGACGTCGACCGGCTCCGCGACCTCGGCTACCCCGTGCACGCCACGCGCGGCACCGACGGCGGCTACCGCCTGGGCGCCGGCGCGGCCATGCCGCCGCTGCTGCTCGACGACGAAGAGGCGGTCGCCGTCGCGGTCGGCCTCCGCACGGCCGCCGGCGGCACCGTGGCGGGGATCGAGGAGACGTCGGTACGGGCACTCGCCAAGCTCGAACAGGTGCTGCCCTCCCGGCTACGCCACCGGGTGAACGCGCTGCAGTCGTACACCGTGCCCGTCCCGCCCGACCGGCCCGGCCCCACCGTCGACCCGTCGGTGCTCACGGCGCTGGCGGCCGCCTGCCGCGACGCCGAGCGGCTGCGCTTCGACTACCGGGGCACGACGGCTCCGCCACGGTCCGCTCGGTCGAGCCGCACCGCCTCGTCTCGTGGGGCCGCCGGTGGTACCTGGTGGCCTGGGATGTGGACCGGCAGGACTGGCGCACGTTCCGGGTGGACCGGATCGCCCCGCGCACCCCGACCGGCCCCCGCTTTCCCGCACGCGAGGGTCCACCGGGCGGCGCGGCCGCACACGTGGCGCGCGGCGTCTCCGCGGCCGCGTGGCGCCACACCGCCCGAGTGGTCGTGCACGCCCCGCCGAGGTGGTGGCGGAACGGATCAACCCGGCGGTGGGCGTGGTGGAGGCGCTGGACGCGGAGACGTGCGTGCTGAACACGGGCGCCGACACCATCGCCACCCTCGCCCTCTACCTGGGCCTGCTGGAGGCGGACTTCGAGGTCACCTCGCCGCCGGAGCTTGTCGCCTACGTCCGCTCACTGTCCGAGCGCTACGCCCGCGCGGCCCGACCCTCTTAGTTGATCAGGGAGTTGGTGAGCGTGTCGTCCGGCGCGTTTCGCCTCGAGATCCCTGATCAACTCGCCAGGGGACCCGCCGCGTCCGCAACGCTGCGCAGCAGCAGCGCCTCCGCTAGGCACACCCGGGCGAACTCGCCCAGGTGGAGGCTCTCGTTCGGCCCGTGCGCCTGTGCGTGCGGGTCCTCCACGCCGGTGACCAGGATCGCCGCGCCCGGAAACATCTCCTGGAACGTCGCGATGAACGGGATCGACCCGCCCACCCCGATGTCCACCGGGTCCACGCCGTCCCACGCCGTGCGGAACGCGTCCCGCGCCGCGTCGAACATCGGGCCGGTCGCGTCGATCACGCAGGGCGCGCCGTCGTGCTCGAACGTGACCTCCACGTGCGCACCCCACGGCACGTGCTTTTCCAGGTGCGCCTTCATCGCCGCGTACGCGCTCTTGGGATCGTCACCCGGCGCGAGGCGGACGCTGAGCTTCGCCTTGGCCGACGGCGCGAGCGCGTTGGGCGCCTCGGCGGTGCGGGGCGCGTCGATGCCCAGCACCGACACGGCAGGGCGGTGCCAGATCCGCTCCGTGAGCCGTCCCGTGCCCACGAACGACACCCCGTCGAGCAGCCCCGCCTCGACGCGCAGCCGGTCTTCCGGGTAGTCGACGGGCGTCGGTCCTGCCGAGACGAGCCCGTCGACCGCGACGTCGCCCGCGTCGTCGTGGAGCGTGGCGAGCAGCTTGGCCAGCACCGTGAGCGAGTCGGGCACCGCGCCGCCGAACATTCCACTGTGGATCGCGTGGTCGGCCGTGCGCACCTCGACGAACATGTTGACGATGCCGCGCAGCGAGGTGGTCAGCGCCGGTACGCCAATGTCCCAGTTGCCCGAGTCGGCAATCACGATGACGTCGGCGGCGAGCGCGTCGCGGTGCTCCGCGAGCAGCTGCTCCAGCGACGCCGAGCCGAACTCCTCCTCGCCCTCCACGAAGATCACGACGCCCACCGGCAGCTCGTCGCCGTACGCCCGGAGCGCCGCCACGTGCGCCATCACGCCGGCCTTGTCGTCCGCGGCGCCCCGCCCGTAGAGGCGGCCGTCGCGCTCGACCGCCACGAACGGGTCGCTCTCCCACAGCGCGAGGTCACCCACCGGCTGCACGTCGTGGTGCGCGTAGAGGAGCACGGTCGGTGCGCCGGGCGGTGCGGGCCTGCTCCCGATCACGGCGGGCAGGCCACCGCCCGAACGCACGATCCGCGTGTCGAGCCCACAGCCGCGCAGCAGCTCCGCCACCGCTTCGGCGGAACGCTCCACGTGGGAGTGGTCGAAGCCGTCGAACGCGATGCCGGGGATGCGGACAAGGCGCTCGAGATCGGCACGGACTCCAGGAAGCTCGCGCGTGATCGCCGCGCGCAGCTCAGGCTCGCTCAAGGTCATGCCGGAAATCCTACGTCCGGCCGTGTTGTGGCCGCCTCGTGATCAGGAGGCGTCGCTGCCGTTTGCCGGCGGCGGCGTGCCGTCATCCTGCCGCTGGTCACCGCGCGCCGCCCGGGCCGCCGCCTCGCCAGCCTGGTTGAACCAGGCGCGCGCCTTGCCCGCCGCCCCGCCGGCCCACTCGCCCATCTCGGTGGCACCGTCGCCGAACCGCCGCACCAGCCCGACCAGCGGGTCCTGCGTGCGCCGGAACTCCTCGCGGTACGACTCGGCCGCCGCCTTGATCTCCGTGGTCACCGAGGCTGTCGCGTCGTCCTCACGCCGCGGGTAGTCGCCGTCGAGGATCCGCTGGTATCCACCCGAGTCGATCCACTGCCGCAGCGCCGCGGCGCGGGCCACCGGCACCGGATGGGTCGACCAGAGCGTCATGCGCAGCTTGTGGAGGCTGTCCCGCACGTCGCCGCCGCCGTCGTACTCCGACGCCTGCTCCAGGAACGCCGCCGTGTCGATCTGCGACAGGTCCCCGCCGCCCGCCATCTTCATCAGCAGCCGCAGCGAAGCGGCCGTGTCCTGGCCGGCGAGCAGCCCCGCCCGGTCGGCGGAGAGCTCGGCCTTGCGCCACCACTCCAGCATCGCCGCGATGATCGCCCGCAGGGCGATCGACCCGATCGGCAGCCAGCTGATGCTCGTCGCCCACCGCGTGAGGATCATGAGGATCGTCTTGTAGACCGCGTGGCCGCTGCGCACGTGCCCCAGCTCGTGCCCCAGCAGCGCCCGCAGCTCGTCTTCGTCGAGCTGCTGCACGCTCGCCGTGGGCAGCACGATGAACGGCTTGTCGAGCCCGATCGCCTGACCGTTGAGGAACGGGGACTGCTGCACGTACAGCTCGGGCAGCTCGGGAACGTCCAGCGACTGCGCCGCCTCCGTGTACCGCTGGTACACAGCCGGGTACTGCCGGTGGTCGACCCGGATCGCGCCGGCGAGATAGGAGAGGCGGAAGCCTCGCTCATTCCACATCCCGAAGAATGCCTTGACGACGTCGTCGAAGCCCCGCAGCTCCCGCAGCGCGGTCAACGCGCCCCGGTCAGCCGGGTGCTCCCAGGCCCGCGAGCTGATGCCCGTGAGCACCAACCGCCGTCGTGCCGGGGGCTCCGCCGGTGTCGCCGTCCCGCCCGCATCCTCTGACGTCATCGTCGCTCCCCGGTAGGTGTGGTACCGCTCCTGCCGATGGTGCCCCAGCGTGTCCACCGCGTCCATGGCTGGCATCCCGGATATCTCCCTAGGTGGTCGTATCCAAGATCAAATCAGCATGGTGGGCGGTGGCGTCCGCGGCAAAGTGCGCCTCCTCGCCACGCCGCCATTTTTCGAGGTACGCCGAGAGTGTCCCGCCATCTCGGCGATCCGTGCGGCGGATCCGTTCTTCGAGCGGGGCGGTCAGGAAGATCGAAAAGGTCAGCTCCGGCCTGGCCTCCTTCCGCGCCGCCGTGACGCCCTCCAGCACCACCACGGGCGCCGGCGGCACCTCAGTCCACTCTGGAGCAAAGTGCCCCGCCACCCAGTCGTACCGCCGGTACCGCCCGGCGCGCCCCTCGCGCAGCGGGGCCAGCACCCACTCCTCCAGCCGCGGCCAGAAGGTGACCTGGTCGTCCCACCCGTCGAGCAGGTCGTCGAGGTGCACGACCGGCGTCCCCGGTCCGATCGCGCCGGCCAGCCGCGCGGCGAACGAGGTCTTGCCCGCCCCGCTCGGCCCGTCGACCGCCACGAGCCGCGTGTCACCCAGCCGGGGTGAGCGCGCCCAAATCTCGCCCGCGATGTCCGCCAGCGCGGCCCCGCTCACGCCAGCACCGCGCTGATCGACGGGAGGCGCGGCGTCCCCGACTCGATGAGCCGCCACAGCGCGCCGGTGTCCAGGTGCTCCTCCACGAGGTCGCCGAGCAGGTCCAGCGTCCGCTCCCGGGCCGCCGCGAACACCGTGTCCGGCGCCACCGCGAAGCCCGACCGCCCCGCCAGCCGCGCCGCCTCGGCCAGAAACCGCCGCCGAAACTCGTCCGACTCGAAAGCACCGTGCCAGTGCGTCCCGAACACGTTGCCCGCCACAGCCCCCTCGCCCCGGCCGTCCACGTACCGGATGAAGGGCGCGAGCCCCGGGTCGGCGCGCGAGACGTACCCGTGGTGGATCTCGTAACCCCGCACCGGCACCGACCCGAACGCCACACCCGCCGACTGGGCCAGCGTCTTGCGCGCCCCGAACGTCACCTCTACCGGCAAGAGTCCCAGCCCAGGCACGGTGCCCCGCCGGCTCTCCACCTCGTCGTGCACGAGCGCGCCGAGCATCTGGAAGCCGCCGCAGATGCCGAGCACCGGCCGCCCCGACGCCGCGTGCGCGAGCACGGCATCCGCGAGCCCCGTCTCCCGCAGCCACGCCAGATCGTCCACTGTGGACTTCGAGCCGGGCAGCACCACCAGGTCCGCATCGGCCAGCTCAGCCGGCTCGATCGTGAGCCGCACCCGCACGCCCGGCTCGGTGGCCAGCGCCTCGGCGTCGGTCGCGTTGGAGACGCGGGGCAGCCGCACGACCGCGACCCGCAGCCACTCCCGGCCGCGCGGGGAGGCGGGGCGGCCGAGCACCCGCCCGTACGCGAGGGAGTCCTCCGCGTCCAGCCACAGGTCGAGCTGCCACGGCAACACGCCCAGCACGGGCCGCCCGGTCGCCGCCCGGATCATCTCCAGCCCGGGCGCGAGCAGCCCCGGATCCCCCGAAACTTGTTGACCACGAACCCGGCCACCAGCGCCTGGTCGGCCGGCTCCAGCAGCGCCACCGTCCCGAACAGCGCCGCGAACACCCCACCCCGGTCGATGTCACCCACCACGATCGCCGGCAACCCCGCGCGCCGCGCCAACCCCATGTTGACGAAGTCGCCCTCGCGCAGGTTTATCTCCGCCGGACTGCCAGCACCCTCACAGACCACCACCTGGTACTCGTCTCGCAGCCCCGCCAGCGTGTCGAACACCGCCTCGGCCAGCCGCGGCCGCAAGGCCCGGTAGTTGCCCGCCGTCACCGTGTCGACCGCCTCGCCGAGCAACACCACCTGGCTCGACCTGTCGCTGCCCGGCTTGAGCAACACGGGGTTGAACCGCACGTCCGCGGCCACCCCACAAGCGGCCGCCTGCATCGCCTGCGCCCGCCCGATCTCACCCCCACGACCCGCACTGTCAACCACGACGGCGGAGTTGTTGGACATGTTCTGCGCCTTGAAGGGCGCCACCTTGACCCCTTGCCGGTGCAGCCAGCGGCAGATGCCCGCGGTGAGGACGCTCTTGCCCGCGTCCGACGTGGTGCCGGCCACGAGCAACCCGCCGTTCACGCCACGCCCCAGGCTCGCCGCGCGACGACCGATCCGCCGCTGCCGCTCGTCCCGCTCATGCCGCCCCCTGCCCACGTCGGGCGACCAACTCGCCGCTCGCGCCGCGCCCCCGCGCGATGGGCGGCCCGCCATCCAAACCGCGCCAAGTCGAACGCCGCGCGATGACCGACCTGCCACTCATGCCGCACCCCGCCCGCGGCGGGCGACCAACTCGCCGCTCGTGCCGCCCCGCATGCGGCGGGCGATGACCGGTCCCGCCGCTCATGTCGCGCCCTGCTCCCGGCGGGCGACCAACTCGCTGCTCGCGCCGCGTCCCGTGCGGGCCGATCGACCGTTACGGCGCGCACCGCGCGTGGCCAGGCCCACCGCCGCCGCGACCCCGGCCGCCAGGGCTGTTGCGGCCATGCCGACCGTGCCGGACAGGCGCGCCGCACGGCGGATGTCCAGCGCCGCCGGCCGCGGCCCGTCACCCAGAAATGGACGCGTCTCCGACCGTCCGAAGTAGACGTTGCGGCCACCGAGCCGGACGCCGAGCGCACCAGCCATCGCCGACTCGCAGTGGCCGGCGTTGGGGCTGGGGTGGTCGGCACCGTCCCGCCGCCAGACCCGCAGCGTCTCCGCCCGCTCCCCGTGCACCACCGGCGTGGCGGCCACCGTCAGCGCGGCGGTCAGCCGGGACGGCAGGAGGTTGAGCACATCGTCGAGCCGCGCGGCCGCCGTGCCAAACCTCGCGTAGCGCGCCGACCTGTGCCCCACCATCGCGTCGAGCGTGTTGACCGCGCGGTAGCCGACCAGCCCGGGCAGCCCGGCGACCGCACCCCAGAAGAGCGGCGCCACGACCGCGTCGGACGTGTTCTCCGCGACCGACTCCACGGTCGCGCGGGCCAGCTCCGGCTCGTCGAGCGCCGCCGGATCCCGCCCGCAGAGGTGGCTGAGACGGTCGCGGGCCGCGGGCAGATCCGCGCGCTCCAGCGCGCCCGCCATGTGGCCGGCTTCCCGCCGCAACGTACGCGCGCCCAGCACCGCCCACGTGCCGGCCGCCACGAGCGCCGCACGCGCCAACGGCCGCCGCCGCGTGGCCACACTCGCCGCCACCGCCGCCGCGACCGGCACCCCCACCGCGACCGCCGTGAACACCGCACCCGCCGCCCGGTCCGGCCGGTAGAGACGCCGCTCGAGCGCGGTCGCCGCCCGCCCGAACCCGGCCACCGGATGAAAGCGCCGCGGGTCTCCCACCAGCGCGTCGACGGCGAACCCGGCGAGCAGGCCCGCCGCATTGGCCAGGCTCATCCGGCCCCGACTCCCGGTCGCATGACCTCACCTCCTCACGCAGCCTAGGGCCTCTCCGGACCCCGCATCCGGGCCACCTGCCGCACCGCCACCTCGGCCTCTGGCTCCGGGACCCGCCGCACTCACCGACCGGCCCAGGCTCACACGTGCCACACCCACGAATGCCCACCGCATTCACCGACGCGGCCCAACCCCCGCGACCTCGCCGCACCTCGAGCCCGGCCAGGCCCGCACCCACCGATGCCCACCGCGCTCAGCAACGCAGCCCAACTCGCGGCCCACCCGCACCCGCCCCGGCCAGGCCGGCAACTGACGAACCCACCGCACTCACCGCCCTCACCGCACTCACCGATGAGGCCCAACCCCACGGCCCACCGCCAGGCCTTGGTCCATACCTGCCGCGCCCACCGACGCAGCCCGCCACGTCCGCCGCCTCGGCGAGCCCGCACCCGGCCCAATCCGGCCCGTGAAATGCCGCACGCACCCCGGCCGGCTCACCCCGCGAGCCCGCCGCACTCACCGTCTCGGCAGCGCATCCGCCCGGGCCGGCCCACGACCTGCCGCAGCGACGCCCGGCCGGCCGCCCCCGCGGTCCGCTAACCAGTCGACGCAGCGCGCGGCCGGCGAGCGGCCGCCGGGTGATGACGGGGACAAACAGAGGCCCGCCGGGACCGCGCAGGGTGGGTCCCGGCGGGCACCCGTCTCGCTCGGGCGGGCTGGTTTCCGCGCGAGACGGGCGGTGCGAGGTCGTCGGTGAGGCGGACCGACCGGCCTCGCTGGTCCTGTTGACCGGCGGTGGCCCTCCTCGGGAGGCACGAGGGCCACCGCCGGCGGCGTCCGGGCCTGGGGCAGGCCCTGACACCCACCCGCCCTTCGGGCAGCTCGTCGCCAGCCGAACCCGCGGGCGGGCGTCTCCTCCCTAGGCGGGCACCGGCGTGCGGCTCCTGCCGCGGCGACCGCGTGTCGAGCCGGCGGCGGGCGTGTCCGACCCCGCGCCGCTGTCCGGGTCGGGCAGGCCGGTCCCCGTGCGGGGCACGCCCCGGTCCGGCTCGGCGCCGTCGCCGGGCAGCATGTCGGCGCTCCCGCCGCCGGCCGGCGAGTCGGTGCTCTCCTCCGCCTCGTCCAGGTCGTCCGCGTCGTCGTCGGTGTCGTCCTCGGCGTCGGACGGGTCCGCCGCCGCGTAGGCCGGCACGAACGAGTCGAGGTCGTCGAAGTCGCGGCCACCGCGCATCGCGGCCAGCGGGTCGAACGCCGAGGCGGACGAGGCCGGCACGGCGCCGAAGTCCGGATCCGGGATGTCGTCGAACGGGTGGTCACCGAGCCGGGTGGGCACCTCGCCCTCCGGCACCGGCTCCGTCGCCTCGCCGCGCACGCGGCTCTCCGCCTCGTCGTCCTCCACCGAGCTGGTGCCCACCGCGGGGCGGGTGCGGGCGAACCGGGCACGACCGCGGGACAGGTCGTGGCCCACGGCCACGGCCTCCATCTCGTACGTCACGCGGGCGTTTCCCTCGGTGTCGCTCCAGTCGCGGGTGAACAGGCGGCCGATCACGACCACCGGGTCGCCCACCATCACGCTCGACGCCACACCCTCGGCGAGCCTGCGCCAGCAGCTCACCCGGACACGCAGGCTGTTGCCGTCGATCCACCTCCCCGACTCGCGGTCGAGGCGGCGCGCGGTCGAGGCGACCCTGAAGTTGGCCACCAAGATGCCGCTTTGGCTGGTGCGCCGCCACTCGGGCGCCGTAAGAACATTTCCGATAATCGTGAGATAAGTGTCAAACATCGCGTCTCCCCTACAGGGGTCCGAAGGGCTTGTGGTGCGAGTCGACTCGTTCGAAAGCGTGGGCCTCACGGGACGGGCCGCGCCACCGCGCGATCCCCGCCTGTGGATGGCCGCCCACCCTGTGGATAACGCCCTGATCAAGCGTGGATGTGCTAGCCACGACCATGGCGTACCGTTCCCGAAATGGAGGACGGCGTGGTGGTGGACGTGCTCGGCGAGCCGTACCGGAGCAGGGTCATCGAGCTCGGCCACGACGAAGAGGGACCGGTCGTCGCGACCCTGGTCTCCCGCCGCGCCCAAGCGCCCACCGGGCGCGCGGTGCTGTACGTGCACGGGTTCGTCGACTACTTCTTCCAGACCCACCTGGCCGACTTCTACACCGACCGCGGCTGGGACTTCTACGCGCTCGACCTGCGCAAGTACGGGCGCAGCCTCCTGCCCCACCAGACGCCCAACTTCTGCCGCACCCTCACCGAGTACTACCCCGAGCTCGACGCCGCCGCGCGAATCATCCGGGACGAGGACGGCCACGACACGCTGCTCGTCAACGGCCACTCCACCGGCGGCCTGATCATCTCGCTGTGGGCCCACGACCGCCGCGACAAGGCGCTGGTCGACGGCCTCTTCCTCAACAGCCCGTTCTTCGATTTCAACGCCCGCTGGTTGATGCGCAGACCCGTCGCGGCCGCCGTCGCGCGCGTCGGCCGCACGCGACCGCGGCGCATCGTGCCACTCGCCCTTTCCGCCGTGTACGGCGAGACGATCCACACCGAGCAGCGCGGCGAGTGGACCTACGACCTGGCGTGGAAGCCGCTCGTCGGATTTCCGGTACGGGCCGGGTGGCTCGGTGCGATTCGCGAGGCGCAGCGACGGCTGCGTGCCGGCCTGGCCATCCCGGCGCCGGTGCTACTGGCCTGTTCGGCACGGAGCTTCCGCGGCTCCACCTGGCACGAGGCGGCCGCCCTCGCCGACGCGGTACTCGACGTGGAGCACATGGTGCGGTGGGCGCCCGGCCTCGGCCCGCACGTCACGGTGGTACGCATCGACGGCGGCATGCACGACCTCACGCTCTCCGGGCCGGCGGTGCGGGCGCGCGTGTTCGACGAGTTGGAGCGCTGGATGGGCGCATACGTCGAGCGTCCCTTGGAGATCGACGAGGTCGGCCGCGCCGCCGACACCGCCTGAGGGTCGGCTGTGCATTGCCTGAGGGTCCGACACCGGCATCGGCCGTAAAGCCGGTGCTCGTCAGCCGCGCACCTGGAAACCTAGTATGTGCTGGCCAGTGTTGCCGTCATGGCGCCGTGCGCTCGTAGCTCAGCGGATAGAGCAGCTGCCTTCTAAGCAGTTGGTCGCAGGTTCGAATCCTGCCGAGCGCGCATCCAAGCTAATCCGAAACAGATTCACGTTTGATGGTGTTCCTTGCGCGTCGCAACCGCGAGCCGGCCGGCCGACCCGGCCGCGCCCAACGAAGACTGGGCGTTCGCCAGCCAGCATCTCACAGTAGTCCTCGACGGACAGACCGCACGCACCGCGACCGGCTGCGGGCACGGCGTCTCCTGGTACACGGCGACCCTCGGCGCGGCCATCGCCGCCCTCGCGGCCGACCCCGACCTGCCCCTCGGCGCCGCACTTGCCCGGGCGATCGAGCTGACGGCGGCCCGGCATCCGGCGTGTGACCTGGGACATCCGGCGACGCCCTCGGCCACCGTGGCGGTCGTCCGGCTCGGGCAACGCACGGTCGAGTACCTGGTCCTCGGCGACACCACCGTCCTCATGGACACCACCGGCGGCCTGCGGGTGGTCACCGACAGCCGGATCGAGGCCGCCGCCACCGCGGAACGCCGCGCGGCCGACCGCCACCCCATCGGCTCGCCGCAGAAGCGGGCCGCCCTCCTGCGCATGAAGCACGCGGAGCTGGCGCTGCGCAACCGCCCGGACGGCTTCTGGGTCGCCGCCGCGGACCCGGCCGCCGCCGGTCACGCGATCACCGGCGAGGAGCCCCGCGACGGCCTACGGCGGCTGGCGGTGCTGTCCGACGGGGCGGCGCGGATCGTGGCGCCGTTCGCGCGGCTGGACTGGGCGGGCGTGCTCGACCTGCTGGAGTCGCACGGTCCGGAAGGGCTGATCGAGCGGGTACGCGCCGTGGAGGCCGGCGACCCTGCCGGCGCCCGATGGCCCCGCAACAAGGCAAGCGACGACGCGACCGCCGTCTACGTGTCGTGAGAGCGCCCACCGCGGCGCCGCCACCACATCAGCCCCAGCGCCAGCGCCACCCCGGCGGTGGCCCACAGGCAGCACGAGGCGGCGATCAGGATTCCGGCGAACTCCCACTCCACCCGCGCCAGCCTGCCAGGTGCGGCGAGTAACCGATTTGCCGGACGGCGGGGTGCCAGCCACGATCGGTGGCGTGATCGAACAGCTCACCGTTGACGACCTGGACGCCTGCCTCGACCTCGCACAGGATCGGGACTGGCCGCCGGAGCGGCACAAGTGGCGCCTGCTGTTCGACATCGGCACCGTGTACGGGATCCGCGACGCCGCCGGCCGCGTCATCGCCACCACGGTCCTGACCAGCTACCAGGGCGGCCTGGCCGCGATCAGCATGGTGCTCGTCGCCAAGGATCACGAGCGGCAAGGGCTCGGCCGCGCGCTGATGGTGCACGCGATCGGCGAGGCCGGCGCCGCGACGGTCGTGCTCAACGCCACGGAGTACGGGCGCCCGCTCTACGAACGCCTCGGCTTCGTCAGCGTCGGGAGCACGTTCACGCACGTCGGGCACTTCACCGGCCCCGGCGGGCACGCCTCCCGGCCGGCCACGCCGGACGACCTGGACGCGATCCACCGCCTCGACACGGAGGTCAACGGCGCGGACCGGGCGATCCTCATCGACCGCCTGTCCGGCTTCGCGGCGCAGGTGCGCACCGTCGAGGGCAAGGCAGGCATCACGGGGTACGCCGCCGCCTGGCCAAACCACGGCAACACCGTGATCGGGCCGGTGATGGCCGGCTCTGTCGCGGAGGCCCGCGCTCTGATCGCCGACGTGGCGGCCGGTGTGGACGGTCCGGTCCGCCTCGACCTCGACGGCCGGCACCCGGAGCTGCACGCGTGGGCCGTGAAACGCGGGCTGGAGCTGCGCACCTCGACCGCGGTCATGGCGCGCGGCGGGCCGCTGCCAGGTGACCGCGGAAGGTGGTTCGTCCCGATGATGCAAGCACTGGGCTGAAGTCCTTGACAGCAGGTACCCGCGCGCCGACCCTTTGTGATGACAACCCTCTATATAGGAGGTCGCGGGTGGCCAAGGAGAAGTTCGAGCTCGTGTTCCTCGCCGGCGGCTTGCTGCTCGACGTGCTGGCCAACCGCCTGCGCCGCGACCCGGCGACGCCCCGCGAGGCGGTGGGCGCCGCGATGTTCACGCTGGATCAGACCTTCGAGGAGCGCCGCGGCCACCTTGTCGACCCGCGTGGCGTGTCCGACCAGATCGACGTGATCAAGGCCGAGCTCTGCTCCGACAAGCCGCACAAGCTGGTCCTGGAGGCATACCTCGACGAGTTGAGCGGCCGCGCCGGCGCGGACGCCGAGCTCAGTGAGGCGGTGGCTCGCCTCCGCGAGGCCGTGCGCCGCTGGCAAAGCTAGCCCGGAGGCGGCGCAGCCCTTCACCGATCCGTTCGGTGCCGATCGCGCCGTACCCGATCACCAGCCCTTCCCGCTCCGGCTCGCCGAGGTGGTAGTCGCTCAGCGCCTGCACACCCACGCCGCTGGAGCGGGCGGCGGCCACGACCGGTTCAAGCTCCACTGTGGAGAGCGCGCACAGGTGCAGGCCCGCCGCGGAGGGCACCACCCGCAGCCACGGCGCGAAGTCCCGTTCCAGCGCGGCGACGATCCGGGCGTGCCGCTCGGCGTACTGCCGGTTTGCCTTGCGCACGTGCCGCGCCAGGAGCCCTTCGTCGATAAAGCGGGCCAGCGCCGCCTGCGTGGGCAGGTCGCCGTGCCAGTCGGTGAGCAGCTTGGCGTGCGCGAGCGCGGGTTGCAGCGAGGCCGGCGCGACGAGAAAGCCGAGGCGCAGCATGGGCAGGAGCGTCTTGCTGAACGAGCCGACGTACACCACCCGCCCGCTGCGGTCCAGGCTCTGCAGCGGCTCCAGCGGCCGGTCCTCGAAGCGAAACTCGCTGTCGTAGTCGTCTTCGATCACGAGCGCGTCCCGCCGCTCGGCCCAGGCCAGCAGCGCCGCGCGCCGGGCGAGCGAGAGCGGGGTACCCATCGGAAACTGATGTGACGGCGTGACGTAGACGAGCCGGGCGGCGGCCGGGATCGCGGCCACGTCGATGCCCTCGCCGTCCACCGGCACGCCGATGACGCGCGCGCCGAGCGACTGGAAGAGCAGTCGGGCGGGCCAGTAGCCGGGCTCCTCCACCGCGACCGTGGTTCCCGGCTCGACGAGCACCCGCCCGATCAGGTCGAGTGCCTGCTGCGCCCCGTGCGTGACCAGCACGTCGTCCGCGCTGGCCCGCACCGACCGGGCCACACCGATGTGGCGGGCGATAGCGGCGCGCAGGCCGGCGTGGCCGCGCGGGTCGCCGTACGTGGCCGAGCGCACCGTGGACGCGCGCAGCTCGCGGGCGACAAGCCGCCGCCAGGTCTCGATCGGGAAGAAGCGGCCGTCCGGCACGCCGACCGCGAAGTCGTACTCCACGGTGGACTCCCTGACCGCGGGCACCGCCAGCGTGCGCCAGACCGGCCTCGGCAGCACTGTCGAGCCGGACGGCGCGGCCCGTGAGCGGAGGCGGCCGAGCGGCTCGGTCGACACGTACGTGCCGTCGCCCACCTTGCTGACCAGGAAGCCCTCGGCGGTCAGCCGCTCGTACGCCACGGCGACCGTGTTGCGGGAGACCTCCAGCCGCTGCGCGAGATCACGGGTGGGCGGCAGCCGCTCCCCCGAGCGCAGGCGTCCGTCCAGGATCGCGTCCAGCAGCTGGCGGTAGATGCCGGCCGCAAGGTCACGACGCCCGGTCAGGCTGACGTGGATGTCCATTGCCCGCAGCCTAGCTGAACCGGCGACAGCCGTGGGAGCGCTCTCACAAATGCACAGGGAATCGTTCCGTAACATCTTGAGAGCGCTCTCTTGACAAGCGCGTTACCAAGCACAACCCTGCACGTGTGAGAGCGCTCTCACTGAGCGCGGCGCGAGAGGGGCACCCATGCATGTCAACTCCCGCGGTCGCCGTATTGCGGCCGTGGCAGTCGCCGTCACTACGGCGACTTTGCTGGCCGCCTGCGGCGGCGACGATGGAGACAGCGGTAGCGGAGACGGACCGATCACGCTGACGGTCGACGTCTTCGGGCAGTTCGGATATGACGACCTCTACAAGCAGTACGAGGCGAGCCACCCCAACGTGAAGATCGTCGAGCGGGGCACCGGCAGCAACCTCGACGAGTACTCGCCGAAGCTCACCCAGTGGCTCGCGGCCGGCAAGGGCGCCGGCGACATCGTGGCGATCGAGGAGGGCCTGCTCGTCGAGTACAAGGCCAACCCCGGCAACTTCGTCAACCTGCTCGACCACGGCGCGGGCGAGCTGAAGAGCAACTTCATGGAGTGGAAGTGGAGCCAGGGCCTCACGCCGGACGGTAAGCAGCTGGTCGGCCTCGGCACCGACGTCGGTGGCATGGCGATGTGCTACCGCAAGGACCTGTTCGAGAAGGCGGGCCTGCCGACCGACCGCGAAGAGGTCTCGAAGCTCTGGCCCACCTGGCAGGACTACATCAAGGTCGGCGAGCAGTTCAAGGCGAAGAACACCGGCGCGGCGTTCCTCGACGCGGCCACCAACACGTTCAACACGATCGTGCTCCAGGAGGGTGGCGCCACCGGCGGCTACCACTACTACGACACGAGCAACAACCTCGTGGTGGACAGCAACCCGGCCGTGAAGAAGGCCTGGGACACCACGATGGACATCATCGACTCGGGCCTGTCCGGCAAGTACCAGGCCTGGTCCGACGACTGGGTGGCCGCGTTCAAGCAGGCCAAGTTCGCCACCATCGCCTGCCCCGCCTGGATGACCGGCGTCATCGAGGGCAACGCGGGCGCGGGCGCCTCCGGCAAGTGGGACATCGCCACCGTCCCCGGTAACGGCGGCAACTGGGGCGGTTCGTTCCTCGCCGTGCCCAAGCAGAGCAAGCACCAGGCCGAGGCGATCGAGCTGGCCAAGTTCCTGACCAGCGTGCAGGGCCAGATCGGCGCGTTCAAGGCGAAGGGCCCGCTGCCCTCCTCGCCGCAGGCGCTGGACGACCCGGCGATCACCGGCGCGACAAGCGCGTACTTCAGTGGCGCGCCCACCGGCAAGATCTTCGGCGCCGGCGCCAAGAGCCTCAAGCCGGTCTACATGGGACCGAAGAACCAGGCGGTGCGGACGGAGGTAGAAAACGCGGTGCGCACGGTCGAGCTCGGTCAACGCAGTCCCACAGACGGCTGGACCGATGCCGTGAACAACGCGAAGAAGGCGGCTGACAAATGAGCGCGAGGAGTGAGGGAGCGCTAGCGACCGAGCCCCGCAGTCGCGAAGAGGGACAGGCTCAGTAAGTGGCCACCAGCCTCGAACTCCGCACCCAGCCCGGGACGCCGGTCAAGCACCGGCGTCCCGGGCCACCCCGGCGGCCGCGGTTGAGCCACGTCGACGTGAAGTACTCGCCGTACCTGTACATCGCGCCGTTCTTCGTGCTCTTCGCGGTGTTCGGCGCGTACCCGCTCGTGTACACGTTCTGGGTCTCGCTGCACGAGTGGGACCTGCTCGCGCAGGAGCACCCCTTCGTTGGGCTGGCGAACTACAGCGCGTTGATGAGCGACAGCGACTTCTGGAACTCGGTGTACAACACGCTCGGGATCTTCGTGATCTCGACGGTGCCGCAGCTGCTGCTCGCGCTCTGGCTGGCCAACCTGCTCAACCGCCAGCTCCGCGCGCGCACGTTCTTCCGGATGGGTGTGCTGATCCCCAACATCACCTCGACGGCGGCCGTTGCCATCGTCTTCGGGCAGCTCTTCAGCCGCGACTTCGGCCTGATCAACTGGGCTCTCGGCCTCGTCGGCGTCGGCCCGATCGACTGGAACGCCAGCAAGCTGGGCTCCTGGATCGCCATCTCCACGATGGTCGACTGGCGGTGGACCGGGTACAACGCGCTCATCTTCCTGGCCGCGATGCAGGCGATACCGCGCGACCTCTACGAGTCCGCCTCCATCGACGGCGCGCGGCCGGCACGGCAGTTCTGGTCGATCACCGTGCCGATGCTGCGACCGACGATCATCTTCTGCGTCATCATCTCCACGATCGGCGGCCTCCAGCTCTTCACCGAGCCCCTGCTGTTCAACTCCGGCACCAACTCGATCCGCGGCGGCCCGCTGCGCGAGTCGCAAACCATGACGATGTACATGTTCGAGAACGCGTTCGCCCCCAACTACAACTTCGGGTACGGCGCCGCGGTCGCCTGGATGCTGTTCGCCCTCATCGTCGTCGTGGCCATCGTCAACGTACTGATCATCCGAAGGGCGGCCCGGTCATCATGAGTGGCGGTCTGTGGAAGGGCACGCGGCTCACCTACGTCGCCCTCTTGCTCGCCGGCGTGATGTCGGTGTTCCCGATCTACTGGATGTTCGTGGTGGCCACTCGCTCCAGTGACGCGATGGGACAGGTACCGCCGCCGATCACCCCCGGCGGCAACCTGCCCGGCAACCTGGACCGGCTCTTCGCCAATGCTGACGCCCGCTTCATCACCGGCATGATCAACTCGGCGATCGTCGCCGGCTGCGTCACGGTGAGCGTGGTGTTCTTCTCGTCGCTGGCCGGGTTCGCCTTCGCCAAGCTCCGCTTCCGCGGTTCCAACGCGCTGCTGCTCGTCATCATCGCGACGATGATGGTGCCCACGCAGCTCGGCGTCATCCCGCTGTACATGCTGATGACCGACCTCGGCTGGAACGACCGCCTGCAGGCCGTGATCGTGCCGGGGCTGGTCACCGGCTTCGGGGTCTTCATGATGCGGCAGTACGCGAGCCAGGCCGTCTCGAACGAGCTGATCGAGGCGGCGCGGGTGGACGGCTGCAGCACGTTCCGCGTCTTCCGCAGCGTGGTGGCGCCCGCGCTACGGCCGGCCGCCGCGGTGCTCGGCCTCCTCACGTTCATGACCACCTGGAACGACTTCCTGTGGCCCTACGCCGTGCTCAACGACCCGGAGAACCCGACCGTCCAGCTCTCCCTGCGCGCGCTGTCCAACGGCTACTACCAGGACATGTCGCAGGTCTTCACCGGTACCGCCATCGCCACGCTGCCGCTGCTCGTGGTCTTCATCATCTTCGGACGCCAGATCATCGGGGGGATCATGGAAGGCGCGGTCAAGGCGTGACATCCGCACGCGAGCGGCCGACGCTGGAGGAGGTGGCGCGCCGCGCGGGCGTCTCACGCGCCACCGTCTCCCGCGTGGTAAACGGCTCCACCACGGTCGCCCTGCCCATCCAGGAAGCCGTCCGCCGGGCGGTGCGCGAGCTGGGCTACGTGCCCAACCTCGCCGCCCGGACGCTGGTCACCCAACGGACGGACTCAATAGCACTGGTGCTCCCGGAGACCGCCACCCGCGTCTTCTCCGACGATCCCCTCTTCCCCGGCATCGTGCGCGGCGTCAGCCAGGAGCTGGAGGCGGCGGACCGCCAGCTGGTGCTCATGATGGCCGGCTCCGCGGCGAGCCATGACCGCATCGAGCGGTACGCGATGGGCCGCCACGTCGACGGTGTCATGTTCGCCTCGATGCACGGCATGGACCCGCTGCCGGGCGCGCTGGCCAGGATCGGCATGCCCTCGGTGTGCAGCGGCCGCCCGCTCGGCCGCGCCGCGGTGCCCTATGTGGACATCGACCACCTGGCGGGCGTGGCCAGCGCCGTCCGGCACCTGCTCGACGCCGGACGCCAGCGCATCGCCACCATCGCCGGCCCACAGGACATGGTCGCCGGCATCGAACGCCTGGCCGGCTACCGCGACGCGCTGCGCGGCTCGGACCGCCGATCGATCGTCGCGGTGGGCGACTTCACCAGGGAGTCCGGCGCCGTCGCGATGCGCCACCTGCTCGACGACGACCCCAAGCTGGACGCGGTGTTCGTCGCCTCGGACCTGATGGCCGACGGCGCGCTGCGCACCCTCCGCGAGGCGGGCCGCAGGGTGCCGGACGACGTCGCGGTGATCGGCTTCGACGACGCCGAGTTCGCCAGCTACACGGACCCCCGCTCACCACGGTGCGCCAGCCGATCATCGAGATCGGCCGCGAGATGGTGCGGCTCCTCCTGCGACTCGCCGAAGGTGAACCGGTCGAAAACGCCCTCATCCTGCCGACGCACCTGGTGGTCCGGGACAGCGCATGAGGACGCCGCCGGGCCCGAGCCCGGCGGCGTCCTGTTCACGAGGATCCGGTATCAGCAGGTTGGCGTCGTACTGCAGAGGCGGCCCGCCGCCGCGACGACGATGGCGCGGGCCTGGCTTTCGGTCGCACCGGTGTGGATTCGCAGGCGTGCCTCGACGTCACCCTGCCGCACGACCGCGTGGAACTGGACGGCTCCGTTCAGGTTTTCCCTGATCAGAACCGCGCCGTCGCCGGCGAAGTCGGTGCCGACCACGGTCAGGGTGGCCCGGCGGTTCGGGTCGCCCATGATGTCGACGGTGGTGCAGCTCGGCAGGACCTCGCGCAGGTCGTCGATGTGCCGAGCGGCCCACGTCGGCGCGTACCGGCTCACCTGTTCGAGGACGTACCGGTCGTCGTCGCGGCTGACGTTACGCTTGCGGTTGGCCACCCGGTGGTCGTCCGCGGTGGTGTAGTCGCCCTGCCCGCAGTAGCTCATCATCATCGCGATCGAACCGTGGTCGTCTCCCTCCTGCGCGTCGGAGGCGCTGTACCCGGAGCCGACGTCCGCCGGCCGAAGCATGGCGGCCGTGGGGATCGCCGTCGGCGCGGCGGGTTCGCCGGTCGACCGGCGAGGACCGCTCGGCGGCGTCGCAGGTGGGGAGCTGGCCGGTGGAACGGTGGACGGCGGAGGGACGGTCGTGGTGGGGTCCGGCAGCGTCGGTGGTACCGCCGGCGCGCTTGGTTCCGCGGGCGTGGAAGTGGTGGCGACGTCCGGTGCCGGCACCGGACCGGACAGCGCCCAAGCGGACCCCACACCGATACCCGCCACGGTCACGACGACCAGCCCGGTGACGGCGATACGCCGGACCACGCGACGGCGTTCACCACGACGACGAATCTCTGACGGCATCTGGAAACTCACCTCTCTGGTGGAGTGGATGAGAGGCGCCAGGCGCTGGCTGAGGTCAGGCATGGTCCGGCTCCTCGACATCGACGCTCAGCAGGGCGGACAGCGCGCCTCGGCCACGCGACAGCCGGGCCTTCACCGTGCCTTCGGCGACGCCGGTCTCCCGAGCCACCTGCTCGACCGTCAGCCCCATCAGGTGGTGCAGCACGATGGCGACCCGCTGAGGTTCGGGGATCTGCCGGAGCGCCGCTGTGATGGCGACAAGGTCCTCGGTGGGCCCTGGAGTCGAGTCGACAAGACCGTGCCGCCGGTGGGCGATCCTGCGCGACAGCGCCTTGCGCCACCGGTTCGTCGCCAACCTCCGTGCGACGATCCGCACCCATGACTCTGGACTGTCATAGGTGCGGACCTTCGCCCAGCGCTCCCACGCCCTCGCGTACGCGTCCTGGGTAACGTCCTGCGCTTCGGCGAGATCGCCGGTCAGCGCGTAGAGGTACGCACAGACCCGCCCCCGGGTGCTCCGGTAGAACTCGTCGAAGTCCTCAGCGTCCAGCACTGAGCCCTCCCCGTGAAACGCGCATACGTCAGACACCGGTGAGCCACGGGGAGGGTTGCGTATGACGTCGGGGAGTCGGGACGGTTACCTCAGCTGGCGGGCTCCTCCTCGACCGGGAGGATGACCGTGAATTCGGTCTTGCCGGGCTCGCTCTTCACGCGGATGTCGCCGTGGTGTTTGTTGACCACGATGCGGTACGAGATGTCCAAGCCCAGCCCGGTCCCTTCGCCCACCGGCTTCGTGGTGAAGAAGGGTTCGAAGATGCGCGGCCGGATGTCCGGGGCGATGCCCACGCCCGTGTCGCCGACCGTCACCGCCACCTGGTCGCCGTCGCGCTCGGTGCGGATCGTCAGCGTGCCCCGCTCGCCCATCGCGCCAAGCGCGTTGTCGATCAGGTTGGTCCAGACCTGGTTGAGCTCGGCCGGGTAGCAGGGGATCTCGGGCAGGGTGACGTCGTACTCCTTTACGACCGTCACGTCCGGCGAGATCTTCGCGGTCATCATGACCAGCGTCGAGTCGAGCAGCTTATGCACGTCGACCACCTGGTGCGGGGCGCGGTCCAGCTGCGAGTACTGCTTGGCGGCACCGACCAGCGCCGAGATGCGGCCGACCGACTCGTCGATCTCGCCCATGAGCAGCTCGGTCTCGATCGTGTATGTCAGCCAGCTCACCGCCGACTGCAGGTCGCTCGGGTCGACCGCTTCGGCGATCAGGTCGAGCCATGCCACGTTGGCGTCGCCGGCGACGAGGGTGGCGGCGTGGTCGTACTCGAAGCCGGGCGAGAGGTTGCGCTCCTGGAGCCAGTCGACCACCTCGTCCTCGGCGTCGCTCGACTCCAGCGCGGTGAGCTTCGGGGCGTTGGCCGCGCGCTTGACCGCCGCCTCCTGGAGCTCCACGAGACGGTGCAGCTGCTTGACGTTGATCTTGCCCTCGGCGATCATCGCGAGCTTGTGGCGCATGCCGGCGACCTTGTCGCGCAGGGTGGCGGTGGCACGCACGGCCGCGGACGCCGGGTTGTTGAGCTCGTGGGTGAGGCCGGCCGAGAGCGAGCCGAGGGCGATGAGCCGCTCCCGCTCGCTGACCGCGCTCTGCATCCGCTTCTGGCCCCAGAAGAGGCCTTCCATCAGGTGCATGGCCATCGGAAACCAGCTGCGCAGCGTCGGGCCGAACTGGTCGGCCGGCAGCTCCAGCACCTTCACCGGCGTGATGGCGACCATCGAGTTGGGGTACTTCTGGTCGACCTGGCCACCCAGAAACGCCTGGGTCGCGCCGGCGTACACCCCGAGCTGGTCGGTGCGGGTGACCTCGATCTCCTGCCCGTGCACGGTCCGGGTCAGCGTGATCGCGCCCTCCAGCAGCACGACGAAGCAGGTGGCCGGCTCACCCTCCGAGTACACGCGGCTGGTCGCCTCGTACTCGACCACGGTGCCGTGGTCCTGCACCCACTGCAGCTTCTCCTCATCGAGCGCCTCGAAGAGAAACAGCTTGCGAAGGTCGTCCTTCGAGATCATTGCGCCTCCAGGTACCTGTGCACGAGCGTGACCGCCATCGCGCCCTCGCCCACCGCGGACGCCACCCGCTTGACCGAGTTGGCCCGCACGTCGCCGGCGGCGAAGACGCCGGAGACGCTCGTCTCCAAGTGGTACGGGTCGCGGTCGAGCCGCCACCCCTTGGGCCTCTTGCCGCCGACGACCAGATCGGGGCCGGTCACCACGAAGCCCTGCGTGTCCCGCTCCACCAGGCCGTCGAGCCAGCTGGTGTGCGGCTCGGCGCCGATGAAGACGAACAGCCACGAAGCGTCGACATCCCGCGCCTGCCCCGTCGCCCGGTCGCGCAGCGTCAGCCCTTCAAGGTGCTCGGTGCCGTGCCCGGCGGTCACCTCGGTCATGGTGTGCACCTGGATCCGCGGGATGCTCTCGATCTGCTCGATCAGGTACGCGGACATCGACTGGGCGAGGTTTTCGCCGCGCACGACGAGGTGCACGCGCGAGGCGTACCGCGAGAAGTAGACCGCCGCCTGCCCGGCCGAGTTGGCGCCGCCGACGATGTAGACGTCCGAGCCCGAGCAGGACGGCGCCTCGGTGGCCGCGCTGCCGTAGAAGACGCCGCGACCGGTGAGCTCGGCGAGGCCGGGGACGTCGAGCGTCCGGTACGACACGCCGGTCGCCAGGATCACCGTGTGCGCCACGATCTGCGGCCCCCGGCGCACGTGAGCACCCGGGCGGAGCCCTTCACGTCGAGGCAGGTGACGTCCTGCGCGGTGAGCAGCTCGGCGCCGAAGCGCTGTGCCTGGCGGCGGGCCCGATCGGTCAGCTGCGCGCCCGACACCCCGTCCGGAAAGCCCAGGTAGTTTTCGATCCGGCTGCTCTGGCCGGCCTGCCCGCCGGTGGCCCGCCGCTCGACGAGGATCGTGCGCAGGCCCTCCGACGCGCCGTACACGGCGGCGCCGAGACCGCCCGGGCCCGCGCCGACCACCGCCAGGTCGTAGAACTCGGCCGCCGGGGTGGTGGTGAGCCCCACGTGGGCGGCCACCTCGGCCTCCGACGGCCGCACAAGCGTCTTTCCGTCGGGCGTGATGACGAGCGGTATGTCCGACTCGCTCGCGCCGGACGCCTTCAGCAGCCGCTGGCCTTCCGGCTCCTCCGTGAGGTACCACCGGTAGGGCACCATGTTGCGGGCCAGGAAGTCGCGGATCTCGAACGACTCGGCCGACCACCGGTGGCCCACCACGCGGGTGTCGGCCTCGGGCGACGCGGGCGTTGCCTGCCACTGGTCCAGCAGCGAGTCGAGCACCGGATAGAGCTTCTCCTCCGGCGGGTGCCAGGGCTTGAGCAGGTAGTGGTCGACGTCGACAAGGTTGATCGCGTCGATCGCCGCCTCCGTGTCCGCGTACGCCGTCAGCAGCACGCGCCGGGCCAGCGGGAAGAGGTCCATGGCGGCTTCGAGAAACTGGATGCCGTTCATCTGGGGCATCCGGTAGTCGGCGAGCAGGACCGCCACCTGCTCACCGCGCAGCTTTATCTCCTTGAGCGCATCCAGCGCCTCGGCTCCTGAACTGGCCCGCACGACGCGGTAGTCCTGACCGTAGCGGCGCCGCACATCGCGCGCGACGGCCCGGGAGACTGACGGGTCGTCGTCAACCGTCACGATCGCTGGGTTGGCCATTGCCCAATCAAAGCACGCTCAGGCGGAGCGCCGCTCCTGGCGGACCTGGTCCCACCTGCCCAGAAGCTCACCCACCGCATCCTGCATGAACAGGAAGAAGTCCCGCATCTCGGCAAGGCGCTCCCCGGCGGGCGATGTGGGGTCGCCCACCGCGTCGACGCCCTCCTGCACGACGTCCGCGACCCGCTTGTACGCGCCACCCCTCTGCTGGCTCGCCAGGTACCACGCCTGGTTCGGCAGGCGGTAGCGGTCGCTGCGCGAGCCGGGCACCGGCTCCCGGACGACCATCCCGATCTGTACCAGATAGCGCACCGCGCCCGAGATCGCCGCCGGGCTGACGCCCAGCCGCTCGCCGATCTGGCCGGCGGTGAGTGCGCCGTCGTCAGCGACCGTGAGCGCGCCGAGGACGCGGGCGGGCATCCGGGGAAAGCCAAGATCGTTCATGGTCATCGCGAAGTGCTCCACGAAGCGGCTAACCGACTGCTCGTCCCGCTGTTGTTCCATGGTCACCACCTTCGTGTCGTGCCGTGGCGGCGCCCCGAGGGCGCCGCCACGCGTTCTAGAGCGAAAGGTCCCGCCGCCGGAAGAGTGCCAGGCCGGCACCCCGAACGCCAACGCGACCGCGGTGAGGGCGATCAGCGGGCCCGCCGTCGCGCTCACCGCCGGGACAGCCGGAACGTGGGTGAAGGGCGAGATGTCGCGTACCGCCTGCGGCAGGCCCAGCAGCTCGCCGAGCTGGCCGACGATCAGGCTGACCGCGAAGGCGGCCCAGGCAAGCCCGACGGCGAGCCTGGGCAGCAGCCCGAACGCGGCGACCGCGAAGCCGGCCAGGATCAGCGCGGCCGGCAGCTGTACCAGCGCCGCGCCGGTCATCTCGACCACCTTGCCGCCGGCGTCGCTGCCGGTGAGCCCGGCCACCAGCCCGGTGGACACGCCCGCGACGAGCAGCAGCGCCGCCGCGCCCGCCACGGCCACCGCGAGGTGGCTGGCCAGCCAGGTCACCCGCCCGGTGCCGGTGGCGAGGACCGCCTCGGCGGGGCCACCGGCCTCCTCGGCGCGGGGGCGCATCAGAGCCTGTACGACGTACGCGGCGGCCATCGCGCCATAGATCGCCATCATCGCGGCGAAGAACGCGTCGATCAGGTCGGCACTGCTCCCGCCGGCCAGCTTGGTGATCGTGTCCGCCGTGCCCTGGTTTTCGCCGAGCGCGTCCTCGACGGTCTGACTCAGCGATCCGACGGCCGCGCCGTACGCCGCCATTGCCACACCCCAGCCCAGCAGCGTGCCGCGCTGCAGCCGCCACGCGAGACCGATCGGGCTGAGCAGGGCCGCTGCAGCCTTGGCCGGGCCGCGGCGCGCCGGGATCATTCCCATGCCCACGTCGCGCCGCACGGTCAGCGCGAACGCCACCCCGACGCTCAGCACGAACGTCACCAGCGGCAGAGCGAGCACCCACCAGCGGTCGCCCTCGAACTGGCGCATCTCGGTGACCCAGCCGATCGGCGAGAGCCAGGTGGGCCACGCGCTCACCACCGTGTACCCGTCGGGCTGCTTGTCGCCGAGCGCGTCGCCGAGTCCCCGTACCACATAGGCGACGCCGACCACCGCGGCGGCGATGCCGTTTGCGGCGCGTGAGGTCTGGGTGATCTGCGCGGCGATGGCCGCGACGCCTGCGAATACAAGGCCCACCGCGGCGATGCCGGCGCCGGCTCCGATCGACCCGGCGGCCGGCTGGTCGTACCCGATCAGCGCGAGCGCGATCAGGGCGCCGAGCACCACGTTGGCGCCGGCGACGACGATCAGCGCCGCGGTGAGCCCGGCGTGCCGGCCGACGACGGTCGCGCCGACCATCTCGGAGCGGCCGGTCTCCTCGTTCTGCCGGGTGTGCCGCACGACCGCGAGCGTGCTCATGAGGCCGGCGAGCACCGCCACGTAGGTGAGGAACGAGAACATGATCATCGCGCCCTCGCTCGCGCCCGTGGGGGCGGTGCGGAGCACGAGCAGCGCGGGGCTCTCGACGGCGCTGCGCAGGATCTCGACGCGGTCGGCCTCGGTCGGGTACCGGTCCCGCACCGAGGCCACCACGATCGGCACGAAGATCGCGGTCCCCAGGATCCACAGTGGAAGCTGGATCCGGTCCCGCCGGATCGCCAGCCGCACGAGGCGGGCGGTCCCCGTGAATTCGGACATCAGACCGTCGCCTCCGCCTTGACGCCGTTCCCCCGCAGCTCGTCGCCGTAGTGCCGCATGAACAGCTCCTCCAGCGAGGGCGGCGCGCTGCTCAGCGTCCGCACCTCGAAGCGGGTCAGGTACCGCAGCAGATGGTCCAGCTCGTGACTGTCCACATCGAACTTCGCGCGGCTGCCGTCGACCTTTGCGTCGTGCACGCCGGCCTGCTCCTCGAGCCCGGTGATCGGGTGGGAGGTCTCCACCGAGATCGACGTACGCGTCAGGTGGCGCAGCTGGGCCAGCGTGCCCGCCTCCACCGTCTTGCCCTGCCGGATGATGCTCACCCGGTCGCAGAGCGCCTCCACCTCGGAGAAGATGTGGCTCGACAGCAGGACCGTGCGCCCCTCCCGCTTCACGTCGCGCACGCACTCCTGGAAGACCGCCTCCATCAGCGGGTCGAGGCCCGAGGTCGGCTCGTCGAGGATGTAGAGCTCCACGTCGGACGCGAACGCGGCGACGACGGCCACCTTCTGCCGGTTGCCCTTGGAGTACGTGCGGGCCTTCTTGCTCGGGTCGAGCTGGAAACGCTCGATCAGGTCGGCGCGGCGGCGCTTGTCCAGCCCGCCCCGCAGGGCGCCGAAGAGGTCGATCGCCTCCCCGCCGGTCAGGTTCGGCCACAGGTTGACGTCGCCGGGCACGTACGCGAGGCGGCGGTGCAGCTGCACCGCGTCCCGCCACGGGTGGCCGCCGAGCAGGCTCACGTCGCCGGCGTCGGCGCGGAGCAGGCCGAGCAGCACCCGGATGGTCGTGGACTTTCCGGCGCCGTTCGGGCCCAGAAAGCCATGCACCTCACCGGTGTCGACGGACAGGTCGAGCCCGTCCAGCGCGCGGGTCTGGCCGAAGGTTTTCACCAGGCCAGCGACCGAGATCGCAGATGTCATACGGCTGACGCTACGCTCGTTTCACAAATTTGTGAAACGTCAGAAGCGTATGAATCGCGTCAAGAAGAGTGACCGCCGCCACTGTCAGAACTGGGCGTCGACCACCTCTCCCAGGCCGGACGCGACAAGCTCGTCGCGGATCAGTGCCGCGTCCCCCTCGACGACCACGGTGAGCCCCGCGGGGTTCAGGTGCTTGGCGGCCGCGGCGGAGACCGTGGCCTCGTCGGCGGCGAGGATGGCCGCGCGCAGGCTCGCGTGGTAGTCGTCCGGCAGGTCGTGCACCACGAGCGTGGCCAGCGCGCCCGCGATCGCACCCGGCGTCTGCAGCTCGACCGACAGTTGGCCGGCACGCCACGACCGGGCCACCGCCAGCTCCTCCTCGGTGACGCCCTCGGCCGCCGTACGCGAGATCTCCCCCACCGTGTCGACCAGTGCGGGCACGGTCACGGCTGTCTGCACGCCCGAGCCGACCAGCAGCCGGCCGAAGCGCCTGGACTGGCCGAACTCGCCGCGGATGCCGTACGTGTACCCGCGCACCTCGCGGATCAGATGGTTGAGCCGGGACGTGAACGCCCCGCCCAGCACCGTGGCGGCCAGCGTCATCGACACGTGGTCCGGGTGCGCGCGGTGCGGTGCCGCGTGCCCCAGCCGCAGCGTCGACTGCACCGAGCCGGGCCGGTCGACGATCACGAGCCGGCGGGCGGAGCGCGGCTCGATCGGCAGTGGCCCGCCCGCCGACTCGACCGGCTCACCCGCCCCGGCGAAGACCGTCGCGCCGAGCGCGCCGAGGTCGACGGTGGTCAGGTCGCCCGCGACAAGCAGCGTGCCCCGCTGACCGAACCAGGTCCGGTGGTACCCCACCACGTCGTCCACGCTCACGCCGGCGACCGAGTCGGGATCGCCCGAGAGCGGGCGCCCGTGCCGCTTGTCGCGCCCGAAGATGTCCGCGCGCAGCGCGGCATCGGCACGCGGCCCGGGGTCGGCCCAGTCCATGCGCAGCGCGGTGGCCTCGTCGTCGCGCACCCGGGCCACGTCGGCGGGTTCGAGGCGCGGGGTGCGGGCCGCCTCGGCGAGCAGCGCCACCGCCTCGGGCAGCCGGTCGACCGGCGCCTGCACGCCGACCCGGAACGAGTCCCAGTCCACCGAGGTGAACAGCTCCGCGCCCAGGCTCTCCAGCGCGAGCGCGTAGGCGGCCGCGTCCCGCTTGGTGGTGCCCTCTTCCAGCGCCTTGGCGACCACGGCCGCCAGCCCCTCGCTCCCGGCCGACTCGCGGCCAGCGCCCGCGTCCAGCAGCAGGGTCGCGATGGCCAGGGCCTGGCCGGGCAGGTGGGCCGCGACGACGCCGTCGCGGCGGACGACCTCGGGGAAGTGGTACGGCCGGGCCGCGCCCGGTCCGGGACGATCAGCCACGAGACTCATGCGGACTTCTCCTCGGGGAGGTAGGTGAGCGTGACGCGGGTCTCCGGGCGCAGCTCGGTGGCGGCCTGCACCACCTCGTCGCGCGTGATCGACTGCCAGGCGGGCAGCCGCTCCGCCACGCGGGCCGGGTCGCCGAACTGTGTTGCGTAGCGGCTCAGCGCGTCCGCCCGACCCGCCACTGTGGACAGCAACCGCCACCACGAGGTGGTCAGCAGCGCCTTGGCCCGGTCCAGCTCCTCCTGCTCGATCCCACCGGCCAGGCCGTCGACGACCTCGACGAGCCCGGCTTCCAGGTCAGCCGCGGCCACCCCGTCCCGGGCGGTCGCGGTCACGATCAGCGGCGCCGGCGCGTGTGCCAGGTCCACGCCGTACGCCGAGACGAAGTCCGGCTGCGCCAGGCGCGCGCCGTCGGCGAGCCGCTGGTACAGGCGGCTGCCCCGGCCGGTGCCGAGGATCGCGGCGAGCACGGTCACCGCGTCGTACCCCCGCGAGCCGAACGGGTGGGTGCGGTGCGAGAGGTAGACCCGCGGTGCGGGGACGTCACCGACCACGTCGTCGCGCATCGGCCCGGAGGGCGGCGCGGGGTTGGTGCCGTCCGGCGCCGGCGGGATGTCCGGGCGGGCCGGCAGGCCACCGAAGTACTTCTCGGCGAGCGCGAACACGTCTTCCGCAGCCGCGTCGCCGGCCACCGACAGCACCGCGTTGTTCGGCGCGTAGTACGTCGTGTGGAACGCCGCGAACGTGGGCAGGTCGGCCGCGTTTAGATCCTCCATCGAGCCGATCGTCGCGTGGTGGTACGGGTGCCCGGGCGGGTAGAGCAGCGGCAGCAGGCGCAGCCACGCGTCGCCGTACGGCACGTTGTCGTACCGCTGGCGCCGCTCGTTCTTGACCACCTCGCGCTGGTTGTCCAGCGTCTCCTGGGTCAGCGCCGGCACGAGCCCGCCCATGCGGTCCGCCTCGAGCCACAGCGCCAGCTCCAGGTGCTCGGCCGGCAAGGTCTCGAAGTAGTTGGTGCGGTCCTGGCTGGTCGTCGCGTTGAGTGAGCCGCCCGCGCCCTGGATCAGTCGCATGTGCTCGGTCTTCGCCACGTGCTCGGACCCCTCGAACATCAGGTGCTCGAAGAGGTGCGCGAACCCGGCCTGGCCGTCCGGCTCGTGCCGCGAGCCCACGTCGTACCAGATGTTGACGGCCACCACCGGGGCCGTGCGATCCTCGCTGACGACGACGCGCAGGCCGTTGTCGAGGCGGGCGGTTTCGATGGGCCACGGGTAGCCGGTCGGCGACATGCGCTCGACGGTAGCGGATCTATCGCTGTCCGCATGCAACGGTCCCTCGACGGTGGCCGGGCGGCCGCGAAGCATACTCGGGACATGCTGTGTGAGCCGTACCTGCTCGACCCGACCCCGGACGGCGTGCACGTCGTCTGGCACACCGAGGCGCCCGGCTCCCACCACGCGGTGCTCGTCGGCCCGGCCGTCGCCGGCATGACCGAGGAGCGGGCCCGCGCGGCCGCCACCGGCACGCCGGGCGAGGGCGAGGGATGGCGCCGCTTCACCGCCGGCACCACCGAGCTGTCCCGCACCCGGGAGGACCAGGAGTCTTCGGTACCGGGCCGGGTGTACCCGATCGTCACGCGCCGCCCGGTCCACCGCCACCTGGCCACCGTCACCGGGCTGGCCGCCGGGCGGACGCCGTACCGGGTGGTCTCCGGCGGCACCGTCACGCAGGCGTACACGCTCGCGCCCGCGCCGCCGCCGGACCGGCCGGTGCGGCTGCTGCTCACCAGCGACCACCAGCTCAAGCCGATGGTCCCGGCCAACCTGGCGAAGGTGGCCGAGACCGCGGGCGTGACCTTCGACGGGGTGCTGATGGCCGGCGACATGGTGAACGCGCCGGACCGGGCCAGCGAGTGGTTCGACACCACCGCGGAGCCGCCGTTCTTCCGCACGTTCGAGCGGATCCTCGCGCACTCGCCGATCTACCCCGCGATCGGCAACCACGAGGTGATGGGGCGCTGGTCCGACACGGCGACGCTGGACGCGCAGTTCAACGACCCGCAGCCGGGCGACTGGAACATCACCACATACCAGGAGATGTTCCCCTACCCGCGCAGCGAGTCCGGCGGCCAGCGCTGGTGGTCCCGCACGATCGGCGACGTGCACGTGATCTGCCTCTTCGCCACGCAGGTGTGGCGCACACCGCACCCGGAGGGGCGGGGCAAGTTCCAGGAGGCGCTCGAAGACGTCGACTGCCCCGAGCGGTGGGGCCACGGACAGTTCATCTTCGAGCCGATCAAGCGCGGCTCCAGGCAGTTCGCCTTCCTGGAAGGCGAGCTCGCGTCGCCGGCCGCCCGCGCGGCGCGCTACCGCGTGGTGATGTTCCACCACCCGAGCCATGGCCTGGGCAGCCACTCGGTGCCGCCCTACACCGACCCGGTCCGGGTGGTCGGCACCAAGTCCATCCGGTACGAGTACCCGCTCGCCGACGACTACATCCTGCGCGACGTGGAGCCGCTGCTCTCCGCGGCCGGTGTCCATCTTGTCCTCAATGGACACTCTCACGTGTGGAACCGCTTCCGGAACGCGGCCGGCGTCAACTGGCTGGAGACGTCCAATGTGGGCAACAGCTACGGCGCGTACGACGTGACCTCGGGCATGACCCGCTGGTACCCGCCGGGCTACGTGCTTCAGGGCGACCCGGGTGGCCTGCAGCCGATCGTGCCGACGGTCGCGCCGTACGTGCGCTCCGACGGCGTGCCGCTGCCGTTCGTGGCGAGCAACGAGATCACCGTCTTTTCGCTGCTCGATTCGGCCGCGGGCGTCGTGCGGTCGTACCGCCACGACACCCGCCAACCGGCGTCACCGGCCGTGCTGTTCGACGAGTTCTCCCTCACCTGAACGGCCCACACCTCGCCGGTGATCCCGCCCACCCGATCACGCCGGTGCGCAAGCGGTCCGTAGGGGTTTCAGGAATGGGATATGATGCCGAGCGTGACCCGATGGTATGCGTGCTTTAGTTGGCCGGCGCTGGCGCCGGCGACTGAGGCATGAGCGCATGACCTAGGTCACCACCCGCCAGAGCCGGCACAAGGGCAGGAGAAACTCCTGCCCTTTCGCGCGTAACAACGACGCAGAGCCGGCTTCGGCCCCGGGACGCCGGCCCCGGGGTGGCTGGCGGAAGGACTTCCAGTGACTCTCCCGAGCGTGCAGCGGGTAAGTGACCAGCGGATCGACAAGGTCGTCCCGCTGGTGTCGCCCGCACTTCTACACCATGAGCTGCCCCTAGATGATGATCTCTCGGCTGCGGTGGTCGATGGTCGGCGTGCCGTCGCCCGCGTCCTGGACCGGGAGGACGACCGCCTGATGGTCGTCGTCGGCCCGTGTTCGGTGCACGACCCCGTGGCCGCCCTCGAGTACGCGGACCGCCTCGCCGAGACAGCGGAGCGGCTTTCCGACGACCTGCTCATCGTGATGCGGGTCTACTTTGAAAAGCCCCGCTCGACCGTCGGCTGGAAGGGGCTCATCAACGACCCCGGCCTGGACGGCTCCGGCGACGTCAACACCGGCCTGCGCACCGCGCGCTCGCTGCTGCTGCAGGTGTTGCGCAAGGGACTGCCGGTGGGCTGTGAGTTCCTCGACCCGATCACGCCGCAGTACATCGCCGACACCGTCTCGTGGGGCGCGATCGGCGCCCGCACCGTCGAGAGCCAGGTGCACCGCCAGCTCGCCTCCGGCCTCTCCATGCCGATCGGGATGAAAAACCGGCCGGACGGGGCGATCTCCACGGCCGTCGACGCGATCAAGGCCGCGGCGGTGCCGCACGTGTTTCCCGGCATCGACGTGTCCGGTACACCGGCGATCCTGCACACCCGCGGCAACGCCGACTGCCACCTCGTGCTGCGCGGCGGGCGGGGCGGCCCGAACTACGGCGCCGAGGATGTGGCCGGCGCACTCGGCCTGCTCCGCGCGGCCGGGCTGCCGGAGCGGCTGATCGTTGACGCCAGCCACGACAACAGCGGCAAGGACCACACCCGCCAGCCGATCGTGGCGCAGGACGTCTCCGCGCAGCTGGCCGCCGGCCAGCGCGGTATCGCCGGCGTCATGCTCGAGTCGTTCCTGGAGCCGGGACGCCAGGACCTCGACCCCACGCGCCCGCTCGCGTACGGCAAGTCGATCACCGACGCCTGCATGGGCTGGGACACCACCGTTCAGGTGCTGGAAGGGCTGGCGTCCGCCCACCGCTGACGACTTCGCGACCTTGCACCCCGTGGCCGCGGGGTGCAAGGTCAGTGCGTCAGGCCGTTTTGCGGCGCCCGCTCGAGCCCATGACCCGGGCCGCCAGGTAGACGAACAGCACCGCGAGCGCGATCTGGATGGCGTGCCGGATCCAGTCGATGCCCTTGGTGTCGCCGACGCCCAGCCAGTCCGCGATCACGCCGCCGAGCAGCGCCGCCGCGATACCGACGCCGATCGTGACCCACACGGAAATGTTCTGCCTGCCGGGCAGCAGCAGCCGGCCCAGCATGCCGACGATGGCGCCACCGATGATGGCCCAGAGAATCGTTCCGATCATGTGGGGAGCGTATGACCGGTGCTCACCTGAAAAGTGTGGTTTGCCAGGAAAGCCCGGACCACTCGTGAAAGTGCTGTGAAGATCCGTATCAACTGCAACCCCGGCCTCACCTCTGGACGTCTTGGAGGCGTGACCGAACCACTGCTGCGCCTCTCGGCCGGGCGTGCTGCCGGCCGGCGCCGCCGCCACGCGCTCGTCAACCTGGCGTCGCTGACGCTCTGCGGCCTCCTGGCCGGCCTTGTCGTGGCCGCTGCGATGTTTCCCGCGCTGGCCGCCTCGGGCCTGGCCGCAAAAGCCGGCGCCGAGTCGTTCGAGGCACTCCCGAGCGAGCTCACGACCACCCGGGCGCCGCAGGCGACAGAGGTGTACGCCGCAGACGGCAAAACGCTCATCTCGCGCTTCTTCGACGAAAACCGGCACGACGTCACGTTCGCGCAGATCGCCGAGCCGATGCGGGAAGCGATGATCGCCGCCGAGGACCACAACTTCTACGTGCACAAGGGCGTCGACGCCAAGGGCATCGCGCGCGCCGCGCTCAACAACAGCGCTGGCGGGTCACAGCAGGGCGCGTCCACGCTCACCATGCAGTTCGTCCGCATGTCGGTCACGTACACCGCACCCACCCACGCCGACGCCGTCAAGGCCGGCGAGGACACCACCGCCCGCAAGGTCCGGGAGGCGCGGCTGGCGCTCCAGGCGGAGAAGAAGTTCACCAAAGACGAGATCCTGACCAGGTACCTCAACCTCGCCCCGTTCGGTCACAACACGTACGGCGTCTACGCGGCGAGCCAGCTCTACTTCGGCAAGGCGCCGAAGGACCTCACGATCGCCGAAGCCGCCCTGCTCGCCGCGCTGGTGCGGTCGCCCACCTTCTACGACCCGCTCGACCCGAAGGGGAAGACCCGGGCGCTGGAGCGCCGCGACTGGGTGATCGGCCAGATGGTCGAGATCAAGGCGATCACCCCCGCCGAGGGCGAGGCGGCGAAGAAGCAGAAGCTCGTCGTCAAGGGCAAGCGCCCGCCGAACGGCTGCATGGTCACCAAGCCCAACGACTGGGGCTTCTTCTGCGACTACTTCCGGCGCTGGTGGCTTGAGCAGGAGGCGTTCGGCGCCACCCAGTACGACCGGGAGCGGCGACTGAACGGCGGCGGCTACCGCGTCGTGACCACGCTGGACCCGAAGGCGCAGAAGAAGGCGCGGGACAACGTGGAGGAGCAGCTCAAGACCGGCAGCAAGCACGCGCTGATGGTCGCCGCGGTCGAGCCGGGCACCGGCCGGGTGCGCGCGCTCGCCACCAACCGCGTGTTCAAGCTCGACAACTCCGCGAACAAGCCCTCGTCCAACCCGAAGAAGTCGGGCCAGCGCGGCACGTACCCGAACACCACGAACCCGCTGCTGACCGGCGGCAGCGGCTACCAGGCCGGTTCGACCTTCAAGATCTTTACGCTCGTCGCCGCGCTCGAGAAGGGCTACCCGCTGGCCTACGCGATCAACGCGCCGCAGCGCTACCAGTCCAAGTACCACGGCGCCACCGGCAAGTCGGCCTGCCCCGGTACCGACCGCTGGTGCCCGGGCAACAGCAGCGCGAGCCTCGCCGGCATGCACAACGCCTGGACCGGCTTCGGCAAGTCCGTCAACACCTACTTCGTACCCCTGGAGGAGCTCGCCGGCGCGGCCAACACCGTGGCGGCGGCCAAGAAGCTGGGCATCCGCTTCCTGAACGAGGACGACGCCGCGATGGCCAACGACAAGGAACAGGCCGACGGGTGGGGTTCGTTCACGCTCGGCGTCTCCGGTACCACGCCGCTCGACCTGGCCAACGCGTACGCGACGCTCGCCGCGGACGGCAAGCACTGCGAGCCGATACCGGTACAGGAGATCAAGGACATCGACGGCAAGAAGCTTGATGTCGCCAACCCCCGCTGCGACCAGGCGATCGACCGTGACGTGGCACGGGCCGCGATCGACGCCGCGCGGTGCCCGGTCGGCGACCAGTCGGCGTTCGGCGAGTGCCACGGCTCCACCTCGGCGGCGGCGCGCTCGGCCATCGGTCACCCGATCGCGGGCAAGACAGGTACCACGGACAGCAAGCGCACCGCGTCGCTGGTCGTCACCACGCGGTCGATGGCGGTCGCCGGCATCCTGGCCGACCCGGACTGGCCGGAGACGACCGCGACAATGAGCCACGACATCGTCAACCCCGCCGTGTACGAAACGCTCGCCGACATCATGCGGGGCAAGCAGAAGCAGAGCTTCCCGCGGCCGAGCGAGAAGCTGGCGTACGGCGTCCAGCGCTCGATCCCGGACGTCACCTGCCAGCCTGTCGCGGCAGCAACGTCCACTTTGGAGAGTCAAGGATTCCGGGTAGAGGTAAACCCCGAGCCGGTCGGGTCGGCATGCCCGGCCGGCTCGGTCGCCCGGACCGAGCCAGCGGGCCGCACGGTCGACGGCGGACTTGTGGTACTCCGCACCAGCAACGGGATTGCCGGCTCCCCTCCCACCGCGTCGCCTCCCACGCGGTAGGCCGGTCCGCGCGGGCACTCGGGGACCCGCCGGACCGGCCGCAAAGCCGGCACGCAAAAGCGCCGCCCGGTGGAATGGCCACCGGGCGGCGCTAGGCGTCGGTGTGCAGGTCGCCTCTCGGCGAGTGGCACGACGCGGCTCCAGCCGAACGGTATTCCGCGAAGGCAATTGGGTGAGGCCCGGGGACACTGGACACACCGACAGTCATCTCAACGGCGCACCCCCGGTAAGTGTTCCGGGCGTACGAGTGGCCCGCGCCACACTCGGGGGCGGCCGTCAGTCGCGCAGGCGGTTGGGGTCGACCTCGCGCCCGGGATAGCGGGTGAGGTACTCCGTCTCCAGCTCGGCAGTGCGCCGCAGGTGGTTGGCCAAGGCGGCGTCCGAGCCGTGCCGCAGCGTGTCCAGCCTGGTCCGGTGCAGGCTGGCCACTTCCCGGAAGAGGTCTTCGTCGGTGAGCTCGGCCGGGTCGACTCCGGTGTCGAGGTCCGCCGCCGAGGCGTCGGCAAACTGTGCTGGTCCGCTCATGTCCCCCACCGTTGCCCGGACCGGAGCCGCCCAAACCCCCACCGGTACCCTCGGGCGTATGAAGCGGCTGTGGACACCGGCGTGGATCGCACGCCATGTGCTCGCGGTCGCGCTGGTGGGCGGCTTCCTCGCGCTCGGCTGGTGGCAGATCAGCCGGGCCGCCGGTGGCAACACGCTCAGCTGGGCGTACGCGTTCGAGTGGCCGCTGTTCGCCGCGTTCGTGGTGTTCATCTGGGTGCGCGAGGTGCGCCTGGCGCTTCGCGACACGCCCGAGGCACCGGTCTCGCCGGCCCCGGCCGGCACGCAGGCCACGTCCGCGACCGGCTTCCGGCGCCCGGTGCGCACCGCCCGACGCCCCGTGGGGTACGACGACGGAGGCGACCCGGAGCTCGTCGCGTACAACCGCTATCTGGCGTGGCTCAACGAAAACCCGAATGCCCGCCCGGCCGACTACCCGGGCTGACCGGCATCGGGTTGGACAAAGGAGAGTAGAAACCGTGGGGGAGCCCTGCAGCGCTACCGCGCGATCGCCTACATCGTGGGTGTGGTGTTGATCCTGCTCGTCGTGATCGGCATGCCGCTGAAGTACATCTGGGACGAGCCGGTCGTGGTCGAGACCATCGGACCGGCACACGGCTTCCTGTACATGGTCTATCTCGTCGCCGTCTTCGACCTGTTCCGCCGCACGCGCTTCGGGCTGCGCCGCATGCTGCTGGTGATGCTCGCCGGGACGATCCCGTTCGTGTCCTTCTACGCCGAGCGGGCCGTGACCCGCTGGGTGCGCGAGCCGGCTCCGGTCAACGCCTGAGGGCGCCGTCGCGCAGCGCCGCGCAGAAGGCCCTCCAGGCTGTCGCGGTGACCTCGATGAACGGCCCGTCCGGCGACGCAGAGTTACGGATCGCGACATGGGCCTCGCCAAAGGCCACCTCGACACAGTTCTGCGATTCGCACTGCATGCTCTTACGCCAGTTCGTCGGTCCATCCGCCACGGCAAACCTGCCCCTCCGCGGGCTGGTACGCGCCGGCCATGACGGCACCGCCCCGCACTCGCGCTGCTATCAAATGTTTCATGCCGAGGCATCCACAGAAAGGAGGGCGTACATGAATGAATGACCTCCTCGCCGCTACCAATGTGCCACAGGCTGTCACGGCGATCGTGAACAACAAAAGAGGGCATCCGATTCGGATGCCCTTACAGGGAGCGCAGGAGAGTCCCCGGGCGGAGAGACCCGGGGAACAGGACCTACGGAAGGTCGAACTGACCTGCACGAACGCCGCTGATGAACGCCGCCCACACCGGGCGGTCGAAAGCCAGCTGTGCGTCCGGGACCGCGCTGTTGCGAATAGCGACCTCGCCGGTGCGCTTGGCTACCTCGACGCAGTTGTGCGTCTCGCAGCGAGCGCTCTTCCGCCACACATCGGTGACGGAATGTGTCTGGGTCATCCGGTGCTCCTCTTAAGCAGCCGCAATCGTCGCGGCAGAGCGCCGTGACGCCACACTGTAGCGCATGAAGAGCGGACTCATGTGCCCAAACCGCCGCACTTACGGCCGAGTCGACCAAGCCGGTCGCGCACGAAAGCGGGCACCTTTGACGGATGCTCGGCCACCGGGTCGCAATGCTGGAAAAGCTAGCAGGGCCGGTGTAGCCTTCACAAGACTAGCTAAATGGCAGGTCGCGTCTAGCCAGGTGGCATTCTGCACAGATCATTTCTGCACGGACGGGTCTACTGCACGGTGACATCGTGGGGCGCGTGACGCGCGCAGCCGGGGAGGGTCGCCGATGACGACGGTGCACGGGCCTACTGTCGGCCGGCGCCGGCTACGGTCCGCGCTGCGCCGGGCGAGAGACGCCGCCGGGTTGACCCAAGAGCAGGTGGCAGCGGCGATGGACTGGTCGCTGTCAAAGCTGATCCGGATCGAGGCCGGCTCGGTCTCAATCTCCACCAACGACGTCAAGGCATTGCTCGGCCACTACAGAATGACCGACCAGCAGCAGGTCAGTGAGATGGTCGAGCTGGCCCGGGTCTCCAGGCGCCGCGCCTGGTGGTCGCAGTACAAAGACGCCCTCCCCAGCGCTTACGCGTCGTACATCGGGCTGGAGACGGAGGCGTCGAAGCTCTCGTTCTTCCAGCCGTCCGGCATCCCCGGTCTGCTACAGACCGACTCCTACGCTCGGGCTGCGGTCACTGCGGCCTCGACCACCATCGGCGACACGATGGACGCGGCGCAGATAGAGGTGCGGCACGCGATCCGCATGCGGCGGCAGAAAGAGGTGCTCGACCGCACCGACCGGCCAGACATCGACGTCGTTCTTGACGAGGCCGCGCTGCATCGGCAGACCGGCGGCCCAGAGGTGCTGCGGGAGCAGCTGTTGCACCTCGCGGATGTATGCCGGATGCCCCGCGTGACGATTCATGTCCTTCCGTTCACAGTCGGCGACTACGCTCCGCAAGGCCCCTTCGTGATACTCCGGTTCCCCGACGATGACGACAGTGACGTCGTCTACCTGGAAGGCGTGCTGGCGCAAGACGTGATCGACCGCCCTGCGGATGTGGCAGTTTACGGACAAACGTTCGAGCGAATGCGCGAGATGTCTCTCAACCCTCACGAGTCCCTCGCAAAGATCACGAAGGTTGCCGGCCAGCTCGGCTGACCGGCGGCGCACAACAACGCAGGAGCGTCGGCATGACTGCGACATATGGGCCCACCGTTGGTCGGCGACGGTTGCGGTCCGCATTGCGCACCGCGCGTGAGGCGGCGGGCTTCACGCAGGATCAGGTTGCCCAGGAGATGGACTGGTCGCTGTCGAAGATCATCCGCATCGAGTCCGGGGCCGTGGGCGTGTCGCCCATCGACGCGCGCGCCCTCCTCCGGCTGTACGGGGTGACTGACAAGCCCCGCATCGACGAGCTCGTCGGCCTCGCCCGCTCCTCCCGGGCCCGCCGCTGGTGGTCGTCCTACTCCAGCGCGCTCCCCGCTCCGTACACGGCGTACATCGGGCTGGAGGCGGAGACCTCGTCGGTGCTCTGCTACACGCCCACCAAGCTGCCCGCGCTCTTCCAGACAAAGGCTTACGCGGCGAAGGCCGTCCGCCGCGGCCAGGCCGGCACCGATGAGCAGAGCCAGGTCGAGGTGCGGTTGGCCCGCCAGCGCGAGGTGCTGGGCAAGGAGGATCCGCCGCATATCACCGCCGTGATCGACGAGGCGGTGGTGCAACGCATCGCCAGCGACCCGCGGACCAAGCGGGAGCAGTTGGAGCGGCTGGTCTCGCTCTGCGGCGAGCCCAACATCACGATCCAGGTGCTGCCGTTCGCCGCCGGCGTCGACGGCTTCCCCAACCCGTTCGCGATCCTGGAGTTTCCCGATCCGAGCGACGACGCCGTGATGTACCTGGAAAACGGCCTCGGCGACGACGTGGTCGACCAGCCCGACCTGGTCCGGCCGTACCGGCACGAGTTTGAGCGGCTGCGCGAGATGGCGCTGAGCCCGGCCGAGACCCGGGACATGATCAAACGGATCGTGGGCGAGCTCGACTGAGCCCGCCCACGATCGGTGTGGCCCCCGGCCCCACCGCGCCCCTGGTCCGTCCGTTGACTCCGCTTTGCCGCGCGGCGGTCCGACCCGGGGACGAAGTATTCGGTTATCGGCGCATGCGCCAGATGTTCATCGAAACCAGTGGCTCGGCCAGCCCGCCGAGCCGGTAGGCCTCCTGCGCCCGGAGCAGGGCTCGGGTGACCTGCCCGTACTGCCGCTCCTCGTCGCTGCTGAACAGCAGCACCGTCATCCCGCGGAACTCACCCCAGAGCTCGAAGGCCCGCGGCCGCAGGCGGTGGCCGATCGTCGCCACGAGGAAAGGAACGAACGCCACCGCCGTGAGCGCCAGATAGGTCTGCGCACTCAGGTGGTTGAGCTCGGTGGTCATGCCGAGCGTGATCCCGATGGTGGCCAGCACGATCGCGGTCACCGTCACCGACCGCACGGTGAGCTGATGTGCCGGGCCTCGGGCCGTGTGCAGGTGGTGCAGCTCGCCTACCGGAAACCGGCGCCCGCCCACTACGAACCAGTCACGCGTCACCAGGATGCCGGGCCGCTGGTAGAGCGGGGCAGGTGGTTTCGGGGTTGTTACGTCTACCGGCGTTACGGGCTGTGCTGCTGGTGACCGCGCGGGGTAGCGAGTAGTCTGCACTTCAATGCCTCCTACGGCTCGTGAGGCGGGCTGGTGTGGTGGTTCTTGAGATCGGCACCTGGTGGCAGCCAGGTGCCGATCGTCTTTCTCGCTCCGTGCCGCTAGATCCTCAAAGCCGCTCAGCAACTTCAAGGGCCCTGATAGCCATTGTGCGAGATGCCATCTAGTCGAGGGAAGGGGTGCAATCAGCCACCTGGCAGATCGGAAGGGGTCTCCTAGCCGTACCGCGCCAGTTTCAGGCCCGCATGTCCGGTTTGTCGCCCCCTTCGCCCACCCAACGCGCACACCGACAAATCGCCCGTCACCCATATGGCCGACGAGTCCGCGTGGACGACCTAATCACTTAGAGTGACTCGGACATTCGACTTATTGGCGGGCGTGAGCCACAAGTCACCCTCTCACCACTTTCGCCCGACCGGCCTCGACGCTAGGTTGGAGCCGCTGGTCCGGTCGTCAGCCACTCCCCGGGTGGCGCCGGTCTCGTGCCGCCGAATCGCACGACGATCACACTCCGTCAGCGAGTCGGGGACCCACCTATGCACTGGGGTGAATCCGCGGCCGCCTTCGGCGGTGCGGTAGGGCGATCTTCCCGTCCGAATCCGACAGCTAACCCGGTAGGCGGCGTTGGGGAAGAAGGGTTCACCGTTTGTCTTCCGCGCGGAAGCTGCTCCGCGCCCTCGTGCTGGTCGGCCTGGGCATCGGGCTGACCGTTCCGGCCACGGCCGCGCAGGCCGAGCCGTCACCGAGCGAGCTCACGGAGCAGATCAACAAGGCGTCGACCGAGCTTGAGAAGGTCGTCGAGTCGTACAACAAGCTCAACGAGCAGCTCAAACAGACCAAGGCCGCCTCCGCCGCGCTCAGCGCGAAGATGGGCCCGCTGGAGGCACAGCTCGCCAAGGCGGACGCCGAGGTGGGTGCGATGGCCGCGGTGGCGTACCGGACGGGTCAGGCGGGCACGGCGAGCGCGCTGCTGGAAGGCAGCGGGCCACTGGCCGACCGGCTCGGCATGCTCGACCAGCTCGCCCGCGACCGCAAGCGGCAGGTTGAGGGCTTTACCGCGGCCGAGCGCCAGTACACCGAGCAGAAGGCGAAGCTCGACGCCACCCAGGCGAAGCAGACCGCGCAGCTGAAGGAGCTCGCGGCCGGTAAGAAGAAGATCGAGGCCGACCTCGACAAGCTGTACAAGATGCGCGAAGAGGCGTACGGCTCGGCCACCACGTCCAGCGGCGGTTACACCGGGACGATCCCGTCGATCTCCGGTAAGGCCGGCGTCGCGGTGCGGTTCGCGTACAACGCGATCGGCACGCCCTACGTGTGGGCGGCCGAGGGGCCGAACGGGTACGACTGCTCAGGGCTCACGCTCGCGGCGTGGCGGGCGGCTGGAAAGTCGTTGCCGCACAACGCCGCGATGCAGTGGGACGTGGTCGCGCACATCGGCCGGGGCTCGCTCCAGCCGGGCGACCTCGTCTTCTACAGCGGCCTCGGACACGTCGCCATCTACGTGGGCAGCGGCAAGGTGATCCACGCGCCACAGGCCGGCGACAGCGTCAAACTGTCCTCAGTGGACATGATGAGCCCGTACGGCTACGGCAGGGTGCGCTAAGAAATCTTCAACATCGCCGATCAAGGGCGGCGGACGGCGGGTCTTTCGCGGACGCGCTGACCGCCGCCCTTGATCGGCGCTGAAGTCCCTGATCGGCGGCACTATCGACCGGCGCGAAGTGTCGTACCGCGGGTTCACCGTCGAGGCATGACCGAAACCGTCCTGGCGGCCACCGAGCCGTTCTCGTTCGACATGTCCCTGCGCGCCCTCGCCGCGTTCGCGCCCTGCGCCGGCGGTCACACGATCGCCGGCGGTCGCGTGCGCAAGGCGTTCCTGCTCGGCACCGAGGCGGTCGTGGCCGACGTCGGCCCGGCGGGCGGGGGCCCGGGGGTCGCGCTCACCCTCCACGCCGACCGCCATCTCTTACCCGGCGAGCGCGCCGCGGTGCACCGGGCCGTCGCGCGATGGCTCGGCCTCGACGACGACCTCGCCGCCTTCCTCGATGTCGCCGGGCGCGACCCCGCGATGGCCACGCTGCTGCGCGCCGCGCACGGCCTGCACCAGGTGCGCTTCTCCTCGCTCGCCGAGGGCGCGGTCTACTTCGCGCTGGTCCAGCGGAGCACCCAGTGGTTCGCGGCGGCCCGCAAGCGCCGTCTGGCGGCCGCGTTCGGCCCGTCCCTGACGGTCGACGGGGTCGAGCACGTCGCGTTCCCGTCGCTCGCCATGGTGGCCGAGCGGGACGACGCGGAGCTGATCCGATTCGCGGGCAACAGGCTGCGCGCCCGCCGGCTGCGCGAGGTGGTGGAAGGCGTGGCCGCGCTCGACGAGGAGTGGCTGCACACCGGGCCCTACGAGGAGGTGCGCAAGGCATTGCTCGGCGTGGCCGGCGTCGGCCCGTTCACCGCGCACGCCCTGCTTCTGCGGGTGCTCGGCCGCCCCGACGGCGTCCCGCTCGGGATGGCCCAGCTCGAAGACGCCGCCCGCGCGGTCTATGGCGATCCCCCGCCCAGCCCGGCCGAGCTGCGCGAGGCGTACGGGCCGTCGATCGGCTGGTGGGCCTATTACGTCCGCACCGCCCGTTCCTGGCAGCCCGACGACGCGGAGATCGCCGTCGCCGCATAGGCCTGCTTCGAATCCGCGCCGGGCCAGACGACGGCCAGCGTCCGGACAGGCGAGTGGCCGGGGTCCGAATCGGACGCCGGCCACTCGTGGGGCTGATGTGGGGGGTGTGTCAGGCGGCCTGCAGGCCCTCGGCCCGAGCCAGCTCGCGGAGCCGGCCCAGTGCCTGGATCTCCAGCTGGCGGATCCGCTCGCGGGAGAGGGAAAAGCGCGAAGCGACCTCGGTGAGCGAGTGCTCGCGCCCGTCCTCCAGGCCGTAGCGGGCCCGCATGATGCCGGCCGACCGGTCGTCGAGGTGGTTGAGCAGGCCCTCGATCCGCTGGCGCTCGAGGGCGGTCAGCACAACCTCCTCGGGCGACGGCGCGTCGCTGTCGGCCACGAGGTCACCGAGGTTGGTGTCGCCGTCGTCGCCGACCGGCGTGTCCAGCGACACGGTGTCCTGTGACCAGCGCACCAGCTCGTGCACCCGCTCCACCGGCACGCCCAGCGCGACCGCGATCTGCTCCGGCTCCGGGTCGGAGCCGAGCTCGCGGGTCAGCTGGCGAGCCACGTTTCGCATCCGGTTGACGTCTTCGACCAGGTGCACCGGCAGGCGCACGGTGCGCTCCTGCTGGGCGATCGCCCGGCTGATGGCCTGGCGGATCCACCACGTGGCGTACGTCGAAAACTTGAAACCGCGCTCGTAGTCGAACTTTTCCACGGCGCGCACCAGGCCGGTGTTGCCCTCCTGGATCAGGTCGAGCATCGGCATGCCGGACCGCACGTAGCGGCGGGCGATCGACACGACCAGACGGAGGTTGGCCCGGATGAAGAGATCCTTGGCGCGCTCGCCCTCGAAGACGAGCCGCTCCAGCTCTTCACGCCCGACGCCCTTCGGGATCTCGCCCTCGTCGAGCAGGTGCTCGGCGTACAGCCCGGCCTCGATGGCCTTGGAGAGATCGACCTCGGTGGCGGCGTCGAGCAGTGGCGTGCGGGAGATCTCGTGTAGGTAGACGCCGACCAGGTCGCGCTCCTCGGCGACCTCGTCGGTGCGCATCACCACATTGCTTTCCACGTTGCTCACGATCCCCTCGTTCGCCCCTGTTGCTCTCTTGCCTGCGGTCCCCACGTTCATCAGCCCTCCCCCGTAACTTCCGCTATCCCCCGCGGTGCTGACACCTACACAACAGATGAGACGCGTAAGGGATTCCATCTGCTGAGTCGAAAGTGTCACGAATGCCTGAGTACTAGCTGAGAGCGCGGTGCATAGTTGCTGTGCACTGCCCTCATCAGGGCGTTCGGGGTCCGACCCGGTGGCGGAATGCGCGGCCTCTGCGCATACTTCGCCCGAATAATGACAACATCTGGACTCCACACCGCACAGCGATCCGGGTCACTACCTGTCTGCGATCCTCGTCACTTCACAGTACGCACGTACGCCGTTGACGGTTCACTGTCGGATCTAGGATTACCCGCGTCACATCGGCGCTAACGGGAAGCCGGCGGGATCCGCCTCACAGCCCGTCCCGACCCTCTCGAACGGGCCGCTTAGAGCAGGGCGAGCGCGCCGCGCACCTGACCCGCCGAGCTTGCCAGGGCGGTGCGCGCCTCGGCCACGCTCGCACCTGAGACGAGCGCCACTAAAGCCACCTTCAGGTCGCCGTCGGCGTCGGCGAGCGCGCGGCGGCACGCCTCCTCGCCGTGCCCGGTGGCCTCCTCCAGGATCGAGATCATCCGGCCGCGCAGCTTCGCGTTTGTGGCGACCATGTCGATCATCAGGTTGGAGTAGACGCGGCCCAACCGCACCATCACCGCGGTGGAGAAGGCGTTCAGCACGAGCTTCTGCGCGGTCGCCGCCTTCATCCGGGTGGAGCCGGTCACCACCTCCGGCCCGGTGTCCACGCCGATGAAGACGTCCACCTCGGCGGCCGCCACCGCGCCCGGGTCGGCGGAGATCAGCACCGTGCCGGCGCTCACCGCGCGGGAGGAGCGCAGGGCACCCAGCACGTACGGCGTGCGCCCGCTCGCGGCAAGCCCCACGACGAGGTCGCCGGCGCGTACACACTCGGCGGCCTCCTGCGCACCGCCGCTTTCGTCGTCCTCGGCGTCCTCGACCGGCCGGAAGACCGCGTCGGTACCGCCGGCGAGGTGGGCGCAGAACCAGTCCGCGGGTGAGTTGAACGTCGGCGGCAGCTCGGCCACGTCGAGTACGCCGAGGCGCCCGGACGTACCCGCGCCGAAGTAGTGCACCCGCTGCCCGGATCGGATCGCGGCGACCGCGAGGTCGACCGCGGCGGCGATCTCGTCGAGGACCGCGGCCACCGCCGTCGGCACGGTGCGGTCCGCGTCGTTGATGACCCGCACGACGTCGCGGGTGGACATGAGGTCCAGTTCGACGCTGTCCGGGTTGCGGCGCTCGGTCGGCGACCCGACCCGGACGACCGCGCGCCCGTCCGCCTCCGCCGTCACCGGGACCGCCGGGCCGAGCCCACGCGGTGGGTCTGCACGGCCTCGGCGGTGACCTCCAGCGCGCGCCGGGCCTTGGCCCGGTTGCGAGCGGCGACGCCGACGAAGAGGCAGTCGACAACGGTCAGCTGGGCCAGACGGCTGGCCATCGCACCTGAGCGGTACGTGGTCTCGCGCGCCGCCGTGGTGAGCACGAAGTCGGCCACCTCGGTGATCGGGGATCTGGGGAAGTTTGTCAGCGCGACGGTCGTGGCACCGCGCGACTGAGCCTGCTGGAGCACCTCGATCACGTCGGAGGTGGTGCCGGAGTGCGAGATGCCGACGGCCACGTCGCCCTTACCGAGCAGGGCGGCCGAGGTGAGCGCGACGTGCACGTCCGGCCAGTAGAAGGCGGTGCGCCCGATGCGGTGCAGCTTCTGCTGAAAGTCGGAGGCCACGAAACCGCTCGCCGCTGCGCCGTAGATGTCCACCCGGCCGGCACCGTTGATCGCGTCGACCACCTGCTCGCAGACGGCGGGGTCGAGCTGCTCGGCGGTCTCCTCCACCGCGCGCGCGTCGTTGAACGCGATCGTCGCGATGATCTGCGCCATGTCGGCACCGGGCGGGATGTCGCCGCCCAGCACCCGCGCGTCCGGCGGCTCGACCCGGCGGGCCGCCTCGGCGGCGAGCCGGATGCGAAGCTGCGGGTAGCCCTCCATGCCGACCGAGCGGCAGAAGCGGATCACGGTGGCCTCGGAGGTCTCCGCGGCGGTGGCGAGGTCGGTGATGGTGCGCCGCGCGGCGTCGGCCGGGTCGGCCACGACGAGGCGCGCAACGCGTTGCTCAGCGGGCGACAGCGACGGCAGCAGGCCACTGATGTGCACGATCAGCCCGCTCGACTCGTGGGTCGCGGAAACCTTCGTCGTTTTCGCCACGGATGAAACTTACTTTCAGAGAGGCGGGACCGTCAACCGTGACCTCGGTATCTGCGACGGTACGCCGCACAGCTCGCCGTCGGGCTCGGCTTTGACCGGCCGAGCGTGCCATTCTGCACGCCCGTTCGGTCCGTCGGCACGGGCCGGGACGGTGGGGATATACGGTCTGGGCATGGCGGATCGCACCGTTTTCATCACTGGTGGCACGGGTGGTCTGGGCGGTGCCGTCACAGCCGCCTTCGTGGCCGCGGGTTGGCGCACCGTCGCGACCGCGCGCAAAGACCCGCCCGACGGCGGCGGGGCCACCTACGTCACGGCCGACCTCACCGACCCGGCGGCCGTCGAGGCGGCGGTCGCGACCGCGGTGGCCGACTGGGCGGCACCACTGCGGGCGGTGATCAACCTCGTGGGTGGGTACGCGGCGGCCGGGCTCGTGCACGAGACGCCGATCGAGGACTTCGAGCAGATGCTGGCGCTCAACCTGCGCCCCACCTACCTCGTCACCCAGGCCGCGCTGCCCCACCTTGTCGAGGCCGGCGGCGGCTCGGTGGTCTGCGTCTCCTCCCGCGCCGCGCTTTCCCCTTTCCCGGCGCCGCGGGCTACGTCACGGCGAAGGCGGCGGTGCTGGCGTTCGCCGGCGCGGTGGCAGTGGAGTACAAGGCCAAGGGCGTGCGCTGCAACACCGTCGTGCCGAGCGTCATCGACACCCCGACCAACCGCGCCGCCCAGCCGGACGCGGACACCTCACGGTGGGTACCGCCGGAGGACATCGCCACCGTGATCCGCTTCCTGGCCGGCGAGGAGTCCGCACCCACCAGCGGCGCGACGATCCCGGTCTACGGCCGGGCGTAGGCCGGGTCGGCCAGCGCGCCGAGGTGCTCGAGGATCCGGGCGGTCACCTCGTCAGGCGTGCCGTTTGCGTCGACAACCACGAAAGAGCCGAATTCCGGCAGTGACCGGTACGCGGCTGTCGACGTGGAAAGGAACTCCTCGCTTTCGTGGTCTTCGGCCCGCAGGTCGATGCGGCGCACCGCCTCGGCGGGGTCGACGGCGAGGAAGAAGGTCACGTCCGGCCGGGGAAACAGCGAGTAGGCCCGCCGGGCGAACCACTCCGCCCACCGGCTGCCGGCGTGCGCGCGGATGCTCGCGTACTGGCAGACGGCGTACCTGTCCATGACCGCGACGTGGCCGCTGAGGCGGGAGCGGAGCAGTGCGCGGGCGATGGCGAGCCAGCGCAGGATCGACTCGACGAGCAGGAGGCCGGACCGTCCGAGCAGCCGCTGGGCGTCGTTGCCACGGCCGAGGCGCCTGGCCAGCCGGCCGAACCAGCGACGGCCGCCGGCATTCTGCCAGTACGTAGCGGGAAGGCCCGTTTCGGTCAGAGCCGACGCCAATCGGTGGGCTTGGGTGGTTTTGCCAGAGCCGTCTACGCCCACCAGCGCGACGACCCGTGGCCGCCCGGTCACAGCAGGCCGAACTCTGGAGTAGATCACGGTGTTCCACGGTACTCGGGCTGCACAACATCGTACTTTCGGCTAGATTTCCCTGAACCGTTTGGTCTAAGGTGAGATAGCTGATCGGTTAGCCCGTCGTGGATGATCGGGCAGCACGAATGAGAACACGCGTCCGGAAACAGGTGCAGGGAGGATCACCATGACCGCGACACACGTGCACCAGACGAAGAGCAGTACTTCCCTGGACGAGCGCCAGGAAACCGATAACGCGGCGGACATGCTGGCCGCGATGGCCTCACTTCCGATGCACCACCCGTCCCGGGCAAAGGTGCGCGACCAGGTCATCGAGTCCTGGCTTCCGCTGGCACAGCACCTCGCCAACCGCTTCGCGGGGCGCGGGGAGCCGATCGAGGATCTGGTGCAGACGGCAACCGTCGGACTGATCAAGGCGGTGGACAAGTTCGACCCCGAGCGCGGCGTCGAGTTCGCGGCGTACGCGATTCCCACCATCATCGGTGAGATCAAGCGCCACTTCCGTGACCGCACGTGGGACATCCGGGTGCCCCGCCGCCTCCAGGAGCTGCGGCTGAGCATCTCCGAGGCGACGAGCACGCTGCTGCAGACGCTCGGCCGCTCGCCGACGGTCGCCGACATCGCTGCCCACATCGGGATCAGCGAGGAAGAGGTGCTGGAAGGGCTGGAAGGCGCCCGGGCGTACAACGCCGTGTCGCTGTCCATGCCGACCAGCGACGGCGACCGCGCCACCGAGCTGGGCGACATGCTCGGCTCCGAGGACAGCGAGTTCGAGCTCGCCGAGCTGCGCGTCGCGCTCGGCCCGGCACTCGCCGCACTCGACCAGCGCGAGCAGAAGATCCTCACGCTGCGGTTCTACGGCAACATGACCCAGTCGCAGATCGCCGACCAGATCGGCGTTTCCCAGATGCACGTGTCCCGGCTGCTCGCCCGGGCACTGGCCAAGCTACGCGGTCACCTCGGCGAGGACGCCGCCTAAGGGCGCTCGCCATCCCACAGACGCTCGGCGGCGGTTCGCCGCGCGAGCGAACCACCCGCACGGACGGACCGGTGTGCCTCTACGAAGGGGCAGAGGTCACACCGGTCCGTCCGTGCGCGTGTTCCCCGGCAGTGGCGTGTCAATCGACGGCCGCCCGGGTATCTGTTCTTCCTTCCCCCGAGCGAACAACCCCGAGGAGCCTTCATGGGAGTGGATGACGGACTGCTGATCACACTCAAGCGCGTTGCCGCCACCCTCAAACAGGCAGAGATTCCGTTCGCGCTCGGCGGCAGCTTCGCCGTCTACGCGCACGGCGGCCACTCCGGCGACCACGACGTCGACTTCCTCATCCGCGAGGAGGACGTGGAACGTGCGCTGGAAGCGTTGGTGGCGACCGGTTTCCGGGCCGAACGGCCGCCGGAGGACTGGTTGGTGAAGGTCTACGACGAGGACCGGATGGTCGACCTCATCCACCATCCACTTGACACCCCGGTGACCGTGGACACGCTCGCCGACACCGTCCCCCGGGTCGTCGACGCGATCGTCATGCCCTGCCTGACCGCCACCCAGCTGATGATCCACAAACTGCTGAGCTTCACCGAGCACTACTGCGACTTCACCCGCGGCCTGCCGCTGGCCCGGTCCCTGCGCGAGCAGATCGACTGGGACCGGGTGCGCAAGGACACCGCGGAGTCGCCGTACGCCGAGGCGTTCCTTTTGCTGCTCGAACGCCTGGAGGTGGTTTCATGATCGACGAGTACGTGGAAGCGGCGGTGCAACGGCTGCTGACCGAGCACGCCGGCCTCGCCGAACAGGGCATCACGGTGGCCCGCCGGGAGCGCACGATGGTCCTCTGCGGTGAGGTGGAGAGCCCCGCCCGCCGGGACGAGATCGTGCGGCTGGTCGAGGAAAACTTCCCTGACGTACCGCTCTGGGTCGACATCGGCATCACCCGCGCGAACCCGCCGAGCGAGCCGGAGGACCTGCTGTGATCGATGTCAACGACCCGCCGATCCGCATCGCGGCGGTGGGCGACGTCCACATGGACCAGGACGTGCTCGGCCGCTTCCGGCCCGCGCTGGAGCAGCTGCCCGAGCACGCCGACGTGCTGCTGCTCGCCGGCGACCTGACCCGCCACGGCACCGAGTCCGAGGCGCGGTGCGTGGCACAGGAGTTCGGCAACCTGGGCGTACCCGTTGTCGCCGTGCTCGGCAACCACGACTACCACTGCGACCAGGTGGACAAGGTCGTCGACGTGCTCACAAACGAGGGCGGCATCACCGTCCTCGAAGGAGACAGCACGGTGCTGGACACGCCCGCCTGCCGGCTGGGTGTGGCCGGGGCGAAGGGGTTCGGCGGCGGGTTCGCGGGGCGGTGCGCCAGCGAGTTCGGCGAGCCGGAGATGAAGGCGTTCGTGCGTACGACGAGCGTCGTGGCCGAGAAGCTCGGAGCGGCGCTGCGCGACCTCGACTGTGACGTTCGGGTGGCGCTGACGCACTACGCGCCGATACCCGACACGCTGGCCGGCGAGCCGCCCGAGATCTACCCGTTCCTCGGCTCGTACCTGCTTGGCCAGGCCATCGACTCGGCCCCACCGCGCTGGCCGTGCACGGACACGCGCACGCGGGCAGCGAGCGGGGAGCCACGCCGGGGGGCGTCCGCGTGCGGAACGTGGCCCATCCGGTCATCAAGCAGGCGTACAGCGTCTTCCGGCTGGGCTGAGAGCAGGTTTCCGCTGGCGAGCGTGGGGGTACCTCACAACACATGGAATTTCTTCTGTGGATTCTCGCAGTCGTGCTCGTGGTCGCCGGCGTCCTGGCGCTCTTCCGCCGGCAGGTCCTGTGGGGCATCGTCCTCATCATCATCGGGCTGCTTGTGGGCCCGGGTGGCGTCAGCATCTTCACGTAAACCGGCCCGGTGCTTCGCACCCCTAACCCCTGCGTTTCCGAGCGATCTGGGCGACTTGCGGCTACCCCAACGGCCGTAAGTCGCCCAGATCTCTGTAAGGAGCGCACAACCTGTGCGTGAATCCAGCCCACCGCGTGCCTCAATCACTGCCGTGGCTGAGATCCATCACCTGACGTACGGCGCCATGAACCCGGTGGTCGCGTACCTGATCGCCTTTGTCGGCTCGCTGCTCGGCCTGGTCTGCACGACCCGCGCCCGGGCCGCCCGCCACCGCCGGCGGCGTACCCGCTGGCTCGTCCTCGCCGCCATCACGATCGGCGGAGCCGCGATCTGGCTCATGCACTTCACCGCGATGTTCGGCTTCGACGTACCGGACAGCCCTGTCCGGTACAGCCCCTCGCTCACCGTCGCCAGCCTCGTCGTCGCGGTCGTTACCGTCGGCGCCGGCCTCTTCATCGTCGGGCGCGGCGAGGCCACGGGCGGCCGCATCATCCTGGGCGGCCTCCTCACCGGAGCCGGCGCCGTCGCGATGCACTACACCGGCATGGCCGCGGTCCGGGTGGCCGGGCGCATCGAGTACGACGGCGCGCTGGTCGGCGCCTCCACCCTCATCGCCGTCGCGGGCGCCACGGCGGCACTCTGGCTCGTCGTCGCGGTGCGCGGCTGGCGCGCGGTCATCGCCGGCGCGTTCACGCTGGGCATCGCCGTGTGCGGCATGCACTACACGGGCATGGCGGCGATGCGGGTACGGCTCTGGGCACCGGGTGAGACCCGTGTCGAAGGGCTCAGCCCGTCTCTGCTGATCGTGCCGATCACGGTGCTTGCCGCGGTCACGCTGATCGGTGTGGCGTTCAGCGCGCTGCAGGCGATGACCGAAGAGGAGTTCGCCGACGACCGGTGGCCGGCCTCTCGCGCGGCCGGGCGGTCCGCGCCGCTCGACCCGCACGGGCGCCCCTGGTCGGTGCGCGCCGTGCGGGCCATCGACGGTCCCTCTAACAGCGCGGGACGCTCGGTATGAAGCCGTCGTAGCCGGTGTACACGTACGCGTCGGAGACGAAGCGGCCGGTGCCGATGCGGTCCCAGATGTTGCTCGTGCCGTACGTGCCGGTGACCGACGTGCCGGTCGTCTGGCAGTGGATGGTGACGGTGGCGCCGTCGGCGACGGTGCCGACCGCGCTGTAGCCGGTGCCGGGTCCTGACCGCACGGTCAGCGGCGAGCCGGCCGTGTTGACCGTGCCGGACCCGGTGTTGCTGCCGGAGCAGGCGTTGTCGCTCGTGTACGTCCTGGTGCCCCAGTAGAGGGCGAGCCCGCCGTTGAACCGGACCTGGATGTCGGCACCGTTCAGGCGCTGCTCGTAGTGCAGGTGCGGACCGGTCGAGCCGCCCGTGGTGCCGACGTAGCCGATGACCCTGCCGTAACCGACCGTCTGTCCAACAGAGACGTTGAACCCGCTGAGGTGCGCGTAGTACGTGGTGTAGCCGCTGCCGTGGTTGATGCGCACGTACTTGCCGTAGCTCGTGTCGCCGAGGTCGGTGACCCGGTCCACGGTGCCGGGCGCGCTGGCGACGACGGGGTCGCCGGCGTCGTCCGTGCGGTTGAAGTCGACCGCGTTCGCCGGGCTGTGGTTGGTGCGGGTCTGGCCGGACCACGACTGTCCACAGGGGAATGGAACCTTGAACGTCGGTGCCGCCTGCGCCGGACCCGGCGCCACGATGATGACGGCGGCCGCGGTGGCGGTCACGGCGAGCAGCCGGAGCACGCGTCGAGCCATCGAAGTCCTCCTGTGTCGGAAACCTTCCTGCTTGGGCGGCAGTTTGACAGAAAGCTTCATCCAACGGAAGGCAGGCCGACGGAAATTGGCGTGATCCGGTATACCTGGATCACATGGCCTCCCCCGCGTACCTCGCGACCATGCCGCTGCACGCGATCACCGAGGTCTACGGGAGGACGGCCTGCGGCAGCGGTTCGCCCTGGAGGTGGCCCGCTTTCCCGTGCCGGACCGGGAGCGGCTCGAGGAGGCGCTGGAGCTCGCCGCGCGGTTGCATCGGGACGACCGCCGGGTCCGCGAGCCGTACCTCAACCACCTGCTCCGGGTCGCGATCCGGATCATGTCGCACTACGGGGTCGACGACGTCGACGTGATCGTGGCGGCGCTGCTGCACGACGCGGTCGAGGACCACCCCGACGAGCTGGGCGGCGACACCGAGGCGGCGCTCGCCGAGCTGGCCAAGCTCTTCAACCGGCGGATCGCCGACCTGGTGCGCTCGGTGACCAACCCGGCGTACGACCCGGATCGCGACCGCCACGAGCAGTACCGGACACACGTGGCCGAGAGCCTCGACCGCGACCCGTGGGCCCGGGTGATCAAGGTTTCCGACTTCACGGACAACGGCGTGGGCGTCATACACACCACCGGGCCGAAGGTGCACAGCTCAGCGACCAAGTACCGGCCGCTCGTGCCGGTCTTCCGCGAGCTGGTCGCCCGCGCGGACACGCCCCTCTCGGCCCCGCGAAGGCCCACATCATGGATCAGCTCGACCTCGCCGAGAGCCGGTTCGCCGCCATCCTCGACGGTCCGCAGACCGGCGAGGCCTGACGGTCGGGCGCCGGGCCATCCGGGCCGGCAGCGGGGTGCCACGAGCAGCTCCTGGAAGCGCTCCCGACGTTTCCTAATCGTTACGGCTTCTTTGCCGGAGAGCCTGGACGGAATGATCGTGCAAGCGCTTACATGTGTAGACGCCCCAAGTCGGGACCGGCACGTGAGCCAACGCACCGTGCCGGCGAGGAAGGAGGACGGCATGGCGGTCTTTCCAAGACGACGCCAAGCCATCGTGATCGCCACCGTGGTCGGGCTGGCGCTCAGCGCCGCCGCGTGCGGGGACGGCGACGACAGCGGAAGTGGCAACGAAAGCTCGGCGGAGTGCTCCGCCTTCGAAAAGTACAGCGGTAACGACGGCAAGAAGGTCACTATCTACGCGTCCATCCGGGACACGGAGGCCGACCTGCTGGAGCAGTCCTGGAAGCCGTTCACCGACTGCACCGGCATCGAGATCGACTATGAAGGCAGCGGCGAGTTCGAGGCGCAGCTGCAGGTCCGCGTGGACGGCGGCAACGCGCCGGACATCGCTTTCATCCCGCAGCCCGGCCTGCTGGCGACGTTCGCCAACGCCGGCAAGCTCAAGGCCGCTCCGGCCGACACCAAGGCGTCGGCGGAGGCCAACTACCCGGCTGACTGGCTGAAGTACAGCACCGTCGGCGGCACGTTCTACGGTGCGCCGCTCGGCTCCAACGTGAAGTCCTTCGTGTGGTACTCGCCGAAGACCTTCCAGGAGAAGGGCTACGCGATCCCCAAGACCTGGGACGAGCTGATCGCGCTCAGCGACAAGATCGCCGGTACCGGCGAAAAGCCCTGGTGCGCGGGTATCGAGTCCGGTGACGCCACCGGCTGGCCGGCCACCGACTGGCTCGAGGACATCATGCTCCGCGACCAGTCGCCCGAGGTCTACGACCAGTGGGTGACCCACCAGATCCCGTTCAACGACCCGAAGGTCGCCGCCGCGCTCGACCGGGCCGGCACGATCCTCAAGAACGACAAGTACGTCAACGCCGGGTTCGGCCCCGTGAAGAGCATCTCCACGACGGCCTTCCAGGAGGCCGGCCTGCCGATCCTTGAAAACAAGTGCTACCTGCACCGCCAGGCGTCCTTCTACGCCAACCAGTGGCCGCAGGGCACGAAGGTGGCCGAGGACGGCGACGTGTTCGCCTTCTACTTCCCGGCCGTCGACCCCTCCAAGGGCGAGCCGGTGCTCGCGGCCGGTGAGTTCACCGTCGCGTTCGCCGACCGTCCCGAGGTCCAGGCCGTGCAGAACTACCTGGCCACGCCCGAGTACGCCAACGCCCGGGCCAAGCTCGGCAACTGGGTCTCGGGTAACCGGGGCGCGGACATCAACAACTTCACCAACCCGATCGACAAGCTGTCGGTCCAGATCCTCCAGGACCAGAGCAAGGTGCTCCGCTTCGACGGCTCCGACCTGATGCCGTCGGCCGTCGGCGCCGGCACCCTGTGGAAGGCCATGGTCGACTGGATCAACGGTAAGGACACCGCCAGCACGCTCTCGGGCGTCGAGAGCTCCTGGAAGTAACGCATAGACGGCCGGCCCTGACCCTCTCACCAAGGGGTCGGGCCGGCCGATCCCCTCGGGAGGGCGGATGGAATTCGCGGACATTTCCCCAAAGCTCACCGTGCTGGTGTACGGCCTCGTCGCGTTCGCGGTGGTCGTCGGTGGGCTTCTGCTTCTGCTCGACGTCGTACCCACCTACTTCGCCCGGCGGCGTGAGCGCCAGCTCATCGCGGTCGCGGCGGGCGAGGCGCCGGCCCCACCCCGGGCCGACTGCGCAAGCCCCGCGAGTTCGGGTACGCGTTCTTCTTCCTCCTCCCGGTCATCGTGCTGCTGCTGATCGGGCTGGTGGTACCGGTGGTCCGCACCCTCCTGCTGTCGTTGAAGAACGGCAACAGCTCTGAGTGGGTGGGCCTGGACAACTACGGCTGGCTGTTCAGCAACGGCGACATCCTCAACGTGCTCTGGAACAGCCTGCTCTGGGTGGTCCTGGTGCCGCTGGTGGCGACCTCGGTCGGCCTGCTCTACGCCGTGATGGTCGACAAGGCCCGCCTCGAGTCGGTGGCCAAGTCGCTGATCTTCCTGCCGATGGCCATCTCGTTCGTCGGCGCGAGCATCATCTGGCGGTTCGTGTACGCGTACCGCGGCGAGGAGCAGGACCAGATCGGTCTGCTCAACCAGATCGTCGTGTGGCTGGGCGGCACGCCGCAGCAGTGGCTGCTCGAGTCCCCCTCAACACGCTGCTGCTGATCGTGGTCATGGTCTGGATCCAGGCCGGGTTCGCGATGGTGATCCTGTCGGCGGCGATCAAGGCCATCCCGGGTGACATCGTCGAGGCCGCCCGCTTGGACGGGGTCACCGCGTGGCAGATGTTCTGGCGGATCACGCTGCCGAGCATCCGGCCCGCGCTGATCGTGGTGATCGTGGCCATCACTGTGGCGACGATGAAGATCTTCGACATCGTCCGCACGATGACCAACGGCAACTACGACACCAACGTGATCGCGCTCGAGATGTACAACCAGGCGTTCCGCTACCAGGAGACCGGACAGGGGTCGGCGCTGGCCGTGTTCCTCTTCATCCTGGTCATCCCGATCGTCATCTTCCAGATCCGCAACCTCCGCCGGCAGCGGGAGGGCTGACATGGCTACCACAACTCCCGTACTTCCGTCCGCCACGGCGGAGCCGGCACCCAAGACCGTCGCCGGCCGGGTGCGCAAGCGGCTCAACACCCGTACCGCCACGGTGGTGTCGGTGCTCATCGCGCTGCTCTGGACCGTGCCGACCTTCGGCCTGTTCATCTCGTCGCTGCGCCCCGAGGACCAGATCAAGACCACCGGCTGGTGGACGTTCTTCAGCGACCCGCAGCTGACGCTCGAAAACTACAACGAAGTCCTCTTCGGACAGTCGGCCTCCTCCGGCCAGCTGGCCAACTACTTCGTCAACTCGCTCGTCATCACGATCCCGTCGGTGCTCTTCCCGGTGGCGTTCGCCGCGATGGCGGCGTACGCGCTGTCCTGGATCCAGTTCCGCGGGCGCGAGTGGGTCTACATCGGAATCTTCGCGCTGCAGATCGTGCCGCTGCAGATGGCGCTCGTGCCGCTGCTCAGCTTCTTCTCCCGCGGCGTCTCGATCGGCGGCATCACGCTGATGCCGGCGTGGCAGCTCGAAGACGAGCAGAAGTTCATCCAGGTGTGGTTCGCGCACACCTGTTTCGCCCTGCCGTTCGCCGTGTTCCTGCTGCACAACTTCGTGTCGCAGCTGCCCAGCGAGCTCATGGAGGCGGCGCGGGTCGACGGGGCCAGCCACCCGAAGATCTTCCGCACCATCGTGCTGCCGCTGATCACCCCGGCGCTGGCATCGCTGACCATCTTCCAGTTCCTGTGGGTCTGGAACGACCTGCTCGTCGCGCTCATCTTCGCGGGCGGTGGGGATGAAACAGCCCCGCTGACGGTACGGCTGGCAGAGCTGGCCGGTACCCGCGGCAACGAGTGGCAACGGCTGACGTCCGGCGCGTTCGTGTCGATCGTCATCCCGCTGATCGTGTTCCTGTCCCTCCAGCGGTACTTCGTCCGGGGTCTCCTCACCGGCAGCGTCAAGGGCTGATACGCCGTACGCGGGGTGGCGGCTCGGCCGCTGCGAGCCGCCCACCCGCCGCGATCACCCACGAGGAGGGCACGCGTGACAAAGATCGACGATGTCGCGCGGCTGGCCGGCGTATCGACGGCCACCGTTTCCCGGGCCCTGCGCGGCCTGCCCACAGTCTCACAAGCCACCCGCGACCGCGTGCTCGCGGCCGCCGCCCAGCTTGGCTACGCCGCCTCGCCCAGCGCCTCCCGGCTCGCCGGCGGCAAGACCGGGACGGTGGCGGTCGTGGTACCGCGGATCACCCGCTGGTTCTTCGCCACCGTGGTGGAGGCCGCCGAGGCGGCGCTCCACCGGGCCGGGTACGACCTGTTGCTGCACAACCTCGGCGGCAGCGAGAGCGAGCGGCAGCGCTTGCTGCACACCGCCGCGCTGCACAAGCGGGTCGACGCGCTGATGCTGGTGGCAACCCCGCTGCAGGGTCCGGACCTGCACGCGGTCACCAGCCTCGCCCTACCGGGCGTCACGGTCAGCTCGGGCACTGGTGTACCGGGCTGGCCGAGCATCCGGATCGACGACCTCGCCGCCGCGCGCACCGCGACGAACCACCTCATCGAGTGTGGCCACCGCCGGATCGCGCACATCTCCGGCGATCCCGCCGACGAGCTGGCCTTCACCACCCACATCGACCGCCGGCGCGGCTACCGGGAGGCGCTCGGCGCCGCGGGCATCACACCCGATCCCGCGCTCGACGTCGAGGCGGAGTTCACGGTGACCGGCGGCGAACGCGCGGTGGCGGAACTCCTGCGGCGCGGCACCCCACCCACGGCGATCTTCGCGGCCTGCGACGAGATCGCGATGGGTGCGATGGCGGCGCTGCGGCAAGCGGGACTCAAGGTGCCCGCGGACATCAGCGTGATCGGCATCGACGACCACGACCTGGCCGGTGTGGTCGGGCTCACAACAGTGGCCCAACCCGCCGCAGAACAGGGCCGCCGAGCGGCGAACGTCCTACTCAGCCCGCTAACCGGCGGCGAGTACCCCGGAGAGGAAACCGTGATCCTGCCAACTCACCTGATCGTTCGCGAGTCCACCGCACCACCTCGGGCAAACTAGAACGATGCCTGAGCAGACCAGCGACTGGTGGCGCACCGCGGTCATCTACCAGATCTATCCGCGATCCTTCGCCGACTCCAACGGCGACGGGATCGGCGACCTGCCCGGCATCACCGCACGGCTGGACCACCTGGTCGAGCTGGGTGTCGACGCCCTGTGGCTGTCGCCCTTCTACCCTCGCCGCAGGCCGACGCGGGCTATGACGTGGCCGACTACCGGGACGTGGATCCCATTTTCGGGCGCCTCGACGACGCGGACAAGCTCCTCGCCGCGGCTCGGGAGCGGGGCCTGCGGGTCATCGTCGACCTCGTGCCCAACCACACGTCGAGCGAGCACCCGTGGTTCAAGGCGGCGCTCGCGGCCGGCCCGGGCAGCCCGGAGCGGGCGCGCTACATCTTCCGCCCCGAAAAGCCCAACAACTGGGAGAGCACGTTCGGCGGGCCGGCGTGGACGCAGGTGCCGGACGGTGAGTGGTACCTGCACCTGTTCGACGCCGGCCAGCCGGACCTCAACTGGGATCACCCCGAGGTGCGCGCCGAGTTCCGCGACATCCTGCGCTTCTGGCTCGACCGCGGCGTCGACGGTTTCCGGGTCGACGTCGCGCACGGCCTGATCAAGCAGGCCGACCTCGCCGACTGGCACTACCCCGTCGAGCCGCTCACCGGCCCCGCCACCAAGGGCATCCGGCCGCCGATGTGGGACCAGGACGCCGTGCACGACGTCTATCGCGACTGGCGCCGGGTGCTGGAGGAGTACCCGGGCGAGCGCGTGCTCGTCGCCGAGGCGTGGGTCTCGCCGGCCGAGCGGCTCGCGGCGTATGTGCGGCCCGACGAGATGCACCAGGCGTTCAACTTCGAGTACCTGGAGGCGGCCTGGACCGCGGCGGCGCAGTCCGAGGTGATCAGGCGCTCGCTCGGCGCCAACGCGGCGGTCGGCGCGCCGACCACGTGGGTGCTGTCCAACCACGACGTGCTCCGCCACGCGTCCCGCCTCGGCCTGCCGATCGGCACCCCCCGCCCGCGCGGCATCGGCGCCGAGGACCCGCAGCCGGACCCGGTGCTCGGCCTGCGCCGGGCGCGCGCGGCGACGCTGCTGATGCTCGGGCTGCCCGGCTCGGCATACCTGTACCAGGGCGAGGAGCTCGGCCTGCCGGAGCACACCACGATGCCGGACGAGGCCCGGCAGGACCCGATGTTCCTCCGCACGCGGGGCGGGCAGAAGGGGCGCGACGGCTGCCGCGTGCCGATCCCGTGGGAGGGCGATGCCCCGTCCTACGGCTTCGGCCCGTCCGCCGCGACGTGGCTCCCCAGCCGCCGATCTTCGGCGAGCTCGCGCTCGACAAGCAGCGCGGGGTGGCCGGCTCGACGTACGAGATGTACCGGGCGGCGCTGCGCCTGCGCGCCCAGCACGGCCTCGGCGGCGGATCGCTCTCCTGGGTCGAAGGGCCGCAGGGCGTGCTCACCTTCCAAAACGGTGACGTCTACGTGCTGACCAACTTCGGCGACACGCCGGCCGCCCTGCCCGCGGGCACCCGGCCGCTGATCAGCAGCGAGCCGCTGGACGCCGACGGCAAGCTGCCGACGGACGTCACGGTGTGGGCCGCGGTGTAGCCGGATCGCTCCGCTCGGCGCGGGCCTCCAGCAACTCGTGTACGGCGGCGATGTCCGCCGGCGAGGTGCGGGAGGCCCGCCAGTACATCAGCCCGGTGGGGACGAAGAAGAGCTGGAAGGCCGCGAGCCCGACCGCGTAGTTGAGCGGCGGCGGGAGCGGCGCCTGCAGCCCCCGGAAGACGACGCCGGCCAGGCCGTTGCCGATCGCGCGGCCCACGCCGTTGGTGAGGTTGCCGAGGCTGTACACGGTGCCGCGGTGCTCGGGCGGGTTGACGTCCGCGATCAGGGCGAACCAGTTCGGCGAGTTGGCCGACGTGAGGGCGAGCGCGACAAGCGCGGTGAGGAGGCTCAGCCCCACCGTCGGCTCGGTCACCACGCTGGCGAGTACGGCCCGGACCACCGCGCCGGCGCCGGCGCCGTCCGGCACGTCGATGCGGATCGGCACGAAGAAGAGCACGAGGTACAGGGGTACCGCCGCGAGGATGCCGACGGCGGCCACCATCGCCCGCCCACCCGGGTTTCGCCGCTGCACCCGGTCGCCGATCAGCCCGCCGACGATGGAGAACCCGGCGCCGAGCTGGAACAGCGTGGCGAAGATGCTGCCGACCACGATCGCCGTGTCCTCGCTGTACCCCTGCGTCTCGGCGCGCTCCCGGAAGAGCACCGGCAGCCACACCAGCGAGCCGAACGCCACCTGAGCGGTCAGGCCCTGCAGCACCAGCCAGAAGTTTGTCCGGCGGCGCAGGATGCCGGGCAGGTCGTCGCGGCTGATCCGGTAGTCGTACTCCCCGCCGTGCGCGATCACCTCGGACAGCTCGGCGTCGCTCTGGCCGCGCCGCACGTCGTACGTGAACACGTACGCCACGGTGGCGGCGACCCCGACCACCGTGAGCACCAGGAACGGCGCCCGCCAGTCGCTGCGCCCGAGCAGCCCGCCCAGCAGCGTGCCGGCCAGTGTGCCGATCCCCTGCGAGAGCCCCCAGAAGCTCATCACCAGCCCGCGCCGGCGCGGTGAGATGAGGTCGCTGACCACCGAGAAGCCGACCGAGGCGACCGCGCCGAGCCCGATCGCGGCGAGGATCTGCGCCGCGAAGAAGGCGGCGTAGCTGCCGCTCAACGCCGTGCCGCCGGTGCCCGCCGCCCACACCAGCGTGCCGGTCATCAGCAGCGGCTTGCGGTGGTGCCGGTCGCCCGTGTACGCCCACGCGACCGCGGCGACGGCGGCGGCGAGGAACGTGATCGCGGTGACGAGGCCGATCGCGCTCTCGGCCACCCCGAACGAGTCGCTGATGCTCCCGTAGAGCGGTGGCACGAGCCCGATCGCGACGTTGTCGAGCGAGGCGAGCACGACGAAGACGGCGACACTGTAGATCCGGTGCCCCCGCCCGCCCCTCATGACCGGCACATCAGGACGGCTCTTCCAGCACGTCCGCCGGCCCGAAGACGCGGACGTCGGGGTGGCCCCGCAGCGCCTCGCTGGCCTCGCCGCGCGACCAGAAGGCGTAGGCCGTGCCGTCACCGCTGGGCAGGTAGGTCGCCTTTCGCCGCAGCTCGGCCAGGTCGCGCTCGGTCAGCGGCTTGGCCTGCCACCGGCTCTCGCCGATGAGCACCGGCTCCTGGCCACGCAGCGCCAGCACGTCGATCTCCGCCGTCTCGTCCCGCCACCACCGGCCGACGACCGCGTCCGGCGGCAGCTCGCCGGCGGCGACCATGCGCCGGGCGTGATCCCGGGCGGCCGCCTCGAAGACCTTGCCCACGTGGGTCTGCCACCGCCCGGCGTTGCGGCGGCGCACCGCCTCGCCCTGGCCACCCTCGACGAGGTCGGCGTCGTCGCGCAGCACCGCGAACCAGTACGCGAGGTAGTCGTCGGCGATCTCGTACATCGGGTCGGGTGAGCCGCGGTCTCCGATCGCCCGCACCACCCGCACGTAGCCGGCGCGCCGCAGCCGGTCGAGCGTGTAGTCGATGCGCTGCTGGGCGCGGCCGGCGATCCGGGACCGCCGGCGGGCGCCGCCGGCCATCGCGGTGAGCACCCGCTCGTATCCACCGCGCCAGTCGAGGTCCTCGGAGAGGATGTCCGGCGCGTCGCGCAGGAGCAGCGCTCCCGGCGTGAACGCGAGCTCGGTGAGGTTTTCCGCCACGCCGCGCTCCGCCGACCAGCGCCCGAGGTGCAGTGGGTAGCCACCGCATGCCGCATACGCCTCGATGAAGTCCGCCGGAGCCAGGTCGGGCTGGAACGCACGCGCCTCGGCCAGCGAGAACGGATCCATCCGGCGCTCGACCGAGGCCCTGCGGTGAAGGCCGCCGTGCGGGCCGAGCATCTCCTCCATGGCCGCGACCGCCGAGCCGGAGAGCACGAGCATCAGGCGCTGGTCGCGGACGCGATTTTCCCAAACGGCCGAGACCACGTCGGCGAAGTCGGACCGCCCGCTGGTCAGCCGCGGCGCCTCGTCGATGACGAGCAGCAGTGGCTCCCGGTCGGCCAGCCGGACCGTGAACCGGAGTGCCGCCTCCCAGTCGGCGAAGGACTCCGGCACCAGGTCGCGCACGTCCTCGCCGAGCTGCTCGCGGACCCGCTCGACGAAGCGGCGCAGCTGGCGATCCTCGCTGTCCTGGCGCGTGGCGGTGAAGTAGACCGCGCGCTTGCCCTCGGCGAAGTGGGTGAGCAGGAAGGTCTTGCCCACCCGCCGGCGGCCCCAGAGGACCACGAGCTGAGGGCTCCCCTCGGCGGCCCGCTCCCAGGCGCCGGCCAGCTCGCGCAGCTCGCGGCGGCGCCCGACCACATCCACAGCGTCACGGTACTACAAACCATTTGTAGTACAAACTGTTTGTAGTAGGCAGTCTACGTATCAGCTCGGCTGGTCACGATCAGGCCGAGCTCTTCGGCGCGCTCCCAGACCGGGCGCATCGCGGCGTCCGGGTCGCGGTGGAAGACGCTGGCCCGCAGCCGGACGAAGACGCAGTTGCCGACGCGCTCCAGGATGGCCTGGCGGCGCAGGTCGTGGGCGAACGCCTCGGCACCGTGGTAGCTGTCGCCGTCGCACTCGACGGCCAGGCGGCGGCCGTCCGGCGTGGCGATCATGAAGTCGACCTTGAAGTTGCCGATCCGGAACTGGGGCACGGCCCGCAGCCCGGCGGCGGTCAGCCGGCGGTGCACGGCGCGCTGGAAGTCGGTCACCGGCTCGCCGCCCACCTCCGGCGGCGCGGGCGGGCGCTGCGCGTACGCGAGCAGCGCGGCGCGGGCGTCGTCGGGGTGCAGGTCGGCGAGCGTGACCGAGTGGAACAGCCACAGCTGGTCGCGCGCACGCGAGGCGGCGACGTTGATGCGGCGGTGGAAGTCGCGCTTGGTGAACGCGCCGATCGCGCCGTCGGCCGAGGAGACCACCATCGAGGCGAGCACCACGTCGCGCTCGTCGCCCTGGAACGTGTACGGGTCGCCGACGCGCAGCTCGCGCCGCTCCAGCTCGTCCGGGCCGATCTCCTCGCGGAGCCGGTGCTGCAGGTACGCCGCCTGCCCGCTGCCGGAGAGCAGGCTGACCACGCCGAGCGTGCGCCCCGCGTAGGAGGGATCGGCCACGATCGCGGCGACCCGGGCGACGAGCGCCTCGGCCTCGGCGATGTTGACCTCGCCGTACTCGGGAGGGTGACCCGCTTGCCGTCCGCCACGTGCTCGGCCACGAGCGAGCGGTCAAGGCCGCTGCGGGCGGCGCGGAGCGGCTGGATCTTGCCGTCGTAGTAGGCGCCGCTGGAGAAGCCGATGATCTCGGGAACGCTGCGGAAGTGCTCGGTGAGCAGGATGCGCTGCGGCGAGCGGCGCACCGCGTGGTCGTAGAGGCTGCTCTCGGTGTCGAAGTGCTCCGCCGAGGGCACGCCCGCGGGGTGCAGGTGCGCGGCGACAAGCGCGTTGACCCGGTCGGTGGGCACGCCGACGAGCTGCGGCCCGATCTGCTGGTCGTCGCCGACCACGACCGCGCGCCGGGCGAGCGTGAGGACCGGGAGCGCGAAGAGGTCGGCCTGTGACGCCTCGTCAACGATCACCACGTCGAAGATCGGCGGGTGGCCGGGGAACTGCTCCAGCGCCCGGTCGATCGACATGATCCAGACCGGCACGGCGGTGACCGCCTCGGACATCGCCCGCTGGGCGGCCGCCTGCCAGTGCGCGGCGCTCTTGCCGGTGCCCTTTCCGATCTTGCGGAGCGCGGCGGTCCAGTCGGCGAGGGCCGCCTTGCGCCGGTCGTCGAGGGCGAGCGCGACCTCCAGCCAGGCCGAGGTGACCACCAGGTCGGCGGTGAGGCGGCGGATCTGGTCGCGGGCCCGCTCCAGCCGCCGGCCCAGGTCGGCGCCGTCGACGTCGCCGACCACCTCGTCGAACCAGGTCTGCGCCTGCCGCCACTGCCACGCCCGCAGCGCCGCGGCGCCGTCGAAGTCAGCGGAACCGGCATCGATCGCGGCGGCCCACTGCGGAGCGACCGTGGCGAGGCGGGCGTGCAGGGCGGCGTACCGCGTGGCGTCCGGCCGCAGCGTCCACAGTCGACGGATCTCGGTGAGCGTGGCGTCCCAGCCGGCGAGGTCGTCGCGATCCCAGGCCGCGGCGAGCGCCTGTAGCTGCGGCGACTCGGACGCGAAGCGGCGCAGCCAGCCGGCCATCGCGCCCCGCTCGCCCTCGAGCCGGTCGGCGAGGAACACGTTGCCGGCCGCCTCGACCGCGCCGGCCAGCTCGGCGATCTGCCGCGCGTCGACGTCGCGGGGGCAGCGTGGGAAGACGGTGACGAGCGTGGCGTGCAGCTCCGGCCAGCGGTGACTCTCCCACTCCAGCGCCGCCACCGCCGAGGAGAGCAGGCGCCCCGCCCACAGCTCCGGCTCGGTGGAGGCGTCCTGCGGTATGGGCGCGTCGAGCCGCGTGCGCCACTCGCCCCACCGCGCGGCCAACTGCTGCCGCAGCTGCTCGCGCTCCACCGTGGCCACCACGAGCTCGACGTCGTCGACGGTGCGCAGCGGCTCGCCGTCGACCTGCACCTCGGCCACCACCCGGGCAAGCTCGGCGTGGGTGAGGCGGCGTACCGGCTTGCCGGCCGCGTACCGCGCGCGGATCTCGCTGAGCTGGGTGAGCAGGCGGCGGGGCTGCGCCGCGTAGGGCTCGGGGAGGGTGATGCGGCGCCCGGCCACGAACGAGGTGCGCCGGCCCAGCTCACCGAGGAGCTGCTGGCAGGCGGCCACGTGACCGTCCCACACCGCGCGCCAGCTCGGGTCGCGGATCAGCTGGCCGAGCCGGTCGGTCCAGCTCCCCTCGCGGCGGGTCAGCTCGTCGGACGCCCCGCGCAGCGCAGCGGCCAGCTCGTCGACGGCTGTGGGCCCGATGGCTCGTACCCCTTCTATGGCCATGCCGCGGTCTCGCAGCGCGTCGACGACCTTGCGTGCGTCGCGGAGCGCGTCGCGTTGCGCGGCGATGGCCTCTCCGGTCGGGAGCTGGCCCTCGGTGGGCAGGGGTCCGAGCGCGGCTGCGCGGTCGGCGGCGGTCAGGCGCCGCGCGAGCTCGGTGAGCACCGCGAACTCGGCGGCCTCCAGCGGCGCCGGCGTGCCCGGCGGCACGGGGTCCGGCACCAGCGCGTCGGCCGCCTGCCGGCGCAACCACTCGCCCACCTCGCCGGCGCTGCGCCCGCCGTAGCGCCGCGCTTCCCGCTCGGCGCCCGCGAGCAGCTCGTCACGCGCGACGGCGAACGCCTGCTCGGCCGCCTCGACGTCGGCGAGCAGGCGCCGCACCCAGGCCGACTCGGCCTCGCTGTCCAATGTGGCGGCGCGGTCGGCGAGCTCGCGGGCGGCCACCTGGAGCTGCACGAGCTGGTCGGCGGAGCGGCCCAGCACGGCGAGGCAGAGCGGCTGGATCTCCTCCGGCAGCCCGTCGCGCAGGACCCGCAGCGGGTCCTCCTTCTGCGCCAGCACGAGCACCCGCTTGCCGTGCGCGACGAGGTGGCAGATGAGGTTGCGAATGGTGTGCGTCTTGCCGGTGCCGGGCGGGCCCTGCACGGCGACGTTGCGGTGCGCGGCCAGGCGGCGGGCGATCGACTCCTGCGCGTCGTTTGTGGCCATCGGCATCAGCAGCCGCTCGCTGGTGCGCGTCCACGCCTCCGGGTCGTCGTCGGGCATCCGCAGCCGGCTCGGCTCGTGCGCGAGCACGCCCGCGAGGGCGCCGACCTCGGGGCTGCCGCTGGTCAGGCGCTCGCGGAGCTGCTCGAGGAAGCGGCGGACCATGCGCTGGCGCGGCCGCACGAACATGACGCCGGTGTCGACGACCGCGTCCTGCTCCAGGCCGAGGCGTCGGGTGGCGCGGCGGGCGAAGTCGAGCCGCTCGGCCGCGTCCCACGGGTCGATGTCGACCTGCCCGCCGGTGCCGCCGAGGTCGAGCAGGTCGGCCACCCGCCGCCCGTCGAGATCGCCGAGCGCGTCGACCTGCAGCCGCGGCGGGCCCTGCGGGGTGACGGAGACGGTGGTGGAGTCCGGGTCGTACTCGATCGCGACCGGCGTGGCCAGCAGCGGGTAGTGGATGTCGCGGTGGCGCAGGACGAGGTGGCCCCAGACAAGCTCGACCCGGGCCGCGTCGATGTCGACGCGGTAGCGCAGGTCGTAGAGGCGGTCGTGCAGCCGGCGGGTCACCTCGGCGAGCTGGTGCTCGCGGGCCCACGGCTCCCACTGGCCGTCGCGCCACTCGGTGAAGGCGTTCTGGGTCTCCTCGGGCACTTCGCCGATCGTGGGCGGCGCGGTGTGCGACAGGTCCCACACGAGGTGGCGCAGGAGCGGAGTCGGGATGGAGGGCGGGTCCGGCGGGTCCGGGCGGCCGACCCGCAGCCAGCTCCCGCCCGGCTTGAAGGGGCCGATGCCGCACTCGACGTGGGTCGGCAGGTCGTCCTGCCAGTACGCGTCGGCGGCCGGCACGGTCCGCACCGGCTTTTCCAGCAGTGCGCGCACCGCCAGCAGGTACTCGGTGAGCGCCACCGCACGCGCGTGTACCGCTGGCGGCGAGTCGCCGCCAGCGGTCTGCTCCGGATCTTCCTGCGGTGCGGTCATACCCATCGACGGTAACCCGCGGGCGCACCGGAGCGCGCGTCGATCAACCGGTTCGGTCGATCACGTGTTCGCGTGCCTCGGCGTAGCGCTCCCGGATCGCGGGGACGGCCTTGGCCTCGTACTCGTCCACCGCGCCGGCGGTCCAGGCTGGAGGCTCGTCGCCGCCGAGCGCGACCCAGGCGGCCTGGCGGGCGGCGCCGTCGGCCACGTACTCACCCGGGGAGGCACGACCACCGGCGCGCCGAAGACCTCGGGCGCGATCCGGCGGACCGCCTCGGAGCGGGCGCCGCCGCCGACCAGGATCACCCGGTTGACCATCGCGCCCTGCGCCACCAGCGCGTCGAGGCCGTCGGCCAGCGCGCAGAGCATGCCCTCCACGGCCGCCCGGGCCAGGTGAGCCGGGGTTGAGGTGGCGAGGGTGAGGCCGTGCAGCGAGCCGGTCGAGTTCGGACGGTTGGGGGTGCGCTCGCCCTCCAGGTACGGCACGAGAGAGAGCCCATCCGCACCGGGCGGCGCGCTCAACGCCAAGCGGGACAGCTCCGCGTGGTCGACGCCGAGCAACCGCGCGGCCGCGTCCAGCACGCGGGCCGCGTTGAGCGTGGCGACAAGGGGCAGGAACCGGCCGGTGGTGTCGGCGAAGCCGGCGACCGTGCCGCTGGCGTCGGCGGCCGGGGTCTCCGCGACGCTGAACGCGGTGCCCGACGTGCCGATCGAGACGAGCACGTCACCGGGGAGGGCGCCGGCGCCCAGGGCGGCGGCGGCGTTGTCGCCCGCGCCCGGCCCGAGCGGGGCTCCGCCCGGCAGGGTACCGGCGACACCGGTCGGCCCGAGCACCTCCGGCAGGATCGGCTCCCGCCCGAACGCGAGCCGCAGCAGGTCGGGGCGGTACTGCCCGGTGGGCGTGGACCAGTAGCCGGTGCCGCTGGCGTCGCTGCGGTCGGTGCGCAGCGCGTCGAGGCGGCCGGTGCCGGCGAGCTTCCAGGTCAGCCAGTCGTGCGGCAGGCACACCGCGGCGGTGCGGTCGGCGTTGGCCGGCTCGTTTGTCGCCAGCCACCGCAGCTTGGTGATGGTGAACGAGGCCACCGGCACCAGCCCGACCGCGTCCGCCCACGCCTGCCCGCCGCCCAACTCCTCGACCAGCTCGGCCGCGGCACCGGCGGAGCGGGTGTCGTTCCACAGCAGGGCGGGCCGGACGACCTCGCCCCCTCGTCGAGGCAGACCATCCCGTGCTGCTGCCCCGCCACCGACACGGCCGCCACGTCATCGAGGCCGCCGGCCGCCTCGATCGCGGTGTTCAGCGCCGCCCACCAGGCGGCCGGATCGACCTCGGTGCCGTCCGGATGACCGGCCCGCCCTTCGCGGACGAGCGCGCCGGTCTCCGCGTCACGGACCACCACCTTGCACGACTGCGTCGACGAGTCGACTCCAGCGACGAGCATGCCGTCCCTCCCTTTCGACGGTGCCGGTCGGGGCCCCGTGGGACCCCGACCGGGCTGGGTCAGCTGTCAGCGGGCGCCGATCGCGTGCTCGGCAGCGAGCTGGTTGAGACGGACGAAGTGGTAGCCCTGCGCGCCCTTGGCGTCGGCGTCGAAGTCTTCCCACGCGCTGGTGTCGGCGAGCAGGTCGGCGATCGTCTCGCCCGCGCCGAGCGTGGGCTGGGCCAGCTCGGCGACGCGGGCGGCGGCGAGCGCCTCCTGCACCTCGGGGTCGGCGCGGAACGCCTTGGCGCGCTCCTTGAGCAGCAGGTACATCCGCATGTTGGCCTTGGCCGACTCCCACACGCCCTCGTAGTCCTCGGTGCGGGACGGCTTGTAGTCGAAGTGGCGCGGGCCCTCGTACGCCTGGCCGCCGGCCGGACCGCCGTGCTCCAGCAGGTCGACCAGCGCGAACGCGTTGAGCAGGTCGCCGTGCCCGAAGACCAGGTCCTGGTCGAACTTGATGCCGCGCTGCCCGTTGAGGTCGATGTGGAAGAGCTTGCCGGCCCACAGCGCCTGGGCGATGCCGTGCGCGAAGTTGAGCCCGGCCATCTGCTCGTGGCCCACCTCGGGGTTGAGGCCGACCATGTCGCCGTGGTCGAGCTGGGCGATGAACGCGAGCGCGTGCCCCACCGTGGGCAGCAGGATGTCGCCGCGGGGCTCGTTGGGCTTGGGCTCCAGCGCGAAGCGCAGGCCGTAGCCGCGGTCGATCACGTACTGCGCGAGGGTGTCGACGGCCTCCCGGTAGCGGTCCAGCGCGGCGCGCACGTCCTTGGCCGCGTCGTACTCCGCGCCCTCGCGGCCACCCCACATCACGAACGTCTGCGCGCCCAGCTCGGCGGCCAGGTCAATGTTGCGCAGCACCTTGCGCAGCGCGTAGCGCCGGACCGAGCGGTCGTTGCTGGTGAAGCCGCCGTCCTTGAACACCGGGTGGGTGAACAGGTTGGTGGTCACCATCGGGACGACGAGGCCGGTCTCGTCGAGCGCCTTGCGGAAGCGGGAGACGACCTCGTCGCGGCTGGAGTTGTCGGCGCCGAAGGGCACGAGGTCGTCGTCGTGGAACGTCATGCCGTAAGCACCCAGCTCGGTGAGCTTGTGGACGGCCTCGATCGGGTCGAGCGGCGTGCGGGTGGCGTCACCGAAGGGATCGCGGGCCTGCCAACCCACGGTCCAGAGGCCGAATGAGAACTTGTCGGCGCGGGTGGGCTGGACAGACATATTTTGACCTCCATGTAACATCCGCGATTTGTTCAACGGTTGAATTATTTGCCCCTGGTGTGGCACTGTCAAGGGCATGACGGACGGGCCCGTACGGCAGGCTTCGCTGCGCGAGCACAACCTGGGGCTCGTGCTGCGGCACGCCGCAAACGCCGCCCGCCCGCCGTCCCGCGCCGACATCGCCGCCGCCACAAGTCTCACCCGCGCCACCGTGTCCGCGCTGGTGGATGACCTGATCGCCGGCGGCCTGCTGACCGAGGTGGAGCCCGCGCCGAGGGCCGGCGCCGGGCGCCCCGCCGCCGGGCTCGTGCTCTCCGCGAGCGGCCCGGCCGGCCTCGGCCTCGAGATCAACGTGGACTACCTGGCGGCCTGCGTGGTCGACCTGGCCGGCACGGTGCGGCACCGCGACGTGCGCCACGCCGACCAGCGCCCCGGCCGCCCGGACGAAGTGCTGGCCGAGGTCGCCCGGCTGGCCGCCGACGCCCACGCGCACGCCGCGCGCGAGGGCTTGGTGGTGGCCGGCGCCGCGCTCGCGGTGCCCGGGCTGGTGACGCCCGACGGCGTGGTGCGCCTCGCGCCAAACCTCGGCTGGCGGGACGTCGACGTCCCCGCCGGCGTCGCGTCGGGGCTGGCGGGATCCGGCGAGCTGGCGCTCTCCGTGGACAACGAGGCCAACCTCGCCGCGCTCGGTGAGTTGCACGCGGGCCCCGCGGGTCCGGCCAGCTTCCTGTACGTCTCCGGCGAGATCGGCATCGGCGCCGGCATCGTGCTGCACGGCGCGCTCTTCCGCGGCGCGCGCGGCTGGAGCGGCGAGTTGGGGCACGTGGCGGTCCGCCCGGACGGCCCGGCGTGCCGGTGCGGGGCGCGCGGCTGCCTGGAGCAGTACGCGGGCCAGGAGGCGATCCTGCGGGCCGCCTCCGCCGGCGACACCGACGACCTGAAGGCACGCGCCGAGAGCGGCGACCCGGCGACGCTCTCGGCACTGACCGCGGCGGGTGAGGCCCTCGGTGTGGCGGTGGCCGGCGTGGTCAACCTGCTCGACGTCGAGGCCGTCGTGCTCGGCGGCATCTACGCGCCACTCGCCCCCTGGATCTGCCCCGCCGTCGTGGCGCAGATCCACTGCCGGGTGCTCACCGACGCCTGGTCGCCCGTCGACGTCCGCCCCTCGGTGCTCGGCGGCGACGCGGCCGTGGTCGGTGCCGCCGGCTCCGTGGTGCGCGCCATCCGCAACCACCCCGCCCGCTGGCTCACCCGCCCGGTTTCCTAACCCCAATCGGATCTGCCCCCGTCCGCGTCAGCTGCGGACCGCATGCTCCCGCGGGCACCGCTGCGGTCGGCGGCTCGCCAGGGCTCGCCGAAACCCCCGACCTCCGCTGCCGGATCCGCGGGACAAGCCCGCCGCGGTCCGCCGTCGCGCAGCGTGATCGCGGCCCGCGCGGTGCGTGGCTCGGTGCGGCTTGGGGTGGCGGCTGCGGAAGGCTCCGGAGCTGGGCGCGGCGATGCGCCCAGTCGGAGATGCACTCGCGGCCGATGCCGCCGGCCGGTCGGGCTTGGCGGGCGCATCCCGACTCACTCAGGCGCAGCAACGCGCGCCCCAGCTACCGATGCACCCGCAGTCACCCACGCCGCCGGCCGCCACGTGCGGAGCGTCCAAAGGACGGCTAATAGGCTCCTCGGCTGGCCATGACCGCGCCGATGGTCTTCCACATGATGACGACGTCGGTGGCGAGCGACCAGTTCTCCACGTAGTACAGGTCGAGCCGCAGACCGTCCTCCCAGGACAGATCCGAGCGGCCGCTGACCTGCCACAGGCCGGTGATGCCGGGCTTGACCAGCAGGCGGCGGGCGATGTCGCCGTCGTAGCGGGCGACCTCGGAGGGCAGCGGCGGGCGCGGGCCCACCAGGCTCATGTGGCCGAACAGCACGTTGAGCAGCTGGGGCAGCTCGTCCAGCGAGTACTTGCGCAGGATGCGCCCGACCCGGGTGACGCGCGGGTCCTTGCGCATCTTGAAGAGCAGGCCGTCGTGCTCGTTGCGGGCCGCCAGCTTGGCCAGCATCTCGTCCGCGTTGACCACCATCGTGCGGAACTTGTAGACGCCGAACTCCTCGCCGCCGCGACCGACGCGGATCTGCCGGAAGATGACCGGGCCCTTGCTGTCGAGCTTGATGGCGATCGCGATCGCGATCATCAGCGGCAGCGCGATCGTCAGGCCGAGCGTGGCGGTGAACCTGTCGACGAAGCCCTTGACGATCTTGCGGGTGCCGCGGAACTCCGGTGCCTCCACGTGGATCAGCGGCAGCCCGGCGACCGGGCGGGTGTGGATCCGCGGGCCGGCGACGTCGGTGAGGGCGGGTGCGAGCACCAGGTCGATGCCGGTGCCCTCCATCTGCCAGCCCAGCCGGCGCAGGCGGGCCGCGGTCAGCTCGCCCGATGCGGTCACCGCGACGGTGTCGACGCCGGCCGCGCGGGCCGACTCGAGGATGCTGCGGAACGAGCCCACGACCGGCACGTCGCCCAGGCGCTGCGGCACCGGCGCGAGCAGCGCGTCCGGGATGCAGGCGCCGACCACGCGATAGCCCGCGTACGGCTCGCGGCGCAGTGTGTGCACCAGCTCCAGCACGTGCGGCGCGTCGCCCACGACCAGCACGCGACGCGACCAGCCGGTGCCCTTGACGCGCGCCCGGTGCAGCCACTTGCGAGCCAGGTAGCGGCCGCCGACCAGGCCCACCGTGCCGGTCGCGAACGTCAGGGCCAGGAAGCCCCGGGCGACGCCGATGTTCGCCACGTACCCCACGATGGCTATCGCGCCGGCCAAGCGGAGGCTCGCCGAGGTGACCCGGCGGTACTCGTCCGCGCCGTATCCCAGGACGCGGTCGTCGTAGCAGCGCAGCAGCTTGAGTGAGGCGAGCCAGACCAGCACGAGGCCCGGCCCGACCACCGGGTAGGGGATCTGCGAGCCGACCGGCTCACCCCGCCAAACGGCTCCACCACCCAGTTGAACCGGCCGAAATAGCCTGCGAGCACGGCGAACGAGATGATGGCGAGGTCCAGCACCATCAATGCCCGCTCATACGTGCGGAGTCGTGCGCGCAGCAGCGCGCCCGTCGTTTCCGCCGCGCTCGGTACCCCCACCGGACGCGTCAGGAGAGTCGCCGACGTCACCAGCCCTCCCCAGCTTGTCAAGTCGACTGTGCCCTCACGGCAAGCGCCGGACCCATTTTCGGGGCCGGCGGCGCCGGAGCACCAGGACATCTTGACCTACGGCGGCACCCCGCACGGGCTTCCGACAAAAAACTGTCAGTTCATTGCGATCAACCAACCGAACGTACATGTACGCAAGGTAGTCAATTGCCTACAACAGGTATAGCCGCAGGTCAACGCGGTGCCGCGGGCCGCAATGCGAGGGCTTTGAGGAAGATGTCACCGATTTTGGTCGGGTCCTTGGTGACGAAGACACCGCCACCGGTGACGCTCGTAATCCGCTTGAGCTGCCCCTCGTCGACGCCGCTCCCGATGCCCAGGATGATCACCTGGATCGGCCGCCGCGGGTCGGCGAGATCCTTCAGCTGAGCCAGCAGCGTCTGCTCGTTGATCCCGTTGTCGTCGTCGTTTTTGCCGTCGGTGAACATCACGATCGAGTTGACCCGGTCGGCCGCCCACTCGTCCTGGACCGCCTTGTACGCGGCGAGCAGCGTGTCGTACAGCCCGGTGTCGCCGTCGGGCTTCGGCGAGATCGTCTTGAGCGCGCCGAGCATCTGCGGCCGGTTACTGCTCAGCGGCCCGATCGGCACGAGCTGGCGCCAGTCCTTGTTGCCGTCGAGCCGCGTGGAGAACGTCCACAGCCCGAGCGCCCACGAGTCGTCGAAGAGGTTGAGCCCAGCCTGCGCGGCGGCGAGCGTCACCGCCATGCGGGTGGCGTTGTCCGCCTCGGGCACCTCCTCCAGCATCGAGCCGGAGACGTCCATGACGGCGAGCATGCGGCCGGGCGCGGTGACCGCGGTCCAGGTGGCCAGCGAGCGGTCGAGCGCCGCCGGGTCCAGCCCGCCCGCCGCCTTGCCACCGGCGTTGGGTGTCGCGGACGGCGGGCCGCCGGCCGGGCTTGGCGCGCCGGTGGGTGCCACGAAGCCGGCACCCCAGGTGCCGTCGGGCGAGCGGAGACCCTGCGCGCCGAGCAGGTTGCGGAACGCACCGCTGTCGAGCGCCTCGTGCACCGCCTCGGCCGCCGCGGTCTTGGCCGGGTCGACGCCCGGCATGATGGCGAACGGGTAGTCGAGCGGCGCCGGCGTCGGCTCCACGTAGAGCGCGGCCAGCGGCACCGGCGGCTTCTTCGCGTTGTAGGCGATGACGTCTTCCTCGGACAGCGGCGCCACGTTCAGCCCGGAGGCGAGCGAGGCGGCGTCGGACGCCTGGGGAAACTTGGCCACCAGATCGTCGCGCAGTGCCGAGCGGCCGATCGCGAGCGAACGCAGCGCCGCGGTCTGCGCCTGCGGCGCACTGCCCCCGGCGGTGGCCGCGGCCGCGGCGAGCGAGAGCAGGCCCGACAGGCCGGCGGCGTCGCGGGTCGGCTCGACGATGCCGGTGCGCAGGCCGGTGCCGGTGGTGATCTGCTTGAGCAGGTCGGCCCAGCCCACCTTCTTGTCCGGCCATCCGAGGCTCTCCGCGAGCGGCTCGGGCATCGCGGCGACCACGGGGCTGCGCGCGACCGAGCCGCCGTCGGTGGGGGTGAACCCGGGTGCCAGCGTCTTGAGCCGCACCAGCCAGGTCGAGGAGTCGGGCAGCCACACGTCGGGCAGCTGGAGCGTGCCGTTGGCACTGCCGACGCCGGCCAGGCCGACGTTGTGCTGGGCGGCGATCACCGCGGCCATGTCGACCGAGTTGACCTCGCTGATGTCCACGACCACGCAGGTGCCGCCGGCCGAGCCGCCGTCGCCGCTCCACTTGTCCACCGTGGAACGCACAGCGGGTGCGATCTCGGGTGAGGCGGCCATTGCAAGCTTCACCTCGCCGGCGCACCGCGAGCCGGCGAGCTCCCGATATCCGAACCACGAGCCACCTACAACGACGACAAGCGCCATCGCGGCAGCGATGGCGCCTGCTCCGCGGTAGTTGCTACGCATGCGATGGCGGCCTGGCACGGTCCCATCCTGCTGACGCTTCCCGCACGTCGCCAGGTACGTTCGGCCGAAAGTTACGGATCAGCGACCTTCTGGCTGATATTCGGTCACAGGGTGTAGCTGTATAGCGCCGGACCGTTTAGGGAATCCCCTATATTCCGGGACCAATCCCCATTCGTTCAAGCGATGCTCTTCATTCGCGATATCGGCCTATAAGGACTTAGCGGGCAAAACGCAGGTGGGGCTGGGGACCTCCAAGGCGTTGCCCGGCTCCTGCGGAACGCCCGAGTCGCGGTCGAGATGGAAGCCGACGACGGCGTGCGACCGCTCGTTGGCCACGTACAGGTGCTCGCCCACCAACGCGAAGTGCCGTGGCCACTTGCCGCCGGTCGGCACCTCGGCCAGGTACGACGGCGGGTCCGCGTCGAGTGTGAACACCGAGACCGTGTCCGGGCCGCGGTTGGCGACGTAGAGGAAGCGGCCGTCGGCGCTCACCGCGATCTCGGAGGGCTGGCCGCCGGTAAGGCGGGTGGAAGCTACCCGACCGCGCTCGTGCAGCGCACCGGCGAGGCCGTCGATGTCGTACGCCGTCACCGTCGCGTCAAGCTCGCCCACCAGGTAAGCCCGGAGGCCGTCGGGGTGGCGGGCGATGTGCCGCGGCCCCGAGCCGGCGCGAACGTGGATCTTCGGCCCGACCGGCACGAGGCGGCCGGTGCCAACCTCCAGCGAGTACCGGTAGACCGCGTCGGTGCCCAGGTCGACCACGAGGATCGCGCCACCGACCGGGTTGGGTGAGGCCATGTGGGCGTGCGCCCGCTCCTGCCGCTTCGGGTCGGGACCGGTGCCCTCGTGCACCAGCAGGTCGGTCCGCTCGCCCAGCGCGCCGTCGTCGCCGAGCCGGTGCACGGCCACGCTGCCGCTCGTGTAGTTGGTGCTCACCAGGTACCGCCCGCCGGGCGCGACGACAAGGTGGCAGGGGTGGGCGCCACCGGTCGGGCTGGTGCCGAGCGGGCGCAGGTCGGTCTCCCCCTGCACGGCCCAGGCACTGACGCTGCCTTCGTCGAGCTCGTTGGTCGCGTACAGCACGGGGAGCGTCGGGTGCCAGGCCAGGAACGAGGGCGACGGCGTGGGGGCGACAACGCCGAGCGAGTCGAGCCGGCCGGTCGCCGGGTCACGCCGCACGGCCGTGATGCCGACCCCTTCTCCGCCCATCTCCGCCGTGTAGCACCCGATGTAGAGGAGTTGAGGGTGGGCGGGGGGCGAAGGAATGGATGTCACGCTCTGATCCAACCAGAACGCCACCGGTTGATCTAGCTTCTGCGAATCGTATAGGATCTACGATCGTGGCAACGATGCGGCCGGCGCGGCGACTGACGCTCACCGAGGACGTTTACGAGTCGGTGCAAGCGCTGATCATGGATCACGCCGTGGCGCCCGGCGCCCGTATCAACATCGACGCCCTCGCCCGCCAGTTGGAGGTCTCGCCCACGCCGGTGCGCGAAGCGCTGGCCCGGCTGGAGGCCGACGGGCTGGTCCGCAAGCGCCCGCTCGCCGGCTACACGGCCGCGCCGCTGCTCACCCGCGAGGAGTTCGAGGAGCTGGTGGAGATGCGGCTGATCCTGGAGCCGCCGGCGGCCAGCCGCGCCGCCTCGGCGGCCACGGCGTCCGATGTGGACCGGCTGCGCGCGGAGGCCGACCTTCCCGACCCGGAGCCCGCCACGGAGGGGTACCCCGCGATTGCCGCCTTCACCGCGCAGGACGCCCGCTTTCACAACCTCCTCGCCGAGACCTCCGGCAACCGCATGCTCCACGAGGCCGTGGTCCGGCTCCGCTCGCACCTGCACCTCTTCCGCCTGCACTTTCCACAGGCGCACTACGGGATCAGTGCGCAGGAGCACCACCGCGTCGTCGACGCGATCGTCGCGCGCGACCCGGACCGCGCCGCCGCCGCCATGCGCGCGCACATCGCCGCGGCCCGCGACAGGTACCGCCCGCCGGGCGCGACGACAAGGTGGCAGGGGTGGGCGCCACCGGTCGGGCTGGTGCCGAGCGGGCGCAGGTCGGTCTCCCCCTGCACGGCCCAGGCACTGACGCTGCCTTCGTCGAGCTCGTTGGTCGCGTACAGCACGGGGAGCGTCGGGTGCCAGGCCAGGAACGAGGGCGACGGCGTGGGGGCGACAACGCCGAGCGAGTCGAGCCGGCCGGTCGCCGGGTCACGCCGCACGGCCGTGATGCCGACCCCTTCTCCGCCCATCTCCGCCGTGTAGCACCCGATGTAGAGGAGTTGAGGGTGGGCGGGGGCGAAGGAATGGATGTCACGCTCTGATCCAACCAGAACGCCACCGGTTGATCTAGCTTCTGCGAATCGTATAGGATCTACGATCGTGGCAACGATGCGGCCGGCGCGGCGACTGACGCTCACCGAGGACGTTTACGAGTCGGTGCAAGCGCTGATCATGGATCACGCCGTGGCGCCCGGCGCCCGTATCAACATCGACGCCCTCGCCCGCCAGTTGGAGGTCTCGCCCACGCCGGTGCGCGAAGCGCTGGCCCGGCTGGAGGCCGACGGGCTGGTCCGCAAGCGCCCGCTCGCCGGCTACACGGCCGCGCCGCTGCTCACCCGCGAGGAGTTCGAGGAGCTGGTGGAGATGCGGCTGATCCTGGAGCCGCCGGCGGCCAGCCGCGCCGCCTCGGCGGCCACGGCGTCCGATGTGGACCGGCTGCGCGCGGAGGCCGACCTTCCCGACCCGGAGCCCGCCACGGAGGGGTACCCCGCGATTGCCGCCTTCACCGCGCAGGACGCCCGCTTTCACAACCTCCTCGCCGAGACCTCCGGCAACCGCATGCTCCACGAGGCCGTGGTCCGGCTCCGCTCGCACCTGCACCTCTTCCGCCTGCACTTTCCACAGGCGCACTACGGGATCAGTGCGCAGGAGCACCACCGCGTCGTCGACGCGATCGTCGCGCGCGACCCGGACCGCGCCGCCGCCGCCATGCGCGCGCACATCGCCGCGGCCCGCGAGCGGCATCTGCCCTACTTCTCCCGGCCCGACCTTCGGGGTTCGCATGAAAGTCGCGCTCTTCGTCACGTGCGTCAACGACCTCGTCTTCCCCGGTACCGGCCGCGCGGTCGTCGAGGTCCTTGAGCGCCTCGGCCACACCGTCGAGTTTCCGGTGGAGCAGGGGTGCTGCGGCCAGATGCACGCCAACAGCGGCTACCGCGAGGAGGCCCTGCCGCTGGTGGCCAACTTCGTGAAGACCTTCGACGGCTACGACGCGGTGGTCGGGCCCTCCGGCTCGTGCGTGGCGATGGTCCGCGACTGGTACCCGAAGCTGGCGCCGGACTCGGGTGAGGTGGTCGCCCGCACGTACGAGCTGTCCGAGTTTCTCGTCGACGTGCTCGGCGTGACCGACGTGGGGGCCACCTTCCCGCACCGGGTGACCTACCACCCCACCTGCCACGGCCTGCGCATGCTCCGCCTCGGCGACCGGCCGCGGCGGCTCCTCGAGTCGGTGCGCGGCCTGGAGCTGCTCGACCTGCCCGGCGCGGAGGAGTGCTGCGGTTTCGGCGGCACCTTCGCGATGAAGAACGCAGGCGTCTCCGGCGCGATGCTCGCCGACAAGTGCCGCTCCATCGTGGACACCGGCGCCGAGTACGTGGCGGCGGTCGACAACTCGTGCCTGGCCCACATCGGCGGCGGCCTGTCCCGCGCGGGCGGCCCGGCCAAGCCCATCCACTACGCCGAGATCCTGGCGGCATCATGAGTGGCGGAAACATCGTGGCCCGGCTGCCGTTTCCGGTGGCGGCGCGCAAGGAGTTGGGCGACGCGCAGCTGCGGGCCAACCTGCGCAACGCCACCCACACGATCCGCGACAAGCGCCTGCGCATGGTCGGCGAGGTGCCCGACTGGGAGGAGCTGCGCCGGTCTGGTGCGGCCATCAAGGACGACGTGCTCAGCCGGCTGCCGGAGCTGCTGACGCAGTTCGAGGCGGCGGCGACCGCGGCCGGTGCGACCGTGCACTGGGCCCGCGACGCGGCCGAGGCGTGCGCGGTGGTCACCGCCCTGGTGCGCGACACCGGTACCGCCGAGGTGGTCAAGGTGAAGTCGATGGTCACCCAGGAGATCGGCCTCAACGATTCGCTGGAGGCCGCCGGCATCGCCGCGGTGGAGACCGACCTCGCCGAGCTGATCGTCCAGCTGGCCGGCGACACGCCCTCGCACATCCTCGTGCCCGCGATCCACTACAACCGGTCGCAAATCCGCGACATCTTCCACCGCAACGGCCTCTCCGCGCTGACCGACGACCCGCCCGCGCTGGCCGAGGCGGCGCGGCGGCACCTGCGGGCGAAGTTCCTCTCCGCGCGGGTCGGCATCTCCGGCGCCAACTTCGCGGTCGCCGAGTCGGGCACGCTCGTGGTGGTCGAGTCCGAGGGCAACGGCCGCATGTGCCTCACCCTCCCCGAGACGCTCATCTCCGTGGTCGGCATCGAGAAGATCCTGCCCACGTTCCGTGACCTCGAGGTCTTCCTGCAGCTGCTGCCCCGCTCGTCGACGGGCGAGCGGATGAACCCGTACACCTCACTGTGGACGGGCGTCACGCCCGGCGACGGTCCGCAGACCGTCCACATCGTCCTCGTCGACAATGGGCGCACCGAGACGCTCGCCGACGACGTGGGGCGGCAGGCGCTGCGGTGCATCCGCTGCTCCGCGTGCCTCAACGTCTGCCCGGTGTACGAGCGGGTCGGCGGCCACGCCTACGGCTCCGTCTACCCTGGACCGATCGGCGCGATCCTCTCGCCCCAGCTCAGCGGCGGGGGCGCCAACCGCACCCTGCCGTACGCGTCCACGCTCTGCGGCGCCTGCTACGACGCCTGCCCGGTGCGCATCAACATCCCCGAGGTGCTCGTCCACCTGCGACAGACCGGGCCGCACCCGCCCGCCGAGCGCGCGGCGATGCGCGCGCTGTCCTGGATCATGCGGGATCGCCGCCGGTACGCGGCAGCGCTCCGTGCCGCCCGCCGCGGAGCCGCCCCGATCCGCTGGGCGACCGGCCGTCGCGGCGCGGTGCGCCACCTCCCCTGGCCGTTGTCAAAGTGGACGTCCACTCGCGACGCTCCCCTGCCGGCGAAGCAGACGTTCCGAGAGTGGTGGGCTCATGAGCGCACGCGATGAGGTGCTGCGGCGGGTCCGGACGGCGCGGCCGAGCGCTCCGGTCACGGTGCCGCGGGACTACCGGGCCGTCGACGAGGGCGACGACCTCGTCGAGCTGCTCGTCGACCGGCTGGTCGACTACAAGGCGACGGTGCGGCGATGCGGGCCACACGAGCTGGCCGGCGCGATCGGCGAGCTGCTGAGTGACGCCTCAGCGGCCGTGGTGCCGCCCGGTGCGCCGCCGGAGTGGCTCGAGGCGTACCAGGGACGGGTCCTGCGGGAGCCGCTCGCGGTGGCGGACCTCGACGCTCCCGGGGTCGCGGTGCTGACCGGGTGCGCTGTCGCCGTCGCGCGGACCGGGACGCTGATCCTCGACGCGGGACCGGACCAGGGACGCAGGGCGCTCACGCTCGTGCCCGACCACCACATCTGCGTCGTCCACACCGGACAGATCGTGGGCGGCGTGCCGGAGGCGCTGGCCCGGCTCGCCGACCCGACCCGGCCGCTCACGCTCGTCTCCGGCCCGTCGGCCACCAGCGACATCGAGCTAAACCGGGTCGAGGGCGTACACGGGCCCCGGCGGCTCGACGTCGTCGTGGTGGACTGACGTCACCTCACCGCGCAGGCGGGGCTGGTCGGCGCAGATCTTCTTGAGCAGCGCGACGATCGGCCGCAGGTGGTTGGGACGGGGGTTGGCCGTCGTCACGTGCACCTCCAGCGTGAGCCGCTCGGACTCGTGGTGCAGCGGTACCCACTTGGAGTGCTCGACGCCCGCGCCGCCGAAGCGCATGCCGGGCTTGTAAATGAGCGCGATGTCCGAGGGCGCGAGCACCAGCGGGCTCGACAGGCCGCATTCGTGCAGCAGGGCGACGCGCTCGATGACGCTGCCGATCTCGTACGTGGCGCTGGCCACCCGCCGCTCCTCGCCCGGGTCGTCTATCCGGCGCGCGGCGATCCGCTCCTCCAGCAGGATGCGGGCGCGTGAGTCCTTGGGCGGCACGTGCGAGACGCTGCGCACGAACTCGGCCAGCGGCATCGCGTCGCCCGGGTAGTCGGCGGGTACCAGGACCTCCAGCTGCGACTGGTACAGCAGGTCGGACTGCAGCTCGTCGCGGAACTCGGCCGGCGGGGGCTGTCCGATCGCGAGGTGGTACGTGCCGGTGGTGAGCGGCCAGAACGCCTGGTCGAAGAAGGACTCGTTGCCGCGGTCGCTCTGCTGAAGCTCCTCGATGCCGACCTTCTCGACGCCGGCCGGGTGCTGGGCGAGCATCTCCACGTAGAGCGTCTTGACGATCGTGGCGTGGTGCGGCAGGCACACCAGGCGGGGTACGTCCGACTCCGCGAGGCGACCTCTCTCCTCCTGGTAGAGGCTGCGGACGCGTTCACAGAAGCGCTGGAAGCGGCGCCCGCGCACGGTCAGCTCGGCCTTGCCGCGCGGGCCGACTCCCTCGCGCAGCGCCGGGCGCCCCAACCACCTGTTGATCTTCAAGAGGATGGTGCGCACGCCCTCGACCGTGATGTGCTCGTCGTACCGGTCGGCGAGCAGCCGCACGGCGCGCTGCCGGGTGCCGGCCTCCACCACCGCCATGAAGACGACGCAGTCCCACTCGTCGGGTGCGCGGTCCCTCACCTTTCCCACAGCGGAAAGTTACGGCCCACCTACCGTCCAGTTACGTGATTTGCGGAACAGCGGCGTGGCACCAGCAACCGGAGCTTGGCGGGCGCAACAAATAGTTCTTCCGATCTTGGTCGAACCACGTCGGTGGGCGCGGTCGAAAACCGGCCGATGAGATCATCACGACAGGTACAAAACGGGTGTGTTCGCCCGGCCGAGCTGGCACTCGCTCATCTTCTACGTCGGGGCCGCCAACGTTGCCCGCACGCTGCTCGCGCGCGGTCAGGGCGACCCCGAGCCGCACGCCCACGTCGGCGTGTACGCGCTCTGCGCCGCGCTGGCCGTCCTCGTCGCCCGGCTCGTCGAGCGGGCCCGCAGCGCGCTCACCTCCCGCGTGTGCAGCGCCAGCCTCGGCATGACCGGGCTGCTCTACGCGACGCTGCACGGTGACGTCCACCCGTGGGCCCCGGTGCCCGCGGCGGCGCTGCTGGTCACCGCGGTGGTCCTGGGCGAGGCCGCCTTCCGGATACGCGGCACCCGCCGCCCCTCCTGGCACTCGGTCATCTTCTTCGTCGCCTCGGCCGGGCTGAGCCGCACGGTGCTGGTCGTCTACGGCGCGGGCCTGCCGTTGCTCGTCCACTGTGGTACGTACCTGGTGTGCCTGGTGTTCGCGCTCGCGGCCGCCGGCGTCATGGTGCGCATGGAGAGCCCGCTCACGCCGCGCGTGCACAGCGGGAGCCTCGGCCTCACCGGGCTGCTGGTCGCCGCGGCGCACGCCGACACACCGGCGCACGCTCCGGTCGCGGTCACCGCGCTCGTGCTCGGGGTGACCTGCGTGGGCGAGCTCGCGTACCGCCGCCGCAGCGCCCTGCGCAGGGCTCAGGCCGGGACCGGGTGGCCGTGGTAGCCGGCCACGTGCTCGACCAGCGCGATCAGCACGAGCTTGCCGGACTGCCGGTGGCGCACGTCGCAGAGCACCACGGGCACGTCGCGGTCGAGGTCGAGCGCCTGGCGCACCGCCTCGGACGTGTACCGCCGGGCGCCGTCGAAGCAGTTGACACCCACGACGAACGGGATGCCGTGGCGCTCGAAGTAGTCGACCGAGGGGAAGCTGTCGGCCAGCCTGCGGGTGTCGGCGAGCACCACGGCGCCGAGCGCGCCGTACGCCAGCTCGTCCCAGAGGAACCAGAAGCGGTCCTGCCCGGGCGTGCCGAAGAGGTACACCTGAAGGTCTTCGTTGATGGTGATACGCCCGAAGTCCATCGCCACGGTGGTGGTGCGCTTGCCCTCCACGCCGACCAGGTCGTCGGTGCCGATGCCGGCGTGGGTGAGGACCTCCTCCGTGTGCAACGGCCGGATCTCGCTCACCGCACCCACCAAAGTGGACTTGCCGGCACCGAATCCGCCCGCGATGAGGATCTTCAGCGCGAGCGGGATCCGCCGATCGGAGTCGAGGTCAGAGTGCCCGGAGTCCATTCACCACCGCCTGGAGGACGTCGTCTTCGGGGAAGTGGGCCGCCGTGGACGGCTCGTGCATCGCGATCAGGCCGGCCGCCAGGAGGTCGCCGAGCAGCACCCGGACCACCCCGACGACAAGGTTGAGCGCGGCGGCCAGCTCGGCCACCGAGACGGGGTCCTCGGCCTTGGCGAGGATCGCGCGGTGCTCCGGCTGGAGGTACGCGGCGTCCGGCGAGCTGGCGGAGCCCGGCGCCGCCAGCACGAACGCCATCAGGTCGAACCCGCCGGTGACCGGACGCACCCGGCCACCCGTCACCGTGTACGGACGGACTACCGGCCCGGCGTCGTCGTCGAGCCAGTCATGCCGGCCTTCGCCCGGGCCAACGGGTCCGTGGCGCCCGTTGGCCGGCACAGCGCCCGCGCCCTCACCCCGCATCGGAGGGCACCGTGGGGTGGCGGCTGGGTGTGCTCATGTTTTGTCCGACCCGCGCGACCAGCATCGCCATCTCATATGCGATCAAGCCAATGTCCGAGTCGATGCCGGCCAGCAGCGCCAGGCACGCTCCTCGACCGGCGGCGGTGACGAAGAGGTACGCCCCCTCCATCTCGACCACCGTCTGGCGCACCGGGCCGGTCTCGAAGTGGCGGCTCGCCCCCTTGGCCAGGCTCTGGAAACCGGCCGCCATCGCGGAGAGGTGCTCGGCGTCTTCTCTGGTCAAGCCGTGTGACGAGCCCATGAGCAGCCCGTCGGCGGAGAGCACGACGGCATGGTGCGCGGACGGCACCCGCTCGATCAGGTCGTCGAGCAGCCAGTTGAGTCTGGCGGCCGGGCTGGTCGTCGACACCACTACTCGGCTCCTTCCGGCTCGGCGGGCGGGGTCTTGTCGCGCGTGGCCTTGCCCTCTTCACCGGTCTTCTTACCGTGACCCTTGGCGTCCGCGCGAGGTGCCGGCGGATCGGTGTCACGGGTCGGGAACGCCTCGGCACCGGCTGCACCCGGATCCCGGGTGGGCAGGTCGCCGCCGCCGATCCTGCGGAGTCGAAGCGCGTCGAGGCCGCCGCGCGCCGGCCGGGCGCCGTCGTCTCCTGTCTTGCGGCGCGGCAACCCACCGGCGGTGGACCGCCGCCCGGGCCCATCGGTGCCGGTACCGCGCTTACGGCGGGGCAGCCCGTCGATCACCTCAGGGGCGACGCCGGTCGAGGGCGGGCTCACCACCACGCCGGGTGGCGGCGTCGCGGTGCCGCGTGCCGGCGGCACCGGGACGGGGTCGTCAGCCGGCAGCGGCTCGATGGGGCGGGTCGGCCGGATGGCGAGCGGCAGGAACTGGGTCTCGCCGGCGTCGAGCTCGACCTTGTCGTCCGGGCCGCGACCGGCGAACGGCAGGTCGCCCTCGTCACGCCGGACCGGCGGGGCGGCGTGCGGCTCACGACGGGGGTGCGGGATGGCGTCGGCGGCGCGGCGGCCACGCGCGGTGCCCGCCTGGAGCGCGGCCATCGTGGCCCGCGCCTGCTCGGCGGAGCGGGGCGGCGGCTCGGCGTCGACCCGGTCGAGCGTGAGCGGGCCGGCCGGCTCACCGCGCAGCTGCGGCGCGAGGCTTGCCTGGCGCACCCGCTTGGGCAGCCCGTCGGTGGCCTGGTCGGTCGGCTCCTCGACGTCGATCGCGGGCGCGGGCACCAGCACCGGGCGGGCCACCGCCTCGATCGGGCGGCGCGCCCCCGACTCGACGCTGGCCAGCGCGCGGGCCCGGCGCATCCGCGGAGTCTCGCCGCTTCCCGGGCCCGCCGGCAGCGCGGCCGGCTCGGGCGGCGGAGTGACGAGGTCCGGCGGCACGAGCACGATCGCGGTGATCCCGCCATACGGCGAGGGGCGCAGCTGGATCTTCACGGCGTGGCGGGCACCGAGCTGGGCGACCACGAAGAGGCCGAGCCGGGCACTGTTGGCCGGGTCGAAGTCCGGCGGGCGGCTCAGCTTGCGGTTGGCTTCACCGATCGCGTCCGGCGTCATGCCGAGGCCGCGGTCCTCGATCTCGATCGCGTACCCATTGGGCACGGAAGCGCCAGTGACCTGCACCTTCGTCTCCGGCGGCGAATACGACGTCGCGTTTTCGATCAGCTCGGCCAGCAGGTGGATCACGTCGCCGACCGCGCGGCCGGCGATGTCGGCCGGCTCCACCTTCGTGATCGAGACCCGGGAGTAGTCCTCCACTTCGGACACCGCGCCGCGGATCACGTCGATCACGCCGATCGGGTTACGCCAGCCGCGGCCGGGCGCGGAGCCGGCGAGGATCACCAGGTCTTCGGCGTGCCGCCGCATGCGGGTGGCGAGGTGGTCGACGCGGAAGAGGTTTTCCAGCTCGTCCGGGTCGGTGCTGCGCCGCTCCATCGAGTCCAGGAGCGCGAGCTGGCGGTGCAGCAGCGCCTGGCTGCGCCGGGCGATGTTGAGGAACACCTCGTTGAAGCCCTGCCGCAGCGTGGCCTCGTCGACCGCGGCCTGCACGGCCGTGCGCTGCGCCTCGGTGAACGCCCGTCCGAGCTGGCCGATCTCGTCGCTGCCGTACTCCAGAGGGGGTGCCTCCTCGGCGACGTCGACCTCCTCGCCGCGCCGCAGCCGGGCGACCACCGCGGGCAGCCGCCGGTCGGCGAGGTCCATCGCGCTCTCCCGCAGGCCGCCGAGGCGCCGGATCAGCGAACGACCCACGCGCAGCGAGATCAGCAGCGACAGCGCGATCGCGGCGAGGCCGAGCAGGCCGGCCAGCGCGAGGCGGAGCAGCACGCCGACGGCGACGGGCGTGGCGCGGTCGGCGAGCGCGTCGGAGCTGGACAGCTCGAACTCGCGCAGCTGGAGGACTGCCGGCTCGTACGCGCTCTGCCACGCGGCGGCGGTGACCGGCGGCGGCGCGCCGTCGCGGCCCTGGGCGATCACCCGGTCTTCGAGCGCGCGCAGGCGGGTGAACGCCTCACCCTCGGTCATCCGCTGGTAGGCCACCCGCTCGGCGTCCGGCAGCGCGGGCAGCGCCTGCGCGAACAGGTACCGGTGCGCGCCGATGATCTGCACCAGCTGGGCGTGCTCGCCGCCGGAGAACGAACCAGCCGCGAAAGCGCCAGCCAGCAGCGCGTCGGACTGGCCGAGCACCTCGCGGGCCCGGCCCAGCGCCGTGATCGCGCGCGCCTCGCGGTTGAGCTCGTCGTCGTCGACGTCCGCCGTGATCTCGAATACCCGGAACGCGCCGTCGATCACGCCGCTGTAAAGACCGAGTGCGCCGGCCTGGTCCATCTCTCGCCGGTCGACGAAGCCCCGGCCGGTGGGGAGCAGGTCGAGCGAGGTGAAGAGCTGGTCGAGGTGGGTGCCGAGGCGACCGTCCGCGGTGTCTCGCAGGTCGGGGCTGCCGGCCCGGCGGCGAAACTCGGTCACCGCGGCGTCGGTGCGGTTGCGCTGCTCGCCGAGCGCCGGCAGCTCGCCCTTGCCAGCCAGGTACACCAACGAGAGGCGCCGCTCGCGCTGCAGCTCAGCCACCATGTTTTCACCCGGACGGCCCACCTCGTCGAGGAGCGTCTGGGCGGAGAGCAGGTTGAGCGCCGGGCCGACGGTCAGCGTCGTGGTGAAAATCCACAACGCCAAAAGGGCGGCGAGGGGCACGGTGACCAGGGCGATAATCTTCGCGCGGATCGACCAGTTGCCTGTATTCATGAGACCTCGCCCGTCGGGGTACGGTACGGCAGCCTTGGGCAGGATACATTGCCGCCGCAAGTAACAAGGCGCCCCTTCCAGCGCGAAAATGGGCACCGCAGACGCTCTCAGACGCGTTCTCCTGGAGTTTTTCGTCGCTCCGGGATTGTCGATCATGGTTGAGCGGGAACTACTACCGCATGTCAGCCACCCAGATCGTTGTCATAGTCATCGTCGTCCTCGCGGTGATCGCAGCCGCGGGTGCCGGCTGGATGTTGTACCGCCGGTGGTCCCTGCGTCACCGGTTCGGCCCCGAGTACGACCGCCTCGTCGCCGAGCGCGAGGGGCGGACGGCCGCCGAGCGCGAGCTGCGCGAGCGCCAGCGCCGTCACGCCGAACTGGACCGCAGGCCGCTCAGCCCCGAGTCCCGCGCCCGCTTCGCGGCGGAGTGGGAGGAAATCCAGATCCGCTTCGTCGAGTCGCCGGTCGAGGCCGTGAACGCCGCCGAGGACCTGGTCAGCCGCATGGCTGCCGAGCGCGGATACCCGGCGGGCGACTTCGAGGAGCAGGCCGCGTACCTGTCCGTCGAACACGCCCACTCGCTGGACCACTACCGCCAGGCGCACGCCGTCCGCGAGTCCGTCGACCGCGGCGAAAGCGACACCGAGCAGCTGCGTGAGGCGCTCGTGCACTACCGCGAGATGGTGACCGAGCTGCTCGGCCGCGAGCCGGTACCGGCCGCGCGCCACCACGAGCCCGAAAGCATGCCCGCCGAGCACGGCGAGCAGATGCCCACCACCGAGCGCTACGAGACCAACCGGTGAAGGAGGCGCACACCATGGCAAACCAGCAGACTCCTGACCGGGTCAGCTCCGAGCCCGTACCCGTGCCACCGCCCACGGACGACGTGGACCGTGACCAGGACCGGGACCCGGCCGAGGACGTCACCGACCGCGTGCCGGGCGACACGCTCGACGACCGCGGCACCTTCGACGACCCGGTGCTCGCCGGCGAGCGGAACGACCCGGACGACCTCACCGCGGTGAGCCCCGGGGCACCCGAGTACCACGACCCGGCGCCGCAGAACACGGCGTTCGGCGCGGCCACGGTCGGCGGTGCGGCCGCCGCGGCGGCGCAGGCCGGCCCGTCCCGCGAGGTCCGCGACCGCGACGGCGTCGAGGAAGGCGTGATCGACGACGGCGACCCCGACATCGTCCTGGACGACCGGCACGCGGACCACAACGGCCACGACGTGCGCGACGACTTCGACACCAATCGCGACACCGACCTCGACGCGGACCGCGCGACAGCTTTTGACGGCGACCGCGTGACGGCCGACGACAGCGACCGCACGGCCGCGTTCGAAGAGGACCGCACGGCCTTCGAGGACGAGCGCACGGCGGCCTTCGACGCCGACCGTGAGGCCGAGGAGCGGGCGTACGAAGACACCGCCGACCGGGGACACCTGTCCGCCGACGCCGAGGCCGGCGACGACTTCCGCCGCGACGAGGAGTTCGGCGGCCCGAGCGACCTGCCCGAGGCCACTCCGGCCACGGAGATCCCCGCGGAGGTGCCCGCCACGGCCGCCGTCGAGGAGCCCATCGCCGGGCTGTGGGGCGAGGGGACCGCACAGGGCTACCGGGACCGGTGGCGCGAGGTGCAGCTCCGCTTCGTCGATGACCCGCCGGCCGCGGCCCGCGAGGCCAACCAGCTGGTGGAGGAGGCCGTCGGCGCTCTGACCGCGGAGCTGTCCCGGCAGAAGGAGCAGCTCAGCGGCTGGTCCGGTGAGGACACTGAGGACCTGCGCGCCGTCGTGCGCCGCCACCGCGACTTCCTCGACCGGCTGCTCGGGCTTTAACAACTCAATTCGCATCCCGCGGCCGCGCGGATTGCTCACTGCGAGCTATCCGACAATGGCCAGTCCAACGAGCATCGGGGTTCCGAACGCCTGGCATCACTTCGCAGGGCGGAAGGAACCCCGATGTCCATACGTACCCGAATCTCCACGCGGCGCGGCGCCGCCGCACTCGCGGCGATGGCCGTGCTCGGCGGCGCAGGGCTCTACGGCCTCGGGCCGAGCGGCGCCGTCGCCTCAAGCCACCGTGAGGCACCGCTGATCGCGGCCGACCCGGCCGTCGACAACACCGACCTGTACGCGTTCGTCAGCCCCGACCGGCCGGACTACGTCACCTTCGTGGCGAACTGGATCCCGTTCGAGGAGCCCAACGGCGGGCCGAACTTCTACCCGTTCGCCACGGACGCCACGTACAACATCAACGTCGACAACGACGGCGACGCGAAGCCGGACGCGGTGTTCCGGTGGAAGTTCAAGACCCAGGACAAGCGCGGCACCAGCACGTTCCTGTACAACAACGGCCCGGTGACCTCGCTCGACGACGAAAACCTGCTGGTCCGCCAGACGTACACGCTGGAGTCCTCGTTCGGCGGCAAGCCGTTCAAGACCCGGGTGACGAACGGGCCGGTGGCACCGTCCCGCGTCGGCCCGGCGTCCATGCCGGACTATGGCAAGCTGCGCGACCAGGCGTCGATCCAGCTGCCGGGTGGCTGGAAGATCTACGCCGGCCAGGCGGACGACCCGTTCTTCCTCGACCTGCGCGTCTTCGACCTGCTGTACGGCGGCGACCTGAGCGAGACCGGCCAGGACACCGTGGCCGGCTACAACGTCAACACGATCGTGCTGCAGGTGCCGTTCAAGGACGTGGCGTTGAACGGCGACGCGAAGCGCAACCCGAACATCGGCGTCTGGACCACCACCGACCGGCCGCGCGTGCGGATCGCGGGTGGCGGCTCGTCGGGTGACCGCGTGCAGGTCTCCCGCCTCGGCAACCCGCTGGTCAACGAGGTGGTCGTGCCGGCCGGCCTCAAGGACGCGTTCAACGCATCCCGCCCCGACCAGGACGCCAAGAACCCGACCATCGTCAAGCGGGTGACCAACCCCGAGGTGCCCCAGCTGATCGAGAAGATCTACGGCATCCCGGCGCCGGCCACACCCCGGAACGACCTGGTCGAGATCTTCCTGACCGGTATCACCACCAAGGCCGGTGGGCCGATCAAGGCGGACCTCAACTCGCAGCTCAACAACAAGGACGTGAACCCGAAGCGGTTCGTCCCGTCCGAGCAGCTGCGGCTCAACCTGGGCGTTCCGGTCACCGCGGAACCCAACCGGCTCGGCGTGCTCGCCGGCGACCTGCAGGGCTTCCCGAACGGGCGGCGGCTGACCGACGACGTGCTGGACATCGAGCTTCAGGCCCTGGAGGGCGCGGCGCAGACCGGCAAGATCGTGGACGCGCTGGCCGCGGGTGACAAGGTCGACGCCAACGACCAGGAGTTCGGTGGCACCTTCCCCTACGTCGCGCTGCCCAACGGCGTCGGCGTCAACACCGGTGGCGACGGCGTGAAGCCGGCGGCCGCCAACGGTTCCTCTTCGGACGGTCCGGCCCTGACTCCGGCCGGCTTCGCCAGCAAGTCCGACGGGGACACGCCCGCCACCATCGCGGCGGCGGCTGTGGGGGTCGCGGCGAGTGCGGGCCTCGGCCTGCTGCTCCTCGCCTGGCTGTGGCGCCGCCGGGTCCGTCTCGCGGACCAGCGCACCCAGCGCTTCTGACCCCACGTTCCGGGCGCGCCGCACTCGCTCCCCGTGCGGTGCGGCGCGCCCCCTCTCACTTTTCTCGGAGGCTCCAGATGCGACGGACAGCAGTTGTCGTGGGTGCCGCGGTCGCGCTCGCTCTCGGAGTGACCGGAGTGGCGGCCATCTTCGGCCCCACCGCAGACACCCGGCGGCCGCACCGGCCGCGGCGGCCACCCCGGTCGACCCGGTCGCCCGGGCGCAGGAACGGCTCCGCCTCGTACCCGGCGACTGGCGGGCCTGGGCGGCCCTCGCGGTGGCGTACGTCGAGCGCGGGCGGATCACCGCGGACCCCACGAACTACCCCCGGGCCGAGGAGGCCGTCCGGCGGTCACTCGCCGTGCGTCCCACCGGCAACGGCGAGGCGCTGGTCGCGCAGGGCGCGCTGGCCAACGCGCGCCACGACTTCTCGGCGGCCCGCCGCTTCGCCATCGAGGCCACGAAGATCAACGGGTACGACGCGGACGCGTTCGCGGTGCTCGCCGACGCCGAGACCCAGCTGGGCAACGTGCGCGCGGCGACCGCCGCCGTGCAGCGCCAGCTGGACCTGCGGCCGGGCCTTTCCGCGTACGCCCGCGCCTCGTACGACCTTGAGCTGCGCGGACGGGTCACCGAGGCCACCGACCTGATGCGGCGCGCCCTGGACTCGGCGGTCAGCCCAGCCGACATCGGCTTCTGCCGGGTGCAGCTCGGCGATCTCGCCTGGCACTCCGGCGACCTCGCCGAGGCCACCCGGCAGTACGACGCCGGCCTCGCCGCCGACCCCGCGTCGGTCTCGCTGCGCCGGGGCAAGGCGCGCGCCGAATGGGCCGCGGGGCGTCGGGACGCCGCCATCGCCGGGTACGCCGACGTGACCCGCCGCGCGCCCACACCGTCCTATGTGCTCGAATACGCCGACCTGCTCCGCGCCGCCGGCCGGGCCGCCGAGGCGGACGCCCAGCTGGACCTCGCCCTCGCCGGCCACCGCCTCTTCACCGGCGCGGGTGGCGTCGACGGGCTGACCGGCACCGCGCTCGCGCTGGCCGCCGGCGACCCGGCCGCCGCTCTCAAGGAGGCGCGGGCCGAGTGGTCCCGCCGCAAGCACGCCGACGTCGCCGACAACCTCGCGTGGGCCCTTCACCACACCGGGCGGGACGCCGAGGCCCTGCCATACGCCCGCACGGCGGTCGGCAGCGGCGCCAAGTCCGCGCTGTACGCGTACCACCTCGGTGTGATCGAGCTGAGTCTCGGCCGCACCGGCGCGGCAGAGGCCGACCTGGCCACGGCCTTGCGCCTCAACCCGCACTTCTCCCCACCGACGCGCCGCTGGCGCGGACCCTGCTCGCGGGACCGGAGGTCACCCGATGAACCGCCGCTGGCTGCTGGCGCTCGCCGCCGCACCGCTCGCCTTTCTGCTGCTGCCGGCCGCGCCCGCGAGCGCGCACCCGCTCGGCAACTTCTCGGTCAACCAGTACACCGGCCTGGTCCTGCGTCCCGACCGGATCGACGCGACCGCGATCGTCGACTTCGCCGAGATCCCGACGCTCCAGGCCACGTCGCAGCCGACCTGCGCGGACCTCGACCTCGCCGTGACCGTCGACGGCGAAGCTCGACAGTGGACTGTCGCGTCGAGCGACTTCGCCTACGTCGACGGGACCGGTGGCCTGAAGACCAGCCGCCTGACCTGCACGCTCACCACCGAGGTCGCCCTGTCGACGGCGACGGTGACGGTCGAGAACCGGTACGCGGCCGACCGGGTCGGCTGGCGCGAGATGACCGCCCGCGGCGAGGGGGTACGGGTCGAGTCGCCCCTTCCCGCGCAGAGCGTCAGCGACGAGCTGCGCACGTACCCGGCCGACCCGCTGGCCTCCGCACCGGACGTGCGCTCGGCGACGCTGCGGGTGACGCCCGGTGACGGTACCGCCGGCGCCGCACTCCGCCGGCCCGACGACGGCTTCCTGGCGGGCATCACGGCCGGCGTCGAGCGACGCTTCCAGGAGCTGGCCGGCGGCCGCCTCACCCCGACGGTCGGGCTCCTGGCGGTGCTGCTCGCGCTGCTGCTCGGCGCCGGGCACGCGGCGCTGCCGGGGCACGGCAAGACGGTGCTCGCCGCGTACGCGGCCGCGCAGCGGCGCCGGATCCGGGACGCGCTCGCGGTGGGCGCGACGGTGACGCTCACCCACACCGGCGGGGTACTTGTGGTGGGCCTGCTGCTGGCCACGTCGAGCACGCTTGCCGGCGACCGCATCCTCGGCTACCTGGGCATCGTGAGCGGCGCCATCGTGGTCGCGGTGGGCATCGGCATGTTCGTACGCCGCCGCCGGGGCCACGGTCACCACCACCACGGGCACTCTCATTCGCACGACCACTCCCATGACCATGACCACTCCCATGACCATGACCACGGGCATGGGCACGGGCACGGGCACGGGCATCACCACCATCACCACCGGGGAGACGGGCGCCTCGGGCTGGCCGGCATCGGCATCGCCGGCGGTCTCGTGCCCAGCCCGTCCGCGATCGTGGTGCTGCTCGCCGCGATCGGCCTGGGCCGTACGGCGTTCGGCGTGCTGCTCGTGCTGGCGTACGGCGTCGGCATGGCGGCCACGCTGACCGCGGTCGGCCTGGCCCTTGTCGCCGCGCGGCGCCGCCTGGGCCGCATCCCCACGCTCCCCCGCGTGGCCCAGCGCCTGTCGAAGCTCGCCCCCGCCGGCACCGCGACGCTCGTCATGGTCGTCGGCGCGGGTGTAGCCGCACGCGCCGCCGCCGGCGTCTTCTAACGCATTCCACAACGCGTGAGCAACGTTTGGGCATAGAGTCGGCCCCGAGGGAGGTACGCACCATGAGCGGTCGAATTGTCCACTTCGAGATGCCCACCGATGACATGGAACGGGCGCAGACCTTCTATCGGGAGGCCTTCGGCTGGCAGCTGACCCCCATGCCGGAGATGTCGTACACGATGGTCACCACCACCCCCACCGACGAGCAGGGCATGCCCACGGAGCCGGGCGCGATCAACGGCGGGCTCACGCCACGCGAGGCCCCGGTCTCCGCGCCGACGCTGACCATCGGCGTCGACAGCGTCGACGAGGCGCTCGCCACTGTGGAAAAGCACGGCGGCAAGGTGGTGTCCGGCAAGATGGCCGTCGGTGACATGGGCTTCGTCGGCTACTTCAGCGACACCGAGGGCAACGTCGTCGGCCTCTGGGAGAACGCAGGCCAGGGCTGACCGGAAAAGCGGCCTTCCCCGGCGCGTTACCCGGTGGTAACTTCCGAGCATGGCGGGCCCACGGCACTACCGGATCGCGGTGATCGGAGCCGGCTTCGGCGGCCTCGGCGCCGCGATCCGTCTCAAGCAGCGGGGCTATGACGACTTCGTGGTGCTCGACCGCGGCACCGAGGTGGGCGGCACCTGGCGGGACAACACCTATCCCGGCTGCGCCTGCGACGTCCCCTCGCACCTCTACTCGTTCTCCTTCGGGCTCAACCCGGACTGGAGCCGCAGCTTCTCCGGCCAGCCGGAGATCTGGGACTACCTGCGCCGCTGCGTCGACAAGTACGGGCTGGACCGGTACCTGCGCATGGAGACCGAGGTGCGCGGCGCGGCCTGGGACGGCGGGCGGTGGGTGGTCGAGACGTCCCGCGGCACGCTCACCGCGGACGTGCTGATCTCCGCGTCCGGCCCGCTCTGCGAGCCGGCGATGCCGAAGCTGCCCGGGCTGGAGACGTTCACCGGCGAGGTCTTCCACTCCGCGCGGTGGCGCCACGACCTCGACCTGACCGGCCGGCGGGTCGCGGTCATCGGCACCGGCGCGTCGGCGATCCAGTTCGTGCCAGCAATCGCGCCCGACGTGGCGCGCCTGCACGTCTTCCAGCGCACCGCGCCGTGGGTGATGCCCAAGGCCGACCGGCCGATCAGCAGGCTGGAGCGGCGCGCCTTCCGGGCGGTGCCGGGGCTGCAGCGGCTCGCCCGCACCGGCATCTACTGGGCGCGGGAGGCCCAGGCCACCGGCTTCCTCAAACCGGTCGTCATGCGGATGGGCCAGCGGATGGCCCGCGCACACCTGCGCCGGCAGGTGCCGGATCCGGCGCTGCGCGCCAAGCTCACGCCCCACTACCGCATGGGGTGCAAGCGGGTGCTGCTCTCCAACGACTACTATCCCGCGCTCACGCGGTCCAATGTGGAGGTCGTCGACGGCGGCGTGACCGAGGTGCGGGCGGAATCGGTGGTCACCGCCGACGGCACCGAGCGCGCCGTGGACACGATCATCTTCGGTACCGGCTTCCACGTCACCGACACCCCGATCGCCCAGCAGATCCGCGGCCGCGACGGGCGCACGCTCGCCGAGGCGTGGCAGGGCTCGCCGGAGGCGTACCTGGGTACGACCGTCGCCGGCTTCCCCAACCTCTTCCTGCTGCTCGGCCCCGGCACCGGCACGGGGCACACGTCCGTGGTGTTCATGATGGAGAGCCAGCTCGCGTACGTGCTGGACGCCCTGCGCCACCTCGACCGCACCGGCGCCACCGCCATCGAGCCGACGCCGGCCGCCCAGCGCGCGTTCATCTCCACAGTGGACAGGAAGATGGCCGGTACTGTGTGGCTCGCCGGCGGTTGCAAGAGCTGGTACCAGGACACGACCGGGCGGGTCTCCGCGATCTGGCCCGGCTACTCGTGGTCGTACCGGCTGCGCACCCGCCGCTTCGACCCCGCGCACTACGAGGTGGTAGCCCGTGCTTGACGGCAAGGTCCTCTTCATCACCGGCGCCGCCCGCGGCATCGGCGAGCACACCGCGCGGCTGGCCGCAGCCCGCGGCGCGACCGTGGTGCTCGCCGGCCTGGAGCCCGACCGCCTCGCCGCCGTCGCGGCCGACACCGGCGGCGCGTGGTTCGAGGCCGACGTGACCGACCAGGCCGCACTCGACCGGGCGGCCGCCGGGGCGGTCGAGCGGTACGGGCGGATCGACGCGGTCGTCGCCAACGCCGGCATCGCGCCGCGCGGCACGATCGCGGTCGGCGACATCGAGGCGATGGCGCACACGGTGCAGGTCAACCTCACCGGCGTCATGCGCACGGTGGGAGCCACCGTCGAGCACCTCATCGCCAGCCGCGGCTACTGCCTGCTCGTGTCGTCGGCCGCCGCGTTCGCCGCGATGCCCGGCATGGCGGCGTACTGCGCGTCGAAGGCGGGCGTGGAGCACTTCGGCAACGCGATCCGCCTGGAGCTGCGGCACCGGCGCGTCTCCATCGGCACCGCGCACATGTCGTTCGTCGACACCGACCTCGTCCGGGACGTGCAGGAGGACCTGCCGGAGTTCCGCCAGACGCTGCGGAAGCTGCCGTGGCCGCTCGGCACGGTCACCTCGGTCGAGGCGTGCGCGCGGGCGTTCGTCGACGCGGTGGAGCGCCGCCGCCGCAGGGTCTACGTGCCGAAGGCGGTCGGCCTCGTGCAGGCGGTCCGCTCGCTGATGGTCAGCCCGCTCAGCGACGCGGTCATCGGCCACGGCGCGCGCACCGGCGTGCCGAAGATGGAGGAGCAGGTCCGCGCGCTGGGACGCGCGTTCGGCAGGCACGGCGGTGGGCGGTGAGCCCCGGCATCGTGTACGAGCGTCGCGGCGCCGGCACGCCGTTGGTACTGCTGCACGGGATCGGCCACCACTGGCAGGCGTGGCTGCCCGTGCTCGACCGCCTCGCCGAGGTGCACGACGTGATCGCGATCGACCTGCCCGGCTTCGGCGAGTCGCCGGTACCCACCGACGGCGCGCCCCGTGACATGGCGCGGGCGGTCGCCGGCGTAGCGGCCTTCCTCGACGAGCTCGGGCTCGACCGCCCCCACGTCGCCGGCAACAGCCTCGGTGGGGCGATGGCCCTGGAGCTGGCCAACGCCGGCCGCGTGGCGTCCGCGACCGCGCTCTCCCCCGCCGGCTTCTGGACCCCCGCCGAGCTGCGGTGGGCGATCGGCACGCTCAGCGCTCACCGGCTCGGCACGCGGCTGCCGCAGCCGTTCATGCGCAGGATGTTCCGGTACGGCGCGTTCCGCGCGCTCTGCTTCGGCATGATCTGCGCGCTGCCCGGCCGGATCACGCCGGAGGTGGCCCTCGCCGACGCGCTGGCGCTGCGCAACGGGCAGGCGTTCCGCGCGGTGGCCCGGGCCGGCCGGGCGTACCTGTACCGCGGCGCGCCAACCGTCCCGGTGACGATCGCCTGGGGCACCCGCGACCGGATCCTGCTCTACCGCCAGGCCGCGCGCGCCCGGACGGCACTGCCCGACGCCCGCCACGTCGACCTGCCCGGCTGCGGGCACGTACCGATGAGCGACAACCCCGACCTCGTCGCCTCCGTGATCCTAGAGACCACCCGCGCGGCCGCCCCCGCCGCTGACCGCCCCCCGCCCGTTGATCAGGGACTTGGTGGGCGTGTCTGCCGGCGCGCCACGGCACGAAGTCCCTGGTCAACGGCGGGAGGGGTGCCGGCGCTAGGAGATGAGGCGCTCGGCCTCGTCGGCGGGCACCGGCTCGGAGAAGAGGTGGCCCTGGCCGTAGGCGCAGCCGAGGCGGAGCAGGTGCTCGCGCTGCTCCTCGGTCTCCACGCTCTCGGCGATGAGCTGAAGCCCGAGGTTGCCGCCCATCAGCACGATCGTGTGCACGAGCGCGCTGCTCTTGGTGTCGACGCCGAGCCGCGCCACGAACGAGCGGTCGATCTTCAGCGCGTCGATCGGCAGGCGGTGCAACGCCTCCAGCGACGAGTAGCCGGTGCCGAAGTCGTCGATGTGCAGCTCGCAGCCGAGGTTGTGCAGGTCTTCGAGCATCTTGCGGGCAAGCCCGATGTTGTTCATGATCACGCCTTCGGTGATCTCGAAGGCGAGGTTGCGCGGGTGCAGGCGGGACACCCGCAGTGCCTCGGTCACGTCGTCGACGAGCCCGCCCTGCCAGAACTGGCGGTTCGAGATGTTCACGCTGATCCGCAGGTCCTCGCGGCCGGGCGTGCGCTGCCAGGCGGCCAGCTGCCGGCACGACTCCGCGATCACCCACCGGCCGATCGGGATCACCAGGCCGGTCTCCTCCGCCACCGCGAGGAAGTGCTCGGGCAGCACCAGCCCCCGGGTCGGGTGGCGCCACCGGATCAGCGCCTCGAACGCGCGCGTGCGGCCGCCGACCAGCTGCACGATCGGCTGGTAGTGCACCTCGAGCTCGCCCCGCTCGATGGCCCGCCGCAGCTCGGTCTCGATCTGGAGGCGCACGACGGCCTTCGCGTGCATGGCGACGTCGAAGAGCGCGTGCGAGCCCTTCCGCTGCGACTTGGACCAGTACATGGCGATGTCCGCGTCACGCACCAGGTCCTCGGCGTCCGCGTACCGGGCGCCGCCGAGCGTGATGCCGATCGACGCGGTGACCACGACCTCCTGCCCCTGGAGGCGGAACGGCGGCGCCAGCGCCGCGTGCATGCGCTCGGCCACCTGCGTCGGGGTGTACGGGTCGGCGACACCGTCGAGCAGGATCAGGAACTCGTCGCCGCCGAAACGGGCCGCGGTGTCCCGCTCGCGCAGGCTGTGCGAGATGCGGTTGCCGACCTGGATCAGCAGCGCGTCGCCGGCCGCGTGGCCGAGGCTGTCGTTGACCACCTTGAAGCCGTCGAGGTCGACGAAGAGCACCGCGAACTCGCGGTCCTCGCTCATCGCCTCGCGGAGCCGTTCCAGGAAGAGCGCACGGTTGGGCAGGCCGGTGAGGTGGTCGTACTGCGCGGCCATCCGCAGCCGCTCCTCCTGCTCCCGGAGCGTCGCGAGCACCTGCTGGTAGTCGAGCGCGACGGTGAGCAGCGCCGCCCAGTGGTTGATCGGCTCGCGGCCGGTACCGGTGCGGGTCTCGACCGCGTCGACCACCGCGAGCAGGCCCCAGTCGCTGCCGTCCACCTTGACCGGCACCACGAACGTGACCGCGTCGACATCCTGGCGGGCCACGTCGAGCAGGTCGGCCGGCGGGAACTCGCTCACCGGGGTCACCAGCGGCTGGGTGGCGGCCGGCTTGTCGCGCATGTAGACGCCGACAAGGTCGAGTGGCGGATCGGTGCGGTGCTTGTCGCGCTCGCTCCGCTCGCTGTCCGTCCTGGCCGGGCGGCGGCGCTCGGCCCAGAGTCCCAGGCTGCCGGCCCGCGCGCTGGTGCGGCCGAGCCAGCTCAGCCGGCGCGGGTCCTCCTCGTGCGCGCGCAGCAGGTCCATGCTCACCACGTACTGCTTGCTCAGGATGCCCTGCAGGTGGGTGCGCTCGCGGAAGTGCGCGCGTCCCTCGGCCTCGAGCCGGGCCAGCGGCGGCAGGGCACGCGGCTCGGACGCGCCGTCCCGGTGGCAGCCGCACGACTCGCGGACCACGAGCGAGGTGTCCACGGGGCGCGGCCCGCGCGGCACGTTCTCGCCGCGGATCCGGCGGACGAGCAGATCGCCGGCGGTACGGCCGATGGTGTCGACGGGGTGGTTGACGGTGGTGAGGCGGGGCAGGCTGTACTGCGCGCCGCGCACGTCGTCGAAGCCGACGACCGCGAGGTCCTCCGGCATCCGGTACCCGGCCGCGGTCATGCCCTGCATGAGGCCGATCGCGTTGGCGTCAGTGCCGGTGATGACCGCGGTGGCCGGCATGCCGGCGCCGATCAGCACGCGGGCGGCGGCCTCACCGCTGGACATCTGGTTGTCTTCGAGAGGGAAGAGCAGCCCGGGATCCGGCTCCATGCCGTGCGCCAGGAGCGCCTCGCGGTACGCCTCGTACCGCTCGCGGATGTCCTTGGCGCCCAGGTAGCCGGCGAACGCGATCCGCTCGTGGCCGTGTCCGGCCAGGTGCTCGACCGCGTCCCGGATTCCCGTGCCGTTGTCGGGCACCACCACCGGACAGTCCAGGTCCGGCACCTCGTGGCTGACGATGACGACCGGCTTGCCGGTGTCCTGGATCGCGGCGAGGTAGCTCGGGTGCACCGCGTTGATGATCACGACAAAGCCCGAGACCCGCTGCCAGGCGACCGGGTACGAAAGGTCTGAGGGCTCAACCTCGGTCTGGTCGGTGCCCGCGTCCTGCGTCTGGACGGCGACAAGCGTCGCGCCCTCCACCGCGGCGGAGCGTGCGATCCCGCGCAGCAGGCCACCGAAGTACCAGCCGCCGAGGAAGGGCGTCAACACGCCCAGGGTCAGATCTCCCGACACCTGCGAGGCTACGCCGATCTTGCGTGCGCCGCGCGGCAATCGGAAATGACCGCGGGGTCCGGGCGCGTCGCCCGGACCCCGCAGCTCTTTCATCTCACTCTGCTATCTGTGTATGCGCTCGGTCGCTTACAGGGGCGGGTACGCGTTCTGCATGAGCTGCGTGACCTGCGCCGGGAACCAAGCACCCGAGATCGGCGCGCCGGCAAGAGCACCGGACATGTTGTTGCCGTTACGAGCGTTGCCGCCGTAGGTCGGGTCGCACATGCGGTCGAAGCCCTTGCCCTCGTTGTTCGGGATCTCGGTGCTGGAGCCGTCCGACTCACCCGGAGGCTTCACCCAGACGTAGGCGTCGATGCCGGTCGCACCGGGGTTGGCCCGCGGACGCTCGCCGAGGCCGGCGCCGCTCTGGTTGCACCAGTTGCCCTTGTGGATACGGCGGTCGATCTTCGAGCCGTTGATCTGCTCGTCCAGCGTGCCCGTGGTGACCGGGCCGGTCGGACGGGCCGAGCCGCCCCAGCCGTTGCGGGAGGTGTCGATCAGCATGCCGATGCTCGACGAGAAGCCCTGCGAGATCAGCTCGGTGCGGAACGCCTGGGCGAACGACAGCTCGTCGTTGTACCGGTTCCAGTCGATCCACTTGGACGGCCGGGTCTGCTCGGTCACCGTGATGTACGGCTCCTGGAGGGCCGAGTAGTTGGCCGTGTTCGTGATGAAGCCGGTCACGTTGGCGATGGTGCTGCCCTCGGCGCGGGCGGCCTGGGCCAGCAGCTGGGCGGTCGGGCGGAAGTTGTCGTCCCAGCCCAGCCAGCCGTGGTGGCCAGCGTCGATGTAGTTGTAGACGTTCGGGCTCGCGCCGAGCTTGGCCAGCGCGTAGCCGACACCCGCGACGTAGTTGCCGTTGGACTTCATCGTGTTGCACATCGCGACCTCGGTCGGCCGGCCCGCCACGTTCGTGATCAGGTTGGGCAGCGAGTCGATCTCGATGATGTTGATGATGCGCAGGCTGCGGAACCGCGCGTCGTTCTGGTACGCGGCGATCGGGTCGATGTACTCGGTCTTGTAGCGACCGATCTCGGTCGGGCCGAGCTCACCGTTGGAGGCCAGCGCGGAGCAGTCGCGGCCGGGCAGGTTGTAGATCACGAACTGGATGTACGACGCGCCCTGGCGCACGGCCTCGAGCAGGTGGTCCTCGACGCCCATCGGGCCGTTCGAGCTGCTGCCAGCGGTGCCCTCGATCGCGGCGATCCGGTCGATCCACACTGCGGTCGGGTTGCTGGAGATCCGGCTACCGCCGGAAACGCTCTCCGCCTTGGCCTTCCACTCCGGGTTCACGTAGCCACGCCCACCCGCGTAGGGGTTGTCGACGCGCTGTCCGGGCGGGCCGGTGGTCGGCGGGTTCGAGGTCGGCGGCTGGCTGGTCGGCGGCTGGCTGGTCGGCGGCGCCGAGGTCGGCGGCCGGCTGGTCGGCGGCGCCGAGGTCGGGTTGCTCGTCACGGGCGAGCCGGTGCACGCCACCCCGTTGACCGCGAACGAGGTCGGGTTGGTGTTCGTGCCGGTGTGGCTGCCGATGAAGCCCGGGTTGACGCTGGCGCCGTTGGCAACCGAGCCGTTCCACGACTCGTTGGCCACCGTCACCTGCGTGCCGCTCTGCGTGAAGCGACCGCCCCAGCCCTGCGACACGCGCTGGCCGTTGGCGAACGAGAACGTCAGGTTCCACGAGGTCCACGCGTCACCCACGTTGCGGATGACGATGTTGCCCTGGAAGCCGTTGTTCCATGAACCGGTGACCGAGTAGGTCACGCTGCAACCCGCGGCGGCGCTGGCTGGCAAAGCCTGGATCACCGAGAGGCCGCCCAAGCCAAGCACAGCGACCGCACCAATGGCGAGGCGCTGTTTCCGGGTACGACTCGAGACGAGTCTCATTCCTGTAACTCCTACTTCGTCGCGCGGCACCAGAGCGGGAGGCTCTGGCGTGGCGGGCCGCGGGCGTTGCGGACGCGCGCGCCGCAGGCACGCCTAACGGGTAGCTCGCCGGCCCGGAAGGCAAGCTGGAGATGGAGAAAACCCCGCCCAGCCTGAAGGCTGGGGGCAGTGGTCTCGCCGTGCGGAGCGGCTGGAGGCCGGCCCGCGTGCCCTGGCGAAGCTCACTCGCATCGGCTCCCCCGAATGCGTAGAGCGAGTCTTGCATGGGAGGGCTCCCACGCACAAGCGTCCCTGCAAGAAAGCGATTCCTACCAGGGATTTCCGCAACACGACAGATCGGACGCATCGGCGCGACTCGATACGCGCACCCCTCGCGGGACCCGCGCGAAGGGTCCGATTGGGGTGGATCTGAGCAGCCAACAGCGCCGAGATCTGCGCGCGGGCCGGCGCGGGCTTGGCGCGCGGGCGCGGCAGCGCGGGTCGGGGGTTCGGCGAGCCCTGGCGAGCCGCCGACCCGCGCGGTCTCCGGCGGGAGCGACGGTCCGCCGCTGACGCGGACCCGGGACATGGATCTCGTGAAAACGCGCGGGGCCTGAGGGCGGCCCCGCGCGCGACGAAAGGGTGAGGGAAGGGAGAGCTACAGCGGCTTGCGGCCGCGCGTGGAAACGAACTGGTACGAGAGGGACGAGAACGCGGGGTCGCGGGAGAGCTGCCGGAACGCGCGCAGTTGGTCCAAAGAGATCCCCGCGGCGAGCAGGCGCGGCTCGAGGGTGCGGGAGTTGAGGTCGTGCAGTGCGGCGCCGGAGGAGCCGCCGGTCCAGCTCTGGGAATGGGTGACGGTGTCGACGTCGGTCAGGCCGGCGAGCGCCATCTCCGTGTGCACGTCCTGCGCCCACGCCAGGTCGGCGCCACCGTCGTGCAGTACCCCGAGGATCGCCTCCATCACCTGCTGGAAAAGCTTGGCCGCGTCGTCGGTCGGCGCGGTCAGCACGCGCAGCGGCGCCGTGCAGTCGAACTCCTCCACGACCAGCCACCCGCCCGGGGCCAGGACGTTGACCATCTCGGCCAGCACCTTGCGGCGCTCGGGCAGGTGGAGCAGGAGGAGGCGGGCGTGGATCAGGTCGTACGGGCCGGCTTCCGGTGGCGGCTCGGTGCGGGCGTCGTGCCGCACCACGGAGAGGTTGCCCGTGGCGGTGAGGTGAGACGGGTCGATGTCGGATGCGACGACGTGCCCCTCCGGGCCGACGGCGGTGGCCATGACGCGCGCCACCGAGCCGCCGCCCGCGCCGACCTCCCAGCAGGTCGCGCCGGCGCGCATGAGGGGACGGAGGCGGGCGCCCGTCAGCGGGTCGAGGAATGCCTCCAATGTGGCCAGTTGGGCGTCGGCCTCGGGTGCGTGGTTGTCGAACGAGTAGCCGGTCGGCACAGCGGGTCAGCTCCCTTGCGGTAGTGGCTGGTCGATGCTGAGCATCGATTGGACGGTCGTGGGGTCCGCGCGCACCTGCGCGGTTGGCGCGTCGAACACCACGCGCCCGTAATCCAGGACTGCGATCCGGTCCGCCACCTCGATCGCGTGGTCGAGCCGCTGCTCCACCAGCAGCAGGCTCAGTCCGGCCTCCGCCAGGCCGGTCATCAGGCCGCGCACCCGCTCCGCCAGGTCGAGCGCGAGCCCTTCGGACGGCTCGTCCAGCAACAGCACCCTCGGCTGGGTGAGCAGCGCGCGGGCGATCGCGAGCATCTGCTGCTCGCCGCCGGAGAGCTGGTCGCCGCGGTGCTCCAGCCGCTCACCCAGGCGGGGCAACAACTCCAGCATGCCCTTGATGGTCCACATAGGACCCTCTTGGTGCCGGGCCGCCAGCTTCAGGTGTTCGGACACGGTGAGGCTGGGAAAGACCCGCCGTCCCTGCGGGACGATCCCGACACCGGCCCGCGCCACCTGATGTGCGGGGCGACCCGCCAGGTTCGTGCCGCCGACCTCCACCACTCCGGAGTACGGGCGGAGCAGGCCGGCGATCGCGTGCACGAGCGTGGTCTTGCCCGCCCCGTTGCGGCCCACGAGCGCCTGCACGGTGCCCGCCTCGACGTTGAGCCCCACGCCGTGCAGCACCCGCCCGCCGTGGTAGCCGGCGTACAGGTCGTCGACGCGCAGCGCCGCGGCCATCACGCGACAGCTCCGCTGTACGCCTGGCGTACCGCGTGCGACACCCGGATCTCGTCGGGCGTGCCGGTGACCACGTACTGGCCGTCGCGCAGGACGGTGACCACGTCGGCGAGCGCGTACACGAGGTCGAGGCGGTGCTCGACGAGCAGCAGCGTCACCTCGCTCGGCAGGTCGCGGAGCACCTCGGCCAACCGCTCGAACTCCACAGGGGACAGTCCGGCCGCCGGCTCGTCGAGCAGGAGCAGGCGGGGCTCGCCGGCCAGCGCCATCGCGATCTCCAGCTGCCGGAGCTGGCCGTGCGAGAGCCGCCCCGCCTCCACGCCGGCCAGGTCGGCGAGGCCGAGCCGGTCGAGCAGCTCGACCGCGGGACGGCGGGACTGCCGCACGCCACCCCTGTGCCGCGCCCCCGCCACGGCCACGTTGTCCAATGTGGTCAGTGATGCCCAGGCGGCCGGGCGCTGGTGGATCCGGCCGATCCCCAGCCGCGCGCGCCGGGCCGGCCCGTACCCGGTGATGTCCCGCCCGTCGAAGCGGACCCGCCCGCCGCTGGGCCGGATCGCGCCGGCCAGCATGTCGAGCAGGGTGGTCTTGCCTGCGCCGTTGGGCCCGATGACCGCCCGCCGCTCGCCCGGCGCGATGCGCAGGTCGAGCCGGTCGACGGCGACGAGTGACCCGTACCGCCGGGTCAGTGCCTCCGTGATCAGGATGTCCACCGCTTACGCCTCCTGGTTTGCGCGTCTTGTGGCGCCCCGCACCGGCATGCGGATGTGGCGCCAGTCGAATCCCGCCACCCCGCGTGGCAGGAGGTAGGCCGTCAGCACGAACAGCACGCCGAGCAGCAGCGGCGCGTGTCCGGGCAGCAGGCCGGAGAACCAGTCGCGGGCGGCGAAGACGAGCGCTGTGCCCACGACCGCGCCGAGCATCGAGCCGGCGCCGCCGATCACCACCCCCAGCAGGAGGAGAGCGGCGGTGTCGAAGCTGAAGTCGGCCGGCGACACGTACTGCTGTGTGGTGACCAGCAGCGCGCCGCCCGCGCCCGCGATGCCGCCCGCCGCGACGTACGCCCCGGTCAGGTACGCCGTCACCGGGTGGCCGCTGGCCCGCATCCGCGCCTCGCCATCGCGACTGGCCCGCAGCAGCAGCCCCGCCGGCGAGCGGAGGGCGAGCAGCACGAGGGTGACGATCACGCCGACCACCGCCAGGGCGTACAGGTAGCGTGTCCGGTCGGTGTCGAGCGAGGGTGCCGCGATCAGGCCGTCGGTGCCCCGGTCATCGACTTCCAGCGGCTGGCCACGGTGATCGCCAGTTCCCCGATCGCCAGCGTGATCATGAGTACGTAGACGCCCCTCGCGTACACCACAAGCGGCGCGGTGAGCAGCGCGAACGCCGCGCCCACCCCGATCGCCACCATCAGCTGCGGGAGCACCGCGGCGGTGTCGAGCTGCGCGGCCGCGTACGCGCCGGCGGCGAACGGCGCTGCCTGCCCGAGCGTCGGCAGCCCGGTCACGCCGGTCAGCAGCGCCACGCTCACCCCGACGAGGCCGAGCACGAGGAGCCGGGCGAGCGTCGCCGTGGTGTAGTCGTCGACCATCCACGGCGCCGCGACGGCGACGGCCACGGCGGCGACTGTCGCGACCGGCAGGAGCCGCTTCACGCGGTACTCCACCGGCTGAGCAGCCCTCGCGCGCGGGCGGCGAGGATCAGGGCCATGGCCGCGTACAAGAGGAAAGGTGCGGCCGTCGGCAGGAGGGCGACCCCCAGGGTCTGGATCTCGCCAACCGCGAGGGCCGCGAGCAGCGTGCCCGCGACGGAGTTGAGGCCGCCCAGGACGACCACGACGAGCGAGAGGAGCAGCACGGTCGCGGCGGTGCTCGGCCCCGGCCCGATGATCGGCGCGCCCAGCACGCCGGCCAGCCCGGCGAGCGCGCCGGAGACCGCGAGCACGCCGACCCGCACGCGGGTGGGGTCGACGCCGAGGCAGGCCACCATCTGCGGGTCGTCGACCGCGGCCCGCACCAGCATGCCGGCGCGGGTGCGGGTCACGACGAGGTACAGGCCGATCGCGATCACCGCCGCGACCACGATGAAGACAAGCCGGTACGCCGCGTAGGAGTGCCCGGCGACGTCCACCGAGCGGTCCAGCGCCGCCGGCACGCGCACCGGCAGGTCTTCCGGTCCGAACGCGCTGACCAGCAGGCTTCCGCCGGCCAGCGCGAGTCCGAACGTCAGCAGCGCCTGGGTCAGATGGTCGCCCCGCTTCACCGGCGTGAGCAGCCCAGCGAGCGCGGTGCCCGCCGCCGTGGACGCGATCACCCCGGCGACCAGCGCCAGCGGCACCGCGGCCCAGCCACCGTCGGCCAGCCACGCCGCCGTGTAGGCGCCGATCGCGTAGAGGGTGCCGTGGGCCAGGTTGAGGATTCCGGCTACGCCGAAGCTCAACACCAGCCCAGCGGCGACCACGAAAAGCAGCAGGCCGTACGCGACGCCGTCCAGCGCCGGTATCAGGTACGGATCCAGCTCACCCATGCGGTTACTACTCGCCGACCGTCGCCAGGTCACCCACGACCGTGTTGGACAGCGCGCGGCCGTCCGGGCGGACCTGCCGCAGGTACCACTTCTGCACCGGCGAATGGGTCTTCTTGGAGAACTGCCACGCGCCGCGCGGGCTCTCGATCTGGCCGAGCCCGGCGATCGCGTTGTTGATGCTCGCCGCGGTCGGGCTTTCCCCGGCCGCCCCGATCGCCTTGTCCAGCACCGCGGCAGCGTCGAACGAGGCCATCGCGTACGTGGTCGGCGGCCCGTCGTGGTCGGCCTTCCACGCGGCGACGAACTCGCGGTTCTGCGCGTTGTCGAGGTCGGGCGAGTAGTTGAGCACCGAGTACACGTCGCGGGCCGAGTCGCCCTGCGCGTTGAGCACGCCGCCCTCGGTCAGGAAGCCGGCCGCGTACAGGGGCAGGTTCTTGACCTCGGACTGGGAGTACTGCTTGACGAAGTCGATCGCCGCCGCGCCCGCGTAGAACGTGTAGACCGCCGCGGCTCCGGAGGCCTTGATCTGCGCGAAGTACGGGGTGAAGTTCTTCGTCGCCGGGAAGGGCGTGAAGCGGGTCTTGCCGTCCTCGTTGGCCAGCTCGCCACCGGCCTTGGTGTAGGCGTCGGTGAAGCCGGCCAGCTGGTCCCAGCCGCCCTGGTAGTCCGGTCCGATCGCGTAGACCTTGCCGTCCACGTTGTCCTTGACGTACTGGGCGATTGCCGCGCCGGTCTCCTTCGACAGGTACGACGTGTGCCAGGTGTGGCTGATGTCCTTGAGCTCGGGGCGGCCGTTCGCGCCGATGAAGGGGACCTTCGCCTGCGCCAGCACCGGCTGGATCGCCGCGGCGGAGCCACCGCCGACGACACCCGTGAGGGCGACGACCTTGTCCTGCTTGACGAGCTTGGTGGCGGCGGGCACGGCAGTCGGCGCGCCGTCACCCTCGTCCGCGACGATCAGCTCGACCTGGTGACCGCCGAGCTTGCCACCGTGCATGTTGAGGTAGAGCTGGAAACCGTCGCGGATGTCCGTGCCGATCGCCTGGTACGTGCCGGAGAGGGAGGCGAGCAGCCCGATCTTGAGCGTGCCGCTCGCTCCGGCACTGTCGTCGGCGCAGGCCGTCGCACCGGTGGCCGCCAGGCCGAGGGCAACGAGCGCGGCGGTCATCTTGTGGATACGCATGGATGGGTACTCCGGGGGTCGGGTTCAGCGTGAGTGGGTAAGGGCGGACCGAGCTGCGGGGGTCAGAGCGTCGCCGATGCGGTTCGCGAGCTCCGTCATCTCGTACGACACCTTTCCGACGTCGCAGTTCGGGGTGGCCAGCACGAGCAGCGACGCACCGTCGTTGAAGGCCATGGAGAACATGAACCCGCCTTCGAGCTGGGTGACGTTGGAGATCACCGAGCCGGCGTCGAAGAAGGCGGCGGCGCCGCGCAGAAGGCTCACGAGCCCGCTGCCGGTGGCCGCGAGCTGGTCGGCCCGGTCCGGCGGCAGTGCGCGCGTAGCCGCCACCATGAGCCCGTCCGCCGAGATGGCGATGGCGTGGCTGACGTCCGGCGCGCGCTCGGCGAAGCTGTCGAGCATCCAGCCGAGGTCTCGTTGGTTGGTCACGAAGGCTCTCCTGTCGCGTCGTTGTTGGGCGTGGCGTTGGCCAGGGGACGGCGGCCCGCGACACCGCGGGCGTACGCGGACATGGCGGAAGCGACCTGCGCGGGGTCGCGCCGCTCGGACCGGCCCTGGTCGCCGTTGGGCGGCACCGCGCCGGGGATCAGGTGTGCCTGCGGCTTGCGGATCGGCAGGCCGGTACGGGTGGTACCGACCACCTGCGGGGTCTCGAGCTGGGACGCGGCGCGCCACCCGTCGTCACCGGGGGTGCTCCAGTTGGCCACGGCCGGCGGTACCGGCGACTCGACGGCAGGCGGGCTCGGTGCCTCGGTCGGCTCCAGCCCGACGGCGTGATCGTGATCCGCCCGGAACCAGCTGTTGACCTGCTCGAAGATGATCAGCTCCTGGGTCTGGTCGATCTCGCGGACCGGTGCCCGGCCCTGTGCCGAAATGGGGTCAGGTGGCGGCGGAGGGGCGGCCGGCCGGCTCGGAAGTGCACCGCCGTTGCGCGCGGGGATCCCACCGTTCTGGCCCTGCATGCCGTTCTGGCCCTGCATGCCGTTCTGGCCTTGCAGGCCGCTCTGGCCTTGCAGGCCGCTCTGGCCCTGGGCGCCGTTCTGCCCCAGTGCCTGCGGGCCGCCGTTCTGGCCCTGGCGGCCACCTCCGGCGCCCGGCAACGGCCCGGCGTACGGCGTGCGTGGCAGCGGGATCTGCATGCCGGCGGGCGCCGGGCTGACCGGGATCGGTCCGTCCATGCGGAGGCCGGCCTCCAGCCCACCGTTGAACAGCGACGGGCCGGCGATCGGCAGCTCCTGGTCCTCCGGCACCGGCCGGATCAGCTTGCCGGGCAGCGCGACCTCGGCGATCGTGCCGAGACGCGGGCCCGGACGCAGCTCCACCGTCGCGCCGAGGCGGATGGCGAGCTGGCCGACCACGACGAGACCCATGGCCCGCACGGCGGCGACGTCGATCGCCGGCGGCCGGGCGAGCACGTGGTTGAGCTGGGCGAGCCGTTCCTTGGGCAGCCCCACGCCCTCGTCGCTGATCTGGACGATGACCCGGTCGCCGAGGCTCCGGGCGGTCACCCAGGTCTCGCTCTCCGGCGGGGCGTACGTGGTCGCGTTGTCCATCAGCTCGGCGAGCAGGTGCACGACCTCGTCGACCGCGTCCCGCGAGACCGCGACGTCGGTGTCGACGACGCCGAGGCGTACCCGCTCGTAGTGCTCGATCTGGGAGAGCGCGGCCTGGAGCATCTTCGACAGCGGTACGTCGTCCTGCCGCATGCGGCCGACACCGACGCCGCCGAGCACCAGGAGGCTGGCGTTGATCCGCGCCATCCGGGTGGCCAGGTTGTCCAATGTGTACAGCCGCTGCAACCGCTCCGGGTCGGTCTCGTCCTGCTCGACGAGGTCGACCTGGGCCAGCACCGAGTCCACCAGGCGCTGCTCGCGGCGGCTGAGGTGGATGAAGATCTTCGCGGTGTTGGCACGCATGACGGCCTGCTCGGCGGCGGTGCGGACGGCGGCCCGGTGCACGGCGTTGAACGCCTCGCCCACTTCGCCGATCTCGTCGCCGCTGCCCCGGTCCATGCTCGTGGTCACCTGCGCGGCCAGCATCTCGGGGTGTACCGAGGCGTCGGGCCGGCGCAGCTCCTCGACCATGGCGGGCAGCTCGTCGAAGGCGACCGCGTTCGCCGCGTCCCGCAGCCGCCGCAGGCGGTGCGTGATCTGGCGGGCGACGGCCCACGTGACGAGCACGGTGAGCGCGAGCGCCACGGCCATCGCGGCCGCTTCGAGGATCGCGTTGCGCCGCTCGTCCACGCGCGCGGCGTCGATCTCGTCGAAGACCGCGCTGTCGACACGCTGCTGCACCTCGTACAGCCGGCGGGCCCAGGACTGGGTCGCGGTGATCCAGTCCGCGGTGGCGACCCGCAGCTTGCTGCCGGTCTCGGCCCGGGAGACCTGGTCCTGCAGCCGCTGCAGGCCGACGATCTCCTGTCCACTGCCGGCCTGCTCCCACCAGACCCGCCACTCGGGGCTGGCCAGGCTGAGGAACGTCAGGCTGTTTTCGGTGAAGCCGGTGCGCGATGCGGTGATGTCCTGCTGCATCGCGGGCGTCAGCTGGCCGGCGGCCAGGGCGCGCATGACCGCGACCTGCTGCTGGCCCACGGACTCGCCGGCCTTGGACAGGGCGGACGACGCGCGGATCTGGTCGGCGATCTCCGCCGACTCGACGCCCTGCGCGGTCGCCTCCCGGTACGCCAGCAGGTCCGCGATGATGATGCGGTAGCTGAAGGTCATGGCGGACACCGAGGCGTTTGCCGCGGTGCGGACCTGCGCCCGCAACGGGCCCAGGTCGTTGATGGATCCGTCGATCCGCTGCAGGACGGCCGCGGTGCCGGGTGGCACGGACGGCACGAGGGCCCGCTGCCGCCGGTATTGGGCGACCGCCTGGTCCGTCTCCGCCGTCTGCTTCGCGTACGCGTCCTCCTGGCGGGTCCCGCCAGTGGCCAGAAGATCGGCCGCGGAGACCCGCTCGCGCTGCAACTGATAAGCCAGGGCGCCCGCGTCGGCGCCGAGGCGCGCGAGGACACCGAGGTCACTGGCCCGCTCGGCTTGCTGGACGCTGCCCGCTAGCGCCAGGCCGGCGAAGCCGACGACGGCGACCAGAGGCGCGGCCACGATGATGCGCATGCGAGAGGCGATCTTCCAGCCCCGCTGCCGAGGGCCCGGTCGGGCCGCATGGGCTTTTGTACCGGACGCCAAGATTCACTCCCACGGGTGGTCGGCACAGTTCCATGTGCACGTTGCAGCTCGCAATTCCCATTGGGTCGCACATGGGGTGCGACAAACAGGGTTGCCCGTGGTACGGAAAACTGGTACCTGCATCTGTACCGCACGGAGAGGATCAACCACTCTCCGTGACAAAAGAGCCCATGACGACTGGCCGCCGTCCTGCCCCGCCCGCCCTAGCGGCGGTGGCCCCGGCTGAGGGCGCGGTCGATGACCGTGCGCAGCTCGTTGATCTCGACGACGACCTCGGTCGGGCCGAGCATCGCGCCGTTGTCGACGATCATCGCCACGATGTCGTCGGCGGGTGTGCGCGGGCGTGGCGCGGCGCGCTCACGCGGCCCGCGCCGCCCGTCCGCGGCCGCCTGCTCCCGGGCCACCTCGGGCCAGAGCGAGGCGAGCAGTCCTCCGGTGCCCAGCGCCTCGTCGCAGCGCACTGCCAGCTCACGGCTGCCGTAGCGCCGGCCGGACTCGACCGCGGCAACGGTCTCCCGGCTGAACCGGACGCGGTCGGCGAGCGCGCGCTGGGTCATCCCGTTGCGGGTGCGCCAGCGCCGCAGCTCGCGCCGGAACCGGCGGCTGGCCATCGGATCAGGGGCAGCATCAGATGGCGCACGGTCCATGTGCTCACCTTCGAGTCGACCCGGCCCAGGATCCGAAGAACGGACCCTCTGGAAAAATCCCGCCGCTCCCCATTCTGACGGCCCAGCCGACCCCTGGAAACCCACTCCAAATGATCGACTCGGATAGTAACGATCCGTCAGGCCGCGCGCGGAGTCCGATCGTCTATCTGGGCGAAGGTCTCAACGAAGACCGGCAATGCGTTGTGCGCCCGGAAACCCACATTCGGCTTGAACGAAGTGATGTGCTCGGGGGCGAGCCGCAGGCCGGGAACGGCCGCGGTCAGCTCCGTGAGCGCCACCTGCGCCTCCAGCCGGGCCAGGGCCGCACCGATGCAGAAATGCGGTCCGTAACCGAACGCCAGGTGGTCACGGACGTCCGCGCGGTTGGGGTCGAAGACGTCCGGGTGGGAGAACGTCGCCGCGTCCCGGTTGGCCGCGCCGAGCAGCAGCAGGCAACGGGAGCCGGCGGGGATCGTGGTCTCGCCGAACGTGACGTCCCGCGTGGTGAGCCGCAGCCAGCCGTCGATCGCCGGTCCGAAGCGCAGGGTCTCCTCCACGAACGCGGGCACTCCGGCCGGGTTTTCCACCAGCCGCTCCCACCGGGTGGGCACCGACAGCGCGTTGTCGAGGCCGTGCGCGATCAGGCCGGAGGTCGTCTCGTGCCCCGCCACCAGCAGGTTGAACGCGAAGCTCGCGACCTCGTTTTCGGTCAGGATCTCGTCGTCGCCGGCCCGGTAGCGCAGCGCCTTGCTGATGAAGTCTTCGCCGCCGCCGCCCTCCTGGGCACGGAGGGTGACCATCTTCTGGCAGTACCGCCAGAAGTCGAGCAGCCCGCGCGCCAGCCGCACCTGCTCCTCCGGCTCGGGCTGGCCCCAGATCAGCGCGATCTGTCCGTCGGACCAGCTCTTGATCGCCGGTACGTCCTCGGGCGGCACCCCGAGGAGGTCGACGATGACCAGCAGAGGCAGCTCGGCCGCGAACTCGGACACGAGGTCGACGACGGTGCCCCGCCGGGCGACAAGGCGGGACACCAGCTCGTCGACGCGCCGGCGCACGATCGCGCCGTACTGCTCATTGACGCGCGCGGACGTGTTCGGGAACGTCGCCCGCAGCGCGCGGCGAGTGCGCGTATGCGTCGGCGCGTCGGCCGCCGCGGTGGTCGGAGGGGCGTCGATCTCCATGACGATCGCCAGCGCCTCCGGGCACATCTCATAAATGGGCAATAGGGTCAACGCGTTGCTGAATGCTTCACTGTCGCCCAACGCGTTGCGTACATCTGCGTGTTTTGTGATCAACCACAGTCCGAGATCGTCGGCGTAATGCACCCGCTCGGGGCCGTCGAGCAGATCCCGCCAAATAGCTGCCGGGTCGGTGAGATACGTGCCAGAGAACGGCCTGAGCTCCATGCCTGCCTCCTCGGGACTTCTACCGTGCGATACCGCGGAGGCCTTAGTCAATAGCGATTCTTGATACGCAATTGGAGGTTCACGTGGGCTCAATAGATGCAAGTTGCGAATTGCACGTGAGGGCTGTTCTTTGCACGAGGACTAACGGTCGGGAGGGCGCTACGGGAGGAACACTTCGCCCGGTTTGACCACCCGCAGCCAGCGACAACCGTAGCGGTCGAGGCCCACCTTCACCTCCCCGTCCGCCACCGGCGTGCTGCCGTCGGCGAGGAGGTCGACGAGCTTGTCGCCGGGCTCCAGGCCGTCCAGCCGCAGCGTCACCTCCACCGGCTCGTCGGCGAAGTTGTGCAGCGCGACAACCGTTCCGCCGTCCTGGTCGGCGCGGTGTGCCAGCACCTGATCGGCGTCGACGGACAGCACCTCGTACCGGCCCCAGGCAAGCTCGGGAGATTGCCGGTACCGGCGGATCAGCAGTTTCATCCAGGACAGCAGCGAGGCGGGGTCGCGAAGCTGCGAGACAACGTTCACCTCGGCCGGCCCGAATTCGCCGCGCACGAGCGGGGCGACAAGCTTTTCCGGGTCGGCTTTGGAGAAGCCGCCGTTGTCGTCGTCCGACCACTGCATCGGGGTGCGGACCGCGTTACGCCCTTCCACGCTCAGCTCTTCGCTCATGCCGATCTCCTCGCCGTAGAAGAGCACCGGCGTGCCGGGAAGCGAGAAGAGCAGGCTGTAGACCATGCGGATGCGGTCGAGGTCACCGTCCAACATGGAGGGCAGGCGGCGGCGCAGGCCGCGGTCGTACAGCTGCATGCTCTTGTCCGGGCCGAACGCGTCGAAGACCTCCTGCCGCTCCTCCTTGCTCAGCTTGTCCAGCGTCAGCTCGTCGTGGTTGCGCACAAAGGTCGCCCAGTGCCCGTCCTCGGGCGGCGCCGGCCGCTCGCGCAGCGCCTCGGCGAGCGGAGCGGCCTGCTTGCGCGCGAGCGAAAGGTAGAGCCGCTGCATGCCGATGAAGTCGAAGCACATCGTGAGCTCGTCGCCGTCTTCGTCACCGAAGAAGCGCATCGTGTCCGGGTACGGCAGGTTGACCTCGCCCAGCAGCACCGCCTCGCCGTTGTGGCGGGACAGCAGGGCACGCAGGTCGCGCAGGTACTCGTGCGGGTCGGGCAGCTCCTCGGCGTCCAGCGCGCCTTCGGTCTCGAGCAGGAACGGCACCGCGTCGACCCGGAAGCCGGACAGTCCAAGGTGGAGCCAGTAGCCGAGCACGCGGGCGATCTCGTCGCGGACGGCGGGGTTGGCGACGTTGAGGTCCGGCTGGTGCTTGTAGAAGCGGTGCAGGTAGTACTGCCCAGCCTCCTCGTCGTACTCCCAGAGGCTCTTCTCCTGGTCCGGGAAGACGACGCCTTCGGGCCCGTCAGTGGGCGGCTCGTCGCGCCAGACGTACCAGTCGCGGTGCGGCGACTCGCGGCTGGACCGGGCGCTCTGAAACCACGGGTGCTGGTTGGAGGTGTGGTTGACCACCAGGTCGGCGATCACCCGGATGCCACGGTCGCGGGCGACCCGCAGGAACTCCACGAACTCGCCGCTGCTGCCCAGCCGGCTGTCGACACCGTAGAAGTCGGTGATGTCGTACCCGTCGTCGCGGTCCGGCGTGGGGTAGAACGGCATCAGCCAGATGCAGGTCACGCCCATCTCGTCGAGGTGACCGACCCGCTCGGCGAGGCCGTGGAAGTCACCGCAGCCGTCTCCGTTCGCGTCGAAGAAGGTCTCCACGTCGAGGCAGTAGATGACCGCGTTCTTCCACCACAGGTCGGCGGTAGTACTACGCCTCATGATGCGCCTCCACGCAGTTGCGGCAGCACCTTGGCGCCGAAGACGTCCAGAAACTCGTCCTGCTCCTGACCCACGTGGTGCACCATGATGGCGTCGAAGCCGAGGTCCGCGTACTCCTGGAGCCAGGCCGCGTGGCGAGCCGGGTCCGCGGAGATCCGCACGACGTCGTGCATCGCCTCCGGCGGCACGTGCTTGGCCGCCTCCTCGAAATGCTCGACCATCTCCAGGTCCCAGCAGACCGGTGGGGCGAAGACGTTGGTACGCCACTGGTCGTGCGCGATCCGCAGCGCCTCGTCCTCGTCGGCCGCGTAGCTGACGTGCACCTGCAAGCGCAGCGGCCCCCGGCCACCCGCCTCGCGGTAGGCGTCGATCATCTGCCGGAGGTGATCGTGCGGCGCGCCGACGGTGATCAGCCCGTCGGCCCACTCCGCGCACCACCGCGCGGTCTCCACGCTCACCGCCGCCCCGACCAGGGCCGGCATCTCGGCGGGCCGGGTCCACAGCTTCGCGCGATCGACCGTGACCAGGCCGTCGTGGGTCACCTCGGCGCCGGCCAGCAGCGCCCGGATCACGTCGACGCACTCGCGCAGCCGGGCGTTGCGCACATCCTTGCGCGGCCACGCCTCGCCGGTGATGTGCTCGTTGCTGTACTCGCCGGTGCCCAGGGCGGCCCAGAAGCGCCCCGGGTACATGCTGGCGAGCGTGCCGATGGCCTGCGCGGTGATCGCCGGGTGGTAGCGCTGGCCGGGCGCGGTCACGACGCCGAAGGGAAGCCGTGTGGCCTGGAGCGCGGCGCCCAGCCACGACCAGGCGAAGCCGGACTCACCTTGGCGCTCGCTCCACGGCGAGAAGTGGTCGGAGCACATCGCCGCGTCGAAGCCGGCCCGCTCGGCCCGGACGGCCGCGGCGAGCAGGCCACCCGGGTCGATCTGCTCGTGCGAGGCGTGGAAGCCGTAGAGGGTCATGAGAAGCAACGTGCCCTTCTCCGCGCAGTCTTACACCGGTCGTTCATCAGCGACGGCTAAGGTCGGGTGGGTTCCGTACCAAAAAGCCGGGAGTGAGCGATGCCTGACACAGTCCGCCTCAATGAGCTACCCGAGTGGGCCGCGCTGGCCAAGCACCGCGCGGAGCTGGGCGGGACGCACTTGCGGGAGCTGTTCGGGTCGGATCCGGCGCGCGCCGACCGGCTCACGGTGGGTGTCGGCGACCTCTACCTGGACTACTCCAAGCACCTGGTGACCGACGACACGCTGGCGCTGCTGCGCGACCTCGCGGCGGCACGGGGTGTGGCCGAGCTCCGGGACGCGATGTTCCGGGGCGAAAAGATCAACGTCACCGAGCGTCGCGCCGTCCTGCACACCGCGCTGCGGGCGCCGCGCGACGCGGTGATCGAAGTCGACGGTGAAAACATCGTGCCGGCCGTGCACGCCGTCCTGGACAAGATGGCCGCCTTCGCCGACTCCGTCCGCTCCGGCGCCTGGATCGGCGCGACCGGCAAGCGCATCCGCACGGTCGTCAACATCGGCATCGGCGGCTCGGACCTGGGGCCGGCGATGGCGTACGAGGCCCTGCGCCCGTACACGGCGCGGGCGCTCGACTTCCGCTTCGTGTCCAATGTAGACGGCGCCGACCTGCACGAGGCGACCCGCGACCTCGACCCGGCGGAGACGCTCTTCATCGTGGCGTCGAAGACGTTCACCACGATCGAGACCATCACCAACGCCACCTCCGCCCGCACCTGGCTGGTCGACGGCCTCGGCGGCGACGAGAGCGCGGTCGCCAAGCACTTCGTGGCGCTGTCGACAAACGCCAAGGAGGTGTCGGCGTTCGGGATCGACACGCAGAACATGTTCGAGTTCTGGGACTGGGTGGGCGGCCGCTACTCGTACGACTCGGCGATCGGCCTGTCCCTGATGATCGCGATCGGGCCCGAGCACTTCCGCGCGATGCTCGACGGCTTCCACACCGTCGACGAGCACTTCCGCACCGCGCCGCCGGAGTCGAACGCGCCGCTGCTGCTCGGCCTGCTCGGCGTCTGGTACGGGGCCTTCTTCGACGCGCAGTCGCACGCCGTGCTGCCGTACAGCCACTACCTCTCGAAGTTCCCGGCGTACCTGCAGCAGCTCGACATGGAGTCCAACGGCAAGTACGTCGACCGCGAGGGCCGGCCGGTCGCCTGGCAGACCGGCCCGGTGGTGTGGGGCACGCCGGGCACCAACGGCCAGCACGCCTACTACCAGCTGCTGCACCAGGGCACCAAGACGATCCCGGCCGACCTGATCGGCTTCGCCCGCCCGGTGGCCGAGCTGCCCGCGCGGCTGGCCGCACAGCACGACCTGCTGATGGCCAACCTCTTCGCGCAGGGCCAGGCGCTCGCGTTCGGCAAGACCGCCGACGAGGTGCGGGCCGAGGGGGTGCCGGAGGAGCAGGTGCCGCACCGCACGTTCCTGGGCAACCACCCGACCACGACGATCCTCGCTTCCGAGCTGTCCCCGTCGGTGCTCGGCCAGCTCGTCGCCCTGTACGAGCACAAGGTCTTCGTGCAAGGTGCGATCTGGGACATCGACTCGTTCGACCAGTGGGGCGTCGAGCTGGGCAAGGTGCTCGCCAAGCGGGTCGAGCCGGCCCTCACCGAGGGCGCTTCGGTGCCGGGCCTCGACCCGTCCACCGCCGAGCTCGTGGCGAAGTACCGCGAGCTGCGCGGCCGCTAGCTCCGGAGCCAGACCAGGAAAACGAAGACATGGGCTACCGCGATGTCCGCGGTGGTCCGGACCGCTGCTCCCGCGGCCTCACCCGCCGCTGTGCCACGGGCGCGTCTCAAGCTGGGCGCACCGGTGCGCCCAACCACCGCGGCTGGCGCGGGCGCAGCCGTGCGCCCAGCTTCAGAGGCGCACCAGGAAACACCCCGCCAGAGGGTCGAAAGGCGAATCCGTTCAGACCCCAGGCACACCGCGGACCGGTGGTGCCGCCCGCGAGCCGAGCCACAGCCGATCCGCCAGTCGTTCTTGCACCTCGGACCTGGCAGCGGGGGCCGGGGGTGTCGGCGAGCGCTGCGAGCCGCCGGCCGCCGCGGTCTCCGGCGGGAGCGACGGCCCGCCGCTGACGCGGCCCGGGACATCGGGCTTTGACCCTAGACGGTGACCAGCGCCGGGGTCCGTGGCCGGCTCGCGGCGGCTCCGGCGCGGCTGCGCTCGGCCCACCGCAGCGCCGGCGCCATGCCGAGGCCGGCGGCGAGGAACAGGGCGCCGAGCACGAGCCAGCCCGGCGTGCCCCAGCCGATCAGCAGCGTGGTCATCACGACCGGCCCGAGCATGCGGGCGATCTGCGGACCCATCCCGAAGAATCCCTGGTACTGGCCCTGCCTGCCGGCCGGCGCGAGCCCGAAGCCCAGCTCCCAGGCGGCCGCGCCCTGCATCATCTCGCCGAGCACCTGCACCGCGGCGGCCGTGAGCAGGATCGCGACCGTCGCCACCGCACCGACGCGGCCGGCGGAGAGGGCGTAGACGCCGCAGGCCGCGAGCAGGACCCAGCCGGCCCTGCCGGTGATCCGGGCGGCGGCGCGCAGGCTGGTCACCCGCTGCGCGACCCGCACCTGGAAGAGCACGACGCTCAGCATGTTGACGATCAGGAGACCGGCGGCCATCGCCTTGGGAGCGTCGGTGCGCTCGACGATCCACAGTGGAAGGCCGAGGCTGAGCAGCGGCATGTTCAGGTACATGATGGCGTTCAGCAGCGTGATCAGCGCGTACGGCCGGTCGCGCAGCACCGCCAGCCGCGGCCCGGCGTCCGGCGCGGGCGGGGCGGGCGGCACCTCGGGGAGGCGGCGCAGCACGAGCGCGGCGGCGAGGAAGCTGGCCGCGTCCATCGCGAAGACCGCCAGGTACGCCCCGGCTGTGTCGAAGGTCAGCGCGAGGCCGCCGAGCCCGGCGCCGACGGCCAGGCCCGCGTTGAGGGTCGCCTGCAGGTGTGCCCGCACGCGGGTGCGCTCGGCGGGGTCGACGAGGCCGGCCAGGAGTGCCCCGCGGGCCGAGGTGAGGCCGCCCTGGCAGCACGCGTAGAGGCAGGCGACGAGCAGGAAGAGCGGGAACGAGCGGACCACCAGGAAGCAGGTCAGCGTGCCCGCGGTGGCGACGGCGAGCACGATCGCGGCCCGGCGCGGTCCGAAGCGGTCGGCGATATATCCGAGGGGTACGCCGGCCAGCATGCCCGTGGCCCAGGCGAGGGTGAGCGCCAGGCCGACCTGTGTCGCGGAGAGCCCGACCACGCGGGTGAAGAAGAGCGCGGAGCAGGCGTAGAAGGCGCCGTCGCCGAGGGAGTTGGCGAGCTGGGCGAGGGCCAGGACGCGGGGCGGGCCGGAGGGCGGGACGAACCGTGACATGAGATCAACGTACGGACGGTCATTGGCTCGTTGAAGCGCCAATACCGGCCAAGTTGATTGGGCCAATACAGGTCCACTTGAATCGTTTTACACCCGTAATGCCCTCCGGTGCCGGCGCTGCCCCGCACATGGCCTCGCCGGCACCGGAGGAGTCTCTGGGTCAGAAGTTGAACTGGTCGATGTTGGAGGCGTCGAACACGGTCGGCGGGCCGAGCACGACGACACCGTCGGTGCCGATCGTGTATTCCCCTAGCTTGCCGGCGGTGAACTTCTCCCCTTCCTTACCCGTGATCATGCCCGAAGCCAGCGCTGCGCCGGCGTAGGCGGCCAAGTACCCGAGGTCGGCCGGGCTCCACAGGGCGAAGTTCTTGACCGTGCCGTCCTTGACGAACTCGCGCATCTGGTTCGGCGTGCCGAGGCCGGTCAGCGCGACCTTGCCCTTGTACTGCGAGCCGGACAGGTACCGGGCCGCCGCGGCCACACCGACGGTCGTGGGCGAGATGATGCCCTTCAGGTCGGGGTACGAGGACAGCAGACCCTGGGTCTCCTGGAACGACTTCTCGTCCTTGTCATCGCCGTACGCGACCGTGACCAGCTCGATCTTGGAGTACTCCGGCTTCTTCAGCTCGGTCTTCATCAGCTCGATCCAGGCGTTCTGGTTCGTCGCGTTCGCCGTCGCGGACAGGATCGCGATCTTTCCCGCGCCGCCGATCTGGTCGGAGATGAGCTTGACCTGGTTTTCCGCGATCCCCTCGGCGGTGACCTGGTTGACGAACAGGTCGCGGCAGTCCTTGTTGGTGTCGGAGTCGAAGGTGACGACCTTCGCACCGCCCTGCCGGGCCTGGTTGACGGCGCCGCAGATCGCGTTCGGGTCGTTGGCGGAGATGACGATGACGTCGCTGCCCTGCTGGGTCAGGGTGTTGATGTAGGAGACCTGCGAGGAGGCGGAGGCTTCGGACGGGCCGACCTCCTTGTACTCGCCCTTGAACTCCTCCACCGCCGACTTGCCACCGTTGTCGGAGACCGTGAAGTACGGGTTGTTGACCTGCTTGGGCAGGAAGGCGACCGACAGGCCCTCCTTTATCTGCCCCGACGCGCCCGCGCTGTTACCGGCGGCAGGAGGGTCTCCGCCCTCGTCGTCGCTGGCGCACGCCACCGCGCTCAGCATCAACGCCGACAGCGTGATGACGGAAGCCCCCAGGCGCATGCGTCGGGTCCGCATACCTCTCATGGCTCTTTCCTTCCTCGACAGGACACGTAAACAGGGCTCTAGCCGCCAGCGGCGGGCGAAACAGCGGGTCGTCGCCGGCGTAGCCGGGCGCGGAGCATGGCCGCCGCGTTCGGGCCGACGACGGAGATGATCAGGAGGGTGCCGGTGACGATGGTGAGCGTGTCGGCCGGCACGTCGGCGAGTTGGAGGGCGTTGCGCAGAGTGATCAGGAGCAGCACGCCGGCCATGACGCCGACGAGCGTGCCGCGGCCGCCGAAGATGGAGACCCCGCCGAGCAGGACGGCGGCGACGACGGAGAGTTCGAGGCCGGCGCCGTTGTCCGCGCGGGCGGAGGCGTAGCGCATGGTCCAGAAGAAGCCGGCGAGGGACGCGATGGTCGCGGTGAGGACGAACAGCCAGAACTTCGTCTTCGCGACGGAGATGCCGGAGAAGGTGGCGGCCTGGTCGTTGTTACCCATCGCGAACAGCGCCCGCCCGATCGGCGTCGCGTGCAGCACGATCCCGAAAATCACCGCGAGGACGGCCACGACCAGCGCGACCCAGGGCACTGTGGTGCCGGGCAGGGCTTCGATCATGTTGCCGGTCCAGCTGAACGGGAAGTCGGCGACCGCCTTGTCGCCGAGCACCACGTAGGCCAGGCCGCGGTAGAGGGCGAGGGTGCCGATCGTGACCGCCAGGGACGGCAGCCCGAACCCGGTGACGAACAGCCCGTTGACCGCGCCGAGCACCATCCCGAGCAGCAGGATGATCGGCAGGATCAGTGGCAGCGGGACGCCGGACATCCACAGCTGGCCCATGACCGCGCTGGACAGGCCCAACACGCTGGCCACAGACAGGTCGATCTCGCCGGTGATGACGACAAGCGTCATCGGCAGCGCGATCAACGCGATCGGGATGACGTCCAGCAGCAGGAAGCCCCAGAAGCGGGAGGTCGCGAAGCCTTCCACCGCCACCGACGACACGACCACCACGATGGCCAGGACGACGATGACAAGCACGTCCCAGGAGCCCAACCGTTTACGCACCACGCGCCCTCCTGCCCCGCAACCTGGCGGCGATCCGTGCGGTCAACGCCCGGTCAAGTCCGATCGCGGCGAGGATCAGGGCGCCGACGACGGCCTGCTGCCAGAAGGGGTCGATCCGCAGCACCGGCAGCGCCGAACCGATCATGGACAGCAGCAGTGCGCCCAGCGCCGCCCCGTACACCGAACCGGACCCGCCGAAGATCGCCACTCCGCCCACCACCACCGCGGCCACGACCTGCAACTCGATGCCGTTGCCGGCGGCGGCGTCCAGCGTGCCGAAGCGGGCGGCGTAGAGCACGCCGGCCAGGCCGGCCAGGCCGCCGGAGACGGTCATCGCGGTGAACACCCGCCACCCGACCGGGATCCCCGACAGGCGGGCCGCGGCCGGATCCGAGCCGATCGCGTACAGCTGCCGGCCGGAACGGTACGAGCGCATGTAGAACCCGGCGATCAGCAGCACCGCGACCGCGAACAGCGCCAGGACCGGCACGCCGAGCAGCGTCTGAGTGCCCATCCGCTTGAAGCCACTGGGCATGTCGGCGGCGTTGATCTGCTGTCCCGCCGCCCAGGAGTAGTCGATACCGCGGAAGACGTACAGGGTGCCGAGCGTGACGACCAGGGCGGGGACGCGGGCTATCGCGATCAGGGCACCGTTGACGACACCGCAGAGCACGCCGAGGCCGATGCCGGCCAGCAGCGCCAGGACGATGGGGGTGTCCGGCATCGCCAGGAAGAGTTTGCCGGTGGCGAAGGCGGACAGGCCGAGCACCGAGCCGACGGACAGGTCGACGTTGCGGGTGATGACCACGATCGCCTGACCCACCGCCAGAACGACAAGGATCGTGGCGCCGAGCATGAGGTCTTTGCGGGACTGTGCGTTCAGGAAGCGGGGGTTGTAGACGGTGGTCACCGCGATCAGCAGCACAAGCGCGAGGGCGATGCCCAGCTCGCGGACCACGAAAAGGCGTCGCGCGCCGCGCACGTCACCCCGGGCGCGGGTGGGCGGCGGCGCCGCCTTGGTGGCCGTGCTCACGCCGCATCACCGGAGTGCTGGCCGGTGGCGGCGAGCATCACCGACTCCTCGTCCGCGCGGTCGCGGGTGATCTCCTCGACCAGGCGGCCCTCGTGCATGACCAGCACGCGGTCGGCCATGCCCAGGACCTCGGGCAGCTCGCTGGAGACCATCAACACCGCCACACCCTCGACGGCGAGCTGGGACATCAGCCGATGCACCTCCGCCTTCGTCCCCACGTCGATGCCCCGCGTCGGCTCATCCACGATCAACACCTTCGGATCGGTGGACAGCCACTTCGCGAGCACGACCTTCTGCTGGTTGCCACCGGACAATGTGGACACTGGATCGGACAGGTGCCCCGCCTTGACCTGGAGGCGTCGGGTCCACTTGTACGCGTCCTCCCGCTCGGTGCGCGGGCCCAGCAGGCCGAGCCGGGACAGCGACCACCGGCGGGTCAGGGTGGCGTTCCGCTCGATCGACAGCTCCATCACCAGGCCCTGCTGGCGGCGGTCCTCCGGCACCAGGGCGACCCCGGCGGCCATCGCCGCGGCCGGCCTGCCTTTCGCGAGGCGCTTGCCGGCGACGAAGACCTCGCCGGAGTCGTAGCCGTCCACGCCGAAAACCGCCCGCACGACCTCGCTGCGGCCGGCGCCGACAAGGCCGGCCAGGGCGACGATCTCCCCGCCCCGCACCTCGAAGCTCACCCTGTCGAAGACACCCGCCCGGGTCAGGTCACGCACCTGCAGGACGACCTCGCCGGGGTGGTGTCCTGCTTGGGGTAGAGCTGGGAGACCTCACGGCCGACCATCCGCCGGACCACCTGCCCCACGGTGAGCTCGGCGGTGGGGTCGGTGGAGACCCAGCGGCCGTCGCGCATCACCGTCACCCGCTCGCACAGGGCGAACACCTCGTCGAACCGGTGCGAGATGAACAGCACCGCGGCGCCCGCCTCACGCAGCGAGCGGACGACCGCGAACAGCCGCTCCACCTCCACCCCGGACAGGGCGGCGGTCGGCTCGTCCATCACCAGCACCCGGGCGTCGAACGAGAGAGCCTTCGCGATCTCGACGAGCTGCTGGTCGGCGATCGACAGGCCGCGCGCGGGCCGGTCCGGGTCCATCCGCACGCCCAGCCGGGCAAACAGCTCCTCCGTGCGCTGCCGCATCGCCGCGGTGTCGATGCGGCGCAGGCTTCGCAGCGGTTGGCGGCCCATGAAGATGTTCTCCGCGACCGACAGGTCCGGAAACAGCGTCGGCTCCTGGTAGATCACCGCGATCCCCGCCGCCCGGGCATCCGCCGGACCGCCGAAGAAGACCGGCTGGCCGTCCAGCGCCATCACGCCCTCATCCGGGCCGTGCACACCGGCCAGGACCTTCACCAGCGTCGACTTGCCGGCCCCGTTTTCCCCCACCAGGGCGTGCACCTCGCCCGCACGCAGGTCCAACCGCCCATCCGCCAACGCGTGGACGGCACCGAACGACTTACGCACTCCGGCGAGGGTGAGCAGCGGCGCAGGGTGTTCGGGACCTTCGGGCACGCACGCCTCCCTGCATCGAGTCGAGATGACCGGGTTTTGTGAAACGTTTCATCCATTCGTGGGATAGACGTTAAGGGCTCGTTTCGGGATCGGTCAAGGGTTTCCAGCCGGTTACCGAATCGTTAGGCGGGCAAGGGCTTTCCCACGGCTCGCCATCGTGAGGCATTCTTGACACGATTCAGTACCCGTTCCCGCCGCCAGGCCCGGGGACGGCCGAGGCAAGGAGGGCGACGGTGTCGGAGACCCCGCTGGTCAGCATCCGGGACGTGGCCAACCACGCGGGGGTGTCCGTCGGCACCGTCTCCAACGTCCTCAACCGCCCCGACATCGTGGCGAACGCGACCCGCGCCCGCGTGCTTGCCGCGATCGCCGAGCTGGGGTTCGTGCCCAACGACGCCGCCCGCCAGCTGCGCCGCGGCCGGGCCGCACCCTCGGCCTCGTCGTCCTCGACGTCGCCAACCCCTTCTTCACCGACGTCGCCAAAGGAGTCGAAGACACCACCGGCGCCGCCGGCATGGCCGTCATCTTCTGCAACAGCGACGGCGACCTCACCAAAGAAAACGCCTACCTCGACCTCCTCGAAGAACAACGCGTCCAAGGCGTCCTCATCACACCCATCGACGACGCCAGCGAGCGACTGCACCGCCTGCGCGACCGCGGCGTCCGCGTGGTGCTCCTCGACCGCCGCTCAGCCGAGGCCGACCTCTGCTCGGTATCCGTAAACGACCGCCTCGGCGGCGAGCTGGCCATGCGCCACCTCGTGGAAAGCGGCCACCGCCGCATCGCGTTCGTCGGCGGACCACACCGCCTCGAGCAGGTCCGGGACCGGTACGACGGCGCGATTCAGGCGCTTGCCGACGCGGGGCTCGGCGAGCAGCACCTGCGCCGGTACGACACGCCCGCGCTGACCGTCGCCGCCGGCCGGGACGCCGCCGCACGGGTGCTCGGCCAGCCGCGCGGCTCCCGCGCCACGGCCGTCTTCTGCGCCAACGACCTGCTCGCGCTCGGCGTGCTCCAGGTGCTCACCCGCCAGCAGGTGCGCGTACCTGACGACATCGCCCTCGTCGGCTACGACGACATCGACTTCGCCGCCGCCGCGGCCGTGCCGCTCTCCTCCGTCCGCCAGCCCCGCCAACGCCTCGGCCAGACCGCCGCCACACTGCTGCTCGACGAGGCCAACACGCCCGAGACCCACGAGCACCAGCAGGTGGTCTTCGAGCCCGAGCTCGTCGTGCGCGAGTCCAGCCAGCGGATCCTCACGGAGGACTGACCCGGGTCAGCGTCTCCTCGTAGGCGGTCGACGGCACGCGCCCCTGGGCGAACGGGCGCTCGATCTGCTGGATCGTAAAGAGCAGCAGCGTGATCATGCTGGCCACCGTGGCGGTGAGCGCGAGCTGCGGCAGCGCCCGGTCGAACGGGAAGAAGAACATTGGCAGCCCGGCCAGCACCGCCCCGGCCAGCAGCGCAAACCAGGTCGCGTCACCGATCCGGGCGTCGGCCAGCGCGAGGCGCTCCTGCCGGGCCTGGAGCAGCGACTCCACGACCGCCGGCGCCTCCTCGACATCCTCCCCGTTGCGGGCGGCGATGTCGTGCATCTCCTGCACGAGCTGCCATCCCCGGGCGTGCTGGTCGGTGCCCACCTCGGACAGCCGCGGCCACTCCTGGTCGACCACCTCGTGCAGGTACGCCCGGCTGAGCCCCACAAGCTCGGTGCGATCCGGCTCGGGCATGCCCTTGGCCGACCAGGCCACGAGCTGTGCCGCCTCGGCCTCCGCGTAGGTCGCGTCCCGGGCCTCGTCGGCGCTGCTCCACACGTCGATGAACACGAACGCCGCCACGATCGCGAAGAGCATGCCGGCGAGCGAGAACACCGCGCTCAGCACGCTGATGTCGACGAGTGGTCCGGAGTCGCGGCGCCACCGGCGGAGCACGGCGACGACCGCGAGAGCGGCGACGGATACGCCCACCAACCAGAGCGTGCCGACCAGGTAGGTATTCATCGAGCTTCCATTTAGGATGCATCCACTTCGTTCGGGGCTTACCAGGATAGATGAGGTAACTCTGTGCCAAACCGACATGTCACCTTACGGATAGTCCCGGTGCTCGCCGCCCTCGTCGCTTTGGGGGCCGGTCCCGCACTCGCCGGACACGCCGCGGCGGCACCGGCGAAGTCCACAGTGGAGGCGTACCCGAGCGGCTGCTCAGGCGCCCTCTACCAGGTGCACACGGTGCGCAAACACGGCTCGTCCAGGCTGATCGCCATCGACCCCGCCACCGGTGCAGTGGCGCGCTCCGCCGGCCTCGACCACGCGGTCAACGCGATGGGGTACGACGCCGCGCAGGGCCTCTTCTTCGCCGTCGCCACCCGCCGCGGCGGTCACCCGATCGGGGATGGCGGGCACGTCGTCTCCATCACTCCCGAGGGTGAAACCCACGATCTGGGGCCGGTCCGCGCCGCCGCCGGTCGCAAAGGGACTGTCGCTGTCGGCGGCGCGTACAGCGGGACGGTCGTGGACGGCCGGCTGCTCCTGCTGCTCGACGGCGACCTCGTCGCGGTGGACGTGCGCGCGCAGAGCCCCACGTTCCTGCACGTGGTCCGCCGGGTCGACCTGCCGCGCCTGCCGAGCTTCGGCGACTGGGACGCGCGCCCAGGCGACGGCGGGCTCTACGCCGTGTCGACACAGGGACGCGAGCCGAGCCGGCTGGTCCGCATCGACCCGGACAGCGGCGCGGTGACCCAGACACCGGTGCCGGACCTGTCCCGCGACGGCTTCTACGGCGCGCTCGCGTTCGACGACGCCGGCACACACGCCTATGCCACGGACAACAACCAGGAAAGCGCGCTGTACCGGATCGCGCTGGACGGTACCTCGGTCAAGCTCGCCGGCGGCTCCGGCCTGCTCGGCTCGGACGCGGCCTGGTGCCGCGGCCCCGCCCGACCACACCGGCGCCGGCCACCACGAGGCCCGCGCCACCTCCCGCGCCGGCCGCCGTGCCACCCGCCGTCCCGCCGCCGGCCCCACCGCGCCCGGTGCCGCCGGCGAGCGCGCCCACCACCCCGCCGGCCACCACACCGCCGCCCTCACCCACGCCGGTCGCCGCCGTGAAGGCCAGCCGCAAGCGGATGGTGGTGGCGGAGCCCCGCGAGGACGACCGGACCACCACCGTGCGCTGGGGCATCGTGCTGCTCGTGCTCGGCCTCGGCGGGGTGGCGTTCGCCAGACCGGTCGCGAAGCCGATCGCCAAGCTCCGCGGACGCTGATGGACCGGCGGGTGCGCCGCACCCGCCGGTGTGCGGATCAGTAGCCCGGCGCCCAGAGGGCCCAACCGCCGGTGACCTGGTAACAGGAGTAGTAGTTCCAGAGCGTGCCGACGCCTCGCTGACCGGCGGCGTGGCAGGCCTCCGCGCTGGGCCAGACACCCACGACCCCGGCGCTCGCCGGCGACGCGACGGCGCCACCGAAAGCGGCCGCGAACACCGCCACGACCGCCAGCCTGTACAGCGCTCGCTTCATCGCTTCTCCCATCCAAGAGTTCGCATAGATAAAACTTTTAAGGAAGTTTACAGATTCACGGGTACCGCCAGAAGCGAAGCGCGTAAACACGCAGCTGCGTCACCGTGCGTACGTGGAATGCCGCTGCCGAGCCGACGTCGACGGCGCCGCCTCGCGACACGATTTCTCCTATCGAGGGCGAGTCGACGAAGGAGATCGCGATGATGGCAGAGCTGGCGAGCTACGCGGCGTACGCCCACCCGGGACCGGGCTGGGACGGCAACGGCTGGGACGGCGGCGGCCCCGGCTGGTGGGTGATCGTGCCCATCCTCTTCTGGGTGGTCGTGCTTTCGGCCGCCGGTTACCTGATCTACCGCTTCTCCCCGCGGCGCGCGGCGCGTACGGCGGCCGAGCGCACTCTCGCCGAGCGGTTCGCGCGCGGCGAGATCGACGCGGAGGAGCTCAACCACCGGCGGTCCGTGCTGCGCGGCAAGGGCTGAGGGCGGGCGAGGGTGGGACGGCGGCCGCCGTCCCACCCTCCACCGGATGTCCATCTGGCGACATGTCGCCTTTGCGCGCGCACGTAGGTAGTGACCCTCGCGCGCAACCGACCACAGACTCACGCCATGGTTCGTATCGCGCGCCGGGTGCTGGCCGCATTCACGGGAATCCTGGTCGCCGCCACCGCTCCGGTGGCGCTGCCCACGCCGGCGGCCGCGGCACCGGGTGGGACGGGAGGCGCGGCCACCGCCGCGACGGGGGCGTCCCGCATCACGCTGATCACCGGTGACGTCGTGGACATCGCGCCGGCCGGCGGCGGCCGCTACGCCGCGTCGGTGCGGCCCGGCCCGGGGCGCGAACGGATCACCTTCCACACCGTGGAGGCGGACGGCGGGCTGCGGCTGCTGCCCAGCGACGCCGTGCCGTACGTCTCCGCGGGCCTGCTCGACGCCGACCTCTTCGACGTCGAGGAGCTGATCGCCGACGGGTACGGCGACGCGTCGGCCGCCCGGCTGCCGCTGATCGTGCGGTACGCCGGCGGGCAGGCACCGGCGGTCAGCGCGCTGTCCGGCGCCGAGTCGGTGCGCCCGCTGCCCAGCGTGGGTGGCGCTGCCGTGGCCGCCGGCAAGGATTCGCTCGGCGAGCTGTGGCGGTCGGTCACGGCCGCACCCGCCGCCGCCCGCGCGTCCACCCCGGCGCTCGGCGGCGGCCTCACCGGCATCTGGCTCGACGGCCGGGTGCGCGCCAGCCTCGACCGCAGCGTCGCGCAGATCGGGGCGCCGGCCGCGTGGCAGGCCGGGTACGACGGGACGGGTGTCGACGTCGCGGTGCTCGACACCGGCGTCGACGCGGCACACCCGGACCTGGCCGGCAAGGTGGTGGAGCAGCGCAACTTCAGCGACGCCGCCGACACGGTCGACCGCGTCGGGCACGGCACGCACGTCGCGGCGACGATCGCGGGCACCGGTGCGGCGACCGGCGGCAGCCGGAAGGGTGTCGCGCCCGGCGCCGACCTGCTCGCCGGGAAGGTGCTCAACGACGGGGGCGTCGGGTACGACTCCTGGATCATCGCCGGCATGGAGTGGGCGGTCGCCCAGGGCGCCGAGGTGGTCAACCTCAGCCTCGGCGGCGAGGCGACCGACGGTACCGACCCGCTGAGCGAGGCGGTCAACCGCCTCACCGCCGACCACGGCACGCTCTTCGTGGTGGCCGCGGGCAACACCGGCCGGGACGCGGACGTCGGTACGCCGGCCGCCGCCACCGCCGCTCTCTCCGTGGGCGCGGTGGACCGGGACGAGAGCCTCGCCGAGTTTTCCAGCCGGGGGCCGCGCCTCGGCGACGACGCGGTGAAGCCCGAGATCACCGCGCCGGGCGTGGGCATCATCGCCGCGCGTGCGGCGGGCACCGGCATGGGTACGCCGGTCGACGACCGCTACACCGCCGCCTCCGGCACCTCGATGGCCACCCCGCACGTGGCCGGCGCGGCCGCCCTGCTCGCCCAGGCCCGTCCTGAGTGGACAGCGGTACAGCTCAAGGACGCGCTGGTGAGCACCGCCAGGGGCAACCCCGCCATCGCGGTGGACGCGCAGGGCGGCGGGCGCGTCGACGTGGCCCGGGCTATCGGCCAGGGCGTCCACGGCACGGCGACGGCGAGCCTCGGCCTGCATGACGAGCCGGCCACGGGCACCCGCGAGCAGAAGCTCGTGTACACGAACACCACCGCCGCCGCGGTCACCCTCGACCTGGCGCTCGATGTGCCCGGCTCCACCGCGTTCTCCCTCTCCGCCGGCCAGGTCACCGTCCAGCCTGGACAGTCGGCGGACGTGACCCTCACGCTGGACGCGGCAAAGCTCACCCGCGGGCGGCACACCGGCCACGTCACCGCGACCGGGCCGGGCGGCGTGGTGGTCCGCACCGCGGTCGGCGCCACGCTGGACCTGCCCATCCACAAGGTGACCTTCCGGGCCGTCGACCGGCAGGGCGTACGGACCCCGGTGCCGGTGATCCTGCTCTTCGGCGATGAGCGGCGCAAAGACCAGTCCGGGTTCATCCAGCACTGGGAGGAGGGCAAGACCGTCGAGGTGTACGAGGGCACGTACGTCCTCAACGCCCTCATCGAAGACGGCGCGCCCCTCGACGAGCAGGCCACCTTCATCACCAACCCGGAGCTGCGGATCACCGGCGACACGGAGATCCTGCTGGACGCCCGCACCGGCACCCCGATCCGGATCGAGACGCCGAAGCCGGCCGAGCAGCAGAGCATCATCAGCTACTACGAGCGGCGGATACACGCCACCGGGCGCTCCACCGCGCACGGCGTCATGCACTTCAGCACGATCCAGCAGGTCAACGTCACGCCCACCAGGCCGGTCTCCGCCGGGCAGTACGAGTTCTCCTCCCGCTGGCAGCTCGTCGCGCCGATGGTGCAGCTCAAGGTGCCGGGCGTGAGCGGCCCCGTTGACATCAACCTGCTGCACCGGTCCCCCGTGTACGACGGCACCCGCCGGTACCGTCTCGTGCCCTTCGGCAAGGACTTCCCGCGCGGCGCCGCCGCGCTGATCGTCGGCGCGGATGACGTGTCCGAGCAGGACCAGATCGTGGCCGCGGCCGAGGCGGGCGCCGCGGTGGCCATCATCGTCCGCACGCCGGACATGCCGGCCTGGACCGTGTGGCGCCCGGTCGGTGACCGGGAGCCGATCCCATCACTCGTGGTCGCCAACGACGACGGCCAGAAGCTCCTCGCGGCCGCGGGCGGCAAGACACGCCCGACCATCGACCTCACGCTCACCACCTCCAGCCCGTACCTGTACGACGTCTTCCACGTCGAACGCGGGCGGGTGCCGGACCGGATCGTGCACCGCGTGACCCGCGACAACACGACCCGGATCACCTCCCGGTACGCGGAGAGCGGCGGTTTCGGCTGGGCCAAGGAGCAGCGCTTCGGCTGGCGGCCGTGGCAGGAGTACTCCTGGAACGACACGCAGCGGTTCGTACAGACGCCCAAGGGGCGCGAGGAGTGGGTGTCGGCGGGTGACTCCGTCTGGCAGCACCGCGTGCACTACTACTACACCTGGGACGACATGAACCCTATCGGCGGAGGAATGACAGAGGTGCCGCGCAGCTACGCGGCGCGCAGCACGCGAACGGAGGGGTGGTTCACGCCGGTCGTCCGCCCCGCCGCCGTACCGGGCATGGTCTCCGCCCGTACGGCCGACACGCTCGCCCTGTGGGTGCCCGAGTTCGTCGACGCGACGCACGGGCACTTCCAGGTGGCCGACGGCGAGGCGGTGACCGCCAAGCTGTGGCGGGACGGCAAGCTCCTCGCCGAGCTGCCGGACGCGCGGCGGGACGTCGGCACGACCGCGGCGCCGGCCGGGTACCGGTTGGACCTGACCACCGCGCGGAGCGACGAGGAGTGGCGGTGGGCCACCCGCACCGAGACGTCGTGGGAGTTTCGCTCCGCACGCCCGGCGGCCGGGCGCACCGAGCCGCTGCCGCTGCTCCAGATCGGGTACGGGGTACCGGCCGACCTCACCGGCTACGTCTCCGGACGGCACCCGCACCTGCTCGGGCTGACCCTGTGGCACCAGGAAGGGCTGCGCGCGCCGCGCGGCACCACGCTGCGCGTCGAGGTGTCGCTGGACGAGGGCGCGAAGTGGCGCGGCGTACCGGTGATCCGCCACGGCGACGGCTACCGGGCGCTCATCCCGGCCGGCACCGGGAGCGTGTCGCTGCGGGTGCACGCCCGCGACGGCGCCGGCAACGCGGTGACGCAGACCGTGATCCGCGCGTACGGCCTGAAGTAGCGGCTCCTACAGCCACCCGCGCCGGGCCGCTTGGAAGGCCAGGCCCGGCCGGGTGTCGACGCCGGCGAGCGCCATCAGGCGGTCGAGGCGGCGCTGCACCGTGCGCCGGCTCACGCCCATCTGGGAGGCGATCGACTTGTCCGGTACGCCGGCGACGAGCAGCGAGAGCACGAACCGCTCGGACTCGTCCGGCAGGTCCGGCTCCTCGTCCGGCGACCCGCCGTCGATCCGCACCGGTATGGCGACGTCCCAGTGGCTCTCGAAGAGCGCGACAAGCGCGTCCAGCAGCTGGCTGCGCCCGATGATCGCCGCCGACGGCTCGCCGATGTCGCCCTCGTCACCGCGGATGAGGGGGCAGATCGCGGTCGCGCGGTCCGCGACGGCCAGCCGCACCGGCAGCGTACGCAGGCTGCGTGCCTCCTCGCCCCGGCGCACGCCCTCGGCGACGTTGGCCTGCATGCCCGGCTCCATCAGCAGCGCCCGCTCGTAGATCACCTTGTACCGCACGCCGCGGTCGAGCGCGTCGAACTCCTCGGTGTTCTCCGCGCTCTCCATCGCCACCGCGTTCGCCCGGCAGAGCCAGAGCATCTCGGACTTCGCCGAGTCCTGGAGGCGGCGGATCCGCTCCCGCAGCGCCGCCGCGCCGACGACGACCTCGACGAGCTGGTCGGCGTGGCGGCGGCGGGCGCTGGTCAGGTACTCCTCGCTCAGCGCCGCCAGCCCGCGCCGCGCCTCCTCCAGCGACTCCTGCCGGCGCAGCAGCTCGGTGCCGAGCGCCGGCTCGGGCGGCAGCGGCCGGTACACATCCGCGCCGTCGGCGGCCGCCAGCCCCTTGTCACTCAGCCCTGCCAGCAGTCGCTGCCCGTCCTCGGGCGGCAGCGACATCCGCTCCGCCACCTCACCCGCCCGGGCCGTGCCCAGGCGCACCAGCATCCGGTATGCCCACTCCTCCTCCGGCGCGAGCAGAGCCTCCCCGTTTCGCATGGCTTCCACCATGCACCCGCCCGGGGAGATTGATCAATGATCGGGTCGCCCGGGGCGGGCCTCCTCACAGATTCCTTCAGGCACATATACCCCCGTCCGCGCCACCTGCGGACCGTATGCTCCCGCGGGCACCGCTGCGGCCGGCGGCTCGCCAGGGCTCGCCGAAATCCCCGGCCTCCGCTGCCGGGTCCGCGCGACAAGCCCAGCGCGGAGTCTACATAGGACGGACGGTCACCACGGGAACACGCGAATTTCGAGCCGGCCGAGTTGTGTGGGGCCGGCGAACACGTCGATCGCTGTCACGCGGTTGCCCGTGAGGGTCAACTTCAGGGCGAGCTTCAGGTGGCCTAGCGGGGCGACCACGAGGCCTGGCGTGCCGTCGAGGAGGGCTAGGCGGGCGAACGCGGCCGGCGCGGCGTTCTTGGCCGTCTCCTCCGCCACGCGCTCGGCGCCGCGCAGTACCACGCGCCCGCCGGCGCGGCGGACCGCGTCCGGGTCGAGGACCGCGAGCAGCGCGTCGAGGTCGCCGGCGCGCGAGGCGGCCAGGAACGCCTCGACCACCGTGCGCTGCCGCGCCAGGTCGGCCGGAGGCGGCGCCGTCCCGTGTATCCGCTGGCGCGCGCGGCTGGCCAGCTTCTTCGTCGTGGCCGGCGTGCGCTCCACGATGCCCGCGATCTGCTCGAACGGCACCGCGAAGACGTCGTGCAGCACGAACGCGACCCGCTCCGCCGGGCCCAGCCGGTCGAGCACCACGAGCATCGCCAGCCCCACCGAGTCGGCGAGCGCTGCCTCCTCGGCCGGATCCTCGGCGCCACCCGGCGGCTCGAACGAGGCGAGGTCGGTGGCCTCCTCCCGGCGGCGCCGCCGCGCCCGCAGCAGGTCGAGGCAGACCCGGCCGGCGATCGTGGTGAGCCAGCCGCGCACGCTCTCGATGTCGCCGGCACTCGCGCGAGCGGCCCGCAGCCAGGTCTCCTGCACGGCGTCCTCGGCCTCGTCGAGGGAGCCGAGCATCCGGTGCGCGACCGCCCGCAGGTGGCCACGGTGCTGCTCGAAGTCTGCCGGGTCCATCGGTCACCTTTCCCCGCCGGCGGTCGTCCTACCTGGTGCAGAGAGGTGGACGGCTAGCGTGAGGAGACGCGGGTGCCCGTGCTGATGATTCACTACCAGGTTGCCGACGAGGGTATCGCAGAGGTGGTCGAGGCCGTCGAAGCGGCGTTCGAAGCGGTGGCGGAGAAGGGGCCGGCCGGCATCCGGTACGCGTACTACCGCGTGGCCGGTGGCAACGAGTTCGTCGCGCTGCTCGACCTGGACGAGGGCGTGGAAAACCCGCTCTTCGGCATCCCTGCGGCCGGGGACCTCCAGGCGACCGTGGCCAAGCGGGCTCTCGGTGAGCCGCCGACACCACGGCCGCTGGAGGTCATCGGGTCCTACTCCGGATAACTCACTCGTTGTGCAGGACCTCGGCGATCGTGGTCCGAGCCGCTGACCTGGCCGGCATCAGCGCGCCCACGGCGGCGATCACGATGCCGGCCAGCGCCAGCAGGACGAGCACCGGTGCCTGGTAGACGTCGAGCACCTCCGGCGGGAAGCCCACCTGCGCGGCGTCGGCCATCGCCGGCAGGACCACGCGGTGCGCGGCCACGCCGATCGGGATGCCGAGCAGGCCGCCCAGCGCGCCGAGCGCCGCCATCGAGGTCACGACCATCACGACGACCTGGCCGGGCGTCATCCCGATCGACTTCAGCATGCCCAGGTCGCGCCGGCGCTCACGGGTGCTGAGCACGGCCGTGTTGAAGACGCCCAGCGTGGCGACCACGGCGAGCATCAGCGTGAGCAGCGTGACGGTCACGATCGCGATCACGATGAACTGCTCGGCGCCCTCGGGTGGGGTCGCCACCAGGCCGGCCTTGCGCACCGAGTCCATGTACGCCTGCGCGTCCGTACCGTCCGTCAGCTGGATCTCGAAGCGGTCCGGAAACGCGTCGGGCGCGACGAGGGCGGCCGTCGGCCAGTCCGCGATGATCGTCTCGGTCTCGTTGAACATCACCATGCCGGTGATCCGCACCTGCGTCATCCCCTTCCCGGCCTCGATCGCGAACGTGTCGCCGATGGACAGTCCACGTTGGACCAGGAAGCGCTTGGCCACGGCCACCTCGCCCGCGCCGGTCGGCCACCGTCCTTCCAGGACCTTCTGGCCGAGCGCGGTCGTGTCTCCCTTGTAGAGCCTCAGCATCGTCTGGTCGGTGTTGCCGACCTGGCGCACGGGCATGTCGAACATGCCGAGCACGTAGCGGGTGCCGGGCAGCGACCGCAGGGTCGCCTCGTCCACGGCGCTGGCCCCGTCCGGACCGCCGTCCGGAAACGCCTCGACCTGTACCGCGCCCACACGCGCCTCGGTCTGCTGGTACCGCGTCAGCGAGTCGGCGAGGCCGATCGCCAGCGTCACGCTCGTCACGCCGAGCACCACCGCCGCCATCGTGAGGGCGCTGCGGGCCGGCCGGGCGAACGGCAGGCCGATGCCGAGGCTCACCGCCCGGGGCAGCCGGGTGCCGCTGAGCCAGCGCTGCACCAGCAGGCCGCGACCGGTGTGCTGCGCACTGCCCGCGCTGATCGCCTCGATCGCCGGCAGGCTGCGCGCCCGCAGGGCCGGCACGAAGGCGGAGAGCGCGACGATCAGCGGCACGCCGACCAGCGCCGCGACGCTCACCCAGATCGGCACGCCGACGCCCTCGCTGCCCAGGTTGCGAAACGCCTGGGACAGCAGCGGCCGGGCGAGCACGTTGCCGAGCACGGTGCCGAGCGCGCACCCCACGATCGCCGGCACCGAGACCATCGTCAGGTACACGGCCATCACCTGGGTCGGCGTGAAGCCGAGCGCCTTGAGCACCCCGATGTGCCGGAACCCGGCGACCACGGCACCGCTGACCACGTTCGCCACGATGAGGATCGCGACCGCGAGGCCGAGCACGCCGAACGCCACGAGGAACGTCACGTAGGTGGCCGCCTCGCGGGACGCCTCGTCGCGCAGGACGAGGTACGAGGTCGAGCCGAGCCACGAGCCGGCCGGCAGGCCCTTTGTCACTTCGCTTTCGGCCACGCCGACCTGGGAGGTGGTGGACGCGTGGTTGAAGCGGTACAGCATCTGGGTCGCGGTCGGCGTGAACGCCGCCATCTGGTCCGGGACGACCCACGCGTCCGCCGACCGGCTCATGCTGAACGCCTTGCCGACCACGGTGAGCCGGGTGCCGTCGGGGCCGCTGATCTGCTCGCCGATGCGGAAGAAGAAGCCGGGGCCGACCGGGTTCTGGTTGATCACAACCTCGCCGGGCGCGGTCGCCCAGCGGCCGTCCCACACGTTGAGGCGGTCGACCGATCCCGCCGGGTCGGCCCGGCCGACGACGGTGAGCGGCATGGCACGGCCCCGGCCGTCGGACGTGAGCTCAACGGTCGCCTGGGCGAACGGTCCGGCCACCCCCGCGACGCCGGTCCAGCCCGCGGCCGAGGTGAGCTGGGCGTCGGTCGCCTTCGCCCGGTCGTAGGTGACCGCGAGGTGCGCGCCGAGCTGCCGCGCGTACGCCTGGTCGAACGGCCCGGAGGAGACCGCCAGCAGCCCCAGCGCCACCAGGATCATCGTGGTGGAGACGAAGACGACGATGCCCACGACGGCGGTCTGCAGCCGCCGCCGGCGCACGGCCGCGCGCGCCGCCAACCACACCGCACTCTGTGCCCTCCACGCTCCGCCGCTCGGCGCTCGTCCACCGCCGTGGTCCATGCCCGTAGCCTCGCGACTCCCGCTCACAAGCTGCGCTCCAGACTGCGTTCACGGGCGACCTGGCCGTCGACGATCTCGATGACGCGGCTGGCGCAGCGGGTGGCGAGCCGCTCGTCGTGGGTGACCATCAGCAGCGTCTGGCCGATCTGGTTGAGGTCGAGCAGCAGGTCCATCACCTGCTCGCCGACGCGGCTGTCCAGCGCGCCGGTCGGCTCGTCGGCCAGCAGCAGCGCCGGGCGGTTCATCAGCGCCCGGGCCACCGCCACGCGCTGCCGCTCGCCGCCGCTGAGCTGGGCCGGGTACGTGTTGCGCCGGGCCGCGATGCCGAGCTCGTCGAGCAGCTCCAGCGCGCGGCGGCGGGCGTGTGTGGGTGCCACGCCGGCGAGCTGGGCGGCGAGCGCCACGTTGTCGAGGGCGGGCAGGTCGTCGATCAGGTTGAAGAACTGGAAGATCATCCCGATCCGGCGGCGGCGGAAGAGCGCCAGCCCTTTCTCGTTCAGCCGCCCCAGGTCGTCCCCGTGCACGACGACCGAACCGGAGGTTGGCCGGTCCAGCCCGGCGATCAGGTTGAGCAGGGTCGACTTGCCGCTGCCCGAGGGGCCCATCACGGCGACCGCCTCGCCGGCGCGGATCTCGAGGGAGACGCCGTTGAGGGCGATCGCGTCGCCGTACTCCTTGCGCACGCCCGACAGCTGGACGACCGCCGGCTCGTTGCCTTCGTCACTCATGGTCATAAAGACTGGCCCGCCGGACTCCCTCCGGGCATCGGCTCGCGGTGGTAACTCTCGGCGCGTCTCATCCCGTGGATGTAGGCGCTGCCTCGCCGGGATGATGTGCCTCCCGGCGGCGGCCTGAGAGAGTGGTGCCATGGTGGGTTGGCTGGTGGCGGCGGTGGCGACCGCGGTCGCCGCGCTGCTCGCGGTCCGCCTGGTCCGCACCCGGCGCGCCTTCGCCCGGGCGCTGGAGGAGCGCGGCTGGCTGCTGGAGCGGGAGCGGGAGGCGGCGGCACACGGCGCGGTCGACGCCGAGCGCGCCCGGATCGCCCGCGAGCTGCACGACATCGTCAGCCACAACGTGAGCGTGATGGTCGTGCAGGCCGGCGCCGCCCGCCAGGTGGTCGACGCCGACGCGGGCGAGGCGACGGCGGCGCTGCGGGCGGTGGAGAGCGCCGGCCGCGACACCATGACCGAGCTGCGCCACCTGCTGGGCGTGCTCGCGCCGGCGGCCAGCGGGGAAGACGAGATCGACCTCGCGCCCCAGCCGAGCCTCCGCCGGCTGACCCCGCTGGTGGACCGGATCGCCTTCGCCGGGCTGCCGGTGGAGGTCCGCATCTCCGGCGAGCCGTGCCCCCTGCCGACGGGAGTGGACCTGACCGCGTACCGGATCATCCAGGAGGCCCTCACCAACGCGCTCAAGCACGGTGACGGGGTCAAGGCCGAGGTCACCGTGCGTTACGCGGAGCGGTACCTGCGGATCGAGGTGCTCAACACCGGTCCGAGCGTGCTCTCCGGCGGCCGGCCGCGCCCGAGTGCCCAGGGCGGCGAGGGGCGCGGCCTGCTCGGCCTGCGCCAGCGGGTCGCGGTCTTCGGCGGCGACCTCGACGCCCGGCGGCGGCTCGGCGGCGGCTTCCGGGTCCGCGCCAAGATCCCCCTGGAGCGCCCGTGAGCGAGCGAGCCGCCTCCGGCGCCGCCCCGCGGGTGGTCATCGCGGACGACCAGGCGCTGGTCCGCGGCGGCTTCCGATTGATCCTGACGGCCCACGGCATCGACGTGGTGGGCGAGGCAGCCGACGGGGCCGAGGCGGTGGAGGCGGTGCGGCGGCTGCGCCCCGACGTGGCCCTGATGGACATCCGCATGCCGGGCATGGACGGCCTGGAGGCCACCCGCCGGGTGCTGGAGCACGCGCCGGAGTGCCGCGTGCTGATGCTGACGACGTTCGACCTCGACCGGTACGTGTACGCGGCACTGGCCGCCGGCGCCAGCGGCTTCCTGCTCAAGGACGTGACGCCCGAGCACCTCGTCGCCGCCGTGCGCCTCGTCGACACCGGCGACGCCCTGCTCGCGCCGTCGATCACCCGCCGGCTCGTGGAGCGATTCGCGGCCGCCGACACGACGGGTGCCGCCCCGCCCGCGATCCACCGCGACCTGGCCGGCCTGACGCCGCGCGAGCGCGAGGTGCTCACCCTCATGGGCCGCGGCCTGTCCAACGCGGAGATCGCCGCGTCGCTCACGCTGAGTGAGGCGACGGTCAAGACCCACGCCGCGCACATCTTCGGCAAGCTGAGCCTGCGCGACCGCGCACAGGCGGTGGTCCTCGCCTACGAGACCGGTCTGGTGAAGCCTGGCGGCCCGTGAGGTTCAGCCGCCGTGGTCGCCGTGAAACGGTGTCGTCACGCCGTCGTACCGCAGGTGCAGTGACATTCCCTGCGCGGCGTGGGCGAGGTTGTGGCAGTGGTTCATCCACTCGCCCGGGTTGTTCGCCCGGAAGGCGACGCGCCACACCTCGCCGGGGCGTACGTCGAACGTGTCCAGCCACAGTGGACTGCCGCTCACCCGCCGGCCGTCGCGCTCCAGCACGAGCACCCGGTGCCCGTGCAGGTGCCACGGGTGGGTGTCGAAGCCCCGGTTGGCCACGGTCAGCTCCACGAGGTCGCCCTCGCGCACGAGCTGGGTGGGCACGTTCGGTAAGGCGCGGCCGTTGACCGTGAAGGCGTACCGCGGCACGCCGTCCACCAGCGCGATGGCCCGGTCGAGCACCAGCGTGAAGCTGCGGTCGAAGCGGCTGTCCGGTCCGAATGGCGTGGTGGCCGGCGTCCCGTACCGCGTGATGTCCAGCTCCGGCCAGCCCTTCGGCGCGGGCTGCGGCTCACCCCCGCCGAGCCGCAGCCCTTCCCCGCCGTCCAGGTGGAGCGCCACCGCGGCGTCCGGCATCGTGAACGCCAGGTCGTACCGGCCGCCCGCGGGCAGGCGCAATTCCACCTCGCGCAGCTCGCCGGGGCCGCTGAGGTCGCCGCCGTCGACCGCCACCAGCCGGTACGCGGCGCCGGCGAGCGTAAACCGGTGCGGCACGCTGTCGGTGTTGACAAGGCGCAGCCGCACCGGCGTGCCCGGCGCGGCCTGCGGTGTGCCCGCGACGCCGGTGACCGTCGTGCCGCCGAACGTGTGCACGGGCACGGTCAGGTCGAGGCCCTTCGCGGGCGGCCCGACGACGAGCGTGCCGTACAGCCCCATCTTCACGCCCACGTCCGAGGCCTGGTGCGTGTGGTACCAGTACGTGCCGACCTGGTCCGCGCGGAAGCGGTAGACGAACTCCCCGCCGGGCCGGACCGCGTCCTGGGTGACACCGGGCGCGCCGTCCTCCCCCGCCGGCACGTCGTACCCGTGCCAGTGCAGCGTCACCCCGCGCGCGATGTCGTCGTTCCGGAGGGTCACCTCGATGAGGTCGCCCTGCTCCGCGGTGATCGGCGGACCGGGCACCTGGCCGTTGTACCCCCATGCCTCGACGGTGCGGCCGCCCACCTGGACCGTCGTCTGGCGCGCGGTGAGCGCGTACCGCCGCACCCGCCCGCCCGGCGCGGGCGTCGTCGGGCCGCGCAGGTCGGCCACCGACACGCCGTGCCCCTCCGGGTGGCGGGTGGTGGGGCCGCCGCCGGCGTCGAGGTCCGCCCCCGTTGCGAACCCGGCCCCGACGCCGGCCAGCCCCATGGCGAGCACCGGCAGGAATGTCCACAGTGGTGGGCCAGCGGCGGCCACCCGCCACGTCACCAACCCGGCCGCCGCCACCAATGCCACCACCACGAACGCTTCGCTCCAGGTCGCCGGGTACCCGGCGAGGAGCGGGAGGAGCAGGCCTGCCGCGCCCGCGTACCCGGCGACGAGGAGCGGCACCACGACGGTGGGTGCGTTGCCCGGCGCGCCGGCCCGCACCGCGGAGAGCAGGCGCGGGCCGGCGGACAGGACGGCGGCGAGCCCGGCCACGCCCAGCAGCGGCCCGGTCAGGACCACCCGGTCCTGCGCGAACCACCAGCCGCCGGTGGCGAGGGCGACCGCGGTCGTGACCCGCACGAGGGTGACGACGACCGCGACCGCCAGGAGGGCGAGTGCGGCACGGGCGCGCCGGGCCGCCGCCGCGACACCCGCGCTGACCCAGCCGGCCGCCGCGAGGAGCGTGACCAGCAGGTCGAGCGCGATGAGCTGCGCGGTACTCATGCCGCCGGGCTGACCGTCGGCTGTGGAGTATCTACTGTGGACTTCTCAGCTGCGAAGGCTCGGGCCCGGCGCAGCACCGCACCCGCCGCGCCCATCACGAAGAGCGCGTTGACCGCGTGCAGGCCGAGGACGAACAGCCCGGCCGGGCCGGTGTCCTCGTCCGAGCCGCCGGTGATGACGTTGCCGACCACGATGATGAGCACCTGCACCACCACGAGGCCGAGCGGGGCCAGCGACATGCCGATGAGCCGGCCGGGCGCGCGGGCGAGCGCGGCGGCGACCGCCGTGAGGATGGAGAGGAGCGGGATGATCATCATCCCGGTGACGCTGTGCAACGCGAACGAGTCGTCGTCCTGCGGCCGGTCGAACGCGCCGACCGCGGCGAAGTAGAACTGCACCAGGATGGCGAGGAACAGCAGGCCGGCAAGGACCACGAAGACCCTGCGCATGATGTACTCCCTTCGATTGGCCCCGATCCTTCGCCGTCCGCGCCGCCGGCGCGTCTGCCCGGAGGCGGCATCCGGGTACGTCGCGCAACGTCCCGCGAGCGCCCGGACGTACGCACGCTGACGTAGGCGCCTACGCCCCGAGGCGGATCTCGTGAGCCTGACCGGCGGATACGATCGCGCCATGACCGCCCTTTACCGCCCCCGCCTGCCGGTGTGGGCGCAGGACCTGCTCCTCGCGGTCTTCGTCGCCTTCATGCAGGTGCAGGGCACCAGGCAGATCGCGACGCAGGAGCAGTTCGACCGGCTGAGCGTCGTCGGCGTGTACGCGCACGCGGTCCTGCTCGTGCTCAGCGGTCTGATCCTCGTGGTGCGCCGCCGCTGGCCATTGCAGGTGTTCGTCTTCGAGGTCGCGACGAGCGTCATGTACTACGGCTCCGGCTACCCCGACGGCCCCAACTGGGTCGGCGTGTTCATCGCGCTCTACACCGTCACCGCCTACGGCGACCTGCGCTGGGCGTGGGTGGTGCGGGCCGGTCTCGTCACGCTCGTCGGCGGCTGGGTGGTCGCCGCCGTCATGTACCCGCCGGACATCGGGTGGCTGGCCTTCCGGATCGGCACCGCCACGATGGCCGCGGTGCTCGGCGCGTCCGTGCGGATGCGCCGGGAGCTCGCCGCCGAGGCGCAGGAACGGGCGGAACGGGCCGAGCGCACCCGCGAGGAGGAGGCGCGCCGCCGGGTGGACGCCGAGCGGCTGCACATCGCCCGCGAGGTGCACGACACTGTCGCGCACGCGATCGCGGTCATCAACGTGCAGGCCGGGGTGACCGCGCACGTGCTCGACAAGCGCCCCGAGCAGGTCCGGGAGACGCTGCGCACGATCGAGCTGACCAGCGCGCGGGCGCTTCGAGAGCTGCGCGCGACGCTCGGCGTGCTCCGCGACACCGAAGACGGCCGCGCGCCGACGCCGGGGCTGGACCGGGTCGAGGAGCTTGCCGGGCTGGCCCGGGAGGCGGGCCTCGATGTCAAGGTCGACGTGGCCGCCCCGCCGCGCGAGCTGCCCTCGGCTGTCGACCAGGCGGCGTACCGCATCCTCCAGGAGTCGATCACCAACGCGATCCGCCACGCCGGACCGGCCCGGGTCACCGTCGAGGTCCAGTACCAGCCGTCCGACCTGCGGATCCGGGTCACCGACGACGGCAGCGGCTGCGACGGTGGTGGCGGCGCCGGCCGGGGCATCGAGGGGATGCGGGAGCGCTGCGCCCTGCTCGGCGGCGACCTCACCGCCGGGCCACGGACCGGCGGCGGCTTCGAGGTGTACGCCCGGCTCCCGCTCGCGGACGCCGCATGACCGAGGCGCCCATCCGCGTGCTGGTCGCCGACGACCAGGTGCTCGTGCGCACCGGCTTCACGATGCTGCTCGACCTCGAAGACGACATCGCGGTCGTGGGCGAGGCGGCCGACGGCCGGGAGGCGGTGGAGCTGGCCCGCGCGCACCGCCCCGACGTGGTGCTGATGGACATCCGCATGCCGAAGCTCGACGGCATCCAGGCCACCGCCCAGATCGCCGCCACGCCGGGCCTCGCGCGGGTGCGCGTGCTGATCCTGACCACGTACGACACCGACGAGTACGTCTTCGACGCGCTCGAAGCCGGCGCCAGCGGCTTCCTGCTCAAGGACGCCGGCCCGGCCGAGCTGCTGCACGCGATCCGCGTGGTAGCCGCCGGGGAGGCGCTGCTCGCCCCGCGGATCACGCGGCGGCTGATCGGGCAGTTCACGGCCGCGCGGACCGCCCGGCAGACCGCCGATGACCGCCTCGCCGTGCTCACCCAGCGTGAGCGCGAGGTGGTCGCTCTGGTGGGGCGAGCGCTGAGCAACGAGGAGATAGCGGCCGAGCTGACGCTCAGCCCGGCCACCGCCCGCACCCACGTGAGCCGCGCGATGGTCAAGCTCGGGGCCCGCGACCGGGCGCAGTTGGTGGTCGTCGCGTACGAGACCGGTCTGGTGCGGGTTTGATCCCCAGTGCGGGTTTGATCCCCAGTGCGGGTTTAATCGGAGCGTGACCTTCGAGGCAGTGATCCGGGAGCAGGCGCCGCAGGTGCTTGGCGCGCTGGTCCGCCGGTACGGGCAGTTCGACGCCGCCGAGGACGCGGTGCAGGAGGCGCTGCTTGCCGCGGCGGTGCAGTGGCGTGAAGAGGGCGTCCCGGACAATCCGCGCGCATGGCTGATGACCGTCGCCACCCGGCGGCTGACCGACCAGTTCCGCAGCGAGAGCGCCCGCCGCCGCCGCGAGGAAAACGTCGTGGTCATGGCGCCGACCGACGAGCTCGTCGCGCCGGCCGCCGACGAGGAGCGCGGCCCGGACCGGGACGACACGCTCAAGCTGCTCTTCCTCTGCTGCCACCCGGCGCTGACGGCGGCCTCGCAGATCGCGCTCACGCTCCGGGCGGTCGGCGGCCTCACGACGGCGGAGATCGCGCACGCCTTCCTCGTACCGGAGTCGACGATGGCGCAGCGGGTCAGCCGCGCCAAGCAGCGCATCAAGTCGACCGGCAGCACCTTCCAGCTGCCGCCACCGGCGGAGCGGGAGGAGCGGCTGCAGGCGGTGCTGCACGTGCTGTACCTCATCTTCAACGAGGGGTACACCGCCACGTCCGGCGCCGAGCTGCACCGGGTCGAGCTGACCGCCGAGGCGATCCGGCTGGCCCGCGCGGTGCACAGCCTGCTCCCGGACGACGGCGAGGTGGCCGGGCTGCTCGCGCTGATGCTGCTCGTCGACGCCCGCCGCCCCGCCCGCACCGGGCCCGGTGGCGACCTCATTCCGCTCGCCGACCAGGACCGCACCCTGTGGAACAGCGCGTTCATCAAGGAGGGCGTCGCGCTGGTCACCCGCACGCTGGCCCGGGCGCCGCTCGGGCCGTACCAGCTGCAGGCGGCGATCGCGGCGGTGCATGACGAGGCGCCCCGCGCGGAGGACACCGACTGGCCGCAGATCCTCGCCCTCTACGACCTGCTCGCCGGTGTCTCGGACAACCCGATGGTCACGCTCAACCGGGCGGTGGCGGTCGCGATGGTGCGCGGCCCCGAGGCGGGGCTCGACGAACTTTCCACCTTGGACAAGGACGAGCGGGTCGCCGGCCACCATCGGCTCGACGCGGTGCGCGCGCACTTCCAGGAGCTGGCCGGCGACCGGGAAGCGGCCCGGGCCAGCTACCAGCAGGCGGCCAGGCGCACCAACAGCCTGCCGGAGCAGCAGTACCTGCAGGCACGCGCCGCCCGCCTCGCCTGATCCGGGTCACGGTGCCCTTACGCCGGCGTGCCGCGGTGCCTTACGCCGGCGCCGAGGCGTAGCGGCGGCTGAGCACCCGCAGGTGGGCAGCGAGCTCCGGCGCGGCCGCCTCGTCGAAGCTGAAGTCGGCGTCCAGCATGCCGAGGTACAGCGCAAGCATGTGCGGCGAGTCGGAGCCGACCGTGACCGCGCAGGTGCGCTCGTCCACGGGTTCGATGTGGACGGAGGGCGGAAGGCGCTCGGCGACCGCCTGGGCCGTGGCGTGCACGGTGACGCGGGCCCGGTAGCGCCAGGTGGCGGAGTCGAGGCCACGCGCCACATAGCCGGTCACGTCACCGTCCGGCGCCTCGCGCGGCGCAAACCGGGGGCCGGTCGGCACCCGCGGCGTGAGGCGGTCCACCCGGAAGGTGCGCCAGTCCGCCTTGTCCACGTCCCACGCCACGAGGTACCAACGCCGTCCGGTGTGGACCAGCCGGTGCGGCTCGGTGTCCCGCACGCTGGCGGTACCGTCGTGGTTTTCGTAGTCGAACCGGAGCCGGTGGTGGTCGCGGCAGGCGGCGGCGATGGCCGAAAGGGTCCCCGGGTCGACGGCGGGGCCGGTGTGCGGCATCGGCACCATCGACGCGGCGACGGCCTGCACGCGGTGCCGGAGGCGGGACGGGAGCACGTGTTCAAGCTTGGTGAGCGCGCGTACCGACGTCTCGGCCATGCCGGCCACGGTGCCGGCGGCGGCGGTGCGGAGGCCGACCGCGACGGCGACCGCCTCCTCGTCGTCGAGCAGCAGCGGCGGTAGTGCCGCGCCAGCACCGAGCCGGTAGCCGCCGGCCGCACCGGGCGTGGCGTGGACGGGGTAGCCGAGGGTGCGCAGCCGCTCGACGTCGTTGCGGATCGTGCGGACGGTGACGCCGAGCCGCTCGGCGAGCTGCGGGCCGGTCCAGTCGCGCGCCGACTGGAGCAGCGAAAGGAGGCGGAGCAGCCGCGCGGAGGTCTCCAACATTTCTCCAGTCTCGCAGCCAACGCGGAACGAACCTTTCCGCATTGCTTCATAGCCTCGGTGTCATGAAGAGCTTCCGCATCGAGATCCCTCAGACCGATATCGACGATCTTCGCGCCCGTCTCGCGGGGACCCGCTGGCCGGACGAGGTGCCGGGCACCGGTTGGAGCCGCGGCGTACCGCTGGGCCACCTACGGGAGCTGGCCGCCTACTGGGCCGGCGACTTCGACTGGCGGGCGCAGGAGGCCGCGCTGAACGAGCTGCCCAACCTGGTCACCGACGTGGACGGGCAGGCGATCCACCTGATCCACGTGCGCTCCCCCGAGCCGGGCGCGACGCCACTGCTGGTGACCCACGGCTGGCCGAGCTCGCCGGTCGAGTTCCTCAAGGTGATCGGGCCGCTGAGCGACCCGCGCGCGCACGGTGGCGACCCGGCCGACGCGTTCCACCTGGTGATCCCGTCGCTGCCCGGCTACGGCTTCTCCACGCCGCTGGCCGGCGAGGGCTGGGGCAACCTCTTCCGGGTCGCGGGGGCGTGGGCAGAGGTGATGAGCCGGCTGGGGTACGAGCGGTACGCCGTGTACGGCACCGACGCCGGCGCGGGCGTGGCGGGCATGCTCCCGATGGTTGCCCCGGGCCGGGTGACCGGCGTGTACCTGACCGGCACCTCGGCCGCGATGCCCTTCGGCCCGCCCATCGACCTCAATGGACTGTCTGGTGTGGACTGTGAGCGAGCCGAGCGGTTCAACCGCTTCCAGCTGGACGGCATGGGCTACCTGCACCTGCAGGCGACGAGGCCGCAGACGCTCGCCTACGCGCTGACCGACTCGCCCGTGGCCCAGCTCGCCTGGATCGTGGAGAAGGTGCACGAGTGGACCGACCCGGCGACACCGGTCGACCGCGACCAGCTGCTCACCAACGTCAGCGTCAACTGGTTCCAGCGCGCCGGCGCGTCCTCGGCACACGCCACGTACGAGGGGATCCAGGCATGGCGCGCGATGGCCGCGCACGGCGGCTCCGCGGGCGGCGAGGCACCGCCCGGGCCGCCCATGGGAGTGGCGGTGTTCGCCGCCGACAACACGGTCCGCCGGCTGATGGATCCGGCGGGTGCCTTCGCGCACTGGTCGGAGTACGACCGGGGCGGGCACTTCCCGGCGATGGAAGTGCCCGACCTCCTGGTCGACGACGTACGCGCCTTCGTGCGGGTGCTCAGATCTTCGTGAGGGTCCAAATGAGACCGTCGCCGTCGGTGTCACCCTTCAGGGTCAGGGTCGAGCCCTGGCAGCTGTACGCGCCGGCGCCCAGGATCGGGTCGGTCTCGATCACCTTCCCGCTCTGGTTGGCCGCGTCGTCGATGTAGTCACCGATCGGCGCGTTGTTGAGCAGCTGAGCCGCCACCGGCTTGGTCAGCTCCAGGGTCAGCCGCAGGGCGCTCCAGTCGATCGCCCCGACCGGCTCCCACGTGCCCTCCTCGGCCGCGGGGGCCGGAGCGGCGGTCGTGGGCGCCGCACCGGTCGCGCTCGGGCTGGCGCTGGGGACCGGCGGGGTGGCCGGCGTGGCGGGAGCGCTGGTCGTGGTGGTGCTGCCCGAGCTGCTCGCCTTGATCGTGGCGGTGCCCTGCCCGCCGTACGTGGCCGAGCCGGAGACCGAGTTGCCGGCCACGTCGGCGGTGAACGACAGCGGCTGCATGCCGCTGAAGTCGGCCCGGACCTGGCCGCTCGGGTTGATCGTGACGGTGGCGCCGCTGCCGCCGGAGATGCTGCCGCTGGCGGCGGCGCTGGAGGCCTGGCCGCTGACCTGGGTGGTGCGCCAGGTGCCGACCATGCAGCCCGAGGCCGTACCGCTCACGGTGGGCTCGGGCGCCGCTGAGCTTGTGGTGCCGGTGGTGGGGTCGGCCGCGCCAGGCTCGGTGCCGGCACACCCGCCCACGGCGAGGCCGAGCCCGGCCAGGGTCAGGACCGCGACCGTCGGGACGCGCATGATTCCTCCACACGGGAAATGAACATGTCGGTCAATGCGCATACCTGCTACCCGCGCGGCCCGGCGAGGAAACGAAGGCCTGCTCAGCGGAGGAAGGTGAGCAGCGGCTCGCGCAGTGCGTCCGGGTTGTGCAGGACGCCGTGGTCCTGGCCGGCGACGGTCAGGTAGCTGGCGCCGGGGATCGCGCCGGCCACGGCCTGCGCGGCGGCGGGAAACCACGCCGGGCTGGCGCCGCCGGCCATCGTGAGCGTGGGTACGCCGATCTTCGCCAGGCGGTCGGCCGGCAGGGCCAGGTCCGCGCCGCACACCGCCACGTCGTAGGGGAGGGTGTGCGCGAGGCCGACAAGGAACGGCCACGCGGGGCTGGCCTGCATGCCGTCGACCATCCCCGCCGGTACCGCGACCTGCTCGGTGAGGAAGAGGCGCACGGCCTCGTCGCGGCGCTCCTTGGCGACGAACGCGCGGATCTGCTCCGCGGTGCCCTCGGCCGGCAGGGGGCGGAGTCCATCCACGACGAACGGGGTCTCGTACACCGCCAGCCGCTCGACCGGCAGCCCCTGTGCCGTCGCCTCGAGCGCGAGGATGCCACCGGACGAGTGACCGAAGAGGCTGGCCCGGCCGCCGGCTGCGGCGATCAGGGCGGCCAGGTCCTCGATCTCGCGCTCCACCGCGAACGTGTCCGCGTTGTCGCCGCTGTCGCCCCGGCCGCGCCGGTCGTACACGACCGCGGTGACGTGCGGCGCGAGCGTGGCGGCCAGCGCGGCGACGGTCGTGCGGTCGTTGAAGGCGCCGCCGATGAGGATCACAGGCGGGCCGTCGCCCATCGACTCGTACGCGATCGGCGTGCCGTCTGCCGAGGCCACGATCTGCGGGCTGGTGGTGGTCATGGGTGTCCTCCGGGTCATCCGTCCTCTGGGCACTACACCATGGGGTCGGAACCGCGCGCCGGTTCTCGACACGCCTACCGGGGGTCTTTGTAGGGTGAGATCAGTTCCCGGTCACCCGGCCGGGTGATGACCCAACGTGGAGGACCTGTGGCTGTCAGTGCCGATCTCGCGAAGCTCCTCGACAAGGCGTACGAAGACAAGTCCCTCGCCGAGCTCGTGGACGCTCCGGTGGCCGCCCTCTCGGGCGTGAGCGAAGGCGACGCGCAGCTTCTCAAGAGCGCATTCAACATCACCACCATTGGCGACCTCGGTCGCAGCAAGTACTTCAAGGCCGCCCAGGCGCTGGTCAACCTCGCCGACGGCGCCAAGTAGGGATCACTCGACCCCGGCGTAGTCACCCGAGGCCACGGCTGCCAAGGCGGCCAGTGCCGCGGAGAGGGTGTCGACGGGTGGAGCCGCGAGGGCCAGGCGCACCGCGTTGGGCGCGTGCGCCGGCCCCACGGCGAACGCCGCCGCCGGGGTGACCGCGATGCCGTGGCGGGCCGCGGCGGCCACAAAGGTCTCCGCGCGCCACGGCTCCGGCAGCTCCCACCAGCAGTGATAGGCGTGCGGGTCGGCGCGCAGCGCGTACCCCCGCAGGATCTTGCCGGCCATCGCCTGGCGCTCCGCCGCATCGCGCCGCTTCGCGCGGACCAGGCCGGCGACGGTCCCGTCCGCCATCCAGCCGGTCGCGGCGGCGAGCGCGAAACCGCCGGCCGCCCATCCACCGGACCGCAGCGCGGCGGCCACCCGGTCCGCGACCGCGCCCGGCGGCGTGACCACGAAGCCAAGCGTGAGGCCGGGCGACAGGCGCTTGGAGAGGCTGTCGACGACCACCGTGCGGCCGGGTGCGAACGCCGCGAGCGGGGCGGGCTCGTCGCGCAGGAACGCGTACACCGCGTCCTCGATCGCGTAGATGTCGAGCTGGTCGAGGACGGCCGCCAGCGCGGCGCGGCGGGCCGGGGGCATCGTCACGCCGAGCGGGTTGTGCAGCGTGGGCTGCACATAGACAGCGCGCACGCGGGCCTCGCGCACCGCCTCCGGCACGAGGCCGTCGGCGTCCGTCGGCAGCGGTACGAGCGAGACGCCGAGGCGCGCGGCGATGCCCTTGACGACGGGGTAGGTCAGCGCCTCCACGCCCAGCCGCTCCCCCACCGGCACCAGCGCGGCGACGGCGGCGGCAATCGCCTGGCGGCCGTTGCCGGCGAAGAGAATGCGCTCGGGCTGGGGTGTCCAGCCCGCACGGCCCAGCACCGGCGCGGCGGCCTCACGCGCGCCGGCCGGACCGGTGATCGTGGCCGGGGCGAGCGCGGGCCCGAGGGCGGCCGGCCGCAGCAGCCGCTCCAGCCCTGGCGCGAGCAGCGCGGGCTGCTCGGGCAGCACGCTGAAGTTGAGCTCCAGGTCGACCCGCGCGCCGGCGGGCTCGGCGAGCGCCGGGTGGGACACCGGCGCGGACGCGCGGACGAACGTGCCCCGCCCCACCTCGCCGGTGGCCAGGCCGCGGCGGACGAGCTCCCCGTACACGCGGGCGGCGGTGGAGCTGGCGATGCCACGGGACCGGGCGAACGCGCGCTGCGGCGGGAGGCGGTCACCCGGACGCAGCCGGCCGGCGGCGATGTCGTCGGCCAGCTGGTCCGCGATCAGCCGGTAGTCGTCCACGCACGCCTCCCACATTGCACCGAGTGCAATGCTGTCATTGCACTTAGCTATTGCACCACATAGCCTCGATGCATGGCTATGGCGATCATCGACGACATCACGGTGGGGTACGACGACGAGGGCACCGGCGACGCGCTCGTGCTGGTGCACGGGCACCCGTTCGACCGGAGCATGTGGCGGCCACAGGTCGCGCGCTTCAGCCGCGCCGGCTGGCGGGTCATCGCTCCCGACCTGCGGGGATACGGGGAGAGCACGGTCGTGCCCGGCAAGACCACGCTGGACGTCTTCGCCCGTGACATCGCCGGGCTGCTGGACCGGCTCGGCGTGGAGCGGTTCGTCCTCGGTGGACTGTCGATGGGCGGCCAGATCGTGCTGGAGTGCCACCGCCTCTTCGCGCACCGGCTTCGCGGCCTCGTGCTGGCGGACACCTCCGCGCCGGCTGACGGCGACGAGCAGCGCGCATGGCGTGTGAGCACGGCCGAGCGGCTGGTGGCCGAGGGCATGGGGCCGTACGCGGAGGAGGTGCTCTACAAGATGGTCTCGCCGGGCGCGCCGCCCGAGGTGGCCGCGCACGTCCTGGGCATGATGCGCGGCACCGACCCCGAGGGTGCGGCGGCCGCGCTGCGCGGTCGTGCCGAGCGCCCCGACTACGTGGCGATGCTCGCCGGCGTGGCGGTGCCCGCACTGGTGGTGGTCGGTGCGGACGACGAGTTCACGCCGGTGGCCGAGGCCCGCCTGATGAGCGACGCGATCCCGGAGGCGGCGCTGGTCGTGGTCGAGGGCGCGGCGCACATGCCCAACCTGGAGCGCCCCGCCGACTTCGACGAGGCGCTCGCGGCGTTTCTCAAATCGCTCTGAAGAAGCCGGTCCCGGTCCATTCGTAGAACCTCTCGACGATCCAGGCCAACTGCCCGGTGGGCGAGTCGGTGAGCCACGATATAAAGCGCCTAGGTCAAGTTCGGTCCTAGCTTCGTGGCAACCTCAAGCGCATGTGGGAAACCTCGGCGCGCCTGCTCAAGCTCCTGTCCCTGCTGCAAAACCGGCGCGACTGGTCCGGCGCGGAGCTCGCGGAGCGGCTGGGCGTGACGCCCCGCACGGTCCGGCGGGACGTCGACCGGCTGCGCGGTCTCGGCTACCCGGTGCACGCGGTGCCCGGCGTCGCCGGCTACCGCCTGGGCCCAGGCGCCGCGCTGCCGCCGCTGCTGCTCGACGACGAGGAGGCGGTCGCCGTCGCGGTCGGCCTCCGCACGGCCGCCGGCGGCACCGTGGCAGGCATCGAGGAGACGTCGGTACGGGCACTCGCCAAGCTGGAACAGGTGCTCCCCTCCCGTCTGCGCCACCGCATCAACGCGCTGCAAAGCGTCACCGTGCCGCTCACCGCCGGCGGTGCGACGGTCGATCCCGCGACGCTGACCGCGATAGCGGCCGCCTGCCGGGACAGCCACCGCCTCCGCTTCGACTACCGGCAGCCGGACGGCACGGAGAGCCGGCGGGACGTGGAGCCGTACCGGCTGGTCCACACGGGACGCCGCTGGTACCTGGTGGCGTGGGACACCGGTCGCTCGGACTGGCGCACGTTCCGGGTCGACCGGCTCGTCCCGCGCACGCCGACCGGTCCCCGGTTCGAGCCGCGCGAGCTGCCCGCCGACGCCGCCGCGTACGTGTCCCAGTCGGTCTCCTCCTCGCCGTACCGCTACCAGGCGCGGATCCTCATGCACGCGCCGCTCGACGCGGTCGCCGAGGTGGCCTCGCCCACGGTCGGGCGGCTGGAAGCTGTCGACGAGCGCAGCTGCGTACTGCACACCGGCGCCAACTCGCTCGACGAGATCGCGATCCACGTCGGGCTGAAGGGAATCGACTTCGAGGTGCTGGAGCCGCCCGAGCTCGTCGAGCACATCAGGACGCTGGCGCGGCGACTCGCCAGAGCCGCAGGGTGACCGGTTCACCACTAGTCGTGTTTGTCATGTCCTTCATCCGCGAAAGGCGCGAATACGGCACCTTTCGACCTCCCCACGGGCCGCCATAGCGTGGCGTCTGGAGGTTTGGGTCTCTTGGGGTGATGAGCGTGTGGCGGTTCGCGGGCCGTACGGGCTTGGTGCTCGGCGTCCTCGTCGTCTCCACCGCCGTGGCCGCCTCCCCGGCGTCCGCGGCGCAGGGCGTCACTGTGCGGATCTCCGAGGTGACCGGCCGCTTCGAGGCGGGCGCCTCGCCGGCCCAGATGACCGTGGTGGCCACCAAGCGCACCCGCGAGTGCATCAAGGTGCGCTGGTCGCTGGTGGTGAGCGTGGAAAACATGAGCCTCGACCAGCTCACGGTCGACCGCCGCGAGGAAGACGGCTCGTTTCCGGTCGACTTCCAGGCCGACGGCGCCGAGGGGCGGCTGACCGACGAGCGGCTCGACCCCGGCACGCTGTGCCGCAACCGCACGGTCACCGCGCGGTACACGTTCCGGTTCGACGACGACGCCGGCGGTGGCCGCGTGTCCCTGCGCGCCGAGGCGTACGACGCCCGCAACGAGTTCCTGGAAAGCGACACCACCACCCGCAACGTCCAGGGCGACGCGCCCTCTCCCTCACCCACACCGAGCCAGGAAGAGGCGGGCGACCCGACCGAGGAGGCCGAGGCGCCGATCGCCGGCGACATCGCCGATCCGACCACACCGGTCGCCAAGACCGGGGGCTCCGGCCTGCTTCCGGTGGGCCTCGCGGTCGGCGGGATGATGGTCTTCCTCGGCCTGACGCTGCTCCTGCGCGCGCGGAGCAAGCTCCTGCGCAAGCCCGCGGGTCGCCCCGGAATGCGCGGCGACTGGCGCGGCGGCGCCGCGCGCACCATCCGGGAACGGCGCTGACCCCTGCGTTGACCTCAACTCCTGACGGGCAGACTGCGTATGTAGGGCAGAATCGAGCCGTTGCTCGGCCGTGAGGGAGGAAGACCTAATGACGGAGTTGGCGCGCATCGGGGTCACGGGGTTGGCGGTCATGGGCCGCAACCTCGCGCGTAACCTGGCGCGGCACGGCCATCCCGTGGCGGTGCACAACCGCTCGTACGGCCGGACCAAAGAGCTTGTCGAGGAGTTCGGCCACGAGGGGACCTTCCTGCCGGCCGAGACCGCTGAGCAGTTCGTCGCCAGCCTGGAGCGGCCGCGCCGCCTCGTGATCATGGTGAAGGCCGGTGCGCCCACCGACGCCGTGATCGACGAGTTCGCGCCGCTGCTTGAGGCGGGCGACATGATCGTCGACGGAGGCAACGCGCACTTCACCGACACCCGCCGCCGCGAGCAGGCGCTGCGCGAGCGTGGCATCCACTTCGTCGGCTGCGGCATCTCCGGCGGCGAGGAGGGCGCGCTGCACGGGCCCAGCATCATGCCCGGCGGCTCACCCGAGTCGTACGAGGCGCTCGGCCCGCTGCTGGAGGACATCTCCGCGAAGGTCGACGGCACGCCGTGCTGCACCCACGTCGGCCCGGACGGCGCCGGCCACTTCGTCAAGATGGTGCACAACGGCATCGAGTACGCGGACATGCAGCTCATCGCCGAGGCGTACGACCTGCTCCGCCGCGGCGCCGGCCGCGAGCCGACCGAGATCGCCGACATCTTCCGCGGCTGGAACGAGGGGCGGCTCGGCTCGTACCTCATCGAGATCACGGCCGAGGTGCTCGCGCACACCGACGTGACCACCGGCCAGCCCTTCGTCGACGTGGTGCAGGACCAGGCCGAGCAGAAGGGCACGGGCCGCTGGACCGTGCAGATCGCGCTCGACCTTGGCGTGCCGGTCAGCGGCATCGCCGAGGCCGTCTTCGCGCGCTCGCTGTCCGGCGACGCCGACCTGCGCGCCGCCGCCCGCCGGCTGCCCGGCCCGGTGCCGGCCGGCAACTCCGACCTGCTTGTCGAAGACGTGGAGCAGGCGCTGTACGCGTCGAAGATCGTCGCCTACGCGCAGGGCTTCAACCAGATCCAGGCCGGCAGCGCCGAGTACAACTGGAGCATCGACCCCGGCGCCATGTCGACGATCTGGCGCGGCGGCTGCATCATCCGGGCCAAGTTCCTCGACCGCATCAAGGCGGCCTACGACAGCAACCCGGGCCTGCCTTCGCTGCTCGTCGACGACTACTTCCAGGACGCCGTGCGGGGCGCGCAGGACGCCTGGCGCCGCGTCGTCACGTCCGCGACCTGGCTGGGCATCCCGGTGCCGGGCTTCGCTTCGGCGCTCGCGTACTACGACGGCCTTCGGGCCGAGCGGCTGCCGGCCGCGCTGGTGCAGGGCCAGCGCGACTTCTTCGGCGCCCACACGTACCGCCGCGTCGACCGCGAGGGCAGCTACCACGTGCTGTGGGGCGGTGACCGCAAGGAGGTCGCCGGCTGACGCGGATCAGTTGGAGAGCGGCGGGTCCCGGGTCGGGGCCCGCCGCTCGCATTCTTAGGAGTCGACCTCGCCCTGCGCCTTCTGGCAGGCGGTGGTCGCCTGCCGCAGCGCGGTGTCGAGCGCGGCCTCGTTGTTGGAGCCGGCCGCGTCCAGCGCCTCCACGAAGCGGCGCATGCAGGGCAGCAGCACGTCGCGCTCCTTGGTGACCTTGTCGAGCGACTCCTTGTTTTTGGTCGACTCGTCCTTCGCCTTCGTGAGGTCCGACTCGAGCTGGGTGATCTTGTCGTTGTTGGCCTTGATGGTCTCGTCGCGGTCGGAGACCTGGCTGCTCAGCGTGTCCCGGGTGTCGCCGAGCTGACTGCTCTTGGCCACGTAGAGACCGGTCATCACGCCGGCCAGCAGGAAGAGCGCGACCGCCGCCACCACCGCCACCAGCATCGGCGCCCGCCCGGGCTGCTGCTGTTGCTGCCCGTACGCGACACCGGTGGCCGGCGGCGCACCGGAGACGGCGTACGGCGGTGTGCTCGTCGCCGGCCAGCTCCCGGTGGGCTGGGGCGGCGGCGGGTAGCCGGGGTAGGCCGGCGACTGCGGCGGGTACTGCTGCTGCGGGTCTTCCGGCGGGTACCCGGGGTGGGTCATCGCTCTTCCTCCTGAGGGGCTGGACTTCGTAAGGGTCAGCAGACCCGAAACTTCGTGCAGGCGACCTGGATCGGGGTGGCCAACCCGATCCCTTCGGAATCCTTGGCCTTGAGGCTGGCGATGCCCACCACCTGTTTGGCCGTGTTGACCACCGGGCCGCCGGAGTTGCCAGGGTTGATCGAGGCGTCGAACTGGATGAGGTCTCCGGCGCCGCCCTCGCCCTTGCGCAGCGCGCTCACCACGCCGACCGTCACGCTGTCGGTCAGCCCCAGCGGCGCGCCGATCACCACGATCTGCTGCCCGGACTTGACCGGCTCGGTGGCTGTCGCGAGGCCGGCGAGCTCGAACGGCGCCGAGAGCACGGCGACGTCGTTGGCCTGGTCGACATCGGTCACCGTCGCAGAGTAGGTCTCGCCGTCGCGCTCGAGCTCCACCCGGTTGGAGCCGCTGCCCCAGACCTCCCGCACCACGTGGTACGCCGTCAGCAGCCGGCTGCTGCCCGAGCTGGGACTGCCGATCGCGAACGCGGTGCCGGTCAGCGTGCCGGCGGTGATGCGGAAGACGCTGGGCAGCACGGCCGCCGCCACCGCCTGGGGGTCGAAGACCCGGCCGGCCTGCTCACCGAGCTGGTTGACCTGGCCCTCCAGGCTGTCGAGCCGCTGGTCGTCACTTGCCTGCACACGGTCTGCGTCAGCACGGGCCGAGGCAAGGTCGCCGCGCAGGTCGCTGATCTGGCGGGCCTGGACGATCGCGACCACGCCGAGAGCGAGCGTGAACACGACCGCCACCGCGGCGAGCACGAAGCCGGCCCGGCGCGGCTTGGGCGCCGCCGGCGCACCCGATACCGCGGCGCCGGACACCGGCCGCACCACGGGCGGCGGCGCCATCACTGGCTGCGGGCCGGCAACCGGCGGCGGGCCGGCAACCGGCGGCGGGCCGGCAACCGGCGGCGGGCCGGCAACCGGCGGCGGCCCCATCACGGGCTGCGGGTAGCCGGGCGGCGGCAGGTGCGCGGGCTGGGGCTGGGGCTGAGCGGCGACGGGCGGGGTGGCTGCGTGGGCAGGGGCGGCGGTGCGGCCGCCCCACCCTGGACCGGAAACGGAATCCGACCGGTCGGCTCGTCCGAGCCCGGGCCACCTCCCCCGGGACCGTGCGCAGTGGTCACCGGTCAAGGATCGCATCGAGGCGCAAGCTCGCCCATATCGCCGCCATATCGATCAGGGCGGGTAGCGTCGGCCTGGTGATCCGCGTGCTGCTCGCTGACGACGAAGCCATGATCCGTGCCGGCGTGAAGGCGATCCTCGCCGCCGACCCCGAGATCGACGTCGTGGCCGAGGCGGGCGACGGCCGGGAGGCGGTCGACCTCACGCTCGCCCACCGCCCGCAGGTCGCGCTGCTGGACATCCGCATGCCGCGCCTCGACGGCCTCGCCGCGGCTGCCGAGATCCACCGTGTCGCGCCGGAGACGGCGGTGGTCATGCTGACCACGTTCGGCGAGGACGACTACATCGCCCGCGCGCTCGGCGAAGGCGCAAGCGGGTTTCTGCTGAAGTCCGGCGACCCGCGCGAGCTGATCACGGGCGTGCGCGCGGTGGCCGGCGGCGCCGCGTACCTCTCGCCGCGCGTGGCCCACCGCGTGATCAGCGAGCTGCGCGACGGCCGCATGACCCGCGGCGCCGCCGCCCGCACCCGCACCGACGCGCTGACCGACCGGGAGCGCGACGTGCTGGCGCTGGTCGGCGCGGGACTGTCCAATGCGGAGATCGCGAAGCGCCTCTTCCTCGTGGAGGGCACCGTCAAGAGCTACGTGAGCGCAATCCTGACCCGGCTCGGGGTACGCAACCGCGTGCAGGCGGCCATCATCGCCTACGAGGCAGGCCTCGTCGCATCAGAGCAGTGACGGCCTCCAGCAGCAGGCCCGCCGCCACCGCGATGGCCACCGCGAGCCCGGGCGCGCGGCCGCCGACCAGCTCCAGCTGGAAGAAGTCCTGCAGGAACGGGACCACCAGCACCACCGCGAAGGCGCCGCCCATCGCGGCCACGAGCAGGACCCGCCACCAGGTGTACGGCCGCGCGATGATCGCCAGCCCCCACAGCGCGACAAGGAAGAGCGTGAGCGTGGCGGCGGACGTCTCGGCGTCCAGGTTGCCGTCGTAGACGCCGCGAGCCGCAAGGTACGACGCGGTCGTGGCCGCCGCCGCGAGCACGCCCGCCGGCACCGCGAACCGCAGCACCCGCCCGACGAAGCCGCCCCTCGCCCGCTCGGTGTTGGGCGCGAGCGCGAGGAAGAACGCCGGTATGCCGATCGTCAGCGACCCGATCAGCGTCAGGTGGCGGGGCAGGAAGGGGTACGGCACCTGGCTCAGCACGACGATGACGGCGAGCAGCACCGAGTACACCGTCTTGGTGAGGAAGAGGTTGGCGACGCGCTCGATGTTGCCGATCACCCGGCGCCCCTCGGCCACCACCGAAGGGAGCGCGGCGAAGCTGTTGTCCAGCAACACGATCTGAGCCACCGCGCGGGTCGCCGGGCTGCCCGAGCCCATCGCCACGCCGATGTCGGCGTCCTTGAGCGCGAGCACGTCGTTCACCCCGTCGCCGGTCATCGCGACGGTGTGACCGCGGGCCTGCAGCGCGGCGACGATCTCGCGCTTCTGCTGCGGCCCCACCCGGCCGAAGACAGTGCCGTCCGCCACGGCGTCGGCCAGAGCCTCGCGGTCGTCCGGGAGCGTGCGCGCGTCCACCGGGCGGTCCGCGCCGGGCAGGTCCAGCGAGCGCGCGACCGCGCCGACCGACAGCGCGTTGTCGCCCGAGATCACCTTGACCGCCACGCCCTGCTCGGCAAAGTACCGCAGCGTCTCGGGCGCGTCGGCGCGCAGCCGCTGGGCGAGCACGACCAGCGCCACCGGTGTGTCGTCCCGTTTGAGGAGCAGCACGCGCAGCCCGCGCGCGCCGTACCCGTCGGCCTCGGACAGCGCCTCGTGCCCCGCCGGCAGGAGCACGTCGGGCGCGCCGAGCCGCCAGGTGGCCGTTGTCCCGTCCGGCGCGGTGAGCGTGGCCCCGCTGAAGCGGCGAGCGGAGGAGAACGGCATCCGCTCCCCCACCGTCCACTGTGGCTGCTCAGGGCATGCGGCGGCGATTGCCCGCATGCTCGGGTTTGGCCGCTCGTCCGCGGCGGCCAGCGCGCCGAGCACCGCCCCGGCCTGCGCAGCGCCCTCACCCAGCGGCCGCACCTCGGCCACGGCCATCTCCACGTCGGTGAGCGTGCCGGTCTTGTCGAGCGCGACCACGCTCACCCGGGCCAGCCCTTCGATCGCGGGCAGCTCCTGCACGAGCGTGTTGCGCCGCCCGAGCCGGATCACACCGACCGCGAACGCCACCGAGGTGAGCAGCACCAGCCCTTCCGGCACCATCGGCACCAGGCCGCCGACCATGCGGCGTACCGCCTCGGGCAGGTCGTCGGAGTTGACGGCGACCTGGCTGGCCACGAGCGCCAGCCCGGTCGGAATGATCATCCAGGTGACCACCCGCAGGATCGTGTTGATGCCGTTGCGCAGCTGCGAGTCGACGAGCGTGAAACGGCTGGCCTCCTCGGCGAGCCGGGCCGCGTAGGCCTCGCGGCCCACCTTCGTCGCGGTGAACGAGCCGGCGCCGGAGACCACGAAGCTGCCGGAGAGCACCTGGTCGCCCGCCCGCTTGACGACCGGGTCCGCCTCGCCGGTGAGCAGGGACTCGTCCACCTCCAGGTGCTCGGCCTCGGCGACCACCCCGTCCACCACGATCTTGTCGCCGGCGCCGAGCTCGATCAGGTCGTCGAGCACGATCTCCGAGGCGTCCACCTCGACCGCGAAGCCGTCCCGGCGCACCACCGGGCGGGCGGCGCCCACGATCGCCAGCCGGTCGAGCGTCCGCTTGGCCCGCAGCTCCTGGATGACGCCGATCAGGGTGTTCGCGATGATCACGCCGCCGAAGAGGGCATCCTGGATCGGACCGACCGACAAGATCATGATCAGGAGCACACCGATGATGGCGTTGATCCTGGTGAACAGGTTGGCCCGGATGATCTCGCCCACGCTCCGGCTGGACCTGGCCGGTACGTCGTTCACCTTCCCGGCGGCGATCCGCTCGGCCACCTCCGGCGCGGTCAGGCCGGTCTCCACGCGCAGCATGGGGCCACGGTAGGTGGGCGGCGGCGGGGAGCGCCCCGGCCGATCGTCGTCGGGTGACCCTGACTTTCGGCAGGGTTGGTGGCGCCGGAGCAGGGCTAACGTCGAGGCTGTGCGACGCGTGGCGACCGACATCCTGCTCTGGGTGGTGCTCGCCCTGCCCGTCGCGATCTCCTGGCCCGGCCACAACGCGTACCCCCTCTGGCTCCTCCTGCTCTCGATCGCCGCGCTCGCGGCGGCGGTGGCGGTGAGCCGGCGCTACCCGCTCGCCTCGCTCTTCGTCGTGGTCGCGCTCACCGCCGTGGACGGCAACTTCTCCTTCGCGCTGCCCGTGGTGAGCTACCTGGTCGGCCGGCGGATGGCGAGCGTGATCCCGGCCGCCGTCGGTTTCCTGGCGATCGTCGCCGTCGCCACGCCGTACGTGCTCGTTGACGCCGGCTTCATCGTCTGGACCCAGATGGCCGGCGTGCTCGTGTACGCGGGGCTCTTTCCCTGGCTCGTCGGCCGCTACCGGCGGCAGCAGCAGGATCTCGTCGCCGCCGGCTGGGAGCACGCCGAGCAGCTCGAGCGCGAGCAGCGGATGGCCGCCGACCAGGTGCGGCTGCGCGAGCGGACGCGGATCGCCGAGGACATGCACGACTCGCTCGGCCACGAGCTCAGCCTGATCGCGCTAAGGGCCGGCGCGCTGGAGCTCGACCCCGACCTCGACAAGCGGCACCGGGGTGCCGCGGCCGAACTGCGGGCCAGCGCCGGCGCCGCCACCGAGCGGCTGCGCGAGATCATCGGTGTGCTCCGGGACCAGACCGACCCGGCACCCGTGCGGCCGGTGGACGAGGACATCGCCGAGCTCGTGTGGCGGGCGAAGGACTCGGGCATGGCCGTCGACTTCGACCGCGACGGGGCGGCCGGCCCGCTGCCGCCCATGGTCGACCGGGCCGCGCACCGGGTCGTGCAGGAGTCGCTGACCAACGCCAACAAGTACGCCCCCGGCGCCCCGGTCACGGTCCGGATCGAGCGCGGCGCCACGGACACGACGGTGACCGTGCGAAACGGGCCACCGCCCGCCGGCCCCCTCCCCACGAGCGTGGCGGGCGGGCGCGGCCTGGTCGGGCTCACCGAGCGGGTGCGGCTGGCCGGCGGTACCCTCAGCGCCGCCCGCGTGCCGGACGGCGGCTTCGAGGTGGTGGCCCGCCTGCCGTACACGGCGACGCCCGCCCCGCCCGCGCCGGAGACCTCGACCGACCGGCGGCGACTCGTGCAGCGGCAGGCACGGCGCGGCCTCATCGCGGCGTTCGCGGTGCCGGTCGCGCTGGGCATCGTGATCGGCGGTACCGCGCTGGCCTACTTCGCCCACGCGACCGCAAACTCGGTGCTGCCGCCGGACGAGTACTCCCGCCTCAGCGTCGGGATGAGCCAGGCGGACGTGGAGCGGGTGCTCCCGGACCGCGAGTGGCTGGACGCGCCGGATCGCGAGGACGGTCCCGGTGACGACTGCCGCTACTACCGGTCACACGGAGACATGCTGCGCGCACGACTCGACGTCTACCGCCTCTGTTTCGCGGACGGCCGCTTGGTGGCGAAGGACGCTCTCCCCAGCGCGTGACCTGTCTCGTTTCCGACAGGTCCGCGCCGGGTGGCGACACGGGGCGCCCTTGCCCTCGGTGCCGCCGACCCGGCCGGAAATTGGTAGGAGCGGGGGCTGGAGGCAGCTTGGCAGGCTTGGCAGGAAGCCCGCCGCTCCCGTCACATGACTATGGCTTGTGCGAGTCGCATTTGCAAGAGACTCAACATGATCATTCATGGTACGTTTCGCCCGGCGGGCTTGGATCCGTGCCGCCGCGGTTGTACAAGTTCACAAAGTGTCGTGTCCCGGGTGCGGGAGGAGGAGTCGTGGAGGGCACGAGCCCGACCGTCCAGCGCCGCCGGCTCGGACTCGCTCTGCGTACATTGCGGCAGGAGCGGGGGCTGACCGGTGAGCAGGTCGGCGAGCAAGTGGAACGTTCCGCGTCGTGGATATCCCGTGTGGAGGGTGGCCGTATCGGCATCCGCGGCCGGGATCTGCGCGACCTCCTCGACCTGTACCAGGTGGACGATGCCGGCCGCCGCGCCGAGCTGCTCTCCCTCGCCGAGCGGGGGCGGGCGCGCAGCTGGTGGAGCGAGTTCAGCGGCACGATCTCCGAGGCGTACGCGACGTTCGTCGGCTTCGAGGACGAGGCGACCCGCTTCGAGTCGTACGAGCCGATGGTCGTGCCGGGCCTGCTCCAGCTCGAGTCGTACGCCCGGGCCCTGGTCGAGAGCGGCATCCCCCAGCTCAGCCGGCGCGAGGTGGAAGACCGCATCCAGGTGCGGCTGCGGCGGCAGGAGGTGCTCCGCAAGCCGGACCCGCTGCAGCTCTCGCTCGTGCTTCAGGAGGGCGTGCTGCGCCAGCGGGTCGGCAGCAGCCAGATCATGCGCGACCAGCTGCGCCACCTGATCGAGGCTGCCAATCTGCCCAACGTGGACCTGCGCATCCTGCTCGACGAGGACACCCAGCCGCTCGGCAGCTTCCACCACTTCGTCGTGATCTATCTGGAATCCGATACCCCCGAAACGGTGTACGTCGAGGATTTCGCCGGGGGCGATTTGAACGCGCCGGTAGCATCCGCCCGTATCAGGAAACGTTCGCGCGATTTAACCGTCTCGCGCTCGATCCAGGCGAGTCGATAACTAAGATCGAACTCGCCATGCAAGAAGCCCCCTAAGAATGTGAGAACGAGTCTGTGTTGACGAACTCTTGGCGCAAGAGCTCGCGCAGCTACAACAACGGTGACTGTGTGGAGGCGCGCCGTGACGCCACCACCGTCCAGATGCGAGACAGCAAGGACAGCGGAGGATCGGTGCTCGGTTTCCACCAAGACCGCTGGCAGGAGTTTTTGGAGGGTATCGCGCTGGGCGAGTTCGACCGCCGGTAGCCCTTGGAGCGGGGAGTGCGGCCGGTCGCCGCACTCCCGCAGTTCGTCTCAGGCGTATTTGTAGTGGGCGACCTCGTCTCGGAGAGCACGCCCGGAACGACTCAGGCGTCGCGCCGCCTGAGGACGGCGTAGCCGGCCGCCACGATCGCCGCCGTCCACGCCACAAGCACAAGGCCGCCGGTCACGTCGCCGTCCGCCACGAACATGCCCCCGGCGACTCCCGGCAGGTAGTCGGAGACCGGATCGGGCACCACCATGGACAGGCCGACGACCGGATAGCGCCGGTCGAGTACTCCGAGGTGATCACCAGCATGGCGAGGGCGATCAGCGCGAACTGGGCGAGCGACACCGACGCCGCCGCCGGGTCCACGACCGACTGCAGGGTGGCGGTCGTGTCCCGCACCGCCTGCTCGTCTGGGTGCTCCAGGTCGTACGCGAAGTCGTTGCCGAGCAGGAAGGCGGTGCAGCCCATCAGCAGCAGGCTGCTCGCGAGGCACCACCACGTGGAGCGCACCGTCCAGAGCTTCACCCATTCGGCACCCGCCGTCGCCGGGCCGCCGCGGAAACGTGGAGCGGAGCCGAGCGTCTTCGTTGGCTGGCTCAACGTCCCTCCCCCGGCACCGGCGTGGCGTACTCGACGCTCGCCGCGGTCAGCTCCAGATACGCCTCCTCCAAGGACGCGTCCCGCCGGCTCAGCTCGTGCAGGCGCACCCCCGCCTCGTACGCCAGGTCGCCGATGCGCTCGAGCCCCGCTCCGGTGACGGTGAGCTCGTCGGGGCCGGTGTGGCGTACCGCTATCGCCGCGGCCGCCAGCCGGTAGCGCAGGGCCTCCGCCTCGGGGGTGCGCACCCGGATGGCCGTGGTCGAACTGCCCGCGATCACCTCGGCGATCGGCGCGTCCCGGATGATCCGGCCCTTGCCGATCACGACGAGGTGGTCGGCGGTCTGCTGCATCTCGCTCATGAGGTGGCTGGAGACGAAGACCGTGCGCCCCTCGGCGGCCAGCGCCCGCATGAGCTGGCGCACCCAGCGCACTCCGTCGGGATCGAGCCCGTTGACCGGCTCGTCGAAGATCAGCACCTCGGGGTCGCCGAGCAGCGCCTCCGCGATGCCGAGCCGCTGGCTCATGCCGAGCGAGAAGCCGCCGGCCCGCTTGCGCGCCACGTGACTGAGGCCGACCGTCTCCAGGACCTCGCCCACCCGCCGCTCCGGTATGCCGTTGCTGCGCGCCATCGCCCGCAGGTGGTTGCGCGCGCTGCGGCCGGGGTGCACCGCGCGGGCGTCGAGCAGCGCACCCACTGTCCGAAGTGGATCCCTCAGCTCCGCGTACGGCTTGCCGTTGACGAGCGCGCTGCCCGCCGTGGGGCGGTCCAGGCCGAGAATCATGCGGATGGTGGTGGACTTGCCCGAGCCGTTCGGCCCGAGAAAGCCGGTAACCCGGCCCGGCGCGATCCTCAGCGAGATGTCGTGCACCGCCGTGGTCGCGCCGTACCGTTTCGTCAGTCCGGTCACGGTGATGGTCATACGGCCGACGCTACGAACGGCGGGCGCCCCACCGCAGGGCCCGATCGTCACCCCCTCACCCTGACTTTCGTCAGGTGGCCCGGCTTCCAGCTTTGCCCTTCGCGGGCCTGGCGCGGCGGCTACGGTGAGGGCTGAGGCGCTCCGCCTCGGGCAGTGCGCGAGCGCCGTTCGTCCGCCGGCCTCGGCGACGCGGCCGGAGGAAGGAGAGGCACCATGAGCACAGCTCGCGACATCATGCATGCGGGAGCCGAGTGCATCAGCGAGGACGAGACGCTGGCCAACGCGGCCCGGATGATGCGGGACATGCGCGTGGGCGCCCTGCCCATCTGCGGCAAGGACGACCGCCTGCACGGCATCATCACCGACCGCGACATCGTGATCCGGTGCATCGCCGAGGGTGGCGACCCGCGCAAGATGACCGCACGCGAGATGGCGCAGGGCACGCCCATCTGGGTCGACGTGGACGCCGACCAGGACGAGGTGCTGCGCCTGATGGAGAGCAACAAGATCCGCCGCCTGCCGGTGATGGAGGGGCAGCGCATCGTCGGCATGATCAGCGAAGCGGACCTCGCGGTGCACCTCGACGAGCACCGCCTTCACCACTTTGCCGAGAGCATCTACTCGGCTCAGCCCACCAGCTGACGGCGCCCGGCGGGGGCGCGGCCGCCGCGCCCCCGTCAGCGCTCCTGCATGAGCCCCAGCTTGTGCCCGTCGGGGTCGGCGAAAAACGACATCCACAGCTCGGTGGCGCCGTCGCGGTGCACGACGTGCGGCGTCCCGAATGACTCGACGCCCGCCGCGACAAGGCGCGCGTGCTCCGCCTCGATGTCGTCGACGCGGAAGTAGAGCGTGCAGCGGCTCGCGAACTCCTCGGACTCCGGGACGCCGAGGTAGAGCCGCACGTCGCCGCTCGCGAAGAACGCCATCGGCTGGCCCTGCACCTGGAAGAGCAGCGGGATGCCCAGCACGTCACGGTAGAACCCCACCGAACGGTCGATGTCTCGGACGCTGATGTGGATCTGGGCCACCGGACCGAGCGCCATGGCCACCTCCCGGGCGAGTGCTTAACTGTGGTAAAAGGTTAACCATGGTGAAGCAGTCGGGGCAAGCACGGCTGCCCGCCCGCCCCGCCGGCGTGCCCGCCGACGAGCGCCACGAGACGGCCAACCTGTTGCACTCCGCGGCGTTGCGCCTGCTGCGCGCGGCGCGCACGCACGACGCCGGCATGGACCTCGACGGCCCACGCGCCTCGCTGCTGTCCGTCGTCGTCTTCGCCGGCCCGCAGCCGGTCACCCGCCTGGCCGCGATCGAGCAGGTCTCACCGCCCGCGATCACCAAGCTCGTCGCCGCCCTGGAGGCCGACGGCCTGGTGGTCCGCGAGCGCTCCGCGACGGACCGCCGAGTGGTGCTGGTCACGCCGACGGCGGCGGGCAGGCGCCTGCTGGAGCGCGGCCGGGCGGCGCGGGTGCGCGCGGTGGCCGCCCTGCTGGAAGGCGCCTCCGCCCGCGACCTGGCCACCCTGCGCCGCGCCGCCCAGCTGATCGCCGCCCGCATCTGAAGAGCGCCGATCCAGGCATGGATCTGCCCGCGCCCGTGTCACCTGCGGACCGCATGCTCCCGCGGGCACCGCTCCGGCCGGCGGCTCGCCAGGGCTCGCCGAAACCCCCGCCCTCCGCTGCCGGGCCCGCGCGCCAAGACCCGCCGCAGGCACGGGTCACGGCGGGGCGGCCGCGACCACGATCTGCGCTTCGGCACCGGACAGGCGGATCGGGTAGCGGGCCAGCACCGGCCAGGGCGCCGGCGCGTGGAGCAGTGCGACAAGGCGGCCGCCCGGCCGGAGGACGCGGCGCGCCTCGGACCACAGGCGGGACGGGTCCGTGGCGAGCGCGCCCGTGGCCGGGACCTGGCGGTCCCAGGGCGGGTTCACCACGATGCGGTCCACAGTGGATGCCCGCAGTGGGAGGGCGGCGGCGTCGGCGTGGAGCCAGCGGGCGGCCAGTGCGCCCGCGTTGGCTGTCGCCGCGCGCAGGGCGGCCGGGTCCGCGTCCACACCCAGCAGGCGGGCGCCGGTGCCGCCGGCCTCGATCAGGAGCGTGCCGGCGCCACAGCACGGGTCGAGCACCACGTCGCCCGGCGCGACGGCGGCGAGCCGGACCATCGCCGCGGCCACCGGCGGGTGCAGCGTGCCGGGCACGCCCACCCGCTTGTAGTCACGCCGGTGACTCGGCCGGTCGCCCGGGCGCACCGCAACCGTGGCCCGCTTGCCCTCGATCGTCACCCGCCACGAGGTGGTGCCGGGTGGTGGGCGCACCCCGCCGCGCCGCGAGTGGTACGGCACGCCGAGCACCCTCGACAGGTGCACCCCGACGGCGTCCTCGACGTCGTACCGGCCGAAGCGGCGCGCGCCCACGACCGTGGCGGAGACGTCGAGCGGCCGGCGGGGTGCCCATGAGAGGTCGCCCAGCTCACCCAGGCGGCGGAGGTCTTCTTTCGTGTGGCCGATCCCGTGGATGACGGCGGCCACGAGCAGTACGTCGTCGGCGGTGGGCAGGGCACGGATCGCGGCAGCCGCATCCAGCGAGGTGAAGTGCACCTCGCGGTGGCCGATCAGGTCGACCTGACCGAGCCCGCGCTCGCGGATCTCGGTGGCGACCAGGGTCTCCATGCCTCGCACCGTCCGCGCCAGGAGGCGCGCGTGCATCGTTCTTCTCCCGCGGCAGGACCCGGGACGGCACGTCGCCGCCCCGCATCACCGGCGGTGGGGTCAGGCCCGCGACCCGCAGGTGGGGTCAGCGGGCGAGGAAGAAGAACGTCACAGGCCCACGTTAGCGGCGGGCGGAAGCGATATTTCTCAGCCCTCGACCGGCACGCTCGCCACCAGCGGCGCGGTCGGCGTCTTCGAGCCGGTATCGGGCTCGATCGTGACGCCGAGCGTGTCCATGCCGCGGATCCTGTCGATGAGCTTGGTCGCGCCGCCCTCGCCGGGCGTGAGCACGCCCCGCGAGTCGGGTCCGCCGCTGGTGACGGCCCACAGCTGGTACGCACGGTCGTCGCCGGGCGGCCGCGCACCCGAGAGCATGACAACACCCTCGTCCAAGCTCTCGGAGAGCACCATCGTGATCTGGCCGCCCCCGGTGACCGGCGCGGAACGCAGCCGCGCGTCGGACGCGGCGAGCACCGCCTCGACCCGGGTCGCCTCGGCGCGCAGGGCCTCGGCGGTGGCGCGCTCATCCCGTACCCGCTGCTCTTGAGCGATGTAGGAAACCGTGCCCGTGCCCGCGGCAAGGACCACGGCGGCGGCCGCGGCGGCCACGATCGGACCCCGCCGCCACCCGGCGGAGGGCGAGGTGGCGCGGGCCTTGCGGTCCGGGCGCTCGGCGGCCACCTGCCGGGTCTGGCGGATCTCGGCGAGCACGTTGTCCCGCAGGCGGGGCGGGGGCACCGACCATGCGCCGTCGGCCAGCCGCGCGGCGGTCTCCCGCAGCTCGGCGACGTCGTGCGCGCAGGACTCGCAGCCGGCGAGGTGGCGGGCGAAGGCGGCCCGCTCGACGTCGTCGAGAGCGTGCAGCGCGTACGCCCCCGCGAGCGCGTGGACGTCCGTCGTCATGCTGTCACTTCCACGCCCAGGCAGTCGCGCAGCCGGATCAGCCCGTCGCGCATGCGCGTCTTGATGGTGGGCAGCGCGGTGCCGAGCATCTCGGCGACCTCGCGGTACGTGTACCCCCGTAGTAGGCGAGCGTGATCGCCTCGCGCTGCAGGCCGGTGAGGGTCTGGATGCACCGCCGCACCTGCTGCTGCTCCAGGTGTGCGGTGGCCTGGTCGACCACCTCGTCGTACGGCGTCTCGCCCTGCGCGGCGGCCAGCTTGCGGGCCCGCTCGGCGCCGGCCTGCTCGGAACGCACGCGGTCGACGGCCCGGCGGTGGGCGATCGTGAAGATCCACGCGGTGGCCGAACCCCGCTCCGGGTCGAAGCGACCGGCGGTGCGCCACACCTCGACGAGCACCTCCTGCGCCACCTCCTCGGCCTGGGCGGGGTCGCGCACGACGCGCCGGGCCAGCCCGTACACCCGGGCGGCCACGAGGTCGTAGAGGCGCGTGAACGCGGCCTCGTCACCCCGCGCGACCGCGCGCAGCAGCTCGTTGGCCTCCGTGGAAGGGTCAGGCGGCGTGGGTACGGCCGACAGGTGCTCCGCCCGACGCAACCCTTCGTTGGCGCCGTCGCTCATGAATGCCAGCCTCTCGCCGATCATCTGCGCGCCCATATCGGTACTTCGGAGCCGTAGGGTACAGGGATTGCCCGATCGATTATTACCAACCTGTTTCCGCAGCGCGCATATCGTCCACTTAGCCTCTGCGTAGCCTTCCGGAGGGTGGACGCGGCCGTAAGACTCGCGGAAACTATGCCGGAACTCCCTGTAGTTCGAACTCCCAGCCGCCTCCAAATCAAACTCCCTCAGAGGACCGCTCATGGGCGAGCCGATTCTGGTGGTAGATGTCGGCACATTTGCCACCCGCGTCGCTCTGGTCGTCGGTGACCAGTCCGGGCTCCTGCGCGAGCCGGGCACCGGCAGCCTCGTCTGGCCCTCGTCGGTGTGCCTCGACGACGCCGGCTGCCTGGTCGGCACCGCCGCCGAGCGGCGCAAGCGGGCCATCCCGCGGCGCTACATCGACGGGCCGCGGCGAGCGGTCGACGCGCAGGCCTCGATGTGGCTGGACGGGCGGGAGGTCACCGGTGGCGAGGCGCTGGCCGCCTACCTGACGGCCGTGCGAGGCGAGGCCCGCCAGCAGTACGGCGCGGAGGTCCACCGCGTGACGCTCACCACACCCGCGGCGTACCTGACCGGAGACCCTCGCCGAGACGTGCTCACCGCCGCGGGCGAGGCGGCCGGTTTCTCCTATGTGGAGCTTGTCTCGAGCGCGGTGGCGGTCGCGCTCGACCCGGAGACCGGTGGCGGGCTGCCGGGCGGCGCGCTGGTGCTGGCCTGCACGCTGGGCGCCACCTGGACGGCGTCGCTGGTGCAGGTGCGGGGCAACCACACTGTCCAGCTTGCACAGGAGACCTCGGCCGCCGGCCACGACCTCGACGCCGTCTTGATCAATGACCTCCGCTCCGAGGGGCGTGCCTGGCTGGAGCCCTTGCTCGCCGCGCCGGGCGACGCCGGCCTGCGGGCCTACTACGACGCCGTCGACTTCGTGCGGCGGCTCAAGCACCAGCTCGCCGACGCCGAGGAGGTTTCCGACCACCTCACGCCGATCAGCCCGCCGTACCGGCTGACCCGCGAGTGGCTGGCCGCGTTCGCCGACCCGGCGCTGCGCTGGCTGGCGGCGAGCTGCCACACCGTGCTCGCCGCGGCCGGCGCCGCACCGTCCGACCTGGGCGCGGTCGTGCTCGCCGGCGGCGGTGCGCGGATGCCGGCGGCCGAGCACACCCTCCGCGCGACGCTCGGCCACCCGGTGCGCCGGGCCGCCGATCCGGAGCTCGGCGTGGTCCGCGGCGCCGCCCGGTGGTCGATCGGCGCGCTCAGCCGCGCGGTGCCCGCCGAGCGGCCGAGCTGGCGGATCGAGCCCGTGGCGTGGGACATTCCGGGCGGCCGGGGCGAGCTGGTGCGGTGGGTGGTCGGCGAAGGCGAGGCCTACCAGGCTGGCGCCGTCGTCGCTCGCGTGCGGGCGCCGGACGACCGGGTGTTCGACCTGGTGGCGCCCCAGGCCGGCACGCTGCTCGCCCATCGGGCCGCCGCCGGCCAGCAGGTCGGCCCGGTGCTCGTCGCCGCCGCGGCCAAGACACCCAAAGCGCTCGCCGAGCACCCGCCTCCCCACCAGCACCGGCTCGACGTCGCCGGCTCGTGGCTGCTGACCCCCGACCGGCAGCGGCTCGTCGAGTGCGACGGTGCCGGGCGGTACGTGCGGTACCGCACCGTCGGCGACCCCACCGTGACCGGCGAGTTCGTCCCCGAGGCAAGTGGCGCCACACCGGTGGGCGGCCGGGTGTTCGTCGGGCCGGACGGGCGGCTCTGCCTGGTCTCCTGGGACTCGGAGAGCTGGTTCCGCGTCTGGGATCTGGAGAGCGGCGGCCTGGTGACCCGGTTCCGCGACCCGGCCGGCGCCTCCGACGTGCGGGTCAACGAGGTCGAGTGGCGGCTGGCCACCGAGGCCGGCGGCAAGGCGGTGGGCCGCTACCGCCGGGCCACCTACACGATCTGGGACCTGCGCACGGGTGACCGCCTCGACAAGGTCTCCGACGACGCGTGGACCCGCCGCCACCCCGACTACTCCAGCCGCAGCCGCGGTCAGGGCTTCGGCACCACGGTCGCCAGCCCCGACGGGCAGCTGCGCGCGGCCACGCTGGAGGCGAGCGACGGCTCGTGGGTGCTGCTGGTGCACGACGTCGCGACCGAGCAGGAGGTGTTCCGGGCGGGCGAGCGGCCGGACCGCAAGGCGCTGGCCGGGTTCAGCGCCGATGGGCGCCACCTGCTCGCCAGCTGGGAGTCCGAGGGCAGGAGCCTGGTCGATGTCTGGCATGTTTGAGCCCCCGCAGTCCGTGCGCCCGCGCGACACCCCCGTGCTCGTGGTCGATCTCGGCACCACCACGTCGGCCGCCGTCGTGGTCGCCGGCGAGGAGTCGGTGCCGGTGCCCGATCCGGTGAGTGGCGCCGCCGCCTGGCCGTCCGCCGTGTTGTGGGACGGGCAGCAGATGCTCGTCGGCACGCTGGCCGAGCGGCGCAAGCGGGCCGAGCCCGAGTCGTTCGCCGCCGAGTTCAAGCGCGGGCTGGCGGCCGACGTCTCGGTGGTGCTCGGCCGCCACCGGTTTCGCCCGGTCGAGCAGGTGGTGGCGCTGCTCGCGGCGCTGCGGCTGGAGGGCGAGCGGCTCCACGGCGCACCGATCACCCGCACGCTGCTCACCGTGCCCGCCGCGTACACGAGCGCGGACCCGCGCCGCGCCCGCGTCATCGCCGCCGCGGAGGCGGCTGGCCTGGAGACGGTGGAGCTGCTGCCCGAGCCGGTCGCCGCCGCGTTCGCGCCGGTGGCGGGCCCGCCCCTCGTTCCCGGCGACCTCCTCCTCGTGTACGACCTGGGTGGCGGCACCTTCGACGCCGCCCTCCTGCGCATCGGCGAGCGGTGGCACGAGCTGCTCGGCCACGCCACCCTCGACGACTGCGGCGGCCGCGAGATCGACGCGCTGCTCGCCGCCCGCGTGCACGCCGAGGGCGAGGCGTGGCTCGCGCCGCTGCTCTCGTCCGCCGGCCCGACCGATCCGGCCACGATGCGCCTGGGCATGGCGGTCACCGACTTCGCCCAGCGGCTCAAGCACCAGCTCAGCGCCGCGCCCTCGGTCGAAGACTTCTTCCTGCCCAACGCGCCGGCCTACCGCCTCACCCAGGCCGACCTGCGCACGCTGGCCGCGCCGCTGCTCAGCCGGACCGTCACCTGCTGCACCGACCTGCTCGCCCGCCTGGGGGTGTCACCACACCAGGTCGCGGCGGTCCTCACCGTGGGCGGCGGCTCCCGCATGCCCGCCGTGAGCGACCTCCTGCAGCAGACCCTGCGGCTCCCCCTCCGCACGACCGACGACCCGGACCTCGCCGCCGTCCGCGGCGCCGCCCACTGGCTCCCCCGGAGCGGCCCTCGCCGCGTGCCCGCCGTCACCTCGCCCGAGCCGTCGATCCCGCTGTCGTTCGCCATCCCGGGCGGCTCGGCACAGCTGCTGCGCTGGCTCGTCGCGCCCGGCCAGGCCTACGTGGCGGGCGTGCCACTGGCCCGCGTCCGCCTGCCCGGCGGGGCCTTGTGGGACCTCACCGCCCGCACGCCCGGCACGCTCGACCGCTTGCTGGCCACGCCCGGCTCCGAGGTGGTTGCCCACGAGTGGCTGGCACTAGCCCGCCCCTAGCCCGCGTTTCGTAGCGGTGGCCGCGCGTCGTGCGGCCCGTGGCCCGCGCGAGTCGGCAGGCTAGTAGCCGCCCCACCGCGACGACGGCGGCGAACCGCGGGCGGACTCGCGCACTCCCGCCTCGAAGATCTGCAGAAGCACGGGGTAGGGAAGATCAGCTAGGTGGATCTTGCATCCTGCCTCATCAATTGCCTTACCGCGCGGGCACCGTGAGCTGGGAAGACACCGCACGCACCGGGGCGAAGCCGACCGCGCGACGGCGCCGAGACCGCCGCGAACTCTACGCCGCGCGGAGTCCTGTGTGGATGGTGCGGGCGTCGAGCCAGTAGAGGTCGTCGCGGAGGCCGAGCCACGCGGTGTCCGCCGAGTCCAGCAGGCAGTCCCAGGCGTCCAGGTCGGCGGGGTCCAGCAGCCCCGCCGGGCGCAGGTGGTCGACCCGGTGTGCCAGCTTGTCCAGCACGCGGTTGACCTCAGCGTCCGTAAGCGGCAGCTCGCGCTCGAAGAGCGTCGTACGGGCGGCGACCTCGGTCAGGCCGGCGCGGCGCAGGCACTCGCTCCAGCCGTACGGCATCCGCACCGACCCCGGCAGCCCCGCCCGCATCGCCGCGAACCAGCGGTCCTGCGCCGCGTCCAGCCGTACCTCAAGGCCGGGCTCGCCGACGCCAAGGTCCCACGGCAGGTGCCGCGCGGGCAGGCCGCCCTCGGCCAGTGCCAGCCGGCCGCCCCCGCCCAGGAGGCCGGCCAGCGCGTTGACCGCCGCCTGCTGGTCGCCGGCGTGGTGCACCGACGCGGACGCCCACACCAGGTCGGCCGTCTCGCCGAGCGCGGCCCGCAGGTCGGTCAGGTCGCCGTCGAGGTCGGCTGCCACGAACTCGAGGTCCGGCGCGCGCTCCTTCGCCACGGCCAGGATCGCCGGCTCGCCGTCCACGCCGACCGCGCGACCACCGGGGCCGAGGGCTGTCGCGAGTGCGCGGGTCATGCCGGCACCGCCGCACCCCACGTCCACCGCCAGGCGGTCGCCGGGGCGGACGAGGGCGGCCGCGGTGGCCGCGTACCAGCTGGCCTCCTCGCCGGCGAGACGACCGAGATGCGCAGTTTGTTCCGACCAGACCACCGTGTACGGATCCTCACTCGTCACCGGCCCATTGTGTCGTCTCCTGCCACAGCAGGAGGCCACCTTGTCCGTCAGCGGCCTACTGTTCGGATGTGGTGACCCAGTGGATCGGCCGGCTCTTCGACGAGCGGGCCTGGCCGGCGCGCCTGACGCTGCTTTTCGTGCTGACCGTCGGCTACCTGACGCTGCTGCGCGCTCCCGACTCGCCGCCGACGCTCGCCGACTGGATCATCGCGCTGGCGGCGGTGGGGGCGAGCGCGGGCGGCGGGCGGTGGCCGCTGGCGACGCCCATCGTGCAGGCCGGCCTGCTCGCCGTGGCGTACCAGGTGGGCACCCACGCCTCCGTCGTCGTGAAGGTCGCCACCGCCGTCGCCCTCTTCGAGCTCGCCATGCGCCGCACAGGCTGGAAAGTCCTGGTGGGCACGCTCGCACCCACCGCCGTGTACGTCCTGCATCCCAGCGGCGGCATCCCCTCGCTCCTCTACCGCGCCGCGGTCATGGTCGGCGCGCCGGTGCTGATCGGCGCGTACATCCGCTCGTTGCGCCAGACCGCCGCGCAGGCGCAGCAACGGGTGGCCGAGGAGGAGCGGCGCCGCCTGTCGGAGACGCGGGCGGCGCGGGCCACGGAGCGTACGGCGATTGCCCGTGAACTCCACGATGTCGTGGCACACCACGTCGCCTCGATCGTGCTGCGGGTGGGCGTGGCGCGGCACGTGCTGCCGGCGGACGACCCGCGCGTGCGCGAGGTGCTCGACGACGTGCACGGCAGCGGCACCGCGACCCTCTCCGCCCTGCGGCGGCTGGTGACGGTGCTGCGTGACCCGGAGGTGGGCGACACGCCGCCGTTCGTGGAGCCGGGCGAGCTGCACGCCGCGCTCGACGAGGTGGTGCAACGCGGCCGGCAGGTGGGCCTGGACATCGCGTCGTCGGTCGACCCGGCGGTCGGCGACCTCGATCCGGTGCGCGGGCTCGCCGTCCTCCGCCTCACCCAGGAAGGCCTCACGAACGTCGCCAAGCACGCCGGCACCGCCGCCCACGCCGAGATCTCGATGCGCCTCACACCCGACGACACGGTGCTGCTGGAGATCGTCGACGACGGCGGTACGAGCCCGCCGGCGCTGCCCACCGCGGGCGACGTGCCGGGCCACGGCCTGGTCGGCATGCGCGAGCGGGTCGAGCTGCTCGGCGGCTCGCTCTCCGTGGGCCGCGAGGGACGGGGATGGCGGCTCTCCGCGCTGCTGCCGTCGGCGTCGCCGCCCGCGCCCAGGCGGTCCGCGCGGGTCTGCCACCCCAAGACGGCGCAGGCCCCCGCGTGATCCGGGTATTGCTCGCCGACGACCAGCACCTCGTCCGCGCCGGCCTGCGCATGCTCTGCACCGCCGCGCCCGACGTCGAGGTGGTGGGCGAGGCGGACAGCGGCGCCGAGGCGGTGCGCCTCGCCGAGCAGGTGCTGCCCGACGTCATCCTCATGGACCTGCGCATGCCGGGCGTCGACGGCATCACCGCCACCGCGCGCATCCTCGCCGCGCGGCCGTCGGTGCGCGTGGTGGTGCTCACCACGTTCGACGACGACGATCACCTCTACCCCGCGCTGGCCGCCGGCGCGTGCGGCTTCCTGGTCAAGGACGCCGCCCCCGAAGACCTGCTGGACGGGGTGCGCCGGGCGGCCGCGGGCGGCTCCCCCTTCAGCCCCGCGGTGCTGCGCCGCCTCGTCGCGTCCGCGGTGCACAGCCGCTCGGCGCCCGCCGACCCGTCCCGGCCGGACTTCGGCCTCACCCCGCGCGAGACCGAGGTGCTCGCGCTCGTCGGCGAGGGCCTGTCGAACGGCGAGATCGCCGAACGCCTCCACCTCGGCGTGACCACGGTCAAGACGCACATCGCGAGCCTCATGACCAAGACCGCCACGCCAAACCGGGTGCGCCTCGCGGTGCTCGCGGTCCAATCGGGCGTCACCGCCTAGATCAAAATCCAGAAGAGGTGAGCTACCGCGATGTCCGCGGTGGTCCGGACCGTTGCTCCCGCGGCCTCACCCTCCGCGTTTGGCAAGACCCAAGCCCGGAGGCGCGCCCAGCAGGCGGAAGAGCAGCAGCCACTGCTCCGGCCACACATGACCGACCACTGTGGACATGTCGAGCCGCGCGGCCCGGAAAGCGCCGTCCACCTTGCGCGCCGGGTAGCGCTGCCGCAGCGACGCGTGCAGTGAGCCGCCGCCGCCGCCGAAGCCGAGGTCCACAAAGGACCGGTACGCCGCCCTCGCCCGGCCGGGCACGAGTGGCGCCGGCCGCCGTGAAAGGCGCAGGATGCCGGAGTCAACGCGCGGCACCGGGCGGAAGGCACGCCGGGAGATGCGGCCGTACAGCCCCCAGTGAAACTCCGGCCACGTCGCCACCGTCAGCCGGCTCCACCGTCCATAGTCGCCTGTGCGCTTGCGGGCGTACTCGAGCTGGGTCACGAGCGTCGCCGACGTGAGCGCCGGCGCGCGCAGGCACCACTGCACGATCGGTGCGGTCAGCGCGTACGGGATGTTGCCCACCACCGCGAACGGCTCGCGCGGCGGTCGGGCGGTCAGAAAGTCCTGGTGCCGCACGGCCACGTTCTCCGGCACGGCGAGGGCGGTGGCGAAGGCGGGGTCGACCTCGTACGCCACGACCCGCCCGGCCGCCTCGGCCAGCCGCCGCGTGAGCCGCCCGTCACCGGCGCCCACCTCCAGCACCAGGTCGCCGCGGCCCGGAGCGGCGGCGCGGACCACGCGGCCGAGCGCGCCCGGATCGTTCAGGAAGGTCTGCGACAGCACCCGCCGGGTGCGGTCGCGCTCGTTTCGGATGGGTTGGGTGTTGTGCGCCACTGCCGGCGTCCTCTCCCACCGGCCCACACGCGGGGCCGGCACTGCGCGGACAGGCCGTGGCGGGAGCGTGGCAGTGCGAACGCACGCGAAAGCGAGGCCTGTCCGAGACGGTTAAGGGCTCGGAGGGCCCTGGAAGAGAACGCGGAGTGAGTGTGCGGCGATCAGCCCAGGGCCGGACGCACCAGCCAAGGCCTGACAACGAAGGCAGGACCCCACGCACCCATCAGGGCGGGGGTCATGTTGAGCAGGGCGTGTGGCATGGCACCGACGCTAGCGCAATCTCGACGGAGCCTGTATCGGATTTCCGCCAGCCCGCTCTTATGTTGCATGAGCGAACGTCACCAACCGGCGCCGAAGCACACCAGCGGCGCCAGGTCCTCCTCGGCCTTGGCCGCGCTCTCGATTGCGGCCGCCAGCGCGGCGGCCGGTGACTCACCATCTCGCAGTGCCGCGTGGTGGGCCGGACCGACCTGGTAAGCGACCGCGTCGGCGATCCGCGCGACGCCGGCCACGACACTCCCCGCGCCGCCGTGCAGCAGTGCGGCGGTCATCCCCAGCGTCTCCTCGCCCGGCCGAGGCCGGGCGAGGCCCAACTCGCACGCCGACAGCACGATGTGCGCCGGCAGCCTCGGCAGCTGATGCAGCTCGTGGCCGAAGAGCGGCCCGTCGGCCAGCTCCAGGTGGGAGAAGAGCGGGTTGTCCGGCTCGTGCACACCGTGCGCGGCCACGTGCAGCACGTCCGCGGTGCGCGCCGCGTCGCGTACCCCCGCTGTGGTGGACTCCGCCGGCGAGTGCACCGACCACACCTCCGCGACCAGCCGCACCTCCTCCGCGGCCCGGGCCACCCGCGGGCCCGCGGCCAGCGCCAGCGTCGGCCGCGTCGGCAGCGCGGCCCGGTCGCGAGCGGCCAGCCACGCGGTCGCCGACGCCACGACCGCCAGCGGGCGCCCGCGCAGGGCTGGCAGGAGCGTCCACGGCACGGCCACGAGCCCGGCTGCCGGCGCCAGCAGCAGCGGCCCGTCGGCCAGGTGCCGCCGCAGCGGGTGCCAGAGCAGCTCGTCGAGGCGCTGCAGTGACCGCCGGCTCGCCGCCCGCACGCTGAGCCGCATCGGCTCCGGCAGGTTGAGCGTGGCGAGCGCGTCGAGGTCGGCGCGGACCCGGTGGAGCAGCTCGATGGCGGGCGCCGCCGGACCGAGATCGAGCAGTGCGCGCCGGCGCGGCCCGGCCACGAGCGCGTGCAGCCGGCCGCCCGAGAGAAGGTGCGCCACGTAGGTGGCGTCCGCGACCGCGAGCTGGTCCTGCACCTCGCCGAGCGGTGCGGGCGCGAGCGTCTGTCCCGGGCCCGGCGTGTACCAGGAGCGCTGCCGGATCAGCCGCTCCAGCTGGGCGCATCGGGTGCGCAACGCGGGCACGGGGTGGCCGGCGAGCACGGCGCCGCGCAGCTCGACGCGGAGGTGGCGCAGCTCCTCCAGCATGCCCGCGGCCTCGGGGTCGGTCGGCGGCACCACGGGAGGCAGGCGCGTGGAGAGTGCGCGGGCCCGCTCGGCCCAGCCGAAGACCGTCGCCGGCCGGCCGGTCGCCAGCGCGCGGGCCAGCCCCTGCTCGGCGAGGCGCCGGCCGTGGCCGCTGACCGCCGTCTGCAGGTCGAGGCTGCCGAACGACGCCTGGTACCGGTGCAGGTCGGCGAGCGCGGCCCGCAGCTCGGCATCGGCCCGCCCCGGCAGGCCCTGCGCGTCGGCCAGCCTGGCCCGCACCGACCGCGCGGCGAGTCGCGTCGCGATCGGGTCGTCGCGGCGCAGGTTGATGGCGCCAGCGGCGGCGACCCGGATCTCCTCGACGCTCCCTTGTGGACGGATGGCGAGCAGCGCCGCGATCCCGGTCAGCGTGGCCCGGCGCGCCTCGTCGTCGAGGCCCGCACTGGCCAGCTCGGCGGCCACCCGGGCGGCGTCGCCGGCGACCGACCGCATCCCGCGCCCCCGCTCCACGGCGGCCGCGAGGGCGATGTGCTGCGCGAGCAGCGTCCACGCGTCGGCACCGCGGGCGGCGAAGCGCTTGCGGGCCCGCTCGGCGAGCCGCCGCGCGTCCGGGTACCGCTCCTCCAGCAGCGCGACCTGCGCCCGGGCCAGCTCGGCCTCGGCCTGGTCCTGTGGCGCCCGAGCGCCGCGAAACAGGTCGACCGCGTGGGCGAGGTCGTCGTCGGCCTCCCGCCACAGGCCGGCCGCGAGCAGCACCTGCGCGCGGTCGATGTAGTAGACCGCCGCATACATCGGGGACTGGCTGCTCAGCGTGGACTGGACGGTGTCCATCTCGCGCAGGGCCCGGGGCAGCGCGCCGGAAAGCAGGTAGAGGTAGCCGAGGTTGTGCGCCGCCTTGGCCGCGAGCATGTCCAGGCCGTGCCGGCCGGCGACGTCGATGCACCGGCGGAAGTCGGCCCGCGCCGCGGCCAGCACACCCCGCTGCATGTGCAGGATGCCCCGGTTGAGCAGCGGCCGGCAGATGTCTTCGGGCTCCGACTCGTCCAGCAGGCTCACCGCCGCGTCGAGCGCGGCCAGCGCGTCGGGCGACCGCCCGGCACGCATGTAGAGGAGCCCTCGCTGCGCGGCGACCATGCCGCGCAGGCGCGCCGGCAGGTCGACCACCTCGTCGGCCTCACCGAGCAGGGCGAGCCCTTCGTCGAGGCTGTGCCGCTCGGCCTGGTGGTAGGCGAGGCTGATCAGGATCCGGGCGCGCAGGCCGGGCTCGGGGTCGCGGCGCAGCGCGGTGTGCAGCAACCGCCGAGCTGCGGCGTGCCGTCCGCGCTCGGTTTCCCGTACGGACTGGGCGTGCAGCTCGGCGGCGCTGGCAACGGGCACGCCCCATCATGGCACGGCGACCCGCGACCCCGACTCGACCGATGATCCGGGGTTGTCGGTGCTCCCCTTCGCTTACGGCTGCTGCGGGTGCAGCGACTCGATCGCCCGCTTCATGCGCTTGACCGGGTCGCTCTCGCTCATCATCAGCGACGCGACCCCGTTGGAGGCGATCAGCGCCTTGGCGATGCGGCCGGCCAGGATCGGCGCGGCGAACGAGGTGCCGCTGGAGATCGCGAACCCGCCGCCGAAGTCGTCCGGGTCGATGTTTTCCCGGCTCACCCCGGCAAACGGGTCCGTGTACGCCGCGCCGGCACCCATCGCGTGGTCGAACCTCGGCATCGTGCTCACCACGGCAGCGCCCGGCGCCCAGTGGTGGACCCACTGCCCGGTGTTGCTGAACAGCGCGATCGTGCCGTTGGGGTTGAGCGCGCCCACACTGGACACCGGCACGACGGGGGTGTCGACGCCCTGGGGCGGCGCCGCGTACGCCGCGGGGAACATCGGCCGCGCTGTCGCGTCGTTGCCGGCCGCGGCCACGACGGCCACACCGAGCTCGGCGAGGTCGCGGATCTCCTCGTAGAGCAGCGACATGTACGCGTCGTCGTCCGCTGACTCGTGGTAGAAGCCCAGCGAAAGCGAGATCACGTCGATCGCCTGGCCACCCGCCTCGCCGGCGGCAAACTTGCGGGCCAGCTCCTTGAGCGCCTGCAGGGCCGCGAGCAGCTCGGACTCGACGATCACGCCGTCGGAGTGGATCACCCGGACCGGCAGGATGTCGGCGTCCGGGCAGGTCTGCCGGACCAGCCCGCAGATGAACGTGCCGTGCCCGGCCAGCGGGTCGCGCATGCCGTCGAGCGGCCCGACCACGTCGCCGGTCGTGTCCAGCGCCGTGCCCGTGTCGCCACCGCCGAGCGCGTTGATCGGCGTCAGCATGCCGTCGGTGAACCAGTCGTGCTCCCCGCAACCCGTGTCGAGGACGGCGACCACCGGACGCCGCGGCGCCACGGTCGCCTGCCGTGCCGGGATCGGCAGCACAAGGTTGACCGGTTGGGTGGCGCCGAAGCCGAGCATGCCGTACTGCGCGACGGGGCCGAACGGGAACGCCGAGTGGTAAGGGAAGGCGGAGTGGTACGGGAACGCGGAGTGGTAGGGAAACGCCGAGTGGTACGGGAACGCCGAGTGGTACGGGCTGGCGGTGATCGGCGCGGTGGTCGCGAACATCAGGTGGTCGAGGCCGGCGCCGAGCGTGCGCAGCCGGCCGGAGTCCTTGGCACGCAGCGCCTGCAGCATGCGCCACGCGTCGGGCGTCGCCGGACCGCCGTTGCCCGGCGTGAGGCGCATGCAGCGGTCACCCTCGGCCGGGTCGTCGAGCCGGAGCTGGAGCCCCGCCGCCACCTCGTTGAGCACGCGGCGGTGGTCGCTCACGCCCTGGCGGCGCATCAGCAGCCGGTTGGCGACGTAGACGGTGGACTGAAGTCGCTGGTCGGGCAGCACCTGGGCCGCGACGGGGTCGAGGGCCCGTGCGCCGTACGCCGCGAGGAGCGCCGGCGGCGGTGTCGGGACATGGTTGTTGCTGGCCACGATTAACTCCCACGGAAGAGGTCGGGGCTAAAGCTGCACCGGCGGTGTCACCACCGGGCGGTGCAGGGAGACCGTCGCCCCGGTCGTCGGATGGATCATGATCTGCACCAGGCCGGACGGCACCTCCGCGAAAGCGAACCGCCCGTCGTCGTCGGCCTGGGTCTCGTGCACACCTCGCGGAGTGCGCAGCTCGACCCGCAGCGCGCCGCCTGGTGCGATCCAACCGTCGATTCGGCGCCGCTGCGGTCCCGAATCCGACACGGTCACCATCACAGTGAGGCTTTCCGCCGAAAAGGTGACCGTCGACGCGGTCTCCGGGCCACGCGCACCAGCCGGCTGGAGAGCCTCTTGCAGCCGCATGAGCTCGAATTCCAGGTCTTCCAACCGCAGCGTGAAAAGCACGCGGTCGGCCAGGTCCACGGGCGGCGGATCCAATGTGTCGTACATGTCATGGACCGCACGCAACAGCGTCAGGTCGTCAGTCACGCCGGTCACTCCACTCCGGATCGGCGGCCAGCAGGCCGCGTAGCTTGTCGAGGCAGCGCCCCCGGGTCGGACCGATGCTGCCCACCGCGATCCCCAGCTCGGTGGAGAGCGAGGCGTAGTCCGGCCGGTCCTCGAACGCGATCACCCGCAGCAGCCGCCGGCAACGCTCGGGCAGCTCCGCGATGTGGCGCCACAGGGTGTGGGCGGTGCGCTCGGCCAGCACCGTGGTGTCCGGCCCGCCCACCGGGGGTAGCGCCGCGTCGAGGGTCTGCGGCTCCGCCACGTCCACCCGCTTGCCGGCACGGGCGGTGCGCCACGCCTCGCGGCGCGCGGTGGTCGTCGTCCACCGGAGCACCGCCTGCGGGTCGCGCACCGAGTCCACATTGCGCACCAGGGCCAGCCAGGTCGTCTGCACCACGTCTTCGGCCGACTCACGATCGAGCCCATAAGCCCGGACAAGGTGCCACAACACCGGCGTCAGCAGCCGGACCAGCCGGTCCAGCGCCGCCGGGTCACCGGCCCGCCACGCGGCGAACTCGCGCGCTGCCACCTCCCAGGAGGTCGTGCCGACACCGGTGTCGTCAGAAGTCGCCGATGTCATCGCACCTCCCTCTTACCCGTCGCCTGCCGCCAGGGCAGGGCCTGACCTGCACCCCAACACACTGCGCCATCGTAGGTGGATTTCGATATCACCCAGGCGACAGTGCGCCGCGCACAAGGGAGGAGGTGATCAAAGTCGCGCTGATACCTCGGCGACAAAAGAAATTATCCGTGTATCACGGGCGCTCTTGGACGCTCCTCTACCCGGACTTCACAGAGCCGCGAGGTGCATGGGGGTGCACCGAGCGGCCCGCTCCCCCTCTGGGGCTGGGGGAGGGACGGCGGGGGTGCTTCCCGGGGGATGCACCCCCGCTGCGTTCCCTCAGATCCGCGACACCTGCCGGCTGATGGCCACGGGCGCCGGCCAGGGACGGGTGATCTCCTCGGCGACCGCCGACGAGCCCACGATCGGAATCACCCGGTTGACCCGGGTGGCGCGCAGCGTGCGGCGGACCACCGCGTTCGGATTGCAGATGACCAGCTGCCCGCCGCGGGCGCGGACGCGCAGGTGCACAGCGACAAGCACCCGGACCCCCGCGGCGGACAGGAAGTCGACTCCCCCGAGGTCGACCCGCAAGGGCGCCGGGGTGGGCGGCAAGGCCCACAACAGCGCCCGGAACTCGTCCACGTTTGCTATGTCGATCTCACCGCTGACGCGTACGTCCGTCCCCCTCGCACCGGCGGTGACCTCGGCCTTCAACTGGTGCTGACTTTCCCCCATGACCACGAGCCTAGGGAGGCGAACGGCTCGCGACGACCTACCGGATGTGGAATGTCGGGCACACTTGCTACGACCAAAGTCGTAGGGGATCACTCGGTCCCGGGGTGGACGACCCCGGTCTCGTACGCGTAGACCACCACCTGCACCCTGTCGCGCAGCGCCAGCTTTGTCAGGATCCTCCCCACATGTGTCTTGACCGTCGCCTCCGATACGACAAGCGACTGCGCGATCTCCGCGTTCGAGTGGCCGCGCGCGACCTCGACGAGCACCTCCCGTTCCCGATCGGTGAGCTGGCCCAGCCGCTCGTCGGTGGGTGACCGCCCGGTCGCCGGGTCGGGCAGGTGCCCGGCGAACGCGTCGATCAACCGGCGGGTCACGCTCGGCGCGACCACCGCGTCACCGCCCGCAACCGACCGGATGCCGCTGATCAGGTCGGCGGGCGGCACGTCCTTGAGCAGGAAGCCGCTCGCACCGGCACGCAGCGCGGCGTACACGTACTCGTCGAGGTTGAACGTGGTGAGCACCAGGACCCGCGCCGCGGAGCCGGACTCGACGATCCGCCGCGTCGCCTCGATGCCGTCGGTGCCCGGCATGCGCACGTCCATCAGCACCACATCCGGCGCCAGCGCCCGGGTCATCGCGGCGGCCTGCGCGCCGTCGCCAGCCTCACCGACCACCTCCAGGTCGGGCTGGGTCGAAAGCACCATGCGGAAGCCAAGACGCAGCAGCGCCTGGTCGTCGGCGAGGAGGATGCGGATCGTCACGCCGACCCCCCGTCGTCGAAGCGCAGCCGCGCGTGCACCCGCCACCCGCGCGCGCCTTCGCGGGGCCCGGCCGTCACCTCGCCACCGTACGCGGCGGACCGCTCCGCCATCCCGGTCAGGCCGTGACCACCGCCGGCCGCCGGCGCGGGCACCCGCCGCCCACCGTCGTCGACGACCTCCACCTCGGCCCCGCCGTCGCCGTACCGGAGTCGGACCTGCGCGCTCGCCTCCGCCCCGGCGTGCTTGAGCGTGTTTGTCAGCGCCTCCTGCACGATGCGGTACACGGCCACACCCGCGCCCCCACCCCACTCCCCCGGCACCCCGTCGACGGTCAGCACGACCCGCACACCCGCCGCGCGCACCCGCTCGACAAGCGCGTCGATGCCGTCCAGCCCCGGCTGTGGCGCGCGCCCGGCGCCCTCCTCCCGGAGCAGGCCGAGCACGCGGCGCATCTCGCCCAGCGCCTCCCGCCCGGTGGCGGCGACCATGTGCATGGTGCCCGCGGCCTGCTCGGGCGCGGCGGCAGCGGTGAGCGCGGCGCCGTCGGCGAGCGCGACCATCACGGCCAGGTTGTGCGCCACGATGTCGTGCATGTCGCGGGCGATCCGGGCCCGCTCGGCGGCCACGGCGATCTGGGCCTGCTGGTCCCGCTCACGCTCCAGCCGCCGCGCCCGCTCCTCGAGCTCCTCCATGTACGCCCGGCGGGTGCGCACCGCGATTCCCAGCAGTACCGTGGCGGCGAGCACCGACGTGACGAACCCCAGCGCCGTCCAATGTGGACCATCGGCGACAAACACCACGAGCGCCGGCACCTCGATCGCCGCGACGATCGCGACGAGCTGCCGGCGCGGGCCGTACCGCGCCGCGGTGTAGACGGCCACCGTGACGACCGACTCCGGGTACAGCCCCTCGACGCGTACGCCGACGATCGCGCCGGCCAGGATCGCCAGTGCGAACACAGCCCAGAAGACCCCGACCGGCCAACGCCGCCGCCACGCGATGGGCGCGTGCACGGCGACGAACCAGATCCACTCGTCGGCGCCCGCCCCGCGGAGCACCGCCGGCCCGGTGAAGAGGGCAAGCAGGACGGCGAGGCCGGCGTCGACCAGGCGCGGGTGCCGCGCCAGCACGGTCCGCAGGGTCCCCATGGCGGAAGGTTATGCGTCCCGGCGCAGCAGTAGGGCGACTCCACCCGCGAGAAGGAGCGCGGACCACCCCACCATGACGGCCGCCGAGGCGCCCGGCGCGAGCGTCTCGAACGGCTGCCCACCCCCGTCGATGCTGTACATGGCCTGGCCGGCGACCGTGGGCACGTACTTCATCACGTCCTTCTCCATCTCGCCGGGCAGCACCGGACCGAGCAGCACCGGGATGACGAAAAGCGCGGCGACCAGCGTGGTGATCGCGCCGGCCGTGTGCCGCACCGCCGTGCCGACGCCGAGGCCGAGCAGACCCACCAGCACCGGGGCGAGCGTCGCGCCCACGATCGCGCGGGGCACGCCGGCGTCACCCAGCGAGGCGCCGTGCTCACCGAGAAACGCCTGGCAGGCCAGAAACGAGCCGAGTGCCGTCACGGCCATCACCGGCAGCGTGACCGCCACCTGCACCACCGCCTTGGCCGCCGTCACGGGCCACCGCCTCGGCACGGCGGTGAGGGTGGCACGGATGAGGCCACTGCCGTACTCGCCGGTCATCTGGAGCACGCCGAACACGCCGAAGACCAGGACGAAGAAGTCGATCGGCAGGAACGCGGCGCCGACCACCTCGGGCAGCGCGGGTGGCGGGTCTCCGCCCTCGACCGCGTGGCGCACCCCGTACCCGATCGCGCCCGCGATGCCGACCGCGAGCACCGCCGACGTGCCGAGCGTGACCCAGGTGGAACGGAGCGAGACGAGCTTGGTCCACTCCGCCCGCACGACGCGTGGAAACGTGATCACGCGAACTCCACCGCCTCCCGGGTCAGGTCCATGTAGGCCTCTTCCAGCGACGCGCGGCGCGGCGTCAGCTCGTGCAGCGCGATCCCGTGGCGCCGGGCCAGGTCGCCGATCTCCGCGGCGCTCGCGCCGCTGACCTGGAGCAGGCCCGGCTCCGCGCTGGTCACCGCCGCGCGGCCGGCAACCAGCGCGTCGCGGAGGGCGGTGGCTTCGGGGGTACGGACGAGCACGCTGCCGACCGCCACCCGCGCGATGAGCTCCGCCACGGTGGTGTCGGCGAGCAGCCGCCCCCGACCGATGATCACCAGATGCTCGGCGGTCACCGCCATCTCGCTCATGAGGTGGCTGGAGACGAGGACCGTGCGCCCTTCGGCGGCCAGCCCTTTGAGCAGGTTGCGGATCCAGAGCACACCGTCGGGGTCGAGCCCGTTGACCGGCTCGTCGAGGATCACCGCGGCCGGGTCGCCGAGCAGCGCTGCCGCGATTCCGAGCCGCTGCCCCATACCGAGTGAGAAGCCACCGGCCCGCCGCCGGGCGACCGCCTCCAGCCCGACCGCCGCCAGCACCTCGTCCACCCGCGCGGCCGGGATGCCGTGTGTCTGTGCGAGCGCGAGCAGGTGGCTGCGCGCCGTACGTCCCTTGTGGACGGACTTGGCGTCGAGCAGCGCACCCACCTGCCGCAGCGGGGCGGTGTGCTCCCGGTAGGCCCGGCCGTTGACGGTGGCGACACCGCCGGTCGGCCGGTCCAGCCCCACGATCATGCGCATGGTGGTGGACTTGCCGGCGCCATTGGGGCCGAGAAAGCCGGTCACCTGGCCCGGCTTGACCGTGAACGAGAGCTCGTCGACGGCGAGCTTGTCGCCGAAGCGCTTGCTCAGCGCGTGTACCTCAATCATGGTCCTGACGCTAGGCTCGCGCGCCCGCCGCGCCGACCGCCTGCGGCGTGATCCCGCCGCGTGCGGGCGTCAGCCTCAGGTCTGACCCACTCCTCCCGGAGGCTGATCCGCGCCCACGATCTCGTCGATCAGCCCGTACTCCATCGCCTGCTCGGCGGTGAGCATCCGGCCGGCGGACAGATCGTCCTCGATCCGGCTGCGCGGCTGCCCGGTCGCCGTGGCGATCCGCACGGCCAACTCCTCCAGCTCGCGCAGGTACTGCCCCGCCGCCGCGGCCACCTCGTCGGCGGTGCCGCTGACCGTGGCGGAGCGCGGCTCGCTGAGGCGGATGCGCGAGTGCCGGTACGCCAGCCGCCGCGCCGACGCCGCGAGCACCCCCACGGCCGCGCCGCCGGTGAGGCTGGTGACCACCGCGTGCACCGGCGCGCCCATCGTGTCGATCACGTCGATCAGACCGAACGCGGCGGCCAGGTCGCCGTCGGGCGTGGCCAGCTGCAGCCGCACCGGCTCGCTGCCGAGCGCGTCCAGCGTCATCAGCGCGGCAGCCGCGCGGGTGGCGGCGCTGTCGTTGAGCGGACCGGTGACCACGACCATCCGCTGGTCGAAGAGGCGCTCCTGCAGCCACGGCGGCACGCCCTCGCCGGCCGGCACCTCGGGTGGCAGCGGCGGCTGGCCGGGCGAGCCGGGTCCGAGCGGCGGGTGCCACGGCCGGAGCGGATCGTGTCGCAGGTCCATGAGGGGCCTTCCTGATCGCTTGCCGCGACCGTAACCCCTCAGGCCACCGTGACCGGACGCTTTTCGCGCAGGGCGATATCGCCCGCTTCCAGAACGGCCACGACCTCCCGCCCGAAGCCGACGTCGCACGGATCGGGGCCGCCCCGCAGCAGCCGGTCGATCGCCGCGCCGAAGGCCGACACCGCGCTGCCCTCCGGTACCGGCATCGACACGACACCGTGCTCGCCGTAGAAGTCGGTGTCGCGCAGCATCGCACCGACCGGCGCGTCAAGCGTCAGGGACGCGGTCGTGACCGGGCCACCGGTGTGCCGCAGCGTCAGGTGGGTCGTGTCGCGCGGGCCGGCAACCGCGCTCACCTCGGCGACCGGCCCGAGCACCGGCAGCACCACGGAGAGCACGTGCGGGCCGATGTCCCACAGCGCGCCGCGCTCGCGCCGCCAGGCCGAGGCGCCGTACGGGCTGCCGGGCTGGAAGATCGAGGCGAACTGGGTCACCCGCGCGCCGAGCCACCCGCCGGTCGCGGCCGTCTCCTCGACGAACCGCACGATGTTGTCCCGGAAACGGTTGGTGAAGAAGACCACCGAGGAGAGGTCGCGCTCGCGGACCGCCGCGACGATCCGGTCGGCCGAGGCGGTGTCGACAGCCACCGGCTTGTCCAGCAGCAGGTGCTTGCCCGCGGTGGCCGCTCGCAGGGCCAGCTCGGCCTGCACGTGCGGCGGCAGCGCGATCGACACGGCGTCCACTTCGGACAGCAGGGCGTCGAGGTCGGTGTACGGGGTGGCGCCGTACCGCCCGGCGAGCGCCGCCGCCTTCGCGCCGTCACGGCCCCACACCGCCACGAGCTCCGCGCCCGGGTGTGCGGCAAGCGCCGCGCCCTGTGTCTCCGCCGCCCAGTGACCGGTGCCGAGCAGCCCGAATCTCATGCCCACATGATCACACTACGGGCTCCCGCGCGGCGGGCGGCCGGAGCGCCGCGGCTGTGCCCGCCACGAAGAGTGCGAGCACGACCGGGATGCCCAGCGCGACCGGCAGGCTCGTCACCTCCGCCACGCCGCCGATCAGCACCGGGCCGGTGAGGAAGCCGGCGTACCCCATGCTGGCCACGCGGGCCAGCGCCCGGCCGGCGCGGGCCGGGTTGCGGTTGCCGGCGGCCGAGAAGACCTGCGGCGCGATGCAGGACAGGCCGGCGCCCAGGCACCCGAACCCGATCACGCCGGCGACCGGGTGGCCGATGAGCAGCGCGACGCCGAGGCCGGTGGCGGCGAGCAGGCCGCAGCCGCGCACCAGGCGGACCGGGCCGAGCGCCGCGGCGAGCCGGTCGCCGACCAGCCGGCCACCGGTCATGCCGATCGAAAACGCCGCGTACGCCGCGGCGGCGAAGCCTGGCGAGCTGCCCAGGCTCTCGCGCAGGTAGACAGTGCTCCAGTCGGCCGCGGCGCCCTCGCCGACGAGGCAGCAGTACGCGAGCACGCCGAGGAACAGCACGCCGGACATCGGCCCCGTGCCCGAACCGCCGGACGCTGCCTGCGGGGCCGGCCCGCCGAGCGACGGCGCCCGCCACGCCACCGACCAGGCCGCCAGCGCCGCGGCCAGTGCTCCCACCGCCAGGAACGTGACGTCCGGTGCCACGCCGCCGTACGCGAAGAGGCCGCCGATCGCCGCGCCGAGGAAACCGCCGACGCTGTACACGGCGTGGAAGGAGGACATGATCGGGCGACCCCAGGCCCGCTCGACCTCGACCGCGCTCGCGTTCATCGCGATGTTGAGCGAGCCGTGGATAGTGCCGAAGAGGAAGAGCGCGGCGGCCAGCAGCACGAGGTCGCCGGCGAGCGCGGGCAGCACGAGCGCCGCACCCTCGGCGAACGCCACCGGCGTCGTGACCCGCTGGCTCCCCCAGCGGTCGACCACCCGGCCCATCGCCTGCATGCCGGTGATCGCACCGGCCGCGAAGACCAGCAGGCCCACGCTGAGCTGCCCGTCGCTGAGCGAGAGGTCCTGCTTGATCGCCGGGATGCGCGCGGTCCAGGTGCCCAGCGCGGTGCCGAAGAGCAGGAAGAGCAGCGACGTCGAGACCCGTGCCCGGCGGAGCGCGGCACGGTCCTCGGTCAATGTCATAGGGCAGGCTAGCGCTTGACGCCGGCTCTACTTGCCCTTGCCGGCCTTGCGCTTGCGGGTCTTGCCCTTGCGCTTGCCGGTGAACCGCTGGGTGACCAGCAGCGCCTCGTGCGCCTCGGCAGCGGCGGCGCGCGCCTCGCCGGCCATCGCCCGCGACTGCGCCTCCGCGTCCCACAGCGCCTCGGCCGCCTGCCGGGCGACGAGGGCTGCCCGCTCGTACGCCCGCCGCGCGGCGAGCTCCTCGGCCCGCAGGTGGTCGGCGCGCCGCTCGCGCTCCTCGACGTCGGGGTCCCAGTCGCCGGCCTGGCGCCACACCGCGCGCAGCTCGTCGACCGACAGCTCACCGCGCCGGTACGCCGCGAGCGCGGCCCGCGAGACGTCGCGCTGGCGCTCGGTGTCGGCGCCCTCGACGTCGCCCGCCGCGACAAGCTCCAGATCGACCGTGGCCGGCACGTCCTGCCCCGCTCGCTCGGTGCGCGCGGCCTGCGCCTCCCGCCAGGCACCCTGGTACGCGAAGCCGGCCTCCTCCTGCGCCCGCCACGCCTCCTCGCGGTCCGCCTCGGCATTGGCCAGCCGCTCGCGCGCCTCGATCGCGGCCGCGGCGGCCAGCCCGGCCACCGCGTGGGCGTGGCCGGCGTGCCTGGCCAGCTCGCGGGCTGCGGCGCTGAGCTTGGCGGGGTCGGGGCGCGGCTGGCGGCGCGGGCGCTCGGCGATCGCGGCCAGGACCAGCATCCCGAACACGACAGAGCCAGCGATCACCATCAGCGCGGAAACGGCGGTCAACTCCACGAGGGCCTCCCCGGTGACCATCGACCAACGTCAACTATAGGCGCCGGGTGCCCGATCCGTCACCGCACAGCCGGTCCGACATTGGCCCACCACACCCCTACTACCGCCGTTAGTAGAGTGTCGGCGTGAACGACATCCTCGGGTGGATCGTGACGGTCGCCGCACTGGCCGTCGCGCTGTTCTGTCTCGTCGCGGCGATCCGTGACCGGCCGCCCCACGTCAGCCACTTCGCCGGGGTGGCACTTGTCGAGGTGGCCGCGCTCGTGCTGACGGTGGTGGCCGTGATCGCGATGATCGGCGGCGAGCACCCCACCGAGGTGGGCACGTTCGTCGGCTACCTCTTCACGTTCCTGGCGCTGCCGCCCGTCGCCATCGCGCTGGCCCGGCTGGAGCCGACCCGCTGGGGTTCGGTGATCCTCACCGTGGCCATGCTCGTGATGCCGGTGCTCGTCGCGCGGCTCAACCAGATCTGGGAGGCCACCGGTGCGTGACCGGCTCAACTCGGGGCCAGGCCTGGTCCTCGTGATCGTGTACGGCATCTTCGCGCTCTCCGCCGGCGCCCGCGCCGCGGTCCAGATCGCCACAAAGTTCGACGAAGCGCCCGAGGCGTACCTGCTCTCCGCCTTCGCCGCCCTGATCTACCTGGTCGCGACCATCGGCCTGGCCCGCGGCGGCACATTCGGCCGCCGCCTGGCCCTGGTCTGCTGCTCGGTGGAGCTGATCGGCGTGCTCGTGGTGGGCACGCTGAGCATCGTGGACAAAGACGCCTTTCCGGACGACTCAGTCTGGTCGGTCTACGGCCGCGGGTACGGCTTCGTCCCGCTCATCCTCCCGCTCGTCGGCCTCTACTGGCTGCGCCGCACTAGTCGCGAGGACCGCCGGCAACGTAGATGACCTGACCGGTGACGAACGAGGCGCCTTCGCTCGCCAGGTACGACACCGTGTGCGCGACGTCGTCCGGGGTGCCGTTGCGGCGCACCGGCGTCTCCGCCGCGCGGGCCGCCTGAAACTCCGCGAAGTCGACACCCAGGCGGGCGGCCGTGGAGGCGGTCATCTCGGTGACGATGAAGCCGGGCGCGACCGCGTTGGCCGTCACGCCGAACGGGCCGAGCTCGATCGCGAGCGTCTTGGTGAAGCCCTGCATGCCGGCCTTCGCGGCCGCGTAGTTGGCCTGGCCCCGGTTGCCCAGCGCGGACGTGCTGGACAGGTTGACGACGCGGCCCCACTTCGCGGCGACCATGTGTGCCTGCGCCGCCCGGCTGAAGAGGAACGCACCGCGCAGGTGCACCGACAGCACCGTGTCCCAGTCGTCGTCGGACATCTTGAAGAGCAGGTTGTCGCGGAGCACACCGGCGTTGTTGACCAGTACGGTCGGCGGCCCCAGCTCCGCCACGACACGCTCGACGGCCGCGTCCACCTGGGCCCGGTCGGCCACGTCGGCACCGATCGCGAGCGCCCGCCCGCCGGCCGCCGCGATGCTGTCCACGGTCGCCTTGCCGGCCGCCTCGTCCAGGTCGACCACGGCTACCGCCATGCCGTCCGCGGCCAGCCGCTTGGCCGTGGCCGCCCCAATCCCGCGTGCCGCACCGGTCACGATCGCGATTCGCTGCTCAGTCATGCCGGCAGACTACCGGGCAGTAACCCGGATGACGTCGCGCGGGGGCGTTCCGTAGATGCGGGCACTACGTATCGTGTCGAGAGCGGGACATCGGAGTCCACGTGCACTCTGCGATCATTCGGGGCGGCAAGCGGGGACTTCTTGGGGGAGGTGCCATGGCGACGATCTATGACGTCGCTCGGCGGGCGGAGGTGTCACCGGCGACGGTGTCCCGGGTGGCCAACGGACACGCCAATGTGGACCCGGCGCTCGCGGAGCGGGTCCGAAACGCCATGCGCGAGCTGGCGTACCGGCCGAATGCGGTCGCCCGCAACCTGCGGCGCAGCCGTACGACGCTGTGGGCGGTCATCATCTCGGACATCGGAAACCCGTTCTTCACCTCGTTGGTGCGGGGCGTGGAAGACGTGGCACAGCGAGCCGGCTACTCGGTGGTGCTCTGCAACAGTGACGAGGACCCCGGCAAGGAGGGGCAGTACGTCGACGCCGCGCTCGCCGAGCAGATGGCCGGCGTGATCATTTCTCCGGCCGGCAAGGCCAACCACGTCAACCGGCTGGTCGACGCGCGCGTGCCGGTCGTGGTGATCGACCGCCAGCAGAGCGGCGCACACGTCGACACGGTCCTGGTCGACAACGAGCAGGGCGCGTACCTCGCCACGACGCACCTCATCGAGTCCGGCTACCAGCGGATCGCCTGCGTCAGCGGGCCCCTCGGCGTCTTCACGGCCACGCGGCGGCTGCGCGGCTACCGGCGGGCGCTGGAGGAGCACGGAAGGTCGTACCAGGACGAGCTCGTGCGGCACGGCGACTTCCGGGAGGAAGGCGGCTACCGGGCGATGGCCTCGCTGCTCGGGCTGCGGCCCAGGCCTGACGCGCTGTTCGTGGCCAACAACCTGATGACCATCGGCGCGGTGGAGTGCCTGGTCGACAGCCGGGTCACGATGGCGGGTGAGATGGGCGTGGTCGGCTTCGACGACGTGCCCTGGGCCCACCTCGTCCGCCCCTCGCTGACCACGGTCGCCCAGCCGACGTACGAGCTGGGTCGCGAGGCGGCCAGCCTCCTCACGCAGCGGATCGCCGACCCCGAGCGGCCGCCGACCACGATCACGCTGGAGACCAAGCTCCAGATCCGGGACAGCTCACTGCGCCAGCCGCAGCGCTGAGGGGCGCCCGGCGAGCCGGGCGCCCCTCGGATCAGTCTCGCTAGAACCCGGCGGTGATCCGGGTGAACTCCCAGTCAGACTGCGCGATGCCGCTGCAGTTGGAGACCACGCCGCCGCCGGGGCAGGGCCGGTCCCGGTTGACCGCCCAGAAGGCGAGCCGCGCCAGGCCGCGCGCCTTGGCCCAGTCGCGGATCTGCGTCCAGGTCGCCGGGGTGGTCAGCTCCTGCTGGTCGGAAAGGCCGTTCATGCCGGAGATGCCCATGTGGCTGTAGGCGACCGCGTCGCTCCAGCCGAAGGCGGACTTCAGCGCGTTCTTGAGCCCTTCCGAGGCGTTGACGGTGCTCTGGTACATGTTCGCGCCGCCGCTGAAGTCGAACGGCATGATCGTGAACACGTCGATGTTCGCCTGCAGCGCCGCCGCCTGGTTGATCAGCCGGATGCCGGTCGCCGACGGCCCGCTCGTGGTCGTACCGAACGTGATGATCGTCTTGATGCCCGGGTTGTTCTGCTTGACGATCTTCATCGCGTTCAGGATGCGGTCCTGCACCGTCGTGTTCTCAAACTCGTCGAAGTTTTCGATGTCGACGTCGATCGCCTTCAGGCTGAACGTGTTGATCACCTGCTGGTACGCGGCCGCCAGCGCCTGCGGCGTCGAGCAGTTCGGCCCGAGCTTGTTGCCGCTCCAGCCGCCGATCGACGGGATCACGTCACCACCGGCCGCCCGGATCGCGGCGATCGTGCTGGCGTGCGTGCCGCCGGTCAGCGGGCCGCCGTCCCAGCCGGGCGTGCAGCCGCCGGCGGAGAGGATGAACGCCATCGTGAACCAGCGGATCCCGGTCGCGCTCATCACTGTGGACGGTGCCGGCGGGTTGCCCCATCCCGGGTAGATGTACGGCGCCGCCGCCATCGGGCCGCCGCCGCTCGGGCAGCCGGTGGTGGTCGCCGACACCGCGGCGGAACGGGCCGACTCGCCGGAGGAGTTGTACGCCGCGACCGTGTAGCTGTGCGACGTGCAGGCGCCGAGCCCGGAGATCGTGGTCGAGGTGCCGGTGACCGCGGCCCGCAGGGTGGAACCCTCGTACACGCGGTAGCCGCTGACCGTGCCGGACGAGGCGTTCCAGGCCAGCGAGATCGCGGACGCCGTCGTGCCGGTGACCCGGAAGTTGCCCGGTGTGCCGGGCGCGCCGGGGTTGGTCGGTCCGCCGCCGGAGCAGGACGTGCCGTTGACCGTGCAGTTGGTCGGGTCGCCGTTGCCGGTGACGATGAAGCCGAACGACGCGGTGCCGTTGGGTCCCAGCGTCCCGTTCCACGACCGGTTCGTGAAGGTGTGGTGCTGCCCGGACGAGGTGAGCAGGGCGTCCCAGTAGGTGCCCATCGTGCTGCCCGACGGCAGGTCGAACTGCACGTTCCAGCTGGTGATCGTCGACGAGGTGTTGTTGGTGACGGTGATCTTTGCTTCGTAGCCGGTACCCCAGCTCGACGTGCGCGCGAAGGTCGCGGTCGCGGCGGAGGCGGGAGAGGCGACCGCGACGGCGGCGGCACCGGCCACCACCGACATGGCGACGAGGGTCAGGAGTCTTCTCACTGTGTACCTCCGGATCACGGGAGGGTGTTGAGGTGGGGCTTGACCGTGCGGGCGAAGTTGTTGCCGTTGGAGACGTCCCAGTTGATCGACCACGTCATCGCGCCCCGGATGCCCGGGTACGTGCGCGGCGGCCGGAAGCTGCCGCAGCTGGTGGCGCGGGCAAGGCAGTCGAGCGCCTGGTTGACCACGCTCGGCGCGACGATGCCGCCGCCGGCGGCGCCTGGTCCGGCCGGCAGGCCGAGCGCGACCTGGTCGGGACGCAGGCCGTTCTCCAGCTGGATGCAGGCGAGGGCGGTGAGGAAGTTGACCGTGCCCTGCGAGTACGCGAAGGACTGGTCGCAGCCGAGCATCGAGCCGGAGTTGTAGAACTGCGTGTGTACGACCGTGAGGATGTCGCGGATGTCCAGCGCGAGCCGGAAGTACGAGGCGCCGGTCGACTGCATGTCGATCGTCTGTGGCGCCATCGTGATGATGAGGTTCGCGCCCGCGCGGGACCGGAGCGACCGCAGCGCCTGACCCATGTAGGTGGGGTTGAGCCCGTTCTCCAGGTCGATGTCGACGCCGTCGAAGCCGTACTCCTGCATGATCGCGAAGACCGAGTTGGCGAAGTTGGTGGCGGCGCCGGAGTCACCGACGGCCACCCTGCCGGCCTCGCCGCCGACAGAGATGATGACCTTCTTGCCGCGTGCCTTGAGCGCCTGCACGTCGGCCTTGAAGTCGGCGTTCGTGTAACCGCCCAGCGCGCTCGCCAGCCCCGGATCCACGCCGAAGGTGACCGTGCCGGGCGTGCTGGCCGCCTCGGCGAAGGCGACCGCGACCAGGTCGTACTCGTTGGGAACGTCGCGCAGTCGCAGCTCGACGGCCGGGTTGACGAAGTTGTGCCAGTAGCCGGTGAGGAAGTGCTTGGGCAGCGGACCGATGGGCGGCTGGCTGGTCGGCGGCGCCGTGGTCGGCGGCGCGGTCGTGGGCGGCGCGGTCGTCGGCGGGCGCGTGGTGGGTGGCGCGGTGGTCGGTGGGGTACCGCCGCCGCACGGCTGCCCGTTCAGCGTGCAGTTCAGCGGCGAGCCCGAACCGTTGCCCAGAAAGCCGAACGACGTCGACTGGCCCGGCGCCAGCGTGCCGTTCCACGAACGGTTGGTGAACGTGTAGCGCTGGCCCGACGACGTCATCAACGCGTCCCAATAGGTCCCCACCGTCGTGCCGGACGGCAGGTCGAAGACCACCGTCCACGAGGTGATCGTCGACGAACCAGCATTCGTGATCGTGTACTTCCCCTCCCAACCGGAACCCCAGTCGGAGGTCTTGGTGAACACCGCCGTGGGCGTCGCCGCGGACGCCGCCGGCGCCAGCCAGACCGCCGCGACGCCGGCGGTCAGGGCCATCGCGAGCGTGATGAGCAGGGCTTTGGAACGGGACAAGGCAACCTCCCATGGATGGTTGCCTAATTATTAGGACTGTTAACAGTAACTGTAAAGACCCTTGAGAGGTTGACAGCCTTCGGTTTCCTCGCACCAGGCGGTCTATGCGTGGCGAGCGCGCGGGGTACCGTGCCACAGATGAGTGCTGAGGCTTCGGATCGGGTGGGTGAGAGCGGCGACGAGCGTTCGCCCCACCCGGTCCGGCGCGCGCCCGAGACCGCGCGCCGGCCGACCATGGTCGATGTCGCGCGGCACGCGGGCGTGAGCATCAAGACGGTCTCCCGCGTCATCAACAACGAGCCCAACGTGCAGCAGCAGCTCATCGACCGGGTGCTGGCGAGCGTGGCGGAGCTGGGATTCCGGCGCAACCACCTGGCGCGCACGCTGCGGTCGGGGCAGTCGACGGCCACGATCGGGCTGATCATCGAGGATCTCGCCAACCCGTTCTACTCCACGATCGCGGCGATCACGGCCGAGGCGGCCGCGCAGCACGAGACGCTGTTGATCACGGCGAGCTCGGAGGAGGACCCGCAGCGCGAGCAGCAGTTGCTCCGCGACCTCTGCTCGCGCCGCGTCGACGGGCTGCTGATCGTGCCGGCCGGATACGACCACTCGTTCCTGCGCCCCGAGGTGGAGATGGGCACTCCCGTGGTCTTCCTCGACCGGCCGGCCGGGGGCCTGCTCGCCGACACCGTGCTGCTCGACAACCGCGGCGGCGCGCATGCCGGCGTGCGGCGCCTGCTGGAGCACGGCCACCGGCGGATCGGCATCCTGCTCGACTCCGTCGCGGTCTACACGATGCGCGAGCGGGTGGGCGGCGCCCAGGAGGCGCTGGCCGAGGCCGGTATCGCGTACGACGATCGGCTTGTCGCCGAGGGCGTGCACGACCCGGAGACGGCCGCCGCGGCGGTGGCCAGGATGCTCGACGGCGCGGAGCCGCCGACCGCGTTCTTCAGCCTCAACAACCGGATCACGGTCGGCGTGCTGGAGGAGCTGTGGCGGCGCAAGAGCCAGGTCGAGGTGGTCGGCTTCGACGACTTCGAGCTGTCCTTCCTCATGCCGCAGCGATTCACCGTGGTCGCCTACGACACGCGGCAGCTCGCGCGCACGGCGGTCGACCTGCTCTTCCAGCGGATCGCCGGCGAGCGCTCATGGCCGCGCACGGTCACCCTGCCGACGACGCTGGTGGAGCGGGGCCTCTCGTAGAAGGCCCCGCTCCATTGCCTCACCTGCGGAAGTGGAACCAGTTCACGTTGACGAAGTCGGCGGGCTGGCCGCTCGCAAACTTCAGGTAGACGGTCCGGGTGCCGGTCACGCCGCCGGCCGCGCCGGGTATGGTCTGCCAGCTCTGCCAGCCGCCGGTGTTCGCCAGGGCGAAGTTGCCCAGCAGCTGCCCGGTCGGGCTGTCCAGGCGCACCTCGACGAGGCCGCTCACGCCACCGCCCGCGCCCGAGGCCACGCGCGCCACGAAGTCGCGCGGTGCCGACGAGCCGAAGTTGACGTTGTCGTAGCGGGCCCAGTCACCGTTGGCGATGTGGCTGATGTTCAGGCCACCCTCGCTGCACGTCTCGGTCTGCAGGCCGCTCTGCGCGTTGAACGACTCGGCCTGGATCGGCGAGTACGCGTCCCGACCGCCGGTGGGCGGCGGCGTGGTGGGGTTGCCGGTCGTCGGCGGTGGCGTGGTGGGGTTGGTGCCGCCGCCCGTCTGGTAGACCGCGACGTAGTCCACCAGCATCGGGACGCCCGAGACGGTCGCCGCGGTCGGCGTCTGCCCACCGGGCACCGCGTTGGGGAAGGCGCCGCCCATCGCCACGTTCAGCAGGATGAAGTAGCCGGCGTGGCTGGTCATGTTCGTCCAGTGCGGCTCGCCGACCTGGGCCTGGCTGACGGTGTGGTAGAGCTGGCCGTCCACGTACCAGCGCAGCTGCTGCGGGTTGGTGTCCCACTCGAAGCGGTACGTGTGGAACGCCGACTGGCAGGAGCTGCCCGGGCACGCGCGGTTGGCGCCGATACCGGTCGTCTCGTTGCACGGGCCGCCCGGGTTGACTCCACAGTGGAGCACGCCCCACACCGAGTTGATCCCGTTGACGTTCTCCATGATGTCGAACTCACCGATGGCCGGCCAGTTCCAGTACTGGCCGCGGTACGGCGCGCCCAGCGCCCAGAACGCGGGCCAGTAGCCGGCCGCGCCCGCGCCGGTGATGTTCGGCATCTGGATGCGGCCCTCGATGCGCAGCTCGCCGCCGGACGGTGGCTTGAAGTTGGAGCGCTGCGTCTCGATCCGCGCCGAGGTCCACTGGCCGGAGCCGCTGCGGATCGGGGTGATCACCAGGTTGCCGTTGCCGTCCTGGCGGAGGTTCGAGGTGCTGTTCGTGTACGTCTGGATCTCGCCGGTGCCCCAGTTCGCGGGGCCGCCGGGGTACTGCGTGCCGGTGTCGATGATCCAGTTGGACGAGGAGGGGAGGGTGTTCGCCGCGCCGGTGAAGTCATCGGCCCAGACGAGGCTCCAGCCGGACGGGGTCGATGGCAGGGAAGCGTTGGCGTTCATGGTCACCGCGAGCATGCCCGCGACCACTGTGGAGACCGCCGCGGCGGCGATCAGCACGCGGCCGCGCCTGGGTCTGGAGGTGCCCGTGTCTCTCATCTCTGGCCTCTCTGTGGGGGTGGTGGGCCGTGAGAGCGCTCTCACAGAGTTTTACGTCCGGGACAACAAATTGTCAACACTCATCGATATCTCCGGAGTACGCCCTGCTCCAGCGCCGTCCACGCGGTCGTGGTGACGAGATACAGCCCGGCCGCGAGCGGCACGAAGGCGGCGACGGCCAGCGTGCCGTACGGCAGCAGCACCATCAGCCGGCGCATCTGCTCCTGCATCCGCTCCACCTCGGGGCTGGGCGCGGCCGCCACCGGCGCTTCCCGCATCCGCCGCGCGGACAGCCGGGCGAGCGCGGTCAGCAGCGCGAGGAGCACGGCGTAGACGAGGACGGCGCTCAGGCTCAGCCCGTCGGTGAGGTGGTGCCCGAGGGGCACGCCGGCGAGCGTGGCGTCGAGCAGGTCGCCGGGCTTGGTGAAGAGGCGGTACATGAGGAAGAAGAACGGCGCCTGTACCAGCGCGGGCAGGCACCCGGCCAGCGGCGAGACCCGGGCGCCCCGGATCTGCGCCCAGCTCAACGGCGAGATCAGCAGCCGGACGGCGACGGTGAAGAGCACGATCGCGGCGGCCGTCGCGGCCGGCCCGAAGGCGGGCTCGACCCCGGTGGCGATCGTGGACACGGCGGAATGGGCAAGGTTGACGACGGAATCGAGCACGGTGAGACCCCTCGGTGACGACCGCGTGGACAGGACGGCATGCCGCCACGCGCCCGACCGCCCTCCGGAGCTGTCCGGGGCGGATCGCGGCTACGCGGCGGAGGGGTGAGCCGAGGGTGCTCGGGGCGCGGACGCCCGGCGGCGTCCGGATCGAGGTAGCGCGGCACGGCGGCCCGCGCCCGCACCGGCGCGGCGGCCCATCCGACCGGCCGCGGGGCGGCGGCACGCAGTGCACCGGTGAGCTGGCCGGCGATGGCGACCGCGAGGAGGCCGACCGCGACGGCGAGCGCGACCTCGGCGGGCTGCCCGGCGAACGCGAGGGCGATCGCCCACGCGCCCAGCAACCCCATCAGCGCCCTCACGCCCGCCAGCGTAGAAAGCCCGCGCCAGTGAGCTGGGTACGCTTGGTCGCTGTGCCCGAAGGCCACACCATCCACCGGCTCGCCGCCCAGCACCGTTCCCTGCTCGCGGGGCGGCGGGTGACCGTGTCCAGCCCGCAGGGGCGCTTCGCGGCCGGCGCCGCATTGATCTCCGGCACGGTGCTACTGGACACGGAGGCCTACGGCAAGCACCTCCTGCACCACTACGAGCACGGCCGCACGCTCCACGTCCACCTGGGCCTCTACGGCGTCTTCAGCGACGGCGACGTGCCGACCCCGCCGCCGGTGGGCCAGGTGCGGATGCGGCTGGAGACCGAGCGGCACTGGATCGACCTGCGCGGCCCGGCCGCCTGCGAGCTGCTCGACGACCCCGACGCCCTCCGCGCCCGCCTGGGCGCCGACCCGCTGCGGGACGACGCCGACCCGGACGCGGCGTTCGCCCGCATCCGGCGCAGCACCACGCCGCTGGCCGCGCTGCTGCTGGACCAGTCCACTGTGGCCGGCCCCGGCCTCGTCTACGTCTCCGAGGTCCTCTTCCGCGCCGGCATCCCGCCGACCCGCGCCGGCCGCCTGCTCACCCCGGCCCAGTGGGGCGACCTCTGGATCGACCTGCGCGAGCTGATGAAGGAAGGCGTCACCCGAGGCCGCATCGACACGGTGCACAGCCACCACATGCCCGAGGCGATGGGCCGCGCGCCGCGGGTCGACCGCCACGGCGGCGAGGTGTACGTCTACCGCCGCGCCGGCCAGCCCTGCCTCATCTGCGGCACCGAGATCCAGCGCGCCGGCCTCGCCGGCCGCAACTCCTACTGGTGCCCCACCTGCCAACCCGATTGAAGGCAGATTTGCCCGCGTCCGCGCCAGCTGCGCACCGCACGCTCCCGCGGGCACCGCTCCGGCCGGCGGCTCGCCAGCGCTCGCCGAATGCCCCGGCCTGCGCTGCCGGCTCCGCGCGACAAGCCCCCGAACCTCGGCGCCCGGCCGGGCTTTGTGAGCGTGACCAGGCGCGGAGGGTGAGGCCGCGGGAGCAACGGTCCGGACCACCGCGGACATCGCGGTAGCTCAAAATCTCTAGACCGGGGTCGTCGGCAGGGTGAGGTAGTCGAGGACGGCGGCCATGTCGCCGGTGCGGGCGTAGACGGCGCGCTGCCGGGACGCGCCCGTGCCCCGGGACCGCAGCCGTCCCATCAGGAGAGTCGCCAGCTCCAGGTCGCCGCTGCGCTCCAGCTCGGGCCGCACGGTCTCGAACAGGCGCTGGAAGAGGTGCCACGCGGGCCGGCTGCGCTGGTCGGCGGGGTCGGCGAGGAGGCCGGCCAGGCCGTCGTGCGCGGCGCGCCAGTGCGCGGCGGCGAGCAGGGGTTGGTCGACCTGCGGTGCCGGGCGGCCGGCCTCGATGTCCTTCAGCACCGTGCCGACAAGGCCGCGGGCCAGCGCGGCCACCAGGATCGTGTCGTCGACGCTCGGGCAGACGTCGCCAAGGCGGAGCTCGACCGTGGGGTAGCGGGCCGACAGCCTCGAGTACCAGTAGAGCATCGCCTCGTCGAGCATCGCGCCGGACGAGATGAGCCTCGACACCAGGTCCTCGTAGTGGTCGTGCGACTCAAGGAACGGCGTGGGTCCGACCGACGGCCAACGCTCCCACATCACCGACCGCCAGCTCGCGTAGCCGCTGTCGCGCCCCTCCGCGAAGGGCGAGTTTGTCGTGGCCGCGTGCAGCAGGGGGAGCCACGGGCGCAGGTGGTTGAGCACCTGGACGCCGGTGTGCGGGTCGGGGATTCCGATGTGGACGTGGAGTCCGTTGAGGCCGGGGCCGGGCGAGAGCGCGCCGAAGCGTTCGACCATGCGGTGGAAGCGCGGCTCGTCGACGACCGGTGGCTCCGGTCCGGTGACCGGGCAGCAGCCGATGGCGGCCACGCGCGCTCCGGCCCGTTCGGCGGCGGAGGCGATGCCCGCGCGCAGGAGGCCCAGCGAATGTCGCATGGCCCGCAGGTCGAGCCCTGGCGGACTGTTGATCTCGATCTGGCTGGTCAGGTACTCCCGCGCGATCTGCCCCCGCAGGTCGTCGGTCACCTCGGCCAGCACCGCGTCGACGGCCGGTGCCGCCTGGCTCTTCTCGGCGTCCAGTAGGAGGAACTCCTCCTCCACGCCCACCGTCAACTGCACCGCTGCCATGTACCCAGATCCCCCGCCGCCGGAAACACCGCCGTTTTCCGAAAAATACTCCCATAATGGGCACATCCGCCACCCTTCCGGTAGGAGGCTCTGTGACCGCGACCCTGGGCCAGCCGTTGACCCATGCCGAGACGCCCCTCGAGACCGAGCCCGCCGCACCACGACCGCGGGCGCCGCGCCTGCCCAGGATCTTCGCGTCGGTCCTGTGGGCGGTCGCGCTGGTCGCCGCGGTCGCGGCCGTCGTCGGTGTCTTCACCGACGTGGTACGCGACGACCTCGGCGCGCCACTCGTCCCGATTCCACCCAACCTCGGCTACGCCACCTTCGTCGCCGTCCTCGCCATCGCGACCGCCCACCGCAAGCGCCTCGCGTACGCGATCCTCCTCGCGTACTTCACCGTGGCCGCCACCGTCGGCGCGGTGCTGCTCGCCATGCCGACCGGCCGCCTCGACAACGCCGGCATCGGCCCGGGCGACCGCGTCGTCGCCGCTGTCAACGGCGGCGTCGCCCTGCTCGCGGTGATCGTGCTGCTGGTCGCCCGGCGGGACTTCACCGCACAGCTGCGGCCCGGCCGGCCAGGCGTGGCCGGGGTCGTGCTCGCGCTGCTGGCCGCCGTGGGAGTGGTGATCGGGTACGTGCTCGTCACGGTGTCTCCCGGCGACCTGGGCGGGGCCGGGCAGCGCTGGGCGTACGCGGCGGAAAAGGTGCTCGGCGGCGCCGTCGTCGACCCCGGTCGCGGCGCGCGGGCGCCCGGCTGGGTGGATTTCGTGCTCGGCCTGCTCGGCGGGCTGGCGGTCCTCGCGGCCCTCTGGACACACCGCCGCGCCCAGCGCGCCGAGGCCACGCTGCCGGAGGAGGACGAGGAGCGGGTCCGCGGGCTCCTGCGCCGGTACGGCGACCGCGACTCCCTCGGCTACCTCGCCACCCGCCGGGACCACCTCGCCGCCTTCTCACTCACGGGCAAGTCGGCCGTCTCCTACCGGGTCGCCAACGGCGTCGGCCTCGCAACCGGCGATCCCATCGGGGATCCCGAGGCGTGGAGACCGGCCGTGGCGACGTGGCTGGAGGAGGCCGACCGGTACGGGTGGACGCCGGCCGTCACCGGCGCCAGCGAGGAGGGCGCGACGGCGTACGCGCGCGCCGGCCTCACCGCCACCTTCGCCGGCGACGAGGCGATCCTCCACAGCGGAGAGTTCACACTGGACGGCCGGCACATGCGCCCGGTGCGGCAGGCTGTCGCGCGGGTGGAGCGGGCCGGGTACACGGCATCGGTTCGCCGGCTCTCCGAGGTACCCGAAGAGGAGCTTGAGGTGGCAGCGGCGCTGATCCGCTCATGGGGCGGTGCCGGCGCCCTCGGGCGGCTGGGTGACCCCGACGACGGCCGGTGCGTGCTGGTCGAGGCGTACGACGCCGACGACGAACCGCAGGCGCTGCTGTCTCTCGTGCCGTGGGGCGCGCACGGGCTGAGCCTCGACGTGGCGGCGAGCGCGCCGGACGCCGACCCCGGCGCGGTCGAGTTTCTCGTGGCGGAGCTGATGCGTGCGGCGCCCAGCCTGCGCGTCGACTCGGTGTCGCTCGGCGTGGGGCGGTACCCGGAGGCGGCCCGATACCAGCCACGGTGGACACCGCGGTACACGTGCGTGGCCAAGCCCGGCGACGTCCCGAAGGTGCATCGGGTGGCGGCGGCGCTCGTGGTGCCGCCGGTCGCCGGTGCGTCGCCGGCGGTGGACGTCGAGGAGGACGCGGCGACGGCGACGGACGACGAGCCCGACCGTTGCGAGCAGGCGCGCATCCGGCTCGGCAAGCGGGAACGGCTGATCGAGGCGGGCGGCGACCCGTACCCGGCGGGTTTCCCGCGCACCGACAACACGGTCGCGGTGACGATCCGGCACGAAGGGCTGCCGCCCGACACGCGTACCGGCGAGACGGCCGCGGTGGCCGGCCGCATCGTCCTGATGCGCGACCACGGCGGCGTCTGCTTCGTCACGCTGCGGGACTGGACGGGAGACCTGCAGGTGATGGTCGACGAGGACGTGGAAGCCTGGCGGTCCACGGTCGACATCGGTGACCACGTCGGCGTACGCGGCGAGGTGGTCACCAGCCGCCGCGGCGAGCTGTCCGTGCGGGCCGAGGCGTGGCAGCTGACCGCCAAGTGCCTGCGGCCGCTGCCGGACAAGCGGCACGGCCTGGCCGGACCGGAGGCGCGGGCGCGGCAGCGGTACCTCGACCTGATCACCAGCGCCGAGGCCCGCGACGTGCTGCGCGCCCGCAGCGCCGCGATCCAGAGCCTGCGCGACACGCTGATCGACCGGGGCTACCTGGAGGTCGAGACGCCGGTGCTCCAGCGCGTGCCGGCCGGGGACGCGGCACGCCCCTTCACCACCCGGGCCGGGGCCTACGACCTGCGCCTGTACCTGCGTGTGGGCCCGGGGCGCTATCTCAAGCGGCTCGTCGTGGGCGGCGTCGAGCGGGTCTTTGAGCTGGGCCGCTCGTTCCGCAACGAGGGCGTGGACGCCAAGCACAACCCGGAGTTCACGCTCCTTTCCGCCTACCAGGCGTACGCCGACCACCGCACGACGCGGATGCTCGCGCAGACGCTGGTGCAGCGGGCGGCACTCGCCGCGTACGGCTCGACAGTCGCCTACCGGCCGGGCCCGAACGGCACGCCCGTCGAGTACGACCTGACCGGCGACTGGCCGGCCGTGCCCTTCTACCAGGCGCTCTCTGACGCGCTCGGCGACTTCGTCTCGGCGGACACCGGCGACTCCGACCTGCGCCTGCTGGCCGAGGCGGCCGGCGTCGAGAGCGGTGAGCGGGTGGAGCGGGGTGCGCTGCTGCGCGCGATGTACGAGCGCCTCGTGGCCGCCCGCACCACGACGCCCACCTTCTACGTGGACTTCCCGGTGGAGCTGTCGCCGCTGGCCCGCGCGCACCCGACCGACGAGCGGCTGGCCGAGCGCTGGGACCTGGTGGCGTACGGCGCGGAGATCGGTACCGGCCGCTCCGAGCTCACCGACCCCGTCGAGCAGCGCCGCCGCCTTGCCGCCGCGGCGGCGGACGACCCGGAGCTCACCGAGCCGGACGAGGACTACCTGCAGGCGCTGGAGTACGCGATGCCACCGACCGCCGGGCTGGCGCTCGGCGCGGACCGCGTGGTGATGCTGCTGACCGGCCGCTCGATCCGGGAGACCCTGCCGTTCCCGCTGGTCCGGGAGGCACGCCGGACGCTCGGCGGGCGCGGTGCATGACTTCTCACGCATCTGGGTATGCCGATGGGCATCCCCCGCGCGGTGGCCAAAACGAAGTGCTCCGCGCCCGCATAAGGAGGTGCGCAACGGTGCGGATCCCATCCTTGACGCGCCGAGGTGAGGCGCAACGAGAAGACGCCGCCCGCGCTGAGGGCCGGGCCGAGGCTCGGGCCGAAGACCGGATCGAGCGTAAGGAAGACGAGCGGACCTTTAGCCGGGACGCGGGCCGTAACGCGGTCCGCGAGCGGCCGGCGGTCGTCGACGAGACACCGACCGAAAAGATCAAGCCGGTGGATCGGGTCGAGACCCGCCGCGAGCCGGAGCCGGTTCCCGAGCCGGTAGGCCCGCGTCCGCGCTCCAGCCTCATGGCCACGCTCGCGCTGATCGTCGGCGTCGTGGCCGCGCTGGCCACGCTCACTGGCGTGCTGGCCGGCTACGGCATCGTGGCCGGCGGGCTGGCCGTCCTGCTCGCGATCGCCGGAGTCTCGGCGACCGGGCGCCGGCACGTGGCCGGCCGCTCCGAGGCGATGCTGGCGCTCGTGCTCGGCCTGGGCGCGGTCGTCTTCGGCATCCTCGTGGTGACCGACTCGCTGTCGTGGATCACCACGGCCAGCGACAAGGTCGGCGAACTGCGCAACTGGCTCGACACCCAGACCGTCGACCGGTTCTGACGCAGAGTTGGCGGCGGCCCTACCGGGCCGCCGGGTTTTGTGGGGCGGCCCGGTAGGGCCGCCCCACAAAGTTTGCGCATGGAATGATTTGCGCATGGAAGGCGCCGAACGCGCAACGAATCGCCGCTAGAAGCAAGATTCATCGGTGGTTCCTGAAGGTCAACCGCCAATAGCGTAGAGCGCATGACGATGGACGCCACTCGCCGGCGATACCTCATGTGCCGGCCGACGTACTTCGCCGTGGAGTACGCCATCAATCCTTGGATGGACCCGAGCGCCCCGGTTGACGCCGACCTCGCGGTGCGGCAGTGGGACGCGCTGCGCGGCGTCTACCTCGACCTCGGCCACACCGTCGAGGAGATAGATCCGCTCCCGGGGCTGCCCGACATGGTCTTCGCGGCCAACGGCGCCACCGTCATCGACGGCCAGGTGCTCGCGGTGGAGTTCCGCGACCCGCAGCGTGCCGACGAGGCGCCCGCGTACGCGCACTGGTTCGAGCGGGCCGGCTTCGAGGTGCACGAGGCCAAGCACGTCAACGAGGGCGAGGGCGACATGCTGCTCGCCGGCGACCTGCTGCTGGCCGGCACCGGGTTCCGCACCACGCCCGCCGCCCACGACCGGGCGCAGGAGATCTTCGGCCGGCCGACCGTCACGTTGCAGCTGGTCGACCCGCGCTTCTACCACCTGGACACGGCGCTGTGCGTGCTCGACAAGGACACCGTGGCGTACCTGCCCGAGGCCTTCTCGCCCGGCAGCCAGGCGGTGCTGCGGCGGCTCTTCCCGGACGCGATCCACGCCTCAGCCGCGGACGCCGCGGTGCTCGGGCTCAACGCGGTCAGCGATGGGCGGCACGTCGTGCTTCCGGCGCAGGCAACCGGCCTGGCAACCGCGCTACGTGATCGCGGATACGACACAATTGGCGTTGATTTGTCAGAGTTGCGCAAAGCCGGCGGCGGCCCGAAGTGCTGCACCTTGGAGGTACGGTCGTGATCGTGGATGATCTTGTCCGCACGCCCAACGCGGTGGCGGAGGCCGAGCGGTGGACCGCGCACAACTACCACCCGCTGCCGGTAGTCATCTCCTCGGCCGACGGCTCCTGGGTCACCGACATCGACGGCAAGCGCTACCTCGACTGCCTCGCCGGCTACTCGGCGCTCAATTTCGGCCACCGCCACCCGGCGCTGATCGCGGCCGCGCACGCCCAGCTCGACCGGCTCACGCTGACCAGCAGGGCGTTCGTGCACGACCAGTTCGCCACGTTCTGCCGCGAGCTGGCCGAGCTGTGCGGCAAGGACCTCGTGCTGCCGATGAACACCGGCGCCGAGGCCGTGGAGACCGCCGTGAAGGTGGCCCGCAAGTGGGGGTACAAGGTGAAGGGCGTCCCCCACGACAAGGCCACCATCATCGTGGCTGAGGGCAACTTCCACGGGCGCACGACGACGATCGTGAGCTTCTCCACCGACCCGGACGCCCGCGACGACTTCGGGCCGTACACGCCGGGCTTCAAGGTCGTGCCCTACGGCGACCTGGAGGCGATCGCGGCCGCGATCGACGAGACCACCGTCGCCGTGCTGCTGGAGCCGATCCAGGGCGAGCAGGGCGTGATCGTGCCGCCCGAGGGCTACCTGCCCGGCGTGCGCGCGCTCTGCACGTCCCAGAACGTGCTGTTCGTGGCCGACGAGATCCAGTCCGGGCTGGGCCGCACGGGCACGACGTTCGCCTGCGACCACGAGGGCGTGGTCCCCGACATGTACGTGCTGGGCAAGGCCCTGGGCGGCGGCATAGTGCCGGTGTCCGCGGTGGCCGCCAACCAGGACGTACTGGGCGTGCTGCGGCCGGGCGAGCACGGCTCCACGTTCGGCGGCAACCCGCTGGCCTGCGCCGTAGCCACGGAGGTGGTGGGCCTGCTGAAGACCGGCGAGTTTCAGCGCCGCTCCACCGAGCTGGGCGAACGCCTGCACGCCGACCTGGGCGCCCTGGTAGGCCACGGCCTGCTGGCGGTGCGCGGACGCGGCCTGTGGGCCGGCGTCGACATCGACCCGGCCCTGATGACCGGCCGGGCCGCGTGCGAGCGCCTGGCCGAGCGCGGCGTGCTGGCCAAGGACACCCACGGCTCCACGATCCGCCTGGCCCCGCCCCTGGTGGTCCAGCCCGCCGAGCTCGACTGGGCCGTGGAGCAGCTAGCCGCCATCCTCTGACACCCGCGCCCAGCTCGGGCCCGGTGCCCACGGGCCCCAGCACCCCCGCAGCCCCGGGGTGGACGGTCGTGGGGGCTTGTGTGCGCCGCCGCCGCCCGGGTCGGCTAAAGCCGCTGGCCGAGGCGGGTGTGGCCTTGGCCGCGCGCCGCCTCTCAAGCTGGGCGCACCAATGCGCCCACCCGCAGCTACCCGCGCGCCTCCAACTGATCGACGCCGCGCAGGCACGCCGTCGCGCCGCCCAGCGAGCCCTGGAAGGCCCCGGACGCCTGGATCGCAGCGCCGGGGCTTGGCCGCCCAGGCCGGTGCGCAAGCCCGGGGTGAGCCAGAGGTTTCGGGTGGGGTGGGCGAGCAAGTCAGGGCGCCTCGACTTCGGAGTTGGGATTGCTTGCCGCGCGACAGCTTCCGGTGTCGCTGTCGGTGACTGTCGACCAGGTGCAGCGGTGTGAGCTTCGAATCTTGGTGAGTTAGCGCGATATTTCGACGCCAACTTGCCAAGATCTGCCGGAACGGGCTCCTGGGGTGAGCTGGACCAGCGGCGGAGGGTGACGCTGCGGGAGCAGCGGTCCGGACCACGACGGGCGTCGCGGTAGCTCGCTTCGGTTTGAAAGGGTGTCAGCGCTCCAGGATGCGCATGGACAGCGTCGGCGCCTCGGCCATGACCGAGACGGCGGTCAGCGGGGCGGCCGAGATGAGCGTGCGGGCCTTGCCCACGTGGACGCCGGGGTAGAGCTCGATCAGGTCGCCGGGTGACAGGACGCGGCTCTGGCGCTTGAGGGTCATGCGCTCGGCCTCGTCCATCGAGCCGCCCGGGCGGACGCCGGTGCCGTTGGTGCTCACGTCCTGGGCCACCACGTCGCCGCCGCGCATCTCGAAGCGCACGTGGCTGCGGCTGATCCACCGCCGGGCCTCCTCGCTCAGCCACTGGCCGAGCATGATGCCCTTTTCCGGCGCGCGGCCCACCACGACCGGGGTGTCCTCGGCCACGACGAAGCGGCGGCGGATCACGCCGCCCACGCGGACCGCCAGCGCCTCGGAGGGTGGCCTCGCGCCCACGTCGGTCAGCGGCGTGCCGTGCCGTGGGCAGGTGGGTGAGCCGGTGTGCAGCGTGGGCGGGGGCTGGCCGCCGGCGCGCCGCTCGGGGGCCAGGTCGGCGAAGGCGCCGCCGCCACCGCCGAAGTTGGCGCAGTTGCCCTCGGGGCAGCGCCACAGCCGGGCGAGCACCTTGGCGCCGACCGGGTCGGGGGCGCCGATCGCGGGCACCGCGCCGCCGCCGACCTGGGCGACCAGCGTGGCGCCGGTCTTGCCCGGCACCGGGGCCATCAGGCGCCCGGCCTGGCCGGCCAGCCAGCCGTAGCGCTCGCGCACGCCCTCGAACCGCATGCGGCTCAGCACCGGCAGGCCGAGCAGGTCGGCGACCTCCAGCACCCGGTCGCCGACCGTCGGCAGCACCTCGACGAGCCCGTCGTCGGCCCAGCGGCGCACGACCATGCGCTCGTTGGACGTCAGGTCGGCGTCGGAGAGCAGGCCTCGGTGGACCACCGCGTAGACGGCGGCGTTGTCCTCGGCTAGCTGGGTGGCGAGCGCGTCGACCACCAGCCCCAGCCGCAGCAAGCTGGCCGGCCGGCCGCCGTCGAGGTCGGCGTAACGCACCACCTCGGCGAGGTCGACCACGGCGCGGGCCAGCGCGGGATCGGTGGTGAGGCGCTGCTCGATGGCGTCGAGCACCTTGCTGACTTCGAACCTCACGCCGACATCCTGCCCGATCGCCGCCAGCCGCCGCGATCCGCCGCCTGCGACAGGTGCAGGTCAGGCCTGGTTTGCGACGATTTCGTCGATCCGGCGGGCCAGCTCGTAGTCGCGCTCGGTGACCTTGCCAGCCGAGTGCGTGCTGCACCGAAATGTCAGCGTCCGCCACCGGATGTCGATATCCGGGTGGTGGTTCATCTCCTCGGCGACCACCGCGACGCGGTCGACGACGGCGATCGCGTCCATGAAACCGGGCAGTTCGGCGGTGCGGGTGATTTCGGTCTCGTCGCCGCTCCAGGCCGGCAGCTCGGCCAGGCTCATGAGAGCTCCCTTCGATGATGGTGGTGTGCCACCGCTTCGTGGTGGTCACTGTCCGCGGTGGGCTCCGGGTCCGCGTGCACGATCGCGGACCCCAGCTTTGGTACCGAGTGCAGCAGGTTGTGCTCCGCCTCCACCGCGACGGCGTGCGCCTGCACGACGGTGAGCGCGGGGTCGACGACGATCTCGCACTCGGCGCGCATCCGGTGGCCGATCCAGCGCACCCGCACCGCGCCCACCCCGCGCACGCCCTCGGTGTGCCCCAGCGCGTGCTCGACCGCGTCGACGAGCTCGGGGTCGACCGCGTCCATCAGCCGCCGGTACACCTGGCGGGCGGCACCGGCGAGCACCACGAGGATGGCCGCCGTGATCGCGAGGCCCACCACGGGATCGGCCCAGCGCCAGCCGAGCGCGAGGCCACCCGCGCTGGCCAGCACGCCGAGGGAGGTGAAGCCGTCGGTGCGGGCGTGCAGCCCGTCGGCCACGAGCGCGGCGGAGCCGATGCGGCGGCCGACCCGGATGCGGTACTGGGCGACGATCTCGTTGCCGGCGAAGCCGAGCACGCCGGCAACCGCCACCGCGGCCAGGTGGTCGACGTCGGCCGGGTTGAGCAGGCGGCGGACCGCCTCGACGCCGGCGACGACCGCGGAGGCGGCGATGAAGACGACGATCACGATGCCGGCGAGGTCTTCGGCGCGGCCGAACCCGTACGTGTACCGCCGGGTGGGTGCCCGCCGCCCCAGCGCGAACGCGATCGCCAGCGGCACCGCGGTCAGCGCGTCGGCCACGTTGTGCAGGGTGTCGCCGAGGAGCGCGACCGAGCCGGACACGACGACCACGGCGGCCTGCAGCACGGCCGTGACGCCGAGCACCGCGAGCGAGATCCACACCGCGCGGGTGCCCTCGCGGCTGCTCTCCAGCTCCGAGTCGACGTGGTCGGCGGTGTCGTGCGAGTGCGGCCGGACGGCATGAACCACCCGCCGCCACCAACCGTCGTGGTGGTGGTGCGGGTGGTCGTGCCCGTCCGGCATGGCCCCCATCCTGCCGCACGGAGAGCCGCCGCGCCGCCGCTCAGCGCGGCGGGTTGCCGGCCTCGTGCAGGTGCCGCAGCGCCTGGCCGTACGAGTCGATCAAGCCGGTCTCCTCATAGGCGATGCCGTGCTCCGCGCAGAAGTCCCGCACGATCGGCTGGGCCTTGCGGAGGTTGGGCCGCGGCATGCTCGGGAAGAGGTGGTGCTCGATCTGGTAGTTGAGGCCGCCCAGCGCGAAGTCGACGACCTTGCCGCCCCGCACGTTGCGCGAGGTGAGCACCTGCTTGCGCAGGTAGTCGAGGTCGTCCTCGGCGGTGAGCACCGGCATGCCCTTGTGGTTGGGGGCGAACGAGCATCCCATGTAGACACCCCACAGTCCCTGATGGACCGCGATGAACAGCAGCGCCAGGCCGGGCGAGAGGACCGTGAAGAGGACACCGAGGTACACGGCCAGGTGCACCACCAGCAGCACCGCCTCCAGCCGCCGGTGCCGCATCGGCGTGTCCTTCAGCGCGCGGAAGCTCCCGTAGTGGAGGTTGAGCCCTTCGAGCGTGAGCAGCGGAAAGAACAGGTGTGCCTGCCAGCGGGCGAACCAGCGGCCGAAACCGCGGCGCTCCAACGCCTGCGCCTGTGTCCACACCAGAGCGCCGGCGCCCACATCCGGGTCTTCGTCCTCGTGGTTGGGGTTGGCGTGGTGGCGGGTGTGCTTGTCCATCCACCAGCCGTAGCTGAGGCCGGTGGCCAGGTTGCCCGCGATGAGGCCGGTGACCTCGCTCGGCTTGCGCGTGCGGAACATCTGGCGGTGACCCGCGTCGTGGCCGAGGAACGCCACCTGTGTGGTGGCCACGGCGAGGAACACCGCCACCAGCAGCTGCCACCATGAGTCGCCCACCGCGAAGAAGGCCACCCATCCCCCGATGAACAGCGCCGCGGTAAACGCGATCTTCGCCGCGTACCACCCGGGCCGGCGCGCCATCAGGCCAGCTGCGTTGACACGCTTCGACAGCTGAGCGTAGTCGCTGCCTCTTTTTCGGGCAGGCTCCGCCAGGACACCGACCGTCATGCCTCTCCTCACGTCGTAGGGCTTTCGCCCCGACGGGTCGGCGAGGCGCCACGCAGACAAGTCTCCGCATTGTGCCGTCGATCAGGAACCCTGGGAACCCCCGTAAGTGGGGTAGGGGTAACGCTACCCCTAAGGGTCAGTGCCGAGTTTGTTCCTGAACCCAGGCGTGATAGTCGGGATTGCCGCTGCCGACAGTGGTTACGAGGATTTCAGGCACGTCGTACGGGTGGGCCACGCGCACATGGTCGACGAGCGCGTCGAGGCGGTCCGGCGCCGTCTTGAACTGGACCGACCACTCCTGCGCGGTTTCCACGCGGCCGTCCCACCAGTACGTGCTATCCACCGGCCCGCCGACGCGCGCGGAAGCCGCGAGGCGCCCGGCGACGGCGGAAGCGGCGAGGACGTCGGCGACCGAGCGCGCGTCCACGACCGTCGTTACCAGACAGATCTGCTCCACGGGCGGACACCATACGCGAGCAGCGTTACAGGCGATACGTTTCGATCCACTTGTCGATCTGCGCCCACCAGTCGTACAGCCACGCGATCCGCTCTTCGCGCTCCTTCGGCACTTCCTCTGGCGGCACCGACCAGAAGCGCATGACCAGGCGTTTGTCCATCGGCAGCTCGCGCCACACATCGGCAACCGTCAACATGCGGTCAAGCCCTGTGTGCGCCACGAAAATCACCCCCGCGTCGGGTGCCGCATCGAGCGCGGCGAGCATCCCGCCGGGCTGTGGCGCGAGGACGTTTCGCATGCGCTCCGCGCGCGCCGCCATGTCGGCGTGCCCGCGGGCGCGCAGCCGTTCGATCGCCCGGGTGCGGCGCCGTGGGGTGAAGTTGCCACCCTCGGGAAAGATGACCAGAACGTCGTTGTCGTCCAGCCCGGTGGCCAGGTGACCGATCTGTGCCTCGATGGAGTCTCCCGGCGTACGGCCGGGTGCGATGAAGCGGTTGGGCAGCCGGTTGAGCATCACGTCGATCGCGGGATCCCACTGCAGCGTGTCTTTGAGGACGATGCGCGGCTCCCGGTCGTACCAGTTGACGAGCGCCTGGATGAGGATGAACGAGTCACCGGGCCCGGCGTGCCGGCACAGCACCACCTCGGGCCGGCCGGGTGCGGCGGTGTCCGGGTCGGTGCCGACCACGTCGATGCTCACGCGCAGCGCCCACCGCCCCTGCCAGAAGAGCGCGCGCAGGAATCGGCCGGTCAGCACGTAGTGCGCCCGCTGGAACGCGGGCGAGCGCACCTTCCACCCGAAGCCGGAGGCCAGCCACAGCGCGAAGAGCGTGACCAGCGCGACGGCGTCCCAGACGAGGTAGACCACGCCGATCCACAAGAGACGGAGCAGGCGCAGGCGGCCGGGCATGAGCGGTGAAGCGGCGGCAGCGACCAGCAGCCACAGTGGGACAGTCGTCACCGCGACGACGGCGAGCACCACCACGAGCGGACCGAGGACGATCCGGCGCACCCACCGGGGCGGCAGCCGCATCAGCTGCCATCCACATAGGACTGCAGGTAGCGGCGGGACGCCGTGTACGCCCGGCTGATCCGGCGGCCCACCGCGGCCCGGTCGCGGTACGCCCACGGGGTGTCGTCGCGGGGCTCGCCGCCCCCGGTGGGCAGCACGTGCACGTCGACGTCGTCCGGCAGCGCGGCCATCTCGCGGGCGAAGCGGTGCCGCCGGGCGATCTCGAACGCCACCTGCGCCACCTCCCACGGCCGGCGCGGCGGGCTGAGCGGTCGCTCAATGCGCCCCACCTGGAGCACGAAGACCTGTTTGGCACCGGCCGCAACAGCCTCGCCGACCGGGATCGAGTTGACGATGCCGCCGTCGACGTAGTGCTCGCCGTTGATTTCGGCGGGCGGCAGCAGTCCCGGCACGGCGGCGGAGGCGAGCACCGCCTCGACCACCGGCCCGCTCACGAACCAGTGCTCGGCCGCCCGCTCGATGCTCGCCGCGCAGCAGCGGAAGGGCACCTTGAGCTCGTCGAAACGGGTCGCCTCGCCGAGCTCACGCTCCAGCAGACGGCGCAGGGGGCGAGGCGAGTGCAGGTGTGTGCGGGCGGCGAAGCGGCGGAGCTGGCGGGCGACCGAGTCGCCGTACACCTCGCTCGCCTCTGGTGAGGCCCACAGCCGGACGAGGCGGTCGGTGACCGACTCGGTCGGCTCGGCGGCCACAAGGGCACCGTTTACCGCACCGATGGAGGTGCCGAGCACGAGATCGGGACGGATTCCGGCCCGGAAGAGGGCGCGGAGCATGCCGACCTCGACGGCACCGAGCACGCCGCCACCGCCGAGCACAAACGCCACAGGGCCGCTGACCATGTCGTTCATCGTGGCACGGGAAGTCGCGGATGCGCTTCGCGGGCGCGAGATGACGCCGCGTGATAACGGTCAGGTCTGCCCGACACGCCGTTGACAGGGCGACTCGATTCACGGAGCCTGATACGACCTCCCCACCCTGAGGCAGGTGCGACAACTATGGCAACGCCGCAGATGACGGCACCCTTGCAGCCGGGTGGCTTGCTCGCCCGGCGCTACCGGCTGATCGACAACATCGGTGCGGGTGGCATGTCCGTCATCTGGCGCGCCCGCGACGAGGTGCTCGACCGGGTCGTCGCGGTAAAGGTGCTCGCGCCGTCACTCGCCGCGGACGCCAAGTTTCGCGACATGGTGCGCGAGGAGGCCCGCGCGGCCGCCCAGCTCGTGCACCCGCATGTGACCTCGGTCCACGACTACGGCGAGGAGATCGCGCCGGACGGCACGGTCACCGCGTTCGTGGTGATGGAGCTGCTCTCCGGCGCGGAGCTGGAGACCCGGCTGACCGAGGGTCCGCTGCCGTGGACCGAGGCGGTCGAGATCTGCGCGCAGGTGGCCGAGGCGCTCGCCGCCGCGCACCGGCTCGGCATCGTGCACCGCGACGTCACGCCGTCAAACATCATGATGACCTCGGTCGGCGCCAAGGTGCTCGACTTCGGCATCGCCACGCACATCGGCGCGCCGGACGAGGACGAGGAGGGCGACACGTTCGGCACCCCGGCGTACGTGGCGCCCGAGCGGCTCGACGGCACGCCCGCGCAGCCGGCGACCGACACGTACTGCCTGGGTGTGCTGCTCTTCGAGACGCTGACCGGGCAGCCGCCGTACCCGGCGGACACGTGGGAGGACCTCACCCGCGCGCTGGAGGACCCGGAGGTGCCCCGGCTCGAGGGCGTGCCGGGGCTGCCACCCGCGGTGGCCGAGATCTGCTTCCGCTGCCTGGCCCGCAACCCGCGCGAGCGCCCGACCGCACGGCAGGTCGGCGAGGTGCTGCGCGACCAGCTGCTCCCCGCCGATCCACAGGCGGCCACGATGCTGTCGCCGACGGTCACGCTGCCGACGGTGGAGGTCACGCCGCCGCCCCCGGACGTCAAGCTGCCCGCCGAGGCGGAGCCCGAGTGGACGCCCGCGCACCGCCCACCCCGGCGTTCGCGCCGCACCAGGATCGCGGTTGCCGCGGGTGCGTCGGCGGTCGCGCTGGCATCGGCGGTACTGCTGGGAATGTCGCTGCGCGACTCGACGCCACCGCCCAGCGGCGCCGGGCACACCACGGCGGCCGTGGCACCCACGACGGCGCCGCCGCCCGCCGTCACACCTTCCGCGGAGGCCAGCCCGATCGCGCCGCCACCCTCGTCACCGCCCACGACTCCCCCGCGCCCGCCGACGGTGCGCGAGGTGATCACAGAGATCGACGTCCTGATCGAACGGGGCGTCGCCGAGGGCGCGATCCGCCCCGACGCCGGCCAGGATCTCAACAACCTCGTGCACAACCTGGAGTCGAAGCTGGCCACCGGCCCGGTGGACCTGACCGGACCGGTGGCCGAGCTCCGCTCGAAGGTCGCCCAGCGGGTGCTGGAGGGTTCGATCGACCGCGTGTACGGTGACGCGCTCGACGCCTCACTCGCCCGCCTCGCGACCGCGTCCTAAGGCAGGGAGTTCAGGAACGGCCGGTGGCTGTTGCGGAACTCCCAGCCGTAGTAGCGGTCCCAGTTGATCGACCAGGTCATCAGGCCCCGGAAGTTGGGATTGGTGCCGCTGCGCGGTGCGTACGAGCCGCAGCTCTGCCCGCGCACCAGGCAGCTGACCGCCTGCTGCACGCCGGCCGGCGCGACGTACCCGTTGCCGGCGCTCACCGACGACGGCGTGCCGAACGCGACCTGGTCCTCGCGGAGGGCCGGGAAGACGTTGGCCGTGTTGCCCGCGACCGGGAAGCCGGCCAGCAGCATGTCGGTCATCGCGATGTGGAAGTCCGCGCCGCCCATCGTGTGGTACTGGTTGTCCAGCCCCATGATCGGCCCGGAGTTGTAGTCCTGTACGTGCAGCACGGTGATGTCGTTGCGCATGGCGTAGATCACCGGCAGGTACGAGCCGGCGCGCGGGTCCTGCCCACCCCACGGGCCTGAGCCGTAGTACTGGTAGCCGAGCTGCACGAAGAACGTCTCCGGCGCCATGGTGAGGATGAAGCCGGACCCGTACCGCTGCTTGAGCGTGCGCAGCGCGGAGATGAGGTTGACGATCACCGGGGTGGTCGGGTTGCGGAAGTCGGTGTCACCGGTGTTGAGCGACAGCGAGTGGCCCTCGAAGTCGATGTCGAGCCCGTTGAGGCCGTACCGGTCGATGATCGCGCTGACCGAGCTCACGAACGCGTCCCGCGCTGCCGTGGTGGTGAGCTGGACCTGCCCGTTCTGCCCACCGATCGAGATGAGCACCTTCTTGCCGGCCTGCTGCTTGGCCCGGATCGCCGCGATGAACTCGGCCTCCGACTCGACGCCGGGACACTCGGCGGCCGGGCAGAGCCGGAAGCGGATGTCGCCGGACGTGACGCTCGTCGGCTCGCCGAACGCGAGGTTGATGATGTCCCAGTCGGCGGGTACGTCCGCCATGCGCAGGTAGCCGGAGCCGTTGGCGAAGCTGGCGTGCAGGTAGCCGATCAGCGCGTGCTTGGGCAGCCCGGTGTTCGGCGGCGGGCTGGTCGGCGGCTGTGTTGTCGGCGGCGCGGTGGTGGGAGGTGCCGTCGTCGGCGGTGCGGTGGTCGGTGGGCGCGTCGTTGGCGGCGCGGTGGTCGGCGGGGTGCCGCCGCCGCACGGCTGGCCGTTGAGCGTGCAGTTGAGCGGCGAACCGGAGCCGTTGCCGAGGAAGCCGAACGACGTCGACTGGCCGGGCGCGAGCGTGCCGTTCCACGAGCGGTTGGTGAACGTGTAGCGCTGGCCCGAGGACGTCATCAGCGCGTCCCAGTAGGTCCCCACGGTAGTGCCGGCGGGCAGGTCGAAGACCACCGTCCACGACGTGATCGTGGACGTGCCGCCGTTCGTGATCGTGTACTTCCCCTCCCAACCGGAACCCCAGTCGGAGGTCTTGGTGAAGGCGGCTGTCGGTGTGGCCGCCGACGCCGCGGGGGCCAGCCATATCGCGGCCGTCGCGGCGAGGACGCCCGCGGCCAGGGCGGTGATGAGGGTACGGGTGCGGGTCACTGCGGCCTCCCATCGAAGGATGGCCAATTATTAAGACTCTTAACAGTTTTTGTAAAGAGGGTGACCCATTGGCGGCGATCTCACGCCAGGCGGATCCGGTGACCACCCCGGTCGAAGAGCATCAGCTTGTCGAGGTCGACCTGCACTGTCATCGACTCGCCACGGCGGGGCAGCACGGGCGCCGGCACGCGGACGACGACGTCGCCGAGCGGTGGCTGGTCGGAGAGCTCGGCGTCGTAGACGGGATAGAACCCGTACTCCGTGCGGGCGGTCGCCGGCTGCGCCTCCGGCCGGGCGTGCGGCATCATGCGGGACAGCGCCTGCCGGAACGGGTGCCCGGCCGGCGGGTCCTCCGCGATCACGTCGGCCAGGTGCTGGCCGGTGTCCGGGTGCTCCAGCCGCGACTCCTCGATCGGCGTCGGCATGATGCCGGTGTCGAGGTGAACCAGCGCCTCGTGGCCGAGGTTTTCCACCAGCCGCACCTCGCCGCGCAGCACCGGCCCCGCGCGCTCTCGTCCGGCACGGGTCGCAACGCGTCGGCGCGCATGGCCACGGTGACCCGGTCATTGTGGTGGCTGGCGAGCGCCTCGGTGTGCGGCAGCTCCAGCAGCTGCGAGCCCAGGTCGATGACCGTGCGCTCGGCCTCCATGTAGATGGCGCCCTGCAGCAGGTTGGTGCGGGGCGTGCCGATGAACGCGGCGACGAAGAGGGTGGCCGGATCCCCATACACCTCGGCGGGCGGGCCGATCTGCTGGAGCACGCCACGGCGCAGCACCGCCACCCGGTCGGCCATGGTCATGGCCTCGGTCTGGTCGTGCGTCACGTAGAGCGTGGTGACGCCGAGTCGGCGGGCCAGCGCGGCCACGTCGGTGCGGAGGTCGGCGCGCAGCCCGGCGTCGAGATTGGACAGCGGCTCGTCCAGGAGGAACGCCTGCGGCTTGCGCACGATCGCGCGAGCCATCGCCACCCGCTGCCGCTGCCCGCCGGAGAGGTGGCCCGGCAGCCGGTGGAGCAGGTCGGTCACGCCCAGGTGCTCGGCCACCTCGGTCACCCGCGCCTCGGCGTCGGGGCGTGGTGGCCGGCGCGCAGCGGGAAGCCGATGTTTTGCGCGACCGTCAGATGTGGATAGAGCGCGTAGTCCTGGAAGACCATCGCCACCCGCCGATCTTTGGCCGAGAGGCGGTCGACCACCTGGCCGTCGATCAGCACGTGGCCGCTGGTCTCCTCCTCGAGGCCGGCGACCAGGCGCAAGATCGTGGACTTGCCACAGCCGGTCGGACCGAGCAGCACCAGGAACTCACCCGACGCAGCCTCGATGGTCACCTCGTCGACCGCGACGGTGCCGTCTGAGAACACCTTTGTCAGCCGGTCGGTGGCGATGGCGACCACGGATACCACCTCCCGTGACCATCGTCGTGGGAGAGCGGCCTCCGCGCTAGAGCCGACTCGCCGGGCGGCGCGTGACGCTCGCCAGGCGGCGATCAGGACATGCGAAGATGCTTGGCGATCGATGCCAAGTCGACGGTGCTGTCCACTTTCGTGTCGCCTTCTTCATCGACGACCGTGCGGTCGAGCCATCCGTCGCCGTCATCGTCGTAGCGCGTGCGCTCGAAGTGCCCGTCGCCGTCCTTGTCGTAGTCGGCGGACTCCACGTGCCCGTCAGCGTCATCGTCGTGCCCGATGATGTCGACCCGCCCGTCACCGTCACGGTCGACAAGGATGTCGACCCCACCGTCTGCCCGGCCGCGCAGGATGTGCTCGTCGTCGCGGCCGTCGCCGTCGAGGTCGAGACCGGCGTGGTAACCCTCCGGAATCGCATGGTCACCACCGCTGGCGTCGGCCTGCGGCCCACCCGGCCCGAGCGCGTCGCCGATCGCGTCCCCGAAGCCACCGAGGCCGCCGCCCGGGTGCAGCCCACCGGGGAAGATGTGTCCGGCCGGCCCGGCGCCCTGAGCGGGCGGCCAAGCGCCAGCCGGCCCACCGGCTGAGGGCCAGCCCGCGCCGGGGACACCGCCCTCTGCCGCTCCGAACCCGCCGTGGCCCTGGCTGCCCGGCGCCGCGCCGAAGCCTGCGTGCCCCTGGGTGCCGGGCGCCGCGCCGAACCCGGCGTATCCCTCGCTGCCGGATGGCGCGTGCCCTTCGCTCCCGGGCGCCGCACCGAACCCCGCGTGACCCTCCGCACCGAACCCGGCCTGGCCCGGCGGCGCGTAACCGAAGCCCTCGGTCGCCCCCGCCGGCGCGTAACCGAAGCCCTCGGTCGCCCCCGCCGGGGTGCCCCCGTCCATCGGGAAGCCTGCGCCCTGGCCGGGCACTCCCGCCACGCTCTCAGCCGGCCCGAAACCCGCATGGCCGGGCACTCCCGCCGCACCCTCGACCGGCCCGAAACTCCCCTGGCCGGGCACTCCCGCCGCACCCTCGACCGGGCCCTGGCCGGAAACGACCTGCGCCGCGCCGAAGCCCTGGTGTGCCGCCGCCCCCGAGCCGGGCGTGCCGCTCCCCGGCAGGCTGTCGGCGAGGCTGGGCAGCGCGCCGGCCATGCCGACCAGCGGGGAGAGCATGCCGAAGAGGCTTGACTGGTTGGCTCGCACCTCGACCGCGTGCTGGCCGCCGGTCTCACCGCCGACCTGGCTGTGCAGCAGCTCGATCTCGTCCGGATCGAGCCGGTAGCCGGCCAGCGCCGCGGCCGGGTCAGCCGCCAGCGCGGCCGCGAACGCCTGGTCGGTGACCAGCCGCTCCAGCACGGCATCGAAGTCGCTCATGCCGGCCACGGTAGCCCGGAACGGCAACGGGAGACATCCTCGGTTCAGTCCAGCTCTGGCATGGGTATGGGCTGCGGGCGCGGCCGGCACGTGCCGCACTGGAGAGCGTCTTCGACCACGAGACCCTCGGCGCGGCGCCGGGCCTCCGAGCGGTGCACCTCCAAGAGGAACGGCCCGAAGCGCGCGTGATCCTCACAGATGCCACGCCCACAGAACCGGCATCCCCCACGCGCCGCCTTGGCGCAAAACCAACAAAGCACCCAAGTCTCCTCAGCCGATGATGGTGCAGCTAACCGACGTTTGGCCGGAACCCGTGTTCTTCGCCTCGTCCGTTGCCGTGACAGTTATGACGACGCTAGATGCGTTTTGCCGGCCAGCTTCTGCCGGCAGGACGAAGCTGCCACCAAATTCCGCGCCGTTTCCGGCTAGATCGATCTGACCACTGAGCTCCCCCATCCGCCATGATCCTCGGACGGCGATTCGACCCGGGTCGCTCACGTCGTCCTTGGCGGAGCCCGAAACGGAGATTGTTTCGTCTGATCCACAGAAGACGCTCCTGGGAGTGGCAGCGACCGACACGGTTGGCCCGGTCGTGTCACGCGGCGGGGTCGGACTCTCCGACGGTGACGCGCTGGTCGGAGGCGGTGTCGTTCGGCCCGGAGTCGTTGGGGGGACGCCGGGGGTGGTTGGCGGCACCCCGGGAGTGGTCGGGGGCACGCCGGGCGTCGTCGGGTCACCCGGGTCACCCGGGTCGCCGGGGTTGGTCGGGTCGTCGCCCTCCGTCGGGCTGGCTGTCGGCGAAGGCGTCGGGGTCGGCGTCTCCTCCGGAATCAGCGACTCCGACGGCGACGGGCTGTCCGACGGCGTGCCCGCGGGCGGCCGGACGACCACGCCGTCGCCGCACGTGAGCGGGCGGTTGGTGATGGGCTGGCGGGTGCCGTCGACGTTGACCTTGCCGTCCGAGACTGACGCGTTGCCGCCGGTGACCGAGTACCAGGCCGGGCCGTCGTTGACCACCCGGCTGGCGCCGCTGCCGATCTCCAGCGCGAGTGACGCGAACGCTCCGCTCGTCGAGGCGGTGTCGGCCAGCACGCGTCCACTGTCGAGGGTCAGTTTGCCGTGCGGCTCCACCTGCCGCCGGCCGGTGCTCCACAGTGGACCGACGTCGGTGCGGGTCTCGCCGCAGAGTACGAGTGCTGCGCCGCCGCGGAAGGTGAGCCGGCCGGCGGACTTCGTCTGCACGCGGATGTCGCTGCCCTCGGCCACGTACAGCCGGTCGCCCTCCTCCAGCGTCACCGTGCGCCCGTCGAGGGTGGCGATCACGCGGCCGCGCTCGGCGGTGAGCAGCGCCTTGTCGCCCGGCATCTCGGCCCACGCGGGCCCGGGATGAGGTTGGCGACGCCGGTGCCGATGGCCAGCAGCAGGAAGAGCAGCACAAGCCACCACAGGCGCCGTTCGAACCGCCGGTCGACCTCCTCGTCGGCGGGCGGTGGCGGGCCGGGCGGCGAGGCGAGCGGCGGGTAGTCGGCGGCCGGGTGCACGCCGGCGGCGGGTGCCGCCTGCCCCCGCACGATCGGGGCGGCCTCGGCCGCCGCGCCGGCGGGTGAGGCGCCGAGCAGCAAGGGTAGGCCGGAGACGGCCGGGACGGTCCAGAGGCGCACGTGGGTACGCGCGTACGCGACGGGCTCGTCCATCGTGTGGCCCATCGGCCCGATCATCGTGCCGCGGCGCAGCTCGGTGCCGTCGGGAAGTACGACCACGCCGGTGGCGATGACCAGCGCGGCGTGCGCGGCCGGCAGGATCACCGGCGCGCCCGGCTCGAGGGCGGTGGGGCGCGCCTGCGCGATGAGGCCGATCTTTTCCTCGGCGGCCAGCCCGTCGAGGGCGGGGGTGTCGGCGAAGAGCGATTCCGCCTCCGCCCGATCAGCGGGTGGCGGCCCGGGCAGCCGGCCGACGGCGGCGGCGACGAGCGCGGGCGGTACGGCGAGCAGCGTCGTGCCGGCTGTGTGCCACGCGAGTGTCGCCGGCGAGCCGGTGACCGCGGCCGCGAGGCCGATCACGCCGCCTGGGCCGAGCCGCTCACGCACCGTGCCGGCCGGGTCGCCGGGGCGCCGCCCCTCCATCGCGCCGTCGACCACGACGAACACGGCGGGCTGCGCGGCGTCGGCGAAGACGAGCTGCTGCCCGGTGCGCGGATGCACCCAGGTGGCGTGGGTCGCGAGGTGGGTGAGCCGGTCGAGCGGCAGCCGCCCGAGCGCCGAGGAGCGCAGCACGTCGAGGCGGCGGGGCAGGTCGGTGGCGACGCGGCGCTCGGCCGCCCGCCTGCGCGCCTGGCGCCAGAGGCGGCCGAGCCACCCGGTGAGCAGGTACACGAGTGGCGCGGCGAGACCCACCACCACCGCGAAGAGCAGCAGCCGGGCCGGCCAGCCGGAGCGCCACAGCCCGGTTATCAGCCCTTCGACGCGGTCGGTCCAGATGCGCCAGCCGAGGTTGACGGCGATGACGAGCCAGAGGACAGCGAGCGTGCCGTACAGGGCGATGATCCGCCCCTCCCGGTCGAGCTGGCCCCAGGACGGCGGGCGGCGGCGGAGGCGGGCCACCACGTACGCCAGGCCGCGAGCGCGCAGGTTGGCGATCTCCAGCCAGTCCATCAGGAAGTAGTAGCCGTCGAGCGCGAGGAAGGGGTTGAGGTTGAACAGCGCGTTCAGGTACCAGGCGAAGGCCAGCTTGAACGCCCACGGCGCCGCCTCGGGCACGAGCAGCCCGACGATCTGGGCGAGGCCGGCGAGGATCAGGCCGGCGGCGGGCCCGGATGCGGTGGTGAGCATGCGCGCGCGCCGGCCCGCCATCCACACGTCGGTGGTGTCCACGAAGATCGACGGGATGCCGAAGTAGACGAGGAAACCGGCCGCCGGCACGCGCCGCCCGGCGTGTTTGGTGGCGAGCGCGTGGCCCAGCTCGTGGCAGGCGAGGGCGAGCACGTTGAGCGCGAGGAGCACGGCCGCGCCCGCCGCGTACGACCCGCCGGTCAGGAAGACGGCCTGCTCGCCACGCCACCACGTCCAGCCGAAGAGCACCAGCCCGAGCACCGAGACCATCGCCAGCACGAACGCCGCCGGCCGGGTGAAGAGCACCCGCCCACCGGCCCGGTACAGGAACGTGACCAGCGGGTCGATGTTGGCAAGCACCATGCGCCGGCCGCGCACGACCGCGAGCAGCGCGCGACCGAACCGCAGCGGCAAGGGCCGGCGGGCGATGGCGTCGAGCGGCCGGAACGCGTCGAGCGGCAGCTCGGCGAGCATGCGGTTGCCGGCCAGGTCGGCGACGACGCGGGTGACCTGCTCGGGCGCCAGGCGGCCGCTGAGCCGCGCGAAGTCGGCGACCAGCCGGGCCACCGTGCGCGTGCCGTCCATCAGCTGCGCGAGCTGCCACTCCTCCGGCGAAAGCCGCAGGTAGCACGCCCCGCCGCGGTCGTCCGGCGAGCGGAGCATCACGTACGGCACGTCGCGCACGTTGATCAGCTCAACCGCCTCGATGCCGAGCCGCAGAACCGGCTTGGCCCGAGCCGGATTGAGCCGCTCGACCACCGCCGCCCACAGCCCTGGGTCCGCCGGACCAGCCGGCCGACCCGGTGCTCGGCCCGCGAGCGCTTCCCACACGCTCAAGCGGGTCTCTACGACCGTCACGCGCTACCCCTCCCCCAGGTTGCGGGATGCAGAGTAGGGCCAAGACATCGACCGACGGGACAGCCAGTCCGCTACCTGACAACACCCGTACAGCTAAATCTGCCCGAAACTGCCGGTTGACGGGCCGGGAAGGCAGCGCAGGTGGACCTAATGGACGCACAAATGGTGAACGGCGGGCAACGTGGCCAACCCCCGAGGTCCACGTCGCCCGCCGCTCATTTGGGGAGGAGGCGGAGTGCCGTTGTGTGGCACCGGTCCGCCCGTAGTGCGCCGGTACTGCTTGTTAGGACGCTTCAGCCAGCGTCACGGTTGCCGTCTGCTCCTGACCATTTCGCTTGAAGGTGATCTGCACCTGGTCGCCGACCTTGCCGGACTGCACCGCGCCCACCAGGTCGTCGGAGTCGCCGATGGTCTTGTCGCCGAACTTGGTCACCACGTCGCCCTGCTGGAGGCCGGCCTTGGACGCGGGGCTGTTTTCGTTGACAGCGCCGATCAGCGCGCCGCCACCGTCCGCGTCGTTGACCGACACGCCGAGTGACGGGTGGCTAACCTTTTCGCCGTTGCGCAGGGCGTCTGCCACCGACTTGGCCTTGTTGCTCGGGATGGCAAAGCCGACGCCGATGTTTCCGTTGCCCTGGCCCGCGGTGAGGATCGCCGTGTTGATGCCGATCACCTCGCCCCGGGTGTTGACCAGAGCGCCGCCGGAGTTGCCCGGGTTGATCGGAGCGTCCGTCTGCAGCAGCCCGGAGATCGAGCTCACCGGCGCCTGCTGCTGCTGGGAGAACGGGTCCTGCTGCTGGTCGTTGCCGGTCTGGATGGTGCGGTCCTTCGAGCTGATGATGCCGGAGGTCACCGAGCCGTCGAGGCCGAGCGGGCTGCCGATGGCCAGCACTGTGTCGCCGACCTGCATGCCGTCGCTGTCGCCGAACGTCGCCGCGCTGAGGCCCGACACACCCTCGGCCTTGACCACGGCGAGGTCTGTGCGCGGGTCGGTGCCCACGACCTTGGCGTTGGCTGTCTTGCCGTCAGCGAAGGTCAGCTTGACGGTGCTGTTTTGCGCGTCGGCAACAACGTGGTTGTTTGTCAGCACGTATCCGTCTTCGCTCATCACGACGCCCGAGCCGCTCGCGTTGCCCGCGGCGATCGAGACGACGCTCCCCGCCACCTTTGCCGCGATGCCCGGAAGGTCCGCCTGGTTGAGGATGGGCGCCGCCGAATACGTCCGGTTGACCGTGGTCGGCGAGTTGTCGTCGAGGGCGGTCGCGATCGCGCCGCCGGCCACGCCGGAGCCGGCCATCAGCACGAGCGCGGCGACGCCGAGCATCGCGTAGCGCCCGAAGCGGCCGGAGCGCTCACGCTGCGGCGGTGCACCGGGCTGCTGAGCCCACACCGGCACCTGGCCGGGCGGGAGCGGGCCGTAGTGCGGCGCGCCGCTCGCGGGTGCTGGCACCGGACCGTGCATGGCGGGCCCCGGGGAGACCTGGCCGTGCGGGAGCGGGCCACCAGCGGCCGGCGGTGCGGTCACCGGCGGCACGCCAGCGCCTGCGTAGCCCGCGTTTCCAGGCCAGGTCGGCTGGTGCGCGCGGTCGGGGTGCTGCCACGGGCTGGAGGGCGGGGCATACCCACCCGGCGGCGGGCCGGTGGGCGCGGCGGCCGGCCCGGAAGGCACCGCCGGACCGCTCCAGGCCGGAGGCGCGGAAGGCACCGCCGGGCCACTCGGTGCGGGAGGCGCGGAAGGCACCGCGGGAGCGGTCGAGGCGGGAGGTGCTGAGGGCACCGACGGCGTGCTCGGGGCCGGAGGCGCGGAAGGCACCGCCGGGCCCGTCGAGGCCGGAGGGGTCGGCGGCACGGCCGGGATCTGGGCGGTCACGTCCGGCGCTGTGTTGCTTGGCGCCGGCGCGTCCGGGACCGCGGACGGGGCCGGTGTGGGCGGGGTGGACTGCTCGGAGACGACCGGGACCTGCTGGGTCTGGTCGGAGGCGGCGGACTGCTCCCGCGCGGCGGGTAGCAGCTCGGTGGTCGGGTGCGACGGCTCGGCGTCGGGGCTGACCGGCTGCCGCTGCGGGTTGGTCTCGTGCTCGCTCATGACATTTACCTTCCCCGCTCGCTCTTCAACGCGCCTGAAACCGCACTGAACGTTCCCTGTGAATCACGGGCCGTCGAGACACACGCCCGCCTACGGCTCCAGCGGCTCGCCGTCGTCGGACCCGAGCGCGTCATTTTCCTCCGGAGCCAACGGCAGTCGTACCCGGAAGGTGGCGCCTTTACCCGGGGTGGAGTCGACCTCGACCGTCCCGTTGTGCGCGGCGACAAGCGCGGCCACGATGGCCAGCCCCAGGCCGCTGCCGGTGGAGCCGTCGGCCCGCCGGGTGCGCGCGGCGTCGGCCCGGTAGAAGCGCTCGAAGACCCGCTCCGACTGCTCAGCCGACAGGCCGGGCCCGGTGTCCACCACCTCGACCATGGCCTCGAAGTCGCCGTCGCCACGCTTGACGGACTGCAGGCGCAGGGTGACGGAAGCGTCGGGCGGGGTGTGCGTCAGCGCGTTGGTCATCAGGTTGCCGATCACCTGGCGCAGCCGCGCGTCGTCGCCGAAGACGACGAGCTGCCCGGCGCCGGGGACGACCTCCAGCTGGATCTGCCGGTCCGGCGCGATCGCCCGGGCGGCCTGCACCGCGTCGGCGGCCAGCACCGGCAGCTCGACCGGCGCGAGCTCCACCGGTCGCTCGCGATCGAGCCGCGCCAGCAGCAGCAGGTCTTCGACGAGCAGGCCCATGCGGGACGCCTCGTCCTCGATCCGGCGCACCAGACGCGCGACGTCTTCCGGCGAGCTGGCCGCACCCTGGCGGTACAGCTCGGCGAAGCCACGGATCGTGGTCAGCGGGGTGCGCAGCTCGTGCGACGCGTCCGCCACGAACTGCCGCATCCGCTCCTCGGAGCGCCGCGCCCGCGACTCGGACGCCTGCGCCGCGAACGCCGCGTCACGGGCTGCCGACTCCGCCGCACGCGCGGCCGACTCGGAGTCGGCTCGGGCGGTGAACGCCGTCTCGATCTGGGCCAGCATCGCGTTGAGCGCGCGGGAGAGGCGGCCCAACTCGGTCTGCGGCTCCTCCTCCCCCGGCTCGGGGTCGGGCACGCGGCGGGTGAGGTCGCCGCCGGCAATCGCGGCGGCGGTGCGCTCGATCTCGTTCAGCGGGCCGAGGCTGCTGCGGACGATCGCCGCGCCGATCGTAGCGAGCAGGATCAGCACCGCGCCGCCGACCAGCGCGTCGACCCAGATCAGCCGGGTGACGGCCTCGTCGACGTCGACGAGGTTTTGCGCCACGGTCATGAGGCTGCCGTCGGGCAGCTGCGTGACCAGCACCCGCCACCGCACGCGCTGGTCGGAGGTCTTCGCCGTGAACGGCTCGTTGAGGTGGTCCTGGAAGCCTTCGTAGTCGGTGGGGAGGCGCGGCAGCTGGTTGGTCTTGACGAAGCGGTCGTCGTACTGCGGGCCCTCGACCGTGTCCGGCGTGTCCGGATGGGCCACCACGATCAGGTAGTCGGAGGGGAGGCCGACAACGATCCGCTTGTCGCCCGTCGCCGAGGCCTGGAGCGCGCCGCTGGCCGTGCGCAGCTCGCTATCGATCTTGTCGATCAGGTAGCTGCGCAGGGCGAACGCGCTGCCGATGCTGATCACGAGCAGCGCCATACCGACGAGCACCAGGACGGAGGTGACCAGCTTGACGCGGAGCGGGACGCGCCGGACAAACTTGAGCATGGCCGCCCACCAACTGGTCAGGTCGCCGGCTTTCGCAAGACGTACCCCACGCCACGCAGGGTGTGGATGAGGCGCGGCTGGGTCGTGTCGACCTTGCGCCGCAGGTACGAGATGTACGACTCGACGATGTTGTCATCGCCGCGGAAGTCGTAATTCCACACGTGGTCGAGGATCTGCGCCTTGGAAAGCACGCGGTTGGCGTTGAGCATCAGGTAGCGCAGCAGCTTGAACTCGGTCGGCGAGAGCTGGATGCGCTGACCGGCCCGGTAGACCTCGTGCGTCTCCTCGTCGAGCTCGAGGTCGGCGAAGGTGAGGCGGGAGGGCGACTGGTCGCCGGCGGTGGTGCGGCGGAGCACGGCCCGGATGCGGGCGGTGAGCTCCTCCAGGCTGAACGGCTTGGTGACGTAGTCGTCGCCGCCGAGCGTGAGGCCGCGGATCTTGTCGTCGGTGGCGTCCCGGGCGGTGAGGAACACCACCGGCGTGCGCGTGCCGCTCTCGCGCATCAGCCGGATGACCTCGAACCCGTCGAGGTCGGGAAGCATCACGTCGAGCACCACAAGGTCGGGGCGACGATCCTTCGCGGCGTTGACCGCCGCGCTGCCGCTGGTCGCGGTCGAGACATCGAACCCGGCGAAGCGCAGGCTGGCGGAGAGCAGCTCGAGGATGTTTGGATCGTCCTCGACGACGAGCAGTCTCGCCTCAGTCTGCGGTGCGGCCATACCAGACATCATTCCCCTCGGCGCTGGGCCGTGACTGGGGAGTGGCTGAGAAGAACCTGAGAGTAGCCAGGTGGCCACCCGCATCGGTGTCATCCGCGGAAGAGGCGCCTGAGCGTGACAAGTGAGGCGTCGAGCACCCGCGTCGCCGTGCGCGCCTGCCCCTCGGTGAGCCGCGCGTTGCGCACGAGCTGCCGCACCTCCGCCGCGAACGCTTCGATCCGCTTTTCCAGCTCGTCGAGTGCGGCACTTGACGCCCGCTCACCCCGGCCGGAGGAGCCGGCACCCGCCCACTGGAACTCCCAGTGGTAGTCCCGCCCGCCGCTGCCCCGGCGGGTCTCCCGCGCGGCCTGGTTGAGCTCGCGCTTGAGGTCGCGCACCGAGCCGCGCACCTCGTCCTGTATCTCGTTGGCCAGCGACGCGAGGTCTTCCACCGAGGCGCGAATGTCCGACTCCAGCGTGGCCAGCTCACCCGCCCGCTGGCGCAGCTCCGCGCGGCCGGCATCGGTGATCTCGTACACCTTCCGGCCGCCGGCGGCGGTGTGCGAGACCAGCCCTTCGGCCTCCATCCGCTGGAGCCGCGGGTAGATCGTGCCGGCACTTGGCGCGTACAGCCCCAGGAAGCGGTTTTCGAGCAGGCGGATCAGCTCGTAGCCGTGCTTGGGGCCGTCGTCGAGCAGCTTGAGCAGGTACAGCCGGAGCCGCCCGTGACTGAAGACAGCGGTCATATCTCGGCATCCTCGGGCTCGGCGTCGTCCGGGTCGGGAGCGGGCCTGGAGAGCAGCGCGATGCTGCCGGACGTGGTGCTCGCCCACAGCTTGCCCTCGCCGGCGCCGATCACACCCTGCGCGTCCTTTGTCCACGGCGGCCCGTCACCGGAGCGCAGCCCCGGAAAGGCGCTGGTGATCCGCCCGGACGTGGTGTGCAGGTGGACGCTGAGGTCGCTGTCCTCGCGCACCCGGACCGTCACGCTGCCGGACGTGGTGCCGAGCCGGATCTCGCTGCGCCGGGGGTTGTCGAGGTCGCAGGTGATCGAGCCGGAGACGGTGCGGGCGTGCACCCGCTCGGCCGGGCTGTCGGCAAGGATCAGCTCGCCGGAGACGGTCTCCATGGTCAGGTCGTCGGCGACACCGAGCGCCTCGACCGGGCCGGAGATCAGCTTGGCGACCGTGCGCCCACCGAGCCCCATCAGCGTGATGCGGCCCGAGGTCACGTCGACGAACGTCTCGCGGCGCAGGCCCGAGGCGATCACGGTGCCGTCGATGAGGTGCAGGTCGGCGCGGGCATCGCCGGGCACGGCGATCGAGACGTCCACGCGGTAGCGCCGGCCGAACTGGATCAGCCAGCGCAGGAAGCCCGGCCAGCGGGGAATCCGCTCGTGCCGCACCGAGAGCCGGCCGTCGCGCTCCTCCACGATGATCGGCTTGGCCCCCGCGTTGGCGATCTCGACGCGCGCCGGCCCGTCGGCGCCGACCACGTTGAGCCGGCCGGATATGAGATATACGTCAAGACGCGAGACCGGCTCCTCGAAGGTGAGCCGCTGCGGACCTTCGACCGTCCAGGTGGGCATGGCGCTCAGCCTAACGCGATACATCGCGATATGCCAGAGCCGTATCGCGACACAACAAAGCGCGCCCCCTCCCGGCCGGGAAGGGGCGCTGATCAGCAGAATTCAGGCGGCGAGGCCCATGGCGCGCTGGTACACCGGTCCCTCGGTGCGCACGGCCGCCTCGGCCACGCGCGCCAGCTGCCGCCGGGTCGCGACCGCCTCCGGGTGCAGCGCCGGCGTCGCGGTCACCGACACGAGGAGGCGCCGCACCGCGAGCACGCGGCGCAGCGACACCCACAGGCTGTCGTCGCCGAGGAACGCGACCGTGGTCGGCCGCTCGCCGTAGTTGATCGCCACGGGTACCACCTGGGCGCCCGCGTCCAGCGCGGCCTGGAACATCGCCGGGCGGAAGTGTCCGGACATCGCGCCGCACCAGGTCGTACCCTCCGGGAAGACCGCGACCACCCCGCCGCCGCGCAGTGCCGCGGCGACCTCGGCCACCGTGCCCGGAAGGGCCCTCGGCCGCGTGCGGTCCACGAAGATCGTGCCGGCCGACGCGGCCAGGCGCCCGATCACCGGCCACGCGCGCACGTCGTGCTTGGCGAGCATCCGGGCCGGCGCCACCGCGAGCACCGCGACGATGTCCAGCCACGAGATGTGGTTGGCCACGAGCAGCGCGTTCTCCGCGGGCAGCCGGCCCTTCGTGACCAGCTTCACCTCCAGGGCCGCAAGGATCGCGCGGGCCCAGGCACGTCCGGCGGCACGGCGTCCGCGCGATTTCATAAGAGGGAGTACCGGCAACAACACCACACCACCGGACAGCGCGCCGATCAGGGCGAAGAGTCGGGCCAGCTGGCGCGCCCACGAGACGCGCGTGCCCGGCTCCGGACCGGGCAGGCAGTCGGGGCCGCAGTCCGATCGGGGCTGCCAGAGCGTGCTCGCGGTGTTCATGCGCTGCCTCCGAGGCCGTGCCCGCTGCCGAGAAAATGCTTGAGGTAGCGCGGGTCGACCCGGTCGAGCGAGAGCAGCACGTACAGGTCGGCGACGCCGAAGTCCGGGTCGTACGCCGGTTCGCCGCAGATCCACGCGCCCAGCCGCAGATAGCCGCGGAGCAGGGGTGGGACGGCGGCCCGGCCGGTGTGCGCGGCGACCGCTTCGGCGGCACCCGGCTCGGCCAGCCACGGGCGCCGCGGGCGGACCCGGAGCGTGGGCGGCGAGAGGTGCTTTGCGCGGGCCAGGTGCCAGACGCCGGCCGCGACCTCCGGGCCGCCGTCCAAGGGGACCGAGGCGCAGCCGCCGAGCCAGCGAAGGTTCTTGAGGTGCAGGTAGCGGGCGATGCCGGCCCACATCAGGTTGATCACCGCGCCGCTGCGGTGCTCGGGGTGCACGCACGAGCGTCCGGTCTCGACGAGGTGGTCGCGCAGCGGGCTGAGGGCGTTCATCTCGAACTCGGTGTCGGAGTACCGGCGGCCGGCGCGGACGGCGGCCTGGGGCGGGAGCATCCGGTACGTACCGACGACCGCACCCGTCGAGTCCTCGCGCACGATGAGGTGGTCACAGAACTCGTCGAACTCGTCCACGTCGAGCCCCGAGCCGGCGGTGGGCAGCTTGGCGCCCAGTTCCGCGGCGAAGACGTCGTAGCGCAGCCGCTGTGCGGCGGCGACCTCTGCGCCGTCATCGGCGATCAGCAGCGAGTACCCGCTGGTGCCGGTGGACCCCGCGGACGCGGCGCTGGTGAGGAGTACAGCCATGCTCCCTGTGTAAGCATCCACGGTGATCAGGGAGTATCCCGAGCGTGTATCGCGCGTGGCGCTTATCTGGAATGTGAGGCTTCAGGTCATGCGGCGGGATTGAAAATCCTCTTCGCACCCGTCACCCTGTGTGCGCGCGGTCGCGGGCTTCGCGCCGTGTCCACGGGAGGAGAGAGATGTCTGACGGACAGATTGTCGTGTCCGGGCTGACGAAACACTACAAAAACGTCAGAGCGGTCGACAACTTGTCGTTTACCGTCGAGCCCGGGCGCGTGACGGGCTTCCTAGGCCCCAATGGCGCGGGTAAGACGACGACGCTGCGCATGCTGCTGAACCTGGTGAAACCCACGGCCGGTACGGCCACGATCGGTGGCCAGCGGTACGCCGACCTGTCCGATCCGCTGCACACCGTCGGGGCGGTCCTGGAGGCGTCAAGCGCGCACAAGGGGCGCACCGGCATCAACCACCTACGCGTGATCTGCGCTGCCGCCGGCTTCCCGCGCTCGCGGGCGGACGAGGCACTGGCGATGGTCGGCCTGTCGCCCGCCGCCAAGCGCAAGTTCAAGGGGTACTCGCTGGGTATGCGCCAGCGGCTCGGCATCGCCGCGGCGATGCTTGGCGACCCCAAGGTGCTCGTGCTCGACGAGCCCGCCAACGGCCTCGATCCCGAGGGCATCCGGTGGATGCGCGACCTGCTCAAGTCGCTCGCCTCACAGGGCCGCACAGTGCTCGTCTCCAGCCACCTGCTCTCCGAGATGCAGCTGCTCGCCGACGACCTGGTGATCATCGCGGCCGGAAAGCTGGTCCGCCAGGGCACGGTCGACCAGGTGATGGACTCGATGGCGCACAGCGCGGAGGTGCGAGTCCGCACGCCGCAGGTGGAGGAGCTGACCAGCGCGCTCGTCGCGTTGAACGCGACGGTCACGCCGAACGGCGAGGGTGGCCTGCTGGTCGCCGGGGTGGACGCGCCGAGCGTCGGCCGGGCCGCGCTCAAGGCGGGGGTCGAGCTGCACGAGCTGACCACCGAGCGGCCCGACCTTGAACGCGTGTTCCTCGAGCTCACCGCGGGAAAGGCGGCTATCCGATGAACCTCGTCCGCAGCGAGTTCCTGAAGATCCGCACCACCAACGCGTGGTGGCTCTTCGCGCTCGGCGCTTTCGGCATGCTGGCGCTGACCTTCTTCATCAACGCGGTGGGCGCGCACTTCACGCTGACCGAGGCGCCGCCGGAGGGTGCCGACCCACAGGTCGCGGCGACGTACAACGAGGTGTACCAGGCGGCCAACCTGTACACGTCGGGCCAGTTCTTCGGCCTGCTCTTCGTGCTGCTGCTCGGCATCGTGGTGATCACCAGCGAGTTCCAGCACCAGACGGTCACCACGACGTTCCTCACCACGCCGCACCGCACGGCCGTGATCGTCGCCAAGTTCGTCGCGTCCGCACTGGCCGGGTTCGGCTTCTGGCTGTTCACCACCGCGCTGAACATCCCGGCGACGATCATCTTCATGAGTGCCGAGGGCTTTTCCAATCATCTCGGCGACACGGCGGTGATCCGCGCGATCGGGCTCAACCTGCTCGCGTACGTCCTCTGGGGGATCCTCGGCGTCGGCTTCGGCGTGCTGATCCGCAGCCAGATCGGCGCGACCGTGACCGCGGTGGTGCTCTACCTGATCGGCACGATCGCCGGTGCGGTGTTCTTCACGCTGATCGCCAACTGGCTCGACTGGGAATGGTTCGAGGACCTGCAGTTCGGCCTCCCGTCGATCGCGTCCGGCCTGATGGTCAGCGGTACCAACATTCCGGGCCAGCCGCAGTACTGGGTCGGCGCGGTGGTGCTCGTGGCCTGGGTCGTGGCCACCGGCGTGATCGGCACGATGATCACCCGTACGCGGGACATCTCGTAGCTCTTCGCGACCACTCGTAGTTGCAGTCGGGGCGCTCCGTTACTCATGGGGCGCCCCGACCGTGTTGTGACATTTGTGAATCAGGACACGGCAAGACCGCGACCACGCACCTGTTATGCGCGAGGCGTAGCCTTGATGCCGACTTCTGACTTCCGCCCCCGAGCCGTCCACCGCGTGAAAGAGGCGATTACCGGCCGTGTCGACCCAACAGGCATCACAGGACAACCCGCTGGCGGGCTTCGGCCCGAACGAGTGGATCGTCGAGGAGATGTACCAGCGCTACCTCGCCGATCCGGCCAGCGTAGACCCTGCCTGGCACGACTTCTTCGCCGACTACAAGCCGGAGACCCCGGCCCAGCCGGCTGCCACCGAGCCCACCGCCGCCGCCGAGCCCGCCGCCGCGACGAGTGCGGCCGCCAAGTCCCCCAGTGACGGCGCCAAGCCCGCCGCCGACGGCGCGAAGCCGGGTGCGGACGCGAAGGCCGCTGTCGGCACCGCGGCGAAGGCGAGCCCGAAGGCCGCCCCCAAGGAGGCCGCGAAGCAGCCGGCGAAGCAGGCCGCCGCCGCACCCAGCGACGCGAAGACCACCACGCTGCGCGGCGTCGCCGCCCGCATCGTGCAAAACATGGACGCGTCCCTCGCCGTCCCCACGGCGACGAGCGTGCGGGCGGTGCCGGCCAAGCTCCTCGTCGACAACCGCATCGTGATCAACAACCACCTCGCGCGCGGCCGTGGCGGCAAGGTCAGCTTCACCCACCTGATCGGGTACGCGCTGATCAAGGCCCTGCACACGCATCCGGAGCTGAACAACTCGTACGCGGAGGTCGACGGCAAGCCGGCGATCGTCGAGCCCGCCCACGTCAACCTCGGCATCGCGATCGACCTGGCCAAGCCGGACGGCTCGCGCACGCTCGTCGTGCCCAGCATCAAGGGCACCGAGCAGATGGACTTCCGGCAGTTCTGGCAGGCGTACGAGGACGTGGTCCGGCGCGCCCGCCGCAACGAGCTGACCATGGAGGACTACTCCGGCACCACCATCTCGCTGACCAACCCGGGCGGCATCGGCACAGTGCACTCGATGCCACGGCTGATGACCGGACAGGGCGCGATCATCGGTGTCGGCGCGATGGAGTACCCGGCGCCCTACGCGGGCATGTCCGAGGAGACCCTCGCCGACCTCGCGGTCAGCAAGATCATCACGCTGACCAGCACGTACGACCACCGGATCATCCAGGGCGCGCAGTCCGGCGAGTTCCTCAAGAACGTGCACGAGCTGCTGCTCGGCGAGCACGGCTTCTACGACGAGGTCTTCACCTCGCTCCGCCTGCCGTACGAGCCGGTCCGCTGGGTGCGCGACGTGGTGGCCAGCTCCGAGGGCCAGATCAACAAGACCGCCCGGGTGCACGAGCTGATCCACGCGTACCGGGTGCGCGGCCACCTCATGGCCGACACCGACCCGCTGGAGTTCCAGATCCGCAAGCACCCGGATCTCGACGTCCTGGAGCACGGCCTCACGCTCTGGGACCTCGACCGGTACTTCCCGGTCGGTGGATTCGCCAGCAAGCAGCGGATGAAGCTGCGCGAGATCCTCGGCGTGCTGCGCGACTCGTACTGCCGCCGCGTCGGCGTCGAGTACATGCACATCCAGGACCCGGAAGAGCGGCGCTGGATCCAGGAGCGGATCGAGCGCAAGTACTCCAAGCCCGACGCGAGCCAGCAGAAGCACGTCCTCAACCGGCTGAACGCGGCCGAGGCGTTCGAGACGTTCCTGCAGACCAAGTACGTGGGGCAGAAGCGCTTCTCGCTGGAGGGCGCCGAGTCGCTGATTCCGCTGCTCGACGAGGTGCTGCAGGCGTCCGCCGAGGCGGAGCTCGACGAGGTCGTCATCGGCATGGCGCACCGCGGCCGGCTCAACGTGCTGGCCAACATCGTCGGCAAGCCGTACGAGAAGATCTTCTCGGAGTTCGAGGGGCACATCGACCCCAAGACCGCGCACGGCTCCGGCGACGTGAAGTACCACCTGGGCCAGGTCGGCAAGTTCACGACGCCCGACGGCGAGCACGCGATCACCGTTTCGGTGACCGCCAACCCGTCGCACCTCGAGGCAGTCGACCCCGTCATGGAGGGCATCGTCCGGGCCAAGCAGGACCGGATCGACCTCAAGCTGGAGGGCTACACCGTGCTGCCGCTCGCGGTGCACGGCGACGCCGCGTTCGCCGGCCAGGGCGTGGTCGCCGAGACGCTCAACCTCTCCCAGCTGCGCGGGTACCGCACGGGTGGCTCGGTGCACGTCGTGGTCAACAACCAGGTCGGCTTCACCACCGCCCCGGAGTACAGCCGCTCGTCGCTCTACTCCACCGACGTGGCCCGGATGATCCAGGCGCCGATCTTCCACGTCAACGGCGACGACCCCGAGGCCGTCGTGCGGGTGGCGCGGCTGGCGTTCGAGTACCGGCAGGCGTTCAACAAGGACGTCGTGATCGACCTTGTCTGCTACCGCCGGCGCGGTCACAACGAGGGCGACGACCCGTCGATGACCAACCCGCTGATGTACGCGATCATCGACAAGAAGCGCTCGGTGCGCAAGCTCTACACCGAGGAGCTGATCGGGCGCGGCGACATCACCGTCGGCGACGCCGAGGAGCTGCTCCGCGACTACCAGGCGCAGCTCGAGCAGGTGTTCAAGGCGACCCGCGACGCGGCCATGACCGAGACGCGGCCGAGCCGCAGCCGCCAGCCGGAGCCCGAGCCCGCGGTGGAGACGGCCGTCGACGCCTCGGTCGTCAAGGCGGTCGGCGACGCGCACATCAACCTGCCCGACGGCTTTACCCCGCACAAGCGCATCCAGCAGTTGCTCGACCGGCGGGCCAAGATGGCCGTCGAGGGCACGATCGACTGGGGCTTCGGCGAGATCATCGCGTTCGGCGCGCTGCTGCACGACGGCGTGACCGTCCGGCTCGCCGGCCAGGACTCCCGCCGCGGCACGTTCGTGCAGCGGCACGCGTCCATTGTGGACGCACGCACCGGCAACGACTACCTGCCGCTGTCCGCACTGGCCGAAGACCGGGCCCGGTTCTTCGTGCACGACTCGCTGCTGTCCGAGTTTGCCGCGATGGGCTTCGAGTACGGCTACTCGGTGGAAAACACCGAGGCGCTGGTGCTGTGGGAGGCCCAGTTCGGCGACTTCGCCAACGGCGCCCAGTCCGTCGTCGACGAGTTCGTCTCCTCCGGCGAGGTCAAGTGGGGCCAGCAGTCGTCGCTGACGCTGCTGCTCCCGCACGGCCACGAGGGCCAGGGCCCCGACCACACGTCCGGCCGTCCCGAGCGCTACCTGCAGCTCTGCGCGGAAGACAACATGCGGGTGTCCATACCGACCACCCCGGCCAACTACTTCCACCTGCTTCGCCGCCAAGGTCTGTCGCCCAAGCGCAAGCCGCTCGTGGTCTTCACGCCGAAGTCGCTGCTGCGCCACCGCCTGGCGGTCTCGTCGGTCGAAGACTTCACCTCCGGCACGTTCCAGCCGGTGCTCGCCGACCCGGGCGCGCCCCCGGCCGACCAGGTCAAGCGGGTGCTGCTGTGCAGCGGCAAGGTGTACTACGACCTGTTCCAGGCGCGCGCCGACCGCAAGGTGACCGACACCGTGATCCTGCGGCTGGAGCAGCTCTACCCGCTGCCGATCGAGGAGCTTCGTGTGGCGCTCGCGGCGTACCCGAACGCGGAGGACTTCGCCTGGGTGCAGGAGGAGCCGGCCAACCAGGGCGCGTGGTCGTTCATCGCGCTCAACCTGCTGGAGCACCTCGAAGGCGTGCGGCTGCGGCGGATCTCCCGCCCGGCGGCGGCCGCTCCCGCGGTGGGCTCGGCCAAGCTGCACGAAGGCGAGCAGGCCGCGCTGATGGAGGCCGCACTACATGTACTTCACTGACCGCGGCATCGAGGAGCTGGCCGAGCGACGCGGCGACGAGTCCGTGACGATGGAGTGGATGGCCGAGCGGCTGCGCGATTTCATCGACCTCAACCCGGAGTTCGAGACGCCCATCGAGCGTTTCGCCACGTGGCTGGCCCGGCTGGACGACGACGAGTAGCGAGGGGCACGCTCGTGAGCAACCTGGAGGCGGACCCGCAGGAGACGTTGTGCGGCGGCATCACGACCGTGACCGCCGCACCGACCAGCGTGATGCTGCCCGGTCACGACGTGCCCATCGGCAAGTACACGGTGGTCCGCCGCCTGCTCCCTCACCGCGAGCGCCGCATGGTCGGTGCCTGGTGCTTCGCCGACCACTTCGGCCCGGAAGACATCGGCAGCGGGCCGGGCATGCAGGTGCCGCCGCACCCGCACACCGGTCTGCAGACCGTGACCTGGCTGCTCGAAGGCGAGGTGCTGCACCGCGACAGCCTCGGCAGCTTGCAGACGATCGTGCCCGGCCAGCTCAACCTCATGACCTCCGGCCACGGCATCTCGCACTCCGAGGAGTCGCCGCCCGACCACCCGCCCGGCATGCACGGACTTCAGCTGTGGGTGGCGCTCCCCGAGGGCGCGCGGGCCAGGGAGGCGCGGTTCGAGCACCACGCGAGCATGCCGGTGCTCCGCGGCGAGGGCGTGACGGTCACGGTCGTGGTCGGCGAGCTCGGCGACCTCCGCTCACCGGCCCGGGTGCACACCCCGCTGTTCGGTGCCGACGTGGCCCTGTCGGGCGGCGCCGAGGTCTCCATCCCGCTGCGCGCCGACTTCGAGTACGCGGCGATCACGCTCACCGGCTCCGCCCTGATCGGCGACGCCCCGCTCGAGCCGGGCGCCCTTCTCTACCTCGGCAGCGGGCGAGACACTCTCACGCTGAGCGCGGCCGACGAGACGCGGCTGTTCCTGCTCGGCGGCGAGCCGTTCGAGGAGCCGCTGGTCATGTGGTGGAACTTCGTGGGCCGCTCGCACGAGGACATCGTCGCCGCCCGCGAGGAGTGGGCAGCGGCGTCGGACCGCTTCGGCGAGGTCCGCGGCTACGGCGGAGACCGCCTCCCGGCCCCCACGATGCCCACGACCCGCCTCAAGTCTCGCGACCGCCACGGCAACACGTACTAGCGCCCCGCTTGTTGATCAGGGAGTTGGTGGAGGGGCGCGCCGCGCGACCCGCCCGCCAACTCCCTGATCAACGGCTAAGGGCTAAGGCCGGCGCAGCGGGGTGAACGAGTGGCGGCCGCCGGTGGGAGTGAGTGTCTCCTCCGGGGGCGTCTCGCCGTCGATCAGCTCGGTCATGCGGCGGACCGTGGGGTCGCCCTCGTCCGCGACGTAGTCGTGCTCGCGGGTCCGGTCGACGCCGTCGGGCACACCACCGCCGCGCAGGAGCGGGGTGAGGAGCGCGGCCACCAGCAGGTTGACGGCGAGTGCCACCACGCCGACGTAGATCGTGCTGTCGGTGTCGATGCCGATGTTGCTGAGGGGCCAGGCCGAGCCGCCGAAGTGTTCGCGGAGCACCGCGCCGTTCGCGCCGCGCTGCGGGATCTGGTACAGCATCGCGAGCCCCGTAGCGAGGCCGGCGAAGATGCCCGCGACCAGCGCCCACCGGTGCAGCCACGCGGTGAACAGGCCGATCGCCACGGCGGGCAGCGTCTGCATCACGAACACGCCGCCGATCAGCTGCAGGTCGATGGCGAACTGGGTGTTCAGCATCAGGATGCAGATGACCGCGCCGAACTTCATCGCCAGCGAAGCCACCTTGCTGACGAACGTCTCCTCCTTGGCGCTGGCCTGCGGCCGGATGAACTCCTTGTACACGTCGCGGGTGAACAGGTTGGCCGCCGCGATCGACATGATCGCGGCGGGCACCATCGCGCCGACGCCGATGGCCGCGAAAGCGAGGCCCGCGCTCCAGTCCGGGAAGTTGGCGTCGAACCACAGCGGTACCACCGTGTTGCGGTCACCCGCGATCGGCTGGATGTCGCTGAGGACCGCGGCGAACCCGACGAGCATCAGCACGCCGAGCGTGAGCGTGTAAAGCGGCAGGACCGATAGGTTGCGCCGCAGCGTCGCCCGGTTGCGCGAGGCGAGCACGCCGGTGAGCGTGTGCGGGTACAGGAAGAGGGCGACCGCCGAGCCGAGCGCGAGCGTGACGTAGTTGAGCTCCTGCCCGGCGGCCAGGAGCAGGCCGTCGTTGGTGCTCGGCGAGGTCGCGTACTTTTCCTCGGCCACGCGGAAAACGCTGCTCCAGCCGCCGGAATGGGAGGCGACGATCAGGAACGCGGCGAGCACCGTCCACAGCACCAGCGCGTCCTTGACGATGGAGATCAGCGCCGGGGCGCGCAGGCCGGAGTTGAACGTGTACAGCGCCAGGACGATGAAGGCGGCGGTGAGCGGCCACCCCTCGGGCAGCCCCATCACCTTGAAGACCGCTTCGATGCCGATGAGCTGCAGCGCGATGTACGGCATCGTGGCGAGGATGCCGGTCACCGCGATGGCCAGCGCGAGAAACTTCGAGCCGAAGCGGGCGCGTACGAACTCGGCCGGCGTGACGAACCCGTGTACGTGGCAGACCGACCAGAAGCGGGCCAGCACCACGAAGAGCATCGGGTACACGATCACCAGGAACGGCATCGGGAAGAAGCCGGAGGCGCCGACACCGAAGACGAGCGTGGGCACGGCCACGAACGTGTACGCCGTGTAGACATCGCCGCTCAGCAGGAAGAACGTCACCCAGTTGCCGAACGCGCGGCCGCCGAGACCCCACTCCTCCAGCGTGTGGATGTTGTCCGGCCGCCGCCACCGCGCCGCCGCGAATCCCATGATGGTGACCAGGCCGAACATGAACGCGAAGATCCAGAACTCGACCTGGTGGTCAGCGAAGCTGGGCATGTCACCGCCGGTCCTTCGTCGCGATGTGAACGATCACTGTGGTCACCGCGGCCAACCCGGCGAAGGCCAGCTGGCACCAGTAGAAGAACGGGAGACCCAGCAGTGTCGGCTCCATGCGGTTGTAGAGCGGCGGCAGCAGCGGCACGACGATCGGGATGAGCAGCAGCCAGTTCCACGGGCTGGCGTCGGCCCGCCGCTTCCGTTTGGTGGCTTGCGGCGTGCCGACGTTGGGGTCCGGCCGGCGGGGCGGCCACGCGCCGGGACCTTGCGGGCCGCTGGGCGCCTGCCACGACTGCCGTGTTTCGGAAGGTCCCCGGCGCGGCGGGGGCGACTCGGCGGGTCCGCGCCAAGGAGGCGGTGCCTGCGGCGGGCCGGTGGGCCATGTCTCTCGCGCACGCCGATCTGCGACCATCCCTGCCTCCGTTGGGGTGGTTTGTCCGTGACGAGAGTCACGGACGACCATCGTCAGATACGCAGATGTCCGCTGGATCCTCCGATCGACCGATCGGTACTCATCTACCTGTTCGAAATGTTTCCGGTCAATTTCGCCTTTTGTCGACCCGGGCATTTCAGGTAACAATCCGCATTGAGCGGATCGCTTCGCGTAATATCGAGTGTTTTCGCGCTCTACCGTGGACGGCCGCACGGGCGGCTCGTGAGCGCCGCCAGCACCGCGTCGTAGGCCGCCTTCGGGTTGCCCGCGCCATCGAAGAGCAGCGGTGTCCCGCTGCTCCGCCACGAGTCGGTGTCCCGCACGCCCCACACCGTGATGCCGGTACAGCGGGCGACCGCCAGGCAGTCTTCGACCACGCGCCGGTACGTGCCCGCCTGCTCGGCACCGGAGCCCACCACGTCGAGCTGGCTGATCTCCACGTCCACCCCGAGTGCGGCGAAGGACGACAGCGTCGTGCGGTAGCTCGCCGGGTACGGGATGCCGAAGCCGAAGTGGGACTGGAGGCCGACGCAGTCGATCGGCACGCCCCGCTGCTTGAAGTCGCGGACCATCGCGTACACGGCCTGGGTCTTCTGCGACGCCCAGTCCTCGACGTTGTAGTCGTTGTAGCAGAGCTTCGCGCCGGGGTCGGCGGCCCGCGCGGCACGGAAGGCGGCCTCGATCCAGTCGTCGCCGGTGCGCTGGAAGTTGGAGTCGCGCCGCCGACCACCGGTGTCGGCGAACGCCTCGTCGACGACGTCCCACGAAACGACCTGGCCACGGAAGTGCGCCGCGACCTGCGTGACGTGGTTGAGCATCGCCTCGCGCAGCACCGGCCCGGTCAGGCTCTGCAGCCATCCCGGCTGGCCGCTGTGCCACAACAGCGAGTGGCCGCGCACCTTCATGCCTCGGGCCTGGGCGTGCTGCACGACCCGGTCGGCCGGCCCGAACGAAAACTGGCCGCGTTGCGGCTCCGTGGCGTCGAGCTTCATCTCGTTCTCCGGCGTGACCGAGGAGAACTCGCGGTCGAGGATGCCCACGTACGCGCTGTCGGCCAGCTTCGCCGCGGTCACGCCGGCGCCGAAGGTGCGTCCCTTCGCCGCCGCGGCGGCGCCGAGGGTCGCGGGCGCCGCCGCGCTCGCACCGGTGGGGAGCGCGACAACGACCAGCGCCAGCCCGGCCACTGCGGTACGCACATTGATGCTCATGGATGAGAAGTATTCTCGGCCCGGAAATGCCCGTCAACGCTTTCCGGAAGTTTGCCTCTCGGTCGCCTTTGGAGGCAGCGCCGCGCCACCCACAAAAGCACCCAAAGTGATCGTCCAGCAAACACTTTGAGCTGGAGACATTGATGAGTGTTTGCGTGTCGGTATGTTCCGGCTCATACTACGGAATGTTTCAGCCTGCGCCCGAGAACCCCACCCCACGCCAGGAGCCGCCATGCCGTCCACCCACCTGTCCCGGCGCACCGTCGCCGCGCTGGCCTCGCTGGCCACCGCGGCCGCGGCCGCTGTCACGCTGACCGTCGCCGCCGCGCCCTCCGCCTCCGCGGCGGACTGCAGCGGTGGCTACGTCGGCCTCACGTACGACGACGGTCCCAACACCGGCACGACAACCTCGCTGCTCAACGCGCTGACCTCGGCCGGCCTCCGGGCCACGTTCTTCAACATCGGCCAGCGCGTCCAGCAGAACCCGGCGCTCGCCCGGTCCCAGGTGAACGCCGGCATGTGGATCGCCAACCACAGCTGGACCCACCCGCACCTGCCGCAGATGAGCACCCAGCAGATCACCTCCGAGCTGTCCCAGACGCAGCAGGCGATCCAGCAGGCGACGGGGCAGACGGCGCGCCTGTTCCGCCCGCCGTACGGCGAGACGAACGCGACCATCCGCTCGATCGAGGCCCAGCTCGGCCTCACCGAGGTGCTGTGGGACGTCGACTCGCAGGACTGGAACGGCGCCAGCACCAGCGCGATCGTCCAGGCAGCCGGCCGCCTGCAGAACGGCCAGGTGATCCTGATGCACGACGGGTACCAGACGACGATCCAGGCGGTACCGCAGATCGCGTCGAACCTGGCCAGCCGCAACATGTGCGCCGGCATGATCTCGACCGCAACCGGACGCGCGGTCGCGCCGGACGGCGGCAGCCCGACCACGCCGCCCACCACTCGGCCGCCGACCACGCCGCCCACCAGCGTGCCGCCGACCACCCCGCCGGTCACCACGCCCCCGCCCGGCGGTGGCGCCTGCCGCGTGGGCTATACGGTGAACGCCTGGAACACCGGCCTCACCGCGTCGATCACGATCACGAACACGAGCAGCGCGGCGGTCAACGGCTGGACGCTCGCCTTCGCACTCCCCAGTGGACAGACGATCACGTCCGGCTGGAACGCGTCGTACTCGCCGAGCAGCGGGCAGGTGAGCGCCCGTAACGCGTCGTACAACGGAAGCATCGCGCCGAACGCCTCGGTCGGCATCGGCTTCCAGGCCACACACACCGGCAACACCGGCCGGCCCGCCTCGTTCACGCTGAACGGCACCGCCTGCACGGTCGCCTGACCCCCGGACCCAAGGGCTCGTGACACCCACGCTGGGTGTCACGGGCCTGGCGGGATCTCGGGCCGTTGATCAGGGAGTTCGTGGGCGTGTCGGTCGGCGATTCGCTCCACCAAACTCCCTGATCAACGCGCAAGGATCTCTTCGCTGACCGTCCACAGGCGTGCGGCGGCCTCGGGGTCCAGGGCGTACGCGGCCACGCCGCGGCGCGAGCCCGGCTGGAGCGGCTCGGCCTCGTTGCAGTCCTCGAAGTAGCGGCCACCCACGCCGTCGAGCAGTGGCGATGTGGCGAGCAGGACGGAGGTGGCGGCGCCCTGCTCGGGCGTCTTCCACGCCGGTGCGTCGGGGCCGGCCTGGGCGCGCAGTCGGTTGAGGTCCTCCTCGGTGACGTACCGCTGGAGGGCGGTGCGGATGCCGCCCGGGTGCAGCGCGTTCACCGTGATGCCGTCGGCGGCCCATCGCTTGCTGGCCTCCACCGCGAAGAGCACGTTGGCGGTCTTCGACTGGCCGTAGCCCTCCCACGGCGTGTACTCCCGGCGCTCGAAGTTGATGTCGTCGAAGACGATCGGCGAGCGCTGGTGCGCGGCCGAGCTGACCGAGACCACGCGAGCCCCGCCCGCCTCGGTCAGTGCGCGGTGCAGGCCGGTGGCGAGGCCGAAGTGGCCGAGGTGGTTGGTGGCGAACTGGAGCTCCCACCCCTCGGCGGTGCGGGTCAGCGGCGGCGCCATCACGCCCGCGTTGTTGACGAGGATGTGCAGCGGGCCCTCCCACGCGGTGGCGAGGGCGGCGACGGAGACGCGGTCGGCGAGCTCGAGCGGAGCCACGAACACCTGCTTGTTGCCCGTCGTCGCGATGATGTCCTCGGCGGTACGCTCGCCCGCCTCCAGGTTGCGGACCGCGAGGGTGACCTCGGCCCCGGCACCGGCCAGCGCCCGCGCGGTCTCGATGCCGATGCCGGACGCGCCGCCCGTGACGATGGCCCGACGGCCACTCAGGTCGATGCCCGCCACGACCTCGGCGGCCGTGGACTGCGCGTTGAACGGCGTGGTGATGCGTGTGGTCCCAGTCATGATCTTCCCATCTCGATCGGCGGACCCCCAGGAGCACCCAACCCTGTACGCTACAAACGGAGGGGCCTCCACTTCACCGCAACACTAAGCGGAGCCTCCTCCGATTAACAAGTGACCTGCACCACCAACGGGGGAGGAAGCACCGTGCGCGCCGACGCGCAGCGCAACCGCGAGCGGCTGCTCGACGCCGCGGTTCGCGCGTTCTCACACGACGGGCCCGACGCCACGCTCGACGCGATCGCCAAGGATGCGGGCGTGGGCATCGGCACGCTGTACCGGCACTTTCCGACCCGGGAGGCGCTGATCGAGGCGGCGTACCGCAACGAGCTGGCCCGCCTCTGCGACTCCGTCGACGAGCTGCTGGCCGCGCAGCCGCCGGACGCGGCCCTGCGTACCTGGATGGACCGCTTCGTCGACTACATGGCCACCAAGCGGGGCATGTCCGACGCGCTGCGGGTGGTGGTCGCGTCCGGTGTGAACCCGTACGCGCAGAGCCGCGACCGCCTCACCACCGCGATCACCACGCTGCTGGAGGCGGGGGTGGCGGCTGGCACGATCCGGCCGGACGCCCAGCCCGGCGACGTGCTCATCGGCCTCAGCGGCGTCTCGATGGCCGCCGGCGAGCGGGAGCAGGCCGGCCGCCTTCTCGACCTGCTGGTCGACGGCCTTCGCTACCGGGTGGGCTGAGCCGGCGCTCAGCTCGGCTTGGGCCCGGTGATGGCGGGTCGCTCGGTCGTGCCGAGGTAGAAGATGCCCGGCAGCGTCTCGAACTTGTCGCTCGGGTTGCGCCGCAGCGTGGAGTTTTCCAGCCGCAGGCTCCCGGTGCGGTCGTTGCTGACGAAGAAGACCGCGCCGCCACCCTCGCGGGCGTGGTTGCGCTCCATGAGCGTGCCGGCGATCCGCACGGTGAAGAGCCCACCGTCGAAGTACATCGCGCCGCCGTTGCCACCGCCGGGCGTGCCCGCCGGTGCCTGGTTGGCGCCGAAGCCGATCGCCTCGTTGTGGCTGAACAGGCTGTTGAGCACGATCCACGAGACGCCGATGCTGCTCAGCGCACCACCGTTAGAGCAGCGCCCGCCCTGGCCGGATGCGCCGCCGAAGGTGCTGCTCACGATGTACACCGGGCCGTCGTTGTTGATGTCGAGCGCGCGGATGGCCGCGCCGCCGAGGTCGGGGCCGCCGCTGTCGCACTTGTTGCGGACGAACTTGGTGTTTACCACCTTGAAGATGCCGCCCCGCACGTAGAGCGCGCCGCCGCCACCGCCGTTGGTCACCTCGGGGTCGGGGTCGACGCCGATGGAGCTGCCGTCGGCGAGCGTGATGTTCTGCACGGTGAGCTGGGGGTGGTCCTGCGCGGTGCAGTTGCCGCTGGTCGCGCCCTGCGCGCTGTCACACGTGTTCTGGTAGATGATCCGGCGCTTGCCGGCACCGCTCAGGGTGACCTTGCCGCCGCCGTCGATGACCACCTTGCGCACGGAGCTCCTGACCTTCGCGGTCTGCGACATCGTGATCGTGACCGGGTCCGGCCCGCACGAGAACGTGATCACCCCGCCCGCCGCCACCGCCGACACCACGGCCTTGGACGTGCAGCTCGCCGGCGTGCCGTTACCCACCACACGGTCGGGCTTGCTGGTGTCCACCGCGCGCCCCGCGGCCGGCACCGACGCCTTGCCGTTGGGGTTGCCTGCGCGCAGCACGGCGGCCGGCGGCTTCTTCGAGGCGGGCGGCTTTGTCGTCGGCGCGGCACCGAGCGCACCCTTGCCGTCCGGCGCCTCGCTGGCCGCCGCGCCGCCCTCCGTCGCTCCGGGCGGCGCCGGGTTGTCACCGCCCGTGTCGCCACCACCACACCCGGCAAGGAGGGCGGCGACCAGCAGCAACGATCCGGCTCTCAGGCGCACCCGCCGAATCTAGCGGCTCGCCGCCGTCCCGTCGGTCCCCCGTACGGGCACGAGCCACCGAGCCAGTGCGATCGGGTCGGGCGGCGATTCGCCGGATTCGCGTAGGTGGCGGTGCACCGCGAGACACAGCTCCGGAAAGTCCAGCAGCCTCGGCTCCTGCCGCTGGCAGGCAAGCGACAGGCCGATCCAGGCATCGAGACGGTCCGGGTCCGCGGCCACCTCGGCCGCGTAGGCATCGCGCGCTGCCGCGAGATCTCCGCCGGCCAGCGCGAGATCCGCGGGCGTCGCATTTGGTACGAGGCTCGCCAGTCCCGCCGGGTCGGACACGAGACCCGCGAAGCGGCTCGGATCGAGCACGCGCAGCTGGACGAGGTCGAGCCGCACGCTCTGCGCCAGCGCTCGCGGCCTCGGCTCCACGCCGATCTCCACCGTCTCGACCGGACAGTCCAATCCGGACCGCCACGCGTCAGCCAGCCGTGCCACGGCCTCCGGCGCGGGGCGGGCGTTGCGCAGCCGCCAGCCGACCCAGTGGTCCTCGGCCGCCTCGCGGGCCAGCTCGACCGTCCCGGCCGGCGCCGGCTCCGCCTGCCAATCGCGCTGCACCGCGCGCAGCCGGGACAGCAGGTGCCGCCCCACCGCGGTGAAGCGGTCCGACTCCTCCAGCACCCCGAGCGTGCGCCACACGCGGTCGCGCCACCGCACGAACTCCACCTGCGCGTACCGCGCGCGTCCGCCGCTGAGCACCCGCCGCTGCACCCGCCAGAAGTCGGTCACGCCGTGAAACGCGTACACCCCTTGGAGCAGCGCGCCGAGCGGCCGGGGGTCGTCGCGCCAGGGTGCGTAGTAGCGGGGCCGGTCGTCGCGCTCGTACAGCGGCACGAGGTCGATGAGCGCGCCGAGCTTCGCGTGCTGGAACTCGTGCAGCAGCCCCACGGCGAGCGCGACGCCGTCGGCCGGCCGGGTCAGCGACACCGCCCCGAACGCGTCCATGCTCGTCACGTTGACGCCGAGGTTGGTCCGCTCGGTGTGCAGCGGCACCAGCGTGACGAGGCCGGTCGCAATCGCCTCGGCGTACCGGCGGTGGTGTGCGGTAAGCATCGGCCACGCCTCGTCGAGCAGGTGCTGCCACCGCTCGACCTCCGCGCCGCCGCACCGGCCGGCCGCTGACAGGCGGTGGCAGTCGCGGAACGGGTCGATGTCGTCGAGGCGGACCCGCAGCTCCAGCTCGTCGGCCTTGCAGTGCAGGACGCGAAGCTCCTGCCAGCCGGTGCCGGCACCGGCGACCACCGAGCCGACCGTGAGGCGCCCACCGGCGTGGCGCACGGCGACGTCGCCCTCGCCGCTCACCCGTGCCCGGCCGAGCGTGGGCAGCATCAGCCAGCCGTCCCTGGCCAGAAGGTCCACTGTGAACTCCAGCCCGGCCCGGACCGCCGCCGCCGCGGCGACTGCCCCGAGGTGCGCCAGGTCGGCCTCGATCGGGTGCGCCCCGCTCCAGGCGCCACGCAGCCGCCGCAGCGACGACGCCAGCCACGCGCCGACGTGCGGCTCGGCCAGCGCATCCGTCACCGCGCCGGGCGAGCGGCGCTGCGCGTCGACCAGCAGCGCGTAGTAGTCGTCGAGGCGGGGCGAAGGTGCGGCGTCGAGGAGCGTGCGGAGCAGCAGCAGCCGCTTGCTCACCTGGCCGGCGCGCAACCGGCCGATGGCCTCGGCGTCTCCGTACCCCGCGCCGAGCGAGTCCACCATGGACTGTGTGAGGCTGTGCACGGCTGTCATGCCGGCCGCTTCAGCCGCTCGACATCCGCGCGCAGCCGGTCCGCCGCATGGGTGATGAGCCGCTGCAGGTCGGCGCAGTAGACCGACGGGTTGCCGAACCCACCACCGGGTCGGTAGCGGTGCGGGTAGTAGCCGCCGCCGCAGACCCGGTGCAGCGCGCACGAGCGGCAGGTGGCGGAGAGCGCCGCCACGCCGATCTGGCGCGCCTTGACCGCCGGGTGGCGCAGCGCCTCGTCGAGATCGTTGGCGAAGACGTCGAGCCCCGTGTCCACCGCGCCCGGGTACGCCGAGCGGAGCGTGTCCACCTGCTCGTAGGAACCGTCCACATTGACCACGAGCGTGGCGACCGGGCTCAGTCCCACCACCTCGGTGTGGCTCTGTCCACCCAGGACGAGGTTGAGCACCTCTTCGAAGAAGCGCACGCGGGTCTCCCGCACCGGCGCTCCGTACCACCTGTCGAAGGCGGCCACGAGCCACTCGCCGTAGGGCGCATCCGCTCCACCGCCCCAGCCGGGTGGCGGGCTGCCCCAGTTGGCGTGGGGCAGCAGAAAGTCGACCATCGGCGGCTGGTAGGCCAGCAGCGCCTCGTAGGTGGCCACCGGGTCGTTGGCCAGGTCCACAACGGACAGGATTCCGGCGTACGCGGCGGGGCGGTCCCGCAGGCGTCGCAATGCGGCGTCGACCGCGTCGAAGCTGCTGCGCCCGTTCGCGTACCGGCGGTGGCGGTCGGTCGCGACCCGGTCGCCGTCGAGTGAGACACCGACCCGGATGCCCGCACCGGAGAGCACCTCCAGCGCGTCGGCGGTCAGCAGCACGCCGTTCGTCTGCACGAGAACGTCCACTGTGGTCGGCGCCGGCACGCGGGCGCGCAGGCGGTCGGCGACCCCGGCGAGCCGGTCGGCGCCCAGCAGCATGGGCTCGCCGCCGTGCAGCACGACGCGCAGCTGCGGGATGCCGTGCGCCGTGGCGTGTTCGGCGATCCGCCGGCAGGCGGCGTCGAGCACGTCGTCGCTCATCACCGCGGTCGCCGCGCGCCAGCTCTTGTCGGCCAGCTCGTACATGTAGCAGTAGTCACAGGCGAGGTTGCAGCGCGAATGCACCTTCAGGACGAACTCCCGGAAGGGAGTCGGCCGCCAGGTGATCCCGCGCATGCCGCTCAGCCGATGGCGGCGTTCCAGCCGGCGACCGCGTCCTGTGGGCGGTCGATGTCGTCGAGGATGCGGCGCAGCGACTGGCCGAACGCGGAGCCGTCGAGCCCGCGTAGGTCGACCAAACTGATCGCATTGAGATCAATAAGGTCAAACTGGCTGTCGTCGGCGGTGGCATCCATCCCGGCCGGCATCCCTCTGTGGACGATATTGCGTGTCGACGGCAGTCCAGCCGGACAGCGTCCTTGGCGTCGCCAACCTACTCCGCCGTTCAGTCAACGTCCAGACACGACGGTGCGTGTCGAGCGAAGATTGCCTGGTGACCGCCTCGTATCTCACTCACCTGGAATGCCCCCGCTGCGGAAACCACCATGCCGCCGACCGCCCGCAGAACCTCTGCTCGTGCGGCTCGCCGCTGCTCGCGCGGTACGACCTCGCAGCCGTTCGAGCCGTGGTCGAGCCGGCCACGATCGCCACTCGACCGGCGGACCTGTGGCGCTATCGCGAGCTGTTGCCGGTCCGCGACACTGCGCACATCGCGACGCTCGGTGAGGGCTGGACTCCGCTGCTTCCCGCGGCGCGGTACGGCGCGCGGATCGGCCTGCCACGGCTGCTCGTCAAGGACGAAGGGCTCGTGCCGACCGGTTCCTTCAAGGCTCGCGGCGCGGCCGTCGGCGTATCGCGGGCGCGCGAGCTGGGCGTCCGGCACGTGGCGATGCCGACAAACGGCAACGCTGGTGCGGCATGGGCGGTCTACGCGGCTCGAGCCGGGCTGCGGGCGACGATAGCGATGCCGCTCGCGGCACCCGCGATCACGCGTAAGGAATGCGTGGTGGCGGGCGCGGAACTCCACCTTGTGGACGGCCTGATCGGTGACGCCGGCCGCCTCATCGCCGGGCTCGTCGGCGCCGAGGTCTTCGACGTCTCCACGCTCAAGGAGCCGTACCGCCTCGAAGGCAAGAAGACGATGGGGTACGAGCTCGCCGAGCAGCTCGGCTGGCGGGTGCCGGACGTCATCCTCTACCCCACCGGCGGCGGTGTGGGGCTGATAGGCATTCACAAGGCGCTCGGCGAGCTGCGCGAGCTGGGCTGGATCGGCGACAAGCTGCCCCGGCTGGTGGCCGTGCAGTCCACCGGCTGCGCGCCGATCGTCGCCGCGTTCACGGCCGGCGCCCGGCGGGCCGAGCCCTGGCCGGACGCGCACACTGTCGCGTTCGGCATCACGGTGCCCGCGCCGCTGGGTGACGAGCTGATCCTCGACGCGCTCTACGCCACCGGCGGCACGGCCATCGCCATCGACGACACGGATCTGCTGGCCGACCTGCGCGCGTTCGGTGCCGACGAGGGGCTGTGGCTCTGCCCCGAGGGCGCCGCGTGCCTGACCGCCGCCCGCGCGCTGCGCGCCTCCGGCTGGCTGAGCGAGGACGAGGAGGTCGTGGTGTTGAACACCGGCACGGGCCTCAAGTACCCGGATAGCGTGGCGTGAGCGAGCGAGTTGGCGCGGCGGCGTCTGGACGGAGCCGTCCCGCCGACGAAGTCGGGGTTTCGGGGTGGCGGAGGAAGACGTCGCCTTCAGCGCCGCACGAGCGAGCGAACCAGGAGGCAGAGAGATGACACGGATCTTGATCACGGGTGCGTCGGACGGGCTCGGGCGGGCGCTCGCGTTCGCCCTGGCCGAGCGGGGGTACGAGCTCATCCTGCACGGCCGCGACGCCGGCCGTCTCGCCGAGGTGGCCGACCGGACCGGCTCCCGGGCGATCCAGGCCGACCTCTCCTCGCTGGCCGAGGTGCGCCGGCTCGCCGGCGAGGTCGAGGGTGACCTGGACGTGCTGGTCAACAACGCGGGCGTCGGCTTCGGCGCACCCGGCGCGCCCCGGGAGCTCTCGGCGGACGGTTACGAGCTGCGGCTGGCCGTCAACTACCTCGCGCCGTACCTGCTGACCCAGCTCCTGCTCCCGCGCCTGAAGCGGGCCGCGCCGTCCCGGATCGTCAACGTGGCCTCGATCGGGCAGCGACCGTTCGATGTGGACGATCCGATGATGGAGCGCGGCTACGACGGCACCGAGGCGTACCGGCGGGCGAAGCTGGCCCTCATCGCGTACACCTTCGACCTGGCCGACGAGCTCGCCGGCACCGGCGTGACCGTCAACTGCCTGCACCCGGCGACGCTGATGCCGACGACGATGGTGGTACAGGCCGGCACTGGCCACGTCGACACGCTCGAACGAGGGCTCCAGGCGACGCTGCGGCTCGTCGTCGATCCGCGGCTCGCGGGCGTGACCGGCCGTTTCTTCGACCGCGAACGCGAGGCGCGGGCCCTGGACCAGGCCTACGACCCGGACTTTCGCAAGCGTCTCCGGGAGCTCACCGAGTCGCTAGTCTCGGCACGGGCGTGAGCCGCGCGCGGCTCGGCAGCCGCCCCGCGGCCAGCGCCCGGGCCCGGTCGGTGACGGCCGTCCTGGCGCCCACGAAACACAGGTCTGGCTGCTGCTCGCGGACGGCGTCGATGCGCGGCCTGAAGTCGGCGGGGCTCGCCACACCGATCCGCACCGCCCGCCGCACGAAGTCGTCTTCGTCGATGAGCACGAGGTCGACGTCGCCGTAGCGGGCCAGGTAACGCGGCATCACCTCGCCGCGCATCCAGCTCGACCGGCACACCATCTCGTTGTTGACCGGGAAGACGCGGGGACGGATGAAATGCGCCTTGACGGCCGACGCGACGTCGAGCAGGCGCTCCGGCCGGTCTTCGCGCTCCAGCACGCGCCACATCAGGTCGCGGAAGAGTCGGGCGAACTCGGCGCGGAACACCAGCGGGTCGGGCGTGCCCGTGCCGTGGAACTCGCGGGCCAGCCGGCGGGCCCGGCCGCGCCACGGCTCGGCGCGGAGCCTGAAGCCAAGCACCCGGGAGACCGTGTCGGGGATGTAGTCGGGCCGCACGTTGAGCCCGGTCACGAGCAGCAGCGGGTCTTCGACCACGCCGGTGATGGCGTCGGCGCCGAGCACGATGCGACCCTCGGGACTCAGCTCGTCGATCCGCTTGTGGTGCACGCCGGCGAGGTCGGCGAAGTCCTCATCGGACAGTCGAGCGTCGAGGAGCGCCTTGCTGAACACGCGGGTGTTGCCGGCCTGGTCGAACCGCCCCACCTCGGTGTTGTGCGCGAAGGGCCACCTGTTGAGGTCGTGGTGGAGGCAGAGTCGCACGACGCGCTCGACGTCGACACCGGGCTGCCGCTCGGCGAGCCGCCGGGCCACCCAGGTCATGCGGCCGACATGCCATATCCGGGCAAATGCCGACGAACGAGGATCGCGGTCTTCTCCGTATACCGAAACAAAGCCCGTGATGCGACGCAACCGACGAAGCGCGCGAACAGTGCTGTAACCGCTGGGCGCCAGGGGAGCCGGAACGACCGTCACGCCGCGATCCCCCCTCCGGTAAACGACCCCAGCCACGCCTTCTGACGGCGCACACCCTGGGCTCGAATCGCCATATGCCGACCGTAGCCGTGCAACAGTGTATTGTAGTCAAACTCGTCGATCATGTCACCGATCACCAGCTCCCCCGCCGTGACCGATACCAATCCTGCGTCGAGACTCAGGAAGGCGGCCACCCTGGCGGCCAGGGTCGCACCGCCCGTCCACTCACCGGCCGCCGCCACGGCGCACCGGTCACGCTGCGCTATCGGGCACGCGGCGGGCAGGCAGCGGCTCTCGACGAACGGCGGCCGCCACGTGCCCAGGGCCTCAGGCCGTCCACTGAGGAACGCCAGCGCGCAGGACGTGTTGCGGTACAGCGGGTAACCGGCCGCCACGGCGAACTCGCGCGCCTCCGCCCAGCCCTCGTCGTCGAACACCTCACCCTCGCCGGGCGGCGCGGCCATCGACTGGTCCAGCAGCGTGACGAGGCGCTCGTCCGCCAGCGGTACCCCCGGCCCGCGGGTGAGCCCGACCACCACCGAGGCGGACAGGCCCGACGTGGCCAGCCGCCCGACAAGCTTTTCCAGGTCGGCGTGGCTCGGGCGGAGCTCGGCCACGAACGGGCGCCAGAAGTGCACCGCCTTCTGGTGGGTGGTGCGGGACACGAGGCGGGCGTTGTCGAGCGTGGTGTCCAGGTCGGCGACCGGCCCGCGCTCAAGCGGCACGCCGGCGGTACGCGCCATCGACTGGCTGAGAAACCAGTAGATCGGGAGGCCGGGCGCGTCAAGCGCGCTGAGCAGGTCGGCGTCGAGCCGCCCCTTGGTCACCACGACGACCGGTCGGCGCGGGATGCGCTCCGCGAGCAGCTCCACGATCCGCACCAGCGCGTCCCGGTTGGGGCGGGTCAGCACCATGTCGGTGTAGTTACCCACGCAGAGCGGTGTCTTGTCGTACGCCGGGTCGATCACGCCGGCCCGCCGCCCGTACAGGTGATCTTCGACGGCCGCCACCACCATCTCGGGGGTGGCCCGCACCTCCGGGCGGGCGGCGCGCAGGCCGAGGGGGCCGAGATAGCAGTACGCGCAGTCCGCCGGGCAGCCGAGAATCGGGTCCACCGTGATCCACGAGTCGTGCTCCGCCACCAGGGGGACGGCGGCCCGGGTCACCTGTCGTCCGTCGCCTGCCACGCGTCGAAGACCGCCGTTCGCGCTCTCCTGCATCGCTCCTCCAGCGAAGTAGCGTCGGTGACCGCGTCCGCGTTGTTCCAGTGGAACGAGAACGTCTCCTCCAGGAGCCGCTTCATGTGCAGGCCGCCCGGCTCGAACTGCAGCTCGAACGTGTCGAACAGCACCCGCTCGCGCCGGTTGCGGGAAGCGTGGAAGTACGGCTCGAAGAAGGTGGCCTGCTCCGTCAGCAGCACCGTGGCGCCGAGGCCGAACCGGGCGAGCCTGACCTCCACCAGGCTCTTGTACTCCTCCCGGAGAATCTCGTATCCGCGCAGGCTGGCCTCGAACTTGCGGGCCAGGTCGGCGTGCAGCTCCAGACGGTCCGGCACGACCGAGCCGAGCCGGCGGCCGTCCGGGTCGTAGCTGGCGGAGATCCCGTACGCCTCGAGGAAGTACGGATTGCAGATCACCATCTGGAGGCTTGCGCCCGCAGCCAGCAGGTGCAGGATGCGGGAGTTGAACACGCCACGAGTGGCCAGGTACGAATACCCCGTCTCGGCGGTGATCCGGACGGACGCGCCGCGGGCGGCGGAGGCGTGCAGTGCGGCCTCCTTGGCGCGATTGCGCTTTTCGTTCGTGAGCCGCTCGTGTCCGTGCATCGGCACATACGCGGCGGTGCAGCGTAGCAAGGTCAACGCTTCGGCGGTGGTCGATATCACTGTATCCGGAGCGTAGCGATGACCGTCAAGCATTCTGCGCAGCGCAGTGATCATCCGGAGCAGCGAAAGCATGTCGACCCCGGCCGCGACAGGGCCGTTGTTGGTCACCCATCGGATCCGCTTGAGGCATTCACTGAGCAGAAACCAGCGGTACATCATCGCGGCGCCCGGCAGTGACGTGCCGCGCAGCACCGCGCACAGCTCCTGCCGCCACATCCGCAGGCTGCGGCGGTGCCGCGGCTCGTCGGGCGAGTCGCGGAGGGCGAAGTCGTCGTCGCCGACAAGATTGACGGTCTCCAGCAGCTCGTCCTGCACGAGCGCGCCGCTGTGCGCGTGGCGGGGAGTGGTGTGCAGGACCAGGTCCACCTCGAACCGGGCCAGGTCCTCGAAGACGTGCGCCTGCCGCCCCTTGCCGAAGTCGATCAGGTCGACCTCCGCGCGCACGCTGTTGACGAGGATGTTCGCCAGGTGGGCGTCGCCGTGGATCAACCGCCGGTCGGCCACCGGCGCCACCCGCACCGCGGCTGCCGCCTCGGTGTACCAGGCGCGGAAGTCGCGCAGGTCCTCGATGTCGGACCACAGCGCCGCGGCCGTGGTCAGGCTCGCGTTGATGTCCCGCTCCCAGTCGACGTCCGGCAGGTAGTCGACGAGCGCCCGCCCCTCTTCCTCGTTCTGCAGGTCGGCGTTGCGCACCAGCAGGCTGGCGACCTTGTAGAGGCAGGCGCGCACGGTCCGCTCCGGCGGCGCGCCCTCCACCGTCTGCGGCAGCGCGAACGCCTGGAGAAACCCGCCGAACTCGCTGTAGTCGGCCAGCTCGCGGTACGTGCGGCTGCCGATGTAGCGGTACGCCATCGCGCTCCAGCTCTCCGACTGGTCGCGAAATTCGACGTCGACCGGGCCGTAAATGCCGTCGAGCTGGTTGTTGACGAGCCATTCGTCGGCGGAGCCCAGGAATTGGACCCGGTTTTCGTGCTCCAGCCGAATCTCGCCGGTCGGGCCGCCTTTGAGAATGAAAAGGCCGCGTCCCGGCGCATACACGAGTGCGACGAGCAGGCCGCTGTAGCCGCCTTGCAACACGCGCACGTCGACCGTGGCGCCCGCTTTGGACCTGTCCGGCGGCTGATCCCCCACCACCAGGTGGACGAGGCGCCGGACATCGCCGGCCGTCAGTTCGGAATGCTTGCCGATCACGGTCAGCCGGGGCGGCACGAAGTCTCCAGACGACAAAAGAAACGAGGGGTCAAGGCCGATGCTAGCCGCGCCCAGATTGTCTGGTCTACCGGTGCCGTGCCCGCTTCGCTACTCTGCGGTTCGTCTACTGGGGAGGGATCATCACCGATGGGTGTTGGCGAGTGGGCGGCCTTCACGGCCGCGTTCATCAGCGGCGCGAACATCGTGGTCACCGCGGTCCTGACCCGCAGCCGCGACCGTACGAGCTGGTCGCGGGAGGCCCTCTCGGACACGCTGGTCGCCCTGCTGGAAGCGAGCTGGCGCAGCTCGGACGCGGCCCGCGAGCGTCACGGCCTCGGCACCCATCCCGGTGACGCGCAGATCGCCGCTCGGCTTGAGGACACGATGGAGGCCGCGTTCGCCGAGCTCCGCACCAGCCTGACCCGCCTGCGCCTCTTCGCGTCGGAGCCCGTCGGCGCGGCCGGCGTCGACCTGCTGATCAGGCACCGTGAGCTGCGCGACGCCCCCATGACCGACCAACCGGCCCGCCTGGAAGCGGTCGGCGCGGCGCGCCGCAAGCTCATCCAGGCGGCACGCCGCGACCTCAAGACCGACTGACGGCGTTACTTCGACGGCGGCTCGTCCTGGCCGGACTCCTCGGCCTTGTCGGCCTCTTCCTTCGTCTTGTGCACCGCGCCGTCCGCGTGCTCGGGCGGGCCGTACACCGTGTAGAGGACCAGAGGGTTGGGGCCGGTGTTGACGAAGTTGTGCTTCGTGCCGGCCGGTACCGCGACGAGGTCTCCCTGGGCGACCTTCCGGGTTCGGCCGCCGACCTTCGCCTCGCCCACGCCGCTGACGAACGTGAGGATCTGGTCGGTGTCCTCGTGCACCTCCTCGCCGATCTCACCGTTCGGCGGGATGGTCATGATCACTAGCTGTGCGTGCTCGCCAGTCCACAGAACGCGCCGGAAGTCCCGGTTCTCCTCGGCGACGGTCGCGATCGTGAAATGCTCCATGTCCTCTTCGTACCCCATTCTCGGCTTGATCAAAGCCAGACCGGGACTGTGCAAGTCAGGACCAAGCCGCTGATCTATGGTGTAGGCGTGCAGGCCCGAGACGTACCGTGATCCATCTACCGTCACCCGCGCGGGGGCCGCTACGCGCGCTCAGCACGCGCCTGGTCGCCGCGGTCGGCCTGGTGCTGGGCATCGTCTTCGTGGTCTTCCTGGACCGCGACGGCTACCGCGACGTCAACGAGGACGGGCTCACGCTCCTCGACTGCTTCTATTACGCGGTCGTGTCGCTGTCGACGACGGGCTACGGCGACATCACCCCGATCTCGGAGAGCGCGCGGCTCGTCAACGTCATCGTGATCACGCCGGCGCGGGTGCTCTTCCTGATCATCCTGGTCGGCACGACACTTGAGGTGCTTACCGAGCAGTACCGCACGAATGCTCGCCTTACGCGGTGGAGAAGGCTCTTGAAGGACCACGTGATCGTCTGCGGCTACGGGACGAAGGGACGCAGTGCCGTCGCGGCGCTGCGCGAAAACGGCTTCGACACCAGGCGCATCGTCGTGGTCGAGTCCGACCGCGCGGCGGTGCGGCAGGCGACGTCCGACGGGCTTGTCGCGCTGGAGGGTTCGGCCACCCGCTCGTCCATCCTGGCCGACGCGCATGTCAAGGACGCCAAGGCGGTCATCATCGCGACCGACACCGACGAGGCGAACGTCCTGGTGACCCTCACCGCGCGGCAGATGACCGCCGGCAAGGTGCGGATCATCGCCGCCGCGCGCGAGGCGGAAAACGCCCCTCTCCTCAAGCAGAGCGGCGCCCACCAGGTGATCGTCTCCTCCGCGACGGCCGGCCGCCTGCTGGGTCTCTCCACGTCCGCGCCGCCCCTCATCGACGTGGTGGAAGACCTCCTCACCCCCGGACACGGCATGGCGCTGGCGCTCCGCTCGGCCGACCGCGCCGAGGTGGGCAAGTCGCCCCGCAAGGTGAGCGAGCTGGTGATCGCCCTGGTCCGCCACGGACGCGTGCTTTCGCTCGCCTCTCCCGAATGCGCGATGATCGAGACCGGCGACCTGCTGGTCTACATCCGCGACGACACCGCGGCACCGGTCGAGACCACCGTCAGCCGCGACGCCTCCTAGCGGCGCGCGCGGCCGCGGCGGGCCCGGATGTAGTCGTTGACCACGTAGCTGCCGAGGTCGTCGGTGTCGGGGTGAAGACGCGGCCACCGCTGCGCCTGGCCACGGCGTCCACGAAGCGGCGCAGGCCCGCGTCCTCGCCGAGCATGAAGAGGTTGAGCGTCGCGCCGTACCTGGTCAGGGCGTCCACCTCGGCCACCGTCGCCTGGACGGTCTCGCTCAGCGGCGGCCAGAAGAACACCGCCTCGCCGTCCTCCAGATGTGCCGTGGGCTCACCGTCGGTCACCACCAGCACCACCGGCTCGCTGCCCGAGTGCTTGCGCAGGTGCCGGCCGGCGAGCTGGAGGGCGTGCTGGAGGTTGGTGCCCTGCACGTAGTCGGGTTCGACGGCGGCCAGCTCCTCCGACGTGAGCCGCGTGGCATACCGGCCGAAGCCGATGATCTGCAGCGCGTCCTGCGGAAACTTCGTCGCGACGAGGTGCGAGAGGGCGAGGGCCGTCTGCTTCATCGGGCCCCAGCGCTCTTCGGCGACCATCGAGTACGACAGGTCGACGCAGAGCGCGACGGCAGCCGAGGCACGCCGCTCGGTCTCCACGACCTCGAAGTCGTCGACCGCGAGCGAGACGGCCGAGGAGCGTGCCGAGGTGCTGCGGCGGACGGCGTTGCCGACCGTACGCACCACGTCGATGGGCTGCTCGTCGCCGAACTCCCAGGGCCGAGACGCACCGGTGATCTCGCCGGCGGCGCCCGCGTCCCGGAGGTCGTGCTGGCCCCTGCGGCCGGTCTCCAGCGAGGCGAAGACGCGGCGCAGCGCGGTGCCACCCAGCCGGCGCAGCGCCTTCGGGCTGAGCGTGAGCCCCTCGCCGCCGCGGGCCAGCCAACCCTGCCGGCGCAGCTCGCGCTCCAGCTCCTGCAGGCGCCGCACGTCACCGGCCGCGCCCCGGCCGAGGATCCGCTCGACCGCTTCCACGTCGATGTCGTCGAGCGTCGCGCCGGGGTGCTCCTGGCCGAGCTGGTCGAGCAGCTCGTCCAGGTCGCCGATCTCGGCGAGCGCGCCGGCCGCCTCGCCGTACCCGAGTCCCTGCTGGCCGCGCACCTGGGCGCGCCGGTCCCAGCCCAGGTCGGGCCGGAGGGTGCGCAGGTTGGCGGTCAGCCGGGCCATCTGGTCGGCGAGCCCGGCGTTGCCCAGCGCCTGGGCCATCAGCCGGGACAGCTCCTCCTGCTGCTGCGCGGAGAGCGAGCGCATCAGCCGTTCACCCGCGGCGGCGCGGCGGGCGAGGGCGTCGATCAGCTCGTCGACAGTGCCGGGCTTTTCCGGGAAGAACTCGCCGTGCCGCCGCATGAACTCGGCGAACGTGTCGGTCGTGTCCTCGCCCCGGGCGTGCCGGTCGAGCAGGTCGTTGAGGTCGCCGAGCATCTCGGCGAGGCGGCGCTGGGCGGCCGGGTCGGGGTTGCCGAGCGCCTCGCGCATGCCCGCGAAGCGCTGCTCCAGCACCTCGTCGCGCAGGCCGTCGAGGATCTGCTGGTACGTGCGGCGCGCGTCATCGCTTGCCCACTGGTAGTCGGAGAGCTCCTCGACCGCCCGGGCGGTGGAGCGGGGCAGGCTGTCCAGCCGCGCCTCGCTGAACCGGGCCGCGTCGTCGGTGCGGCTGGCAAGCTCCTCCCGCTCGGCGGCGAGGGCCTGGTCGAGCAGCGCCTGCGAGCGGGTCACCGCGCCGTCGAGGTTGCCCCGGCGCATCGCCTCGCGGCGCATCCGCCGGGCCCGGGCGGCGAGGTCGTCAAGCCCCCGGCCGCCGTCTGGGCCGCGGCGCAGCAGGTTGCGCAGCGCTTCGCGCAGGCTGCCACCGGCCAGCACCTCGGCACCGACCTGGTCGACCGCGGCACGCACGTCGTACGGCGGGGCGAGCGGGTCGGGCCCGCCTTGCCACGCGCCGTAGCGGAACCGGTTCGGACGCTTCATTCCCGGCTCCCGTAGAGGGTGCGCCCCTCCTCGGTCATGGCCTTGGAGAGGCGGCGGGTCAGGTGCAGCCCTTCCAGTGCGAACTCCACGCCGGCGGCGGCCTGCTGGACCGTTGGCGCGTCGTCGAAGCCGAGCCGCTCGAGCACCTTGGCCAGCCCGGGCACGGTGCCGACCTGGCGCAGCAGGTCTTCGGCGCCGACAAGCTCGCCGGTCTCCACGATCGCGCCCTCGGCCACCAGGTCGGTGAAGCCGGACAGGTCGAGCCCCGCCAGCCGGGCCCGGAACGTCTCGGCGGTCGCGGTGCGGAGCAGGTGGGCGAGTACCTCGATCTCGCGCCCCTCCTCGCCACTCTCGAACTCGACCTTGCCGCGCAGCGTGCTGGTGATCGAGGTGGCGTCGCCGATGCGGGCGGTCGGGATCGGCTCGCCCACGATGCCGCTGCGGCGCAGCGCCGACGCGGCCACCGTCTCGGCCGCCGCGATCGCGAAGCGCGCGGAGACACCGGAGCGGGCGTCGACCGACGGCGACTCGCGGACCGCGCGGGCGAAGCGGGCGATGACCTCCAGGACGTGGTCGGGCACCTCGGCCACGAGCCGCGCCTCCTGGCGGATCAGGTCGAGCTCCAGCCCCAGCTCCAGCGGATAGTGGGTACGGATCTCGGCGCCGAAACGGTCCTTGAGCGGCGTGATGATGCGGCCGCGGTTGGTGTAGTCCTCGGGGTTGGCGCTGGCCACGAGCAGCAGGTCGAGCGGGAGGCGCAGCTGGTAGCCGCGGACCTGCACGTCGCGCTCCTCCAGCACGTTGAGCAGCGAGACCTGGATCCGCTCGGCGAGGTCGGGCAGCTCGTTGACCGCGAAGATGCCGCGGTTGGTGCGCGGCACGAGTCCGAAGTGGATGGTCTCCGGGTCGCCGAGGGTGCGGCCCTGCGCCACCCGGATGGGGTCGACGTCGCCGATGAGGTCGCCGACGCTCGTGTCCGGCGTGGCGAGCTTCTCGCCGTACCGCCGGGAGCGGTGCAGCCAGCGGATCGGCAGCTCGTCGCCGAGCTCCTCGGCCTGGCGGCGGGAGGTCGGGGTGAGCGGCTCGTACGGGTGCTCGTTGAGCTCGGAGCCCTCGATCACAGGCGTCCACTCGTCGAGGAGCCCGACAAGCGAGCGGATGACGCGGGTCTTGCCCTGGCCACGCTCACCGAGCAGGACCATGTCGTGGCCGGCGAGGATGGCGCGCTCGACCTCGGGCAGCACGGTGTCGTCGTATCCGACGATGCCGGGAAACCGTGGGCTGCCGTCGCGCATCTGAGCCAGAAGATTTTCGCGGAGCTCTTCCTTGACCGTGCGGTGCCGGTGACCGCTCGCGCGGAGCGCACCGACCGTCCTGATGGTGTCAGGCGTTGATGTCACCGGCCAAAACTAGCTCGGCTCTGTTACCAGCGGTCGAAGTGCAGGTTCGGATGCCCATGCGGGCAGGGCGGATCGGGCGACCCCCGGTCAACCGCCCGGACGGACTAGGGTGACGAGAGGCGTTTAATCGATCAACTCGCGGCGCTTCCTGACTGACCGGACACTCAGCCCGTGCCAGAGCAATTCGGATGTCGCGTATTCCGACCTTTACTGACGAAGTAGGTGCAGCAAACCTTTGCTGCCCGCTTCCCGCGACGCTGTGATCGACTCGCCCTCACGCTGCGCATTGGGAGCGCTCCCGCCTGCAACGCCCGGCTGGTGAAACGGTTCCGGAGCGCCACTACCGGGCCTAAGTTCCTCGACGGGTGGCACCGCGAAACGTTTCGCGCGAGCTGTGGGGGCCCTGCCATCCCATCCGTCGCTGCCGCCGGGAGGGTGGACGATGAGCGCTGCCACGCCGAACGCGCCCACGAGGGTTTCGCTGCTGAGACCGCTGCTCGTGTTCGCACTGCTGATCCCCGTCGGGGTGCTCTTCGGGCAGGCGTGGCAAGGGCAGTCGGACCGCCTCTCCTTCGCCGCCCGGGAGCGGCAGGGCATCGAGTACCTCACCACGCTCGGCCAGGTGACGACCGCGCTGACCGACGCGCAGTCCGCCGCGGTGGCCGGGCGGCCGGCGGACCGGGCCGCGGTCACGCGAGCGGTCGACGCCACCACCGCCGTTGACGACCGCCTCGGCGACGAGCTGCGTACGAGCGAGCGCTGGTCCGGCCTGCGCGTGAAGATCGAGGCGCTCTCCTCGGTGCCGCCCGGCGACAAGGCGCGGATCTACGACGCGTACGGCGAGGTCACCGACCTGCTGCTCGCCCTCTACGGCAAGGTCCGGGAGAACTCGCAGCTGATCCGCGACCCCGAGGCGGACACGTACTTCCTCCAGGACGGCGCGGCCGAGGAACTGCCTGAGTCGGTGGTCGCGGCGGGCAAGTTCGCCGACCTCGTGGTCATCGCCGCGGGCCGGCCCGCCGCGGAGCGCACGGCCGCGATCGCCGACCTCACCGCCGCGCGGGGCGCGGTCCTCGACCCCGCCGCCGACCTCGCCGACGGTCTGCAGTCCGCGGTGGACAGCACCGAGAGCCGCACGCTCGGCGCCAACCTGCTCAGCCGGCTGGACCGCTTCCGCCGCAGCATGGACGGGCTGGCCACCTCGGCCGGCTCGCTCGACGGGCGGTCACCGCTGCCGACGGCCGACCGGCTCAACCCCGCCCGGATCGAGGTGCAGTCGGCCGCGTCCGAGCTCTCCAACGCGATCCTCGCCGAGCTCGACGTGCTGATCGCCGACCGGCAGTCGGGCATCCGCACGGAACGGTTCGTCTCGCTCGCCACGCTCGTCGTGGCGGTGCTGGGCTGCGCGGTACCGGCGGTGCTGGCCCTGACCAGGCGACGGCGACACCGGCGTCCGTTCGACGGTCCACATCGGCCGGTGCCACCGCGCACCTCGGCGCCGGCGCAGACCGAGAGCCAGTGGGAGCCCGTCGGTGCTGCTCGGTAGGCTGCGCATCCGCGGCAAGCTGGCGGTCCTGGTCATGGTGCCGCTGCTCCTCGTCGGTGTGCTCACCGTCCCGCTCGTCGTCAACCGGGCCGGCCTCGCCGGCCGTGCCGCGGACACCGCCCGCACCGTGCGGATCGCCAGCGAGGTCGGCGGCCTCGTCGGTGACCTGCAGCAGGAGCGCATGCTGTCGGTCGGCTACCTGCTCGGCACCGTCGACACCGCCGGCCTCACGCTGCAGAGCACCGCGGTCGCCGACCGCACCGCGGACCTGCGCGCGTCGCTCGGCGACGACCTGCCGCCCGCCGTGTCGCGGGCGATCGACACGATCGGCGACCTGGAGAAAGTACGCGCCGGCGTGCTCGGCAGGGCCATCCGCAGCGACCAGGTGATCGCGGCGTACGGCGCGGTGACCGCCCGCATCCTCGACTCGCTGCGTCTGCTCGACAACATCGACGTGGCCAGCGCCGGCGGGCGGCAGGTTGTCGCACTCGACGCCGTACTCCAGATGAACGACCTGATCAGCGCCGGCGCCGCGCTGATGGTGGTCATGGTCGCCGAGCGCAGCGCCGGCTCGATGACCGGCTACACCGCCAACATCGCCGCGCTGCAGGCCATCATCACGCGCTTCAACGCGTACGCGACGCCGGAGCAGAGCAGCCTCTTCCAGCTCGTCCAGCAGGCACTCAACGACCGGGTGGGCGCCGACTTCCCGGTCACGGTGCAGACCAACCCGCTCCAGGCGCTGGCCCGGTTCACGGTGCAGCAGCTCTACCCGTCGCTCGAGTCGTTCATCGTCCTGGGCCGGTTCGTCGAGCGCAAGATCGTCACGGACGTCACGGCGGAGGTCGAGCGGCAGCAGACGGTCGTCCTCACCACCGCGTACGGCGTCATCACGCTCGCCCTCCTCGTGCTCATCGGCGTCGTGCTGATGAGCGTCGTCGTGGCGCGCGCGGTGGCCCGGCCGCTGTCAAGCCTCACCCGCTCCGCCGAACGCGTGGCCACCGTCGCCGAGACCGAGCTGCGGCGGGTCGCCGACGAGGACGCCGACGACGAGGCCGAACCCATCCATCTGGAACCCGTCGACGTCCGCTCCGCCGACGAGATCGGCGACCTCGCCCGCGCGTTCGACAGGGTGCAGACCACCGCCGCCCGGCTTGTCGAGCGGCAGGTCAGCAGCCGGCGGAACGTGGCGCAGATGTTCGGCCACGTCGGCCGCCGCACGCAGAACCTGGTGGGCCGGCAGATCGCGCTCATCGACCGGCTGGAGCAGGAGGAGACCGACCCGCAGCGGCTGCAGCAGCTGTACCGGCTCGACCACGTCTCCAGCCGCCTGCGGCGCAACGCGGGAAGCCTCGTCGTGCTCTCCGGCTCGGCCGGCGTCTCCGGTGCGGAGGAGCACATCGTGCCGCTGCCGCTCGCCGACATCGTGCGCCTCGCGCTCGGCGAGATCGAGGAGTACACCCGAGTCGACGTGCAGGTGCCCGGCGGCATCGCGGTCGCGCCCGCGGTCACCGGCGACCTGGTGCTGCTGCTGGCCGAGGTGATGGAGAACGCGACGGTGTTCTCCCCGCCGCACACCCGCGTCACGGTCAACGCGATGGTGACCGGCCACGTGGTACGCCTCCGCGTCGTCGACCACGGCCTCGGGCTGTCCCCCGAGCGGATCGCCGAGGAGAACGCCCGCCTGGCCCGCCGCGAGCGCCTCGACCTGGCGCCGACCGAGGTGCTCGGGCTCTTCGTGGTCGGGCGGCTGGCGCGTAAACACGGCCTCGCCGTCGCGCTCTCCGAGACGCCGGGCGGCGGCGTGACCGTCACCGTCGACATCGGGCAGGACCACCTGGTGCGCACCGCGATCCAGGAGCCGGACCCGGTGCCACCGCCCCAGCCGCCGAAGCCGGCGCGCGGCCTCGCCTCGGTACGGCACCTGAACGTGGCACCGTCGTACGGCGGCGACGAGCCGGCGGTCGTACAGCGCGCGGTGGCCCGCGCCCTCGTGGCGACCGCCGAGCACGAGCCGTCCTTCAACGTGGACGCGCTGGACCGGGCCACGCGCACGATCGGCAGCGGCAACTCCTGGAACGCGTTCGCGCCGCGGCCAGCCGCACCGCCGGTACCCCCTGCTGATCCGGCACCGGCGGCGACGCCCGCGCCCGCGCCGCGGACCGCGCCCACCCACGGTGGCCTCCGCCAGCGGGTCCCGGGAGCGCAGCTCCCGGAGGGGACGGCACCCGGCGCGGACCGCACGCCGGCGCCCACGGGGGTCGATGCCGCGACGGCGCGGGCGCTGGTGGAGGAGTTCGAAGCGGGGGTACGCCGCGCGGAGTCCACCGTGTCCGACGAGCCGGTCGCGCGCAGCGAGGTGCCGCCGGTGATCGCGCCGCCCGCACCGGGCCCGCGTGCCCCACTCACCCGCCGGGTGCCCGGCGCCACGCTGCCGGCGGACATCCCGACCCAGCCGCCGCCGCAGGTACTGCCCGACCAGTGGTCGCCCGATCCGGACGCGGCCCGGGACTCGCTCGAGCAGTTCGAATCCGGCGTCGCGCGCGCCTTGCAGCAGGAAGGAACCCAGCAGTGAACAACTCACTCCAGTTGAGCCCCGAGGCGCAGACCTTCAACTGGCTCCTGGACTCGTTCACGTCCAGCACGGCCGGTGTGCGGGAGGCCATCGCGGTCTCCGCCGACGGCCTGCTGATGGCGATGTCCAACATCGCCGACCGCGCGAACGCCGAGCGGCTCGCCGCTGTGGTCTCCGGGCTCACCAGCCTCGCCGGCGGGGCGGCCAACTGGTACGCCCTCGGCGGCCTCAACCGCGTGGTCATCGACATGACGGGCGGGTACCTGCTGGTCACCGCCATCAGCGCGGGCTCGGTGCTGGGCGTGATCGCCGAGCGGACGGCCAGCCTCGGCACGGTGGCGTACGAGATGACGCTCTTCGCCAGCCGCGCCGGCGGTGCGCTCACGCCGCGCCTCATCGCGGAGCTGAAGAACGCCGCCCAGTCGTGACCCACGTCCCGCCCGAGGAGCCGGCGGGGCCCGCCCGCATCCGGCCCTTCCTGGGCGTCTCGGGGCTTGGTGCGCAGCCGGCGGACGCCACGCCGGCCGGGCTGCGACCGTTTGTGCTCACCTCCGGCCGGGTGGACGGCGTGGACCCGGACATCGGCCTGGAGACACAGGTCACGGCCCGCTCGGACGGGCCGCTGCGCACCGGTGTACCGGTGTCCAGCCTGGCGCCCGAGCTGCGCACGATCATGGCGCTGTGCGCGGAGCCGATCTCGGTGGCCGAGATCTCCGCGCGGGCCCGGCTGCACCTCGGCGTGACCCGCATCCTCGTCGGCGACCTGCGGGCCGCCGGCTACCTCGACGTCCACGCGCGGGATGCCGCGCGTCCCGACCCCGACACCATCCTGCGAGTGATCCGTGGACTTCGTGCGATCTCCTGAGCAAGCACCCCCCATTCCCGTCAAGATCGTGGTCGCCGGCGGCTTCGGCGTCGGCAAGACCACAACCGTCGGCGCGATCAGCGAGATATCGCCGCTGACGACCGAGGCGGTCATGACCACCGCCGGGGTCGGCGTGGACGACCCCGGCCAGGCCACTGGCAAGACCACCACGACGGTCGCGATGGACTTCGGCTGCGTGACCATCGATCGCAGCCTGAAGCTCTATCTCTTCGGTACGCCCGGACAGTCCCGCTTCGGCTTTATGTGGGATGACCTGTCCCACGGAGCGCTCGGTGCGCTGGTTGTGGTTGACAGCAGCCGGTTAGATGACTGCTACCCTGCGGTGGACTACTTCGAGCGGGCGCGCATACCATTCGTCGTCGCGGTCAACGCGTTCGACGGAAAGCTCGCCCACGACCTGGACGAGGTCCGGTGGGCCCTCGCGGTCGACGAGCGGATCCCCGTTGTCGCCTTCGACGCCCGCAACCGGATTTCTGTGAGAGACGCACTGCTAGTCCTACTGGATCGCGCGCTGGATGATGCGGTACAGGGAGAGACCGCGAAATGAGCCGGCGGGCTCGCTGGCCCTAGGAGGTGTTTCGGAGTGCGCGGTGGACTGGACGACGCGCTGGATCGCTTGGCGCGCATGGACCAGTTGCGCCGGCGGGCCGAAGGCGCGTCTGGCGGTCTGCCCACGGCACACGGGCTGGCCGAGGCGATCGAGGCGGTCCGCCGGGTAGTCGAGCGCCATCCCGACCTCAACGTGACGCTCTACGGCGAGCAGGGTGAGGGCAGCGCCGAGGTGCGCATCGGCTGGGAAGACGGCGTGGTCCGCGCCAAGATCGTCTCGGTCGAGGGCCCCGAGGCCTCCAGCTTCGGGCCTGGTGACGGGCCGCCGCTGCCGGTGCTGCCGGCCGAGATACCGCCGATGAGTGACCTGCCCCGGCCGCTCACCGTGGACGCCCACCAGGGCGGCCGCCACTCCGGCCCGCCCCCGGTGCCCGAAATGCCGCGCCTGGTCGACCCGGGCCGCCTGGCCGACCGGCGCCGGCACCGCGCGGCCGCCGACACCGGCTTCCTGCCCGACCCCGGCGGCCTGGCCCCGGCCGCACCACCACCCCCGCCTCCTCCGCCACCGCCGCCCGCCAGCGACCTGCCGCCGCGCCCAGCACCGCCGGCGGGTGACCTTCCGATGCGGTCGGCGCCCCGGGCCTGGAAGGCCGAGCACGACGACAACGCCGCGGCCCGGTTGGCGGCGATGATCCGCGAAGACCCGTCGCTGCTGGCCGGCCCCGAAGAGCGCTAGAGCTTTCGGGCGCCATAGCAGCCACTCGACGTCGGAGTTGGGTTGCTGGCCGTGCGACAGCTTCCGATGTCCTCCCAGCTCACGGCGTCCGCGCCCCAGCGGCCGCCTTGCCGGGGTAAGGCAGGCACGGTCGTCGCGGTCTGTGACTGTCGATCAGGTGGAGGCGGTATGAGCTCCGAGACCTTGGTGAGTTAGCGCGTTATTTCGACGCTAACTTGCCAAGATCTGCCGGTTCGGCTCCTGGGGTGAGCTGGGCGACTGCGGAGGGTGAGGCGGCAACCGCGGGCCTAGCTAAGTCGGGGCTGAGGTCGGGGCCGCGCTAGTCTGCGGCGCGTGCCCCACGACGTGGATCAGGTCTGCGCGCGTTACCTGGAGCTCGCCGACCGGCACGAGCCGGGCCTGGTCGAAGGCCTCTACCTCCAGGGCTCGGTGGCGCTCGGCGACTACCGCGCCGGGGTCAGCGACATCGACTTCGTCGCCGTCACCACGCTGCCGCCGGACCCCGTCGCCATCCGGGCGGTCCACGCGGGGCTGCCGCGCCGGCCGCACTTCGACGGGCTCTACGTGACCTGGGACGACCTGCGGCGCGACCCCGCGCAGGCGCCGCCCGGTGTGGGGGTGCACGAGCGGCGCGTCGATCCGGAGTCGCGCTTCGAGCGGAGCCTCGTCACCTGGCACGTGCTCGCGCAGAGCGGCGTGGCGGTCCGCGGGCCGGCGGTCGCCGAGGTCGGTGTGTTCACCGACTGGCCGGCCCTCGCCGAGGCCACGCTCCGCAACCTCGACGAGTACTGGGCGCCCTGGCTCGCCCGCGCCGGCCGTGGACCGGTGGGGCTGACGCCGTGGGCGGCGTGCTGGGGTGTGCTCGGCGTCGCGCGGCTGCGGCACACCCTGGCCGCGGGGCGGGTCACCTCGAAGACCGAGGCCGCCGGCTACGCCCTGGCCACCGCCGAGCCGCGCTGGCACCGGGTGATCCAGGAAGCGCTGCGCATCCGGGTCGGCGGGGCGCCGCGGTACCGCAACCCGTGGCGGCGCCGCGCCGACGTGGTCGGCTTCGTCTCCTCGTGGCTGGACGTCGCGCCGTCGTGATGGCCGCCCAGCGGTTCGGTCGCGAATCCGGACACCTGGACCGCCCGCACGGCAGCACATACATTGATGGCTATGCATCTTCGGATTGGGCGGCTCGCCCTCGTGGCGGTCCTGGCCGGGTTCGGCGCGGCCGTCGTGCCCGCGGCCGCCGCGCACGCAGCCACCGCTTGTGAGGTCACCTACACGGCGACGAGTTGGAGCGGTGGCTTCACCGCCAGCGCTCAGATCAAAAACCTTGGCGACCCATGGAACGGGTACACGGTGGAGTTTCGCTTCACCGGCGACCAGACCGTGACCTCCAGTTGGAACCACATCTGGTCGCAGTCGGGGCAGGCGGTGACCGTCCGGAGTGGACCGTACGCGGCGCCGGTGCCGACCGGCGGGAGCATCTGGCTCGGCTTCAACGGGCGTTACAGCGGCGTCAACACACCACCCACCGGTTGGCGGGTCAACGGCGTGGCCTGCTCGGTCACGGGCCAGCCGCAGGCCGTCATCGCCGAGCCCGACACCGTCACGATCCCCGAGGGTGGCGGCGGGTCGTTCACGATCCGGCTCAGCCACCCGCCGGCGCAGCAGGTGGCGCTCGGCATGTCCCTCTCCGGCACCGGCGTCTGGGCCTCGCCGCCGGTCGTCCTCCTCTTCACGCCGAACAACTGGAGCACGCCGCAGAGCTACCCGGTCATGAGCATGCAGGACAGCGACACGGTCGACGACCGTGCGGTGGTGACGCTCTCCGTCACCGGCTACACGCCGGACACCGTCGTCCTGCAGCAGGTCGACGACGACTGAGCGGCGTGCCTAGCGGAGGAGGCGGGCGGCCAGCCTGGCGGCCCCCTCCTCACCGGGGGCGGCGAGGCACACCACCGCTTCGGGCCAGGTCACCCGGAGCTGGTCGTGTACCGACGCGCGCAACCACGAGCAGTGCCGGAGCACGCCGCCGGCGAGCACGATCGGGCTCCGGTCGCCCGGCGGGCGAATCTCGGCGACCGTCTCGCACAGGTGCGTGGCGGCCTCGTCCATGATGGACAGCGCCAGCGTGTCGCCGTCCGCCGCCGCGGCGGTCACGAGTGGTGCCAGGGAGGCCAGGTCGCGCGGCTTCCAGGTGTGCACCGCCACCACGAAGGGGTCCGCCGCCGTCTCGTCCACCGCGGCCGTGACCCGGGCGACGAGCGGGCCGGGTGGGTCGCCGCGGTAGAGGGCACGGGCGGTGGCGGTCGCGGCGGTGCGGCCGATCCAGAAGCCGGAGCCGAGGTCGCCCAGAAGCCATCCAAGACCGTCGGCGGTACGGAAGATGCGACCGCCGCTGATCTCGGCGGCCACCGCGCCCGTGCCCGAGATGAGCACGCTCCCGTCCGGCTCGCCGGTGCCCGCGGCGAACGCCACCTCGGCGTCGCCGACGACGTGCAGCGGGCACTGTACCCCCAGGGTGTCGAACGCGGCCTGCAGCACCGCGGGCCGTGACCCCCCGGCGGCGCCCGCGACCGCCACACCGATCCGAGAAGCGTCCACCGTGGACAGCGCGGCGGAGATGGCGGCGGTCAGGTTGGCCGCCGCCTCGGCGGCCGGGATGGTGACGGGGTTGGCGGCACCCGCGCGGCCGAAGCCGGCACGGGTGCCGCCGAGGGTGGTGACGACCGCGCGGGTCGCGGTGCCACCGATGTCGATGCCGAGGACGAGGGTCATCTACGGATCAGCAGCGACCGAGGTCTTCCCACTGCTGGGTCCAGCCGGGCTCGCTGCCCTGCGTCCACCAGCGGGCCCGCCACAGGTGCACGCCGTCACCGGACGGCGGGCCGCCCGGCACGCCGTTGGCGCTGCGCTGGTGGCGGACGGTGTTGCCACCCAGGTACACGGAGTTGATGTTCCAGAACGGCGCGGAGGAGCAGCCCGGCCCGCCGGTCGGGTTCACGGTCGGTGACACCGAGGGCGAGACGGACGGGGAGACGGTGGGCGAGACCGACGGTGACACCGGCGGGGTGGGACAGGAGCCGCCGGTACCCACCGTGTCGGTGTGCGCGGTGCCGGCCGAGCGGAAGGCGGCCACGCGAGCGGCGGCCTCGGCGGGCGTGAGCGCCTCGTTCACCGTGTGGTAGAGGTAGTCGACCTGCTGGCGATAGGTCGCCATGCCACCGGTGTGTGTCGCGGTGTCGATGAACCACAGGTTGAAGTTGATCGACATGGGCGTCTCGGGATAGTAGATGCCGCTGTGGTCGGCGACGAGCGCACCGTCCACGTAGTACTTCACGTGACCGGCGGAGACCGTGAACATCAGGTCGTGCCAGCCGGCGAAGCTCTGCCGCTGCGCGGTGTGGGTGTTCACCGCCTCCCACGGGTCGGGACGGTACGTCTCCCACGTGGTCTGGTAGAAGATCGGACCCTGCTCGCCCCACCCGCCGTTGGGCAGGTACTCGAAGTCGATCTCACCGTAGTTGGGGTCCATCGCCGCGTTGAGCGGGGTGATGGTGAAGAACGTCTCGACCAGGTGGTCGCCGTCGTTGCCGCTGACCGGAGCGTCGGCGAACTTGACCCGGGCCGCGTACGTGCCCTCGAAGAACTTGCGCTGATGCAGGAACTCGGACTGGCTTGTACCGCCGGCGGTGCCGTCGGTGGCGGCTTGGAGCTGGAGCGACTTCGCACCGTCCACTGTGGGGAACGAGACGTTGGAGGCGGGCCAGGAGGCGCCGGGCACACCCGGGCCACCCGAGTTGGTCCGCACCGACCAGCCCCGCTGACCGATCAGTGGGTCAGCCGGGCCGCTGTAGTTGAAGTCGTCGAAGAGCACTTGGCAGGGGGCGAGTGCGACGGCCGGGGCGGCGCTGCTCGCCACGGCGGCGACGGTGCCGGCGGCGAGGGCCGCGGCGGTCGCGGCGAGTCCAGCGGAGAGGCGTTTCACGGCGTGCTCCTTTCTGGATGGCGCTTGGGGGTGTGGTCACCTCAACCCGCGGGGGCGCGCTGAGGCGGGTGGGATCACCGCACCGCGCCGGCGGTCAATCCGTCGCGGATCTGGCGCTGGAACAGGATGTACGCGACGAGGACGGGCAGGATCGCGATGACGAGTCCCGCGAACAGGCCGCTCCAGTCGCTGCGATAGCCCTGGCTGACCGCCAGGAACGCGAGTCCCTGGGCCAGGACGTACCGGTCCGGGTCGGGGTTGAGCACAAGGGGAAGCAGATATTGGTTCCACAGCCCGAGGAAGTTGAAGATGCCCACGCTGACCAGCCCCGGGCGGGCCATCGGCAGCATGATGCGGAAGAACACCGCCGCGTGCGAGCACCCGTCGAGAAACGCGGCCTCGGCGACGGCGGTCGGCAGCGTGCGGAAGAAGGCGTGCAGGAAGAAGACGGTGAACGGGAGGGCGTAGGCGGCGTACACGAGGATCAGCCCGTGATAGGTGCCGAGCATGCCCAGCTGGTCCACCACGAAGAACAGCGGCACGAGCGCCAGGAAGACGGGAAAGAGCATCCCGGCGACGAGCGTGTAGTAGATGACCCGGTTGCCGGGGAAGGGGTAGCGGGCCAGGCAGTACGCGACAAGCGCGCCGAAGAGCATGGTGAGCACGAGCGCGCCGCCGACCACGACGACCGTGTTGAGCAGGTACCGGCCGATCGACGCCTCGGCCCAGGCGCGGGCCCAGTTGTCGAAGCGGGGTGTGGCCGGCAGCGACCACGGGCTGTCGAAGATCTCCGCGTCGGTCTTGAGCGACGACACGACCGCCCACAGCAGCGGGAGCGTGACGAGCAGCGCCCAGACGAGGAGCACCACGTGTACGAGGCGACCTGTCGTTCTCATGCCATCTCCACGCGCTCGCGCCGGGTCACGCGGAGCATGAGCACGGTCAACGTGAGGGTGAGGAAGAAGAGCGCGACGCCCATGGCGGAGGCGTAGCCGTACTTGCCGTATGTGAAGGCGTTGCGGTAGAGCGACAGCCCCATCACCTCGGTGCTGTTGTCCGGCCCGCCCGGCCCCACGGTCATGATCTGTACGAGCGCGAAGCCGTCGAGCGCGATGATGCCCAGGTAGACGAAGGCGACCTGCACGCTGTCCCACACGAGCGGGAGCGTGATCCGCCAGAAGAGCGTGAAGGCCCCGGCGCCGTCGATCAGTGCCGCCTCGGTGATGTCCGCCGGTATCGACTCGATCGCGGCCGCGAAGAGCACGACGTAGAAGCCGACCGCCGACCAGATCAGGGCCGCCATCACGCACCAGAGCGCGAACCGCGGCTCGGCCAGCCACGAGCGCTCCAGGGTGGACAGGCCGATCCGGTCGAGGAAGCCGTTGAGCAGCCCGCTGTTGGGCGTGTACACGAACTGCCACAGCACGGCGATGATGGCGACGGAGAGCAACTGCGGGAAGAAGTAGAGCACCCGGTAGGCCCGCAGGAGGCGGCTGCCCCGGGTCGAGGTGGCGAAGAAGAGGGCGAGCGCGATGGTGACCAGCGGCACGACCACGAGCATCAGGCCGTTGTGGCGCAGCGCCGACAGGAACAGCGGGTCACTCCACAGCCGGGTGAAGTTGTCCAAGCCGACGATGTTCACGTCGCTGGAGACGCCGTTGAAGTCGGTGAAGGCCAGGTAGAACGCCTGCGCGTACGGCGACACGACGAAGACTGCGTACAGCAGCAGGGGCGGGATCATCGCCCCGGCCAGAAACCGGTACCGGCCGTGTCGCATGGTCACCCTCCCGCGCTCAGCGCTTGTGCTTGGCGACCGAGGAGTCGGCGGCGACGGCGTCGGCCGCCTTCTGCACCCGTGCCGCCCACTTGTCCGGCGTGGTGCGCTTGGTGAGCAGCTCCCCGGTGGCGTCGTCGAGCGCCTTGGACAGCGGTGGGTACCAGGTGCGGAAGCGGTATCCGAACATGTTCGGACCGGCGGCCTTCGCGGTCTCGGCGGTGGAGGCGAGGCCGCTGCTGAGCGTCAGCCCGTCGGTCGCTCCGGCGACGACCGGCAGCGCCTTGGAGTTCTGCGCGAAGCCGCGGGCCACCTTCTGGGAGAAGAGGATCCGCAGGTACTCCAGGCCACCGCGGGCGTTGCCGGCCTTGGCCGGCACCAGGAACGACTCGCTGCTCGCGGCCATCACCGCGCCGCTGGGCAGCTTGTCGGCGCCGGTCAGGGACGGCACGGTGCCGAGCACCATGTCGAACCCGGCCGGGGTGACCTGCTGCTGCTCGCCCTCCAGCCAGGAGCCGCAGGGGATGAACGCGGCCTGGCCCTTGCTCCACGCGTTCTGCGCCTCGGTGTGCGACAGCGCCTCCGAGCCCGGCAGGATGTAGCCCTGCGCGGCGAGCTGGTAGATGGCGTCCGCGGCGGCCAGCATCGACGGGCTCTTCCAGATGCCCGGCTCCAGGTTGTCCACCGACTTGACCAGCTCGTGCCCGCCGGCCTTGGCTGCCAGCGAGACCAGCGGGTCGTTCATGTACTCGGGGAACTTGCCCTGCCAGGTCCACGGCGCGATGCCGCTCTTCTTGATCTCGCCGCAGAGCGTGAGCATCTCGGCCCAGGTCGTCGGGTAGGTCCAGCCGTTCTTGGCGAACAGCGACTTGGAGTACCAGATGCCCCAGAGGACGGAGGAGTAGTTGAGCACGAGCACCTTGCCGTCGAAGGTGCCGTCCTCGACCACGCCCGGCATCAGCGTGTCCCGGACCTTCTTCGACGGGTCGTCGACGCTCGGCGCGTCGAGCAGCTCGGTGAGGTCGGTGAGCTTGCCGGACGACACCAGCGTCACGAGGTCGAGGCGGCCGGCGCCGCTGTTGTCCACCACGTCCGGCGGGTCGTCGGAGATGAAGCGGGGCTGGAGCACCTCGCCGACCCGCTGGATGCCCTTGTGGTCCACGGTGGCTTTCGGAAAGCGCTGCTCGTAGAGCGTGCCGGCCTCGATGGCGTACTGGTCGCCGTAGCCGCCCTTGAAGACGACCACCTCGAGCCCGGCGTCCGCCGGGGCGCCGAACGGGTTGTCGGCGGTGGCATCGGCCTTCGTGCCCTTGTCGTCATCGTCGTCGGCGCCGCCCGTGGCACAGGCGCTGAGCGCCGTCGCCGCGACCGCTCCGACCAAAAGCGTGCGTCTGGTGGGATGTCTGTGCACGGTATGCCTACCCTTCGAGGGCTAGGCGGTGCGCCGGATGCGGCCGGCGTACCGCGCTTCAAGGAGCTGGTTGTGCTCGTGCCCGCCGGGGATGTTGGCGGACAGGTAGATGGGTGGGGTCTGCCCCGCTTCGGCCAGCCGGGCGACCACCTCGGCGACGACCATCTGAGCCAGGACGGCGGCGGTGACCGAGGAGACGGCGCCGACCTGGCCGGGCAGGGCCACGTCGCCGTACGGCGCGCCGTTGTCGAGCACCACGTCGGCGATGTCGGACAGCCGCTTGCCGGAGGCGTGCAGGGGCGTGACGCGTTCGCTGTGCTCCAGCGAGGTCACCGCGATCAGGTCGTGTCCCCGCTCCTTGACGAGCAGGGCGAGCGCGACCACGACGCCGTTGACGCCGGAGTTGGAGGCGATCACGAAGACGTCCCGCGGGTCGACCGGGGCCAGGTCGTAGAGCTGCTGGGCCACGCCGGGGTCGCGCTCCAGGCCAGGGTCCTCGAGCACCGCGCGGGGTTGGCCACCGTAGAGGACGATGTCCCGCAGCGCGATGCGGTTGGTCGGCACGAGCCCGCCGGCCCGGCCCGCGATCTCCATGGCCAGCGCCTCGGAGTGGCCCGAGCCGAACGCCTGCACGACTCCCCCGCGGTCCAGGGCGGCGGTGATGAGGCTCGCGGCGCCCTTGACGCCGTCCGCCTGGCTGGTGCCCACCTTTGCCACGAGCTCACTGATCATCGAGAGGTACGCCTGGGCCGTCATGTGTGAGCTCCCCCGGGAGATAGGCGGTCAGCCGCGGCGCCGTCGCGCAGCGGGTTGGTCACGCAGGCGGTGCGCCTCGACGGCGCGCGCGGTCACCTGGAACGCCTCGGTCGTGCGCTCGTAGGTGCGCTGGGCCACCGCGACGTAGATGAGGTCGAGCGCGACGAGCTGGGAGTGGAGCGCGGAGAGCGCGGCCACCCGGAACGTCGTCTCGTGCACGGCCGTGGTCAGCGTGATGTCGGCGGTCTCGCCCAGCGGGGAACGCTCGAACGACGTGACCGCGACGGTCAGCGCGCCCTGCGACGCCGCCTCGGCGAGCATCTCGATCACCTCGCGGGTGCGCCCGCCGTGTGAGAGGGCGATCGCGACGTCGCCGGGGCCGAGGAGGGCCGCGTTGGTGAGCGCCTTGTGGGCGTCCTCCCGGTACCACACCGGGATGCGGATGCGCTCCAGCCGGAACGCCATCTCGCGGGCGGCGGTGCCGCTGCTGCCGAGCCCGAAGAGCTCCACCCGGCCCGCCGTCGCGATGGCGTCGGCGACCCGCGCGACCTTGTCGAGGTCGAGGCCGGCCGCGGTCTCCTGGATGGCCCGGGAGTCCGCGCTGGCGATGACGCCGAGCACCCGGTCGAGCGGGTCGCCCGGCTCGATCTCACGGTCGATGTCGGTGTCCCACCGGGCCTGCTCCTGCCGGCCGATCTCGGCGGCCAGTGCGACCCGGAGCGCCGCGTACCCGCGGAAGCCCAGCACCCGGCAGAACCGCGTGATCGTGGCGGTGGACGTGCCGGCACGCTCGGCGAGGTCCACGATGGACGCCTCCGCCGCCACGGCCGGGTCCTCCAGGATCTGCTCCGCCACGCGCTGGAGCGCATCGGGGAGCGTGGACAGCTCCATCCGGAGCCGGCCGATGACGCCCTGGGTCTGTACCGCCACCGAAATTCCTTTCGTCGTTGCTTTGTGATGAAGAAAATTATGATTGGACGCCCCGCTACGTCAAGAGCGAGCGAAAAAATTTTGATGCGCCGGGGGTGGCCTCACCCAGGCGTTTGACCACAAAGGACCAAGCGTGTGCTTACCGCTACGTTACGTAAAACATGGCCTGAGCCCACGCCGTTCATCCTTTCGGTCTGTCTAGTTTGGCCGATCGGACGAAAAAATGCTGGTAGAAAGCATGACCACCGATCACTTGGGGAACCTGTGCCCCTCAACGCACCTCCCAAGCAACTCCTACCGACAGTGATATGCGGGACGATGATGCGGGGAGCGAACGGTGATCAATCTTTTGACGCTTGGGGGAACGAGCGTGCCAGCGCGCGGAGCCGGTGAGGTGGGCAGGGCGTGACCATAGTCGAGCCCAGCATGACCGCCGCCGAGCAGCGGCTGGCCGAGCTGGACGCCTCCTTCGAGGACTTCTGCCGGGACAACATCGTGGCGGTCGAGCGGTTCCTCCGGAGCCAGTGCGGCGACCGCGAGCTCGTCCAGGAGGCGGTGCAGGAAACGCTCATCACGGCCCGCGACAAATGGGACGTGATCAGCGGGTACCAGAAGCCCCTGGCCTGGGTCTACAAGACCGCCCGCTACAAGCTGATGAACGAGCAGGCCCGCCAGCGCCGCGAGTCGACCCTCCCCCTCGAAGAGGTCTCGAGCGACCGCCTCGTCGCACCGCCGGCCGACTCCCGCGAGGCACAGGAGTGGCTCCTTCGCTGCCTGCGCCGCCTGCCCGAGCGCCAAGCGGCCGTGTTCGCGCTCGCCTTCGAGGGCTGGACCGATCCGGAGATCGCCCGGATCCTCGGCATGGCGGACAACACGGTCCGCTCGTACAAGACGGCCGCTCGCCGGCGGCTCAAGGAGCTCGCCGAGGAGGCCGGATTCACCGTGCCCGCCAGGGGACGCTGACGGTGGACCTCGACGACATCCTGGCCTTGGCCGCCAGCCACCAGCCCACGGTCTTCGAGCGGGCCAGCGCGAGCCGCAACACCCGCTGGGTGCAGCAGCAGTACGCGCGGGCCAAGGCCGACGGCCGCGACCTGGTGGGCGACGTCGACCCGCGTGACCCGCTCGACGGCGACACCGGCGAGATCCCCCGGATCACTCGTACCGCGCAGCTCGCCAAGCAGGGCACGGTGCGGTGGGACGCGGCGACCAACGAGCTCGCCTGGTCCGACGAGATGTCACTGATCTTCGGCCGGGCGCCCGGCGTGGTGCGCCAGAGCCTGGAGACGCTCATCGGGCTGGTACACCCGGACGACGAGCGCCGCATCCGCGAGGCCGCCACCTCCGCGTGGCGCGAGCGTACGGCCACCGAGCTGACCTGCCGGGTGGTGCAGCCGGGCGGGATCACCCGCTGGGTGCACTGCTACATCGAGGTGCTCACCGGCACGGCCGGCGAGCCCACCGGCCTCATCGGCACCGCGCAGGACGTCACCGAGCTGGAGCTCGCCCGCCAGGAGCGGGAGCGGCGGGCCCGCCGCAGAGAGATCGTCGAGCGGGCGTCGGGGAGCTTCGGCCCCGGCACAGGGCTGCGCGACCGCGCGGGATTCAGCGACGAGCTCGACCGCGCCCGGCGCACCGGCAGCGGCGTACTGCTGATCGTGGCCACCGAGCCGCAGGGCGGCACCGAGCCGCAGCGCCTCTCCGAGGTGGTCGCCACGTTCGTCATGCAGGTGGCCCGCCGCGTCGACATCTGCGGCGTGCTCGGCCCCGGCGAGTTCGGCGTCCTCATGCCCGACATCGGGCTGCGCCCGGCCACGTCGATCGCACAGACGATGGTGGAGAAGCTGCGGGCACAGCTCTTCGTCGCCGGGCCGCAGGCGCTGCGGATCGACGCGTGGGGCGGCCTGGTCCGTTTCGAGGCGCACGACGAGAGCAGCAGCATCGACCTGCTGATCGACGCCGAGTCGGCGTGGCGGCACGCGAAGGAGAGCGGCGCCGTCCTCAAGGCGCTGCCCCGCCCCGCTCCGGCCGACGAGCGGCAGGAGGCGTGGCGCACGCGGGTGCGCGCGGCGGTCGCCGGCAACGGGTTCACGCTGTACACGCAGCCGATCCTCGACCTGCGGCTCAACCAGATCACCCGGCAGGAGATCCTGCTCCGCACGCTCAACGACGCGGGCAACCCGGTGCCGCCCTCGCCGCTGCTCGACATCGCCGAGCACGTCGACGAGACGCTGCCGATCGACCTGTGGGTGATGGACAACGCGTTCGAGCTGATCGCGCAGGGGCCGCCCACGCCGCACTACCAGATCAACGTCTCCGGGCGGTCGCTCGGCGAGCCGGGGCTGCTCGGGCGGGTGCAGGACCTGCTGCACAAGCACGATGTCGACCCCCGCCGGATCACGTTCGAGATCACCGAGACCGCGCGGATCGACAACCGGTCCGGGGCGCTCTACTTCGCGCGCGCGATCCGCGAGCTGGGCTGCCAGCTCGCGCTCGACGACTTCGGCGCGGCGTACAGCTCGTTCATGTACCTGAAGTCGTTCCCCATCGACCTCGTCAAGATCGACGGCGCCTTCATCACCGACATCGTGAACTCCCCCACCGACCAGGCGCTGGTGCGCTCCATTGTGGAGGCTTGCCAGGCGCACGGTGTGCTGACCGCCGGCGAGTACGTGCGGGACGCCGCGACGATCGAGCTGCTGCGCGGCTTCGGCGTCGACTTCGCGCAAGGCTACGAGGTGGGCCCCCCGATGCCGATCGCCGGCGCGCCCGCGTCGTCCGGCACGTCGATCGAGTTCGACCTGCGAATCGACTCCCCCGCGTAACCCTTTTGCGGTTGATCAGGGAGTTGGTGGGTGTGTCGGCCGGTGTGTCCACCCACAGGTCCCTGATCAACGCCCCGGGTGGCCGGGGCGGGCGGGGGCGCTGGAAATAGGGTGGGTGGGTGACACGAAGCGTCTACGTTGCCGGGCTGGGGCCGGGTGGCGGCAAGTCGACGATCGCGCTCGGCCTGGCCGAGCTGCTCTCCCGGCAGGTGGAGGGCATCGGCGTGTTCCGGCCGCTCGCTCCCAGCGCCGAGGGCGGGCGGGACGCGATCCTCGACCTGCTGCGCGAGCGGTACCGGATCGAGGACCCGTACGAGGACCTCTACGGGGCCACCTACTCCGAAGCGGGTGAGCTGATTTCCGCCGGGCGGCGGGAGGAGCTGATCGCGCTGATCGTCGGGCGCTACCGGGAGGTGGAGCGGCGGCACAAGGCGATGGTGATCGTCGGCAACGGCCTGCGGGCCGACGACGAGACCGACGAGCTGGCGTTCAACGCGCGCCTGGCCAACGAGTTCAGCAGCGTGGTCGTGGCCGTGGTCGACGGCCTGGAGCAGGACCCGGAGGAGATCGCCACCGCAGCCAGCGGCGGCTACCACGGGCTGAGTGACCTCGGCGCCACCGTGCTCGCGGTGATCGCCAACCGGGTGCCGCCGGGGACCGAGATGCCCGAGCTGCCCGTGCCGGCGTACGCGGTCCCTGAGGTGCCGACCGTCTCCGCGCCCACCGTCGCCGAGATCGCCGCTGGGTTGGGCGCGACCCGCCTGACCGGCGACGACGCCGCGCTCGACCGGGACGTGCTCGACTTCGTCGTCGGCGCGGCGCACGTGCCGCTGATGCTGGAGCACCTGACCGACGGCTGCCTGCTGATCATGCCGGGCGACCGGGACGACCTGCTCGTGGCCGCCGGCGCGGCGCGGGCGGCCGGCACGCCCGCCATCGCCGGCGTGGTGCTCACCCTCGGTGTACGGCCCGATCCCCGCGCGATGCGGCTCGTGGAGTCGCTCGGCGCCGGGCTTGCCGTGCTCTCGGTGGCGACCGACAGCTACCACACCGTCGAGGCAATCGGCCGCATCGAGGGGCGTCCCACCGCCGCCAGCCCGCGCAAGGTGGAGGCGGCGATCGGCGCGTTCGAGTCCAGTGTGGACAACGAGGAGCTGATGCGCCGGCTGGACGTGGCGCGGGCGCCGCGCGTGACGCCGCTGATGTTCGAGTACGAGCTGATCGACCGCGCCCGCCTGGAGCGCCGCCACCTCGTGCTCCCCGAGGGCACCGAGGAGCGGATCCTGCGCGCCACCGAGACGCTGCTTCGGCGTGGCGTGGCCGACCTCACGCTCCTCGGCGACCCGGACGAGATCGCGCGCAAGGCCAAGGACCTCGGGCTCGACATCGCGGGCGCCTCCATCGTGGACCCGGCGGCGAGCCAGTGGCTGGACGAGTTCGCCGGGATGTACGCCGAGATCCGCCGGCACAAGGGCGTCACCCTCGACCTGGCCCGCGACGTGGTGCGGGACGTGAGCTACTTCGGCACGATGATGGTGCACACCGGGCGGGCGGACGGCATGGTCTCCGGCGCCACGCACACGACCGCGGCGACGATCCGGCCGGCCTTCGAGATCATCAAGACGGTGCCGGACGTGTCGGTGGCCTCCAGCGTCTTCCTGATGCTGCTGGCCGACCGCGTGCTCGTGTACGGCGACTGCGCGGTCAACCCCGACCCGGACGCCGCGCAGCTCGCCGACATCGCACTGTCCTCCGCGGACACCGCCGCGCGCTTCGGCGTCGAGCCGAGGGTGGCGATGCTCTCCTACTCGACCGGCTCGTCCGGCGCGGGCGCCGACGTGGAGAAGGTCGCGGCCGCCACCGCTCTCGTCCGGGAGCGCCGGCCGGACCTGCCCGTGGAGGGTCCGATCCAGTACGACGCGGCGGTGGACCCCGGCGTCGCCCGCACGAAGCTGCCCGGCAGCACGGTCGCCGGCTACGCGACGGTCTTCATCTTCCCGGACCTGAACACGGGCAACAACACGTACAAGGCGGTGCAGCGCACGGCGGGAGCGGTGGCGGTCGGCCCGGTGATGCAGGGGCTGCGGCGGCCGGTGAACGACCTCAGCCGCGGGGCGACCGTCAAGGACATCGTCAACACGGTCGCCATCACGGCGATCCAGGCGGCCACGTCGTGAAGATCCTCGTACTCAACAGCGGCTCGTCGAGCGTCAAGTACCGCCTCTACGCGGACGAGCAGACAGTCGACAAGGGAGTCGTCGAGCGGGTCACCGACCACGACGCCGCCCTCGCCGAGGTGACCGAGCGGCTCGACCTTTCCGATCTGGACGGTGTGGGACATCGGGTGGTCCACGGTGGACTGCGGTTCAGCGAGCCGACTCTTGTCACCGACGAGGTCGTCGCGGCCGTACGGGAGCTGATCCCGCTCGCGCCCCTGCACAACCCGGCCAACCTCGCCGGCATCGAGGTGGCGCGCCGCCGCCTTCCCGGCGTGCCGCAGGTCGCCGTGTTCGACACGGCGTTCCACCGCACGCTGCCCGAGGAGGCGGCCACCTACGCCATCGACGCGGACCTGGCGCGTGAGCACGGCGTGCACCGGTACGGCTTTCACGGCACCTCCCACGCGTACGTCTCGCGGCGCGTCGCAGCCCTCCTCGGGCGTCCACTGGAGACGGTCAACACGATCACGCTGCACCTCGGCAACGGGGCGAGCGTGTGCGCCGTCGAGGGTGGACGGTCGGTCGCGACGTCGATGGGGCTCACGCCGTTGCAGGGCCTGGTGATGGGCACCCGATCGGGTGACATCGACCCGGGCGTGCTCGTCTACCTGGCGCGCAACGCGGGGATGGGCGTGGACGACCTCGACGACCTGCTCAACCACCGCAGCGGGCTCCAGGGGCTGGCCGGCGCCGGCGACATGCGGGAGGTGCTGAGCCGCCGCGCCGCGGGCGACCGGGCCGCCACGCTCGCGCTCGCCGTGTACTGCCGGCGGATCAAGGAGTATGTGGGCGGGTACTACGCGGTGCTCGGCCGCCTCGACGCGATCGCGTTCACGGCCGGGGTGGGCGAGCGGGCGGCGGCGGTGCGTGCCGAGTCGCTGGCAGGCCTGTCACGGCTGGGTATCGAGGTGGACACGGAGCGCAACGAGCGGGTCGAAGAAGGCATCATCTCGCCGGACGGTGCGCCGGTCACGGTGCTCGTGGTGCCGACCGACGAAGAGCTGGAGATCGCTACGCAGGCGCGCGGCGTGATCGTGACCGGATCAGCCCGCGGCGAGGAAGGCGACTAGCGCGATCAGGATCGCGGCCAGCACCGCGATGCCGATGATCAGAGGCAGGCGGGACGGCGCCGCCTCGGCCTCCGGGCTCTGCGCGAAGGAGCGGAACGCCTCGGTGTTTCCGCTCGGGTCCACGTACTCGTCAGACATGGCCATGACCATAGCGTGGTAGGGCAGGCCCTACCACGAACGCGCGGCAGTCCCCACCAGAAAGTGGGGTGTGCGCTGGATCGAGGTGGATCAGCCCCGCTCATAGCGTCATGGACATGACGACATCCATGTTGCGACCGCCGGAAAGCCGGTCGGACGAGAACCTGACGAGCCACCGGCGGCCCCGCAACCTGGCCGCCTCCGTCGCCCGCTTCAGCACGCGCCACCGCGCCACCGCGATCGTCGGGTGGCTGCTGTTCGTGATCGTGGCGACCGCGCTGAGCGCGGTGATCGGCACGGTCGGCGCCGAGGACAGCGACTACGGCAACGGCGAGTCCAAGCGCGCCGCCGAGATCATCGACGCGGCCGGGTTCCCCGAGCGGGCCGGCGAGATGGTGATCGTGCAGAGCGGCACGCTCACGGCCGACTCGATCGAGTTCCGTACCGCGGTGCGGGACACCGCGGCCGCCGTCGAGGGCACCGGCCAGGTCGAAAACGTGAACACCGACGCGGTCTCCGGGGACATGCACTCGGTGCTCGTCACGTTCGACATGAAGGGTGACCCGGAGACGGCCGCCGACCGGATCGACCCGGTCTTCGACGCGGTGGCCGGCGTCCAGGACAAGCACCCGGACCTGGTGGTCGCGCAGACCGGCGAGGTCAGCATCGACGAGGCGATCGACGCGCAGGTCAGCGGCGCGCTGGGGACCCTGTCGATGCTCTCTCTGCCGGTCACGCTCGGCATCCTGCTCGTGGCGTTCGGCGCGCTGCTGGCCGCCGTACTCCCGCTGGGCCTGGCCATCACCGCGTTCCTGGCGTCCCTCGGCCTGCTGGCGGCGAGCAGCCGCTTCTTCCCGGCGGACGACACGGTCACCCACCTGATGCTGCTCATGGGCCTCGCCGTGGGCGTCGACTACTGCCTCTTCTACATCCGCCGGGAGCGCGAGGAGCGGGCCAAGGGCGCGAGCGCGGACCAGGCGCTGGCCATCGCGGCGGCCACCTCCGGACGCTCGATCCTGATCTCCGCGTTCACGGTCATCATCGCGATGGCGGGCATGTTCCTGACCCAGGACGTCACATTCATCAGCCTGGCGGTCGGCACGATCCTCGTGGTCGCGACCGCGGCGCTCGGCTCGCTGACCGTGCTGCCGGCGATGCTCTCCAAGCTGGGCGACAAGGTCGACCTGGGCCGCATCCCGGGCCTGTACCGGCGCAAGTCCGACGGCCGGTTCTGGCGGTTCATCCTCCGCGTGGTGCTGCGCAAGCCGGGCGTCTCGGCGACCATCGCGGCGCTCGCGCTTGTCGCGCTGGCGCTGCCGGCGCTCGGCATGAAGCCGGCCTCGGACGGCATCGAGGGCGTCAAGCACGACGAGGCCGCGATCAAGACCTACGACCGGGTACAGGCCGCCTTCCCCGGCGGTGCCGACCCCGCGACGGTCGTGCTCAAGGCGGCGGACGTCACCGACCCCGCGATCACCGCGGCCATCGCCGACTTCAAGACCAAGGCGCTGGCCACCGGCCAGCTTCACGAACCGGTGTCCGTCGAGGTCAGCCCGGACAAGACGGTCGCCCAGATCCACATCGGGCTTTCCGGCACGGGTACCGACGACGTCTCCGAGGACGCGGTACACACCCTGCGGGACGACGTGATCCCACACTCGCTCGGCGGCGTGGCCGGCGCTGAGGTGGCGGTCACCGGCGAGGCCGCCCAGTCGGTCGACTTCAACCACGCGCTGACCCGGAGCGTCCCGCTGGTGTTCGCCTTCGTGCTGGGCCTGGCGTTCGTGCTGATGCTGGTCTCGTTCCGCTCGGTGGTCGTGGCGCTGACCGCGATCGTGCTCAACCTGCTCTCGGTGGCCGCCGCCTACGGTGCGCTGACGCTGGCCTTCCAGCACGGCTGGGGCGCCGGTCTGATGGACTTCCAGGAGCGCGGCACGATCACGAGCTGGATCCCGCTGTTCCTCTTCGTGATCCTGTTCGGCCTGTCGATGGACTACCACGTGTTCGTCCTGAGCCGGATCCGGGAGGGCTACGACCGCGGCTGGCCGACGAAGCTGGCCGTCTCCCGCGGCATCCAGAACACGGCCGGCGTGATCACCAGCGCGGCGGTGGTGATGGTGGCGGTGTTCGCGCTCTTCACCACGGCGCCGCTGACCGCGATGAAGGAGATGGGCTTCGGCCTCGCGATCGCGGTGCTGATCGACGCCACGATCGTGCGAGCGGTGCTCCTGCCCTCGGTGATGGCGATGCTGGGCGAGCGGAACTGGTACCTGCCGCGCTGGCTCGGTTGGCTGCCGCAGCTGTCGCACAAGTAGCCCACTGGTAAGAGACCTTGGTGTCCGGATGGCCGCCGTACGGGAACCGGAAAGCCGGCCCAGTACGGCGGTCTCGTCCGTACCGTCGAAACATGAAGCGGTCCGCAGCGGGACTCGTCGGCGTGGTCCTGTTGCTCGCTTCGGCGGCGTGTGGCGCTCCGGCGCCACACGCCGTTTCCTACGCCTCCGCCCCGTCCGTCACCTATCCGGTGGGCGTCCGCGCGCTGCCGCTCAGCCGCGGCCAGGCCCGTCCGCTGCCGACAACGCTCTGGTACCCGGCCCTCCACGCCGGGCCCGACGCCCCGATCGCCACCGGGCGCTTTCCCGTGGTCCTCTACAGCCACGGCCTATACAGCCTCCCCGCCCACCACGCCGAGATCATCAGCCGCTGGGCCGCGGCGGGCTTCGTGGTGGCGGCCCCGGCGTACCCGCGCACCCGCGAGGACGCCCGCCGCTTCAGCCGCGCCGACGTCCGCAACCAGCCCGCCGACGCGTGGCACGTGGTGCGCGAGGTGCTGGCCCTCGCGGCGTTCGACGGCCACCTGGACAGCAGCCGGATCGGTGCGGCGGGGCACTCGGCCGGCGGGTACACGACCGCGGGCCTCTTCACCGCCGGCCACGACCGCCGGCTGCGCGGGGGCATCGTGATCGCTGGTGCGGGGATGGCGGGCGCCTTCGCCGGGCCGCCGGCGGCGATGCTCTTCGTGCACGGCACCGAGGACCCGACCGTGCCGATCGAGGCGGCGCGCGCGGCGTACGACCGGGTGCACTGGCCCAAGACGTTCCTCGCGCTGCCCGGGCAGGACCACGGCGCGTACCTGACCCCGGGCCGGCCCGGCTTCGCCCAGGTGCTGGCGGTGACGCTCGACTTTCTGCGCTGGACCCTCTACGACGACGCCGCCGCGCGGAGCCGCCTGTCGCTGGAAAGCTGAGGCACCATGGATGGGTGATCGACGGGACCGAGCGGCTGGCCGAGATGGTGGCGGAGGGTGGCGTGGCCGTCCTCACCGGCGCCGGCATCTCCACCGACTCCGGCATTCCGGACTACCGGGGCCGGACGGTGTGCAGGCCAGGCACGCGCCGATGACCTACCAGACCTTCACCCGGGACTCGGTCGCCCGCCAGCGGTACTGGGCGCGCAGCCACGTCGGCTGGCGGACCATCGCCCGCGCCGAGCCCAACCCCGGGCACGTTGCCGTCGCCGACCTCCAGGCCGGCGGGCTGCTCCGCGGGGTGATCACGCAAAACGTCGACGGCCTGCACCAGGCAGGCGGCTGCACCGGCGTGATCGAGCTGCACGGCAACCTCGACCGGGTGGTCTGCCTCGACTGCGGCGAGGGGACCGCGCGGGACGAGCTGGACCGGCGGCTGCGGCTGGTCAACCCGGAGTTCCACGCGCAGGTGATCGCGGTCAACCCCGACGGTGACGTCGACCTGCCGGACGCGGCCGTGCAGCGGTTTCGCCTGGTCGGCTGCCGGGCCTGCGGGCGGGGCACGCTCAAGCCCGACGTGGTCTTCTTCGGCGAGACGGTGCCTCGGCCGCGGGTGGACGCCAGCTTCGCGCTGGTGGAGAGCGCGCGCATGCTGCTCGTGCTCGGCTCGTCGTTGACCGTGATGTCGGGGCGCCGCTTCGTGCTGCGCGCGGCCAAGCTCGGCATCCCGGTCGCGATCGTCAACCGTGGGGCGACCCGGGGCGACGCGTACTCGGCGCTGACGCTGGACGCGCCGCTCGGTGTGGTGCTGCCCGAGCTGGTTCGCCTCGTGGGCGCCGGAGGCCTGGTTGCGCGCTAGCCTCGCGGCCGCGTCCGCGCTCCTGCTCGCCGGCTGCTCGGTTTCCGTGCCTCGGCCCGCCGCCACCTCCGCACCCCCCACCTCCTCGACCGCCACGCCCTCCGCGTCACCGGCGCCGGCCGCGACCGGGCGGGCGCCGAGGCAGACCTTCGACGTGGACACGCGGCAGCTGCGGCTCGCCCGGGGCGACCGGCCGCTGCCGGTGACGATCTGGGCACCGGACGCGGACGCCGGGCGCTTCCCGGTGATCCTCTTCAGCCACGGGCTGACCGGCACGCCGCGCGACTACCAGCCGCTGCTCGAGCGCTGGGCCTCGGCGGGTTTCGTGGTCGTGGCGCCCACGTACCCGTACACGAGCCGCGGCACCGAGCGCCTCGACGCCTTGGACGTGGTCAACCAGCCGGCCGACGCCACGTACGTGCTGACCGAGGTCCTCAAGCTGGACCGCCGCGCGGGCGACGCGCTGCGCGGGCGCCTCGCCACCGACCGCCTCGCCGCCGCCGGTCACTCGGCGGGCGGCATCACCACCATCGGCCTCTTCAGCGTGGCCCGTGACGAGCGGCTCGACGCGGGCGTGGTGCTCGCCGGCAGCGCGCTCGGCGTGGGGCTCGGCTTCACCGGCCCGCCGGCGCCGCTGTTCTTCGTGCACGGGCAGCAGGATTCGGTCGTCTCGTACGCGTCGGGCAGGGCCGCCTACGACAGCGTGCCGTGGCCGAAGGCATTCCTCACCCTCCCCGACGGCGACCACGGCCAGTCGCTGCTGCGTGAGGGCAACCGGGCCTTCGACGTGGTGGCCGGCTCGACGCTCGACTTCTGGCGGTGGTCCCTCTACGGCGACGCCGACGCCAAGCGGCGGCTGCCCGGCGACGTGGGCTCCACCGGCCTGGGCCGCCTCGACGACAAGCTCGGGTGACCCGCCGCTAGCGGGTGTGGTCGACGACCACCTTGCCGAAGACGTCGCCGGAGTGCAGGCGGGCGAACGCGGCCTCCACCTCGGAAAACGGGAAGACGCTGTCGACCACGGGGCTGATGCCGCGCTCCTGGCAGAGGGTGAGCAGGCCGGCCAGTTCCTCGGCCGTGCCCATGGAGGTGCCGAGGATCTCCAGCTGCATCGCGAAGACGCGACGGAGGTTGACCTTCGGCTCGTGGCCGGCGGTCGCGCCGGAGACCACGATGCGACCGCCGAAGGCAGCCGACTTGAGCGAGTGGTCGAACGTCGCGGCGCCCACCGTCTCGATGACCACGTCGACGCGCTCGGGCAGGCGGGCGCCCGGCTCCAGCGCGGTCGCGCCGAGTGCGGCGATGCGCTCGCGCTTGGCGGCGTCGCGGCTCGTGGCGTACACCCGCTTGCCCAGCGCGGCGGCAAGCACGACGGCCGCCGTCGCCACACCGCCCCCGGCGCCCTGCACCAGCACGGACTCGCCCTCGTGGATGCGGCCGCGGGTGGTGAGCATGCGGTACGCCGTCAGCCACGCGGTCGGCAGGCAGGCGGCGTCCGCAAAGGACATGCCGGCCGGCTTGGGCACGACGTTGGCGCGGGGCACCGCGACCCGCTCGGCGATCGTGCCGGGGTACCGCTCGGACAGCAGCGAGTAGCCGCGCGGGTCGGCGGAGTCGGCGATCACCGCGTACACGACGACCTCCGCGCCGGAAGGATCCAGGCCCGCCGCGTCGCAACCGAGGATCATCGGCAGCTGCTGCGCGGACAACCCGACGCCGCGCAGTGACCACAGGTCGTGGTGGTTGAGGGAGCTGGCCTTGACCTCGACGGTCACCCAGTCCGGGCTCGGCGGTGCCGGCTCGGGCTGCTCCCCCACCCCCAACGCGGCGAGCGGGTTGTCGTCGTCGAACGCGGAGGCATACGCGGCACGCATGATCCGCACGCTAGCAAAGGCGTCAGGCGACGCGGGCGACTCCGTCGCGCCGGGCGGCATCGGCCACAGCCTCTGCCACCGCGGGCGCCACGCGCGGATCGAGCGGCGAGGGCACGATCGCGTCGGCCCGCAGCGCGTCGGCCACCACGCCGGCGATGGCCTCCGCGGCGGCCACCTTCATGCCGTCGGTGACCGTCGTCGCCCGCGCGTCGAGGGCGCCCCGGAAGACGCCGGGGAACGCGAGCACATTGTTGATCTGGTTCGGAAAGTCGCTGCGGCCGGTGGCGACCAGCGCCGCGTACCGCGAGGCCACGTCGGGGTGCACCTCGGGCGTGGGGTTGGCGAGTGCGAAGACGATCCCCTCGGGCGCCATGCCGGCCACCGCCTCCTCCGGGATCTGGCCACCCGAGACGCCGATCAGCACGTCCGCGCCGGCCAGCGCGTCCGTGATGCCACCGGTGACGACCCGGCCGTGGTGGAGCGCGCCGTTGGTGGTGGCGGCGAGCTCGGACTTGACCGGGGTGAGGTCACTTCGCCCACCGTGGATGACCCCGCGCGAGTCGGCGACGATGACGCGGTCGGCGTCGACACCGCCGGCGATCAGCATCTTGGTGACCGCGACGCCGGCCGCGCCCGCGCCGCTCACGACGACGTTCAGATCATCCATCTTGCGGTCGAGCAGGGTGACCGCGTTGCGCAGGGCGGCGAGCACCACGATCGCGGTGCCGTGCTGGTCATCGTGGAAGACCGGGATCGGCAGGGCATCGTCGAGCCGCCGCTCGATCTCGAAGCACCGGGGTGCCGAGATGTCCTCGAGGTTGATCCCGCCGAACGAGGGCGCCAGCGCGGTCACCACAGAGATGATCTGGTCGACGTCCTGCGTGTCGAGGCAGATCGGCACCGCGTCCACGCCGCCGAACTGCTTGAACAGCACCGCCTTGCCTTCCATGACCGGCATCGCGGCGCGCGGGCCGATGTTTCCCAGGCCCAGCACGGCGGTCCCGTCGGTCACGACGGCGACGGTGTGGCCGGTCCAGGTGTACTCAGCGGCGAGGTCCGGCTCGGCCGCGATCGCCTCGCAGACCTTTGCCACACCCGGCGTGTACGCCAGTGAAAGATCCTCGCGGCTGGTCAGCGGCACCGTGGCGGCGACGGCCATCTTGCCGCCGCGATGGAGCTCAAAAACGGGGTCTAATGAGGACGAAGACATGCGGTGACTCCCCAACGTTTGTTTCCTCGCTCGCCCCTGGCAGCGAACGCTTCGGGCCCGCCGGCTGTGCACGCGACGGTGAGTGCACGAGGGGCGGTGCGCGGTGCGGGGGTCACCCGGTCCGAAACTTGAGCATAAACCCCGGGCGCGGCCAATAGCGCAGCACCACCCGCCCGATCACATCTGCCACCCCGTAAGCACGGGAGTCATCCGTGACCAGACCGTTGTCTCCCTGTACCCACCAACCGCCGTCTTGTGCGCGGACCGCGCGCTTTACCACGAGCAGGTCGGGCCGGGACCTGAATCTCGCCACGACGACGTCGCCCGGCCGTATCGCGCGGCCGCCGCGCCGCACGATCAAGGCGTCGCCGTCGCGCAGCGCCGGCACCATGGACGGGCCACGCACGAGAACCGCGAACGGCATGTGTGTTTCACCTCTCGCGCATGGGGCAGTCGGACAGGGAGTAGGGTCTTTCCCGGATCATCGCAAACGTCATGGAGGGTCCTTATGCGACTTCCACGCATCCTTGCTCCGCGCACGATTGTCAGCGCCCACTGCGACCTGCCGTGTGGCGTCTACGACCCTGCGCAGGCACGGATCGAGGCCGAGTCGGTGAAGGCGATCGCCGAGAAGTACCAGGCGAACACCGACTCCGAATTCCGTACGCGGGCTCTGATCATCAAGGAGCAGCGCGCCGAACTGGTCAAGCACCACCTGTGGGTGCTGTGGACCGACTACTTCAAGCCGCCGCACTTCGAGAAGTACCCGCACCTGCACCAGCTTTTCAACGAGGCCACCAAGCTCGCGGGCGCCGCCGGCGCCAAGGGCTCGGCCGACCCGGCGAAGGCCGACGAGCTGCTGAGCAAGATCGAGGAGATCTCCAAGATTTTCTGGGAGACCAAGCAGGCGTGACCCCAGCTTCTTCCGAGGTCATGATCCGGCCGGCACGTCCTGACGACGTGCCGGCCATCGTCGCTATGGTGCACGAGCTCGCCGAGTTCGAGCGGGCGCCTGAGCAGTGCCACCTCACCGACCCGCAGCTCCACGCCGCCCTCTTCGCACCACAGCCGGCCCTCTTCGGCCACGTCGCGGTCCGCTCCGGCGACGTCGTGGGGTACGCGCTGTGGTTCCTGAACTTCTCCACCTGGGAAGGCGTGCACGGGATCTACCTGGAGGATCTCTACGTCCGCCCCTCGGCCCGGGGCACTGGGGCCGGCCGGCTCCTGCTCACCACCCTCGCACGGATCTGCGTGGAACGCGGGTACCAGCGGCTGGACTGGTGGGTCCTGCACTGGAACCCGGCCCGCGACTTCTACGCGGCGCTCGGTGCGGCGGCCATGGACGAGTGGGTCCCGTACCGGCTCGCCGGACCTGCCCTCCATAAACTGGCGATGCCGGAGTCCGTCGAACGGCCCTGAGCCGGTAGAGTCGCTGGGCGGGGTGAGTCAGCTGACAGTGCATGTGGAGCCGGTGATCGAAGACGACGTTGTGTTGCTCACCGTGCCGGCCGACGTCGGATATCTCGGGGTGCTGCGCACAGCGACGGCTGGCCTTGCCGCGCGCCTGCACTTCGCGCTCGACGAGATCGAAGACCTGCGGATCGCGGTCGACGAGGCGTGTGCGATGCTCCTCGCCATCGCCAGCCGGGATGCCGAGCTCGAGTGCCGCTTCTCGGTCACCGACGACGCGCTGAGCGTCGAGGTCTCGGTCAACACCGTGCGGGGCGCCCGGCTGCCGGCCGAGTCCTCCTTCGCGTGGAAGGTGCTCACCGCGCTCACCACCGCCGCGTCCGCCATGGTGGAGGACGACCGCGCCTCGATCCGGCTGCTGACGCGCCGCTCCCCCTGAGCCTCTCTTCGCGGCCAACGGCGCACGGAGGCCGAGCTGCCCGCAGAGGCCGCGCCGCCCGCAGAGGCCGAGCTGCCCGCAGAGGCCGCGCCGCCCGCAGAGGCCGCGCCGCCCGCAGAGGCCGCGCCGCCCGCAGAGGCCGCGCCGCCCACGGAGCACGACCCACGGCGAAGCGCGACCAGCCGCGGAGGGTGAGGCCGCGGGAGCAACGGTCCGGACCACCGCGGACATCGCGGTAGCCCTCTTCTTCTGAAGTCAGTCCGGTGGGACGAGCGCCGTCCGGATGAACGTGATGTGCTCGCGGGCGACCTTGGTGGCGCCCTCGGCGTCCTGCGCCTTCACGCAGCGCAGCAGCTCGCGGTGGTCGAGGTCGACCTGCTGCCAGAAGCCGGGCGGCGCCGTGGCGGCCACCTCCCGCTCGTTCGACACCTGGTAGAGCGGCCGGCTGAGCAGCTCGAAGAGCGGGTTGCCGGTGGCGGCGACCAGCGCGGCGTGAAACGCCTTGTGCGTGGCCAGCAGCGCCGTCACGTCCATCTCCGCCGGGTCGAGCAGCGCCGCCTCCAGCTCCGCGATGTGCCCCTCCGTGCGCCGGCGGGCGGCCTGGGCGGCCGCCGGCACCTCCAGGGACTCGCGCACCTCAAGCAGGTCGCAGAGGCCGGCGGTGGCGGTGCTGATCAGCAGGTTGAGGCCCGTCGACAGCGTGTCGGAGAGGTCTTGCGGGCTGGGATGGGCGACGAAGCTGCCGCCGGTCACCCCCCGCGTCGTGACGATGAGATGCTGGCTGGCGAGCAGGCGTAGCGCCTCTCGCACGGTGCTGCGGCTGACCCCTGAGCGGGCGCACAGCTGTGGCTCGGTCGGGAGTCGTTCACCCGGCCGGAGCCTCCCTGATGTGATCTCGGCCCGGAGGTCTTCCGCGAGCGTTTGGTACGCCGGTGGCCGCACTGCCCCGTCTACACCCACGGCGACACTTTAGGGGCGCGGGCGCGCAAACGGTGGCACAGCCATCCGTTCGGGTGTCGTGTTCAGCCCAGACCGAGCGCTTTGGTACTCGATGGGGTGACCAACAGCGCTCCGACCGCCACCGCGATCGTGATGATCGGGACGCCGGCCCACGCGAGCCCGCCCTGGATCATGAAGTAGCCGATCGGCAGCAGCATCAGCTGGAGCACGATGGCCGGCCCACGCGCGCCCGCACGGCGGTTGGACAGCGCCCTGGCCAGCACAAAGAGCAGCGCGGCGCCGGCGATGGCGAAGGCGGTCACCATGAGCGCGACGGCCATGCTGTTGGCGGTGCCGGTGAGGTCCTCGTACACCAGGTACGCGGCGACGAGCGCGACCGCGGCCGCCTCCGCGATCAGCAGCCACACCGCCCAGCGCAGCGTGCCGGGCAGCGCCGGGGAGTCCTGGATCACGCGCACACGATACTCGCCGCGGAGTACAGTCCCGCCCATGCGGGCGTTACTGGTCGTCAATCCCAAGGCGACCACCACGAGCGAGCGCGCGCGGGACGTGCTTGTGCGGGCGCTCCGCAGCGAGTTCGACCTCACGGTGGAGCAGACCCGCCGGCGCGGGCACGCGATGGCCCTCGCCCGCGACGCGGCCGCCGACGGCGTCGACGTGGTCTTCACTCTCGGTGGCGACGGCACGATCAACGAGACGGTCAACGGGCTCATGGCCGGCGCCCCGGTCGAGACCCGCCCCGCGCTGGCCGTGGTGCCGGGCGGCTCGACAAACGTCTTCGCCCGAGCGCTCGGGCTCCCCAAGGGGTGGGCCGAGGGCGCGAGCGTGATCCTTGAGGCCCTGCGCACCGGCCGGGTCCGGACAATCGGGCTGGGACGTGCCGACGACAGATATTTCACATTCTGCGCCGGACTGGGTTTGGACGCTTCGGTGGTGCGGCGAGTCGAGCAGGCCCGACTGCGCGGGCGCACATCGACTCCCGCCCTTTACATGCGTTCCGCGGTGACTCAGTACTTCACAGCGATGGACCGGCGTCACCCCGCTATCACCTTGGAACAGCCGGGTGAGTCGGCCGAGAGCGAGCTATCGACGGTCATCATCCAGAACACCGCGCCGTGGACCTTCATCGGCGACCGGGTGATCAACCCCAACCCGGATGCGTCGTTCGACCTCGGCCTCGACGTGCTCGCCCTGCGCCGACTGCGTGTGCCTAGCACAACACGCACAGTGACGCAGCTCCTGTCCCGCCATCGCCAGCCGCACGGCTCGCAGGTGGTACGGCTGCACGACATCGCGGAGTTTTCCCTGGTGGCGGAGCGACCTCAGGCATTCCAGCTCGACGGCGACTACCTCGGCGAGCGAGAAAAAGTCCGCTTCACGAGCGTGCCGGGCGCACTGCGCGTAATCTGCTAGAGGACACCTCGCGGCTCATCCGTCCTAGGGATTGCGCCGGAAATGTCGGCAATGCGGCGCGGACTGTACTACATTGACTGGTGACTGTCGCACACCGGGTGCTGACTCAAGGTCAAAACCCGGACAAAGGGGTTG